>NZ_CP151638.1:0-4091414 GCF_038397765.1 Microbacterium sp. LWH10-1.2
ACGGGCTCGGCCTCTCCGAGCGTCGACTCGGCGCGTTCTTGCGCACCAAGCCGCGGGAGGAGTACTTCCTCTCCACGAAGGTCGGCCGGCTGCTGCGCCCGAACCCCGACCACGAGCGCGGCGGGCTCGACACGGCGAACGACTTCCACGTGCCCGACGACGTGCGCCGCGTCTGGGACTTCTCGGCCGACGGCATCCGCTCCTCGCTCGCCGAGTCCCGCGAGCGTCTGGGCATCGAGCGCATCGACCTGCTGTACCTGCACGATCCGGAGCGCAACGACCTCGACCTCGCGCTCGCCGAGGCCCTGCCCGCGCTGGAGCAGCTGCGCGCCGACGGCGAGGTCGCCCAGATCGGCATCGGATCCATGGTGACGGATGCGCTCGCCGCCGCCGTGCGCGGAGCCGACCTCGACCTGATCATGGTCGCCGGCCGCTACACGCTGCTCGAACAGCCCGCCGCCGCCGACGTGCTGCCGGCGTGCCGCGAGAGGGGCACCGCCATCGTCGCGGCATCCGTCTTCAACTCCGGCCTGCTCGCGCAGAGCGAGCCGCACAGGGACGGACGCTACGAGTACGGGCAGCTCCCCGAGGAGCTGTGGGAGCGCCTCGTGCGGATCGCCGCGATCTGCGCCGACCACGATGTGCCGCTGCCGGCGGCGGCGCTGCAGTTCCCCCTGCAGTCGGACGTCGTGCGCGCCGTCGTCGTGGGCGGAAGCCGCCCGGCCCAGCTCGTGCAGAACGCCGAGTACGCGGCGCTGGAGATCCCCGCCTCGCTCTGGCAGACTCTGGCCGCCGAGGCTCTCGTCCCGGCCTGACCACCCCACCCGTCCGACCCGAGGAGACGCACCGTGCTCGAAGGCATCCACCCCCTGCTCACCGGCGAGCTGCTGCTGCACCTCGACCGGATGGGGCACTCCGACTCCGTCGTCGTCGCCGACGCGCACTTCCCGGCGTGGGCGCTGGGGGAGCGGGTGATCGATCTGCCGGGCACCACCACGCCCGAGGTCGTCGCCGCGATCCGCACGGTGCTCCCTCTCGACGACGCCCCCGGCATCGACCTGATGGCCTCGGCCGACGGCGAGGTGCTCGACGTGCAGCATCAGCTCATGGCGGCGGCGGGGACGGATGCCGGCTCCACCGCCTTCGTCGAGCGCTTCGCGTACTACGGGGTGGCGAAGGCCGCGTACCTCATGGTCCGCACGGGAGAGACCCGCAAGTACGGCAACGCGCTGCTGCGCAAGGGCGTCGTGGGGCACCCCTCCGCCTGAACGCAGAGGCCCTTGAAGTCGGCGGTCGCGGCGAGAAGACTGTCTGCGTCCGCACGGCGAAAGGGAGCATCATGGCGCACGGAGACATCACCCACATCGACATCCCGGTCACCGACCTGACGGCGGCGTCCGGGTTCTACTCGGCGCTGTTCGGCTGGCAGATCGCCGAGCCGCCCGGGTTCGAGGGCTACCCCATGTGGCAGGCTCCCAACGGCATCTCGGGCGGCGGGCTCGCCCCGCGCAGCGAGGGCTTCACGCAGCCGCGCTCGTACGTCGAGGTCGACTCGATCGACGACACGGTCGCCGTCGCGCTCGCCGCCGGGGGATCGGTCGCGATGGAGAAGCAGCCCATCACCGACACCAGCGCGTGGGCGGTCGTCGTCGACCCCGACGGCAACCACATCGGCCTCTTCGAGGGCGTCGTCGGCATGTAGCCGGCGCGGCGGCGCTCGCTCAGCGGTCGGGCGCGGGGTCCTGGGCCTCCCACTCGGCGACGAGCTGCGGCATCCGCTCGGCCATGAACCGGAGGAAGCCCGACATCTGCGCGGCGCGCTCTGCCGAGACCTCCTCGTCGCCGAGCTCGGCGCCGATCCGGTCGACGTGCTCCGCGAGGCGGCGGTAGACGGGGATGTTGCCGATGATGACCGAGTGGAAGCCGTCGGGTGCGAGGTCGTAGCGGTCGCGGCGGTGCCCGGCCGTGGGCAGCCGACGCACGAAGTGCGCGTCCTGCAGGTAGCGCACGGCCCCCGACACGGCGGCGGCCGACACCCCGAGGCGATCGGCGAGGTCGGCGGCCGTGTACCCGCCGTCCGGGGCTGCGACGAGCGCCATCATGACGCGCGCGGGCATGCGCGGCATCCCCGCCGCCGTCATCATCGCGGCCGCCTGCTCTGCGGCGTCCTGTCCCCGGTGTTCCATGTGCTCCCCAGGTTATCCGTCGGCCGCGAGCTCGCGGCGCCTCATGAGGGTCAGCGCCCCGCCGCCGGCGACCGCGACCGCAGCCACGAGCCACCAGAGCCCGCGGAGGTCGACGTCACCGTTCGAGACGACGGGGGTCACGGCGATCGGCGAGAGGTCGGTGGCCCACTCCGGCATCCCGAACAGCGGTCCGAACATGCCGAGGATGCTGGCGACGCCGATGAGCGCCCATCCGACGCCGAGCGTGGCACGCGGCAGCACGACGAAGACCAGGGCCGTGATCGCGGTGAACACGGATGCCGCGACGAACTGCCCCAGCCCGGTCACGGTGACCACGCGGTACAGCGCGCTCGCGCCGCCGTTCGCGGCGATCCCGAGGTACGCCGTGGCCATGGCGGCCGCGATGACGAGCGCGACGGCGCACGTGGCGACGATCGCGTAGTCGGCGAACCACCGCACGCGCCCGACCGCGGCGGCGAGCACCGACTCGGCCGTGCCGTGGGCCTCCTCCTGACGGGCGCGGACGATCGTCTGCACGGCCGCGCACGCGGCGAGGATGCCGAGCATGGTGAAGAAGACGGTGATCACGGCCTCGTCGAGGTTCCCCGCCCTGGCGATCTTCTCGAGGATCTGCGCGACCGCCGGATTCTCGCCGGCGACCTGACCCGCGAGTGACGACAGGGTGGTGGCGAGGATGCCGGTGAGCGCTCCGCCGATCGTCCAGCCGAGCACCGACCCCCACGACAGCCGCCAGACCAGCGCGTGCGGAGACGACAGCGCCGCCGTGGCGTTCGCGCGGCCGTTGCGCTCCGCGATGAAGCTCGCGCCCATGTCGCGGGCCGACTGCAGCAGCGTCGCGGCGGCGGCGAGGAGGAGTCCGAACCCCAGCGCGAGCACCGCGGGCCAGGGGTCGTCGGCATCGTAGGGACGGGTTTGCTCGGCCCAGCCGAACGGCGAGAGCCACACGAGCCAGGAGCTCTCGATGCGGGTGAGGTCGTCGCTGGGGGTCCCCGCGACGTTGCCGATCCCGCGGAGCAGGAAGGTCGCCACGAGCACCCACACGGTCAGCGAGTTCGCGCCGCGCGATGTGCGCATGAGCTGCGCGGCGACGAGGCCGATGCCGAGGAAGGCGACCCCGGTGGCGCCGGCCGCCGCTCCCGTGAGCAGGGAGCCGCCGCCATCCATCCCCGCCGCGATCAGCGCGAGCGCCGTGAGCAGCGCGAGCACGAGGTTCGCGGCGAGGCCGTGCACGATCGTCGCGACCGTGGGCAGGGTGCGTCCGGCCGACGTGGCGGCGACGAGCTCGCTGCGCCCCGCCTCCTCGTCGCCGCGGGCGTGCCGCACGGCGAGGAACGTGCTCATGAGCGCCGCGAGCATCGCCAGCCAGGGGAGGTCCTCGAAGGCCAGGAAGGCACCGACGGACGTGCCAGACGGGAGACCCCGGAACATCAGGATCACCGGGTTCGCCATCACCGCCGTGAGCACCTCCTGCCGGTCGGCGACCGTGCTGTACGACTGCGTGACGCCGCCGTAGCCGGCGTACGCGAGGAGGACCGCGCCGAGGATCCACAGCGTCAGCTGCAGCCAGTCCCGGCGCAGGCGCTGGCGGAGGAGGGGGATCATGATCGCGCGCTCCTCCGGGTACGGGCCGGGGCCGCGGCATCCGCGTCGCCCGCGGCATCCGTCACGTCGTCTCCGTAGTGGCGGAGGAACAGCTCCTCCAGAGACGGCGGCTCGATGCGCAGACCGGTGACCACCCGCTGGGCGAGCACGGGGAGGACGGATGCGACGTCATCGCTGTCGACCGTGAACCTCGCGCGACCGTCGGCGAACGACGGGTCATGGGCGGCGGGGATGCCGTCGGCCGCCGCGGCATCCGTCGCTGTGAACGACACCTCGGTGCGGGTGAGATGACGCAGCTCCGCCAGCGTTCCGGACTCCACCACGCGCCCCGCGCGGATGATCGAGACGCGGTCGCACAGCAGCTCGACCTCCGACAGGATGTGGCTCGACAGCAGCACGGTCGCACCGGCATCCCGCACTCTGGCGACCTCCTCGCGGAACACGACCTCCATCAGGGGGTCGAGGCCGCTCGTCGGCTCGTCGAGGATGTACAGGTCGGCCGGCACGGTGAACGCCGAGATCAGCGCCACCTTCTGCCGGTTGCCCTTGGAGTATGCGCGACCCTTCTTGCGCGGGTCGAACTGGAACGCGGTCTCGAGGCGCTCGCGCTCGCTCCGGTAGACGGCACCGCGGGTGTCGGCGCCGCGCAGGCGGCTGAGCAGGTCGATGGCCTCGCCGCCCGAGAGATTGGGCCACACGCTGACGTCACCAGGCACGTAGGCGATGCGGCGGTGCAGGTCGGTCGCGTCCCGCCAGGGGTCGCTTCCGAGGACGGATGCCGTGCCCCCGGTCTTGCGCGCGAGGCCGAGGAGGATGCGGATGGTGGTCGTCTTGCCCGCGCCGTTCGGGCCGAGGAAGCCGTGCACCTGGCCCGCGGTGACGGAGAGGTCGAGGCCGTCGAGAGCGTGCACGCGGCCGTAGTGCTTGGTGAGGCCGCTCGTGCGGATCACTGTGTCCATGAGCGGCACGCTACGCCGGTTTCAGAAGTTTGTGAAGAGTGTGAAGCGTTTGTTGTCGGCGATCGGTTCCGCCACCGGGTCGTTGAGCGAGGAGCGCAGCGGCTTCTCTCTCGGGTCGTTGAGCGAGGAGCGCAGCGACGAGACGAAACGCGGTGTAGGCGACGGGGTTCTGGTCGTGCGTGTCGGTGGGGCGTTTCGTCTCGCTGCGCTCGCTCAACGACCGGGGTGGGGGTGGGGCGTTTCGTCTCGCTGCGCTCGCTCAACGACCGGGGTGGGGGTGGGGTCAGGGCTCCGAGCGGCGGGCGCGGTAGGCGGCCACCGCATTGCGGTTGGCGCACGTGGTCGAGCAGTAGCGCTTCGAGCGGTTGCGCGAGAGGTCGAGGGCGAGAGCGTCGCACGTGTCGTCGGCGCATACCGAGATGCGTGAGCCCTCGTCGGCGCGGATGACGTCGATCAGTGCCATCGCGGTCTCCACGAGCACGCGGTCGGAGAGAGGCGCGTCGTCGACGATCGCGTGCAGGTGCCAGTCCAGCTCCCCGTGCCGTGTGAGGCGCGGGGCCAGGGTGACCGACGCGAGGGCGTCGTTGACCCGCTCGGCCATCTCGTCGCGCGGAGCCAGCAGCATCTCGCGCAGGCCGGGGCGGAGGGCGCGGAGAGACGCGGCCTCGGCGTCGTCGCGATCGATCCTGCCGGTGTAGGGGAAGGCGCCGAGGAAGGCCTCCTCGTCGGCGGCATCAGCCATCGACTCCGGATCCTCCGCCGTGTTGACCAGCCACACGGCCGCGCGCAGGGCGTCCTCCGTGTCATAGGTGAAGATCATGTTGACATGTTACATCGCGCAGGAGTAGCGTCACATGTCATGAGCGCAGTAGCTGATGACATCGCGCGGGTGACCGCGCCCCGCAGGTCGAACGCCGGCCTGCTCTTCGCGCTCGGCGCCGCGGTCTCGTTCGGCATGTCCGGCATCTTCGCCCGCGGCCTCATCGATGCGGGCTGGACCCCGGGGGCCGCCGTCACCGTGCGCATGTGGGTGGCCGCCCTGGTGCTGCTGGTGCCCACGCTCCTGGCGCTGCGCGGCAAGTGGGGCCTCGTCCGCCGCCACGCGGGAATGGTCCTCGTCTACGGCTTCCTCGCCGTGACCGCCGCACAGCTCTGCTACTTCCAGGCGGTCGCCGTGATGGATGTCGGCATCGCCCTGCTCATCGAGTACACCGCTCCCATCGCCGTCGTCTTCTGGCTCTGGATCCGCAGGGGAGAGAAGCCCACGCGCCGCAGCCTCCTCGGCGCCGCGATCGCCTTCATCGGACTCGTGCTCATGCTCGACGTCCTCACCGGCGCGCAGGTGAACCTCGGCGGCATCCTGTTCGCGCTCGGAGCGATGATCGGCGCCGCGACCTACTTCGTGCTGTCGGCGCGCGCCGACACGGGCCTGCCGCCGATCGCGCTGGCGGGGCTCGGGCTCCTCATCGGCGCGATCGGCCTCACCGTCGCTGGCGCCGTGGGGGTGCTCCCCATCGCGTGGACCACGGCTGACGTGGAGTACAGCGTCATCACGGTGCCGTGGTTCGTCCCCGTGCTGGCGATGGGTGTCATCGCGACCGCGCTCGCGTACATCCTCGGCATCGTCTCGACCCGGATGCTCGGCTCCCGCCTGGCGTCGTTCATCGCACTGTCCGAGGTCGTCGCCGCGATGGTCTTCAGCGCGCTGATGCTCGGTCAGGTCCCCGGCCCGGTTCAGGCGATGGGAGGCGCGCTCGTGCTCGCCGGGGTCATCATCGTCAAGCTCGGCGAGCCCGCGACGGATGCCGTCGCCGAACAGTTCGTCGAGCCGCTCCCCGTGGAGGGGGCTCCTGTGTCTGTGGTGCCTGCCTCTGTGGCGCCTGCGGATGCGGCCCCTGTCGTCGCTGCCGAGCGCGAGTAGCGGCACGAGGCGCCGACTCCGTGCGAGTGGGTGCCGGCGCGGAGCTTATGTATACCTCTTGCGGGTGAGGCCACCTCTCATGGCCAACCGTACCGGTTTATGTATACACTGAGGGCATGACCCTTGCCGCGGAACGGACCACAGCGAGCGACCGCGCCTACGCGCATCTGCTCGACGGCATCCAGTCCGGCGCACTCGCCGCAGGCGTCGTGCTGGGCGAGGTCGAGCAGGCGGAACGTCTCGGCATCAGTCGGACCCCGATGCGCGAGGCGCTGCGCCGGCTCGCCGCCGACGGGCTCGTCGTGCAGCAGTCACCGCGCGTCACGGTCGTCGCAGATCTCGACGCCGACGACATCCGCGCCCTGTTCGAGATCCGCCGCGCGCTGGAGGAGACCTCCGCCCGTCTCGCCGCCTCCCGCGGCGACGCCGCTCTGTTCGCGGCGCTCGCCGAGGAGTTCGCGCACGTCGACCTGACGGCTGACGCGGGGCGCGACGCGTACTACGCCCTGATCGCGCGCTTCGATGCGGCCCTCGACGAGGCCGTGGCCAACGACTACATCGCCTCGGCTCTGCGCACCGTGCGCACCCACCTCGTCCGGGTGCGGCGCATGGCGCGAGACAAGCCGGAACGGCTCGCGGCATCCGCGTCTGAACACCGCACGATCGCCCAGGCGCTCGCCGCCCGCGACGGCGACCTCGCCGCCCACGCGACGCACGTGCACCTGCACAACGCGCTCACCGGCATCCTCGACTCCCTGACAGCCAACCCAGAAGGTGTGAAATGACCGTCACCCACCACGTCCGCGTCCACCGCAGCGAAGAGAACCTCGCCCGCGAGGACCAGCTCGCCTGGAAGATCGCCGAGGTCGCCACCGACCGGGTCGAGGTCGAGCCCGCCGTCGTCGACATGATCATCAACCGCATCATCGACAACGCCTCCGTGGCGGCGGCATCCCTCACCCGTCCTCCGATCAACGCCGCCCGCGCGCAGGCGTTCACCCACCCCGTCTCGACCGGCGGGGTCGGAGCGACGGTCTTCGGCGCCGCTCTCGACCACCGCACCAGCCCCGAGTGGGCGGCGTGGGCGAACGGCGTGGCCGTGCGCGAGCTCGACTACCACGACACGTTCCTGGCTGCGGAGTACTCGCATCCCGGCGACAACATCCCGCCGATCCTCGCGGTCGCACAGCACGTCGGCGCAGATGGCCGAGCGCTCGTGCGCGGCATCGCGACGGGCTACGAGATCCAGATGGACCTCGTGCGCGCGATCTGCCTGCACAAGCACAAGATCGACCACGTCGCGCACCTCGGCCCGTCGGCCGCCGCCGGCATCGGCACCCTGCTCGGCCTCGACGCCGAGACGATCTACCAGGCCGTCGGCCAGGCGCTGCACACGACCACCGCCACCCGGCAGAGCCGCAAGGGCGAGATCTCCACGTGGAAGGCGCACGCCCCGGCCTTCGCGGGCAAGATGGCCGTCGAGGCGGTCGACCGTGCGATGCGCGGACAGACCAGCCCCGCCCCGATCTACGAGGGTGAAGACGGCGTGATCGCCTGGATGCTCGACGGCAAGGATGCCACGTACGAGGTGCCGCTGCCGGCACCGGGCGAGCCCAAGCGGGCGATCCTCGACTCCTACACGAAGGAGCACTCGGCCGAGTACCAGGCGCAGGCGCTGATCGATCTGGCGCGCCGGCTCCACAACGCCCGCCCGGAGCTGGCCGACCCCGCGAACGTGGAGTCGATCGTCATCCACACCAGCCACCACACGCACAACGTGATCGGCTCCGGGGCGAACGACCCGCAGAAGTACGACCCGACGGCGTCGCGCGAGACGCTCGACCACTCGATCCCGTACATCTTCGCGGTCGCGCTGCAGGACGGCGGATGGCACCACGTCGACTCCTACGCCCCCGAGCGCGCCGGCCGCGCCGACACGGTCGCGCTGTGGCACAAGGTCACCACGGCGGAGGATGCCGAGTGGACGCGCCGCTACCACTCCGAGGACCCCGACGAGAAGGCGTTCGGCGGTCGCGTCGAGATCCGCCTGACCGACGGCTCGACCGTGGTGGACGAGATCGCCGTCGCCGACGCGCATCCGCTCGGCGCCCGTCCGTTCGTGCGGGAGAACTACATCGCGAAGTTCCGGCTGCTGGCGGAGCCGGTGCTGGAGCCCGCCGAGATCGAGCGCTTCCTGGAGCTCGTGCAGCGTCTTCCCGAGCTCACGGCCGCAGAGGTCGGCGAGCTCTCGATCATCGCCAGGCCCGGCCTGCTCGAGGCCGCCGACGCCCCGAAGGGGCTGTTCTGATGCTGTACTCCACCGTCACCCCGGCCGAGAAGCGGCGGCTGTTCCGGGAGCGGCTCGCGAGCGGTGAGCTGCTGCGCTTCCCCGGGGCATTCAACCCGTTGAGCGCCCGTCTCATCGAGCAGAAGGGCTTCGACGGCGTCTACATCTCCGGCGCCGTCCTCTCCGCCGACCTCGGCCTGCCCGACATCGGGCTCACGACCCTCACCGAGGTCGCGGGACGGGCGAAGCAGATCGCCCGCATGACCGACCTCCCCGCGATCGTCGACGCCGACACCGGGTTCGGCGAGCCGATGAACGTCGCCCGCACGATCCAGGAGCTCGAGGATGCGGGGCTCGCGGGCACCCACATCGAGGACCAGATCAACCCCAAGCGCTGCGGCCACCTCGACGGCAAGAGCGTCGTCGACGAGGACACCGCGATCAAGCGCATCCGCGCGGCGGCCGACGCGCGTCGCGACGAGAACTTCCTCATCATGGCGCGCACCGACATCCGGGCCATCGAGGGGCTGGATGCCGCGATCGACAGGGCGAAGGCGCTGGTGGATGCCGGGGCCGACGCGATCTTCCCCGAGGCCATGCGCACGCTGGAGGAGTTCGAGGCGATCGCGAACGCGGTGGACGTGCCGATCCTCGCCAACATGACCGAGTTCGGCAAGTCCGAGCTGTTCTCCACGGACCAGCTGCGGGATGCCGGGGTGAACCTCGTCATCTGGCCGGTGTCGCTGCTGCGCATCGCGATGGGCGCTGCAGGGCGCGCACTGGATACGCTGAACGACGAGGGGCACCTGACCTCGAAGCTCGGAGAGATGCAGCACCGCGCCGATCTCTACGATCTGATCGACTACGAGTCGTACAACCACTTCGACTCCGGCGTCTTCAACTTCACACTCGAGCGGTAACCCACGAAGGAGTGACCATGACCGAGCCGGACATCAAGAAGGGCCTCGCAGGCGTCGTCGTCGACACGACGGCGATCTCGAAGGTCAACCCCGAGACGAACAGCCTGCTCTACCGCGGCTACCCCGTGCAGGAACTGGCGGCGACGCAATCGTTCGAGGCCGTGGCGTACCTGCTGTGGCACGGCGAGCTGCCCACGCCAGAGGAGCTGGCCGCGTTCCGGCTGACCGAGCGGCAGCACCGCGCGCTCTCTCCCGAGGTCAAGGACGCGATCGACCGGCTGCCGCTGGACTCGCATCCGATGGACGAGGTGCGCACCGCCGTGAGCGTGATCGGCGCGATCGAGACCGCGGGCATCGCCAACGTGCTGGATGCCGTCGGCACGCCGGAGGAGAACCAGGAACGCAGCCTCACGCTGTTCGCCGCGCTCCCCGCGATCGTGTCGTACGGGCAGCGACGTCGCCGGGGACTCGGCCCCGTCGAGTCCCGCGACGACCTCGACTACGCCGCGAACTTCCTCTGGCTCACGTTCGGCGAGGAGCCCGACCCGGTGGTCGTCGACGCGTTCAACCGCTCGATGATCCTCTACGCGGAGCACTCCTTCAACGCCTCCACGTTCACGGCCCGCGTGATCACGTCGACTCTCAGCGACCTGTACTCGGCGGTCGTCGGGGCGATCGGCGCGCTCAAGGGTCCGCTGCACGGCGGGGCGAACGAGGCCGTCATGCACATCTTCGACGAGATCGGCACGGCTGACCAGGTCGAGGGCTGGCTCGATGCCGCGCTCGCCGAGAAGCGCAAGATCATGGGCTTCGGACACCGCGTGTACAAGCGGGGCGACTCCCGCGTGCCGACCATGAAGGCTGCGCTGGACTCGCTCGTCGCGCACTACGACAAGCCGGCCGTCGGCGAGCTGTACGACAGGCTCGAGAGCGAGTTCGTCGGACGAAAGGGCATCTACCCGAACCTCGACTACCCCTCGGGTCCGGCGTACAACCTCATCGGCTTCGACACGCTCACCTTCACTCCGCTGTTCGTGGCGGCGCGCATCACCGGATGGACCGCGCACATCATCGAGCAGCAGTCGTCGAACGCGCTGATCCGTCCGCTGTCGCTGTACGACGGTCACGACGAGCGCCACATCGACGAGTACGAGCCCGACACCGCGGCGATCGACGTGCTCGATCGTCCGGAGGAGGCCGCAGGCTGAGTCCTCCGGGCCCTTCGGCAGGCTCAGGGACCCCGTTCCGGCCAGCGCCGAGACCCATCATCAACGCCGAGACCCACCCCCGCCGACGTGTGCGGGGGTGGGTCTCGGCGTTCTCAGTGGGTCTCGGCGCTCAGGAGGCGTCAGGCGCGCGCCACGTCGAGCTCGATGACCGACCACGACAGCGGGGGGAGGGTCGCGCGCACGGCGTCGCCGACGACCTCTGCGGCCGCGAGCGGCACCATATGCACGGCGTCGGGGGTGGTCTCGAGGTTCGCGGTGCGGCGGTCGCCGCCCTCCGGCACCGTCAGTGTCTCGGCCTGGCGCAGGCGCACGTCGCCCAGGCCGTGCAGGCCGATCGTGAGGTCGTTCTGCTCCTCCAGCGAGCGGTTGGCGACGAACACCACGAGCTTCCCGGACTCCTCGTCCCAGGTGCCGGCGGCATCGATGGAGTCCACGCCGCCGTAGCGCTTCGTCTCGATCTGCGAGGCGGTCACGGCGAGGCGCAGGATGCGGCCCTTCGCGAGGCGCGCCATGCGCTCGAAGGGCCAGAAGCTGGTCTGGCGCCAGGCCGGGCCGTTCTCCTCCGCCCTGATCGGCGCGATCACGTTGACGAGCTGGGCCTGGTTGGCGATCTTCACGCGATCGCCGTGCCGCAGGAGGCTGTTCAGCAGGGTGCCGACGACGACGGCATCCGTCACCGAGTAGGTGTCCTCGATGATCCGCGGGTGCTGCCGCCACCCGGCCGCGGCGATCTCGGCCGCCTCGACCTCGTTGTACCGCACCTGATCCCACACGTTCCACTCGTCGAACGAGATGTCGACCTGCTTCGTGTGCTTTCCGGCGGCCTTGACCGCGTCCACCGTGGCGATGACGCCCTCGATGAACGCGTCCATGTCGACGGACTCGGCGAGGAAGGACGCGGCATCCTCGTCGTGCTCCTGGTAGTAGGCGTGCATCGAGATGTAGTCGACCTCGTCGTACGCGTGGGTGAGCACGGTGTGCTCCCAGGAGCCGAACGTCGGCATGGAGCGACTGGACGAGCCCACGGCGACGAGCTCGATCGTCGGGTCGACCAGCTTCATGGCCTTCGCGGACTCCTGCGCCAGCCGGCCGTACTCGGCCGCGGTCTTGCCGCCGATCTGCCACGGTCCGTCGAGCTCGTTGCCCAGGCACCAGAGCGTGATGTCGAACGGCTGCTCGGCGCCGTTCCTCCGACGGAGGTCCGACCAGTACGTGCCGCCGGGGTGGTTGGCGTACTCGACGAGGGCGCGGGCCTCCTCGACACCGCGGGTGCCGAGGTTGACGGCCTCCATGACCTCGGCGCCCGCCTCCTTCGCCCAGTCCATGAACTCGTGCAGACCGAAGGCGTTCGTCTCGATCGTGTGCCAGGCGCCGTCGATGCGCACGGGGCGGTCGGCCACCGGGCCCACCCCGTCTTCCCAGCGGTAGCCGGAGACGAAGTTGCCGCCGGGATAGCGCACCACGGTGGGGCCCATCTCCTTCACGAGGGCGAGCACGTCCGTGCGGAAGCCGCGCTCGTCGGCCAGCGGGTGCCCGGGCTCGTAGATGCCGGTGTAGACGCAGCGTCCCATGTGCTCGACGAACGACCCGAAGAGTCTCCGGGGGACGTCGCCGATCGTGAAGTCGCGGTCGACGGTGATGCGGGCCTGGGTCATCGCTCTCCTTGGATCCGAGTCCGACGCCGAACGGGAACGGCGCGGATCTCCATCATTACATCGATGTAATCGAGGAGCAAGGATGCCGTCGGCATCCGTCCGCACCCGTCAGGGACGGTAGCCGCGAGGACGGCCCTGCGTACTCGCGCGCTCTTCCAGCCGGTGCGGCAGGGTGACCCCCCGAGGGGCGGCGCCGCGGTCGTCGATGCGGGACTCGAGGAGTCCGAGCGCGGCGTCGGCGACGGCTCGGCGCTCGAACGCGATCGTCGTGAGGGCGGGGGAGGCGAACCGCGAGAACTCGATGTCGTCGAAGCCGGTCACGATCACGTCGCCCGGCACGCTCACGCCGCGTTCGTGCAGGGCGTGCAGCGCGCCGAGCGCGAGGGCATCGGTGAACGCGACGATCGCGTCGAACGCGACGCGGCGTTCGTAGAGCGTCCGCACGGCGTCGGCCCCTCCGGTCGCGGCCCAGTGGAGAGGGTTGATCTCGAGGGCGGGGTCGCGGGCGATGCCCGCCTCGCGGAGGGCGTCGTGCACGCCCTCCAGTCGGAGGCGGCTCGTCGCGGTGGCCGCGGTCGGGTCGTCGTCGGCGCCGACCACCGCGATCCGCGTGGCCCCGCGGGACAGCACGTGCCTGGTCGCGTCCGCCGCGGCACGGCGGCTGTCGATCCTGACGTGGTCGGCCCTGTTCTGCTCGACCTCGCCGATCACCACGAGGGGCGGCAGTCGATCGGCGTACTTCAGGACGCTGTCCTCCAGCCGGATGGGGTTGAGGATCAGACCGTCGACGAGGCGGGCGCGAGCCCGGGAGACGAGCTCCTTCTCCCGCTCCGGCACCGACGCGGTCTCCTCGATCTGCACGGCGAGCCCCCTCTCGTGGGCGGCCTCGACGATGTGCTGCACGAGCTCGGCGGAGAACGCGCTGGCGAGGTCGGGGAGGGCGACGGCGATGATCCCCGAGCGGCCCTTGCGCAGTCCGCGGGCGCTGAGGTTCGGCACGAAGTCGAGCTGCGCCATCGCCGACTCGACCCTCGTGCGCGTCTCCTCGCGGACGGCGACGGCGCCCGTCACGACGTTCGACACCGTCTTGATCGACACGCCGGCGAGAGCGGCGACGTCCTTCATGGTGGCGCGCGGCGGCAGCATCGCTGTCATCCGGTCAGCCTATCCTCCGGTCCTTGCTCCGCCGAGCTGCATCGATGTAATCCTCCGCGTGGAGGCTACGATGACGCCATGAGCACCGAGCGCAACTGGGCGGGCAACGTCGTGTACCGGGCGTCGTCCGTCGAGCATCCGGAGTCGGTCGACGAGCTGCGCGATCTGCTCGGGCGCGGCGGTCCCGTGCGGATGCTCGGCTCCCGCCACTGCTTCACCGACATCGCCGACACCGACGGCGTGCTGATCGCGCTCGACCGGATGCCTCGCCGCATCGAGGTCTCTCCGCAGCGCGACGCCGTGCGCGTGTCGGGGGCCCTCCGCTACGGCGACCTCGCTCCCGTCCTGGAGGAGCAGGGTCTCGCCCTCGCGAACCTCGCCTCCCTGCCCCACATCTCCGTCGCCGGCGCGGTCGCGACGGGCACCCACGGCTCCGGCGACGCGATCGGCTCCCTCGCGAGCGCCGTCAGCGGGCTCACGATCATGACCCCGGCGGGGGAGATCGTGGAGCTGACTCGGGGCGACGAGGGCTTCGACGGGGCCGTCGTGTCGCTCGGGGCGCTGGGCGCCGTCATCGACCTGACGCTCGACGTAGAGCCGACCTATCAGGTCGCCCAGCACGTGTACGAGCATCCGTCGTGGGAGGCGATCCTCGCCGATCTCGACGCCGTCACCGGCGCGGGCACCAGCGTGAGCATCTTCACGACCTGGCAGCGCACCGACGTCGCCGACCAGATCTGGATCAAGCAGCGCGTCCCTGCGTCGAGGGCCGAGGCCCGCAGCCAGCAGTCGTCGCGGGAGGGTCTCGCCGCCGCGCTCGGCGCCGAGGCCGCCGACGGCGAACGGCATCCGATCCTCGGCGTGGACCCCGCGGCCTGCACCGCGCAGGAGGGCGTCGCCGGTCCGTGGTTCCAGCGGCTGCCGCACTTCCGGCTGGAGTTCACGCCCTCCGCCGGAGCGGAGATCCAGAGCGAGTTCCTCGTCGCGCGAGCGGATGCGGTCGCCGCGATCTCCGCCGTGCGCGCGCTCGCCGACCGCATCGCCCCGCTGCTGCTGGTCACCGAGATCCGCACGGTACGTGCCGACGAGCTGTGGCTGAGCTCGTCGTTCGGGACGGATGCCGTCGGCATCCACTTCACGTGGAAGCCGGAAGAGGAGGCCGTGCGCGCGCTGCTCCCCGTGATCGAGGCGGCGCTGCCCGCCTCCGCCCGCCCGCACTGGGGCAAGGTCTTCACGCTCGACGCGGCCGAGGCGCGGGCTCGTTACCCGCGGTGGGACGACTTCGCGGCCCTGGCCGCCGCCTACGACCCGGATCGCCGTCTCGTGGGTCCGTACCTGGAGCGCCTCGGGCTGTGAGCGGAGCGTCTCAGAGCGCGCGCCGCAGCTCCGGCGCCGCGAGGATGCGCGACAGCGTGCGGCGGCCGAGCTCGCTCATCGTCGGGTGCGACTCGCGGTAGTACCAGACCAGACCCATCGCCTGCTGCAGCGCCCAGGCGGCTCCCCGCCGCCACACGAGCTCCTCGTCCCTCGACGCCGACGGGTCCGCGCTGCGCAGCGCCTCGCGGAACACCGCTCTGGCATCGGCGTCCAGGAGATGCCAGCCGGAGACGAGGTCGAGCGCGGGGTCGGCCGGGGCGAAGCCGCCTCCGTCGAGCACGCCGCCCAGCCGCTCGCCGTCGAGGAGCAGGTTCGCCGGGATCAGGTCGCCGTGCGACATCACATCGGGGCCGGACGAGGGGAGCACCCGCAGGTCTCGCCACAGCGCGCGCAGTTCGTCGACCGCGAGGAGCCCCTCGCTCTCACGGAAGCAGAGGTCGAGCCAGTCGTCGGAGTCGGGGAGGTGGCCGCCGCGTCCATTCCCGGAGAAGACGCGGCCCCTCGTGTCGGCGCTGCGGAGGGCGGAGACGAGCGCCGCGAGGTCGCGGGCGAACACGGGGGAGTGCGCCGCGGCATCCGGGGACGCGACCTCGCCGGGGATCCAGGTCTGGATCGACCAGGGCAGCGGGTAGCCGCGTCCGGGGGCGCCGATCGCGAGGGGGACCGGGGTCGGCACGGTGGCGTGCGCGGCGAGCTCGTGCATCGCGGCGGACTCCGCGGCCAGGGCCGCCGTCGTCTCCTCGGGGTCGGCGGCGACGAGCGGGAAGCGCGCCGCGGCGCCGTCTCCGATGCGGAAGATCGCGTTCACGGTGCCGGCGACGGCGATGCGGCGCACCGACTGGTCACGCCACCGCGGGAACTGCTCGTGGATCAGCGCGGCTGCCGTCTCGGTCTCGATGAGCAGCTCGTCGTCGTGCAGGGGCATGGGGCCATCCTGTCGCATGCCCGAGGTCCCCATTCGGCCCGCACCGCGGGAAGGACCGTTTCGCGTCATCAATCGCGCGTCGAGGAGTCTCATCTGGTGAAGGCGCAGAAAGATCGCTGCCCTGCACCGCGCCTCGATCCTCGGTGCAGGCGACCCATCATCGGAGAATCACGTGACCACGCTCAACCCCTACATCTCCTTCCACCAGAACGCCCGCGAGGCGATGACCTTCTACCAGAGCGCTCTCGGCGGAGAGCTGCGCATCGACACGTTCGAGAACTACGACATGGGTCTGCTCCCGAACGAGAAGCACCTCGTCATGCACGCTCAGCTGGAGACGCCCGACGGCCTCACCCTGATGGGCGCCGACACCCCCAGCCACATGCCGTACGCCGCCCCGGCGGGCATCTCGGTGTCGGTCAGCGGCGATGACGAAGCGCGCCTGGAGAGCATCTGGAACGCGCTCGCCGCGACCGGCACGATCACGGTGCCGTTCGAGACGCCGCCGTGGGGCGGCCGTTTCGGCATGCTCACCGACGCGTTCGGCATCGGCTGGATGGTCGCGCTGAACGCGACCGCCACGGCGTAGCGAGAGCGGCGGGGCGGCTTCCGCTCAGGTGACCGTCCAGTCCAGGGTCGCCCCGTCGTCATCTCCGTCGAACTGCCTGGTCGGGCTGGCGTACACGCAGTCCACATCGGTCGGGTCGCCCGTGGAGCAGTACGTTCAGACCCGCTCCGGTCGCGAACCCGGTCGCAGGAGACGATGCTCCTCGACCGGGTTCGCGACCGGAACGGGTGGATCAGGACGGCGTCAGCAGGTGCGCCCGGCGAACGAGGCGGATGCCGCGGCGACGCCGCCGACCGAGGCCTGCACCTGACCGGCCGCGATCGAGGCCGCCCTGGTCGTGTAGGTCACGGTCGTGCTCTTGCCTCCGGCGACGTCCACGATGCGCTCGCCGTAGGGCGAGGCCAGGGCGACCTCGACGGGGGAGGCCGCCGCGTTCGTCACCTTCGCGGTCACGACGACCTTGCCGGCGACGCAGCGGGACGACACGTCGAGACCGACGCCCGGCGTGACCGTGACGGTGGCCGTGACCGGCATCCGCGAATCGTCCTGCGCGATGCCGCGCACCGTGAAGGCGCCGGGGGACGCGTAGTCGGCCGGGTCCACTCCCGCCCAGGCGACGTCGACCGTGGAGGTCGCGCCGCTCGCGGTCGTCAGCACGGCCTTCGGCAGCGAGGGTGCGCGACCGGCGGTGGTGGATGCCGTGATCGGGGCGACCTCGGTCACCGCGATCTCCGGCGCGAAGCCCTCGAGCACCGTCTGGTACTCGGCGCGGGTGACCGGGATCACCGTGCCGTGGCGCGGCTTTCCTCCGTCGCTGTTCTGCGGCAGGTTCGCGCGCAGGATGGACCCGAGCGGCTGCCACGACGATCCGTTCGCGATGTCGTCCGACCCGAACGGGATGTAGTGGTTCGGCCCGCCGTGGTAGTTCGGCTGATCGATGAACAGATACCACTCGAAGCCGTTCACGTCTCCCGGGTTGGCGGGGAAGATGCTCGGTCCCTCGCCGCTGGAGTACGTGCCTCCCGGCTCGCCGTTCGGCAGTCCGGTCGCGATCTGCTCCTTGACCAACGTCCACTGGTCTGCGGCGCCGGAGGCTCCGGGCAGCGCACCGGTGATGGTGGCGAGCAGGTCGGTCGACTTCTCCTCGCGGAGGGTCATCGACGCCTCGTCCTTCGTGAAGCGGTAGTACACGCCGTCCTGCTTCGCGACCGTGGAGTCGATCAGGCCCTTGCCCGTGCCACGCGGCACGTCCGACCACACCTGCGGCTCCGAGAAGGTCACGAAGTCGTCGGTGGTCGCGTACATCATTCGGTTGTAGGTCACCGCTGTGCGGCTCGCGGCGTCGGTCGTCGGGTACAGGTTCGACGCCCAGAAGACCACGTAGCGGCCGAGCTCGTCGTCCCAGTACGCCTCGGGTGCCCAGGTGTTGCCGGCGTAGGCAGACGACACCTGCACGTGGCGCTGCGCCGACCAGTTCACGAGGTCGGTGGACTCCCACACCTCGATGAACAGCGACCCGGAGATCTGCGCGGTCGTGAAGCCGCCGGCGAGGCCGTCGATCTTCAGGTCGGTGGCGAGCATGTAGAACTTGTCGCCCTCGTGCGAGCGGATGATGAACGGATCGCGCAGGCCCTGCGTGCCCTGCGAGGACGCGAAGATCGGCTCCCCGTCGTTCAGGGTGTTCCAGCGCAGCGCGTCGTCGCCCTTCGAGGCGGCGAGGCTGACGCGCTCGGCGCCCGCCCCCTCACCCGTGAAGAACGCCCACACGTACGCCTCGGGGTCTCCGGCGTCCGCCGGCTGCGGGCGCACGGTCAGCGTGAACTGGCGGCTCGCGGTGGCTGCTCCGCTCGTCGCCGTCGCGGACAGCACGACGGTCGCGGCGGCGGCATCGGCTGCGGGGCGCGTGATCGACACGGTCGCGACGCCGGCCTTGACGCCCTCGCGGAGGGTCGCCGCGGCGCCACCGGACACGACGGTCCAGTCCAGGGTCGATCCGTGGGCCCCGCTCGTCGGAACCGAGAACGACGTGCGGACGTCGTCCTGACCGGCGATCGAGACGGCGGCGATGTCGGCATCCGCCTTCGCCTGCGCCGACAGCTCGGCCGGGACCGTCACGGAGAACGTGCGGGTCGTCGTGGCCCCGCCCAGCGTGAAGGTCGCGGTGAGGGTGGCGACGGCATCGGCTGAGCCCGGAGCCGGTCGCGTCACGGTGGCGGATCCGCCCGACACCTGCACGGCGGCGTCGTCGGACGCCCACGAGATCGCCACACCGCTGCTGCTCGTCGGCAGGGTGAAGGACGCGGTCGCCGTGCCAGGCACCGAGACCGCTGCGACGGCCCGGTCGAGCGCCTGGTCGGAGAAGACCTGCTGCACCTGCGCCGCGCTGAGAGCGGTGGAGTAGACGGCGAAGTCGTCGACATCGCCCGCCCACCCGTTGTCGTTGTACGTCGAACGGCCGAGGTACGACACGAGCGACGAGCCGAACGACGCCACGGAGCGCGCGATCGGCACGGACGAGATCTGCGCGCCGTTGACGTACGTCGTGAGCGTGCCGGCGGCGCCGTCGATCACGGTCGTGTACAGCGCAGGGCCCGAGGGTGTGCGGATGCCGCTGCTCGCCGCGTTCGTGGCGCCGGCTCCAACCTCGGTGCCCCAGGGCGCCGAGGCGTTCGTCGCGTTCGTCACGACCGACTTCACGTAGCCGTTCGGATTCGTCGGGTTCAGCAGCCAGTATCCGCTGGAGTAGCTCGCACCGGAGGCGACGGGGGCGCCGATGAAGGCCGCCGCGGTGTTGGCGGCCCCCGACCGGCCGGTGAGCCAGGTCGACACGGTCAGCTGCTGCGCCCCGACGAGCCCGGCCGTCGGGATCTCGAGATAGCCCGCGGTGGCCCTGGCGCCTCCGGGCAGCGTGAGCTGCCCGTTCTGCACGGTGGCGCCGGTCTGCTTGATCACGCCGTCGTAGCCGTTGCCCGATGCGTCGCCGACGGTGCCGCCGGCGGCGGAGTCGAACGTGTAGTGGATGAGCGGTGCGGGACCGCCCGCGGCGACCGAGGCGGTGTGCGTGGACACCGCTCCGATCGCCACGATGGTCGCCGTGGCGGCGGCGATGGCCGCCGTCTTCCTGATGCTCCTGGAGAGCAGGGTCGTCATGTTCTCTTCTCCGATCAGCCGCAGGCGCCGGCGGGGGTGGGGGTGGTGGCTCCGTAGGTCTGCCCGTCCGCGCCCGTGGCGGTCACGGCGACCGTTCCGGCGGGGACCGTGGCCAGGCGGCTCGCGAACGACGCCGACGTCGAGGCGCCCGCCGCGAGCGAGACCGTCTTCGAGCCGTACGGGGTCGCGACGGTCACGTCGGCGCGGACCGCCGAGGCGTTGTGCACGGCGACGACGACCTGCGCCTTGCCGGCGACGCAGCGGAGCGTGGCGTTCGCGGTGATCGTCAGGCCGTCCACGGGGGCGGCGGCCGAGGCGGAGGTCGAGACGAGCCCGTCGCGGTAGCCGTCGTACGTCGCGGTGACGCTGGTCACCCCGGCGGGCACGGTGACCGTCGCCGTGCCGTCGCTCAGCGCGACCGTGGTGCTCCAGGAGCCGCCGGCGAAGGTCACGGCGCCGGCGACGTCTCCGCCGTCTGCGGCGGTGACGGATGCCGTCGCCTGCCGACCGTTCACCGTGAGAGCCGTCGACGAGGAGACGGCCGCGATCGACGTCCAGTCGTGCATCGCGGTGAGCACGGTCTGCGGGACGCTGACGAACGCGCCGTGCCGCGGGCTCGCGGGGAGTCCGCCCTGGGGTCGCACGTTCCAGGTGGACCGCTGCGAGAGGCGGTTCGACTGGCTGCTCGAGGCGATCTCGTCGCCCGTGGTCACGAACGCGCGGTAGCCGCCGGCGCCGTAGTTGTCGACGAGGAAGACGTAGCCGTCGCCGCTCGCGTTGTTCGGGTCGCCCTCGTTGAGCTTGATGATCTCGGGGCCCTCTCCGGCCTGTCCGGTCTCGAGGCTCGTCATGCGGGTGTCGGTGAGCTGCCAGGTCTGGGTCGGGTCGGCGCTCCAGCTCGACGAGGTGGTCGGCGCGGTGAGGACCTTCGAGCGCTCCAGGAAGATGTCCTTGCCCGCCTCGAGGGTGCCGGCGGCGCCGGACTCCTCGTTCTTCGTGAAGCGGTAGTAGTAGTCGCCGATCTTCGTGACGGTCGAGTCGATGCGCGCGTACCCGGTGTCCTGCCAGCTCGCGGGCGGCGAGGTGAACGTCTGGAAGTCGCGGGTGAGCACGGCGAACATGCGGGCGTAGAGCTTGTCCGTGTTCGTGTGGGAGGCGTCGGAGTACAGGCGCGAGGCGAAGAACACGACGTAGGACTGCAGGTCGTCGTCCCAGTACGCCTCGGGGGCCCAGGTCATGCCGGCCTCGGGCTGGTTGATCGTGATGCCGGTGTTCTCGCCGTTGGTGCGGTCCCAGTGCACGAGGTCGGTCGATTCCCAGACCTCGACCTTGAGGCTGCCCTGCGACTGCGCGGGGCCCCAGCCGGTGCCGCAGCCGATGCAGAGGTCGGTGGCGATCATGTAGTACTTGTCGCCGTCGTGCGAGCGCAGGATGTACGGGTCGCGCAGACCCTTGGTGTCGGCGGTGGAGGCGATCACGGGGTTGCCGCCGTTGACGGGGGAGAACGTGAAGAAGTCGTTTC
The DNA here is from genome assembly GCF_038397765.1 of Microbacterium sp. LWH10-1.2. NCBI lineage: Bacteria > Bacillati > Actinomycetota > Actinomycetes > Micrococcales > Microbacteriaceae > Microbacterium > Microbacterium sp. LWH10-1.2. The sequence continues at coordinate 21,478 of NZ_CP151638.1, forward strand.
CGCTGGTCGCCGCCTGGTAGATCTTCTCGTCGCTGTCGGACTTGAAGTAGGCGCTGGCGTAGCCGGCATCCGGTGCGGTGCGGCCGTGCTCGGCGACCGTCACGGCGAACTCGCGCTGCACGGTCGTGCCGTTCAGGGTCGCGTGCGCGGTCAGGGTGACCTCGCGGTCGCCGGCGCCGTAGGCGGGGCGCTCGACGAGGCCGCCGCCGCGGTACGGGTCGGCCATGCCGACGGCGGGGGCCGCGTAGGCGGGGTCGGTGGGGGTGACCAGGGCGGCGTCGGACGACGTCCACGTGATGGTCGATCCGTCGACGGCGCCCTTCGTGACGAGCGGGAGATTCTCGGTGGTGCGCGGGGCGATCGAGAGCGCATCGAGGTCGGCGGAGGCGGATGCCGCGGCGACGGTCACGGAGAACGTGATCGGCGAGCCCTGGGCGGGGGTCGCGGTGAGGGTCACGGCGGTGTCGGAGGTGACGGAGCGGGACACCACGCCGGTGTTCGAGATCACCGAGGGGGCCGAGGACGACCAGGTGAGCGCGACGCCGTTGGAGGATGCCGGGAGCACGAGGTTGCTGCGCACGGCGTCGAGGGAGCTGTTCGCGCCGACGATGATCGGCAGCAGATCGGAGCGGAGCAGGCCCTGCGTGGTGGCGGCCTTCTGGCCGGACGTGGGCATGCTCGCCGCGACCTGCGCGGCCGTGAGCGAGGTGTCCCAGAACTTCACGTCGGTGACGTCGGCCTGCAGCAGCGCGTCGCCCGTGTAGAGCGAGCGTCCGAGGTAGCCGAGCGTGCTGCCTGTGGGGACGATCGAGCTGAGGTTGTACGCGTGCGTGGCGGTCGAGATGACCTGGCCGTCGCGGTACAGGGTGAGCGTGCTGCCGCTGCCGACCATGGTGAGGGTGGTGAAGCCGGGGTTCAGGCCGCCGCCGGCGGGCAGGCGCACCTCGCCGTTGCTGCTTCCCGACTTCACGCGGATGCCGGAGAGCACCTGGTTCGCGTAGGAGCCCTCCGCGGAGCGGGGGTTGACGAACACGTGGTTGCCGAGCTGGGTGGTGTTCCACGCGCCGACGCCGTCGCCGATGACCCATCCGAACTGGTTGGTCGCGGTCTGCGTCGCCACGGTGTACTCGACGGTGAAGTCGTTGTCGGCGCCGGTGACGAGCCCCTGGGGGAGGCTCGCGTACCCGTCCTTCTTGAACCTCAGCACGGCGTCGCCCGACGCGTCGACGAACGACGCGTCGGTGAATCCGGTGAGCGCGGCGTTGCGGCCGTTGCCCGACACGTCGATCAGCGCCTGACCAGAGTGCGACATGTCGTAGTGCGCGGCCGGTGCGGGCACGTCGGCCGCGAACGCCGCCGAGGGGGCGAACGCGCAGACGGATGCCGCCAGCGAGCCGATCACGCCGGCGGCGAGCATCCGGCGGCGTCGAGGTGGTCGGGTGGGTGCGCTCATGGGCGGTACTCCTTGTCGTCGTTGACGGGCGTGTGGCAGGGCTCCGGCTGCGCCTGGTGAGCCCTCGGGTGGGCTTCCTCGGGGAATGTTAGCGGACACAACACCGAAAAGACAGGGGTCGGTGAAATGGTTGCGACCGTGGAATCCGATGCTGGCGTGCACGCGCGGCCGTATGCTACAGTCGGCCCGTTACCGGTAACAGACAGTGATCGGTAGACGCCACGCCCACTGCTGGGAGTGGAAGCGGCAAGGACGCCCATGCAGTTCCTGCCCGAATCCGAGGAGCGCACCCGACAGCTCCTCGGCTGATCGCCGATTCGGTGCGGCATCCGCCGGCCGAGGAACTGGAGAAACGAAGATGATGAAGAAGGGCACCGCAGCACGCTGCGCAGCCGGAATCCTGGGCGGGCTGCTGCTCGTCGGCGTCGGCTCGGCCGCCTTCGCCGAGTTCCCCGACGCCGAGGACACCGACGGCGTCGACGTCAAGGTCGACATCGCCCCCACCGCGAACGGCGCGCTCAGCCTCACCGTCGCGAACACCGAGACCACTCTCACCGAGAGCGGGACGACGGCATCCTTCCGCCAGTTCACCGGCGCTCTGCCGAACGTGACCGTCACCGACACCCGCACCGACGTCCCTGCCGGGGTCGCCTGGTACGTCGTCGGTCAGGCAGGGGACTTCGTCGGCACCGCCGGCCAGCCGAACATCACCCCCGACCACCTCGGCTGGGCTCCGGCCGTCGTCACGGCCAACGACGGCGAGGTCGCACCCGGCGACGTCGTCGACACCTCGCTCGACTCTGGTCAGAACGCGGTCGGCCTCGCCGGTCAGGAGCTGCTCTACCTGGCTCTCGATTCCGCCGACGCCAAGGCCGTCTCCGGGCAGTGGACCGCGAACGCCAACCTCGTGCTGAAGACCCCGGTCACCGTGGCACCCGGGTCGTACACCTCGCTGCTCACGCTGTCCCTCTTCGAAGACGCGTACTGATCCCCCCCATCGTCTGCCGGTGACGCCATGACCTCTCCCACCCCCACCCCGCTCGCACTGTGCGCCGCCGTCCTCGTGGCCGCGTTCGGCGTGCTCGGAGTCCCCTCGGTCGCCCAGGCCGAGGAGGCGCCGAGCGACGCGGTCTCGTGGTCGGTGTCACCGGCGGACGAATCGGGTCCTGACGGCCGCACCTCGGTCGAGCATGAGCTCGACCCCGGCGAGAGCGTCGACGACCACATCGTCGTGCGCAACCTCGGCTCGGCCGACGTCGTCTTCCACCTCGCCGCGGCAGACGGCTACTACACGCCCGCCGGCCGGTTCGACATGCTGCCCTCCGACCAGGAGTCCGTGGCCGCCGGCACCTGGATCTCGCTCCCCGACGAGGTCTCCGTCCCCGCGGGCGGCGCCGTCGTGGTGCCGTTCACGGTCGCGGTGCCCGACAACGCCGAACCCGGCGACCACGCGGCGGGAGTCGCAGCATCCGTGCTGTCGATCCAGAGGGACGACGCCGGCGGCACCGGGGTCGGCGTCGAGAGCCGCGTCGGGATCAAGGTGATGACCCGCGTCACCGGCGAGATCGCCCCGGCGTTCGCGGTCCGCAACCTCAGCGCCGACTACGAGATGACCTGGAATCCGTTCAGAGCGGGGTCGGCCACCGTGTCGTTCGACGTGGCCAACACCGGCAACACCCGACTGGATGCCGCGGGCGAGCTCAGCATCGCCGGACAGACCATCGCGTTCCCCGCCGAGGGGGAGCGCCGCCAGGAGATCCTTCCCGGCGAGAGCCGCACCTTCACGATCACGGTGCCGGACGTGTGGCCGCTCGTCGCCGTCGGCGGAGACCTGCGGATCACCCCGTCGTCGTCGACGCTCGCCGGCGACCCCCTCGCGGTCGACGCCTCGACCACGTCCGTCACGGTCTGGGCGATGCCATGGCCGCAGCTCGGCCTCCTGGCCGGTGCGGCCCTGCTGATCCTCGCGCTCCTCTGGAACCGCATCCGCTCCCGGCGCCGCATGGAGGCGCTCCTCAGCACCGCGCGGGAGCGCGGACGCGAAGAGGCACTCGACGAGGCCCGCCGAGAAGAGGCCGTGCGGTGATCGCATCGATCCTCGCCGGGGTCGCGGGCGCCGCAGCGGCCGTCGACGCCGAGGGTGACTCCGCAGCCGACGGCGTGCGCGGCGTGCAGATCCACGTCGACATCTCTCCGCTCGACTGCGTCGGCGTCTGCGTCGGCGGTCAGCTCCCCGGCACCGGCGCCGACGTGCCCGGCGCGATCCTGCTCGTCGGCGCGCTGCTCGTCGGGATCGGCATCGCCCTCCTCATCGCTCGACTCCTCGTCCGCCGTCGCCGTCACGGCGACTGACCTCACAGGGGGCGGCCGACGCCGACCGCCCCGTAGACCATGGCCGACGACGGCCGCACAGAAGGAGATGCAATGACGCAACGCTTCGCCGCCAGGGCCGTCGCAGGCCTGGCGACCCTCGTTCTCGGCATCGGCGGCGCCGTGGTCGCCGCCTCGCCGGCATCCGCGGCCGACACCCTCGTCGCCTACTACCCGCTCAGCGAGACGACGGGCACCGTCGCGGCCGACGCCTCCGGTTCCGGTCGGAACGCGACCTACGTCGGCGCGCCGACGCTCGCGGGGGGAGAGGGCGTCCGCCTCGACGGGGTCGACGACCATGTGAAGCTCCCCGACAACCTCCTCGCCGGACTCACCTCGATCACGGTGAGCGCGGAGGTCCTGGTGCGGCAGGCCCAGGCGACCCCGTACTTCATCTACGGCTTCGGCAACACCGACGCCTCCGGGGTCGGCAACGGCTACCTCTACTCCACGGGCAACCCGTACAAGGCCTCCATCGCGAGCGGCAACTGGTCGACGGAGCAGACGGTCGGCGGATCCGGCGCGAACCTGCAGCGCGACGTCTGGAAGACCCTGACCTACACGCTCGACGACGCCACCGACACCGCCCGCATCTACCTCGACGGGGTGCAGGTGGCGCAGAACACCGCGGTGACGCTGACCCCCGCGGCGATCGGGGGCGGCGTGACGACCGCGAACTACCTCGGTCGATCGGTGTACAACGCCGACAGGACCCTCGCGGGCAGCCTCCGCGACGTGCGCATCTACAGCAGCGCGCTGAGCGCGGGAGATGTCGCCGCTCTCGTCCCCACCGACGCGATCAGGATGCAGCGGGATGCCGCGGGGCTCTCCCTCGGCGACCTCTCGCAGGTCGCAGCCGACCTGGCTCTTCCGAGCACGGGGGCGAACGGGTCGACGATCTCGTGGGCGTCGAGCGACGCCGCGCGCATCAGCGCGAGCGGCGTCGTCACCCGCCCGGCGGCCGGCAGCGCGTCGGCGCACGTCGTCCTCACCGCGACGGTGGTCCGCGGGGCCTCCACCACGACGCGCACGTTCGACGCCACGGTGCTCCCCCTGCCCGGCGGCGACGCCCTCGCTCAGGCGGACCTCGACGGCATCACGATCCCGAACGCCGACGACATCCGCGGCAACATCACCCTCCCGTCGACGGGCGCGGTCAACGGCAGCAGCATCGTGTGGTCCGCGTCGCCTCAGGGCGTCATCTCCACGACCGCGCAGGACGGCAGGGCGCCGGGCGTCGTGACCAGGGGGAGCGCCGACACCGCGGTCACCCTCACCGCGACGGTGCCGGGGACGACGGCGCAGCGCTCGCTCGCGGTGACCGTCACCGCGGCCCCCGCAGTGCTCGACCGGGACTACACGGCGGGCTATCTCTGGACGCACTTCGCGACGGAGGGCGGCTACGAGAAGATCTTCTTCGGTCACAGCGACGACGGCCTGCACTGGTCGAAGCTGAACGACGACAAGTCCATCCTCGCGAACCTCGCGGGTGACCTCGGCGTGCGCGATCCGCACCTGGTGCGCGCTCCCGAGGGCGACAAGTACTGGATCATCGGCACCGATCTGCACGCCGAGGGCGGCGGCGCGGGCGGCTCGGGCTGGAACCAGCTCACCGCGAGCCAGAGCATCGTCGTCTGGGAGTCGACCGACCTCGTCACCTGGAGCGATCAGCGCATCGTCTTCGCCGGCTTCGACAAGGCGGGGTGCGTCTGGGCGCCGGAGGCGATCTACAACGACGCCACAGGCGAGTACTACGTGTACTGGTCTGCCCGCGATCAGCGCGACGACGGCACGAACGACTGGGCGCTGCGCGTCTACCTCACCAAGACCCGGGACTTCGTGACCTTCACCGAGCCCGAGATCTGGGCCTCCCTGAACGACCGCGGCGACGGTGCGACAGGACCGAACATCATCGACTCCACGATCGCCAAGGAGGGCGACACCTACTACCGGTTCTCCACCTCGGACTGGAACACCGTGGTCGACACGGCCACGAGTCTCGACGGCCCGTGGACCACCGTGATCGCCTCGGGGCAGGCGGCGTCCCACGGCCTGCGGGCGTCGATGGAGGGGCTCACGGTCTATCAGCTGCCCGACGGGCGCTGGTCGGTCATGGGCGATCAGAACGCGTACTACGGCCACACCGCCGACACGCTCGCGAGCCTGCAGTTCACCCAGCTGAGCAGCGGCGCCGGCGCGAACCAGTACTCCTTCGACCAGAAGTTCCGTCACGGCTCCGTCATCCGCCTCTCACATGCCGAGGAGGAGAGGCTGCTCGCGGCCTACGGCCCCGATCGCGTCGAGCCGGAGGAGCCGCAGGAGCAGCCCATCGCGGAGTACACCTTCGACGACGGCACCCTGAAGGACTCCGCCGGGACGGCGGACCTCACCGCCTTCGGCACCGCGGCGGTGGCGACGGATGCCGTCAAGGGCAAGGCGCTCCGCCTGGACGGCAGCTCCGGCGGATACGCCGCCTTCCCCACGGGCTTCTTCGACGGCCGCAGCACCATGACGGTGTCGATGGACGTGAAGTCGGAGAAGACCAGCGGCAACTTCTTCACCTTCGCGATGGGGGCGGACACCACCAGGTACCACTTCCTCCGCGTCCGCGGAGGAGACGTCCGCAGCGCCATCACCCAGAGCTCCTGGCAGAACGAGTCGGCCGTCACCGGGACGGTCTCGGCCGGGCAGTGGCACCGGATCGACGTGGTCTTCGACGGAACGACGATGAAGGTGTACTCCGACGGGGTCAAGCTGGGCGAGAACTCGACGCTCGGGGCGACCGTGCAGCAGCTCGGCTCGAACCTCTCCGGCTACCTCGGCAGATCCTTCTACGGGGCCGACGAGTACTTCAAGGGATGGTTCGACGACGTGCGCATCTACAACCGCGCGCTGAGCGACACCGAGATCCTCGGGAACGCGGGGGTCACCGATCAGCTCATCAACGTGTCCCTCGCCGACCCCGCCGCCCTCAAGGTCGCGCCGCTGGTCGACGGAACCGCGCACACCGCCACCCTTCCGGTCGTCAAGGGGACGGACCTCGCCGCCCTCGCCCCGACGTTCGGCACGGCGGCCGGGGTGACGGTGTCTCCGGCATCCGGCACGGTCGTCGACCTGCGCACGCCGAAGACGTACACGCTCACCGCACCAGGGGGTGCGACCACGACGTGGACGATCACGGCGACCGTCGTGAACAGCCCGGTGCTGCCGGGGCTGTACGCCGACCCGAACATCGCGGTGTTCGGCGACACGTACTTCATCTACGCCACCTCCGACGGCTACGCCGGCTGGGGCGGCAAGGAGTTCTACGTCTGGAGCTCGAAGAACCTGGTCGACTGGACACGCTCCGACGAGCCGTTCCTCACTCTCGACGGGGCGAACGGCGACGTGCCGTGGGCCACGGGCAACGCGTGGGCTCCGACGATCATCGAGCGGGAGGGGAAGTACTACTTCTACTTCAGCGGCCACAACGCGGCCCTGAACCGCAAGACGATCGGCGTCGCCGTCGCCGACAGCCCGTACGGGCCGTTCGTCGCGCAGCCGCAGGCGATGATCCTCAACAACGAGGCCGTCACCTCGGGGCAGGCCATCGACCCCGCGGCGTTCCACGACCCCGTGACGGGCAAGTGGTACCTCGGATGGGGCAACGGCTCCCCGGTGCTCGCCGAGCTGAACGACGACATGATCTCCATCAAGGCCGGCACCTATCAGCGGATCAGCGGACTGACGGACTTCCGCGAGGGCGTCTTCTTCAACTACCGCAACGGTCTGTACCACCTGACGTACGCGATCGACGACACCGGCTCGGAGAACTACCGCGTCGGCTACGCCACGGCGACGAGCATGACCGGACCGTGGACGTACCGCGGGGTGATCCTGCAGAAGGACCTCTCCCTCGGCATCAAGGGCCCAGGCCACAGCTCGATCATCAACGTGCCGGGGACCGACGACTGGTACATCGCCTATCATCGCTTCGCCATCCCCGGCGGAAACGGCAACAACCGTGAGACCACGATCGACAGGGTGGAGTTCGGAGCCGACGGCCTGATCACGGCGGTGGTGCCGACGCTGGAGAGCGTCGCTCCGCAGCTGATCGAACCGCAGGCGCCGATGCCGGAGGTGTCGGTGGTGGCGACCACGCGGTGCACCGCAGGCAAGGTGACGCTCGTCGTGCAGGTGAAGAACACGGGGGAGACCCCCGTCGCCCTCGAACTCGCCACGGCCTACGGCACGCGGGCGGTCGAATCCGTGGCCGTCGACGCGTCGACCTCGCAGACGCTGTCGACCCGTCTCGCCGGCATCCCCGCCGGGACGGTGTCGGTCACCGCGACCGTCGACGGGCGCTCGGTCGCGGCGACCGCCGGGTACGTCGCGCGCAGCTGCGGCTGACACCGGCAGGACCGACGGAGTTTCCGCCCGCGGGGTGACCCGCGGGCGGAAACTCCGTGTTTCTGTGCCCCGCGCAGTAATGTCGTGTTGTTGCCGGTCACATGGTCAGGGGGAAAGCGTGAGCACAGACGGAGGCGGGCCGCGCAAGCCGAGCATCTACGATGTGGCGGATCGCGCCGGAGTGTCGCACATGACCGTCTCGCGCGTGCTCAACGGGCACCCGAACATCCGCGCATCCACGCGGGAGAAGGTGATGAACGCGATCGCCGAGATGAGCTACACGCGCAGCTCGATCGCCAGGGCCCTCGCCACCAACCGCACCATGCGCATCGGCGCCCTGATCGACAACCCCGGCTACTTCGGACCCAGCAGCACCCTGCGCGCGATCGAGGTCGCCGCGCGCGAGTACGGCTACGCAGTGAGCTCGTTCTCCGTGGGTGACGGGGAGGACCGCCGCGTCGACGCCGGGGTGATGGAGCTCATCACCCAGGGCGTCGACGCCCTGTGCGTCATCGCCCCCCGCGCCTCGTCCCTCGACCTGCTGCGACGTCAGTCGATCGGCGTGCCGACGCTGGTCGTCAAGGAGGAGCCCGATGAGGAGATGCACACGGCATCCGTCGATCAGCGCGCGGGCGCGACGGCGGCGGTGCGCCACCTGATCGATCTCGGACACCGCTCGATCCTGCACGTCGCCGGTCCGCCGGACTGGTTCGACGCCAAGGCGCGGACCGAGGCCTGGCGCGCGGTGCTCGAGGAGGCCGGTCTTCCCGTGGCCGAGCCGATGATCGGCGACTGGTCGTCGGATTCGGGGTACGCGTTCGGCACGAGCGTCGAGCTCGGCGACGCCACGGCCGTCTTCGTCGCGAACGACCAGATGGCCCTCGGGCTCATGCACGGCCTCGCCGAGCGTGGCATCCGGGTGCCAGACGACGTGAGCGTCGTCGGCTTCGACGACGTGCCGGATGCTCGGCACTACCTGCCCCCGCTCACGACGGTTCGTCAGGACTTCACGCTGCTCGGCAGGCTCGTCATCGGAGAGCTGCTCTCGGCGATCGAGGGCGGCGAGACGGAGGAGCGCGAGCTGATCCAGCCCGAGCTCAAGCTGCGCGCGTCGACCGCCGCTCCGCGGAGCTGAGCCGACTCCTCTCGCGCTCATCGAGGCGCCGGATCGCGGCGCGGCCATTCGGCGACGGCCCGGGGCGTCCCCTAAGGTGACGCGCCTGTTGACGTGGGAGCGGGGTGTCCCTATGCTCGCTGTTACCGCTCACTGTTGACGTCAACACATACTCTGAGGACAGACGATGAAGTCGAAGAGAACCATTGCCGCGCTCGGGATCTGCGCCCTCGGCGCCGGCGCGCTCGTGACCGGCGCCCCCGCGGCGCAGGCGGCTGCGATCCCGCTCACCATCACCCCCAACCCCGGCTACGCGTCATCCCCGTTCGAGGGATGGGGGACCAGCCTCGTCTGGTTCGCGAACGCGACGGGCGGCTACCCCGACGACGTCCGGCAGGATCTGCTCGACAAGGTCTTCGGCGAGGACGGGCTCAACCTCAACATCGCCCGGTACAACATCGGCGGAGGTAACGCGACCGACGTGCCGGGGTACCTGCGCCCCGGCGGCGCCGTGGAGGGCTGGTGGAACCCCGATCTCGCGAGCTCGACGTACGCCGACCGCGCGGAGTACCGTGCGGCCTGGGACGGCGACGACCCGGCGAGCTACGACTTCGACGCCGATGAGACCCAGCGCTGGTGGATCGACGCCCTGAAGGACCGCATCACGCACTGGGAGGCGTTCAGCAACTCGCCGCCCTACTTCCTCACCCAGAGCGGCTACGTCTCGGGCGGCATCGGCAACGGCAACGCGGAGCAGCTGTCCGCCGCCGACATGGACGCGTATGCGGACTACCTCGTGACGGTCGTCGAGCGCCTCGAGCAGGAGCACGGCATCGACTTCGCCAGCCTCGATCCGTTCAACGAGCCCAACACGAACTACTGGTCCACCACTCTCGGACCCGACGGATGGCCCACCTCGGCGAGCAGGCAGGAGGGCGCGCACATCGGACCGGCCGCCCAGGACGCGATGATCAAGGTCCTCGCCGACCGCCTGGCGGAGCCCGGCACCGCCACCGACGTGCCGATCTCGGCGATGGACGAGACGAACCCGTCGATCTTCGCGACCAACTGGAACGCGTGGAGCGACGAGTCCAAGGCCGAGGTCGACCAGCTGAACGTACACACCTACGGCACCTCAGGGCGGCTCGTGGTGAGGGACATCGCGAAGAGCGCCGACAAGCCGCTGTGGATGAGCGAGGTCGAGGGCGACTGGGACGGCACCGGCTACAACCTCACCAACATCGAGAACGGCCTCGGGATGGCCGGTCGCATCGTCGACGACCTGCGCGAGCTGGAGCCGAGCGCCTGGGTGTTCTGGCAGCCGGTCGAAGACACCTACAACATGCAGAAGGTCGAGAACAAGAACTGGGGATCGGTGTTCGTCGACTTCGACTGCAACGCCGACGGCGACTCCGTGCGGCGCATCGCCGACGGCGAGGCCGACCCGAGCTGCCGCGTGCAGACCAACGCGAAGTTCAACACCGTGCGCAACTTCACGCACTACATCCGTCCGGGGGATGCCCTCATCCCGTCGGGCGACGCGCAGACCACCGCGGCCGTCTCGGCCTCCGGCGACGCCGCGACCCTCGTGCACGTGAACACGGAGTCCTCGGCGCGTGAGCTCACGCTCGACCTCTCGCGCTTCGGCGCCGTGGCGGCAGGGGCGACCGTGACGCCGATCGTGACCACGCAGTCGACGGCCGCGAACCCCACGAGCAACGCGCTCGTGGCGGGAGCGCCCGTCGCGGTCGACGCGGCCACCCGCACCGCGAAGATCACCGTCCCCGCGAAGTCGGTGACGACGCTCGTGATCTCCGGGGTCTCCGGCGTCGCCGACGAGGCCGCCTCGCTGCGCGACGGCCACAGCTACCAGCTGTTCGGCGTGCAGAGCGGCAAGGCGCTCGCCGCGAACGGCACGGCGGCGGTCATCCGCACCCCCGCCACCACCGCGGATGCCGCGACCGCCCAGACCTGGACCGTGCGGACCCTGTCGGGAGAGGGGACCGATCGGCACCGCTTCGCCCTGCAGTCGGGTGACGGCAGATTCCTCGCCGAGTCCGGCGGAGGGGCGACCGTGGTCTCCGCCACGCCGGAGCAGGCGGCATCCGATCCCGCCCTGCAGTGGATCTCGTCCACCGCCGACGGCTCGACGTTCTCGCTGCTCAGCGTCTCGGGCGAGCGTGTGCTCGACGTGAACGGGCAGAGCTCCGCCGATGGCGCGAGCGTGGGGCTGTGGACCTCGAACGACGGGGCGAACCAGCGCTGGACGCTCGCCGACACCGAACTGGTCGAGGTGCAGAAGGTCACGACGGGTGCGGTGCAGGGCACGGCCCCGGCACTTCCTTCCACGGTGGCGCTGACCTACCGGGGTGGTGTCGAGCGCACCGCCGCTGTCACGTGGAACACGGCGGGGGCTGACTGGTCGGCGCCCGGCACCAGGACGATCGACGGGACGGGCGTCGACCTCTTCGGCGCGGCCTTCACGGCCACGGCGATCGTCGAGGTCGGGTCCGTGACGATCACCGATCCGGTGTCCGTCACGACGTACGCGGGTGCACCGCTGTCCTCGGTGCGAGCCGCGGCGCCGGCGACGGCGCCCGCCGTGATCGGAGCCACCGACCAGCGGCTGCCCGTCGACGTCACCTGGGACTGGAGTGGAGTCGCCGACTCCTCGTTCGCCACTCCCGGCGTCGTCACCGTGCCGGGGTCGGCACGCGCGCCGGGCGGGGGAGCGCTCACGGCGACCCTGTCGGTGATCGTGACCGTCCCGTCGACGCGGAACGTCGCCCCGGCGAGCACGGCATCCGCGACCTTCACCGAGAGCTCCAGCTACGGCGCCGACCGCACGAAGAACGGCCTCACCACGGACAAGGGATGGTCGAACTGGAGGTCGGGCACGAAGAACACGCAGGACACGCTGACCTACGCGCTGACCCGCACCGAGACGATGCAGAGCGCCAGGATCTTCTTCTACAAGGACGGCTCGTCGAACAGCTGGCCGCAGTCGCTCTCCGTGCAGTACCGCCTCGGCGCCGGCGCCTGGACGACGGTCGGGTCCCTCGTCGACGTCCCCGTCCCGGCGGACGGCTCCGCTCCTGTGGTCGACGTGCCGCTGGGCTCCGTGCAGGCCGATGCCGTGAGGGTGGTCATGAACGCCCGCGCCGCCACCCACATGATCGTGTCGGAGGTCGAGCTGCAGGCATCCGCCCCCGGCGTCTCCTCGGTGGACACGCTCTCCGCGATCACCCTGGACGGCGTGCCGCTGCAGGGCTTCGCATCGGCGACGACCGCGTACGAGGTGCCGTGGCCCGCGGGCGAGCAGCGTCCGGTGCTGCGCGGGGTCGCGACCGACGGCGCGGCTGCCGTCGCGGTCACGCAGGCCGGTGACTCCGGGGTCGCCACGGTGCTCGTCACGGCGCCCTCCGGCGCGTCCCGCACCTACGACATCGCCTTCGTCGACAGGGCCGGCCCGACGCTCGATGCGACGCTGGTCGGCAGTGTGCGCTGCGTGGCGGGCAAGGCGCAGCTCGTCCTCACGGTGACCAACACCGGAGACGTCGCGACCGACGTGACCGTCACGACGCCGTACGGCTCGAGGGCGTTCTCGGGGCTCTCCCCGCAGGCGAGCGCGTCCGCAGCGCAGTCGACGAGGCTCGCCGTCGTCCCGGCGGGGAGCGCGCAGATCGTGCTGAGGGCTGATGTCGACGGGGTGCACCATGAGCGCACCCTGCAGACCGTCCTTCCGGCAGGCGGGTGCGGCGCGGCGCGCTGACCCCTCGCCGACGGAGGGGCGTCGAGGCCGGGAGACCGTCCTCGGCGCCCCTCTCGTCACGACGGCGTAACGACGGGGAATCCGGACTTGCGCAAAGTTTTGTTACCGCGCACAATTGGGTGAGCACAGCACCACACACGTCGTCCACGGCGGACGCGTTACCCGACGGCGAACCGCCGGAGGCACTCAAGGAGGAGACAACAATGGCTACATCCAAGCGACTGCTCGGAATGATCGGACTCGGCGTCGCCGGCGCTCTCGCGCTGGGCCTGACGGGCTGCAGCGGCGGCGGGGACGACAAGGGCGGATCCGACGCGGGCTCCGGCTCCGGCGACCTCATCACGGTCGGCTTCGTCGCCGTCGGCCCCGAGGGCGGCTGGCGTCAGGCCAACGAGAAGAACATCCAGGACACCTTCACCGAGGATGCCGGCTACGACCTGAAGTACGCGCCGGCCGCGAACCTCGACCAGAAGTCGCAGATCGACAACTTCACGTCGTTCGTCGACGAGGGCGTCGACGTCATCCTGCTCTCGGCCACCGAGGCCACCGGCTGGGAGGACTCGCTCAAGCGCGCGCAGGAGGCGGAGATCCCTGTCATCCTCCTCGACCGCGGCATCGAGCCCGACGACACCAGCCTCTACGTCACCCGCATCGCGCCCGACAACGTCGAGGTCGCGAAGGAGGTCGGCACCTGGGCCGCAGCCGAGTTCCCCGACGGCGGCAACTACATCGTCCTCGAGGGCCCGGCCGGCGTCGGCGTCGTGAACGAGCGCAACAAGGGCTTCGAAGAGGGCCTCGGCGACTCCTCGCTGGTCAAGGTCGCGGCGCAGACCGCGAACTGGTCCACCGAAGAGGGCAAGAGCGTCACGGAGACCCTGCTCAAGTCGAACAACAACGACATCCAGTTCATCTTCGCCCAGAACGACGAGATGGGCCTCGGCGCATCCCAGGCGGTCGAAGAGGCCGGTCTGACCGTCGGCACCGACGTCAAGATCGCGACGATCGACGGCACCAAGAACGCCATCCAGGCGCTCGCCGACGGCAAGCTCAGCTACGTCCACGAGTACAACCCGCTCTTCGGCGAGACCGCTCTCGACGTCGTCAAGAAGGCGCTCGACGGCGACAAGGTCGACTCGTACATCGTCGTCCCGAGCAAGGCGTTCGACTCCGCCGAGGCCGCCAAGGCCGCTCTGCCCGACCGCAAGTACTGAACCACCCGCCCGGGCGGCGCGCCGAGCGCCGCCCGGGCACCCTCCGCAGAGAGACACAGAGACCGGAAGTCAGAGCAATGAACGAAGAACTGCCCATCGTCCAGATGCGGGGGATCTCGATCGAGTTCCCCGGCGTGAAGGCGCTCGACGGCGTGGACTTCCGGCTCTTCCAGGGCGAGGTGCACGCGCTGATGGGCGAGAACGGCGCCGGCAAGTCGACCCTCATCAAGGCCCTCACCGGCGTCTACGGCATCGACTCCGGCTCGATCGTCGTCGCCGGCCAGGAGCGCAGCTTCCGCGGGACGAGCGACGCGCAGGCCGCGGGCATCTCGACCGTGTACCAGGAGGTCAACCTGGTCACGAACCTCTCCATCGGCGAGAACGTCATGCTGGGGCACGAGGTGCGCGGCCCCTTCGGCATCAACTGGCGCGCCACCCACCGTGCGGCCACCGAGGCCCTCACCCGTCTCGGCCTGGAGGACCTCGACACCCATCAGCCGCTGTCGAGCCTGTCGATCGCGATGCAGCAGCTCGTCGCGATCAGCCGGGCGATGGCCATCAAGGCCAAGGTGCTCATCCTCGACGAGCCCACCTCGAGCCTCGACGCCGCCGAGGTCGACGGCCTCTTCCGCGTCATGCGGACCCTTCGCGACCAGGGCGTCGCGATCCTCTTCGTCTCGCACTTCCTCGACCAGATCTACGCGATCAGCGACCGTCTCACGGTGCTGCGCAACGGGCAGTACGTCGGCGAGTACCTCACGCGCGAGCTCGACCGCCATGCCCTCATCTCGAAGATGATCGGCAAGGACCTCGACGCGCTCTCGGCGCTCGGCGGCAACCGCCGCACCGACGCCCGCACCGCCGATGAGGCCCCCGTCGTGTCCGCCCGCGGACTCGGACGCCGCGGATCCGTGCAGCCCACCGACCTCGACATCCGCCGTGGAGAGGTCGTCGGCTTCGCCGGCCTCCTGGGCTCAGGGCGCACCGAGCTCGCCCGACTGCTCTACGGCGCCGATCGCGCCGACGAGGGCACGGTCGAGCTGAACGGCGTCGTCGGCGACATCAAGTCCCCGGCCGACGCCCTCGCGAAGCGCATCGCGTTCTCGACCGAGAACCGCCGCGACGAGGGCATCATCGCCGACCTCACGGTGCGCGAGAACATGATCCTCGCCCTCCAGGCGGAGCGCGGCTGGGCGCGGCCGATCCCCAAGAAGGAGCAGGACGAGATCGTCGACAGGTACATCGCCGAGCTCAACGTCCGCCCCGCCGACCCGAACCGCCCGATCAAGAACCTCTCCGGAGGCAACCAGCAGAAGGTCCTCCTCGGCCGCTGGCTCGCCACCGAGCCCGAGCTGCTGATCCTCGACGAGCCCACCCGCGGCATCGACGTCGGAGCCAAGGCCGACATCCAGGAGGCCGTGGCGCAGCTCGCCGAAGAGGGGATGTCGGTGGTGTTCATCTCCTCCGAGCTGGAGGAGGTCGTCCGCCTGTCCGAGCGCATCGTCGTGCTCAAGGACCACCAGAAGATCGGCGAGATCCAGAACGGCCCCGACGTCACCGCCCAGTCGGTCGTCGACGTGATCGCCGCCCACGGCGTGGAGAGCGCCGCGGAGAGCCTCGACGAGGCGCCGGGCGGAGAAGCCCAGCCCGTCGACGCAGACGCAGAAGAGGAGACGCGATGAGCGCCGCAGCATCCCGCCCCACCGCCTGGCTGAGGGAGGTGATCCGCAAGCCGTGGTTCTGGGGGATCGTCGCCCTCGTGGCACTGCTCGCGCTCAACGTGCTGAAGGACCCCACGTACCTCGCCATCTCGGTCAACCCGAACAACGGCAACCTCGTCGGCAACCTGGTCGACATCCTCAAGGCCGCGGCCCCCGTCATGATGATCGCGCTCGGCATGTCTCTCGTCATCGCCACCGCGGGCATCGACCTCTCCGTCGGATCGCTCATGGCGGTCGGCGGCGCCGTGTCGATGGAGTTCCTGAAGGCGGCGGGAGACTCCACCTCCGTCGGCGTCGCACTGGCCGCGATAGGGCTCACGCTGCTGATCACCGGCGTCCTCGGCGCCGTCAACGGCATCCTCGTCGCCTACGTCGGACTCCAGCCGTTCATCGCCACCCTCGTGCTCATGCTCGCGGGCCGCGGCATCGCGAAGGTCATCACGGGCGGCCAGAACACGGCCGCGTCCAGCGACCCGTACCGCTGGATCGCGAACGGCTACGTCGTCGGCATCCCCGTGGTCTTCCTGTTCGCCGTGCTGATCGTGCTGGTCGTCGCCGCCGTCGTGCGGCGCAGCGCGCTCGGGCTCATGATCGAGGCGATCGGCATCAACCCCAAGGCCAGCCGGATGGCCGGCATCAAGCCGCGCGGCCTCCTGCTGACCACGTACATCCTCAGCGGTCTGCTCGCCGGGGTCGCCGGCATCATGTCCGTCGGCACCGTCATGACGGTCGACATCTCGCGCACCGGGTACCAGCTGGAGCTCGACGCGATCCTCGCGGTCGTGATCGGCGGGGCCTCGCTCGCCGGCGGCAAGTTCTCGCTCAGCGGCGCCTTCGTCGGCGCCCTGCTCATCGCGACGCTCGACAAGACCGTCGTGTTCCTCGGCATCTCCTCGTCGGCCACCCCCGCCTTCAAGGCGATCGTGATCGTCGTCCTGTGCCTGCTGCAGTCCGACCGCGTGCGCGGCTGGTTCACGCGCCGTCCGAAGGCCGTGTTCCCGACCGCGCCGAGAGTCGAAGCCCGCAAAGAGGAGGTGACGGCATGACCGTCCTGACCGAGGCTCCGGCCCGCACGGATGCCGCGACCGGCGTCATGACCCGCATCCGCCGGCTCGTGTCGACCAACCCGTCGACCCTGCCCACCGTCGCCGCCGTCGCCATCCTGATCGCGATGGTCGTCTACGGGGAGATCGCGTACGGCCGCATCGTGCAGGCCAACACGCTGTCGAACCTGCTCATCAACAACACGCACCTCATCGTGCTCGCGGTGGCGCTGACCTTCGTCATCCTCACCGGCGGGATCGACCTGTCGGTGGGGTCGATCATCGCGTTCTCCTCGGTCGCCGGCGTCATGCTGTCGAACGCGGGGTGGCATCCGCTCGCCGTGCTGGTGGTGATGATCGGCTCCGGCTCCCTGTTCGGCCTGGTCTCCGGCATCCTGATCCGGTACTTCAACGTGCAGCCGTTCATCGCGACGCTGGCGATGATGTTCCTGGGTCGCGGTCTCGCGTCACTGCTCAGCACGGTCCCCGAGCGGCTCGGCGAGGACTCCCCGCTGCGCTGGATCGGCACGCAGATCAAGGTCGTCGACGGGCCGAAGGTCAACGACCTCGTCATCACCCCGGCCGTGATCGTGGCTCTGCTCGTCGTGGTCGTCGCGTTCTTCGTCCTGCACCGCACGCGCACCGGCCGCACCGTGTACGCGATCGGCGGCTCCGAGAACTCGGCGGCGCTCATGGGCCTCTCGGTGCCGCGCACCAAGGTGCTCGTGTACGTGATCAGCGGCACGCTCGCCGGCATCGCCGCCGTGCTCTACACGGGGCGTCTCGGCACCGCGCAGAACATCACCGGCATCGGCTGGGAGCTCGACGCGATCGCGGCGGCCGTGATCGGCGGCACCGTGCTCACCGGCGCCTACGGCTACGTGCTCGGCTCGGTGGTCGGCGCGCTCGTGCTCGGCCTCATGAACGTGCTCATCACCCGCGACGGCAAGATCCCGCCCGAGATGACGACGATCATCACCGGCGCGATCCTCCTCATCTTCGTGCTCCTGCAGCGCGCCGTCACCCGCAAGAAGGAATAGCCGATGACCGCATTCACCCCCGAGGTCGAGGCGTCCATCCGCGCCGTCCGTGCGGACGTCGCCCGCTTGCACGCCGAGCTCGTGCGCTACGACCTGATCGTCTGGACCGGCGGCAACGTGTCGGGCAGGGTCCCGGGCGCCGACCTGTTCGTGATCAAGCCGTCCGGCGTCTCCTACGACGACCTGACGCCCGAGAACATGATCCTCTGCGACCTCGACGGCACGGTCGTGCCCGGCACCCCCGGCAGCGACCGGAGCCCCTCCAGCGACACGGCGGCGCACGCCTACGTGTACCGGAACATGCCGGAGATCGGCGGCGTGGTGCACACCCACTCGACGTTCGCCGTCGCCTGGGCTGCGCGCGGCGAGGAGATCCCCTGCGTGATCACGGCGATGGCCGACGAGTTCGGCGGGCCGATCCCGGTCGGCCCCTTCGCGATCATCGGCGACGACTCCATCGGCCGCGGCATCGTGGAGACCCTCCGCGGTCACCGCAGCCGTGCCGTGCTCATGCAGAACCACGGCCCGTTCACGATCGGCGTCGACGCGAAGGATGCCGTGAAGGCCGCCGTCATGGTCGAGGACGTCGCCCGCACGGTGCACCACGCCAGGGAGGCGGGTCCGCTGATCCCGCTGCCGCAGGAGGCCATCGACCGGCTCTACGACCGGTACCAGAACGTGTACGGCCAGAGCGCGGACGCCCGCCGATGAGCGGTCGCGACGACATCGCCCATGGACGCACGAGCCTCGGCATCGAGTTCGGCTCCACCCGCATCAAGGCGTGTCTGATCGGCGCCGACGCCTCCGAGGTGCTCGCCACCGGCTCGTTCTCCTGGGAGAACCGGCTCGAGGACGGACTGTGGACGTACGGGCTCGACGAGGTGTGGGCGGGGCTCCAGTCGGCGTTCGCCGACCTCGTGGCCGATGCCCACGACCGCTACGGAGTGCGACCGGCGACCTTCGGCGCGATCGGCGTCTCGGCGATGATGCACGGCTACCTCGCCTTCGATGAGGACGGCGAGCTGCTGGTGCCGTTCCGCACGTGGCGCAACACGAACACCGGTGCGGCGGCGGCCGAGCTGACCGCGCTGCTCGGGGTCAACATCCCGCTGCGCTGGTCGATCGCGCACCTGCATCAGGCGGTCGTCGACGGCGAGCCCCACGTGCCGGGCATCGGCTTCATCACGACCCTCGCCGGCTACGTGCACTGGCGGCTCACGGGCGCCCGCGTGCTGGGCGTCGGCGACGCCTCGGGCATGTTCCCCATCGACTCGGCGACCGGCGGCTACGACGAGAGGATGCTGCAGGCCTACGACGCGCTCGCGGGCGACCGCCTCCCCTCGGCGCTCGGCGCGCTGCTCCCGGCCGTGCTCCCCGCGGGGGCCCCGGCCGGATCACTCACCGCAGAGGGTGCGCTGCTGCTCGACCCCACGGGTGCGACGCCCGCCGGCATCCCGCTGTGCCCGCCGGAGGGCGATGCGGGCACGGGAATGGTCGCCACGAACTCGGTGTCACCGCGCACGGGCAACGTCAGCGCGGGTACGAGCATCTTCGCGATGGTCGTCCTCGAGCGTCCGCTCGCCGAGGTGCACCACGAGCTCGATCTCGTGACGACCCCGGTCGGAGACGCCGTGGCGATGGTGCACTGCAACAACGGCGCCAGCGAGCTCGCGGCCTGGGCGGGGCTCTTCATCCGCTTCGCCGCATCCGCCGGCCACCCCGTCGGAGACGATGCGGCGTTCGACGCGCTCTTCCGCGAGGCGCTCGGAGGGGAGGCGGATGCCGGCGGCATCCTCGCCTACAACCATCTGGCGGGTGAGCCGCTGGCGGGGCTCACCGCAGGCCGACCGCTCGTCGTGCGCACCCCGGACAGCGCCTTCACGCTCGCGAACTTCATGCGCGCGCAGCTGTACGGCGTGTTCGGAACCCTGGCGCTGGGCATGCAGGTGCTCGCCGCCGAGGGCGTCGGGCTCGACCGGATGTTCGCGCACGGCGGCATGTTCCGCACCGCGGGCGTCGCGCAGCGGTTCCTCGCCGGCGCGCTCGGCGCCCCGGTCGCCGTGGGCGATCTCGCCTCCGAGGGCGGGGCGTGGGGCATCGCGGTGCTCGCGTCGTACCTCGCTCACGCCGACGACCTCGCCCTCGACGCGTATCTCGACGAGAGCGTGTTCGCCACGGCATCCCTCCGCACCGTCGCTCCCGATCCAGAGGACGTCGCGGGCTTCGCCGCCTACCTCGACCGTTACCGCGCCGGCCTCGCCATCGAGTCCGCCGCCATCACCGCACTCCCTCCCGGTCTTTGAGCGAGCGGAGCGAGACGAAACGCAGCTTCCCGTCGGACACCACGTTTCGTCTCGCCGCTTCGCTCCTCGCTCAACGAACGGAAACAGAAAGGCCAGAAATGCCCACGCTCACCACCTCCCTCGACGGCTTCGAGGTCTGGTTCCTCACCGGCAGCCAGCACCTCTACGGCCCCGAGACTCTCGCGCAGGTCGCGGAGCAGTCGCAGGAGATCGCCCGCATCCTCGACGAGGCGGGCGAGGTTCCGGTGAAGATCGTCTGGAAGCCGGTCCTCACCGACGCGGCCTCCATCAAGAGGACCGCCCTCGAGGCGAACGCCGACGACAGGGTGATCGGACTGATCGCGTGGATGCACACGTTCAGCCCCGCGAAGATGTGGATCGCCGGTCTCGACGCGCTGCAGAAGCCGCTCGCGCACCTGCACACCCAGGCCAACGTCGAGCTCCCGTGGGCCGACATCGACTTCGACTTCATGAACCTGAACCAGGCCGCGCACGGCGACCGCGAGTTCGGCTACATCCAGACCAGGCTCGGCGTGCCGCGCAAGACGATCGTCGGCCACGCGAGCGACCCGCGCGTGCGCCGCGAGCTCGGCACGTGGCAGCGCGCCGCCGCCGGTCTCGCCGCCGCGCGTTCGCTGAAGCTGGCGCGCTTCGGCGACAACATGCGCTTCGTCGCGGTCACCGAGGGCGACAAGACCGAGGCCGAGCTGCGTTTCGGCGTGCAGGTCAACACGTGGGGCGTCAACGAGCTGGTGGACGCCGTGGCCGCGGCGTCCGCGTCCGACATCGACGCGCTGGTCGCCGAGTACGAGGAGCTGTACGAGGTCGCCCCCGAGCTGCGTCGCGGCGGCGACCGGCACTCCTCGCTGCGCGACGGCGCCGCGATCGAGATCGGCCTGCGCTCGTTCCTGGAGGAGGGCGGCTTCGGCGCCTTCACGACCTCGTTCGAGGACCTGGGTGCGCTGACGCAGCTCCCCGGCCTCGCCGTGCAGCGTCTGATGGCCGAGGGCTACGGCTTCGGCGCGGAGGGCGACTGGAAGACGGCCGTGCTCGTGCGCATCGCGAACGTGATGGGATCTGGCCTCCCCGGAGGTGCGAGCCTCATGGAGGACTACACCTACGACATGACCCCCGGCGACGAGCTGATCCTCGGCGCGCACATGCTGGAGGTCTCGCCTTCGCTGACCACCGCGAAGCCCACGCTCGAGATCCACCCCCTCGGCATCGGCGGCAAGGACGACCCGGTGCGCCTGGTCTTCACCGCCGACCCCGGACCCGCCGTCGTGGTGGCGCTCAGCGATATGCGCGACCGGTTCCGCCTCACCGCGAACGTCGTCGAGAACGTGCCGCCGCGAGCGTCGCTGCCGAAGCTGCCGGTGGGCCGCGCGGTGTGGAAGCCCGCGCCAGACTTCACGACCTCCGCGGCCGCGTGGCTCACGGCCGGTGCCGCGCACCACACGGTGATGTCGACGGCGGTCGGGATCGAGGCGTTCCGCGACTTCGCCGAGATGGCCGAGGTCGAGCTGCTCGTTATCGACGAGGAGACCACGCTTCCCGAGTTCCAGAAGCAGGTGCGCTGGAACCAGGCGTACTACCGCCTCGCGCAGGGCCTGTGAAGATAGAGGCGTGATGAGCATTCCGAGGTCGGGCAGGCAGCTGCGCATCGCGAGCGGCGGATACGAGGCCGTGATCGCGAGCGTCGGCGCATCCCTGCGAACGCTGCAGAAGGACGGGCGCGACCTCGTGGTGCCCTTCGAGGCCGACGAGGTGCGCCCCGGCTACCGCGGCGCGACCCTCGCCCCCTGGCCGAACCGCATCGTCGACGGACGCTACGTCTTCGCCGGCGTCGAGCACCAGCTCCCGCTGACGGAGCCGTCGCGAGGGCAGGCGCTGCACGGACTGCTGTGCTGGACCGAGTTCGCCGACCGGCTCGTGCTCGACGACCGCATCGTGCTCGCCGCCGTGATCGAACCGCAGTCCGGCTATCCGTTCCGCGTCGAGGTCGAGGTCGAGTACCGGCTCGACGCCGACGGTCTCGCCCAGACGGTCACCGCCCGCAACCTCGGGACGGATGCCGCCCCCTGGGGCACCGGTCCGCACCCGTACCTCGTGGCCGGCCCTGAGCGGAGCGTCGACGAGTGGACCCTGACGCTTCCCGCGTCCGAGGTGCTCACGGTCACGCCCGATCGGCTGAGCCCCGTGGCCGTGGAACCCGTGTCCGCGCACCCCGAGTGGGACTTCCGGGCCTCGCGGCCCATCGGCGACGTGTTCATCGACCACGCGTTCACCGGCCTCACCCGTGCAGACGGCGTGGCCGAGGTGCGTCTGACGGCACCCGGCGGGACGGGCGTCGCGATGACCTGGGACGAGCGCTGTCCGTGGGTGCAGGTGCACACCGCAGACAACCCCGGCGTCGACGGCATCCATCGCATCGGCCTCGCGGTCGAGCCGATGACGTGCCCGCCCGACGCCTTCACCTCTGGCGTCGATCTCGTCGTGCTCGCGCCGGGCGCGGAGCACGCGGCATCCTGGCGGATCCGCGCGCTGTGACGCACCCGGCGCGAATGCGCCGGTCAGGACAGCGCTGAGACCAGGGCCTCGGCGGCGGATGCCGATGACTGCGGGTTCTGCCCGGTGATCAGGAGCCCGTCGACCACGGTGTGATCGCTCCAAGGCTGCGCCACGTCGACATCGGCCCCGAGCTTCCGCAGCGAGGTCTCCAGCAGGAAGGGCGCGCGATCGGCGAGACCGCCGAGGCGCTCCTCCTCGTCGGAGAACCCCGTGATGCGACGGCCGGCCACGATCGGCCGTCCGTCGGCGGTGCGTGCGGGGAGCAGAGCCGCGAGCCCGTGGCACACCGCCGCGAGCGGGCGTCCGCCCGCCACCGTGGCCGTGATCAGCGCGGCGGAGGCGGCGTCGGTCGCGAGGTCCTGCATCGGCCCGTGCCCTCCGGGGTAGTAGACGGCGTCGTAGGCCGCGGGCTCGACATCGGCGAGCACCAGCGGGGACGAGAGGCCGGGGATCGCGGCGAGAGCGTCGACATCGCCTTCTCCGAGGCTCGCCACGTCGGCGACCGGCGTCGCCCCGCCGGGGGTCGCGAACGCGACGGAGTGACCGGCCGCGGTGAGCAGGCGGTAGGGCGTCAGCAGCTCTTCGGCCCAGAAGCCGGTGGGGTGCGCGGTGCCGTCGGCGAGGGTCCAGGTGCGGGCGCCGGTGACGACGAAGAGGACGGTGGACATGGTGTCTCCAATGCGGTCGAAGTGATCGGGGTGCATCAGGGGGAACGGATGCCGATGGTGCGTGATTCCGATACATTCTCGATATGAGCGATCGGAATGTCGATGGTCTGCGCGACCTCCCGCTGTGGCGCACGTTCCTCGCCGCCTACCGGGCCGGTTCGGTCTCCGCCGCGGCGCGCACGCTCGGACTCGCGCAGTCGACGGTGACCGCTCAGCTCCAGGCCCTCGAGAGGAGCACCGGAGAGCCCCTGTTCGAGCGCTTCGCACGCGGCATCCGTCCGACCCCTCGCGCCGACGAGCTCGCCGCGCGGCTCGCGGCCCCGCTCGACGCGCTCGCCGCAGCGGTGGGGCAGGATTCGACCGCCGCGGCGCCCGTGCTGCGGCTCGGCGGGGCGGCTGAGTTCCTCGCCAGAGTGGCGCTCCCCGCGCTCGCGCCCGCCGTCGCCGCGGGGCTCCGTCTCTCCGTCACCGCGGGCCTGGCCGACGACCTCCTCGACGCCGCGCGCACAGGATCCCTCGACCTCGTCGTCTCCGCCGTGCGCCCTCGCGGGAGGTCGGTGGCGGCGTCAGCGCTGTGCGACGAGGAGTTCGTCCTCGTCGCGTCGCCGTCGCGCGGGATCGCTCCCTCCGCCGAACTGTCGGCCGCCGAGCTCGCAGACATCCCGCTGCTCGCCTACGCCCACGACCTGCCGATCCTGCGGCGGTACTGGCGGCACGTGTTCGGCATCCGACTGGAGCGCGAGCCGGCGCTGGTCGTGCCCGATCTGCGGGCGCTCGCCGCCGCCGCCGTCGGGGGAGCGGGCGTGACGGTGCTGCCGAGCTATCTGATCGCCGACGAGCTCGCGGACGGGCGACTGATCGTGCTCCGGCCGACCGACGATCCGCCCATCAACACCCTGTTCCTGGTGCGTCGCCCCGGCGCGCTGTCCCCGCACGCGGCCACGGTCGAGGCTGCTCTGCGCGCCGCCGTCTCCGGCTTCTGAGCCTCAGCGTGCGAGCCAGCCCCGCAGCGTCCTCGTCACCCACGGCAGCACCCAGTACGTCATGATCGGCGTGAGCACGACGGTCGTGCACAGCACTCGCAGCCAGATCGGCAGCTCGTTCCACCCCGGCACCGGGCTGAGCGCGTAGGCGAAGGCGACGTTCGCGGGGAAGAACCCGAGCCAGATCGACACGGCCTGCTTCCACCGTGGCGGCGTCCGCACCACCGAGACGGTCGCCGTCGTGCCGTCGGCGCGGGGGATGGTGATGGTGTCGGTGCTCGGGTCGTCGAACCAGCCCTCGATGCCGGTGCGCCGCTTCGCGCGCTCGCTGCGCACGAAGCCCTCCCCGGCCGAGCGCCACCACTCGCGTTCCCCCGAGCGCTCCCACGCGACGAGGGTCTCCTCGTCGGCGAAGCGGTAGAGCATGTGCCAGACGTTCGAGTCCTCGCCGTCGCGCACCCAGCCCGACCCGAGGAACCCCGGATATCTGTGCGCGAGGTTCACACCGGTCTGCGCCCAGGCCGTCGCTTCGGCGACGTGGTCGGGGTCGACCTCGCGGCGGATGGACACGGTGATGGGTTCGCTGGACATGGTGGGTCCTCGGAGGGGTGCGCGGCCCGGATCGCGG
Source organism: Microbacterium sp. LWH10-1.2 (assembly GCF_038397765.1). Lineage (NCBI taxonomy): Bacteria > Bacillati > Actinomycetota > Actinomycetes > Micrococcales > Microbacteriaceae > Microbacterium > Microbacterium sp. LWH10-1.2. Next base: position 46,744 of record NZ_CP151638.1, read on the forward strand.
GCACGTCGGAAGGGGGATGCGCCAGGGTCGCGGCGCCTCGTCGATTCTATTTCGGATGCCGAGGGGAGGCGTCGCGCGGGCGTCCGCTGCCGGAGAACGAAGAGCGGCAGCCGGTTCCCGCAGAACCCGACGCGGCCGCTGCCTCGCCTGGTGTGATGGATGAAGTACCCGATCTCCCGCGGTTCTCGCGGGGAATCGGGATCCGCGCCCCCAGCGCGGAAAGGCCGGTCCCCTCCGGCCCTGGCGGCGGTCCCCACCCGTCGCCGGTCGGCAGGACCCGGAGCCCCATCCGGGTTCTGCCGGCGTTACTGTGTGACGTGACATCGCACGGCCCCCGGTCTCCTCCGGTCGGCGTCGCCGGCGATCCTCGGCCCGCAGCAACGGGGAAGGAGCACACGGATGCCCGGCACCAGCACGAGCGCAGCCCGCAGCGGCAACACGTCCGTGCGCCGCGTGCACTTCCCGATTCCGAGCATCCGGTCGCTCGAAGGGTGCGAGGTCACCGGGGAGTACCTCCGCCGCGTGGACACCAGGGTGATCGGGGTCGACGACGGCGCCCCGCTGAGGGCGCGGATCGCTCGGGTCGGTGACATCCGGTTCTGGCACGTCGCCTCCCCGGAGATCGAGATGCAGTGGCCGTCTCCCGCCCCGACGACCCGGCTCCTCTTCGTGATGTGCGTCTCAGGGCGGATGACGGTCGAGCCCGTGTTCCCTGCGGGGCGGAGCAGCACGCGCGTCGTCGTAATCCCCGCCACCACGGCGGAGTCGCGGATCCGCTTCTCGGCTCCGCGCAACGAGTTCTTCGCGATGTCGGTGCCCGACCCGGGGATGCTGACGACGGCGGGCGCGCGACCGGCGGCTCCCGCGATCAGCCTGGATGCGCTGCGCCCGTTCATCGGCTTCATCGACGGGGTCACCGCGGTCGATGACGCCGAGCACCTCGACGCGTCGCCGCTGCACGCGGCGGCACGGAGCGTCGCTCGGAGCATGATCGAGCTGGTCGGCGGCAGCCTCACCGATCGACGCTGCATCGTGACGAGGGCGACGGACATCATGCTCGCGGAGTCGGACGATCCGAGGCTGACGACGGCATCCCTCGCCGACCGGCTGGACGTGTCGCCGCGCACCCTGCAGGCGGCGTTCGCCAAGGAGGAGCTCACCGTCAGGGGGATGCTGCGCGACATCCGCGCGCGCTCGGCCAGGGCGCTCAGGCGGTCTCAGCCGCACCTGTCGGCCACCTCAGTCGTCCGCGCGGTCGGCTTCGGCTCTGAAACTGCCATGTTCCGCGCGCTGCGCGAACTGGGGGAGCGGGATGCTCCCCCAGTTCCGATCTCCTGAGCAGACGGCTCGCTTCGATTTCACGTCGGACTCTCATAGGGCCGCCGTATCGACGGGTTGGGACCCCCACTTGTGAGGGATATGCCGGTTAGACCGTGATGAAAGTGCCCCCACGCGATTCTCTAGGGTGACACGTTCTGCGCGCCTGGTGAAGCTCGCTGCGTGATCGTACGGACTTCGAGAGCATGGTGGTGGAAGATGTCGCATGAGCAGAGCGCGCCCTATCGCGGGCGCAAGGCTGCCCGACGCAGACGGCGGAGAGCACGCATCGGCGTGCTGGCGTTCGCAGCGGTGCTGTCGCTGTTGGCGTTCACTGCGATGCAGTCGACGGCGCCGGTGCTCGCGCAAGTCGGAGCGGTGACGACACCCGACTCGGCCTCTGAGGAGAATGCAGCGGGCGGCGAGACCGACCCGGCGACGGCTGACGCGGAGTCGGCAGACGGTGCCGTGGGCACGTCTGCGGAGGCCGTCGAGCCCGCAGTGGAGGGCCAGATCGACGGCACGATCACCCGGGCCGAGGCGATCGATGCCGGAATCACGCCGATGAGCGTGCCGGTGCCTGGGCCGAACCAGATCGTGATCAGCGTGAAGGTCGGTGGAGACCGCCTGCCTGGTGGCGGCATGAGCGACGTGGACGCCACGGGAGTCGCTGGGGTGACGTTGCGACTGTCCAATGCGGCCTCCGCGCCGAACACGTGGAGTGCGTTCGGATGGGCGACGTGCGTCTCCGATGCCCAGGGTGACTGCAACTTCGTGGTTCCGGTGCAGGCCGGCGCAACCTCGGCCGCGGGGATGAACGTCAATCAGCAGCCCTATGTGCATCAGATCAGCGAGAACACTTCCGGCTGGCACCTCGCACCCGTTCCGCTCTACGTCACCGGCGTAACCACGACGTCGTACGTCTTCCGTCTAGCAACCACCGTCACTGCCGGGAGTACCTATCGTTCGACCACATTCTCGCCCTTCATGAAGGCTTCGGCGGACCCCGTAGGCAGCCAAGTGACGTCATCGAATGGGCGCTGGATGGTCGTGAGAGACAATCCGCCGATGGTGGAGTCGTGTGGCCTCGATGTCGCCGTCGTGATGGATCTCTCGTCGTCGATCGGCGCCCAGCTCCCCGCAGCGAAGGGAGCACTGGATACGCTCATCAACAGCCTCGGGGGCACGCCGAGCAACGTCGCGCTTTTCAACTTCAACACCAACAGTCCCGCGCTTACCGCCGGAGGAACGCTCAGTAACTATCCGACCCTCATGCCGGTCCGGACAGCCGCCGAGGCCGCCGTCGTCAAGGCCATCTACGCAGGTTGGCAGATCTTCGGTTCGACGAACTGGGACCAAGCGCTTGCCGAAGTCGCGGCGGCGTCGCCCCGGTATGACGTGGTCGTCTTCATCACCGATGGGAATCCGACCATCCACTCCGACGGCGAGTGGACCGATACGGGCACCTGGGGCAATTACGTCACGACACGCAGCCTTGAGGCGTCCACGTTCTCGGCCAACGCCGTGAAAGCAGAGGGGGCGAGGGTCGTACCGTTCTTCGTCGGAACTGCCCCGACGGTCAATCTGCAGAACAACCTGCGTCTGATCTCCGGGCCCACCCTCGGTAGTGACTTCTTCATCTCCGCCGACTACACTGCGGCGGCTCAGCAGTTGGCGGAGTTCGCCAATGACAACTGCCAGAGTAGCGTCGTGCTCAAGAAGCGCGTGGTCAACCCGGGGTTCGACACGGCCGGAGCGACGAAGGCGCAGCTCGACGCGAACTCCACTCTCGCGCCGAACTGGACCTTCGATGCGTCGGCGACCTCCCCGACGTCGATTCCCGGTGGCACGACCGTGTTCACCACCGGTGCCGACGGTTCCGTCGTGGTCCCGCTCGCCTTCGCAGAACCCGCCACATCAGGGGCAGTCACCATCGCGGAGCGGCAACAGGCGGGGCACCTCCTCATCCAGGCGGGCGGACAGAACGCCTACTGCGAGGACGCGAACACAGGAACACGCGTGAACGTCACGAACGTCGGGACCACAGCGTCGAGCAATCCCGGCTTCACGGCGACGGCGACCGCAGGGGTCGCGCTCGAGTGCGTCGTGTACAACCAGACCATCCCGCCGGCATCCGTGTCGGTGTCGAAGCGCGTGCAGGACGTGAGCGGTCAGAACGAGCGCGCAGGCCAGGGATGGACCGTGGGCATGACCGCGACCGCGACGGCCGGCACCGCCACGGCCAGTCCGGCCGCGGCCACGCAGGTGACCCCAGCGAACGGCACGGCGCCGTGGACGGTCGGCTTCGGTACCGGGGCTTCGCGGGCCTCTGTATCCGTGTCGGAGACGCAGCAGCCCGGCTGGACGTTCGTGAGCGGCACCTGCAGGGTCACCTCGTTGACAGGCGCCGTGCGCGATCAGGTGATCGCAAGTGCGGCCGGGACGACCCTCACGGGGATTGCGCCCGGTGACTCCGTCGCGTGCACCTTCGTCAACAGGCCGCAGCCCGGAACCGTCACGTGGGGGAAGGTCGATGGCGACGGCACCCGGCTGAAGGGTTCGAGCTGGACGATCACAGGCCCCGGGGCTTCAGGCGCCGTGCGGACGGTCGATGACTGCATCGTCGCCACCTGCACAGGGGCGGACACCGATGCGCGTCCCGGCTATCTGAGCGTGACCGGCCTCGACTGGGGGAGCTATTCCCTCGTCGAGACCAAGGCGCCGGCCGGGTACGTGCTCGACGCGACGCCCCGCGCATTCCAGGTCGGAGTCACCGCGCCGGCTTCGCTCACCGTGTCGCTCGGCGCCATCGCCAACCGGCAACAGGCCGTTCCCACCATCCCGCTCACCGGAGGGATCGGGCGCGATCATCTGTTGATCGCTGGTGCCTCCGTCCTCCTCCTCACCGTCGGCTTCGCCCTCTGGCAGCGCCGACGGCGGAGATTCACATGAACCGGGAGCCTCTCGGTCATGATTCCGCGTCGCCGGGTTCCCGGTCGCACACACCCGTTCGCGTCGCTCTCGACGTGACTTACAGAAAGAGAAGTCCAATGCTCCGCAAGAATTCGACGCCGGCCAGTGGCCGCCGCGCAGTGGCGGCGATCGCCGCCCTGTCGCTGGGCCTCCTCGGAGCGACGATCGCGGCGACGGCGGCGAATGCCGCGCCCGTCCCCGGCCCGGTCGACGACACCCGGATGGGTTCGCTCACGATCCACAAGTACGCCTATCCGGCCGACGGATCGCAGAATCCCTCCGGCACCGGCACTGATCCGACGAACCCGATCGGCGGAGTCGCCTTCGAGGTCTGCCGGATCAACAACGTCACCTCCCTCGGCAACACCAGCAACCTCGGCTGGGCGCAGGTGAACGGCCTCAGCGCGACGTCTTCGGCGAGCCCGAGCACGCCGCTCACGGGCACGACCAACGGCGTCGACGGGACGACGACCTTCCCTCTCAGCAGCTGCACGACGGTGACGACAGCCGCCAACGGCACCGCTCCGGCGATCACGAACCTCCCCGTCGGCGCCTACTGGGTGCACGAGACCGTGGTGCCAGCCGGCGTCACGGCGGGTGCGCCTTTCATCGTGACCGTGCCTACCCCGGCCGACACGACCGGCGGCGCCGCGAACACCGGCGACTGGGAGTACGACGTGAACGTGTACCCCAAGAACACGAGGAACTCGGCGCCCACCAAGACTCTCGGTGACCAGCCGACCAACGGCGTCGTGCTCGGCGATGACATCGACTACACGATCCGCCAGGTGATCCCCGCACTGCAGACGGGACAGACCTACAGCAAGGTCGTCGTGACCGACACGCTCGATGCGAAGCTCGACCTCGTGGCGGGGACCGTCGTGGTCAGGGTCAACGGCACGACGATCTCCGACTACACTCTCAGCACCACCGGTGACGTGATCACCGTGACGCTCGGCGCCACCGCCCGAGGCGCGCTCCAGGCCGATGACGTGCTCACCGTGGACTTCACCGCGAAGGCGAACGCCACCGGTGTCATCTCCAACACCGCGTACGTGAACGTCAACGACCTCAACGTCACGCCTGGCGAACCCGGCACCCCCACCAACCCCACGGTGACGCGGTGGGGCAACGTCCTGGGTCTCAAGACCGATCGCGACGGCAACGCCAACCTGGGTGGCGCTGAATTCGAGGTGTACTTCACCGCCGACACCGACGGGACGTGCGCGATTCCCGCGACGACCGCTGTGGGCGCTGCGGTGACGACGGTGACGTCGCAGCCCGACGGCACGATCGTCGTTCCGGGCCTCTGGGTCGGCGACACCAATGCTCCGGTATCGAACCGTTGCTACATCCTGAAGGAGATCGTCGCGCCTGCGGGTTACGTTCTTCCTGCGGGTGACGCCGCGCTCACCGCGGTCAACGTCCAGGCGGACTCGGCGGTCACCGTGCCGTCGTTCTCGGTCCGGAACGACCAGCAGCTCGTTCCCGGACTGCCGCTGACCGGTGCAGACGGCGCCCGGGCTCTGACGGTCGTGGGCGGTGCGCTCGTCCTTCTCTCGGTCGGTGGCGTCCTCGTCGCTCGCCGGCGTCGGCAGTCCATCGACGCCTGAGTAATCTCGGGCAAGGCCTCCCGGGCGGGTGACCGCTCGGGAGGCCTTTTTGAGGAGGAACACGAATGGTGACCAGGAGCGACCGCCGGGTACGGTCAGTGGAAGTGAAGCCCGTTGCTCGTGGCCGTCGCTGGACTCCCAATCTCCTGCTGATGCTCACCGTCGTCGGCGCCGTCGTCGGGGTCACCGTGCTCACGTACTCGAGCGCGGCCAGCTGGATCTCGGCTCTCAACCAGTCCCAGGTCGTCAACGACTACGCGATATCGGTCAACGACGCCGAACCCAGTGCGGCCGAGCAGATCAGGGAGGCGCGCGCGTACAACTCCGCGCTTTCGTCCGGCGCGCTGCTCGCCGCGAACGCGAATGTTCCGGAGGGGATGTCGGCATCCGACGGCGGATTCGACTACTTCGGAATGCTGAAGACGTCGACAGGGGTCATGGCGCGATTGCAGATCCCCGACATCAATCTCGATCTCCCTATCTACCACGGTACGAGCGAGGCGACGCTGGAGATGGGGATCGGCCACCTGGAGGGAACCTCGTTGCCGGTCGGCGGTGCGAGCACCCACTCCGTGCTCACCGGGCATCGTGGACTGCCGACGGCGACGCTCTTCACCGACCTCGACCGCCTCGAGATCGGAGACGTATTCACGATCACGACGTTCGGCGAAGTTCTCACCTACCGGATCGTTGAGCGCAAGGTCGTGGCTCCGGAGGACACGGAGACCCTGAGGCAGGTGGAGGGTGAGGATCTGGTCACCCTGGTGACCTGCACTCCTCTGGGCGTCAACTCTCACCGGATCCTCGTGACGGGCCAGCGGGAGACCCCCGCGCCGCCAGCGGCGATGCATGACGCCGCGCAGGACGCGGAAGGGGCGGGCTTCCCCTGGTGGGCGGTCGCCTACGGGGCGGCGCTCGTCGCCATCGCGGTGTACGCCTGGTGGGCGGGACGCCCCAGTGGTCGGAGACACGAGGCGAATGACGTGTCTCCGACCAGCGGACCCCGCTGACACTGCGTTGCTGAGCAGCAACAGGTGAAACGGGCATCTGCAACGACGGATTCCTTGCCGCCCCTCAGTTCTAGGGGTTCTGAGTGATGTCGCGTGAGGATCAGGCCCGCGACCGGTCTCTTACCGTATGACAGTGAGTGGCCAGGGGAGAACCTGCACCCTCGAGGCCTCGGTGCGCGGCAACGGCGTCGCGCTCCGGGTTGTGTGTTCTGGAACAGTGCTGGGGAGCCTGTCTGAGGGGGAGAGCACGCACGGAGGTGTCGGAGAGCGCAAGGGGGTGCGTTCTCCGACACCGTATCGAGATGAGTGGAACGGAAGGTGGGGCGATGCGCGGCACTCGGGGGACTGTGCTCAGAGTGGGGATCGTCGATACGCATCGCACGATCCTCGTGGGGATGGCCGCCATGATCAACGCCCGCGAGGGGTTCCACGTGGTGGCCGCGGGCCGTACCGTCGCCGAGCTCATGATGGTGTCGCGACGGATGGACATCGTCCTCCTCGATGCGAAGTCATCGCTCGGGGCGCCCGTGGAAGCCGATGTCTCATCGCTCATCGCCATCGGCGCGCGTGTGCTGCTGCTCGTCGACGAGACGATACCCGGCGGACGCGTGCGCGCTCTGCCGGCCGGCGTCTCAGGAGCGGTGCGCCGATCAGACGACGGGTCTCACCTGGCGACGAGGATCCGCGCGGCCGTTCACCGAGCGTCGGCATCCGCTTCCGTTCCCGACTCCGCCCGCGACGTGGAGTTGTCGGCACGAGAGGCTGAGGTGCTCGGTCTGTATGCCTCAGGTGAGACTGCAGAGACGGTTGCCGGCCTGCTGTTCATCACACGCGAGACGGTCCTGGATCACATCAGGAGGATCCGCACGAAGTACGCCGCGGCGGGTCGCCCAGCCGTGACGAAGGTCGATCTCTTCCGCAGGGCCATCGAGGACGGAATCGTGCACGCGGGGGCATAGGCTGCGCCACGAGCTCGGTCCCCCAGAAAGGTCTTCTCGATGCGACATGTGTTGAGGAGGCCTGATCGCGAAGTCGTGATCCACAAGACCCCGGGGCGGGACTGGAGTGTCGCCGCCCCGGGCCCGTGCGCCTGCTGATGCAGGGGTGCATGGCGGCGGGCGCACGAGGCGGCGGGGATGCGGGCCATCCCCGCCGCTGACGCACCGCCTGACGGAATGGAGCACTCAGCGTACCGATCCGCAGATCTCAGACGACGTTCCGATGGAGTGACCGGAATACTGCACGAGCGCTATGCTCAGCTGTGGGGAGAGCCCACCCGAGGGAGATTTCTTCATGCCCATTCTCGTCGGAATCGTCGAGGATCACCCTGCCACGGTGCTCGGCACCGTGGCGATACTCCGGAAGCACGCTGACATCGTCGTCGCCGCGACGGGATCGCGCGCTCCGGACCTCCTCTCCAAGGCGTCGAAGCTCGACGTCGTCATGCTCGATCTGGCGCTCTCCGACGGCTCTTCTCCGACGGAGAACATCCGCACCCTGGCGCCGCTCGGAGCGCAGATCATCGCCTACACCTCCGGTGAGCAGTCGCGTCTCGTCCGCGAGGCCGCGCGCGCCGGCGCCTCCGGGATGATCCGCAAGTCCGAGCGCATGGAGGTGATCGTCGAGTCGGTGCGTCGCGCAGCCCGGGGCGAGGTCATCGCGTCCCCCGACTGGGCGGCGGCGCTCGACGCCGACCGCGAGTTCGTGTCGGCGAGGCTGAGCCCGCGGGAGTCGGAGGTGCTCTCCCTCTATGCGTCGGGGGAGACCGCCGACCGCGTGGCGCAGTCCCTGTTCCTGTCGCGGGAGACGGTGCTCGATCACATCCGTCGGATCCGCGCGAAGTACGCGGCCGTCGACCGCGCCGCGCCCACGAAGGTCGACCTGTTCCGTCGCGCCATCGAGGACGGGCTCGTCGCGCCGGATCAATGACCTCGCTGCGCGACGAGCTGGCGCTCGTCGACCGACGCCTGGGCCGGATCATCGCGTGGTGCGGCATCCTGAGCACCGTCGCCGCATGGTCTCGCATCCTCCCGCAGATGCCCGAGTTCGCCCCCTGGTGGACGCTCCTCGCCGCCGTGCCCGTGCTCGTGATCGTGGTCCTCGCGGTCGCGGGAGCCACGCTCTCGGCGACCGCGTGCCGCGTGCTCTGGGCGACGACGATCCTCTCGGTCACGGTCGCTCAGGCGACGGTCTTCCTCGGCTACCGTGGCGATGACCCCGACGGACTGCGTCCGTGGATCGGCGTGCTCGGTCCTATCGCCGTGTGCCTGATGCCGCTGCTCGTGCGCTCCGCGGTCACCGCCGTCGCGCTCGCGGCGGTGATCCCCTTCGCGATGGCGCTGTCGGGGCTCGTGTTCCTCGGAGCCGTGCCCGCGACGGCGCTCGCGATGACCCCGATCCACGTCGGCAACATCGCCGTGCTCGCGGCGGTGATGGGCGCGCGGGCGCGACTGCTCCGCCTGGAGCGCGCCGAGGAGTCGACCCGGCGTCTCGAGTCGCGGCGCGACAGGGCGCAGGAGCGGCTGAGGAGCCAGCGCGCGGTGGCCAGGATCGTCCACGACGAGGTGCTGTCGGTGTTGACCGCGGCGATGCGTCTTCCCGGGCCGGCGCTCCCGGAGGTGCGGCAGGCGGCGTCGGCGGGGCTGGAGGCGCTCCGCACCGCCATGCGCATGCACCCCGGGACCCAGATCGACGTCGAGCGGGAGCTGGAGGCCGAGGACGCCGGACAGGCTCTGGCCCGAGTGGCGCACGGCATCGCCGCCGACGCGGATCTGAGCATCGCGATGAGGGCGGGCACGGTCCCCGCCGCAGTGCTGGAGCGCTCGTCGCTCGCGCTGGGGGAGGCGCTCCGCAACAGCGTCCTCCACGCACGGAACGGGGGCCCGGCCGTCTCGGTCGACGTTGGGGGAGACGAACTCACGCTCGTGGTCTCCGACCGAGGACCGGGCTTCGATCCGGATGACGTGGCTCCCGAGCGGATGGGGCTGCGCAACAGCATCCTGCAACGCATGCGCGACCTCCCCGGCGGCACGGCGGACGTGACCTCGGGCGCGGGCGGCACACGCGTCGAGCTGGGATGGCGGCGCGCTGCGGCGAGGGTGATCGACTCCGGACTGTCCACTCGGATCGCACGGGCCGCGGTCGCCACGCTGTGGGTGACGGGGATCGTGCAGAGCCTGTTGATCGATCTCTTTCCCGTTCCGAACCCCGCCGTCGGCATCGGATGCTATCTGGTGGCCCTTCTCGGCGCCCTGATGGTCACGGCGCAGCATCCCGGCAGGCTGCGCGGCGCGGAGGCGGCGGCAGTCATCGGATGCGCGGTCGTCGTCGCGCTGTGCGTGCTCGCCTACGCCGACATCTTCGACGCTCCCGCCGGGGAAGTATGGCTGCTGACCTTCGCCTCCTACCTCGTCGCTCTCGTGGTGGCGCGCGGCAATCCGGCCGCAGGCTGCGTCGGCGCCGTCCTGCTCGTCGGGCTCGTCGTCGCGTGGGGATCCGCGACCGGACAGCCCGCCATCGGGGTCGTGGCCATGGCGACGCCGACCGTGGTCTCCCTGCTGGTCGGCGTCACGTGGTTCATCGGCGTCAGCAGGATCTCCGTGCGCGAGTACGGCGTCCGCGCCGCCGCTGTCGAGGCCGCATCGGCGACCGTCTTCGCCGCAGCCGAGCGGTGGTCGTCACGGCGGGAGCTGTCCGGCATCCGCAGGACCGCCCAGCCCCTGCTCACCGCGCTCGCCTCGGGCGCCGACATCGACGACGCGCTCATCGGGGAGCTCGCCGCGGCTGAGGGGAGCATCCGCGACCGCATCCGCGCTCCCGGCCTGCACCACCCGGCACTGGTCGCGGCGGTGGATGGCGCACGCCGGAGAGGCGTGCATGTGCTGCTGCTCGGCGAGGAGACGGCGATGAGGCACCGCCTTCCCGGTGAGCTCGCCACGTCGATCGCGCGACTGGTCGCGGAGAAGGGGGCGGTCGCGGTCACCGTCAGGGAGGTGCATCGCGACGGCGGTTCCGTGGTGACGGTGGTGCGTGAGCGGGGGGACGGCAGCGTGCAGCGAGAGGAGTTCTCGCGTGCCGGCGCATGACGCGTCCCCCACTTACGGGGGAAAGACGTCCCGTTCCTTGTGAGCGGAGGGACTACCGGCAACCCTAGAGAAGCGGTTCGTCCGCCACGAGGTGACTCTCCTCCCCAGAGTCCCTCTCAAGCTGCGGGGGCGACGTCACCCCCGCAGCTGTACTGCAGCGTGAAACGGGGTGTCGGCGCATCTACTGGGGACTCGCGCCGAGGAAAGTGGTGTGAATTAGTGGGGACCGGAGTGAACTCGATCGTTCGCGTGGGGATTGTGGACGATCATCGGGTCATGCAGCTCGGAACGACGGCGATCATCAACGGGCATCCGGGCCTGCACGTGGTCGCGGTGGGGACGACCGTGGCCGAGCTGCTGGCGCTCCAGCAGCGCATGGACGTCATCCTGCTCGACCTCACGCTGTCAGACGGGTCGACGCCGTCGCAGAACATGGCGGCGCTGTCGCGCACGGGAGCGCGGATCCTGGCCTTCGTCGCCGAGGAGCCGCCGCCGATGCTGAGACAGGCGGCGCGTGCGGGCGCCGTCGGGCTGATCAGGAAGTCGGCCGACGCCCCGCAGATCATCGCCACGATCCGCGCGGCCGCCCGCGGGCAGGTCGTCGCCGGGGCCGAGTGGTTGGCGGAGATGAGCCGCGCGGTGCCCGAGGTGGCCGACGCCGGTCTCTCCGTGCGAGAGGCCGAGGTGCTCGCGCTCTACGCGGCGGGCAACACGGCCGAGAGCGTCGCCCAGGGTCTCTACGTCTCGCGCGCCACCGTGCTCGACCATATCCGCCGGATTCGTGCGAAGTACGCCGCGGCAGGACGTCCCGCGCCGACGAAGGTCGACCTCTTCCGCCGCGCGGTGGAAGACGGGCTCGTCCAGTCCGAGTCCTGACCCGCGCCGTGGCGGCCATCGCGGGGAGAGAATGGAGCCATGAGCACGCGCAGCGAAGCCGTCCTGATCGATGTCGTCCGCACTCCCGTCGGCCGGGGCAAGCCAGGGGGAGCGCTCTCGGGCGTGCACCCGGTCGACCTCGCCGCCGGCGTCCTCTCCGCGCTCCTGGAGCGCACCGGGCTGGAGTCCGCGCAGATCGACGATGTGCTGCTCGGCTGCGTGAGTCAGGTCGGAGATCAGTCGTCGAACATCGCGCGCCAGGCTCTCCTCGCCGCCGGATTCGATGAGTCGGTACCAGGGGCCACCATCGATCGGCAGTGCGGATCCAGTCAGCAGGCGGTGCACTTCGCGGCGCAGGGCGTGATGGCGGGGGCCTACGACGCCGTGATCGTCGGCGGGGTCGAGTCGATGAGCCGAGTGCCGCTCGGCGCCGCACTCGCCGGAGGATCGCCGATGTCGCCGCGGTTGCGCGCACGCTACCCGGAGGGTCTGGTCAACCAGGGCGTGAGCGCCGAGCTCATCGCACAGCGCTGGGGCCTCGACCGCGACACGCTCGACGCCTATGCCGCGGAGTCGCATCGGCGTGCGGCATCCGCCTGGTCGGAGGGCTTCTTCGACAGGACGATCGTCGCGGTCGACGAGGTGCCGGATGCGGTGACCGATGAGACCGTCCGGCCGGGGACGACGGCCGAGGGGCTGGCCGGCCTGAATCCGGCGTTCCGCACGAACGCGCTCGCCGCGCGCTTCCCCGAGCTCGGGTGGCGGATCACACCGGGCAACTCGTCCCCCCTGACCGACGGCGCCTCCGCCGCGCTGATCATGAGCGCCGACCGCGCCGCCGCGCTCGGGCTGACGCCGCGCGCACGGTTCCATGCGTTCGCCGCTGTCGGCGACGACCCGCTCCTCATGCTCACCGGGCCCATCCCGGCCACCCGTCGCATCCTCGAACGGTCGGGCCTCGGCATCGACGACCTCGACGCCTACGAGGTCAACGAAGCATTCGCCTCGGTGCCGCTCGCCTGGGCCGCCGAGGTCGGGGCGGATGCCGCCAGGCTCAACCCGCGCGGCGGGGCGATCGCCCTCGGGCACGCGCTCGGCTCGTCCGGCACGAGGCTGCTCGGCACCCTCGTCGATCATCTCGACGCCGTCGGCGGGCGCTACGGACTGCAGACGATGTGCGAGGGCGGCGGCATGGCCAACGCCACGATCATCGAGAGGCTGTAGCCGCGGCGACCCGTTCCGGAGCGCGCCGCAGAACGGAGAAGACCCCCGCCGACCCGATTCGGCGGGGGTCTTTCGCGGTGTGGGCACCGCGACGGGAGCAGACGCTCACCGTTGGCGCGGAAGCTGTGACTACCCGATCCGGTCTGAGTCTCTGTCCGCGCATCTGCAGTTGTAGCCGGTGGAGGTGACCGGACGGTGAACGAGGGGAGAACTCGCGGATCGGGGGAGGGGCGTCTCCTGAAAGCGCTTGCGTTATCGGCTTATTCGGCCGGACGAGGCTGGAATATTACGCGACAGAAGTGCTGGAAGCGCTTGCAGTTTCTCCCAGCGGACTGATAGCTTCGCACGCACAGCATCCGGGCACGCCGTCGTGTCCTCTCCATCCCCAGGGAGCATCCGTGTCGAAGACGACCACCGCACGCCGTACCGCACTCCTCGCCGTCACCGCGCTCATCACCGCGGGGCTCGCGGCCGTGGCCGCACCCGCGGCATCCGCCGCAGAGCGCACCGCGGCGCTCGTGGGTGACCTGCAGTCCGAGCTCGGCTGCGCCGCCGACTGGGCGCCCGACTGCGCCGCGACCGAGCTCACCCCCACGGGTGCGCCGGGCATCTACAGCGCCGAGTTCGAGGTGCCCGCCGGCAGTTACGAGTACAAGGTCGCTCTCAACGACGGGTGGGATGAGGCGTACGGACTCGACGGCGGAGCGGACAACATCCCGCTGACGGTCGCGGGCCCGGCGACCCTCCGGTTCACCTACGACGACATCCGCCACCGCATCGGCGTCGAGGTCGAAGACCTTCGCGGCGGCTACACGAGCGACGACGATGCGCTCATCGCGGCACCGGTGCGGCAGCCGGGCGCGGGGGAGCAGTTCTACTTCGTGATGACGGACCGCTTCGCGAACGGCGATCCGTCGAACGACAGGGGCGGTCTGGACGGCGACCGGCTCACGACCGGATTCGACCCCACCGATAAGGGCTTCTACCAGGGCGGCGACATCGCCGGCATCCGGAACGAGCTCGACTACATCGAGGGACTGGGGACCACCGCGATCTGGCTCACCCCCAGCTTCGCGAACAAGCCCGTGCAGGGCGAGGGGGCGAACGCGAGCGCCGGCTATCACGGCTACTGGGTCACCGACTTCACCCGCATCGATCCGCATCTCGGCACGAACGAGGAGTTGCAGGCGCTGATCGCCGAGGCGCACGATCGCGGCATAAAGGTCTACTTCGACATCATCACCAACCACACCGCCGACGTCATCGACTACACGCAGCAGAAGTACGACTACATCGACCAGGCGACGAGCCCGTACCGGGACGCCGACGGAAAGGCGTTCGACCCCGGCGACTATGCCGGCACCGGCGACTTCCCCGCCCTGGACCCCGCCACGAGCTTCCCGTACACGCCCGTGGTGGCGGATGCCGAGAAGGACGTGAAGGTCCCGTCCTGGCTCAACGACCCCACGCTGTACCACAACCGCGGAGACTCGACCTGGTCCGGGGAGTCCGTGACCTACGGGGACTTCAGCGGCCTCGACGACCTCATGACCGAGCATCCGACCGTCGTCAACGGCTTCGTGCAGGTCTACGACAAGTGGATCGACCTCGGCATCGACGGATTCCGCATCGACACCGTCAAGCACGTGAACTTCGAGTTCTGGCAGCGGTTCACGACGGACGTGCTCGACTACGCCCATGCGAAGGGCAAGAAGGACTTCTTCATGTTCGGCGAGGTCTACGACGCCGATCCGGTGAAGCTCGCCCCCTACGTGCGCGACACCGACATGAACTCGATCCTCGACTTCACATTCCAGTCCTCGGCCGTCAGCTACGCCTCGGGCAACTCCGCGAAGGGGCTGCAGTCGCTGTTCGCTGGCGATGACCGCTACACGACCTCCGACTCCTCGGCCACGGCACTGCCGACCTTCCTCGGCAACCACGACATGGGCCGGGTGGGGAGCTTCCTGCGGAACACGGACTCCGCGGTGCAGCGCGACGAGCTCGCGCACGAGCTGATGTTCCTCACCCGCGGGCAGCCCGTCGTCTACTACGGCGACGAGCAGGGCTTCGCCGGCACCGGCGGCGACAAGGACGCACGCCAGTCGCTCTTCGCCACGCAGGTGGCGGAGTACGCAAACCAGAACCTCATCACGGGAGAGCAGGTCGGCTCCACGGACCGCTACGGCACCGACGGCGAGCTGTACCGCAGCATCGCGGCGCTGTCCGATCTCCGCGGGGCCCACCCCGCGCTCGTCGACGGCGCGCAGATCGAGCGGTACACGGCATCCGGTGCGGGCGTGTACGCGTTCTCCCGGGTGGATGCCGACGACAGGGTCGAGTACCTCGTCGCCGTCAACAACGCCTCCTCGGCGCAGACCGTCGACCTGAAGACGCTCACCGCCGACGCCGGCTACAGCGCCGTCTACGGCGACGGCGCGGCGCTGACGACGGATGCCGGTGCGGCGACGAGCATCACGGTGCCCGCACTGTCTGCGGTGGTGTGGAAGGCGGATCGCAAGGTCACCGCTCCCGCCGAGGCCGCGCCGGTCACCCTGAGCGTTCCCGCCGCGGGCGCCGGCCTCGCCGGGCAGTCCGCCGTGCAGGCGACCATCGCCGACCAGTGGGCGCAGACGAGCTTCGCGTACCGCGTCGTCGGGTCCGACGAGTGGCACGCGCTCGGCACGGCGGAGGACACCGATCCCCGCGTCTTCCACGACATCCGGGGCCTGGCGAAGGGAACGCTGGTCGAGTACCGGGCGGTGACGACGGATGCCGCAGGCCACCACTCCGCGGCATCCACCTACGCCTCGGTCGGCAACGCCGTGACGCTCGAGCAGGCCGAGGAGCCGGAGTCCCCGATCGACATGGTGACCGTCCCCGGCAGCCTCAACTCCGAGATGGGATGCGCGGGCGACTGGGATCCGGCGTGCGAGAAGGCCGCGCTCACGCTCCGTGCAGACGGGGTGTGGGCCGGTACGTTCGACCTCCCCGCCGGCGACTACGAGTACAAGGCGGCGATCAACGGCAGCTGGGCGATCAACTACGGCGCCAACGGCGCACCCGACGGCTCGAACATCGCCGTGCACCACGCGGGCGGACCGATCACGTTCTACTTCGATCCGCGCACGAACATCGTGCAGTCCACGTCGGAGGGCCCCATCGTCACGCTCCCCGGCTCGCAGCAGTCGGAGCTCGGCTGTGCGGCCGACTGGTCGCCCGACTGCCTCGCGACCCTCATGGCCGACGGCGACCGCGACGGCGTCTACGAGTTCGCGACGGACGAGCTGCCGACCGGCGCCTATGAGCTGAAGGTCGCGCACGGCCTGAGCTGGACGGAGAACTACGGAGCGGACGGAGCGCCTGGAGGGGCGAACATCTCGTTCAGCGCCACCGAGGGCAAGGTCACGACCTTCCGCTACACGCTCGCCACGCACATCCTCGAGGTCGTGAGCGTCGACCCGCCGCTCCCCGGCACGGGCGAACTGCGTGCGTACTGGATCGACGCCACGACCATCGCGTGGCCCGCGACGCTCGGGAAGACCGACAGGGCCGCGTACCAGCTGTACTCGGCATCCGACGCCGCGCTCGTCGTGGCCGACGGCGATGTCTCGGGCGCGGATCCGATCGCCCTGACCGTGATCGACGGCGGTCTCACCGACGCTCAGCTCGCGCGCTTCCCCGCTCTCCAGGGCTACCTCGCGCTGAGGGTGAAGGATGCGGATGCCGCGGCGCTCGTGCGCACGCAGCTCGCCGTCGCCCAGCGCGACACGGCAGGCGCCCTCACCGCTTTCACGGGCGTGCAGATCCCCGGGGTGCTCGACGACCTCTACGCCGCAGCACTCGACGAGGTCGACCTCGGTGTCACCTTCAGCGGCAAGAAGCCGACCTTCCGGCTGTGGGCGCCGACGGCGCAGAGCGCGGCCCTCCTGACCTGGAACGCCGGGGCGAGCGGCGATCCCGTGCGTCACGACGCGGCATGGGACGCGGCATCCGGCACCTGGACCGTGAAGGGCGGCAAAGACCTCAAGGGCGATGAATTCCTGTGGGAGGTGAAGGTCTACGCGCCGACCACGGGGAAGATCGAGACCAACCTGGTCACCGATCCGTACTCGACGGCCCTCACACTGAACTCGGAGCGCTCCGTCGCGATCGACCTCGACGACAAGGCATGGCAGCCCAAGATCTGGCAGAAGACGAAGTCCCCCGTCGTGGAGAAGTCGGTCGATCGCGCGATCTACGAGCTGCACATCCGCGACTTCTCGATCAGCGACGAGACCGTGCCCGCGGAAGAACGGGGCACCTACCTCGCCTTCGACGAGAAGAGCGCGGGCACCGATCAGCTCCGCCAGCTCGCGGATGCCGGCATCAACACCGTGCACCTGCTGCCGTCGTTCGATCTCGCCACGATCGAGGAGGACCGCGCGGCCCAGGCCGTGCCGGACTGCGACCTCGTATCCTTCGGCCCCGCGTCCGATCAGCAGCAGGCGTGCGTGCAGGCCGTGGCCGATGCGGACGGCTTCAACTGGGGCTATGACCCGTACCACTTCTCGACGCCCGAGGGCTCGTACGCGGTCGATGCGAACGGCGGGGCGCGCGTGGGCGAGTTCCGCACCATGGTCGGCTCGCTGCACGACATGGGGCTGCAGGTCGTGCTCGACCAGGTGTTCAACCACACCGCGGCATCCGGTCAGGCGGGCACATCGGTGCTCGATCAGGTCGTGCCCGGCTACTACCAGCGGCTGAACGCGGCGGGAGCGGTCGAGACCTCGACCTGCTGCCAGAACGTCGCGACCGAGCATCTCGCCGCGCAGAAGCTCATGGTCGACTCGATCGTGACGTGGGCGCGCGACTACAGGGTCGACGGCTTCCGGTTCGACCTGATGGGGCACCACTCCACGACCAACATGCGGGCGATCCGCGATGCGCTCGACGCGCTGACCCTCAAGAAGGACGGCGTCGACGGCACGGCGATCTACCTCTACGGCGAGGGCTGGAACTTCGGCGAGGTCGCGAACAACGCGCTGTTCGAGCAGGCGACGCAGGGCCAGCTCGGCGGCACCGGCATCGGCACGTTCAACGACAGGCTGCGGGATGCCGTGCACGGCGGCAGCCCGGTCGACGGCTCCTCGACGTTCCGTCAGGGCTTCGGCACCGGTCTCGGCACGGACCCGAACGGGAACCCGATCAACGGCACGACCGAGCAGGCGCTCGCCGACCTCGGCCATGAGACGGATCTCGTCAAGCTGGGGCTCGCGGGCAACCTGCGCGACTTCACGTTCGTGACGAGCGACGGGAAGGTCACCGCCGGTTCCGGCATCGACTACCGCGGCTCGGCCGCAGGCTATGCCCAGGAGCCCGACGAGGTCATCAACTACGTCGACGCCCACGACAACGAGACGCTGTACGACCTGTCGGTGTTCAAGCTGCCGGTGGGCACGTCGATGGCCGACCGGGTGCGCATGAACACGCTCGAACTGGCGACCGTGACGCTCTCGCAGTCGCCGTCGTTCTGGCACGCGGGCACCGAGCTGCTGCGCTCCAAGTCGCTCGACCGCAACAGCTACAACTCGGGCGACTGGTTCAACCGCATCGACTGGACCGGCCAGGAGTCGACCTTCGGCTCCGGCCTGCCGACCGCCGCGGACAACCAGGAGAAGTGGCCGATCATGGCGCCGCTGCTGGAGAACCCGGCGCTCAAGCCCGGAGCCTCGGACATGGCGTCGGCCGAGGCATCGGCCCTCGATCTGCTGCGGGTGCGCGACGAGGTCGACCTGCTGCGGCTCGGCTCGGCGGATCTCATCGAGCAGAAGGTGACGTTCCCGAACAGCGGAGCGGAGGCCGCGCCCGGCGTGATCCTCATGCAGATCGACGATCTGGTGGGGGCCGACGTCGACCCCGAGCTCGACGGAGCCCTGGTGGTGTTCAACGCGTCGCCCGCACCCGTCACGCAGACGGTGGCGGGGCTCGCCGGTCGCTCGTTCGCTCTGACGCCCGCGCAGGCGAACGGAGCGGATGCGGTGGTCAAGGGCACGACGTGGGATGCCGCGAGCGGCACGGTGACGGTGCCAGCGCGGTCGGTCGCCGTGCTGGTCGACGACCAGGTGCAGCCGATCGACACGTCCGTGCGGCTGAGCTCGTCCGACGTCGTCGTGAAGGCGGGCCGGAACGCGATCGTGAAGGTTACGGTCACCGCCAACGACCGCAGCGCCGCCGTCGGCACCGTCACGGTGCGCGACAACGGCAAGGTCGTCGCGACGGTCGAGCTGACCGCCGCCGATCGGGGCAAGGTCGCGGTGACCGTGCCCCGGGTGACCCGCGGCATCCACCTGATCACGGCGCGGTTCGAGGGAACAGAGCCGTACACGGACTCACGTTCCTGGCTCCCGCTCCCCGTGATCGCCTACTGAGTCCTGACGGCCCGCCCCGCCGCCGAGTGCACGGGTTGCCGCCGAGTGCACGGGTCGTCCACGTCGACGACCCGTGCACTCGGCGCGATGCGGTGCACTCGGCGGCCGGCCCTCTGTTCGTCCCCAGGGGGTGGTGGGGGAGAAGTTGTCCACGGTGCCGCGGAAGTCCGGGGGATGCCGCGGAACGAGGGGTGGCGATCGCGCCAGTATCAGGGGCATGACCGATCAGAACACCCCCAAGAACGACCGCCCGCTGCGCGATGACGACGACCTCCGCGCCCTCCTCGAAAGAACGCTCGAACGCGCCAGTCGGCGCCAGGTGTGGCTCATGTTCATCGATGCGCGCGGATGCCTCGGTGAGCCCCTCATCCCGATGGAGGGGTATCCCGAAGATCCGAACGCGCTGACGCGCACGGAGGATCTCGGCGAGCTCACCGAGGCCCAGCTGCTCGTGCAGCGCGCGGACCTCCTGCGCGAGGTGACCTCCAGCGAGTCCGTCGTCATCGTCTGGGAGCGCATCGGCCCGCCGGTCGTTGGCGTCGACGACCGCGAGTGGGCGCGGGCGATGCGCGATGCGGCGTTCGCGCTCAGGGTGCCGCTGCGTGCGCAGTTCATCCTGCACGACCGGGGAGTGCGTCTGCTCCACCTCGACGACATCCTGTGAGCGACAGTTACAAGGACGTCCTAGTAAATATCCGGAGACCCGAGTAACATCGACAATGTGCCAACGAAGGCGCGAAGGGATGTCACACAATGACTCGTACCATTCCGCATTTTGTAGGCGGATCGCTTCTCACCCCTGAAGACGGGCGCTTCGCCGACGTGTTCGATCCGAGCACGGGAGCAGTGCAGGCCAGGGTGCCGCTCGCCTCCACCGACGAGGTGCGCAACGTGATCGCCGATGCTGAGGCTGCTCAGGTCGGATGGGCGGCGACGAATCCGCAGAAGCGCGCCCGTGTGCTGCTGCGCTTCCTCGACCTCGTGCAGCGCGAGATGCAGTCGCTCGCGGAGCTGCTCGCCAGAGAGCACGGCAAGACGGTCGACGACGCGAAGGGCGACATCCAGCGCGGACTCGAGGTCATCGAGTTCGCCGCAGGGGCGCCGCACCTCCTGAAGGGCGAGTACTCCACGGGCGCCGGCGCGGGGATCGACGTGTACTCGATGCGCCAGCCCCTCGGCGTCGTGGCTGCGATCACTCCGTTCAACTTCCCCGCGATGATCCCGCTGTGGAAGGCGGGTCCCGCCCTCGCCGCAGGCAACGCCGTCGTCCTCAAGCCCAGCGAGCGCGACCCGTCCGTGCCGGTGCGTCTCGCCGAGCTGTTCCTGGAGGCGGGTCTCCCCGCCGGAGTCCTCAACGTCGTCCACGGCGACAAGGAGGCGGTCGACACGCTGCTGACCGATGACCGCATCCGTGCCGTCGGCTTCGTCGGCTCGACGCCGATCGCCGAGTACATCTACGCGACCGCCGCCGCCCACGGCAAGAGGGCCCAGTGCTTCGGCGGAGCGAAGAACCACATGATCGTGATGCCGGATGCCGACCTCGATCAGGCCGTCGACGCGCTGATCGGCGCAGGATACGGCTCCGCGGGCGAGCGCTGCATGGCGATCTCCGTCGCGGTGCCTGTGGGGCAGGAGACGGCGGATGCTCTCGCCGCGAAGCTCACCGAACGCGTCGCACAGCTCCGCATCGGCCCCTCCCTCGCAGCCGACGTCGACTACGGCCCGCTTGTCACGCGGGCCGCGGTCGAGCGAGTCGCGGGCTACATCCAGCAGGGCGTCGACGAGGGCGCCACGCTCCTCGCCGACGGTCGCGGCTTCACGGTCCCCGGCCACGAGGAGGGCTTCTACCTCGGTCCGACCCTGTTCGACCACGTCACGACCGACATGGCGATCTACCGCGAGGAGATCTTCGGCCCCGTGCTCGTGATCGCCCGTGCGGCGGACTATGAGGAGGCGCTCCGCATGGCGAACGAGCACGAGTACGGCAACGGCGTCGCGATCTTCACGCGCGACGGCGACTCCGCGCGTGACTTCGCGGCGCGAGTCGACGTCGGCATGGTCGGCGTCAACGTGCCGATCCCCGTGCCGATCGCCTACTTCACGTTCGGCGGCTGGAAGCGCAGCGGTTTCGGAGACCTCAACCAGCACGGTGCCGATGCGTTCCGCTTCTACACGAAGACCAAGACGGTGACGAGCCGCTGGCCCAGCGGGATCCGCCAGTCGGGCGCCGAGCAACCAGCAGAGGGTGCGAGCTTCGTCATCCCGACCATGCACTGAGCAGCGACTGCCCCACCATGCGCTGAGCAGCGACTGCCCCCATCCCACAAGGAGTCCCCATGACACTCACCACCGTCACCACCACCGCCGAGGAGCGCGAGGCGATCCTCGACGCCGTCCGCGAGTTCGCCGACACCGAGCTGGCCCCATACGCCCTCGAGCGGGACGAGAAGCACCTGTTCCCGCGTGAGAGCCTCGGCCGCGCCGGCGAGCTCGGACTCGGCGGCATCTACGTGCGCGAGGAGTTCGGCGGCACGGGGCTCAGCCGCACCGACACCGTCGCGATCTTCGAAGAGCTCGCGAAGGCCGATCCCGCGGTCGCGGCCTACATCTCGATCCACAACATGGTCGTCTGGATGATCGACACCTACGGCGACGACGCCCAGAGGGGCGAGTGGCTTCCCGCGCTCACCGCGATGGAGCAGTTCGGCGGGTACTGCCTCACCGAGCCGGGAGCGGGATCGGATGCCGCGAACATCGCCACCAGCGCGGTCCGCGACGGCGACGCCTACGTGCTCACCGGCGTCAAGCAGTTCATCTCCGGAGCAGGCGAGGCGGGCGTGTACGTCGTCATGGCGCGCACCGGCGAACCCGGGGCCCGCGGCATCAGCGCCTTCCTCGTGGCGGGCGACGCCGAAGGACTGAGCTTCGGCGCACCCGAGAAGAAGATGGGCTGGCACGCGCAGCCCACGCGCCAGGTCATCTTCGACGGGGTGCGGGTGCCGGCCTCGGCCATGCTGGGCGACGAGGGCAAGGGCTTCGCGATCGCGATGTCCGCCCTCAACGGAGGTCGGCTGAACATCGCCGCCTGCTCCCTCGGCGGAGCGCAGTGGGCGCTCGACCGGGCTGTGCAGTACGTGCACGAGCGTGTGGCGTTCGGCGAGCCGCTCGCCGAGAAGCAGTCGATCCTCTTCGCCATCGCCGACATGCGCACCGACCTGCAGGCCGCGCGGCTCATGGTCCGCGACGGAGCTCAGGCCGTCGACGAGCACGCGCCCGACGCCACGATGCGCTGCGCCATGGCCAAGCGCTTCGCCACCGACGCCGGCTTCGACGTCGCCAACAGGGCCCTTCAACTGCACGGCGGGTACGGGTACCTTCAGGACTACGGGATCGAGAAGGTCGTCCGTGATCTGCGGGTGCACCAGATCCTGGAAGGGACGAACGAGATCATGAGACTCATCGTCGGGCGGGAGATGCTGCGCCCCGCAGGGTCGGCCTCGCTTCAGCGCAGCGGCGGAAGCCAGACGCGGAGCGCGTCATGAGCAGGGTCGCCTTCCTCGGGCTGGGGCACATGGGCCTCCCGATGGCCGTCAACCTCGTGAAGGCCGGGCACGAGGTGCACGGCTTCGACCTGGTGCCTGCGGCCATCGACGCCGCGCGGGCCGCCGGCATCCCGGTCGCCGCGAGCGGATCGGATGCCGTCGCCGATGCGGATGTCGTCATCACGATGTTCCCCGCCGGACGCCACGTGATCTCCGCCTACCAGGACGAGCTGCTGGCCGCGGCGCGCCCCGGCACACTGTTCATCGAGTCCTCGACGATCGCGGTCGACGAGGCTCGCACGGCCCACGAGCTCGCGATCGCCGCGGGGCACCGCAACGTCGACGCGCCCGTGTCGGGCGGAGTGGTCGGCGCGGAGAACGGCACCCTCGCCTTCATGGTGGGAGGGGCCGACGAGGACTTCGCTGCGGCGCTCCCTCTGCTCGAGGCGATGGGCAGGCGGATCGTGCACTGCGGAGGGCCGGGACTCGGCCAGGCCGCGAAGGTGTGCAACAACATGGTCCTCGCGGTCTCGCAGATCGCCGTGGCGGAGGCCTTCGTGCTGGGCGAGCGGCTGGGCCTCGAGCATCAGGCCCTGTTCGACGTGGTCTCCCAGGCCTCCGGCCAGTGCTGGTCGATCACGACCAACTGCCCCGTGCCGGGCCCGGTTCCGACGAGCCCCGCCAACCGCGACTATCAGCCGGGGTTCGCGGGGGCGCTCATGGCCAAGGACCTCGGGCTCGCGCTGCAGGCCATCGAGCAGACATCCACCGACGCGAAGATGGGCAGGCTCGCGCAGCAGCTGTACGCGGCCTTCGCCGAGGGAGACGGCGCGACGCGCGACTTCTCCGGCATCATCACCGACATCCGCGACGATCGCGTCTGAGGACGCGGGACATACTGAGAAGACCACGACGGAGAGGGCCTTCACGATGACCGAGTACGAGACGATCCTGGTCGAGCAGCGCGGAAGGGTCGGCTGGATCACGCTGAACCGCCCGCAGGCGCTCAACGCTCTGAACAGCCGCCTCGCCGAGGAGGTCACGGCGGCGGCCGTCGCCTTCGACGCCGACGAGGGCGTGGGCACCATCGTCCTGACCGGCTCCGAGAAGGCGTTCGCCGCCGGAGCCGACATCAAGGAGATGGAGGCGATGTCGGCCGCCGAGATGCTCGAGACCGACCACTTCGGCATCTGGTACGACTTCGCCGCGGTGCGCACCCCGGTGATCGCCGCGGTGTCCGGCTTCGCCCTCGGCGGGGGCTGCGAGCTGGCGATGATGTGCGACATCATCCTCGCCGCCGACACCGCGAAGTTCGGTCAGCCCGAGATCAATCTCGGCGTCATCCCCGGCATGGGCGGCACGCAGCGGCTGATCCGCGCGGTCGGCTACTACAAGGCGGCGGAGCTCGTGCTCACCGGGCGCTTCATGGGCGCCGAGGAGGCGGAGCGCTCCGGTCTCGTGTCGCGCGTCGTGCCGGCATCCGACCTGCTCACCGAGGCCGAGAAGCTGGCCGAGACCATCGCGTCGAAGTCGCTGCCATCGGTCTACGCCGCGAAGGCCGCCCTGGACGCCGCGATGGAGACGACACTCGCCGAAGGACTCGCGCACGAGAAGGCCGCGTTCGCCGCGCTGTTCGACACGGAGGACCAGAAGGAGGGCATGTCGGCCTTCCGGGAGAAGCGTGCGCCCGACTTCCGGAACAGGTGAGCTCTCAGCCGCGCATCGCCTCGACGACCTTGGCGATGCGGCGGTCGCGCGTGGCCTCCTGCTTCGCCTCGGCGACGGAGCGGGCATGCTCCTTGCGGTGCGTGTAGGGGAGCTTCTCGAAGGCGGCGCGCAGGGCGGGCTCCGCGTCGAGGGCGGCCGTGAGCTCGGGAGGCTCTTCGACCGTGCGCTCGGCGGTGTCCACGGCGATGACGGCGTCGACCTCCTGGTCGATCTCGACGCCGAGCTCGGCGCGCGTGGCCTTGCTGAAGCCGATCATGTTCTTCCCGCCCATGCGGGAGAGACGCAGACGGGCGGTCCGCCCGCCGATCGTGACGGCGACGGGGAAAGCCTTGCCCGCGCCGAAGGCGGCGACCTGCTCATCGGTGAGCACGATGGCAGCCGCGGGCCCGGACCCCGCGAGGACGGTGTGCAGGTGCAGTTCGGTCATCCCGACAGCGTACGCCCGGGCGGTGCGCGCGGTCACGCCGAGGCAGCCCCGGTGCGGGGTCGTCCGGACCTCGGCATCGGATGCACCGCGCCCCGTGCCCCGGGCGGCCGTCACTCCGGCGGCGTCGCCTCGATCTCGGAGGCGGGCAGGTCGTTGCGCTCGGAGATCAGCCGCCGCATGTACTCGCGCATGAACAGGCGGTCGACGATCCGGCCGATCGGGCCGAACGGGGAGCGGAACGTGATCGTGTCGCGCATCAGCGTGCCCCGCGGATGCTCCTCGAACACATGCTCGTGGAGGAAGTCCCTGAAGGGCCCCGACAGCTGTCGGTCGCTGAAGCCATGCGGAGGGTCGATGTCGAACACGACGGATCGCAGCCGGAAAGGGATGCCGAAGTGCCGCGCCCGCCAGGTGACCGTCGATCCCTCGGTGAAGGCTCCGCCCGCGGGCGCCTCGACCATCGTCTCCCCGTATCGCGCCATCGAGCGCACGTGCAGGCCGGGGTCGAGGGAGGCCGCGAACACGGCAGACGGCGGCGCCGCGATCACCCGTTCGAGCACGAACGCCGCCATGTCAGAGCGGTTCGGGCTGGGGGCGCGGGTCGGTGAAGTCGCCCGCGGCCTTGCGCATGCGCGCGACGATCGCGACGAGCTCCGCGGCGTCGTCGGCGCTGAGGCCGGGGTTCGCGAACACGTCGGCGTTCAGGGCAGTGGTCGCGCGATCGACGAGGTCGCGCCCGGCCGGCGTGAGCGCGAGGAGCGCGGCCCTGCCGTCGTGCGGATGCGGCTCGCGGATCACGAGACCGTCGCGGACCAGACGCTCGGACGTGCTCGTGATCGTCGTCGCGTGCACCTGGAGACGGGCCACCACGCTCGACAGCGGCAGACGCCCTGCGCGGCTGAACGCGAGCAGCCGCAGCACCTCGTAGCGCGCGAAGGACAGCGAGAAGGGCTTGAGCGCGGCGTCGACGCGGGCGAGCAGCAACTGCTGCGCACGCATCACCGAGGTGACGACGGTCATCCCGTCTGCGGCATCCGACCACCCGTGCGCGAGCCACTGCCGCTTCGCCTCGGCGAGCGGATCCACGGGCAACGGGCGGGACGGGGTCACAGGTTCTACGGTAGGCCATCGGATGCTCTGAGTCTCAGTTGCAGAAAAGTTGGCACTCAGTTTCAAGGGACTAGAATCGAGCCAGTCGTGAGGAGCAATCGATGAAGATCTTCGTCCTGGTCAAAGAGGTGCCGGACACCTATGGCGATCGCAAGCTGAATCTCGAGACGGGTCTGGCCGACCGCGCCGCCGGAGACGTGGTGCTCGATGAGATCACGGAGCGCGCGCTCGAGGTCGCACTGAGCTACGCCGACAAGAACGAGGGCACCGAGGTGGTCGCCCTCTCGATGGCGCCCGAGGGGTCCACGGCATCCGTCCGTCGCGCGCTCGCGATCGGTGCCGCATCCGCCGTGCACGTCGCCGACGAGCAGCTCGCCGGCGCCGACCTCACCTTGACCGCCGAGGTGCTGGCCGCCGCGATCCGTCGCGGAGAGCCCGACCTCGTCATCACCGGCAACCTCTCGACCGACGGCTCGGGCGGTGTGATCCCGGCGATGCTCGCGGAGCACCTGGGCTGGGCGCAGGCGACCGCGCTCTCCTCGGTGGAGATCAGCGCGGATGCCGTCGCGGGCACGCGGGCGGCCGACGCGGGATCCCAGCCGGTGTCGGCGAGCCTGCCGGCGGTGATCTCGATCACGGAAGCACTGCCGGATGCGCGCTTCCCGAACTTCAAGGGCATCATGGCGGCGAAGAAGAAGCCGCTCGAGGTGCTCTCCCTCGCAGACCTCGGCGTCTCCGCCGACCCGTCCCTCGCGCCGCGGACCATCATGACGACGGTCGCGGAGAAGCCCCCGCGCGCAGCGGGCGTGAAGATCGTCGATGAGGGAGACGCCGCCGACAAGCTGGTGGAGTACCTCGTGCAGAACAGGCTGGTGTGAGATGAGCTCGTCCGAGAACCCGATCCTCGTCCTCGTGGACGTCGACCCCGCAGGAGACGTCGCGTCCAGCACCGCTGCGCTGATCGGCGCGGCATCGACCATCGGCAGGCCGGTCGCGCTGATCGTCGGCGGCTCTGCGGATGCCGCGGAGCAGGCCGCCCAGGCCGGCGCGGCGGAGATCATCTCCGAGGAGGGCGACGCCGCGCTGCTCACCGTGCCGATCGTCGACGCGCTCCAGCGGGCATACGAGCGGGTGCGGCCGGATGCCGTGCTCATCTCGAACTCGATCGCCGGCCGCGATGTCGCCGGCCGTTTCGCCGTGCGTGCGAAGCTCGCGCTCTCAGTCGACGCGGTCGGCGTCTCCCGTGACGACGAGGGCATCGTCGCACACCACTCCGTCTACGGCGGCGCCTACCTGACCGACTCCGCCCCGACCTTCGGGACTCCTGTCATCACCGTGCGGCAGGGCGCGATCGACGCACGCGCGGAGCGCATCGACGACGCCGTGTTCACGGGGGCCACCGGAGCATTCCCGGTGAGCGGAGTCGCCGCGACCGCCGGGACGATCGACGCCGTCGAGCAGGCGTCCTCGCGCCCGGAGCTCCGCGGCGCCGCACGCGTCGTGTCGGGCGGACGCGGGCTCGCGTCGAAGGAGAAGTTCGTGCTCGTCGAAGAGCTCGCCGATGCGCTCGGTGCAGCCGTGGGCGCATCCAGGGCCGCCGTCGATGCGGGGTACATCCCGCAGTCGCACCAGGTCGGCCAGACCGGCGTCTCGGTGTCGCCGCAGCTCTACGTCGCGCTCGGCATCTCCGGCGCCATCCAGCACCGCGCGGGCATGCAGACCTCGAAGACGATCGTCGCGATCAACAAGGACGCCGAGGCTCCCATCTTCGACGTCGCCGACTTCGGCATCGTGGGCGACCTGTTCACCATCGTGCCGCAGGTCATCGCCGCTCTCGAGGCGCGGAAGAAGTAGGCATGGCCACGCTGCGACGCGGACTCCCGCGGGTACCGGGCGGAGAGCCCTGGCCTCCCGCGGGTGTGAGCGACGGCGCCGATGCGGAGGCGATGGCGGATGCTGCGACGGATCCGGGTGCGGAGTCCGGAGCTGCGGCGCAGGCGAGTGTTTCGGGCGCCGCCGCGGGCGCATCGGGAGACGCGGCGGCCGCTTCGGGAGATGCGGCTGTCGGTTCCGGTGTTTCGGCTGTTGCGTCGGTCGAGTGGGCAGAACGAGACGAGGCGCGCGCTGCCAATTCGGCCGCCGCTGCCTCTGTCGCCGCTGCTGCCTCCGCCGCTGCGGTTCGCATCCGTCGCGGACTCCCGCGTGTGCCGGGCGGTGAGCCGTGGCCCCCGGCGGATGTCGCGCCGAACACTTCGTCTACCGCCTCAACCGTCGCGCCGATGGACTCCTCGTCTGTCGCGCCGTCGTCCGTCTCGTCCGTCGCGCCGACCACCGTCCCGAGCGCGGTCGCAGCACCGGAGCGGGCGCAGTCGTCCGAGTCGGCGCCCGACGGAGCGCGCGCATCGACGGGGCCGTCCGCGCAGAGCGAGGGCGCGACTGCCGACGGCGTCATGCGCCGAGGACTTCCGAGAACCGCGGGTGGCGAGCCCTGGCCGCCGGCGGGACTCGTGCCGGCAGCCGTGTCGCCGGTCGGAGCGACGACTCAGGCCGGGGCGCCATCCTCGCCCGATGACCGGGCGACCGCCGCGCCGTCTGCCCCCGGCGGTCTGGGCGTCGACTCCGCATCTGCGGCGGCATCCGTCTCTGCGGCATCCGCCCTCGGCGACGGGGGCACCGTCTCCGCGGCATCCGCTGTCGCTCCGTTCGCGGCATCCGCCGTCGTGCCTGGCGCCGACCTCAGCGTCCCCCTGCGGGGCGCGCGCACGGTGTGGAACGGCAGTGCGCCCCGGCATCTCCCTGCCGCACCGGCATCCGACCGCCGTCGTCCGACGTGGACGCAGGGGATCGCCGCGCTCATGGCCGCCGCCGGTCTCGGAGTGCTGGCCGGTGCCGCCGTCGCTCTCGTCCGGACGCTGTTGAGCCTGGATCCGCTGCAGGACTTCCTCGCGGCCTTCCCCGGGGAGTATGCGCCGGCGGTGCACGTGGAGCCGGGCTTCGCGCCGTGGATCGGATGGCAGCACTTCTTCAACATGTTCCTGATGGTGCTGATCATCCGATCGGGGCTCACCATCCGGCGCGAGAAGCGGCCGACCGCGTTCTGGACACCCAAGAACAACCCGAAGGGCAAGGTCAGCCTGACGATCTGGTTCCACCAGGCCCTCGACATCCTGTGGCTCGTCAACGGCGTGATCTTCGTCGTCCTGCTGTTCGTCACCGGGCACTGGGCGCGGATCGTGCCGACGAGCTGGGAGGTCTTCCCGAACGCGCTGTCGGCGGCTCTGCAGTACGTCTCGTTCAACTGGCCGCACGAGAACGGCTGGAACAACTACAACAGCCTGCAGCAGCTGGCCTACTTCGTCACCGTTTTCCTCGCGGCGCCGCTGGCCGCGGTCACTGGGTTCCGGATGTCGGGGCTGTGGCCGAAGAAGGCGGAGCGGCTGTCGAAGGCCTACCCGATCGAGTGGGCCCGCGCCGTGCACTTCCCGGTGATGCTGTACTTCGTGCTGTTCATCATCGCGCACGTCGCACTGGTGTTCCTCACCGGCTTCCTCGCGAACCTCAACCACATGTTCGCGTCTTCTGACGCGGTCACGTGGACGGGTTTCTGGGTGTTCGTCGCGGCCGTCGCCGTGATCGCCGCCGGCTGGGCAGCCGCCCGCCCGCTGGTGATCGCCCCGATCGCCAAGCTCTTCGGGACCGTCTCCGGCCGCTGAGTCGCGCGGGCTCCGCATCGCCCGCTGAGTCGCGCGGGTTCTGCGCCGCCCCTGGGCCGTGCGGGTTACGCGCTACCTCCTGGTCGCGCGGGTTCCGCGCTGTCCCTGGGGCGTGCGGGCTCCGCGCCGCCGAACCCTGAGGCGAGGGTTCTACGTTCACAACTCCTCATGAACCGGGTGATCCGGCGCAGATCCGGCCGTGTGGGCGGCTCGCGGGCCGATCTGTGCGGAGTTGTGAACGCGGTGCTGCTCGGCCGTGCTCCAGAACCCCGGAGATCTGCCGCGTGCGGATGCAGAAGAGGCCGCCATCCGTGGATGGCGACCTCTTCTCCGGAGTTCTGGAGCCGACGGAGCGGCTCAGCTCGAGCAGGTCAGCCCGAGAGAGCGGCTCAGCCGAAGAGGGCTCAGCGCGTGAAGCGGACCTCGGTCAGCGTCTCGCCGAGGAACGGCTCGGTGTGGCTGGCGCCGTCGAGGGTGAAGCCGTTGCGGGTGTAGAAGCGGTGCGCGCGGGGGTTGTCCTCGGCGACCCAGAGGTACAGCGGCTCGTCCTTCTCGACGGCGGCGTCGAACAGCTTCTGTCCGATGCCGGTGCCGTGGTACGCGTCGAGCAGGTAGATGAAGTAGAGCTCGCGGAACGCCGGAGCATCCTTGTCGCGGGCGGGACCCGAACCGACGAAGCCGACGATCTCGCCATCGACGAGGGCCGCGTTCATCTTGAACTCCGGCCCCTGCGAGGCCCAGTGCGTCCACAGCTCGGCCATGCGGCGGGGCGACACCTTCTCGAGGGCGGCCTTGCTGATCAGGTGGTCGTAGGTCTCGTGCCAGCACTGCGCGTGCACGCGGCCTAGGGCTTCCGCATCCACGTCGCGGACCGGACGAACGGAGATCTGGGGCTGGGCTTCGGCGCTCATGCCGCGACTCTACGCGCGGCGTCGGCGAACCGGAAATCGAGTGGATGTCGTCAACAGGGCATCCGACGCCGATGGAGGATCCGTACAACGATGTTCGCGGATCGTTCGCGAATGGCTACGATCGGACATCGTGAACGTGATCTGGCGCACCCTCCTCGTGATCCTCGGCGCCCGCCGCCGCGTGCGGCAGGGCAAGACCCTCGAACCGTCTGCCGTCGGCACCATCCGTCTGACGACGCTGCCGACCGACATCGACATCCTCCGCCACATGAACAACGGCCGTTACCTGTCGCTGTTCGACCTCGGACGCTGGGACCAGCTGATCCGCACCGGCCTCTTCGACGCCATGAAGGAGCGCGGCTGGTACGCCGTCGTGTCGAGCGAGACGATCACCTTCCGCAAGTCGCTGCAGTTGTGGCAGCGGTTCGAGGTGCAGTCGCGCTTCATCGGCCACGACGACAAGGCCGTGTTCATGGAGCACCGCGCCGTCGTCGACGGCGAGATCTACGCGAGGGCGATCGTGAGGGCCCGGATGCTGCGTCGCACCGGCGGCACGGTCAGCAACGAGGAGCTGTTCGCCGCGGTCGGCAAGCCCGAGGGCGTGCCGGAGATCGACGAGTGGGTGCACGACTGGGCCGCGGCATCCGCTCTCCCGCCGGTGCGCAAGAGCGCGCCGAGCCTCTGGACCTGAGAACGGATCGCTCGGCCCGGAGGGGGATGCAGCGACGCGACCTCGCCCGGTGTCGGTGCGACGCGCTATTTTGGGGGCGTGGGGGACATTCTGACGACCGCCGGCCGGGTGCTGTGGCGGCACTGGCCGGCGATGCTCGCGTGGTATCTCGGCGGCATCCTCGTGCATTACGTCATCCTCCAGTTCGCCGGTTTCGTCGGCGCCTACACGGCGACCGTCGGGTTCCTCGTGCTGCCCGTCGCGATTCTCGCGAAGCTCATCAGCTACGTCGCCATGTTCCTCGTGCTGCGCGACGGCCTGCGCAATCTGCAGGAGGTCGCTCCTCTGCCGGAGTCCCCGGCCGAGCGGCGGCGCACGTTCCTCTCGGCGCTGCTCGCCGGCATCCTCCCCTTCTTCGCGGTGTACTGGGCGCAGAAGCTCCTGCGGGACGACGTGATCGACTACTCGGCTCGCGCGCTGCAGGTGCGCGACGGTCTTCGATGGGTGGCCGCGGCGAACGGCGACGGGCCGCTGAGCAGCGAGGACTCCGTGCAGAACCTCCCGTTCAACGTGTGGACCGTCTCGATCATCGTGCTCGCCTTCGCCGGCCGCTGGGCGTGGTCGAAGTGGTCGGACCGGCTCGCCGCGTGGCTCTCGCCGGTCGCGGTGTACTTCGAGGTCGTCTGGGTCTTCTTCTCGGTGATCCTGCTCGGCGATCTCTTCGAGTCCGTCCGCGCGTGGGTGGACGGCCGCGCCGTGATGGTGCTCCTCGACGACATGCGCGAGCAGATCCTCGCCGCGGTCGCGCCGCTGCGCTGGCTGTGGGACGGCATCGGCTGGGTGCTCTCGGAGGCAGGGCCGGTGCTGCTCGCGCCGCTCGCGTGGCTGACCATCGCCGGCGTCGTGTTCGGCCAGGCGATCGTCGCGGAGAAGCTGCGCGTGGAGAGCGAGCTGATCACCCGCATCCGCGAGCACGCGAAGGCCATCCCCAACCCGCTGGTGCGTCGGCTGAAGGATCTGGGCGATGAGCTCGGCGCCCGGTTCCGCCCCATCGGCCGCGCTCTCCTGTTGATGTGGCGGGCGGGCCCCGTGCTCGTGGCCTCCTATGCGCTTCTCTTCGTGGCGGTGAAGGCGCTGGGCTCCTACCTCGACCTGGGCGTCACCCGTCTGATCGGACCGCACGAGTTCGATTTCTGGTCGATCGCGCTGCCGGTGGCCACGCTCATCCCGATGCTGATCGTCGAGCCGCTGCGGATCGCGGTGATCAGCGGGGCCTACGACGCCACGCTGGGCCGGCTGCGCCGCAGGCAGCAGGACCTCCGGTCGGAAGGGACCACGTCGGAGGAGGCGGAGATCCGTGCGGTGGCGGATGCGGCGGGTCTTCTGCCGAGTTCTGCGGATGCCGTCGCCGCGGCGGTCGTGTCGGCATCCGACCGCGACGTCCTCGGGGGTCAGGGGTCGATCGAGAACCTCAGGAACGTCCCGCCGGAGTCCTGAGGCCAGACGTCCAGCCAGAACGGGCCCTCCACGTCATCGGGGAGGACGAACGGCGCGATGAGCTCGTAGTC
The DNA here is from genome assembly GCF_038397765.1 of Microbacterium sp. LWH10-1.2. Lineage (NCBI taxonomy): Bacteria > Bacillati > Actinomycetota > Actinomycetes > Micrococcales > Microbacteriaceae > Microbacterium > Microbacterium sp. LWH10-1.2. The sequence goes on from NZ_CP151638.1 coordinate 79,921, forward strand.
GCCGAGCTCGTCCGACGAGCAGAACTCGGGTTCGTCGGCGTTGTCGGGGACGCCGATCTCCGATCTCTGCAGCGCCCACTGCCGCCCCGACGACTGCTGCGTCAGAGTGGGGCGCCGACACGACACCCCCTCCGGACCGGGCTCGACGGGGACCGCTGCGGCGATGACCCGCGTGCCGTCGGGGACGTCCAGACCGCTGAGATCTTCGATGACCGCGCTGCGCACGGGGCCGAAGGACGCGCCCGCCAGCTCGGCGCTGTCATCCTCCGCCACGATGATCGGGTCGACGGGGCGCGCGCCGAAGTCGTAGATCAGGTGCCAGTGCTGCCATCCGACGGCGAACAGCGTCGCGGGCAGGAGCACCGCGGTCGCGGCGAGGCCCAGTCGGTTGCGCCGCCACCACGAGGGCGACGCCGCCGATACGGGGCGAGCCGCATCGCCTGCGGGATCCGCGGATGGCGTGGGGACCGGGGGAATGCCCGACGGTGCGGGAGCCCCGGAGTTCGCGGAGGAGGAAGAAGGTCGGGGCGGTTCGGGGATCGTCATCGCGCCCAGCCGTTCTCTTCGAAGGAGACCTCGGGCTCGAAGGGCAGGTCGGAGAGGTCGATGCCCATCTCGATCACACCGTCGAGAACGGGGGTCCCCAGCCCGAGCCGGAGCGTCGCGTGCTCCGTCCATGCGTCGTCGGGGAGCTGGAAGGCGAGGCTCCCCGAGCGCGGTACCCCGGTCACGAGAGCCTGGTTGAGGAACGTCGTCCCGCGCTCGGTCGCGGTGAACGTGCGGTCCCCGACGACCAGCGTCGCGGTGCGGAGCGACGCCGCCTCCTGGGTCACCTGCGCCGCGGCCTCGAGGTCGATCACGAGCCAGTCGCCGTCTGCCGACCAGCCCGTGGCATCGGTCACGGAGCGTGCGGCGTGCACATCTGTCACCGTGGTGACGAGGTTGCGGGCGGATGCCGCCTCGCCGAGCGTCGCCGTGGTCACGAACGGCTCCTGAGCGGCGTCGACCGGGAGGGTGGCCTTCACGATCACCCAGGCGCCGGCCAGCAGCACCGCGGTGAGCAGCCACGGCAGGATCTTCGACCCCACGGCATCCGACCTCACGGCGCGCTCACCTGCTCGACGGTCGCGGTCATCGTCGCGCCGACGCGGGGGTCCTCCCAGAGGTCCGTTCCGCGCAGCACGTTGTCGCCGACCCGGTGCGTCGACGCCGGCAGCGTCAGCGTCACGGCGTCGCCGTCGTGGAAGTCATCGGGGCCGACGCTCCAGGCCAGCAGCAGCCGAACGGGGACGTCGGGCTGCAGCGTCGTGGCCGTGCCGCCGTCGTCGGCGTAGGTGAGGAACGGGGCGTCCTCCAGCTCGCCGACCCGGATGGCGCCCGCAGACCCCTCGTCGAACTCGCTGCCCGAGGCCAAGCGCGGCTTCTCGAACCTGTTCGTGACATCGACCGTCACGACCAGGACCTTCTCGCCGCTCTCCGGATCGGGATAGATGGCGGTATTGCCCTGGTCATCGCGCAGCTCGACACCGACGACCGACAGCTCGAGATCCGAGCCGGTGTAGAGGTCTCCCACGGCGAGTTCGGGAACGGGGGCGACGGGTGCGGTCGCGAGCCCTCCGAACGCGGCGGTCGTGGTGAGCAGCACGGCGCCGGCGCCCGTGATCAGCCATCCGGTGGGGATGAGGTCGACGGTGCGCCGCGCCCACCCAAGCACCTTCGCCCTGGCGCTCGCGTTCGCGCGCGCCTCGGCGGCTCCTGACGCCTTCTCTTCCCCCACGCAGACAGCATAGAACGGTCATCGGCGCTCGATCGTGGCCCCTTTGCGGAGACCGCGCGGTTTATCGCCTCGACGCGGCCGGACCGTCCGGGAAACGCGCCACCGTCCGACCGGGTTGCCGCCCCTGCCGCGCCTAGGCTGAAGCCATGCCAGAGCCGTTGTCGTCCGATTCCCCCACGCTCGCCGAGCGGGCGGTGGAGCTCGCGCGGCGATGGGTGTCCGAAGCCGCGGCGGCGGACGTCGATCCCGCGGCCGAGCGCCTCGCCGGCGTCCTGCAGGACGCGAACGGGCTCCCGTTCACCCTCGGCTTCGTCGACGGCGTGATGAGGCCGGAGAGCCTCGGCGCCGCGGCTTCCCGACTGCACCGGATCGCGCCCCTCGTGCCCGAGTTCCTGCCCTGGTATCTGCGCGGAGCCGTGCGCGTCGGCGGCGGCGTCGCTCCGATCCTCCCGTCGCCGGTGGTGCCGATCGCCCGGCGGATGCTGCGCGACATGGTGGGTCATCTCGTGGTGGACGCCCGGCCGGCGAGACTCGGGGCCGCGGTCGCGCGCATCCGCGAGACCGGCGCGAGGCTCAACCTCAACCTGCTCGGCGAGGCGGTGCTCGGCGAGACGGAGGCGAAGCGGCGGCTCGACGGCATCCACGAGCTGATCCGCCGTGATGATGTGGACTACGTCTCGGTGAAGGTGTCGTCGATCATCAGCCACATCTCCATGTGGGCGTTCGACGAGGTCGTCGACAGCGTGGTCGAGCGTCTGCTGCCCCTCTACCTCACGGCGTCCGCCGACGGCACGTTCATCAACCTCGACATGGAGGAGTACCGCGACCTCGACCTCACCATCGCGGTGTTCACGCGCATCCTGGAGGAGCCGCGCTTGAAGGGGCTGCAGGCCGGGATCGTCCTGCAGACCTATCTGCCCGATGCCCTCCCCGCTCTGCAGGAGCTCAGCGCCTGGGCGCAGGACAGGGTGCTGCACGGCGGCGCGGCCATCAAGGTGCGCCTCGTGAAGGGCGCCAATCTCGCCATGGAGCGCGTGGACGCGACCATGCACGGCTGGACGCCCGCGACCTACGACACCAAGCTCGACACCGACGCGAACTACCTGCGCTGCCTGGACTGGGCGCTGCACCCCGACCGCACCCACGCTGTGCGGATCGGCGTCGCCGGGCACAACCTCTTCGGCATCGCCCACGCGTGGCTGCTTGCGGGGGAGCGCGGCGTGCGAGACGGCGTCGAGTTCGAGATGCTGCTCGGCATGGCGCAGGGGCAGGTGCAGGCCGTGTCGCGCGAGGTCGGACCGGTGCTGCTGTACGTCCCCGTCGTGAAGCCCGCCGAGTTCGACGTCGCGATCAGCTACCTGGTCCGCCGTCTCGAGGAGAACGCGTCGTCGGACAACTTCCTCTCCGCCGCGTTCCGCCTCGACGAGGACCCGGCGCTCTTCGACCGCGAACGGGATCGCTTCCTCGATGCGCTGCGCCGTTCGACGTCGCCGACGTTGCGGACCGGTCCGCGGCGCTCGCAGAACCGCCTCTCTCCCGTGCACGAGTCGGCGCGGCCCGCACCGGCCGCTCCCCGCGAGGAGGAGGAGCTGACCAAGGCGGTGCTCGGCATCACCCGGGGCTCGGACGATGAGGCCTTCCTCGAGACCGCCGTCTACTCCGACCGGGAGCTGGCCGCCGCGGAGGTCGGTGCGGATGCCGGCGGAGCCCCCGGCTTCGTGAACACCGCGGACAGCGACCCCTCCCTGCCGGCCAACCGCGACTGGGCGCGCTCCGTGATCGGCCGCATCGGCTCCACGGAGCACGCCGTTCCTCCTCGAGTCAGCGACCCCGATGAGCTCGATCGCGTGATCGCCGGGGTGCAGGAGGCCGGTGCGCGCTGGGGGTCGCGGTCGGCGGCGGAACGCGCCGAGGTCCTGCTGCGTGCCGCGGCCGCTCTGGAGGGGCGTCGGGGCGAGCTCATCGAGATCGCGGCATCCGAGACCGGCAAGGTCTTCGCCGAGGGCGACGTCGAGGTCAGCGAGGCGGTCGACTTCGCCCGCTACTACGCCGCCAAGGCCAGGGAGCTGGATGCCGTCTCCGGCGCCGCCTTCGAGCCCGCTCGCGTGACGGTCGTCACGCCCCCGTGGAACTTCCCCCTCGCGATCCCGGCCGGGGGAGTGCTCGCCGCGCTCGCCGCGGGCTCCGGTGTCGTCTTCAAGCCGGCGCCGCAGGCCCGCCGCTGCGCCGCCGCCATCGCCGAGGTGCTGTGGCAGGTGGGGGTGCCGCGCGACGCGCTCGCCCTCATCGACATCGACGAGGACGGTCTCGGTCAGCGGCTCATCGCGCACGAGGCCGTCGACCGCGTCATCCTCACCGGGTCGTGGGAGACCGCCGCCCTGTTCCGATCGTGGCGCCCCGACCTGCCGCTGCTCGCCGAGACGAGCGGCAAGAACGCGATGATCATCACCCCATCGGCCGATCTCGATCAGGCGGCATCCGACCTGGTCCGCAGCGCCTTCGGGCACGCGGGGCAGAAGTGCTCGGCGGCATCCCTCGCGATCCTCGTCGGTCCCGTGGGGCGGTCGAAGCGGTTCGCGCGGCAGCTGGCGGATGCCGCGCGGTCGCTGCACGTCGGCTGGCCGTCCGACCCGCTCGCCGAGGTCGGTCCGGTGATCGAGAAGCCGCAGGGCAAGCTGGCCTGGGCGCTGAGCGAACTGGAGGCCGACGAGGAATGGCTGATCCGCCCCCGGCTGGTCGGCGGAGATCCGTCCGGGAGGCTGTGGAGCCCCGGCATCCGGGTCGGCGTGCAGCCGGGCTCGCGCTTCCACCGGGAGGAGTTCTTCGGGCCGGTGCTCGGCGTCATGCACGCGCCGACGCTGGAGAAGGCGATCGAGCTGCAGAACGCGGTCGCCTACGGCCTCACCGCCGGGCTGCACACGCAGGACCCCGACGATCTCGCGCTGTGGCTGGACCGAGTCGAGGCGGGCAACCTCTACGTCAATCGAGGCATCACCGGCGCGATCGTGCAACGGCAGCCCTTCGGCGGCTGGAAGCGCTCGTCGGTCGGACCCGGTGCCAAGGCGGGAGGCCCGAACTACCTCATCGGCCTCGGCTCCTGGCGTGCTCAGCAGGCGGGCGCCGTGTCGAGCACACTCCACCTCCGCGGTCTCGACGCCCGGATCACTGCTCTCATCGAGGCCGCCCAGCCGTCGCTCGACTACGAGGCCTTCGAGTGGCTGCGGCGAGCGGCGCTGTCCGACGCCCTCGCCTGGGATCGCGAGTTCGGCAGGGTGCGCGACGTGTCGAGGCTCGGCGTCGAGCGCAACCTGTTCCGCTACCGCCCGGTGCCCGTCGCGATCAGGGCGACGGGGGATGCCGGATGGCAGGAGCTGCTGCGGGTCGTCATCGCCGCGGTGCGTGCGGGGGCCGGCTTCACCCTGTCGACCCCGGTGGGCCTGCCGTCGGCCGTTCGTCACGCCCTGGGCGACCTCGGCGCGGTCGTGTTCATGGAGACCGACGAGGAGTGGATCGAGCGGATGAGGGTGCGCGATGCGACGGAGGCGGACCCGTTCGCCGACGCGGCGCCGCGCCCCGACCGCGTGCGGCTCGTCGGGCAGCGCGCGTCGGTGGCGGCGCTTCATCGAGCGCTGGCCGTCGCCGTGGAGGGCGACCCCGACCTCGCGGTCTACGCCGGCGAGGTCACGTCTGCCGGTCGCATCGAGCTGCTCACGTTCGTGCACGAGCAGTCCATCACGATCACCGCGCACCGCTACGGCAACCCCGACTCCACGTTCAGCGACGTCATCTGAGCCTCCGCCTTCGAGGCTGAGCGGAGAGGCAACGGTGGGAGTGTAAAGAATTCTTGACATGGGGTGGGAGGGCGGCGTACGCTCATGTCAAGAATCTTTTACATGGAGGCTGACATGGTCTATCACGAGCGCTTCGCCTGGTCGGGGCTCATCACCTCGGTCGTCACGATGGTCGCCTATGTCGTGCTCGTGCTGCGGGATGCCGCGGGCGGACCTCTGGAGCAGGTCGACTGGCTCCCGCTGATGCTGTGGACCATCGGCGGCGGCATCGTGCTCAGCATCGTGCTCACGATCGCGTGGGGCCTCATCGGCAGCCGCGGCGATCGCGAGTCGGCGATGGCGTCGGACATCCGCGACCGCGACATCAGCCAGCTGGGCGGACGGGTCGAACAGGGCTTCGTCACGATCGCCGGGCTCGGCGTGATCGCCCTCTGCGCGGTCGGAGCCGACGTGTTCTGGATCGCCAACACGATGTTCGCGGGCTTCGCGATCGCGGCGTTCGTCGGCGGCATCGCCAGGGTGGTCGCCTACCGCAGGGGGCTCGTCTGATGGTCAAGCCGACGCTGGTGTCCAACAGCATCCGCTCTCATCGCGAGGCTGCGGGGTTCACGCAGGCCGAGCTCGCCCGCACGGTCGGCGTGACGCGGCAGACCCTCATCGCGATCGAACAGCAGAAGTACTCCCCGACTCTCGAGCTGGCGTTCCAGATCGCACGCGCGTTCGGCGTCGGGCTCGACGAACTCTTCCAGTACCCGGAGGTGCGCAATGACTGAATCGATGAGGGCCTGGCGTCGTGAGACGTACGGGCCGGCCGCGGGCGTGGCGCTGGAGCAGGTGCCGATCCCCGAGCCCGGCGCCGGCGAGGTGCTGCTTCGTGCGCGTGCGACGTCCCTCAACGCGGGCGACGTGCGGCTCCTGCTCGGAGATCCGCTCCTGGTGCGTCCGGTGTTCGGGCTCACCCGCCCGAAGTATCCGATCCGCGGGATGGATGCCGTGGGCGAGGTCGTCGCGGCGGGCCCCGGTGTCATCGGCGTCGAAGTCGGCGACGTCGTCCTGGGCGAGATGCAGGGCGGCGGAGGGCTCGGGGAGTACGTGAGCGTTCCGGCCACCCGGGTGCAGCCGCTGCCGCCGGGGATCGACGAACGCATCGCGGTCACGCTCCCGGTCGCCGGTGGCACCGCGTGGCAGGCGCTCGACCTCGCCGGGGTGGGCCTCGGCGAACGCCCCGCGCGGGTGCTGATCATCGGCGCCTCGGGCGGGGTCGGCACCTTCGCCGTGCAGTTCGCCGCCCTGCGCGGCGCCGAGGTGTGGGCCAGCTGCTCCGAGCGCAACGCGTCGTTCGTGCAGGGCCTCGGAGCGGTGCGGACTCTCGATCACCGTCGCGAGCCGCTCTCGGCGATCCCCGGCGGCCACTTCGACGCGGTCGTCGACATCGCCGGAGGCATCGACCTGCGCGACCTGCAGCGGCTCGTCGCGCGCGACGGCGTGATCGTGCTCGTCACCGGAGACGGAGGTCACGTGATGGGGCCGATCCCGCGCATGATCAGGGCGGCCCTGCTGTCGATCGGGTCGGGGCCGCGCATCCGCTCGCTCGCGGCGAGCAACCGTCCGGAGGTGCTCACGAAGATGCTCGAACTGCTGGCCGCCGGACGCTTCGCGCCCGTGATCGCGCAGGAGTACGACTTCGTGGATGCCGGTGCGGCGCTGGAGCGGCTCGAAGCGGGGCACGTCGTGGGCAAGCTCGTGGTCCGCGGCTCCTGAGCCGCGGGCGGCCGCGGCATCCCTGGCGACGCCCAGCCAGCGGTGACAGAATGGATGCTGGCGTGCCCGAGTCGCATCTTCCCCGGGCGCCGACTCTGACAGAGCGGCGTGGGTCGAAGGACCGCCGGGCCCCTGGACAGCGTCCGCCGCACCTGTGTCCCCAAGGAGCACCATGTCGACGCCTGAGACCGCCGTCACGTCCACTCGCACCGCGCATCACCGCCGCTACCTGATGTGCAAGCCGGAGCACTTCACGGTGAACTACTCGATCAACCCGTGGATGGAGCCGGCCAACCCGACCGACACGGCCAAGGCCGTCGCGCAGTGGCAGAAGCTGTACGACCTCTACATCGAGCTCGGCCACGAGGTGGAGCTCATCGAGCCGCTCCCCGGCTACCCCGACATGGTCTACACCGCCAACGGCGGCTTCCTCATCGGCGGACGCGCGTACGTGCCCTCGTTCTACTACGAGCAGCGCCAGGGCGAGTCCCCCGCGTTCGCCGACTGGTTCCGCGCGCACGGCTTCGACACCGTGATGCCGAAGGAGATCAACGAGGGCGAGGGCGACTTCCTGCTCGCGGGCGATGTGATCCTCGCCGGCACCGGTTTCCGCTCCGCCGGCGACAGCCACCGTGAGGTGAGCGAGGTCTTCGGCCGCGAGGTCGTGACGCTGACCCTCGTCGACCCGCGCTTCTACCACCTCGACACCGCGCTCACCGTGCTCGACCCCGTGGTCGACGAAGGACGGACCGCTGGTATCGCGTACCTGCCGCACGCCTTCGACGAGGCCTCGCAGAAGGTGCTCGCCGAGCGCTTCCCCGACGCCATCCTGGTCTCCGACGAGGACGGCGCCGTCTTCGGGCTGAACTCGGCCAGCGACGGCTACAACGTCGTCATCTCGCCGCGGGCGAAGGGCTTCGAGAAGCAGCTGCGCGAGCGCGGCTACAACCCGATCCTCATCGACCTGTCCGAGCTGCTGCTCGGCGGCGGCGGCATCAAGTGCTGCACCCTCGAACTGCGCGGTGCCGAGTGACCTCCGCGGGCGTCGACGTCGCGGCCGAGCCGCACGTCGCGCACAACTACCACCCGCTGCCCGTCAACATCGCCCGCGGTGAGGGCGCCTGGGTGACGGACGTCGAGGGCAAGCGCTACCTCGATCTGCTGGCGGCCTACTCCGCGGTGAACTTCGGGCACCGGCATCCGGCCCTCGTCGCCGCGCTCACCGAGCAGCTCGGCAGGGTCACGCTCACGAGCCGCGCGTTCATGAGCGATCGGCTCGAGCCGTTCGCCGCGGCGCTCGCGAAGCTCGCGGGCAAGGACATGGTCCTGCCGATGAACACCGGGGCCGAGGCGGTGGAGACCGGCATCAAGGTCGCACGCGCCTGGGGCTACCGGGTCAAGGGCATCGCCGACGGGCGGGCCCGGATCATCGTCGCGGCGGGCAACTTCCACGGTCGCACCACCACGATCGTGAGCTTCAGCGACGACGAGTCGGCGCGCGAGGGCTTCGGCCCGTACACGCCCGGCTTCGACGTCGTCCCGTACGGAGATGCGGATGCCGTGGCCGCCGCGATCACGCCGGACACCGCCGCCGTGCTGATCGAGCCGATCCAGGGCGAGGCGGGAGTCGTCATCCCGCCGGAGGGCTACCTCCGACGCATCCGCGAGATCTGCGATGAGAACAACGTGCTGTTCATCGCCGACGAGATCCAGGCCGGTCTCGGCCGCGTGGGCGAGACGTTCGCGTGCGACCGCGAGGAGGTCGTGCCCGACCTGTACCTGCTCGGCAAGGCGCTCGGCGGCGGCATCCTTCCGGTCTCGGCTGTCGTCGGGAACGCCGACGTGCTGGGCGTCATCCAGCCCGGCGAGCACGGCTCGACCTTCGGCGGCAACCCGCTCGCGGCGGCAGTCGGGCTCCGCGTCGTCGAGATGCTCGAGTCGGGTGAGTTCCAGGAGCGCGCCCGCGCTCTCGGCGCCCACCTCGCGCAGGCCCTCGAGCCGCTGATCGGGCACGGCGTCACCGCGGTGCGCATCGCGGGCCTGTGGGCCGGCGTCGACATCGACCCCGCTCGCGGAACGGGTCGTGAGATCTCCGAGAAGCTGATGCACCGCGGCGTGCTCGTGAAGGACACGCACGGCCAGACGATCCGCATCGCACCGCCCCTGGTGATCCGCGCGACGGAGCTCGACTGGGCCGTCGAGCAGCTCCGTCTCGTGCTCGGCGAGTAGTCCATCGCATCGAACCGCTCCCCGCCGCGCACCGGGGAGCGGTTCGCGTGCGGAGCCGTGGCTTCGGGCTAGGCTGACCACCCAGGGGGTGGTCCGCATAGAGCAGCGAACGGACATGCGCGTCGGCATCGACGCCTTCTCCGCGTCGCCTCCCGGCCGCGGCGGACCGACCGGGATCCTCGGCTTCGTCTGGGCGGTCTGGCCGTGGATGAACTGGATCCTGCCGGTGTTCCTCGTGCTGCACGGATTCATCGGCAGCGTCGGCGGCTGGGAGTCGCTGATGCTCCTTGTCGGCTCGCCCGTGATCGTCCCGGCGTTCGGACTCCTCGGCTCCCTGCCCCGCTTCATCCTCCGCAGGCGCGGCCACCGCACGGCGCCCGGTGTCATCGTTCCGCTGCTCTTCCTCAACTGGTGGGGGTGGGTGACGTTCACCCTCACGATGGAGGGATCCGGAGACAACGGCGCACTGCCCTCGATGCTCCGGATGTTCGTCACGGCCCCGCTGGCGCGTGACTACGAGGGGACTCTCTTCGGCGGAGCCGTTCTGACCGCGGTGGCCGCCTGGGTGGTGGTCCTCGTGCTCGCGTGCGTGCTGAAGCCGCACCCGTCGCAGCAGACCCGCACGTGGAGCATCGCGGCGTGGGCATCCGCCGTCGTCGTCCCTGCCCTGCTCATCGGGGTGATCGTGCTCGGCGTCTCGCTGACCCCGCAGCAGTGGGACTCCGCGGGGTTCACGGTCGCGGAGGTCGCGGCGATGCCCTTGCGGGAGCAGACCGATCGCGCGCGGGAGAACTTCACCGCGACGCAGGAGCGGGCATCGGCGGTGCGCGAGCTGATCGCTCCGGACGGGTGGACCGTGAGGGCGAGCGGCTTCACCGGAACCCCGAACGCGTGCCGCATCGCGGATGCCGAGTGCTACGCGTTCGCCGCGGAGTTCGCGGTCCCCTCGACGTCGGGGGCGTCGGACCTGGAGTCGATCGTCGAGTCGCTGCGTGCTCAGGGCTGGGATGTCGAGGCGACAAGCCGCCTCGAGGCGACCGACGCGCAGGGATACACGCTGCGCGTCGAGGTCGTGCGAGACGACATCATCGTCGAGGTCACGAGCCCGCACTGGTGGGGCTACGACTACGACATCGGCGAGGCCATCGGAGACCGGGAGCCGCTCGATCCCGCTCGCGTCTACCGGTTCGACGAGTGGCCGGAGCTCGGGGCGTAGAGACCGCCTGGGCTGTTCTTCGCCGCGCTCGTGCGTGCCCGGACGCGGTTTCGAGGTTAACAAGACACCGTATCGGCGGTTTCATTACGCGACTGTGAGAAGTTCCCCTGAACGGGGGATTTTTCCGTCTTCGGGGTTGCAGCGGGCCTGTGTATGCCGCCATTCTGGGTGGCAGTGTCGGCGCCTGTGAGGCGCCTGTGAGCGTCCGGGGGGATCGCTGTGGCTGGTCGTGGTGTGAGGCGAGCGGTGGCTCGTATGGTGCTCGGTGTCGTGGCTGTGCTGTCGATGATGCTGGTGCCGCAGGTGGCGTCGGCCGGAGTGCTGCCGGCCGGTCCGGAGGTCGGAGTGCAGGCTCTGGCGGCTCCGGCGGGCGTGCTGGTGCCGCTGGCGGCGTCGGAGAAGGATGTCGATGGCGACACGATCCCCGACGTGGTGGAGCGGGAGGTGTGCGGCACGGCGACGTGCGCGGTGGGCACCGAGGATCGGGACACCGACGGCATCCCCGACTGGACCGAGGTGCTGTCGTGCGATTCGACGACGTGCGCGAAGGTGACGGCCGACCGTGACAAGGACGGCATCCCCGACTTCGCGGAGCGTCTGGTGTGCGGGACCGACACGTGTTCGAATTCGAAGGAGGATGCCGACGGCGACCGCATCGGCGACTGGGTCGAGTTCGTGATCTGCGGGACGCGGACGTGCGCGGACGGCAGTGAGGACTTCGACGGCAACGGCGTCTCGGATGCGGCGGAGCTCGCGGCGTGCGTGGTGCGCATCGATGATCTCGCCATCACGGGCGGGCAGATCGCCTGGGGGCTGATCATCCTCGCGGTGGTCCTCCTCGGTGGTGGCGGAGGACTGTGGTGGTGGCGTCGGCGCCGGGCTGCCGCTGAGGTGGCGGATGCCGACTCGACCGAGGCTGTTCTCTGATGTGGTTCCGTTCGCTGGCCGCCTCGACGGCGGCGGTGCTCGTGCTCGGTGTCGGCGCGGTCGCGCCGGCTCCGATGACCGCGGCCGAGTTGATGGAGGCTGCGCGTGATGAGGTGCTGCAGCGTGTCTACGCCGCTGCGGGACTGAACGCGGAGGGGGAGCCGGAGGCGACGGCCACGCCCGAGCCGGAGTCGACGCCCGCTGTTCCGGGCGGGTTGTCGTCGGTGCCGGTGGCAGGCGCGAAGATCGCGGCCGCGACGGATGCCGACCTGAGCCCCGGTGAGCAGGCGACGGTGTCGTCCGATGCGCTGGGAGTGGAGGCGGTGTTCTCCGGGCATGAGGTGACGGCGCCGGTGACGCTGAGTCTCACGGAGGCGCCGGCGGAGGCGCAGGCGCGCCGGTCGGCCGTGGTGGACACCTCCGGGGTCGTGGTGAGCGACCCGGTGGAGATCATCGCCCGCAACGGCGACGGCGACAAGGTCACGTCGTTCCCCGCGGAGCTCATCGACGTTCCCGACGAGGACCCCGAGCACGGCCCGGTGGTCAAGGACGTCATCCCGGGCATCAGCCTCTCGTTCGATGTCGACATGGGCCGGGTGAAGGATGCCGGTGTGGCGACGTCGACGCTGCGGATCTACACGCGGTCGACGCCGGATGAGGAGTGGACGGAGCTGCCGTCGTACTTCGACGCGAAGACGAAGACGGTCAAGGGCGAGTCGGATCACCTGTCGCAGTTCGTCGTCATCGGCACCCCGTTCCCCGTTCCCCCTGGCCCGGTGGTCGTTCTCGACCCGGACAACGACGAGGGCATCGTCACGACTCCGTCGCCGGCGACGGAGTTCCCGTACAACTGGAATCTCGTGCAGGGGCTGAGCGCGTACCTGGCCCTCCAGTGCAACGCGCAGGTCGTCGTCACCCGCCCGGCAGGGGTTCCGTTCGTGTCCCGCGCGACTCGTGCGGGGGTCGCCGCGGCGGCGAACCCGGTCGCGACGGTGGGGTTCGGTTTCGCGACGAACCAGGGGCACGCGTGGGGGACGGTGTCGGAAGGCGGCACGATGGGCTTCTCCCGGGGCGGGGCTGCGGACAATGCGCTGCGGGATTCGTTCCTGACGTACATGCCGACGTACACAGGCCGGCCGGCGAATGCGGAGCCGTCGAACGCGAACTTCCCGTTCTCCCAGTACGCGGGTCTTCCCGGGGCGTACGCGCACATCGAGACGTTGTTCCTGGACGGCAACTTCGACCGCCCGGTCATCGACAACGGGTTCCCGTCCATCGTCGACGGGGCGTTCCGGAGCCTGGGCGGGTATCTGGAGGGTGCGGGGTTCGACTGCACCGACCCGGTGGTCGGCGGCTGGCCGTCGCCGCCGTCGCAGGCGGAGCTCGCCCGGTGGCGGCAGCTCGGCTACCAGAACTACCAGACCTACGGGGCTGACCCGGTGTCGTTCTCGACGGGCAACCTCGTCGAGTCCTTCCCGCTCTTCGACCTCACGGGCCCCGGCGAGAGCAGCATCGGCGCATCGCTGGTCTACAACTCGCAGGACGGTCGGCTGTCGCGCGTCGGGGCGGGGTGGACGTTCGGGCTGGGAGCTCGGGCGCAGCGCTTCGACGACGACTCGGTCATGGTCGTGCGCGGTGACGGGGCGTCGTTCGTGTTCGCTCCCGACGGGAACGGCGGATACACGGGTGAAGATGGCCTGGGGCTGACGTTGACCGAGGCCGGCGCCGGGCAGCTGCGGCTGGACAGTGACACGGGTGAGACGTGGGTGTTCGACGCGGCGGATGTCTGGGGCATCGGCGAGCTCGTCCGCCATGTCGACCGGCAGGGCAATGCGACGACGCTGACCTATGGGCCAGCCGACCGGAACGTCCACCAGTTCACCCCGCTGACCTCCATCACGGATGCCGCGGGGCAGACCGTCTCCGCCAGCAGCGACGGCGTCGGACGTGTGACAGGGTTCACGCTCCCGGACGGTCGCACGTGGGGGCTGGCGTACAACGCGGCGGGCGACCTGACGTCACTCTCGTACCCGGATGGGACGACCCGGTCGTTCACGTACGACGCGGCGCATCGGATGCTGACCGCCGTCGACCCGAACGGCGTCACGTACCTCGTCAACGAGTACGACGACGCGGGTCGTGTGACGAAGCAGCTGGATGCGGAGAGCAACGTCCGCACGTTCGAGTACGGCGACGGGGAGACCACGTACACCGACAACGAGGGCCAGGACACGGTCTTCGCGTTCGACGACAAGTCCCGCATCACCGGCATCACGAACGCCGCCGGTGAGACGGCGAAGTGGACGTTCACGTCCACGGGCGAAGTGAAGTCTCACACCGATGAGGCCGGCCGCACCTGGACCTACACGTACGACGGCGACGGGAACCTCCTCACGGAGACTGACCCCACCGGCGCAATCGTGGAGTACACGTACACCGCCGAGGGGGATGTCGCGACGGTCACCGACCTCGACGGCGACCGCACGGAGACGACCGTGTACGACGCGCGGGGTCTGGTGACCGAGGTGCAGCAGGCCGATGGCACGACCGTGCGGTTCGAGTACGACGCCGCGGGTGACCTGACCCGCAGCATCCTGCCCTCAGGGTCTGCGACCACGTACGTGTACGACGCCCGGGGCAACCTCGTCACGTCCACGGACCCGCTCGGACGGGTCACGACGTTCGTCTACGACGCGGGCAACAGGCTCACGTCGGTGACCGACCCGGCGGGCGGCGTCACCTCGTTCGCGTGGGATGCCGCTGACCGACTCACCGCGTCGACGGATGCCGAGGGCGGGGTCACGACGTACGCGTATGACGCGAACGGGCAGCTCACGTCTGCAACCGACCCGACCGGTGCGGTCACCGCGTATGCGTGGGACTCGATGGCACGTCTGGTGACGGTCACCGACCCTGAGGGTGGGGAGTCGTCGTTCTCCTACGATGCGGAAGACAACCTCACCGGGACGGTCGACCCGGAGGGCGGGACGACGACGTTCCTTCTCGACGATACGTACCGCACGGTCGGGGTCGTCGACCCCAACGGCGGGGAGTGGAAGCGGACCTACGATCCGACCGGCATCCTGACCGGCTCGACCGACCCGCTCGGCGCCTCCACGACGTTCGCGGTGGACGATGCCGGCCGTCCCACGACGACGACCGATGCGACCGGCGCCTCCTCGAAGGTGGCGTACGACAGCGCGGGCCGAGTCGTGTCGGAGACCGACGCCGCGGGTGGGAAGACGACCTACACGTACGACCTGATGGACCGGGTCACGAAGGTCACCGACCCGGCCGGCTTCGAGACCACGTACCTGTACGACGTGGACGGGTTCCTCATCGGGATGGTGGACCGCAACGGCAACCCGACGCTGTACGAGGTGGATGCCGCGGGGCAGGTGCTGACCGAGACGGATGCGACCGGGGCGGTCACGACATTCGAGTACGACCCCGCCGGGCGCATCGTCTCCATCACCGATGCCGACGGACGAGTCACGGGCATCGAGTACGACCGCAACGGCCAGGAGACCGCGATCGTCGCTCCGGGTGGGGCGCGCACGGAGTACGCCTATGACGCGGCGGGGCGGATGCTGTCGATGACCGACCCGATGGGCGCCACCACGACGTATGCGTATGACAGGGCGTCGCGTGTCGTGTCGGCGACCGACGCGCTCGGCGCGGTGTCGTCGTTCGCGTACGACAGGGCGGGGCGGCAGACGTCCGTCACAGATCCGCGGGAGGAGACCACGCGTTTCGGGTACGACTCTGCCGGTCAGCTCACGAGCGTGATCGAGGGGTATGCATCCGGGGAGCCGGTGTCGGCGGACACGAACGTGAAGACCGCGTACGCGTACACGCCGACCGGGCTGCTGGAGAGCATCACGAATCCGCTGGATGCGGTGACGTCGTTCGCGTATGACGCGGCGGGTCGTCCGACGTCGGAGACGGGTCCGACCGGTATCACCACGACGACCGCGTATGACGCGGCGGGGCGGGTGGCGCGGGTCACGAATCCTGCGGGTCTTGTCGCGGCGTACGCGTATGACGTGCGCAGTGACGTGAAGTCCCTGTCGCGGTCGGATGGGGAGGTGTCGTTCGAGTATGACGGGGAGCAGCAGCCCATCGTGATGGACGACCCGACCGGCACCACCGGGTGGGTGTACGACAAGGTCGGCCGGCTGGTGGAGCAGACGGACACGCACGGCCAGACCCTGACCTCGACGTATACGGCGGCGGGGTTGCGGGAGTCGTTGGCGTATCCGGATGGGGCGACGACGGCGTACACGTTCGATGCGGCGGGGAACCCGGTGACTCAGTCGACCCCGGATGGGGACCTGGGGTACACGTGGGATGCCGCGAATCGGTTGACCGGGGTGACGCGCCCGAATCAGGTGACGACGTCTGTCACGTATGACGTGACGGGTCGGGTCACGCAGGTGCGGCACGAGACCCCGCAGCCTGCCACGGTCGCCCCGCCGGCGGTGGAGCCGGTGGTGCCGTTGCAGATGGCGGCCGAGCAGTGCGCGGCATCCGATTACTACAAGGATCGGGATATCCCCGCGGCGGGTGGGCAGAAGCCGTGTGTGAAGACGTGGGACTATCTGAATCGTCGCACGCTCCCGGAGCCGGTGTCTCCGGTTCCGGCGGGTGCGTCGTTGCAGTACGACTACGAGTACCACCCTACGGGGAACGTCACCGACACGGTCCGCACCATCGACGGCCCCGAGATCACCGACCCGGAGGGCACGGTGACTCCGGGAGCACCGGAGGTTCCGGACGCCGGTGTGCCTGCCGTGGATGCTCCGGTGGTTCCGGCGCCTGCGGCCGTGGTGCCGGAGGTTCTCGAGCATGCGTATACATATGACCGGGTCGGGAGGCTGTCGTCGTCGATGGCGTCGGATGGGGAGGTCAACGAGTACGGGTATGACCCGGCGGGCAACCGCACCCGTGTGAGCACCTCGGGCACTCCGGCGGGGGAGTCGGAGGTGGTGGCGCAGTTCAACGCGGCGGGGCAGTTGACCGGCACGACCACGACGGGTGCTGGTGCAGGGTCTGCGTCGTATGCGTTCGACGGGGCGGGGAACCGGTCGTCACAGGCGGTGAACGGCCAGTCGACGTCGTTCTCCCACGACCCCGCGGGACGGTTGTTGTCGACCCAGGCGGATGGGCGGTCGACGTCGTATGCGTATGACGGTCTCGACCGGCGTGTGACGACGGCAGAGCAAACCGAGTTCGGGACGAACACGACCGGCACGGTCTGGGACGGGTTCGACCCGGCCGCGACGTCCAGTGACCTGCACGGGGCGACCGACCTGTTCCGCGACCCATACGGGGCCGTCGCGTTCCAGGGCGGCCCGTACGGGAACGAGTGGGTTCTCGGTGACCAGCGCAACGCGACCGCGACCGCGGGAGCCGACGGCGCCATCACCGACCTCGTCGACTACGCCGACTTCGGCGGCGCGGACTACGAATCCACAGGATGGTCCAGCCTGGTCGGCAACGACCAGCAACCCGGCGACCCCACCCTCGGACTCGACAACTACTACGCCCGCGACTACGACACCACCACAGGCTCCTGGGTGCAGCCCGATGAATGGCGCGGACTCCTCCAGCGCCCCCAGTCGTTGAACCGGTACGCCTACATCGAGAACACCCCCGTCGCCTTCAGCGACGACCTCGGCTACGTCATCAAAGCGATGGCGATGTCGGACGGAGGCAGATCCGTCACGGCCAAGGTCGTCGGCAAGGCGCTGGCGAAGGCCGGTGCCGCGACTGCAACGACGAACCTGAACACGACGGTGTCGAAGGCGGCGGGGTCAAAGTTCAGCAAGCCTGACTCGAAGCGCACGATCAAAGCTCCCGTGCTTCGATCAGGCGGATACATGTCGGCGGTCCACGACAGTAGCGGGATTCCGCACATCGGGTCCAGATTCTCGGGCACCTCCTCTGCGGCGCCTGTAACCGCGAAGACGTGGGAGGGCATCCTCCTGCTGGGCGCGGCGACGGCCGCAGCGGTGCTAGGAATTGCTTGCATCTACGCCAGCGGGGGACTCTGCGGGTTTGCCCTTGCCACTCTCGGTGGAGGGACGCTTTCTGCGGTGGGATTCGGAACCGTCGCGGTGGGGACGTCTACGATCACGGCTGGCACGGTCATCGGTGGAAGTCTTGCGGTTGCCGGTGCGACCGGTGTCGTCAACGGAACCGGGATGTTGCTCAATGAGTCTGGCAGCAGCTCGGGTGACAATGCGCCGACCACTCTGGACGACGCATTGCGGCAGAACAACGTGAACCACTACTTTCAAGAGAAGCACAAGCTCGATCCGCTTCTCGACGTGTACGGGAGCAAGGAGAGCGTGGTCCAGGCAATTGTGCGAAGTCTAAACGGCGGGTTGCCTTCATCGGGCGCATTTGAAGTTACTAGAACCATTGCCGGTCAGAATGTGACCATTAGGGGAGCAGTTGTGAACGGAGTGGCACGGATTGGAACGTTCTTTATCCCATGATGCTAAGTATTGGTGAACCACTTTCTGCGGACATCATTGAGCTGGTTGAGTTCGTTACATCTCGCCTCGGTGAGGCTTCTCGTGCAGTTTCTGCGCAGAGTCGCGCCGCGACCGTTACGAGCTATTCAAGCACGAACATCGACGTGACTGTCCCAGCGCATGTCCCCGCCATTGGCCTACCGAACGGGCCAACTCCGGGGAGAGCAATTGTCTACGTCGATGGCGTCGTGGCAAGCGAAGTCATGGTCTGGATCCGTGATGGCTGCCTCATCGGACTCGAGCAACCCTGGTACACAGAGGACACACCGGACTCCTGGCCCAGGCCTGAAGCCGTAGAGCTGGAACCGTGAACTGCCCTATGTTTCGTATTGCGTGGTGTCTGTGAGCAAACCGCTCGAGACCAGGAACTAGTCAGGGCGGAATCATCGATCATCTTACAGGCCAAACAATCCCTAGCTCGCATCCCAACGCGCACAGACCGTTGCCATGATCTGACAGTTCTCGATACACGAGAAAAGGGGATGTGATGTTCGAGTTGATCTTGGGGTTTAGTGGGGGCTGCCGCGGGTGTCGCTAGTGCGGTGTACGCGGTCATCGCTGTTGCTCAGAGCAGAAGGGCGAACAAGCGCAGCGTCGAGACGGAACAGTTTGCGATCGAGGCGGCGAAGCCCCGGGCGATGCTGGTGGGCGGTGTGGGGACCATCCCCCAGATCTATCTCGCGCAGCGGGTCGCTATCTGGAATGAAGGGGGTTCAGATCTAGCCGTAACTCGTATTGATATCACCGTGTTTCCCTTCGTCTTTATCGATGTGCCAGGCGATGTCGGACGGAGGCAGATCCGTCACGGCCAAGGTCGTCGGCAAGGCGCTGGCGAAAACCGTGATCGCGAGGACCGGAACCAAGTTGAACCAGGACGCCGCGAGAAGCGCGGGTTCCAAATTCTCGAAGTCGCTACCGAAGCAGGGCGTGAAGTCACCCGCCACGCGCTCACGGTCTCTTCTTTCTGCTGTGCATAGGGCCGGAATCACAGACAAGTGCTCAGTCTTCGAACCCATATGCATCCGACCCGGCGGACGCGACACTGTCTACTGCTCGGACCTCACCCTCGGCACCATTGCACAGGCAACCTGCACGATGGACTACCGCCCTACGACGCTCTTGTCGAAAGCGATCGACATCCTCCTGGCAGGCATACCCGTCGGCTGGATTTTCACACGAGGACTCCGCCTGCTCCTCGAAGCGAAGGCAGCGGCCGCGGCTACTAAGACCGCAGTGTCTGCAGGGACCAAAGTCGACAACGCGGTCTCCACGATTCCGTCGGAGTCTGCAGAAGTCATCCGGAGTATTCAGTCATCAGGCGTGATCTCGCAGAGCGGTGTCAAAGGTCCGGCCGTGCCTAAGCCGTTCGTCAACGACGGTCGTGGTGGGGGACAGGTGCTCCCTCTCGTGGATGACGCAGGAAACTCCATAATCTATCGTGAGTGGGGTACGGTTCCGAACGCTGAAAATCTCAAGCCTGGCGGAGAGAGGATTGTCACGGGGTCAGATGGCTCGGTCTACTACTCGCCAGATCACTATCAAACTTTCGTGAGGTGGAGTGAGTGAAAATCTGGGAAGCGCTTGAAAGCACAGCCGGTCCATGGGTCCACGACGCCGCGGGTCGGCAAGCCGTGGTGTTACGGGAAGTTCCTAGAAGCTGGGGCGGGCTGCTATTGAGGCTTGACGGCAGACAGTTACGGGATCTCGACTCTCTCTTCTCGACTTACGCGCGCGTGTTCAAGTTTCCCGACTACTTCGGATCCAATTGGGCGGCATTCAACGAATGCATGACTACGTTGGAGTCTCTCCCTGCGCACGGTTATGCGACCGTAATCGAGAATGGGGACCAAGTGCTGCTGAACGATGCAACTGACTACCCTACCTTTATCCGCCAGCTCAGCGACGTCGGCAGCTACTGGGCGCGATCATTCGGTCTAGGCCCAGAGTGGAATGGGGGGGAGGTGCCGTTTCATACGGTGCTAGTTCATGAATGGATCGACGGATAGCCATGCAACGTGAGGATCTGGAGAAGCCTTGAGGACCGCCCCGCAGTCTTGCGTATCAGTCTGCGGACGCGACTCGGAGGCGCCGCCTACGTTCCTCCGTCATGTATCCGGATGGGGCGACGACGGGGTACACGTTCGATGCGGCGGGGAACCCGGTGACCCAGTCGACCCCGGACGGGGATCTGGGGTACACGTGGGATGCCGCTAACACGCGACGTACAGTCGAGGTCTCCGGGGCAAGGGACTTCTGATGAAAGCTGGGCGCCGCCGGTGCCCATGGGAGTAGGGGGACTCCCGAAGATGCAGCCATTGGATCTAGGTGACGCCCGGCGGCGCGAACAAGCACGGGCGGAGGACGAGCAGTGGCGTGCCGAGTTCACAGCTCAACGCGTGGAGGCCTTTGCGGAGGCTCGGCGCCTCGCTTCAAGACTGTGGATTCTCGGAGCAGTACTTCTCGGTGTGATCGTCGTCGGCTGCGCTATCGAACTATTGATCGGACGCGCGCACGGGGCAGAGGGTGAATCTGCTCACACGACCATGGTTGTGGGCATCCACGGCAATGTTGTGCCTGCTGTGGGGCCGTGCGCTGTGGATGGGTATCACGGCCGCGAGAGTGCGCCGCACTCTCGCGAGATCAGATGACCGGAGATAGGCCCGGCGCGGTCGCGGTGACGCTGGCTATGCGGTAGCTGCTACGCGAAGCTCTTCGCCTGAGGTCACGAGAACGAAGCCGCCAGCGACGAGTTCAGCAGGAAGTTCCAGAGCATGTCGCGGATCGACGATGCATGTGTCGCCTCCGACCGGCACGACCGCCCAGGAGCCGGCGACGGCCGCACTGTAGATGACGTCCCATGCGGCATGGCCATCAACGTGCGTGAACATGACGCTCTTGATCGGGCGGGTTTCAAGCCCGTACACCTCCGCCCCGCCGTCAGCGGTTGCGAGGCGCATCTCGCCAGCGACGAGATACGGACGAAGCGAATCAAGAGTCGCGTTGGTTGGATCGGATCCATTGTCGCCCGCTTGCAGAAGATGAACGTCGAAACTCACTAGTCTCGTCCCTCCGCTTTTGGCGCCTCGGCGAATCCGCCGCGTCGAGGATTCGAATCAACAGAAGTCTGGCATGCGCGCCCAAGGCGTGTGGCGCGATGCTGCTATCACTGGCTGATTCCCGCCCCTCTTCCGGTGACTCCGTGACACCACGGGGTAGCCTATGCCCGGGGGGGCGATGGCAGATCGGCAGGGGCTCGAACCGCGGGTGAGACACGGCATCCATGCGGTCACCTGGTGGATGTGGTGGCCGATGAGCTGGCTGCTGCCGGTGCTCTTCTGCTTCCACGGCGTGTTCGCGCCCGGAACGTTCATGGCCGCCGTGCTGATGGTCGGATCCGTGGTCATCGTGCCGCTGGTGGGGTTTCTCGGGATGCTCCCCCGCAAGATCCTGCAGGATCGTGGCGTCGACTCGACGCCGGCGCCGATCACCGGACTGCTGATCCTGCACTGGTGGAGCGCGGTGACGGTGACGCTCGTGGCGACCGACTTCACGTGGGCGGGGGAGCCGACATCGGTGCTGCGCACGGCGTTGAGGGTGCCGATCTCCGAGGCGTCCGCGCATGCGATGTTCGTCGTCGCGGTGATCGTCACGGTCGTGACCTGGGGTGCGATGGTGGCGTTCGCGCTCGCCGCCACCCCGGTCTCCGCCACTCACCGGATCTGGGGCGTGGTGGCGTGGATCGTGGTCTTCGCCGCCCCGGCGATCGTCGTGGCGGCGGTCGCCTCCGGGGCCGCGGCATCCGCGGAAGAGCAGGACGCGGCCGGCGACAGCCGCTCCGTCGCGAGCTCGCGCACGCTCGACGAAGAGCGCGCACTCGTGCAGGAGTGGTACGAGCAGCAGCAGGAGCGGCTGTCGGCGGTGCGTCAGGCGATCGTCGGCGGGGTCTGGCAGGCGCAGCCGACCGTGATCGACGACTGCTACGGCACCGCAGGGGAGTGCTATCGGATCACGATCGGCTACGTCTACACGCCCGACGGTCCGGTCGACGTCGACGATGTGCGCAGGGTGCTCGCCGATGCCGGCTGGGATATCGCCGACTCCGAGGATGAGGCCTTCGGGCCGGATCGGATCGAGGCGTCCGACGAGGCCGGGCGGATGCTCGTGTTCGACGCGTTCACGAACGGCAGTTTCACGCTCGAGCTGCACTCCGAATCCTGGTGGATCGCGCCGGAGTCCTTCCGGGCGATCGCGACCGGTGAAGAGCTGCCGCCGCCCGGAGAGCTCTACGCGCCCGACGACTGGCCCGAACTGGAACCCCGCTGACGCGGCCCGCGCTCGGCGGGGTCAGCTCGACTTCTTCGCTGTGCGGATCGGCGTGGTCGCCGCCGCCTCGTCGCTGAACTCCACCGGGTCGACCTCGTCGATCACGCTCAGCGGACGCGTCTCGTCGAGCGTCATCAGGAACCGCCGGTTCTCGTCGCGGTGCAGACGCCCGCTCGTGAGCACCCAGGTCACCCCGATCGCGCACGCGACGAGTCCGGCCACACCGCCGAGCATGATCGCGGTGCGCGGCCCGAACGTGTCGGCCACCCATCCGGCGATCGGCGCGCCGATCGGAGTCGCCCCCATGATGACCGCCATGTACAGCGCGAGCACCCGTCCGCGCAGCGCCGGATCGGTGGTGGTCTGCACGTAGCCGTTCGCGGTGGTGAGCAGGGTCACGATCGTGAACCCGGTGAACATGAGCGTCACGGCGTACGCCGCATACGTCGGCATCGCCGCGGAGACGAACGCGAACACGCCGAACCCGCCGGCGGCGAAGATCACCACCCGCACCCTGGCGCGGTCACGGCGTGCGGCCAGCAGCGCACCGGTGAGCGAACCGATCGCGAGGATCGAGCTCAGGATGCCGTAGCCGTCGGCGCCCGCGCCGAACTCGATCGCCATGGTCGACGCGAAGATCGGGAAGTTCATGCCGAAGGCGCCGATGAGGAACACCGTCACGAACACGACGCGCAGATCGCTGCGCCCCCACACGTAGCGGAAGCCCGCGGCGAGGCCACCGCGGTTACGGTGCTTGGGGCGCGGTGCGAGCTGGCTCCTGCGCATGAGCATCAGTGCGACGATCATGGCGAGGAACGTGGCGGCGTTCACGATGAACACCCACCCGGAGCCGATCGCGACGATGAGCAGACCCCCCACGGCGGGGCCGATCATGCGCGCCAGGTTGAACGACGCCGAGTTGAGCGCGACGGCGTTGGAGGTCTCGCTCGCCGACACCATGTCGGACACGAAGGTCTGCCTGGCCGGGGCGTCGAACGCGTTCACGACACCGAACCCCGCCGCGAAGCAGAACATCATCGGCAGCGTCATCACGCCAAGCAGCAGCAGCGTTCCCACCGCGACCGCCAGGGCGAGCAGGGCGGTCTGGGTGGTGAGCAGGATGCGTCGGCGGTCGAAGCGGTCGGCGACCCAGCCGGTGAGGCTCACCAGCACCAGGGGAGGCCCGAACTGCAGCGCCATCGTGGCGCCCATCGCCGCGGCGTCATTGTTCGTCAGCTCGGTGAGCACGACCCAGTCCTGGGCAGTGGCCTGCATCCATCCGCCGACGTTCGAGACGAGAGCCCCGCCGAACCAGATGCGGTAGTTGACATTGGAGAAGGAACGGAACATCGCGCTCATCGCTCGGCCACCCTCCGCATCAGCACGCTGGCATCGTGCAGGATCTTCAGCTCGTCCTCCGTGAACTCGAGCTCGCGCATCGCGTCGAACAGCAGCTCGTCTCGGCGCTGGATCGTCTCGGCGACGATCTCGACCCCGGCATCCGTGATGTCGACCTGCACGCGTCGGCGGTCCTCGTCGTCGGGGGTGCGGGTCACGAACCCCTGTTCTTCGAGGCCGTTGATCATGCTCGTCATCGACGGGGCGGTCACGCGCTCGCGCTCGGCGAGAGACGTGATCGTGCGCCGGCCGTACATGCGCAGGGTGGACAGGACGGCGAGCTGCGCATCGCTCATGGCATCGATCGCGCGAGCGCACCGCAGGCGCCTCGCCAACCGGAACGTGGCCATGCGCAGTTCTGTCGCCGTGAGGTGGAGGGATTCATCAGACGCAGACATTACTTAGATAGTCTAAGTAATTCTTCGGCCGGAGGGAAGCGCGGATGCCGGCTCGGCGCGCGAGAATGGACGGATGCCGCAGAACCTCGCCCTCGAGATCGCCGTACAAGACCCCGCCGGAGTGCGCGTCGCCGGAGCCGTCGGCGCCGCCCGCGTCGAGCTCGCCCAGGCCCTCGCCCTCGGCGGACTCACGCCGTCACCCGCCACCCTGGAGCTCTCGATCGAGGCCGCCCGAGAGGCGGGGCCCGAGGTGCACGTCCTGATCCGCCCTCGCGCCGGCGGCTTCCACTACGACGCCGACGAGCTCGCCGTCTCCGAGCGCGACGTCCGCCGTGCCGTCGACGCGGGGGCGCACGGCGTCGTGATCGGCGCCCTCGACGCGTCCGGCGTCCTCGACCTCGACGCGATGGCGCGGCTGCGCGACGCCGCGGGCGGAGCATCCGTCACCCTGCACCGCGCCATCGACGTGACACCCGACCCGCTCGCGACCCTCCGTGCCGCCCGCGAACTCGGGCTGCGGCGGGTGCTCACCTCCGGCGGCGCCTCGGCGGCCGTCGACGGCATCGACACCCTGCGCGCCCTCGTCGCCGAGGCTGAGGGGGCGATCGAGATCATGGCCGGAAGCGGGGTGACCGCGGCATCCGCCAGAGCGCTCGCCGCCACCGGAGTCGACGCCCTGCACTTCTCCGCCAAGCGCAGCGTCGTCGAAGACGGCGGCGTGCGCATGGGGTCGGCGGCCGACGGCGTCGGCGGCTACGAGGTGACCGACCTCGCCACCGCTCGCGCCCTCGTCGCCGCTCTCGCCTGAGCCATCGCCCTCGCGGCCTCCGCACCCCGTGGGTAGGGTGGGGGCGTGACGGATACGCGTGAGTTCACGGATGCCCACGGCATCGCCATCGTCTACGACGTGCACCCCGCGGCGGGTGTCGCGCGAGGGGTGGTGCAGCTGCTCCACGGAGTCGGCGAGCACGCGGGCCGCTACGGCGCGCTGATCGCCGCCCTCACCGACGCCGGATTCATCGTCTACGCCGACGACCACCGAGGCCACGGGCGCACCGGCATCCGTCAGCACGACGGACCTGCAGGGCTCGGCCACCTCGGCAAGGGCGGCATCCGTGCGACGAAGGAGGCGATCTGGCAGCTCACGGGCATCATCCGCGAGGAGAACCCCGATCTCCCCCTCGTGCTCCTCGGGCACTCGTGGGGATCGTTCCTCGCGCAGATGCTCGTCAACGACCACCCGGAGGCGTGGGATGCCGTCATCCTCTCCGGCTCCGCCCTGCGCACACCGACCTCGCTGAACGCCGCCCCGCTGAACGCCCGGTGGGCAGGGGAGGGTGCGACGGGACTCGAGTGGCTCAGCCGCGACCCCGCGGTGTGGAAGGAGTTCGACGAGGACCCCCTCACCACCGACGTCCCGCTGCTGAAGCTGTTCGGCCCCATCGAGGCCGCGAAGCTCTACGGCCGCCCGCGCAAGGACCTCGGCCGCGACATCCCGATGCTGCTCCTCGTCGGCCGCGACGACCCGGTCGGCGGCCCCCGCAGCGTGCACAAGCTCGCCGACGAGTACCGCTCGCGCTCTGGTCTGACCGATGTCACGACGCTCGTCTACCCCGACGCCCGGCACGAGATCTTCAACGAGCTGCAGCAGGACGAGGTGCGCGCCGACCTCCTCGCCTGGCTCGACGCGCACATCGCCCGACGCTGAGCCGCGCATTCCCTCGGCCCCGAAACATTTCGCTCGGAGTCGTGACGTTACGCCGGGTGTAACCGGATGACGATGCGCGCGCGCCACCCCTCTGCCTCCCCGTAGATTCGCGGCGAGAGGGAGGTTCTCCGATGGGCTTCGAGGATGACTGGCGCAGCTGGCACGCGTCGCGGGAGAGCTACGCGGGCGCCGAGTACGGGCCGTCCGCGCTGGAATCGACGAACTGGCTGATCACCGAACCCGCCGCGGTCGACGGGGTCCCGGGGCTCTGGGCGCTCACCGGCGACGGCGGCATCCGGGGCAGCGACCTCGGAACGGCGGGGGCCAGCGTCACCCTGCGCGGAACCGAGACGATCAGGTTCGGCAGGCGCGAGCTGCGCGTGTTCGAGCGCAACGGCACGATCGGCCTGCGGGTGTTCAACCCGCAGCGGCCGCAGCGGCAGCGCTTCAGCGCGATCGACGCCTACCCGCCGCGGGAGGGCTGGCGGGTGCCCGCCGTCTTCGAGGAGACGCCGGGGGAGAGCATCACCATCACCGCGGTCGACGGCGAGGAGCAGGATTCTCCCGTCGCCGGGCGGCTGCACTTCACGCTCGACGGCATCCCTCTCTCCCTCACGGTGACGCGCGGCGCGCAGGGGGCGCTGAGCGCCGTGTTCGCCGACGCCACGAACGGCATCGAGACGTACCGGTTCCGGTTCCTGCCGATCGACGAGCCCGCGGCGGACGGGAGCGCCTGGATCGACTTCAACAGGGCGTATCTGCCGCCGTGCGCGTTCTCCGACCAGTTCGTGTGCCCGCTGCCCCCGGCCGGCAACCGCTACACGGCATCGATCCGCGCGGGCGAGCGGGCGGTGATCCTCGGCCGGTGAGGCTCCTCGCGCCTTAAGCTGGAGGGGTGCACGGTGAATACAAGGTCCCCGGAGGAAAGCTCGTCGTCGTCGACGTCGAGGTAGAGGACGGCAGGCTCGCGGGATTCCGCCTCGCCGGCGACTTCTTCCTCGAACCGGACTCGGCGCTCGACGACATCAACGCCGCGGTGAACGGCCTCCCCGCAGAGGCTGATGCCACGGCCATCGCCGCCGCCGTGCGCGCCGCGCTGCCCGACGGCGCGCAGCTGCTCGGGTTCACCCCCGATGCGGTCGGCACCGCGGTGCGTCGTGCGCTCGTCACGGCCCCCGGATGGCGCGACTTCGACTGGGAGATCCTGCACGAGAAGGCCGTCTCCCCGCGCATGAACCTGGCGCTCGACGAGGTGCTCACCTCGCGCGTGGGCGAAGGCCGCCGGCGCCCCACGCTGCGCATCTGGGAGTGGGACCAGTCGGCCGTGGTGATCGGCTCGTTCCAGTCGTACCGCAACGAGGTCGACCCCGAGGGCGCAGCTCAGCACGGCTTCGACGTCGTCCGCCGCATCTCCGGCGGCGGGGCCATGCTCATGGCCGCCGGGCAGATCATCACGTACTCGCTCTACGTGCCGGCATCCCTCGTCGCCGGGATGACCTTCGCCGACTCCTACGCGTTCCTCGACGACTGGGTGCTGCAGGCGCTGCGCTCGCTCGGCATCGACGCGGTCTATCAGCCCCTCAACGACATCGCCTCCTCGTCGGGCAAGATCGGCGGCGCCGCGCAGAAGCGCCTCGCCAACGGCGGGGTGCTGCACCACGCGACCCTGTCGTACGACATCGACGGACAGGTCATGACCGAGGTGCTGCGCATCGGCCGCGAGAAGCTCAGCGACAAGGGCACGACGTCCGCCGCCAAGCGCGTCGACCCGCTGCGCAGCCAGACCGGCCTGCCCCGCGCCGAGATCATCGAGCGCTTCAAGGACACCTTCCGCTCGCTCACGTCCGCGGAGGACGGTGCGATCACGGCCGACGAGTACGCCGACGCCGAGGCCCTCGTCGCGTCGAAGTTCGCGACGGACGCGTGGCTGCACAGGGTTCCGTGACCGACCCCTCGGAGGACCCCGGGGCGGCAGCCGCTCCAGGAATTCGGACGGATGCAGGAATCTCGGAAGATTCTGCGGCATCCATCCGAAAAACGGACCAGTCTCCGGAAAACGGTGCGGCGACCGTGGGTGCGGTGACCGTGATCGAGGGCGACAATCTGGTGGCCGCCGCCACGCTCCCCTCCGGATCGTTCACGCTCGTGTACCTCGATCCGCCGTTCAACACGGGGCGCACGCGCGAACGCCGGGTGATGACCGCCACGCGGATGTCCACAACTCCTCAAGAATCCGGTGCCGACGATGACGGTGCCACGGAATCCCGCGAGGGCGGCCCGGCGGAGGCTGCGGATGTGAGGAGTTCTGAACCGGCGAGACCGGAGCCCGAGCCCGAGACCGAGGTGCGGCACGGCTTCCACGGTCACCGGTACGAGCGGGTGCGCGGGATGCTCCGCGCCTACGACGACCGCTTCGACGACTACGGCGACTTCCTCATGCCGCGGCTCGAGGAGGCCTGGCGGCTGCTCGCCGACGACGGCACGCTCTACCTGCATCTCGACTACCGCGAGGCGCACTACGCCAAGGTGATGCTCGACGCGGTCTTCGGACGGGACTGCTTCCTCAACGAGCTGATCTGGGCCTACGACTACGGCGCCAAGTCGCGCCGCCGCTGGCCCACCAAGCACGACACGATCCTCGTCTACGTGAAGAACCCGCGCGAGTACGTGTTCAACTCCGACGACGTCGACCGGGAGCCGTACATGGCCCCCGGGCTGGTCACGGCCGAGAAGGCCGCACGGGGCAAGCTCCCCACCGACGTGTGGTGGCACACCATCGTGCCGACGACGGGGCGAGAGAAGACCGGGTATCCGACGCAGAAGCCCGCCGGCATCCTGCGCCGTATCGTGACGGCGTCGAGTCGTCCGGGAGACAGGGTCCTCGACCTCTTCGCCGGATCCGGCACGACGGGGGCCGTGGCGTCGGCCCTGGGGCGCGACGCTGTGCTCGTCGACGACAACCCCGAGGCGATCCGGGTCATGAGCGAGCGGATGCCGCACGCCGAGGTGACGCGGGTCGACTGAGTCAGGCCGATCGTTCTGCCGGCGGAGAGTTCGGTTCGTCGGCCGAAACAGGCAGATCCGACCGGCAGCGCGAACTTCGCACCGACATGTCGACCTGCAGAGCTGGTAGGTAGACAGGCAGGCAGGCGGGGCGGCCGTGTCTGCGCCGACGCCACCGGGCTACGGGCGCAGCAGCGCGATGAACCGTTCGATGTCGGCGGCCATGTCGAGCGTCGGGTCGAGCATCCACGCGGACTGGAGGCCGTCGGCGAGGGCGTGCAGCGAGCGGACGACCCAGGCGGGGTCGAGGTCGGCGCGGATGTCGCCGGCATCCTGCGCCTCGATGACCCCGGCGATCGCGGCGCTCTCGACGGTGGCGGTGCGGGCGCGGAAGTAGGCGTGCGCCGGGTGCTCCGGGTCTCCGGCCTCGGCCGCGAGCTGGGAGTAGAGCTGGACCAGGCCGGGCACCGAGGCGTTGTGTCGGATCACGGCGAGGAATGCCTCGGTGGTGTCCTCCCCGACGTACTCCAGCTCGTCGCGCTCGTCGCGGGCGCGGAGGATGGCCACGAACAGCTCCTCCTTGGTGCCGAAGTAGTGCAGGAGTCCGGCGGGGCTCAGGCCTGCGGCATCCGCGATCTCCCGCACCGACGCCTTGCGGTATCCATGCGCCGCGACGACGGACAGCGCCGCTTCGAGGATCTCCTCGCGCTTGATGACGCCCTTCGCGTATGCCCCTCGAGTCGCCATGACCCCAGCGTAAACCGGCGGCGCCGATCGCGAAAACCGAACGAAGTTCGTGAATGGCTTGCGAGGTCGACATCCGATCTGCGAGCATGTCTCATGAATACCGAATGATGTTTGGTATTGGTCCTGAAACCGCTCAACGAGGAGCCCCCATGTCTCTCTCCCCGCTCGACCCGGCCGCCGAGATCGCGGCCACCGGCGTCATCGCCACCGAACCGCCGTCCGCAGGCTCTCCCGCCGCGAGTCCGCCCGCGAATCGGCGGCTGCTGCCCAGCATGCTGATCTCGTCGCTCACCCTGTTCGCCGCCTACGGCGGCCTCATCGCGATCCTGCTGCCCTCGCAGATCGCGCTGCTGGACGAGAAGAACAAGGTCGCGAATCTCGCGATCGTCACGACCGTGTCGTTCGTCTTCACGCTGTTCGCGCAGCCCCTCGCCGGCGCCTTCAGCGACAGGACGCGCTCGCGGTTCGGCCGCCGAGCGCCGTGGATGGTCATGGGCGCGATCGTCGGAGGCATCTTCCTCTTCGGCCTGGGGTCGCTGACCGACATCCTGTGGATCACGGTGTTCTGGGTAGTCATCCAGGTCGCGCTGAACTTCCTCCAGGCGCCGCTGACGACGATCACCGCCGACCGGTTCCCGCGGTCGAAGCGCGGCGGCGCGAGCGCGATGATCGGACTCGGCACGCAGCTCGGGATGACGGTCGGCGTCATGATCGCGGCCGCACTCGGCTCGCAGATCGGGATCGGCTACTCCACCTTCGGCATCGCGGTGATCGTGGTGACGGTCCTGTTCGTCCTCCTCAACCGTGACTGGTCGTCCAAGAGCGCTCTGGTCGAGCCCTTCAGCTGGGGCGCCTTCTTCAAGGGCTTCTGGATCAACCCGCGCAAGCACCCCGATTTCGCCTGGGCGTTCGGGGCGAGGTTCCTCCTCATCCTCGGCTACTTCGTGGTCGCGACCTACCAGCTCTACCTGCTCACCGACTACATCGGCATGTCGCTCGTGGAGGCGCAGGGAGCGACCCTCACCCTGACGCTGATCCCGCTGGTGCCGACGCTGATCGCGATCGTGCTCTCCGGGTGGCTGAGCGACAGGCTCGGACGCCGCAAGGTGTTCATCTACGTCGCCTCCGTCGTCATGGTGGCGGGGCTCTCCGTACCGATCTTCCTGCCGAACATGACGGGCATGATCATCATGAGCGTCGTGAACGGCATCGGGTTCGGTCTGTACATGTCGGTGGACGCCGCGCTGATGACCGAGGTCCTGCCGAGCGAGGGCACCGCGGCGGGCAAGGATCTCGGCATCCTCAACGTCGCGACCAACATCCCGCAGGCGATGAGCCCCGCGATCGCCGCGGTGATCATCACGTCCTTCGGTGGCTACGCCATGCTCTTCGGCTTCGCGATCGTCTTCGTGATCCTCGCCGCCATCGCCACCGCACCGATCAAGGGAGTCCGCTGATGACCGAGAATACGACCATGACCGATTTCGTAGAGGTGGACACCGCGGCAGGGCGGGTGCGCGGACGCTGGCGCCCGACGACGGGGACCGGGCGGATGCCGCGGTCGGCGGCGTTCCTCGGCATCCCGTTCGCCGAGGCCCCCGTCGGGCCGCTGCGATTCCAGGCGCCCGTGCCCAAGGCTCCGTGGGAGGGCGTGCGCGACGCGCTCGAGTTCGCCGCCACCGCGCAGCGTGGCGACCCCGGTGTGACGCTGATCCCCGAGCCGTCCGTGCCGGGGGAGTCCACCCTGAACGTGAACGTCTTCACGCCCGATCCCGACGCGGCCGGCCTGCCCGTGCTCGTGTGGATCCACGGCGGAGGCTACTTCGCCGGGTCCCCCGCGAGCGCCTGGTACGACGGCCGCAACTTCAACCGCGACGGCGTGGTCACCGTGTCGATCTCGTACCGGCTCGGCTTCGACGGCTTCGGGTGGATCGAGGACGCCCCGTCGAACCGCGGCATCCGCGACTGGCTGCTCGCCCTGGAGTGGGTGCAGCAGAACATCGCGGCCTTCGGCGGCGACCCCTCGCGCGTCACGATCGCCGGGCAGTCCGCCGGCGGCGGCGCGGTGCTCACCCTGCTCGGGATGGAGAAGGCGCAGCACCTGTTCCACGGCGTCTACGCGATCTCGGGTGCGCTCGCCGACGTCTCGGCGGAGCGCGCCGAGAAGTTCGGCCGAGGGCTGGCTTCGGCCGGAGGGGTCGCGCCGACCGTCGCCGGCTTCTCCTCTCTGGACGAGGAGCGCGTGATCGCGCTCCAGAAGAAGGCGACGGAGCTGGGCCCGAGCTCTCTCGGCAGCATCGTCGAAGAGGGGCTTCCGCTCGGCCCGTCCGTCGACGGCGACCTTCTCGTGCGTCCGACGCGGGAGTCGCTGCGGGCGGGCGTCGGCGCCGACAAGCCGCTGGTGATGGGCGCGACCGACGACGAGTTCACGATGGCCTTCTCGGGGGTCGCGAAGAAGCTGCGCTGGGTGCCCAAGGCGTTCCTGCTGAACAGGCTCGGGATGCCGAAGGGCGCGATGAGCCCGTACCTGGCCGCCAACCAGGACGCCCTGGAGCGCGGCACCGCGGGCATCGCCGGGCGCCTGCTCACCGACAGGATGTTCCGCACCGCCGTGCTGAACATCGCCGAGGACCGCGGGGACGCTCCGACCTGGCTGTACCGGTTCTCCTGGCCGTCCGGCACGTTCGGGTTCGCCGAGCACTGCCTCGACGTGCCCTTCTTCTTCGACTGCCTCGACGGCCCCGCGATGGTGCCGCTCGCCGGCTCGAACCCACCGCAGGCCCTCGCCGATCAGGTGCACGCGGCCGCGACCTCGTTCATCGAGACGGGCGACCCCGGTTGGCCCGTCCACGAGGGCGATCGCGGCGTCGTCCGCGTGTGGGACACGCCGGTCAGCGACGTGGTCGACGGGTACGCGTCGGTGCGTGCGCTGCTGGATCCGGTGTCGTGACCGCGGCATCCGTGCGGGAGGGGCAGGCCCCTCCCGCCAGTCCGTCGCGCCCGCGTGCTCTGCTGTGGACCTCCGTCGCCCTGTTCGTCGTGTTCGTGCTGCTCGGTGTCGGCGTGCTCGCCTCGCCGTCGTCTCCGTGGACGCAGGGGCTCGACGACGCGTGGCGGGCGCTGCTCGGAGCGGGGCCGGGGTCGGCGCTGCCGGCCGGTCCGGTGGCACAGCTGTTCCAGAACCTCGGCGCCCTGCCCGGCTTCGCGCTCATGATGGTCGTGCTGCCGCTCGCGCTCGTCGCGATCGGGCGCTGGCGCTCCGCGCTCTTCGTGATCGCCGTGCAGCTCGCCGGCCCCGGACTGCTCTCGCAGCTCACGAAGAACCTCGTCGATCGACCCCGCCCCGCCGCCGACGAGGCCGCGGGTCTCTTCGGGCCGCTCGTCATGGTCGACCACGGATCGTTCCCCTCGGGGCACGCCGTGAGCACGGCGACGGTGATCGTCACGGTGTTCGCGCTGATTCCGGCATCCGCGGTGTGGATGCGCCGGATCTGGACGGTCGTCGGCGTGCTGCTCGCGATCGGCATCGTCTGGCAGCGCACGCTCATCAACGCGCACTGGTTCAGCGACACGCTCGCCGGACTCATCGGAGGCGCGGCGGTCGCGCTGCTGCTCTGGTGGGCGTTCGAGCCCTGGCTGCGTCGGGATCGGGCCCGGAAGGCGACCTTCCTCGGCCGCTGAGCGCTGAGCCCCGGTACGGCGTGGGGTGGCGCCGCGCGGCGCTACCCCACGCGGTACGCGCGGTAGTGCACGGCGCTGGCCAGGCGCTGCGCCGACGCGAGGAAGAGACTCCGCTGCAGGTGGGCGAGCGCCGGGGCCGAGGTCTCGACCGTCACCGTCGTGCGGAAGGAGTACAGCGCCGGATCGACGTCCTCCCCGCGGCCCAGCCGGGCGAGCACCTCGTGTGGTCCCGTGCGCAGCCCGCGGGCGTGGAGCAGCAGGAGGTCGCCGGATGCCGTGCGCGCCGAGTACCTGCTGTCGATCTCGATCGTGCCGTCGGGGCGGACGAGCTGCCAGTCGGCGCCGCCGGGCAGGACCTCCGCGTCGACCTCTCCGCTCACCCGTCCGCCGAGGATCGGCACGACCCTGCGGTGGCCGGCGCTGGTGCCGAGGTGGTCCTCCAGCGGGCCGAGCGCGACCTCGACGTCGAAGGCGGGGGTGAGCGTGGGGACGGGCAGGGTCATCGGTCGTCCTTCGGATCGTGGGGAGCGGATGCCGCGGCATCCGCTCCGGTGAGCACGGTGCACAGCCTCTCGAGCACCGGAACCGCCGCGGAGAGCACCGCGCGCTCCTCCTCGTCGAGGGCATCGGCCGCGCGTGCCACGAGCGCGGAGTGGGCGGCGTCGAAGCGGTCGAACAGATCGAGCGCGTGCGCCGAGGCGCGGACGACGACGCGGCGACCGTCGGCCGGGTCGGGTGTGCGCTCGACGAGACCATCGGCCTGCATGGCTCCGAGCAGGTTGCTCACCGTCGGACGGCTCAGACGCAGCGTCGACGCGATCTCGGCCGGACCCTTCGCGACACCGCGCGGGAGAGTGCGGAGCACGTCGATCTGCGCCTCGGAGAGCTCGGGGAGGCGGGCCTCGGCACGGGTCGCCGCGAGCAGCGCCCGCCGCAGCGGGGAGATCACGCCGGCGAGGCGGGCGGCGTCGAGAGCGCTCATCGGTCCGCCCTCGCGCTCAGCGACGGACGCTCGTTGAGCGTCTCCGGGAGGAAGCCCGCCGCGCTCTTGTAGTCGGCGGCGATCCGCTCGCGCTCGGCGCGCGGCACCACGTCGTCGATGTCGGCGAACCCCTCGGGCGCGCGCTCGGCGGCGACGAGCATCACCCGCTCGGGGCCGGTGGCCCTGGTGCCGGCGAGCAGGGCGGTCATCGCGGGGCGGCGGTCGTCCTCGTAGCGGGTGAGCGCCTCGTCGATCGAGTCGGCCGTGGCGAGGTGGAACGCGAGGGTGCGCGCGTCGAGGATCGCCTGTGAGCCGCCGTTCGAGCCGTTCGGGTACATCGCGTGTGCGGCGTCGCCGAGGAGCGTCGTGCGGCCGAAGGTCCACCGGGGCAGTGCGTCGCGGTCGACCATCGGATACTCCAGGATCTCCTCGGCTGCGGCGATCGCCCCCGGAACATCGAGCCAGTCGAAGCTCCAGTCGCGGAACAGCTCCGCGATCGGCGCCGGGTCGATCGCCCGGTTCCAGTCGGCGTCGCCCGAGCCCCCGACGCGCTTCTCGGCGATGAAGTTCACGAGCACCCGGCCGTCGGCATCCGCCTCCTGCAGCGGGTACGCCACGAACTTCTGCTCGCCGTCACCGGCCATGATCATGGTGCGACCGTCGAGGAACGCCGGGATGCGGGTGACCCCCCGCCACAGCGTCAGGCCGCTCCAGGGCGGAGCGCCCTCCGCGGGATAGCGCAGGGCGCGCAGGGCGGAGTGGATGCCGTCGGCCCCGACGACCACGTCGGCCGTCGCCTCGACCTCGCCGTCGGCCGTCGCGAATCGCGCGGTCTCGGTGCCGTCGGCGTTCGAGCGGATGCCGATGAGGCGGTGGCCGAGACGGCTCGGCTCGGCCAGCCGCGCGTCGGCGAGATCGCGCAGGGCCAGCTGCAGCCGCCCGCGGTGCACCGACAGCTGCGGCCAGCGGTACCCCGCGGCGACGCCGCGCGGCTCGTCCCAGATCGCCTGCCCGAAGCGCGTGAAGTACGCGAGCGTGCGCGGCTCGACCCCGAGCGCGGCGATCGTCTCGGCGACGCCCAGTTCGGTGAGCTCGCGCACCGCATGCGGGAGCAGGTTGATGCCGACCCCGAGTCCGCGGATGCCGGTGCTGCGCTCGTAGACGGTGACGTCCGTGAGGCCGGCCTCATGCAGGCTGATCGCGGCGGCGAGCCCGCCGATGCCCGCGCCGACGACGATGATCTTCATCGATCTCTCCCTCTCGCGCCCGCCGTGGGCGCCGGGGATAGTTTTGCAACAAAACTAGTTTGGGCGCAAGAGGGGCTTCAGTCCTGGGCGGCCGTGCGGGCGGCGGACTCGAGGATGACGTCGACCCCGAGCAGGAAGAGCTCCCGATCCTGCAGGTCCGACAGCAGGACGCTGTGCTCCGCGATCAGCGGGAACTGCCGCGGATCGGCGAGGAGGGGGGAGTCGATCCACGGGCTGTCCGCGCCGTCGTCCTCGGCGACCGCGCGCGCCCTGGCGATGCCGGCTGCGACCGACAGGACGTGCGAGGCGAGCAGCGCGTAGTGATGCACGAGAGTCTGTCCGCGGAGCCCCGCCTGATGCAGAGCCTCGAGCATGAGCTCGATGGCGGCGAGCTCGCCGGGACCGTGGGTGGTCAGCGTGGTCGCCTCGGTGCCGATCGCGGGGTGGCGGACGTACAGCGCGAGCGTCTCCTCGGCGAGTGCGCGCAGGCGGCCGGCCCACTCCTCGACGGGCAGGGAGACGGATGCGGCGGCGCGGCCGTTCAGCTCGTCGAGGAGCGCGCCCATCAGCGCCTCCTTGCTCGCGAAGTGCCGGTAGATCGCCGTGGGGTCCGCACCGAGCCGTGCGCCGAGGTCGCGGACCGAGATCGACGCGACTCCGGTCGCCGCGAGCTCCATGCCGGCCTCGATGATCACCGCGCGATCCAGCCGCACGCGGGTTGATGCCTTGTCGTTCGCCATCGTCTCTCCGGTCTTCCTCGCTCCATCGTGCCATGGCGCGGCGCGATCTCCTCAGCAGGCTACGGCCGCGCAACGGCCATGACAACAGTGTTGACATTGCCGATGACGACGGATAGCTTTATCGCGATCCTGCAGCTTCGACGACGAAGAAAGGCGCGCGATGACGAGCGACATCATCTTCCACGGAGGTCCCGTGTTCACCGGAAGCGGTGCACCCCTCGAGAACCACGCGGTCATCGTCCGCGGCGGACGCATCGCGGCCGTGGTCCCCGAGGCCGACCTCGCCGCCGCATCCGATGCCCGCCGCATCGACCTGCGCGGAGCCCTGCTCAGCCCGGGGTTCCAGGACGCGCACATCCATCCGGTCGGCGGCGGCATCGAGCTGCTGCAGTGCAACCTCACGGATGCCGAGAACGCCGAGGAGACCGCGGCCCTCATCCGCGCCTACGTCGCGGAGAACCCCGAGGTCGAATGGGTTCTCGGCGGCGGCTGGGGCATGGACCACTACCCGGGCGGCAACCCGCCCCGGCAGCTGCTCGACGAGGCGGCGGGCGGACGGCCCGTGCTGCTGCAGAGCCGCGACCACCACAGCACCTGGGCCAGCACCGCGGCCATCGAGCGCGCCGGCATCACCGCCGAGACGGCGGATCCCGAAGACGGCCGCATCGTCCGCGAAGCCGACGGGTACCCCGCCGGGACCTTCCACGAGGGCGCGGGCGACCTGTTCGCCCATGTGCGCCCCGCGACCTCGGACGAGCTCGCCTACCAGGGGCTGCTGCGCGCGCAGGACGAGCTCATCGCCCTCGGCATCACCGGCTGGCAGGACGCGATGGTCGGCGCCGGGGTCGCCGGCATCGCCGATCCGCTCGGCGCCTACGAGCGGGCCATCGAGGAGGGAACCCTCAAGGTGCACGTGGTCGGAGCCCAGTGGTGGGTGCGCGACGGAGGCATCGAGCAGGTCGAACGGATGATCGCCCGGCGCGAGGCGGCAGCCGCGGCTCATCCCGACCGCCGCCTCGATCTCGGCACCACGAAGATCATGGTCGACGGCGTCGCCGAGAACCAGACGGCCGCGATGCTCACGCCGTACCGCGACGGCTCGGGGCACGACACCTGCAACCACGGCCTCAGCTTCATCGCCCCCGAGAACCTGCGCCGCTACGTCACTGCCCTGGATGCCGCAGGGCAGCAGGTGCACATGCACGCGCTCGGCGACCGGGCGGTGCGCGAGGCGCTCGACGCCCTCCAGGATGCTCACGACGTGAACGGCGCGACCGACGGCCGGCACCACCTCGCCCACCTGCAGATCGTCGCGGAGGACGACGTCCCCCGCTTCGCGGAGCTCGACGCCATCGCGAACATCCAGGCACTGTGGGCCACGCACGAGGACCAGCTCGACGAGCTCACCCTCCCTTTCCTCCAGGACGGGCAGGAGGCCAGGCAGTACCCGTTCGGGGACTTCGCACGCGAGGGCGTCCGCTTCGCCGCCGGCAGCGACTGGCCGGTGTCGACCGCCGACCCGATCGCGGCCATCCACATCGCCGTGAACCGCACCGTGCCCGGCTCCGCCCGCGGCCCGCTCGGCGGCGAGCACCAGCGTCTCGACCTGGAGACCGCGCTCGCCGCGTACACGTCCGGCACCGCGTACGTGAACCGTCGAGAGGGCGACACCGGCAGCATCCGCGAGGGCTATCTCGCCAACCTCGTCGTGCTCGACCCGAACCCGTTCGCCGGTCCGACATCCGAGATCCACCGCACCCGCGTCGCCTCGACCTGGATCGAGGGGCAGCCCGTGTACGAAGCCGAATCCGCCACCACCCGCAAGGAGTCCTGATGTCGCGCATGTTCCTCCGTGGCGGCGCCGTCGCCGTCGCCGGCATCCTCTCGGTCGCCGCCCTGGCCGCCTGCTCGCC
The DNA here is from genome assembly GCF_038397765.1 of Microbacterium sp. LWH10-1.2. Lineage (NCBI taxonomy): Bacteria > Bacillati > Actinomycetota > Actinomycetes > Micrococcales > Microbacteriaceae > Microbacterium > Microbacterium sp. LWH10-1.2. The sequence continues at coordinate 118,304 of NZ_CP151638.1, forward strand.
CGCAGCCGGGGGAGGAGGCGCCGACGAGCCGATCGACTGGAAGATCACCTCGACGACCGCCGCCCCCAGCGGCGACATCGACTCGTTCACCTTCGCGAGCTACTCCGAGCCGTACTCGCTCGACTACGCCTACGCCTTCGACTACTCCGACAACCAGGTGCTCGCGAACGTCTGCGAGTCGCTCCTGCGGCTGAACCCCGACTTCTCGCTCACGCCGGCCCTCGCCGAGTCCGTCGACCACCCGACGCCGGAGACGTGGGTCTACACCATCCGCCAGGGCGTGACGTTCCACGACGGCACGCCGTTGACCGCCGCCGACGTCGTCGCCTCCATGTCGCGCCACCTCGACCCCGCGGTCGGATCGTCGTGGTTCTCGGTGTACCAGAACGTCGTCGACATCTCGCAGACGGGCGAGAACCAGGTCACCGTGACCATGTCGGGTCCCGACTCGCAGTTCAACCTCTCGATGGGCGGCTCGGCGGGTGTGATCGAATCCGCGGCGACCCTCGCCGAGAAGGGCGCCGACTACGGCAACTCGACCGGAGGGGTCAACTGCACCGGGCCGTTCTCCTTCACGACGTGGGAGTCGGGGGAGTCGATCACCCTCACGCGCTACGACGGATACTGGGACGAGGATCTCCGGGCACGCTCGGGCGAGGTGACGTTCGTCTTCATGGGCGACTCCACGGCGCGGGTGAACGCGATGAAGTCGGGCAGCGTCGACGGCGGCTGGATGATCCCGATGGAGGCCGTGCCGCAGCTGCGCGCCTCCGGCAAGGGCGACGTGCTGTTCGGCCCCTCCACCGCCGTCGGCAACATCGTGATCAGCGACCTCGACGGCCCGCTCGGCGACCTCAGGGTGCGCAAGGCGCTGCTGCTGGCGATGGACCGCCAGGGCATCGTGCAGGCCGCGGCCCGAGGCGTAGGCGAGGTCACCGACGTCATGACCACCGAGTCGGTCTGGCGAGACGGATCGGATGCCGCCCGCACCACAGCTTTCGACGACATCACCCACTACGAGCAGAACCTCGAGGAGGCGAAGAAGCTCATCGCCGAAGCGGGAGTCGAAGGGGAGACCCTCACGTACGTCACGGCGCCGATCGGCAACGACTTCGCCGTCATCTCGCAGGCCACGGCCGCGGCCGCGCAGTCGATCGGCCTGAAGGTGAAGGTCGAGTCCGTGAGCCCCGCCGCGTACACGGCGCTGTTCTCCGACCCGAGCGCCAGGGAAGGGGTCGACCTCTTCTACACGAGCTGGTACCTCTCCAGCCCCGACGCGCTCGAGATGTACTCGGTGCTGCGCACCGGCGAGTTCAGCAACTACGGCGGCTGGTCCGACCCCGAGTTCGACGAGGTCGTGAACCAGGCGATCGCCACCGACGACCCTGCCGCCCGCAGCGAACTCACCGCGAAGGCGCAGCAGATCGCGAACGCCGAGCTGCCGTGGCTGCCGCTGTCGACCGGCCCGCTGTCGCTCTTCCAGGGCGAGCGCATCAGCGGGATCTCCCCGTCGATGGCCTTCCTCTACTACCCCTGGGCCGCCGAGGTCGGGGCTCGCTGAGGTCGGATGCCGCGCATCGCCCGGTGCGCGGCATCCACCCCTCTCCCGACGCTGACGCCCTTCACCCCTGAACCCTGAGGAGATCACCCGATGCATGCCGCTCGACGCGTCGCCGGGAAGCTCGGCGGACTGCTGCTGACGCTGTTCCTCGCCTCGCTGCTCGTCTTCTTCTCGCGCTTCCTCGTGCCGGGGGATCCCGTGAGCTTCCTGCTGCGGGGCCGCAAACCCAGCCCCGAGGCCGTGGCGCAGGTCACCGCCCAGTACGGCCTCGACCGCTCGCCGATCGAGCAGTACCTCCGCTGGATCGGCGGCGCGGTGCGGGGCGACTTCGGCCGCTCGCTGCAGTTCCGGCAGGACGTGAGCGTCGTGCTCGGGGAGCGGCTGCCCGTCACGCTCACCCTGGTGGTGATGGCGGGCGCGATCATCGCGGTCGTCGGGCTCGTGCTCGGAGCCGTGGCCGCCCTGAACAGGGGCCGGCTCCTGGACCGCGTCGTACTGATCGGACTCACCGTGCTCGGGGCGATCCCGTCGTTCGTCGGCTCGATCATGCTCATCGCGGTGTTCTCGGTGCAGCTCGGCTGGTTCCCCTCGTTCGGGTCCGGGGAGGGCTTCCTCGACACCGTCCACCACCTGGTGCTGCCCTCCATCGCGCTGGCGATCGTGTTTATCGTGCTCGTCGGAAAGGTGACGCGCTCCGCGATGGTCGAGCAGCTGAGCCGGGAGCACGTCGAGGTCTCCACGAGCCGCGGCGTGAAGCGCTCGATCGTCGTGCGCCGACACGTGCTGCGCAACGCGCTGGGCCCCATCCTCACGGTCAGCGGCGTGCTCGTCGCCGGACTCATCGTCGCGAGCTCGATCGTGGAGGCCGCGTTCGGCCTCTCGGGCGTGGGCTCGCTGCTCGTCCAGTCGGTCGACCGCCTGGACTTCCCCGTCGTCCAGGCGATCGTGCTGCTGGTGGTGGCGGCGTTCGTCGTCATCAACGCGATCGTCGACATCCTCGAACCCTGGATCGACCCCCGATCCGCCGCAGGAGCTGGTGCCCGATGACCTCCTCGACCCCCACGCTGGCGGTGCGCGTGCTGCGTGCGCCGCGCATTCCCCGGCCGCCGATCCTCTTCGCGATCAGCGCCGTCGTGCTCGTCGTCGTCACGCTGGCCGCGGTCCTCGCCCCGTGGATCTCCCCCTACGACCCGGATGCCGTCGACTTCACCGCGTTCTACGCCCCGCCGTCCGCCGCGCACTGGCTCGGCACCGACGCGCTCGGCCGCGACATCCTCAGCCGCATCATCTGGGGCGGGCGCACCGCGCTGATCGGCCCGCTCGCCGTCGTGCTGTTCTCCACGGTGCTCGGCATCCTGCTCGGCCTCCTCGCGGGGTGGCGCGGCGGGTGGATCGACGCCGTCCTCGGCCGTGTGTTCGACGTGCTCTTCGCGTTCCCCTCGCTGCTGATCGCGATCATGGCCGTCGCGCTGTTCGGCAAGGGGCTGCTCGCCCCGGTGATCGCGATGAGCATCGCCTACGCGCCGTTCGTCGCGCGGCTGACGCGATCGCTCGTCGCCGCCGAGCGCACCAGACCCTATGTCTCGGCCTATCGGGTGCAGGGGTTCGGCGGCGCGTGGATCGCACTGCGCCGCGTGCTGCCCAACATCACCCCCATCGTCGGCGCGCAGTCGACGCTGAACTTCGGCTACGTGCTCGCCGAGCTCGCCGGCCTCTCCTTCCTCGGCCTCGGCGTGCAGCCGCCAACGGCCGACTGGGGCGGCATGATCAACGAGGCCCAGTCGGGCGTCGCCTCAGGACAGTTCCTCCCCGCCATCGCCCCGGCCGTGATCGTCGTGATCGTGGTCGTCGCGGTGAACATCATCGGCGAGGAACTGTCGGACCGCATCGGCGGATCGGAGTTCGCATGACCCTTCTCGACATCCGCGACCTGACGCTCGACCTGCCGAACGGCATCCGCCTGCTCCACGGCATCTCGCTGAGCGTCGCGCCGGGGGAGACCGTCGGACTCGTGGGCGAGTCCGGCTCCGGCAAGTCCCTCACCGCGCGCTCCGTGCTCGGTCTGCTGCCCGACGGCGCCGTGGTCGGAGGCTCCGTGACGGTCGACGGCCGCTCGCCGCTCCGGGCAGGGGCCGATCGGCAGGAGATCCGTCGGCACGAGGCGGCGATGGTCTTCCAGGACCCCCGCGCAGGCATCAATCCCATGCGCACGGTCGGCGATCACGTCACCGAGGCGCTGCGGCTGTGCGAGGGCTGGCCCGCGGGGAAGGCGCGCGACCGCGCCGTCGAGCTGCTGACCGCCGTGCGGCTGCCCGCGCCGAGCGAGCACCTGGAGCAGCATCCCCACGAGCTCTCCGGAGGCATGCTGCAGCGGGTGATGATCGCGGGGGCGCTGAGCGCGTCACCGAAGCTGCTGGTGTGCGACGAGCCCACCACCGCGCTCGACGTCACCACCCAGGCCGAGATCGTGCAGGTGCTGCGCGACCTCTGCGCGCAGACCGGGATGGGGATGCTGTTCATCACCCACGATCTCAACCTCGCCGGATCCCTGTGCGACCGTCTCGTCGTGATGAAGGACGGCGCCGTCGTGGAGGAGGGCCCGGCCCGATCCGTGCTGACCGCGCCCGCGGCGGACTACACGCGCAGGCTGGTCGCGGCGACGCCGAAGCTCACCGGCGCGGTGACGGTGGCGCCCGAGACCTCCGCCGACGCCCAGCTCGTGGTCACCGGGGTGGGGAAGACCTATCGTCGGCGGGGGCGCAGCGACGTCGCCGCCGTGGTCGACGCCGAGCTCGTGATCCCCCGAGGCGGTTCGCTCGCCGTCGTGGGCGAGTCGGGCTCGGGCAAGTCGACGCTCGCGCGCATGATCGTCGGGCTGGAGGAGCCGGATGCCGGGGAGATCCGCATCGGCGGCCGCTCGATGGCCGGCATCCCCCGCACCCGCGCGGAGCGGCTGGAGCGCGCCAAGAGCGTGCAGATGGTGTTCCAGGACCCGTACCTGTCACTCGACCCCCGCATCCCGGCCGGGCGCGCGATCGAAGACGTGCTGACGCTGCACACGGGGCGCACCGGCGCCTCGGCGCGCGCACGGGCGCTGGAACTCCTCGTCGCGGTCGGGCTCTCCGAGGAGCACCTGACCGCGCGACCCCGCACCCTCTCCGGGGGCCAGCGCCAGCGCGTCGCGATCGCCAGGGCGCTCGCGGTGGAGCCGGAGCTGCTCGTGATGGACGAGGCCACCAGCGCGCTCGACGTCTCGGTGCAGGCGCAGGTGCTCGACCTCGTCGCCGGCATCCGTCAGCAGCAGAGACTCACGCTGCTGTTCATCAGCCATGACCTCGCCGTGGTGCGCCGCGTGTGCGCCGAGACGATCGTGATGAAGCGCGGGCGCATCGTCGAAGCCGGACCCACGTCGCAGCTGCTCGATGATCCGCAGCATGAGTACACCCGCCTGCTCATCGACTCGGTGCCCGTCCCCGTCGTGTGAGGATCAGGGCCGCGGCCGTCACTTTGTCGGCGCCATGGACGCTGAGCCGGCTGACGCGCCGGGGCTGCGCCGGCATCCGGTGTCTCGCGCCGACAGGACGACGACGGATGCCGGGACGAGGTCAGTACAACCGGCCCGCCACGGCGGCTCAGGCCACGTACACCTTGCGGAGCGTCTCGGTCACGGTCCACACGGTCTGCATGCCCTCGGCCAGACGCACGAGAGAGCCGGGGCCCACCTCCAGCGGCGGCAGAGGAGGCGACACGAACTCGATCACGGCGTGACCCGACAGCACGACGAAGACCTCGTCGGCCTCGGTGTCGGATGCCGTGCCGGGGGTCATCTCCCAGATGCCGACCTCGGTGTCCCCGACGGTCGCGAGGGGCAGCAGCGCCGCGGTCGGCGCCCCGGACACGACCGTCGCCGCGGGCAGCGCCTCGTGCGGGAGATCGACGGCGCGCGCATCGAGCCCGGACCCCGCGTCGATCCCTGACCCGGCGTCGAGCGCGCTCACGAGTCGAACCCCATGCCCACGGCGTCGAGCGCCTTGAGGAAGAGGTTGCGCTTCCCGTCGTTGTGGTCGGCCTGGTTCATCGCGGCTCGGACCAGGTTGATGCCGATCGCGGCGGCGGGCTCCGGCGGGAACGGGATCGGCTTCTCGTGCACCATCTTCAGCTCGGTGCGCTCGGTCTCCTCACCCGACAGCTTGTCGAGCATGACGTCGGCCGCGAAGCGCGCGGCGCCGACGCCCAGTCCGGTGAAGCCGGTCGCGTACGCCACGCGGCCCTTTCGCGCGGTGCCGAAGAACGCGCAGAAGCGGCTGGACGAGTCGATCGCCCCCGCCCAGCGGTGCGTGAACGTCAGCCCCTCCAGCTGCGGGAACGTCGTGAAGAAGTGCGAGGCGAGCTTGCGGTGGCTCTCCATGCGGTCCTCGTACTCCGGGCGCACCTTGCCGCCGAAGTGGTAGATCGCGTCGTACCCGCCGAACAGGATGCGGTTGTCGGCGGTGAGCCGGTAGTAGTGGAACTGGTTCGCGCTGTCGGCGAGGCCTTGACGGTTCGACCAGCCGATCGACGAGAGCTGCTCGTCGCTCAGCGGCTCCGTCATCAGCACGTAGTCGTACACGGGAACGGTCATGAGGCGGTTGCGCTTCAGCAGCGACGGGAACACGTTGGTCGCGAGCGCCACGGCATCCGCCGTCACCCGCCCGCCGGGGGTGATCAGAGTGATCGGACCAGCTCCGTCGCCCTCGACGCCGCGCACGATGGAGTGCTCGTAGATCTCCACGCCGAGCTCGACGGCGACGCGGGCCAGCTCCATCCCGAGCTTCGCGGGGTGCACCATCGCGCAGCCCTCGCGGTCCCAGTCTCCGGCGAGGAACGTGGGGGAGTGCACCTCGGCCTGCACCGCGGACTCGTCGAGGTATCCATGCTCCTCCCGGTACCACTCGACCTGGTGCGGCTCGACCGCGACGGCGAGCTGCCCCGTGCGCTCGAAGTCGACCTTCATGTCGTACTTCGCGACCGTGGCCTCGATCGCGTCGAGGTTCTCGAGCCCCAGCTCCTCGAGCCGGTCGATCTCCTCAGGCCAGCGGTTCACGCCGTTCTCGTGCCCGTGGGTGAGGCTGGCCTCGCAGAAGCCGCCGTTGCGACCCGACGCCGCCCAGGCGATGCGCGAGGCCTCCAGCAGCACCACGCGCCGCTCGGGATCGCGCTCCTTGGCGCGGACGGCCGTCCACAGGCCGGCGTATCCGCCTCCGACGATGGCCAGGTCGGCCGTGATGTCGGCGGAGAGCGTCGGGTGCTCGACGCGTTCGACGTCGTCGAGCCAGAACACCCCGAGCGCGGTGTCGCGCAGGGAGGCGTCGATGACCGACTCGGCGGGCTTCTGGCGTTCGAAGACGGTGGTTCCCATGATCACTCCGTTGCGATCGGGGCGCGCGTCAGCGCGTGCCCCAGTTGTAGAGGTCCTTGTAGAGGCCCGCGTAGAGCAGGCTCTCGGTGTGCACGACGCCGGGGATGGTGCGGATGCGGGTCGCGATGAGGTCGATGAGGTCCTCGTCGCTCTCGCACACGGCCTCGACGAGGATGTCGAAGGTGCCGAGCGTGACGACGACGTAGGCCAGCTCGGTGATCTTGGTGAGCTCCTGCGCGATCGACCGCGGATCCTTGTCGACGCGGATGCCGATCATCGACATGCGGTGGAAGCCGAGCTGCATCGGATCGGTCACGGCGACGATCTGGATGATGCCCGCCTCCGTCATCCGCTGCACCCGCTGGCGTGCGGCGGCCTCGCTGAGCCCGACCGCGCGGCCGATCTCGGCGTAGGGGCGGCGGCCGTCCTCCTGGAGGAGCTCGACGATCCTCTTCGAGACGTCGTCCAGGGCGGGGTGCTTCGGAGTGCTGCTCATGTGTCGATATTGACAGGTTGAACACGCCCATGCAACTGATTCAGTTGTTTCGAGGGAGAATGAGCTTCAGAATCCGCACGGATGCCGGTACGATATCGCCATGTCCTCAGAGAAGAACTCCGCGACGCTGCAGAACTTCATCGGCGGCCGCTACGTGCCCGTGAACGGAGCGGGTCACCTGCCGCTCATCGACCCCGCGACCGAGGAGGTCTACGGGCAGCTGCCCCTGTCGGATGCGAGCGACGTCGACGCGGCCTACGCCGCGGCATCCGCCGCCTTCCCGCTCTGGCGCGACACCACGCCCGCCGACCGTCAGCTGGCGCTGTTCCGCATCGCCGATGAGATGGAGGCACGTGCGGAGGAGTTCGCCGACCTGGAGTCGCAGGACACCGGCAAGCCGCGCGCGAGCCTCGTGGCCGATGAGATCGTGCAGTCGATCGACCAGCTGCGCTTCTTCGCCGGAGCAGCCCGCAGCCTCGAGGGGCGCGCCGCCGCGGAGTACATGGCCGGCCACACGTCCTTCGTGCGGCGCGAGCCCGTCGGCGTGATCGGTCAGGTCACCCCGTGGAACTACCCGCTCAACATGGCGGTGTGGAAGATCGCCCCCGCGCTCGCCGCGGGCAACACCGTCGTGCTCAAGCCTGCAGAGTCGACCCCGCTCACCACGCTGCTGCTCGCCGAGATCGTGGCGATGCACACCCCCGGCGGCACCCTCAACGTCGTGCTGGGCGACCGTGACACCGGTGTGGCCCTGGTCGAGCATCCTGTTCCGCAGATGGTCGCGATCACGGGCTCGGTGCGCGCGGGCATGGCCGTCGCACGGTCGGCCGCGAACGACGTCAAGCGCGTGCACCTGGAGCTCGGCGGCAAGGCCCCGGCGATCGTGTTCCCCGGCGCCGACATCGCGAAGGCGGCAGCCGGCATCGTCACGGGCGCCTTCTTCAACGCCGGGCAGGACTGCACCGCCGCGACCCGCGTGCTCGTGCACTCGTCGATCCACGACGAGCTCGTCGCCGCCCTGGTGGAGAAGACGAAGACGGATGCCCGCACCGGGGGTCCGCGCGAGGAGGGCGTGCTCTACGGGCCGCTGTCGAGCGCGGCGCAGCTCGCGCAGGTGCAGGGCTTCGTCGACCGGCTCCCCGCGCACGCGAAGATCGAGGTCGGCGGCAAGCGGCAGGGGGATGCCGGGTACTTCTTCGAGGCCACGATCGTGTCGGGGATGCAGCAGGACGACGAGGCCGTGCAGGGAGAGATCTTCGGCCCCGTGCTGACGGTGCAGTCCTTCGAGACCGACGAGGAGGCGCTCGCGCTGGCGAACGGCGTGGACTACGCGCTCGCGTCCTCGGTGTGGACGACCGATCACGCGCGGGCCATGCGGTTCTCGCGTGACCTCGACTTCGGCTGCGTGTGGATCAACACGCACATCCCGTTCGTGTCGGACATGCCGCACGGCGGCTTCAAGCACTCCGGCTACGGCAAGGACCTGTCGCAGTACGGCTTCGACGACTACACGCGCATCAAGCACGTCATGACCGCGCTCGACTGATCCCGCGCCCGCGGGTCGTTGAGCGAGCGGAGCGAGACGAAACGGGGTGAGGTGTGCGCGGCTTCGGCTGGAGTCGTGCGGATCATGAAGCGTTTCGTCACTTCGACTCGCTGCGCTCGCTCAGTACGGCGCTCGGTCGCTGCGCGTCCTCGCTCAACGACCGGGTGGCGGTACCCCGACCGGGCGGCGGTGACCCGCGGGTGTGGTGGCCCCGCGGGTCGTTGAGCGAGCGGAGCGAGACGAAACGCGGTGAGGTGCGAGCGGGTCAGTCGTTCGACGACTGGCGCAGTGCGCGGGTGGTCTGCTCCATCGCCTCCGCGGATTCGGCGACGATCGCCCGCATGGCCGACTCGGCGCGCTCGGCATCCCTCGATTGCACTCCGGCGGCGACCTCGCCGTGCAGGCGCAGCGCCTCCGGATCCGCGACGTCCGGCATCAGGTCGTGGTGCGTCCTGCCCTCGAGGACCGCGACGACGATCGGCGACAGGCTGCTGAGCATGACGTTGTGCGAGGCCTGGAGCAGCGTGGTGTGGAAGTCGATGTCGTGGGCGAGGTACTCGTCGGTGTCGGCGGCGCGTGAGGTCGACGACATCCCGATGACCGCGGCGGTCAGCGCACCGCACTGCGCCGGGGTCGCGTGCAACGCGGCGAGCCGGGCGGCGACGGGCTCGACGGCGCTGCGGAGCTCGCTGAGGCTCTGCAGCAGCTCGGCGCGCCGCGGTCCGTCGAGCCGCCACCGCAGCACGCGCTGGTCGTAGGGGCTCCACGTCTCCGGCGGCTGCACGATGATGCCGACGCGCTGGCGCGACGCGACCATGCCGAGCGATTCGAGCACGCGCACCGCCTCGCGGATCGCGCTGCGTGAGGCGCCGAACTCGGCCACGGCGTCGTCCATGATGATCCGGCTGCCGGGGGTGCGGCGCTCGGCGCCGATGTCCGCACCCCAGCGCTCGACGATCACATCGTGCAGAGCGTTCTGAGGCATGGCCTCATGGTAGGGGAAAGACCCGATGTTTGCATCCGCTCGCGCCAGCGGAGCAGACAATCCCGCACAGATCTTGAAATAGTCTGATTATTTAGGTACCGTACTCGTAAATATCAGACGGAAGCGCCGTGGCTCTCGGACAGTGCTTCCCCCATGGGAGGAACAATGATGGTTCCCTTGACACTGCTGAAGACGGCGGACCCTGCCCCGATCGTCCCCGTCGGCTCGGACGCCCAGCTCATCACCGCCGCACTGATCGGCTTCGCCGTGATCATCGTCCTGATCACCTGGCTGAAGGTGCATCCCTTCCTCGCCCTGACGATCGGCGCCCTCGGTGTCGGCATCGGCGCGGGTATGGCCACCGGCCAGGCGCTCACCAGCTTCTCCAACGGCTTCGGCTCGACGATGGGCGGCGTCGGCGTGCTGATCGCCCTCGGCGCGATGTTCGGCAAGCTGCTCGCCGACTCCGGCGGCGCGGATCGCGTCGTCGACACCCTCGTCTCGCGGTCGAGCAAGAGGGCACTGCCGTGGACGATGGGCGTCGTCGGCGCCGTGATCGGTCTGCCGATGTTCTTCGAGATCGGCCTCGTGCTGCTCATCCCGGTGATCATCCTCGTCGCCCGCCGCTCGGGCGTCGCGCTGATGAAGATCGCCATCCCCACCCTCGCCGGCCTCTCCGCGATGCACGGCCTCGTGCCCCCGCACCCCGGACCGCTGATCGCGATCGACGCCCTCGGCGCGAACCTCGGCCTCACCCTCGCCTTCGGCGTGATCATCGCGATCCCGACGATCATCATCGCGGGCCCCGTCTTCAGCGGGTTCGCCGCGAAGTGGGCTCCCGTGCCCGTGCCCGACATGTTCCTCACCGCCGAGGACAAGGGCGAGGACGTCACGCAGCGCCCGCGCCCCTCGTTCGCCGCCGCGCTCTCCAGCATCCTGCTCCCGGTCGTGCTCATGATGGGCAAGGCGCTCGCCGCGGTCATCGCGCCCGATTCGACGGATGCGTGGAAGGTCGTGCTCGACTTCGCCGGCACCCCTGCGATCGCGCTGCTCATCACGCTGATCTTCGGCATCTTCGTGCTCGGCGCCGGCGGGAAGATGAACCGCACCACGGTCGCGCACTCCCTGGAGAGCAGCCTCCCGCCGATCGCCGGCATCCTCCTCATCGTGGGTGCGGGCGGCGCCTTCAAGCAGGTCCTCATCGACACCGGCATCGGCGAGGTCATCACCAGGGCCGTGCTCGAGAGCGGGGTCTCGGTGCTGCTGCTCGGCTGGCTCGTCGCCGTGCTCGTGCGCATCGCCACGGGCTCAGCCACCATCGCCACGATCACGGCGGCCGGTCTCATGACGTCGGCCGCGTCGACGCTCCCCGGCCCGGAGGTCGCCCTCCTCGTGCTCGCGATCGGCTCCGGCTCGGTGTTCCTCTCGCACGTGAACGACGCCGGGTTCTGGCTCGTCAAGCAGTACCTCGGAACGAGCCTGCCGCAGACGTTCAAGACCTGGACGGTGCTGGAGTGCCTGATCTCGGTCGTCGGCCTCGCCGGCGTGCTGCTCCTGGATCTGGTGGTCTGATCATGACGTCGACGAACGGACAGGACGCCGTGCAGACCCCGCCGGACCCGCCCATCGTGCTGGTCGTGATGGGGGTCTCCGGATCGGGCAAGTCCACCGTGGCCGGCATGCTGGCCGGACGGCTGGGCTGGGACCTCGAAGAGGGAGACGATCTCCACCCCGCGGCGAACGTCGCCAAGATGGCCGCCGGGGTGCCCCTCACAGACGAGGACCGGTGGCCGTGGCTGGAGCGGATCGCCGCGTGGATCCAGCTGCACACGGCATCCGGAACCCCCGGGATCGTGACCTGCTCGGCGCTGCGCCGCGTCTACCGGGACCGGCTCAGCGGACCGGGCGTCGCCTTCGTCCATCTCGACGGCACGCGCGAGACGATCGCGAACAGACTCAGCACCCGCTTCGACCACTTCATGCCGCAGAGCCTGCTGGGCTCGCAGTTCGCGACCCTGGAGCCGCTCGAGCCCGACGAGGAGGGCATCGTCGTCGACCTCGGCCGCGGCCCGAAGGACGAGGTCAAGGAGATCATGCGGCGCCTTCAGCTGTCGGCGCTCCCCGCGCCGGAGTACACCGACGAGGGGATGCTGGCCGACTGAGGCCCGCTCCGACGGCACCGACGAGTCTCGCACGGGCGCCGTGACCGACGCCCGTGCGAGACTGTCGGTCGTGGCGGAACGCCGGCCGAGAGCACCCGCCGGCCGGCGAGGAGGGGGACGCGTCGACATGGGGATCTTCAGCCTGCTTGAAGAGGCGCGAGCGCGCATCGACGAGGGCGAGCAGGGGGCGGCGCGCGCCCTGCTGGTCGAAGGACTCGCAGGGGCGACATCCGCGACCGGCGCCGACGAGGCGTGCGCTCTCGCCGAGGCGACGGGGCTGCTCATCGGACTCGACGTGGAGATCGAGCAGCCGGAGACGATCGATCGTCACCTGGAACGCCTGGCCGCTCTCACCGATGGCGTCGACGACGAGCGCACGGCGGAGGCGCTGGCGTACGCGGAGCTCCCGCGGATCGAGTTCGTGCACGGTTTGGACGACGTCGATCCGGTGCTGCACGTGGAGGTGCTCCAGCGCGCCGTCGCCCTCGACGCCCGCTGGCGAGACTCCCCGCATGCGGGCGTCCGGCGGGCAGCCGCCGAGGCCGCGCTCACCGCGCAGATGATCCGCAAATGGCTGGGGCAGTCGCCCTCGTCCATCGCCGTGGCTCTCGACGAGCTCGCCCTCCGCCTCGGCGGAGAGGCCGACCCGCGGTCGGCGTCGATCAGGCTCGAGGCGATGTTCACCGCCTCGCGGCTGCGCGTCGAGAACGACCTCGACCTCTCCGGTGTTCCCGAGGTGCTCGATCTGGTCGTACGAGAGGCGCGCTCCGGTCCCGGCTCCGCGGGATTCGCCCTCGACGCCGCGCTGCTCCTCGCCGACATCGCGATCGCCGAGGGCGCCCCGGCGCTCGAGGCCGTCGCCCCCGTGAGGCGGCTGCTGGCAGACGGGCTCGGGGAACCAGGCGTGCAGCGCGCGCGACGCGAGACCCGGCACCTGGAGGAGATCCTCGATCGTCTCGACGGAGCGGATCGGGATGCCGTCGCCGCCGAGGAGTGGTCTGCTCTCCTCGGGCGGTACGCAGCGGACGCCGACGCCGATGCGCGCGCCCTCGTCCTCTCCGATCTCCTTCGCCACGTCGGCGCCACCGCGTACGCGACGGCATCCGGCCTTGCGCTGCTGCGCGAGGCCGACCGGGTGTTCCTGTCGGACGATGATCCGCGGTCGGCCCTCGCCCGGTTCGGCGTCGCGGCGCGCATCGCGAGCGTGCTCGGCCATCCCGATGGAGCGACGGCGGCGCGCGAGCCCTCGTCTCCCGAGCGAGACCCCGTGGCGGCCGTGGCCGCGTCCCTCGCCGTGGAGGAGAGGTTCGCCGCCTTCTGGGACGACGTCGAGACGGTGCCGAAGATGGCCGCGCTGCTCCTCGACAGGGCGCTCCGGCAGTCCGATCTCGGAGGGCGGGACGATGCGCTGTCGACGCTCGCCCGACTCTCCGCGAACGTGCGGGCGACGGGGCGCGACATCGCCAGGTCGGAGCGCGTGCAGGCGGGGTACTGGGAGAGCAGGTTCCTCCGTGAGGCCGGACGGCAGGACGCATCCCGGAAGGCGATCGACGAGGTTCTCGCCGAGTTCTCCGCGGACCCGTCCGGCGACGTGCGCCGGTGGGCGGCGAACGCGCTGTGGTCGGCGTGGCGCTCCGATCTCACAGGGCAGACCGAATCGAGGGAGCTGCGGCGCCTCTTCGCCGAACGATTCGCCGACGACCCCGACGTGAGGATCCGCCGACTCGACGCGACCAGGATGCTCGGCGACGCGGTGGAGTCGCATGAGCAGGGGAGCACAGGCGCGGCGATCGACCTGCTCCGTGCGCTCGACGCCCGCTTCGGCGACGCCGACGACGACGACACCCAGGACACGGTCCGCCGTGCCCGCGAGAACCTCCGGATCCTCTCGCTGCTGCCGGGGGCGGATGCCGCGTCCGGTGATGCGGCGACCGAACGGTACCGGTCGCTGCGAGATCGTCTCTACGCCGCCGACGAGCTCGCCGAGAAGGGGCGGGTCGCCGAGGCGGAGGGCCTCTGGAGGGGCGTCGTCGAGGAGAGCGCCGGAACAGACGACGTCGATGTCGCGATGCTGCGGCTCGCGGCGCTGGACGCCTGGGCGGGCTGGCTCCAGGACGCCAAGTACTGGGAGCAGGTCGCGACGCTGGCGCGCCAGGCGACCGTCATCCGGGCAGGGAGCGACCTCCGCGCCGAGCGCGTGCAGGCCCGCGCGTACCTCCGGCTGGGCATGGCGCTCGGCGCTCTCGGGGATCCTCGAGGGGCGATCGCGGCGTACGAGGCGCTCGATGCGCTCGCCGAGGGGGAGACAGACGGAGAGCTGGCGACGACGCGCCAGCAGGGCGTCTACAACCGCGCCATCATGATCGACGAGATCGGCGACGTCGCCGGCGCTCTCGCCGCCTACGAGCACGTCGTCGCCGTGCACGGGCAGTCGGTCGACACGGCATCCGGTCGGCTCCGCTGTGCGAAGGCGCTCCGCAACCAGGCGATCCTCTTCGGAGGGCTCGGGCGCACGGCGGAGGCCGCCGGAGCACACCGCCGAGTGCTCGACATCGGTGCGGGCACCGCCGACGCCGACCTGGAGGTGCGCGTCAGGGCGTCGGCGTTCGATCTCGCCGGGTGCTTCGCGGCGCTCGGCGATCACGCCTCGGAGGCCGCGACCTACGCGTGGATCCGCTCCGCTCCGCACCTCGGCCTCTCCGCGGCGGAGGTCCGTTCCGCGGCGCGTGCGGAGAAGGTCGCGCGGCGACGAGCCCGCTGACGCCGGTCGTCTGACGCCGGCGTCGTCCGCTCAGCGCAGCGGGTCCTTCACGCGGCGGTGCTCCGCGAACGACGCGTACGGACGCTCGTCGACCTTGGTCGCGCCGTCGGCGATCCAGCCGTGGGCCGCGTAGAAGGCGTCTGCCCTGTCGTTGCCGTCGAGCACCCACAGGTAGGCGCGGGTGTGCCCGGCATCCGCGATGACCTTCTCCGCGGCGGTGAGCAGGGCGTGACCGACACCGGTCGACCATGCGGAGGGGTCGGCGTAGATGCCGTACACCTCGCCGTCGGCCAGCCCATCGTCGTCGCGCCCCGAGCCGAACGAGGTCCAGCCGATGACGGCGCCGTCGCGGACGGCGACGAGGATGCCGAGGCCGGTCGGCAGCGGATCGGCGACGATGCGTCGCCATCCCTCCGCTCGCTCCTCGATGGAGAGGCCGTCGAGGAGCTCCTGCGGCATGAGCCCTCGGTACGCGACCTGCCAGGAGCGCACGTGCACGGCGGCGACCTCGTCGGCGTCGTCGATCTGAGCCTCGCGGATCACCAGCTGCGTCATCCGTCCACCCTAAATGGAGGCCGGATCGGGCGGGCGCAACACCCGTCGACAAGTACGACGCGATGTGTCAGGCTGGGCGAAGTCGACTCCCGGGGGATCACCATGGCCAGGCCGATCGCAGGTCCGCAGTCTCTGCTCCGCACGCTCAACGGGCGGGCCATCCTCGAGACCCTCGGGCGCAGAGGGCCGCAGACCCGCGCCGAGCTCATGGCCGCGACCGGCCTCTCGCGCACCGCCGTCACCCAGGTGCTGCGGATGCTCGAGGGTGCGGGCGCCGTCGTCCCCGCCGGTGTCGACCGTGAGACCCGCGGACCCGCGGCGAGCAGGGTGGCGCTGCATCCCCGACTCGGCGTGGCCGCCGCCGTCCACGTCGACCGCCATGCCGCGCACGTCGCGCTCGTCGACCCGATGGGCGTCGTCAGAGCGGAGCAGCACGCGCCCTTCCCGCTCCGCGGCGACCGGGTCGAGCACATCACGAGCCTCATCGACGAGTGCCTGCTGGCGGTGCAGGCGCCGCTGCGCCTCGTCGTCGTCGGGGTGCCGGGCATCGTCACGGCCGACGGCGGCATCCGCGACGACCAGGGCCCAGACGGCGGCGCGTTCAAGGCGGCCCTGATCTCCCGGCTCGACTGCCCCGTGCGGGTGGAGAACGACGTCAACCTCGCCGCTCTCGCCGAGCTCACCTCGGGAGCGGGCGCCGAGCTCTCCAGCTTCGCGCTGCTGCTGCTCGACGACGGCCTCGGCGGGGGCATCGTGATCGACGGCATGCTGCACAGAGGCTTCTCCGGTGTCGCGGGAGAGGTCATGTACCTGCCGCAGACCCCGCTGCCGATCGGCGCGCCCGTGCTGGGCGACGCGGTCGTGGGCGACCTGGCGCTGACGAACGGGCGCGACCCCTCGCTCACGCTCGACCAGCACCTCGACGCGGCGGCCGCCGGTGATGAGGCCGCGCTCGCGATGGCCGCCGAGATGGGTCGGCGCATCACCCTCGTCGCGGGCAGCGTCGCCCTCGTGCTCGACCCCGAGGCGTTCGTGCTGAGCGGATCGGCGGCGCATCCCGTGCTCGTCGACGCCGTGCAGTCCGTGGCCGACGCCTATGCCGCGCAGCTGCCCATGCGCTTCCTGGTCTCGTCGTTCGGGCCGGAGGCGCCGCTGGTCGGCGCGATCGGCGAGGCGGCATCCGCCCTCCGCACCACCGTGTTCAGCAGCGTCCTCCCCGACAGGAGCAGTCGATGATCTCCGACCTCGCCGATCGGCTCGGCCTCGCCCCCGGAGCACGGGCGATCATCCTCAACGCCGACGACTTCGGCATGTGCCACGCGGCGAACCTCGCGATCACCGAGCTGCTGGATGCCGGACGCATCGACTCCACGACGGTGATGGTGCCGTGCCCGTGGTCGCCGGAGGCGCTGGCGTTCGCGGCATCCCGCACCGACCTCGACGTGGGCGTGCACCTCGTGCTGACCAGCGAGTGGACCCGGTACCGCTGGCGGCCGCTGACCGGCGTGGGCACGACGCTCGTCGACGCCGACGGATTCTTCCCCTCGGAGGTGCGGCCGGTCGAGGAGAACGCGGCCGAAGACGACGTCGCCGCCGAGATCGCCGCGCAGCTGCAGGCCGCGCTCGACGCCGGGGTCGACGTCACCCACCTCGATAACCACATGGGCTCGGTCTACGGACTCCTCACCGGCCGCGACTTCCTCGCACCGGTGTTCGCGCTCGCCGCACGCCACGGTCTGCCCTTCCGGCTGCCGCGCAGCATGGACGGCGCAGACGCGGACGTCGAGCTGCAGCGCACCCTCGACCGGGCGGCCGCTGCGGCGGACTCCCTCGGCGTCGAGATCATCGACCGGCTCTGGTCGCACCCCTTCGAGATCGTCGGCGAGGGCACGGATGCCGAGGAGGGGTACGAGCAGGTGCGCGACGGCTTCATCGCGCTGCTGCGCGCCGTCCCCGCCGGAGTCACCGAGATCTACCTGCATCCGATGATCGACGACGCGGAGCTCAGGGCGGCGGTCGACTTCGCCGCCGCCAAGCGCGGCTACGAGCACCGGCTGCTCGCCGACCCCGCGGTGCTGCAGGCGATCGAGGACGAGGGTCTCGTGCGCATCGGCTGGCGTGCGCTGCGCGAGCTGCAGCGGAGTGCGGCGCGGTGACCCTGCTCGGCGCGCTCCGCGACCGCCGCATCGACGCGGCGCCCCCGCGCGCCCAGACGATCGCCTTCGGCGCCTCCGGGTTCCCGACCCAGCTGATGGCGCAGACCTTCTCGGCCTTCGTCGTCTACTTCTACGTCACGCACCTGGGCGTGCCGCCGGGGTGGGTCGCCGCGGCCATGATCGCCCACGGCATCCTCAACGCCGTGCTCAACCCCGTCGTCGGTGCACTGTCCGACCGGATCCGCACGCCGTGGGGGCGCCGGGTGCCCTGGATCGGGCTCGGCATCGTGCCGCTGGTCGTGGCCTTCGCGCTGGTGTGGATGCCGCCTGAACTCCCCGTCGCCGGGCTGATCGCCTGGTTCCTCGTGGTCGTCGCGGTGTACGACATCGCCTTCGTCGTGGTCGTGCTCAACATCTCCGCCCTGTTCCCCGAGATCTTCCGCACCACGGAGGAGCGCGCCCGCGGCAACGTCCCGCGGCAGATCTTCGCGATCCTCGGAATGGTGCTGGGCACGGCAGGAGCCCCGGCGCTGTACGGCTCGATGGGCTGGCCTGGCATGGCGCTCGTGCTCGGCGGAGTCTGCCTCGTCCTCCTCGTGTGGTCGTTCCTCGGCGGCATGGTCGAGCGCACCGTGCCGGAGGCGGCATCCGAAGCCATGACCTGGCGGCGCCAGCTGACGCTCACCTTCGCCAACCGCGCCTTCGTGCCCTACGTGCTCGGGTCGCTGTGCGTGCAGACGTCGATCGCGATCATCCTCGCCGCCCTCCCGTTCTACGTGCGGTACTCGCTGCACGCGGCCGAGGGAGAGGGCAGCGTGCTGCTCGGCGCCATCTTCGTGACGGCCATCCCGTCGATCGTGCTGTGGAGCGCGGTCGTGCGGCGCACCTCGCCGCGCACGGCTCTGCTGTGGAGCGTCGGCGTCTTCGGCGTCGCCGTGCTCGGCTACCTGCTCCCGACGACGGTGCTCGCCGCGGCTCTCGTCGGCATCGCGGTCGGGGTCGGCATCGGAGGCCTCCTCCAGCTGCTCGAGGTGATGCTGGCGCAGATCATCGACGACGACGCCGTGCGCACGGGGCATCGGCGCGAAGGCGCGTACTTCGGCGTGAACGGCTTCGTCGTGCGCGGGGCCGTGGTGGTGCAGGCGATCGTCGCCGCCGCCGTGCTGACGGCATCCGGGTTCGACGCGACGCTGGGCGACGGCCAGCCGGATGCCGTGGACGGCGGCATCCGCGTGATGGTCGCGGTGATCCCGCTCGTCTTCACGGCCCTGGCCTGGGTGTGCTTCTGGTTCTACCCGATCCGCACCCGCGACCTCTGACCCTTCCGAGCACCCCGAGGGCGTCGCCCGACCGCGACGCGAGGCGGAGGGATCGCCCGTCCGGGCGAATCGGGGAAGGGGTACCCGTTCTTCGCCCGGACGGGCGATCCCGGAGCCGTCCCGACTAGACTGCCGCGCGACGAGCCTCCCAGCCGGTGCGGACCATCTCGTCGACCGTGTAGCGCATCCGCCAGTCGAGGTCGCGGGCGGCGAGCTCGCCGGTCGCGACGATGCGGTCGGGGTCGCCGGGGCGCCGGGGGCCGACCTCGGGGATGAAGTCGATGCCGGTCACGCGAGCCACGGCATCCATGATCTGCGTCACGCTGAGACCGTCACCCGAGCCCAGGTTGTAGGCGGGCTCGATCGGCGCGCCCGCCGACAGGCGTCGCGCGGCGGCGACGTGCGCGGCGGCGATGTCGCCCACGTGCACGTAGTCGCGCACGTTCGTGCCGTCGGGGGTGGCGTAGTCGTCCCCGAAGATCTTCGGGGTCCTGCCCGCGATCAGCGCCTCGAACACGATGGGGAAGAGGTTGTGCGGGCTCACGTCGTAGACCGTGGGGTCGGCCGAGCCGACGACGTTGAAGTAGCGCAGCGACGTGTGCCGGAGCGGATGCGCGGAGTCGGCGGTCGCGGTGGCCTGGTCGCGCAGCAGCCATTCGCCGATGAGCTTCGACTCGCCGTAGGGGCTGGCCGGCCGCTTCGCCGTGTCTTCGACGACCAGGTCACCGTCGGGGGTGCCGAACACCGCGGCCGACGACGAGAACACGATGTTCGCGACACCCGCGGCCGCCATGGCCTCCAGCACCACGCGCGTGCCCTCGACGTTCTGGGCGTAGGTGTGCAGCGGGCGCTGCACCGAGACGCCCGCGTACTTGAAGCCGGCGACGTGGATCACTCCCTCGGCGTCGTGCTCGCGCAGCGTGCGCTCGACGAGCTCCCGATCGAGGATGCTGCCGCGGACGAACGTCACGCCCTCCGGCACGAACGACGCGACCCCGCTGGAGAGGTCGTCGATCACGACCGGAGTGAGCCCGGCATCCGACAGTGCCCGCACGACGTGCGATCCGATGTAGCCGGCGCCGCCGGTGACGATCCAGGACATGGTTCTCCTTCAGGGTCGGGGGGCTCAGTGTTTCAGTGCGACCTGCGTGCTCACCGCACGGGCGCACGTCCTCAGGCGTCGCGACCGGCGCCGGCGGACGGCACGACGGTGAACAGATGGGGCGCGGAGAACCCGGATGCCGCGAACGCGGAGGCCACGGCGTCCGACACCTCAGCGACGGCGTCGGCCTCGATCAGCGCGATCGCGGCTCCGCCGAAGCCGCCGCCCGTCATCCGTGCGCCGAGCGCCCCGGCCGCGAGGGCCGCCTCGACCGCCGTGTCGAGCTCGGGAACGGAGATCTCGAAGTCGTCGCGCATCGAGGCGTGCGAGGCGACGAGCAGGTCGCCGATCGCCCTGGCGCCGGACTCGCGCAGCACGCGGACGGTGTCGAGCACACGCTGGTTCTCGGTCACGACGTGGCGCACGCGGCGGAACGTGACGTCGTCCATGAGCGCCTCTGCCCTGGGCAGGTCGGCGACCGTCACGTCGCGCAGCGAAGGGACGCCCATGATCGCGGCTCCGCGCTCGCACGCGGCACGGCGCTCTCCATAGCCACCGGTGGAGTGCGCGTGCTTCACGCGGGTGTCCATGACGAGGATCGCGAGACCGGCCTCGGCCACGCCGAGCGGCACGAGCTGCGCCTCCAGCGAGCGGCAGTCGAGGAAGGTCGCGGCATCCGGCTCGCCGAGCATGGAGGCCATCTGGTCCATGATCCCGGTGGGCGCTCCCACGGCCTCGTTCTCTGCCCTGCGGCCCACGCGGGCGAGGGCGACCCGGTCGAGGCCGGCTCCCCACAGGTCGTTCAGGGCGGATGCCGTGGCGCCCTCGATCGCAGCGGACGAGGAGAGCCCGGCGCCGACGGGGACGTCGGAGGCGATCGCGATGTCGACGCCCGATCCGGCGACAGACGCGGCCTGAGCCAGAGCCCAGGCGACCCCCAGCGGGTAGGCCGCCCACTCCGGGACGGCGGGCTCCGCGCCGGCCGCCGTCGGGAACAGGCCGTCGAGCTCGTCGAGGGCGACCTCGACCGGCTCTGTGGCGAACGTCGAGGCGACACGCACACGGCCGACGCCGTCATCGCGTCGACCGACGGCCGCGACCGTGCGGTGCGGGATCGCGAACGGCAGCACGAATCCGTCGTTGTAGTCGGTGTGCTCGCCGATGAGGTTCACCCGGCCGGGAGCCGACCAGAGGCCCTCGGGCTCGCGGCCGGTGAGCTCGAGGAACAGCGCCGTCGCGGCATCCTGGGTGGTGGTCATGCGGACGCCTCCTCTGCGCGTGCGATGGCTTCGCGGATGCGGGCGGCGCCCTGCTCGGGTGCGACCTCGGCGGCCCACGCCCACATGGCGGCCTCGGATCCGGCGAGGAACTTGAGCTTGTCGGCGGCGCGGCGGGGGCTGGTGAGCTGCAGGTGCAGGCGCACGCTGTCGCGGCCGGTGTTGACCGGAGCCTGGTGCCACGCGGCGATGTACGGGGTCGGGGTCTCGTACAGCGCGTCGACGCCGCGGAGCAGACGCAGGTAGAGCGGGGCGAGCTCGTCGCGCTCGGCATCCGTCGTCTCGGCGAAGTCGGGGACGTGACGGTGCGGCATCAGGTGCACCTCCAGCGGCCAGCGGGCGGCGAAGGGCACGAAGGCCGTCCAGTGCTCGCCGCGGAAGACGACCCGCTCCGACGACTGCTCGAATTCGAGGATGCGCTGGAAAAGGTCGGGCGCCGTGCGGTCGATGCTCTCCAGCACGCGGGTGGTGCGCGGGGTGACGTAGGGGTAGGCGTAGATCTGGCCGTGCGGGTGGGGCAGGGTCACGCCGATCGCCTCGCCGCGGTTCTCGAAGGGGAAGACCTGCTCGATGCCGGGCAGCTGCGACAGAGCGGCGGTGCGGTCGGCCCAGGCCTCGATCACGGTGCGGGCGCGGGTGACGCTCTGGGTGCCGAAGGATCCGGTGTGCTCCGGGCTGAAGCACACGACCTCGCAGCGGCCGACCGAGGTGCGGGTGCGTCCGAGTCCGAGGGCGGCGAGGTCGTCGAGTCCGCGCGGAGGGTTGGATGCTCCGGGAGCGTCGCCCGTGGCCTCGGCGAGGGCGGGTCCGAACGCGGGGGACTTGTTCTCGAACACCGCGACGTCGTAGCGCGAGGGGACCTCCGACGGATTGGTCGGAGTCTGCGGCGCCAGCGGGTCGGCGTCGGCGCTCGGCATCATGACGCGGTTCTGGCGGTTCGCGGCGACCGTGATCCAGTCACCGGTGAGCACGTCGAGCCGCATCGTGGCCGTGTCGGGGCGCGGGTCGAGGGTGCGGGCGTCGATCGAGCGCTCCGCGGGGAGCGCGGTGTCGGGGTCGTCGTAGTAGATGAGGTCGCGGCCGTCGGCGAGCGTCGTCGCGCGCTTGGTGACGCCGGCGGAGAGGGTCGCCGTTCGGAACTCCGGAGATTCGTGCGTGTTCACGTAAACATGGTACGTCCGACGGCGTGGTAACGTCAACATTGAGGAGTTGCGAACGGAGGATGCCGGTGACCCGCAGCGAACTCGGACTCCCCGGCGAGCGGATGCCGCGCCGTCGCCCGGCATCGGGGCGCGTGTCGATGGCCCTCGTCGCCGCCCGCGCCGGAGTCTCCGGCCAGACCGTCTCCCGCGTCGTCAACGACAGCCCCCGGGTCGACCCCGCCACGCGCGAACGCGTCGAGAAGGCGATGGCCGAGCTCGGCTACCGCCCGCACCGCGCCGCCAGGGCTCTGCGCACCGGCCGCTCGCAGACCATCGGCCTCGTCGTGACGACCCTCGCCACCGTCGGCAACTCGCGGATGCTGCAGGCCACAGCCGAGGCCGCGGCGGAGCGCGGATACGCCCTCACGCTCGTCACCGCGTCCGGTGGCGTCGCCGAGGCGTTCGAGCACCTCGCCGAGCAGGAGGTCGACGGTGCGATCGTGCTGAACGAGGCCTCCGCGCAGGTGCCGACCGCTCAGCGTCCGGCCGGGCTGCGGCTCGTCGTGGTCGATGCGGCCACCGACGACGGTTTCATCTCCGTGCACAGCGACCACGCCGGAGGCGCGGCACTGGCCACCGCACGACTCCTTGAGGCCGGGCACCCGATCGTCCACCACCTCGCGGGCCCCGCCGACTCCTTCGCGGCGGCCGAGCGCGAGCGCGGGTGGCGGGACTCCCTCGCCGCGGCCGGGATCGGCGCCCCCGAGGTGGTCAGGGGCGACTGGAGCGCCGAGTCGGGATACGCCGCGGGGGCCGCCCTCTCCGCGGCATCCGCCGTCTTCTGCGCGAACGACCAGATGGCGCTGGGGCTCCTGCGCGCGCTCGCCGAGTCGGGGCGCCGTGTGCCGGAGGACGTCGCCGTGGTGGGCTTCGACGACGTCCCGGATGCCGCGAACTACCGGCCCCCGCTGACGACGATCCGCCAGGACTTCACGGCCCTCGCTCACCGTGCGGTCGCCGCGCTGGTCGCCGACATCGAGGGCGAAGGCCCGGCATCTGGCCCCTCGATCATCCCGACGCTGCTGATCGAGCGCTCCAGCACCCGCTGACCCCGCCGCCGGCCTGCCGTCCGCAGCGGGGCGCCTTCGGATGCGCTTGTGGTCGAGCGTGAAGAGAGCCTGGGAACTGGAATGCGCTTTCCCGAAAGGGTTGCGAGAGCGTGATGTGGCATGGGAAGCTATCGGAAAGCGCTTACCCACAATGATGGACGCGCACCCACTTCCCACAGAACGGACGATTGATGTCACAGGCGACCACCCGCGAGATCGGGATCATCATGAACGGCGTCTCCGGACGCATGGGCTACCGGCAGCACCTGGTGCGCTCGATCCTCGCGATCCGCGAAGAGGGCGGCATCGAGCTGCCCGACGGCTCGCGCCTCACCGTCAAGCCGATCCTCGTCGGCCGCAGCGAGGCGAAGCTCGCCGAGCTCGCCGAGAAGCACGGCATCGAGGACTACACCACTGATCTGGATGCCGCGCTCGCCGACCCGCGGTGGGAGATCTACGCCGACTTCCTCGTGACCAAGGCCAGGGCATCCGCGATCCGCAAGGCCATCGCCGCCGGGAAGGCGATCTACACCGAGAAGCCCACCGCGGAGTCCCTCGACGAGGCGCTCGAACTCGCCCGGCTGGCGAAGGCCGCCGGCGTCAAGACCGGCGTCGTGCACGACAAGCTGTACCTGCCCGGCCTGCAGAAGCTCAAGCGCCTCATCGACTCGGGGTTCTTCGGACGCATCCTGTCGGTGCGGGGCGAGTTCGGCTACTGGGTCTTCGAGGGGGACTGGCAGCCCGCGCAGCGCCCGAGCTGGAACTACCGCACCGAAGACGGCGGCGGCATCATCTCCGACATGTTCCCGCACTGGAACTACGTGCTCGAGAACCTGTTCGGCGAGGTCACGAGCGTGTACGCGCAGGCCGCCGTGCACATCGCCGACCGGTGGGACGAGAAGGGCGAGCACTACACCGCCACCGCCGAGGACGCCGCGTACGGCATCTTCGAGATCGAGGGCGGCATCATCGCCGAGATCAACTCCAGCTGGACCGTGCGCGTGAACCGCGACGAGCTCGTCGAGTTCCAGGTCGACGGCACGCACGGCTCCGCCGTGGTCGGACTGTTCGGCGCGAAGATCCAGCCGCGCAACGCCACGCCGAAGCCGGTGTGGAACCCCGACCTCGAAGACACCCGCGACTACGACGCCGACTGGCAGAAGGTCCCGACCAACGACGTGTTCCTCAACGGCTTCCGCCAGCAGTGGGAGGAGTACCTCGTCTCCTACGTCGAGGGCACCGAGTACCCGTTCGACCTGCTCGCGGGCGCCAAGGGCGTGCAGTTCGCCGAGGCCGGCCTCACCTCCAGCGCCGAGGGCCGCAAGATCGCCATCGAACCGCTGGCGCTCTGATGTCCGCCCTGACGCTCCTCGCGCCCGACGGCACGGTGTCGCACGCGGCGCTGAACGACTCCGGAGGCTACGCGCGCCCGGCATCCGCTCTGCGCAGCCGCGTCGCGTACGCCGCGGCGCACGTCGTGCCGAAGGCGCACGCCGACAACACTCCCGGTCGTCCCGCCGACATCGACTGGGACTCCACCCTCGCGTTCCGCCGCAACGTGTACTCGTGGGGCCTCGGCGTCGCCGACGCCATGGACACGGCGCAGCGCAACATGGGACTGGATGCCGCGGCCACCCGCGAGCTCATCGCCCGCAGCGCCGAGGTGGCGCGCGAGGAGGGCGGCTCTGTCGTCGTCGGCGTCAACACCGATCACGTCGACGAGCAGCGCATCTCGCTCGATCGGGTGATCGACGCCTACCGGGAGCAGCTGCACTTCACCGAGGAGCAGGGGGCGGGGCCGGTGCTCATGGCCTCCCGCCACCTCGCACGCGTGGCCGCGGATGCCGACGACTACCGCCGCGTGTACCGTGCGGTGCTGGAGAGCGCGACCGTCCCGGTGGTGCTGCACTGGCTGGGCACGGCCTTCGACCCGGAGCTCGCCGGGTATTTCGGCGCGGACGACTGGCAGACGGCATCCGCCGTGCTCCTCGACATCATCTCGGAGAACCCGGGCAAGGTCGCGGGCGTGAAGATGAGCCTGCTGAACGCCGAGAGCGAGATCGCCGTGCGCTCGCAGCTGCCCGACGGCGTGCGCATGTTCACCGGCGACGACTTCAACTACGTGGGTCTCATCGGCGGCGACCCGGCCACCGCCACCCGGTCGTTGAGCGAGGAGCGGAGCGACGAGACGAAACGCTCCATGCCGGAGTCGACGTCGGATGCGGGCGTTTCGTCTCGCTCCGCTCGCTCAACGACCGGCGCGGGGGGTGCTCGCCCGACGACCGGCGCGGGGGCGGCATCGACAGGCGCGGGGCACTCCGATGCGCTGCTCGGCGCGTTCGCCGCGATCACCCCGGTCGCATCGGCAGCGATCCAGGCGCTGGACGCAGGGGATCCGGCGCGCTACCGGGAGATCCTGGGCCCGACCGAGGAACTCAGTCGGCAGGTCTTCGCCGCGCCGACGTTCTACTACAAGACCGGTGTCGCCTTCCTGTCCTGGCTGAACGGTCACCAGCCCGCGTTCCAGATGGTCGCGGGGCTCCACTCGGCCCGCAGCCTCCCGCACCTCAGCCGCATCGTCGAGCTCGCGAACGCCTCGCTCGCGCTGGAGCATCCGGAGCTCGCGCGAGAGCGCTGGCACGGGATGCTGCGTCTGA
Source organism: Microbacterium sp. LWH10-1.2 (assembly GCF_038397765.1). Lineage (NCBI taxonomy): Bacteria > Bacillati > Actinomycetota > Actinomycetes > Micrococcales > Microbacteriaceae > Microbacterium > Microbacterium sp. LWH10-1.2. Next base: position 144,530 of record NZ_CP151638.1, read on the forward strand.
ACGGAGTCGACGCATGAGCATCCAGGCCGGAACGTCAGCAGGAAACCCGAATGTCGCTCGACACGGCATCCCTTCGACCGACATTCGGGATCTGAGCCGACAGAGCGACGGCGCCCCCGATCCTCGCCTGTCGATCAATCAGGCCACGATCAAGCACGCCGACCTCGCGACGGCGCTGCGGGTGACGGCGGATGCCGGCATCCAGGCCATCGGGCTCTGGCGCGAGCCCGTGAACGAGGTCGGACTCGACGTCGCCGCACGGATGCTGGCCGACGCTGGTCTGCGGTTCACGACGCACTGCCGCGGAGGGTTCTTCACCCTGCCCGACGGACCGGAGCGCACCGCAGCGCTCGACGACAACCGTCGCGCGATCGAGGAGACCGCGACGCTCGCCGCGGCCGGCGCCGACGGTTCGACGGCCGTGCTCGTGCTCGTCGCCGGCGGTCTTCCCGAGGGCTCACGCGATCTCGTGGGCGCGCGGGAACGAGTGCGTGATGCGATCGGTGTGCTCGCCGACGACGCGAGGGCCGCGGGGGTGACGCTCGCGATCGAGCCGCTGCATCCGATGTACGCGTCCGACCGGGCGGTCGTCTCGACCCTCGGGCAGGCGCTCGACATCGCGGCGGACTTCGAGCCTGCGGTCGTCGGCGCGGCGGTCGACACCTTCCACATCTGGTGGGATCCGCAGGTGCTCGACCAGATCGCCCGCGCAGGGCGGGAGGGCCGCCTCGCGACGTACCAGGTGTGCGACTGGAAGACCCCGCTCGCCGCCGATGTGCTGCTGTCGCGGCACTACACGGGCGACGGGGTGATCGACTTCGGGTCGCTCACCCGTGCCGTCGTCCAGGCCGGCTACAACCGCGACATCGAGGTCGAGATCTTCAACGCCGACATCTGGGCGGATGCTCCGGATGCCGTCGTGCGCCGCACCGCGGAGACCTTCGCCGCCGCGGTGTCACCGCACCTGGGCTGAGGCCACTCCTCCCTTCGGTCGTTGAGCGAGGGAGCGGAGCGACCGAGACGAAACGGGGTTCCGGCGAGACGAAGCTGCGGCACTGCAGGAGAGAACACGAGAGGATGAGCACATGACCAGGATCCGCGCAGGGCTCTGCTCGGTGACCTTCCGAGCGCTCGGGCCGGAGGAGATCGTCGCGCTCGCCGCCGATGCCGGGCTCGAGGCGATCGAGTGGGGCGGCGACGTGCACGTGCCTGCGGGTGACACCGTCCGGGCGCAGCGGGTCGCGCGGGCGACGAGGGATGCGGGCCTCGCGGTGGCATCGTACGGGTCGTACTTCCGGGCGGGCTCGGGGGAGGACATCGCCCCCGTCCTCGACAGCGCGGAGGCCCTCGGCGCCGACCGCGTGCGGATCTGGGCGGGTTCCGTCGATGCCGCGGAAGCGACGGATGCCGAGTGGACTCGGGCCGTCGAGCGGCTGCGGGCCGCGGCATCCGAAGCCGGAGAGCGGGACATGGAGCTGGCGCTGGAGTTCCACTCCGGCACCCTCGCCGCCACCGCCCCCTCGACGCTGCGGCTCCTCGCCGAGGTCGGGAGTCCGCACCTGCGCACCTACTGGCAGCCGACGGTCGCAGCATCCGTCGATGACGCCATCGACGAGTACCGACAGATCGCGGCCCACACGAGCGCCGCCCACGTCTTCTCCTGGTGGCCGGTGAAGGAGCGCCTCCCGCTCCGCGAGCGCGCAGATCTGTGGACGCGCTTCTTCTCCGATGCGCGCGCCGCCGCGCAGCCGCCGCGCGACGCGCTGCTGGAGTTCGTGCCCGGCGATGACCCGTCGCTCCTCGCGTCCGAGGCGGCGACGCTGCGCTCCTACCTCGCCGTCTGACGTCGGGCGCCGCGCTCACGGCGGGGAAGCGACTCCCTCGATCCGACACCGGATGTCGCTGCGCCCGCCGTGTACCGGCGCGAGGTGCCGATTGCGCGTGAGCATTCGTGCTGGCTCGGGAGCGGTCCCGTGTCGTAGAGTGGTGTCGTCCGGCTGGCAAACGTTTGCCAAAAACACTGGCGTACACCGGCCGACTAATGGTAAGAAGTTTTACGAACGGGGCTGACCGGCTCCGACGGATGCTCTTCCGAACGCGCAGGAGACGACGATGTCACACGCACGATCCACTTCCTTCCGCAGGCGCCTCTTCACGGCCTGCGTCGCCGCCGCGGTCGCGCTGCCACTCGGCGTCGCCACAGCGGCCTCCGCCTCCACGGGCGCCGCATCGCCGGCGGCCTCGGCATCCGTGACCACGGGCGCCACTCCGGCAGCAGCGTCCGCGGCCACCGCGGCCATGACTCAGGTCGCGGCTCAGCCGGCGGCCTCCGTCACCGCGGCGACCCTGATCTCGCAGGGGCGTCCGGCCACGGCGTCGTCCGTGGAGACATCGGCATTCCCGGCATCCGCCGCGGTGGACGGGTCGGGAACGACGCGCTGGGCGAGCGTGGAGGGCGTCGACCCGCAGTGGATCCAGATCGACCTGGGCGCCGGGGCGTCCGTATCGCGGGTGCTGCTGAACTGGGAGGCCGCGTACGCGTCCAAGTACCGAGTGCAGATCTCCGCCGACGGGGCGTCGTGGACGACGCTGAAGGACGAGACGGCGGGCAACGGCGGCACCGACGACATCACGGGGCTGAACGGCACCGGACGCTATCTGCGCATCCACGGCACCGCCCGCGGCACCTCGTACGGATACTCGCTGTACGAGGTCCAGGTGTACGGCACGGCCGGCACCGGCACACCGGGCGGCGGCACGATCGTCGACGTCTCCACGGCGGCGCAGCTCACGTCGGCCCTCGCGGCCGCGACCCCCGGCCAGACCATCCGCCTCGCGCCGGGGACCTACCAGGGCAGCTTCGTCGCCACGACGCCGGGCACGGCATCCGCTCCCATCACGCTCACCGGGCCGCGCACGGCCGTCATCACGAATGACGGCCCCAGCGGCACCCTGAACGGATGCCCGCACCCCGGCGACGGCTGGGACTCCGGATACGGTCTCTGGCTGTACGGCGCCTCCTACTGGAACGTCTCGGGCCTCACCGTCGCCGACGCGAAGAAGGGCATCGTGCTCGACACGGCGACCCACGTCACGATCGACGGGGTGCTCGTGCGCGACATCGACGACGAGGGAGTGCACTTCCGGAAGTCCTCCGCCGACGGCGTCATCAAGAACTCGCAGATCATGCGCACCGGACTCGCCCAGCCCGGGTACGGCGAGGGCCTCTACCTCGGCTCCGCGAACTCCAACTTCACCTGCTACGCCGATTCGTCCGGGCGTGACCGCTCCGACCGCGTCCAGGTGCTCGACAACGCCTTCGGCCCCGGGATCGCCGCCGAGCACATCGACGTCAAGGAGGGCACCGAGGGCGGCGTCGTCCGCGGCAACACCTTCGACGGCACCGGGCTCTCCGGGCAGAACTCGGCCGACTCCTGGATCGACGTCAAGGGCAACGGGTACCTCTTCGAGGACAACACCGGAACCTTCTCCTCTCCCGGCGTCTTCGCGAACGGCTACGAGACCCACAATCCGCTCACCGGCTGGGGATGCGGCAACATCTGGCGCGGCAACGACTCCGACCTCGGGGGCGTCGGCCGCTACGCGGTGTTCGTCTCCTCGACCTCGAAGTGCTCAGCCAACCCCAACAAGGTCTACGCCTCGAACACCGTGACAGGCGCCACCTCCGGGCTCACCAACGTCGCGGTCACCCCCTGACCGCGTCTCCCCATCGATGAAGATCGGAAGCTGCATATGAAGACCACCCATCGGGTCATCGCGGTGCTCGCCGCCGCGACCCTGTCGCTGACCTGTGTGCCGGCTGCGGCCGGCGCCGCGGAGATCACACCCCAGTCCGCCGCACCGGCGTCGCCGGCAGGCCAGGCGGGCCCGCTGACCTCCACCGAGGTCGGCCCCCTCGCCGAGACGCTCATCTCGCAGGGGCGTCCGGCGACGGCATCCTCTGTGGAGACGTCCGCGTTCCCCGCATCCGCCGCTCTGGACGGATCCTCGACCACCCGCTGGGCGAGCCAGGAGGGCGTCGATCCGCAGTGGATCACGGTCGACCTGGGCGCCGGAGCCTCGGTGTCTCGGGTGCTGCTGAACTGGGAGGACGCGTACGCATCGAAATACACGGTGCAGATCTCGGACGACGGCACGACCTGGACCACGCTCAAGAACGAGACGGCGGGCGACGGCGGCACCGATGACATCACAGGGCTCAACGGCACCGGCCGCTACCTGCGGGTGCACGGCACCGCGCGCGGCACCGCCTACGGCTACTCGCTCTGGGAGCTGCAGGTCTACGGCACGCCGGGCACCCCGGGCGGCGGCAGCAGCAGCGGTTCGACCACCACGGTCACCTCGATCTCGGCGCTGCAGACGGCCATCAACAACTCCGATCCCGGTGACACGATCGTGCTGAAGAACGGCAGCTACAGCGTCTCCTCCGCGGTGAGCCTCGGCTCCGGCGCCTCCGGGACCTCGTCCGAGCCGGTGACCATCAAGGCCGAGACCGTCGGCGGGGTGACGCTGACCGGATCATCGAGCTTCTCCTTCTCCGGCGTGCACGACGTCAGCATCCAGGGCTTCAGGTTCACGCAGTCGACCACGATCGACGTGGGCTCGAGCAGCAAGGCGGTGGACTTCATCCGCAACGAGTTCCTCTTCGCCCAGTCGGCCGAGCACAACCTGATCGTCCGCTCGGACGACTCGGAGATCGCCTACAACTGGTTCCACGGCAAGAGCACGATCGGCGTCTACCTCGGCATCGAGGGACCGGGGACGGACACCGTCGCCAAGAACTCCCACATCCACCACAACTACTTCTCCGACCAGACCTTCGCCGGAGCCAACGGCGGCGAGTCGATCAGGCTCGGCACCAGCCCGAAGGCCCTCTCCAGCGGAGGTGCGATCGTGGAGTACAACCTGTTCGAGAACGCGAACGGCGACCCCGAGGCGATCTCGGTCAAGTCCAGCGGGCACACCATCCGCTACAACACGATCCGCGACAGCAAGGGCGGCATCGTGCTGCGCCACGGCAACAACAACAAGGTGCTGTCGAACTACATCCTGAACGGTGAGAACGGCATCCGCATCTACGGCAACGACCACGTGATCATGAACAACTACGTGAGCGGCATCAGCAACGTCGATGGGGCGATCATCGTCGGCTCCGGCACGGTGCGCGACCACTTCGTGGGGGAGAGCGCCGACTCGCGCAAGAAGTACGACGCTCCCGACCGCATCCGCATCGGACTGAACACCGTCGTGAACAACGTCAACGGCCTGGCCGGCGAGACGCACCGCACGGTGGAGCCGCGGAACGTGACGATCGTCGACAACATCTTCCAGGGCAGCACGAACAAGCTCGCCGACGTCCCGCTCATGCAGGACTTCTACTGGCGCGGCAACATCCTGTGGGGGTCGGCCGCCAACGGCAACATCCCCACGGTGGGCTACACGCGGGTCAACCCGCAGCTCGCCCAGGATGCCACGGGCGTGTGGAAGATCGGCTCGTCGAGCCCCGCGGTGAACGCGGCGTTCATGGCCGACCACGGCACGTGGGTGACGGATGACATCGAGGGTCGTCAGCGTGCGGGCGTCTACGACGTCGGCGCCCATGAGGCGACCAGCAACGCGGCGACCCGTGCTCCGCTGACCACCTCGAAGGTCGGCCCGAGCGCCCCGTAGCCCGCCGATCGGAACGGCCGTCCCTCTCGCGAGGGGCGGTCGTTTCGCGTGCGGGGCGCGGGTCGTTGAGCGAGCGGAGCGAGACGAAACGCGGTGAGGGTCGTGCGACTTCGGTCGGGGTCGCGCGGATCGGGGCGTTTCGTCTCGTCGCTGCGCTCCTCGCTCAACGACCGGGTGAGGGGGCGCCCTCGCCGGCGTGACCGGGTGAGGGAGTGGCCCTCGCCTCAGCGGGTCGTTGAGCGAGCGGAGCGAGACGAAACGCGGTGAGGTGCGGACGACCTCGGTCGGGGTCGCGCGAACGGGGCGCCAGAGCTCAGCGCGGGATGCGGAATGTGTCGTAGGGGATGCGCTGCACGAGGTCGAGCGCGATCTCCGCGGCATCCGCCTCGGTCAGCCGGTGCGTGGCGACGAGCGACGCGAGGTACGAGGCATCGGCCCTGCGTGCCATGTCGTGACGCGCGGGGATCGAGCAGAACGCCCTCGTGTCGTCGATGAAGCCCGAGGTCTTCGCGAAGCCCGCGCTGTCGGTGATGGCGCGGCGGTAGCGCTCCATCGCGTCGGGGGTGTCGAGGAACCACCACGGGGCGCCGACGTACACGCTGGGGTAGAAGCCGGCGAGGGGGGCGAGCTCGCGCGAGAACGCGGTCTCGTCGACCGTGAACAGCACGAGCCGAAGCGCGGTGCCTGTGCCGAAGTCGTTCAGCGCCTGACGCAGCGGCTCGGTGTACGTGGTGGGCAGCGGCAGGTCATGGCCGGTGTCGGCGCCGTGGCGCGCGAGCGTCGGCGCGTGGTGGTTGCGATGCACCCCCGGGTGCAGCTGCATCACCATGCCGTCGTCGGCCGACATCTCGATGAGCCGGTAGAGGATGTCGCGGCGGTACGCGACCCCCTCCGCGGCGGTCGCACGGCCGCGGAAGCCGGCGACGTGGATGCGCGCGGCCTCGGCGGGGTCGAGCGGAACGGCCCATGCGTCGGCCACCCCCGTGTCGGTCGCGGTGCCGCCGACCGAGCGGAAGTACGCGCGTCGGGCGCGCAGCGCCGCCAGCATCCCCTCGTAGGTGCCGCAGGGGATGCCGGATGCCGCGGCCAGCCGATCGACGGCGGCGAGCCATCCGGGCGCGGACGGGTCCATCACCCGATCCGCGCGGAACGTGGGCAGCACTCTGCCGTGGAAGCTGGGGTCGGCGGCGAGGGCGCGGTGCGCGGCGAGGTCGTCTGCGGGGTCGTCGGTGGTGGCGAGCACGTCGACGCCGAAGCGCTCGAACAGCGCACGGGGGCGGAACTCGTCTTCGCGCAGGAGCTCGGCGACCTCGTCGTAGATCGCGTCCGCCGTGTCGGCGCTCAACCGTGCGGTGACCCCGAAGACCTCGCTGAGCTGGTACTCGAGCCAGTACTGCACGGGCGTCGCCCGGAAGAGGCGCCAGTGCGCGGCGAGCACGCGCCAGGCCTCCCGAGGGTCGACGGCGGGCTCGCCGGAGGGCGCCTGCACGCGGCCGAGGGGGATGCCGGCCCCGTGCAGCACGCGGGTGACGTAGTGGTCGCCCGTGATGAGCAGGTCGGTGGGCGAGGCGAACGGCTCGTTCTCGGCGAGCAGGGCGGCGGGGACGTGACCGTGCGGGGAGCAGATCGGGGCGTCGGCGACGGAGGCGTAGAGCTCGCGGGCGATGTCTCGGGTGGCGGGATCGCTGGGGAACAGTCGATCCGGATGCATCTTCGTGGTCGGCATGCTGTCCTTCGGCGGTCGTGCGGGGGGATACGGGGATCCCCTCATCGACGGTACCTGTTCTCCCGTGCGGTTGGCAACCGTTTGCCATAGAATGTCGGAAGTCGACGCCGTCGTCGGCATCCGACCGGAGGAGAACGCATGCCGCACGGGCAGTCAGAGACCGAGGCGCCCACCATCGCGCACCTGGGCGTCGGCGCCTTCCACCGTGCCCATCAGGCCTGGTACACCGACCGCGCGGCTGAGGTCGGAGAGCCCTGGCGGATCGTCGCCTTCACCGGGCGCTCGGCGACCCAGGCCCGCCTCCTCGAGGCGAGGGGCGGCCGGTACACGCTCGTCACCAGGGGCACGGAGGGAGACGGCTTCAGCGAGGTGCGCAGCATCCGCGCCGTCCACGACGGCGCCGAGAGAGCCCTCTGGGAGCAGGCGCTCGCCGCCCCTGAGACCCACATCGTCACCCTCACCGTCACCGAGGCGGGCTACCTGCCCGGCGGCACCGCGTCGACGAGGCTCGCCGGCGGTCTCGCGGCCCGGCGCGCCTCGGGCGCGGGGGCGCTCACCGTCATCAGCTGCGACAACCTCGGCAGCAACGGAGACGTCGCCCGGGACGCCGTGTTCGACGCGGCGATGAGGATCGACCACACCCTCGCCGACTGGATCGACGAGCACGTCGTGTTCCTCTCCTCGATGGTCGATCGCATCACCCCCCGGACGACGGATGCCGACATCGACGAGGTCGAGCGCGCCACCGGCATCCGCGACGAGGGCACGGTCGTCACCGAGCCCTTCTCGGAATGGGTGATCGAAGACGGCTTCGCCGGGCCGCGTCCTGCGTGGGAACGCGTCGGCGTGCGGTTCACGCGCGACCTCGCACCGTACGAGCAGCGCAAGCTGCGGCTGCTCAACGGCGCGCACTCCCTGCTCGCCTACCACGGGCTGCTGCGCGGCATCGACGACGTGGCCTCCGCCTTCGGCGACCCCGCCCTGCGCGACCTCGTGGAGGAGTACTGGACCGTCGCCGCGGAGAGCTGCGTGCTGCCCCGCGGCGAGGTCGAGGACGCGATCGCCGCGACGCGCGTCCGGTTCGCCAACCCGCGCATCCGTCACCTGCTCGCGCAGATCGCGACGGACGGCGCCCACAAGCTGCCCGTCCGCATCGTCCCCGTGATCGACCACGCGCTGCGATCGGGAGCGGATGCCGCGGCCCCGGCATCCGTCATCGCGGCCTGGGCCATCGCCGGCGGCCACTCGCCCGCCGAGATCGACACTCTCCTGGACGGGGCGGGGGGAACCGCCGCCGCAATGCGCGCGGCGATCGGACGAGAACTCCGTAGGCTGGAAGAAGATCCCGTCGCAGCGGCGACGCGGGTCGAACCAGTGAGGAGCTAGGCATGGCAGACGACATCGCGGTCGGATCGCCCGCCGAGTCGGAGGCCGTGCGTGCGTCCGAGAGCGTGACGATCTACGACGTCGCCAAGCTCGCCGGCGTCAATCCGTCGACCGTGTCTCGTGCGCTCAACCGGCCCGGTCGCGTGAACGCCGTGACCGAGCGCCGCATCCGCGCAGCAGCCGAGACCCTCAACTACCACGTCAACCCGATGGCGCGGGCGCTGCCGACCGGGCGCACCTCGATCGTCGGCCTCGTGGTCTCCGACATCACGAACCCGGTGTTCTTCGACGTCATCCGCGGTGCGGAGGCGGCGGCCACCCGGTCGGGCTACACGCTGGTTCTCACCGAGTCCGAGGAGTCGGACGAGCGCGAGTACGAGCGCGCCCAGCGGATGCTGCGCATGGTCGACGGGATGCTGCTGGCCACCCCGCGCATGTCGGACGAGCAGATCACGGCCCTCGCGCGGCAGAAGCCGGTCGCGGTCGTGAACCGCCTCGTCGACGATGTGCTGTCGGTGATCCCCGACGTGCAGCACGGCATCGCCGAGGCGGTCCGTCACCTCCGCGGGCTCGGCCACAGCCGCATCGCGTACGTACCGGGTCCTCCGCTGTCGTGGATGGCCCGGCGCCGCGGCGAGCTGCTCGCCCAGCGCTGCGAGTGGGCGCACATCGAGCTCGCGACGCTCGACTCCGTCGCACCGACCGTCGCCGGGGGCCGCAGCGCCGCGGTGGCCGTGCGCGACAGCGGCGCCACCGCCGTGATCGCCTACAACGACCTCATCGCCATCGGCCTCATGCAGGAGCTCGTCGAGACCGGCATCCGCATCCCCGCCGACATCAGCGTCGTCGGCTTCGACGACATCTTCGGGGCCGACTTCACCTCGCCGCCCCTCACGACGATCAAGTCGCCGCTGCGCGAGGGTGGCGACCACGCCATGGCGGCGCTTCTCGGACGTGTGACGGACACCGAGGTCTCGGCCGATGGCTTCGACCTCGCGACCACGCTCGTCGTGCGCGGGTCGACGGGCCCCGCCGCCCGCTGATCCGTCACCCGCGAGGGAGACGCAGGAGGGGCGGATGCCGACGGCATCCGCCCCTCCTGCGTGCTCAGCAGGCGAGGGGGCCGACGTCCTCGGGGGTGAGGGGCTCGCGCTTCGCGTGGCCCCAGCCGAGCTCGTGCGCGCCCACGTCGGCCGCACCGGTGCGCTTGCGACCGTCGATGTCGTCTCGCACGAACGCCGAGTGGTCCTGGGTCCCCGCGTTCACGGCGGGGCTGCCGCTGCCGATGCGCAGCACGTCGGCGGCGTCGCGGGCGAGCAGCGGATCGACGCGCGTGAAGCCGGACGCAGGCAGGTCGCCGTCGGGCGCCGCACCCCACAGGATGTTGCCCGCCCACGTGAAGCCGGTGCCGGTGGGCACGCTCGCGAGGGTTCCGGCATCCCCCTGGATGATGTTGTCGACGATCACGCAGTCGGCCGGGGGGATCGGGCGATGCGTCTCACCGGAGATGCCGCCCGCGTTGCCCACGATCGTGTTGAGCGCGACGCGCACGCGGTCGACCGCGTCGTTCTTGTTGCGGGAGTTCGCAGGCTCCCCCTCGTAGTGGTCGCGCACGGTGCCCGCGCCGAGCACGACGGCGGTGTCGGCGGTCTCGCCGATGTAGTTGTTCACGATGACGTGGTCGTTGCCGTAGATGCGGATGCCGCGCTGGCCGCGGATGATGTGGTTCGACTCCACGCGCGTGCGGTTGCCGTGCCGCAGCACGATGCCGCCGCCGCTGTCGCGGAAGGTGTTGAAGCGCACGGTGTTGTCGCTGGACTTCACCGAGATCGCCTCAGGGTCGCCGTTCGTGCGCTCGAAGAGGTTGTACTCGACGATCGCGTAGGCGCTGCTCAGCGCGCGGGGGCTGACGCCGAGGCGGATCGGCTCGCCGCCGTTGTCTCCGGGGAAGGAGTGGTCGGAGAAGTAGTTGTGGTGGATGTGCACGTTCTCGGCCATCTCGGTCGAGTTCGCGCCCTCGATGCCGAGGAACAGCCCCAGCGTCGACTTGCTGTGGAAGTGGTTGTACTCGATCACCGTGTTGTCGGCGCGCACCATCATGAAGTGCATGCCCTCGATGTCGGCCAGGCGGAACTCGTTGCGGCTGAACGTGACGGCGTTGCAGGTCGGCAGGACCTCGATCATCGTCGACTGCGTGAACACGAAGCCGCTGATGACGAGGTCGTGCGTGCCGTCGAAGACGAAGCTCTGCGCTCCGGTGAGGGTGACGCCCCCGACGGTCGCCGCCATGATCGTGAGCGGCTTGTTGCCGCGTCCGCCCACCCCGGTGAGGTCGATGGGGGCGCCGTCCGGCACGGCGTAGGTGCCGTCGGCGACGATGATCGTGCCGCCCTTGGTCATCGCGCGCACCGCGGTCTGCAGCTCGGCGATGCTCGACACGTGCGAGTACGGCCCGCGGCCGGGCAGCATCGGCGCGATGCGATCGCGGGCGGATGCCGCGGACGGCCGGCCGAGCACGGCGGCGCCCGCCTGCTGCGGGATGGTGACCGCCGCAGCGGCGCCGGCCACGGCGGACAGGATGAAGGTTCGGCGTTTCATTTTTTCCTCCTCGTCGAGGGATGGGGGGTGGAGGGTCGGGCCCCTCGGCGCGCGATCCCGAGGGGCGGAAGCGTGAGGGGTGAGGGGCCCGACCGGCTCAGGGGGCGTCGGTGAGGAACAGCTCGATCACCGGCACGGGGGAGTCGGGGCGCTGCACCGGCAGCTGCAGGGTGAGCGTCCCGTCGGGGAGGCCGCCCATGAGCGTGTTCTGCGCGACCCGGTTCGGGTCGACGTGCAGCGGCACCAGCTCGGAGGCATCAGCCATCAGCTGCGCGTAGCCCACCTTGCCGGCGAGGCCGGGCAGGTGCAGGTGCTTGAACGGCCAGGAGAACAGGTGCACGTACAGGCGGTCGCCGCGGAGCGTGTACCGGGTGTCGCCGGGCGCCTGCCACGGGGCGGGGCCGGCGCCGTGCACGGAGCGGGCGTGATCGTCCATCCAGGAGGCGATCTCGTCGAAGGTGCGCTGCGCCGTCGCGTCGAGGCGCCCTCGGCCGTCGGGTCCGACGTTGAGCAGCAGGTTGCCGTCTTTCGAGACACCGTCGATGAGCAGCTTGATCAGCGACTCCGGGCTCTTCGCGTCGAGGTTGTCGCGGTCGTACCCCCAGCTGCCGTCGAGGGTCTGGCAGGCCTCCCACGCGACGGGGACGCCGTTGCGCTCCATCGGCTTCAGGGGCTGGTACTGCTCGGGGGTGACGATGTCGCCGGGGATGCCGAGGCGGTCGTTCACGATGATGTTCGGCTGCAGCGCCCTGACCATGCTCAGCAGGTTCTCGGCATCCCAGTCCGCCGCCCCCTTGCCGCCCCAGTAGTCGGGGCGGTGGCTGTAGGAGAAGTCGAAGAACAGGTAGTCGATCTGCCCGTACCCGGTGAGGAGCTCGCGGACCTGCCCGTGCAGGTAGCGCTGGTAGTCGCGGATGTCGCGGTCGGCGGCTGCGGCCTTGAACTCCTCGTCGTCGCGCTGCGGGTGCGTGCCGTCGACGGGGAACGAGGGGTGGTGCCAGTCGATGAGGGAGTAGTAGAGGCCCACGCGGAGCCCCTCGGCCCGGCAGGCGTCGACGAACTCGGCGACGGCGTCGCGACCGAACGGCGTGTTCATCGAGGTGTAGTCGGTGAGCGCGGAGTCCCACAGGCAGAAGCCGTCGTGGTGCTTCGCGGTGAGCACGACGTAGCCGGCGCCCGCGGCCTTCGCCGTGCGCGCCCAGGCCCGCGGGTCGTAGCGGTCGGGATCGAAGTGCGCGAAGTACGGCTCGTACTCGGCATCCGTCATGCGCTCGCGGTTCTTGACCCACTCGTGCCTGGCGGCCAGCGAGTACAGGCCCCAGTGCACGAACATCCCGAGGCGCGCCTCGGTGAACCAGGCGAGGTCGGCGGATGCCGTCATGACGATGCTCCTTCTGAGGGGTCTGCGGGGGAGACGAGGGCGTCGCGGAGCGCGGCGAGCTCGTCGGATGTGACGCCGTGGGCGCGGAGGTAGTCGGCGGCCGATCCCCACTCCGCGTCGAGGGCGGCGAGGGTGTCGCGCATGACCTCGGCGGGGGACTCGGTCGCGAGCATCCACGCGTGGCGGGACTCGGGGTACTTCTCGGCGAGCCGCGCGGAGGTGGCCCTGCGGTGCTCGGCGGGGATGAGGCCGGCGGTGAGCGCGTAGTCGGCGACGACGGCCTCGCGGTCGGCGCCGACGGCCGAGAGCGCGAGCGCGATCGTGACTCCGGTGCGGTCCTTGCCTGCGGTGCAGTGCACGAGCGTCGGCTCGCCCGCGGCGATGATGCGCACGGCCTCAACGAGCTGCACCGATGAGCGGGAGAGCAGGTGCGCGTAGATCTCGCCGAGGCTGTAGTCCTCGACGAAGAAGGAGCGGGTCGAGCCGAGGTAGAGCGGGAGCCGGGTGATCGCGACGCCGTCGACGGCGGTGGCGTCCTCGGAGACCTCGTCGTCGGCGCGGAGGTCGACGATGCGGCGGACGCGGGAGCGCACGACATCCGCCCCACCCGCGTCGACCGCGGCGAGGTGACCCGAGCGGAACAGGCGCCCGGTGCGGATCACCCCGCCGGATGCCGGGATGCCGCCGACGTCCCGGAAATCGGGCACGCCGTCGACCACGATCACGCCCACGGGTCAGCCCTTCAGAGCGCCGGACGTGAGTCCGCGGGCGAAGGAGCGCTGGAACAGCAGGAACACGATCACCGACGGCGCGAGCGCGAGCAGCGACGCGGCCATGACCACGCCGGGAGTGACCTCCGGCTCGATGCGCAGCGTGCGCAGCGCGAGGGGGAGCGTGTAGGTGTCGCTCGACGTCGAGACGAGCAGCGGCAGCAGGTACTGGTCCCAGATCATCGTGAAGCCGAACACGCCGATGACGCCGAGGGCGGGCTTGCACAGCGGGACGATGATCTGCGCGAAGACCCGCAGCTCGCTGGCGCCGTCGATGCGTGCGGCCTCCTCCAGCTCGAGCGGCACGTCCTTCATGAACTCCGTCATGACGAGGATCGAGAACGCCCAGGCGCCGATCGGGACGATCATGCCCGCGAGCGTGCCCATCAGGTTGATGTGCACGAGGGGGAGGTCGGCCAGGAGGATCGACAGCGGCAGGGCGAGGATCTCATCGGGCAGCATCATCGTGGCGAGGATCGCGACCATCGCCAGCGCCGAGAAGCGGAACTTCTTGCGGGCGAGGGCGTAGCCGGCGAGCACCGACACGACGACCTGCAGCAGCAGGCCGAAGCCGACCACGAAGAACGAGTTCATGAGGTAGCCGAGCACGCCGAAGTCGAAGGCGACCGCGAAGTTGTCCAGCGTGGGCCGGTTGGGGATGACGCTGAGCTCCGTCGGGTCAGAGACCTCGCTGAAGGCGCCGGAGAGCAGCGCGACGAGGGGGCCTGCGAACAGGACGACCACGACGGCGTACAGCAGCACCTTCACGCCGATTCCGACGACGGTGCGGCTCTCGGTGAGTCCGAGAGCGGTATCGGTTCCGGCGCTCATGCGTCCTTCTTCTTCCGCAGCAGCAGCTGCACGGTGAGCGTCAGCACGAGGGTCGCGAGGAACAGCAGCACTGCGCCCGCCGATCCGACCCCGAGCTTCTGCTGCTCCAGTCCGAGCTTGTAGAGGAGGGTCATGACGACCTCGGTGGCGCCGTTCGGGCCGCCGTTGGTCATCAGGTAGACCTCGGTGAACACCCGGAAGCCGCGGATGGCGGCGAGGATGAACAGGATCGTGAACACCGGGCGGAGTCCGGGGAGGGTCACGTGGACGATCCGCTGCCAGCGGTTCGCGCCGTCGACCGTCGCGGCCTCGTACAGCCCGCGGTCGATGCCGGCGAGACCGGCGAGGATGATCATCATGTCGTAGGGGCCGCCGCGCCAGATGCCCATCAGCATGATCGACCACATGGCCGAGTCCGGGCTGTTGATGTACTCGCTGGGGGCGATGCCCATGATGTCGATGATCGAGTTCAGGAACCCGTCGGGAGACGGGTGGTACATGATGCGCCACAGCTCGGCGACCACGGCCATCGGGACGACCACGGGCAGGAACGCCGCGGATCGGATGAAGGAGAGCTTGCGGGTCTGGCCCTCCAGCAGGAGCGCGAGGAGGAAGCCGAGGATGAGGCAGCCCGCGGTCTGCCCGAGGGCGAGCACGAGCGTGTTGATCGTCGCGTCGCGGAAGGCCGCGTCGGTGAGGATCGTCTCGTAGTTCTTGAACCCCACGAACTCGTTGCCGAGGTAGGGGCGGACGTTCTCGACGGACATGCCCACGGCCTGGAACATCGGGATGTAGCGGAAGATCAGGAACAGCAGCAGGGCGGGGGCGAGGAAGGCCCACGGGACCCACCACTGGCCCTGCACTCGATGGCGGCGGCGGCGCCGCCGGGCGGGCGGCGGGGACGCGATGGCCCCCGCCGCTGCCTGGGGTGCGTCGGCCGCGGTCGCGGCGTCGGCTGTGTGGATGGTCACTGCTTGAGGATTCCCTGCGTCAGGAGCTCGGCCGTCAGCTTGCCGTCGAGCTTGGTGAGTTCTTCTTCGACGTCGAGCGAGCAGTCGGCGAGCAGCGCGTTGATGGTGTCGGCGCTCATCTGGCGGACCGGGGTCCAGCTCGGGATGGTCGGCGCGTAGTGGCCGCTCTCCTGGTAGGCGGTCGCGAAGGTCTGCCAGCGGGGGTCGTCGCGCACGTCGGCGATGTCGACCTTCTCGTTCACCGGGAGCTGGATCGCGAAGGCATCCGTACCCTCCATGCCGAACTTCTGGGCGTCGGGGCTGACGTACCAGTCTGCGAAGGCCGTCTGGCCCTTCTCGTTCTCGGAGCCGGCCATCAGGTAGACCGTGCCGCCCTCGGCGAGCACGGAGGAGTCCTTCGGACCCTTGGGGGCGGGGACGACGGTGTACTTGTCGGCGCCCAGCACCTTGTCGAAGCGGGGCATCATGTACGGGCCGGTCAGGTACATGCCCGCGACGCCGGACTCGAACGCCTCGTTGGTCGGCGGCGTGTCCATGCTGGGAGCGCCCGGCTGGACGACCCCGGCCTTGCACTGCAGGTCGCGGAACCAGGTCGCGGCCTCGATCGCCTCGTCGGAGCTCATCGACGGCAGCCATTCGTCGCCGGAGCCCGTGATGAAGTCGCCGCCCGCGGCCCACAGGAAGTTGGAGAAGTACCAGGAGGCGTAGCCGCGCTTGGTCGATCCGGGAACCGCGAGGCCGTAGGTGTCGGCCTGGCCGTTGCCGTCGGGGTCCTTCTCAGTGAAGGCCGTGGTGACCTCGAGCATCTCGTCCCAGTCGGTCGGCGCCTCGAGGCCGAGGTTCTGCAGCCAGTCGCTCCGGATCATGAGCGCGTTCGCCTGTGCTGAGTACGGGATGCCGTAGGTCTTGCCGTCGACGGCCTTGCCGGCCTCGAGCGCCTGCGCCGTCATGTCCTTGGAGTTCTTGATGTCCTTGAGGTCGATCTCGCGGAGGATGCCCTGGGACTGCATGGTGCCGAGCTGGCTGACGTCGTTGAGCACGATGTCGGGCAGGTCCTTCTGCCCTGCACGCTGGGCGAGCTTGATCTCGAAGTCGTCGAAGATCGCGGTGACCTCGGCCTTGTAGCCGGTGGCCTCCGTGAACGCCTCGACCTGCCGGATCGTCGCCGCCTCGCTGGGGCTTCCGGGGGTCGTGCGGGTCCAGATCTCGAGGACGGCATCCTCGTCCTGCGTGACGCCGGAACCGCCTTCGGGGGCGGCCGTGCTGGAGCAGCCGGCAAGGGCGAGCGTCACGACGCCCAGGATTGCGGCTGCTTTCATCTTTGTGTGCATGGGTTCTCCAGGGTTTGGCAAACGCTTGCCACTTTGCAAGACGTCGTTGGCGAATCTAACCTAGGGACGCGAGCACTGTCAATCATTGATCGGATGTTTCGCCTTCGAAGGAGAGCACATGGAGCGCATGCGAGCGCGGCTGGTGATGGAGGAGCGACGTCGAGACGACGTCTATCCGGCAGAGGTTCTGGCAGGTATCGACCGTACCGTGGACCTGGTCCGACCGTTCCTCACCGCAGAGGAGTTGGCGGCGGACCCCGAGGCGCTGCGTGACGTCGACGTGCTGCTCACGGGGTGGGGGGCTCCGGTGATCGACGCGCCCCTGCTGGAGCGCGCTCCGCGGCTGACGGCGGTGCTGCACGCGGCCGGATCGGTCAAGCACATCGTCACCGATGCCGCCTGGGCGCGAGGGATCACGGTGGTCTCGGCGGCCGCGGCGAACGCCGAGCCCGTCGCCGAGATGACGGCGGCGCAGATCGTGCTCGCCGCCCGCGGAGTGCCCGCAGCGCGGCGGGCCTACCGCGAGCTGCGGTCGAAGGATGCCGCGGCGCAGTTCGCCTCCGGAACGCGGAGCAGCGTGGTCGGGCTGGTGGCGCTCGGCGCGATCGGCCGCCGTGTCGCGGAGCGGCTGCAGGGCACCGGCGTGTGTCTGCTCGCCGCCGATCCCTACGCCTCCCCCGCGGCGGCTGCGGAGCTGGGGATCGAGCTCGTCTCGATCGAGGAGCTGTTCTCGCGCTCGGAGGTCGTGAGTCTGCACGCCCCGCTGCTGCCGGCGACGACGGGCATGATCGGCGCTGCGCTGCTCGAGCGGATGCCGCAGGGCGCGACGCTCGTCAACACCGCTCGGGGCGGGCTGATCGACGAGGCCGCACTGGTCTCGGTGCTCTCGCGCCGGACCGACCTCACGGCGCTCCTGGACGTGACGGTCGACGAGCCGCCCGCGCCCGATTCGCCGCTCTGGGAGCTCGAGAACGTCGAGCTGACACCGCACGTCGCGGGCTCCATGGGCGCCGACCGCGGGGCGATGGGCGAGCTCGTGGGAGAGGAGCTGGAGCGCCTCGTCGCAGGGGAGCCCCTGCTGCACGCGATCGACGAGAGCGCTCTCGCGAGGATGGCCTGAACCGGCAAGCGGTTGCCAGGCTGCGACACCTCTCGGAGTCTGTCGGTCATCCCAGTATGCTCGGGTCATGAGCACGCCGGAAAGCCTTTCCCCGGTCCGCCGGCCGCGGCATGCGCGCGGAGCGGCCCCGACCCTGCACGACGTCGCGCGCGAGGCCGGCGTCTCACTCGCCACCGCATCCCGTGTCCTCAACGGCTCGGAGCGCAAGGTCGCCGAGTCGTTCCGCGAGCGCGTCGAGCGGGCGGCATCGGAACTCGGGTACACGGCGAACGTCTCCGCGCAGTCGACCGCCAGGGGAACCTCTCCCGTGATCGCCCTGCTCGTCGCCGACATCGCCGACCCGTACTTCGGACTCATCGCCTCCGGCGTCGCGCGCGGAGCGGACGAGCACGGTCTCGTCGTCACGATCGCGATCACCGAACGGGACCCCGAGCGCGAGGCCCGCATCGTGAGGGCGCTCCGCGGACAGCGCCCTCAGGGGCTCATCCTCGCGGCCTCCCGCACCACGGGGCCGCCCGACACGGGAACGGCGCGCGAGCTCGCAGAGTTCTCGCGCCTGGGCGGGCGGATCGTGACCTTCGGCGCCGGCGAGGGCGACGGACGCCACGTCGAGATCGACAACCGCAGCGGTGCGCGGGCGCTGGGCGAGCGCATGGCCCAGCTCGGCTACCGGTCAGCGATCCTGATCGGGGCCGCGGAGGGCGTGCTGACCTCCGACGAGCGTCTCGCGGGCTTCGAGACCGGGTTCGCCGCGGGTGGTGGCTCGGTCGACCGCGTGCTGCGCGGTGACTTCCGCCGCGAGTCGGGCACGGCCCTGATGGCCGCCCAGCTCGCCGCGGGCGTCGAACCCGGCACCCTGGTGTTCGGGATGAGCGACATCGTCGCGATAGGAGCGATGTCGGCGATCCGCGACGCCGGACGCGCCGTGGGCGAGGACATCGCGGTGTGCGGCTTCGACGACGTGCCGTCCAGCAGCGACGTCGCGCCAGCCCTCACGACGGTCCGGGTGCCGCTCAGCGAGGTCGGCTACCAGGCGTTCCGGGCGACCGTCGACGCGGACTGGCAGCAGGCGCCGCTCCCGCTCGAGGTGATCGTGCGCGCGAGCACTCCCGGTCTCGCATGACCTCCGTCGTCCTGGCGCCCGACAGCTTCAAGGGCACGATCACGGCCGCGGACGCCGCGGACGCGCTCGCCGCGGGATGGGCCTCCGTCGACCCCGCCGCCTCCTTCGTGCATCGACCCATGGCCGACGGGGGAGAGGGCACGGTCGCCGCGTTCGCCGCGGCGGTGCCGGGCGCAGAGCGGATGCCGGTCACCGTCGACGGACACGCGGGCGAACCGATCGGCACGGCCTGGCTGCTGCTGCCACCCACAGACGAGGCACCCGGCGGCACCGCGGTCGTCGACCTCGCCTCCACGTCGGGCATCGAGCTCCTCGCGACGCTGCGCCCGTGGGATGCCGACACCACCGGACTCGGACAGGCGATCGACGCGGCGCTCGACCACGGCGTCTCGCGGCTCGTCGTCGGGATCGGGTCCAGTGCGTCGACCGACGGCGGGATGGGCATGCTGACCGCTCTCGGAGCGCGGTTCCTCGACGCCGCGGGAGCACCCGTCGCCCGCGGGGCTCGGGGACTCGCCGACCTCGCCTCCGTCGACCTCGCGGGTCTGCGGTCGGCGCCATCGACGCTCGTGCTCACCGACGTGACCAACCCGCTGACCGGTCCACGCGGCGCCGCCGCCGTGTTCGGCCCGCAGAAGGGGCTCACGGCATCCGACGTCCCCGTCGTGGACGCAGGGCTCGCACGTCTCGCCGGGCTGCTGGGCCTCGACGCGTCCATGCCCGGTGCGGGCGCGGCCGGAGGAACCGGCGCCGCACTCGTGGTGTGGGGCGCGGCCCTCGCCCCCGGTGCGGCGGAGGTCGCATCGCTCATCGGGCTCGCCGACGCGATCGCCCGCGCCGACGTGGTGATCACGGGCGAGGGGTCGTACGACGGGCAGTCCGGCGACGGCAAGGTGCCCTCGTACATCTCCGCCCTGGCCGCCGACGCGGGGGTTCGCGCGCTGCTCGCGGCCGGCCGCATCACCCCGGATGCCGACACCTCGCCGTTCGCGGCATCCGCCTCGTTGGCGGCGCTCGCCGGATCGTCGGAGGCCGCTCTCGCCGACCCCGCTCGCTGGCTCGTCGAGGCCGGCGCCGCGCTCGCCCGCAGCATCCGCTGAGGCGTTCGTCTCGTCGCTGCGCTCCTCGCTCAGCGGCCGGGGGCAACAGAGCGGGTCGTCGAGCGAGCGGAGCGAGACGAGACGCGGTGAGATCCGCGCGCCCTAGCCCCCGAGCGCGGCGGACACCACGGCGCGGGCCTCCGACTGCACCTCGGCGAGGTGCTCGGGGCCCAGGAGGCTCTCGGCGTACAGCTTATAGACGTCTTCCGTGCCCGAGGGGCGGGCAGCGAACCAGGCGTGCTCGGTCTGCACCTTGAGGCCGCCGATCGCCGCGCCATTGCCCGGTGCGTGCGACAGCTTCGCGGTGATGGGCTCGCCGGCGAGAGTCGACGCCGACACCGCCTCGGGGGCGAGCTTCGCCAGCGCGGCCTTCTGCTCGGGCGAGGCCGGCGCATCGACGCGCTGGTACGCGGACGACCCGAACGCCTCCTCCAGCTCGCGGTACCGCTCCGACGGGGTCTTGCCCGTCACGGCGATGATCTCGGCGGCGAGCAGGCACAGCAGGATGCCGTCCTTGTCGGTCGACCAGACGGTGCCGTCCTTGCGCAGGAACGAGGCGCCGGCCGACTCCTCCCCGCCGAACGCGACGGAGCCGTCGAGCAGGCCGGGCACGAACCACTTGAACCCGACCGGCACCTCCAGCAGGCGGCGACCCAGCGACTCGGCGACGCGGTCGATGATCATCGACGACACGAGCGTCTTGCCGATCGCGGCATCCCGCGGCCACTCGGCGCGGTGCGAGAACAGGTAGTCGATCGCGACCGCGAGGTAGTGGTTGGGGTTCATGAGACCGGCATCCGGGGTCACGATGCCGTGGCGGTCGGCATCCGCGTCGTTGCCCGTGAGCACGTCGTAGTCGCCCTTCTTGGCGACCAGGGAGGCCATGGCCGAGGGGGAGGACGGATCCATGCGGATCTTCTCGTCCCAGTCCAACGTCATGAAACGCCAGGTCGGGTCGACCTCAGGGTTCACGACGGTGAGGTCGAGGTCGTGCACCTCCTTGATGAGCGCCCAGTACTCGACGGATGCTCCGCCCAGCGGGTCCGCGCCGATCCGCACGCCCGCGCGGCGGATGGCGTCGACGTCGATGATGGTGGAGAGGTCGCGCACGTACGCGTCGCGGAAGTCGTACTCGCCGATCGTGTCCCCGTCGACGTCGGCGTAGCGGATGCGCTTGACGCCGTCGAGGCCGTTGGCGATGAGCTGGTTGGCGCGGTCGGCGATCCAGCCGGTCGCATCCGTGTCGGCGGGGCCGCCGTGCGGAGGGTTGTACTTGAAGCCGCCGTCGCGGGGCGGGTTGTGGCTCGGGGTGACCACGATGCCGTCGGCGCGGCCCGCGGCATCCGGAGCCAGGTCGCGGTTGTAGGTGAGGATCGCGTGGCTCAGCGCCGGCGTCGGCACCCAGGAGTCGCGGGAGTCGACGCGCACGTCCACCCCGTTGGCGATGAGCACCTCGATGGCGCTGCGCTCGGCGGGGAGGGACAGTGCGTGGGTGTCGCGTCCGAGGAAGAGCGGGCCGGTGATGCCCTGGCCGGTGCGATAGTCGACGATCGCCTGGGTGGTCGCGAGGATGTGATTCTCGTTGAAGCTGTTCGACAGCGAGGAGCCGCGGTGGCCGCTGGTGCCGAACACGACGCGCTCGGCGGCGACGCCGGGGTCCGGTACGCGGTCGTAGTAGGCGGCGATCAGCTCGTCGACGTCGATGAGGTCACTTTCCTCCGCGGGGAGGCCGGCACGGCTCGTCATGCAGACAGTCTGCACCGAGCGGGCCGTTCGCGCACGTCTCATTTCCAGAGGTGTGAAGGTTTTCGTCGGCGGGAGTCTCACGTGCGACGCGGACGGCTAAGGTGAAACGCGTGACTGAACGCCGCACCTACAGCTACCTCGGCCCCGCAGGAACGTTCACCGAAGCGGCGCTCGACCAGGTCCCCGAGGCGCGCGGCCAGGAATGGCGCCCCGTGCACAACGTCGGGGAAGCGCTCGACGACGTGCTGTCGGGGGTGTCGGATGCCGCGATGATCGCGATCGAGAACTCGATCGAGGGCGGCGTCTCCACCACGCAGGACGCGCTGGCCACGCTGCCAGGACTGCGGATCATCGGCGAGTACCTCGTCAGGGTGAACTTCGTGCTGGTGGCGCCCCGGGGCACCCGGCTCGAGGACGTCTCCGTCATCGCCGCCCACCCCGTCGCCTACGCCCAGTGCCACGGCTGGCTCGGCGAGCACCTGCCGCAGCACTCCCACGTGCCGGCCGCGAGCAACGTCGCCTCCGCGATCGGCGTGCTCGACGGCTCGCTCCCCGCCCAGGCGGCGATCGCGCCCCCCGGCATCGTGAAGCACTACGACGTGGACGTGCTCGCCGATGGCATCGGCGACAACGCCCAGGCGGTCACCCGCTTCGTGCTCGTGACCCGCACGACGCGCTCGCCGGAACCCACCGGGGCCGACAAGACCTCGCTCATCGTCGAGCTGCCCCACGACCGCCCCGGTTCGCTGCTCGAGATGCTCGAGCAGTTCTCGACCCGCGGCATCAACCTGTCGCTGATCGAATCCCGCCCCATCGGCGACGCGCTCGGTCGCTACCGGTTCGTCATCGACGCCGACGGTCACATCGAGCACGAGCGCATGGCCGACGCGCTGCTCGGCATCCGCCGGTTCAGCCCCCGAGTGGTGTTCCTCGGCTCCTACCCCCGCGCCGACAGGCAGATCGTGCAGTACCCGGAGCGCTACTCCGACGACGTGTTCGTCGAGGCGCGCGACTGGCTGCGCGGCATCCTTTCCGGAGAGCCCGACGCCTGACCGCCCTCGCGTGCGGGCACGCGACGATGGATCAGAAATGCCGGGGAGAGACTCCCCGGAGCGTCATTCCTGACCCATCCTGCGGACCCGGGCGGGGTCAGTGCTCGCGGAACAGCGGCCAGGCGCTGCCCGGCGTCATGCGGGAGTGCAGAGCGCCCTTCGCCGACGCCAGGCTGGGGTAGCTGCCTGTTGCGGCATCCGACCCTGCCATCACGACCGTGTAGCCGTCGTCGTCGTGGCGGATGCTGCCGACGACTCCGTTCGTGCCGTAGGCGACCCAGAGAGCGAGGGTCTTCGTGGTACTCATCATCGAACTCCTTCCGTTGCGGGCGACGCTACGCCTGTCCCGCACAGAAGACCACCCTCGTGCGGCGATTCACATCGCGGCGGCGATGAGCTCCAGCGTCTGCGCGCGGCCGGGGGAGGAGTCGCGGGGCTCCGCGTCGTACGACGCGGCGACCGGAGACAGCATGACCTCGTCGACGCCGTACCGCTCCGCGAACCCGCGCACCTCGGCGGCGACCGACTCCCCGGTGCCGACGAACCAGCGCTCGCGGGCGGCCGACACGACCTGCTCGGTGGCGGCATCCGCCTCCGCCGAGGCGGCGACGGCCTGCTCGACCGTCTCCAGCGCGACCAGCGGCTTGTTCAGACGCAGTCGCGCCATCATGCGGAGCTGGGGGAGAGCGCGGGCCTCCGCCTCGTCCTGCGTCGGCGCGGCCACGGCGTTCACGGTGAGGAAGGTGCGCGGCTCTGGGTGCTCCTCGCTCGGGCGGTAGCCGGTGCGGTACAGGTCGAGGGCGCGCTCCAGCCCCTGGCCGGAGAAGTGGTTGGCGAACACGTACGGCAGGCCGTGGGATGCCGCGAGCTGCGCCGAGTAGTCGCTCGAGCCGAGCAGCCACACCTCGGGAGAGCTGGTGGCGGCGGGCGTCGCGTGCACCGTGTACTCGCCGCCGGACGTGAAGCGGACGGTGGCGCCGTCTCCGGAGAGGAGCGCCGCGATGTCCTGCACGTGCCGGGGGAACTGCTCGACGTCGCTCGTGGTGCCGGAGCCGCGGAGCAGCTGGGTGATGACGGGGTCGCTGCCCGGCGCCCGGCCGAGACCGAGGTCGATGCGTCCGGGGGCGATGGCCTCCAGTGCGGCGAACTGCTCCGCGACGATCAGCGGGGCGTGGTTCGGGAGCATCACGCCGCCGGAGCCCAGCCGGATGCTCGTGGTGCGGGTCGCGGCGGCGGCGATCAGCACCGGCGGAGTCGTGGATGCCACGGCCGGCATGTTGTGGTGCTCGGCGAACCAGTAGCGGCGGTACCCCAGCCGATCGGCGGTCTGCGCGAGGCTGAGGGAGGCGGCGATGGCCTCCGCGCTGGTCTGCCCGGAGCGGACCGGGACGAGGTCGAGGACGGAGAGAGCGGTGGAAGTCATCCCCATCCGTAACAGGAGGACGGGGCGGGGAATTCCCCGCCCCGTCCTCCTGCGCGGCGCCTGTCAGGCGTGGGCCGGTTCGCCAGGAGAGAAGATGCCGGCCAGGGCCTGCCGGGCGAGTCGGTAGCGGACGTGCCAGGCGGCGCCGTAGCTCTGCTCCGGCAGAGCATCGAGCACGGCCCTGTCCTCGGCGGACAGGCCTTCGCGCGCGGCTTCGCGTAGCAGATCGTCCCGCACCGCCGGATACTCCATTCCGGCGAGGAAGCGGTCGAGGTCGGTCGAGAGCGCCATGGCGTTCCCCCTTTCCTTGAGGTGGTGGACGAGCGGGGCGGTGATCACCGGTCGCGGGGTCGCGACGGGGTCCGCCGGCGCGACCCCGCGAGGGATCAGGCGTCGATCGCCTGCCGCTGGTCGCCGGACTCGACCTCGATGCGACGCGGCTTGGCGCGCTCGCTGACCGGGATGATCACCGACAGCACCCCGCTCTCGTACGAGGCGCTGATGCGATCGAGGTCGACCCCATCGCCGAGCGTGAACTGGCGCAGGAACTGGCCGGCGCCGCGTTCGCGGGCGAGCCAACGGACGCCCTCAAGGCTGTCCGCCGTGCGCTGGGCGCGGATCGTGAGCTGGGATCCGTCGACGTCGACGTCGATCGAACCGGGGTCCACGCCCGGGAGATCGGCGTGGAGCAGGTAACGGTCGCCGTCGCGGTAGAGGTCGACGGGCATCAGCCGGGGTGCCCGAACGGAGTCCAGAACGCTCGCAGCGAAGCGATCGAGCTGACTGAACGGGTCGAATGACAGTGCCATGAGTTTCTCCTTTCGTGCGCGCCCTCTCGGGCGAAGGTCCACGAGATTATCTGCATCTCGCGCTATAGATTTTTTATAGATCAGATTGCCGCTAGAATGCAAGTCGTTGAGAAGGAAATCTGCCGATGACCGAGCGTGACCCGCGAACCCCCCTCTACGGCATCGCCGTCGCCGCGCAATTGAGCGGGCTCCCCGAGGCCAGCCTGCGTCTCTTCGAGGCCAAGGGGCTCCTCACCCCCGCGCGCAGCGACGGAGGCACACGCCGATACAGCGACGACGACGTCGCCCGCCTGCAGCGCGTTACCGATTTGCGCGGTGAGGGCATCAACCTCGCCGGGATCAGGCGGGTGCTCGATCTGGAGGACGAGAACGCCGGGCTTCGCGAACAGGTGTCGGGGCGCCGGGACGACGAGGCGGACTGAGGTCGACGGCATCCGGCGCGCCGCTCGCCCTGTCGAGACGGCGACCGATCGCCGCCGCCCACGTCCTCCACGACGACGGTCCTTCCTCCCAGTACCGTGGTGGGCATGGGCGTCGAATTCTTCTACATCCTCGTCGGCAGCGTCGTCGTGGCGGCGATCGCGCGATGGCGGGGGTGGCCGGCGCCGCTGCTGGTCACGGTGGTCGCGCTCGCGGCATCCTTCCTCCCGTTCGTCCCCGATCTGCAGACCGACGGCCACCTGCTGCTGAACCTCGTGCTGCCGCCGCTGCTGTACTCGGCGGCGCTCGATGTCTCGTTCGTGGGCTTCAAGCGCAGCCTGCCGCAGATCCAGCGCCTCGGGATCTGGCTCGTGCTGCTCACGACGCTCGCGGTCGGCGCGGTGGCGTGGCTGATCCTGCCCTCGCTGACCCTTCCTGGCGCGCTGCTGCTCGGCGCGATCGTCGCCCCGCCCGACGCGGTGTCGGCCGCGGCGATCGGCCGCAAGCTCGGACTGCCCCGGCGCATCATGAACGTGCTCTCCGGCGAGAGCCTCATCAACGACGCCACCTCGCTCACCCTGTACCGGGTGTTCGCCTCGCTCCTCGTCAGCGCCACCGTCACCATCACCGTGTGGGACGGCATCTGGCAGTTCATCGTCGCCGTCGCGGTCGGCGTCGTCATCGGCCTGATCTTCGGCATCGTGCTGCACCAGCTGCGGATGCGGATCGACGACGCGGTCGTGATCGGCACCTTCGGGCTGCTCGCCCCGTTCGGCGCGTACGCGATCGCGGAGCACCTCGGTGGTTCCGGCGTGCTCGCCGTCGTGGCGATGGGCATCTACGTCGGCTTCAACGCCCCGCGCACCGACTACACCACGCGGCAGCAGGAGAAGCCCCTGTGGCTCTCGGCCGACCTGCTGCTGGAGAGCTTCGTGTTCGCCTACATCGGGCTGCAGTTCCCCCGTGTGCTTCGAGACCTCAGCGGAGAGTCTGTCGGACACATCCTGTGGCTGTCGGCGGCGGTGCTGGTGGTCGTGCTGCTGGTGCGTCCGCTCTACGTGTACCCCGCGAACGCGTGGGCGAACCGCCTCGACCGCAAACGCCTCGAGCGGTGGGACCGCGGGGTCGAGTCCGGCGAGTTCGAGAAGCGGCGAGGCCGCTCGCGGCGGTGGCGCGATCAGGATCCCGATGAGCTGCGGGAGCAGATCGTGAAGGAGCGGATGGCGGGGCTCCAGCTCACCTGGAAGGACAACGCCGTCATCTCCTGGGCGGGCATGCGCGGCGTCGTCACGCTGGCGACCGCCCTCGCGGCGGCCGACCTCGCGACGCTCGCCCCCGAGGCCTCGCACGCGATCGTCGTCGTCGCCTTCATCGTCACCGTCGGCACGCTCCTGCTGCAGGGGCTCACGCTGCCGGTGCTGATCCGGCGCCTCGGCATCGGGAGCGACTCGGAGCACGAGGAGGACGCGCAGGCGCTCGCCGCCGTGCAGGCGAAGACCCGCGAGGCGGGCAAGGAGTTCATCGCCGCCAAGCGCGTGGAGTGGGAGGCGAAGCACGGCTCCCTCGACCTCAGCGTCTTCGACGCCTTCGCCAAGCGGATGACCCGCGTGGAGAAGGACGCCGATGAGGCGCAGCAGGTGGAGGATGCCGCGGCCCGCCCCTCGTACGAGGACCTCGTCTCCCTGTTCAGGGGGTGGCTGCACGTGCGTCGGGAGATCGTTCTCGCCGAGCGCGACGCCGGCAACCTCGACGAGGAGGTCATGCGCGAGCTGCTCGCGGCGATGGATGCCGAGGAGCTGGCGCTCGACACCCGCGGCGCGATGCGCCAGCAGGAGCGGTAGCGCGGCGGCATCCGCTCTTCCCGTTCACAACTCCTCAAAGAACGGGTTCGCGCCCGAGGACGGCCCTGTGGTTCTGGGGCGGGCGCTTGCGTGGTCTGCGGTTCGTGAGGAGTTGTGAACCGCTCAGACGCGAGAGCGCCCCACCCCGCGGACGGGATGGGGCGCTCTCGCGTGCGGTGGGCGAGCGGTCAGCTCGCGGCGACCGGCTGCTTGTCCGACGCGGCGTCCGCCTCGGGGGAGTCGTCGCCCGAGTCGTCGGCGAAGGGCAGGCCCTCGCGCGGCGCGTTGTAGAGCTCCTCGTCGAGGATGCCCTCGCGCTTGGCGACGATGGTCGGCACGAGCGCCTGACCGGCGACGTTCACCGCGGTGCGTCCCATGTCGAGGATCGGGTCGATCGCGATGAGCAGGCCGACGCCGGCGAGCGGCAGGCCGAGCGTGGAGAGCGTCAGCGTGAGCATCACGATGGCGCCGGTGGTCCCTGCGGTCGCGGCCGAGCCCACCACCGAGACGACGATGATCATGATGTACTGCCACCACTCCAGCTGGATGCCGAAGAACTGCGCCACGAAGATCGCGGCGATGGCCGGGTAGATCGCGGCGCAGCCGTCCATCTTGGTGGTCGCACCCAGCGGCACGGCGAAGGACGCGTAGGAGCGCGGCACGCCGAGGTTGCGCTCGGTCACGCGCTCGGTGAGCGGGAGGGTGCCGATCGACGAGCGGCTGACGAAGGCCAGCTGCACGGCCGGCCACACGCCCGAGAAGTACTGCCTGATCGACAGGCCGTTGGTCTTGACGATGATCGGGTAGACCACGAAGAGCACGAGGGCGAGGCCGATGTAGATCGCGATGGCGAACCAGCCGAGCGAGGCCAGCTTCTCCCAGCCGTACTTGACGACGGCGGCGCCGATGAGGCCGAAGGTGCCGAGCGGGGCGATGCGGATGATCCACCACAGCACGCGCTGGATGACCTTGAGCAGCGACTCGGTGAAGGCGAGGAAGGGCTCTGCCTTCTTGCCCGCCTTGAGCGCGGCGATGCCCACGGCCACGGCGACGACGATGATCTGCAGCACGTTGAAGCCGATGCTGGACGTCGCGCTGCCCGACTCCGCGTCGACCGAGGTGCTCACGGTGAGGCCGAGGAAGTTCTGCGGGATGAGGCCTGTGAGGAAGTTCCACCAGGTGCCGACCGTGTACGGGTCGCCCTCCTGCAGGCCCTCGCCCGCGCGGGAACCGGGCTGGATGATGAGGCCGAGGCCGATGCCGATCACCACGGCGATGAACGCCGTGTAGGCGAACCAGAGGAGCGTCTGCCCCGCCAGGCGCGCGGCGTTCTGCACGCGGCGCAGGTTCGAGATGCTCGCGACGATCGCGGTGAAGATCAGCGGGATGACGGCGGCGCGCAGCAGCGTCACGTACGAGCCGCCGATCGTGTCGAGGGTCGCGGAGAGGCCGTTTGGCGCCTCGGCGGTGGCGCCGAGGTTGCGGGCGACGAGGCCTGCGACGATGCCGAGGACGAGGGCGGCGATGATCTGGAAGCCGAACGAGGTCAGCAGCTTCCGTACGGGACCGCGGGTGTCGGGCGCCTTCGCGGCGCGGGCGGTGGTGCTCATGTGGGGGGACTCCAGGAATGACTGCGTGCCGAGTGCACGCCATAGCCTCAACGCTATGAGCGCCTGTGAATTCCCTGGGTGGATGTGACGAAGCATGACGGATGCCGGCGGCATCCGTCGTGCCCGAGTCAGGTCGTGCACTCCTCGAAGTTGTCCTTGAGGATCTTGACGGTGAGGTCGCGGTCCTCGACGCTGGACGCCTGGTCCTTGCCCTGCGCGATGTAACTGAGGGTCTCGTTGCTGAGCTTCGAATCCAGCAGGTAGCCGGCGAAGCAGGCCGCGGCATCCGCGTTCACCTGATCGCTCATGCTCTGCGAGGTGTAGTAGTCGATCAGTCCGTCGGTCAACTGCTTCTCGGTCGGTCGGCTCGCACCGCAGGCGGCGAGGGAGAGGGCGAGGGCGGCGACGGGCAGCGCCATCAGCACGCGTGCGGGGGTGCGCAACTTCCGGTCCGGATTCATGGCCTCCACCGTACGCGTTCCGGCGCCGGATCAGAGGGCGGCGGGCGGAGAGAACTGCCCATACCCCGGGGGCGGCGCCTGTGGCACCATGTGGTCATGTTCATGGTGACGACGAACGACATCCCCGGCTACCGCATCACCAACGTGCTCGGAGAGGTCATGGGCATCACGGTCCGCTCGACCGACTTCGGCCAGGGGTTCACGGCGGGTTTCCGGGCGCTCGGCGGCGGGGAGATCCCCGAGTACACGCAGAT
Source organism: Microbacterium sp. LWH10-1.2 (assembly GCF_038397765.1). NCBI lineage: Bacteria > Bacillati > Actinomycetota > Actinomycetes > Micrococcales > Microbacteriaceae > Microbacterium > Microbacterium sp. LWH10-1.2. The sequence goes on from NZ_CP151638.1 coordinate 174,174, forward strand.
GATGTACGAGAGCCGCCAGGTCGTGATGAGCCGCATGTGGGCCGAGGCGCAGCAGCGCGGCGGCAACGCGATCGTCGCCATGCGCTTCGACGCCGGGTCGATCGGCACCTTCAGCGAGATCTGCGCCTACGGGACGGCCGTGGTGGTGGAGCCGGTGGGGGCGCCGCCCGCACCGCCCGTCGTCCCGCAGCAGCCGGCGGTGTGACTCAGGCCATCACGAGCAGCTCGCCGACCTCGCACTGCAGCGCCTCGCAGATCGCCCGCAGCGTCGAGTAGCGGATGGCGCGTGCACGGTCGTTCTTGAGGACCGACAGGTTGACGATGCTGACGCCGACCTGCGCGCTCAGCTCGGTGAGGGTCATGCCGCGATCGGCGAGCAGCTCATCGAGTCGGCAGTGGATGCCGGTGAACTCGTCGTCGCTCTCGGCCGGGGTCACACCAGCCCCTCCGTCTCCTTCTCCAGCTGCTCCTTCTCGCCCTGCAGTCGACTGCCGTGGCGGAAGATCGCGGCGAGGGCGAAGCATCCGACGCCCACGGCGAAGGGCCAGACCGGCACGCTGAACTCGAAGGGGATGAAGGCGTCGTCCGTCTGCGGTAGAGCCTGTGCGGCGACGGTCATCCCGACCTGGCGGAGGATGCCGCCGATCACCGCCGTCGTCATGACGATGATCGCAGTCGCGACGAAGACCCGGGGGACGGTCGCGTCGAACGGGGCGCCGAGCGCGGCGCGCTGCGCGGCCACGTGGATCGCCCATGCGATCGAGGCGGAGCAGACCAGCAGCAGCACACCGGAGATGAGCATCAGTATCTGCGCGCCCACGGGCGGGTTCACCACGGCGCCGTAGCAGTCCAGCTCCGTCCCACCTTCGGCGCCAGCGAAGTCGCAGTTGTCCGGCGTGGAGGCCTTCGCACGGTCGAGCACCGGCTGGTCGAGGGAGATCGTCTTCATGGTGAGCGCCTGGAAGACGGCGAGGAGCACGCCGACCCCGCACAGGAAGACCCAGCCGAGGCTGAGCCGGTCGACCACGTCGAGGACGAGGGTTTTGCGGCGCCGGCGGTGGGAGCTCGCGACGCTCATCGCGACGACCGCTCCGACGATCAGGAAGCCGATGAGCAGGGTCAGCAGACCCGCGCCCAGATTCTCCGCGGTGAACGTCATCAGACCAGCCCTCTCTGCGCCCGGCGGGACACCCTCCCGCCATAACGATTATCGATATTATCGATTTTCGTTAAGGTATCGGATGCTGGTCCTCCCGTCAACGGACGCCCCGCGCGACGGCATCCGCTCCGCCCCGTCACCGACCGCCACGGGCGGTATGCCCACGGCGAACACGGGCATACCGGCTCGATGTGGTGGTTACTCTCGATGTACAAGCGCTTCACGCGTCTTCGCCCCGTGCGAATAAGGAGTCACAGCATGTTCGAGAGATTCACGGACCGAGCCCGTCGAGTGGTCGTCCTCGCCCAAGAAGAGGCGAAGATGCTCAACCACAACTACATCGGCACCGAGCACATCCTGCTCGGCCTCATCCACGAGGGCGAGGGCGTCGCCGCCAAGGCGCTCGAAAGCCTGGGCATCTCCCTTGACGCCGTCCGCGAGCAGGTCCAGGACATCATCGGCCAGGGTCAGCAGCAGCCGACCGGGCACATCCCGTTCACGCCGCGCGCCAAGAAGGTGCTCGAGCTCAGCCTCCGCGAGGCTCTGCAGCTCGGCCACAACTACATCGGCACCGAGCACATCCTGCTCGGCCTCATCCGCGAGGGCGAGGGCGTCGCCGCTCAGGTGCTCGTCAAGCTCGGCGCCGACCTGAACAAGGTGCGCCAGCAGGTCATCCAGCTGCTGTCGGGCGCCCCCGGTCGTGAGCCCGCCGCCGTCGGCGCGCAGACCAACGACTCGCAGGCCAGCGCCCAGGGCGGGTCGGCGGTGCTCGACCAGTTCGGCCGCAACCTCACGCAGGCCGCGCGCGACAACAAGCTCGACCCGGTCATCGGGCGCGAGAAGGAGGCGGAGCGGGTCATGCAGATCCTCTCTCGTCGCTCCAAGAACAACCCCGTCCTCATCGGCGAGCCCGGCGTCGGCAAGACCGCCGTCGTCGAGGGACTGGCGCAGGCCATCGTCAAGGGCGATGTCCCCGAGACGCTGAAGGACAAGCAGCTCTACTCGCTCGACCTCGGCTCGCTCATCGCCGGTTCCCGCTACCGCGGCGACTTCGAGGAGCGCCTGAAGAAGGTCACCAAGGAGATCCGCACGCGCGGCGACATCATCGTCTTCATCGACGAGATCCACACCCTCGTGGGTGCGGGTGCCGCCGAGGGCGCGATCGACGCCGCGTCGATCCTCAAGCCGCTCCTCGCCCGTGGAGAGCTCCAGACCATCGGCGCCACCACGCTCGACGAATACCGCAAGCACTTCGAGAAGGATGCAGCGCTCGAGCGCCGCTTCCAGCCGGTGCAGGTCAACGAGCCGACGCTGCCGCACACGATCAACATCCTCAAGGGTCTGCGCGACCGCTACGAGGCGCACCACAAGGTGCAGATCACCGACGGCGCACTCGTGGCCGCGGCGAACCTCGCCGACCGCTACGTGTCCGACCGCTTCCTGCCCGACAAGGCGATCGACCTGATCGACGAGGCCGGCGCGCGTCTGCGCCTCAGCATCCTGTCGTCGCCGCCCGAGCTGCGCGAGTTCGACGAGAAGATCGCCGCTGTCCGCGAGCAGAAGGAGCTGGCCTCCGAGGAGCAGGACTTCGAGAAGGCGGCCTCGCTGCGCGACGAGGAGAAGAGCCTCCTCGCGGAGCGCCTGCGCCTCGAGAAGCAGTGGCGTTCGGGTGACGTCGCGACCTCTGCGGTCGTCGACGAGGGCCTGATCGCCGAGGTGCTCGCACAGGCCACCGGCATCCCCGTCTTCAAGCTCACCGAAGAGGAGTCCTCGCGTCTCGTCTTCATGGAGAAGGCCCTGCACCAGCGCGTCATCGGTCAGGAGGAGGCGATCGCCGCCCTCTCCAAGACGATCCGCCGCCAGCGCGCCGGCCTCAAGGACCCGAAGCGTCCCTCCGGCTCGTTCATCTTCGCCGGCCCCACGGGCGTCGGAAAGACCGAGCTCGCCAAGGCACTCGCCGAGTTCCTGTTCGACGACGAAGCCGCCCTGATCTCGCTCGACATGAGCGAGTTCGGCGAGAAGCACACCGTCTCGCGTCTGTTCGGAGCCCCTCCCGGGTTCGTCGGATTCGAAGAGGGCGGCCAGCTCACCGAGAAGGTGCGTCGCAAGCCGTTCAGCGTGGTCCTGTTCGACGAGATCGAGAAGGCCCACCCGGACATCTTCAACTCGCTCCTGCAGATCCTCGAAGAGGGTCGCCTCACCGACGGTCAGGGTCGGATCGTGGACTTCAAGAACACGGTCATCATCATGACCACCAACCTCGGTGCACGCGACATCGCGGGCGGTCCCGTCGGCTTCCAGATCGAGGGCAGCAACGCCACGACCTACGAGCGCATGAAGGGCAAGGTCAACGAGGAGCTGAAGCGTCACTTCAAGCCCGAGTTCCTGAACCGCGTCGACGACATCATCGTGTTCCCGCAGCTCAACAAGGAGGAGCTGGTGCAGATCGTCGATCTGTTCACCAAGCGCCTCGGCGAGCGGCTGCTCGACCGCGACATGACGATCGAGCTGTCGCAGGCCGCGAAGGAGCGTCTCATCGAGATCGGCTTCGACCCGGCCCTCGGCGCCCGTCCGCTGCGTCGCGCGATGCAGCACGAGATCGAGGACCGTCTGTCGGAGAAGATCCTGCACGGCGAGCTCAACTCCGGTGACCACGTCAAGGTGGATGCCGCGGACGGCGAGTTCCAGTTCGAGCACGGCCCGCGCGGCGAGAAGGTCGCGGTCGGTGTGACCACCGGCGGCGAGATCACGGCCACCCCCGACCTGGCGGTCGCCAGCGGGGAGTGACCTCCCGATGAACGAAGGGGCGGATGCTGCGGCATCCGCCCCTTCGTCGTCCCCGGGACGGCCCGTGGATCTGCGGCATCGGTCACGGTTTCGGAGTGCGGCACCGGGCGCGGTTTCGGAGTGCGGCGCCGGGCATAGCTTCGGAGTGCGGCGGTGACACGCCGGTGTCGGGTCTGTGGACGCGGCGTGTCGGATGCCGGGTCCGAAACTGTGCTCACGAGGTGGAACCGTGCTCACGAGGTGGAACCGTGCCCGGGAGGGGTAGCCGTGTTCGAGGGGCGGACCCCGGGCGGACGGGCCAGACGAGAGGTGTGCGACACCGTGTCGTGCGGGCGGGGGCCGGATTCGTGCGGAGGGTGGAAGTCGCGGCGTCGGCCAGCGGCTAGCATCGCAGGGACCTCGATCGAGCAGGAGGGTGCGATGGCGCACTGGGAACCGCGCGCAGCGGACGGACGCATCTTCTCCGGCGGCTGGCGCGAGCCCGGCGGCGGCACGGCGTCGGTGATCTCTCCCGGCGACGGCCTGCCCGTCGGCACCGTGGGCATCGCCGACGAGGCGGATGTCGAGCGCGCAGGTCTCCTCGCCGTCGACGCGCAGCGCGAGTGGGCGCGGTCGTCGTACCGCGTCAGAGCGGGCGTGCTCAGCCGTGCCGCCGAGGCGCTGCGCGAGATCCGCGCCGACGTCGAGCACCTGCTCGTGCGCGAGAGCGGCTCCCTGCCGAGCAAGGCCAGCCACGAGGTGAGCAAGGCGATCGACGAGCTCGTCGAGGCCGCGAGCCTGGTGACGATGTCGCAGGGCGACGTGCTCCCCGTCGACGACCCCACGACCCTCGGCATCGCCCGCCGCATCCCCGTCGGGGTGGTCGGCGTGATCGCGCCGTGGAACGCCCCGCTCATGCTCGCGATCCGTTCCGTGGCACCGGCGATCGCCCTCGGCAACGCCGTGATCGTGAAGCCCGACGTCAAGACCGCGTTCTCGGGCGGCGCCGTGATGGCCGAGATCTTCGAGAGGGCGGGGCTGCCGGACGGCATCCTGCACATCCTCCCCGGCGGACCCGAGACCGGCGAGGCCGTCGTGCGCTCCCCGCACACGAACGTCATCTCCTTCACCGGGTCGTCCGCCGCCGGCCGCCGGGTCGGCGAGGTCGCCGGCGGCCTGCTCAAGCGGGTCATCCTGGAGCTCGGCGGCAACAACGCGTTCATCGTGATGGCGGATGCCGACCTCGACCTGGCCGTCGCCAGCGGCATCGGCGGCTCCTTCCGGCACCAGGGGCAGATCTGCATGGCGACCGGTCGGCACCTCGTGCACGAGAGCATCGCCGACGAGTACGTCGAGCGGCTGCGGGCCGCGGCATCCGCCCTGCGCCTCGGCGACCCGCTCACCGACGGAACGACCCTCGGTCCGCTCATCACCACCGCCCAGGCGGAGCGCGTGCAGGGCATCGTCGACCAGGCCGTCGCCGACGGCGCGCGGGTCGTGCACGGCGGCACCCACGAGGGCGTCTTCTTCGCCCCGACGGTGCTGGACGGAGTGGATGCCGCGAACGCGGCGTTCCAGAGCGAGATCTTCGGCCCCGTCGCGCCGGTGACCCGGTTCGCCACGGAGGCGGAGGCACTGGCCCTCGCGAACGCGAGCGACTACGGCCTCTCCGCCGCGATCCACACGCGCGACATCGCCCGCGGTCTCGGCTTCGCCTCCCGGCTGCGCGCCGGCATGGTCGCGCTCAACGGGCAGACGATCTACGACGCCGCGCACATCCCCATGGGCGGGATCGGCGCCTCCGGCAACGGCGGGCGGCACGGCGGCCACTGGAACCTGGACGAGTTCACCTACTGGCAGTGGGTGACGGTCCCGACGATCTCAGACTGAGACCCGGTCTGCGGACGGAGAGGGCGAGTCGCGCCGAGGGGGTCGACTCGCCCTCTTCCGTCGTTCCTGAGAGGGGTGTTTCGTCTCGCTGCGCTCGCTCAACGACCGTGGGGCTGCGCTCGCTCGACGACCGTGGGGGTGCGCTCGCTCAACGACCGGGCGCGCGCGCTCGACGACCGAGGGGACGGATGTGCGACATCGTGTCGGAGTCCGGGCCCGACTTTCGCGCCGCGGTCACGTATCGGGCGGGATTCCGCGAAATCTAGCCTGGGATTCCCGCAGTCGAGGAGGAGTCCGTGTCCGCATCCGTCAAGAGCCCCCGTGCCCCGCTGTCGCCGCTCGGCGACGACGCCTGGCCCGACTCCGTCGAGGTCCTGATCATGGGCGGCGGCCCCGTGGGCATGTCGTGCGCGATCCTGCTCGCCCAGCGCGGCATCGACGTGCTGCTCGTCGAGCGCCGCGACTTCGTGTTCCGCTTTCCCCGCGCGCACCTGCTCAACCCGCGCACCATGGAGGCGTTCCACGACATGCACGTGGCCGACGACATCTACGCCGCCACCCCCACGCACGACCGCTGGCGCAAGGCCGTCTGGTACACGACCGCGACCGGCCCCGGACGCTTCGACGGCATGAAGATCGGCGAGGTCCCCGCCTGGGGCGGCGGACCGGATGCCGAGCGCTACCGCTCCTCGAGCCCCCGGGCCTTCGCCAACATGCCGCAGCTGCGACTGGACCCTCTCATCCACCGCCACGCCGTGGCCGCGGCCCCCGGTCGCATCCGCAGCAGGCAGGAGGTCGTCGGCATCGAGCAGGATGCGGATGCCGCCGTCGTCTCGGTCCGCGATCTGGAATCGGGGGAGCTGCGCACCGTGCGCGCCCGCTACGTCATCGCGGCGGACGGCGGGCGCGACAGTGCGGCCCTGCTCGGCGTCGAGATGGAGGGCCCGCGCGACATGCGCGAGGTCGTCAACTACCACGTCAGCATGGACCTCTCCGCGTGGTCGGAGCCCGATGCGCTGCTCGGCCACTTCATGCACCCCGCCGGGGGAGCGCGCCGCCGGGGCACGATCCAGGCACTCGGCCCTACCCACTACAACCGCGACGCGGAGGAGTGGCTGGTCTCCGTCGCCGCCTGGATGGTCGAGGGCGACCCCGACGACGAGGCGGCGCTGTTCGCGTCGATCCGCCGCATGCTCGGCCTCGCCGACGATCACGAGATCACCATGCACTCGATGACGCGCTGGAGCTACGACGCGCTCGTCGCGAAGCGCTTCCGCGAGGGGCGCGTGTTCCTCGCCGGCGACGCCGCGCACAAGCATCCTCCGACCGGCGGGCTCGGCCTCAACAGCGGCATCCAGGACGCGCAGAACCTGTGCTGGAAGCTGGCAGCGGTGCTCGACGGTCAGGCGACGGATGCTCTGCTCGACAGCTATCAGGCCGAGCGGAGGCCCACGGTCGCCTGGTACACGGCGCACTCGCTCGAGAACGCGAACCGGCATCCTCCGATCGCCGAGGCCCTGGGCTTCACCGACGACGAGGCCGAGGGTTTCCGCAGCCTCGAGGTCTTCGTGAGCGACACCCCCGAGGGGGTGGCGATGCGCGAGCGCGTGGCCGCGGAGGTCGGGCACAACGCCCACGACTACAGCCAGCTGGGCGTCGAGGCCGGGTACCACTACTGGGCGGGGGCGCTCGTGCCCGACGGCACCCCCGTGCCCGGCGACCCGTCGGATCCGGTGACGTTCCACGCGACATCGCGCCCTGGGCACCACCTCCCGCACGTGTGGCTCGCGGGGCGTGAGCGGGTCTCCTCGCACGACCTGATCGCCCCCGTCGGCTTGACGCTGCTCACCTCGGCATCCGCCGCTGAGCGGTGGACGGATGCCGTGGCCGCCGTCGAGGCGAGCATGCCGATCACCGTCGCCGTCGTCGACGACGCCGACGAGGGCTGGGCCGTCGCCCGGCAGGTCGACGCTGACGGCGCCCTCCTCGTGCGGCCCGACCGCAAGGTCGCGTGGCGTGCGTCGGCTCTTCCCGAGGACGCGGCATCCGCCCTCTCGTCCGCGCTCGCCGTGATCCTCCGCGGTGGCGATGCCCCCGCCGACGACCCCGCCGAGCCCTATCTGCGCCGCATCCGCGCCGCGGCCGACGTCCTCGTGCGCTGAGCCTTCCGGGGCGATCCGACACCGTGTCGGACCGCCGCGGAGGAGTTTCCCGCAGACCGCCGATCCCCGCCGCTCGCCGCTTCCGTAGCGTCGGAAGCGCGACGCGAACCCGCACCACCCTTCTGAAGGAGCCCCCGTGATCATCGACGTCCACGGCCACATGACCGCCCCGGATTCCTACTACGCGTGGAAGGCGTCGCTGCTGGCGGCCCGCGGATCGCACGGCGGCAAGCCCCCTGTGATCAGCGACGACGAGCTCATCGCCTCGTATCACGCGCCGCACCCGAGCTTCGGTCACGTCTCCCACCTCGACCACATCAACGGTGCGGGCATCGACCTGCAGCTGCTGTCGCCGCGCCCGTTCCACGCCATGCACTCGGAGCGTCCGACGAAGATCGTCGAGTGGTTCACGGCCGAGACGAACAACATCATCCACCGCACCACCGAGCTGTTCCCCGGACGGTTCCGCGGCATCGCCGGCATCCCGCAGAGCCCGTACCTCACGGTCGAGCAGTGGCTGCCCGAACTGCGCCGCGCGGTCACCGATCTCGGCTTCGTCGGCGCCATGGTCAACTCCGACCCGTACGAGGGCACCGAGGTGCCGCCGGCGATGGGCGAGCGCTACTGGTACCCGCTGTACGAGGCGCTGTGCGAGCTCGACGTCCCGATGCTGCTGCACTCGGCCGGGTGCAAGTACCCTGCTCGCGAGCCGTACAGCCTGCACTTCATCCAGGAGGAGACGGTCTCGGTCTGGAGCATGATCCAGGCGAACGTGTTCGCGGACTTCCCCGACCTCAAGGTCATCGTCGCGCACGGCGGTGGGGCGATCCCGTACCAGATGGGCCGCTTCCTCCCCTCTGTGGTGCGCACGGGGGTCTCGTACCTCGACAAGCTCCGCAACTTCTACTTCGACTCCTGCCTCTACACGCAGGACAGCCTGGAGCTGCTCATGAAGGCCGTCGGCACCGACCGCGTGCTGTTCGGCTCGGAGAAGCCGGGCACCGGTTCGCAGATCGACCCCGCGACCGGTCGCTGGTTCGACGACATCCATCTGCTCATCGACGATATCGAGTGGCTCGACGCCGACCGTCGAGCCGACGTGCTCGAGAACAACGCCCGCAGCCTCTTCCGGCTCTGAGCATCCGCACTTCGAGAAGGGATCCCTCATGACCGAGATCGTCGCCGGATTCGGCACCTCGCACGGACCGCAGCTGAAGGCCGCGCCGCCCGCGGCCTGGGAGACGCGCGGCACCGCCGACCGCCGCAGCAAGGGACTCAAGTTCCGCGGAGGCACCTACTCCTTCGAGGAGCTCGCGGCACTCCGCGAGGACTTCTCCGCCGAGATCACGCACGACGTGATGCAGCGCCGATGGGACAGCTGCCAGGCGTCGATGGACGACCTGTCGCGCTTCATCCACGAGCAGCAGGTCGACGTGCTCGTCATCATCTCCAGCGACCACAAGGAGACCTACGGAGACGAGTGGCTCGCGCCGTTCTCGGTCTTCTGGGGCGACGAGGTCGCGCACGTGCCCTACACGCAGGCGCAGCTCGATGAGATGGCGCCCGGTCTCGCCGAGGCGGCCCTGGGCGATGTGCCCGACCGCACCGTCATGCGTCCGACCCACCGCGGTCTCGGCAAGCACATCATCCAGTCCACGCAGGCAGACGACTTCGACACCGGCGCCACCGAGGTGATCCCCGCGGGCCGCTACGAGAACCACACGATCCCGCACGGCTTCGGCTTCATCTACCAGCGCTTCATGGGCCAGGAGTCCACGATCCCGATGGTGCCGATCTTCATCAACACCTTCTGGGAGCCGAACCCGCCGAGCGCCAAGCGCTGCTACGACTTCGGCCGCGCCGTCGGCCGCGCCATCCAGTCGTTCCCCGGCGACCTCCGTGTGGGCGTCGTCGCCTCGGGCGGCCTCAGTCACTTCGTGATCGACGAGAAGCTCGACGGCGAGTTCATCCAGGCCATGAAGGACCACGACGCCGACTACCTGACGTCGGTCCCCGCCGGCGAGATGATGTCGGGCGCGTCCGAGCTGCGCAACTGGATCGCCGTCGCCGGCATCGCCGACGAGGTCGGGCTGAACGTCACGCGCGTCGACTACGAGCCCTGCTACCGCACCGAGGCGGGCACCGGCAACGCCATGGGGTTCCTGACCTGGGAGCGCGCCTGAGATGACCGCATCCTCGGAGATCGTCGCGGCGCTGCGGAAGCTCGACAGCTGCGCCGTCTCGGATGCCCTGGACACCCTGGGGCTGCCGGGGGCGGTGACGCCGCTGCATCCGATGTGGCCGGCGGGCCGCACGGTCGCCGGTCGGGTGCGCACGGTGACCGCCGCGCCCAAGGCCGCGGCGGGGCCGGCGACCCACATCGCCACCCCGCTCGTCGCCATCGCCGAACCCGATGACATCGTCGTGATCGACAACCACGCCCGTACGGACGTGTCGTGCTGGGGCGGTCTCCTCGCGGAGGCCGCCGTGCAGCGCGGCGTCGCCGGGGTGATCGTCGACGGCGCCTGCCGTGATGTGCAGGAGAGCGAGGCCCTCGGGCTCCCGGTCTTCGCCCGCGCGTCCGTGCCCGTGAGCGCGCGCGGCCGCATCGTGCAGCAGGCGATGGACGAGCGCATCCAGGTCGCCGGAGTCCCCGTGGCCTCGTTCGACTACGTGATCGCCGACGTCAACGGGGTCGTGTTCGTCACGGCATCCGACGCCGAGCGCGTGATCCCCCTCGCCCAGCGCATCGTCGACCGCGAGGCGCGCATGGCGGATGCCGTGCGCAGCGGCCGCGACGTGAGCGAGGTCATGCACGACTCCCAGTTCCCCACCGTCACCGCGGAGTGAGAAGAATGACCGACACCCTCATCGAGCGGTTCGCCGCCCTCGGCACCGCCACCGTCTCCGACGCGCTCGACCGGCACGCGCGCCCCGGCAGCCTGCTCGGCATCGCGCCCCTGACCGACGGCCAGCGCATGACCGGTCGCGCCTTCACCGTCCGCTACGTCAGCGCGCAGGTGCCCGCCGGCACCGTCGGCGACTTCATCGACCAGGTCGAGCCGGGGCAGGTCGTCGTGCTCGACAACGACGGACGCGTGGACTGCACGGTGTGGGGCGACATCCTCACCGCCGTCGCGCACCACCGCGGCATCTCCGGCACCGTGATCGAGGGCGTCTGCCGCGACACGCACCGCGCCCTGTCGATCGGCTATCCGATCTACAGCCGCGGGCGCTTCATGCGCACCGGCAAGGACCGGGTCGAGGTCGCCGAGGAGCAGGGACCCGTCACGATCGGCGGGGTCACCGTGCGGCCGGGCGACATCCTGATCGGCGACTCGGACGGCGTCGTCGCGATCCCGCAGGACATCGAGGACGCCGTGCTGGAGACCGCGGAGATGATCCACGCCCGCGAGGAGTCCATCCTCGCCGCGGCCCTCGGCGGCGCCTCGATCGCCGAGGCGCGGGCGCGGTTCGGCTATCACGACCTGCAGCGGGCCGAGCAGTGATCGATCCGGACGCGGATGCCGCAGAGCTGCTGCGCCTCGGCACCGCCACCCTGTACGAGGCCTCGCGCAGCGACTGCTTCCTCGACGCGGCGTTCCGCCCGGCGTGGGACGGCGCGCAGCTCGTCGGCAGGGCCGTGCCCGTCTCGGCCCAGGCGGGCGACAACCTCGCACTGCACCACGGCATCGAGGCCGCCGGCGACGGCGACGTGCTCGTGGTCGACGGCGGGGGAGCCCCCTTCGGCTACTGGGGGGAGGTCATGGCGGTCGCGGCGCAGGCGCGCGGCATCCGTGGGCTGGTGATCGACGGCGGCGTGCGCGACACCGTGCAGCTCGCCGCGCTCGGGTTCCCCGCGTTCAGCACCGCGATCTCCATCCGCGGCACGATCAAGCAGTGGCCGGGAACGGTCGGGCTGCCGATCACGCTGCGCGGTCGCGTCATCCGCCGCGGCGACGTGATCGTCGCCGACCGCGACGGCGTCATCGCCCTCCCGGTCGACCGCTACGACGAGGTGCTCGCGGCATCCCGAGAGCGCGCGGAGAAGGAGGACGCCTACATGGCGCGCCTCCGCGAGGGCGAGCTGACCCTCGACGTGTACGACTTCCGGCGCCTCGGCGCGCCCATCACCCCGGCCTGAGAGCGCGCCGGTCACCCCGGCCCGAGAGGGAGAACATGACCCAGGAACTGGACGCCGACGTCCTCATCATCGGAGCGGGCCCCGTCGGCCTCGTTGCCGCCCTCGACCTGTCGGCCCGCGGCGTCTCGGTGATCGTCGTCGAGCAGCGCGAGTACCTCGAACCGCCGAACGTGAAGTGCAACCACGTCGCCTCGCGCACCATGGAGGCCCTCCGCCGCCTCGGCCTCGCCGCCGAGGTCCGCGCGGCCGGGCTCCCCGCCGACTACCCGCAGGACGTTGCCTTCCGCACCGCCCTCACGGGGCGCGAGCTCGCCCGCATCCCGATCCCCGCGAGCGGAGAGCGGTACACGTCGACCATCGGGCCCGACACCTCGTGGAACACCCCCGAACCCCCGCACCGCATCAACCAGACCTTCCTGGAGCCGATCCTCGCGCGGCACGCGGCGGACGCCCCCGGTGTCACGCTGCTCAACCGGACCCTGTTCCACACGCTCTCCCAGGACGAGGAGTCCGTGTCGATCGTCGTCTCCGACCTCGACGGCGCGAACGAGCGCACCCTCCGCGGACGCCACCTCATCGGCGCCGACGGCGGACGCTCGAACGTGCGCAAGCAGATCGGCGCGACGCTCAGCGGCGACCCGGTGCTGCAGCACGTGCAGTCCACCTGCATCCGCTCCGCCGACCTGTACGCGCGCATGACCGCGGACGAGCCGCGCGCCTGGGGGTACTACACCTTCAACGCGCGCCGCCTCGGCCACGTGTACGCGATCGACGGTCGCGAGACCTTCCTCGTGCACACGTACCTGTCGCCCGACGAGGCCGCAGCGGAGGGATCGGTGGACAGGGATGCCGCGATCCGCGCGATCCTCGGCGTCGACGAGGACTTCGCGTACGAGGCCGTCTCGAAGGAGGACTGGGTGGCGCGGCGCCTGCTCGCCGACCGGTTCCGCGACCGCCGCGTGTTCCTCGCCGGAGACGCCACGCACCTGTGGGTGCCGTTCGCCGGCTTCGGCATGAACGCCGGGATCGCCGACGTTCTCAACCTCACGTGGGCGCTCGGCGCGCACCTGAACGGATGGGCGGATGCCGGCATCCTCGACGCGTACGAGGCCGAGCGCCGCCCGATCACCGAGCAGGTCTCGCACTTCGCGATGAACCACCAGCAGAAGCTCGCGAAGCCCTCGCTGCCCGACGCCCTGGAGGATGACACGGAGGAGGGCGCCGCGGCGCGGGCGTCCTTCGGCGCTGCCGTGCATGCGCTGAACGAGCCGCAGTTCGCCGCCGCGGGGCTCAACTACGGCTACGTCTACGACGCCTCGCCGATCATCGACTACGACGACGAGGAGGCCCCCGGGTACTCGATGGGCACGTACACGCCGTCGACCGTGCCCGGATGCCGTGCCCCGCACTTCCGCCTCGCCGACGGGACCTCGTTCTACGACCTGCTCACCAGCGGCTACACGCTCGTCGCCCGGCCGGGCGCCGACGGCGCCGCGCTCGCCGCTGAGGCGGAGCGTCGAGGCATCCCGTTCGCCGTCGTCGACGGGTCCACCGCTCCCGCCGAGTACCGCTTCCCGCTCACGCTCGTGCGGCAGGACCAGCACGTGGCGTGGCGCGGCGAGGGCGCGGATGCCGCGGCATCCGTCGAGCTGTGGGATCTCCTCCGCGGCGCGGTCGCCGCGCGCTGAGACGCGCTCCCCTTCGGTCGTTGGGTAAGGGAGCGCAGCGACCGAGACGAAACGCCTCACGGTGCGCGTGACCTGAGATCGTGCATACCTCACCGCTTTTCGTCTCGCTGCGCTCGCTCAACGACCGATGGAAGAAGGCGATGTCGGAGGGGCCGCGTACCGTCCGGGCATGGGTTACGAGTACATCCTCCGGTGCTCTGACGGGACGCTCTACGTGGGCAGCACGATCGATCTCGATCGGCGGCTGGCACAGCATCAAGCGGGTCAGGGGAGCGCGTACACGCGGCGGCGGCTTCCCGTGGAGATGCTCTGGAGTGAGGAGTTCGCGCGGGTCGACGAGGCGTTCGCCTGGGAGAAGCGGATCCAGGGCTGGAGTCATGCGAAACGCATGGCCTTCGTCGAGGGCGGAATCGACGCCGTCGTGGGCTGGAGCCGCCGCACCCGCGCGGCCGGCTGAGACGTTTCGTCTCGCTGCGCTCGCTCAACGACCGGGCACCCCTTTCCGCTCGTTGAGCGAGGGAGCGCAGCGACCGAGACGAAACGCCTCACGGTGCGCGTATGGGCTGAGGTCGTGCGCATCTCGCCGCGTTTCGTCTCGCTGCGCTCGCTCAACGACCCGCGGGGGCTCCGCTAACGAGGGGTGGAGGGGTCAGCGGCGGATGACCTTCGTCGCGGCCATCGCCTTCAGCCCCTCGACGCCGAACTCGAGGCCGTAGCCCGAGGCCTTCGTGCCGCCGAAGGGGATGGACGGGTCGACGCCGCCGTGCTGGTTGATCCACACGGTGCCGGCGTCGAGGCGCTCGGCGACCGCCGTGGCGGCATCCGCATCCGCTCCCCAGACCGAGGCGCCGAGTCCCTGCTCGGTGCCGTTGGCGCGGCGGATCGCGTCGTCCACGTCGGAGTAGCGGATGACGGGGAGCACCGGGCCGAACTGCTCCTCGGCGACGACCGCGGCATCGTCGTCGATGTCGGCGACGATGGTCGGGCGGTAGAAGAGCGGCCCGAGCTCGGGTGCGGGTTCGCCGCCGGTGACGATGCGGGCTCCGCGGTCGCGGGCGTCGTCGACGAGTCGCGCGACGATGTCGAACTGCGCGGGGTTCTGCACAGGGCCGAGCCTGTTCGACTTGTCATGGCCCGAGCCGATCGGCGCCGCCTCGGCCCTGGCGGCGAGGGCGGCGACGGTCTCGTCGTACACGGAGTCGTGCACGTAGAGGCGCTTGAGGGCGGCGCACACCTGCCCGGTGTTCATGAACGCGCCCCAGAACAGGGTGTCGGCGACGGCCTCGACATCCGTTCCCGGCAGCACGATGCCCGCGTCATTGCCGCCGAGCTCCAGGGTGAGGCGTGCGAGGTTCGCCGCGGAGCTCTCGACGA
Source organism: Microbacterium sp. LWH10-1.2 (assembly GCF_038397765.1). Classification (NCBI taxonomy): domain Bacteria; kingdom Bacillati; phylum Actinomycetota; class Actinomycetes; order Micrococcales; family Microbacteriaceae; genus Microbacterium; species Microbacterium sp. LWH10-1.2. The sequence continues at coordinate 189,357 of NZ_CP151638.1, forward strand.
TGCGCCGCCCGGTGGCGGTCGATCCGGTGAAGACGATCTTCGCGATGTCGGGGTGCGAGGCGAGGGCGGCTCCCACCTCGCGATCGCCGGAGACCGCCGTGACGACCCCGGCCGGAAGGTGGCGGTTCAGGATCTCGACGAGGGCGAGGACGCTGAGCGGGGTGTTCTCCGAGGGCTTGATGACCACGGTGTTGCCCATCCGCATCGCGGGGGCGAGGTGCCACACCGCGATCATGACCGGGAAGTTCCACGGACCGATCGAGGCGACGACGCCGAGAGGCACGTAGTGCAGCTCGGCCCCCGCGCCCAGCTGCTGCGGTTCGAGCACGGTGTCCGCCGCGCCACGAAGCCAGTGCGCCGCGCCGTGCGCCTCTCCGGCTCCGGCGACCTTGCCCTGCTCGTGCGTGATGATCTCGCCGAGCTCGTCGGCGTGCGCGTCGATGTCGTCGGCGGCGAGGCGCATGAGCCGCGCGCGCTCGGCATGCCCGAGGGCGGCCCAGGCGGGCTGCGCTGCGGATGCCGCGGCGATCGCCGCGTCAAGATCGGCGACGGTCTGCACCGGGGCGTGGCCGACGACCTCGCGGGTGGCGGCGTCGAGGATCGGGCGGCCGAGGGCGGGGTCGGCGCTGACGGTGGTGAGGAGGGCGTTCATGTCTGGTTCCTTCCCCCGGCGGTCGCCGGGTGGGGCGTGCGGATGGGGTCAGCGGAGCCCGGCGAGCGTCGCCACTCGCAGGGCGGTGTGCAGTTCGCGGCGGACGAAGCCGTCGGCGAGATCGACGTCGGCGATGGCGCGGACGCGGTCGAGGCGGTAGTACAGCGTGCTGCGGTGCACGTGCAGCTCCTGGGCGGTGCGCTGCGCGTCGCAGCCGAAGTCGAGGTAGGCCTCCAGTGTCTGGGCGAGATCGGGACCGGACTGCGCGTCGAGGATGCGCTGCACCGGCTCGGGGAGGTCGCCGAGCGCGAGCTTCTCCAGCGGGAGCTGCAGCAGCACCCTGTCGAGTCCGAGGTCGCTCCAGTGCACGACGCGTCCCCTGGTCGGATCGATCGCGGCCCCTCGTGCGGCGATGCGCGCTTCGCGTCGGGAGCGGTGCGCCTCGGCGAGTGGTGCGTGCGCGCCGCCGACCCCTGCGCGAAGGCCGGTGAACGCCGGCTGCGCGAGGAGGGCGGTGAGGCGCTCGTGGTCGATCTCGTAGGGGACGACGAGCACGGCCTCGCCGTCGACCACCGTGCCGACGGCCTTCAGGGTGGGGAAGACGGGGATGCCGGAGAGCGCCCGGTCGAGCACGAGCCGCAGGGCGGCCGAGCCCGGATCGACGGTCGGCGACGCCGAGATCGTGATCACGGTGTAGTGCGGCACGGGGGAGATGAGGCCGCCCGTGAGCAGCTCGTCGGCGGCCCTCGTGCGCTGCTCGGCGTCGCCGTCGAGGAGGGCGGTGAGGAGTCGGAGTGCGCGGTCCTCGTCCTCCCTGTTGCCGAGAGCCATCGCGGCGAGGGTCACGCCGATGCGGTCGCGGGAGGAGCGGATGACGTCGTCTTCGGCGAGCTCTTCGTCTGGTGTCTCCTCGGGGATCGTCGAGGAGACGTAGCCGACGAGATGTCCGTCGTGCCGCACGGGGGCGACGTGCCTGGTCAGACCGCCGTCCATCGGGGGGATGCGGACGGGGCCGTCGGCGTGGCCGACGCGGTACTCGCGGATCGACTCGCGCGCACGGGAGGAGCCCTTGTGCGCGAGGATGATCGCCAGCCTGGCGTGGTCGACGTCGCGGTCGTGCACGCTGAAGGCGATGACGTTGAAGTCGACGTCGAACACGATGATGGGTCGTCCGAGTCGGTCGGCGTACGCCTGGACCTGTCCTTCGAGATTCATCGTCCACCTCTCCGTGCGCCGCGATGCGCATCTCTTCCGTTCCTCCGCGCCGTGGATCGGATGCCGGAGAACCGGCCGACTTGTCGCGCAGCGGAGATTAGATCTATATTCATTATAGTCAATTACACGAGAGGCGACCAGTATGGCGAAGATGACAGGCGGCGACGCGCTCACCCAGGCTCTGATCAGCGAGGGGACCGACACGGTGTTCGGCATCCCCGGAGTCCAGCTCGACGGCCTCACCGACGGCATGTACCGCCGCCAGGACGAGGTGCACCTGATGGTGCCGCGGCACGAGCAGAGCACCACCTACATGGCAGACGGCTATCACCGCGTCACCGGGCGCCCCGGCGTCGCGATGGTGGTCCCCGGACCCGGCGTCCTCAACGCGGGTGCGGGCATGGCCACCGCCTACGCGTGCTCCTCGCAGATCATGCTGCTCGCCGGCACCATCCCGTCGACGCTCGTCGGCTCGGGTCTCGGCGCCCTGCACGAGATCCCGAAGCAGAGCGAGACCATCGAGGGTCTCACCAAGTGGACGGCACGGCCGACGCGCGCCGAGGAGATCCCCGAGCTCGTGCACGAGGGCTTCCGCCAGATGCGCACGGGGCGGCCCCGTCCCGTCGCGCTCGAGCTCGGCCCCGACCTCCTGCACGCCGAGATCGACGTCGAGGTGGGGGAGCCGTTCGCCGTCGAGCCGCCGGTCGCACCGGAAGACGGGGTGGCCGAGATCGCCGCGCTGCTGCGTGCGAGCCGCCGACCGGTCATCCACGTGGGCGGCGGCGTCCGCGGACAGCGCGCCTTCGAGCTGCTGTCCCGCCTCGCCGAGCTGCTCGACGCCCCCGTCGTGATGAGCGAGAACGGCCGCGGAGCCATCGACGCGCGCGACCCGCACGCGCTCCCCGCGTTCTCCCTGTGGGAGCTGCGCGAGTCGGCGGATGCCGTCGTCTCCTTCGGCAGCCGCTTCCTCACCCCGTTCGGTCAGCAGCTGAACGTCGGCGATGCCCGCCTCGCGCTCGTGAACGTCGACCCCGACGATCTGCGCGCTCCGCGTCGCCCCGACATCTCCGTGAACGCCGACGCCACCGCCGTGCTCGCGGCCCTCGTCGAGCGGCTGCGGCCGCAGGAGGGCTGGGGTGCGGAGATCGCCCGCCTCCGTGCGGAGGGTGAGGCCCGCGTCCGCGAGCAGGTCGCTCCGCAGATGGCGTTCGTCGACGCGATCCGCGCCGCGCTGCCGGCCGACGGCATCTTCGTGAACGAGCTCACCCAGATCGGCTACGTCTCCACCTACGGCTTCCCGGTGCAGGCGCCGCGCTCCTACGTGTGGCCGGGCTATCAGGGCACGCTCGGCTACGCCATGCCCACGGCGCTGGGTGCCGCGGTCGGCGCGGGCAACCGCCCCGTGGTCGTCGTCACCGGCGACGGTGGTATCGGCTGGTCGCTGCAGGAGTTCGCCACGGCCAAGAAGTACGGCATCCCTCTCATCACGGTGCTGTTCGAGGACAGCAGGTTCGGAAACGTGTGGCGCATCCAGCGCGACACCTACGGGGGGCGCTTCATCGGCTCCGACCTCACGAACCCCGACTTCGAGCTGCTCGCGATGGCGTTCGGCATCGACTTCTCGCTCGCACAGGATGCGGATGCCGTGCAGCGCGCGATCGGCGAGGCGATCCTGAACGGGCGGCCCGCCGTGATCAAGGTGCCCGTCGACGTGTTCCCGTCGCCGTGGGGATTCATCCACGAGCGCAAGCACTGATCCCTGACGGCGGGGTCCGGTCGCGCCGGTCCCCGCCGTCTCCGGGGCGTCATGGACGCTCCGGGACAGAGGGTGATCAATATAATCGATCGCCGGGTGCGCGCTCCGTCTGCGTGCGTCTACTGTGTAGACACGCGTGCGCTCGGTGCGTCGTCACGGGAAACGAAGGGGGTGCGCGGTGTCGCAGATCACGAATGCCGCCGTCGCGGTGCAGGTCGCCCGCGCGCTGGAGCAGGAGATCACGACGGAGGCCTGGAAGCCCGGTCACTTCATCGGGCGGCGGCAGGAGCTCTCCGCGCGGTTCGGCGTCGCCCCGGCCACCCTCGGCGAGGCCATCCAGCTGCTGCGCTCGCGGGGCATCGTCGACGCCAAGCCCGGCCCCGGCGGCGGCATCTTCGTCGCCGACCGCTCGCCGTTCACCCAGCTCAGCGATCAGCTGCTGCGGCTGCGGGAGAGCACGGCGACCGTGACGAACTGCCTGCGGGTCCTCGACGCGCTGGACAGCACGATCCTGCACGACGCCGTGGAGTTCGCCACGGATGCCGACATCGCCGAGGTGCAGCGCTGCGCCGACGCGCTGAAGGCCGCGTGGGGCACGCCGGAGGCGTCGAACGCGAACTGGGCGCTGCACGCGCGCATCGCGCGCATCACTCCGAACGAGCTGCTCCGGAGCCTCTACACGAACCTCGTCGACTACATCATCGTGGAGGAGCTGGAGGGCGCGACGGCGCCGACCACGCCCGAGCGGCTGCAGACCCATCTCGACTTCGCCGCCGCCGTCGCCCGTCGCGATCACGCGCTCGCCTCGTCGGCGGTCGAGCGTCACCGCGGCTCGTCGATGGCGGCCGTCCTGTCCTGATATCCCGGGCTTCCCGAGCCTGAGATCCGCCCCTGGAGGGTTGACAGGGGAGGTCCGTTTCAATAATGTTCATATTCAATATTGATAATTGCCCTCGCCCCGAGGAGGCGCCCCTATGACTCTCGAGTTCCGCAGCGTGATCGACAAGATGCTGGCCGCTCCCAACCGTCCTGCCCGCGTCTCCCTGCCCCCCATCCGGCTCTCCCAGAACGAGATGCCCTGGGAGCCGGCGCCGGTGATCGTCGACGCCATGGAGAAGGCGGCCCGCTCGACGCACCGCTACCCCGACTACCACCGCACCGCCGCCCGTACGGCCGTCGCCGACGCCATGGGGCTCGACGTCGAGCGCATCGCGATCGACAACGGCTCCGGGTCCCTGTTGCACGGACTCGCCCGCCTCGTGTGCGAGCCCGGAGTGCACGGCGTCTACTGCTGGCCCTCCTTCGAGGCCTATCCCGCGGCCCTCGCGCTCGCCGGCGCCCAGAGCACCCCCGTGGCCCTCGCCGAGGACGGCGCGATGGACCTCGCGGCCATGGCCGCCGCGATCACGCCCGAGACGCGCATCGCGTACCTCTGCAACCCGAACAACCCCACCGGCGGGTTCGTCGACGCCGACGGCATCCGCTCCTTCCTCCGCGACGTGCCGTCGACCGTCCTCGTCGTGCTCGACGAGGCGTACCGCGAGTTCGTCACCGCCGAGCCTCTCGAGGCGACGACCGCACTGCTCGACGAGTTCCCCAACCTCGTCATCCTGCGCACGCTGTCGAAGTCGCACGGGCTCGCCGGTATCCGCGCCGGGTACGCGGCCGCCTCCCCTCGTATCGCCGAGGCGCTGCGCCGCACCTCTGTCGGCTTCGCGCTGAACAGCGTCGCCGAGGCTGCGGTCATCGCCGCGTTCAGCCCCGCGGGGGAGGCCGTCGCCGCCGAGCGCATCGCGGTGATCGTCGCAGAGCGGGAGCGGATGCAGGAGGCGCTGCGCGCCGGCGGGGTCTCGTTCCTGCCGAGCCAGTCGAACTTCCTCTTCGTGCACGGCGATGCCGACGAGCTGCTGGAGCGCTTCGAGGCGCAGGGCGTGCTCGCCCGGCCCTTCCCGCATGCGGGGGGCGTTCGCGTCACCGTCGGCCTCCCGGCCGAGAACGACGCCGCACTCGCCGCCCTGCTCTGACCCTCGCGGCTCGATGCCGACCCCCGTCCGACACAGTGTCGGAGGCGGGGGAGAGGACTTCGGAGCCGCCGCCGAAGAACCGTCCACCCGACGGTTCGTACGCTGACAGACATCACGAACGCCGCGGTTCGGACCCGAACCGGACCGCGGCGCAGACCCGCACAGTGTGCGCGAAGGGAACGGCAGTGACTGCGACGATCGATTTCGAGCGCGACCGGCGTGCATCGCAGCGCCGGGCGGTCACCGGCGGCACGCTGTGGGCCGTCTTCATCGCCGCGCTCACCCTGATCTTCGTGTTCCCGGTGTCGATGATCGTGATCGGCGCCTTCCGCGACGGCCTCCCCTCCGACAACATCCCGTTCACGATCGGCGGCCTCGTCGAGGCGTTCCAGGACCCGACGACCTGGTCGACGATGGGGAACTCCGTGATCCTCGTGCTCGTCTGCGGCACGATCTCGGTCGCCGGCGGTGGGCTGTTCGCCTGGGTCGCCGCGAACACCAACGTCCCCGGCCGCACGCTCCTCACGCCGCTCATGGCGGTGAACCTCTTCGTGCCGCCGCTGTTCCACACGCTCGGCTGGATCATGCTCGGCAACGCGCAGAACGGCCTCATCAACCAGTTCGCCCGGATGCTCGGCGCCACCGAGCCGTTCATGAACATCCAGGGCTGGGGCGGCCTGATCCTGCTGATGTCGCTCGGCTACATGCCCTTCGCGTACCTGCTCATGCTCGGCGCGTTCAAGAACCGCGACCAGTCCCTCGACGAGGCGGCGGCGATCAGCGGCGCCGGCGCGGTGCGGACGTTCTTCACGATCACGCTCCCCTCGGTCGGGCCGGCGATCACGGGCGCGGCCATCCTCATCGCGGTCCTCGTGTTCCAGGCGTTCGACAGCCCCCAGCTGATCGGCCGTCAGGCGAACATCTTCGTGTTCTCCACGCAGATCTACCACTACGTGCGCGACCAGGCCCCGGCCGAGTACACCAAGGCGTTCGCGCTCTCCCTCGTGCTCATCGTGCTCGTCCTCGCCCTCTTCATCGCCCAGCGGTGGCTGCTGCGCGGTCGCAGCTTCACGACCCTCACCGGCAAGACGTCACGCCGCGAGCCGCAGGAGCTGGGCCCGGTGCGCTGGGTGTTCACCGCCCTGATCGTCGTGTTCATGCTGCTCAACCTCGTGCTGCCGCTGTTCGCGATGATCCTCGGCAGCCTGCAGCCGATCTTCGGGGTCATGAGCACCGGCCTGACCTTCGACAACTACGTCGAGATGCTCACCGACCCCGTGTTCAGTTCGAGCCTCGCGCTCACCGCCTGGTTGGCCGTGATCGGCGGGTTCGGCTCCATCGCGATCGCCATGCTCACCGCGTACGTCACGGCACGCCGCACCGGCTTCATCCGCTCGTACACGTCGTTCGCGGTGTGGATCCCGTGGGCGCTCCCCGGTATCGTGCTGGCGCTCGCCTACATGTTCGCGGTGCTCTACGTGCCGGCGTTCCGCGGTCTCTACGGCTCGGCCTTCCTCATGACGCTCGTGCTCATCGTGGCGACCATCCCGGTGTCCAGCCGGATCGCGGAAGGCGCTCTCGCGCAGCTGTCGCCGGAGCTGGAGGAGGCGGGTCGCACCTCGGGCGCCGGATCCTGGCGGGTGCTGCTGTCGATCGTGCTGCGCCTGGTCATCCCCAGCTTCCTGTCGGGCTGGTTCCTCTCGGCGCTGTTCATCTCCGGCAACCTCGCCGTGCCGATGCTGCTCGCCCCGCCCGGACTTCAGCCGGTCTCGCTGACCGCGTTCCAGCAGTTCCTCCAGGGCAACATGTCGCAGGGCGCCGCCCTCTTCATGATCATCCTCGTCGCGGCCATGGCCGTGCTCGCGATCGCCGCGCTCTCCCTGAAGCTCGGCACGCGACTGCGCGGACGCACAGGCGCCGCGCCCGCAGTCCCCCTCACCCGCATCACACCCTGACACACCCGAGAGGCAGAATAATGACGTTCTCCCGCAAGACAGCACGGCTCACCACGGCTCTCATCGCCGTCGGTGCGCTCACCGCCCTGACCGCCTGCTCGTCGGGCGGAGCCGCCGCCAAGCCCGACAAGCCGATTGAGGTGCCCGGCGCGACCGCCGACGGCAACGCGCACATGAACGAGCTGTACGACAAGGCGGTCGCCGACGGCAAGACCGACATCGTCCTGTACGGCCCCAGCGTCTCGGCGCAGAAGGACCTGTTCAAGGTCTTCACCGACCGCTTCCCCGGCATCAAGATGGTCCAGCAGGACCAGCCCGATGCGCAGAGCATCACCAAGATCGAGGCCGAGGCCCAGAGCGGCAGCAAGATCGCCGACATCTACGACGGCGGAGAGTCGCCACAGGTCGCCGCCGAAGACGGCATCTGCACCCAGGCCGACGTGCGCACGGCGCCAGACGGCTTCGAGATCCCCGGCGACTTCGACGGCCGGCTGACCTACTACGCGATGCGCTACTTCGTCTTCGTCTACAACACCGACATGGTCAAGGAGGACGAGGCGCCGAAGAACTGGGACGACCTGCTCGACCCGAAGTGGAAGGGCAAGATCACCGTCGGCGACCCGACGGTGCCCGGCGGCATCCGCTACATCCTCACCTCGCTCATGGTCCCCGAGAGCGAAGACACCTGGGGCAAGCCGTACATCGAGAAGCTCGCCGCGCAGGACGTGCAGTTCGCGCAGTCCGAGCCGAACGTGCCCGCGGACGTCGCGAGCGGCCGGTTCCCGATCGGCATCGCCGTGTACCAGGGCTTCTACGAGGACGTGAAGGAGAAGGGCGGCCCGATCGCCGCGGTCTTCCCGCTCGACGACGGCGGCAACTTCATGTCGCGCACCGGCATGTGCATCATCGACAAGAGCCCGCACCCCGACGCCGCGCAGCTCTACATCAACTGGCTCTACTCGCCCGAGGGTCAGCAGGCGCTCGCCGAGAAGAACCGCTCCTACGGCTGGACCCCCGAGGCCCCCGGCCCCGAGGGCACGCCGCCGCTGAACGAGCTCAAGCGCGTCCCGTTCGCGAACTCCGACCCCGAGTTCAACCAGCCCTACTTCGACTTCATCACCGAGCAGTTCACGAAGTAGCACCCCTTTCCCGAATCTCCTGCGAGAAGGCGAGACACCCATGACTGAGGTCCTGGTTTCCGGACTCACCAAGCGGTACGGCGGCAAGTCGGCACTGCACGGACTCGATCTCACGATCGGCTCCGGCGAATTCGTCACCCTGCTCGGCCCCTCGGGCTGCGGCAAGACGACGACGCTGCGCTGCCTGGCCGGGTTGGAGCGTCCGACCACGGGCCGCATCACCATGGGCGATCGCATCGTGGTCGACACCGACCGCAAGACGTTCGTCCCCGCGGACAAGCGTCAGGTCGGAATGGTGTTCCAGAGCTACGCGCTCTGGCCGCACATGAGCGTGGCGGAGAACGTCGCCTACCCGCTCAGGGTGGCCAGGCTCGGAGCGCAGGACCGCCAGAAGCGGATGCGCGAGATGCTCGCCGCCGTCGGCCTCGCGGAGTTCGAGAAGCGTCCGGTCACCGCCCTGTCGGGCGGTCAGCAGCAGCGCGTCGCACTGGCGCGTGCTCTGGCCGCCCGGCCGGGCATCATCTTCTACGACGAGCCCCTGTCGAACCTCGACTCCAAGCTCCGCTACCAGATGGGGCAGCAGGTGCGGGCGCTGCACAACCAGTTCGAGACCACCTCCGTCTACGTCACGCACGATCAGGAGGAGGCGATCACGCTCTCCGACCGCATCATCGTGATGAGCGAGGGCGAGATCGTCCAGGACGGCGCCCCGGCGGAGCTCTACGACCGCCCGCAGTCGGCCTACGTCGCCGACTTCATGGGCTTCCAGAACATCCTCCCCGGATCCGTCGTCGCCGTGAGCGGCGGCGTCGCCGATGTCCGCGTCGACGGCACCTCCCTCGTCGTCGCCGGCACCGCGACCTCCTCCGTCGCGGTCGGCGACCGCGCCGACATCGCCTTCCGTGCCGCCCACGTCAGGACGACGGACGACACGGCATCCGGCGCGGGGCGCTTCACCGGAACCGTGGAGCGCACCACCTACCTCGGCAGCGCGGTGAACCTCCTCGTCCGGGTCGACGGCCTGCCCCTGCGCGTCCGCGTCGAGACCTCGGACCTGAGCCCGGATGCCGTACCGCAGGCCGGCGACGAGCTGCGGTTCGCGGTCAACCCCGCCCGCGCCGTCGTCATCAGCCGCCAGGCGTCGGAGGACGACTACCTGACCATCGAGACGAACGCGATCGTCTCCCCGCGCTGAGGCGCCCCCGACCTTCAGAGAGGAAGAACATGAGTGATCTGCCCACCCCCCGATCCGACGCGCCGCGCATCCGCGAGCTCGCCGAGATCGGCGGACGCTCCGACAGCCGCGACGTGCTCTCGCACGCCACCAAGCAGGCGAAGGAGGACTACGACGACTACTTCATCGTCGACATCGACGCGCACGTCTCGGAGGACCACTTCTGGGGCGAGGTGCTCGACCTCATCGACAACGACGTGTGGCGCGATCTGGGCCTCAGCCAGTTCCACGGCTTCGGCGGCAACAACGCGCTGCTGAACATCCAGCCCGGCATGTCGCACCAGAGCGTCGGCGGCCGCATCGGCCACCAGGGGCGCAAGGAGCCGGTGGACCCCGGCGAGGGGCATCCGTTCGTCACGGCGGCCCGCCGCGGCATGGACGCCATGGGCCTCGACTTCCAGGTCGTGTTCCCCAGCGCGATGCTCATGCTCGGCATGCACCCGCAGGACGAGGTCGAGGTGGTGCTCGGCCGCGCGTTCAACCGCTGGCTGACCGAGGTCATCCTGCCGCCGAACCCGCGTCTGAAGGGCATGCTCTATCTGCCGTACAACACGCCGGAGGTGTGCGAGGAGCTCGTCGAGAAGTACGCCGACGACCCGGGCATCATCGGCTACACGGTGTGCTCGACCCGCAACAACCCGGTGCACTCCGATGTCTACACGCGCCTCTACAAGCTCATCGAGGACAGCGGCAAGCCGCTCGCATTCCACTCCGGCTACCACTGGGGCGACCCGTCGTTCTCGCAGCTGAACCGGTTCCTGTCGATGCACGCGCTGTCGTTCACGCACTACAACCAGATCCACGTCACCAACTGGATCATCAACGCGATGCCCGAGCGCTTCCCGAAGCTCAAGATGGTGTGGGTCGAGAGCGGTCTCGCGTGGATCCCCTTCCTCATGCAGCGCCTGGACCACGAGGTGCTCATGCGGCCGAGCGAGGCGCCGGGACTGAAGCGGCTGCCGAGCGAGTACATGAAGGAGATGTGGTACACCACGCAGCCCATGGAGCGCACCAACATGGAGCTGCTCGAGGCCACCATGAAGTCGTTCAACGCCGAGACGCAGCTGCTGTACTCCTCGGACTGGCCGCACTGGGACTGGGACGCCCCGTCGACCATCACGCGGCTGCCGTTCCTCTCGGAGCAGGCCAAGCGCAACATCCTCGGGCTGAACGCGGCGCGCGTGTTCAACCTCCCCACCGACCGACAGAAGCCATCCGCCGAGCAGGTGCTCGCGGAGCGACCAGGGATCTCGTGACATGACCACTGACACCACCACCGCCGTCTCCTCCGTCGCCGCCGAGCTCGACGGGCTCGTCGCCCGGCTCGGGGAGCTCACCGCTCGGATCGCGCAGGAGGAGCGCGGCGCCGAGGTCTCCGACGAGCACATCGCCGACGTCCTCTACGCCGCCGCCCGCCTGTTCTCCGCCAAGACCGACCGCGTGGGCAAGATCTCCTGGCCCATCCGCGAGGACGCGCTGAACGCCACCGAGACCGTCGTGCTCGTCACGGCCCTGCTCGACGCCGCCGACGTGAACCTCTTCGACATGGCGATCTGGTACCGGAGGGCCGAATGAGCGCCCGAGTGGTCCGCAGAGACGTCAGGGTCGCCAGCCTCGGCGACCTCAAGGAGCGCGAGCGCATCGTCGTCGACGTGGAGGGCACCGAGCTCGGCGTCTACTTCCACGCCGATCAGGTGCGCGCCTGGTACAACGTCTGCCCTCATCAGGGCGGCCCGGTGTGCCAGGGCAAGATCATGCCGCGCACCGTGCAGCTGGTCAGGGGAGAGGACGGCCTCAAGAGCGGCGGACCCGGGTTCCACCCGACCGACCGCAACATCGTGTGCCCCTGGCACGGCTTCGAGTTCGACATCCTCACCGGCAAGCACCCCGCTGATCAGAGGGTGGGGCTGCGCCCGGTCCCCGTACGAGTCGACGGCGACGACGTGATCGTCACCGTCTAGCAGGATCCCGAGAGGGGCGGATGCCGCGGCATCCGCCCCTCCTTCATGCCCCCCGGTGTCGGTGCGGGCACGGATTCGCGGTTCAGCGTCCATGCGGGCGCGTGGTTCTAGGCTTGAGGTGTGAGCGAGTACATCGTCCGGCCGGCGCGCAGCGCCGATGTGATCGGCATCCGCAATCTGCTGCAGCCGATGGTCGAGCAGCGGATCCTCCTGGGCAAGGACCTGGCGGTGCTCTACGGCGCCGTGCAGGAGTTCGTCGTCGCCGAGTCCGACGGCGTGCTGATCGGATGCGGTGCGCTGCACGTGTTCTGGGAGGACCTCGGCGAGGTCCGCACCCTGATGGTGAACGACGAGTGGCTGCACCACGGCGTCGGCCGTGCGATCGTCGATCGCCTCGAAGACAACGCCAGGACGCTCGGACTCTCGCGGCTGTTCTGCCTGACCTTCGAGGTGGAGTTCTTCGGGCGCCGCGGGTTCACCCCGATCGGCGAGCAGGTCGTCGACCCCGATGTGTACTCGCAGCTGCTCCGCAGCGGCGACGCCGGCGTCGAGGAGTTCCTGGATCTCGCCCACGTCAAGCCGAACACGCTCGGCAACACCAGGATGCTCAAGAGCCTCGGTTAGCCTGGAGGAATGCCCCGTCAGTCCGCAGCCGTCTACCGTCGTCGGCGGCTCGTCCTGCTCCTCGGGCTGATCCTGCTCATCGCCGTGATCGGCGTCGCCGCGTGGCTGCTGATCGCCCGGCCGTGGGCGGGCGCCGCCGAGAAGCCCGCACCGACGGCATCGTCGTCGGCGACTCCGACCGCGACCTCGACGGACGCCGCCGAGACCCCGAGCGGCGAACCCACGGCTTCCGAGACTCCGGGTGTCGTCGCGTGCGAGGCGAAGGACATCGTCGTCGAGGCGGTGACGGATGCCGAGAGCTACCAGCCCGGCGTGCTGCCGCAGCTCTCTATCCGCCTCACCAACAACGGCGCGGCCGATTGCACGATGGACGTCGGCTCGACGACCCAGGTCTTCACGGTCTCCAGCGGCGACGACGTGTGGTGGCGGTCGACGGACTGCCAGGAGAATCCGAGCAGCATGATCGCGACGCTCGCCGCGGGCGCGACCGTCGAGAGCAAGACGCCCGTCGCGTGGGATCGCACCCGGTCGAGCGTGGAGACGTGCGGATCGGAGAACCGTCCGCGCGCCCCCGGTGGAGGGGCCTCGTACCACGTCGACGTGCAGATCGGCGGCTTCCCGGCCGCGGGATCGAAGCAGATTCTGCTCTATTGAGCGCGAATACCGCAGTGAACTCAGAATTCGTGCAGACAGCACGGATTCTTTGGGATACCATTGACTTGACTCTCGGGAACATGCGGCATCACATGCCATCCCCAGTGGCGTCGACTTACAGCGTCCCCAGCGCTTCGACACTTGCCGCTCGAGAGTTCGAGGGCCCTCTCGAGTACCCCAGTCCCCAATGTGGGACTCGAGAGGGCCCCAATCGTATCCGCGGGGCTTCGCCCGCCGCGTGACGCAGGGCCGTGAAAATTCGCGCGGTGCCCGATGCGGCGCCGCGCTCGCCTCGGAGGCGGAGCGCCGCGGCATCCCGTGCGCCTCGCTGTGCCGTGCCCGACCGCCGGGGTGCGTTCAGGTCGAGCGCGTCTCGTCGGTGGAGCCGAATAGGCTGGAGTCATGGCAGCGAAGAAGGCGAAGCCCGCCAAGAAGAAGCCGGCGCCGGAGGACTTCCGGTCGGATGCTCTGGCGCAGGCCCTGGAGAAGCAGGACGTCGCGGCCGTCGCGCTGGCCCTTCGGCACGGCACCACGGTCGTGCCCCTCATCACGCCGGGTGCGCGGGACAACCCCCTCGACAGCGGCGAGGTGTGGACCTACCGCGACCCGAAGAGCGGCGACCTCGCGCTGCTGCTGTTCAGCGACGCCAAGAACAAGCCTGCGAACCTGCCCCCGGGCGTGGGGATCTACTCGGCCGACTGGCTGCGGAAGTTCCTCGTCACGCACCCGATCACGACGGTGTTCCTCGACATCGCCGGCCCGCATCCGATGCAGGCCTCGCCGGAGGAGCTGTTGAAGGCCCTCGACGCCTGAGCCGCGGCTGAGGGACGTGTCGCCTGGTCACGGTGCTCCTCGCTCGATGACCGCGGGACGGGTTCTGATCGTTGAGCGAGCGGAGCGAGACGAAACGCTTCATGCTCCGCTCGCCGCTCAGAACGGCGGGATGTCGCGCTCGTCGCGTCGAGCGGCACTGCGCGCGCGGATGTCGCCGAGCGCCGCGCGGAGCGTCTTCGAGCGATCGTCGATCACCTGCTCGTAGCCCAGTCGCGCGGCCTCCGACCGACGCTGCGCGGCCTGCGTCACCGGGCGCACCTCGCCGGCCAGGCTGAGCTCTCCCACCGCGGCCACCGTGCGCGGCACCGAGCTGTGCTGGATCGACCCCGCCACCGCGATCGCGATCGCGAGGTCTGCTGCCGGCTCGGTGAACCGCACCCCGCCGACCGTCGACACGTACACGTCGAGAGAGCTCGTCGGGATGCCGGCGCGCCTCTCGAGGATGGCCAGCACCATCGCCACGCGGGAGGCGTCGAGTCCGTGCACCACCCGGCGCGGGTTGGGTGCCGACGAGCTGACGGTGAGCGCCTGCACCTCCACCGGCATCGCGCGCCGGCCTTCGAGCGCGATCGCCACGCACGTGCCCGGCTCGGTCGCCCCCTGCGACAGGAACAGACCTGAGGGGTCTGGCACCTCGGAGATCCCGTCTCCGGTCATCTCGAAGCAGCCCACCTCATCGGTCGGACCGAAGCGGTTCTTGAGCGCGCGGAGGAACCGCAGCGAGGTCTGACGGTCGCCCTCGAAATGGCAGACGACGTCGACCAGGTGCTCGAGCACGCGGGGGCCGGCGACCTGTCCGTCTTTCGTGACGTGGCCCACGATGATGATCGGCAGGCTGCGCTCCTTGGCGACTCTGATGAGCGTCGCCGCGACCTCACGCACCTGACTCGGCTGACCGGCCGCGCCGTCGCTCAGCGACGACGACACCGTCTGCACCGAGTCGACGATCACGAGCTGCGGGCGCACCTCGTCGATGTGCCCGAGGATCGTCGCGAGGTCGGTCTCGCTCGCCAGGTACAGCTCGTCGTGCAGGGCGCCGGTGCGCTCCGCGCGCAGCCGCACCTGCGCCGGCGACTCCTCGGCGCTCGCGTAGAGCACGCGGCGGTCTGCCCGTGCGGCCTGAGCCGCGACCTCGAGCAGGAGCGTGGACTTGCCGACACCGGGCTCGCCGCTGAGCAGGATCGCCGCACCGGGCACGATGCCGCCGCCCAGCACACGGTCGAACTCGCCGACTCCGCTCGTGCGGCGAGGGGCATCCGTCGTCGTGATCTGGGTGATCGGGCGGGCCGCGCGATCGGCAGAAGGGGCCAGGGCCGTCACCCGATTGAGGATGCCGGTCTGGGCGCCCTGCTCCTGCACGGTGCCCCACTGCTGGCACTCGCCGCAGCGCCCGACCCACTTGGCGGTGGTCCACCCGCACTCCGTGCAGACGTACGCGGGAGGAGCGGGTTTTCGGGCGGCCATGGGTCAAGGCTATCCGCGGCATCCGACACCGGGGCCACGGCGGATGCCGCGGGCGTCCGTGCGACCGCCCCGGCATGACGAGGTCGGGCCGGACGCGTGCCGGAGTATCCGTTTCCTAGGCATCCTCGACGGGTCGTGCCGATGCTCATACGGCCCCGCTATCGGCGGCATCCGACATCCCTATCGCGATCGGGCATTATTCACGGCCCTATTCTCACGGCGCCCCCGAGCGGCGGAACATAATGGAGACATGGCCAGCGCCGGGCCCGTCTGCGGGCCGATCTCCAGCTTCTCCCGGGTGCAGATCCTGCATCTGGTGCAGAGTCGAGCCGACCGCTCGATCGGCGAGCTGTGCGAGGCCACCGGGCTCCACGCCAACACCGTGCGCGAGCACCTGCAGCGTCTGATCGACGGCGGCTACGTGATCGCCGAGGTCGAGCGCCGCTCCACCCGCGGCCGTCCTCGCACCCTCTACAGCGCCGCGACGGGAGCCCCCGGGGCCTCCAGCGCCGTCGCTCGCGACAAGGCGAAGGCCGCGGCGGCGCGAGGAGACCTCATGCGCAGGATGCTGCCGGCCGCGGCATCCGAACTCGGACGCGAGGCCGACTACCAGCTCGACGCGCTGATCGAGCACCTGGAGGAGAGCGGATTCGAGCCCGTCGTCGACGACGAGCGCCTGACCGTCGATCTCTCGCCCTGCCCTCACGCGGCGGCGCGACCGGAGGATCGTCCCGTGCTGTGCCAGGTCCATCTGAGCCTGATGCAGGGAGTGCTCGCCGAGGTCGGCGGGCCGCTCACCGCGGAGTGCGTGCGCGGCGAGCAGTCGGAGTGCACGGTGCAGCTGGGCGACGCGCGAGTGCCGTCGATCGAAGTGCGAGGAGCGACACATGGAATGGCTTGATCCGCTGGCGCTGAGCCGATGGCAGTTCGGCCTCACCACCGTCTACCACTACCTGTTCGTGCCGCTGACGATCGGCATGGCGCTGGTCGCGGCGATCTTCCAGACCGCGTGGGTGCGCACCGGCAAGGTCCAGTACCTGCACCTGACCCGCTTCTTCGGCAAGATCTTCCTGATCAACTTCGCCATGGGCGTGGTCACCGGCATCGTGCAGGAGTTCCAGTTCGGCATGAACTGGTCGGACTACTCCCGCTTCGTCGGCGACGTGTTCGGCGCCCCGCTGGCCTTCGAGGGGCTGCTCGCCTTCTTCTTCGAGGCGACCTTCATCGGGCTGTGGATCTTCGGCTGGGACAAGCTCCCGCAGAAGCTGCACCTGGCCACCATCTGGTGCGTCTCGATCGGCAGCATCCTGTCGGCGTACTTCATCATCGCCGCCAACGCGTTCATGCAGAACCCGGTCGGCTACACCTTCAACCCCGAGACGAACCGGGCGGAGCTCACCGACTTCTGGGCGCTGCTGACCAACCCGGTCGCGCTCGCCGCCTTCCCGCACACGATCTTCGGCGCCCTGATGTTCGCCGCCGGCGTCGTGATCTCGGTCTCGGCCTGGCACCTCGCACGCGGCCAGCACTTCGACACCATGCGCATCTCGCTCAAGTTCGGTCTGTGGGCGATGATCGTCTCGACCGCCGGCGTCGTGCTCACGGGCGACCAGCTGGGCCTCGCGATGTACGCCGCGCAGCCGATGAAGATGGCGGCGGCCGAGGCCACGTTCAACACGGTCTGCGGCCCTGACGCCTCGTTCAGCCTGTTCACGCTGGGCACCCCCGACGGCAGCTCCGAGCTGTTCTCCATCCGCGTGCCGTACCTGCTGTCGCTGCTGTCGACGCACACGTTCGACGCCTGCGTGCACGGCATCAACGATCTCAACGCCGAGTACGCGACGACCTTCGCCGACACCGGGCTGACCGAGTTCGCCCCGATCCTGTGGGTCACGTACTGGGCGTTCCGCTGGATGATCGGCCTCGGCATGGCCGCAGCGCTCGTCGCCGTCGTCGGCCTCTGGCTGACCCGCAAGGGCGCCAAGAAGCCCCCGGCTCCCTGGATGTGGAAGCTCGCGATCTGGTCGTTCCCCCTCGCGCTCGTCGCCAACATCATGGGCTGGGTCTTCACCGAGATGGGCAGGCAGCCCTGGATCGTGTTCGGGCTCATGACCACGCAGGACGGCGTCTCGCCGGGCGTCTCGGGCGTCGAGGTGCTCATCTCGCTGATCGCTTTCACGGCGATCTACGCGGCGCTCGCCGTCGTCGAGATCCGACTCATCGTGAAGGCCGCGCAGAAGGGCCCCGACACCACAGAGCAGCCCCACGAGGAGACGGCCCAGCTGTCGTCTGTCGTCTACTGAGAGAAAGGAGAAGACCGTGGAATACCTCTGGTTCTGGATCGTCGCCTTCTTCTTCGTCGGCTACTTCGTGCTCGACGGATTCGACTTCGGCGTGGGTATGTCGCTGCCGTTCCTCGGCAAGGACGACGTCTCCCGCCGTCAGGTGATCAACACCATCGGCCCCGTGTGGGATCTCAACGAGACCTGGGTCATCGTCGCCGGCGCCTGCCTGTTCGCCTCGTTCCCCGAGTGGTACGCGACGCTGTTCAGCGGCTTCTACCTCCCGCTCCTGCTGATCCTGCTCGCGCTCATCCTCCGCGGGGTCTCGTTCGAGTACCGGCACCAGCGCGACTCGCTGAAGTGGAAGCGCGGCTTCGACCGGATGATCGTGATCGGCTCCGTCGTCCCCGCGCTCCTGTGGGGCGTGGCCTTCGGCAACATCGTGCAGGGCGTCGCCCTCGATGAGAACCACATCTTCGTCGGCGGGCTGCTGTCGCTGCTGAACCCGTACGCGCTGCTCGTCGGCGTGACGACGCTGCTGCTGTTCTTCCTGCACGGCGTGCTGTTCGTCGCCCTGAAGACCGACGCGCAGGTGCACGAGGATGCGCGTCGTCTGGTCCGCCTCGCGGCGGTGCCCACGATCCTCGCCGCGGCCGGCACGGTCGTCTGGACGATCGTCATGGCGGCAGGGCGGGAGGCGCCGCTGCTGTGGATGGTGATCGGATGCGGCGCTCTCGCCGCGGTCGCTCTCATCGGAGCAGTCGTCTTCTCGCTCCGCGGACGCGACGGCTGGGCGTTCGCCGCCGCCGCGGTGACCGTGGCCGGTGCGGTCGTGATGCTGTTCGGCGCGCTGTTCCCGTACGTGATGCCGTCGACCATCGACCCGGCGTACAGCCTCACGATCGAGAACGCGTCGAGCACCCCGTACACGCTGCAGATCATGAGCTGGACCGCACTGGTCGCGATGCCGCTCGTGCTGCTCTACCAGGGCTGGACGTACTGGGTGTTCCGCAAGCGCGTCCGGCGCAGTCACATCGAGGCGGCTCCGGCGCACGCGTGAAGCCCCTCGACCCCCGTCTGCTGCGGTACGCGAGTGCCGCACGGGTGTTCGTCGCGGCATCCGCGCTGATCGGCGTGGCGCAGACGGCGGTCACGGTCGCGTTCGCGTGGATGCTGACGGATGCCGTCACCGGCGCCGTCGCGGGGCGCGACGTGACGGCGTCGATCCTGTGGCTGCTCGGGCTCGCCGGCATCCGCGGACTGCTGATCGCCGCGTCGGACGCCGCGGGCACGCGCGCCGCGGCGGCGACGGGTGCGCAGCTGCGGGCCGCGCTGATCTCCGCGGTGGGGCGGCTCGGACCCGGGTGGCTCGCACACCGCAACCGCGCCTCTCTCGCGGTCACCGCGGGGCACGGGCTCGAGGCTCTGGACGCGTACTTCGCGCGGTACATCCCGCAGCTCGTGCTGACGGTGATCGCGACCCCGGTGCTCGTCGCCGTCATGTGGTGGCAGGACTGGCTCAGCGGCCTCACCGCGATCATCACGCTCCCGCTGATCCCGCTGTTCCTCGTGCTCATCGGCATGGCGACGCGCACCGTGCAGCGCCGCCAGTGGCAGACGCTCCAGACCCTCGCCGTGCGGTTCGCCGACACCGTGCAGGGGCTGTCGACGCTGCGGCTGTTCGGACGCGACCGGCGTGCGGCCGACCGCATCGAGGCGACGGCAGACGACTACCGCCGCGAGACCATGAAGGTGCTGCGGTTCTCCTTCCTCTCGGGTTTCGCGATGGAGCTGCTCGCGTCGCTGGCCGTGGCCCTGATCGCGGTGTCGATCGGGTTCCGGCTGCTCGCGGGCGACCTGTCGCTCGAGGTCGGACTGTTCGTGCTGCTCCTCGCGCCCGAGGCGTTCCTGCCGATCCGTCAGGTCGGCGTGCAGTTCCACGCCGCGGCCGAGGGCGTCGCCGCCACGGAGGACGTGTTCGAGGTGCTCGACGCGGCCGGTGCTGCGGGAGCCGGTGCTGCGGGAGCCGGTGCCGCGACAGCCGGTGCGTCGGTCGCCGGTGCTGCGGTGGGGGCGCGCCAGAACTCCGGAGAACCGGGAGCGCATGCGGGGGGAGGCCCTCGCCCGGTTCACAACTCCTCACAAACCTGGCTGGATCGACGCGGAGACGGCCTGGAGAGCGGCGAACGGGCCGTTTTTGAGGAGTTACGGACCGCCGCGCCCGCGCACCTCGTCGTCGAGGACCTGCGCGTGCGCGATCTCGCGCCCGTCTCCTTCACCGCAGAGCCCGGAACCATCACGCTCATCGAGGGGCCGAGCGGAGCGGGCAAGTCGAGCCTGCTCGCGGCGCTCCGCGGAGCGGTCCCGTTCGACGGCTCTGCGGCGTTCGGGGGCGCGGACGTCCGTCACCTGAGCCCCGCCGACTGGCTCGCCTGGTCGGGGCAGCGGCCGCAGCTGAGCCGCGGGACCATCGCCGCGAACGTGGCCCTCGGCGATCGGGAGCCGGATGCCGACGGCATCCGCTCCGCCCTCGCCGCGGCCTGCGCCGGAGCGCTCGACCCTGACCGGGAGCTCGGCGTGCAGGGCAGCGGGCTCTCCGGAGGGCAGGCGCAGCGGGTGGCCGTGGCCAGGGCTCTGTATCGGCACGCGCGCGGCGCCCACCGGGTCCTCGCGCTCGACGAGCCCTCCAGCGCCCTCGACCCCGACACGGAGGCACGGCTGTGGACGAGCCTGCGCGAGCGCGCGGATGCCGGGGCGACGATCCTGCTCGTCTCGCACCGTCGATCGGCCCGCGACATCGCCGACCGCGTCGTCGACCTGGGGGTGGACGCATGACCGGCGCCTCCGTGTCCGCGATCCTGCGGCGGGCCCAGCCGCCGTTCCTCCGCTTCCTCCCCGGCCTCGTCTGGGGCGTGCTGTCGGCGGCCGCCGCGGTGAGCCTGCTCGCGGTGAGCGGCTGGCTGATCGTCAGCGCCTCGATCGTGGACTCTCTGGTGCCGCTGTCGATCGCGGTGGTCGGCGTGCGCTTCTTCGCGGTCTCCCGCGCGGTGACGCGCTACCTCGAACGTCTGACCGGGCACGATGCGGCCCTCCGCCAGCTCGCCCGCACCCGTTCGGATCTGGTGCGGCGATTGATCCCGTTGTCGCCCGCTGGCCTCGGCGGCACCGATCACGGCCGGGTGCTCTCCGCGCTGGTCGACGACGTCGAGAACCTGCAGAATCTCCCGCTGCGCGTGGTCCAGCCGTTGGCGGTCGCCGGGGTGGTCGCGGTCGGCGCCGTCGGGGTCGTGGCGATCATCTCGCCGCCCGCCGCGCTCGCGCTCGCCGCGTGCCTGCTGATCGCGGCGGGCGCCGCCGTGGGGCTCGGATGGCTGTTCGGCTCGCGTGCGGAGGCGTCGCTGTCGTCGCGTCGAGCGGATCTGTCGGCCGCCCTGGTCGACTACTTCGGTGGCCTCGACGTGCTGATCGCCTACGGCGCGGAGGAGCAGGCACGCGGGCGCATCGCGGATGCCGATCGGGCCCTGCGCCGTGCGGTCGGCCGTGCGTCCCTCGCTCAGGCGATCGCGGCCGGCGTGGTGTCGGTCGCGGCCGGAGCGGCATCCGCGTGGGCGCTGGCGGTCGCGGCTCCCGGCATCCTCTCCGGGGCGATCGACGGGCCGTGGCTGGCCGTCGTCGTGCTGGTGCCGATGGTGGTGTTCGAGATCTTCGGGGCCGTGCCGATCGCCGCGTCGTCGTGGCGGAGCGTCAGGGCGAGCGCCCAGCGCATCGCCGATGTCCTCCCGGATGAGGCGCCGCGAGAGCTCCGCTCGGATGACGGAGCGGATGCCGACTTCGGCGGGGTGCCGACGCTGAGGCTCCGCGGAGCTCGCGCGCACTGGCCGGGCGGGGCCGTCGCGCTCGCGGGGGTCGACCTCGATCTCGCCCCGGGGGAGCGGGTGCTCGTCTCGGGCCCGAGCGGTGCGGGCAAGAGCTCTCTGGCCGCCGTGCTCGTCGGCTTCCTCCGCGTCGAGGGCGAGTATGCCCTCGACGGCATGGACGCCTCGTCGCTCTCGGGCGCAGCGCTGCGCCGGACCATCGGCCTGTGCGAGCAGAGCCCGCAGCTGTTCGACGAAGACCTCAGGCAGAACCTGCTGTTCGCGAGGGACACGGCGACGGATGCCGAGCTGCTCGACGTCCTCGACAGGGTCGATCTCGGAGCGTGGGTGGCCGAGCGTGGAGGGCTCGACGCTCGGGTCGGGGACCGCGGTGCGCTGGTGTCCGGCGGTCAGGCCCAGCGGATCGCACTCGCGCGGGCGCTGCTCCGGGGCTTCCCGGTGCTCGTGCTGGATGAGCCGACCGCTGGCGTGGACCCCGCGGCATCAGATGCGCTGCTGCGGGATCTGCTGCGCGCCGCGGGGGAGCAGTCGGTGCTGCTCATCTCGCACGTCGCCCCGCCTGCGGGCACGGTCGACCGCGTCGTCCGGCTCGAGGGTGGCCGCACGGTCTGAGGTCGCACGAAGCGTGACCGAAGATTCGGGACGGGTCAGGGAGCGAGGTCGGCGCGGGGTTCCATGACGACGCCCATCGCCTCGAAGGCGCGGCGGCGCTCCTCGATGCGGCGGTGCAGCTCGACCTGCGCCTCCTCCACGACCGACGCATCCAGGTCGACGGTCGGCGGATGCGGGTCGCCGTGGTTCGCCGCGATGTAGGCGTCGAGCTCTGGGCCCGAGGTCCACGACGTGATCAGGGCGAAGCGCGGGGCGACGCCGCGGTGCCACACCGCATGCCAGAAGCGCTGGGTGTCGACGATGATCCGGGAGCCCTCGCGGAGCGGCAGGCGGATCTCGGTGGCGGGGTCGAAGCGGTCGGAGCGCAGGATGAGCAGGGAGTCGGCGTCGTCAGAGAGGTTGAAGAAGCCGCGGACCACCCAGCCGGTGCCCTCGTCGTTGAGGCGGTTGTTGTCGTCCTGATGGAGGTTGTAGATCGCGTCGGCGTACTCGTTGGGCTGCAGCTCGATCACGCGGCATCGTCCGACGCCGGCGCCGGGCTCGATGGCGCGGCGGTGCAGCACGGGGGCGAGGGCGACCTGCGAGGCGACCCACACCCCGTCCTTGTCGGGGCGTGGAGGGGTGTGGTTCCAGAAACCGTTGCACTCGACGTCGCCGGCGAAGCTCGCGAGCGGGGCGAAGCGCGTGATCCCCGACGAGCGCCACGGCACGTACTCGAGATCGAGCCACTCGGCGGGGTCGGACGACTGGTCGTGGTCGTCGAGCACGACGTAGCCGGTCTCGGCCAGTGCCTCAGACGTGATGTAGCCCATGCCGCGTCCTCCTCGGTTCTCGCTTAGGCAATCCTAACTCGCGGCATCCGTCGCTCGCAGGCGCCGATAGCCTGGAAAAATGACTCAGCCGCAGGGCGCCCACCTCGTGGGCAGCGTGAACTACGACGATGCCGAGACCACGATGCGCACGGCATCCGCGATCCTCGGACGGCGGCTGCGCCGTCTGCCCGACGGGGAGGTCGGCACGAGGTTCCACTGGATCATGTTCCAGCCCGACGTGCTCGGCCAGGCCGAGGGCATCGAGCGGGTCGGCGACGAGCCGATTCCATTCCGTGCAGGGATCGACGCCAGGCCGCTGCGGATCGCCCAGGGAACGGATGCCGCCGGCATCCGCCTGCCCGCCCTCGGCTACGCGTCTGCGGCGATCGACTCCTACGTGGTGTTCTCTCGTCTCCGTGCGGCGGGGGAGATCGCCGAGGGCACCCGGTTCCAGGTGTCGCTGCCGACCCCGCTCGCGGTGATCTCCTCGTTCTTCTCGGGCGACGACCGGGCGGCGATCGAGCCCGTGTACACGGCGGCGATCCTGGGCGAGGTCGACGAGATCCTCGCGGCGATCCCGCACGACGACCTGGCGATCCAGTGGGACGTCGCGAGCGAGATGGGCATCATCGAGCGCGCGGCCGGCTACGGCAAGGTCATGGAGGCGTGGTGGCCGGGCGACGCCTTCGACGGTCTCGTGTCGCGACTGGCTGCGCTGGTGGATGCCGTGCCCGCCGACGTCGAGGTCGGCGTGCACCTCTGCTACGGCGACGCGGGGGAGAAGCACTTCGTGGAGCCGACGGATGCCGCGAACCTCGTGCGCTACGCGAACGCCGTGACCGCGGCATCCGCGCGGGATCTGACCTGGCTGCACCTTCCCGTGCCGATCGAGCGTGACGACGAGGCGTACTTGGCACCGCTCGCCGGCCTGTCGTACGACGGCGAGCTGTACCTCGGGCTCGTGCACCGCGAGGACGGCGTCGGCGGAGCCTCCCGGCGCATTGCCGCCGCGCAGCGCTTCGCTCCCGGGTTCGGCGTGGCGACGGAGTGCGGCATCGGCCGCGCCCCCGCAGGAACGACCGAGGACATCCTGCGCACCCACGCGGAGCTCGCCGCCACCTGGTGAGCCGGGTCGCGTCGCGTCGCGTCGTGCCGTGTCGACTTCACGTGAAGTCGCCGAGTGCACGGCTCGTTGGCGCGAACGTCCCGTGCACTCGGCGAGAGCACGGGAAGTCGACGGGCGCCCGACCGCTCGATTCGCGCCCGGGCGGCGTCTCGCGTAAGCTAGTCCGCGGTGACGTGTCCGAGCGGCCGAAGGTGCAACTCTCGAAAAGTTGTGTAGGGTAACCCCCTACCGTGGGTTCAAATCCCACCGTCACCGCCACTTCAGAAGCCCGTTCTCCCTAGAAAACACTGGGGAGGGCGGGCTTTCTTCATGCCCGGTGACAACTAGGTGACAACAATCGCCGCGCTTCGAGCCTCATCGAGAGCGATTGCGACGTCGTCGCGGTCGTCGTAGAACGGGTCGGCGTACGTGTCGAGAGTCATCGCCGCCGGTTACGGGACTGATCGCCGCTCGCGCGTCTTCGGCGTGCCGACAGGATCACGGTCCCGACCATGACGGCGTTCTCCGCGCGCCGTGGGCACGATCTACATTGCAGGATTCCGGACGACGCCGTTCCGTCGATCGGAGGTGCTGCAGGTCAGGGCCGCGCAGGCCGCACGGCAGCATCTCGGGCGCCCTCGACGCGGCGTAGGGGATAGTGATACGGAGATCTAGTGATCCTCGGAATGGCTATTGTCGGAGTGTGGAATCGAGAGCCGACTATTGGGCGCTGCTGGCGCAGGTGATGCCCGTAGTGATGCTCGCGTTGGTGGTCGAGGGACGCTTCATGTCGCGTCAGCTGGCCAGGAAGCGAAGCTATTCGACGAACGGCAACCTCCGGATGGCCTACGCCGTCATCTTCATTGTGAATTGCCTCGGGCTCTTCCTCGGATTCGGCATTGCACTTCGAGGTGCGACTGGAACGGAGGTTGGACCCGTCGGTACGTTTATGGCAGAGAATGCGCTGAACCTCGGTGTCAGTACCGTCTTCCTGACGCCCCTCCTCTCTGTCACAGCGGCGCTAGTGGGCGACAAGATCACAGCTACACATCGGAAGATGCCGTACTCGGAGGTGTCTCGTCGCGAAGCCAGGAAGAGGATCGCGCGGATCGCGCTGTCGGACGTGCGGCGAGAGGCGGCGGTCGCGCGGCTCTGGGCCCGTGGGGAGATCGCCAACTTGTATGTCCATGCATACGCCAAGCATCGGCTCTCCCCGAAGATGCCTGGGGACACCGCAGAGTTCGATGCTGCGATCGACGAGATTGACAGCGCCGTCGAGTGGATGGGCGAGAAATTCGCGGCGATGGCAGGAAAGCTCGAATCGGCCGAGGAGACTTTCAAGGCTCGTGGCGAGCTGGTCTCTGATCAGGAGATCAGGGAGTTGAGGGCGCTATTGAAGCAAGTTTCTGGACTCTGACGTCCCTAGTGGAAGTGCGCGCGCCGTTTCTGTCAAGTTGTGCTTGCAAATCCAGCTTCTTTGCGGCTCGAGACGAGTTGCGCGGTGTGGTTCTTTCGTGCGGTCGGACGGGACGATGATCCCTCCTCATGTCTCGACGGCGTGTCGTGTTTGAAAGCGTTCCGTTGTCACTCCCCAATGTCATAGTTAGACAGAACTGAGGAACGCCCCGCACCATATGATCGGGGCGTTCGTCGTGTACAGCTCTACCAATCCAATAGAGCGGCCGCCACCCAGCATCGGCCGCCCACACGCATCACTTCGAAACGGTGACGTCTACGCCGCCAGCCTGCGGGCCGCCATCGATCAGGCGGAATGCGTGAGCGAGCTCTCTGATGCGCCCAGACTGGCGGGTGAGTGAATACTCACTTTCCCGCACCTCCGCAACCGCGTCAGTGATCACGTCGTACAGAGCGACCTGCGCCGTCTGCCGCGCATAACTTGCGTTCACGCTCTTCGTTTCCTCTGCCATGGTGTCTCCTTTCGCCCTCAGCCCAGCGCTTCGGTACGCCACACATGATCCTGGGAACCACTGACACGCCGTCACCTCGACACGCGAAGGAGGTGCGATGAGAGTCACACTAGGGATCGCCGCCGGCATAAGCCTCAGCATCCTCGCCCACATCATCTGGAAGCGCGCCTTCGGAGGGGCGCTCAGCAGAGGGGACACCTGATGGCATGAGCGGACGGCGCGTATCAACCCGCGCATGAACCCAGTTCCGCACGGAGTTTCTACGAGGCGGGGAAGCATCTCGACGCTGACCCGACACCAGGCACCAGGCGAACTGCTGGCTCTGCGGCATGCGCATCAACTACGCGGTCCCTGCGAACAGCGCACCCGACTCCCACAACCTCGACCACTTCTACCCAGTCAGGGACTATCCGGAGCTGCAGCATGACCCCCGCGTACGCCCGCCACTCCCACGCCGAGTGCAACAACGAACGCGGAGCCGACGCACCACTGCCCGGCCTTGGCATCCTCAGCCGCAACTGGTGATCAGACTCCGACCGCGGACGAATACTGCCCCATCCCGGCGAAGTCCGGGAACATCGTGTCCCGGGTGAAGCCGAAATTGCGCTGCAGCATCGCGAGGAGAATCGGCTTGACTTGCTCCTTCACCGTGATCGCAATGATGTCCGGGAAGACTGTTTGCCTCCGACCGCGCTCGTTGGCGATTCCCATCGGCCCGCAGAGCTTGGCTAGCCGATGGTGCGGAGACGATGCCCATGTCTGGGACGGTGGTGATAGCTCGCCGAGCTCTGATTCCGGCCACTCGCCAGAGGCCCTGGGGTCGCTGTTGAAAACGAAGACACCTCGCTGCGCTGCTATCCGAGCATCGATTGGCGGTGTCGCGTAGAGCATCCGTGCTGGGTCGTGGGACCCGTCAAACGCAGCTTCATAAGTGTCGGCGCTGTAGGGACGATCGATCTCGGTGAACTGCTGACGCCTCATCGCCAGGAGGACGCCATCCTGTCGGCGTACAGTCCGTCCGGTCTCATCGCTGGAGTCGTCGTCACAGAGGAACCAAAGGGCGACGAACGGGTCAGTCGTGCAGTCAATCAGCCGAGTGACCGCACCATGGTGTCGAAGGCGAGCGAGAATCTCCCAATCTCCCATGCGCTGGGCTCCGTCGACGCCGAGTCGTCGAGCCTTCCGGATCATCGCGCGCTCGGTCTCGTGCATCTGCTCAGCACTGAGCCCCTCCCGGCCCGCTTTGGAAACCAACCTCCATTGAGCGTCAGCCTGTCCCCGCCAGACAACACCTTCCTCCGGACCCCGGAGAGTGACTCCGGCAATCGCGGTCATCACATCCGATGCTGCATCGATACGGGTGTTTCCTCCCTGGTAAGGGAAGTCGGGGTGGGACGCCTTCTCAGAGGTGAATAGCATCCACTCGGGCCAGAGCGTCATGAGGACAGCATGGCCACTCCCACGTGATGCCGCAAGCCGAGGCGCCGACACATACCCAAACAAGGGGGAGGGGCGTCAACGCCTCTACGAACCTCGAGTACAGGCACACCTCCCGACGACCTCGACGAATGGGTGATAGGTCGCTTGACTGTAGTTGCTGAGTACGCAGAGAGTCCGCAGCAATACCAATCCGGGCCGAGTCCTGCCTTCAATG
The DNA here is from genome assembly GCF_038397765.1 of Microbacterium sp. LWH10-1.2. Classification (NCBI taxonomy): domain Bacteria; kingdom Bacillati; phylum Actinomycetota; class Actinomycetes; order Micrococcales; family Microbacteriaceae; genus Microbacterium; species Microbacterium sp. LWH10-1.2. The sequence continues at coordinate 217,137 of NZ_CP151638.1, forward strand.
TCCAATGTGAGATTATGAGGGCCAGATCCGGGATTGCGCCGAACGTGATGCGAATCACGCCGAGGACAACGCCGCGGCGCCGCTGATCGCACACACACGTCATGCCCGGGCAACGGTCTCCAAGATTCATGCAGGCACCGTGTCGGCTTCGCTACCCCCCCAACGGCATGGACAGCTTGATCGCAGACGTAGTTCGTCGTGTCGTGCGCCAGGAATTCGCGGCTGTGCTGGGGCAGCAACGGTTTCGATTGGCGCTGACGTTGCCGGATGCGGCCGTAGCGGTCGGACACAGCCTCGAGTCGATACGGAAGGCGGTCGGGAACAACGAGCTGGTGCCGTCGTATGCGAACTCCAAGCCATGTAGTCATGGTCGACTAGCTTCCGCTGGCTTCGCCGCCTGCCAGACGAGCCACGGCGACAACATTGTGACAATAGCGCCTGTGATTGAACGCGGCTCAGCACGACGCATGGGGGCTCAGCACGACGCATGTGATTGAGAATCCGCGTGATTTCGGGAATTCAGGGCGAGGTGCCCGCCGTCGCGGAGCACTTACGCTGGTTTCAGATCGCACCGTCACCGCCAAATGAAGAAAGACCTCCACGATGTAGAGGTCTTTCTTCATTTCCGAGACCCGAGGGCGCCACCCGACGGGCCCGGTGTCGGTGCACCGGGGTAGCGTCGGGACTGCACCGCCGCCGTCTCGGAAGAGGTCTCCCCATGCCCGGAATGTCACCCCTAGAGGTCAGTGAGAACGATCTCGATGACCTGCGCCGGCGACTTCGTGCGACGCGCTGGCCGGAGCCGTGGCCTGTGCAGGGCTGGGATGCGGGCACCGATCAGGATGAGCTCCGCCGGCTCGTCGACGTATGGCTGAACGGCTTCGACTGGCGCGTTCAGCAACAGCGCATCGACGCGCTGCCCTGGCGACGCGCAGACATCGACGGCGCGTCCGTCGCGTACCTTCGCTTCGATCCCGAGCCCGGAGGTTCCGGCGTCCCCGTGCTGCTCACGAACGGCTGGCCGAGCACGGCGCTCGAGCTCGTCGACGTCGCGCGACGCCTGGCGACGCCGTCTCTCTTCGGGGGAGACTCTGCAGACGCCGCCCCCGTGATCGTGCCGGCGCTTCCCGGTCTGCCGTTCTCGCCGCAGCGTCCCAGGCTCGGCGAGCAGACGCACGAACTCTGGCACGCGCTGATGACGCGGCATCTCGGTTTTCCCCGCTACCTCGCCCATGGCGGCGATCTCGGGGCGGGGATCACCTCTCGACTCGCGCAGGCGTATCCCGACGAGGTGGTCGGCATCCATCTGCCTGCGGTGGCACCTCCGGCGCACATCGATGAGGAGACGATCACGCCCGAAGAGGAGGCCCATCTCGAACGGGTGCAGGAGTGGCTGAGGACCGAGGGCGCGTATCAGCATCAGCAGCAGACCCGCCCGCTGACGCTGGCGCCCGCGGTGTCGGACTCTCCGGTCGGACTGCTGTCGTGGATCTTGGAGAAGCATCGTGCGTGGAGCGACTGCGATGGCGATGTCTCCTCCCGGTTCAGCGACGACTACCTGCTGACGCTCGCGTCCGTGTACTGGTTCACCAACTCGATCGGCACGTCGTTCCGGGCCTACTACGAGCATGCGTCGGGGCTGACGTCGCGCATCGAACGGGTGCGGGTGCCGACCGCCGTCGCTCTCTTCCCGCACGACATCGCCTCGCCGCCTCGACGGTGGATCGAGCGCACCTACGACCTCGTGCGATACACGCGGATGCCGCGGGGCGGCCACTTCGCACCGCACGAGGAGCCGGCCCTCCTCGCCGATGACATCGCGGCGTTCGCCCGCTCGCTGCCGCACCCTCCGATCACGGAGTGACGCTCGCCGGCACCACCCGCTCGTCGAAGTCGATGTGGTGGCCCTGCAACCACATCATCGCCTCGCCGCCGTCCTTCGCCGCGGCGCGGAACTTCCCGGGGAGGATCAGGTCGCGGAGCACGCGCATGACCGGCCCCGCGGCCTTGTCGGACGATGAGCGGTGCCCGATCTCGACGATCTTCTCGACGCGGGTCTGACGCAGCGACTGGAACGTCGCGAACGCCGATGCGGTGGTCGGGCAGTCGCGCAGGCACTGGGCGAGGATCACGGCATCCTCCAGCGACATGGATGCGCCCTGACCGGCTGCGGGAGAGGTGGCGTGAGCGGCGTCGCCGATGATGGCCATGCGGGATCCGTCGTGCCACCTCTTCACCACGGGCATGTCGTAGGTCGCCCAGCCCTGGATCGGCCCCGGCGCCGCGTCGATGATCGCGGAGGACGGGCCGGCATCTCCGTCCATCAGCTCGTGCAGCCAGGTCCGCCATTGCCCGTCGCTCATCCCGGACAGCTGCCCGCGGGCGGGCTCGTCCTTCATCGGCGGGTTCGCGAACCAGAGCGTTCCTCCGTCGGGGGTGTTCATCCAGGCGAAGAAGCACCTCGTGCCGAACTGCATCCGGAAGTCCTGCGGTGGTGCATCCACCGTGAAGCCCGGGATGTACCCGCCGGTGTTGAGCACAGGCACGTAGCGAGGCACGGGAGCCGTGGGATCGATGAGGCGCCGCACGGTGGAGTGGATGCCGTCGGCTCCGATGAGGATGTCGCCGGTGGCCTCGGTGCCGTCCGCGAAGCGCGCGATGACGCCGTCGCCCGTGTCGCGCGCGTCGATCAGACGCTTGTCGTGGTGGACGGGGATGCCGTGGTGACGCGCAGCCTCGGCCAGTGCGACGAACAGCCGCGCCCGGGGCATCATGAGCGAGGTGAGTCCGTCGGGGCGGCGGAAGGCCATCGGCATCTGCCCGAGCGAGCGCCCTCGTCCGTTCACGAAGCTGATCGTGTCGACGGGGTAGCCGATCTCGGCGACCCAGCTCTCGAGCCCGACGGCGCGCAGAGCATCGAGGCCGTTCGCCTGGAAGTTGATCCACGACCCGCGCTGGTCGGCGTCCGGCGGGAGCTGCTCGAACACCTCCGCCTCCATGCCGATCCTCCGCAGGGCGACGGCAAGCGTGGGGCCGGCGATGCCGCCACCGATGATGAGCGCCTTGGTCATGACTCTTCCTCCTTGGTATCTTGATCGTCAAGCAATCATGAGCGAAGGAAGCCTTGAATGTCAAGTAGTTTGAGTGTCAAGGAACAACAGGTCGGCGCCGCCATGCAGAAGTATCAGGCCGCCGTCGACGACTTCGACCGCCAGATGGCGCGGCTGCTCGGCGTCAACGGCACGGACCTGCGCTGCCTCGAAGTGCTCATCGGCGCGCAGGAGGAGATCACCCCGCGGATCATCGCCGACCGATTGGGGCTCACGACGGGGAGCGTCACGACGATGCTCGACCGCCTGGAACGAGCAGGATACGTTCAGCGCACCCCGCACCCGGATGACCGGCGCAAAGTCGTGGTCGAGGCCACGGATGCCGCGCGGCGGCGCACGTGGGAGATGATCGGTCCGCTGGTCGAGGAGAGCACGGATGCCGTCACCCGCGACTTCACCGATGCCGAGCTCGATGCCGTGGAGAGGTTCCTCACCCGCGCGACGTTGCTGCAGGAGCGCCACACGTCGCGGCTTCGCGGACGCGACTGAGGTCGAACACCGACTGTTCCCGCGCGATTCACGCGACTGCGCTCGCGCAGACCCCCGCAGAAGCGCACAATGTCAGCAACGACCGAGACGAACGCGCTGCCGCGACCTCCGCGACCGCTGAAAAGGAGCGGCTCATGACGGACACGTGCGAGCGCGTGACGGATCCCGTCTTCGCGGGTGCCCGATGATCGTCGACTGCGCCCGCTATCTACACGGGCGGCGTCAGGGCGAGGGACCGCTGGGCGTGCGGGAAGCCGCCGCGCTGGGAGACCAGGACGGTTTCGTGTGGTTGGGTCTGTACGAGCCGGAACCCGGCGAGCTCGCCGAGGTGAGGGAGGCGTTCGGCCTGCACGAGCTGGCGATCGAAGACACGCAGACCTTCCACATGCGTCCGAAGATCGAGACGTACACGGAGAACGACACGCGGCTGGTGATCGTCCGCACGGCGCGCTACGACGATGCGGCCGAGGAGGTCGAATTCGGCGAGATCAGCGTGTTCGTCGCGCCGACCTTCGTCATCACCGTCCGGCAGGGCGTGGCGAGCGAGCTGCACGGTGCGCGTCAGCGTCTCGAACTCCAGCCCGACCTGCTCGCCGCGGGCACGGATGCCGTGCTCTGGGCGATCTTCGACCAGGTCGTCGACGGATACGCCCCCGTCGTGGCGGGGCTCGAGCACGACATCGACCAGATCGAGGCGACCGTCTTCTCCGGCAGCGCGGCGCCGACGGAGCGGATCTACTCGCTGCGCCGCGAGGCGACCGACTTCTACCGTGCGGTGCATCCACTGCTCGGAGTGGTGGCCTCCGTCGAGCGCTCGTCCCGTCAGGCCGCGCTTCAGCCGTATCTGCGCGACGTCCACGATCATCTGACCCTCATCAATGAGGAGGTCGCGGCGCAGCGCGATCTGCTCGGTACCGTCCTCGAGGCCAATCTCTCCGTGATCACGGTCCAGCAGACCGCCGTCGGGGTGCGGCAGAACGCGACGATGGAGCGCCTCACCGTGCTCGCCACCGTGTTCCTGCCGTTGACGTTCATCACCGGCTTCTTCGGGCAGAACTTCAGCTGGCTCGGCGACCACACCGCCGGGTTCGTGCCGTTCCTCGTCTACGGGATCGGCGGGCTGCTCATCCCGCTGGGAGTGCTCTACTTCTGGCTGCGTCATCCCGGCGGGCGCAAGGACTGAGCGCGACCGATATGGGTTCCGCCTCCTGGTGCTCCCGAGCGTTCGCGTCTCCTCTACGGCATCCGGAGGGATCGCGCCGTACTATCCGGGAACCGTGGCTGTTCCAGAGCGCAGAGCGAACTACGCGGGCGTGGCGTCGTAGGCGGGCGGGTCCCCGGCGATCGCCGCCAGCCCCCGCAGGTAGTGCGAGTCCGAGTACAACATCACGATCTTCCGGATGCGGTAGCCGCGCGGACGTCTGTGCCAGCGGGCATTCGGCTTCACCTCATGGAGGTAGAACCAGTCGTCGACGATCTGATCGGCGACGCCGATCCAGGTGGCGGACGATCTCTTCGTCGATTCGATACCCATGAGCGCCCCCGGTTGGGGGAAGTCGCGCAGGAGGGACCGGGTGCGATCGAGATCGACCCTCTCCGTGTGAGGGAGGCGAGTCGGGGGCCACTCCGGCCGTGTCTGCGCGAAGAGGCCTTCGAACGACTTGTCTCTGCCGACCTTGTGGATATCGCTCACACGCACTGCTGCGTATCCGTCGAAGAAGCCGCCATCGGCCGTCCGGGCGAGCAGCACCCACTTCTTTCCCACATCGATGACGAAAGCGCTGATCGCCCATGGATCGGAGTAGCGATGGATCTTCAGGAACGTTCTCGATACCTGCGCCGACCCGAGCTGTGAGCGGATGCGTGCAAGTCGTCCCATACCCACATCCTGGTCGACATCCGCGCGGCAGGTCAAAGGAGTTCAACCGAACGGCGGATTCCGAAGGTCGGGCAACCGCTTTCTGAGTGACTTCGAATCGATTTCCTGAGGGAACAAGCGAATTCGAAGGCTTTTCCTCTTTCCCTGAGTCTTGCGGAGGAGTATCGTCACCCAGGTCACGAGTTCGCGAGGCCCCCCGCACGCGGCTCGTCAGGCTTCTCGACACTGGGGACTCTCGAGAAACGAAGCGGGGTGGCGGCTTTCTGGGGAGGAGCCGCCTCCCGCCTCATCCTCCCGCGTGATCGCTGTCATTCGGCGCCGCAGTTCTCCGGCTGTTCACCGGCCACGAGTACCATGTGTCGCGCTGCGGCCCGGGCTCCCCGCGCCGCCCGATCGGATGGTGAGGACCCCATGGCCAAGAAGACCAAGGCGCAGAAGTCGGCAGAAGCGGCGCTCGATGCGGCCGCCGCCGCGGCGAAGGACGCGAAGAAGCTGAGCAAGGCCCTCCCGAAGAAGGACGGCAGGAAGCTGCGCGCGCTGGTCGATGACGCGAAGGATGCCGCGCAGCCGTCCAAGAAGAAGCTCGTGAAGAAGCCCCGCAAGGTCGAGAAGGCCGCGGTCGAGGCCACCGCGCGCCTGGAGAAGGCGACCGCGAAGATCGCGAAGAAGACGTCGTCGGCGACGGCAGCGGTCGAGAAGAAGAAGTCGGTCGAGAAGAAGCCCGCCGAGAAGAAGAAGTCGGTCGAGAAGCCCGCCGAGAAGAAGGCCGCGGAGAAGCCGGTTGAGAAGAAGCCGGTCGAGAAGAAGGATGTGGTCGAGAAGAAGGATGTGGTCGAGAAGAGGCTGATCTCAGCGAAGACGGCTGCGGTCGAGGCGACGGTGAAGACCCCGGCCAAGGCCCCCACGAACGCTCCGGCCACGCCCACGCCCGCTCGGCGGGCGATCCCGAAGGCCGCGGCATCCGTCGACCTCGATGCGCTCACCGTCACGGCTCTGCGCGCCCGCGCCCGCGCGGCGGGTCGCACGGGCTACTCGCGCCTGACCAAGGCGCAGCTGATCGCGCTGCTCTCCTCCTGACGGGGCGAGAGCGAGACCACCCGACAGCGCCAGCAGACAGCGACAGACCGACAGTGCCAGACGTGCAGCAGGGCTACGACCGCACCGCCCAGGCGCCGGATCCCCGGACGCTCATCGACATCCTCCGCGACACCGCCGCCCGGCATCCCGATGCCTCCGCCATCGAAGACGCGGCCGGCGCCATCAGCTACGCCGAGCTCATCGCCCGCATCAACGTGACGGCCGCGCGTCTGCACGACCAGGGTGTGCGCCGCGGCGACCGCGTGGGCGTGCGGATGCCGTCGGGCGAGCGTGCGCTGTACATCTCGATCCTGTCGATCCTCGCGGCGGGCGCGGCCTATGTGCCCGTGGACGCGGATGATCCGCAGGAGCGCGCCGACCTCGTGTTCGGCGAGGCGCGGGTGCGCGGCGTGATCAGCGCCGGGGGTGTGTTCACGCCGGCGGATGCGGCGGGGGAGAGCGGCCTGTTCGAGGGAGCCGACCCGCACCCCAGCACCTCCGCCGTGCCGGTCGTCGCCCCGCCGACCCCTGATGACGACGCGTGGATCATCTTCACCTCGGGCTCGACCGGCACTCCGAAGGGCGTGGCCGTCTCGCACCGATCGGCCGCGGCCTTCGTCGACGCCGAAGCCCGGCTGTTCCTGCAGGACGCGCCCCTCGGCCCCGGCGATCGCGTGCTCGCGGGTCTCTCGGTCGCCTTCGACGCCTCGTGCGAGGAGATGTGGCTGGCGTGGCGGCACGGCGCCTGCCTGGTGCCCGCGCCGCGAGCCCTGGTGCGCTCGGGTGAGGACCTCGGTCCCTGGCTGATCGGTCACGGCATCACCGTGGTCTCCACGGTCCCGACGCTGGCGGCGCTGTGGCCGCAGGACACGGTCGAGAACGTGAGGCTGCTCATCTTCGGCGGCGAATCGTGCCCGCCGGAGCTCGTCGCCCGACTGGTCGGCGACGGCCGCGAGCTGTGGAACACCTACGGCCCCACGGAGGCGACCGTCGTCGCCTGTGCGACGATCATGCACGGCGACGGCCCCGTGCGCATCGGCCTGCCGCTCGACGGCTGGGCGCTCGCGGTCGTCGACGCCGACGGTCGGCTCGTCGCCGACGGCGAGGCCGGAGAGCTCATCATCGGGGGAGTGGGCCTCGCCCGCTATCTCGACCCGGCCAAGGATGCCGAGAAGTACGCTCCGATGCCCACCCTCGGATGGGACCGCGCCTACCGCTCCGGCGACATGGTGCGCGCCGACCCGGAGGGCCTGATCTTCCAGGGGCGTGTCGACGATCAGGTCAAGATCGGCGGACGCCGCATCGAGCTCGGCGAGGTCGAGGCGGCGCTCCAAGCCATCGACGACGTCACCGCGGCAGCGGTCGCCGTGCGCAGGACGGATGCCGGCATCGCCCTGCTCGTGGGCTACGTCGTCCCCGCCGAGGGCTTCGACCGGCAGCGCGCCCGCGCTCAGCTCGCCGAAGCCCTCCCCGCCCCGCTCATCCCGCTCCTCGCGGTGGTCGACGACCTGCCCGTCCGCACCTCGGGCAAGGTGGACAAGGCCGCTCTGCCCTGGCCTCTCGTCGATCAGGATGCCGCGGACTCGACCCTGTCCGGCACGGCCGCGTGGCTCGCCGAGCAGTGGTTCTCGGTGCTCGGCATGCGCCCGAGCGAGGAGAACGCCGACTTCTTCCAGCTCGGCGGCGGATCACTCGCCGCGGCGCAGCTGGTCTCGCGCATCCGCACGCGCGCCCCCGAGTTCACGATGGCCGACGTGTACGACCTGCCGCGGCTGCGGCAGATGGCGGATGCCGTCGACGAGGTCGCCACCGACCAGGAGGTCCGCACGGCGACCGCTGCGGCCCCCACGCCGCGGCGCATGCAGTGGGTGCAGACGCTGCTCGGCATCCCGCTGTTCATGCTCTCCGGGGCTCGCTGGATCACCTGGCTGCTGACGGCGAGCTGGCTGCTGCAGCTCGTGCCAGGGTTCGACTTCCTCCCCACCGCACCGGGGTGGGCGATCCTCCTCGGCCTCCTCGTGTTCGTGACCCCCTTCGGACGGATGGCCCTGTCGGCCCTCGTCGCCCGGCTCCTGCTGGCCGGGGTGCGCGGCGGCGACTACCCCCGCGGCGGCGGCGTGCATCTGCGGCTGTGGCTCGCCGAGCAGGTGTCGCATCAGGTCGATGCGGTCGGGCTCGCGGGCGCCCCCTGGGTGATCTTCTACGCCCGTGCTCTCGGCGCCCGCATCGGCAAGGGCGTCGACCTCCATTCGCTCCCCCCGGTGACGGGGATGCTGCACATCGGCGAAGGCGCGGCCATCGAGCCGGAGGTCGACCTCGCCGGCTACTGGATCGACGGCGACACCGTGCGCATCGGCGAGATCCGGATCGGCGCCGACGCCACCGTGGGTGCACGCAGCACGCTCGCACCCGGCACGAAGATCGGGCGCGGGGCCGAGATCGCCCCTGGCTCCGCGGTGTTCGGGCGGGTGCGCGCCAGGCAGCGCTGGGCCGGTTCACCCGCAGCGCGGGTAGGCGGCAAGAGCATGCCGTTCGCTCCGGAGGCTCCCCCGAAGCGCCGCCGCTGGCTGTGGGCATACGGCGGCTCCTCCGCGCTGCTGGGGCTGCTGCCGTTCCTCGCCTTCGCGGTCGGCGGCCTCGTGCTGGCAGCCGGCATCCGCGGCTCGGAATCGCTGGCCGCGGCGATCGGGCCGCTCGCGCTGTGGCTCGTGCCGGCCGTGCTCGTGACCGGTCTGGTCTTCGCGGCGGCGGTGCTGCTCATCGTGCGGGTGCTCTCGATCGGTCTGACCGAGGGCGTGCACCCCGTGCGCGGACGGGTGGCCTGGCAGGCCTGGACCACCGAGCGCCTGCTCGACTCCGCCCGCACCCTCCTCTTCCCGATCTACTCCAGCCTGTTCACCCCGATCTGGCTGCGGATGCTCGGCGCGAAGGTCGGCCGGGAGGTCGAGGCGTCGACGGTGCTGCTGATCCCCCGCATGACCGTGATCGACGACGGCGCCTTCCTCGCCGACGACACCATGGTCGGCACCTACGAGCTCAACGGCGGATGGATGCGCATCGCGAAGGCGCGCATCGGCAAGCGCGCCTTCCTCGGCAACTCCGGGCTGGCCGCCGCCGGTCACCGCGTGCCGAAAGACGGCCTGATCGCCGTGCTCTCCGTCGCTCCGGAGCGGGCGAAGGCGGGCTCGTCCTGGCTCGGATCGCCGGCCGTGCGGTTGCGTCGCGTCGTGAACGACTCCGACCTCGAGCGCACCTACCGCCCGCGGCAGTCGCTGCGGTGGGCGCGCGGCCTGTGGGAGCTCGGCCGCATCCTCCCGGTGTTCATCACGTGCGGCCTCGGACTCGCCGTGCTGCTCGGCCTCGCCTGGATCACCGAGACCTGGGGGCTGCCGATCGCGATCCTGCTGTCCGGCGCCGTCCTGCTCGCGGCCGGAGCGTTCGCGGCCGCCATCACGACCGCGGCGAAGTGGATTTTCGTCGGACCGATCAGAGCGGGCGAGCATCCGCTCTGGTCCAGCTTCGTGTGGCGCACCGAGGTCGCCGACACCTTCACCGAGATGGTCGCGGCGCCCTGGTTCGCCACCGCGGCAGCGGGGACCCCAGCCCTCGTCGTCTGGCTGCGCAGCCTCGGCGCGAAGATCGGCCACGGCGTCTGGACCGACAGCTACTGGCTCCCCGAGCCCGACCTCGTGAGCCTCGGCGACGGGGCGACGGTGAACCGCGGTTGTGTGGTTCAGACCCATCTGTTCCATGATCGTGTGATGAGCATCGACACGGTCACCCTCGAATCGGGTGCCACCCTCGGCCCGCACTCGGTCGTGCTGCCCGCGGCGACCATCGCCGCCGACGCGACCGTAGGGCCGGCATCCCTCGTCATGCGGGGCGAGACGGTACCCGCCGGGAGTCGCTGGAGCGGCAACCCGATCGGCCCGTGGCGGGCCGTGACGGTGCGCGCCTACCAGGCGGCGGACGGATGAACGTCGACCCCTACACCCCGCACTCCGGCGACCCGCGCATCCGCGTCGAGCACTACGACCTCGATCTCGACTACAAGCTGTCGACGAATCGACTCACCGCCACCGCGGTGATCGACGTGCGCATCGAGCAGGACACCGCGGCCTTCGCGCTCGACCTCGTCGGTCTGCGCGTCAGGAAGGTCCGCATCGACGGGCAGTCGCGGACGAACTTCACCCAGACCGATCGCAAGGTCAAGGTCGCGCTGGGCGGCACGGTGCCCGCCGGCGATGTCGTGCGGGCGACGATCGAGTACGCCGGTGCGCCGAAGCCGCGGCACACGCGATGGGGCGCCCTCGGGTGGGAGGAGCTCGAAGACGGGCTGCTGATCGCCTCGCAGCCGACCGGCGCCGCCACCTGGTTCCCCTGCAACGACGTGCCGTACGACAAGGCGACCTATGCGGTGCGGGTGACGACGGACCCCGGGTACACCGTGGTGGGCTCCGTGCCGCCGTCGCGCTCGGTGTCGCGAGGTCGGGGCGTGTGGGTGTTCGACATCCCCGTGCCCACCGCGACCTACCTGATGACCCTGCAGATCGGCCAGTACACCGAGGAGCGGATGCCGCTCGGCGACGTGGCGGGGCGGCTGTTCTATCCCCGGGCGCTGGCGGCTCGCGTGCACGCGGACTTCGACGGCCTCGCGGCGATGATGTCGACCTTCGAGCGGTCGTTCGGACCGTATCCCTTCGGCGAGTACACGGTGGTGGTCACCCCCGACGAGCTGGAGATCCCCCTCGAAGCCCAGGCGATGGCGATCTTCGGCGCGAACCACATCGACGGCGAGCACGGGCTGGAGCGCCTCGTCGCGCACGAGCTCGCGCACCAGTGGTTCGGCAACAGCGTGGGTCTGCGCCGCTGGCGCGACATCTGGCTCAACGAGGGCTTCGCCTGCTACGCCGAATGGATCTGGTCGGAGGCGTCGGGCGGTCCGAGCGCGCAGTCCAAGGCGCTCGCCCATCACGCTCGCCTCGCCGAGCTGGAGCAGGATGTCGTGCTCGCCGACCCCGGGGCCGACGCGATGTTCGACGACCGCGTGTACAAGCGGGGCGCCCTCGCCCTGCAGGCGCTGCGGCTGACGATCGGCGATGAGGCGTTCTTCGGCGTGCTGCGCGCGTGGACCTCGGCGCGCGCCTACGCCACCGCCGTCACGGCCGACTTCGTCGCGCTCGCCGAGTCGGTGAGCGGGATGCCGCTGGCCGGCCTGTTCGAGTCGTGGCTGAGCGACACGGCGCTGCCGGCTCTGCCTCCAGGGCCCGCGGGGGAGACCGCGGCTCCGCTCACCGGTCCGATTCTCGGCCTGGATCGTTCGCGTCGCTGATCCCGTCGTCTCCGTACGGCGCGTGCGGGTGCGCGGGGCGGCGCGGACGCGCGGGTTTGCGGCAGGACCCGACTCGGGTTACAGTTCCGGTGTGTCCCTGACGTGTCGTTGTTGTCGCTGAGCGCTCCGCTCGCCTCCACCGACCCCACACAACCGCGCGCGTCAGCCGCGCGCCCCTGAACGTCAGGAAACTCCCGTGCGCTACGCCCAGCACATCGCCGAACTCGTCGGCCACACGCCCCTCGTCCGCCTGAACGCCGTCGCGGCAGGCATCCGTCCGACCGTGCTCGCGAAGGTCGAGTACTTCAACCCCGGCAGCTCCGCCAAGGACCGCATCGCCGCGTCGATCATCGACGCCGCCGAGCGCGAGGGCATGCTGAAGCCCGGAGGCACGATCGTCGAGGCCACGAGCGGCAACACGGGCGTCGGCCTCGCGCTCGTCGCCCTGCAGCGCGGATACCGGATGGTGTTCGTCGTCCCCGACAAGTTCGCCGGTGCCAAGGTCGCCACCCTGCGCGGCTACGGAGCCGAGGTCGTGGTGACGCCGACCAGCGTCGAGCCCACCGATCCGCGCTCGTACTACAGCGTGGCCGCCCGTCTGGCCGCGGAGATCCCCGGGGCCTTCAACCCCAACCAGTTCGCGAACCAGAACGGTCCGCGCGGGCACTTCGAGACCACCGGTCCGGAGATCTGGAGCGACACCGACGGCCGTGTGACCCACTTCGTCGCCGGCATCGGCACCGGCGGCACCATCACCGGCACCGGCCGCTACCTCAAGCAGGCGAGCGACGGCAGGGTCAGGGTCATCGGCGCCGACCCCGAGGGCTCGATCTACTCGGGCGGGCCGATCCACGGCTACCACGTGGAGGGCGTGGGGGAGGACTTCATGCCCTCGACGTTCGACCCCTCCGTCGTCGACGGGTACGAGCGGATCTCGGACGCCGAGTCCTTCGCGATGACCCGTCGCCTCGCCGCCGAGGAGGGGCTGTTCGTCGGCGGCTCCAGCGGCATGGCGGTCGTCGCCGCGCTCCGCACGGCATCCGCCCTCACCGAAGACGACGTGGTCGTCGTGCTGCTCCCCGATCACGGGCGCGGCTACCTCGACAAGCTCTACGACGACGAGTGGCTCGCCGAGCGCGGCTACGCCGTGCCGGAGGCCACGGTCGACCCCGTCGTCGCCGAGGTGCGGGCCTTCCTCGACAGCGCCGGCTAGCAGGTCTCGAACGCGTAGTCCTCGTCGTCCGGCGCGACGAGGTCGCGGTCGCGCAGCACCATCGATGCTGGGGACTCCTCATCGGCGCACATCTCGGCGAACGATCGCGGCAGCTCGTCGGCGTACTCGATGTCGATGACGTGCCCGCCGTACACCTCCGTGTAGCGCGGGCACTCCCGGTACACGGCGCACTCCTCGGTCACCGCGAAGTCGAACCCCGCCTGCTCGTGCAGGACCGCCGCATCCTCTGCCGCGTTCTTCTGCCCGGCGGCGAGACCAGCGGCGTGTGCGCGGTCGACGAGCATCGCCGCGAGTGCGAGGTTGTCGTCGAGGGAGAGTGCGCCGTCGGAGCGCGTGTATGAGTCGAGGTTGTCGAACTCGACGGCGTCGAAGCCGGCATCCGCGCATCCGTCGATCCACGGTCCGACCGTCGCCGCGATGCGCTCGCGCCGGTCGGCCGTCGAGGTGTCGAGCAGCGCCTCGTCGGGCCAGTCCGGGTCGTACACGACGTCGCCGTCGCGCTGCAGCAGCAGATCCTGCGTCCAGGACTCGAGCTCTCCCGGTTGGGTCTGGAAGCCGTTCACGTAACAGATGGAGTACACCCCGTCTGCGGGATCGGCGGAGCGATCGCGGCCCACGATGCCCACTCCGTCGGCGGGCGGATACGCGCCGCCGAGCTGGTAGTCGGGCACGGCACCGGATGGCGGGAGGGCGATATCGCCGGGGGCGTCCGTCGAGCATCCGGTCAGGGTGAGGAGAAGAGCGAGGGCGGCCGTCGCGGCCAGGCGGCGGATCAGCTCCCCGCCCCGTACAGCGCGCCGATCTCCTTCGAGCCCATGCCCTGGCTGTAGGTCGGATGCTGCGGCCAGCCCTCGGGGGAGTCCTCCCACTCCTCCTGGCGGCCGTAGGGAAGAAGGTCGACCAGGCCCTGCAGATGACTGAGGCGCTCGGTGCCTCGGCCTTCCGTGTGCCATGTCCGGTAGACGGTGTCTCCGTCGCGCAGGAAGACGTTCACGCCGAAGCCGGCGTTCGGCGGGGCGTCCATGTCGGCGCCGAACGTGCTGTCGGCGCTCGAGAACCACTGCATCCGGTTGCCCACCCGCTCGCGGTAGGCGAGCAGCTCCTCGATCGGGCCGTTGCTGACGATCACGAAGCGCGCGTCGTAGTACCGGTCCAGCACGTCGAGCCGCGTGAACTGCGAGGTGAATCCGGTGCAGCCCGGGCACTGCCACTCGTTGCCGTCTGACCACATGTGGTTGTAGACGATCAGCTGAGAGGCCCCGTCGAAGACATCGGCGAGGCGCACGGGGCCGTCGGCGCCGACCAGCGTGTACTCGGGCAGCTCGACCATGGGCAGGCGGCGACGCTGCGCCGCGATCGAATCGAGCTCGCGGGTCGCGGCCTTCTCCCGCACGCGCAGCGCATCGAGTTCACGACGCCAGGTGGCGGCGTCGACGACAGGGGGCAGAGGGGTGGTGCTCACGATGATCCTCCGGTTTCGTGGCGGTGCCCCCAGTCTGCGCCGGGCCACCGACACGGTCAACGGGGTGCGTCGGCGGCGTTCGCCGCCTGCGCCTCCTCGGCGGGGTTGCGGCGGATCCCGATCCACGACACGACGCCGCCGAGCACGAGCAGGCTCGCTGTCACCCAGGCCGCGCTGTGGAATCCGGCGAGGTTCAGCGTGCCGCCCACGATCGTCGAGAGCATCGCGACGACGAGCAGGCCGGCGACCCTGGCGACGGCGTTGTTGACGGCCGACGCGATGCCGGAGTGCGCCTCGTCGATCGCGCCGAGGATCGCCGCGGTCAGCGGGGCCACCGTCAGCGAGAGGCCGAGACCCATCACGATCATGGCCGGAAGCACCTGCCACCAGTAGTCGAAGTGCTCCGAGACGAGCAGCAGCATTACTGCGCCGACGGCCATCACCAGCGGGCCGACCGTCATGAAGATGCGGGGGCCGAGGCGCCCGGCCCAGGCGCCGGCGCGCGAGCTGACCAGGATCATCAGGATCGTCATCGGCAGGCTCGCGAGCCCGGCGGCGGTGGCCGTGAGACCCGCTCCCTGCTGCAGGTACACGCCGACGACGAAGCCGTTGAGCGACAGCGCGGCGTAGACGAACAGCGTCGCCAGGTTGCCCCAGGCGAAGTCCCGCACGCGGAACAGCGACATCGGCAGCAGCGGCGACGCCGAGTGATCCTGCCGCCAGAGGAACAGCGCGAACAGCAGGATGCCGACGATGCCCGGGCCCCAGATCACCGGAGAGGCCCAGCCCCTGGTCGGCTGCTCGATGAGCGCGAACACCACGGATCCCAGTCCCAGCGCGCACAGCGCCCCGCTCCACCAGTCCACTCGGACGCCGCTCCGGCGCTCGTCGAGCTTCAGCCGCGAGAGCAGGAAGAGCGTCACGGCGATCGGGAGCACGTTGATGAGGAAGACGAGGCGCCAGGACAGGAAGTCGACGAAGAGGCCGCCGAGCAGCGGGCCGACCAGCTGCGCCGCCGTGGTGAAGGCCGTCCACACGCCGATCGCGCGCGACTGCACGTCGGCGCGCATCGTCGCGGTGATGAGCGCCAGAGAGCTCGGCACGAGCAGCGCTCCTGCGGCGCCCTGCCCCGCGCGGGCGATGATCAGCACCAGCGGGTCGGGGGCGACGGCGACGGCGACGGATGCCACGCCGAAGGCGATGAGGCCGATCCGCATCACGAGCACGCGGCCGTAGGCGTCGGACAGCGACCCGGCCAGCAGGATCAGCGCGCTGAGTGTGATGAGGTACGCGTCGACGACCCACTGCTGAGTGGTGATGCCTCCGCCCAGCTCCCGGCTGATCGCGGGGAGCGCGACGTTGACGACGGTGCCGTCGAGGAAGGTCACGAAGGACGCGAGGATCGCGATCGTGATGACGAGCCGCTGCAGAGGGGCGAAGGATGACACAGCCCGACACTACTGCCGAAGAGGGAGGGGTGGATCGGAAACGCCTCTCCGCGTGCGTGCGGGGAGGCGTTTCCGATACGTGGTGGGCCCGTGGGCCCGCGCGACTACTCCTTGAAGCCGTCCCGCAGATTCTCGCCGGCCTTCTTGGCGGCGTCCCTGACGTCGTCCGCAGCCTGCTTCGCCGACGCCTTGACCTGGTCGGTTCGGCCCTCGGCCTCGAGCTTCTCGTTGTCCGTGACCTTGCCCACGCCCTCCTTGACCTTTCCGGCCAGCTTCTCGGCGGCGTTCTTGATGTCGTCTGCTGCGCTCATGCGCTCTTCCTCTCGTCGACGGATCACTCGAAGAGGCCACGTTCGCATCCGAGCGCGAGCAGGGCCACGGGGTTGACATCCGGCTTCTCGCATGACAGCGGAAACCGCCCATCGACGTGCGATGCGGCGGGGACTACTCTGGCGTCAGGCGGGCTGTCCTGCCCGCTGACCCCCAGAGGAGAGCGGTGTGCGATGGACTCGATGATGATGGGCGCCATGTCGAAGAACATGATGTCGATGCCCGACATGGCGATGATGGACATGTCCGTCATGCAGGCGTGCATGGACGCGTGTTCGGCCTGTGAGCAGGCCTGTACGGTGTGCTCCACGCAGATGATGGACTGCGCGCCGTCGTGCATGAACTGCGCCGACATGTGCAACACGATGATGCGCTCGATGATGCGGATGCAGGGCATGACCCCCGCGTCGATGATGTCGATGCTCGACGCCTGCATGGCGATGTGCCAGACCTGCATGGACATGTGCATGATGCACGCCGACGACAGCGAGGTCTGCAAGATGTGCGCTCAGGCGTGCAAGGCCTGCATGGACGCCTGCATGGCCATGAAGGACATGATGATGGCGGCCGCCTGATCCGGAACGGATCCGCGTCGCCTCAGACCGAGGCGACGTTGAACTGCGTCCGGCCGACGGCCAGCACGCCGTAGCGCACGTGCAGGGCGACCGGCGTTCCCGCTGCGGCTTCGAGCGCGGCGCCGGTGGCGTTCCACAGCGAGTGCGCCTCGCCGTCGAGCGTGCGCACCACGAGCTCGCCGGAGTCGGCATCCGACTGCTCGACGATCGCGTCGACCCACTCCGCCGGCGTCGCGGAGGCGAGTCGGGCCTGGATCAGGTGCAGACCGTGACCCGACGCGAACGAGGAGCAGACGTCTCCGTGCTGGCACATGCACGCCGCACGCTCACGCACCGGGAGGGGCGAAAGGCGGTTCAGCGGCGTGGACACGGGGTTCTCCTGTCGATCGGATGGCGTTCCCGCAAGAGTAGGCGCGGGATCACGGCGAGGGAACCGGCGCCGACACGAGACGAAACAAACGGGTGTAAGCTCGCCGGGTGCTGTTGTCGATGAGCGCCGGTCAGGCGCGGAACGGAGCCGCAGGCGCATTCAGCGCCGCGGGCAGAGGCTGACGATCAGCCGGAGGCGGAACCCCCGTCCCCGGTGCTGAGACGTACCCACCTCACCCCTTCCACGAAAGCACTGTTCTGTCATGCGTCCCATCGACGAGCGCGCCATCCGCGCATCCTTCATCAACGCCTCCCGCAAGGAGGTCTCCGACCTCACGCTGCCTCCGGGCTTCGCCGACATCGACTTCGATCGGCTCGACTACCTCGGCTGGGTCGATCCGAAGCAGCCCCGCCGCGCCTACGTGATCGCCTGGCGCGACGAGCAGGCGGTCGGCGTGTTCCTGCAGCGCGCCGAGCAGCGGGTCGCCTCACGCGCCCAGTGCTCCTGGTGCGACGACGTCACCCTCCGCAACGACGTGCAGCTGTTCGTCGCGCGCAAGGCAGGACCTGCCGGGCGCAAGGGCGACTCGATCGGCACGCTCATCTGCGCCGAGTTCGGGTGCTCGCGCAACGTGCGCGTGCTCCCGCCCCTCGCGTACCAGGGCTACGATCGCGAGCTCGCGAGGGACCTGCGGATCCTGCGGCTGGAGGAGCACGTGCTCGCGTTCCTCCGGGGAGTCGAGGACTCCGCCTGAGGTCCTGCGCGGGGCGACAGCTCCGGAGACCTCGGTGGTGTCAGTCGATGCCGCCGGTGACGCCGCGCACGTGCGCCCACGCAGGCTCGGCGAGGGCGGACGAGAGGCGGGCGTACTCGTCGAAGCTGCGCGCCCCCGGCCAGTCGTCCGGGAGCATCGAGGGTGGCAGCCCCGGATCGACGTACGGCAGCACGCGCCAGGTGTCGACGAGCTGCACGTAGGCGGCGAAGGGCGCGGTGGGGAGGGTCGAGAGCGACTCCTGGAACGCGAGGTGCTCGCGGCGCAGCGCGTCGAGATCCCACCACTTCGCCGCGGCCTCCACGACGGGCACGGCCGTGGTGGGCGCACCCGCGGGGAACAGGGTCACCCACTGCCGGGCGCCCAGGTCGTTGAGGATGCGCTCGACCTCGTCCTGCAGGTGGCCGGGGCAGATCCACAGCGCAGGGGAGACCACACCGGCCCCGATCCACTGCAGCCGCTTGCGCAGCTGGTGGCGCACGCTGCGCTCGCTCTCCGGGATCGAGAACGACACGAGACACCAGGTGTCGGCATCCGTCATCGTGCGCATCCGGAAGATGCGTCGATCACCCGCTTCCAGCATCGGCAGCGCCGCGGGGCTCAGTCGATACCCCGCCGTGCCGTCGCGCTCGGCGAGCAGCAGGCCCTTCTGCTTGAGCCGGGTGATGCCGGTGCGGGCCAGGGCGGACGGGATGCCGAGGTCCCCGGCGAGCGAGACGAGATCGGCCGCGGAGATCCAGCCGTCCAGGCGGCGCAGGTACAGGCCGACGATCGTCCGCAGCAGCGAGGCCGTGCTGCCGGGGCGGGCGTCGATGTCATCGAGCACCGGGAGCTGATCAGCGGCCATGCGACTCCAGGGCGTCGCGCACCGCGAGGACCCCCGTGATCGTCTCGACGTGCGAGGTGCTCAGCGGTGAGAGCCCGAGGCGGATGCCGTCGGGGAAACGGAAGTCGGGGATGATGCCGTCGGCCCACAGCCGCTGCGTGACCTCGCGGAAGTCCGGGTGGCCGATCGTGACGTGCCCGCCGCGGAGGTCCGCGTCGCGCGGGCTCAGCAGGCGCACCCCGAGCGGGGCCAGCACCTCGTCGTAGGCCGTCACCGCGAGATCGGTCAACGACTGCGACTTGGCGCGGACGCCCTCGATCGTCGCCTGCTCGATGAGGTCGAGCATGCCCTGCATGGCCAGCATCGAGGTCACCGGAGGGGTGCCGCTCAGCAGCTGGCGGATGTCGCCGGCCGGCACGTACTCCGGCCCCATCGCGAAGATGTCGGCAGCGCTCCACCACCCCTGGATCGGCTGCCGCAGCACCCCCTGCAGCGGCCGGCGCAGATAGGCGAAGGCCGGCGAACCGGGACCGCCGTTGAGGTACTTGTAGGTGCAGCCGACCGCGAGGTCGACGCCCCACTCGTCGAGCTGCATCGGGATCACGCCGACCGAGTGGCAGAGGTCCCACATCATCAGGGCACCGGCCTCGTGCACGGCCGCGGTGATCGACGGCATGTCGGCCAGAGCTCCGGAGCGGTAGTCCACGTGGCTCAGCGACACGAGCGCCGTGCGCGCGGAGACGACGCCCTCGACGTCGGCGACGGTCACCCCGTGCACGGGGTCTGGTTCGAGCCAGACGACGGTCATGCCGGTCTCCGCCGCCACGCCCTCCGCCATGAACCGGTCGGTGGGGAAGTTGCCGGCCTCGATCACGAGCTCCGTGCGCGTCGGGTCCGCCCCTGCGGCTGCGCGCATGAGCTTGTAGATGAGCACGCTGGTGGAGTCGGCGACCACGGTCTGCCCGGCCGCCGCGCCGAGGGCGAGAGCGCCGATGCGGTCGCCGAGCTGCATCGGCAGGGCCATCCACTGCTCGTCCCACGAGCGGATGAGCCGGGTGCCCCAGTCCTCGCGCACGAAGGCGGCGAGCTTCTCCGGGATGTCGCGCAGCGGGCGGCCGAGGGAGTTGCCGTCGAGATACGCGCCGACGCCGGGCATGTCGGCGAACGCCGCGAGGTGCGAGCGCAGCGGATCGGCGGCGTCGAGAGAGCGGGCGGTGGCGAGCAGGTCGGTCATGTCACACCTTCAGGGGTCGGGCGTCGATCGGGTCGGAGGTCGGGTGGGGGAGCAGGAGCAGCACGGATGCCGGGTCGAGCGGATCGACCGGGGCGAGCGCCCGCAGCAGCGCGGGGCCGTCGACGCCCGCCTCGCAGAGAGCGTCTAGTTCGCGCGGGTTCAGGTCGACCGGCGTGGGGCCGTTGCCCATGTCGGTGCCGTACTGCACGGCGCCGCCCGCGGCGTGGAACCGGCAGACGTTGTCGACGGCGATCGCCCGGCCGGCGTCGTCGTGGACGGCGAGGGTGGAGATCCACGAGACGGATGCCGCCTGCGCGGCGATCTCCGCGTCGGAGAGCCGCTCGGTGAACGGGGCGTGCGCGAGGGATCGGGCTCCGAGCCGTGCGACGCGCTGCGCCTGGCCTGGTCCCTCCGCATGGGCGACGACGGGGAGTCCACGCTGCGAGGAAAGCTCGACGATCGTGCGGAAGAGGTCGTCGTCGAGGACCGGCCCTGCGCTGCTGTTGCAGGCGACCTTGATGCGCGTGGCTCCGGCATCCGCCATCTCGGCGACGGCCGCGGCGGCATCCTCGGCGGTCGCGATCTCGCGGAACGATCCCGTCGGCGCCCAGCTCCGGTCGGACGGATACCCTCCGACCGCGGTGAGGAAGGCACCGGCGTACTCGACGTCGGTCGCGCGTGCGGCAGTCGGTTTTCGCAACTCCTCAAGATCTGCGGACTTCGAGGGGAATCGGCGCGATTCCCCGGGGTCGGCGGAGATTCTTGAGGAGTTGTGAACGGCGAGCCGGGCGACCACGTCCGGGTTCGCGCCGAGGTCCATCACGCGGCCCAGTCGCGAGCCGCTGAGTCGGGTGTGCTCGACGAGCTGAAGATGCACGTGGTGGTCGGTGAAGCCGCCGACGATCACGCCGTCGAGGCGTGGCAGGTCGGATGCCGGGGAGTCGGAGGCGAGCAGCATCCGGTCGCCGTGGACGGACAGCGTGCCCTCGCGCCATCCTTCTCCGTCGAAGAACGTCGCGGCCCTCATCAGCCGCCGATCTCGGTGCGCACGGTGTACAGCTCGGGGAAGAACGTGAGGTCGAGGGCCCGTTGCAGGAAGCCGACGCCGCTGGAACCGCCGGTGCCGATCTTCATGCCGATCGTGCGGGCCACGGTCTTCAGGTGACGGAAGCGCCAGAACTGGAAGTTGTCTTCCAGATCCACCAGGTCTTCGCAGGCCTCGTAGAGATCCCAGTTCTCCTGGTGGTTCTGGTAGATCTCGCGGATCGCCGGGACGAGCGCGGGGGTCTCGCGGTAGGGCAGGCGCACGTCGCGCTCGAGGATCTCGGCCGGGACCGGCAGGCCGCGGCGTGAGGCGTAGCGCAGGAACTCGTCGTACAGGGTGGGCTTCTCCCACTCAGCGGTAAGGAGGGCGAGGTTCGCGGGGTGATCGCGGAAGACGCTGAGCATCTTCTCGTTCTTGTTGCCCAGGGCGAACTCGACCGCGCGGTACTGCACCGACTGGAAACCGGAGGAGCTGCCGAGCGCACCGCGGAACTGCGCGTACTCGGTCGGCGTGAGCGTCGCCAGGACGGACCACTGCTGCGTCATCACGTCTTGGATCCTCTTCACCCGCGCGACCCGCTTCAGCGCCTCGCGGAGGTCGTCGCTCGCGAGCAGCTCGCGAGCGGAGGAGAGCTCATGCAGCAGCTGCTTGAGCCAGAGCTCGGTGGTCTGGTGCTGGATGATGAACAGCATCTCGTCATGGTGCTCGGGCACGCTGACCGGATGCTGCGCCGTGAGCAGCTGGTCGAGCGACAGGTACGAGCCGTAGGTCATCCGCCCGGTCAGGTCGGTGACGATGCCCTCTTCGAGTGCGCGCTCATTCTCGGTGCCCATGCCGTCGAAGATATCACTTCTGTGTCGGGCGTCACAATGATGAAATGTTGGCAGATGATGAGGAGCCCGCCGCCGTGCGGCCGTGACTAGAGGCGCGGGGTGCGGGGCGGGGGCGTGCGGCCAGAGCCGGGAGCCCCCGTCGCCTCGAACGCGGTGGCCAGCGCCAGCAGGCGGTTGTCGTCGTAGGAGCGCCCGGCGAAGGTGAGCCCGATCGGCATTCCGATGTCGTCCATCAGTCCCATCGGCACCGTCACGGTCGGCACGCCGAGGTGGCGCACCATGAGATTGCCGTTCGCGATCCAGGTGCCGTTGCGCCAGCCCAGGTCGGCGGATGCCGCGTTCACGTCCATGTCGGCAGGGCCCACGTCGGCGACCGCGGGGAACACGACGGCGTCGAGGCCGAGCCCGTCCATCCACTCCTCGAGGTCGAGTCGCCTGGTCTCCTCCAGCCCGCGCAGGCCGTCGGGGAGCTCGGGCATGTCGAGGAACCCGACACCGGGATTGTCGCGCACCCAGCCGGGGTACTCGGCGATGTCGTCGTCGAACCCCGTGTAGCGGTCGGGCAGGGCCCCATCAGGGTGCGGGAAGATCGCGGCGCCGTCGACGTCGGCGAGGGTCGACAGTGCCGGGTCGCCGTTGGCCTGCAGGAAGTCCTCCCAGCCCCACGCCGACAGGTCGACGATCTCGCGCTCGAGGTACTCCGGGGTCACCAGGCCACGGGTCGCGATGGTCGGAGCGCCGGGCCGGTCGCCCTCGTAGTTCGACACCACGGGGAAGTCGACCTCGACCACGGTCGCGCCGGCGGCTTCGAGGTCGCGCCGGGCCGCCTCCCAGCGGGCGATCACGGAGGCTCTGGTCTCGATGCGCTGTCCGGTGGGGCCGCCGATGCCGGGGTTCTCGGCCGTCCCGGCATCCGGGTCGGCGTTGATGTACATGCGCGGGATGCCGATCCGCACGCCGTCGAGAGCGACCGAGCCCGCGAGTGCCGGGTACGACTCGGGCCGGACGGCGGATGCCGCGGGCAGCGGCACCCACGGCTGCGAACGCCAGAAGTCGCCCCGGGTCTCCGCGTCGTCGGCGACGATCACATCGAGCACCTCCAGCAGGTCGGCCATGGTGCGCGCATGCGGCACGACGACGTCCATCGTGGGCACCAGGGGCCAGTTGCCGCGCGTCGAGATCACTCCGCGCGAGGGCGTGTAGGCGCACAGGGCGTTGTTGGTCGCGGGTCCGCGCCCGCTCGACCATGTCTCCTCCCCGAGCCCGAAGGCGCCGAAGCTCGCGGCGGTGGCCGTGCCGGAGCCGTTCGAGGAGCCCGAGGCGAACGGGGCGGTGAGGAAGTCGCCGTTGTACGGGCTCTCCGCGCGCCCGTAGACGCCCCGTTGCATGCCGCCGTTCGCCATCGGGGGCATGTTCGTGAGCCCGAGGCAGATCGCCCCGCCCGCGCGCAGCCGCTCGATCGTGAACGCGTCGCGCTGCGCCACGAGATCCGCGAACGCCGGGCTGCCCGAGGCCGCGGTGAGCCCCTTCACGAGGTAGCTGTCCTTCGCCGTGTACGGGATGCCGTCGAGCGGCCCGAGCAGGGCCCCCGCCGCCCGCCGCGCGTCGGATGCGGCGGCCTCGGCCGATGCGTCCGGGTTCGCGACGACGATGGCGTTCAGCGCGGTCGCCGTGCCGGGGGCGTCGTAGGCGGCGATGCGCGCCCGGTACGCCTCGACGAGCTCCACCGAGGTGGCGGCTCCGGTCTCGAGCGCGCGGCGCAGGTCGGCGATGGAGGCTTCGACGACATCGAACATGAGTGCTCCTTGGGGGTGAGGCGTTTCGTCTCGTTCGCTGTTGAGCGCCGTCAGAGGCTGGGCTGCTGCTGCGTGATGCAGTGAATGCCGCCGCCGCGGGCGAACAAGGGCCGGGCGTCGACCGTCACCACGGAGCGGCCGGGGTACGCGTCGGCGAGGATCGCGCGGGCGGCGGCGTCAGCCTGCTCGTCGCCGAAGCCGCAGGCGATCACGCCGTCGTTCGTGACGAGGTGGTTGACGTAGCTCCAGTCGACGACGCCCTCGTCGTCACTCAGGGTGGAGGGGGCGGGCAGGCCGATGATCTCGAAGCTGCGGCCAGCGGCATCCGTCTGCTGCTCCAGGTGTGCGCGGAGCTCCTGCGAGACGAGGAAGTCGGGATGCTCGGGGTTCCGCTGCTCGTGCAGGAGCAGACGGCCGGGGGAGGCGAGCGTGGCGACGATGTCGACATGGCCGTTGGTTCCGAAGTCGTCATAGTCGCGGGTGAGGCCGCGGGGCAGCCACACCGCCTTCGTGGCGCCGATCGTGCGGAGCATCTCTGCTTCCACCCGCTCGCGGTCGGCGAAGGGATTGCGACGGGGGTCGAGCTGCACCGTCTCGGTGAGGAGCACGGTGCCCTCGCCGTCGACGTGGATGCCGCCGCCCTCGTTCACGAGGACGGAGCTGACCAGCTCGGCGCCGACGGCGCCCGCGATGATGCGGGCGTGCTGCGACGCCTTCTGCCACTGCGCCCACTCGGGGGCGCCCCAGCCGTTGAAGATCCAGTCGACGGCGCCGAGGCGGCCGTCGTCCGACACCACGAACGTCGGTCCGGAGTCGCGCATCCAGAACTCGTCGACCGGCGCCTCGACGATCTCGATCGCGCCGCTCAGCATGCGCCGTGCGCGGTTGAGCTCGCTCGGGTCGACGAGCATCGACACGGGGGTGAACTCCGACGTGGCGTGCGCGACGGCCGTCCACGTGGCGTACCCCTCCTCGCGCTCCGCTGCGCTCTCGCCGAGCGTGGGGCCCTCGGCGGGGAAGGCCATCCAGATGCGGTCGTGGCGGGCTGTCTCGGCGGGCATTCGCCAGTTCATGGGGTTCTCCTCGCTGGTGGCGGGTGAGCGCGTCATCGCTATTGAACACCCGATCAACGAGTGCTACGGTATCTCCCGATGAGCACCACGTCAAGAGCCGCGGCACCGCGGAGGATGCCGCCGGAGGAGCGCGAGCGGTCGATCCTGCACGGCGCGACCGCGCTCGCGTACGAGAGCGGCCTGGAGGCCCTCACGGTGCGCGCGGTGGCGAGCCGCGTCGGCGTGACGCCCGCGCTCATCGCGCACTACCGCCCGGTCATGGACGAGTTCGTCGCCGAGGTCTTCGGAGACATCGTCTCCGCCGAGCGCGACGAGGTGCTCGGCGGCTTCGCCCCCAGCGGCGACCTGAGGGAGAACCTGCAGGCGCTGGTCGAGACGCTGCTCGACCGCACCCGAGACGACGTCGCACTGGTGTGGGTGCAGTCGTGGTCGCTCGGCGCCCGCAACGAGGCCCTCGGGCAGCGGGTGCGCGAGGAGATGGACCTGTGGCAGAGCGGGCTGGAGGACGTGATCCGCGCCTCGGGCCCCGGCGGAGTCGACCCCGCGTCGGCCGCCTGGCTGCTGCTCGCGATGGTCGACGGCATGAGCGCGCACTCGCTCGTCAAATGGGCCCCGCACGACAGGGCGGAGCTCGCCCGCCGCACCCTGTCGGCCGTGCTCGACCACGCAGACTGATCCGCCGACGCGACGACGCGACGGCCCAGATGACCAGGAGACACCCATGAACGATCCGCTCACACTCCTCCCCGCGGGGTCCGACGTCGCCGACGGCGTGCTGCGGATCTCCGGATGCCGGGTCGACGACCTCGCGCGCGAGTTCGGCACACCGGCGATCGTCGTGGCCGAGCCCGCCCTGCGCGCACGGGCGAGGGAGTACCGCGAGGAGCTCGTGCGCCGCTGGCCGCGGGCGCGCGTCGTGTTCGCGTCGAAGTCCTTCCCCGCGACGGCCGTGCAGTGCGTCATGGTCGAGGAGGGCCTGGGGCTCGACGTCGCGGGTGGAGGAGAGCTGCGCAGCGCGATGAAGGCCGGGGTGGACCCTGCGCTCGTCGTGCTGCACGGCAACGCGAAGACGACCGAGGAGATCGAGTACGCCGTGGCGCACGGCGTCGGCCTCATCGTGGTCGACAACGAAGACGACGTCGATCGCATCGAGGCGGCCGTTCCGGCGGGCTCTCGCCAGGGAGTCCTCGTGCGCATCGTTCCCGGCGTCGAGTCGTCGACGCATCCGCACGTCGCGACGGGACAGGTCGGCTCCAAGTTCGGCCTCACCCCCGAGGCCGCGCAGCCCCTGATCGAGCGACTGCGGCGTAGCGACCGCATCGACCTGCGGGGCGTGCACGCGCACGTCGGCTCGCAGATCCTCGACCCCGCCGAGCTCGCGGCCGCCGTCGAGCCGCTGGCCGCGATGGGCGAGTTCGAGGTGTACGACCTCGGCGGAGGGCTCGGCGCCCGCTACACGTACTCCGAGCATCCGGCATCCGTCTCCGACTACCTCGACGCGCTGATCGGCGCCGCCCGCGCGCACCTCCCCGCCTCCGCCGAGCTCATCATCGAACCGGGCCGGAGCATGGTCAACGCCGCCGCGACGACGCTGTACACGGTCACGACCGTCAAGCGCGATGCGCGCAACTTCGTCGCGATCGACGGCGGCATGGGAGACAACCTCGAGGTCGCGCTGTTCGGGCAGCGCTACGAGGCGGTCCTCGCCGAGCGGATGGGCGAGGAGGCCACCGAAGACGCCGTCGTCGTCGGCCGTCACTGCGAGAGCGGCGACGTGCTGATCGACGGCATCGCCCTGCCGTCGGCCCGAGTGGGAGACCTGCTCGCCGTGCCGGCGACCGGCGCCTATACGCACACCATGGCGAACAACTACAACGGGTACCGACGCCCGCCTGTGGTGTTCGCCGACCACGGCAGCGCACGTGCCGTGGTGCGCCGCGAGACCTGGGACGACCTCTTTGTGAGGGATCTCTGATCGCGGTACTGGTGGAAATCCTCTGACAGGAGGATTCTGTGGAGACGGTCGATGACGATCGTCCCGAAACAGTGGGGAGAACATCCATGTCGTCGTTGAGTCAGCAGCTGCTGCGCCGTAAGCCCACCACGCAGGAGATCGCGAGCGAGGAGGGCCTGAAACGCAGTATCGGGCTCTTCGCGCTGACGATGATCGGGGTCGGCGGCACGATCGGCACCGGCATCTTCTACGTGCTCTCCAGCGCCGTCCCGATCGCGGGGCCGGCGGTCATCTGGTCGTTCGTCATCGGCGGCGCCGTCGCCG
This sequence comes from Microbacterium sp. LWH10-1.2, assembly GCF_038397765.1. Taxonomy (NCBI): domain Bacteria; kingdom Bacillati; phylum Actinomycetota; class Actinomycetes; order Micrococcales; family Microbacteriaceae; genus Microbacterium; species Microbacterium sp. LWH10-1.2. The sequence goes on from NZ_CP151638.1 coordinate 244,300, forward strand.
GTGTCACGGCGCTCTGCTATGCGGAGCTGGCGGGGTCGGTGCCCGTCTCCGGATCGACATACTCCTACGCCTACGCGACGCTCGGCGAGGCTCCGGCGATGGGAGTGGCGGCCTGTCTGCTGCTGGAGTACGGCGTCTCCACGGCCGGCGTCGCCGTCGGATGGTCGCAGTACGTCAACCAGCTGCTCGACAACCTGTTCGGCTTCCAGATCCCGCCGGAGCTCTCCAACGCCCCCGAGCAGGGCGGCATCATGAACCTGCCGGCGGTGATCGTCATCGCTCTGTGCGCCCTGCTGCTGCTGCGCGGCACCGGGGAGTCCGCCACCATCAACGCGATCATGGTCATGGTCAAGATCGGCGTGCTGGTGTTCTTCGTCGCCGTGGCGCTGACCGGCTGGAACGCCGACCACTTCGCGAACTTCGCTCCGGCCGGGCTGCAGGGCATCATCGCCGGGTCAGGGCTCATCTTCTTCTCGTTCATCGGGTTGGATGCCGTGTCCACAGCCGGCGGCGAGGCCAAGAACCCCAAGCGCAACCTGCCGCTCGCGATCATCATGGCGCTGATCATCGTCGTCGTCGCGTACGTCGTCGTGGCCGTCGCCGCGATCGGCGCCCAGGCGCCCGACAAGTTCGAGGGGCAGACGGCCGGGCTCTCCGTGATCCTGGAGTCGATCATCGGCTCGTCGTGGCCGGGCACGGTGGTCGCGGCGGGAGCCGTGGTCTCGATCTTCAGCGTCACGTTCGTCGTGCTCTACGGTCAGACCCGCATCCTCTTCGCCATGTCGCGGGACGGCATGGTGCCGCCGGTGTTCTCGAAGCTGAACCCGCGCACGCTGGCCCCCGCGCGCAACACCGTGATCGTCGCCGCGGTGGTGGGCGTCCTCGCGGCGTTCGTCCCCATCAACTTCCTGCTCGAGATGACCAGCATCGGCACCCTCGTCGCGTTCCTCGTGGTCTCGGTCGCCGTCATCATCCTGCGCCGCCGCGAGCCGAACATCGAGCGGGGCTTCACCCTGCCGCTGCATCCGCTGATCCCCGTGCTGTCGATCCTCGGCTGCATCTGGATCATCACGCAGCTGCGTCCGATCACGATCATCGTGTTCGTGATCTGGACGGCCGCGTTCCTCGTCTACTACTGGTTCTACGGACGCACGCATTCGACGCTCGGGCGACAGGCCGCGGCCGGCGCCGACATCCCCTTCACCTCGACCGTGCGTCAGGTGGAGGAGGACGAGCGATGAGCATCCTGGTCGCGGTGAGCCCGGGGCACCGCTCGGTCGCGGTGCCGCAGCTGGCGGCGATGCTGGCGCGCTCGGCCGACACCGAACTGATCGTCGCGGCGGTCCTCCCGCTCACGTGGCCGCCGCTCGCGAGGAACGCCGACGTGGAGTGGCGCGACTATCTGCGCGGCTCCGCGGAGGTCGTGCTCGATCACGCGGCCTCCGAGCTCGGCGGAGTGAAGGCCACGTTCCTCCAGCACTCGGCGCGCTCCGCCCACCGCGGCATCCTGGAGCTGATCGAGGAGCACGACCCGAGCCTCGTCGTGGTCGGGTCGTCGTCGGGCGGGGCCTTCGGGCACATCACGCTCGGCTCGGTGAACGACGCGCTACTGCACGCCTCGCCGGTGCCTGTGGCGATCGCGCCGCGCGGGTTCAGGGCGAAGCCCACGGCCACGGTGCGCCGGGTCACGGCGGCATACGGGGGCACGGAGGCCGCGAAGGATCTGGTGCTCGGGGCCGCCGGCGTCGCGCAGAGCATCGGGGCCTCTTTGCGGATCGCCTCGTTCGCCGTCGTCCCCGAGGGGAGCGTGACGGCGGGCGTCGGACTCTCCGCCGAACAGGGCATCGCCGACGAGTGGGTGCGGATGATCGATGAGCACACCGCGGAGATCCTGCGCGACGTCTCCGCACTGCCGCGCACGCCCGCTCTCGACGGCGCGGTCGTCGGAGTCGGCGATTCCTGGGCGCGCGCGATGGAGGACGTCGAGTGGGCGGCCGACGACGTGCTCGTCGTGGGGTCCAGCTCGCTCGGACCGATCGCGAGGGTGTTCCTCGGCTCGCACGCGACGAAGGTGGTCAGGCATTCGCCGGTCCCGGTGATCGTCGTGCCCCGCGGCGCGGCGGGAGAGCTCCTGGAAGCGGCGGAGGACCCGGGCGCCTGAGCGCCTGCGTCAGGCGGGGCTGCTGGCCTGTACCTGGCGGCGCTGTGCGCCTGCGCCAGGTCGTGCTGCCGACCTGCGCCAGAACTCCGGAGATCCTGCCTGCATCGGCGCGGCTTGCGCCGCCTCCACCCGGATCGTGGCGATTCTCCGGAGTTCTGGCGACGGACGGATGTCGGGACGGATGCGACGGATGCCGGGACGGATGCGACGGGCGGATGCCGGGACCGCGGTCCCGGCATCCGTTGATCAGTCGCGCACGCGCACCGAGAGGCAGGTGACGCAGCCCTCGAGCTTCTCGAACTCGCTGATCGGCGTCTCGATCACGGTCAGTCCGCGGTCGCGGAACAGCTGGGCGCTCTGCGGCGCCTCGGACGACATGAGCACGGTCGTGTCGTCGAGGACGACGACCGCAGTGCCCTGCTCCTCCAGCACCGGGAGGAACTCGGGGTATACGGAGGCGTCGTCGACGAGCGGCGGGTAGCCGATGATGGTGCCGTCGGGGAGCGCGGTGACCCCGCTCTTGAGGTGGAGCACCTTGGTGACGGGCACGGCGACGACCGTCCAGCCACGAGGGGTGAGCAGGTCGCGCAGCTGCGCGAAGCCGTCGGCGTTCGAGCGCAGGGTCTGTCCGACGTAGACGGTCGTGCCGACTTTGAGCACGTCTCCGCCGTCGAGCGTGCCCGGGGCCTCGATCGCGACGAACGGGATGCCGGCGCGCTCCAGAGCCTCGCGCGTGGAGTCGATCTCGCCGCGGCGGGAGTCGGCGCCGGGGCGGCTGAGCACGGCGAGGTCGCCGAACATGATCACGGTGTCCTCGACGAAGACGCCGTCGGCGTGCTCGTCGGCGGCGTCGATCTCGATGACGTCCCAGCCGAGTCCGCGGTAGACGTCGACGTACTGCTCCCACTGTCGCTGAGCCAGTTCGGCGTCGACGGGGACGCGCTCGAAGTGGGTGAGCTCGCCTTCGGCGAGACGCGGAGAGGGACGGCGGACGAGAAGGCGTGACATGGCTCAAGAATACCGGCGGCCCGCGAGGGCGAGCCACCGGCGGTCCTGGCGGATCAGGTCACTCCATGGTGTCGAGAATGGCGACGAGGTCCTCGAAGGTGGTCAGCGGGTTCACGATCGCGAAGCGGGTGTTGGGTCGTCCGGCGTGCGAGCTCGGGACGACGAACGCGTACTGGGAGTCGAGCAGCCCGTCGGACCAGCGGGCGTAGTCGTCGCGGTCCCAGCCGTCGCGCTCGAACACGACGACCGTGAGCTGCGGGTCGCGGACGAGAGTGAACCCGGGGCGACGACGGATCTCCTCGGCGATGCGCTGCGTGAGCGCGAGCGTGCTCGACACCGCGTCACGGTACGCCTGCACCCCGTAGGTGGTCAGCGAGTACCAGAGCGGAAGCCCCCGGGGGCGCCGGGTGAGCTGGATCGCGTAGTCCGAGGGGCTGAAGTCGTCGCTGTCGGTGAGGGTGTCGAGGTACTCGGCGTGCTGCGTGTGCGCCCGACGGCCGGTCTCAGGATCGCGGTAGAGCAGCGCGCAGCAGTCGTACGGGGCGAAGAGCCACTTGTGCGGATCGACGATGGCCGAGTCGGCCCGCTCGACGCCGCGGAAGTGGTGCCGGGCCTCCGGGGCCAGGATGCCGGTGAGGCCGTAGGCGCCGTCGATGTGCAGCCAGAACTCGAACTCGTCCTTCAGCGCGGCGATGCCCTCGATGTCGTCGATGATGCCGAAGTTGGTGGAGCCGGAGGTCGCGACGACCGCGAACACGGCGTCGCCGTGCTCGACGAGGGCCTCGCGCACGGACTCCGCGTGCAGCTTGCCGTCGACGCCCGCGGGCACGGCGATGGTGTCGACGTCCATGACCTTCGCCGCCGACTTGTTCGAGGAGTGCGCCTCGGCGCTGCAGACGAGCTTCCACCGCGGCGGGAGCGGAGTGCCGGCCTCCTCGAGGCGGCGCTTGGCGGCGTCACGCGCGGCGACGAGGGCCGAGAGGTTGCCGATCGTGCCGCCCTGCACGAACACGCCTCCGGCGCCCTCGGGGAAGCCGATCTCGGCCGCGAGGAAGGACAGCACCTCGTTCTCGGCGTACACGGCGCCTGCGCCCTCGAGCCAGCTGCCGCCGTACAGGCCGGATGCCGAGACGACGAGGTCGAAAGCGATCGCCGCCGTCGTCGGGGCGGTCGGGATGAAGGAGAGGTAGCGCGGGTGGCTCGCGGTGAGGCACGCCGGCGCGAGGATGTGCTCGAAGAGCGCGAGCGCGCGGGTGCCGCCGATTCCCTCGTCGGTGATGGTGCGGCCGGCGAGGCGGCGCAGCTCCCCAGGGGGGAAGGGCTTGTCGAGCGGCACGTCCCGTGCCAGCATCCGCCGGCGGGAGTAGTCGAGCACAGCGTCGACGATCGACGCCTGCTCATCGGTCGCCGCGTGCATCCGCGTCGGGTTCATCGGACACTCCTCTTTCGCCCCGCGGCACACCCGCCGAGGCAGGGAAACGCTAACAGAACGGCGGCTCCGTGGCATCCTCCCGCCCTCTCCTCGGAGCACCCGCTCCCAGGGCTCCGAGACCGAGGACGCGACCGAGGCAGGTGCAGGATGAAGCGAAGGCGCTCCGATCGTGGAACTGCTGCGGGACCGTGCAGTCGTGCGCCCCGGATGCGCTCAGTCCCCGGCGAGCACCGATGCCGCGTCGCTGATCGTGATCTGCGGCGGGTACAGCCCCATCACGTGGAGTGCGGCGGCGTGGTTCTCGGCCGTCGAACCCGCGCACGCGTCGGCGGCCACCGTCACGCGCGCCCCGGCATCCGCCGCCGCCAGCGCGGTCGACAGCACGCAGCAGTCGGTCGAGACCCCGGCGAGGACGACGTGCGCTCCGCGGCCGACGATCGCCTCGATCTCCGGACCCCACTTCCCGAACGTCGGCAGGTCGAGGCTCGGATGCGGCGACAGGTCCGCGGCATCCGGCACCAGGTCGAACAGCGGGTCCGTCGGCGGTTGATCGGCGAACGGCCAGGCGGCGAAGTACTCGCCCCACGACGTGGAGCGGTCGGCCGTCGGCATCCACCTCGTGACGAGCACGCGCTCGCCGAAGGCATCCGCCAGGGCGCGGATGCGCGGCATGACATCGGCGAAGAACGGCGAGCCCCACGCCGAGTCGGGCGCCGCGAAGATGGCCTGCGGGTCGATCACGACCAGCCAGGCGCGTGTCGGCTCGCGTGGCTCGCTCAACGACCGGAATCTTCCTGCTGGCGGATCTTCGCGGCCCGCCCGAACCAGGTCACGAGGAACGACAGCACCAGCGCGAACAGCACGCCGAGGTTCGCGTAGCCCCAGTCATCGCGCCAGCCGAACAGGTCGAGGAAGTAGCCCTGCCAGTCGTTCCATCCGGTGTCGGGGATCTGGTTCATGACGAACCCCCAGCCGATCACGGTCGCGACGAGCATCGTGCCGATCGAGAGCCCGTCGAAGGCTCCGTAGCGTCCGCGGCTGTCGAAGAGCGCAGCGTCGTCGTAGTCCTTGCGGCGGCGCAGGATGTCGGCGATCAGGATTCCGGCCCACGACGCCATCGGTACGCCGAGAGTGATGAGGAAGGACTGGAAAGGGCCGATGAAGCTGGTCGCGAAGAACACGACGTAGATCGTGCCGGCGGTGAGGATCACGCCGTCGACCGCCGCCGCGGCCGGGCGGGGGATGCGGATGCCGAGGCTGAGCAGCGTCAGGCCGGACGAGTAGATGCCGAGCACGGCGCCGGACACGAGCGTGAGGATCGCGACGATCAGGAAGGGGAACAGCAACCACGTCGGCAGGAGCCCCGCGAGGGCGCCGATCGGGTCGGAACCGACCGCGGCAGAGAGGCCCTCGTTCGAGCCGGCGAGCAGGAGCCCGAAGAACACCAGGATGATCGGGGCCACCGAGCCGCCGATCGTGTTCCAGGCCACGATCTGCCCATCGGATGCCGTGCGCTTCTGGTAGCGGGACCAGTCGGCGGCGATGTTGATCCAGCCGAGTCCGAACCCGGTCATGACCATCACGAGCGCGCCGATCGTCTGTGCGAACGTGCCGTCGGGGCGGGAGAACGCGGTCTCCCAGTTGATCGAGTCGAACGTGAAGATCAGGAACAGCACCGTCATGGCTCCGGTCAGCCAGGTCAGCACCGACTGCAGCCGCATGATGGTGTGGTAACCGAGCACGGAGGCCCCGACGATCAGTGCGGCGACCGCGATCGTGGCGATGATCTTCACGGCGGTGTCGTCCTCGCCGCTCACCCAGCCGAGCGTGCGCAGGATCGTTCCGGTCGCGAGCACTGCCGTGATGGCGAGCGACGTCTCCCAGCCGATCGACGTCAGCCACGACACGATGCCGGGGAGCTTCTGCCCCTGCACACCGAAGGCGGCGCGCGAGAGCACCATGGTCGGCGCCGAGCCCCGCTTGCCGGCGATCGCGATGAGCCCGCACAGCAGGAACGACACCACGATCCCGACGATCGACACGACCGTCGCCTGCCACAGCGAGACGCCGAAGCCCAGGATGAAGGATCCGTACGACATCCCGAACACCGACACGTTCGCGGCGAACCAGGGCCAGAAGAGGTCCCGTGGCTTCGCGGTGCGATCCGACTCCGGGATGATCTCGATGCCCGCACGCTCGATCAGCGCGCCCGTGTTCTGCGTCATGACGACATCCTCCTCGCTCTCCGCGCGAAAAGTCGGAGTCTTCGCGCGGACACGCCGCTCCACGGCATCCGCCAGCCGGAGTGAACTCCTGAGGTGTGCAGGTGAGCGTCCGGTTGCCCTATGCTCACCCGCATGGGCGCTCCCGACACGGCACGGATCTCCGGGCGAACGATCCGCACGGTCGAGCAGACCCCGAGACTGGCCTACGAGCGCTACTGGTTCGACTCCGGAATTCGGGCTCCGTACACCGTGGAGCCCCGCTGGGGGTCTCTCGACGTCGTCGGGGAGTTCGCCGTCGAGGGCCTGCGGACCGGGCCGTTGCTGCTGTGGGACGAGGAGCTGGGAGACCGGGGCGATCTCGCGGCGCTTCGGGAGCGCTACTTCGACGGGAATATCGAAGCGTGGGAGCCGCCGCCGCCCGCGCTGGAGCGGGATGCCACAGGGCTCGATCCGCTGGACGATGACGACTTCTGGCCCTACATCGACCTGCTGGGCGGGCGCATGTGGGAGAAGACGCTGGCCGCCGCCTCCGTGGCCCTCGCGGAGCGCGACGAGGTGTTCATCCTCCGCTGGCAGGAGACCTGCGCGCTCAAACAGCTTGCCCTCGCGGACACTCTCGATGATATCGAGCAGTACGGGCACGATGGCTTTCCTCTCCTCGGCGCCGTCATCGGCAAGGGCAGAGCGGTGTACGAGTCGATGATCCCCGACTGGGTGCCGTGGGATCCGCGATGGGTGACTGATCATTCCCAGTCGGTGCCGCACCTCGGGTCCTTCGCGCTGCGCCGCAAACTGGGACGCTACGTTCATGTCACGACGTCCTTCACTCCTCTGCACGAGCGCCTGCTCGCCGCTGCGACGGCGCAGGGAGAAGCAGCAAGAGAGGCTTTCGAGTCACGTCCGGGCAAGGGGCGAGCGGAGGTCGAAGCGGATCTCGGGTCGGCGCCGAGCCTGGAGGAGACCGTGAACTACCTGCATGATCACGGTGACGAACTCTCGAAGGAAGGATGGGCTGCCGTCACGGAATTCCATGAGCCCGAACATCTGAGGGGCATGGACCGCATCTCCATGCGTGCGGCACGGGCGTTGATCGACGATGGACGGCGGATCCGCGTGCGGATCGTGTTCGGTGACGTCGATCGGCTGCCCCACGAACAGGTCGAGTCCGCGATGAGGGTCTCGCTAGAAGCCTTTGGCGGAGTGATCTGCTCCTCGGTCGAAATCGATCAGATGCAGTATGCCGGCCCGGCGGACACCGACGCGTTCGTGGTCAAGCGGCGCTTCAGGGGAACCCGCGAGGCGTACCTCGAGCGTTACATTCCTGCGTGAGCGGAGTCCGTCGCGCAGCGTCAGCCGCGGATGGCCGCGTCAGCCGCGGAAGAAGGCTCCGGCCACCAGGCTCAGGTCGTGCAGATCGGAGACCCCGGCGAGTTCGCGGGCCGAGTGCATCGACAGGATCGGGATGCCGACGTCGACGGTGCGGATGCCGAGGCGGGTCGCCGTGATCGGGCCGATCGTCGAGCCGCACGGCACGTTGTTGTTCGACACGAACTCCTGCGGGCGCACCCCGGCGCTCTCGCACCACGAGCGCCAGGCGGCGGAGCCCACGGCATCCGTCGCGTAGCGCTGGTTCGCGTTGAGCTTGAGGATGGGGCCGGACCCCAGCACCGGGTGCACGACGGGGTCGTGCTTGGCGGCGTAGTTGGGGTGCACCGAGTGCCCCACGTCGCTCGACAGGCACCACGACGAGGCGTAGGCGCGGCGACGTTCGGACCCGTCGGCGCCGAGACCGGCGTACACCCGCTCGAGCACGTCCTCCAGGAAGGGGCCGGCGGCGCCGGAGCGCGACCCGGAGCCGAGCTCCTCGTGGTCGAAGGCGGCGAGGACGGCGATGGGCCCCGACTCCGCGTCGTGCGTCGCGAGCGCCACGACCCCCGCGTGCACGGAGGCGAGGTCGTCGAGGCGGCCGGATGCGAAGAACGCGCTGTCCTTGCCGAACACGGCGCCGCGCGCGGTGTCGGCGATCACGACGTCGTAGCCGCGGATGGCGGATGCCGCGACACCGGCGGACACCGCGAGCTCGGCGAGGATGTCGGCCTGCGTCGGGTCGCCGAGGCCCCACACGGGCTGGGTCTGGAACTGCTTGTCGAGCGCGAGGCCGCTGTTGGCCTCACGGTCGAGGTGCACCGCCAGCTGCGGCAGACGCAGCAGCGCTCCGGTGTCGGCGAGCACGACGCTGCCGTCGGCGAGGGCGAGACGGCCGGCGAGGCGCAGCTCCCTGTCGAGCCAGGAGTTCAGCAGCGGGCCGCCGTACACCTCGACGGCGGCCTGCAACCACCCCGCGGATCCGGTCGTGGGCTGCGGCTTGAGCTTGAAGCCGGGGGAGTCGGTGTGGGCGCCGAGGACGTGCGATGGTGTGGTGGCGACGGCATCCGACGGGACGGTCCAGGCGATGGCCGCACCGTCCCTGACCACGACGAACCGGCCGCCCTGCTGAGCGGGCCAGGGGTCCTCCTCGCGCAGCCGGGAGAACCCGGCCGATTCGAGCCGGCGCGCCACCTCCTCGGCCGCGTGGTAGCTCGACGGTGAGGCGGAGACGAAGTCCGCGAGGTCGTCGGCGTGGGCGAGGGCGGATGGAGCGACGGGCATGAGTGGCCTTCCTGCGTGCGTGCACCTCCGATCGTAATCGGGTCTCGACCAGGCAACGGAGCACGGGGGAGGGCTTAAGTCGAGACGACCTCTCGGCTAGTCTCGACATCGGAGAGGTGCATCGTTCGAGCGATGCGCGGGGAGCCTCCGGGGAGAAACAGGGGGACTTCGGTGTCTTCAATCGCTCATTCGCGCGTCCGCCGCGCCGTCGCCGCCGTCACGTCGGCCCTGCTGCTGGCAGCCGGACTCACGGTGGTCACCGAGACGGTCGCGCCGACGACGGCATCCGCAGCGCAGAATCCGACGCAGTGCGCCGGATCGCTGTCGCTCACCAACGGCAGCTTCGAGCAGCCGGTGATGACGTCAGGCGTCACGATCACCAACGAGAACAACATTCCCGGCTGGCTGACGACAGCCACGGACAACCAGATCGAGATCTGGCGCTACCCCGGCAACCCGAACGGCTGGCAGGCCGGGCAGGGCACGCAGTTCGCCGAGCTCAATGCGAACCAGGCCAGCATGCTCTACCAGGACGTCGCGACCACCCCCGGGCAGACCCTGTACTGGTCGCTCAAGCACCGCGGGCGCGTCGGCGTCGACACCATGCGCGTGATGATCGGCGTCCCCGGCGGCACACTCACCAACGTCAGCGGCTCGCTCTCCGACGGCACCGCGGCGTGGGCCACGCACACCGGCTCGTACACGGTGCCCGCGGGTCAGACCCTCACCCGCTTCGGCTTCCAGGCCGTCAGCACGTCGACCGGCAACAACTCGGTCGGCAACCTCCTCGACGACATCTCCTTCGGCACCGGCCCCTGTCTCGTCTCCACCAAGTCGGTGCAGAACCTCACGGGCGGCGGCACGACCGCCAACATCGGCGACACGCTCCGCTACACCGTGACCACCACCAACGGTGGCGGCAACCCGGCGCTCCAGTCGGTCTCCACCGACATCGTCCCCGCGGGCGTCGACTACGTCCCCGGTTCCCTGAAGCTCGTGAGCGGGCCAGGAACCGGAGCGCTGACAGACGCGACGGGCGACGACCGCGGCGAGTACGTCCCCGGTTCGCGCACCGTCAGGGTACGCCTCGGTGAGAACGGGACGGCATCGGCCGGCGGTTCCATCGGCGTCGGCGCCGTGACGTCGTACACCTTCGACGCGAAGGTGCGAGCGGATGCCGCGACCACCACCATCGTCAACGAAGCCAGCGTCGCCTTCCGCGAGCCCGTCACCAACATCGACCGCACGTCGATCACCAACGAGACCCAGACCCCGGTGAACCCGGCGGCCGATCTCGCCATCACGAAGACCCTCGACACGGCCGCGCTGGTCGCTGGGCGCCCCGCGACCTTCACGATCACCGTGACGAACAACGGGCCGCAGACCGGAACCGGAGTGACGGTCACGGACGCGATCCCCGCAGGGCTCACGAACGTCCAGGCCACCCCGAGCGGCGGATCCTGCACGGTCGGCGGAACGGTCACCTGTTCCCTCCCCGACCTCGCCGTCGGCGCCAGCGCGACGATCACGCTGACCGGAACCGTGTCCCCGACGCTGAACCCGGGTGCGGCGCTGACCAACACGGCATCCGTCGCCGGCTCGCGGTTCGACCCGAACCAGGCGAACAACACCGCCACCGCGTCGGGCACGCTGAACGCCGAGGCCGACCTCTCGATCGTCAAGACCTTCCTGCCGACCGCTCCGGTCGCCGGCGACGACGTCACGTACACGCTCGCGGTCCACAACGCCGGCCCCTCCGAGGCGCGCGACGTCAGGATCACCGATCCGCTCGACCCCGCGACCGCCTTCGTCAGCGCGACTCCGCAGCAGGGCACCTGCTCGCTGAGCGGCGACGTGATCGGGTGCCTCCTCGGCACTCTCGCACCGAACGCCACCGTGACGGTGACCGTGGTCGCGCACCTCGATCCCGACGCCGTCGCCGCCGTGCAGAACTCGGCGAGCGTCACGAGCAGCACACCCGACCCCGACCCGTCGAACAACGTCGACTCGACGAGCTTCGACCCGACGATCATCGCCGATCTCGCCGTCACCAAGACGGCATCCGCGGCGCAGGTCTCCGCGGGCGGCACGGTCACGTACACGCTCGTCGTCACGAACAACGGCGCCTCGGATGCCGTGAACGCGGTGCTCGATGACACGCTGCCCGCTGGTCTCACCGTCGCCAGCGTCGCCACGACCTCCGGCAGCTGCGCGACGCCGTCGCCGTCGCGCATCCAGTGCACCTGGCCGATGCTCGCCGACGGCGCCTCCAGTACCGTCACCCTGCAGGCGCTCGTCGCGGCCGACGCCCCCACGGGAACCCTGACGAACACGGCATCCGTGGCCTCGCCCGCCGAGGACTCGAACCCGTCGAACAACTCCGACTCGGCCGACGTCGAGGTCGTGCAGAGCGCCGACATCAGCGTCGTCAAGACCGCCGACGCTCAGGCCGTGCCCGGAGGCGCCTTCGGCTACACCCTGACCGTGACCAACGGCGGTCCGTCCGTCGCCCGCGGCGTGGTGCTCACCGACACGCTCCCGGCCGGCTTCATCCTCGGAGCGACCCCTGCCGGGTGCACGCTCACCGGCAGCACCCTCACGTGCCCGCTCGGTGACCTCACCGTGGGTCAGATCGTGACCGTCCGTCTCGACGGGACGATCGCCGAGAGCGCGACCGGAACGCTGACCAACACGGCGACGGTGACCTCACCGACGCCCGACCCCGATCCGTCGGACAACACGTCCACGGTCGACAAGCCGCTCACCCCGAGCGCCGACGTGGTCGTCGAGAAGACGACGAGCACGCCGAGCGTCCCGCTCCAGGGCGAGGCGAGCTTCGTCATCACCGTGCGCAACGACGGACCGTCCACCGCTGCGGGCGTCGTCGTCGACGACGCGGTGCCCGTGGGCCTCGCGACCACCGGGGCCACCCCGTCGGTCGGCACCTGGTCGGCGGCCGACTCCCGCTGGACCGTCGGCACACTGCTGCCCGGCGAGTCGGCGACCCTCACCGTCACGGCGCAGGTCGTCGCGACCGGCTCGATGACCAACACCGCCACCGGCACCTCGCAGACGCCCGACCCCGACCCGTCGAACAACACCGACACGGCGACGGTCGTCGGCACGCCTTCCGCCGATCTCTCGGTCGTGAAGACGGCGTCCGCCAACCCCGCGAACCTCAACGCGCCGATCACCTACACGATCGTCGTGACGAACAACGGTCCGAGTCCGGCATCCGCCGTCGCGATCTCCGACCCGCTGCCCGCGGCACTGCTGACGCCGACCACGCCCACCGCCGGATGCTCGATCACCGCAGGCCAGCTGAGCTGCGCCGTCGGCACGCTCGCAGTCGGCGCCACGTTCACGGCCACCGTGACGGGAACGGTCGACCCGGCCACGGCCGACACGCAGCTGTCGAACACGGCCACCGTCACCTCGACCACGCCCGACCCCGACCCGTCGGACAACACCTCGACGAGCATCGTGCCGATCGCCGGCACTCCGCGGATCGAGCTCGTGAAGCAGGCGGCCGCCCCGGTCGACGCGAACGGCAACGGCCGCATCGACGCCGGCGACACGGTGGCCTACAGCTTCACGGTGCGGAACACGGGCAACGTGACGTTCACGAGCACGCAGATCACCGACCCGCTGCTGGGTGGGGCCGTGACCTGTGCCGCCCTCGCGACCCCGCTCGCTCCGGGAGCGGAGGCCGTCTGCGCGCCGGTGACCTACACGCTGACGCAGGCCGACCTCGACAACGGCACCGTGCACAACGAGGCCACCGTCACCGGCCAGTCGGCACAGGGAACCGCGACCGACGACGCCGAGGCGAACGTGATCGTCCCGAGCGTGAGCAGCATCGTGCTGACGAAGTCGCCGAACCCCGTGATCGACGTCAACGGCGACAACCAGGTGAACGCCGGCGACACGATCTCCTACACGTTCACCGTGACGAACACCGGCACGACGACGCTGACGAACGCCGCGATCACCGACCCGATGCTCGGGGGAGACGTCACCTGCTCCGCGCTCGACGGGGTCTCGCTCCAGCCCGGCCAGTCGGTCACGTGCGCCCCGATCGACTACACCCTCACGCAGAGCGATATCGACAATGGCGTGGTGCGCAACACGGCCTCCGTCACCGCCGAGTCCCCGACGGGAGACGTCGACGACACGGCATCCGCGTCCGCTGACATCGACCAGACCGCCGGCATCGAGCTGACCAAGAACGTGGGGCAGGTGCAGGACACCACCGGTGACGGATTCATCGGCGCGGGAGACACCGTCCTGTACGACTTCATCGTGCGCAACCCGGGCAACACGACCCTCACGGGCGTGACGGTCTCCGACCCGCTTCTCGGCGCCGGCGCGCTGTGCACGATCGGCGCGCTCGCCCCCGGAGCCAGTGCGAACTGCGGTCCGTTCGCCTACGTGCTGACTCAGGCCGACATCGAGGCGGGACACCGTCCGAACACCGCGACCGCAGAGGGCACCAGCCCGCTCGGCCCGGTCGACGACGAATCCGCCGCCGACGTGACCTTCACCGGCACACCGTCGGTGGAGCTCACGAAGACGCCCGGCACGATCGAGCCCGGCGAAGACGGCATGGTCGGCGCGGGCTACACCGTGCCGTACACGTTCACGATCCACAACACGGGCACGGTCACGCTGACCGACCTCGTCCTCGACGACCCGCTGCTCGGCGGAGCCGTCGACTGCGCGGCGCTCGACGGCCTCGAGCTGCTGCCCGGCGCCGAGGTCTCCTGCGGGCCGGTCGCGTATGAGCTGACCCAGGCAGATGTCGACCGCGGCACCGTGCACAACGTCGCGACGGTCGAGGGCGACAGCGTCGCGGGTCCGGCCGACGCCACGGACGAGGCCGATGTGCGCGTGGCAGGGACCGACGCCCTCTCGCTGCTCAAGTCGGCGGCGGCGATCGTCGACGCGAACGGCAACGGACGCACGGATGCCGGCGACACCATCGCGTACACGTTCACCGTCACGAACACGGGCACGACGACGCTCACCGGCGTCTCGGTCTCCGACCCGCGTCTGAGCGGCGACATCGTCTGCGACACGACGGAGCTGGCTCCCGGCGAGGCGACGGTCTGCCACGGCGAGCCCGCCGTGATCACGCAGGCCGAGGTCGACGCAGGCCAGATCGTGAACACCGCCACCACCACCGGCACAGGTACGAGCGAGATCCCGCCGACGGCGGAGGACACGGTGGTCACGCCCATCGAGGCGCAGCCGGCCATCGCCCTCGCGAAGACCGGCGGGGAGTACGCGGATGCCGACGGCAACGGCAAGATCAGCGCGGGCGACACGGTGAGGTTCCGCTTCACCGTGACGAACACCGGTGCGAGGACGCTGACGGCCGTGGCGATCAGCGACCCGATGCTGGGCGGTACGATCGCCTGCGAGATCCCCGATCTCGCGCCCGGGGCGAAGGCCGACTGCGGTCCGGTCGTCTACGTCCTCACGGCGGCCGACGTCGCGGCGGGCAAGGTCGTCAACGTCGCGACGGCGACCGGCACGGCTGGCGCCGTCACGGTCACGGCGGCGGCGACGGCATCCGTCGACCTGAACGTGCTCGCCACGACCGGCGGCGTCATCAACGGCGTGGGCTGGGCGCTCGCCCTGCTCGCGATCGGCGCGTTCGTGCTCCTGATCGCACGGCTCCGTCGCGACGAGATCGAGGTCTGACCCTCGCGGTCGGATGAGAGGCGCCCGGTGCGGAAGGTCGCACCGGGCGCCTTCGCGTTCACGTCGATGGGCTAGGGTGTACCGCGATAGCGCCTAGGGTTCCGGGGTCCGTCCCGTCTGGTCCGAGCGGCGCCACGGCTCTTCTCCGCAGGAGAGCCGTCATCTGACAGGACAAAAGCCCGGAGGACCCTGTTCGTCGCGCCCGCGGCGGATGGAAGGGTCTGTCATGTCCTCTCTCGCCTTCGTCCTCGTCTTCGCCGCGGCCGTGTCCCACGCCGCCTGGAACGTGATCGCACACGGGGTGAGTCGTGCCGGGGTGCCGTTCCTGTGGTGGGGAGCCGTCGGCGGAACAGCCTTCTGGATCGGAGCCATCCCGTTCACGGGCGGGCTCGGCACCGACGACCTCGGCGGGTTCCTCCTCGGCGTGGGCGTCTCCGCGGCCCTGCACGTCGTCTACATGGCCGTGCTGCAGCGCGGGTACCAGGAGGGCAACCTCTCGACCGTCTACGCCACAGCGAGGGGCACAGGGCCGTTCCTGTCGGTGATCGTCGCGGTGCTGCTGCTCGGGGAGCGCCCGTCCGTCGTCGCGCTGATCGGCGTCGCGGCGGTGATCGTCGGGGTCGTCGCGATCGGGCTGGTCGACCGTGGCGGGGATCGGGTCTTCGACCTCGGGCTCGTGTTCGGGCTGCTCACCGGCGTCGCGATCGCGGCGTACACGATCTGGGATGCGAACGCCGTGCGCACCTGGTCGCTGTCGCCGGTCGCGTTCATGGTCGGCACGATGGTGCTGGAGATCCCGTTCTACACGCTCGGCGTGCGCAGGCGGTGGGATGCCGTCGCGGCCCTGTGGCGCACGCAGTGGAGGCGGATCGTGGCGTTCAGCGTCCTGTCTCCGCTGTCGTACATCCTCGTCCTGACGGCGATCCAGATCGCTCCCGTCGCGCTGGTGGCTCCGCTGCGCGAGGTGAGCGTGGTGCTCGTGAGCCTGTTCGGGGTGCTCGTGCTGAAGGAGGACCGCCCTGGCTGGAGACTCGGCGCATCGGTCGTCGTGGTCGCGGGCATCGTGTTGCTCGCGCTGTAGGCGAGGTCGCGGCGTGAGGGCTCAGCGGAAGTCGACGAGCCCCGCGTGCGCTGCGGTGACGAGGATCTGCACGCGGTCGCGCACCTGCCACTTCGCCATGATGCGGCCGAGGTGAGCCTTGACCGTGCCCTCGGACACGATCAGCGACTGCGCGATCTCGGAGTTCGACATGCCCTGGGCGAGGCGTTCGAGCACCTCCGCCTCGCGCTCGGTGAGCTCTTCGAGCTCCGTGTCGCCGGGGAGCGGTTCCGTGCTGCGCACGTGCTTGACGAGGAGGGACGCGATGCGCGGCGACAGCGAGCTCGCGCCGCTGTGCACCTCGCGCACGCCGGTGACGATGCTCTCCGCGCTCGAATCCTTGAGGAGGTAGCCGGAGGCGCCGGCGCTCAGCATCGGCAGCACGGTGTCGCTGCCGTCGAGGGTGGTGACGGCGAGCACCCGCACCCCCGGCCACCGATCGGCGATAGCCGCGGTGGCCTCGATGCCGTTCATCTCGGGCATCTGGACGTCCATCATCACGACATCCGGCTGGTCCTTCTCGATGAACGCGATCGCCTCGAGGCCGTTCTCCGCCTGCCCGATGACATCGATCGCCGGATCCCTCGCGACGAAATGGGAGAGCGCGGAGCGCACGAGAGGGTCGTCGTCGACGATGAGCACGCGGATGTCCGGCATGAGGGAAGCCTATCGGCGCTGGCCGGGAGGTCAGGGGCAGATCTAGACCTTTGTCTAGTGAGGTCTGGACTCAAGGCAGATGTGCGCGCCGAGCGGAGCCGAGAAGATCAATAGGTACCTAGACGAAAGAACAATCTGCGGAGGTGAACTACTATGACTTTTTGGCAGCGTGTTGGAATGATCTTTGGTGTCTATCGCTAAGCGTACCTGGCTAAAAGGAGATAGTGAACCATGGCGTTTGACCAGTCGGTTCGCGAAGAACCCGGAGTGCTTCGGGTTGGTCGCGGCGAGAGGCTGGGAGCCGTTGAGAGGATCGTCATCCTCACGGCCATCGGCATCGTCGTCTCGATCGATGTCATCGGACTCTTCCTACCTCCTCCTGCGCAACTGGGAGCAGTGCTGATCAGTATCGCTTCCACCTCAGTATTCGCTCTCTATCTGTGGTCCCCGGTCTGGGCGACCGTGGCACTGGCCGTCATCTTCGGCCTCTCTTTTCTCAGCGGAACCGAGACCCAGGTCCTCACCGCCGCCGCAGTCGCGGCCGGAATGGTGATGCGACTGGGCAGGGGGTCCCTGATCTTCTCCTACATCGGAGTCTTCCTCCTGTCCTCGGCGCTCATCGCGTTCGGGGATACGGGGGTGCCCGTGAACGTCGGTGTCCAGATGATCCTGGCCGCCGTGTCGGGCGCCATCGGCTATGCGCTGCGGCTCGGCGCCGAGAGAGGAAGCCGACTCGAGCGCGAGCTCGTCGTGCAGGTCGAGAAGGAGCACGAGGCCGTCCTCGCCGAGAGGCGCTGGATCGCAGGAGAACTCCACGACAGCATCGCGCACCACCTCACCGTGGTCGCCCTGCACGTGCAGATGCTCGACGACCCGACCATGACCTCCGAATCCCAGGAGGCCATCCGGGTCGCCGCACGCAAGGCCATGGCCGATCTGCGCTTCGTGATCGAACTCGCCGACGACGGACCCCGCTCTGCCGGAATGCAGACGGGCGACCTCGATTCGGCGGTCGACGAAGCGAAGGCAGAGATCGAGGCCGCAGGCCACCCCGTCGTCGCGACCGGCGACCCCCGGGATGAGCGCATCCCCCGTGTCGCGGAGATCGCGTTCGCGCGCATCGTCCGAGAGTCGGCGACCAACATCCTCAAGCACGCCGGCCCGGGTGAGGTCGCGATCAGTCTGGACATCGACGACGACTCGGCCGCGCTGACGATCAGCAGTCCGATGCCGACGACCCCACGGAGGGATCTCCCCTCCAGTGGTACCGGTCTCAACCGCATGGCCGAGCGCGTGCTCGGAGCGAGCGGCGAGTTCACGGCGGGTGAGGTCGACGGCGCATGGCAGGTTGCCGCTAGACTGCCAATGGCCTGATCAGCGCCTCAATCAAGACCTAGACGAAAGTCTAGGCAAGTCTGAACGAACGTCCCTATTGAGGGCACCCTCACGCGACCTATCCTGGAATCTCCCCAGAATAAGCGTCCCCAGCGCTGCGATCGCGAGCGCGATCTTCTAAGGCTTCTGAAACCACTGCGCTCGCGATCGCGTTCTGTGTACGGGACACGTCCCGATCAGGCGGCTATCCGCCCACCGCGCGCATGTAGTGCCCGTCCGTCGAGATCCCGGATGCGGCGACCGTGAAGCGCACCACCTCGCTGAGGTAGCGGTCCTCCGACGCCTCGAAGATGCGCCCGTCTGCATCCCTCGAGATGCGACTCAGGCGCAGGATCGGAGTCCCCTGCGGAACGCGCAGCAACGCGGCATCCTGCTCGTCCGCTGCCACCGCGTCGATCACGTGCTGCAGGCCGACGATCGGATGCCCGACGGATGCGAGGTACTCGGTGATCGACACGCTGTCGAGGTCGACCTCGAAGAGCCGCCGCCCGGCGACCTCCGTGTAGAAGAGCCGCTCGAGCATGGTCGGGCGTCCGTCCAGCGACCGCAGCCGTACGACGCTGACGATGGTGTCGTCCGGAGCGACCCCGAGGAGCTCGGCCTTGGAGCCCGCGCGCCGCAGGCTCAGCTCCTGCGTCTGCGCGCCGGGAGTGACGCCGAGGTCGCGCGCCCAGCGGGTGAACGGCACGGACATGTCGACGGCCTGACTCGCCTTTCGCGCGACGACGCGCGCGGGGCGACCGCGGCTGGTCTCGATCAGCCCCTCGCCGCGCAGAGCGGCGAGGGCGTTGCGGATCGGGCCGCGCGAGGTGCTCCAGCGCTCGGCCAGTTCGGCCTCGGTGGGAACGTCATCGCCCGGACGCAGGATGCCGGAGGCGATCTGGGTGCGCAGCTCGTCGGCGATCTGGGTGTACACAGCTTCTGCCACATAGGCATACTACTTGGTCAGGTCGTTGAGGAGCGAGAGGTTTCTCCGGTGTTCATCCGGGAGAACCCTCGGTAAACGACCTCTGAACTCTTGCAAGTTAGGTACCTTTCTCGGCTCGTGACCTGAGAGAGTCATCCGTGGATCAACCCCCACACACCCGAAAGGTCCTCATGAAGCTCCGTGCTCTCCCCGCCCTCGCCGGCGCCGCGGTCCTCGCCCTCGGCCTCGCCGCCTGTTCCGGTTCGGCCGACGCCACCAGCAACGGCGGCACCGACGAGGCAGCCGCGACCTCCAGCTACGCGGTCGACGAGAACACCCTCGTCTTCGGCGTCGTCCCCGACTCGGTCGACACCGAGACCAACTACCAGCCGCTGATGGACTACATCGCGAAGATCACCGGCAAGACGGTCGAGTACCACGAGTCCACCGACTACGCCGCTCTCATCGAGGCCGCGGTCGCGGGCAAGATCGACGTCGCCTCGTTCTCGGGCTTCACCTACGTCACGGCCACCGCCAACGGCGCCAAGCTCACCCCCATCTCCTCCATCGTCACCGAAGAGGGTCAGGAGCCCGGCTACTACTCGCAGGCGATCGTCCCCAAGGGCAGCAGCATCTCGAGCATCGCGGACTTCAAGGGCAAGAAGGTCTGCTTCGTC
Source organism: Microbacterium sp. LWH10-1.2 (assembly GCF_038397765.1). NCBI lineage: Bacteria > Bacillati > Actinomycetota > Actinomycetes > Micrococcales > Microbacteriaceae > Microbacterium > Microbacterium sp. LWH10-1.2. The sequence goes on from NZ_CP151638.1 coordinate 264,216, forward strand.
GACCCGTCCTCGACCTCCGGCTACCTCTTCCCGTCGTACAACCTGCTCAAGGCCGGCATCGACCCGAAGACCGACATCACCCCCGTCTTCGCGGGCAAGCACGACGTGAGCGTGCAGAAGGTCGGCGAGGGCGTCGAGTGCGAGGCGGGCTTCGCCGAGGACTCCGAGGTCGAGAAGTCCGACGCCGTGAAGGTCATCGACGAGACCATGGTGCCCGGAGCTCCGCTGGTCTACTCCTCGACCCTCCCCGACGACGTCACGAAGAAGCTCAGCGACGGCCTCGCCGAGGTCACGATCGACGACATCATCGCCGCGGGCATCAAGAGCGCCGACACGGACTCGTTCCGCAGCGTGTTCTACGCCACGAAGCCGGTCGACGACAAGTACTACGACCTCATCCGCGACATCTGCAAGAAGACCGAAGCGGAGCAGTGCCAGGGCTGACGCCCTGAGCCACGCACCCGGCCGTCGAGCGAGGTCACGACCCGCTCGACGGCCGGGACCGACTCATACAGGAGATCTGACATGAACGCGGCATCCGATGCCCTCATCCGCCTCGACGGCGTCACGAAGACCTTCGGGTCGACCACGGCGCTGAAGGACGCGTCGCTCCAGGTCTCCCGGGGCGAGATCGTCGTGCTGCTGGGGCTCTCCGGCTCCGGCAAGTCCACACTGCTCCGCCACCTCGACGGGCTCGAGGTCCCCACCTCCGGCTCGGTCGAGGTGCTCGGCCAGCAGGTCCCCGCGCTGAAGGGCGGCGCGCTGCGCCGGCTGCGCAGCCGCGTCGGGTTCATCTTCCAGCAGTTCGAGCTGGTGCCGTCGTTGACCGTGCTCGAGAACGTGCTCACCGGATCGCTCTCCACGGTGCGCGGCCCGCGGCTGGGCCTGTGGGGCTACTCGAGGGCCGCCAAGCTGCAGGCGCTCGAACACCTCGACCGCGTGGGTCTCCTCGACCGCGCCTACCAGCGCAGCGACACCCTCTCGGGCGGACAGCAGCAGCGCGTGGCCATCGCCCGCGCCCTCATGCAGAAGCCCGACATCCTGCTGGCGGACGAGCCCGTCGCGTCCCTCGACCCCGAGTCCAGCGACCAGGTCATGGCGCTGATCCGCGAGATCGCGGCGGATGCCGGTCTCACCGTCGTGTGCAGCCTGCACCAGGTCGACCTCGCGATCTCCTGGGCCGACCGCATCGTCGGCCTGCGGCACGGCGAGATCGTGCTCGACACCGTGACCGACGGACTGAGCAAGGCCGCGGTCATGGAGATCTACGGGCGGGTCGCGACGACCACCGCCGAGATCCAGGCCGTGCAGGTCGAACTCGCGGATGCCGTCGCCGAGGTGGCTGCGCAGTGACCACCCTCACCGGCGCCCCGACCGGGGCCGCGACCCAGGGGCCTCGTGGCTCCGTCTCCGAACGCGCCCCGCGGCCCCGCATCTCTCCGGAGCGCATCGCGGCATCCCTCACGCTCGTCGCACTGGTCGTGCTCGGCATCCTCGCGGTCAACGAGGTGGGCATCTCGATCCCGGCGATGGTGGAGAGCTGGGGCAACGCGGAGAACTTCTTCGCCCGTGTGCGCGGTCTCTCCTTCCCCGAGGCCGGAGACCTGATCTGGCTGATCGCGCTGACCGTGGGCCTCGTGCTCACGGGGACGCTGCTCGCGGCCGTCCTCTCCGTGCCCATCGCATACCTCGCCGCATCGAACACGACCCCCGGCAACGGATGGCGTCTCGCCGCGCGCTTCATCGGCGTCCTCACCCGTGCCATCCCCGACGTCGTGCTCGCGATGGCGTTCGTGCTCATGTTCTCGCTCGGAACGCTCCCCGGCATCCTCGCCATCGGCATCCACTCGATCGGCATGATCTCGAAGATGTTCGCCGACGCGATCGAGCAGATCGACGAGGGGCCCCGTCTCGCGATCCGGGCCGCGGGCGGGTCGAAGATGCAGGAGTTCACCTCCGGCGTCCTGCCGCAGGTGCTGCCCAGCTGGGTCGCGACCGTGCTGCACCGCAACGACATCAACCTGCGCGGCAGTGTGGTGCTCGGCTACGTCGGCGTCGCCGGACTCGGCCTCGAGATGTCCTACGCGTTCAAGGCCCTCAACTACGGCAAGGGCCTCGGCATCGCCCTGGTCATCTTCGTGCTCTGCATCGTGATGGAGATCGTATCCAGCCTGGTGCGCGGCGCGATGCTCGGACAGCAGCAGCAGACGCGCTCGTGGATCGACCGCATCGTGCACCCCCGCCTGGGCGGCCGCACCCCCGCAGCGCCGGAGGTGCGAGCAGCATGGGCCGCGAGCCCGCAGACGGCCGTGCGCCGACCGTGGACCGGCCAGCGCGTGCGGCACACGATCGCCGGAGCCGTCGCCGTGCTCGTCGTGATCGGCGGCGTCGTCGTCAGCGACATCAACTGGCTCGACTTCGTCACGTTCTGGGGGCGCGTCCCCGAGGTCGCCGCGAAGTTCTGGCCGCCGTCCTTCGGCAACTACGACGCCACCGTCATGATCGTCGCCATGCGCGACACGGTCGCGATCGCCCTCGCGGCCACCGTGCTCACCCTGCTCCCGTCCCTGGTGCTCGGCTCGCTCGCCGCCAGCAATGTGGCGCCGAGCAGGGGTGCGCGAGGCGTCGCGCGCTTCCTGCTCGTCGGCATCCGCGGCATCCCCGAGCTGATCCTCGCGATCGTGCTCGTCGTGATCACCGGTCTCGGACCGCAGGCGGGAGTGATCGCCCTCGCCATCGGCGGCATCGGGCTGCTCGGCAAGCTCATCGCGGACTCCTTCGAAGAGGTCGACAGTGGCCCGGAGCGCGCGCTGCGCGCCGTCGGGGCGACCCGCCTGCAGACCTACACCTCGGCGACCGTGCCGCAGGGCACCCGTGCGCTGATCGGACACAGCTTCTACATGCTCGACACGAACATCCGCGCGGCGACGATCCTCGGCATCGTCGGCGGTGGAGGCGTCGGCTACTACCTGCTCAACGCCAGCCAGGGCTCCCGGTACGAGACGGTCACCGCGATCGTGCTGATGATCCTCGCCACGGTGCTCGTCGTCGAGGGGCTCGCGATGTGGATGCGGAAGGTATTCCGGTGAGCCGCGCCGACGTGGTCGTCGTGGGTTCCGGCATCGTCGGACTCGGAGCCGCGTACGCCGCCGTGCGCCGCGGGCTGCGCGTCACCGTCGTGGACCGGGCGGATGCACCGGTCGGAGCGACGATCCGCAACTTCGGGCACCTCTGCATCGGCGCGCAGACCGGCGAAGCCCGCCGCTACGCCGACCTCTCGCGAGAACTGTGGATGATGCTGTCGCGCGACGCGGGGTTCTGGCTGCGCGAGTCGGGGACGCTCGTCGCCGCCCGGCACCGCGACGAGCTGGCCGTGCTGGAGGCTGCAGACGGAGACGACATCCGGATGCTGGATGCCGACGAGCTGCTGCGCCTCGCACCGCTCCGGCCCGAGGGTCTTCTCGGCGGAGCGCACATCGCAACGGATCTGCAGACGGATCCCCGCACCGCGGCATCCGCGATCGTCCGTCATCTCGCCGACCTCGGCGTCTCGTTCCTCTTCCGCACGGCGGTGACGTCGATCGCCGCGGGGCGGGTGGGCACCACCCGTGGCGCGATCGAGGCCGGGCAGATCGTCGTCGCGGTCAATCACGATCTCGATCAGCTGCTGCCCGAGATCGCCGAGCGCGTCGGCGTAGAGCGCTGCGCGCTGGACATGATGCGCGCGGCGGTGACGCTGCGGCATCCGCTCGCCGCCCCGCTGCTGACCGGGTGGTCGCTCGTGCGCTACGGGCGCTTCGCCGGATCCGCCGAAGCCGCGGCACTGCGCGAGCGCCTGCACGCCGAGCGGCCCGATCTCGCGGCGATCGACCTCAACCAGATGTACACGCAGCTGCCGGACGGCACGCTCATCATCGGCGACTCGCACGCCACGTCGGCGGCGCCTCCGCCCTTCCAGCCGGAGTCCGCGTTCGACGCGTTCCTGACGGAGGCGCGGGCGCTGTTCGACATGCCGGAGCCCCGCGTGATCGAGCGCTGGCAGGGCGTCTACGCCAAGGGGCCGCAGGAGTTCCTCGTCGAACGTCCTGAGGAGGGGGTGCTGGTGCTCGCCGCGACCACCGGCATCGGAATGACAACGGGTCTGGGGCTCGCTGAAGAGAATCTCACCGCCGCCTTCGGGTGGGCACCCGCAATGGAAGGAACATCATGACCACTCCTCTCGAACTCGCCGTCCTCGACATGGCAGGAACCACGGTGCTCGACGACGGCGTCGTCGAGCAGGCGTTCCAGCGCGCAGCCGAGCGCACGGGCGTCGCCGATCGGATGCCGTGGGCCGAGGCCCTCGACTACGTGCGCGTCACCATGGGGCAGTCGAAGATCGACGTCTTCACCCACCTGTCGGGCGGCGACGCGCTGGCCGCAGCCCGCGCCACCGCCGAGTTCGAGGGGGCCTACGCCGAGATCGTCGCGGAGCAGGGGGTCTCCGAGATCCCCGGCGCCGCCGACGCGATCCAGGACCTGAAGGATGCCGGTCTCGCGGTCGTGCTCACCACCGGCTTCGCGCCCGTCACGCGCGATGTGCTGCTGAACGGACTGGGCTGGGGTGACCTCGTCGATCTCGCGCTGTCTCCCGTGGACGCCGGGCGTGGACGCCCCGCCCCCGACCTCGTGCTCACGGCGCTGCTGCGCACGGGCGCCACCCGGGTGTCGGCCGTCGCCGTCGCGGGTGACACCACGAGCGACGTCGAGTCGGGTCGCCGCGCGGGCGCGGGCTTCGTCGCCGGCGTGCTCAGCGGAGCGCACGATCACCGGGCGCTGTCCGCCGCGGGCGCCGACGCGGTTCTCGCCGACGTCACGGGTCTGCGTGGCGTGCTCGCCGAGCGCGGGTTGCTCCCTCTCGCCTCCCGCGTCTGAGCCGGACATGGGCACGCTGCTGATTCGCCCGCCCGGCCACCGCAGAGACATCGCGCTTCGCCCGGCGGCCACGGCCATGGTCTGGATCGGCGAGGGCCACCCGCACGAGATGATCGCGGTGCCGGGCGTGGCCCTCGGCGACCGCGACGCGCTGGTCGCGGTCGAGATGTCGACGATCTGCGGGTCCGACGTGCACACCGTGCAAGGGCGCCGCTCGGCGCCCACACCCCTCGTGCTCGGGCACGAGAGCGTCGGTCGTGTGATCGCGCTCGGGGATGCCGGGGCGCTCGCCGTCGACGGCACACCGCTGCGCATCGGCGACCGGGTCGTCTGGTCGGTCACGGTGTCGTGCGGAACGTGCGACCGCTGCCTCGCCGGCCTCACGCAGAAGTGCCGGTCGCTGGGCAAGTACGGCCACGACCGGATCGGGGTGCACGGAGACCTCACGGGCGCGTTCGGCAGCCACGTGCAGCTCCGCGAGGGCACGGCCATCGCGCGCGTGCCGGAGACGCTGCCGGCGTCGGTGCTGGCGCCGGCAGCGTGCGCGACCGCCACCGCCTGGGCCGCGGTCGCCCGCGCTCGCCGCAGCCTCGAGGGGGCGACCGTGCGGATCCACGGCGCGGGACTCGTCGGACTCTCCGCCGCGGCCATCGCCGCGGAGCAGGGAGCGCTCGTCGAGGTGCGCGACCCGAACCCGCAGCGCCAGGCGCTGGCCACGGCCTTCGGTGCGACGACCCTCGACCGTGACCCGGAGGTCGTGATCGAAGCCTCAGGGCATGCGGTCGCCGAGGCGATCGACGGGGTCGCCGTCGGCGGCGTCGTCGTGCTCGTGGGCAGTGTGTTCCCCGCAGAGCCTGTTCCCCTCGACGCCGAGAGCATCGTCCGCAGGCTCGTCACGATCGCCGGGGTGCACAACTACACGGGCGCGGAGCTCGCCGAGACGGTCGCCTTCCTCTCCGGCCGGGGCCGCGCCTATCCGTTCGCGGACGCGGTGGGCGAGATCCGTCCGCTGGGCGAGCTCGACGAGGCGCTGGCCGCGGCATCCGCTCCCGGAGCCCCGCTGCGGATCGGACTCGTGCCGGGCTGACGCCGGTACCCGGTCGTCGAGCGAGCGGAGCGCGCCCGGACGGGCTCCCGGGGCGCACGGCCGCGGGGCACGCCTCACCCGGTCGTTGAGCGAGCGGAGCGAGTCGAAACGGTTCCCGGGGCGCGCGGCTCCGGGGCCCGCCCCTAGGCTGGAGGGGTGCAGCAGCCAGCGTCGTCCCGCCCTCTCGTCGGCGTCGCCCTCGTCGTCGGCTCCTGCGCCTCACTGCCCTTCGGGGCGGCTGTCGCGGCGCAGCTGTTCCCGAAGCTCGGGCCCTGGGGCGTGACGTCTCTCCGGGTCGCGATCGCCGCGCTCCTGCTGCTCGTCATCGTGCGTCCGCGCCCGCGCAGCTGGAGCCGACAGCAGTGGATCGCCGCCGTCCTGTTCGGTGTGTCGCTGGCGGCGATGAACGGATTCTTCTACGCCGCGATCGACCGCATCCCCCTGGGTCCCGCCGTCGCGATCGAGTTCGTCGGACCGCTCGTGCTGGCGGCGGTGCTCACCCGACGGCTCGCCGATGCCGTGTGGGTCGGCATCGCCCTCGTCGGCATGGCGCTGCTCGGGGTCGACGGCATGGTCGGCGCCGAACCTCTCGACCCGCTCGGGGTCGTGTTCATCCTCATCGCCGCCGGTTTCTGGGCCATGTACATCCGCATGAGCGCCCGTGTCGGCGCGTTGATCCCCGGGACCAGCGGACTGTCGATCGGTCTCGTCGTCGCGGCCGTGCTGTTGCTCCCGGTCGGAGTCCCCACGTCCCTCGTGGTGGCGGGGGAGCCGGATCTGCTCGTGCTCGCCGCGATCACCGCCGTGCTGTCGTCGGTGATCCCGTACACGTTCGAGCTGGCGGCGCTGCGGCGGCTGCCTCAGCGCGTGTTCGGCATCCTGCTCAGCCTCGAGCCCGCCTTCGCGACCCTCGCCGGCTGGCTGGTGCTCGGACAGGACGCGACCGTGCTGCGGATGCTCGCGGTGGGCCTCGTGATCGCGGCCAGCGTCGGCACCACCCTCGGCGTGCGCAGGGATCGGCGCCCCGACGGGCCGTTCACGGCGCCGATCCCTCTTCCCGACTGAGTCAGACCCGCGCGGGAGCCGCCTCCGGAAGCGGGTACCGCCGGCGCAGCACGACGCGCTGCACGAGGGTCCACGCCACCGTGACCGTCAGGTACAGCGCCGCCGCGAGCGGGACGAACACCGCGAACACCGCGGTGAGGTAGTGCATCGCACTCATGATGCGCAGCATCCCGGGGGAGGACAGCGGAGAGTCGTCGACCGGCGTGGGGCGGAACACCCTCCGGGTGATGTCGGCGATCACGATCATGATGGCGATGAGCACGCCGTAGACCAGCAGGGTGGGGAGCTGGAACGGCCCCGCGGTGAGCATGTGCAGCAGGCTCGTGCCCAGCGGTGCGCCGAACAGGTCGTGCTCGAGCAGGGCGTTGGGGTGCCCGGCGATCTCCGGCCGCAGGAACAGCGTGTAGAGGATGCCGACGACGGGCGCCTGAGCGAGCACGGGGAGCATGCCCGCGAAGGGGGAGGTGTTCTCGGAGCGGTACAGCTCCAGCATCTCCTTCTGCAGCCGCTCCGGGTTCTTCTTGTGCTTCTGCTGCAGGGCGCGCAGCCGCGGTGCGAGGCGCGCTCTGGTCTGCTCGGCCTTCGCCTGGGAGATCCCGACAGGGATCAGCAGGGCGCGCACCAGCAGGGTGACGAGCACGACCGCGAGGGCGGCCGCGGATGCTCCGGCGAGCGGGGTGAGGATGGTCGAGAGTCCGGCGAGGCCGCCGTAGGCCGCGTCGAGCAGCCAGGTCAGGGGAGGGAAGGCGAAGATGTCCAAGAGGGGTCCGTTCGTGTGCGGGAAGGGTCGGCGAAGACCGCGCAGTCCCGTACGAGAGACGGACTACGCGGCGACGGCGACTCCCGGCGCACGAGGGCGCGGGTGGCCTGCGGCATCCGGATCGCTCTGACTCAGCAGCGCGCCGATGTCGATGGCGCGCAGCGGGTGTGGAGCATCGGCATCCGGAGCGGGCCCGACGGCCAGGGCGAGGGCGATGGTGAGGGCGGCCAGCGCGACCAGGGCGATCGCGAGACCGAGCGCTGCGGCATCGGGCATGGACACGAGGCCGAGGGCGGTCGCGACGAAGCCCAGCATCTGGCTGATCCACTCGCTCATGCGCACCCCTCTCCGAGCCGAGGGTATCACCGCGTGCGGGGAACGGTCATACTCCGCCGCGGCTGTGCGCTGCGGGCGTAACGTCGAAGCATGAGCCTCTTCGACGTCGCGCATCCGATCGTCCTCGGCCCGTTCGGCGGGCTGTCGTCCGTGCCGCTCACGGCCGCCGTCAGCGAGGCGGGAGGACTCGGATCGTACGGGCTGTACGGCTACGACGCCGACAGGATCCGTGCCACGATCGCGGCGTTGCGGAACGCGACGGCCCAGCCGTTCGCCGTGAACATCTGGCTGCCGACGGGCGACGAGGTCGAGCCGAACGCGCAGCACGCGATCTTCGCGCAGGCCCTCGCGCCCTTCTACGAGGCCGTCGGCGTCGACGTGCCTCCGCGCCCCGCGCAGTACCTGCCGTCGCTGGAGGAGCAGACGGATGCGATCCTCGCGGCCGCCCCCGCGGTGCTCAGCGTCGTCTTCGGGGTGCCGTCAGCCGAGCTGGTCGACGACGCGCATCGCCGCGGCATCCGTGTGGTGGGCACGGCGACCACCGTCGGCGAGGCGGTGGCGCTCGCCGGGTCAGGGGTGGATGCGATCGTCGCGACCGGGGCGGAGGCCGCGGGGCACCGAGTGTCGTTCCTGCGGCCTGCCGAGGAATCGCTCGTCGGACTCTTCTCCCTGCTCCCGCAGGTGGTGGATGCCGTCGACGTGCCCGTGATCGCGGCAGGCGGCATCGCCGACCGTCGCGGCGTCGCCGCCGCCTTCGCGCTGGGCGCCTCCGGGGTGCAGATCGGCACGGCGTTCCTGGCGACGGAGGAATCGGCGGTGACCGATGCCCATCGCGATGCGATCCGCGCGACGGCGGCCGACGAGACCGTGCTGACCAGGGCGATGAGCGGTCGTCTCGCTCGCGGGGCGCGCAACAGGGCGATGAGGGCGATCGAGGCAAGCGGCACGATCGCGCCGTTCCCGATGCAGAACTGGCTCACCGGGCGGTTCCGCGCCGCCGCGGGGGAGCAGAACCTCGGGGAGCTCCAGTCGCTCTGGATGGGGCAGTCCGCCCCGCTCGCGCGCTACGCCACGGCATCCGAGGCGTTCGCCGAACTCGTGGCGGGAGTCCCGGTGCGCTGAGGGCGCGCGTGCGGCGCGTGCGGCGCGTGCGAGCGAGGAGTCAGGAACGGTCGGGTGTGGACGCCGTGAGGCGACGTTTTCCGACCCCTCACATTTGGCACGAGGTGAGGGGTCGAGAACGGTCGGGTGTGGGCCCTCGAAGGCGGCGGTCTCTGACCCCTCGCGCCTTGACGACGCGTGCGCGCGGAGGCGGGCGGGCTAGAGGATGACGGTCGAGCGGCCGTGCACGATGACGCGGTCCTCGGCGTGCCACTGCACAGCGCGGGCGAGGACGAGGCGCTCGACGTCGGCGCCGCGGCTCTGCAGCTCGGAGGCCGACTCGGAGTGCGTCACCCGGGTCACGTCCTGCTCGATGATCGGCCCCTCGTCGAGGTCGGCCGTCGCGTAGTGCGCGGTCGCGCCGATGAGCTTGACGCCGCGGTCCTTGGCCCTGGCATAGGGGTTCGCGCCGATGAACGCCGGCAGGAACGAGTGGTGGATGTTGATCACCGGGGCGCCGAGGCGCTCGATGAAGTCGTCGGTGAGGATCTGCATGTAGCGGGCCAGGACGACGAGGTCGACGTTGCCGCGCAGCAGCTCCAGCTGCCGCTCTTCCATGAGCTGCTTGTCACCCGAGGGGATGTGCACGAACGGCACGCCGAAGGAGCGGACCGACTCCGCGAGGTCGGGGTGGTTCGACACGACCATCGTGATGTCGATGTCGAGCTGGCCGCGCTGCGTGCGCCACAGGAGTTCCATGAGGCAGTGGTCGTACTTCGAGACGAAGATCGCGACGCGCTTGCGGCGAGCGGTGTCGTGCAGCGACCACTCCATGCCGAACCGTTCGGCGACCTTCTCGAGGTCCGCTTCAAGGGCGGTCCTGGCGGCGGAGAGACCGGGCAGGTGGATGACGGTGCGCTGGAAGAATCGTCCGCCTTCGGAGTCCGTGGAGTGCTGGTCGAGGGAGATGATGTTGGCCCCGTGCTCCGCGAGCACGCCGGCGACGGCGGCGACGATGCCGGGCTGATCGTCGCAGGCGATGAGCAGGCGGGCGGTATCTGGCTGAGACATGGGGGCTCCTCGAGGGTGTGCAACGATTCTGCCGTGGATGCGACGACCGGGCGAATCGGCTCCTAACCTGGAGGCGTGGACACTGCCGCACAGCTGCTCGATGACGCCCGAAGCGCCCTCTCCGGCGCGCCGAAGGAGGGGCTCGGCGAGGAGCGCGAGTCGCGCTGGCGAGGGCACCGCATCGTGAGGGTCGGCGAGGCCTGGCACCTCGGCGTGCTGCTGCTCACCGAGTCGCACGCGCTCGCGACGGCCGAGGTGCTGCGGGCTGCGGAGCTCGGACGTCGGGGGTTCACCGCCGAGTCGGCGCGCGATCGGGCGGAGCGGCGGGCGCTGGCCCTGCGCGGCGGATTCGGCGAGGGCGACGTCGCGCACGTCGGCTGGACCGTGATCGACGTGGATGCCGTGGATGCCGGCGGTGCGTCCGGTCCGCTGGCGTCGATCGACGGTGTGCCGTCCGTGAGATGGAGCGCGGCGGGCGGGTTCATGCCTCTGGAGGCGTACCTTCGCGAGCGCGTGGAGCTGCTGCGCGACGCGGGTCGCTGAGCGGAGTCCGTGGTTCTGTCTGAGGCGATCGTGGCATCGGAGCAGGGCCCAGTGCCGGTTGCTCAGGCGAAGTGCTCGGCGAATCGTCGAAGCAGTGCCGCGCCCTCGGTGACGGATGCCGCGAGCACCTGGCCCTGCACGAGATCGAACTCGTCCGGGTCGAAGTAGCCGGTGGTGCGGTAGAACGTCATCCGGTCGGCGAAGTCGCGCGGGGTGGGTTCCGGGTGGAACTGCGCCGTGTACAGGTGGGCGCCCACGCGGTACGCCTGCACGGGGCAGGTCGCGTTCGTGGCGAGCAGCACGGCGCCCTCGGGGACGGCGACGGCGCTCTCCTTGTGCGCGGTGAACACCGTGAGCGCCGGCGCGCTCGGACCGAAGATCGGGTCGACGTCGCCCTCGGGTGTGGTCTCGATGACGGTGGCGCTCGCCGACTCCGGGGTGTCGTTCGCGACTTCTCCGCCGAGCATCCGTGTGACCACGCCGATGCTGAAGCAGGTGAAGAACGCCGCGATCCCGCCGTCGATGGAGTGCTGGGCGAGGCGTTCGAGATCGGCTTCGACCCGACGTTGCAGCGGCGACTTCGCGGCGTCGCTCACGTTGAAAGGGGACCCTCCGATGACGACGCCGCGGTAGCGGGCGAGGCGCGTGAGGTCGAGCGGCTCGTCGAGGAGGTTGAGGCGGTCGACTACGTCGACCCCGAGGGCGCGCCGGAAGGATGCGTGTTCGGCATCCGCCGCCCCGGTCTCCGGGCGCACGCAGACGTAGAGAAGCGAGGCCATTCGGAGATTCTACTGAGCGCGGGCTCAGCGCGACGAGTTGGCGGTGCGGCCTCGAACGATGCCGACGAAGGTGTCGACGTCGGCTGTTGTGCGATCGCGGGGCCAGGCGAGAGCGACCGTCGAGATCGGGCCGTCGGTGAGGATGCGGTAGTCGACGTCCTTGCGGTGGTGCAGTCGGGCGATGGACATCGGCACCACCACGATGCCGGCTCCGGAGGCTGCGGTCTCGATCGCGTTCTCGGCGGAGAGCGGCGCGAACGAGGCGAGAGTCGTACCGGGTAGGTCGAGCTGGCTGAGGGCGTCGTCGAGCAGGGGGATCACGACCTCGCCGTCGAGGTCGGACGAGGTCAGCTCGTCAGCGGCGAGGAGATGCGAGTCGATTGCGGCGACCACGACGGGCAGCTCGTCGTACAGCGTGATGACGTGAAGAGCATCATCGGTGAGCGGCAGTCGCACCAGCGCCGCGTCGACCTCGTCGATCGCGGACTTCTGGGTGGACACCGTGATCGGCACGAGCTCGAGCGGAACCTTGGGCATCCGGTCTTTCCACGCATCGATCCATTTGCCCGGGGTCGCGCCGGCGACGGCGCCGAGGCGGAACGTGCGTGCCTCCTCGGTCGTGAGGTCCTGCGCGTCGAACACCACCGGAGACGTCTTCTTCGGGGGCTTGCTCGGAGGATAGCGTTCAGCCGGAGCCGCCTTGTTCTTGCGTACGGGCCCGGCCGGGCCGCGGGGACGCGAGGGGCGCCGCGGTTGTTTCGCCATCAGACCAGGGTATCCCCGGACTAGGGGGTTCGGGATGCCGCACGTCGTTGAACGCGGCGGATCAGACCGATCGCGCCGAGGAGGAGGACAAGCCCGCCCGCGACCAGCAGAGCGAAGGATGTCACGGTCATCGGTGTGAGATCGAGCATCCATCCCGCGATCCCTTCACGCCGTGCATCGTCGGCGAGGAGGAAGATCGCGTTGCCCGCGATCACGGCGAACAGCGTTCCCCAGATGATGGCCGCCCAGCGTGTACGCGGAGGGGCCGGGGCGGACGCCGCTGCCATCGCGGCGGCGGGGGAGGGAACCACGGTGGCGGTCGCGGCCGCGGGAGGCTCCAGCGCCACGGTCGGCACGGGCGGTGCCGTGTACTCGTCGGTGCTCATCGTTCTTCCTCTGCGGGTTCATGGATCGTGACGGTGATGCTGCCCGATCGCTGGGTGATGGTCACAGGCTGGATGGTGGTGATCGAACCTCGGTCCGCGACGACGCTGGTGTTCAGCGTCTGTGAACCGTGCCGGTCGGCGGACGTCCAGATGCCGCTGTCGACCACCGTGCCGGTCTCGTCGTCGATGCGCACCCACTCGACGGGGAGCGCGCCGACCGTGGCCTTCAGATCAAGCCGGACCCCGGCTTCGAGGTCGATCTGCGTCGAGCCCGAGCCCTTGTTCACCACGAGCGGTCGGGGGCCGTCGTCATGGGGCATGAGCGTCATGTAGAGGTCGCCGAAGGGCTGATTGATCGTCTGAGCGGCGACATTCGAGATTCCCCGCGATCCGAAAGCGAGGTCTGAGAACGACGCGACGCTCCCGGTGATCAGGCCCGCGGCGAGTGTGAGCGCTGTCACGAAGGCGAGGAAGCCACTGCGTCGGCGCCAGGCGCCGGCGACGATCATCCCGAGGGCGAGCATCAGAGCTGCCGAGAGGAGACCGATCGCTCCTGCCGCCTCGCCGAGCCCGCTCTGCAGGGTGAACAGCGTGACGCCGGAACCGGCGACGATCGCCAGCCCGATGACAGCGGCGACGTAGGCGAAGCTCGCTCGAGGATTCGATGCCCTGCGTACGCGTCGGCGCTCAGCGGCCTCTGTGGCGAAGACCGCCGCCTCAGCCTGACGTTCTCTGCGCAGCTGGTCGCGCACGGCACGCTCGGCATCCTGCTGCTGGCGTCTCCAGGCCTGGTCCTGTTCCTTCCACGCAGCATGCTGAGCTCGCCACGCCGCGAGGGATTCGGGGTCGTTCGCCACCGGTGCGCCCGGAGGCTCCGGGCGATCCGGGGCGGCGGCGGGCGGTGCGAGGTTCGAGGGAGTGGCGCCCGTCCCCTCAGCGGTACCCGAGTCGCTGAGGGTGACGGGCGCGCCCGGGGCGGCGGGATCTGCGGAAGCCATCGGCAGATCCGGCGCAGCGGCACCCGGGGTGCGGCTTGCGGCACGCACGATGAGGAAGAGCAGTCCGGCGACGATCACGAGTCCGACGAGCCAGCTGATCAGCGAGAGCGCAGACCATCCGGCGTAGCCGAGACCGAAGACGGTTCCGGTGATGGGGGCGGTGGGGATGAGCCCGATGACGGCCATCGCGAGGATGCCGATCTGGACGGGCTGGTAGTCGCCCCGCAGCAGATCGCGGGTGTGGATGCGTCCGTCCGAGTCAGGCAGGAGCGCCCACGCCAGTGCGTAGAGGAAGATCACCGGCAATCCGAAGAGGGCGGCGACGACGAGCACGCCGCGCACGATCAGCGGATCGATGCGCAGGCGGACGGCGATGCCCGCGGCGACGCCGCCGAGCCACCCATCGGTCCTGGCGATGCCGAGGCCGGATACCCAGAGGAAGAATCGATCGGTGCTGTGAGGAGGGGCGGTGTGCGCACCGGCGGCCGTTCCCGTCCAGGAGTCCGAGGCCGGGGGAGTCGCGGCGGGAGAGGGATCGGGGGCGGCGTCAGAGGGAAGAGCCTCTGCAGCCTCGTCGTCGGTCTCCGCTGCCGCAGGTGGCGGCTCTGTGGGAATCGTCATGCATCGATCTTCTCGACATCGGATGCCGGGTTCCATGGGGTGAACCCCTGAGCGGACCCTGATTGTCGTCGACTGGAGGCTCGGATCGTCGTCGCGGATGATTGGATGTCGTCATGTCCTCTTCGGCCGCGTCTGCACGACCTCCCCAGGTCTCCGCGCCCGCGCGCCCTCCGCTGGTGCGCGATCGCGAGTGCGTCGTCGCCGGTGTGAGCACCGGAGTGGCCAGGCATCTCAGTGCGCCGTTGTGGACGGTGCGCGCGTTGTTCGTCGTCCTGCTGCTGTCCGGCGGGGCCGGCCTACTCCTCTACCTCTGGTTCTGGGCGTTCATGCCGTGGGCCGAGGGTGAGCAGACTCCGACCAGGCGAGCGCCTGTGGCCTGGATGCTCCTCGCCCCGGCGGCTGTCGGCGTGATCGTCGTGCTCTCGTGGAGCATCGGCGGCAGCTGGCTCGGCGGGGTGTCCGCCGGTGAGGCCGCGGTGGTGGTCACCGCGACGACCTCGCTCGCTGCGGGGGCAGGGCTGTGGGCGACGCTGTTCGACCGCACCGACGCGGACCGCGGACCGCGGCATACTCTGATCGTCAGAGCGCTGGCGGTCCTGCTCCTCGCGCTCCTCTTCGCCCTTCTGCTCATGCGGCCCGCAGGCGAGGCCAGCGTCGCCCTCGTGCTGCTGCCGCTCGCCGGTCTGCTCGCCGTGCTGTCGTCGACGCTCATCCATCGGTGGAAGGAGCTGACCGGCGAACGCGTGCGCCGCATCCGCGAGGAGCAGCGCAGCGAGATGGCTGCGCACTTGCACGACTCGGTGCTGCAGACGCTCGCGTTGATCCAGAACAGGGCAGGAGCGTCGAGTGAGGCGGCGCGGCTCGCTCGAGCGCAGGAGCGGGAGCTTCGAGCGTGGCTGTACGACGGCGATGCCCCGGCGGACAGCGATCTGCCCACCGATCTGAGGGACTATGCGGGTGCTCTCGAACTCGACTTCCCGGTGCGGATCGACGTCGTGTCGGCGGGCCTCTCAGCCGAACGAGCGAGCGGAGGGCTCGCCGCCGCGGCGCGGGAGGCGATGCTGAATGCGGCCAGGCACGCCGGCGGGGAGATCTCCGTCTACATCGAGGGCAGCGCGGCGGGGGTGGATGTGTTCATCAGAGATCGTGGCGCAGGGTTCGCTCTCGACGAGGTGCCGAGCGATCGCCTCGGGGTGCGCGAGTCGATCGTCGGACGCATGCGCCGGTACGGCGGTACCGGAACCGTACGCAGCGACGACAAGGGCACCGAGATCCATCTGCACCTCCCGACCCCAGGAGAGAACCGTGGCTGAGGCCATCCGCGTCGTGATCGTCGACGACCACTCGATCTTCCGATCCGGTCTTCGCGCAGATCTCGATGCGACGGTCGACGTGGTCGGAGAAGCAGCCGACGTCCCGTCGGCGATCGCCGTCATCCGCGAGACCGGCCCCGACGTCGTGCTGCTCGACGTTCATCTCCCCGGGGGTGGGGGTACGGATGCGACCGGCGGTGAGGAGGTGATCCGAAGCTCCACGTCGACGACCGCCCGCTTCCTCGCGCTGAGCGTGTCGGATGCCGCGGAAGACGTGGTTCGCGTGATCCGTGCCGGAGCCCGGGGGTACATCACCAAGGGCTCGTCGGGCGTTGAGGTGAGCAGCGCCGTGCGCGCAGTGGCGGACGGGGACGCGGTGTTCTCGCCTCGGCTCGCGGGTTTCGTGCTCGACGCGTTCGGTGCCGTCGCAGGGGAGACCGCCACCGCGCAGGATGAACTCGACAGGCTGTCGTCGCGTGAGCAGGAGGTCATGCGACTGATCGCGCGAGGCTATGCCTACAAGGAGGTCGCGTCCGAGCTGTTCATCTCGATCAAGACAGTCGAGACGCATGTGTCCGCGGTGCTTCGCAAACTCCAACTGTCATCACGACATGAACTGACGGTCTGGGCGTCGGAGCGGAGATTGCTCTGACGCGTGCCGTCACGCACCCCGCGGCGGAGATTGCTCTGACGCACGCACACCGTCATGCAACCCGCGGCGGTGGCTGAGCCCGCTCAGGCCGCGAGCCAGAGGCCCTTCGGGTCCGTCGCAACGGTGAGACCGGCGGCGACGGTCTCGTCGTCACCGATACGCGCTCCACGCACGATGCGTGCACCAGCGCCGATCTCGGTGCGGACGCCCACATGCGCCCCATCCCCGATCGCAGCGCCCTGACCGATGTGCGCGTGCGCATCGATGTGCGCGTTGTCGCCGATCACGGCATCCGCGTCGACCCACGCTCCGCGCGCGATCGTCGCCCCGGCGCCGACGCGCGCGCCGGGTTCGATATAGGCGCCGGCCTCGATGTGCGCCTTGGGATGCACCTTCGCGCCATGCGCGACGAGACCTCGGCCATTCGCGTGCTTACGGTAGCGCAGCGTCCCGCCCTGGTCGTTCTCGATGTCGACGTAGTTCTTGCCCACGATTCCTCCCGTGTCCGGAGTTCTCCGGATATAGCAACAACGACGGGACAGCCGATTTCATTCCCGAACCGGGATGCTGCTCATCGTTGGCAGCTCGGACACCAGAACGTCACCCGTTCACGGGTCGGATCCGCGCCCTGAGATCCCTTCCGGATCGGGGTCCCGCAGCGTCGACAAGGGCGTCCGGCCCGTCCGTAGACCCACGTCGTCTGCCCCGGACGATTGACTCCGGTGAAGGTGCGGTCGGCCCGGTCGCGATTCGCTCGGATCGTCCTGACACCGAGATCCACCAGGGCGGCGACGTCCACGTCCTGCACGGGTCTCTCGGGGAGGATTCCGCGCAGGAACAGGAGTTCCGCCGCGTA
The DNA here is from genome assembly GCF_038397765.1 of Microbacterium sp. LWH10-1.2. NCBI lineage: Bacteria > Bacillati > Actinomycetota > Actinomycetes > Micrococcales > Microbacteriaceae > Microbacterium > Microbacterium sp. LWH10-1.2. The sequence continues at coordinate 281,463 of NZ_CP151638.1, forward strand.
CTCATTGCCGAACCCGGCGACATTGCGCTGATCCAGGAGGGCGACGTGAACGCTCCTCGGATCCGCCTCGAGTCTGCGGATCGCCTCCTCGGCATCCCAATCCTCCGAGAGGGGATCGGGGCCGAGGTAGCCGATGAGTTGAGCCTCGTCGCGAGTCGGCACCACCTCGATCTCAGCCAGGTCGACGCCGACCGCCTCGCGCTTCGCCGTGCCGACGATCGCGCGGACCTTATACGCCGGATGCCGCCACTTCTCCCCGGGGGCGTACACGAACCAGGCGCCGTCCATGCGCAGATGCGAATGCACCGTGCTGTCCCCGATCCGCAGCAGCAGGTGCTTGCCCCTGGCCACCGCGCCGTGAACCAGCTGACCGGTCAGATCCACGGTCGCGGCCCGCGGCACCCTGAGGTCGAAGCGGGTGACCTCGGCGCCGGCCAGAGCGTCGTCGAGTCGCTTCGCAGTGCGGAAGACGGTGTCGCCTTCGGGCATCAGATGGGCCGAGTTCCCGGGGGTGTCAGCGGTGTCAGCGGGGTGCGCGCCATCATGTCGCGCGCGAGCATCGTCGACGCGGCGACGGCGACCGGCATGACGACGACGGCGCCTCCGGGGATCAGGAAGCACAGCTGCGTCGCCACACCGAAACCCAGCACCCGCGCCCTGCTGCCCGAGAAGAGCGCCGCCCTGTCGAGCGGGCTGAAGTCGCGAGCGTCGAACGCACGGCCCGTGAGCTCCCGAGCGAGAAGCCGACCGGAGAGGATCACCCCGAGCACGGCCGCCAGGAAGCCGCCGATCAGCGGGACGAAGCCGATCAGGAGCACGACCAGGGCGATCAGGATGCCGAGAACGACCAGGCGCAGGCCTTCGGCGAGGGCCGACCAGAACCCGCCTCCATCGGAAGGCGGCGGGTCGCCGAGGTCGACCTCGACGGCATGCCAGATGCGCTGGTAGAAAGGGTCGCCGATCGTCAGCGTCAGTGCGCTGAACAGCACGGTGGACAGCGCGATGGCGGCCGCGACGACGACGAACCCGACGGCGCCACGGACCAGTCCCTTCCACGGCGCGGGCCACTCCTCCGCGAACGGGGTCAGCCACGCCGAGATCGACGTCATCCCGAAGACCAGCGGCAGCAGCACCGCCGCGAGGATCGCGAGCGAGATGAGCGCGGGGACGAGACCGAGGTTCATCAGCCCTGGACGCGTGCGCCACAGCGTGAACCCGCGCAGCAGCGTCCGCACACCGATGCCGAACTCCTGGATCATGTGACCAGGGTAAGCGTCGAGGACGACATCGCGATGACGGCCCGATCAGATCGGATGCTCGGAGAAGCGACGAGCGTCGTTCGGACGGGCACACCTTCGGAGCGCACGGAGGACGCGCCGAGTGTGTTGCTTCGTCTCCGGCGTGTCGGGCGTCGGCTCCGAAACTGTGCCCGGCAGGCCGGCTCCGAAACTGTGTCCGGAAGGTCGGCTCCGAAGTCGTGCAGGAACGGCCGGTCAGGAGCAGGAGCTCAGATCGCTCTGCGGAGCGTGTACCCGCGCGGGGTGACGACGAACCCGGCCTCCTGCAGGGCGAGCGCGAAGTCGGTGCCGTAGACGCCGTCGCCGTTCACCTTCTCGACTGTGAGGGTGTCGAGGCGCCTGGCTCGCGCCGTCGCCGCCAGGTCGGACGAGGCCGCCCGCAGCACATCGAGGTCGTCGCTGAACGACAGCACCGTGCGACCACCCCGTTCGAGGTACAGCACGAGCGCTCCGTCGACCAGCACGACCAGCCCGCCCGCCTTGCGCCCAGGACGGTGGGAGACGCCCTCACGACGCGGCCAGCCGAGTGCGGCGCCGTACGGGTTCGCCGGATCGGTCGCCGCGAGCGTGACCGCCGTACGCGGCGGAGGGTCGGCGAGACCGGCGAAGGTGCGGAGCCGGTCGACGGTCGCGGATGCCGCGAACTGCGCGGCCCCCAGCTTCTCGATGACGTAGCCGCGGCGGCAGTGCCCGGCCTCTTCGAAGCCCGCCAGCACCCGGTACGCCTGAGCGAAGCCGCCGGGCACGCCCTCGGCCTGCACGGCGCCGCGGGTGACGACGCCGTACCTGTCGAGGAGGAGCCCCGCCGTGACGGTCGCGCGGCGCGCGGCATCCGTCTCCACTGCGGGCAGGAGCGACCAGCGGCCTCCGATGGACGTCGGCCTCGGGGCGGTGCGGGTGAGGGACACCCCGCGGTAGGTGCGCGCTCGCGGCGCCCGGCGGGTGACCTTGTGCGCCTGCGAGCCGCCGGCGAGCAGCGATCGCAACGGCGAGAAGGTGTCGTTGGTGACCCGCCCCGCCCAGGTCAGCGACCACAGTGCGTCGAGCACGGACTGCTCGTTCTCGGCGCCGGTCATCTCCTTCAGCTGTGCGGCGAAGTAGGCGCCCCCGGCGTGCAGGGCCGACAGCACCTGCGCCTCCAGGGATCCGGTCGCCTGCTCCGTCTCGGGCTCGGGGAGCGTGAAGGGAGCGAGGTCGGCAGGGTGCAGCGACACCCAGCCGTCGCGACCGGGGAGCGTGCCGTTGCCGGCCCAGACGACCTCGCCGGCGGCGGTCAGCTCATCGAGCATCGCGGGAACGTAGTCGTGCACGCGCGAGGGGAGCACCAGCGACTCCCAGGCGCTCGCGGGGATGGGCACCCCGGCGAACTGCTCGATCACGCTGAGCACCCCGTCGAGGCCGTCGAGAGGGCGCTTCAGATGCTGCCAGTCGGGGAGGAACCGCGCGTACGCCTCGGGGGACACCGGCTCGACGCTGCCGCGGATGGCGGCGAGCGAGCGCATCCGCAGACGCCGCAGCACCTCGGTGTCGCACCACTCCAGATCGGAGGCGCTGCCTGCGGCCTCCGGCAGGAAGTAGCCGCTGGTGATGCGCCCGGCGGTCTCCAGCCGCTGCAGGGTGTGGCGTGCGACGGCCGCGCCGAGACCGAAGCGAGAGGCGACGGCATCCGTCGTGAACGGACCGTGCGTGCGGGCGTGCCGGGCGACGAGGTCGCCGAGAGGATCGGCCACCGGTTCGAGGAAGGCCACGGGGATGCCGGTCGGGAGCGCGACCCCGAGGGCGTCGCGCAGTCGACCCGCGTCTTCGATCGCCGCCACCCGCGACACCCCGGCGACGGTCACGGGGATCGCCCGGCGAGCGGCGACGAGGGCGTCGAGGTGTGAGGTGGCATCCGTGGGTTCCTCGAGCCGCTCTGCGACCTCCGCGGCATCCAGCGGTCCCAGCATCCTGAGCAGGTCGGCGACGCCCTCGAGACCCCGAGCTCGGCGCTCGGGGTCGAGGCGCTGGGCCTCTCGCTCGAACTGCGCGATCACCGCGGGATCGAGCAGTTCACGCAGCTCGACCGTCCCCAGCAACTCGCCGAGCAGGGCGGGGTCGACCGAGAGCGCGGCGGCCCTGCGCTCGGCGAGCGGCGAATCGCCCTCGTACATGAAGGCGCCGACGTACCCGAACAGCAGATCGCGCGCGTAGGGCGACGGCTGCGCGGGCTGCGTCTCGACGAGCCGGACGCGTCGGTCGGCGATCGCGGTCGCGAGCTTTCGCAGCGACGGCAGGTCGTAGACGTCCTGCAGCACCTCGCGCAGGGTCTCCAGGATCACCGGGAAGGTCGGATGCCGCCTCGCCACCTCGAGCAGCTGCGCCGAGCGCTGACGCTGCTGCCACAGCGGCGTCCGCTTGTTCGGGTTCATGCGCGGCATGAGCAGCGCCCGGGCCGCGCACTCGCGGAACCGGGAGGCGAACAGGGCAGAGCCGCCGACCTCCTCCGTGACCAGATGCTCCAGCTCGTCGGGGTCGAACACGAAGAGGTCGGCCCCCGGAGGCTCGGCCTCGGCATCGGGGATGCGCACGATGATGCCGTCGTCGCTCGCGACCGCCGATCCCTCGACGCCGAGTCGCTCGCGGACCCGCGCGTTGATCGCGAGCGCCCACGGGGCGTGCACCTTCATGCCGTACGGGGAATGCAGGATGACGCGCCAGTCGCCGACCTCGTCGCGTCCGCGCTCGACGGTGAGAGTCCTGTCGGTGGGAAGAGTGCCGGTGGCCTCTCGCTGCTCGGTGAGGTGCGCCATGAGGTTCGCCCTCGCCTGCTCGTCGAGACCCGCCTCGATCAGGCGCTGCGCCGCCTTCTCGGGCGTCGCCGCAGACACCTCGCGCGAGAAGCGGCCCAGGGCCTCTCCGAGCTCGTACGGGCGGCCGATGCCGTCGCCGTGCCAGAACGGGACCTTGCCCGGCTGGCCGTACGCGGGGATCACGTTGACGCGGTCGTGCGTGATCTCGGCGATGCGCCAGCTGGTGGTGCCGAGCGTGAACACGTCGCCGACGCGCGACTCGTAGACCATCTCCTCGTCGAGCTCGCCGACCCTCGCGCCCGTGGTCTCGCCGGCCACGAACACCCCGAACAGACCGCGATCGGGGATCGTGCCGCCGCTCGTCACGGCGATGCGCTGCGCACCGGGACGGCCGGTCAGTGTGCCGGCATCCCTGTCCCACACCAGACGCGGCCGCAGTTCGGCGAACTCGTCGGACGGGAAGCGTCCCGCCAGCAGGTCGAGCGTCGCCTCGTACGCCGAGCGGGGGAGCGACTGGAAGGGGGCCGAGCGGCGGACCGTCTCGAACCACTCCTCGACGCTGATCTCGCCGAGCGCGCTGGCGGCGACCGTCTGCTGGGCCAGGATGTCGAGCGGATTGCGCGGCACCTGGATGGCCTCGATCTGCCCCGCCAGCATCCGCTCGGTGACGATGGCGGTGTGCAGCACGTCGCCTCGGTGCTTGGGGAAGAGAGCGGCGCGGCTGATCTCGCCGACCTGGTGCCCCGCGCGTCCGACGCGCTGGAGGCCGGAGGCGGCGGAGGGCGGCGCCTCGACCTGGATCACGAGGTCGACCGCGCCCATGTCGATGCCGAGCTCGAGGCTGCTGGTCGCCACGACGCAGCGGAGGATGCCGGACTTCAGCTCCTCCTCGACCTGCGCCCGCTGCTCTTTCGACACCGAGCCGTGGTGGGCCTTCGCGAGCACGGGGTCGGCGCCCGCTGTCGCCCCCGCCTGCGCCATCATCGCGGCGGGGATCGTCGCCTCGGGCAGCGGGATGCCGTTGCGCTCCGAGTAGATCTCGTTGAGGCGGCCCGTGAGCCGTTCGGCGAGCCTCCGCGAGTTCGCGAACACGATCGTGGAGTTGTTCTCGAGGATGCGATCGACGATCGCCTCCTCGACATGGGGCCAGATCGAGCCGGTGACCTCCGTGTACTCGGCGGGCTCTCCGTCGACGGGGGCGGCGACCCCCGGGGGTGGCGGCGGGTTCGTCATGTCATCCATCGGAACGACGACGGCGAGTTCGAAGGTCTTGGACGCGGGAGGCGCGACGATCTCCACCGGCGCCGCTCCGCCGAGAAAGCGCGCCACCTCGTCGATCGGCCGCACCGTGGCCGACAGACCGATGCGCTGCGCCGGGCGCTCGGCGCCGTGGGCGCTGCGCAGGGCGTCGAGCCGCTCGAGGCTCACCGCGAGATGCGCGCCGCGCTTGGTCGCCGCCACCGCGTGCACCTCGTCGATGATCACGGTGTGCACGTCGCGCAGGGTCTCCCCGGCGCGACTGGTCAGCATCAGATACAGCGACTCCGGGGTGGTGATGAGGATGTCCGGAGGATCGGAGACGAGCTTGCGCCGGTCGCTCGACGTCGTGTCGCCCGACCGCACCCCGACCGTGACCGACGGCGAGGTCGTTCCGAGGCGCCGGGCCGACTGCCCGATGCCGATGAGGGGGGAGCGCAGATTGCGCTCGACATCGACGCCCAGCGCCTTCAGCGGCGAGATGTAGAGGATGCGGGTGCGGGCGGCATCCTTCTTCGGCTCCGCTCCGCCCGCCGCCATGCGCTCGCGGAACACGCTGTCGATCGCCCAGAGGAACGCCGAGAGCGTCTTGCCCGAGCCCGTCGGTGCGACGACCAGGGCGTGCTTGCCCGCCGAGATCGCGTCCCACGCACCCGCCTGCGCCGGAGTGGGCGCGGTGAAGGCCCCACGGAACCAGTCCTGCGTCGCGGGGGTGAACCGGTCGAGCACGCGATGCTCTGAGCCTGTCGAAGCGTCGCTCATCCCTCCATCATCGCCGAGGGGACCGACATGGGCTCCGGTCACTCGTTCGGGATGACGATCCAGAGCAGCACGTACGCCCACAGCGACAGACCTGCGAACAGCACCAGCAGCACACTGAGCACGCGGACGGTGGACGCCTTCACCCCGAAGCGCAGGGCGAGGGCGGCGCAGACGCCGGCGAGCATGCGGTCGTCCCGGGGGCGCACGAGAGGGTTCATGGGTCCCATACTGCCCTTGCGTCGTCGTTCATGACAGATGCTCGTGCTGATGTCGGCGGGACGCGCGAGGATGGGCGCATGGGTCTCCACACGACGAACTACGTCTCGACGTTCATCGAGGTCGCCGACGACTGCCCTGCAGACGGCGCCACCGAGCCGCCGACGACCGAGAAGCCGACGATCGCCGCGCTCCACTACCGGCTGATCACCGAACAGCCCTACGCACGCACCTCGGACGACGTGGTCTTCGAGACGTTCGCGCTCCGCGCCGGCATCGCATCGGACGACGACGACGCCAGGGCGGCGTTCTTCTCGAAGGGCCAGCCCTGCTTGAGATCGTCGCCGCTGGGCAAGCGCTACGGCTGGGGCATCCTCCACGACGCCGACGGCAGGGTCGCCCTCGTGCCCCGGGAGTCCGAGGAGTACGCAGCCCTCGCCGCGGATCCCTCGCTCGCGCACACGCGGGCGATGCGGAGCCGTCGCGCATGAGTGAGGGACGCCCTCTGCGCCGATCCGTCAGACTCGCGACGGCGCCTGCACCGGCTCCGGGGCCCAAGCGGTCGCGAAGGCGCCCCACATGATCGGGGAGTGACGAGGATCCCCGGTGGAGGTCCACAGTCGGCGCTGCTCCCGCTGCCAGGCACCCAGGGCGCCGACCGGGTCGTGCGACTCGTGCGCGGCGTTCACGGCGATGACCGCGTCGGTCAGCATCCCCTCCGCACGGTCGCCGAGCGCGGGGACGAGACGGCGCAGACCCGCCTCGGTGGGCAGGGTCCACCGGGTCGCGGTCACGTACTCCGCGCCGCGGTGCAAGAACGCGGCCACGAGACCGGTCGGCTCGGCGAAGCGCAGGTCGGTGCCGGAGTCGCACGCGATGAGTGCCACGCGGTTCGGCGCGGTCAACGGCGGGAGCCCTACTCCGCCGCCCAGGGCGATCTCGGCGGCGGAGTAGGGCCGATGCGCCCCGATCGGCGGGGTGTCACCGGGGGCGTCTGCGCCGTCGGACAGGTGGAGGCGGGCGTCGAGCGCGTGCGTCGATGCGGTGACGTGCCCGACGTAGAGGAGCCGTCCTGCCCCGTCGAGGGCATTCGCCAACGCGGTTCGGTCGATGTCCGCACGGCGGAACGCGTCTCCCTGCGGCATCCGTCGCCGTCCGAGCGCGTCGATGGCCAGCGCCAGCGGGGAGTCGGGCGAGACCGGGCCGAGCACGCTCCCCAGCTCGCTCGTGTCGGAGAACCCGGGGACCACCGGATCCAGCACCGCCGCGACGGGGGAGGAGGGCGACCAGGGTGACACCGACCTGGACGGATCGTTGCGCAGAGTGGCGGGCAGCAGGACGGACGCATCGGCCATGTCGACGCCGCGTTCGCGACCGGAGGTGCTCAGCAGCTCCCACGGCAGCTGCGCGGTGGAGGGAGACAGCTGGATCCGCAGATGAGGGCGCAGCCCGGCCTCTTCGAGGGCGTCGAGCTCGGCGCCCAGCCACTGCGGGATCAGCGCGGCGGTGAGCATCCCGGCGAGCTCCTGCTCGCGCTCCGGGTCCAGGAGGTCGCCGTGGGTGAGTGCTCTGGTCAGCGCATCGACCCCGCTCTCTCCCGGCAGGGGGGAGGGCAGGGCCCGCGCGAGGCGGTCGAGCACCGGGGCGACGAGATCCCGGGCTATGAGGGTCATCCGGGGCGAGCTGCGCTGGTGCTCCCACACCCAGCTCACGAACAGATCGTCGCCGTCGACGAAGCGCAGACGGGCCGTCGGCCGCTCGCCGTCTGGCAGATCGAGGAGCACGGCGGCGCCCTCGGTGCGGGCGAGGGGCAGTGGGGCGCCGAGGTCGGGGAGCTGTCTCCAGTTGCTCACCACGCCGGCACCACAGCCTCCGAGCGCAGCGGGACGCCGTACTCGGCCTCCGCCTTCCGGATCCACGCGTCGAGCACCGGCGCGGCGCCGGGTACGGCGATGACCCGCGGCGGCGGCGCGAAGCGGAAGGATGCCGTGCCCTCTCCGCCGAGCAGGCCCGCGGCGGCCGCAGGGAGCTCGTCGCGCTCCCGCTCGTCGCGCTCCCACTCGACGGCGGAGGCCCGCGGCCGCTCGAAGGGGACGGGCGCGGTGATCTTGACCGCGGCATCCGCCTGCAGCGTCACGGACGCGGCCGCGTTCTCGACGAGCTCGAACAGCAGCGCGGAGTCGCCGAGCGTGCGGGCCAGGCGAAACGCCAGCTCGCGTGCGGGTGCGGCGACCTGCAGGCTCCAGCGCTCCCTGGTGCCACCGGGTGCGAACCCGTCGCGCAGCGCCTCGGTGAGCAGAAGGACGGGGATCGCGAGGTCGCGCGCCTTCTCCAGCCGGGCGAGGCGAGAGCGCGGGGTGATCGACATCGCCGCCCACTCGGCGTGCATCTCGGCGCGTCGCAGGTCGATCCTGCCGCGATCGTGGGGTGATCGCGCGAGCTCCCGTGCGGCGCGGTAGGCGTCGTCGGCCGCCGGATACCGATTGCGTGCCGACTCCGCGTCGCCGAGGAACGAGTAGGCCTCCAGCCGCTCGTGCACGGCGGCATCCTGGTCGAGCTCATCGAGCAGCACGCGCAGCGCCTTGGCGGCCGCCCCCGTCCGCCCCGACTGCAGCAGCACAGCGGCGAGTCCCGTCCTGCTGGCAGCCAGCCGTGTCGTGAGGCCGATCCGTCTGGCGAGCTCGGCGGCCTGACGGAAGCCCTCCTCCGCCTCACGGAGCCGTCCCTCCTGCATCGCCACGCGGGCGAGGTTCTCGACGGCATGCTGGCGGCTCGTCGCGTCGCCGGAGAGCTCCTGGGCCTGATGCGTGAGCTGCAGATACTCCCGTGCGGCGGTGTCGTCGCCGGTGCGCTGAGCGATCACGCCGAGGTTCGCGTACGCGTGTCCGGAGAGCTCGGGGCCGACGCCCAGAGCGACGGACAGGGCGCGCTGCGCCTCGTCCTGCGCCTCCTGCAGCCGGCCGGTGGTGATCAGCACCACGGTGCGCGCGTTGTGCACGGAGAACGCGAGGAGCTCGCGCTGATCGAGGTCGTCCGCGTCCAGCTGGGCCTCGGCCTCCGCGATGCCGGAGAGGGCGTCGTCGAGACGGTCCAGCTGCGTGAGGGTCTGCGCCCTCGACAGCAAGCCGTTGATCAGCACGGTGCGCGTCGCGCGTTCGTCTCCGATCAGGCCGAGCGCGTCGGATGCCGCGGCCAGGCCCTCGTCGGCCGTGCGCAGCGCCTCGGCCAGGTCGCCGCGGAACTCGTGCGCGGCCGCGAGGTTCAGCAGCGCCCTGGCGCGCATGTCCAGGCCCTCACCGTCGACGTCGGCCACACGGGTGAGGGCCACCACCTCGCGCAGCGCGACCGCGGCCTCGTCCACGCGCCCCTCGTGCAGCATCATCGCCGCCTCGTTGTTCCTGTCGCGTCCCGGCTTCCACCGAGGAGTCGCCGGGATGCGGCCGAGCACGGCGCTCGGCGGGCGCTCCTCGGGGGAGGTCATCGGCTCGACCCCGCGGCCCGTTCGGCGAGGGAGGCGTCGGGGGAGAGTATCCGCGCGGCCGCGACGGAGAGCACCCGTTCGCGGTCCGCCGCCGAGTCGGGCGCATCGGCGTCAGCGGGACTCAGCAGAGGGTCCCGCACCCAGAGCAGCCGTTCGCCTGCGGGGAGGAAGAGCGCGGACGCCGGAACCTCCGCCTCTCCGCGGAAGAGCGCCCCGTCGCGGCGGAGGGCGACGTCGACGCCGAGCTCCGCCGGTCCGAAGCGCGCGGCCAGCGTGCGCCCGGAGGACGGGGCGTCGACGGCGGGCACCTCCACCCGCAGCGTCGCGACACCGGCGCTCTGCCGCAGCGTCCACCGCGCCTCGGCCTCCGCGTCGACCGTCTGCGCCGGTACGTCGCCCCACCGCACCGCCGCCGAACCGGAGGCGACCTCGATGCCGTCGGACGCATCCCGCGCTCCACCCGCGGCGAGCGCCCACTCCTGACGGACCTGCGCGGCGTCCGCCGCAGCGGTCTCTGCCGGATCGAGGGCCACGCCGTAGTCCTCGGACAGCGCCGTCAGCGCGGAGAGGAGTCGTTCCCCCTCCGCGGCGAGCGCCGGAGGGAGCGCGGCCAGGGCGGATGCGATGCCGGCGGCGTCGGCGAGGGCCCTCTCGGTCGCCAGGTCGTCGTCGAGGAGGTGCTCCACGGCGTGCGCGGCGAGCGCGATCTCGGCGGCGAGCAGCACCGGGTCGACGGCGGGCACCCGAGCTCCGGCCGGCCACCACGCCCTCGTCCAGGTGAGGCGAGCGAGACGGAGCACGGCGTCGATGACCGTCTGATCGCCCGGTTCGATGCGGGTCGCACCGTGGACGCCGCGGATGACGGCATCCGCTGTCTCCGGCCCGTACACGTCTGCGAGCCAGGCGCTCGCCGCGTCGACGTCGTCGATGTCGGCATCCGGAAGGGCGGCAGGCCCGGTCGGGTCCCCGTGCAGCAGCCCGCCCCTGACCTCGACCACCGCGGTGAGACAGGGCGCCCGATCGAACGCTCCGTCGGCCGAGGAGAGGTGCGCGAGATCGCCCTGCACCCTGATCCGCAGGGTCATGCCGCCTCCGTCGCTTCCCGCTCGTCCGCGCCGCGGACCATCATCGTCTTCAACCGCTGGCGCTGATCCATCACGACCGAGCGCAGCACGCCGTCGAGGAGATCCCACACGTCCCGCGGATCGAGGGGCTGCTCGCGCAGCTCCCTGCCGTGCAGACGCACCCACAGCCGCCGCAGGTATCCGCGCCGCACGGTGCGGATGTCGTCGACGACGGATGCCGGCACTCCGCTCGTCCCCTCGGGAAGCCGCAGCGCCCGGCGCACGTAGGCCTCGCGGTGCCAGCGCGCCGCGAGCAGACGGTGGGCCGCGGTCGGCTGCGCAGCGCGTCCCGCGTCGAGGGCGGTGCTCGCCTCGGCGCCGAGCAGCATGGCGACCCTGCTGTCCTCCTCGCCGAGCTGCCAGGCGCTCGTCGAGCGGACGATCTCCGCGGCGATCAGCTCCTCCGCGTCGATGCCGAGATCCACGCGCGCGCCGCCCGAGAGCGCGGCGAAGAGGCGCTCGAAGATCGAGCGGTCGAAGGGCAGCGGCAGGTCGCGCTTCGACGCCGTCTCACCGAGCCGGGGTGCGGGAGGGAGCGGATGCCGGGTCAGCCCGAGCTGCTGCGCGGCTCCGTCGTCGGCGAACCGAGCTCCCGCTGCGGAACCCGCGGAGCCGTCCACGAGAAGGGAGAGGTGCGTCGACCCGTCCCCGGTCGGGCAGGCGTCGAGGGCCGCGGTGACCGTCTCCGTGGACGCGGACGCCGCCGCTGGCGCGGGCCCGGAGCCGGGGCGCCGTGCCCATGCGTCGCCGAGCTCCTGGCCGAGACGCGTCGCGGCCGTCTCGTCTCTGAGCAGCTCCCGCACCTGAGCGAGCAGCGAGTCGCCCGAGGCCTCGGCGATCTCCGTCACGACCTCTGCGGCGACGGCATCCGCATCGGCCGCCGGCGGCCCCGAGGTGCGGGCCAGCTCGAAGCAGCGCTGGAAGTACTTCTCCTGCGGGTTGCCGTCGGTGATCCGCAGTCGTCGCCGAGCGGCCTTCAGCTCCAGGAACCAGGCTGCCGCAGCGGTCAGATCGCCGCCGGCGGCCCGGATGCGGTCGTGCAGCTCGGCCGCGGCATCCGACGTCAGAGTCCCCCCGGCGAGTCCGGGATTCTGCACCGGGCGGATCACCAGCGGATCGAGGATCAGCTTCAGCGTGCGGGCGAGCGGACGACCCGAGCCGTTGCTCAGCGCAGCGACACCCGGACCGAGCTCCCGCCACGCCTCGGCGATCACGAGCGCGCGCGGGCGCCGTCCCTCTGCGGACTCCGCAGCGGGGGCCGAGGGGGAGAGCTTCAGGGGCGCGCTCATGACCGCCAGCCTATAGAGCCGACACGACGGCGCGTCGAAACCCGTGATCGGGAGACCGAGGGCGACGGGCATCCTGACGGCATGAACACGAACGAGTCGCGAGGGTATGTGCTCAACGGCAGCACGGTCGTCCCGCTGGGTTCCTCGGCGGTGCCGCCGCCGAGGTCCCACGATCCGAAGCGGGTGCGCCGCCGCCTCCGGCTCCGCTTCCTCGGCTTCCTCCTCGCGCCCGTGCTCATCGGCGGGCTGATCTTCATCGCGACGGCGCTGTTCAGTCCGTCGTCGCGCGACGTGGAGATCCTCCCCGGTGCCGCGGCGATCAGCATCGACGAGCAGGACGTGGCGCTCGTCGTCTACGCCGACGACTCCCGTCCCGGTATCGGCGAGCCGATGTTCCAGACCCGCGCGGCGGCGATCCGGCTGTCCGACGGCGCGACGCTCTGGGACCAGCGCCTGAACGAGGAACTCGGCAGCGAGGCCGCGGCGCTCGCCGGCGACTCGTCGCTCGTCTACGTCGCCACCGATGAGGGACTCGTGATCCTGGATGCCACGACCGGTGCGATCCGCGCCGAGGGGCACGGCATCGACGGCATCGGGGCGGATGCGGTGTTCTCGGCATCCGCGTACGGCTACGACGTCGAGACGAACGCGGTCGTGGCGCTCACCGGAACCGGCGCGGTCGTGCAGATCCCCGTCGGCGCCCTCGCGGCATCCCCGGCGGAGGCATCCGTCGCGAGGCGCTGGCAGGGCACGCTCAGCGCCTCGGCCTTCCTGGACACCGCCGCCCTCACCAGGCTCGTCGACACGGCGACGGCGACGGACGGCACGACCGTGGGGATCGAGACGGTGGCCGAGGCCGTGAGTCGGGACGCCCTGGTGATCACGTCGCCGGACGGTGCACTCATCCGCCGCACGGAACTCGTCGACGCCGAGATCATCCCGCTCACCGGGGCGCAGACCCGACTCGGGGTCATGCTCCCGACCGGGCAGTTCCTTGAGGGCGACTTCAGCGACATCGACCAGGACGACATCGAGGCTCTGCTCGAGGCCGCGAGTGCGCAGGCATCAGCGGGGGGTGCGCTCTCATCGCCCGCGGGGTTCGCCTCGGGATACGTGCTCGTGCAGCACCGCGAGTCGGTCAACGCCGAGCGGATGCTGCTGAGCAGCGTGTCCGTCGCCACGGGGGAGCTCGTCGACACGGTCGAGATGGGGGCCGACGCGATGAGGGCGATCGCCGGTCCGTCGGGGACGACGGCGGTCATCGCGGCTGATCCGGACGCCTGGCAGCCTGACACCCTCCGCGTGCTCGACGCCGACGGATCCCTGCGCCGCATCGAGGTCGGGTCGGTGCCGTGGTGGGTGATCTCGTTCGGATGACGCGGCTTCGTGGACGGTGTCGTACCCAGGTACGACACCGTCCACGAAGGGGCACTCCGGGGCGACGCGGCGGGTCGACCCCGAAATCTACGGTCGATTCATGCCCACGAATCCCCACCGCCCCACCGCACCAGGAGTCCCCCTCAGAGTCGTCGCCGCACTCGCGGGAAGCGTCCTGGTCGGCATCGCCCTGACGATCATCTGGATCGCGCGACTGAGCACCGACCGCACGCTGTACGTGAGCGGTCTGGGGGCTGACGGCGAGCCGACGGCGGGGTGGTTCGAGATGGCGCTGCTGCTGCTCGTCGCGGGAGGATTCTCCGTCGCGTGGGCGGCCCGTGGCCTCCGCGCGGCTGTTCCGATCCTGAGCATCGGCACGCCGTCGCTCTCCGTCGCACTGTCCTCGTCGCTGTTCCTCGTGGCCTCTCAGGTGCCCTGCACCTCGGGATGCCCGCTGCCCGTCGGGCCCACGTTCACCTGGCAGGACCTGATCCACACCAGCGTCGCGGTGCTCGCCTTCGCCCTGGCTGCGGTGGCGATGCTCCAGGCGTCTTTCGTGCAGGGCCGGCCGGTGCTGCGTGCGCTCTCGCTGGGCTCGGGGATCGCCACCGCTCTCATCGCTGCGGCGGGTGGGATCCTCTCCCTCCTGCAGTACCGCACCGACATCGGCAGCATGCTGGAGCTCGTCGCGACCACGGTCGGGATGGGGTGGCTCATGATCCTCGGGGTCTTGACGGCGCACACGCAGCGGAGCCTCCGCTCGGCCTCCGCGAGTCGGGAGGGGAAAGGCGCCCACGGCGGAGCACATCTCGGGACGGCGCGCGCCGAGGCGTTCGCGGCATCCGCGTGAGGGGCGCGGTGCGTAGAGTCGTCCCATGGCCGAGTCTCCCGTCTCCCCGCAGGCGCCGGTCCGCGAGGACGAGCTGCCACGGCCGCCCGGCGCCGTCCGCCGGTTCTGGAGCGGACACCCGCTCCTCGTCGATGCCGTGCTCGCCGGCGTCTACCTCCTCTTCGCCACGCTCTGGGCGACCGTCACCCCGCTCTCCTCTGGAGTGTGGTCGCCGCTCGGCCCGATCCTCGTGCCCCTGGTCGGCGGCATCGTGGCGACGGCATCCCTCTTCGTGCGGAGACGCCGCCCGTGGGTCACGTTCGCGGTCTTCGGAGCGGTCGCGGCCCTGTGCCTCGTCGTGGATGCGCCCGCCGAGCCGTTCGGCATCGCCATCGCCCTGTACGCGGTGTTCGTCTACCGGTCCAACCGCAGCGGATGGATCGGCTTCGGCATCGCGGCGATCGCCGGCTGCATCCTCTTCCCCGCGATCGATGCCGCGCTCCGGGGGCGTCAGGAGAGCCCGCTCTCCTCGGCGCCGACCGGGCTGCTGCTCCTCGTCGTGCTGCTCGTCTCCGCGCTGCTCGGGGTGACGGTGGGCGACCGGCGCCGCTACATCGGGGCGATCCTCGACCGTGCCAACCAGCTGGCGCGGGAGCGGGATCAGCAGGCGCGGCTGGCGACCCTGGCCGAGCGCGCGAGGATCACGAGGGAGATCCACGACGTCGTGGCCCACAGCGTGTCGGTCATGGTCTCGCTCGCCGACGGCGCCGCCGCGCTGGCGGAGAAGGACCCGACCCGCGCGCGGAGCGCCGTGCAGGAGATCGGCGCGGTGGGGCGGCAGTCCCTCCTCGAGATGCGACAGCTGCTCGGCGCGCTGGGCGATGAGGGCACCGACGGCGAGGAGCGGTCGCCGCTGCAGCCCAACCCTGGCGTCGGCGACCTCGCCGCGCTGATCGAGACCTTCCGCACCGCCGGACTGCCCGTCGTGACGCGCACGCACGGCGAGCCGCCGGCATCCCCTGCGCTCCAGAACGCGGTGTTCCGGATCGTCCAGGAGGCGCTCACGAACGTCCTCCGCTATGCCGCCGAGCCCCGTACGGTCTCTGTGACCCTCGACTTCAGGGAGGGTGCGGTCGTCGTCGACGTCATGGACGACGGGCGGGCGGGTCCCCCGGCGGAGTCGGTCGGCTCCGGGCGCGGGCTCGTCGGCATCCGAGAGCGGGTCCGCCTGTACGGGGGAACGGCGGATGCCGGTCCGATCGAGGGCGGAGGATGGCGCGTGCACGTGGAGATGCCGGAACAGGAGGCGCAGCGATGAGCGGCGAACGGATACGGGTGCTGATCGTCGACGACCACGAGCTGATCAGACGCGGCATGAGGATGGTCCTCGACGCCGAGGACGATCTGGATGTCGTCGGCGAGGCCGTGTCGGGGACGGACGCGGTGCATCAGGCGGAGCAGCTCGCCCCCGATGTGGTCCTCATGGACATCAGGATGCCGGAGATGGACGGCATCGAGGCGACCAGGCGCATCGTCAGGAGCGCGCCGTCGACCAGGGTCCTCGTGCTCACGACCTTCGACCTCGACGAGTACGCGTTCGGCAGTCTGCGCGCGGGGGCCAGCGGATTCCTGCTGAAGAACACGCCACCGGCGACGCTGACCGCGGCGATCCGCTCGATCGCCGCCGGCGATGCCCTCGTCTCCCCCCGCGTGACGAGAGCGATGCTGGACCTGTTCGCGACACGGCTGCCGCGGCAGGCCGGCGACATCGATCAGCGCGTCGGCGCTCTCACGGAGCGCGAGCGGGAGGTGTTCCTCGCCATCGCGAAGGGGCTCAACAACGCGGAGATCGGCGAGCGGCTGTTCGTCACGGAGTCGACGGTCAAGACGCACGTCGGCAGGGTCCTGCAGAAGCTCGACCTCCGCGACCGCGTGCAGGCCGTGATCATGGCCTACGAGGCCGGTCTGGTCTGACGACGAGGCCGGTCTGGTCTGACGACGAGGCCGGTCTGGTCTGACGACGCGGCGGGTCTGGTGCGGCGGCGTGAGCGGGTTGGTGCGGCTGAGGTCCCGGCTGGTGCGGCGGCGTGACCGGTCTGACGACGCGGCCGGTCTGGTGCGGCGCGTGACCGGGTAGGCGTGGCGGAGTATCGGGCTGGTTCGACGGCGCGGCCGGCCAGGGAGGCGATGCCCCCGGACCGGCCGCGTCGCTCGGGTCAGCCGACCTCGCGCAGCATCCCCTCCGCATCGATCTCGAGCGTGAGATCGAGATCGAGCCGGGCGAGGAACGCGTCGTCGTGGCTGACGATGAGCACGGCGCCGCGGTACGCGCGCAGTGCCTCGACGAGCTGGTCGACCGTGTCGAGGTCGAGGTTGTTCGTCGGCTCGTCCAGCACCACGAGTTGAGGTGCGGGGTCGGTGAGCAGCAGCGCGGCCAGCGCCACGCGGAAGCGCTCGCCTCCCGACAGCGCGGCGACAGGGCGCTCCGCTGTGGCTCCGCGGATGAGGAACCGTGCGAGCCGGTTGCGCAGCTCCTTCTCGGGCACCTGAGGCGCGGCATCCGCGATGTTCTCGAAGACCGATCGGGTCTCGTCGAGGCCGTCCACGCGCTGCGGCAGGTAGCCGATCCGGTCGGTGTGGGCCGTGGCCTCGAGCTCCGGGCGTTCACAACTCCTCAAGATTTCGCCGGAATCGTCCGAGTTCGCCGATTCTGTCTCCGACTGATCAGTTTTTGAGGAGTTATGAACATCGGCGGCGCTCGCCACCAGCCGCTCCAGCAGCGTGGTCTTGCCCGCTCCGTTGCGCCCGATCAGCGCGACGCGCTCCGGACCCTGCAGGATCCACGAGCGCTCGCCGTCGCCGATCTCGGCGATCCGGCGCGCCCGCGAGACCTCGGGGTCGGGCAGCTCGATCTTCATCGACGAGTCCGAACGCACGCGGCGCCCCGCCTCGTCGAGGGAGGCGCGCGCGGCATCCTCCTTCGCTCCGACCTCGGTGCGCAGCTTTCCCGCCGAGACCTCCGCGGCCATCTTCCGGCCGTGCGCGACGATCTTCGGCACGCGCTTCTCGACCTCGGCCTTGTTCGCCATCTTCGCGCGCGTCGCGAGCTTGGACTCGGCCTCGATCCGCTGGCGCTTCTCCTTGCGGAGCACCTGCTTGGCGGTGACCTCGGCCTGCTTCGCGGCATCCTGCTCGGCGTCCAGCCAGGCGCGCCACGCGGAGTACGGTCCGCCGAACACGCTCAGCGTCTGCGCGTACAGCTCGGCGGTGTCGTCCATCAGCTCCAGCAGCGAGATGTCGTGGCTGACCACGATGAGCGTGCCCTTCCACGACCTCACCATCGCCGCCAGCTTCGCGCGGGCGTCGCGGTCGAGGTTGTTCGTGGGCTCGTCGAGGAGCGTGATCGGCGCTCGCCGCAGGCGGATGCCGGCGATCGCGACCAGCACGGCCTCGCCGCCCGACAGCTCTCCGACGCGGCGGTCGAGGAAGTCGGGCGAGAGGCCGGCCTCGGCGAGGGACGCCTCCGCCCTGGCCTCGATGTCCCAGTCGTCGCCGACCGCGTCGAAGTGCGCCGGGTCGACGTCGCCGGCGCCGATCGCGCGGACGGCGTCGAGCGCCTCGGCCACGCCGAGCAGTTCGGCGACGCGCCGGTCGACGTCGAGGGTCAGCTGCTGCGGGAGGTAGGCGACCTCTCCGGAGGCTGAGACGACACCCGAGGTGGGCGCCAGCTCTCCGGCCATCAGGCGCAGCAGCGTGGACTTGCCGGCGCCGTTGCGTCCGACCAGTCCGGTGCGGGCCGATCCGAAGGCGCCGGACACGGCGTCGAGCGCCGTCTGCCCGTCGGGCCAGGTGAAGGTGAGGCGGTCGAGGGTGACCGATGCATGAAGGGTGGGGGTTGACATGGTGTCTCCTGTCGAGTGCGAGGGTGCACTGACACCGAGCCCTCGGGGAGTCGTCGGAAGACGACCTCGCAAGGAGGGAGATGGGCCGTGGATCAGCCGTCGTCGGGTCAGCGCGCGGAAAGAAGAGCGCGGAGGCGACGGATCAGATCAAAGGACTTCCAGACACGGCGGACAGGACTCCACGACGATACCCCCGCCTCCGCGGTGCGCGCAACCCGGGCGTGTCGCGCCGGGATGTCCACCGCGCGGGGGATGCCGCGGAGCCTCCGGACTCGTAGCGTGGAGGCATGGCACAAGACAACCCGAGCCCGGCGGAGACCATGCAGCGTGCGGGCATGGGCGCCGGCCTCGCAATAGGCATGGGAGTGGGCGTCGCGCTGGGAGTCTCTCTCGGCAACATGGCGCTGGGCCTCGGGATCGGCATCGCGATCGGTGTGGCCGTGATGGCGGGCTTCGCCACCGGCGCCTCCCGACTGCGCGCTCAGGAGCACACGGATGCGGATGCCGGCGAGGAAGGTCAGGCGGACGCGGCTGACAACGACAGCCCCGTGGCATCCACCGGGACCAGCGACCCGGCATCCGACGACGACACCGAGACCGGCCCCGGGAGTGCGCGACCCTGAGCTCGTGCGCGGCTGGCGGTCAGCCGTCGAGCCACTTCGCGATGAAGTGCCGCACGTCGCCGAGCTCCTCCTCGGAGATGCTGTGGGTGAGTCCCGTGTAGACGCGGCCGGAGAGGTCGGAGTGGCCGGGCAGCCACTCGGCGGTGTGCGCGACGAGATGCGCCGGGATGACGTCGTCGTGCGTCCCGCGCCCCCAGAACACCGGCGGGCGCAGCTCTGCGAGCTCCTCGTCGCCTGCGACGTCCCCGGGGGTCGCGTATCCGCTCAACGCCACGACGGCGCCGAAGCGCTCCGGCGCGAGCCGCATGGCCTGCAGAGAGACCGCCGCGCCCTGCGAGAATCCGAGCAGGGCGACCTTCGGAGCATCGGATGCCGCGGCGTCGAGCCAGCGGAGGAAGGCCTCCGCCGCAGCTGTGACGTGGGAGGCATCGCGTCCGTCGAGGCCGTCGATCGGGTACCAGGACCGGCCGGGCATCGGCCACGGCGGGGTCAGGGGAGCGGCGACGGATGCCACGGCGATGCCCTCGGGCAGATACGGCACCAGACCGAACAGGTCGTGCTCGTCGGCGCCGTAGCCGTGGAGCAGCACCAGCAGCGGCATCCCCTCCCGGTCGCCGGCGGACCACCGGGTCGCGGCGTCGTCGATCGTCAGGTTCTCGGTCACGCTCCTATCCTGCCTGGTAGAAAGGACACATGGCGGTTCGCACACCTGATCCCGATCCGGAACCCGAAGACTCGGGGCTCGGCTCCTTCGACGGCGCCGCGCCGGCGTCGGGGGCGAATCCCGGCTGGCTGACCGACGTCGAGCTCGAAGAGGCTCGTCGTCGCATGCCGATGCTCTACGTGGAGGCGATCCCCGTGCGCACCGACGGCTCGGGGGTGGTGACCGAGATCGGCATCCTGCTGCGATCCACGCCTCTGGGTGAGATGACCCGCACGATCGTGTCGGGCCGGGTGCGCTTCGGCGAGACGATCCGCGACGCGCTGTTCCGGCACGTCGAGAACGACCTCGGGCCGATGGCCTTCCCGCTGCTGCCGCCGCAGCCGCTGCCGTTCACGGTGGCCGAGTACTTCCCGATCCCGGGCGTGAGCGCCTATCACGACGACCGTCAGCACGCGGTGTCGCTCGCGTTCGTGGTGCCGGTGACCGGCACCTGCGAGCCCCGTCAGGACGCGCTGGAGGTGACCTGGTTCACTCCCGAGGAGGCGGGCTCAGACGCCGTCGCCGCCGAGATGGAGGGCGGCCGTGGCACGCTCATCCGGCAGGCCCTCGCGAACCTCGGCCTGCTCCGGTAGCGCGCGCCCGCGCTCCGGCTCCGTCGAGTGCGTCGAGTCCGTTGAGCGCGTCGAGCGTCGAGTGCACGGGAAGTCGCCGAGTGCACGGGAAGCAGGCGTGAACAAGCCGTGCAGTCGGCGAATTCGTGTGCGCTCGGCGGCAGGATGCGCCGCGGCGAGTGAGCGGGTGGCGGTGCGTCAGGCCTGCGTCAGGCGCGCGAGCTCCGCGACGAAGGCGTCGACGTCGTCTTCGTGCGTGTCGAAGCCGCACATCCAGCGGACCTCGTTGCGTGCGGCGTCCCAGTCGTAGAAGCGGAACGACTCGCGCAGTGCGTCGGCGACGCCGTCGGGCAGCGTCGCGAAGACGCCGTTCGACTGGGTCGGCTGCGTGAACGAGACACCCGTGATCGTGCCGTCGGCGATGCCGGCGTCGATCGCCCCGCGGAGGCGCTGGGCCATGGCGTTCGCGTGCTGTGCGTTGCGCAGCCACAGGTCGCCCTCGAGCAGCGCGATGAGCTGAGCCGAGACGAAGCGCATCTTCGAGGAGAGCTGCATGTTGAACTTGCGCGAGTAGCTCAGGCCGTCGGACGCCTCGGGGTTCAGCACCACGATCGCCTCACCCAGCATCGCGCCGTTCTTCGTGCCGCCGAAGCTGAGCACGTCGACGCCGACGTCGCGCGTGAAGGCCCGCAGCGGCAGGTCGAGCGCCGCGGCCGCGTTCGAGATGCGCGCGCCGTCGACGTGCAGCTTCATGCCGCGCTCATGCGCGTGATCGGCGAGGGCCTTGATCTCCTCGGCCGTGTAGAGCGTGCCGAGCTCGGTCGACTGCGTGATCGAGACCACGAGCGGCTGCGCGCGATGCTCGTCGCCCCAGCCCCAGGCCTCGCGGTCGACGAGCTCGGGGGTGAGCTTGCCGTCGTCGGTCGGGACGGTGAGCAGCTTGAAGCCGCCGATCTTCTCGGGGGCCCCGCCCTCGTCGACGTTGATGTGGGCGGTGGATGCCGCGATCACGGCACCCCAGCGCGGCAGCATCGACTGCAGGCCGGTGACGTTGGCTCCGGTGCCGTTGAACACCGGGAACGCCTGCACGCCTTCGCCGAAGTGCGACCGGAAGACCTCCTGCAGGCGCGCCGTGTAGGCGTCTTCGCCGTAGGCCACCTGGTGGCCGCCGTTGGCCGCGGCGATGGCGGCGAGGACGTCGGGGTGGATGCCGGAGTAGTTGTCGCTGGCGAATCCCCGGATCGCGGGGTCATGCTGAATGCTCACCGACCCAGTCTATTTGCGCGGGGGAGCGCGACAGGCCTACCGGATGTCCGTACCCCCGCCTACCCTCTTAGCATGCAGAGAACCGCGGCGAAGACGGCCTTCGCGAACGTCCTCGTCAACACGCTGATCGCCAACGTGACGACGAGCTTCCTCTGGTTCGCGCTGACGTTCTGGGTGTACATCGAGACGCAGTCCGTGCTCGCCACCGGCATCATCGGCGGCGCCTACATGCTCTTCATCGCCTTCTTCGCGATGATCTTCGGCACGATCGTCGATCGTCACCGCAAGCACACCGTGATGCTGCTGTCGAGCGTCGTCTCGGCCGCGGCCTTCCTGGTCGCCGGCATCCTCTACGTCTGGCAGGGCGAATCGGCGCTGCTCGACCTCGGCGGTCCGTGGTTCTGGGCGTTCTCGCTGGTGATCCTCTTCGGCGGGGTCATCGAGCAGCTCCGCAACATCGCCCTGTCGACGACCGTCACCCTGCTGGTCGACGAAGACAAGCGCGCCAACGCGAACGGCCTCGTCGGCACCGTGCAGGGCCTGGCCTTCCTCGTCACCAGCGTCTTCTCCGGGCTCTCGATCGGCTTCCTCGGCATGGGCTGGACCCTGGTGATCGCGATCGCCGCGATGGCGCTGACCTTCGTGCACCTGATGTTCATCCGCATCCCCGAGGGCACACCGGAGCCCGACCCGAACGCATCGAGCGCGCTCGACTTCCGCGGCAGCGTGCAGGCGATCAGGCTCGCACCCGGCCTGTTCGCGCTGATCATCTTCTCGACGTTCAACAACCTCATCGGCGGCGTCTACATGGCGCTCATGGATCCCTACGGCCTCACCCTCTTCGACGCGCAGACGTGGGGCTTCGCGCTGGCGTTCGCCTCGACGGGCTTCCTGGTCGGCGGAGGTCTCGTCGCGAAGTTCGGACTCGGACCGAAACCGATGCGCACCCTCCTGCTCATCGTCATCGCGATGGGTCTGCTCGGGGCCGTGTTCATGCTGCGGGAGTGGTGGCCGCTGTACGTCGTGGGCATGTGGGTCTACATGGCTATGGTGCCGCCGGCCGAGGCCGCGGAGCAGACCGTGATCCAGAAGGTCGTGCCGTTCGAGCGGCAGGGGCGGGTGTTCGGCGTCGCGGCGGCGATGGAGGCGGCCGCCGCCCCGATCACGGCCTTCCTCATCGCGCCGATCGCGGAGTTCCTGATCATCCCGTACATGAAGACCCCGGCCGGCGACGCGCAGTGGGGCTGGCTGCTCGGGCAGGGCGAGGCCCGCGGCATCGCCCTGATCTGCCTCTTCGCCGGGCTCATCATGGTCGTCGTGGGCGGTCTGGCCTTCCTCACGAAGTCCTACCGGCAGTTGACCGAGCTGTACGCCAACGCGCCGGCGCAGGAGATCCCCGGCGGAGAGGGCGACAGGGCGGCGGATGCCGACGACGACGCCTCGTCGACGGCTACTGACGTGACGGAGGATGCCGAATCGCGCGGGGTTCCCCGTTCGTCCGGGCCCGCGCTGATCGACCCGGTATCAGCTCGCGGTGGACGAGCAGGGGCGGACGGCAGGGAGGCGGCCGACGAGGGGCGCGATCGGTGAGCCCGCAGCACGCCGCGGGGCCGGGGGAGATCAGGATCGTCCCGGCGAATCAGGCCGGGTGGGATGACCTGCAGTCGATCCTCACGGGGTCGGCGGCGCGGTGCCAGTGCGAACGGCAACGCCTCGGTGACGGCGACTGGTGGAACATGCCCGTGGAGGAGCGGCGCGATCTGCTGAGGAGCGAGACGCACTGCGGGGATCCGCGTGCGACGGAGACGATCGGCCTCGTCGCCTACCTCGGCGACGAGGCGGTCGGCTGGTGCGCGGTCGATCGGCGCAGCGTCTACGGGCGACTCCGTGGATCGTCGGTGCCGTGGAAGGGCCGCGACGAGGACAAGAACGACGACGGCGTCTGGGCGATCGCGCGCCTCATCGTGCGACCGGGCTTCCGCCGCCGGGGTCTCACGTACCCCATGGTGGTCGCGGCGGTCGACCACGCCCGCGCGCAGGGCGCCACGGCGATCGAGGGATACCCCCTGCTCACAGGAGGCTCCACGGTCTCGTGGGGCGAGATGAACGTCGGCGCGGTCGGCCCATTCGCCGCGGCCGGATTCACCGAGGTCAGCCACCCGACGACCCGACGCGTCGTGATGCGGCTCGATCTCTGAGCGGCCGGATTCCACCCGCCGAGCGCCCGCGTCCGCAGCCGCCGTCAGGCGAGGTCGATCACGCGGTCGTTGAGCTCTGCGGCATCCGCATCCCACAGTGCGAGGACGGCGGTTGCGAGAGCGGCAGGGTCGAGCGCCTTGGCGCGGAACACGACGGATGCCGCACGCAGCGGCTCTTCGGCGTCGCGAGCCGCCTTCGCGAAGCCCTGCGCGACCGCCCGCGCCCACGCTTCACTTGCCGCCTTCACGGCCGCGTAGTTCGCCCCTCCGGCGAGCGGCCTGGCGACGGCCGTCGACGAGACGACGGCGAAGCGTCCGGCATCCGAGGTGCGCAGCGCGGCATCGAAGGCGCGGCTCGTGGCCCGCACCGCGAGCAGGGCGGGGAGAAGGGCGTCGAAGTCCTCATCGGACTGTCCTGCGAGCCCGCCGCCGCCGCGCCATCCGCCGACCAGCGGGAGCACCCCGTCGACGACGTCGAGGCGTGCGGCCAGCGAGGTCATCTCCTCCACGGAGGTCGCATCGGCGACCTCGACCTCGGCGCCGGCATCGGCGAGCGGCGCCAACCGCGACGCCGAGCGCCCGGTGGCGACGACCCGAGCTCCCGCCGTCAGGAGTGCGCGCGCGACGACGAGCCCCGCGTCGCTGGTGGCTCCGGCGAGGACGATGGTGCGACCGCTGACGCTCATGACGGGTTCCCCTTTCGACGGCATCCGATTCTCGGACGAACGCGCCCTTCTCGGACGATCCTCCCCGAATCATCCGATAAACGGGAGGGCGTCCGAGAAGGGCGCGTGTGATCAGTCGTCGGTGCCGCGGATGCCGACGGTCGACTCGATGACCGGCTTCATCTTCTTGTCGAGAGTCTCGAAGAACATCGACAGCGGGAACTCGTCGTCCATCACGGCGTCCGTGTAGCCCTTGGGGGCGCCGGCGAGGATCTCGTCGGAGAGCCCACGGGCCCACTGCGACGCCGGGTGCGGCGTGAGCGTGCCCCGGACGAGTTCGTACGCGGCCAGCCAGTGCGCGACCTTCGGGCGGTCGATCGAGTGCCAGTACAGGTCGTCGATCGCATCGCCCAGCGCCACGACGGCGTCGGGGACGTTGTCCCAGTCGAACGCGAGAGCGGTGTCGGTCCAGTGCAGCACGCCCCGCTGGTGCAGCCACGCGAACAGCAGCTGGCCGCCGACCGCGTCGTAGTTGCGGGTGCGGTTGCCGGTGATCGAGAAGCGGAAGATCCGGTCGAAGATCACGGCGTACTGCACGAGCCCGGCGTGGTCGTGCATCTCCCGCTCGGCCTCGGTCAGCTCCTCGCCGGCGGCGATGCGGGCCGCGAGGGCGCGCTCGATCTTCACCGACTCGCGGAACGCGGTCATGTCGCACCGCATCTCCTCCAGCGAGTAGAGGAAGAACGGCATCCGCTGCTTGATCATGAACGGATCGAACGGAAGGTCGCCCCGCATGTGCGTGCGGTCGTGGATGATGTCCCACATCACGAACGCGCGCTCGGTCAGCGCCTGGTCGTCGAGCATCGCCGCAGCGCGCTCCGGCAGGTCGAGGTTGGTGATCTCGGAGGCGGCGCGGGTGACCCGGCGGTAGCGGGCGGCCTCGCGGTCCTGGAAGATCGCACCCCACGTGAAGGAGGGGATCTCGCGCATCGCGACGGTCTCGGGGAACAGCACGGCCGAGTTCGTGTCGTAGCCGGGCGTGAAGTCGACGAGACGCAGCGAGACGAACAGCTTGTTGCCGTAGTCGCCCGCTTCGAGCGCCGCGATGAACTCCGGCCAGATCGTCTCGACGATGAGCGCCTCGACGAGGCGATCGCTCGACCCGTTCTGCGTGTACATCGGGAAGATCACGAGGTGGCGGATGCCGTCGACGCGGTGCTGCTGCGGCTGGAAGGCCACGAGCGAGTCGAGGAAGTCCGGCACGCCGAAGTCCTCGGAGGCCCAGCGGTCGAAGTCGACGATCGAGGCCGCGAGGTAGTCGGCGTCGTGCGGGAAGGCGGGAGCCAGGGCGCGGATGCCGGCGGTGATCGCGGCGACGAGCTCGCGTGCGACGCCGTGGTGCGCGGCATCCGGAATGGAGCCGTCCTTGATCTGGAGCGCGCGGATGGCGATCGCGGCGTCCTTGAGCTGCGCCCAGGCGGCGCTCTGCTCGGCGATCGTGGCGTCCTCGACGACCTCGGGTTCGCCGACGATGGCCTGTGCAGCGGAGCTGGTGGCGGAAATGATGGACATCGGGACCTCCGATCGGAGAATGTGGCGGAAAGATTCCGGCATATACGGAATCCTGACGATAATCTTACATCCATGGATGACTCTGTCGACCGCGCGATCCTCGCCGAGGTCTCTCGAGACGGCCGCGCCACGCTCTCCCAGCTGTCGGATGCCGTGGGCCTCTCGGTGTCGGCCGTGCAGTCGCGCCTGAAGCGCCTCGAGACGCGTGGCGTCATCACCGGCTACCGCGCGATCCTCGACCCGGAGCAGGCGGGCACGCCGCTCTCGGCCTTCATCGAGATCACCCCGCTCGACCCCGCGCAGCCCGACAACGCCCCCGAGCTGCTGGAGCACCTCGACGCGATCGAGGCCTGCCACTCCATCGCCGGAGACGCGAGCTACATGCTGTTCGTCCGGGTGGCCTCCCCCCGGGCGCTGGAAGGACTGGTCCGCGACATCCGCCTCGCCGCGAACGTGAGCACGCGCACCACGGTCGTGCTGCAGACCTACTACGAGCACCGGCCGATCATCCCCGTCGGCTCCGCGGACTGACCCGGTCGCCGCGGATCAGATCGCCGCGCCGATCATCGCCTCCCCGAGGGGCGTCCGCAGGTGCAGCATCCGGTTGCCCTCGCGCTCGCTGCCGATGAGCCCGGCGCCCCGGAGCACGGTGAGGTGGTGGGATGCCGTCGACACCGCGATGCCGGCACCCCTCGCCACCTGCGAGGTGGTGCGCGCGACTCCCGCGTGGAGCAGGATGTCGGCGCGCGCAGGACCCAGCAGGGCGCCGAGCGCGTCGGCCACCTCCGCCGCGTCGCGCGCCCAGCCCGCGGTGACGCCTCGCGCGGGGTAGTAGAGGGTCGGCTGGGCCGGCGGTTCGGTGAGCACCATGCAGCCCCACGACGACATCACCGATGGCACGAGCACGAGTCCGCCTCCGCGGCAGTCGACGTGCTCGCTGTGCCGTCGTAGCTGCACGCGCACGGCCCCTTCTCCCCAGCTCACCCGCGGGTGCAGATCTTCGGCCATGGCGGCGATGCCCGACGATGCGATGGTCCGCGACCGCACCGCGATGTCGGCGCGCAGCAGCCGCTCCAGCTGAGACCACACCGGCGCGAGCACGGCATCCCACACCTCCGGCCAGGCGTCGGCGATCATCGCCCGCGCCCGCGCTGGACGCTCCTGCATGTCTCTGAGCGCTCGCTGACGCGCCCCTGTCGACCGGTCGACCATCTTGCCGAAGTCCACGCGCATGCCGTCGAGGGGCGTCTGCCGCAGCGCCTCCCGCTCGGCGTCGGGCGTCAGATCCCACGCCGCGGCCGTCGTGAGGAAGTCGGGGAGGTAGCCGTCCTCGCCGATGACGACGGCGAGCAGTTCGAAGCTCCGGCGGGGGAGGCGCTCGCGCACCGCTCGGAGCCATCCCCACTGCAGCGGATGCTGCGCCGGGCGCAGCAGCACGCGCACGGCGTGGGCCAGCTCGTGCCCGGGGGAGATCCCGAAGCGCACGGCCTGGATGTCGCCGGGGCTCAGGTGGAACTCCACCCGGTGATCCGGATGCTCGACGCCTTCGATCGGAGCGGAGTTTCGATCCACATCGAAACTCTAGGCCGTGTCGGTGGGGGTGTCGAGACTGGACCCATGAACAGCGCACCGACGTCCGCAGGAATCGTCGCCGCGGCGGACATCCGCATCGGCACAGGTCGCAGCCGTCGCTTCGAGGGCGGCGAGCACGGCGCGGCCGTCTCGTACTTCTACGTGGAGAATCAGCCAGGACAGGGGCCGGGGCTGCACTGGCACCCCTACCCTGAGACCTGGGTGGTGCTCGAGGGCACCGCGCAGATCACCGTCGGCCACGAGACGCTGCTGGCGGTGGCGGGAGACACGGCCACCGGGCCCGCGTTCGTCCCGCACCGCTTCACCAACGTCGGCGAAGGAGTGCTGCGCATCATCGGCATCCACGCCTCGGCCACCATCATCCAGACGTTCCTCGACGAGGACTGACACACAGGAGAGCACATGTCGTTCCAGGCATACCTCGACAACATCGAGACCAAGACCGGCCTCACCCCCCGGCAGTTCATCGAACTGGCCACGGAGAAGGGATTCGGCCCCGAGACCAAGGCCACCCCGATCGTCGCCTGGCTGAAGGAGGAGTATCAGCTCGGCCAGGGTCACGCGATGGCCCTCGTGCACGTCATCACCAAGGGACCGCAGATCAGCGACAAGCACGTCGGCAAGGGCGGGGCCCACGGCGATGCGTCGGACACGCTGTGGCTCGACGGCAAGGACAGCAAGCCCGCACTCTGACCCCTCTACAAGGAGCACCGACATGGCCGTTCGCGCCGATCTGAACATCTCCCTCGACGGTTTCGCGACCACCACAGACCAGACGCCGGAGAACCCCTTCGGCGAGGACTGGGGTCGGCTCGTCGCCGCCTACACCGCCACCCGCACCTTCCGCGCCCGCGTGCTCGGCGACACCTCCGGGGAGGGCACGACAGGACTCGACGAGGACTACGCCGCCGCGTACTTCGAAGAGGTCGGCGCCGAGATCATGGGCGCCGGCATGTTCGGCCTGCACCAGCACGGCGACGACCCCGACTGGCGCGGATGGTGGGGAGACGAACCGCCGTTCCACGTGCCCGTGTTCGTGCTCACCCACACCCCGCGCGCCTCGATCGAGTTCGCGAACGGCACGGTCTTCCACTTCATCGAGGCGACCCCGCAGGAGGCGCTGGCGCGCGCGACCGAGGCCGCGGGCGACGGCGACGTCCGCATCGGCGGCGGCGCAGACGTGGTGCGGCAGTTCCTGCGGGCGGGGCTCATCGACCGGCTGCACGTGGCCGTCGCGCCCCTCGTGATCGGCAGTGGCGAACGCATCTGGGACGGCCTGCGCGGCATCGAGAACGACTACGCCGTCCGCAGCGAGGTCGCGGAGAGCGGCGTCACGCACGTCACCTTCACCCGTCGCTGAGCATCCGATCCTCCTCCGTGCGATCGCGCGGGCGAGGTCGCGCCGTCGCGGGCTCGCGTCGCGTCGCGTCTGTGCGGGCGCGGGTGCGGGCGGGGTCGCGTGGGCGCGGGCGGGGTCGCGTGTGCTCTCGTTCGGGAGGAGATATCACGTTCGGGAGGAGGATTCCGCGCGGATCCTCCTCCCGAACGTGAGTTCTCCTCCCGTCGGGAGTTTCCCCCCCTCGAACGTGAGTTCGCGTCGCGTCGCGTCGGGTCTGCGCGGGCAGGCACGTGGTCTCTGTGCGCGTGCTCGCGTGGTCGCGTGGTCGCGTGGTCGCGTGGTCGCGTGGTCGCGTCGCGTCTGCGCGGGCGCGGGCGTGGGCGTGGGCACGGGCGTGGGCGCGTGTGCTCGCGTTCGGGAGGAGATATCACGTTCGGGAGGAGGATTCCGCCCGGATTCTCCTCCCGAACGTGAGTTCTCCTCCCGTGGGGAGTCCCCCCCCGGTGGGGAGTTCTCCTCCCGAACGTGCGTTGTCCTCCCGTGGGGAGTCTCCCCCGGTGGGGAGTTCTCCTCCCGAACGTGAGTTCTCCTCCCGTGGGGAGTTCTCCTCCCGAACGTGAGTTCTCCTCCCGAACGTGAGTTCTCCTCCCGTGGGGGTTCTCCTCCCGAGGTGGCGCCGGCTCCTCGCCGGGGTGCGGCTTCGCGTCGTGTCTCGTCTCGCTCGACGGCGGGAAAAGGAGTGACCAGTAGGATTCCCTCCGTGGCAGCATCCTCGAATCGCAAGAAGAAGTCCCGTCGCGCTCCCGTCCGCACGAGCGGGAACCCGGCGAAGAAGCCCGTCGTCGAGCTCGGCCCGGTGACGGCATCCGACTGGATCGGCGCAGCCCGTCTGCGCACGCTGCCGCTCGCGATCGCGCCGGTCGTCATCGGCACCGGAGCTGCGCGCAGCACAGGACCGGAGTTCCACTGGGTCATCGCGCTGGCGTGCCTCGCGGTCGCGGTCTTCCTGCAGATCGGCGTGAACTTCACGAACGACTACAGCGACGGCATCCGCGGCACCGACGCGCACCGTGTCGGACCCGCACGCCTGACCGCCTCGGGCCGGGTGTCACCGCGCACCGTGCTGATCATCGGCCTCGTCTTCTTCGCTCTCGCGGCGGTCGTGGGTCTCGCGATCGTCATCCGCACGCAGCAGTGGTGGATGCTCGCCGTCGGAGCGGTCTGCATCGTCGCCGCGTGGTTCTACACCGGAGGAAAGCGCCCCTACGGCTACTTCGGCCTCGGCGAGGTGTTCGTGTTCGTGTTCTTCGGGCTCGTCGCCACACTCGGCACGACCTGGGTGCAGATCTTCGCGCTGCCGCAGCAGGCGTGGCTGGGTGCGGTGGCCGCTGGACTGTTCGCGTGCGCCGTGCTGCTCGCCAACAACCTCCGCGACATCGACCAGGATCGCCTCGTGGGCAAGCGCACCCTCACGGTGCTGATCGGCGCGCGGGCGACCCAGGTGCTCTACACCTTGTTCGTGCTCGCGCCGTTCGGCATCTCGACCTTCCTCGCGCTGCTCTTCCCGATCGCGTGGATCGCGCTGCTGGCACTGCTCGCCGCACTCCCGGCGCTCGTGATCGTGTGGACCTACCGCAAGCCCGGCGAACTCGTCATCGCCCTCGCCCTGACGTCGCTCGCGGCGCTCCTGTACGCGGGGGCGCTGTTCTGGGCCTTCGTCGGCTGACGCGCGTCTCAGCGGGGAGATCTCGCGTCTCAGTCGGGGAGACGTCGCGTCTCAGTCGGGGAGACGTCGCGTCTCAGCCGGGAGACCTCGCGTCTCAGTCGGGGAGACCTCGCGTCTCAGCGGGGAGACGACCTCGCGTTTCAACCGGGAGACCGGGCGTTTCAGCCACGAGACCGCGCGTCTCAGTCGGGAAGACCGCGCGTGTCACTCAGGAGACGAGGTTTCCTCCTCCTCCGTCGCTCGGATGCTCGACGGGGAGACGGTAGCCGAACTCCTCGCGGAGCGACGGCGCAGCGGCCCCGAGGCGCATCGCGAGAGAGAAGAGCGCGGCGAGCCCGAGCAGCAGGATGGCGGCCGTCACGACAGCAGGGGTGAGGTCCGGAGCGGTCAGGCCCAGCACGCCGGCGCCGATCAGCACCCACACCGCGGTGGCCGTGCGGAGGTCCGCGGCGAGCGCCGTCGTCGCTGCGGATGCTCGCCCCTGATCGGCGGCCGTCGCGACCCTGCCGGCGCGAACCCGCTGGAGGACACGACGCAACTGATCGATGCGAAGGGCTCCGAGGACGAGAAGCGCGAGCACGCAGAGCGGACCCACAGCGGCTCCGACGACCTGCGCCTGTGCGGAGACTCCCGTCGGCGGACGGAGCGAGAGGACGGCGCAGGCGAGGGCTGCCGGTGTCAGCACCATGAGGAGGGGCGTCGCAGCGCGATCCAGCGCGGAGCGCTCTCGGCGCTCCTGGGCGTCCACCCGCTTCTGAACGTCATCGTCGGCCACGCGCACTCTGGCTGGTCCCTGCTCGCCGAGCGCTGCGGTCGGGAGCCGGTCGGCCGCGACGCGGGCCCAGCGGCGGTCGGCGGCGAGCAGGACGAGCACGACAGGGATGCAGAGCGCGCCGATCACCAGCGAGACGGCGGCGATGAGGGGGAGTGCGTCGGCGGCGAGGAGGATGCCGCCCGTGCCGAGGGCGATCACGCCGATGGACGTGGTCGTGGCGACGGCGGCGACCCGCGGATCGCGCCCGATCGGTCCGCGCACTTCGACGGCGTTGCGCAGCTCGCGCGGGTCGGCTGTCCGCGCGTACATCCGGACGAGGGCGAGCTGTCGTGCGGTGGACGCGTAGCCCCACGTGATGAGAGACAGGGCGCCGCCCAGAACCGCGGCGAGGAGTGGGCCGCCGAACACCTCGATGAAGTCGGTCGGGGAGTCGGGGAAGACGAACCTGCCGAGGAGAGCCAGGAGCAGGAGCGTGCACAGGAGCAGGCCGCATCCGACGGCGGCGGCAGCGGAGAGGCCGACAAGAGCGTCGCCGATCAGCACGCCCGGGGTGGGTGGCAGCTCGCGGCCACGTCGGCGTCGTCCGTCTCCGAGAGGTCTGCGGCGTGAGGTCACGAGACCAGGCTCTCATGTGCGGACGCCGCACGAACCACGGGAAGCGGGCTCAGGACTCGGAGTCGAGTGCGTCGTCCTCGGCGTTCGCATCCGACTCGGCGCCGGTGGTGCGGGCCTGACGACGCTCGTGGAGGCGCGTCGAGGCGTCGGTGAGCGGCGTGCGCAGGAACAGCAGTGAGATGCTCACCCCGATGAGGGCGGAGAAGATCGCGGCGAGCCACCAGAACTCCCGGAAGATCGGGAAGAAGAACCAGAGGATCGCGAGCGGGACGAGGAACGCCAGCAGCCGCAGCACGGTGTAGACGATGATCGGTGCGGGCTTCACCCGTCCAGTCTACGTTCGCCGCGGGGGTGCTCGATCCCCAGGCGGGCGAAGGGGATGCCGCGCACCACGCGCCGCCAGGGGTGCTCGCCCAGCGACCACAGCATCCGCGCGTCCGGGTCGAGTGCGAGGTCCTGGCATCCCGCGGGCAGGGGCTGGGCGGCGCGGCGGAGTGCTCCGGCCGGTCCCGTCCACAGGGCACCGGGGCGCAGCTGGTCGGACTGCGACGCGAAGTAGGTGGCACCCCAGCGCACGGCTCCCTGGAGGTGCGGGATGCCGGGGGCGATGAGCCCGCCCTCGACGGCGGCGAAGCCGTCTCCCTCCTGCGCGGGCATGAGGAACTCGCCGATCCGGCCGTCTCCGCCGGTGCGGTACTCGCCGATGAGCACCCTCGGCAGCGGCTCGCCGTCGGCGTCGAACACGCGACCGAGGAACGAGCACCGCAGCGCCACAGGGTGGATCCTCGTGCGCACCGCGACGAGCGCGCTCCGCCGCAGAGACCCGGTCAGGCGTCGGGCGTCGGCGCCGCGCACGGTGCGGAGACGGGCGAGATCGAACTCCCAGATCCCCTGCATGGTGGCCGCGGCGAAGAGGCGGTCGCCGAACCACGCGAGACCGCCGACGTGGATGCGCGCGGGTTCCAGCTCTCCATCCGGACCCTCGATCACGAGGGCGACGTCGCGGTGCCGCGAGCGTTCGAGGTCGATGAAGGAGACGCGCGAGGCGAGGTGATGCCTGTCCCTGTCCTGACGGAACCAGCTGACCGCGAGGGTCCGTCGACCGTCCAGGATGCCGAGATCGACGCCCTGCGGATACCACCGGTTCGTCC
The DNA here is from genome assembly GCF_038397765.1 of Microbacterium sp. LWH10-1.2. Lineage (NCBI taxonomy): Bacteria > Bacillati > Actinomycetota > Actinomycetes > Micrococcales > Microbacteriaceae > Microbacterium > Microbacterium sp. LWH10-1.2. The sequence continues at coordinate 314,585 of NZ_CP151638.1, forward strand.
ACGCCCGCGCGGTGAGCCAGCGGAGATCCAACGTCTCGAGGGATCTCCGGCGCAGGGGTCTCCCCGAGGATCCGAGTGGTCGCGGCATCCCCCTATCGTGAGGGATCGACCTGGGAGCGGGCGGGCAGGACACCCCGTGTTCACCTCGACGTCGCCGGGCGGCAACGCTCGCGTGCCAGCATCCGTGGCACCATGCGCGCTCCCCTCGTCACCGTCATCCTCCCCGCCAAGGACGCCGGCCCGTACATCGCGACCACGCTGGAGACCCTCACGCGCCAGTTCGACGACCTCGCCGCGCTCAAGCTGGTCATGATCGACGACGGCTCCCGCGACGACACCGGGCAGCTCATGCGCCGCTACGCCGAGCGCTTCCCGCACTCCGCGGTGCTCACGAACCCGCGGCCGCAGGGTCTCGCGAGCGCGCGGAACCAGGGCCTCGCGCACGTCGAGGGCGAGGCCTTCTGCTTCGTCGACGGAGACGACTGGATGCAGCCGCACCGCCTCTCCGTGCTGGCGGAGCGGCTGAGGGAGCTGGACTGCGACTTCGTCCGCACCGACCACGTCACCGTCACCGGCGCCAAGCGGGCCCTGCACCGCGCCCCGCAGCCCTGGCGCGAGCGGGTGCTCTCGCCGCGCGACGCGATCCTCCCCGAGAACGAGCCGACCATGGTCGACTACCCCTTCGCGTGGGCGGGCATGTTCCACCGGCGCGTGCTCGATGCCGGCCTCGCCGCCTTCTCTCCCGGACTCTTCACGGCCGAGGACCGGCCGTGGATCTGGCGTCTGCACCTCGAAGCGGAGTCGTTCGCGGTGGTCGACGCTCCGGCGCTGCTGTACCGCCGCGGGGTCGCGACCTCCCTCACACAGATCCGCGATCGCCGCCAGCTCGACTTCGTGCGCGCGATGACGGAGGTGCTCGACGTGGTGGCGTCGGACCGGGATGCCGAGCGCTTCCTGCCCAAGGCGACGTGGACCGTGCTGGCGCTGAGCTCGCGGCATCTCGTGCGGTCACGGCGGATGACGAGTTCGCTGCGTGCGGAGATGCGCAGCGGCATCCTCGGTCTGCTGGAACGTCTTCCCGCCGACGACGTGGCGGGAGTGATCGGGCGGCTCGACGGGCCGCGGCGGCGGGTGCTGGCGCCCCTGCTGCGTCGGGTGGGGAGCGACGCATGACGCAGATCTTCGCGCTGCACAGCGCCTACGGGCTCGCCACCGCGGTCGCCGCGATCGACGCCGGACTGCTCGACGCGGATGGCCGGGCCGAACGGGTCCTCGTGCCGTTCACGTCGTCGCGGGTGCCCGAGACGATGGTCGGCATCGCCGCTGACCCCGCGCTGCGCTCGCTGCGGGAGCGGTTCGACCGCGTGGAGGACCTGGACGTGCTGCTCGGGGCCGCTCACCCCAGCGCGTGGAAGCCGAGGGAGGGCGACCTCCCGATGCTGGAGCGGCTGCTGCGTCGCGCCTGGAACCTCGATCCGCGCGGGCTCGAGCTGTTCGTGCAGAGCCCCCAGGTCGCGCCCGCGCGCACGCTGATGACGCTCTTCCCCGGCGCACGGATCACGATCATCGGCGACGGGCTCATGACCTACTCGCCGATGCGGGTCGCGCTGGGGCACACGGTGTCGGCGCGCATCGAGCGCGTGGTGCACGCCGATGTCGTGCAGGGGGTGCGGCCGCTCGTCGGGGCGCCGCACGCGGAGTTCGTCCCCGTGCCGGCGGCGCGGTTCCGCACGGTCTTCGAGGAGACCGCGGCGGGCGACGCCGCGGGACTCGACGACGGGATGCCGACCGTGCTCGTGCTCGGGCAGTACCTCTCCGCCCTCGGCCTCATGACGGCCGAGGAGGAGGTCGCGCTGCAGGCCGAGCTGATCGATCGTGCAGCGGCCTGGTCGCCCGAGCGGATCGTGTTCAAGCCGCATCCGTCGGCGCCACCCCTGCACACCGACGCGCTGCGGGCCCGCGCGGCATCCCTCGGCATCGCGTTCGCCGAGTACCGGGGGGCGCTCGCGGCCGAGATGCTCGCGGAGCGCCTCGACGTCCTCGCCGTCGTGGCCGGGTTCTCCACCGCCCTGCCGACCGTGCGCGCCCTGTTCGACCGGGAGATCGGCGCGGCCGGCACCGGCACCGTGCTGGCGAGGCTGACGCCGTTCGAGAACAGCAACCGCATCCCGGCGACCATCGTCGACGCCCTCACCCGGCCCGCATCGGGCTACGCCGATCCCGAGCGGCTGCAGCTGCTCATCGACGCCGTCGGGTACGCGATGCAGCCGGAGATCGCCGGTCACCTCCGCCCGCGCGCGGAGGAGCTGCTGCGGGGCATGGATGCCGTCGAACGCGACAGGTACTTCTCCGCCCAGCGGCTCACGGAGCTCCGGCTGCCGGGAGCCCCCGACGAGGGGACGCTGCGGCGGGTGCTGCGACCGGCCGGCGGGATCGGGCGCATGGAGGAATGGCGGTTGACGGCTCTCGGCGCGAGGCGGAGGGCCGGCAGGGCATGGAAGGCGATACGAGGACGATGACATCGACGGTGGCGATCATCCCCGCGCGGGGCGGATCGAAGCAGGTGCCGCGCAAGAACGTACAGCGCGTGGGCGGTGTCCCACTCGTGGCCAGGGCGGTGCATGCCGCGCTCGCGGCGGACAGCATCGACCTCGTCGTGGTGTCGACCGACGACGAGGAGATCGCGGCGATCGGCGCAGCGGCCGGTGCGCGGATCGTGCGCCGCCCCGCCGAGCTCTCCGGTGACACGGCGACCTCCGAGAGCGCGATCCTGCACGCGCTCGACGAACTCGCGGCGGACGGGATCGAGACGGGGGTCGTCGCGTTCCTGCAGGCGACGTCGCCGTTCATCCCCGCCGAGGCCCTCTCCGACGCCGTCGCGCAGGTCGCCGAAGGGCGCGCAGACAGCATGTTCTCGGCCTACGAGACCTACGGCTTCCTCTGGAGGAGGGATGCCGACGGCAGTGCTGCCGCGATCAATCACGACGCCGCGCGCCGACCCCTCAGGCAGGACCGGGAGCCGCACTACCTCGAGACCGGGGCCTTCTACGTGTTCTCGGCCGCGGGCTTCCGCGAGAGCCGGCACCGCTTCTTCGGCCGCACCGCGATCGCAGAGGTTCCGGAGTGGACCGCGATCGAGATCGACGACGAGCAGCAGCTGCGCATCGCGCGCTCTCTGGCGGCGCTGCACGAGCAGCGGCATCCGATCCCGGTGAAGGCCGTCGTCACCGACTTCGACGGCGTGCACACCGACGACACCGCGATCATCGACGCCGACGGCGGGGAGCGCGTGCAGGTGAGTCGCGAGGACGGCATGGGCGTCGCTCTCCTGCGAGCCGCGGGGGTGCCGATGCTGATCCTCTCCACCGAGGTGAACCCCGTCGTGCGGGCACGCGCCGAGAAGCTGCGCGTGCCGGTGCTGCACGGCATCGACGACAAGGAGACGGCGCTGCGCGGCTGGGCCGCGGAACAGGGCCTCGATCTCGCGGACGTCGCCTACCTCGGCAACGACGTGAACGACCTCCCCGCACTGCGCATCGTCGGGTGGCCCGTCGCGGTCGCGAACGCGCACCCGCTCGTCATCGAGGCGGCGCGGGTGGTGCTGTCGCGCGAGGGCGGACGGGGAGCTGTTCGCGAACTGGTCGAACGCGTGTTGTCCAGCTGACGTGCGCCGGTAACCCGGGTGTTGGGCGCAGTTCACCGTCGGCGCGTACCCAGGAGAGAAGGCATTCGCAGACCGGAGGAATCATGACTGTCAGCATCGGATCGCACGTCATCGGAGGCGGTCGTCCCGCCTACGTCATCGCGGAGATCGGCCTGAACCACAACGGCGACGTCGACATCGCGAAGAAGCTCATCGACGTGGCGGCGCGCGCGGGGGCGGATGCCGTGAAGTTCCAGAAGCGCACGCCCGAGATCTCCACCCCCGAGCACATGCGTGACGTGCCGCGCGAGACGCCGTGGGGCACCATGAGCTACCTCGACTACCGCCGCCGGGTCGAGTTCGGCCGCGACGAGTACATCGAGATCGGCGACCACGCCACGATGCTGGGTCTCGACTGGTTCGCCTCGCCGTGGGATGTGCCCAGCGTCGCGTTCCTCGAAGACCTGGGCGTCGTCGCCCACAAGGTCGCCTCGGCCAGCCTCACCGACACCGAGCTGCTGATCGCGCTGCGCGAGACCGGCAAGCCCGTCATCCTCTCCACCGGCATGTCGACGATCGAGCAGATCGACCGCGCCCTGGACACGCTCGGCACCGACCGGGTCGTGCTCATGCACGCGACCTCGACGTATCCCCTCGAGCCGGAGGAGGCGAACCTGCGGGTGATCTCGACCCTCCGCGACCGCTACGCCGGCGTGCCGGTCGGATACTCGGGCCACGAGCGCGGCCTGCAGATCTCCCTCGCCGCCGTCGCCCTCGGCGCCGTCGCGGTCGAACGCCACATCACGCTGGACCGCACCATGTGGGGCTCCGACCACGCGGCATCCCTCGAACCCACGGGTCTCGAGCACCTGGTGCGCGACATCCGCGTGATCGAGAAGGCCCTCGGCGACGGCGTCAAGCGCGTCTTCGACAGCGAGCGCGCGCCCATGGCGAAGCTGCGTCGCATCCCGGCATGAGCACCGGGCTGCGGGTCGTCGCGATCGCGGACGCCGACTCGTTCGTGAAGTGGTCGGCGTCGCTGCTCGGCGCCGTCCCCGGCATTCGACCGCATCTGCTGCTGGTGAAGACCCCGCTGACCGCGAGCGCCGCCCAGGAGCGCACGGCGCTCGCGGGCGCAGGGCTCGATCCGAGCGCCGTGTCGCGGGTGATGTTCCGCGAGACGGCGCCGTGGCTCGAGGCGCAGCGCCCCGACGTCGTGCTGCTCGCCGGCCGGGGTCCGTTCGTGCGGCTGATGGGGCGGATGATCGACGGCCTGCGGCACCGCCCCGTGACGGTGGCGGGTCTTCCGGGGATGGCGATCCCCGCGCAGCGCGGAGCCCTGGACTATCGCCGCCACGTCGACCTCCTGGTGGTGCACTCGCATCGGGAGGAGCGGGCGTTCGCCGAACTGGGCGGCCGCATCGGCGTCGACGTGCCGACCGCGCTCGCGACGCTCCCCTTCGCGAGGACGCGGGCGCGGATGCTGTCGCCCGCCGTCGCGCGCGCCAGGGCGGAGCGCGGGGTCCTGGTCGACGAGAAGCCGACGTCTTCGGCGCCCGCTCTCGCGAAGGCCGCGGCGACCGACATCGTCTTCGCGGCGCAGGCGCTCGTGCCGGCGGATCGGGAGGAGCGCGCCGAGATCGCCGCGACGCTGGTGCGGGCGGCGAAGGCCGATCCCGGTCGACGCGTGGTCGTGAAGCTGCGGTCGCGGCCGGGCGAGGTGGAGACGCACCTGGAGCGCGACGCGTACACCGAGCTGCTCGGCGAGCGCCGCCCCGACAACCTCGTGTTCTCGTACGACTCCATGGCCGCCGCGCTCTCGACCGCCGCGGGGCTCGTCACGGTGAGCTCCACCGCCGCGATCGAGGCCGTGGCCCAGGGCGTCCCGGTCATCGCTCTCGACAGCTTCGGGGTGAGCAAGTCGCTGCTGAACACCGTGTTCGTCGGCAGCGGGCTGCTCGGCGGGCGGAGCGAGGTCGTCGCAGGGCGGTTCCGGCATCCGCATCCCGACTGGCTGCGCGACAACTACTTCCATCCCGAGATCGAGTCCACGTGGTGGGAGCGGGTCGAGGAGCTCGTCGTGCGGCGTCGAGAGGGCTCGCTCCCCGCGCGACGTGTCCCTGCGGCGCGCGGTGGTGCGCTGCACGAGGCCTGGCACCGGGCGAGCGTGCTGGGCCGCGACGACCGCACTCTCGCCGGACGGGTCGCGCTGGCGGTCGGAGTGCCCGCCACACGAGCGCTCGCCGCGGTGCGCCGACGTCGTCAGCCTGCGGGTCTGGGCACGTGGGGCGATGCGGGCACCGACTTCACGCTCGAGCCGAACCCGTTCCACGACTCGATCCGTCGGTAGCGGATCGACTTCCGCGACCGGTCAACGGCCGATGACGGCGGCGATCTGTCGTCTGATGTCGTCGGCGAGGTCGTCGATGCTGCGTGTCGCGTTCACCGTGGCGGCCATCGTGAGGAACATGATCGCCGACACGACTCGCGCCTGGGTCGTCGCCCGCGCCTCCGCATCGACCATGCCCCGGCTGAGGATGCGGGCGACCGCGTCTTCCGTTGATCCCACGATCGCGAGGGCCTCGGCGTGGCGTTCGTCGTCCACGCTTCCGAAGACCATTTCGCGGAGGTAGGTTCGTCCGTTGTCGATCTGGACGCGGTTGCATTCGATGATCGGTCGAAGGAGCGCCATCACCGCATCGAGCGCATCTGTCATCGCCTCGGCGGCGTGCCGGCCCTTCTCGAGCGCCTCGGCGTAGTGCGCGTTCTGCACGAGCAGCAGCAGCTCGCCTTTCGTCTTCGCGTAGAGGAACACGGTGCCGGTGCCGACGTCCGCCTTCTCGGCGATCTGCTGGGTGGTCACGTCGTCGACGCCGTACTCGGCGAAGAGCGCAGCGGCGGCCGCCGTGATCCGCTCCAGCTTCTGCTGCTTGTTGCGCTCACGACGCCCTGCGGATGCGAGCTGGGCCGACATGTGATCCTCTCGGAATAGAAACTGAGTGCACTCAGTTATGAGTGGAGTCGCTCACGCGCACTCACCATCATCACCCATTGTCCCCACAGAAGAGAGATCTGCTCATGCCCACACTCAACGGCGCCGTCGTCCTCATCACCGGAGCGAACGGCGGGATCGGCACCCGTTTCGTCGAACAGGCGCTCGCGCGTGGGGCGGCCAAGGTGTACGCCACCGCCCGCACCCCGCGGGAGTGGACGGATCCCCGCGTGGTTCCTCTGGTCCTCGATGTGACCGATCCCGCATCGATCCGTGCGGTCGTCGAGGCGGCGCCCGACGTGACCGTGCTCGTCAACAACGCCGGTGCATCCGTGCCCACCGCCGGCATCCTCTCCCATTCCGATGAGGACATCCGCCGCAACGTCGAGACGAACTTCCTCGGCCCGCTCTTCCTCGCTCGTGCGTATGCGCCCCTCCTCTCCGGACGGCCCGGTGCTGCGATCATCGACATCCACTCGGCACTCGCGTGGTACGCGGTCGGAGGCATCTACAGCGCCACCAAGGCCGCGCTGTGGTCGGCGACCAACTCCCTTCGACTGGAACTCGCTCCGGCCGGTGTCCACGTCGTGGGGGTGCACGTCGGGTACGTCGACACGGCGATGGCCGCTCACGTCTCCGACCCGAAGACGGACCCCGCCGCGCTCGTGGCCGCGGTTCTCGATGCCACCGAGCGCGACGAGTACGAGGTTCTCGCCGACGACACCTCCGTGCAGCTGAAGGCGGGTCTCAGCGCGCCGCTCGAAGCGGTGTACCCGCAGCTTCGCACCACGACGATCTGACCCGGCTCAGACGGTCACGAGAAGACAGGAGAAGAACATGCGCGCATTCGTCGTCAAGAAGTACAGGCGACCACTGGAGCTTCAGGACGTCGCCGAGCCGGAGGTCGGCGACACCGACGTGCTGGTGCGGGTCGAAGCGGCGGGCGTCAACCAGCTCGACGAGAAGATCCGCAGCGGAGAGTTCGCGCAGATCCTTCCCTACGCGCTCCCCCTCGTGCTCGGCAACGACGTCGCGGGTACGGTGATCCGCGTCGGACGGCTGGTGCGGGGATTCCGTCCCGGCGATGAGGTGTACGCGCGACCGGACGCGGCGCGGATCGGGACGTTCGCCGAGCGCATCGCGGTCGACGAAGCCGATCTGGCTGCGAAACCGGCGAACATCTCGATGGCCGAGGCGGGGTCGTTGCCCCTCGTCGCTCTCACCGCCTGGCAGGCGCTGGTGGAGAGGGGGCGGCTCGCTCCGGGGCAGAAGGTCCTCATCCACGCCGGCGCCGGCGGAGTGGGGTCCATCGCGATCCAGCTCGCCAGGCACCTCGGGGCGCACGTGGCCACCACAGCGAGCGGCGCCAATGCCGATTTCGTCCGTGACCTCGGCGCCGACGTCGTGATCGACTACCGCCGAGAGGACTTCGCGGAGGTCCTCTCGGGGTACGACCTGGTGCTGGACAGCCTCGGAGGCGAGAACCTCGAGAAGTCGCTGCGTGTGCTGAAGCCGGGCGGGCGGGCGATCGGCATCTCGGGGCCGCCGGATCCGGCTTTCGCCAGAGCTGCGGGGCTCAACCCGCTCCTCGTCCTCGCGATCACCGCTCTCAGCCGCAGGATCCGTCGTCAGGCGAAAAGGCTCGGGGTGGCGTACGAGTTCCTCTTCATGCACGCCGATGGTGAGCAGCTCCGGGAGATCACCGATCTCGTGGAGCGGCGGATGATCCGCCCCATCGTCGCGCGGACCTATCCGTTCGCTCAGGTGCCGGAGGCTCTCGCCGATGTCGCCGCAGGGGTGAGCCGCGGCAAAGTGGTGATCACGGTGTCGACGTGACGTCTCACCGTGGGAGCGCGCCCTCGGCGGGGCCGGGCGGCGGCGCATCGGGGTCGACGAGGTAGGGCGCGTACTCGTCGTCCCACCTCTGCAGGGTCTGCACCCACCAGAACACGGCGAAGAGAGACAGCGCGAACGCCTCCCCGATCAGGACGAGCGGGAAGCCGTTCAGGTGATCGCGGATCGCGAAGGCCACGATGAGGACGACGAGGTCTCCGGCCATGCAGCGGCTGACCCAGCGGTAGAGGGTCCTCTGCCAGGGCGCGGGCGCCGTCTGCTCGTCGCTCTCGTCCTCGCGGGCATGCAGGAGGGGAACGGCCGCGAACGTGCCGAAGAACAGCAGGGTCGCCGCGAAGTGGATGCTGGAGGGGAACGGCCAGAAGTTGAACGGGAACCCGTCGCTGAGACCGGGGGCGAACGCGAGGGCGAGCATCACGACCGCGGTGGCGGCGGCGACCCACGACACGATCGCCGCTGACTTCCGGCTCCGCGCGGCATCCTCCCGCAGCAGTGTCTGCTCGGCGTGCTCCTCGGGGCTGAGCGCCGGACGGGTGCTCCGCTCGCGTCGGAGTCGGTCGTGTCTGCGGACCAGGGCCATGACGATGATCGTGGTGAACACGACCACCGCGTAGACGGTGATGCCCGCCCGTGCGCCGTCCAGGTACTCGTCCGGCACGCAGTCGCCGCTCTCGGGGCAGATCTGCTCCGGCGTGCGCTGAGACGGAGCGATGCCCGTGGGCACGAGGGCGATCAGCGGAGCGAAGAGCGCCGAGATGTCGAGGAGGGTGACGGCGCGCGAGCGGCCGGAGAGCGCGAGGAGAGCGAGGGATGCCGCGATCAGCGCTCCGACGAACACGGTGCGGACGGGCGTGTAGAAGTAGTGGCTGATCGACGGCAGCATGTTCCAGCCGAACTCCAGCGGACGCCAGGAGACCACGGCCGTCTGGATCAGCACGCTCGCCAGGATCGCGAAGACGACGAAGACCAGGGAGAGCCGCAGGTAGCGGTGGGTCTTCAGCACCGTGGAAGGCGGGCGTACCGGGTTCTCCATCATCGTCGTCCCCTCAGGGCGTCACGGGATGCGGCGGCGCTGCCGGCATCGTCGAACGGCCGCGTATGGAGGGGACGCTACACCCGGACGGGCGGCCGGAACAGGGGCGTCGCGGCGGGAGTCACGCGTCGACGAGCACCGCGGACACCGAGGTCAGAGCATCCGGCACGAGACGGTAGTACGCCCAGGTGCCCCGCTGGGAGCGAGTCAGGAACCCGGCGGTGGTGAGCACCTTGAGGTGATGGGAGACCGTCGGCTGGGACAGGCCGACCGGGTCGATGAGGTCGCAGACGCACGCCTCCTGGTCGGTGCTGGAGGCGACGATCGACAGCAGCCGCAGTCGGGCCGGATCTGCGAGGGCCTTCAGGCGGGCGGCGAGATGCTCCGCGTCATGCTGTCCGAGCGGTTCCTTCACGAGCGGAGCGCAGCAGGTGGTGCCGGCGGAGACATCGGTGACCTCGAGCAGCTGGACCATGTATCGATACTAATCGATATTGACAGTCATCGATAGATACGCCCATACTTGCATCGACATTCATCGATATATGGAGGATCCTGATGGTGACGCTGCTCGATCTCACTCCCCGGACGGTCGCTTCCGACCGGCTCTCGACGTTGCCGGTCGTGGTCATCGGCGCCGGCCCGATCGGCCTCGCGGCCGCGGCGAACCTCGCCGAGCGCGGCATCGACTTCATGATCCTCGAGGCAGGGGAGCGGGTGGCCGCGTCCGTCCAGCGCTGGGGGCACACCCGCCTGTTCTCCCCGTGGCGCCACCTGGTCGATCCCGCGTCGCGGCGACTGCTGGAGGCATCGGGATGGGCGATGCCCACGGAGGGGCGCGCGCCGACCGGGCAGGAGCTCGTCGACGACTACCTGGTACCTCTCGCGGGGCTTCCCGAGATCGGATCGCGGATCCGGTTCGCCTCCCGTGTGATCGCGGTGTCGAGGGAGGGCATGGACCGCACCCGGACGGCCGGGCGCGCGCAGGCCCCGTTCCTGCTGCGCATCCAGCGTGCAGACGGTCAGGTCGAGGAGCAGACGGCGCGGGCGGTGATCGATGCGTCCGGCACCTACTCGACCCCGAACCCCCTCGCCTCCTCCGGCCTCATCCCGCTCGGGTTCGACAGGGTCGCCGACCGGGTGCTGCATGCCCTGCCGGATGTCCTCGGGGCGGATCGGGAGCGGTTCGCCGGTCGGCATACGGTGGTCGTCGGGGCCGGGCATTCGGCGGCGAACACCCTCATCGCCCTCGGCAAGCTGGTTCGCGATGAGCCGGGGACGCAGGCGACGTGGGTGATCCGGAACCCTTCCGCGATCAGGGTGTCGTCCTCGCCGGATGACGAGCTGCCCGATCGTGCGAAGCTCGGCACCCGTACCGACCGACTTGTCGCGTCCGGAGCCGTCGCGGTGGTCGACTCGTTCGAGATCTCCGGTCTCGAACCCTCCGGTGACGGGATCCGAATCGTCGGCACGCGCCGCGGAGAGCCGGGGATGGTGGAGGCGGATCTGGTCGTCAACGCGACCGGGTTCCGTCCCGACCTGGACATGCTCCGCGAGATCCGCCTCGAGCTGGATGACATCGTCGAGGCGCCGAAGCGGCTGGCCCCGCTGATCGATCCGAACGTCCACTCCTGCGGGACGGTCGAACCGCACGGGTTCCGAGAGCTCACGCATCCCGAGCCGGGGTTCTTCGTCGTCGGGATGAAGTCCTACGGGCGGGCGCCGACGTTCCTCCTCGCCACCGGTTACGAGCAGGTCCGCTCCGTCACCGCATGGCTGGATGGAGACCTCCCCTCGGCGGCGCAGGTCGTTCTCTCGCTGCCGGCGACCGGGGTCTGCTCCACGGGAGACGCGACCGGATCGTCCTGCTGCTCATGACGATCGGCATCCGCCCGATGAGCCAGGGCGACGGAGGACGGATCTCGCGCCTCCTGCGCGGACCGAACGACGGCGCCCGGCGGCATGCGGTGCTCATCGAAGGGCTTTCCGCCTGCAGCGGCTGATCGGCGCGATCGCCGGCGGGTCGGCGGACCAGAGGCCTCCCTCATCAGAGGGAGGCCTCTGACCGATCGATCAGCTGCTGCGGCGGATCGACCGGATGCCGACAGCGAGTCCGACCACCGCGACCGCGGCCGCCGCGACCCAGCCCCACAGCACAGTGATGTCGCCGAGGTCTCCGGCGAACAGCGCGCGCTCGGCCTGCACGACCCAGTTCACGGGGTTCACCGAGGCCACGGCGCGCATCCATGCGGGTCCGTCGTCGAGCGGCAGGAGCATGCCCGACAGGATCAGCAGCGGGAAGATCAGGGCCTGCTGCACACCCCAGAACAGCCACTCTCGATCCTTCGTGGCCAGAGCCAGCGAGTAGGAGAGCGAGCCGAGCCCCACGCCGAACACCGCGAGCAGGGCCAGCCCGATGAGGAGGCCGGGCAGGTCGATCGCGAATCCGAAGGGCCAGGCGATCAGGACGATCACGATCGACTGCACGACGATCGGGGCGACCTCCTTGAGCGCACGGCCGATCAACAGCGACGACCGGGCGAGAGGGGCGACGAGAGTGCGCTCGTGCGAGCCGGTCATCATCTCGTACTGCAGATTCGAGCCGGTCGCGCCGGTGCCGAACAGGACGATCATGACGAGCACGCCAGGCACGAACCACGCCAGCGTCTCGCCGGCAGGTCGACCGGAGCCGCCGATCAGCAGCGGCGCGAACAGCCCGAGGAACACGAGCGGCTGGAGCAGGCTGAAGATCAGCGTGAACGGATCTCGTACGACGGGCCTGAGCTCGCGAGCGAGGACGTTCTTCGTGTCCCTGGCGAGGTTCGGGCGCACGAGGGTCTCGATGGTGGTCATGAGAGGACTCCCGTCCGGGTGGTTTCGCTGGGGGCTTCGGAATCGGATGCCGCGTCTGCGGCTCCCTCGCCCGCGTCCCGCAGGGTGCGGCCGGTCAGGGCGAGGAACACGTCGTCGAGCGTGGGCGGCACGCCGGTCGCCCTGCGCACCTGGATGCCGGCGGCATCCAGCTCGCGGACGATCACGGGGAGCAGGAGGTCCCCGTCCGGAACGGCGAGAGACACGGAGTCCGCGTCGACCGTGACCTCGGCGGGGCTGAGCCGGGAGATCACGGCACGAGCGCTCGCGGCATCCGCGTCATCGGCGAAGCCGAAGGTGAGGACATCCCCGGCCAGCGTCGCCTTGAGCGCGGCGGCGTCGTCGTCGGCGATGATGCGGCCCTTGTCCATCACCATGACGCGCTCGGCGTAGCGATCAGCCTCTTCGAGATAGTGCGTGGTGAGGAACACCGTCGTGCCGTGCTGGGTGCGGAGGTCGAGGATGTGCTCCCAGAGGTTGGCCCTGCTCTGCGGGTCGAGGCCTGTCGACGGCTCGTCGAGGAAGATCAGCGGCGGGGCGTGCATGAGTCCGAGGGCGATGTCGAGGCGGCGCTTCTGCCCGCCGCTGAGCTGCTGCACGGTGCGGGCGGCGAAGGAGCCGAGATCGAGGGAGTCGATGAGCTCGTCGGCCCGGCGCGCGCTGTCGCGCTTCGACATCCCGTAGAACGCTCCCTGACTGAGGAGCTCATCGCGCACCCGCTGCGAGAAGCTCCCGCTCGTGAGCTGGCCGACGTAGCCGATCCGGGCGCGGACGCCGGCGGCATCCGTGCGGATGTCGTGACCGACCACCCGTGCCGTGCCGGACGTCGGCGGGATCAGCGTCGTGAGCATCCGCAGGCTCGTGGACTTCCCGGCTCCGTTCGGTCCGAGGAACGCGACGAGTTCTCCGCGCGCCGCGGTGAAGGAGAGGTCGGTGACCGCGTCGACCGACGTCTTCTTGACGGTGAAGACCTTGGTCAGGCCCTCGGTTTCGATGATGGGTTCAGTTGCCATACCTCGAAGGTAGAAACCAACCAGGACAGATTCTGTCCGCAATATCTGCGAATCTTGAGACATGTCCGATACGACCTCCCGCGCACTCGCCCTGCTCAATCTGCTGCAGACGCACCGGCACTGGCCGGGCACCGAGCTTGCGAGCAGGCTCGGCGTCACCCAGCGCACCGTGCGGCGCGACGTCGACAGGCTGAGGGAGCTCGGCTACCGCGTGGAGTCGACGCCCGGCGCTGCGGGCGGGTACCGGCTGGAGGCGGGGAGCGCCGTGCCACCGCTGCTGCTCACGGATGACGAGGCGGTGACGATGGCGATCGGTCTGCGGGTCGCCGCGACGCAGCAGCTCGTCGGAGGAGCCGAGGTCACTCTCACCGCACTGGCCAAGCTCGAGCAGGTGCTGCCGTCGGCGCTGCGCCGAAGGGTGAACGCGCTCGCCGAGTCCGTGCAGCCTCCGCGCATCGGAGACGCGCCGGTCGTGTCGCCAGAGGTGCTCGGCGAGATCGCGCTCGCCACCAGGGATACAGAGCGGCTCCGGCTGCGGTACATCGACGGGGCCGGCGCCGAGAGCATCCGTCGGGTCGAGCCGCACGCGCTGGCGCCGTCCGGCCGCAAGTGGTTCCTGCTGTGCTGGGATCTCGACCGAGACGACTGGCGCACCTTCCGCGTCGACCGCATCGAGACGGTCGATCACACGCGCGTGCTGTTCGCCAGGAGGCTGATCACCCGCGAGGAGATCGAGGAACGCATCCTCGTGGCATCGTCGTGGTCTCCGCAGAGGGTCGAGGCCGATGCCGTCATGGAACTCCCTCTCGCCGAGATGCAGGAGCGCTTCGGCGTCTGGTCTCAGGGGGCGACGGCGGAGGGCGCCGACCGCACTCGCTGGCCGTTCGGCGGCGGCGACTGGCGCGATGCCATGTACGCGCTGCTGTGGATCCCGGAGGGCGTCGAGTACGCGACCACGTTCCCCGAGCCGGGGCGTGCAGAACTGCGCGAGGCGCTGGAACGGATGCTGCGCGCCCTCGACGCTCCGGTCCCTGGCATCGCCTGACGCCCGTCGCCGTCATCGCCGGACTCATAGCGTTATCCCAGGCAACGAGCCTGGTCATCCGCGGATCCGCCGGGTAGCGTCGAGGTCATCATCGCGGCGATCCGGGCGGTCCCGGGCTCCGGCTCATAACCGGCAGCGTGGCGGGTTCGACTCCCGCCGTCGCGTCCACGTCGCACGTCCCGCTCATCGAGAGCGGACGTCAGAGCCCGAGCTGGTCGAGCCTCTCCTCGAACCGCACCTGCACGTCCTCCGGCTCATCGTCGTCGATCTCGGCCCAGATCGCGTCGAGCTCCTTCTGCACCGACTCGGGCAGCGCGGCGAACTTCTCGTCCCACGCGGCGATCGGGGTCCAGTAGCCGACGACCTTGAAGCGCGTCGCGGGCAGCCCGAGCTCCTTGCGCAGGTACTTGCGCACATCGCGCAGTGCGACCGTCTCGCCGGCCACCCAGACGTATCCCTCGTCGAGGGCGAGGCGGTCGTCGACGATGCCGCGCACCAGCTGACCGAGCGCGCTGGGCCCGTGGCCGTTGCCGCCGACGACCCAGGTGACCTCGACGTCGGCGCCGACCTCGAACGCGACCTGATCGTGCGCGGTGGGCACCTCGAGCACGACCCGGGTGCGCACGCCCTCGGGCGCCGCAGCGGCGATGCGGGCGACGGCGGGCAGACCGGTGAGGTCGGCCACGAGCACCTGCCAGGTGATGTCGGCCGGGGTTGCGTACAGGCCGGTCGGCGCGTTCAGCCCGAGCACGTGGCCGGGTTCGGCGCGCGCCGCCCAGGGCCCGGCGACCCCCGCCTCGTGGATGACGAAGTCGATGTCGAGCTCGCCGGCCTCCGGGCGCACACCGCTGATCGTGTACGTGCGCATCGGAGCCTCCGGCGCTCCCTCCGGCGTCTCCCACCAGTCGCCCGCAGGCACGGGCAGCGAGACGTCGGTGGGGTCTTCGCCGTGCGGGAAGAACACGCGCACGTACTCGTCGCCGATGCCGGTGCTGAGGAAGTCGGCGACGCCGTCGCCGCCGAGGGTGATGCGCACCAGGTTCGGGGTGAGGGTGGCCGTGCTGCTGACGATGCCGCGGTGGATGTTCACGGAGTCTCCGTCTCTTCGTTCGGGGTGGGGGAGTGGGTGGGGGCGGTCGGGGCGTGCGCGGTCTGGGCGAGCCAGGAGTCGCGGTAGAGGCCGTCGGCGGCGAGGAGCTCCTCGTGCGTGCCGCGCTGGGTCGTTCGTCCGTCGGCGAACACGACGATCTGCTCGGCCGTGACGGCCTGCTGCAGTCGATGCGCGATGAGCAGGGCCGTACGGCCCGTGCGCAGTGCGGCGATGGCGTCCTCCACCGCGTCGCGGTGATGCAGACCGACGTCGGCGGTCGCCTCGTCGAGGATCACGATGGAGGGGTCGGCCAGGAACGCCCGCGCGACGGCGAGCTGCTGGATGCGCCCCTCGTCCATCGGCACGACGGGCCCATCCGACGGGTCCGCGTCGTCCGGCTCCCGGTTCAGTTCGTCGACCGCCCACTCCGCCCCGACCGCCCGCAGTGCGGCGACCATCTGGTCAGGAGTCGCGTCCGGGGCGACCAGCGTGAGGTTGTCGGCGATCGTGCCGCGGAACCGGTGCAGCTCCTGCGACAGGTAGTACGGCTCATCCGTGGTCGAGGCCAGGTGCACGCTGCCCGAGGTCGGCGGGTGGTGCCCGGCGATCACCCGGGCGAGGGTGCTCTTGCCCGACCCTGAGGTGCCGACCAGTGCGGCGGTCGTGCCCGGTGAGACGTGCAGGGTCACGTCGCTGATGCCGCGACCGGTGGTGGGGTAGAGGAACGTCACGTCGCGCACCTCGATGCCGGCGGATGCCGTCGGCACCGCGGTCGATTCCTCGACCCGCACACCCGAGGCCGCAGGGGTGAGGTCGATGACACCCACGAGGCGCGCGAGCCCGATCGCCGCGCGCTGGATGTCGTCGAGACCGAAGATCAACTGACCGACCGGGCCGAACAGGCGGTGGAAGAGCAGCGCGGCGGTGGTCACCATGCCGACGGTGATCGCGCCGCCGGAGTGCAGCAGGAAGCCGGTGCCGAGGATCGCGGCCAGGCCGACGAGCTCCCCTCCGTTGATCCACCGGAACAGGCGGTTCGTCACGCGCACCCCCTCGATCTGCATCCTGATCGACGCCTCGGCCCGCTCCGACACGCGGGCGAGAGCGTGCTCCTGCTCGTTGAACGCCGTGAGCGTGTCGATGCCCTCGACCGCGTCGAGCACGGCCTGGCTGCGCGCGGCCTCGCGCACGCGCACCTCACGGAACACGACGCGCGACCTGCGCAGGAACGCCAGGGTGCCGAGCACGTAGAACGGTGCGGAGGCGATGCCCGCGAGCGCGAGCCAGGGGTCGAGCGCGGTCAGAGCGGCCACCGAGACGGCGATCGCGAAGGCGGCGGACAGCAGGGTCGGAGCGACGTTCCCGCCGGCCTCCGCCACGGCGTCCACGTCGCCGGTGACGCGCGAGAGCAGGTCGGCGCTCTCGCCGTCGTCCACAGCGCCCACCGGCAGGCGCATGGCCGAGGTGAACACGTCTTCACGAAGGCTGGCCAGCATGTCCTGCACCAGTCCGGTGAGCACCCGCACCGCCCACAGCATCACGAGGGCGGCGCCGATCGCGCCGGCGCCGGCTCCGACGACCCAGCCCGCGATGGTCGCGACGCCCGCGTCGGATGACACGGCGTCGACGATGCGCCCGAGACACGCGGGCATCACGATGCCCAGAGCGGACGCCGCGAGGAACAGCACGGCGACGCCCGCCGTCCTGGCCGAATGCTGTCGCAGCAGCGCTCCGACCGCGGCGCGCACGCGGGTGCCGGAGGCGATCGGAAGCAGGGGGGTGGTGGTGTCGATGGCGTCACTCATGCGGTGCATCCGATCCGTGTGAGGGGACGTCGATGACTCTGTCGCAGGCGCCGAGCAGCACGGGGGACGTGCTGATCACGATGACGGTGTCCGTGTGCGCCGCGAGGGAGCGAGCGATGTGCGCCTCGGTGACGGCATCCACCGCAGAGGTCGGCTCGTCCAGCACGAGCACGTCGGCCTCCGCGTGCAGCGCCCGCGCGATCCCGATGCGCTGCCGCTGTCCGCCGGAGAGCCGTCGACCGGCCTCGCCCACCTGCGACTCCCAGCCGCCGACCTGAGCGACGGTGTCCTGCAATGCCGCCATGTCGACGAGCACGGGATGCGGTGACCCGTCGATGCCGTGTCCGCGCACGGCCTCGCGCAGGGTGCCGCTCACGATCGTCTGCCCGTGCGGTGGGGCGACGACGCGGCGGCGGTACTCGACAGGGTCCCACTCCGTCAGGTCGCGCCGCTCGCCGTCGACGGCGAGCTGCACCCGTCCGGGCTCGGGCGGGGTGCGCAGACCGAGGAGACGCGAGAGCGAGCGAGCGGTGTCGCTGTCGGCAGGGCGGATGCCGAGCAGCTCGCCCTCCCTCACCTCCACGAGCGAGTCCGGGGAGGTGCCGGGGCGGAAGGCCAGCACGACGTCATCCGCCGAACCCCGACGGCCCTCTCGCACGATCGGGGCCCCGAGCAGGTCGTCGGCGTCGATGACCTCGGCGAGCCTCTTGGCCGAGGCGAGCTTGTGGATCCAGTTCGAGGGGAACGACCCGGCGTACGCGAGGTAGCCGCTGATGAACTGGGCGAGGCCGAGCACGGTGACCAGCTCGCCGATGCTGATGCGGCCCTCGGCAGCGAACCACGCCGACATGCCCGCGAGCGCGGTCGTCGCGACCGCGGCCAGCGTGGTGCCGACGGCTTCATACGAGGCGAGGGACCGACCGGCGGCGGTCGCCGCACGTCGGGAGGCGTCGCTCGCGGCGACGTAGCGTCGCACGGCCTCCTCGCGGGCGCCGATGCCCACGAGCACGCGGAAACCGCTCATGAAGTCGGCGGCGACGGCCCCGGCCTCGGTGGCCGCGTGCTGCTCGGCGAAGCCGCGGCGCTCGAGCGGACGCGACACGACCTGCATCACGAACATCATCGCGATCGTGGAGCCGAACACGACGAGGGTCGCGACCGGCGAGATCCCCAGCATCGCCAGCCCCGCGCCGAGGATCGCGGCGATCGTGGACCACTGCTGCGCCACCGACCAGGCCACACCGGCCACGCGATACGTGTCGGAGGTCACGAAGGTCAGCGCCTCGCCCGGCGTCACCGCGCGGCGGGAGAGGCGGGGGCGCAGCATCCGCGACAGGGTGAGGTGACGCAGCGCCTGCTCGCCGTAGCCGTAGATCGAGACCATCAGACGGGATGCCGACTGGTAGCTCGCGGTCAGCACCAGGAACGTCGCGACCAGCACGCCGATCCAGAGCGCGAGCGCGACCGGATCGGCGGGGAGCACGGCCCGGTCGATGGTCGCGCCGATGATGACGGGGATCGTGGCCTCCGCCAGCGCGTGCACGATGAGCAGCGCCGTCGCGGCGGCGAGGGCGATCCCGCGCCCCTCCGCCCACAGCGCGATCCCGAAGAGTCTCCGCGGAGTGTTCGTCACGGCGTCCGCCGACCGAGCGGGAGCACCAGCGGGGTGCCCGAGACCGGATCGGTGATCACCCTGCAGGGCAGGTCGTACACGGCCTGCACGAGCTCGGCGGTGATGATCTCGCGCGGGTCGCCCTGCGCCACGATGGCTCCGTCGCGCATCGCCACGAGGTGGGTCGCATAGCGCGCGGCGTGATTGAGGTCGTGCAGCACGGCCACGAGGGTGGTACCGCTGCGGTGCAGATCGGCGAACAGCTCCATCAGATCGATCTGGTGCGCGATGTCGAGGAAGGTCGTCGGCTCGTCGAGCAGCAGGTGCTTCGTCTGCTGGGCGAGAGCCATCGCCACCCACACGCGCTGCCGCTGGCCGCCCGAGAGCTCGTCGACCAGTCGGCGGGACAGATCGATCACCCCTGTCGCCGCCATCGCCTCGGAGACGGCGCGCTCGTCGGCGCTGCTCCAGGTGCGCAGGGCGCTCTGGTGCGGGAATCGTCCTCGTCCGACGAGGTCGGCCACGGTGATCCCGTCGGGGGCGATGGACGACTGAGGCAGGAGCCCCAGCTTGCGCGCCGCCTCCTTCGGCGTGAGGGAGCGCAGTTCGGCGCCGTCGAGCAGCACGGCGCCGGTGGTCGGACGCAGCAGCCGGGCGAACCCGCGGAGCAGGGTCGACTTGCCGCACGCGTTCGGGCCGATGATGATCGTGAACGAGTCGTCCGGCACCTCCAGCGACAGCGCGGAGATGATCGGGGTCTCCCCGTAGCCCAGCGTGATGTCGCGGGCCAGCAGCGAAGCGGTCATGGTGTTCCTTTCAGGTGCGGCGCGCGTACTGGGCGGCCAGCAGCCAGGCGAGATAGAGTCCGCCGATCGAGACCGTCACGACGCCCACGGGGACGGCGACGAGCTGGGCGACCGCGTCGGAGACCACGACGAGAGCGGCGCCGGTGAGCATCACGGGCGCGGCGCCCATCGGGGTGTTCGAGCGGGTGAGGCGCTGCGAGATCTGAGGAGCCGCGAGCGCGATGAACGAGATGGGGCCGGCGGCCGCGGTGACCAGGGCGACGAGGGCGACGCCGCACACCATCGCCGCGAGCCGGGTGCGACCAGGGCTGATGCCCAGCGCGGTGGCTGCGTCGTCGCCCATCTCGAGCACCGGCAGCGTGCGGTTCAGCGGCAGCGACAGCAGGGTGACGATCGCGAACACGATCGCGGCGGGGATCAGCTGGTCGAACCCGAGCGAGGCGAGCGAGCCGGCCCCCCAGGTCGCGGCCATCATCGCCTTCTCGACGCTGACCGAGATCAGGATCCAGGAGGTGAGCGATCCGAGCCCGGCCGAGACGCCGATGCCGACGATGATCAGGCGGAACGACGACAGGGTGTTCTTGTTCGCCAGCACGTACACGAGCAGCGCGGTGATCAGGCCGCCGACGAGCGCGCCGACCGCCTTGAACATGTAGGTGTTGAGCTCCAGCACCACCATCATGAGCGTCACGCCGAACTGCGCGCCGATGCCGAAGCCGATGATGTCGGGGGAGCCGAGCGGGTTGCGGGTGAGCGACTGGAAGATGCCGCCGGCGAGGGCGAGAGCCGCACCGCAGAGCACCGCGAACAGCACGCGCGGCAGCCGCCACTCGAAGACGACCTGGCGGATGTCGGGGTCGGAGGACGGGTCGACGATGGCGCGGACGATCGAGCCGAAGTCCACCTCGTAGGCGCCGATCGTCATGGACGCGAGGCCCGCGGCGATGATCACGACGGCCAGCACCGCGCAGACCACGATCGAGCGCACCGGGATGAGCGTCGCGACGCGCGCGGTCTCGATCCGGACCTGCCGGCGTCCGTGGTCGACGGGGGCGAACTCCGTGCTGTCCTGCGCGGCGGCGGTGGGTCGCTGGTCGATGCTCACAGTCCGCTCACCCGCTTGCGGCGCACGAGCGCGATCAGGAGCGGGGCGCCCAACAGCGCGGTGACGATCCCGACGCGGAGCTCGCCACTGGGGAGCACGATGCGGCCGAGGATGTCGGCGAACAGCAGGAAGGACGGACCGATGATCATCGAGTAGGTCAGCACCCAGCGCTGATCCGGGCCCGTGAACCAGCGGACGATGTGGGGGATCATCAGCCCGACGAAGGCGATGGGGCCGGCGGCGGCGACGCTCGTTCCGGCGAGCAGGGTGACGGCGATGATCACTAGCACGCGGGTGACCTGCACGCGGGCGCCGAGCGCCTGTGCCAGGTCATCGCCGAGCGCCAGGGCGTTCAGGGAACGGGCGCAGAGCAGCCCGATCAGGAGACCCGCGACGATGAGGGGCGCCGCCCAGGCGAGCTGGTCGATGGTGCGTCCGCCGATCGAGCCGACACCCCAGAAGCGCATGACCTGGAGAGTGCTCAGATCGCGCAGCACGATCGCGGTCGTGAGGCCCGTGAACGCCGCGCCGAGCGCGACCCCGGCGAGCGTCAGCTTCATGGGCGTCGCGCCGGACGCTCCGAAAGAGCCCAGTGCGTACACGAGGACGGTGAGCACGAAGGCGCCGGCCAGCGCGAAGGGCACGTAGGCGCCGGGCGTGGTCAGGCCGAGCACGCCGACCGCGAAGGTGACGGCGAAGGACGCGCCCGCGTTCACGCCCAGGATGCCGGGGTCGGCCAGGGGGTTGCGGGTGAAGGCCTGGATGAGTCCGCCGCACACGGCCAGGGCGGCGCCGACGACGATGCCCAGCAACGTGCGGGGGACCCGCAGCTCCCTGACCATGAGGTGCAGCGCGTCGGCGTCGTCGTAGGCGAACAGGGCGTGCAGAACGGTGAGGGGGTCGATCGCTCGGTTGCCGACCGCGAGCGACGCGATGGCGGCGATCACCAGCACCACCGCCGAGACGATCAGCCCCAGCACGAGCGTCGCGGTGCGGTGCGGGGAGCCGTCTGCACGACCCCCCGCGCCTGAGTTCGAGACGTCCGTGCCGTCTTCCGTCGCCAGGGACATCTCGCGCGTCACTCTCCTGCGATGGTCGGCTCACCCTGCAGCGCGGCTGCGAGGTCGTCGACGTACTTCGGGAGGATGTACTTCAGTGACAGCACGGTCGGAGCGCTGATCGCGGAGGCCTCGGCGGCATCCGCGTAGATCACGTAGGAGCCGTTCGCGATCGGCCCCAGCGCGAGACGACCTTGTTCTCGACCGTGTACTCGCCCTCGGCCGCGCTGCCGCCCCACGCGGCGAACAGGTCGGCCTGCACGTCGTAGAGCTTCTCCAGGCTGACGCCGGTGTACCAGTTGTCGCCCTCGGCGCTCGCGAGGAAGCTGTCCATGGCCGAGGTGGAGGTGAAGCCGAGCGCCTCGGTGATGCGCACGCGGGGGTCGTATTCCAGGTAGACGCCGAGGTCGGTGCCGCCCTCGTTCAGGGTCAGGCCCCAGACGAAGGTCTTGTCCTGGAACTCGGGGTGCTCGCCGGCGAGCGTGCTGATCTGCTCCTCGGTCTCGGCGATCAGCTCCTCGGCCTTGGCGTCCTCCGACAGCGCCTTGCCGACGGTGCGGGTCATTCCCTCCCAGGTGCCGGGGTTCCAGGGGCCTTCGACGTAGGGCACGGTGGGCGCGATCTCGCTCAGCCGCTCGTACTCGATGTCGCTCACGCCCGAGTACAGGCTGAGGATCAGGTCGGGCTTGAGAGCCTTGATCGCCTCGTAGTTGGGGCCGTCCTCGGTGAACGGGATGATCTCGGGGGTCTCGCCGTACTCCTCGGTGACGAACTCCTCGAACCAGGGCTGGTAGCCGCTCTCGCCGGCGCCCCACACCTCTTCGATGCCGACCGGGTTGGTGCCGAGTGCGGCGACGATGTCGGGCGTCATCCATCCGAGGGCGACCACGCGCTGGGGCTTCTCGGGGATCACGGTCTTGCCGTGTCCGTGCTCGATGACCACGCCGTCGGTGGACGTCGACGACGAGGCGGACTCCGCGCCTTCTCCGGTGGTCGAGCACCCGGCCAGGGTGAGGGCGGCGGCGATGGCCGCGGCGACGAGCGCGGAGCCTCGCCGGATCTTCGGGCGCGCGAGAGCGTGCGACATGGTTCTCCTTCAGAGAGATGGGGAGGGGAGCGCCGCGTCAACGCGGCAAGAAGTTAGGTAAGCATGCCCTAACAGAACGATGCTAGAACGCCGAGAACGCGGCCAGTGTCGATCGATGGGCGACTTGTATCGCTATACGGACAGAACGCGTCGGATGGGCGCGAGGGTCAGCGCCAGTAGAGGTGGTGCGCCGAGTCGGCCTGCACGCGGGCGACGTGCTGACGCGGGGTGAGTCCGAACCGCTCCTTGAAGCTCGCGGAGAAGGCGCTCGTCGTGGCATAGCCGCACCGGTGGGCCGCGGCGCCGATGGGGGTGCCATCGACGATCAGGCGGGCGCCGAGGGTCATCCGCACGCCGGTGCGCCATCGGCCGAACGTCATGCCGACGTCGTTCTGGAAGATGCGCAGGACCGTGCGCTCGTGCAGGCCGTGCGCGAGGAACAGCTCGCCCGCGCTGCGCGGGTCGCCCGGATCGTCCAGCACCGCCTGCACCAGGGCGCGCACGCGCTCGTCGGCGGGCAGCGGGACCTCGCCCCAGCCGTCGAGTGCCTCAGGCGCCGGCTGCTGCAGCATCTCGATGAGCGTGCCCTGGATGCGGACCCGCAGATCGGTGGGCATGTCGCTGATGCCGAGGTGCAGCAGCATCTCCTGGACGGCACGCGGCACGAGCACCCGGGTGACGTCGTCGATCGGCGCGATCGCGGATGTCGCGGGCAGGTAGGTGTAGCACCCGACGGAGTCCCGCTCGTGGTGCGCCGTGTGCGGCGTCCGCGCGGGGATCCACACGCCCTGACCAGGGGCGAGGCGCCACATCGCGTCCTGCAGGTGCACCCACACGGTGCCGCGGTAGCACCACGCGAGCATCGCGTCGGCGTGGGAGTGCGGAGGGGAGAGCGGGCGGGTTCCGGTGTCCTCTCCGGTGACGACCCCCGTCCCCATCAGGTACGGCGCGACGACGGTCGACGGAAGCTCAGGGCTCGCCTCCCAGTCGTCCCGCCGATAGGAGTTCATCGTGCGTCGGTGCGCGCGCTGGCCAACCGCGCCTCGACCGGCGACCATCCGCTCTCCAGGATCGCGAATCCGGCGTCGAGCGTGCCGAGCTGATCGTCGGCGTCGTTGACGAGCAGCAGCATCTGCAGGACGAAGCGGGAGTAGACCCTGATCTCGGCGGTCGGCGCGTCGAGTCCGAGCTCGTCGGCGATCGCGTCCGACAGGGCGTCCTCGTGGCGGAGCCACATCCGAGCCGCGTACTCGCGAAGCACAGGTGTCTCGTTCAGGAACGCCATGAAGATCCGGGTGACGTCGTCGCCGTGCTCATCGACGTTGGTGCGGACGTCGGTGGAGTAGAAGTCATGGAGCGCCCGGTTGATCGAGATGCCGTCTGCGCGTCCGCGCACGGCGCTGACGAGCCGGTCGCGCTGCTCGTCGTCTTCGTCGAAGACCAGCGCCTCCTTCTGCGGGAAGTGCGCGAAGACGGTGGTGGGGGAGACATCGGCGGCGTCGGCGATCTCGCGGATGCTGACGTTGTCGAAGCCGCGATCGAGGAACATCTTCGTCGCGACGTCGGAGATGTTCTTGCGGGTCGCCGCCTTCTTCCGCTCGCGTCGACCCATCGGCTCGGTGCTCGTCACGCCGACCACTCTATCGCGGACCGGATTCATAAGTGGCTTGACACCGAAACTGGTATCGATACACTTTCGGTATGACTTCACTCAATTCGACCGGTCGCGTCGGCAACCGCGCCTGGGTCATGCTCGTCGTCCTGACGATGCTGACCGTCATCGGGATGACCGTCGTCCTCCCCGTCCTGCCCTTCGTGGTGCTGGAGTACGTCTCGAACGAGAAGGACCTTGCGATCTGGGTCGGCGTCCTCGAGGCGATCAACGGACTCTGCGCCTTCCTCGTCGCCCCCTTCCTCGGGCGCCTCTCCGACCGCTTCGGCCGACGCCCCGTGATCATCGCGGCCGCGTTCGGCGCCGCCTTCTCGATGACCCTGTTCGGCATCGGCGGAGCGATCTGGGTGCTCGTGCTCGCCCGTGTCATCCAGGGGCTGACCGCCGGCGACATGCCCGCGCTCTTCGCCTATCTCGCCGACATCACGCCGCCCGAGAAGCGCGCCCAGCGCTTCGGCCTGCTGGGCGCCCTCTCCGGCATCGGCATGATGATCGGGCCGGCCATCGGTGGCCTCCTCGCCGCGATCGACCTGCGCCTCCCCGTCTTCCTCACCGCGGCGGTCGCCCTCACCATCGCGATCCTCAGCATCTTCCTGCTCCCCGAGAGCCTCAAACCGGAGAACCGGATCTCCGCGATCTCCGCCAAGGACGTCCAGCCGTTCGCGGTGTTCACGGACGCGTTCGGCCGCAAGGAGCTCCGCGGACTCATGATCGGCTTCGGCATCCTCGCCCTGCCGTTCGGGTTCTTCGTCAACAACTTCAGCGTGCTCGCGCTCGACTCGATCCAGTGGGGCCCCACCCAGATCGGTCTGCTGACGGCCGCGGTCGGCATCATCGACATCCTCATCCAGGGCGTGCTGCTCGGCATCCTGCTGCCGCGGATGGGCGAGCGCGGGGTGATCGTCAGCGGCATCGTGGCGCAGGCTGTCGGTCTCGCCGCCCTCGCGATCGTGGCCTCCGTGCTCGCGCAGCCGTGGGTGTTCATCGTCGGTGCGCTCCTCCTCGCCGCCGGTCAGGGCGCATCGCAGGCCGCGATGGACGGCGCGATGTCGAACGCCGTGGGTGACGACGAGCAGGGCTGGCTGGGCGGGGCGACGCAGTCGCTGAACGCCGCGATGAGCACGGTCGCGCCCCTCATCGCCGCCGCCCTCTACGCCGGTGTCAGCCATGCGGCCCCGTACTGGCTGGGCGTCGTGCTCATGATCGTCGCCGCGATCGTCCTCGGACGCGCCCACATCGCGAACACCGCGAAGACACCCCCGAAGGGCGCCGTCGGGGCCGGGGATCCCGTCGCCGTTCCGCCCGCCGCGGATGCGGCCGTCGACGCCGCGGTCTGACTTCGCCATAGGAGCCCCGCGGGCCGGAGCCATCGGTTCACAACTCCTCAAGAATCGGCGTCGAACGGGGTGATCCGGCCGGAGCCCGGCCGGATCACCCCCGTTCGTGAGGAGTTGTGAACCGCGAGCCGGACACAGGGCGCGAGATGATGGATGCATGCCCTCTCCCTATCGCCCCGGACTGCGGGTCACCGCGGGCGTCACGATCCCCGAGTCCGAGCTGTCGTGGCGGTTCTCGCGGTCGTCGGGGCCCGGCGGCCAGGGCGTGAACACCGCCGACTCCCGCGTGGAGCTGGTGTGGGATGCCGCGGCTTCCGCTGCGCTGTCGCCGGTCCAGCGGGAACGCGTGCTCGACCGGCTCAGCGGTCGACTGGTCGGAGGGGTGCTGACGATCGCGGCATCCGAGCACCGCGCCCAGCTGCGCAACCGGGATGCCGCGCGCGAGCGTCTCGCGTCGGTCGTCGCCGAGGCCCTGCGCCCGCCCGCCCCGCCGCGTCGACCCACGAAGCCGAGTCGCGGCGCGAAGGAGCGCCGGCTGAAGGAGAAGCAGCGCCGCACCGACGTGAAGCAGCTGCGTCGGCCGCCTCGCGACGGCTGAGCGCGTTCAGTCGCGGGGCCCGCGCACGAGCTCCAGACCGGCTCCGGCGAACTGCCGCAGCGTCGCGTCGGGCAGGAACGCCCTCGTCAGCGCCCCGCCGATCGCGGCGAGGTCGCTCTCGTCGCGGAACAGCAGGTACATCGTCTCGTAGCGCGGGTGGAACTTCTGCTTGAAGCGGTGCAGCGACCCGAAGCCGTAGACCGGCTCGAGCGCCTCGGCGAGGCGGTCGCTCAGCGCCGCGATCATGCCGGCGTCCGGCGGGTAGTCGTGGGCGAGCGGGGCCCCGGAGAGCGACATGATCTCGCAGCCCTCCTCGGAGAACTGCTTCGCGGACGAGCCGATCAGGTACTCCATGACGGGGCCGAATCCGCCCTCCCTGCGCCGCATGAGATCGAGCGTCCACCCACGCACGACGCCGCCCTCGCCGTAGATCGGCAGCCAGGAGAGGAAGCCGTCGACGTCTCCGTTCGGCGCGACGGCGAGCGCGAGCCGCACCTCGTGCGCCTCCGCCTCGTCCAGGGTGCCGAGGGTGAAGCGCATCTCGGGGAGGTCCTTGTCGCCGACCCACGCCTCGGAGATCGCACGGAGCTGCTGCTGCACGCCCCACGGCTCCGACTTCAGGTGCGTGAGGCGGAAGGTCATCTCCTCGCGGCCGGCCTTGTTGAGGGAGGTGCGCACGGAGTTCCAGCGCTTGCCGGTGAACGACAGGCCGGGCAGGTCGACGATCGTGTCGTCGGCGACGACCAGGCTGCGCCAGGTGTCGGGCACGGCAGCGCGGGTCGCGTCGTCGGCGCTGAAGAAGCACGGCACGAGCCCCGCGTTCTCGGCGGTGTGGATGAACTCCTCCACCGCCGTGGCGCGCGTCTCGGCGGGGCCGATCGGATCGGCGAGCGCCAGGGCCACTCCGCCCCGTCGTTGATAGGCGACGATGCCGCCGGTCGTCCCGGCGTAGCTGTTGCCCTCCCACGTCGTCATCCAGGAGAGGGTGCCGCCGCCGTGGGCGCGCAGGGTCCGCAGCAGGTCGGCGAGGGTCGGGGCGGGCTGGATGCCGAGCTTCGACGACCTCTTCGCCCGGAACGCGCGCCGCACGACGATCAGGTAGATCAGCACCAACAGCCAGAGGAACGCGCTCGCGAGCGACAGCTCGGTCTCGCCGTAGATGACGGACTCGAGCTCCGCGGCGCTGGTGAGCATGATGAGCGTCAGGACGAGGACCCCGCCCAGCACGTTGAGCGCACCGAGGATGATCGCGAGCACCCAGCTCCAGCGGCGACCCCGGCGGAGCCCACGCACGATGAGGAGGACGACCGCGACATCGATCGCCACGTCGACGACACCGCCGGACACCGGTTCGGTCGGGCCGAACGGGCCGTCGGTGGGGAGGAGGATCGTGATGATCTCGGCCGCGGTGAGCGCGATCACGGCGATCACGGCGATCAGGCGCTGCTCCCGCACGGTCGTCCTGCGGACCCGCAGCGAACGGTCCGTGACGAGGATCAGCAGCACGGCGAGCAGGTGCTCCAGATCGTCGACCGCACCCCAGAACAGCATCATGACGAAGACGAAGCCCAGGAGCACGAGCCAGCCGCGCACGCGCCACGGCGCCCGGAACAGGCCCACAGCGGCGGCGATGCAGGCCATCGTGCCGCCGGACGCCCCGACATCGAGCGACTGGGCCTGCGTCTGCGCCCAGGCCCAGGGGACCTGCGACAGGAGCAGCAGCGTCAGGGCCGTGGCGAGGACGGCGAAGAGCTGGCCGACCCAGAAGTAGGCGAGGGCCACGCGCGAGCCTCGACGGAACTCGAGGTAGCCCATGCCCCAGAAGCTGGCGATCGTGATCGCATAGACCCAGGGCTGGCCGATGAAGAACGTTCCGGTGACCGGCGTCCACCACCTGCCGTCGGAGAGGTTCGGCAGCCCGTAGGCGACGGCCTCGAAGAGATCCGCATCCTCGAACGGCATCCACAGCCCTCGGGATGCGACGCCGACGAGGAGGATCAGCCCCACCATGGTCAGTGTGGCGGGGATCCTCCGCAGCGCGGAGACCGCCTGGCTCGGTGTGATGCGTCGCGACCGGGTCATGTGCTCAGCGTAACGATGCGGGCGGCGGGGCTTCCCTCGGCGCGGCGCGGGGCGTTGGATGGGACGCATGGTCGGGACGAGCGGACAGAGAACGGCGATGCTGCGTCGCACGGTCGCGTGCTGCGCGACGGCATCCGTCTTCGCGCTCGCCGCGTGCACGTCGTCGAATGGGCAGCCTGTGGCATCCGCACCGGCTCCGATCGTGTTCGCCGACGACCTCGATGCGCCCTGGTCGATGGTCCTCCACGGCGAGGCGCTCCTGATCAGCGAGCGCGACAGCGGCCGGGTGCTGGAGTTCGACGAGAGCGGAGCCCGGCACGAGGTCGGAGTGATCGGCGGCGTCGTCGCAGGCGGGGAGGGCGGGCTCCTCGGGCTCGCGGTGCGCGACGGGGACCTGTACGCCTATCTCACCGCCGACGACGGGAACCGGGTCGAACGCCGGACGCTCGTCGGCGAGCCCGGCGCCCTCTCGCTCGGCCCTCCGGCGACGGTGATCGACGGCATCCCCTCCGCGTCGAACCACAACGGCGGGCGCCTCGCCTTCGGGCCGGACGGGATGCTCTACGTCACCACGGGCGATGCGGGAGACCGCGACAGCGCGCAGGACCTCGACGCCCTCTCCGGCAAGATCCTCAGACTCACGCCCGAGGGAGGCATCCCCGACGACAACCCGTTCCCCGGGTCGCCCGTGTACAGCTACGGCCATCGCAACCCGCAGGGCATCGGGTGGGATGCCGACGGCACGATGTACGCGACCGAGTTCGGGCAGGACACCTGGGACGAGCTCAACGTCATCGAGGCAGGGGGGAACTACGGCTGGCCGGAGGTCGAGGGCGCCGCCGATGACACGGACTACATCGACCCCGTGCAGCAGTGGCGTCCGGCGGAGGCGAGCCCCAGTGGCCTCGCGGTGACGAACGGCGACATCCTCATCGCGAACCTGCGCGGTGAACGATTGCGCAGCGTGCCGCTCGACGACCTGTCCACGAGCACCGAGAGCGTCGTCGGAGAGTACGGACGGCTCCGCGACGTCGTGGTCACGACGGGGGCGATCTGGCTGCTGACGAACAACACCGACGGCCGCGGCGACCCCGCGGAGGGCGACGACCGGGTCCTCCTGTTCCCGATGGACTGAGGGCTCAGTCGAGCAGGCCCTTCTCCGTGAGCAGTGGTCGGACCCCTTCGGCGAACCAGTACGCCTCCTCGAGGTGGGGGTAGCCCGACAGCACGAACTCCGTGAAGCCGTGACCGTGGTACTCGGCGACGAGATCGGCGACCTCCTCGTAGCTGCCGACGAGCGCCGTGCCCGCCCCGCCGCGCACCAGCGACACCCCGGCCCAGAGCCCCGGGTGCACCTCCAGCTCGCTGCGGGTGAGCCCGCCGCTGCTGAGCGCGTTCTGACGCTGCTGGCCGACCGACTGCGAGCGGGAGAGCGTGGCTCTCCGCCGCGCCAGGACCTCCGGGTCGAGGCCGTCGATCAGCGAGTCCGCGATCGACCACGCCTCCTCAGAGGTCGGACGGGCGATCACGTGCAGGCGGACGCCGTAGTCGAGCCTGCGCCCGAGCGCCGCAGCCCTCGTCTGCACGCGACGGATCTTCTCGGCCGCCTGCGCCGGGGGCTCGCCCCAGGTGAGGAACACGTCGGCGTGCGCGGCGGCGACCTCGATCGCGGCATCCGATGAGCCCCCGAGGTAGATCGGCGGCGCCGGCACGGCCGTCCGGAGCTGCGCATCCTCGATCCGGAAGAACTCGCCGTCGTGGGTGACGTTCTCTCCCGCCCAGAGGCGGCGCAGGATGCCGAGGTACTCTGCTGCCCTGCGGTACCGATCGTCCTTGCCGATGGTGTCGCCGAAGCGGCGCTGCTCTGCGTCCTCGCCGCCGACGACGATGTTGACCCGCAGTCGCCCGCCGCTGATGCTCTGGAATGTCGCGGCGGTCTGCGCCTGCAGCGTCGGGGAGACGAGTCCCGGCCGGACCGCGATGAGGTAGTCGAGTGCGCGGGTGTGCTGGGTGAGAGCCGAGGCGATCGTCCAGCTCTCCTCGTTGCCGCCGCCGGAGGGCACGAGCACCGCCTCGTAGTCCAGCTGCTCGGCGGCACGCGCGATCTGCGCGAGGTAGTCCACGGTGGGCTCGCGCTGAGCCGCCACCCGACCGGCCGGGTCGTAGGCGGTCGCGCTGCCGAGGCCGATGTCGGTGCGGGAGTCCCCGGTGAGCGGCAGGAACCAGTCCAGCGAGATCGCACTCATGCCGACGCGCCTTCCGGACGGGGGAGGATGCCGCGCACGATGCCTCCGTCGTTCACAGATGCCATGCGTCGAGTGTCGCCCGTCCGCCACCTCGCCCGCACGCCGAGCGACGCTGTGAGACGCTCGATGACGTACTGCGTCGGCGTGCGGCATCCGCCCTGTGCGCCGCGGGTAGCGTGAGGCGACGCCGGGCGGGCGCCCGGGTGGACCCCGAGGAGATACGCAGATGACCGCACCCAGCCCGCTCGAGACCGAGGCGCTCGAATTCATCCGCGCGCTCATCCGCATCGACAGCGTCAACACGGGGGATGCCGCGACGATCGGCGACGGCGAGACACGAGCCGCGCTGTTCGTGAAGGAGAGGCTCGAAGAGGTGGGCTATCGGGTCGACCTCGTCGAGCCGCAGCCCGGACGCGCCAGCGTCGTCGCGCGACTCGAGGGTTCCGACCCCGATGCGGGGGCGCTGGTCGTGCACGCGCACCTCGATGTCGTGCCCGTCGAGGAGGCCGACTGGACCCACCCGCCCTTCGGGGCCGAGATCCACGACGGCATCCTGTACGGCCGCGGAGCGGTGGACATGAAGAACTACGCGGGCACGATCCTCGCGATCGCCCGCGCGTTCCGTCGTGACGGCGTCGTTCCCCGCCGCGACCTCATCTTCGCCTTCTTCGCCGACGAGGAGGCCGGTGGCGTGTGGGGAGCGCGCTGGATCGTCCGACACCGGCCGGAGCTGTTCGCCGGCGCCACCGAGGCGATCAGCGAGGTGGGCGGCTTCTCCGTGCCCCTCGCCGACGATCGCCGCGCGTATCTCGTCGCCACCGCCGAGAAGGGCGTGACCTGGGCGACGCTCACGGCGCGCGGCCACGCGGCCCACGGCTCCCGCCCGACAGCCGACAACGCGGTCGTGCGTCTCGCCCGCGCCGTCGCCGCCGTCGGCGCGCACCGGTTCCCGGTCGTCCGGACGCCCGCCCTCGACCGGTTCCTCCAGGTGTTCGAGGAGCACCGCGGCCTCCGCGTATCCGGCGCCGACAGCGAGCTCGACGAGCAGCTCGCCGAGCTCGGGTTCGTGTCCTCCCTCGTCGGAGCGTCGGCGCGCAACACGGTGTCGCCCACCGTGCTCGCCGCCGGCGGCAAGACGAACGTGATCCCCGCGGAGGCATCAGCGCGCCTCGACATCAGGGTCCTGCCCGGAGCGGATGCCGCGCTGCGCGACGAACTGGCGGCCGTGGTCGGCGAGGGGGTCGACATCTCGTGGGGCCATGCGGTCCCCGCGATCGAGGCGCCGCTGGATGCGCCGCTGATCGACGTCCTGCAGGGGGCGATCGCCGCAGAGGACCCGGGGGCGCTGGTGGTGCCGTACCTCCTCCCGGCGAGCACCGACAACAAGCACCTCGCTCAGCTCGGCATCCGCGGCTACGGCTTCGTGCCGCTGCGCGTGCCCGCCGACTTCGACGTGTTCGGCGAGTTCCACGCGGCCGACGAGCGGATCCCCGTCGACGCCCTGCACTTCTCGACGAGGGTGACAGAGCAGATCCTCCGCAGGGCCTGATCCGCCGCTTCCCGTGTTACCGGCGGAGCCGTCCGGTTACGCGACGAGCCCCTCGGTTACGGCGTGCGTCTGCCGGTTGCGACGTGTGAAACCCGGCTGTGATCAGCGATTGCGATGCCCCTACCTTGGCTTCACGCGGCACACCCGGTGCCGCTCGGAGCACGAGGATCACCATGACTGACACAGCCGCCCCACCCGTCGGCACCGCGGTCGATCTCGAGATCGACCGCCCCCAGGATGCGCGGGGGAAGGTGGATCTCGGCGCCGTCACCGTGGTGCATCCGCGCCACTGGTGGCGATGGACGATCGCCGCGATCATCATCTTCGTCCTGGCCCAGTTCGTCTGGAGCCTCTTCACGAACGACCGCTACATGTGGGACTCGTTCGCCGAGTACTTCTTCTCCGGTCCCGTGCTCATCGGCATCGGCTACACGCTCTCGATCACCGCGGTGTCGGCGGTCGTCGGCTTCGTGCTCGGCACGATCATCGCCCTCGGCCGGCTCTCGACGTCGACGCTGCTGAGCTCCGCGGCGTGGGGGTACATCTGGTTCTTCCGCTCGGTGCCGCTCGTCGTGCAGATCATCGTCTGGTACAACCTGGGCTACCTCTACCCGACCCTCGGGCTCGGCACCCCGTTCACCACCGACTTCTGGATCGTCGAGTTCCCGACCGTGCAGCTCATCAGCGCGTTCGCCGCGGCGATCCTCGGGCTCGGGCTGCATCAGGCCGCGTACTCGGCGGAGATCATCCGGGGCGGCCTCATCTCGGTCGATCAGGGGCAGCAGGAGGCCGCGGCCGCTCTCGGCATCCCGGCCAGCAGACGGCTCTTCCGCATCATCCTCCCGCAGGCGATGCGCTCGATCATCCCCAACGCGACCAACGAGGTGATCGGCCTCGTCAAGGGCGCCTCCGTCGTGTTCGTGATCGCGATCCCCGAGCTCTTCTACGCCGTGCAGGTGATCTACAACCGCAACAGCCGGGTCATCCCGCTCCTGCTCGTCGCCGTGGTCTGGTACACGATCATCACCACGATCCTCAGCATCGCCCAGTTCTACATCGAACGGCACTTCGCCCGCGGCTCCGTGCGCACCCTGCCGCCCACCCCGCTCCAGCGGGCGCGCCGTTGGGCGAACGCACAGTGGACGCGACTGGGGGATGCTCCACCCGAGGCGCCGGTCGCGTCTGCGCTCGCCGCATCCGGAGGGGGCGTCCGATGACCGCCGTCGCCGCGGAGACCGCGACCAGGGGGCTCGTCGAGATCCACAACGTCCACAAGAGCTACGGCGGCGTCGAGGTGCTCTCCGGCATCGACCTGACGGTGCAGCCGGGGGAGGTGGTCGCACTGCTCGGCCCCAGCGGTTCCGGCAAGTCCACGCTGCTGCGCACGATCAACCACCTCGAGAGCGTCGACCGCGGATCGGTCACGGTCGACGGCGAGCTGATCGGCTACGAGCTGCGCGGAGAGAAGCTGCACGAGCTGCGCGAGCGCGAGATCCTGCGGCGCCGCACGCAGGTGGGCATCGTGTTCCAGAACTTCAACCTGTTCCCGCATCTCACCGCGCTCGAGAACGTCACCGAGGCGCCCATCGCGCTGAAGCGGCTGAGCACGGACGATGCGCGGGAGCTGGCGCTGGGTCTGCTCGACCGCGTGGGTCTCGCCGACAAGGCCGACGCCTACCCGCGGCAGCTCTCCGGCGGCCAGCAGCAGCGCGTCGCGATCGCCCGCGCCCTCGCGCTGAAACCGAAGGTGCTCCTGTTCGACGAGCCGACCAGCGCCCTGGATCCCGAGCTCGTCGGGGAGGTGCTCGACGTCATCCGCGACCTCGCGCAGCTCGGCACGACGTTGATCATCGTCACGCACGAGATCGGCTTCGCCCGGGAGGTGGCCGACCGCGTGGTGTTCCTCGACGCCGGCGTCGTGGTCGAGCAGGGGCCTCCGGCCGACGTGCTCAGCAACCCCCAGAACCCCCGCACCAGGGACTTCCTGTCCAAGGTGCTGGGCTGACCTGCACGACCCGAACGCGGCCCGTCCGCAGCATCCAAGGAGAACACAGAAATGGCACTCAGCAAGAAGCAGGGCGTCGCGATCGGAGTGGCCGCCGCAGCGGTGCTCGCGATCGCCGGCGTCGTGACCGCCGTCACCCTCAACCGGCCGACGGAGGCGGCCGCCGACTACGCGACCCCCGCCCCGAAGGAGACCTCGGCCAACGTGTCGGCCGACGACATCGAATGGGTCACCGGCGAGGTCGTCCCCGAGGCCGTCGCCGCGCTGAAGGAGAGCGGCTTCGAACCGATCGAGAAGGGCAAGCTCACCGTCGCCGTCGGCGCCTTCGTGCCGCCGCTCAGCTACGTCCCCGACGGGGAGACCCTCCCTGCGGGCACCGAGCCGAACATCGGCAGCCTGATCGCGGAGGGGCTCGGGCTGGAGTACAACCCCGTCGTCGTCGCCTGGGCGGACTGGCCCCTCGGCGTGCAGTCGGGGAAGTACGACCTCATCACCTCCAACGTGACCGTCACCGAGGAGCGCAAGGAGCTCTTCGACTTCGCGAGCTACCGGCAGGACCTGCTCGGCTTCTACGTGAAGGCGGACAGCACGATCGACAAGATCGAGGAGGCGGCGGACATCTCCGGCCTCAAGATCGTCGTCGGCTCCGGCACCAACCAGGAGCAGGTGCTGCTCAAGTGGAACGAGGAGCTCGAAGCCGACGGCAAGGCCCCGGCCGAGCTGCAGTACTACGACGACAACGCCGCTGCGACGCTCGCGCTGCAGTCCGGCCGTGTCGACGCGAGCTTCGGCCCGAACGCCACGGCGGCCTGGGCGGCGCGGGAGACCGGCGACACCAGGCTCGTGGGGATCGTCCCCGGCGGCTGGCCGCTCGCGGCGACGATCGCCGCAGGGACCGCGAAGGGCAACGGCCTGATCGAACCCGTCGGCATCGTGCTGAACGAGCTCATCGCGAACGGGAAGTACGCCGAGGTCCTGAAGGCCTGGGGGCTCGATTCCGAGGGCATCGACGCGTCCGAGATCAACCCGCAGGGGCTTCCGAAGTCCTGACCCAGAGGTGCGGGCCGTGCGCGAGAGCGCCGGCCCGCACGCCTCCGCCGCACCTCCGCACCGAGAAGGACGAAGACCATGACCGACCGCGCACCACTCAGCATCCTCGACCTCTCGCCGTTCGGCGCCGGGTCGACTCCGGCGCAGGGGCTGCGCGACACGATCGCGCTCGCGAGGACGGCGGAGCGCCTCGGCTACCGCCGGTATTGGCTCGCCGAGCACCACCTGAACCCCGGTGTGGCCGGCGCCGCGCCGCATGTGCTGCTCGCCGCGGTCGCCGCGGCTACCGAGCGCATCCGCATCGGCACCTCCGCGACGATCATCGGCAACTACTCGGCGCTCCAAGTGGTCGAGGCCGCCGGCGTCGTCGCGGCCCTGCATCCAGGACGCTTCGACCTCGGCATCGGCCGCTCCGGCTCGACGACCCAGCCGACCGGCCGTGCGTCGGAGCCGGCGCCGCCGCAGGCCAGGATCGTCGACGGACTGCTCCTCCCCGCCGCGCGGCCGTTCGCCTTCGACGCCGTGCGGTTCGCCGCGCAGGCACGGCTGCTGAGACGGACCGCGGGCGACGCCGACCGCTTCGAGCAGGACGTGCTCGACATCCTCGCCCTGATCGAGGGCTCCTACGTCGCACCCGAGGGCGTCCCGATCCATGCGACGCCCGCCGAGGGGCAGCCGATCGAGGTCTGGCTGCACGGCAGCACGGCCGGACCCAGCGCCGAGCTCGCGGGCCGGCTCGGACTGCCGTTCGGTGCGAACTACCACGTCGCCGGCAGCTTCGTGCTCGACGCGGTCGATGCGTACCGTCGCGCGTTCCGCCCCGGCGTGCTGGATGCGCCGCACGTGATCGTGTCGGCCGATGTGCTGGTCGCCGACACCGCCGCCGACGCCGAGCGCGTGGGCCGCGGCTACGCTGAATGGGTGCACAGCATCCGCGCCGGTCAGGGCGCCATCGCCTATCCACGCCCCGAAGACGCTCTCGTCGAGCCGTTCGAACCCGACCTCCTGGATGCCGTCGGGGACCGCCTCGACACCCGGTTCGTCGGCGATCCCGATCACGTCTCCGAGCGGCTGGAGACCCTGCAGCGGGTCACCCGCGCCGACGAGCTGCTGGTCACCACGATCACCCACGACCCCGCGGACCGTGCGCGCTCCTACGAGCTCCTCGCCGCAGCGTGGGGGCTCGGCTCTCCCGCCGAGCGCGCCCTCGCCACGGCGGTGCGGGCGTGACGGCATCCGCATCCGGCACGCGGGCGCCCGCCCTCGTCATCCGTCTCATCGCGCCGGCCGAGCACGCTCTCGTCGGGCGCCTCACCGAAGAGGCGTACCTCTCCAGCTACACCGGTCTCTCACCCGCGTACGTCGAGTCCCTGCGTGACGTCGACGCCCGTGTCGCCCTCGGCGACGTGTGGGTCGCGGAGGACGCAGGCGGCGTCATCGTCGGCAGCGTGTGGGTGCCGCGCCCCGGGGAGCAGCTCTCCGAGCTGGCGGAGGAGGGCGAGCTCGACTTCCGGCAGCTCGCCGTGTCTCCGTCGGCGCGAGGCCGCGGCATCGGCGAGGCGCTGACGAGGCACGTGATCGCCCTGGCCGTCGAGCGCGGCGCCCAGCGCGTCGTGATGAACAGCGGTCCCGAGATGCTCGGCGCGCACGCGCTCTACGCGAAGCTCGGCTTCCGCCGCCTCCTCGAGCGCGAGCACCGCATCGAGGTGGAGCCGGGGCTCTTCCTCGACCTGCTGGCTTTCGGCCTGGACCTCGATCCGCGCAGCTGACGGGGGACGACGTGGAAGGAGGACCTGCCCCGCGGGGCAGGTCCTCCTCTCCGTTCTCCGTCAGAGTCGACCGGACGGCACGATCCCCGTGGCGGAGAAGACACCCTCCACCCGGTCGCTCGGCGTCTTCTCGCCGGCCTCGACCGCGATGCGCAGACGGTTCTCCGCCGGCGGCAGCGGGCAGGTCGCGAAGTCCGTGTAGGCGCACGGGAGGTTCACGGCCCGGTTGAAGTCGATCACCGTGTCGTCGGAGTCGTCCGCCACGTCGATCGTCACCGTGCGGTTCGCCGCGTAGGTGGTCACGCCGCTCGTCGCATCCGTGAAGAGGATGAACAGCTCGCCCGGCCGATGTCCGGGGAAGGCGAGCAGACGGAAGACCTCCCCGTCGATCGCGAACTCCGCATAGCCGGGGGAGTCGTACACGTGGCTCAGACCGTCGACCGCGGCTCCCACCTCGATCGATCGCGGCGCGATGAAGCGCACGAACCGTGCGGGAACGCGCCAGCCGGGGTCGGCCGGATAGACGGGGGTCCCCGCGTACGCGCGCAGGAATGCGACGTCCGACCGCCGGGGGCGGAGGATGCCGCGGCCGCCGCGCGTGG
The DNA here is from genome assembly GCF_038397765.1 of Microbacterium sp. LWH10-1.2. Lineage (NCBI taxonomy): Bacteria > Bacillati > Actinomycetota > Actinomycetes > Micrococcales > Microbacteriaceae > Microbacterium > Microbacterium sp. LWH10-1.2. The sequence goes on from NZ_CP151638.1 coordinate 352,509, forward strand.
CGACCTCCACGACGCCTCCGGAGAAGCCGACCGTGACGCCGTCCCGCTCGGCGATCGGGCCGAAGCGGTGCGTGCCTCCCACGGTCGCGCCCTCGACGATCAGTTCCTCGTCGTGCGCGAGCTCGACCGCGGGGCCGTCGGCGCCGGTGCTCCACAGCCCGGGAAGACCCGGCACCGCGGTCGGCTCCTCCGACAGCCAGAACAGCCCGGTCACGGCGAGGAAACCGTGCGGATCGGCGCGCCGGCGCTCATGCGCGGCGTGCCAGTCCTCCCACTCCCGGGTGAAGGCCGCGGCATCGATCGTCGCGGGGATGCTCATCGCGCGCTCTCCGTCCCCGCCGAGAGCAGCTGCCCCGTGCGCTCCGGCACCGGAAGGCCGAGGTTGTCCCGCAGGGTCGTGCCCTCGTAGTCGGCGCGCAGCGATCCGCGCTCCTGCAGCAGCGGGACCACCTGGTCGACGAACTCGTCGAGCCCCGACGGCACCAGGTGCGAGCCGAGGACGACGCCGTCGCCTCCGCCCTCCTGCACGAACGTGTCGAGCTGGTCGGCGACCTGCGCGGCCGTGCCCACGTACCCGGCCCTGCCGGCGATCTCGTGGGCGAGCCCGCGCAGGGTCAGCCCCTTCGCCTCGGCGAGCTCACGCCACGCGCGCACCGTCTCGATGCGGTCCTGGAACACGAACGCACGGCCCTGGATGATGGCGGGCGCCTGGGGGTCGGGGTCGACGTCGGGCAGGGGGCCGTCGGGGTCGTACGCCGAGAGGTCGCGATTCCACACCTGCTCGAACGTGACCTGGATGGTCTTGTCCGTCAGCTGCTGCTCGCGGATGTGACGCTCTTTCTCCTCGGCATCCGCCTGCGAATCGCCCAGGACGAACCCCGCGGCGGGCAGGATCTTGATCTCGTCCGGCCCGCGGCCGAAGCGTGCGGCGCGCTCCCTGATGTCGGCGGAGAACGCCTTGCCCTCCGCGAGCGTCGCATAGGGGGAGAAGATCGCATCGGCCGTGGATGCCGCGAAGTCCCGCCCCTGCGGGGAGACGCCCGCCTGCACGATGACCGGGCGGCCCTGCGGGCTGCGCGGCACCGTGAACCGCCCGGAGATGTCGAACTGCGTGCCGCTCTGCGCGAAGGCGCCGGCATCCGCATCCGCGAGGAACACACCGGACTCCTTGTCTGCGACGATCGCGTCCTGCGCCCACGAGTCCCACAGGCGTCGGACCGCGGCGACGGTCTCCTCCGCCCTGACGTAGCGTTCGCTGTGCGGGAGGAATCCGCCGCGACGGAAGTTGGCTCCGGTGAACGCGTCGAACGACGTGACGACGTTCCACCCCGCCCTGCCCCCGGAGAGGTGGTCGAGGCTGGCGATCTGCCTGGCCAGCTCGTAGGGCTCGTTGAACGTCGTGTTCAGCGTGCCGACGAGGCCGATGTGCTCGGTGACCGCGGCCAGGGCGGCCAGCACGGGGAGCGTGTCGGGGCGCCCGGCGATGTCGTGGTCGAAGATGCGCCCGGCGCGGGCGCGCAGGGCGAGGCCCTCCGCGAGGAAGAAGTAGTCGAAGCGGCCGCGCTCGGCGGTCTGGGCGACGTGTCGGAACGTCGCGAAGTCGATCTGGCTCCCGGCATCCGGGTGCTCCCACAGCGTGTGCTCGTTCACACCGCCGACGTAGGCGGCGAGGATGATCTGCGTGCGCGGTCTGGTGGTCATGTCGTGTCCTCCGGGTTCTCAGGCGATGGCGTAGCGGTTGGGGACGGTCTCGGCGAGCCCGAGCAGCCCCCGCAGGGTGTCGGCCTCGTAGGACTCGTGGAACAGCCCGCGCGACCGCAGCTCCTCTGCGAGATCTCCCGCGATGCGCGGGAGATCGTCGGTGAGCACGCCGGGGCGCAGTCGCACGCCGTCGTAGCCGATGGCGCCGAGCTGCGCGATGAGCTCGGCGAGCTCGGCGGCCGAGCCCGTGAAGATCCGCGCATCGCTCGTGAGGGGCCGGCCGAGGGCGTCGAGCCTGCGCAGTCGATCGGCGGCGCGCTCGCCACCCGGCTCGTCGAGGAGCACGACGATGTCGGCGAAGATCCGCAGGCGCTCGCCCGTCCGCCCCTCGGCCTCCTCGGCCGCGGCGACCTCGTCGAGGATCGACCGGGCGTGCGCGGCATCCGCGGGGGTCACGAAGACCGCATCGGCCGACCGTGCCGCCAGGCGATACGGCACCTCCGCATGGGCGAGGGCCACGACGACGGGCTGCCCCTGCGGCGGGCGCGGCGTGATCGACGGCCCGCGGACGCTGAACCAGCGCCCCTCGAAGTCGACCTCGTGCACTCTGTCGGCGTCGAGGAAGCGGTCGGTGGCGACGTCGCGGATCTCGGCGTCGTCCTCCCAGCTGTCCCAGAGCCGGCGGACGACCTCGACGGAATCGGCGGCCTCGTCGAAGAGCTCGGCGACGAGCGCGTCGAACGCCGGCTCGCCCCACGCCGCATCGGCGCCGGGGTGCGATCGTCGGCCGAAGTGCGCCGCCTCGTCGTGGCGACCGGACACCTTCACCTGCCACCCCGCGCGCCCCTCGCTGGTGTAGTCCAGGGTTGCGACCCCCTTCGAGACGTGGAAGGGCTCGGTGTGGGTGGTGGTGATCGTGGGGATGAGCCCGATGCGCGAGGTCGCCGGCGACACCCGCGATGCGATCAGCAGGGCGTCCAGGCGCCCGCGCACCTCGTCGGTGCGGTCGTCCGGTCGGCCCTGCTCGGAGGACTGCAGCGCGAGCGAGTCCTCGATGGTCGCGAAATCGAGGAGGCCCTCCTCGGCGAGGCGGACGAGGTCGACCCAGTACGCGGGTGTGAACAGCTCGGCCGGGCGGGACGAGGGCTCGCGCCAGGCGGAGGGATGCCAGCCGGCGCCCTCGAGGGCGACGCCGATGCGCAGTCGTGAACTCATTGTGTGTGCTCCAGTTCTCAGGCGGTGGATGTCAGGAGGAGGGGACGAGGGCGGATGCCGCCGGCACCCAGCCGAGGCGGGGGAGGACGGCGTGGCGGATGTCGGAGAGGATCTGCCGGTAGTCGTCGAGGGCGAGCGCATAGGGCAGCGCGATGCGCAGCTCGGTGCGTCCGTCGATCGCAGGGTCGGCGAGCAGGCGCTCGACGATGTCGTCGGCGGTGCCGAACAGATCGCGCTGGAAGACGTGGCCGCCGACCGGCGCCTCGGTGCGCGCCTGGCGGCTCTCGGCGAACGCCGTGTACCGCGCGCGCTGCGAGGAGGTGGCGCTGTCGAGCGGCAGGATCACCCGCTCGACCCCCACCGACGGCGCGCCGGGACCGGAGTGATGCGCGTAGTAGTCGTCGATGTGCGCGCGCTGGGCGGTCTCGAAGTCGTCTCCGGATGCGCTCGCCGTGATGTTGCCGAGCAGGAGCTTGAGTCCGCGCTGGGCGGCCCAGTGCACCGAGCGGGCGGAGCCGCCGCCGAGCCAGACGCGGTCGCGCAGATCCGCGATGTGCGGCTGCACGCGGGGTGTCTGCGGCCCGTACGGCGTGGGGATGTCCGGACCCAGTGCGCGACCCTCCACGGCCTCCAGGAATCGGGAGATCAGCTCGTACGGATCCACGGCCTCGTCCTCGCCGCGGCCGAGGTGGCGGAGCAGGTCGCCGTGCGGCGCCGAGGAGCTGATGCCCACGTTGAGCCGGCCGCCCGACAGCGCGTCCACGGTCGCGAAGTCCTCGGCGAGCCGGAACGGCGTCTCGTAGCCGAGCGGCACCACCGCCGTCTCCAGGCGGATGGTGTCGGTGCGCTGCGTCGCGGCGGCGAGGAAGGTCAGCGCCGAGGAGACCCCGCGTTCGAGGTGCCGCTGGCGGATGCCGGCCACCTGGAACCCGATCTCCTCGGCGAACTCGAACAGCCGCAGGGTCTCCTCGAGACCTCCGGACGGATCCGCCTCCGGATAATTGCCGGCGAGCGTGAACCCGGCCTCGGAGATGGTGTGGCCGTGCGGGTGTGCGGTCATCGGTGCGGGTCCTTCCCTGCGACGTGGAGTGCCGATGGGCGATGTTCTCACCGCGCCGCGGAGCCGCCAACGCGACGGTCACGCGCTGTCGCCCACGGTCACCGCCCGACCCCGACGGTTAAGCGGTGACGCGAGACGTCACCGGGCGACACAGGACGGAGGCAATACGACGGAGCCGACCCGTGTTGCTCCTAACGTGGGTGCACGCCACCCCGAGAGCCCCTCACGAACGGACCGGTCCCATGACGCACGCACCCACCGACGACCACGTCCTCGACAACCCCGCGTGGCACGCCCTCACGGGGCCGCACGCCTCGTTCGCCGTCGGCGGCGACCTGGTGCGCCGCTACCCGGCCGACGTCGCTCCGTTCGTCGCGGTGCGGACCTGGGAGCATCCGCACGTCTGGCAGGAGCTCACCGAGCTGGTGGGTCCAGGACAGGAGGTGGGCATCTCCGCCGCCGACCCCGAACTGCCGGAGGGGTGGGAGGAGCTCGGACGCGGTGCGGGCGTGCAGCTGGTGGAGACGGATGCGCTGCGCCCCCGCCCCGATGAGGAAGCGGTGCTGCTCGGCGCCGCGGACGTCCCCGAGATGCTCGCGCTCGTCGAACGCAACCAGCCGGGGCCCTTCCGTCCGCGCACCCACGAGCTGGGCCGGTACGTCGGCATCCGCCGCGACGGCAGGCTGATCGCGATGGCGGGTGAGCGGCTGCATCCGGAGGGGTGGACCGAGATCAGCGCCGTCGCCACCGACGCGGAGCACCGCGGACAGGGCCTGGCCTCGCGGCTGGTGCTCGACGTGGCGTTCCACATCCAGGAACGAGGCGACCGGGCGCTCCTGCACGCGGCGGCGACGAACACGGGGGCGATCCGCGTCTACGAGCGTCTGGGTTTCACGCTCCGACGGCGCACCACCTTCCTCTCGGTCCGCACCCCCGTGGACGCGGACGACCGGGCCCTCGCCGGTTAGCCGTTCACGGCCTTCTCGATCGCGGCCTCCAGGTCGCCCCAGGCGGTCAGCTCGAGCTGCGTCCCGTCGAGGAAGAACGACGGGGTGCTCTGCACGCCGAGCGCGACGCCGTCCGCTTTGTCGGCCTCGATGCGCGCGAGCGTCGCCGGATCTGCGACCGCCTCGTCGTACGCGGCCAGGTCGAGACCGAGCTGCTCGGCGAACCCGCGGAACACCTCGGGGGTCTCGACGGGCTTCTCGCCCCACTCTGCCTGGGTCTCGAAGAGCATCGTGTACATGTCCTCGAAGCGGTCCTGCTGCGCCGCGGCCTCGGCGGCCAGCGCCGCCTGGGTCGAGTTGATGTGACCTGGCAGCGGGAAGTAGCGCACGACGTAGGTGATCTCGCCGTCGTACTTCTCGCGGAGGTCTTCGACGATCGGGTGGAAGGCGCCGCACGCCTCGCACTCGAAGTCGAGGAACTCGACGAGGGTCACGGCGCCCTCTCCGGCGTCGTCGAGGACGTGCGAGTCGGTGCGGACGGTCTCGCCGTCTCCCGACGGGGTGGACGCGCGCTGATTGAGGGCGAACACGATGGCGCCGATCGCGACGAGGACGATGACGGCGAGGGTGATGATGAGGGCTTTGAACGAGGTCTTCATGGGGTCTCCGAACACAGGACGAACAGGGGTGAGCACAGCGGATGCCGCAGAGAGCGGCGGCGCGGCTCAGGTTCGCGAGACGGAGAGCTGGGTGAGGGTGAGGGCGGGGACGTGCAGACGGGGGCCGGCTCTGCTCGGCAGCAGCGCGCGCACGGCCACGCCGGTGGTGACGACCAGCCTGTCGGCCGCCACGCGCAGGACCAGGAGCACCAGCAGGAAGCAGCAGATCACCGCGACGACGCCGAGGCCGGCATCCGAGGTGAGGACGTCCGCCGTCGTCGGGCCGTGGTGATCGGCCGCGGCGGTCCCCGCCGGTGCGTCCGCCGCGACGCACAGCGTCGCGTGGGCGTCGCTCTCGCCGTGCGACGACGACCAGGCCCCGACGACGAGCAGCAGTGCGAGCCCGAGCGCGCTGGCGATCCTGACGATCAGCATTCGCTCGGTCCGGGGCGGCGACGACAGACGGGGCATCGCCGGGCAGTCTAGCAACGCCGCCTCTGCGGACAGGGGCCGGTGCTCAGCCGACGCGCCTACACTGAAGACGTGGCGAGATTGTTGATCGTCGGCGGCTTCCTGGCCGCCGTCTTCTGGGTGTTCAGCATCGTCGACTGCGCAGTGCAGCCGGCGACGCGGCACCGCGGTGTGCCCAAGTCGGGGTGGATCGCCATCGTCGTCCTCATCCCCGTCGTCGGAGGCGTGCTGTGGTTCGCGCTCGGCCGGCGCCGTGGTGATGATCGCTCCGCGAGGGTGTTCGCTCCCGACGACGACCCCGCCTTCCTGCGCAGCATCGACAAGAAGGAGCAGGACGCCCGCATCGCCGAGCTCGAGGCGGAGCTCGCACGCCTCGAGGACGAGGGCGACGGGACTGCGACGGACGCGCGTCCGTGACGTCGTCTCCTGCGACGGATGCCGCGGCGTCCCTGATCTCAGACCTCATCGCGCACGGCGTGCGCGATCTCGTGCTCTCACCGGGCTCCCGCTCTCAGGCGCTCGCGCTCGCCGCGGTGGCCGCCGCCGGACGCGGGGTGCTCCGCGTTCATGTGCGCATCGACGAGCGCGTCGCCGGGTTCACGGCACTCGGGCTGTCGCGGGAGACCCGCGTGCCCACCGCTGTCGTCTGCACCTCAGGCACGGCCGTCGCGAATCTGCTGCCTGCGGTCATGGAGGCCTTCCACTCCGGCGTGCCGATGCTCCTGCTCACGGCCGACCGGCCCCCGGAGCTCCGCGGAGTCGGTGCCAACCAGGCGACGATCCAGCCGGGGATCTTCGGGCCGTTCGTGCGTGCGCAGCTCGATGCGCCGGTGCCGGGAGACGGTGACTGGACCGGGCTCGCCTCCGCGGCCGTCGCGACCGCCCTGGGCGGGGATGCCGCGCACGGACTCCCCGGCGTCGCCGGCCCCGTGCACCTGAACCTCCCCACCCGCGAGCCGCTGTCGAGCGGGTCCCCGGTCATCGACGTCGACCCCGGTGAGGCCCCGCGCCACGGCGAGGGCACGCCGATCGTCCTCGAACGCGGTCCGCGGACGGTCGTCATCGCCGGCGCCGACGCCGGGCCGCGCGCCGAGGAGATCGCCCACGAGGGCTCCTGGCCGCTCATCGCCGAGATCGTCAGCGGCGCCCGCTTCGGCAGGCGGCTCGTGCACGGCTACCGAGCGCTTCTCGGCGAGCCGGAGCTCGGCGGGCGCATCGAGCGCGCCGTGGTGCTCGGCCACCCCACGCTCAGCCGAGAGGTGTCGCGCCTGCTCTCCCGCACCGACGTCGACGTCGTCGCCGTGCGGCACGGGGGAGAGGATCTGGACCTCAACGGACGCACGCGCCCCGCGGCATCCGTCGTCGTCGCCCCGGGGGAGCCGGATCGCGACTGGCTCGGCGCGTGGCTCACGGCATCCGCCTCCCTCGCGATCGACCTCAGCGAGCGGGCCCCCGATGCCGACGGACTCGCCTCGACCGACGTCGCGGCGCGGAGGGACGCGGTGCGGGCCGAGCTCGCCGCCGTGCGTCGCCCGCTCGATCGCGAGCTGCTCGCCGACGCCGTGTGGCGCGCGACCTGGCCGCACGACCGGCTCGTGTTCGGGTCGTCGCGGCTCGTGCGCGTCGCCGACGCCGTGCTGGGCGGCAAGAAGGTGCCCGTGCACGCCAACCGCGGGCTCGCGGGCATCGACGGAACGATCGCCACCGCCACGGGCATCGCCGTGGCCAGTCAGGCCGAGGGCGCGCACGGTGTGACCCGCGTGCTGCTCGGCGACCTGGCCTTCCTGCACGACGTGGGGGCGCTGCTGCTGCCACCGGACGAGACCGCGCCCCGGCTGCAGGTCATCGTCGGCAACGACGGCGGCGGCACGATCTTCGACGGACTGGAGGTCGCGGCATCCGCACCTGCCGCCGACCTCGACCGCGCCTTCTACACGCCGCACGCCGTGCAGCTCGAGCAGCTCGCCCTCGCGTACGGCTGGGAACACCACCGCGTCACGACGCGCTCCGCGCTCGACCAGGTGCTCACCGCCCCGTCGGGAGGGCGTCAGCTCATCGAGGTGCCGCTGCCGCGCTGACTGGCATGATGTGTGCATGAACGCACACGCCTGGACACGCGAGCTGCAGGTCGGCGAGGGGTTCCGCCTCTCTGACGTCGACCCCGACGGCAAGCCCGGATTCTCCGGTGGCAAGACCGAGGGGGCGCACGCCCTGGTATCCGGACTCGACGACCTCAACCACCTGCAGGAACGGCTGTTCGCGGAGAGCCGTGCGGGGGTCGCGAAGGATGCCGTGCTGCTGGTGCTGCAGGCGATGGACTCCGCGGGCAAGGGCGGCATCGTGCGGCACGTCGTCGGCGGGGTCGACCCGCAGGGCGTCTCGCTGGCCGCGTTCAAGGCGCCGACCGCGGAGGAGCGGGAGCACGACTTCCTGTGGCGTATCGAGAAGCGCCTGCCCGAACCCGGCTTCATCGGGGTGTTCGACCGCTCGCACTACGAGGACGTGCTGATCGGACGCGTGCGCGCGCTGGCGGAGCCGGACGAGATCGAGCGCAGGTACGGGGCGATCAACGACTTCGAGGCGGAGGCCGCGGCCTCCGGCATCCGCATCGTCAAGGTCATGCTGCACATCTCGCGCGACGAGCAGAAGGCGCGGCTCATGGAGCGGCTGGAGCGCCCGGACAAGCACTGGAAGTACAACCCGGGCGACGTCGACGAGCGGCTTCGGTGGGACGACTACATGGCCGCGTATCAGACCGTGTTCGAGCGCACGTCGACCGAGGTCGCCCCGTGGCACGTGGTTCCGGCGAACGCCAAGTGGTACGCCCGGCTCGCCGTGCAGGAGCTGCTGCTCGCGGCGCTGGAGGACATCGATCCGCAGTGGCCGGCCGCCGAGTTCGACGTCGAGGCCGAGAAGAAGCGCCTCGCCGCGAGCTGATTCCGGGCGTGCCCGGAGCGGCCGGCGCGCACGCGGTGCACAACTCCTCAAGAATCCTCCTCAGAGGGCCGGATCCGGTCCGGTCGGGCGGTTTCCCCGCGTTCTGTGAGGAGTTGTGAACGCGCTCAGGCGAGGGCATCGACCAGAGGGCGGAACTTCACCCTGGTCTCCAATAGCTCGGATTCCGGGTCGGAACCGGCGACGATGCCCGCACCCGCGTACGCCGTGACGGCGATGTCGTCGGGGCCGGTCTCGAACTGGGCGCAGCGCAACGCGATCGCCCACTCGCCGTTGCCTGCGGCATCCACCCAGCCGACCGGTCCGGCGTAGCGGCCGCGGTCGAAGGGTTCGAGCTCGCGGATCGCGGCGATGGCGTCGGGGGTCGGCGTGCCGGCGACGGCGGCGGTCGGATGCAGCGCGCCGATGAGGTCGAGCGCGGACTCGCCGTCTGCCAGCTCCCCCTCGACGTCGGTCGCGAGGTGGAACAGATTGGGGAGCTTCAGCAGGAACGGCTGTTCGCTCGCAGCCAGCGCCCTGGTGTGTGGTCGGAGAGACGCGAGCACGCTCTGCACGGCGTACTCGTGCTCGTCGAGGTCCTTGGTGCTGGACGCCAGCGATGCGGCGGCAGCGGTGTCGGCATCCGCATCGGCGCCGCGCCCGATGGTGCCGGCCAGAACCCGTGCGGTCACCGTGCGGCTCCGCACGGTCACGAGGGTTTCCGGGCTCGCACCGATCAGCCCGTCGACGGCGAACGCCCAGGTGTCGGGGTATCCACTCGACAGTGCACGCACGAGGCGGCGCAGGTCGGATCCGGCGGGGATGCTGCCGGTGAGGTCGCGCGCCAGCACGACCTTGCTCAGCTCGCCGTCGGCGATGCGGCCGAGCGCCTGCCGCACGGAGTCCTGGTATCCCTGGGGGCTCTGCGCGCCCGGTCCGACCGTTCCCGCCCAGTGCGGCCCGTACTCCCGGGGCTCGGGGTCCGCGGACGTCGCCGGGTCGGACGAGCTGCGGATGCGGGTCAGCCAGGTGCGGCCGCGGTGACGGCCGATGACGGCGGAGGGCACGACGAGGATGCTGTCGACGGCGGAGTCCTCATCGAAGGAGAGGGCGCCGAAGGCGACCAGTCCGGTACCGGGGAGGCCGAGGGGATCGTCGATCTCGGCATCCTGCACCAGATCGCGCCAGAGTCGAGCGGCGATCGCCGACCGGAGCGGGCCACGGCCGGCCGGGATGCGGATGCTCTCCACGACACCGGATCCGACGGCGACGATCCCGTCGCCGCGGCGCAGCCACGCGAGCGGGTCCGCGGGGTCGGCGTACGCCAGGGGGTCTTCGACCGGGTCGATCTCGCGGGTCTCCACGACCAGCCTCGTGCTCACCCCTCCAGCCTAGTTCGTCGGTCCGGGCGGTCTCCCCGCCCGCGCCACGTCTCCGCGTCTGTCCGCTTCGTCCTCCAGGTGTCTTCGCCCAACTCCACGGGCACGAGAGCACGGCGGGGGGCGCAGCGGCGGGCGTGGGGGTGGGGGCGCATACGCTGAGGGCATGAGCGATGCACGCCCCGCACCCGGCACCGAGATGATCATGCAGTGGCGCAAGTGGGACGGCTCCCCGCACTGGCGGCACGAGTGCGTGTACCTCGGCTCCGACCGATGGGGCGACTGGATCGGACAGCCGGTCGGCTGGCGGAGTGCTCGTCCGGGTCGCGAGTTCACGGCGGACGGGCTCAATGTCACTCTCGTCCCCGCCGGTCGAGAGGACTTCGCGCTCACGGTGAATCGCGACCACCCCAAGGGCATGCGGATCTACATCGATCTGGGCTGGGACGTGCACTGGTCCGACGACCCGCTTCTCGTGACCGGGATCGACATGGACCTCGATGTCGTGCGGGTGACGGGGGAGCGCGGCACCTGGGTCGACGATCGTGACGAGTGGGCCGAGCACAGCGCCGAGTACGGCTATCCGCCCGCGGTCATGGCCCACCTCGAGGCGCTCGCGCTCGATCTCGAGGAGGGGGTGCGGGCGCAGCATCCGCCCTTCGACGACGCCACGGCGGATGCCTGGCTCGACCGCCTCGCCGCGCTCGACCTCGGGCCTGGTGGGCAGGGCGGGCGCTCAGCCGGGCGCGCCTAGACTGAACCCGTGACCCCGAACGAGCCCAACCGCGCAGATCTCGGCAAGGACCCCGCCCGCGTCAGCGGCATGTTCGACCAGGTCGCGGCGGGATACGACCGCACGAACACGGCCATGACGGTCGGCAACGACGCACTCTGGCGCGCCGCGACGACGCGCGCCGTCGCCCCGAAGCCGGGGGAGCGCATCCTCGACCTCGGCGCGGGCACCGCCTCGTCGTCGGCCTCCCTCGCCCGCAGCGGCGCCGAGGTCGTCGCCGCTGACTTCTCTCCCGGCATGCTGGCCGAGGGCAAGCGTCGGCACGGCGGCATGCGCAACCTGTCGTTCGTCGAGGCGGACGCCACCGACCTGCCCTTCGCGGATGCCGAGTTCGACGCCGTCACGATGTCGTACTCGCTGCGCAACGTGAACGACCCGAAGAAGGCGCTGCGCGAACTGTTCCGCGTGACGAAACCCGGCGGGAGGCTCGTGATCAACGAGTTCTCCACCCCGCCACGGAAGCTGTTCCGGGGTGCGTACCGCTTCTACAACGCGCAGGTGCTCCCGCGGGTGGCGCGCGTCGCCGGCACCAACGGCGACGCCTACGACTACCTGAACGAGTCCATCCGCGAGTGGCCAGACCAGCGCAGGCTCTCCGCCTGGATCCGCGAGGCGGGCTGGACGGATGTCGCGTACCGCAATCTCTCCTTCGGCATCGTGGCCCTGCACCGTGCCCGCAAGCCCGAATGATCGAGGGGTCGCGCCGCGCAGGTAGGCTGGGTTCGTGACTTCGAGCCCCATCGCCCCGGGTTCGCGACTGGCGAGCCGTCTCGGCTTCAGCGACCGCGTCTTCATCGGACCCGCCGCTCGCCGTGTCGCGCGCGCCATCGAAGACGGACTCGAGCTCGTCGAGACCGGACTGGCCGAGGACGTGCGCGTCGCCGACCCGCTCGCCGACGCGACCAGCCGCTACCTGTACGAGGCCGGGGGCAAGCGCATCCGCCCTGTGCTCACCCTCCTCGCCGCCCAGCTCGGCGACGGCAGCACGGAGGCCGTGATCGACATCGCCAAGGCGCTGGAGATCACCCACCTCGGCTCGCTGTATCACGACGACGTCATGGACGGCGCCGACCGGCGCCGTGGAGTGCCCGCGGCGCAGACCGTGTGGGGCAACAACATCGCCATCCTCACCGGCGACATCCTGTTCTCCCGCGCCAGCCAGCTCATGGCCCGCCACGGCGACCGTGCGATCCGTCTGCAGGCCGACACCTTCGAGAGGCTCGTGCTCGGCCAGATGCACGAGACGATCGGCGCCCAGCCCGGCGACGACCCCATCGAGTTCTACATCCAGGTGCTCGCCGACAAGACCGGATCCCTCATCGCCGCCGCCACGCAGGCCGGCGTCATCTTCTCGAACGCCTCCGCGGAGTACGAGGAGCCGATGCGCGTGTACGGCGAGAAGATCGGCGTGGCGTTCCAGCTCCTCGACGATGTGATCGATCTCTCGGCCAAGCCCGAAGACACCGGCAAGGTGCCGGGGACCGACCTCCGCGCGGGCGTCCCCACCATGCCGTACCTGCTGCTGAAGGCCGAGCCCGACGCGGCATCCGCCGACCTCGCCGCCCGGATCGACGAGGGGGTCGCCCTCATCGCCGACGGCGCCGACCCCTCGATCCTCGACGGACCTCTGGCCGAGCTGCGCGACCACGCCTCGACGCAGAAGACCCTCGAGCTCGCACTCTCCTGGACGCAGGACGCCATCGACGCGCTCGCGCCGCTGCCGAAGGGCACGGTCCGCGACGCGCTCACGCGCTTCGCCGAGTCGCTGGCCGAACGCTCCAGCTGACCCTCGCCGCTCCGCGCGGCCGCACCCGGATCGCCGGGCGTGACGAAAGGACACCCATGACCAAGCTCAGACTCGCCATCGTCGGTGCCGGCCCCGCGGGCATCTACGCCGCCGACATCCTGCTGAAGGCGGAGCGCAAGTTCGACGTCTCGATCGACCTGTTCGAGCAGCTCCCCGCGCCGTACGGCCTGGTCCGCTACGGCGTCGCCCCGGATCATCCCCGCATCAAGGGCATCATCACGGCGCTGCGCGATGTGCTCGACCGCGGCGACATCCGACTGTTCGGCAACGTCCGATTCGGCGAGGACATCACCCTCGAGGATCTCAAGAAGCACTACAACGCCGTGATCTTCGCCACGGGTGCGATCCGCGACACCTCGCTCGACATCCCCGGCAGCGACGCGGTGGCGTCCTACGGCGCGGCGGACTACGTGAGCTGGTTCGACGGACACCCCGACGTGCCGCGCGAGTGGCCGCTGGACGCGGCATCCGTCGGCGTCCTCGGCAACGGCAACGTCGCGCTCGACGTCGCCCGCATGCTCGCCAAGCACGCGGAGGACCTGCTCGTCACCGAGGTTCCGGAGAACGTCTACGAGGGCCTCAAGGCCAGCGAGATCACCGACGTGCACGTGTTCGGTCGCCGCGGTCCCGCTCAGGTGAAGTTCACGCCGCTGGAGCTCCGCGAGCTCGGGGAGCTGCGCGACGTCGACATGGTCGTCTACGACGAGGACTTCGACTACGACGAGGCGTCGAAGGACGCGATCGCCAGCAACAAGCAGGTCATGGTCATCGATCGCGTGCTGCAGTCGTGGCGCAAGCGCGACTCGGTCAACAACGCCGGCGGCACGGCATCCCGCCGCCTGCACCTGCACTTCTGGGCCCGCCCCGTCGAGGTCCGCACCGACGAGAACGGCCGCGTCGCCGCTCTCGTCTACGAGCGCACCGAGCCCGACGGTCAGGGCGGCGCGGTCGGCACCGGAGAGCTCCGCGAGGTCCCGATGCAGGCGCTGTACCGTGCGATCGGCTACTTCGGCTCGCCGCTGCCCGGCGTGCCGTTCGACAAGAAGCACGGCGTGATCCCGAACCGCGAGGGCCAGGTGCTCGCGAAGGACTCCAACCAGCGCGTGCCGGGCATCTACGCCACCGGCTGGATCAAGCGCGGACCCGTCGGCCTCATCGGCCACACGAAGTCCGACGCCATGGAGACCGTGCGCCACATCATCAACGACCAGGGCTCATGGTGGCAGCCGGAGGATCCATCTGAGGAAGCGATCACGGCGCTGCTCTCCGAGCGCGGCGTGAAGTGGACGGACCTCGAGGGCTGGCACCGCCTCGACGAGCACGAGATCGCCCTGGGCGCCCCGCAGGAGCGCGCCCGTGTCAAGGTCGTGCCGCGCGACGAGATGGTGCGGGTCTCCCGGGGCGAGTGAACCGCGTCGGCTAGCCTGGCGGCATGGCTGACTGGATTCCCGACGTCCTCGGAGAGGAGTTCGCGCAGCTGACGCTCGAACTCGGCGACGACGACGAGGGGCCGGTCGTCGCGACCCTGGTGAGGGCGCTGCCGATCGAGGCGGGGTGGTGGGAGCGGATGCTCGGACGCCGCCGTCCGCTGGAGGACGTGGATGTGCTCTACGTGCACGGGTGGTCGGACTACTTCTTCCAGAAGCGCCTCGCGCGGTTCTGGACGGCGCGGGGTGCGCGGTTCTACGCGCTCGACCTGCGCAAGTACGGCCGCAGTCTGCGACCCGGACAGACGCCCGGATACATCACCGATCTCGCGACCTACGACGAGGACATCGCCGCCGCTCTCGACGCGATGGGTCGCGGGGCGGATGGCGCGGCATCCGCACGTCGCCTGGTGCTGTTCGGGCACTCGACGGGTGGGCTGACGCTGAGCCTGTGGGCCTCACGTCACCAGGGGAGTGCGGACGCCGTCATCCTGAACAGTCCCTGGCTGGAGTTCCAGGTGGCCTCCGTGCGCCCGCTGATCGCCCCTGTGGCGGAGCTGCAGGCGCGGTGGGCTCCCCGCGAGGTGGCTCCCCAGGTCGACCTCGGCTTCTACACCCGTGCCCAGCAGGAGGTCGCCGATCCCGACGACCCGGTCGAGGTGAACCTCGACTGGCGCCCCGTGCAGACCATGGCGGTGCACGCGGGGTGGTTCCACGCGATCCTCCGGGGGCACACGACCGTGGCCGCCGGCCTGACGATCGCGGAGCCGGTCTGCGTGCTGCTCTCGGCGCGGTCCGCGACTCCGACCAGGTGGTCGGACGACCTCACGCGGGCCGATACGGTGCTCGTCGTCGACGACATCGCCCGCGCGGCGCTGAAGCTCGGACCGTCGGTCACCGTCGAGCGCATCGACGGCGCCCTGCACGACGTCTTCCTCTCGCGTCATGAGGCGCGCGAGGACGCGTACCGGCGTCTCGGCCGCTGGGTCAGCGGGTGGGCAGCGGCTCAGACGTAGTGCATCGCGCGGGTGAGCTGCTCGGCTCTGTCGCCGTCGGCGCTCAGCACGGCGTCGCGGAAGTCGCGGTAGACCTGCTGCATCCGCTCCTCGTCCTCCTGGGGGATCTGCCAGTCCCGGAGGTTGCGGAACAGTGCCATGCCCGTGTCCTGGATCAGCGCGCGGTGCTGAGCGTTGGCACTGCGATCGCTGAGGTAGGAGAACACCGCCCACCGCGACTCGGAGATGCTGCGCGGCTCCTGCGCCTCGTACATCTTCTCGATGAGGCCGGCCACGTGCTCGCGCTCCACCTCGGTCATGCGCGCGACGCCCATGCGCGCCGCGACGCCCGCCTGGTACCCGGCGAACTCGAGGGTCTGCGCCACGATCTCGGGTGTGACCGCGGTGACCTCCGTGTACCTGCTCGGGTACATCGTCACCAGGCCTAGGCGCTCGAGGCGCTGCAGCGCTTCACGCACGGGTGTGCGCGACACGTGGAGCTCGTCGGCGACCTCCACGTCGCGGATGCGGTGCCCCGGTGCCAGATCGCCGTTGACGATCTGCGTTGCGATGTATTGGAACACCTCTTCAGCGAGCAGCTGCTTGCTCTCGCCGATGGTGCTGTTCGAACGCTTTCCGTTCATGGATTGCCCCCAGTTGCATGTCCAGATCCCGGACGCCCCCATGATGTGCCCGGAGGGCAACTACATCACGAACTGCGGCCGGATGCCAACACTCCACGCGCAGGCGCTCGGATTACGTCTGCGCGCGGGTTTTCCCCTGATATTTCGTAAAAATCATTTCTGTGGTCGGCGGGCGTTCGGGACGCCCGCCGACCACAGGCGATGGGCATGCACGGAGCTGTCGGGTGCCCGGTCCCCACAGGGCAGGATCCGCGATCCCGAGAACGCGAATCCGAGATCGGCAGCGCGTCGTGCACGCGAACATCGTTCGTCGCTTCCGGATGCGACAGCTTCCAGTCTTGAGCAACTAAACCCGTATATCAGTATGCGATCGCTGGGATCCCTCCATAGGCGCAGCGGAGCCAGCTGTTCCCTCCTGTAGACGACGTCGGCCGGATGCCGGGGCTCACCCCTCGGCATCCGGCCGGTGTCGTCTGCGCGTCAGCGGTAGTTGATGAACTGCAGGTCGAGGTCGAGGTCGGCGCCCTTGAGGAGCGCGATCACCGACTGGAGGTCGTCGCGGCTCTTGGACTGCACGCGCAGCTCGTCGCCCTGGATCTGGCTCTTGACGCCCTTGGGGCCCTCGTCGCGGATGATCTTGTTGATCTTCTTCGCGTTCTCCGAGGAGATGCCGTCCTTGAGGGAGGAGACGATGCGGAACTCCTTGCCGCTGGCGAAGGGCTCGCCCGACTCCAGGCTCTTCAGCGAGATGCCGCGCTTGATGAGCTTCGACTGGAACACGTCGAGCACGGCCTTGGCGCGCTCTTCGGTGTTCGCGATGATCAGCACCTGCTCGCCGCTCCACGCGATCGATGCTCCGGTGCCCTTGAAGTCGTAGCGCTGTTCGATCTCCCTGTGAGCCTGGTTGAGCGCGTTCTGCGCCTCCTGGTGATCCACTTTCGAGACGATGTCAAAGGAACTGTCAGCCATAGGGAGAAGTCTACCGACACCCTCATTTCCAGGGGAGTTGGAAGCGCTTTCATCTTGATCAGCGCGCAACGACACGGTCACAGGTTGGTATCGACGCACTTTTTCATTGCGGATCACGACGATCCCGGTGCATACTGTAAGCGCTTGCAGTACCGCAGGCCACAGCACTGAGAGAGGCTCACACCAATGAAGGTGAACAAGAGGAGCATCGCTGCCGTCGGCGCGATCGCCATCGTTTCGACCCTGACGCTCGCCGGTTGCTCGACCGGTACCAGCGGCGACTCGTCCAAGGGCGAAGACGCAGGCAGCACCCTGACCGTGTGGGTCGACTCCGAGCGCGTCGACGCGCTGCAGGGCGCGGCCGACTCCTACGAGGAGAAGACCGGCGTCAAGGTCAAGCTCGTCGGCAAGTCCGTCGACGACATGAAGGACGACTTCATCCAGCAGGTGCCGACGGGCAAGGGCCCCGACGTCGTCATGGGCGCGCACGACTGGCTGGGCGAGCTCTCCACCAACGGCGTCATCGCCCCGCTGGAGCTCGGCGACTCGGCATCCGACTACCTGCCCGTCGCCCTCCAGGCAGCGACCTACGACGGCACCGTCTACATGCTCCCGTACGCGGTCGAGAACATCGCCGTGCTGCGCAACGCCGACCTCGTCCCCACGGCTCCGACGAGCTTCGACGACATGCTCTCCAAGGGCACTTTCGTCGTCGAGCAGGGCGCCGAGGGCAACCCGTACCACCTCTACCCGTTCCAGACGGCGTTCGGCGCCCCGGTCTTCGGCACCGACGACTCCGGCAGCTACGACCCGACCGACCTCCAGCTCGGCAGCGAGGGCGGCTTCGCCTTCGCCGACTGGCTCGCGGCCAAGGGCAAGAACGGCACCGGCACGCTGAACACCGACATCGACGGCGAGATCGCCAAGCAGCAGTTCCTCGACGGCACCGCCGCCTTCTGGCTCACCGGCCCGTGGAACGTCGGCGCGGCTGTCGACGCCGGCATCAACGTCGCGATCGACCCCGTCCCCAGCCCCACCGGCGAGACCGCGTCGCCGTTCGCCGGCGTCAAGGGCTTCTTCGTCAGCGCCGAGTCCAAGAACAAGGTCGCGGCCAACGACTTCCTCGTCAACTACCTCGGCACCAAGGACGTCCAGCTCGAGCTCTTCAAGGCCGGCAACGTGCTGCCCGCGCTCACCGCTGCGGCCGACGAGGCGGCATCCGACCCGATCATCGCCGGCTTCCAGGCCGTCGGCGCCGACGCCGTCCCGATGCCGGCCATCCCGGCCATGGGCTCGGTGTGGCAGTTCTGGGGCGTCGCCGAGGCGGCCATCATCAACGGCGCAGACCCGAAGACGACGTGGCAGAAGCTCGTCGACGACGTGACCGCGGCCATCAAGTAAGACACACCCAGCACCATCCTGCCGGGGCGGACGTCACCGTCCGCCCCGGCAGCTCCACGACGGGGACGAGATGACAGACACTGCCGAGCCCACGGCTCCTCCGACCAAGCGCCAGCGTCAGGCCGCGAAGATCGCCGAAGCGGCGTCCACGCCGATCGGCTGGATGCTGCTGAAGATCCTGCTGCTGGCCATCGTCGACGCGATCGCGCTCTACGCGGCCTACGTGCTCTTCACGCACCAGGAATGGCTGATCCTCGGCATCGTGGTCGTGGTCGCCGTCCTCGTCAACTGGATCTACTTCTCCCGCAAGCGGATCCCCGCGAAGTACCTCACGCCCGGCATCATCTTCCTGATCATCTTCCAGGTGTTCACGCTGCTCTACACCGGGTACATCGGCTTCACGAACTACGGCACCGGTCACAACGGCACCAAGGACCAGGCGATCTCCTCGCTGCTCGCCTCCGCGCAGGAGCGCGTCGAGGACTCGCCCACCTACCCCGTGACCGTCGTCGAACAGTTCGGCACCTACGGCCTCCTGGTCACCGACCCCGACTCCGGCGATGCGCTCCTCGGCACCGCCGAGCAGCCGCTGCAGGAGGTCGACGCGGAGTTCGACGGCGACAGGGCCGTCTCGGTCGACGGCTGGACCACGCTCCCTCTCGCCAAGGTCTTCACGCTCTCGAGCGTCCTGGAGAAGCTCTCGGTGCCGTTCAGCGACGACCCCAACGACGGGAGCCTCCGGGCGCCAGACGGGCAGAAGGGGTATCTGTACGTCTCGACGCTCGCGTACGACGCGGATGCCGACACCATCACCGACACCGACACCGACACGGTCTACTCCGACGTCGGCACCGGCGCGTTCACCTCCGACAGCGGCGAGGAGCTGCTCCCCGGATGGCAGACGACGGTCGGCTTCGACAACTTCGTGCGCGCCGTCGCCGACGAGTCCATCCGCGGCCCGCTGATCTCCGTCACGATCTGGACGTTCGTGTTCGCCCTCGTCTCCGTGGCGTCGACGTTCTTCCTCGGTCTTCTTCTCGCGCTCGTGTTCAACAACACCCGGATGCGGTTCCGCAACGGCTACCGGATCATCCTGATCCTCCCGTACGCGTTCCCCGCGTTCCTCTCCGCCCTGGTCTGGGCGGGCATGATGAACGAGAGCTTCGGCTTCATCAACCAGGTCATCTTCGGGGGCGCGGAGATCCCGTGGCTCACCGACCCGAACCTCGCCAAGGTGTCGGTGCTGATCGTCAACCTCTGGCTCGGCTTCCCCTACATGTTCCTCGTCTGCATGGGCGCTCTGCAGGGCATCCCCGAAGACGTGAACGAGGCGGCGGTGATGGACGGCGCGAACCCGTGGCAGGTCTTCCGGCGCATCAAGCTGCCACTGCTGCTCGTGACGGTGGCGCCGCTGCTGATCTCGTCCTTCGCGTTCAACTTCAACAACTTCAACCTGATCTACATGCTCACCAAGGGCGGTCCCCGCTTCGACGACGTGAGCATCCCGGTCGGGCACACCGACATCCTCATCTCGATGGTCTACAAGGTGGCCTTCACCGGTCAGAACCGCGACTACGGTCTGGCCTCCGCCTTCACCATCCTCATCTTCATCGTGGTGGCGACGATCTCGATCATCAGCTTCCGCAAGACCAAGGCACTCGAGGAGCTGAACTGACATGAGCACCGACATCCTCGCTCCGCGCAAGCGCAGCCTCGGCGCGTGGTTCGCCGACACCGGATGGCGCCACGTCGTCGCCATCGTGGTGAGCGCCTTCGCCCTGTTCCCGCTGCTCTACGTGTTCTCCGCATCGCTGAACCCGAAGGGCACGCTGACCGGATCCAACCAGCTGTTCTCCGCGATCGGCATCGACAGCTACGTGCGCATCCTCAGCGATCCGCAGAACCCCTACGGCCTGTGGTTCCTGAACACCCTCGTCATCGCCGTGGTGACGGGCGCATCGACCGTGTTCATCGGCGCCCTGGCGGCATATGCCTTCTCGCGCATGCGATTCGCCGGGCGCCGCATCGGCCTCGTCACGATCGTCGTGGTGCAGATGTTCCCGCAGCTGCTCGCGGTCGTCGCGATCTTCCTGCTGATGTCCACGCTGGGGGACTGGTTCCCCGCGATCGGCCTGAACACGCACACCGGCCTGATCCTCGTGTACCTCGGCGGCGCTCTCGGCGTGAACACCTACCTGATGTACGGGTTCTTCAACACGCTGCCGATGGAGCTCGACGAGGCCGCGCGCATCGACGGCGCCGGGCACGCGCGCATCTTCTTCACGATGATCCTCCCGCTGGTGGCGCCGATCCTCGCGGTGGTCGCCCTGCTGTCGTTCATCGGCACGGTGAACGAGTACGTGATCGCGAGCATCATGCTCGTCGACGTCGACAAGCAGACGCTCGTCGTCGGTCTCACGAAGCTCGTCGCGAACCCCCGTTACGCGGACTGGTCGGCCTTCTCCGCCGGCGCCGTGATGGCGGCCGTGCCGGTGATGATCCTGTTCCTGTTCCTGCAGAGGTACATCGTCGGCGGCTTGACCGCCGGAGCGACCAAGGGCTGACGCGGCGGGTCAGTCGTCGTCGCCCGCAGGCTTCGACTGGCCGCCGCTCACGGTGCTCAGCACCTCGTCCTGCACCCGCTCGAGCGCCAGGCGCAGGGCGCCGTCGAGAACCGGGTTCTCGTCCAGCGCCGAGAGCAGCACGGGAGGCCGTGCGACGACGGCGGCATGCAGATGGTGCTGCACCAGGCTGCGCAGGCGTTCCCCGCCCGCGAGGGCGAAGTCGCCGGCCAGGACGATGAGGTCGGGGTCGACGATCGCGACCACCGCAGACAGGCCGAGCGCCAGTCGGCTGGCGATCTCGTCGAGGGCCGCTGACGCCGCGTCGCCGTCTGCGGCGACGGCATCCGCCACCGCATCCACCGGTGTGGCCGCGTCGAAGCCGTGCTCCGCGAGCACGCGGCCGAGCGCGGGTGCGCCGGCGAGAGCCTGCATGCCGCTCGCGCCGAACTCGTTGGTCAGGCTGCCGACCGGCGCTCCGGGGAGCGGCAGGTCGGAGATCTCGCCCGCGCCTCCCGTGAGGCCACGGTGCACGCGTCCGCCGAACATCAGACCCATGCCGATGCCGTCCGAGACCCAGAGCACCGCGAAGCTGTCGTTCTCCGTCGCGACGCCGTGGGCGCGCTCGGCGATCGTGACGAGGTTCACGTCGTTCTCGATGTCGACGGGGGCGCCGATGCGCTCCTGCAGGGCGGCGGTGAGACCGGCGCGCTGCCATCCAGGGAGGTGCGACGCGAAGCGGAGGCGGTCGGAGGTCGGGTCGATCGCGCCCTGGATGCCGATGACGACGCGGCGCAGGTCGGACGGATCCACGCCGATCGGGGCGCACGCGCCGCTGAGCGCCTCGTGCACCTGCAGGGTCGGGTCGCTGACGTCGCCCTCGGGGGTCGGCAGCGCGAACTCTCCGACCTTCCTGCCGGTGAGGTCGACCACGACGGTCGCGATGCGCTCGGGCGTCACGTCGACGGCGGCGGTGTAGGCGGCCTTCTCGTTGACGCTGAAGAGCTCGGCGGCGCGTCCGATGGCGCCGTCGCGGTTGCCCTCGCTCTTGACCAGGCCGCTGTCGCGCAGCTGCATGAGCAGGTGGGATGCCGTGGGCTTCGACACGGCGAGATGGGCGGCGATCTCGGGGCGGCTCAGCGGGCCGAGATCGAGCAGGAGCCGCAGCGCCGCGCGCGCGTTGATCGCTCTGACGACGCTGGTTCCGGTCGGGGCAGTGGGCACGGAGTCCTCGATGTTCGTGGTCGGGTACTCCGAATCGTACAGACCTTGACGACCAATGAACGCGAGAAGAAGTAATCATCCGACCATTGCGCACGGCAGGCGACTGGGGTATAACTCTTCGTAAAGAATGTTTCCTAACTTTCTGAACCGACCCCCATCGGAGGAACCATGCGTCAACGTCGACCAATGCTCGCGCTGCTGGCAGCCGCGATCGTCATACCCCTCACCGGGCTCGTGGCGACCTCGGCGCAGGCAGCGACCCCCCTCTCGCTGCGCGACCCCGTCAAGCGGGAGATCGCGCAGGAGATCATCACCTCCGCCGAGAACTCGCACCTGAACTGGTACGACTACTACGACTACATCGAGGACATCGACGACGGACGTGGATACACGGGCGGCATCGTGGGCTTCACCTCGGGCACGCACGACATGCTCGTGCTCGTCGAGAACTACACGAAGAAGTACCCGAACAACCCCCTCGCCAAGTACATCCCCGCTCTGCGCAACGTCGACGGCACCGAATCGCACGCCGGACTCGGCACCGCGTTCGAGACCGCCTGGAAGGCGGAGGGCAAGAAGCCCGAGTTCCAGCGGGCGCAGCGCGACGAGACCAAGGTCCAGTACTTCGACCCGTCCGTCAACCTCGCGATCTCCGACAAGCTCGGCCCGCTCGGGCAGTTCGCCTACTACGACGCGGCGGTCGTGCACGGCTTCGACGGCCTGGAGGACATCCGCACCCAGGCGAAGAAGAAGGCGACGACCCCCGCATCCGGCGGCAACGAGACCACGTATCTCAACGCCTTCCTCGACGCCCGCGTGGTCGAGATGAAGAAGGAGGCCGCGCACGAGGACGTCAGCCGCATCGAGAACGCGCAGCGCGTCTGGCTCAACGCCGGCAACCTCAACCTCAACACCCCGCTGAGCTGGTCCGTCTACGGCGACCCCTTCAGCATCCCGACCGACCCGACACCCCGCTGGCCCAACGACGACGGCACCACGCCGACGCCGACGCCGACGCCGACGAGCACTCCGACGTCGACGCCGACGCAGAACCCCGGCACCGCGACGCTGATCTCGAAGAACAAGCCCGTGACGACCTCGTCGTCTGAGGGGTCGGGCTTCGAGGGCGCGAAGGCGGTCGACGGCAACGCGACCAGCCGCTGGTCGAGCGTCGAAGGCGTGGACCCGCAGTGGATCCGCATCGACCTCGGCGCAGGGTCCAAGGTCGACAAGGTCGTCCTGAAGTGGGAAGCCGCATACGCATCCAAGTACCGCGTCGAGGTCTCCGCCGACGGCACCACCTGGACCACCCTCGCCACGGAGGCTGCGGGCAACGGCGGCACCGACGAGTTCACGAACCTCAACGGCACCGGCCGCTACCTGCGCATCTACGGCACCGCACGCGGCACCTCCTACGGGTACTCCCTGTTCGAGGTCGAGGCCTACACCCTCACCAGCGGCGGCACCCCCACGGCGACGCCCACGCCGACCCCGACGCCGACGCAGACATCCACGCCGACGCCGACCCCGACACCGACCAGCACGGCGAACCCGGCGGCCACCCTCATCTCGAAGAACAAGCCCGCGACGACCTCCTCGGTCGAGAGCGCGGAGTTCGACGGGGCGAAGGCGGTCGACGGGAACGCGACCAGCCGCTGGTCAAGCGTCGAAGGCGTGGATCCGCAGTGGATCCGCATCGACCTCGGTGACGGCGCGAAGGTCAACAAGGTCGTCCTGAAGTGGGAGGCCGCGTACGCGTCCAAGTACCGCATCGAGCTCTCCGCCGACGGCACCACGTGGACCACTCTCGCCACCGAGGCCGCGGGCAACGGCGCCACCGACGAGTTCACCGGACTCAACGGCACCGGCCGGTACCTCCGCATCTACGGCACCGCACGAGGAACCGCCTACGGCTACTCGCTGTTCGAGGTCGAGGCCTACGGCACCGCGGGCAGCACCCCCAACCCCGGCACGGGCTTCACCGTGGTCGCCGCCGGCGACATCGCCGGCCAGGGCTGCACGACCCGAGGCAAGAAGGTGACGGGGGAGTTCCCCTCCGACTGCAAGCACTTCGAGACGTTCGACCGTGCGCAGGCGATCAACCCGGTGTTCTACATCACCCTCGGCGACATGCAGTACGACGACGCGAAGGCGAGCGATTTCTCGACCGTCTACGCCAAGTCCTGGGGCACGGTCAAGGGCAACACCTGGCCGATCCCCGGCAACCACGAGACGTACGACGACTACGACAACCTCGACCCGAAGGCCTACCGGGACTACTTCGGCAACCGTGCGACGCCCCAGGGCAAGATGTACTACAGCTACGACTACTCGAACTGGCACTTCATCGCCCTGGACTCGAACACCTTCACCGACCAGGCGCAGCTCAACTGGCTCGCGGCCGACCTCGCGTCGAACACCAAGCAGTGCGTCGTGGCGTACATGCACCACCCGGCGTTCAGCTCGGGCGATCACGGCAACGAGCCGGCGAGCCAGCCGGTGTGGAAGATGCTCGCGAACGCGAACGTCGAACTCGTGCTCAGCGGGCACGACCACGACTACGAGCGCTTCAACGCCATGAACGCCTCTGGTGCGGCATCCTCGTCGGGCACGGTCCAGATCGTCAGCGGTCTGGGCGGTCATGAGATGCGCGACTTCGGCAACACCAAGGCGAACAGCGCCAAGCGCATCAACACGGCGTACGGGGTGTCGAAGCTCGACTTCACCGACACGTCGGTCACGCACTCGTTCGTCGACATCGGCGGCACCGTGCTCGACACCAACACGATCACCTGCCACTGACGATCATGTACCTCGCCGGCAGCAAATCGCGGCAGGACGACGGAAGCACGGCGGTCCACCCTCAGGTGGGCCGCCGTGCGGCCGGAGTCGGCAGCACCGCGATCGCACTGGGGGCGGTGAGCCTGCTCACCGACCTCTCCTCCGAGATGGTCACGGCGGTCCTTCCGCTGTACCTCGTCATCGGGCTGGGCATGACCCCGCTCGCCTTCGGCTTCCTCGACGGCGTCTACAACGGCGTCACCGCCTTCGTCCGCCTTCTCGGAGGTCACATCGCCGACCGCTGGTCGCAGCACAAGCTCGTGGCGGGCATCGGCTATGCGCTGTCCGCCATCTGCAAGCCGTTCCTGCTGCTGTCGGGGACGTCGACCGTGGCGCTGTCGGCGACGCTCGCCGTCGACCGCATCGGCAAGGGCATCCGCACGGCGCCGCGTGACGCCCTGATCTCGCTCTCGGTGGACGACGCCCATCAGGGGCGCGCGTTCGGCGTGCACAGGGCGATGGACACGGCCGGCGCACTGCTGGGCCCCCTGGCCGCGTTCGGGCTGCTGTGGATGCTGGCCGACGCCTTCGACGCCGTCTTCATCGTGAGCTTCTGCGTCGCCACGCTCGGGGTCCTCGTCCTCATCGCCTTCGTCCCTGGCCGGGGAAACGTCCCCGTCGGGGCCCCGCGCCCGACGCTGCGGGAGACGGTGAAGATCCTCGGTGATCCGGCGTTCCGTCGTCTCCTCATCGCGGCGACGATCCTCGGTCTGGCCACGATCGGCGACGGCTTCCTCTACCTGGGTCTGCAGGACCGGATGCAGTTGGATGCCGTGTTCTTCCCGCTGCTGCCGCTGGGCAGCGCGCTCGTCTATCTGACGCTCGCCGTGCCGATGGGGCGTCTCGCCGATCGGATCGGACGTCGGCTGCCGTTCCTGCTGGGAAACCTCGCCCTGCTCGGCGCCTACTCGACCCTGCTGCTCCCGATCGACGGCCCCGTGCTGCTGGTGCTCCTGCTCCTGCTCCTCGGCGTCTTCTATGCGGCGACCGACGGCGTGCTGATGGCGCTGGCCGGTCCCGGCATCCCGCGCGACCGCCGCGCCGGCGGCATGGCGCTGCTGCAGACCGGGCAGGCCACCGGTCGGCTGTTCGCCGCTGTCCTGTTCGGCGCCGCCTGGACGTTCTGGGGCGTGACGGCGGCGTTCGCCGCGGCATCCGTCGTGCTCCTGGTCGTGCTCCTCGCCGCGGCCGTGCTGATCCGCCCCGAGCGCTCCACTGCGGAGGAGGTCGCGTGACCCCGATGACGAAGCGGATCGCGCTCGTGGGGTCTGCGGCGCTGGTCCTCGCGGTCGTCGGCGTCGGCTACTCGCTGTTCGCCGTGAACCGCGACGGCGCGCCCTCGCACGCCGAGGCCGCCGTCGCTCCGGCGACCGATGCGGGGCTCTACGTGCGCGGCACCGACGGATACGTCGTGCAGCAGGACGGACAGGACAGGAGCGGCACCGGTCTGGAGTGCAGCCGGTTCTACGCGGCCGCGGACACCGCCGTGTGCGTGAGCATCGAGGGCAGCCTGAAGCCGACGACCACCGTGTCGGTGAGGGATGCCGACCTCACGGAGGAGCAGACATTCACCTACAGCGGGGTGCCCTCGCGCGCACGGGTATCGCCATCGGGGCGGATGGTCGCGTGGACGGTGTTCGTGACGGGCGACAACTACGCCGGGACGAACTTCTCCACCAGGACCGGGATGTACGACCGCGAGAAGGACTTCCTCGTCGACTCGATCGAGGGGCTCCAGCTCTTCATCGACGGGCAGCGCGTGCACCGCGTCGACGCGAACTACTGGGGAGTGACCTTCACCGACGACGACAACACCTTCTACGCCACGGTCTCGACCGGCGGCAAGACCTACCTCGTCCAGGGCGACTACGAGAAGTGGACCGCGCACACCGTGCGGGAGAACCTCGAGTGCCCCTCGCTGTCTCCCGACGGGACGCGACTGGTGTTCAAGAAGCGCGTGAACGACAGCGTCGACGACCCGTGGCGACTGTACGTCCTCGATCTGGCGACCATGGAGGAGGAGCCGCTCGCCGAGGACCGCAACGTCGACGATCAGGCCGCCTGGCTCGACGACGATACGGTCGCCTATGCGGTCGGCGACGACGTCTGGTCCGTGCCGGCCGACGGCAGCGGGAAGCCCGTGCGCATCGCCGAGAACGCGTCGTCGCCGGTGATGGTGAGCCGCTGATCGTGATGTCGGCGTTGCGCCGCTCACCGGCGCATCAGCGGTCGTAGCGTGGAGTCATGGCGAAAGTGGGGGGACGCAACCTGGCGATCAGCTGGATCGCCGGGCTCCTGTGCACCGGGGTGATCGCCGTGCTCGTGTGGTTCGCGATCCCGATCGTCCCGGCGATGGCCTCGTTCGTCGGCGACAGCCTCCGCAGCGTCCTGCCCTGAGGTCCTGTCCCGGTACCGCGGAACCCCGGGTCGGCGACACGTCGGCACGCCTCCGGCAGCGCGTGAACACGCGGAGGTACCCTCGCACTGACCACATCCTATGAGAGGCGCCCCCATGAGTGACCCCGAGGTTCCCCGGCCCGAGCAGCCGAACGACGTCGATGACGTCGTCGACAGCGCGAACGCCGGTCTCGACGCCGCCGCAGCAGCGGGTGCGGATGTCCCCGGAGCGGCGTCCGACGCCGCGGAGACGACGGATGCAGCGGCCGACGCCGCCCCCGTCGCCGACCCTGATCTCGCCGCCTTCGAAGAGGCAGAGCGCGACCACCCCGGAACGTTCTCCACTCCTGCGCTGAACGACGTCTACGCCGCCGACGCGGATGAGACCGCGGTGTACACCGCGCCCGTCGCGCACGAGGAGTCGACGATCGCCGATTCCGCCTACGCGTCTGCGGACGACACCGAGACGCGCATCGTCCCGTCCGAGCCCGTGCTCGCCGAGGCGCCGGTCGTCGCCGCCTTCGCGCAGCAGCCCATCTTCGTGCAGGCCCCGGAGCCTCCTCGTGAGCGGGGCAACCGCGGCACGGCCGGCGCGATCGGCCTGCTCGCCACCCTCGCCTTCGCGATCCTCTACCTCGGGGCCACTCTGGGGCTCGGCGCGCTCTCCGGAGACGTCACGGGGAAGAACATCGGCGAGGCCGCCCTCGCCCCGCTGACGACCTTCGGCTTCTGGATCCCCGTCGTGGTCTTCTTCCTCGGCTTCTGGCTGCTGGGAGCGATCATCAACCGCGGTCGCTGGGGTCGCTGGGTGATCTTCGGCATCATCGTCGGCGCGATCGCGTACGGCGGGCACATCCTCGGCCAGCTCGTCGAGGAGCCGTTCTGGCGCCTCACGGCCTCAGAGGGCGCGGAGTTCGTCAACGGCCAGCTCCTGACCCCGCTGGCGATCGCCGCCTTCGTGTTCGCACGCGAGCTGACCATCTGGTTCGGCGCCTGGGTCGCCCGCAGCGGCGCCCGCAAGACCGAGCTCAACGCCGAGGCGCAGCGCGAGTACGAGCGCACGCTCGAGGCGGGCCCGACACTCTCCCGCTAGGACACGAGATGTCATCGTCAGACCCCCGCAGGCCTCCGTCTGCGGGGGTCTCGGCCGTCCTGGCCCTGGTCATGGCCGTGATCAGCTTCTTCGCGCTCGCCGTGTTCGGGCTCGGGGCGCTGAGCATCACGACGGATGCCGACATCATCTCCATCCAGGGTCTCGGCCAGGCACCCGGAGCGGTGGGGATGCTGTTCGGCGTGATCGCGTTCGCCGCGACACTCGGCCTCGCGCTGCGGGCTGGGCATCCGTCCTTCCTCTCCGTGCCCGTGGTCGCTCTGAGCACCGCTCTCGTCCACCTGCTCGCGGTGTGGGTCGCCGTGCTCCTCTCGACGAACGATCTGATCGTCGCGACGGCGGTCGTCGGCGATCTGGTGCGCGGCGGCCCGAGCCTCGTGCTCCTCGCCGCCGCGGCCGTGGCCGCATGGGGTGGCATCGCCCTGCGGCGCACGAGGGCGCAGCATCCGCACTGGCCGTGGGAGGGCGACGACGCGGAGTGACGCCACGGCCCGCGAATCTGGTCCGACACGCCCGGCGCGCCGTACGCTTGTGGTGTGGAGCGCTCGCTGGAGACGCAGGTCGACCAGGCCGTCGAGGCCTGGCTGCGCTGGGTGCCGCGCTGGGAGCCGGCCACCCACCGCGGACGCGTCGCGCCCTGTCGCCGGTGCCTCGGATCGCCGGTGCTCTCCGCCGCCGGGATCGCGGCGAACGCCCCGCACGGCGTGCAGCACGGCCTCTCCACCCGCATCAAGGCGATCGTCGACGCGGCGGTGGCCGAGTACACGGCACGCAACCTCCCGATGCTGCAGCGCGAGCTCGACCAGCAGTCCGCACGCAACAGGGCCCGCAGCTACCGGCCGTCGGAGGACCTCGATCCGGAGTTCGACGGACTGCCGCTCGACCCGGAGCCCGTGCCGGGTGCGCCGTTCCTGTTCACGATCGCCGGCATGGCCGATGACGCCGCCGAGGAGCTCCCTCCGCTGCCGCCGCTGAGCGACGAGGCCAAGGCCGCCCTCCGGCAGGAGGTGTCGCTGGCCGACGAGTACGCGAACATGGTCGGGCGGGAGATCTGCGGCATGCTCCTGCGTCACCGCCTGCACATCCAGGCCGCGATCTCTCAGCACGTCGAGCCGCAGATCGAGGCGATGCTCGCCGAGCTCACGCAGTCGCTGGACTCGCCCTTCGGCCCCGACACCGTCTGACCACGGCCGGTCGCGCCGGATCCTGCGCATCCCCTGGGAGAAGCGCGGCGCGAGTGGAGCGTCGAGACGGCGATGGCTATCGTTTTTCGATAGATATCCATTGCTGATCGATAGGATCGTCATGCAGCCTCACGTCACTCGCATCCTCAAGGCGTTGATCGTCCTCCTGCTCGGGCTCCTGCTCGCCAGTCAGATCCTGGTGATCCCGGAGGTCGCACGCATCACCGCGATCCGCAACCCCGACGTGGCCCAGCTGGAGGTGCCGGGCATCATCGGCGCTGTGCTGTTCCTCGGACTCGTCGAGGTGACGCTGGTGTGCATCTGGTTCCTGCTCTCCCTCGTGCAGGCCGAGCGCATCTTCCGCGTGGAGGCCTTCCGGTACGTCGACGTGATCCTCGCCGCCCTCGTCTCGGCCGGAGCCCTGATCCTCGCCTCGTTCATCGTGATCGTCGCGAGCCGCGCCGTGTCGCTCTCGCTCGTGCTCCTCGCCGTGCTCGGCATCGTGGTGAGCGCGGCGCTCGCCCTGCTCGTCGTCGTGCTGCGCGGGCTCCTCCGCAAGGCGCTGGAGCTCGAGCAGGACCTGTCAGAGGTCGTCTGATGCCCATCGTCATCGACCTCGACGTGCAGCTCGCCCGCAAGAAGATGAGCGTGCAGGAGTTCGCCGACGCGATCGGCATCACCCCCGCCAACGTCGCCGTGCTCAAGAACGGCAGGGCCAAGGCCGTGCGGTTCACCACCCTCGACGCGATCTGCCGCGTCCTCGACTGCCAGCCGGGAGAGATCCTGCGCTGGATCCCCGAAGAGGAGGAGCAGCGATGACCACGACCGGCACCATGCCGCTGTCGACCTGGGGCGAGTCCGTCGCCAGACACCTGCTCGACGACTCCAGCTGCCCCATCTGCCAGTGGACGCTGTCCGGCGGAACCTGCGCACGCTGCGGCGCCGATCTGCGCGGGCCCATCTCGGGAGACGTGTGGAAGGCGTCGCAGTCCGCGGCCGCGGCGATGCGCGCCCGCGACGAGCTCCTCCGTCAGGTCCCTGTCCTCTCACTCGCGCCGGTCGGCGCGATGCCGCGCCCAGCGGAGGATGCTCCGACCCCGGTCGTGGCCACGGACCTCTCCCCGGCATCCGCTCCCGATCCGCAGAGCAGCGCGACGCTGCAATCGGTGCTGGCGACGGCCGGGGCCGGTCTGTTCGCCGTCGCGGCGATCGTCTTCACCTACTTCAACCCCGACCTCGCCGACCGTGCGCTGCGCGGGGTGATCGTCGGTCTGGTGACCCTGCTCTTCCTCGGGGGAGCGTGGATGCTCTCCCGTCGCTCGCTGCGCTTCTCGGCGGAGGCGGTCGGCGGCCTCGGCCTGGTGTTCGCGGGGCTCGACATCCACGCCTTCGCGCAGCTCGCCGCCCCCGCGGTGGATCCGTGGTTCACGGCCGCCGCCGTGACCGCCGCCGCCGGTGCGGTGATGCTCTTCGCGGGGCGTCGCCGCGGCATCCGGATCTGGGAATGGACCGCGGTCACCGCGCTCGCGCTCACCCCGGCGATGCTGGGCGTCGCCGGGGGCACTCCGCTGTCGTCCGTGCTCGGTGCGATCGGCGTCGCAGGTGCCGGAGCAGCGCTGATCGAGTGGGTGCGACCGCCTCTGGTCGAGCAGATCACCCTCACCGCGGTGCAGCTCATCGCCTCCCTGAGCGCCCTCGCCCTCATGTGGCGGGTGGATGCCGGGAGCGACACCGCGTTCTTCCTCACGATCAGCGGGCTGCTGCTGCTCGTCGCGGTGCACGCCGTCATCGCCGCACGGCGGATGCTCGCCGGTCTCTGGGCGTACGGCGCCGGCGGCACGGGAGCGGCGGCCGTGGTCGTCGCCGTCTTCGCGCTCACCGGGGAGGCGCTGCAGAGCACGCCGTGGCTGTTCGCGATCGTCCCCGCTGCGGCATCCGTCGCGCTCGTGCTGATCGGGGCGCTCGTCCCGCAGCCCCGTGCGGTGCCCCGAGGTCTCGTGGCGGCAGGAGCCCTCACGGTCCTCGCCGTGCCCTCCGCCGTGCTGCTCGGCTTCTCCGCCATGGCAGGCGTCGCCACGGTGGGCGAGTTCGTGCGGGGCGGCGACTCCGGCTACGCGCTGGGAGACACCGCGTGGGGCGTCGTCGTCGGACTCGCCGCAGTGTGCGCAGGGCTGGCCGTCTTCAGCGGGCTCGCACGCGACCGCGACGGGCTCCGCGGGCTCTCGGTGCCCGCCGCGCGGCTGTCGCTCGTCGCCGCTGCCGTCGCGGTGCTCGTGCTGGGCTGCGCGAAGCTGGTGCCGCTTCCGGTCTCCGTCGCGGTGCTCGCCGCGGCCGTGGTGCTCGTCGCCGCCGCGCTCCGGATGCTCCCGACCGTCGTGTCCGCCCCGGGGGCCAGGCTCATCCTGCTGATCGCGGCGCATCTGGCGCTCGTCGCCGCGGTGATGGTCGCGTGGCGCGAGACCGCGGCGGTCCCGCTCGCAGGGGCGGGGGCCCTGGTCGCGCTGGCCGCGCTCGCCTCCGCGCGTCCGCAGCGGTTCCGCTTCCTCTACGTGGGCGCCGGTTTCGCGTACGCCCTGGTCCTCGTCGCCATCGCGCTCGGGCAGGGCGGCGTCTCCGGGATCGCGCAGCTGTGCCTGACGGCATCCGCCGGCCTCGGCGCCGCGATCGTCTGCACCTACCTCCCGCGGGTCGGAGCGCGCGCCTGGCAGGCCGTGCTGGTCGTCGCGACCGTGCCCTTCGGCATCGGCATCCTGCAGGTGGTCGTCGAGCGCAGCGGTTGGACGGCGCTGTCCACCGGTCTGATGTTCGCCCTCGCGATGTCTCTGCTCCTGACACGGCGTCCAGGGCTCACCCTCACCGTGCGCACCGCGGCCGCGGCGATGCTCGTGCCCGCGCTCGCCGTCGTCGTGGTGTGCCTCGGCGCGCAGCTGCTGACGTCGAGCGGATCCCCGGTGACGCTGCCGATCATCGCCGTGCTCGTCGCCCTGGTGCTGCCGTCGACGCCGATCGTGAGAGCCGCGCTCGTGACCAGGGGGCACCCGGTCGGAACGGCGGATGCCGCGCGCATCGCGATCGAGGCGTCCGCCTTGCTCACCGGGGTGATCGCGGTCGGGCTCGCGCTCTGGCGCGACGCCGCGGGGCTCGGGACGACGTTCCTCGTGCTGCTGATCCTCGGCATCGGCGCGACCGCCGGCGCGATCGTCGCCGGCCGTCGCCTGCTGTGGTGGGTCGCGGCCGCGTCCTTCACCGGGGCGCTGTGGTGCGTGTGGGGGATGACCGGTGTCGACCTGCTCGAGGCGTACCTGCTGCCGCCGAGCCTCGGCGCCGCGGCCGTCGCGACGGTGCTGACCCTACGGGGCCGGCCGGCGACCGGTCTCTACGCCGCGGGTCTCGCGCTCGCGATCGGCCCGCTGCTCGCCATCGTCGCCGTGGTGGAGCCGGATGCCGCCGGCCAGGTCTCCCTGCCCTGGCGGGTCGGCGGTCTGCTGCTCGCCGCCTGGGCGCTGCTCGGGCTCGCGGCTCTGCTCGGCCGCGAGGGCGCCGGGGTGCGGATGCGGCGGCTGCGGAGACTGCGCATCCCGACGCTCCTCGCCGCGGGCCTGGCATCCACGGTCGGCACGATCCAGGCCATCCGGATCGGGCTCGGTCAGGACGTCCCGACGCTGCACGGCGCCGCTCTCCTCCTCTCGTGCCTCGGCGTGAGCGTGCTCGGCGCCGCCGTGCTGCTGCTCGCCGCCCGCGGCATCCGACGGGCTGTCCCCGCGGAGTCCGCTGTTCGATCGAGCCGCTGGCTCGGGGCCCCGTCTGCGCTCGCGCTCGCCGCGGGGACGTGGTTCGCGATCGAGCGCGACTGGTTCTCGATCTGGGCGATGTGGTCGCTGATGCTCGTCTGGCTGCTCGCCGTGGTGGTCGCCGCATCCCGTGCGCGACGCGGGGGGACACTTCTCCCGCCGGTCTGGTTCCTCTTCGCGATCGCGTTCGTCACGGCCGTGGTCGCGTGGAGCCCGCGCGACCTGCGCGTGGAGTGGTTCTCGCTCCCGCTCGGCGCCTTCCTGCTCCTCGCCGGAGTGCTCGGCGGCTCCTCGACGCCGCCGAGCGACGGTGAGGGGGAGGCCTCCACGAGGAGCCGGCCGACGCTGAACAGCTGGCCAGGGCGGTGGAGCGGATCCTGGGCGCTCCTCGCCCCGGGGATCGTCGTGATGATGATCGCGTCCATCGTCTCGACCTTCACCGATCCGCTCACCTGGCGGGCGATCCTGGTGATGGTGCTGGCTCTCGCCGCGATCCTCGTCGGATCCCGTGGGCGGCTCGCCGCGCCCTTCCTCATCGGACTGA
The DNA here is from genome assembly GCF_038397765.1 of Microbacterium sp. LWH10-1.2. Classification (NCBI taxonomy): domain Bacteria; kingdom Bacillati; phylum Actinomycetota; class Actinomycetes; order Micrococcales; family Microbacteriaceae; genus Microbacterium; species Microbacterium sp. LWH10-1.2. The sequence continues at coordinate 386,564 of NZ_CP151638.1, forward strand.
TCGTGCTGCCGATCGAGAACGTGTTCGTGTTCTCGGTGCAGATCGGGCGCGGCATCGAGTCCATGCCGTGGTGGATCACGCTGGCGGTCATGGGGGCGGTGCTGCTCATCATCGCGGTCACGGCCGAGCGCAGGACGGGGGAGGGCGGTTCGGTGGCCGCGCGTATCAGAGACCTGCGGTGAGCGCACCTTCCATTTGACCGCCAGGTTACGCGGCATTACACTTGGTCAGGTGTGTGCACGTCTTGACGTGCGCGCTGGGCGTCGGCTCCATAGCCGGTCCGCCCCCACGGCATACCCACCACCACACAAGCACGCCGGTTCCGGCGTGCCGGTGGGTCATGATGTGAAACCCATCACGCTGTCACCGTGCAGCATTATGAGGAGAGAACGTGCCAACCATTCAGCAGTTGGTTCGCAAGGGTCGCTCGCCCAAGGTCTCGAAGACCAAGGCGCCCGCACTGAAGTCGAACCCCCAGCAGGCCGGTGTCTGCACCCGTGTGTACACCACCACCCCGAAGAAGCCGAACTCGGCGATGCGCAAGGTCGCCCGTGTGAAGCTCCGCAACGGCACCGAGGTCACCGCGTACATCCCCGGTGAGGGCCACAACCTCCAGGAGCACTCCCTGGTCCTGGTCCGCGGCGGTCGTGTCAAGGACCTCCCCGGTGTGCGTTACAAGATCGTCCGCGGCGCCCTGGACACCCAGGCCGTCAAGAACCGTAAGCAGGCTCGCAGCCGCTACGGCGCGAAGAAGGGTTGAGTTAGATGCCTCGTAAGGGTCCCGCACCTAAGCGTCCCGTCGTCAACGACCCGGTATACGGTGCTCCGATCGTCAGCCAGCTGGTCAACAAGATCCTCGTCGACGGCAAGAAGTCCCTCGCCGAGTCGATCGTCTACAACGCCCTCAAGGGCGTCGAGGCGAAGAACGGCGGCCAGGATGCCGTCGCCACGCTGAAGAAGGCGCTCGACAACGTCCGCCCCACCCTCGAGGTCAAGAGCCGCCGCGTCGGTGGCTCGACCTACCAGGTGCCGGTCGAGGTCAAGCCGCACCGCGCGAACACCCTCGCGCTGCGCTGGCTCGTCAGCTACGCCAAGGGTCGTCGTGAGAAGACGATGACCGAGCGTCTCCAGAACGAGATCCTGGACGCATCGAACGGCCTCGGTGCCGCGGTCAAGCGCCGCGAGGACACCCACAAGATGGCCGAGTCGAACCGCGCGTTCGCTCACTACCGCTGGTAACAGCTTCGCCCGCCCCCGGCCGCCCGCCGGGGGCGGGCACCCCCCTCTTCGCAGTTCGACTGCCAAAAAGATAAGGACACTCCTGTGGCACAAGACGTGCTCACCGACCTGAGCAAGGTTCGGAACATCGGCATCATGGCTCACATCGATGCTGGCAAGACCACCACGACCGAGCGCATCCTGTTCTACACGGGCGTCAACCACAAGCTCGGCGAGACGCACGACGGTGCGTCGACCACCGACTGGATGGAGCAGGAGAAGGAGCGCGGCATCACGATCACGTCTGCCGCCGTGACCTGCTACTGGAACAAGAACCAGATCAACATCATCGACACCCCCGGTCACGTGGACTTCACGGTCGAGGTGGAGCGCTCGCTCCGCGTCCTCGACGGCGCGGTCGCCGTGTTCGACGGCAAGGAGGGCGTCGAGCCCCAGTCCGAGACCGTGTGGCGTCAGGCCGACAAGTACAACGTCCCCCGCATCTGCTTCGTCAACAAGATGGACAAGCTCGGCGCGGACTTCTACTTCACCGTCGACACCATCATCAACCGCCTCGGCGCCAAGCCGCTCGTCATCCAGCTGCCGATCGGCGCGGAGAACGACTTCATCGGCGTCGTCGACCTCGTCGAGATGCGTGCGCTGGTCTGGGCCGGCGACTCCAAGGGTGACGTCACCATGGGCGCCTCCTACGAGATCCAGGAGATCCCGGCCGACCTCAAGGAGAAGGCGGACGAGTACCGTCAGCAGCTCCTCGAGACCGTCGCCGAGACCGACGACGCGCTGCTCGAGAAGTTCTTCGGTGGCGAGGAGCTCACGGTCGCCGAGATCAAGGGCGCCATCCGCAAGCTCACCGTCGCGTCCGAGATCTACCCGGTCCTCTGCGGTTCGGCGTTCAAGAACCGCGGTGTCCAGCCGATGCTGGACGCTGTCGTCGACTACCTCCCGAACCCGCTCGACGTGGGCTCGATCGAGGCGCACGACCCCAAGGACTACGACACGATCATCGAGCGTCACCCCGACGCCAACGACCCGTTCGCAGCTCTCGCGTTCAAGGTCGCCGTGCACCCGTTCTTCGGTCGCCTGACCTACGTGCGCGTGTACTCCGGCCAGCTCGACTCCGGCGCTCAGGTCATCAACTCGACCAAGGGCAAGAAGGAGCGCATCGGGAAGATCTTCCAGATGCACGCCAACAAGGAGATCCCGGTCCCCTCGGTCACCGCCGGCAACATCTACGCGGTCATCGGTCTGAAGGACACCACCACGGGTGACACCCTCACCGACCCCGCAGCGCCGGTCGTCCTCGAGTCGATGACGTTCCCGGAGCCGGTCATCGAGGTCGCCATCGAGCCGAAGACCAAGGCCGACCAGGAGAAGCTGGGTGTCGCCATCCAGAAGCTCGCTGAGGAGGACCCGACCTTCCGCACGGAGCTCAACCCCGAGACCGGTCAGACGACCATCAAGGGCATGGGCGAGCTGCACCTCGACATCCTCGTCGACCGCATGAAGCGCGAGTTCAACGTCGAGGCGAACGTCGGCAAGCCGCAGGTCGCGTACCGCGAGACGATCCGCAAGGCCGTCGAGAAGCACGACTACACGCACAAGAAGCAGACCGGTGGTTCGGGTCAGTTCGCGAAGATCCAGTTCAACATCGAGCCGCTCGAGCTCGACAACGACAAGACCTACGAGTTCGTCAACGCCGTCACCGGTGGACGCATCCCGCGTGAGTACATCGGCTCGATCGACGCCGGTTTCCAGGATGCGATGAACGTCGGCGTCCTCGCCGGCTACCCGATCGTCGGCGTCAAGGCGACGATCGTCGATGGTGCGGCTCACGATGTCGACTCCTCGGAGATGGCGTTCAAGATCGCAGGCTCGATGGGTCTCAAGGAGGCTCTCCGCCGGGCGAGCCCGGTGCTGCTCGAGCCGCTGATGGCCGTCGAGGTCCGCACTCCGGAGGAGTACATGGGCGACGTCATCGGCGACCTGAACTCGCGTCGTGGCCAGATCCAGTCGATGGAGGATGCCGCAGGCGTCAAGGTCGTCCGTGCACACGTCCCGCTGTCCGAGATGTTCGGCTACATCGGCGACCTGCGCTCGAAGACCTCGGGTCGCGCCGTCTACTCCATGGAGTTCAACAGCTACGCTGAGGTTCCCCGTGCAGTGGCCGACGAGATCGTCCAGAAGCACCAGGGCGGCGAGTAACACTTCTGGGAGCCGGGTTCCGACCCGGCTCCCAGGTCACCTACAACTTCACATTCCCTCTCTACTAAACTGAGAAACAAAACCCGTAGAGAACCGGTCGCAAACCAGTGCCCGGTCACCTCTACAACGACGTCCTGAGGAGGACCCAGTGGCTAAGGCCAAGTTCGAGCGGACCAAGCCGCACGTCAACATCGGAACCATCGGTCACGTTGACCACGGCAAGACCACGCTCTCCGCAGCGATCTCGAAGGTGCTTGCTGACAAGTTCCCGTCTGACACCAACGTGCAGCGCGACTTCGCTTCCATCGACTCGGCGCCGGAAGAGCGCCAGCGTGGTATCACCATCAACATCTCGCACATCGAGTACGAGACCCCGAAGCGCCACTACGCGCACGTCGACGCTCCCGGCCACGCCGACTACGTCAAGAACATGATCACCGGTGCGGCTCAGATGGACGGCGCGATCCTCGTGGTCGCCGCCACCGACGGCCCGATGGCTCAGACGCGTGAGCACGTGCTGCTCGCCAAGCAGGTCGGCGTTCCCTACCTGCTCGTCGCGCTGAACAAGTCCGACGCGGTCGACGACGAGGAGATCCTGGAGCTCGTCGAGCTCGAGGTTCGCGAGCTGCTCGCCGCTCAGGGCTTCGACGAGGACGCGCCGGTCGTGCGCGTCTCCGCTCTGAAGGCCCTCGAGGGTGACGAGAAGTGGACCCAGGCCATCCTCGACCTGATGCAGGCCGTCGACGACAGCGTTCCGGAGCCGGAGCGCGACCGCGACAAGCCCTTCCTGATGCCCGTCGAGGACGTCTTCACGATCACCGGTCGTGGAACCGTCGTCACCGGCCGCGCCGAGCGTGGCACGCTGGCCATCAACTCCGAGGTCGAGATCGTCGGACTCCGTCCGACCGTCAAGACCACGGTCACGGGTATCGAGATGTTCCACAAGCAGCTCGACGAGGCATGGGCCGGCGAGAACTGCGGTCTCCTGCTCCGTGGCACCAAGCGTGAGGACGTCGAGCGCGGCCAGGTCATCGTGAAGCCGGGTTCGGTCACGCCGCACACCAACTTCGAGGGCACCGCCTACATCCTCTCGAAGGAAGAGGGCGGCCGTCACAACCCGTTCTACACGAACTACCGCCCGCAGTTCTACTTCCGCACCACCGACGTCACCGGCGTCATCTCGCTGCCCGAGGGCACCGAGATGGTCATGCCCGGCGACACCACCGACATGACGGTCGAGCTGATCCAGCCGATCGCCATGGAGGACGGCCTCGGCTTCGCCATCCGTGAGGGTGGACGCACCGTCGGCGCCGGTACGGTCACGAAGATCATCAAGTAAGCATCCGCTTCCTTCGCACAGGGGTCGAGCCTTCGGGCTCGGCCCCTTTGTGTTTCCCGATTCGATGACACTCGGTGTCTCAATCGGTGCACGGGGTTCCGTATACCGGCGCCGACATGCAGAATGAGTGGGTCGGCCTGATCGGTCGGCGCAGAGCACACCTCAGAAGGGGATTCACCATGGGTATCGAGGACGCCGTCAACAAGGGCAAGGAACTCTTCGAGCAGAACAAGGACAAGATCGAAGAGGCGGTCAAGAGCGAGCAGGCCGAGGACATCAGCGACAAGGTCCTCGACGGTGTCGCCGACTTCGCCAAGAAGATCGCCCCCGGCGCGGCTGACAAGATCGACGAGATCCGCGACGGCGCCGACAAGGCCGTCGGCAACGAGTAACCCTCGCGCAGACTCGGAGCGGCGGTCCTTCCTGAGGGGAGGGCCGCCGCTTCTCTGCGTCCAGATGAGATCGGGGAGGAACCCAGTATTCCGGTCTCCGGTATCGCGTTCCTGTCGAGTCATCCCGTACAATGACATCTGACCGTCTGGGGAACTTGCGGTCTGGGACGTCGAAGGGGTTCGACCTCCCGCATCCACGCGGCTCGCCGCGTTCGAACTGGGGAACGATCTTGGGGATCATCGTGCGACGCGCGCACTCTGTGCGCCACAGCGTCTCCCTGCCTGCGCGGCAGGTTATCTGCCGCGCCCTCGGTCGGGGAGCACGGCGTCCCTTCACGCCGGGCTCCTCGCGTTCGGTGTGCCCCCTCGCACTGGACGCCCTCCCCAAGCGGGGCGAGGCATGGGGATGCCTCGCCCCGCTCTCCTGATCCGCCCGCGTCGCGGGCTGCAGAGGCCTGAAGAACGCCGTTGCGACGGCTGCGACGGAAGCGCGACACGCCCGGGTTTGCAGAAGTGAAATCCGGCATGGCAGAATAGTCAGGTTCGACATTTCGGCGTGCTTCGCGTGCGCTGGATCACCATCACGAGTGTGCATAGGCGGCGTCGTCCCGAATGGGATGGGGCGCAGGGACCTAGGCCGCGTATGGCAGAACACCCCCGACACTCCTCATCGAGGCTTCATCATGCGTGGTGGAGGTCGGCATCCGCACGTCGCGAGGCGTGCGGGATGACAGCAGAACAGTGGTGCAGCAGATCGACTCGCAAGAGCCGTTCTCGTGCCGAGGCGCAACCAGCGCCATCGTGCGTCCAATGCCCCAGGATCATCCGGTCCCGGACGGTACGACGCCTAAAGAGAGAGAGCAGACAATGGCGGGACAGAAGATCCGCATTCGCCTGAAGTCGTATGACCACGAGGTCATCGACACGTCCGCACGCAAGATCGTCGACACCGTGACCCGTGCGGGCGCGACCGTCGTCGGACCCGTGCCCCTTCCGACCGAGAAGAACGTCGTGTGCGTCATCCGGTCGCCCCACAAGTACAAGGACAGCCGCGAGCACTTCGAGATGCGCACCCACAAGCGTCTGATCGACATCGTCGACCCGACGCCCAAGGCCGTCGACTCGCTGATGCGCCTTGACCTGCCGGCCGATGTCAACATCGAGATCAAGCTCTGAGGTTCGACATGGCTGACATCAACGCAAAGATTTCCAAGGGCATGCTGGGCACGAAGCTCGGCATGACCCAGGTGTGGAACGAGAATGGCAAGCTCATTCCCGTCACCGTCATCGAGCTCGCGCCGAACGTGGTCACCCAGATCCGTACCCCCGAGAAGGACGGCTACAACGCCGTGCAGATCGCGTACGGTCAGATCGACCCGCGCAAGGTGAACAAGCCGCTCTCCGCCCACTTCGAGGCTGCAGGCGTCACGCCGCGTCGTCACGTCACCGAGATCCGCACCGCGGATGCCGGCGACTACACCCTGGGCCAGGAGCTCACGGTCGACGCCACCTTCGAGGCCGGCCAGCTCGTCGACGTCGTCGGCACGAGCAAGGGCAAGGGCTTCGCCGGTGTCATGAAGCGTCACAACTTCAAGGGCGTCTCGGCATCGCACGGTTCGCACCGCAACCACCGCAAGCCCGGCTCCATCGGCGCATCGTCGACCCCGAGCCGCGTCTTCAAGGGCATGCGCATGGCCGGCCGTATGGGTGGCGAGCGCGTGACCGTCCTCAACCTCACGGTGCACGCCGTCGACATCGAGAAGGGTCTGCTGCTCGTCAAGGGCGCCGTCCCCGGTGCTCGCGGTCGCATCGTCTACGTCCGCAACGCAGTGAAGGGTGCCTGATCATGGCTGACTCGACTCTCGCGCTCGACGTCCTCAAGGCAGACGGCAAGAAGGCAGGCTCGATCGAGCTTCCCGCCGCGCTGTTCGACGTCAAGACGAACATCCCGCTGATCCACCAGGTCGTCGTCGCGCAGCTCGCTGCCGCACGTCAGGGCACCCACTCGACCAAGCGTCGCGGTGAGGTCTCCGGTGCCGGCCGCAAGCCCTTCAAGCAGAAGGGCACGGGTAACGCCCGTCAGGGCTCGATCCGCGCGCCGCACATGACCGGCGGTGGCATCGTGCACGGCCCGAAGCCGCGCGACTACTCGCAGCGCACGCCCAAGAAGATGATCGCCGCCGCCCTCCTGGGCGCGCTGAGCGACCGTTTCCGCGGCGACCGCATCCACGCCATCGAGTCCTTCGGCATCGACGGCACGCCTTCGACCAAGACCGCGGTGAGCTTCCTCACCAACGTCGTCTCGTCGAAGAACGTGCTCGTGGTGATCGAGCGCAACGACGACGTGACGCTGAAGAGCATTCGCAACCTGTCGAACCTGCACGTGCTGACGTTCGACCAGCTCAACGCCTACGACGTGCTCGTCTCCGACGACATCGTCTTCACCCAGGCCGCTCTCGAGGGCTTCATCGCCTCGAAGACCGGCGCCAACCAGGAGGTCTCCGCATGAGCGAGCAGGCATCTGTTCTCCAGACGGCCCTGAACAAGGACCCGCGCGACATCATCCTGAAGCCGGTCGTGTCCGAGAAGAGCTACGGGCTCATCGATGAGGGCAAGTACACCTTCCTCGTCGACCCCCGTGCCTCGAAGACCGAGATCAAGCTCGCCATCGAGAAGATCTTCGGCGTCAAGGTCGCGAGCGTCAACACTCTCAACCGCGTCGGCAAGGCTCGCCGCACCCGCTTCGGCACCGGCAAGCGCAAGGACACCAAGCGCGCCATCGTGACCCTGAAGTCGGGCACCATCGACATCTTCACGGCAATCGGCTGATCCGGGGGATAAGGACAATCATGGCTATTCGCAAGTACAAGCCCACGACCCCGGGCCGCCGCGGCTCGTCGGTGGCTGACTTCGCCGAGATCACTCGATCGACGCCGGAGAAGTCGCTGCTGCGCCCGCTCTCGAAGACCGGTGGTCGCAACAACCAGGGCCGCATCACGACCCGTCACATCGGTGGTGGCCACAAGCGCCAGTACCGTGTCATCGACTTCCGTCGCAATGACAAGGACGGCGTGAACGCCAAGGTCGCTCACATCGAGTACGACCCCAACCGCACCGCACGCATCGCGCTGCTGCACTACTTCGACGGCGAGAAGCGCTACATCATCGCGCCGAACAAGCTGAAGCAGGGCGACATCGTCGAGTCGGGTGCATCGGCCGACATCAAGCCGGGCAACAACCTCCCGCTGAAGAACATCCCCACGGGTACGGTCATCCACGCCATCGAGCTCCGCCCCGGCGGCGGCGCGAAGCTGGCACGTTCGGCCGGCGTGTCCGTCCGTCTCGTCGCCAAGGACGGCCCCTACGCCCAGCTGCGTCTGCCCTCGGGCGAGATCCGCAACGTCGATGCGCGCTGCCGCGCGACCATCGGCGAGGTGGGCAACGCCGAGCAGTCGAACATCAACTGGGGCAAGGCCGGCCGCATGCGCTGGAAGGGCGTCCGCCCGACCGTGCGTGGTGTCGCGATGAACCCGGTCGACCACCCCCACGGTGGTGGTGAGGGTAAGACCTCCGGTGGTCGTCACCCGGTCTCCCCCTGGGGTCAGGCTGAGGGTCGCACCCGTCACGCCAACAAGGAAAGCGACAAGTACATCGTGCGCCGTCGCAACGCCGGCAAGAAGCGCAAGTAGGAGTAAGAGAAGATGCCTCGCAGTCTTAAGAAGGGCCCCTTCGTCGACGAGCACCTGCTTCGCAAGGTGGTCGTGCAGAACGAAGCCGGCACGAAGAACGTCATCAAGACCTGGTCTCGCCGGTCCATGATCATCCCGGCCATGCTGGGTCACACGATCGCGGTCCACGACGGTCGCAAGCACATCCCTGTGTTCGTGTCCGAGACCATGGTCGGTCACAAGCTGGGCGAGTTCGCGCCCACCCGCACCTTCCGCGGCCACGAGAAGGACGACAAGAAGGGGCGGCGCCGCTAATGGTCGAATCCATCGCACGCGTGCGACACATCCGCGTGACCCCGCAGAAGGCTCGTCGTGTCGTTGCGCTCATCAAGGGCAAGCAGGCCCAGGAGGCTCTCGCGATCCTGAAGTTCGCGCAGCAGAGCGCCAGCGAGCCGATCTACAAGCTTGTCGCGTCGGCCATGGCCAACGCGCAGGTGAAGGCGGATCGCGACGGGGAGTTCCTCGACGAGCAGGACCTGTACGTGGCTAACGCCTACGTCGACGAGGGCACGACGCTCAAGCGTTTCCAGCCCCGTGCACAGGGTCGCGCTTTCCAGATCAAGAAGCGCACGAGCCACATCACGGTCGTGCTCTCGACGCCCCAGACGGCTCCGGCCGCCTCGGGCGACAGCAACAAGAAGGCGAGCAAGTAATGGGACAGAAGGTAAACCCGTACGGCTTCCGTCTCGGCATCACCACGGACCACGTGTCGCGCTGGTTCTCCGACTCGACGAAGCCGGGTCAGCGCTACGCCGACTACGTCGCCGAGGACATCAAGATCCGCAACCTGCTCAAGACGCAGCTCGACCGCGCCGGTGTCTCGAACATCGAGATCGAGCGCACCCGTGACCGCGTCCGCGTCGACATCCACACCGCCCGTCCGGGCATCGTGATCGGTCGTCGTGGAGCCGAGGCCGAGCGCATCCGCGGCGACCTCGAGAAGCTCTCGGGCAAGCAGATCCAGCTGAACATCCTCGAGGTCAAGAACCCCGAGGCCGACGCTCAGCTCGTCGCACAGGGCATCGCCGAGCAGCTCTCTGCTCGCGTGGCGTTCCGTCGTGCGATGCGCAAGGGTCTCCAGGGCGCGCAGCGCGCTGGCGCCAAGGGCATCCGCATCCAGGTCTCCGGCCGTCTCGGCGGCGCCGAGATGAGCCGGTCGGAGTTCTACCGCGAGGGTCGTGTGCCGCTGCACACGCTTCGTGCGAACATCGACTACGGCTTCTACGAGGCCAAGACCACCTTCGGCCGCATCGGCGTGAAGGTCTGGATCTACAAGGGCGACCTCACCGCCAAGGAGCTTGCCCGCGAGCAGGCCAACGCACCGAAGTCCCGTCGTGACGACCGTGGTGGCGACCGCCGCCGCGCGCCGCGCAACGAGGCACCCGTCGCAGAAGGAGCGTCTGCCTGATGCTTATCCCTCGTAAGGTCAAGTACCGCAAGCAGCACCACCCGGGCCGCTCGGGCCAGGCCACCGGTGGCACCAAGGTGTCGTTCGGTGAGTTCGGCATCCAGGCGCTCACCCCGGCGTATGTGACCAACCGTCAGATCGAGTCCGCTCGTATCGCGATGACGCGTCACATCAAGCGTGGCGGAAAGGTGTGGATCAACATCTACCCCGACCGTCCGCTCACGAAGAAGCCGGCCGAAACCCGCATGGGTTCCGGTAAGGGTTCTCCCGAGTGGTGGGTTGCCAATGTCAAGCCGGGTCGCGTCCTCTTCGAGGTCGCCGGCGTGAGCGAGGAACTCGCTCGCGAGGCACTGACCCGTGCCATTCACAAGCTGCCGCTCAAGGCACGCATCATCAAGCGCGAGGAGGGCGACGCGTAATGGCGATCGGCACCAAGGAGCTCGCTCCGGCAGAGCTCGACACGTTCGAAGACCAGCGCCTCGTTGAGGAGCTGCGCAAGGCCAAGGAGGAGCTGTTCAACCTCCGTTTCCAGTCGGCCACCGGCCAGCTGGAGAGCCACGGCCGCATCCGCGCCGTCAAGCGCGACATCGCGCGTCTCTACACCGTGATCCGCGAGCGCGAGCTGGGCATCCGTGCGACGCCCGCTCCCGTCGAGGCTCCGGCCAAGAAGGCGACCAAGTCGAAGGCGAAGAAGGCGGACTCCGCTGACGACGCCGTGAAGGAAGAGGCTGAGTGATGGCCACCAAGAAGGAAGCCGCCGTCGAGGCTGAGCACGCCGCTCACGACGTCCGCGACGAGGATGCCCGTGGGTATCGCAAGTCGCGTCGTGGCTACGTCGTCAGCGACAAGATGGACAAGACCATCGTGGTCGAGGTCGAGGACCGCGTGAAGCACCCGCTTTACGGCAAGGTCATCCGCCGCACCTCGAAGGTCAAGGCGCACGATGAGACCAACTCCGCCGGCATCGGCGACCTGGTCCTCATCAACGAGACCCGCCCGCTGAGCGCCACGAAGCGCTGGCGTCTGGTGGAGATTCTGGAGAAGGCCAAGTGATTCAGCAGGAATCCCGACTCAAGGTCGCCGACAACACCGGCGCCAAGGAGCTGCTCACCATCCGCGTGCTCGGTGGCTCCAAGCGTCGTTACGCCGGCCTGGGCGACACCATCGTCGCGACCGTCAAGGACGCGATCCCCGGTGGGAACGTCAAGAAGGGCGACGTCGTCAAGGCGGTCATCGTCCGCACCAAGAAGGAGGTCCGTCGTCCGGACGGCTCCTACATCAAGTTCGACGAGAACGCCGCCGTCATCCTGAAGAACGACGGGGAGCCCCGCGGCACCCGCATCTTCGGGCCGGTCGGTCGTGAGCTTCGTGACAAGAAGTTCATGAAGATCGTGTCGCTGGCGCCGGAGGTCATCTAATCATGGCGAAGATCAAGAAGGGCGACCTGGTTCAGGTCATCAGCGGTCGCAAGCAGGAGAAGGGCGGCGACCGCGGCAAGCAGGGCAAGGTCCTCGAGATCTTGTCCGGCCAGAACCGCGTCATCGTCGAAGGCGTGAACTACGTCACCAAGCACACCCGCGTCGGCCAGACGCAGCGTGGCACCAAGACGGGCGGCCTCGAGACTGTCGAGGCCCCCATCCACATCTCGAACGTCGCAGTCGTCGACCCCTCGACCAAGAAGCCGACCAAGGTCGGCCACCGGGTCGAGGAGCAGACCAAGGACGGCGTCAAGCGCACCGTCCGCGTGCGTTACGCGAAGAAGAGCGGTAAGGACCTCTGATGAGCAACGCCACTGCCGCGCCGGCTGGCAAGATCCAGCCGCGCCTGAAGCAGAAGTACAACGCCGAGATCAAGAAGGCTCTGCAGGACGAGTTCGGCTACTCGAACGTCATGCAGATCCCCGGTCTGGTCAAGGTCGTCGTGAACACCGGTGTCGGTGAGGCGGCTCGCGACAGCAAGGTGATCGATGGTGCGGTCGACGACCTCACCAAGATCACCGGCCAGAAGCCGATCGTCACGAAGGCCCGCAAGTCCATCGCGCAGTTCAAGCTGCGCGAGGGTCAGGCCATCGGCGCGCACGTCACCCTCCGTGGTGACCGCGCGTGGGAGTTCGTGGACCGCCTGGTCTCGCTCGCACTGCCCCGCATCCGCGACTTCCGCGGTCTGTCGGCCAAGCAGTTCGACGGCAACGGCAACTACACCTTCGGTCTCCAGGAGCAGAGCGTGTTCCACGAGATCGACCAGGACAAGATCGACCGGGTTCGCGGTTTCGACATCACCGTCGTCACCACCGCGAAGACGGATGACGAGGGCCGGGCACTGCTCCGTCACCTCGGCTTCCCGTTCCGGTCGGACGACGCCCAGGCGTAAGCCCGGCATGTGAGAGCCGGATGCTGTGTTCACCCGCAGCATCCGGCTCCCGGCATGCCGTACAATTGAAGATTGCGTGTTCATCGCAGGCCGTCTGTCGTGTAACGGCAGCCGGAACCTCATGACCAAAGGAAAACAACAATGACAATGACAGACCCGGTCGCAGATCTGCTGACCCGTCTGCGCAACGCGAACTCGGCGCATCACGACTCCGTGACCCTGCCGTCGAGCAAGCTCAAGACGCACATCGCCGAGATCCTCCAGCAGGAGGGCTACATCGCCGGCTGGGAGACTTCTGACGCTCGCGTCGGCAAGAACCTCACCCTCCAGCTGAAGTACGGCCCCAACCGTGAGCGTTCGATCGCGGGCATCAAGCGCGTGTCGAAGCCCGGCCTCCGCGTGTACGCGAAGTCCACCGAGCTCCCCAAGGTCCTCGGCGGCCTCGGCGTGGCCATCCTGTCCACCTCCTCCGGTCTTCTCACCGACCGTCAGGCTGAGCAGAAGGGCGTGGGCGGAGAAGTTCTCGCCTACGTGTGGTAATCCGAAATGTCGCGTATTGGACGACTTCCCATCGAGGTTCCCGCGGGCGTGACCGTTTCGGTCGACGGCCGTGAGGTCGCGGTGAAGGGCCCCAAGGGTGAGCTCACCCTGACGGTGGCCAGCCCCATCGAGGTCGCGGTCGAGGAGAACCAGGTTCTCGTCACTCGTCCCGACGACGAGCGCGCGTCGCGGTCGCTTCACGGCCTGACCCGCACGCTCATCAACAACAACATCATCGGCGTGACCCAGGGCTACACCAAGGGTCTCGAGGTCGTCGGAACCGGTTACCGCGTGGCTCAGAAGGGCAGCTCGGTCGAGTTCGCCCTCGGCTTCTCGCACCCGGTCCTCATCGACCCGCCCGCCGGCATCACCCTGACGGTCGAGGGCACCAACAAGCTCACCGTCAGCGGCATCGACAAGCAGGCTGTCGGCGAGGCAGCTGCGAACATCCGCAAGATCCGCAAGCCTGAGCCGTACAAGGGCAAGGGTGTCCGCTACGCGGGCGAGGTCGTGCGTCGCAAGGCCGGAAAGAGTGGTAAGTAACCATGGCTCTCAAGTCAAAGTCTGACGCCCGCGCGCGTCGTCACGCCCGCCTTCGCAAGAAGGTCGTCGGCACCGAGGCGCGTCCGCGTCTCGTCGTCAACCGTTCGGCTCGCCACGTCTTCGTGCAGCTCGTCGACGACAGCAAGGGTCACACCGTGGCGTCGGCTTCGACGCTCGAGACCGACCTGCGCACGCTCGAGGGTGACAAGACCGCCAAGGCCCGCAAGGTCGGCGAGCTCCTCGCCGAGCGCGCGAAGGCCGCAGGCGTTTCCGAGGCAGTGTTCGACCGTGGCGGCAACCGCTACGCCGGTCGTGTCGCCGCCATCGCCGATGGCGCTCGCGAAGGGGGCCTGGCACTGTGAGTGACAACAAGGAGAACGAAGTGACCGAAGCGGCTGCTGCCACTTCCGAGACGGCCACCGGCACCACGCAGGCAGAGCCGTCTCAGCGCGACAACCGCCGCGGCGGTGGCCGTGGTGACCGCAACCAGGGTGGCCGTGACCGCAACTCGCGCGACCGTGGTGACAACCAGTTCCTCGAGCGCGTCGTCACGATCAACCGCGTGTCGAAGGTCGTGAAGGGTGGTCGTCGCTTCAGCTTCACCGCTCTCGTGGTCGTCGGCGACGGCAACGGTCTGGTCGGCGTCGGCTACGGCAAGGCCCGCGAGGTGCCCCTGGCCATCTCGAAGGGTGTCGAAGAGGCCAAGCGCAACTTCTTCCGCGTTCCGCGCGTCGGCAGCACCATCCCGCACCCGGTGCAGGGCGAGGCGGCCGCCGGTGTGGTCCTGCTTCGTCCGGCCGCTGCCGGTACCGGTGTCATCGCCGGTGGTCCGGTCCGCGCCGTGCTCGAGTGCGCCGGCATCCACGACGTGCTGTCGAAGTCGCTCGGCTCGTCGAACACGATCAACATCGTGCACGCGACGGTCGCGGCCCTGAAGCAGCTCGAGGAGCCCCGTGCGGTCGCCGCGCGTCGTGGCCTCGAGTTCGACCAGGTCGCACCTGCGCGTCTCGTCCGCGCCGAGGCTGAGGCCATCGCCGCACAGAAGGTAGGTGCCTGATGGCCGCCCGGCTCAAGGTCACGCAGATCAAGTCCAAGGTGAGCGAGAAGCAGAACCAGCGTGACACGCTGCGCAGCCTCGGTCTGAAGCGCATCGGTGACAGCACCGTTCGCCCCGACGACGCGCAGACGCGCGGCTACGTCAAGACCGTCGCCCACCTCGTGAAGGTTGAGGAGATCGACTAATGGCTGAGAAGAACGAAGCCGTCGAGGCTGAGAAGGCCCCGAAGAAGGCAGCGGCCCCCAAGGCTGCCGCCGCGAAGAAGCCCGCTGCGGCCAAGGCTCCGGCGAAGGCCGCGGCCGACGCCAAGGCCGAGGCTCCTGCGAAGAAGCCCGCCGCCAAGAAGGCTGCGCCGAAGAAGGATGCTCCGGCATCCCGCCCCGGCGTCCTGAAGGTGCACCACCTGCGTCCGGTCCCCGGATCCAACACCGCGAAGACCCGTGTCGGTCGCGGTGAGGGCTCCAAGGGCAAGACGGCCGGTCGCGGCACCAAGGGCACCAAGGCCCGCAACACCGTTCGCGTCGGCTTCGAGGGTGGGCAGATGCCTCTGCACATGCGCACCCCGAAGCTGCGCGGGTTCAAGAACCCGTTCCGCGTGGAGTACCAGGTCGTGAATCTGGAGAAGCTCGCGGAGCTGTACCCGGCCGGTGGCGACGTCACCGTCAGCGACCTGGTCGCCAAGGGTGCCGTTCGCAAGAACGAGAAGGTCAAGGTTCTGGGCAACGGCGACATCGCCGTGAAGCTCACCGTCGCGGTCGACAAGGTCTCGGGTTCTGCCGAGCAGAAGATCGTGGCTGCGGGCGGATCCGTCAAGTAACCACTGCAAGAGAGGGGTCGGAGAAATCTCCGGCCCCTCTTTTGAGTTACCCTGGTCTTTCAGCCATCCCTCAGGGATAGGCAACCTTTTCAGGAGGACGTCCTTGTTTAGCGCCATCGCGCGGATCTTCCGCACGCCCGACCTGCGTCGGAAGATCGGTTTCACTCTGGCGATCGTCGCCATCTACCGGCTCGGGTCCAACATCCCCGCTCCGTTCGTGCACTTCCCGAACGTCGAGGCGTGTCTCGCGCAGAACTCCGGTACGGAAGGCCTTCTGGGTCTCGTCAATCTCTTCTCCGGCGGTGCACTGCTGCAGCTGTCGATCTTCGCCCTCGGCGTCATGCCGTACATCACCGCGACGATCATCACGCAGCTGCTCCGTGTGGTGATCCCGCACTTCGAGGCGCTGCACAAGGAGGGTCAGGCAGGGCAGTCCAAGCTGACCCAGTACACGCGCTACCTCACCATCGCTCTCGCGCTGCTGCAGTCGACCACGCTGGTCACCGTCGCGCGCAGCGGGCAGCTCTTCGGCAACACCGACGTCGCCGCATGCCAGAACCTGCTGACGAACGACGTGTGGTGGGCGCAGCTGCTCATCATCGTGGCGATGACCGCAGGCACCGGACTCATCATGTGGTTCGCCGAGCTCGTCACCGAGCGTGGCATCGGCAACGGCATGTCGCTGCTCATCTTCACCTCGATCGCCGCGACCTTCCCCGGCGCCATGGCGCTCATCTGGGAGACCAAGGGCTTCGAGATCTTCCTCATGGTGCTCGTCGTCGGCGTGATCGTGATGGGACTCGTCGTCTTCGTCGAGCAGTCCCAGCGCCGCATCCCGGTCCAGTACGCCAAGCGCATGGTCGGGCGCCGCACCTACGGCGGCACGAACACGTACATCCCGATCAAGGTGAACATGGCCGGCGTGATCCCCGTGATCTTCGCCTCGTCACTGCTGTACATCCCGGCGCTGATCGCGCAGTTCAACACTCCGCAGGACGGTTCGACGCCTGCAGCCTGGGTGACCTGGATCACGGCGAACTTCACCAAGGGCGACCACCCGATCTACATGCTGGTGTACTTCCTGCTGATCATCGGCTTCACGTACTTCTACGTCGCGATCACGTTCAACCCGGTCGAGGTCGCCGACAACATGAAGAAGTACGGCGGCTTCATCCCCGGCATCCGCGCGGGGCGTCCGACCGCCGAGTACCTCGACTACGTGCTCACGCGCATCACGCTGCCGGGCTCGATCTACCTCGGTCTGATCGCGCTCATCCCGCTCATCGCCCTGGCCGTCGTCAACGCCAACCAGAACTTCCCGTTCGGCGGCGCCTCGATCCTCATCATCGTCGGTGTGGGTCTCGAGACGGTCAAGCAGATCGACGCGCAGCTGCAGCAGCGACACTACGAAGGGCTCCTCCGATGACCGCATCCGCTCGTCTCCTGATCGTCGGCCCTCAGGGCTCCGGCAAGGGCACGCAGGGTGTGCGCATCGCCGAGTCGTTCGGCATCCCCGTGGTGTCGACCGGAGACATCTTCCGTGCGAACATCAAGGCCGGCACCGAGCTGGGCCAGCAGGTGACCGCGATCCTCGACGCCGGCGACCTCGTGCCCGATGAGCTGACCAGCGAGATCGTCCGCGATCGACTCGCGCAGGACGACGCCGCCGCAGGCTTCCTGCTCGACGGCTACCCGCGCAACACGCACCAGGTCGAGCACCTCGACGAGTTCCTCGCTGGCCGTGGCGAGAGCCTCGACGCGGTGATCCTGCTCGACGTGCCGCGAGACGAGAGCATCTCGCGTCTGGCGCTGCGTGCGACCGAGCAGGGCCGCACCGACGACACCCCCGAGGCCATCGCGCACCGGCTGGACATCTACGAGCACGAGACCGCTCCGATCCTGTCCGTGTACGGTCCTCGCGGCATCGTGGACACGATCGACGGCGTGGGCTCGCTCGACGAGATCACCGAGCGCATCTTCGCGGCGCTCGACGCCCGCGGCCTCCGCGTCGCGGTCTGAGATGTTCCGTCGCTCGATTTACAAGACCCCCGCGCAGCTGCGGTCGATGGTCGAGCCGGGGCTCATCACGGCCGCGGCGCTCGATGCCGTCGCTCCGCTGATCCGTCCGGGCGTCACGACTCTCGAGCTCGACACCGCCGCGAACAGGACGATCCTGGATCGCGGTGCGGAGTCGAACTTCCAGCTCGTCCGCGGCTATCGCCATACGCTGTGCGTGTCGGTCAACGAGGAGGTCGTGCACGGCATCCCCGGTGATCGCGTGCTGGAGGCGGGAGACATCGTCTCGGTCGACGGCGGCGCGCAGTACCAGGGGTGGAACGGCGACAGCGCGCGCACGTTCATCGTGCCCGGCGACGCGGATGCCGAGCTCGTCGCCCGCCGCACCGAGCTGTCCCGGGTGACCGAGGGCTCGATGTGGGCGGGTATCGCCGCCATGGCGTCGGTCTCGCACATCGGCGACATCGGCGCGGCCATCCAGGGGTACATCGAAGGCCAGGGGCCCTCGGCCGTCTCCGGAGACACCTACGGCATCCTTCGCGAGTACGTGGGCCACGGCATCGGCCGGAAGATGCACGAGGCGCCCAGCGTCTTCAACTACCGGACGCCCGACCCCGGCGCCGAGATCAAGCCCGGCCTGGTGCTCGCGATCGAGCCGATGGTGACCGCGGGTGGAGAGGCGACCTTCGTCGAGGACGACGACTGGACCGTCTCGACGGTCGACGGCTCGGATGGCTCGCACTGGGAGCACAGCGTCGCTGTGCATGACGGCGGCATCTGGGTTCTCACCGCAGCCGACGGGGGAGCGGCGGGTCTCGCTGCCTTCGGCGTGACGCCGACGCCGATCGCCTAGGCGCCCCGGATGCGGTCACAACAGCCGCATAGGTTTCTCCAGGCAGAATAGAGTCGTGTGGCGCATCTGCGCCCGAGGACTTCAAGGCGGACTCACGACAGTGGGCCTCGACAGATCGGAAAGCAATGGCAGTCGCGAAGAAGAACACCAACTGGTTCGCGGTCGGCGTGTCCGCGGCCGTGGTCGTCGTGCTGATCGCGCTCGGTGGCGTCGTGTGGTTCATGAACAACCAGGCGACCAGCCCGGGCGCGACTCCCACCAGCAACCAGACGTTCGACGCCAAGACCGGCGCGATCTCGTTCGGCGAGGGCAAGGACGAGATCGCGGTCTTCGCGGACTTCCAGTGCCCGATCTGCAAGAGCTTCGAAGACCAGTTCGGCGCCGACCTCGAGGCGGCAGCCGCCGACGGGCGCATCACGCTCTCGTACCACCCCATCGCGATCCTGGACCGTTTCTCGCAGGGCACCGAGTACTCGTCGCGCTCGGCAGGAGCCGCGGTCTGCGTCGCGGAGTCGAACCCCGACAAGTACCTCGACTTCGCCAAGGCGCTGTTCGAGAACCAGCCCGCGGAGAACAGCACCGGCCTCACGAACGAGCAGCTCGTCGACATCGCGAAGCAGGTCGGCGCGGATGATGCTGCCTCGTGCATCACCGACGAGACCTACCGCAAGTTCGGCGCCGCCCAGGCCCAGGCGCACGACATCAAGGGGACGCCGACCGTCGAGGTCAACGGCAAGCGCCTCAACCTCCAGGATGCCGCGGACATGAAGACGTTCACCGACCTGATCAGCTGACCGTCGTCCGGGCGCTCCGACGCCTGAACACACACGTCCCGAAGCGGGCCCGCGAGTTATCGCAGGCCCGCTTCGTCGTGTGCAGGAGCGGCTCCGCCCAGGCGCCGCTCAGATTAGTTAGCTAAGGTAACAAAAGTCCATCATGAACCGGGGAGGGAGACATGATGAAGAGCAATTTCGCGCGCCCGAAGCGCGCTGGAGGAGCGGCCGCCGTTGCCGCCGTGGGAATCGCGATGATCGCCGGAGGCGCCGCCCCCGCGGCGTACGCCGCTCCGCTGCCTGGAGGCATCGGAGCACCGCTGGGGATGTGCACGCCGGACGGCGGGTTCCCGTGGATCGACGGGAGCGCCCCGTGGCAGCCGCAGGTGCATGACGCGGGCATCAACACCTACGTCGGCGGCGATCTCACCGTGACCGGATCGGCCGAGGCCGAAGGGCTGGTCGTGGTCGGCGGTGACATGCACATCGACCGCAGCTTCATCGTCGGCATCGCGATCGGATCCGACATCCGCCCCGCGCCGGGAGAGACCCAGCTCCAGGTCGGCGGAGACGTGACGACGGCCGACGGCGCCGTCCTGCATGTCGGCGACACGTCGAACCCCGGTGGAGCCGTCAGGATCGGCGGCTCTGCGGCTCCTGGCAGCATCCAGAACAGCGGAGCGTCCCTGGAGACGGGACTGACCGCCCCGGTGGCGCTGGACCCCCACGGCTCCTTCCAGAGCCGTGTCGAGGGGTGGTCCTCCGCGCTGAGCGACGAGACCGCCAACGGCGTCGTCACCGTGCAGGGGGCCGGCTGGGTCGACATGGAGCTCAGGGGCACCGGCACCGACGAGCTGCAGGTGTTCGACGTCACCGCGGAGCAGCTCGGATCCGCGAACGCGATCTACTTCCGCAACATCCGTCCGCACGCGCCGATCGTGGTGAATGTGAGCGGCGGCGCCGTCAGCCTGAAGGCCAACGCGTACGACTACAACGATCTGCGGGCACCGTTCGGCATCGCGATGACGTCGCCGGGAGACGGCGACATCGCCGCATCCATCCTCTGGAACCTCGAGGACGCGACGACGGCGACGATCGGGGGATCCACGCAGATCCCCGGATCGTTCCTGGCTCCCCATGCCGACGCAGAGGTGATCGCCAACACCAACGGGCGCATGTACGTCGGCGGCGACCTCCTCGCCAGCGGCGGCGGCAACGAGATGCACGCTTACCCCTGGTCGGGGACATGCGGCGATGACCCCGATCCCGGTGTGGACGCGGGCGCCGACGCTGATGCGAACGGCGCGGATGCGGGCGCGGATGCGAATGGTGCGGATGCCGGTGCGGATGCGAACGGTGCGGCTGCGGGCGCGGATGCGAATGGTGCGGATGCCGGTGCGGATGCGAACGGTGTGGCTGCGGGCGCGGATGCCGGCGCGGATGCGAACGGCGTGCACGCCGACGCGGGGGCGGACGGGGCGTCTGCGGGCGTGAGTACCGCTGCCGACGCGAACGCGGCTGCCAGCGCCGCGGCCTCAGCCACGGCGGCAGCGACCGGCGATGCGAGCGGCGCCCACGACGGAGCGCTCGCGACCACCGGCGGCCAGGCGTCGACCTGGCTGATCGGGGGAGGCGCGGTGGTGCTCCTCAGCGGTGTCGTCTTCTTCCTCGCCGCACGCGCTCGGCGCGTCGCGGAGTGATGCATCGACGGCGGGGGCGCCAGCTTGCCGGAACCCCCGCCGTCGGATACCATAGATCTTTGGTGCCTTGCGCCTTGATTCGGCGTGTCTGAATCGGTGCAGCACCGCAATCCAAATCACCCACCGCAGATCGACCGGTCTGCAGAAGCGTCAGCGAGGCTATGGCTAAGAAAGACGGTGTCATCGAGATCGAGGGCGTCGTGTCCGAGGCGCTGCCCAACGCGATGTTCCGCGTTGAGCTCACCAACGGACACAAGGTTCTGGCAACGATCTCAGGCAAGATGCGGCAGAACTACATCCGCATCATCCCCGAGGACCGCGTGGTCGTGGAGCTCAGCCCCTACGACCTCACGCGCGGGCGCATCGTCTACCGCTACCGCTGATCGGTCGAGAAGTAACACCCCAGGCATCGTGCCTGCCCGGTGAAGACAGCGAACAGGAAAAATCATGAAGGTCAACCCCAGCGTCAAGCCCATCTGCGATCACTGCAAGGTGATCCGCCGCCACGGCCGCGTCATGGTGATCTGCAAGAGCAACCCGCGCCACAAGCAGCGCCAGGGCTGATCCCTAGAGATCTGACACACAACTCAATACAGGTCGCGCGAGCGATGAGGCGTCTCGTCTCTCTTCGCTCGCTCACCGACCGCGACTAACAGGCAGGATCAGATCCCACTCCGGTGGGGGACACCTCGGGGCGGAGGCCCGGGCACCGATCCTGTTCCACACCTCCACAACACCCAGGAGAACCGCATGGCACGTCTTGCCGGCGTTGACATCCCGCGCGACAAGCGCGTGGTGATCGCCCTTACCTACATCTACGGCGTCGGCCGTACCCGCTCGGTCGAGATCCTCAAGGCTACGGAGATCGACGAGAGCATCCGCGTGAAGGACCTCAGCGACGACCAGCTGATCGCCCTCCGCGACTACATCGAAGGCAACTACAAGGTGGAGGGTGACCTGCGCCGCGAGGTTGCAGCAGACATCCGCCGCAAGGTCGAGATCGGCTCCTACGAGGGCATCCGCCACCGTCGTGGTCTCCCGGTCCGTGGTCAGCGCACCAAGACCAACGCCCGTACCCGCAAGGGCCCGAAGCGCACCGTCGCAGGCAAGAAGAAGGCCCGCTAAGCGCGGCCCCAGGGACTAGGAGAACATTTTCATGGCTGCACCCAAGGCCGCCGCGCGCAAGCCGCGCCGCAAGGAAAAGAAGAACATCGCGCTGGGCCAGGCCCACATCAAGTCGACGTTCAACAACACGATCGTCTCGATCACCGACCCGTCCGGCGCTGTCATCGCGTGGGCGTCGTCGGGTGGCGTGGGCTTCAAGGGCTCCCGCAAGTCGACCCCGTACGCCGCCGGTATGGCTGCCGAGTCCGCTGCCCGTCAGGCTGCGGAGCACGGCGTCAAGAAGGTCGACGTCCTCGTGAAGGGTCCGGGCTCCGGCCGCGAGACCGCGATCCGCTCGCTCCAGGCCGCTGGCCTCGAGGTCGGCTCGATCTCGGACGTCACCCCGCAGGCGCACAACGGCTGCCGCCCGCCGAAGCGTCGCCGCGTCTGATCCGGCTCATGCGAGGGGTGCCACGGCATCCCTCGCATGCCCGCGTGCGGGCATGACTTCCACAACTCAAGACCTCACCACACCACATGTCATATAGCGGGCATGTGATCGAAAGGAACACAGAGTGCTTATTGCACAGCGTCCCACACTGACCGAGGAAAAGATCGTCGAGAACCGGAGCCGGTTCATCATCGAGCCTCTGGAGCCCGGCTTCGGATACACGATCGGCAACGCGCTGCGTCGCAGCCTGCTGTCGTCGATCCCCGGCGCCGCGGTCACCAGCGTTCGCATCGACGGCGTGCTGCACGAGTTCAGCACCATCCCCGGCGTGAAGGAGGATGTCACCGAGATCATCCTCAACATCAAGCAGCTCGTCGTCTCGTCCGAGCGCGACGAGCCGATCACGGCGTACCTGCGCAAGACCGGTGCGGGCGAAGTGACCGCCGCCGACATCTCGGCTCCGGCCGGTGTCGAGGTGCACAACCCCGAGCTCGTCATCGCGACGCTGAACGACACGGCGAAGTTCGAGCTGGAGCTCACCATCGAGCGCGGCCGCGGCTACGTCTCGGCGACGCAGAACCGCAACGAGTACGCAGAGGCCGGTCAGATCCCGATCGACTCGATCTACTCGCCGGTCCTCAAGGTCAGCTACCGCGTCGACGCCACCCGTGCGGGTGAGCGCACCGACTTCGACAAGCTCGTCCTCGACGTCGAGACCAAGTCGGCGATCAGCCCCCGCGACGCCGTCGCTTCGGCTGCGAAGACGCTCACCGAGCTGTTCGGCCTCGCCCGCGAGCTGAACGTCGAGGCCGAGGGCATCGAGATCGGCCCGGCGCCGGTGGAGGCTGTGAACTCCAGCGAGCTGTCGATGCCGATCGAGGACCTCGACCTGTCCGTGCGCTCGTACAACTGCCTGAAGCGTGAGGGCATCAACACTGTTTCCGAGCTCGTCGCCCTGTCGGAGACGCAGCTCATGAACATCCGCAATTTCGGCCAGAAGTCGGTCGACGAGGTGCGCGACAAGCTCATCTCGCTCGGTCTGTCGCTCAAGGATTCGGTGCCCGGTTTCGACGGCGCCCACTTCTACGGCGGCAGCGAAGACGAGTCCTTCTGACCCACCCGGATTGTCATCTGGCAGAGGCCAGCTGACCCGACCTTTCCTGACCAGGAGTTAGATATGCCCAAGCCCACCAAGGGTCCCCGCCTCGGAGGCGGCCCCGCACACGAGCGCCTGCTGCTTGCCAACCTCGCGGCCCAGCTCTTCACCCACAAGTCGATCACCACGACCGAGACCAAGGCGAAGCGCCTGCGTCCGCTCGCGGAGCGTCTCGTGACGCTCGGCAAGCGCGGCGACCTGCACGCGCGCCGTCGTGCGCTCACGGTGCTGCGTTCCAACAAGGACGCCGCGCACATCCTCTTCAACGAGATCGCGCCGCTGGTCGCCGACCGTGAGGGTGGCTACACCCGCATCACGAAGATCGGCAACCGCAAGGGCGACAACGCTCCCATGGCCGTGATCGAGCTCGTCCTCGAGCCCGTCACCCCCAAGGCGAAGTCGACGAAGAAGGCTGCCCCGAAGGCTGAGAAGCCGGCCGAGGTCGTCGAGGAGGCTCCCGTCGAGGAGGCTCCCGTCGTCGACGAGGCCGCCGAGGCAGGCGCCGAGTCGCAGGCCGAGGGCGAGGCCGCCGAGGCTGCTGCCGCGGACGCCGTCGAGGAGAAGTCCGAGTAAGCACCCGCTTGCGGAAAGAAGCCCGCCGTCCCCTTCCGGGGCGGCGGGCTTCTTCGTGTTCCCGGGGGGAACTGCTCCCCTCGCGGATCCGCCGTATGGAGACTGGGGATCGACGGAATCAGCGAGGGGAGCGGGGGGACCGGGCCTGGGGGACCCGTCTCAGGTGCGGATGCGGAGGTCCTTCCGGAGGATCTTGCCGGACGCGGACTTCGGGATGACGTCGATGAACTCCACCTGGCGCACCTTCTCGTGCGGGGCGACGTGGGAGGCGACATGGGCCATGACGGCATCCGCATCCAGCTCCGCGCCCGGCTGCACGACGACGAACGCCTTCGGCACCTCCTGGCCGTCTTCGTCGAACGCGCCGATGACGGCGGCGTCGGCGATGGACGGATGCTCCAGCAGCACGGCCTCGAGCACGGCGGGAGCGACCTGATAGCCCTTGTACTTGATGAGCTCCTTGAGGCGGTCGACGATCCGGTAGATGCCGTCGTGCGTCACGGTCGCGACGTCTCCGGTGTGCAGCCAGCCGTCGGCATCCAGCATCTCGGCGGTCGCATCCGGGCGGTTCAGGTAGCCGACCATGACCTGCGGCCCGCGGACCCACAGCTCACCCGGTTCGCTCACGCCCTCGGCGGGGACCTCGACGTCGGCGCCGGACTCCGGGTCTACCAGCCGAGCCTCGGTGTTGGGCACGAGCGGACCGATGCTGGAGCGGTCGATGTCGTCTCGCGTCTCCGAGATCAGGTTCACGGCGGGGCTGGTCTCCGTCATGCCGTAGCCCTGCGTGACCGTGCAGCCCAGTCGGGAGGCGACCGCGGAGGCGAGGGCGCCGTCGAGCGGCGCCGCGCCCGAGAACACCACCTTGATCGAGGACAGGTCGTACTGGTCGACGATCGGATGCTTGGCCAGCGCCACCGCGATGGGCGGGGCCACGAACACCCAGGTCGTGCGGTGCTCGGCGATGATGCGCAGGAACTCGGCGAGGTCGAACCGGGGCATCGTCACGAGTCCGGCGCGCTGATGCAGCGCGAAGTTGAGCAGCACGGTCATGCCGTAGATGTGGAAGAAGGGCAGCACCGCGAGCACGCGGTCGGTCTCGTCGACGCCGAGCACGGGCTGGCACTGCGACACGTTGGCGACCAGGTTGCGGTGCGTGAGCATGACGCCCTTGGGTCGACCTGTGGTGCCGGACGAGTAGGGGAGCACCGCGAGGTGCGTCGCGGGGTCGAACGACACCTCGGGGGCCGGATGCCCTTCGCCGAGGAGAGCGGGCAGCGAGGGGTGGCCGTCGGCGCCGTCGAGGACGATCACGTGGTCGGCGTCGATGCCCAGCTTCTCCGCGGCCGCCTGGGCGCCGGGCAGCAGGGGTGACACCGTGACGAGCCAGGTGGCACCGGCATCCGTCAGCTGATTCGCGATCTCGTCGGCCGTGTAGAGGGAGTTGATGGTCGTCGCGGTGGCTCCGGCGTGCAGGATGCCGTGGAACACCGTCGCGAAGGCGGGGACGTTCGGGCACAGCACGCCGACGACGGTGCCGACCCCGACCCCGCGGGCGGCGAGGGCGCCGGCGAACAGGTCGATCTGACCGACGAGCTGACGGTACGTCGTCGTCGCTCCGCTCACCCCGTCGACGAGGGCGACCGCGTCCAGCCGAGGCTCGTCGAGACCTCCGAAGAGGAAGTCGTAGATCGAGACCTCGGGGATCTCGACATCGGGGTAGGTACTGCGAACCATGAGATCTCCTTCGATCCGGGTCTGCCGGTGGCGCCGTCTGATGCGATCCAGTGTCGCACATTACGGGACCGAGTCCCAGGGGTCAGTTGTTCTCGATGGTCCGGTACCGCGTGCTCGGACGCCCCTTCGTCGAGTAGTCGAGCGCCCTGACCGCCCTGCCGGAGCTCGCGAGATGCTCCAGATAGCGTCGCGCGCTGACGCGGGAGATCTGCAGGGCCTCGCCGATCTCGCTCGCCGACGCGTCGACTCGTGACCCCAGGGCACCCGCGACGCGATCGAGCGTCT
Organism: Microbacterium sp. LWH10-1.2; assembly: GCF_038397765.1. Classification (NCBI taxonomy): domain Bacteria; kingdom Bacillati; phylum Actinomycetota; class Actinomycetes; order Micrococcales; family Microbacteriaceae; genus Microbacterium; species Microbacterium sp. LWH10-1.2. The sequence goes on from NZ_CP151638.1 coordinate 412,847, forward strand.
CGGCGCTCAGGCCCTTGGGCAGGCCGAAGCGCTGACGGAAGGCGATGATGGCGTCGGCGGCCTCCACGCGGCGCACGACATCGTGCAGCTCGGTGTGGTCGCGCAGCAGCAGCGTCGCCTCGACGCCGGCGCCGTCGACCTCACCGCCCGTGCTGCGGGCGACGAGCACGTGCGAGCCCACGATCACCGGGCGTCCCGTCGCCTCTCCCTCGCGCAGCACCGTGTACAGCTCGTCCCCGAGCATCTCCGCGGCGTCGGCGCCGTCGAGCTCTTCGGCATCCCTCCCGAGGAACCGTGCGGCGGCGTCGTTGGCCAGGGTGATGCGTCCGGCGCCGTTCACCGAGACGACCCCCTCGCTGAGCCGGTGCAGCGTCGTCTCCTGGTTCTTCACGAGCGCCGCGATCTGGTGGGGCTCCAGACGGTAGATGCGCCGGCGGATGACGGACGTCACCCACGCCGAGCCGAAGACGCCGAGCACGGCCGCCGCGAGCATCGCGGAGATCAGCCATGCCAGCCCGCCGAGGAAGTCGGCGCTCAGATCCTCCTCCAGGATGCCGACCGACACCGTGCCGATGACCTCGCCGTCGTCGTCGCGGATCGGCACCTTCACCCGCCAGGACGGGCCGAGGGTCCCGGTCTGCGTCCCGACGTAGATCTTGCCGGAGAGGGGGATCGACGGATCGGTCGAGACGGGCTCTCCGATCAGGTCGGGATGCGGGTGGGAGTACCGGATGCCCTCCGCATTGGCCACGACGATGTACGCGAGGTCGGAGGCCTTGCGGATCACCTCCGCGACCGGCTGGATGGTCGCAGACGGGTCCTCGTCGTCGAAGGCATCGAGCACGGTGGGCAGCTGCGCGACGGACTGGGCGACGGCCTGCATCCTGTCCTTGTACGACTCCCGCAGCGCGTTCTCCTGGAACGCCCCCGCGATGATGCCCGTGGCCAGGGTCACCAGGAACACGATCAGCGCCTGCAGCGCGAGCAGCTGCATCCGGAGCGTCATCTTCGAGGCCACCCGACCATTCTCCTCGCTGCCCGCGTGCGGGGCGACACGGGGGAGGCGCCGCTCGCGACCAATAGTTTCAGAACCGCGACCAATGGTTTCCGAAGCTTGAGCGGCGGCATCCGTCCTTCGAAGGTGGACGGACAGCACCCGACGCTCAAGGAGGAGCGAAGATGAAGAAGACCCGTATCGGCACCCTGACGGCCCTGGCCGCCGCAGCCACCCTGGCCCTCACCTCGTGCGCCGGAGGTGGCGGCTCGACGGGAACCGGATCGGACGACGCCGGAGCAGACGAGGCCGTGACGATCGGCGACCTGAACATCGTCGTCCCCGCCGACCCCGGCGGAGGGTGGGATCAGACAGGGCGCGCCCTGTCGCAGCTGCTCACGGAGGAGAAGGTCGTGGACTCCGCGCCCGTCACGAACGTCGGCGGAGCGGGCGGCACCGTGGGTCTCGCCCAGCTCGCGAACGAGAAGGACGCGAACACCCTGATGGTCATGGGGCTCGTGATGGTCGGCGCAGTGGAGACCAACGCCTCCGCCGTCCGCATCGAGGACATGACCCCGATCGCCCGCCTCACCGACGAGCCGCTGGTCGTCGTCGTGCCGGCGGACTCGAAGTACGACACCCTCGAGGACCTCGTGGAGGACGTCGTCGACAACGGGCAGGCAGTGACCATCACGGGCGGCTCGGCCGGCGGCGCGGACCACATCCTCGCGGGGCTCATGCTCGAAGAAGCGGGGCTCGACGGCTCCGAGATCGCGCAGAAGCTCAACTACACGCCCAACTCCGGCGGCGGCGAGGCGACCTCGCTGATCCTCGGCGGCAAGGTCTCCGCGGGCATCTCCGGTGTGGGCGAGTTCCTGCAGCACATCGACGCAGGCACCATGAAGGCGCTCGCCGTGTCGTCGGAGGAGCCGGTCGAGCAGCTTCCCGACGTGCCGACCATCACGGATGCCGGCTACGACGTGGTGCTCACGAACTGGCGCGGCGTGATCGCCCCCGGAGGCATCTCCGACGGCGACAGGGACGAGCTCGTGCGCATCGTCACCGAGCTGCACGACTCGCAGGCGTGGACGGATGAGCTGGAGACGAGGGGCTGGGCCGACGCCTTCCTCACGGGCGCCGAGTTCGACGACTTCCTCACCGGCAACATCACGGAGGTCACCGCGACGCTGAAGAACATCGGGCTGGTGCAGTGACATGACCCCCTCCGGTTCTCTGGGGACGGGAGGGGACGCCGTGCGGGCGGGCGTGAGCCCGTCCGCACGGTCGTCGTCGCTCCCCGTCGGCGAGCTGGTGTTCGCCGTGCTCATGGTCGGACTCGGCATGTTCGCCGTCGCCGGCGTCTTCGCCATCCACGTGCCCCTCGGTGCGACCGTGGGCCCGAGGGTCTTCCCGATCTTCGTGTCGGCGATCCTGCTGGCCTCGGCCGTCGCGGTGCTCGTCGGCGTGCTCCGCGGCAAGAGGGGCGCCGCCGAGGAGGGCGAGGACATCGACACCAGCCTCCCGACCGACTGGCTCACCCTCGCGAAGCTCGCCGGCCTGATCGTGGCACACCTGCTGCTGATCGAACCGCTGGGCTGGGCTCCGGCCGCCGCCGTCCTGTTCGGCGGCGTCGCGTGGTCTCTCGGGGCGAAGAAGTGGTGGATGGCGTTCCTCGTCGGCATCCTCCTCGCGCTCGTCGTGCAGATCGTGTTCGGCGGACTCCTCGGGCTCTCGCTGCCGTGGGGCCCCGCGCTCGGCTGGCTCGGAAGGATGTTCTGATGGACAGCTGGTCCCTGCTCATGGAGGGGTTCGCGACCGCGTTGCAGCCCCAGTACCTCGTCTTCGCCTTCTTCGGCGTCTTCATCGGCACCGCCGTCGGCGTCCTGCCCGGCATCGGTCCGGCCATGACGGTCGCGCTGCTGCTGCCGCTCACGTACAGCCTCGACCCCGCCGCCGCGCTGATCACCTTCGCCGGCATCTACTACGGCGGCATGTACGGAGGGTCGACGACGAGCATCCTGCTCAACACCCCGGGGGAGTCGGCCTCGATCGTCACGGCGATCGAGGGCAACAAGATGGCGAAGCTCGGACGAGGCGCTGCCGCGCTCGCCACGGCCGCACTCGGGTCCTTCGTCGCCGGCACGCTCGCGACGGTCGGGCTCACCCTGCTGGCGCCGGTGCTCGCGCAGTTCGCCGTGAACCTCGGGCCGTCCGACTACGTCGCGCTCATCGTGATCGCGTTCGTGACGGTCGGCGCGCTGATCGGCAGCTCGATCTCGCGCGGGATGCTGTCGCTCGGCGTCGGTCTGTTCCTCGGACTCGTCGGCACCGATCTGCTCTCCGGACAGCAGCGCTACACGCTGGGGCTGCTGCCGCTGTCGGACGGCGTCGACATCGTGCTCGTCGCGGTCGGGCTGTTCGCGGTGGGGGAGACGCTGTACATCGCGGCGCGGCTGCGGCACGGCGGCGTGGAGGTCATCCCCGTCGCCAGAGGATGGCGCAGCTGGATGACCAAGGAGGACTGGCGCCGGTCGTGGAAGCCGTGGCTGCGAGGCACGGCCATCGGGTTCCCGATCGGCACGATCCCCGCCGGCGGCGCGGACGTCGCGACCTTCCTGTCGTACGCGACCGAGCGCAAGCTCTCGCGGCACCGGAACGAGTTCGGCCGGGGTGCGATCGAGGGCGTCGCGGGGCCGGAGTCGGCGAACAACGCGGCGGCGGCCGGTGTGCTCGTGCCGCTGCTGACGCTGGGACTGCCGACGACGGCGACCGCGGCCATCATCCTCACCGCCTTCCAGTCCTACGGGCTCCAGCCGGGTCCGCTGCTGTTCCAGAGCCAGTCGAGCCTGGTGTGGGCGCTGATCGCGAGCCTGTACATCGGCAACGTGATCCTGATCGTGCTGAACCTGCCGCTGGTGGGCATGTGGGTGAAGCTGCTGCAGATCCCGCGGCCGTACCTCTACGCCGGCATCCTGCTGTTCGCCGTGTTCGGGGCGTACGCGCTGCACTACTCGCCCGTCGACATCCTCATCCTGCTCGTGGTGGGCGTGCTCGGCTACTTCATGCGGCGCTTCGGCTACCCGGTCGCCCCGCTCGTCGTCGGCATGATCCTGGGGCCGATGGGAGAGGAGCAGCTGCGCAAGGCGCTGCAGCTGAGCCAGGGCGATCTCACGACGCTCGTCGCGCAGCCCTTCGCGGCGATCGCGTACGGCGTGCTGGCGCTGCTGATCATCGGCGGGCTGTGGCTGCGCCGTCGGCAGCAGCGCTATGAGCAGGCGCTCACCGAGTCGATCGCCGTGCCGGTCAGAGCGGATTCGGAGATCTGACCGCCCAGGACGCCGCGTCCCTCCCTCGCCGATGCGCGATGCGCGTTGCACGGGAGGGACGCGGCGTCCGTCCGGCGCGGGGGCGGCGTCAGGCGGAGCAGGGCCCGAGAGTAGGCTGGAACGGTGAACGACGTCCTGGCCCCGAACCGCGGGCCTCGCGCCTACGCATCCTTCATCGGCATCGGCCTCATCGCCGGGCTCCTGTCCGGCCTCTTCGGCGTCGGCGGCGGCACCGTGATCGTGCCCCTGCTCGTGCTGCTGCTGCACTTCAATCAGCGGCTCGCCGCGGGGACGTCCCTGGCGGCCATCATCCCGACCGCGACCGTCGGCGTGATCTCCTATGCCGTGCACGACTCGGTGGCCTGGATCCCCGCGATCATCCTCGCGGCCGGATCTGTCCTCGGTGCGCAGATCGGCACCAGGCTGCTCCCCAAGATCTCGCAGACGACGCTGCGATGGGCCTTCGTCTCCTTCCTCATCGTCGTGATCGTGACGCTGTTCCTCGTGATCCCCTCCAGGGATGCCGTCTTCGACCTGAACTGGCTCAGCGGCGTCTCGCTCGTCGCCCTCGGCGTCGCGACCGGCATCATCGCCGGCCTCATCGGCGTCGGCGGCGGGGTGATCGTGGTGCCGGCGATGATGATCGCCTTCGGCACCAGCGACCTCGTGGCCAAGGGCACCTCGCTGCTGATGATGATCCCCACCGCGATCTCCGGGACGATCGGCAATCTCCGCAACCGCAACGTCGACCTCGTCGCGGCGGGCCTGGTCGGCGTCTCGGCCTGCACGACGACCGCGCTCGGCGCCTGGCTGGCGACGCTGATCGACCCGCTGACGGCCAACATCCTGTTCGCCGCCTACCTCGTCGTCATCGCGGCGCAGATGGCGCTCAAGGCGATCCGGGGTCGCAAGAAGAGCTGAGCACCCCCGAGAAGTAGGATCGAAGGGTGGCAGTGAACCAAGAACTCGTCGGACGGGACTTCCCGCCGACCACCCCGTACCTCGTCGGCCGTGAGAAGATCCGCGAGTTCGCGCGCGCCGTCTTCGCGGATGCTCCGCAGCACACCGATGTCGAGGCCGCGCGCGCCGCGGGCTTCGCCGACGTCGTCGCACCGCCGACCTTCGCGATGGTCGTGCAGGATCACACGCTGCAGCAGCTGCTGAACCAGACCGACTCCGGCATCGTGCTCGCGCGCACGATCCACGCCGAGCAGCGCTTCACCTACTCGCGTCCGATCGTGGCCGGAGACGAGCTCACGGGCCAGCTGCGCGTGACCGGCATCCGCATGATGGGCGGCAACGCCATGATCACGAGCGAGGCCGAGATCACGGATGCCGATGGCGCCCACGTCGTGACCGCCACCAGCATGCTGCTCGTGGGGTCGGAAGAAGGAGCCGAGTGATGTCGTTCACCGTCGGAGACGTGATCGCCGAGCGCACCGTGCACCTGACCCGCGAGTCGCTCGTGCGGTACGCCGGAGCGTCAGGGGACTTCAACCCCATCCACTACCGCGACGACGTCGCCGCGGCCGTCGGCCTCCCCGGAGTGCTCGCGCACGGCATGCTCACGATGGGTGTGGCCTCCTCCGTCGTGGTCGCCGCCCTCGACCCCGCCGCGCTCATCCTCGACTACGGCGTGCGCTTCACGAAGCCCGTCGTCGTCGACCCGCAGGACGGCGCCGATGTGCACGTGCTGGCCACGGTCGGCGCTGTCGACGACGAGGCCGTGCGCATCGACCTGAAGGTCACGTTCGGCGAGACGACCGTGCTGGTCAAGGCGCAGCTGCGCGTCGCGATCTGATGCGCGAGGTCGAGCCGATCCGCCTGTCCGCCCTCACCACGCTGCGCACGGGCGCCGCCCCGGAGCGGATGCTGGAGGCGTCGACAGCCGACGAACTCGTCGGGGCGCTCCGCGACGTGTGGTCCCGAGGAGACGACTGGTTCGTCCTCGGAGGCGGGTCGAACCTCTTCGTCGGAGACGCTCCGTTCGAGGGCACGGTCATCCGCATCCTCACGCAGGGCATCGAGGAGCTCCCGTCGCCGCACGCCGGGCGCCTCCGCCTCCGCGCCCAGGCCGGTCATGCGTGGGACGACCTCGTCGCCTACGCGGTCGAGCACGGCTACGCGGGGCTGGAGGCCATGAGCGGCATCCCCGGCACCGTCGGCGCCGCCCCCGTGCAGAACATCGGGGCGTACGGCCAGGAGGTGCAGGAGACGCTGGTCGCGGTCGAGCTGCTCGACGAGCACGCCGACGAGATCGTCACGGTCCCGGCCTCCGAGCTCGGCCTCGGATTCCGCACCTCGGTGTTCAAGCACCACTACGGCAGCGAACCCCACCGCAGGGCGGTCATCCTCTCCATCACGGTCGACCTGCTCGTGGCGGGGGAGCGCGTCGTGCGGGGCGAGCAGCTGCGTCGGGCGCTCGCGCTCGAGGGCGACGAGCCGGTGCCGCTGCGCTGGGTGCGCGAGCGCATCCTCGCGACCCGCGCCTCGAAGGGCATGCTGCTCGACGAGGACGACCCCGACACGCACGGAGTCGGCTCCTTCTTCCAGAACGCGATCGTGCCGGAGAGCGTCGCCCGAGCGCTCCCGCCGGAGTGCCCTCGCTGGCCCGTCTCGCCCGACCTCGACGCCGTGACCGTGATCCCGCTGGCCTCCTACGACGGGCTGGTCCCGCCGTCGAAGCCGGAGCGCGCGGAGGTCAAGGTGAGCGCCGCGTGGCTGATCGAGCAGGCCGGCATCCGCAAGGGATTCAAGCTGCCGCGGTCGCGGGCCTCCGTGTCGACCAAGCACGCCCTCGCCCTCACCAACCGCGGTGGGGCGACCGCCGCCGAGGTCTCGGAGCTCGCGCGCTTCATCCAGAGCCGCGTGCACTCCGAGTTCGGTCTCGTGCTGCAGCCCGAGCCGGTGCTCGTCGGCGTCGAGCTCTGACGAGCGTCGGTGCGTCGACGTACACTCGCGGGATGAGCGGACTGATTCCCTACCTCCTGTTCCCCGGCAACGCGGCGGAGGCGCTGGGCCACTATCAGGCGGTGTTCGGCGGCGAGCTGCAGATGTTCGACTACGCGACGGCGGGGCGCCACGACGGTCCGCCCGACGCCGTCGCTCACGGTCAGCTCTCCGGTCTCGTCGACCTGGCCGGAGCCGACGCGGGGGCCGATGACGACGCGGTGCAGATGGGCGGCATGTTCCTGTCGCTGCTCGGCACCGCGGATGCCGTCACGCTGACGCGATGGTACGACGAGCTCGCCGCCGGCGGACGCGTCATCGATGCGCTGCAGAAGCGCCCGTGGGGCGACTGGGACGGCACGCTCGTCGATCGCTACGGCATCCGCTGGCTCATCGGATACCACCCCGAGGACTGAGCGGCCCGCCATCCCGACCCGCTGAACGACGACGCCCCTCCGGTCCGCGTGGACCGGAGGGGCGTCGTGTTGCCGGGGAAGGCCCCGCCGGCTCAGGAGAACAGGCGCTGGAGGCGCTGCACGCCCTCGAGGAGCTGGTCGTCGCCCAGGGCGTACGACATGCGGATGTAGCCCGACGGGCCGAACGCCTCGCCGGGGACGACGGCGACCTCGGCCTGCTCGAGGATGAGGTCGGCGAGCTCGAGGGAGGTGGTCGGCGTCACGCCGCCCCACGTGCGGCCGAGGAGGCCCTGCACGTCGGGGTACACGTAGAACGCGCCGAGGGGGTTCGGCACGATGAGGCCGTCGATCTTCGACAGCTCCGAGACGATGAGCTGGCGGCGGCGGTCGAACGCCTCGCGCATCTTCTCGGCCTCGGTCTGCGGGCCGTTGAGGGCGGCGATCGCGGCCTTCTGGGCGACGTTGTTCACGTTGCTCGACAGGTGCGACTGCAGGTTGCCCGCGATCTTGATGGCGTCGGCGGGGCCGACCATCCAGCCCACGCGCCAGCCGGTCATGGCGTAGGTCTTCGCCACGCCGTTGACGAGGATGGTCTGGTTCGCGGCCTCGGGCACGGCCTCGACGATCGAGGTGGCCTTGACGCCCTCGTACGTGAGGTTCTGGTAGATCTCGTCGGAGATGATCCAGATGCCGTGCTCGACGGCCCATTCGCCGATCGCCTTCGTCTCCTCCGCGGTGTAGACGGATCCGGTGGGGTTCGACGGCGAGACGAACACGAGCGCGGTGGTGCGCTCGGTGCGCGCGGCCTCGAGCTGCTCGACCGTGACCTTGTAGTCCTGGTCGGCGCCGGCGAAGACCTCGACGGGCGTGCCGTCGGCGAGACGGATCGCCTCGGGGTACGTGGTCCAGTACGGCGCGGGCAGCAGCACCTCGTCGCCGGGGTTCACGACGGCCTGGAACGCCTGATAGACCGACTGCTTGCCGCCGTTGGTCACGATGACCTGATTCGGCGAGACCTCGAGCCCGGAGTCGCGCAGCGTCTTCGCGGCGATCGCCTCGCGCAGCGCCGGAAGGCCGGCCGCCGGCGTGTAGCGGTAGCTCGCGGGGTCGGCCAGGGCCTCGGCCGCGGCATCCACGATGAACTGCGGCGTCGCGAAGTCGGGTTCGCCGGCGGCATACGAGATGACGGGCTTGCCCTCGGCCTTCAGAGCCTTGGCCTTGGCATCGACCTTGAGGGTCGCGGACTCGGCGATGGCGGACAGCTTGCGAGAGAGAGGTGCGCGTTCGGTCACGGTAAAAGCGTACTCGGCCCGCCGCCCGCGGCATCCTCCGGATGTCGATAAGAATGACGGAACTTTCCGTATCCGTGCACGAAGTCCACGAGGCCGCGGGGCAGCCCGTCGTGAGGGGTCGCGACACACCGGGTCAGGGACCAGGGATGCCGCGATCTCCGACCCCTCGCGCGGGGTTCGGGTCAGAGGCCGTGCGCCTGGGCGACCGCGTCGAGCACGATGCGCCCGCCCTGGACGTTCAGCCCCTTGGCGAGGGCGGCGTCGTCGGATGCCGCGCGGTCCCAGCCCTTGCCGGCGATCGCCGACACGTAGGGGAGGGTCGCGTTGGTGAGGGCGCGCGTCGCGGTCTCGGGCACGGCGCCCGGCATGTTCGCGACGCAGTAGTAGATCGAGTCGTGCACCGCGAAGGTCGGGTCGTCGTGCGTCGTCGGGCGCGAGCCCTCGAAGCATCCGCCCTGGTCGATTGCGATGTCCACGAGTACAGAGCCGGGCTTCATGGCGGCGACCATGTCGTCGGTGACGAGCTTGGGGGCAGCGGCGCCGGGGATCAGCACCGAGCCGATCACGAGGTCGGCCGTGGCGAGCTCCTCCGCGATGTCGTAGCGGTTCGAGGCCCGGGTCTCCAGAGCCCCGCCGTAGCGGTGCTCCAGTTCCCGCAGACGCGGCAGGGAGATGTCGATCACGGTGACCTTCGAGCCGAGGCCGAGGGCGTTGGCCGCGGCGTGCTCACCGGCGACGCCGCCGCCGATCACGACGGTCTTCGCACGCGGCGTGCCGGCGATGCCGCCGAGCAGCATGCCGCGGCCGCCGTTCGAGCGCAGCAGGGAGTACGACCCCATGGTGACGGAGAGCCGACCGGCGATCTCGCTCATGGGCACGAGCAGCGGCAGGCTGCGATCGGGCAGCTGCACCGTCTCGTAGGCGACCGCGGTGGTGCCGGCATCGACGAGCGCCGTGGTGAGCGCGCGGTCGGCGGCCAGGTGCAGGTACGTGAAGAGGGTGAGGTCGGGGCGCAGGAAGCCGTACTCCTGGGCGATGGGCTCCTTGACCTTGATGAGCAGATCGGCCTGGGTCCAGGCCTCCTCCGCGGTCGCGACGATCTCGGCGCCGGCGAGGCGATACGCCTCGTCGGAGATGCGCGAGCCGAGGCCCGCACCGGACTGCACGATGACGCGGTGCCCCTCGCGGACCAGGCGGTCGGCGCCGGCCGGGGTGAGCGCGACGCGGCTCTCGTTGTTCTTGACCTCAGTGGGCACGGCGATCTTCATCGATCGGATCCTTCCGGGTGGCGGCTGTTTCTGCGTCCACCAGAATCGCAGAAACATCGGCGTTCAGAAAGATTTCCTGAAGACTATTCGACAGAGACCCTGATCCTGAATAATCATTCGGATGGAGACCTCTTCCGCGGCCCCGCAGCCGAACACTCTGCGAGCCCCCGCCCTCGACGCCGTCGACACGCAGATCGTCCGGCTGCTGGCGGCCGACGGGCGCATGACCAACGCCGAGCTCGCCGTCAAGCTGGGAGTCGCCCCGTCGACGGCGCACGCCAGACTGCGATCCCTGCTCGACAGAGGGGTGATCACCGGCTTCCATGCGAGCGTGGACGAGCGGATGCTGGGCGCTGGTCTCCAGGCGATCATCGGCGTGACGCTGCGCCCGAGCGGGCGGAGGGAGAGCATCGTGGAGTTCGCGGAGAGGGTGCGCGTGCTGCCCCAGGTGATCCAGCTGTTCTTCCTCGGCGGCGACGACGACTTCCTCCTGCACATCGCGGTCGCGGACTCCTCGGAGATGCGCGAGTTCGTGCTGGAGCATCTCTCCGCGCAGTCCAGCGTCGCCTCCACGCGGACGAGCATCGTGTTCGACTACCACCGAAACTCGGTCGCCGCCTCGTTCCGCTGAGGCGGCGGCTGCCGCGCACAACGGCACCTCATCGGTGGCCGGGCAGGTCACCGCTGAGGTGCCGTTGGGGATCAGGCGTCTTCGTCGCGAACGTCACCGAGGCATCTCATCCTGGGTGCCGTCCCGAGTGCTGTGATCATGCCGACGCCATGAAAAGCGACAGGGTCACCGCCGTGCCGAACACAACCGACAGAATCGATATCGACAATGCAATCCAGAGCATCACCCGGGCCGTTGCGTTACGGCTTCGACGCAGCACGATCACAATGAACGGAATCAACACCACGCTCGCGACGAGGAACACCGGGAACAGGAGAGAAAGCACCGCGCACGAAGCGGCGCCGAGAATCAGCCACGTCGCTTGAGCGAAGTGCGTTTCGGTCCGCGGTGCAACCTGAAGCTGAGTGTTCATGGACGGGCTCCTTAGATGTTCTTCAGCCAGCGAGATACGAAGCCGGGGCCGTTGACGATCATGCCCATCTCCTTGTTCATGGTGAATCCGGACCCTTGGTAGACGAGGCTACCTCGGAACACTCCTGTGCAGTACCCCTGTCCTCCGGCCACTCGATGAGTTGACGAAGTGCTGAAGTTCCAGAATCCGCTGAGTCCCGAGTACCAGTTGGTGCACTCATAATCCTTCAGGACCTTGCCGCTACCCGTCTGATACTTGTATCTCAGATTCCATGTGCCGACGGCAACTCCGAGCAGGAGATTGTCGTTCTTGTAATTTGACGTGACTTCGTACGTCGCTGCGGCTGCAGTCGCCGTCTTTGCTGCGTTCGATGCCGTTTCTGTGGTAGGTCGAATTGTGGTCGTGACGACGGGGGCGCCGACCTCAAAGGCTGCCGCAGGGTTGTCTCCTTCGAGAACACTCACCAGGTTCGCCTTCTCTGCGACAGAAAGACGGTCGAACTTGCTCAGAAGTTGAGAGGCTACTCCATTGGAGAGATTCATTTCCTCTACGACGCCTGAGAATTCCTGGGTCAGTTCTGACGCGTCATTCGTTGGTCCCTGATCATTGGCTGATGCGGGAACGGCTCCGAGTGTACTCGCAACGAGTAGTGCGATGCCGAATGGTGCAAGCAGGGATATTGACTTCTTCAAAGATCCTTCTCATTTCGCTTGTATTCTGCGCGGAGTTCGCGCCAGGTGGAACTTTTGGACGTCGTGAGGCCACCGGTGGAGGTGCTTCCTGCGTTTATCGTCCGTCATGAATTACTGGTGCAAATTCACACTACGGTTGAGTCGAGCAAAATGTCTGTCCCCTTTTCGGGGGACAGCGGAGGTCAGTCATCTGCTGATCTGCTGTACTGCTCTCTTCGAACGCTGACGGGAGCCTGAGGTGGATCTGCTGCCTCTTTCTGCCTCGGAGATGCGCGAGTTCGCGCTGGAGCATCTCCTCACCGTCATCGCTCAACGCTCGGGCTTCGCGGACGCTGCCGCGCTGCGCGCACAGTTCGGCCGCCACATCGGGCTCAGCCCTCGGGCGTTCCGCCTCGCGGCGCTCACGCGGCAGGAGCGTCTCGCCGAGGCCATGCTCCTCAGCGACGAGCAGTCGGGGCTGTCGTCACCGGTCGGTGCCGGCGAAACGTGAATCGCGTGCCAGAGCGGACGTCCCGTGCCTGGTTCCGAGTCTGCGGTGCCGTTTTGCGCGACGACGTCCCGCACGCATCGCCTCACGCCTAGTCTGGGCCTGTCCGGTCCCCAGCCGGACGGAGGCGGTCGATGCCGTCGGCAGACGCGGAGCCGAGACGGGTATGACGCCCCCACGTGCCCGCGGGCGTCAGGCGCCGTAGGAGGCGGGCGCCGCGCAGTAGTCCGCGAAGCGGCGGAACGGATGCCGCGGATCGGTCACCTCGACGAGGGCGTCCGCCACCGTGTGCGGGGGTTCGTCTCCGGCGAGCTGCCAGAGCGCGTAGCTCCACATGCCGCGTGCCGCCTCGCTCAGCAGAGCGCCGGGGCCCGACACGATCAGCACCCGCGGAGACCGCTCGGCGCGGAACGGGGCGACGACGTCCGCGCGGAGCTGCGCAGGGTCCACCTCGTCGATGTGGGTGCGCACGACATCCTGTCCGGCCGCGCGCAGCGCATCGGCGAGCTCGTCCGCCGCGGCTCGCGAGCGCTCGGCATCCGCTCCCGCCACCGCGAGCAGGCGCGTGCCGCGGGGGTAGAGGTGCAGGAACTCGCCGGCGATGCCGGTCCACACGTCGCTCATCGCTCCAGGCTATGCCCGCCCGCCCCCGGCACGGCGATGCCCCTCACCGGATCGCGGTGAGGGGCATCGTCCTGGGGCATCCGGATCCGTCGTCCGGACTGGTCCTTAGTTGAACTGGTTCATCGTGTTGTGCTGACCGCCGGCCTTGAGCGCGGCGTCCCCGGCGAAGTACTCCTTGTGGTTGTCGCCGAGGTCGGAGCCCGCCATGTTCTGGTGCTTGACCGTGGCGATCCCGCCGCGGATCTCGCGGCGCTGCACGCCCTTGACGTAGGCGAGCATCCCCTCGTCGCCGAAGTAGCCCTTCGCGAGGTCATCCGTCGACAGCGCGGCCGTGTGGTACGTCGGGAGCGTGATGAGGTGGTGGAAGATCCCCGCGCGGGCGGAACCGTCGCGCTGGAACGAACGGATCTTCTCGTCCGCCAGCCGCGCGAGCTCGGTGTCGTCGTACTCGACGCTCATGAGCTTGTCGCGATCGTACGCCGACACGTCGCCGCCCTGCTCCGCGAGCAGGTCGTACGCCTGCTGGCGGAAGCTCAGCGTCCAGTTGAACGACGGGCTGTTGTTGTAGACGAGCTTCGCGTTCGGAATGATCTCGCGGATCGCGTCGACCATGCCCGCGATCTGCTCGACGTGCGGCTTCTCCGTCTCGATCCACAGCAGGTCGGCGCCGTTCTGCAGCGACGTGATGCAGTCGAGCACGACGCGCTCCTCGCCGGTGCCGGTGCGGAACTGGTACAGGTTGCTCGCGAGACGCTTCGGGCGCAGCAGCGCGTCGCCGCGCTTGATGACCACGTCGCCGTTGCCCAGATCGGCCTCGGAGATCTCCTCGACGTCGAGGAAGGAGTTGTACTGATCGCCGAGGTCGCCGGGCTCCTGCGAGACGGCGAGCTTCTGGGTGAGCCCCGCGCCGAGGGAGTCGGTGCGGGCGACGATGATGCCGTTGTCGATGCCGAGCTCGAGGAACGCGTAGCGGACCGCGTTGATCTTCGCGAGGAAGTCCTCGTGCGGCACGGTGACCTTGCCGTCCTGGTGGCCGCACTGCTTCTCGTCGGAGACCTGGTTCTCGATCTGGATGGCGCACGCGCCCGCCTCGATCATCTTCTTCGCGAGCAGGTACGTCGCCTCGGGGTTGCCGAAGCCGGCATCGATGTCGGCGATGATCGGGACGACGTGGGTCTCGTAGTCGTCGATCTGCGACTGGATGAACTCCGCCGCGGTCTCGTCGCCGGCGGCACGGGCGGCGTCGAGCTGGGTGAAGAGCAGGTCGAGCTCGCGGGCGTCGGCCTGGCGGAGGAACGTGTACAGCTCCTCGATCAGAGCGGGCACCGCGGTCTTCTCGTGCATCGACTGGTCGGGCAGCGGCCCGAACTCGGAGCGGAGCGCGGCGACCATCCATCCGGAGAGGTAGAGGTAGCGCTTGTTCGTCGACTTCAGGTGCTTCTTGATCGAGATGAGCTTCTGCTGCCCGATGAACCCGTGCCACACGCCGAGCGACTGCGTGTACACCGAGGAGTCCGCGTCGTACTCGTCCATGTCGCGGCGCATGATGTCGGCGGTGTACTGCGCGATCTCGAGCCCGGTGCGGAACCTGTTCTGCGCGCGCATCCGTGCGGCGGACTCCGGGTCGATGGCGTTCCAGGGGGAGCCGTGCTCCTCCTTCAGCGCCCGGATGGCGTCGATGTCGTCCTGGTACTGAGTCATGTCAAGTCCTTCGTGGTGGTGTGATGAGCGGGTCAGTTGTTCTCGATGAGGTAGCGCGAGTAGGCGCCCAGGGTGAGGAAGGTGGGGAACTCCTCGTGCAGCGCGACCTCCCGGAAGACGTCGGCGGCGTCGTCGAAGCGGTCTCCCGCCGACCGCGTGGCCTGGGCGAGGATCTCCCGGATCAGGCCCTCGACGTACTCCGCGGTGATCGCGGTGCCGTCTTCGGTGGTGCGGTCCTGGTGGATCCACTGCCACACCTGTGAGCGGCTGATCTCGGCGGTCGCCGCGTCCTCCATCAGGTTGTCGATGGCGACGGCGCCCTGCCCGCGGAGCCAGGCCTCGAGGTAGCGGATGGCCACCGAGACGTTGTCGCGCACGCCCTGCGCCGTGATCGGGCGCCCGATGTGCAGGTCGAGCAGGTCGGATGCCGAGACCGACACGTCCTCGCGGAGACGGTCGACCTGGTTCGGCCGGTCGCCGAGCACGGCGTCGAACTCGGCCTGCGCGGTGGCGATCAGGTCGGGGTGCGCCACCCAGGTGCCGTCGAAGCCGTCCGCGGCCTCGCGCTTCTTGTCGGCCGACACCTTCTCGATCGCCCGTGCGGTGACCTCGGGGTCGCGACGGTTGGGGATGAAGGCGCTCATGCCGCCGATCGCGTATGCGCCGCGCTTGTGGCACGTCTGCACGAGCAGTTCGGTGTAGGCCCGCATGAAGGGCACCGTCATGGTGACCTCGCTGCGGTCGGGGAGCACGAACCGGGCGCCGCGGCCGCGGTAGTTCTTGATGATCGAGAAGATGTAGTCCCAGCGACCGGCGTTGAGGCCGGCGCAGTGGTCGCGCAGCTCGTACAGGATCTCGTCCATCTCGAACGCCGCGGGCAGCGTCTCGATGAGCACGGTCGCGCGGATCGTGCCGTGCGGGATCCCGATGTACTCCTCGCTGAAGCTGAAGATGTCGTCCCACAGCTTCGCCTCCTCGCTCGACTCGAGCTTGGCGATGTAGAAGTACGGGCCGCGGCCCGACTCGATCAGAGCCAGCGCGTTGTGCACGAAGTAGAGGCCGAAGTCGACCAACGAGCCGGATGCCGACATCCGCCGACCTGCGCGGTCGGTGAACTCGATGTGCTTCTCGGTGAGGTGCCAGCCCCGAGGGCGCATCACGATCGTGGGCGTCCGCTCGGCGGTCACGCGGTACTCCTTGCCCTCGGGGGAGGTGAAGGAGAGCTCGCCGCGGATCGCGTCGCGCAGGGACAGCTGGCCCTCGACGACGTTCTTCCAGGTGGGGCTGGTGGCGTCCTCCTGGTCGGCCAGCCAGACCCGGGCGCCCGAGTTCAGGGCGTTGATGGTCATCTTCGGGTCGGTGGGGCCGGTGATCTCGACGCGGCGGTCCTCGAGGCCCGGGCCGGGGCCGGCGACGCGCCAGTCGGCGTCCTCGCGGATGTGCGCGGTCTCCTCGCGGAACCGCGGGTCGTGGCCGTTGCCGATCTCGAAGCGGCGGCGCATCCGGTCGGCGAGCCGGTCATGGCGACGGCCGCCGAAGCGGTGGTGCAGCTCGGTGAGGAAGGCGAGCGCATCCGGAGTGAGGATCTCGTCGTAGCGATCGCGGATGGGACCTGCGACCGTGATCGCCGGACCCTGCTGCGCCGTCTGGATCGGCGCGGTGACGGTGGGAGTGCTCATGATCAGAAGTCCTTTCTTCGAACGATCCGGCTGCGATGCCGTCTGGCTTGAGACCACTCTGCGTGAAGTTCACGACCTGAACTCACCAAATCCGGAGTGAAGATCGACGGAAATTCTGTTTCTGTGACAGAATCGCCGACATGACCACCTCAGCCGTCGAAGAAGACGCCGACGCCCTCACGATCGGCCGCCGCATCCGCCAGCTCCGCACCGCGCGCGGGATGACCCTCGACGACCTCGCCGCGGCGGTCGATCGCGCGCCGAGCCAGATGTCGATGATCGAGACGGGCAAGCGCGAGCCCAAGCTCACGCAGCTGCAGGCGATCGCGCGCGCACTGGGCGTCACGATCGACGCGCTGCTGGAGGGGGAGCCGCTCGACGAGCGCAGTGCGATCGAGATCGCGCTGGAGCGCGCGATGAAGGGGCAGACGTTCCAGGCGCTGGGCATCGAGCCCTTCCGCATCGCCAAGAGCATGCCGACGGATGCCCTCAAGGCGCTGCTGGCTCTGCACGGCGAGATCGACCGCCTCAAGGACGAGAGGGCGGCGACGCCCGAGGAGGCCAGGCGTGCGAACGTCGAGCTGCGTCACCTCATGCGACGGCAGGACAACCACTTCGCCGACCTCGAGGCCAAAGCGTCCGAGATCCTCACCGCAGTCGGCCACTCCGGCGGTCCGCTCACTCAGCGCACGGCATCCGAGATCGCCGCCTACCTCGGCTTCACCCTGCACTACGCCCCCGACCTCCCGCAGACCACGCGCAGCGTCGCCGACCTCGCCAACGGCAGGCTGTACCTCTCGAGCCGCGCGCAGGCGAAGGGCGATGCCCGCACGGCCGTGCTGCAGGCGCTGTCGAGCCGGATGCTGGGGCACGCAGAGCCGCGCAGCTACGCGGAGTTCCTCCGCCAGCGCGTGGAGACGAACTACCTCACCGGCGCCCTGCTCATGCCGGAGGGGCACGTCGTCCCGATGCTGACGGAGGCGAAGTCGCGCAAGGCGATCTCGATCGAGGACCTGCGCGACGCATACTCGGTGTCGTACGAGACGGCGGCGCACCGCTTCACGAACCTCGCGACCCGGCACCTCGACATCCCCGTGCACTTCCTCAAGGTGCACGAGTCGGGCACCATCACCAAGGCCTACGAGAACGACGACGTGAACTTCCCGACCGACCGGTTCGGCGCGATCGAGGGGCAGATGTGCTGCCGGAAGTGGACCAGCCGCGTGGTGTTCGACGAGGACGACCGGTTCAACCCGTACTACCAGTACACCGACACCGGCAACGGGACGTACTGGTGCACCGCCCGCGTCGAGGCGTCGAGCGAGGGGCTGCACTCCGTGAGCGTCGGCGTGCGCTTCGACGACACCAAGTGGTTCGTCGGGCGGGACACCCCGCACCGCGGCGTCTCGAAGCACTCGGTCGAGGTGTGCTGCCGTCGCGCTCCCGCCGAGCTCGAGGAGCGCTGGCGCGAGAACGCCTGGCCGAACGTCAAGACCCCGCGCACCCTGCTCGCGACGCTGCCCACGGGTGCGTTCCCCGGGGTCGACACGACCGACGTGTACGAGTTCCTGGAGGCGCACGCTCCGCGCTGATCCGCTCCCGGTATCCCTCCCGTCTCGAAAGATCCCGGTATCGACGTCTGATACCGGGATCTTTCGCGACGGGAGGCGTCATCGCTTCGTCAAAGTTTAGTTTGATCTTGCTTAGTCAATCTTGACTATGTTACTTTCGACGAGCCATCAACGACGAACGGCCGAGAAGGGACCCTCATGGCTACTTCCCCCGCGGAAACCCGAATCCGCATCGCTGCCACCCTGACGTGCGTTCTCGCTGCCACGCTCACCCTCGGAGCATGCTCCGCACAGAGCCCCGGCAGCGGAACCGCCCCCGCAGACGCAGCTGTCGATGCCGACAGCTGCCAGCGGAATCAGGATGCCGGCACCATCACCTACATCTCCGGCTACGGCTACTCGGCCAGCGCCGGTCAGCTCGACGTGTTCCTCGCGAAGGAGCTCGGCTACTTCGACGACCTCTGCCTCGACGTCGAGATCAACGCCTCCGGAGCGAACGGGCAGCAGCTCGTGGCATCGGGGCAGGCGCAGTTCACCGCGCTCGGCTCGGCATCCGACGTCATGCTCGCCGCCGCCAACAGCAAGAACCTCACGGCGGTGGCCACCTACGGAACCACCTCTCCCTTCTCGATCTTCGGCAACGAGAAGCTCACGAGCCTGAAGGATCTGGAGGGCGGGTCGCTGGGCTACTTCATCAACCTCACCCCGATCGCCTCCGCCATGCTCGACAACGCCGGCGTCGACGTCTCGAAGGTCGAGATGGTCAAGATGACCAACTACGACCCCACCGTCGTCGTGCGGGAGCAGGTCGACGCGATCGTCGGCTACGCCTCCAACCAGCCGGAGTCGCTCAAGGCTCAGGACCTCCCGTTCAGCGAGTTCCTCCCCGCCGACGAGGGCGTCGAGGGCACCTACAACGTGATGGAGGTCAACTCGCGCTTCCTCTCCGAGCACCGCGAGGTCGCCGCCGACTTCATGCGCGCCAGCCTCAAGGCCCTGCAGTACTGCCTCGACGAGTCGGACGCGTGCATCGACACCCTCGCGAAGCTCGCCGAGGACAACAACCAGGGCGCCGCGTTCCCGCGCGACCAGCTCGCCCGCACCTGGGCCGTCGAGTCGGAGCGGGTGCGCACCAGCACCGGCGGTCACCCCGGCGTGCAGACCGAGGCCATGTGGAAGCCCGAGTACGCGCTCGTCGAGAAGTACGGTGACGTCAAGGGCCTGCCGAAGATCGCCGACATGATGGACGTCGACCTGGTGGCCGACCTCTACGACGGCGACGAGCTGATCTGGCCGGCGAAGTGATGGCCGCCTCGCAGGGAGCGGGCGTCGAGGTCACCGGCGTCACCAAGACCTTCGGAGTGGACGGGGCGCGGGTGACCGTGCTCGACGACGTCAGCCTCACCATCGGCATGGGCGAGTTCGTCTCCGTGATCGGACCGAGCGGATGCGGCAAGTCGACGCTCCTCAAGGTGGTCGCCGGTCTCATCGACGCGGACTCCGGAACCGTCACGATCGACGGGGAGAGCGTGAGTTCGGCATCCCGCGACAAGAAGATCGGGCTGGTGCCGCAGTCTCCCGCCCTGCTGCCGTGGAAGACCGTGCGCGAGAACGTCGAGCTGCCGCTGCGGATCAACCGCGGCGCCAACGGAGGGCGCGCGCTGCGCGACCCCGAGGAGCTGCTGTCGACGTTCGGTCTCGGAAAGGCGATGTCGAAGTACCCCGGTCAGCTCTCCGGAGGCATGCAGCAGCGCGCCGCCATCGCCAGGGCCTTCGTGTTCGACCCGGCCATCATGCTGATGGACGAGCCGTTCTCGGCCCTCGACGAGATGAACCGCGACCTGCAGCGGATCGCCCTGCTGGAGTTCTGGCAGTCGAACCGCAAGGCCGTCATGTTCGTGACCCACTCGGTGCCGGAGGCGATCATGCTCTCGGACCGCATCGTGGTGATGGCCGCCCACCCCGGCCGCATCGCGCAGGTGATCGACGTGAACCTGCCGCGCCCCCGCACCGAGGAGGCGTACGCGACGGACGAGTTCCGCGAACTGGAAGGCATCGTGCGCGGTGCGCTGCGCGCGCAGACGGAGAAGGCCCATGTCTGAGATGACGATCCGCGACACCACGGCGACCCTCGCCACCGCCCGCCTGCGGGAGACGCCGCGCCGCGGCATCCCCTCCTGGCTGCGGTGGGGAGCGTGGCTGCCCACCCTCATCACCTTCGCGATCGCGGCCACGCTGTGGCAGCTCGTCGCCTGGTCGAACCCCTACGTCCTCCCCGCGCTGCAGGACATCGGCGCCAGCCTCGCCGGGGACGCGGGCATGTACTGGTCGAACTTCCTCGTCACACTGCTGGAGGTCGTGGTCGGCGCATCCGCCGGCATCCTCGCCGGATTCCTGCTGGCCGTGGTGATGGCGGAGTTCCAGATCATCGAGAAGGCGGTGATGCCGCTCGTGATCATCGTGATGGTGACCCCGATCGTCGCCATCGCCCCCGCCCTGGTGGTGGCGTTCGGCTTCGGCATGGTGCCGAAGTTCATCGTCACCGGGCTCGTGGTGTTCTTCCCGATGCTGGTGAACTCGCTCGCCGGTCTCCGCGACGTCGACCAGCGCGCGCTCGACGTGTTCACGACGCTGCACGCCTCGCGGTGGGAGATCTTCCGCGAGCTGCGCCTCCCGGGGA
This sequence comes from Microbacterium sp. LWH10-1.2, assembly GCF_038397765.1. Lineage (NCBI taxonomy): Bacteria > Bacillati > Actinomycetota > Actinomycetes > Micrococcales > Microbacteriaceae > Microbacterium > Microbacterium sp. LWH10-1.2. The sequence continues at coordinate 433,569 of NZ_CP151638.1, forward strand.
GCATGCCGTACGTGTTCGCGGGGCTCCGCATCGCGCTCCCGCTCGCCGTCGTCGGCGCCGCGGTCGCGGAGTTCGTCGCCGCCGGTCAGCAGGCCGGTCTCGGCTCGCTCGTCACGACGTCGGCCGCGCAGGCCAACCTGCCGGTGACCTGGGCCAGCATCGCCCTGCTCTGCCTCCTCGGCGTCCTCCTGATCGTGCTCCTCGCGGTCGTGCGCAAGCGCGTCCTGTGGTGGAGCGACGGCGAGGTCACCGCGAAGGGCTGACGCCCGCGAACTCCGATCCGGGGGCGGATGCTCCGCTCCCGGGTTCCTCCGGCATGCCCGGAGACCCTCATCACCCACAAGGAAGGCACGCACATGACCGTCAAGCAGCTGCGCCTCGGCCTCTTCGAGAACGCCCAGGCGAACGACTCCGGAACCGCGACCTGGCGTCACCCCGCCAACGGGCGCTATCTCTTCGACACGCTCGACTACTGGCGCGACACCGCGCGCATGGCGGAGGACGCCGGCTTCGACTTCCTCTTCCTCGCCGATGCGTGGGGGTGGGCTGACGTCGCAGGGGAGCGCCCCGACATCTGCTCGGTGGAGGGACTCGACCTGCCCCGCCTGGATCCCGCGATCATCCTCGGGGCGCTGATCCCCGAGACCACCCGGCTCGGGCTCGTCGCCACCGGTTCGACGCTGCTCGAGCCGCCGTACTCGTTCGCGCGCAGGATGGCGACGCTCGACATCCTGTCCGGCGGGCGCATCGGCTGGAACGTGGTGACCACCGGCACCGCCGACACGGCCGTGCAGGGGTTCGGCGTGCCGATGGTCGGGCACGACGAGCGCTACCTCATGGCGGACGACTTCATGCAGGTCGTCTACAAGCTGTGGGAGCAGGCGTGGGATGAGGGCGCGCTGGAACGCGACAAGTCCGGCCGCTTCGCCGATCCGTCGAAGGTGCACCGCATCGCGCACGACGGCCCGTACTTCCGCTCGCACGGCTACGGCAACACCTCGCGCTCGCCGCAGGGCACCCCCGTGCTGTTCCAGGCCGGGGCATCGCCCGCCGGTCGCGAGTTCGGCGGCAAGCACGGCGAGGCGATCTTCGTCGGCGCCGGCAGCGTCGAGCAGCTCCGCGCCCACTCCGTCGCGATCCGCGAGGAGGCCGTGAAGAACGGCCGCGCGGCGCACGAGGTGAAGATCATGTCGGCCTTCGCCGCCGTCGTCGGAAGCACCGAGGAGGAGGCGCGGCGCACCTACGCAGAGGTCGCCGACGCGCAGAACCCCGAGGTCACGGTCGCCTCCTACGCGTGGTTCACGGGCCTCGACCTGTCGTCGTACGCGCCGGAGACGCCGATGGCGGAGCTGAGCACCGAGCTGTCGCAGACCCAGGTCGCGCGCTTCGCCGACAAGACCGTCGGAGACGTGCTGGGCGACTGGCACGCGCACGGCGTCGGAGCGCGGCCGATCGTGGGCACGCCCGAGCAGATCGCCGACCGCATGATCGAGCTCGCCGAGGGGGCCGATCTCGACGGCTTCCTCTTCTCGCCGGTGATCCCGCCCGCCTCCACCGCGGACTTCATCGAGCACGTGCTGCCGATCCTCAAGGAGCGCGGCGCGATCGCGGAGCCCTCGAGCGAGCCGCAGTCGCTGCGCGAGCGGCTGATGGGCACGTCGAGTCCTGCTCTGGCGGAGTCGCACACCGGGTCGTCGTACCGGGGGGCCCTCTCGCGTGTCTGAGAGCCTCTCCGGCGTCGCCGTGGTGGGGAGCGCGAACCTCGACCTCGTGGTCGAGGTGGCGCGCCCCCCGCTCGTCGGCGAGACGCTGCTCGGACGAGCGGCCGGCCGCTTCTCCGGAGGCAAGGGCCTCAATCAGGCGGTCGCCGCGGCCCGCAGCGGCGCGGACGTCCGCTTCTGCGGGTCGGTCGGCGCCGACGAGGCGGGAGACCTGCTGCGACGGACGCTCGTGGACGCGGGCGTGGCAGCGGGCCTCCGGAGGACGGATGCCGTCCCCACCGGCGTCGCGCACATCCTGGCCCTGCCTGACGGCGACAACAGCATCGTGGTCGCCGCCGGTGCGAACGAGGAGCTCACCGCCGAGGACGCCGTGTCCGGCGTCGCCGGGGCCGCCGTGGTGCTCGCCCAGCTCGAGGTGCCGCCGGAGACCGTCGACGCGGCGCTGCGGGCCGGGCGGGACGCCGGTGCGCGGACGCTCCTGAACGCGGCCCCGGCGGCGGAGTCCGCACTCACGCTCCTGGCCCTCGTCGACGTCCTCATCGTCAACGAGACCGAATGCGCGGAGCTCGGCGGCGCGGATCGACTGCACGCGGCGGGCGCCGAGACCATCGTGCTCACGCGCGGCGGCGACGGGGTCGAGCTGCACAGAGCGGGGGAGCCCGTGCTGCGCATCCCGGCGTTCCCCATCGACCCCGTCGACACGACCGGAGCCGGTGACGCGTTCTGCGGAGCGCTCGCCGCGGCGCTCGCCGCCGGCGTCGCCATCGAGGAGGCCCTGCTCACGGCATCCGCTGCCGGGGCGATCGTGGCGCTGCACCGCGGCGCGAACACCACCGCGCTCGCTCCGGCGGCTCTGGCCGCTCTCGTCGCGACGCGCTGAGCGCCGCGCGCTCAGCGCCGAGGTGTGGGCTAGTCCGCTGCGGCCGCCGCGGGCTCCTCGCCGGCGAACACGTACTCGCCCTGCCGGAGGCGGTCGAGGAGATCGAGCAGCCACTGCTTCTCTGCGGTGAGCCGGGCGGTGGAGAGGTCGAAGATCTCTCGGACGTACTTCGGCGTCGTCTCCGAGCGGAGCGTGTCCTGCACGTCGAAGCCGTTGGCGGTGATGATGGCATCGCTCTTGATGAGGCGGTGCTCGAGGCCCGCGATGACCTCCTGGCGGCTCAGCACGAACATGAACGAGGCGATCGTCATGATCGCCTGGGTGTCGAACGGAGCGACGTTCCAGAGGTTCTCGCGCAGCATCCGCTGCAGCTCCACCTCCCCGGCCGGGGTGATGCGGTAGGTGGTGCGAGCGGGGCGCTTGCCCTCGGTCTCGGTGCCGCTCTCGGCGACGTAGCCGTCGACCTCGAGGGCGCGCAGGGCGTTGTAGATCGAGCCGGGCTGGATGTGCGCCCACTCGTCGACGTGCCAGGTCATCAGCTCGCGTCGGAGGAAGTAGCCGTGCACGGGCTGGAACTGCTTCACGGCGCCGAGGACGACGAGGCGGGTGGTCGACATGCCCTCATGCTAACGGCTCGATCGTCGAGAATCGGCTTGTTTGCATGGTCAAAGTTACGTACAATCTGAACTAGTCAAAGTTGACTAAATGAAAGGAACCCGAAATGACGACTGCGGCGCCCGAAGTCCTTCCCCGCGATATCGCCCTGCGTCGGGCCTTCTCGATCTACCCGACCGGCGTCGTGGCGCTGGCGGCGGAGGTGGAAGGGCGTGCCGTCGGCATGGCGGTCAACTCGTTCACGTCGATCTCGCTGGAACCCGCGCTCGTGGCGATCAGCGCCGCGCGCACGTCGAAGACCTGGCCGGTGCTGCGGGCCGTGCCCGAGCTCGGCATGAGCGTCCTCGCCGCCCACCACGAGCCGCTGAGCCGCATGCTCTCCTCCCGCGAGGGTGACCGCTTCGGCCAGCACGGGTGGCGCGCGACCGACGGCGGCGCGATCCTCATCGAGGACGCGGCGCTCTGGTTGACCTGCCGCCTGCACAGCACCTTCGACGGCGGAGACCACGAGATCGCTCTGTACGAGATCGCCGACATCAGCGTGTTCGGCGAGGTCGAGCCGCTCGTGTTCCATCAGAGCCGCTACCGCACGATCGCGACCTCCGAGATCGGGGAGTGAACCCGCCGCACCCCCGGTCGATCGCAGGCGAGGTGATCCCCGGAGACGGCAGGGGGAGGGGGCTCGGCATCCCCACGGCGAACCTCTCCTGCGACGGCGCCGACCTGCCCGACGACGGCATCTACGCGGCCAGGGTGGGGATCGACGGCGCCGATCCGCGGATGCCGGCCACGGTCAGCGTCGGCACGAACCCCACGTTCGCGGGGGAGCGGCCCCGCAGGGTCGAGGTGCACGTGCACGACGTCGACCTCGACCTCTACGGGCGGCGCCTCGACGTCGTGCTGATCGCCTTCCTGCGGCCGACCCTGCGCTTCGCCGACGTGGCCGAGCTCGTCGCGCAGTCGGAGCGCGACATCGCCGGATGCCGGCGGGTGCTCGCCGGGCAGGACTGAGCGGATCCGTCCTGCCCGGGTCACGCCCCGATGCCGCGCAGCACGATCTCGAGGCCGTGCTCGAATGCGGTGTCGACGTCGCCGCCCTGGCGGAAGCCGCCGTTCTGCTCCATCGTGCTGAAGCCGTAGGCCCACGCCGTGAGGGTGCGCGCGGACGACAGCGGATCGTCGGGGGAGATGCGGCGCACCGTGTCGAGCAGCATGGTCATGAGCGGAGCGATCGTCTCGGGCGAGGGGGTCGCGAGCGGTGCGGGGGCGCAGAACAGCAGCGTGGTGATGTTCGGGGAGCGCGCGGCCAGTGCCCGCAGCGCGCGGGCGGCTCCGGCCAGCACGTCCCGCGGCTCGTCCGACGCCGCCGCGATGGCCGAGATCTCCTCGCCCAGTTCGGTCGCCGCGTCATCGGCGGCGAGGCGCAGCAGCTCGTGCCGGTTCGCCGCGCGCTTGTACAGGCTCGGCGCGCGGACGCCGACGGATGCCGCGACCGCGCTCATGGTGACGGCATCCAGTCCGTCGCGCTCGGCGATGGATCGGATGGCGGCGACGAGCTCGGGAGTGCTCACTCTCTGCGGTGCGGGCATGCCCCCAGCATATGGCTATTGACTGTAGCCATCAAGGCTATGTATCGTAGCCAACATGACCGCACAGCTGCTCCGCATCGGCGACGACATCATCGCCATCCACGCCGTCGTGACCGACGAGGGCGTGACGCTCATCGACGCCGGACTCTCCGGCGACCTCGGCATGCTCCGCGCCGCACTCCGCGACGCAGGGCGCTCGCTCTCCGACATCCGCGGCATCGTGCTGACCCACGGCGACGTCGACCACATCGGTATCGCCGAGCAGCTGCGCGCAGAGCACGGCATCCCGATCCACATCCTCGGCCTCGACGAGGACCTGGCGACGGGCCGCACGACCAAGAAGGTCAAGGCCGGGGAGTGGCGCCTCGGTCCGGTGCTGCGGTTCCTCTGGAGCACGCTGCGCCGAGGAGGTCTGCGCACGCAGCGTCCGCTCGAACTGCACGCCGTCTCCGACGGCGACGTGCTCGACCTCCCCGGGCGCCCAGAGTTCATCGCGACCCCCGGTCACACGCGGGGGTCGGCCGCGATCCGCGTGCCGGTCGTCGACGCGCTCTTCCTCGGCGACGCCATCACCACCCGCCACGTGCTCACGGGGGAGGGAGGGGCACGACTCGCCCCCTTCAGCGAGGACACCGCCGAGACCCGCCGCAGTCTGGAGAGGCTCAGGGACCTCCCCGAGACCCGCATCTTCCCCGGCCACGGCCCCGAGTTCACCGGCACGGCAGCGGCGCTGCTCGACGCCCTCGACGCGCGCGGCTGACCTCAGTCCCGCGCGGTCTGCAGCAGCGTCCACGCCTCCGCGCGGGCGGGGAAGGACCCCAGGTCGATTCCGAGCAGGACACCGGCCTGCGAGATCCGCGAACGCAGCGTGTGGCGGTGCACGCCCAGCGCGAGCGCCGCCGGCTCGGCGCGGGCGTCGTGCTCGAGCCACGTCCGCAGCGCGTGCTCCAGGTCGCTGCCCGTCGCCGCGTCGTGGTCGCGCAGCGGGGCGAGCCGGGACTCGGCGACCAGCCGCGCCTCGTCGGTCGCGAGGGCGCTGAGGATGCTCGACCCCACCGTGTCCGCGTAGCGGAAGGCGCCGACGTCGCCCTGCTGGCGCAGTGAGGTCAGGGCCTGCGCGTGCGCACGGGTGAACGCATCGTACGACTCCGGCTCGGAGACCCCGAGGCGGATGCCGAACCGCGAGGCCGCGTCGTCGAACAGGTGCTCGTCTCCGGCGGAGACGCACATCACGACCCCCTCGACGGACTCGGCGACGAAGGACGCCGTGCCGTGGTCTGCGCGGCGGCGCTCCCACCAGTCGACGAGAGGCCCCGCGGGGGCGTCGGAGGCCACGGCGACGACCATCGGCGCCTGCGGGACACCGCCGAGCACCCTCCTGGCGAGGGCCGGGTCGTCGGTCAGGAGCGATCCGAGGAGCTGCGTGTGCAGGCGTCTGCGGCTGCGGGCGAGCTGCTCGCTCTGCTCCATCGCGAGGCCGGCCATGGCGATCACCGACGTCACGACGGTGCGCGCCTCGGAGTCGATCGCATCGACGGCGAGGGCGATCACCCCGCGGAGCTGTCCGCCCCGCCCCACGGTGAACAGCATGAACGTCTGTCCGTCGATGCTCAGCGACTGGCCGGCCTCGAGGCCCCGCGTGAGCACCTCGACGACCTGCCCGCCGAGCCCGGAGAGCACCTCGGGCGAGATGCCCTCGCGTGGATGCGACAGCGTGAGCGCACCGGCGGCGTCGTACATTCCGACCCACGCATCGAGCCGGCGGCCGAGCTCGGCGATCGTCGCGTCGAGTCCGTGCGGGCGCAGCGCGGCCAGGGCCAGCGCCCGCTGCGTGTCGAGGGCCCACGAGCGGCGCGCGTACGCCTGGGCGGCGATCGCCTCGGAGTGCGCCCGCGCGACCGCGATGAACGGGGTGCGGTACGGGACCTCGAACAGCGGCATCCCTCGTGCGGCGCACGCCGCGATCAGCTCCTCGGGGATGCCGGCCCTGTGCACCTCGGTGCCGAAGCCGAGGCCGAGCACGCCGCGGTCGGAGAGCCGACCCACATAGGTGTCGATGCTCGCCTCGTCGTCGAACTGCGTCCCCGTGGTCAGGAGCGCCAGGTCCTCGGAGAGGAACGGCGTGGGATCGGCGAGATCGGAGCTGTGGACCCAGCGCAGCGGGCGGTCGAGCGCGCCCTCCGGCAACGCTTCCTCCGCGGACACCAGGGCCAGCCCCAGGTCACGGCGGGCGAGCAGCGCGCGCAGCGCGGGGTGCTCTGTTGTGGTGGGCACGGCGCTCCTTCGATGTACACTCCGGAGAATCTTCTCCACAGATTGTACAGTTCGGCGAATGCAGCGGCATCCGGACCCGGAATACGCTCGCGGCATGGCACTCCTCGACACCGCAGCTGTAGCAGTTCCCCTCGGCGGACCCGAGCTCCCCCAGGAGCGTCGCCTCGTCACCGAGCTCCCCGGCCCCCGCTCCGCCGAGATCCTCGCCCGCAAGGCGGATGCCGTGGCGGCGGGCGTCGGACACACCGTTCCGGTCGCGGCCGTCGCCGCAGGCGGAGGCGTCGTCGTCGACGCCGACGGCAACTCGCTCATCGACCTCGGCTCCGGCATCGCCGTGACCACCGTGGGCAACGCGCATCCGAAGGTGGCCGCAGCCGTCGCCGCCCAGGCGGCGCAGTTCACCCACACCTGCTTCATGGTCTCGCCCTACGAGTCGTACATCGGCGTCGCCGAGGCGCTCAACCGCATCACCCCCGGTGACTTCGCCAAGAAGAGCGCGCTGTTCAACTCGGGCGCGGAGGCCGTCGAGAACGCGATCAAGATCGCCCGCAAGCACACCGGCCGCCAGGCCGTCGTGGCCTTCGACCACGGCTACCACGGCCGCACCAACCTGACCATGGCGCTGACCGCCAAGTCGATGCCCTACAAGAGCGGCTTCGGACCGTTCGCGCCCGAGGTGTACCGCGCCACCGCGTCGTACCCCTTCCGCGACGGACTCAGCGGCGCAGAGGCTGCGGCCCGCGCGATCCTCCAGCTCGAGAAGCAGATCGGCGCAGAGAACCTCGCCGCCGTCATCATCGAGCCGATCCAGGGCGAGGGCGGCTTCATCGTCCCCGCCGACGGGTTCCTCCCCGCGATCGTCGACTGGTGCCGTGCCAACGGCGTCGTCTTCATCGCCGACGAGGTGCAGACCGGCTTCGCCCGCACCGGAGCCATGTTCGCCAGCGAGATCTTCGGCATCGAGCCCGACCTCATCACCACGGCCAAGGGCATCGCCGGCGGACTTCCGCTCGCCGCGGTCACCGGCCGGGCCGAGATCATGGACGCCTCGCACTCGGGTGGCCTCGGCGGCACCTACGGAGGCAACCCGATCGCGTGCGCCGCGGCGCTGGCCGCGATCGACGTGTTCGAGAACGACGGCATGATCGAGCGCGCTCGCGAGATCGGCGACATCCTGAAGGCCCGCCTCGCGGAGATCCAGCAGGGCGACGCCCGCGTCGGCGACATCCGCGGACACGGCGCGATGATCGCGGCGGAGTTCGTGAACCCCGAGACCAAGGCTCCGGATGCCGCTCTCACCGCGGCCGTCGCCAAGGCCTGCATCGCACAGGGCGTCATCGTCCTGACCTGCGGCACCTACGGCAACGTCATCCGCTTCCTCCCGCCGCTGTCCATCGGCGATGACCTTCTGAACGAGGGCATCGACGTCGTCGCAGCGGCGCTCGCGGCCCACCCTGCGTGAGACGGATCGCGCTCTCGCGCGGTCCAGGCGCACAACGGGTCGCGCTCTCGCGCGGCCCAGGCGCACAACAGACGTCCGGTCGCGACTCGTGTCGGGGGATTTCGAGTCGCGGCCGGCATAACCGTTCCAACGAAGGAGTTGCACCATGGCTGAGATCACCCGTGACGTACTGATCATCGGAGCAGGAGCCGCCGGCACCACCGCCGCGAACGACCTGCGCAAGGCCGGCCTCTCTGTGGCCGTGCTCGAGGCGCGCGACCGCATCGGCGGCCGTCTCTGGACCGACGTCATCGACGGCGCCATGCTCGAGATCGGCGGACAGTGGGTCTCTCCCGACCAGGATGCGCTGAAGGACACGATCGAGGAGCTGGGCCTCGAGACCTACAGCCGCTATCGCGAGGGTGACAGCGTGTACGTCGGCCCCGACGGCCAGGTGCACCGCTTCACGGGGGAGATGTTCCCCGTGTCGGCCGAGACCGAGAAGGTCATCGCCGAGATCACCGAGCGTCTCGACGCCATGGTCGCCGAGATCGACCCCGACCAGCCCTGGGCGCACCCCCGTGCCAAGGAGTGGGACTCGGTCACGTGGGACGCGTGGCTGCGCCAGCAGACCGACGATGACGAAGCCGTGCGCAACCTCGCCTTCGCCACCGGGTCCGCGATGCTCACCAAGCCGACGCACTCGTTCTCGCTGCTGCAGTCGCTGCTGATGGCGTCCTCCGCCGGCTCGTACTCCAACCTCGTCGACGCCGACTTCATCCTCGACAAGCGCGTCGTGGGCGGTCTCCAGCAGGTTCCGCTGCTGCTGGCAGAGCGTCTCGGCGACGACGTCTTCCTGAACCAGCCGGTGCGCACCCTCGAGTGGAGCGACTCCGGCGTCGTCGCGACCACCGACGAGCTCACCGTCAAGGCCCGCTATGCGATCCTCGCGTTCGCGCCGGTGCTCTACAACCGCATCTCCTTCGTGCCGGCGCTTCCGCGCCGCCAGCACCAGATGCACCAGCACATCTCCATGGGCTTCGTCATCAAGGTGCACGCGGTCTACGACCGTCCGTTCTGGCGCGAGCAGGGCCTGAGCGGCACGGCTTTCAGCCCCTACGAGCTGTCGCACGAGGCGTACGACAACACCAACCACGGCGACGAGCGCGGCACCCTGGTCGGCTTCGTCAGCGACCAGAACGCCGACGACCTCTTCACGCTCTCGGCTGAGGAGCGCAAGGAGCGCATCCTCGAGTCGCTGTCGCACTACTACGGCCCCGAGGCCAAGAACCCGGTCGTCTACTACGAGAGCGACTGGGGCACCGAGGAGTGGACCCGCGGCGCCTACGCCGCCAGCTTCGACATGGGCGGCCTGCACCGCTACGGCGCCGACCTCCGCGCGGCCGTCGGCCCCCTGCACTTCGCGTGCAGCGACATGGCCGGCGCCGGCTACCAGCACGTCGACGGGGCGATCCGCATGGGCCACCTCGCCGCGTCGAACATCGTGGCCGCGAGCCGCGACGCCGGCTGATGGCCGGAACCATCGTCGTCGGCTACACGGCGACGGACGCGGGAGCGGATGCCGCGGCTCTGGGCGCGCGCCTGGCGCGCAGCCTCGGCGCCTCCCTGCACCTGGTGATCGTGCTGCCCTCCGAGGGCACGCGCAGTCCCATCGTGCCGCCGGAGCGCGCCTACGAGGACCACATCCGCGCGCAGGCGAAGCAGTGGCTGTCGGAGGCCATCATGGCGCTCCCGCAGAACCTCACCCGCTCGGGGCACGTGCGATTCGGCGAGTCGTTCGCCGAGGGGCTCATCGCCGCCGGCGAGGAGTTCGGCGCTCGACTGATCGTCGTCGGAGCTGCGGGCGGAGGCCTCTTCGGGCGTCATCGTCTCGGCAGCGTCGCCTCCGAGCTGCTGCACTCGTCCACCATCCCGGTGGCGCTGGCACCCGCAGGCGCCGCACAGGAGGACGACCACGTCGTCCCGCGCGTGACGGTGGCCGTCGGCACCCGGCCGGGCGCCGAGGTCCTGCTCGACGAGGCGACGTCCATCGCCGCCGACACCGGCACCGACCTCCGCCTCGTCTCCCTGGTGCCCTTCGACGTGCCCCCGGGGCTCGACACGGGCGCGATCCGCCTGGTCGGCAACGCCCACGCGCACGACGTGCTCGCGGTCGCGAAGGAGATCCTGCCCGACGACCTCGGCGCCGTGATCGAAGAGGCCCCCGGCGACAGCGTCGAGGACGCGGTCGCGAACCTGTCCTGGCTGCCCGGCGAGGTCATCCTCGTCGGATCCTCACGGCTCGCGCAGCCGCGACGCCTGTTCCTCGGCTCCACGGCGGCGAAGATGCTGCACGTGCTGCCCGTTCCCATGATCGTCGTCCCGCGCACCCGCGCGGAAGGAGTGTGACCCATGAGCGAGTCGACGAAGCCTCTGCTCCCCACCGGCCCCGGATCCTCCGCATCCGGTGAGGCGGCGCCCGACGCCGAGCATCCGGTGACCGGCGGGATCTCGCGCAAGGGACTGAGCGTCGGAACCGTGGGCGTGATGGGCGCCCTGGTGATGGGCATCTCGTGCATCGCCCCGGCGTACACCTACACGGCCGGCATCGGCGGCGCAGTGGGCGCCGTCGGATTCCAGGTTCCGGCGATCCTGCTGCTCGGATTCATCCCGATGCTGCTCGTCGCCTTCGGGTACCGAGAGCTCAACAACGCCATGCCCGACTCCGGCACGAGCTTCACCTGGGCGACCAGGGCCTTCGGCCCGTACGTCGGCTGGATGGCCGGGTGGGGTCTGATCGTCGCGACGATCCTGGTGCTGTCCAATCTCGCCGGCATCGCCGTCGACTTCCTCTTCCTTCTGATCTCGCAGATCTCGGGCAACGAGGCCATCGCCGAGATCACCCGCAACCCGTTCGTGAACGTGGCCGTGTGCCTCATCTTCGTCGCTCTCGCCGCCTGGGTGTCGTACCGGGACGTCTCGACCTCGCAGAAGCTGCAGTACGGCCTCGTGGCGTTCCAGATCGTGATCCTCGTGGTGTTCGCCGTGATGGCGATCGTCCAGACCGTCCAGGGCGGTGCCTTCGAGCCGCACATGCCCGAGCTCTCCTGGTTCAACCCCTTCGCGATCCAGGGCGGCCTGTCGGTGATCGTGATGGGGCTCTCCGCATCCGTCTTCATGTTCTGGGGGTGGGACGTCACCCTCACGATGAACGAGGAGGCCAAGGATCCCGAGCGCACGCCCGGACGCGCGGCCATGCTCACGGTGCTCTCGATCATCGCGATCTACCTGCTGCTCACGGTCAGCAGCCTGATGTACTCCGGCATCGGCGACAAGGGCCTCGGGCTCATGAACGAGGAGATCGGCGGCAACGTGTTCTTCGCGCTGTCTGGTCCGGTGATGGGCGGCCTCGCGTTCCTGCTCTCGCTGGCCGTGCTCACCTCCTCGGCGTCGTCGCTGCAGTCGACGTTCATCTCGCCAGCCAGGACCCTGCTGGCGATGGGTCACTACGGGGCGGTGCCCCAGCGATTCGCCGGGGTCAACCCGCGGTTCTTCACGCCGGGATTCGCGACGATCGCGTCCGCCATCGTCGCGGGCGGGTTCTACGCCGTGATGCGCTTCCTCAGCGAGGATGCGCTGTGGGACACGATCCTCGCGCTGGGCATGATGATCTGCTTCTACTACGGCATCACCGCGCTGTCGTGCGTGTGGTACTTCCGTCACCAGTGGTTCGACTCGGGCAAGGACTTCTTCTTCAAGCTCGCGAGCCCCCTCGTCGGCGGAGTCATCCTGCTGGTGCTCTTCGTGGTCACCGCGATCGACAGCCTCGCGCCCGACTTCGGATCGATCGCCATCGGCGCCGATGCGAACGGCGAGGGCGGCATCGGCATCGTGTTCTTCATCGGCGTCGGCCTGCTCGTCTTCGGCGCCGTGCTGATGCTCGTCCAGCGGATCGTCAATCCCGAATTCTTCCGCGGCAAGACGCTGAGCGTGGACGCCCCGCCGAGCGCCCGTCGCCGCTGACACCCCTCTGCCCGCACCCCACAGAAAGAGAACCCATGAGCACTCAGACAGAGCAGGCGCTGCTCGACAGCATCCCCACCGGCCTCTTCATCGGCGGTCAGTGGATCGACGGCGAGACCGGAGGCACCTTCGACGTGCAGGATCCGGCCACCGGAGCGGTCATCCGCACCATCGCCGACGCGACGCCCGGCGACGGCATCCGCGCGCTCGATGCCGCCGTGGCGGCTCAGGAGTCGTGGGCGGCGACCGCGCCCCGCACCCGCAGCGACATCCTGCGCCGCGCGTTCGACCTCGTGCAGGAGCACAAGGAGGACCTGGCGCTGCTGATGACGCTCGAGATGGGCAAGCCGCTCGCCGAGGCCAGGGGAGAGGTCGCCTACGGCGGCGAGTTCCTGCGCTGGTTCAGCGAGGAGGCCGTGCGCATCAGCGGTCGTTACGGCATCAACCCGGAGGGCACCGGGAACATGGTCGTCTCGCAGCGCCCGGTCGGGCCCTCGTTCTTCGTGACGCCGTGGAACTTCCCGTTCGCGATGGCGACGCGCAAGATCGCGCCCGCTCTCGCCGCCGGCTGCACGGTCGTCATCAAGCCCCCGGCACTCACGCCGCTCACCACGATGTTCTTCACCTCGCTGCTCGAGAAGGCCGGTCTCCCGGCCGGTGTCGTGAACGTCGTGCAGACCTCGCGCTCGAGCGCGCTGTCGGCACCGATCATCGCCGACCCGCGTCTGCGGAAGCTGTCGTTCACCGGATCGACCGAGGTGGGTCGCAAGCTCATCGCCCAGGCCGCCGAGGGTGTGCTGCGCGTCTCGATGGAGCTCGGCGGCAACGCCCCGTTCGTCGTCTTCGACGACGCGGATCTGGACAAGGCCGTCGAGGGCGCCCTCGCGGCGAAGTTCCGCAACATCGGTCAGGCGTGCACGGCGGCCAACCGCTTCATCGTGCACAAGGACGTCGCCGCCGAGTTCGGCCGCCGGGTCACCGAGCGCGTCAATGCGATGAAGATCGGCCGGGGCACTGAGGAGGGCGTCGCGATCGGCCCGCTCATCGATGCGGATGCCGTCGCCAAGGCCGCCGAGCTCGTGGGCGACGCCGTCGACCGCGGCGCGACGTTGCTCGCCGGTGGCAAGGCGCTCGACGGCGCCGGCAGCTTCTACGAGCCCACCGTGCTCACCGACGTCGTCGCCGGCAGCGCGATCCTCCGTGAGGAGATCTTCGGCCCGGTCCTCGCGATCGCGACCTTCGAGACCGAGGAGGAGGCGGTCCGCCTCGCCAACGACACCGAGTACGGCCTGGTGTCGTACGTGTTCACCGAGAACCTGCAGCGCGGTCAGCGGATGATCGCCGACCTGGAGACGGGCATGATGGGCCTGAACGTCGGCGTGGTCTCCAACGCGGCCGCACCCTTCGGCGGCGTCAAGCAGTCCGGCGTCGGCCGCGAGGGCGGTCTCGAGGGCATCCACGAGTACCTGTCCACCAAGTACACGCTGATCCCGGTCTCCTGACCGGACGGCTCAGACGAGGAGAGAAATGGTCGACTACGCAGTCATCAACCCCGCCACCGGAGAGACGCTGGCGTCGTTCCCGACGCTGACGGACGCACAGGTCGAGGAGGCGCTCGCCGCCGCCGACAGCGCGCACCGGGAGTGGTCGCGCGGCACCACGGTCGCGGAGCGCGCTGCTCTGCTCCGTCGCGCCGCCGAGCTGCACCGCGAGCGTCGGGAGGAGCTGGCCGACATCTTCGTGCGCGAGATGGGCAAGCCCCGCGAGGCCGCGCTCGGAGAGGTCGACTTCGCCGCCGACATCGCCGAGTACTACGCCGACCAGGCCGAGGCGATCATGGCCGACCAGCCGATCGCGATCCTCGGCGACGGGTCCGCGCTCATCCGCCGTTCCTCCCTCGGTCCGCTCATCGGGATCATGCCGTGGAACTTCCCGGCGTACCAGATCGTGCGCTTCGCGGCGCCGAACCTGATCGTGGGCAACACGATCCTGCTGAAGCCCGCGCCGCAGTGCCCGGAGTCCTCGGCCGCTCTCGAGGCGATCTACCACGACGCGGGCTTCCCGAAGGGCGCGTACCAGAGCGTGCTCGCCACGAACGAGCAGATCGCGACGATGATCGCCGACCCGCGCGTGCAGGGCGTGTCGCTGACGGGTTCGGAGCGCGCCGGCGCGGCGGTCGCAGAGATCGCCGGACGCAACCTGAAGAAGGTGGCGCTGGAGCTCGGCGGGTCCGACCCGTTCATCGTGCTGTCGACGGACGACCTCGACGCGACCGTCGAGGCCGGCGTCGCCGCGCGTCTGGACAACAACGGTCAGGCCTGCAACGGCGCCAAGCGCTTCATCATCGTCGACGGCCTGTACGACGCCTTCGTGGAGAAGTTCACGGCGGCGATGGCCGCGGTCGAGGCGACCGATCCGACGCTCGACGACACGGTGCTCGGCCCCGTCGCCTCCGAGGTCGCGGCCGAGAACCTGCAGAAGCAGGTCGACCAGGCCGTGGAGCAGGGCGCGACCCTGCTCACCGGAGGAACCCGTGAGGGGGCGTTCTTCGCGCCGACCGTGCTGGCCGACGTCACGCCCGAGATGAACGTCTACCGCGAGGAGCTCTTCGGTCCGGCGGCCGTCGTCTACCGCGTCGCGGATGAGGACGCCGCCGTGGCGCTCGCGAACGACACCACGTTCGGCCTCGGCTCGTACGTCTTCACGACGGATGCCGAGCAGGCGGAGCGTGTGGCCGACAAGATCGAGGCGGGCATGGTCTACGTCAACCTCGTCCTCGCCGACAGTCCAGAGCTGCCCTTCGGCGGAGTCAAGCGCAGCGGCACCGCCCGCGAGCTGGGCCACCTCGCCGCGGACGAATTCGTCAACAAGAAGCTCATCCGCGTCGCCTGACCGGTGCGAGGAGGGGGTGGATGCCGGCATCCACCCCCTTTCTGCGTCTCTGCGTCTCTGCGTCTCTGCGTCTCTTGCCCCTGAGTCCTTTTGTCTTTGCGTGTCCCCGCGCACCCCGCGTCCTCTCTGAGGGGGCTCTTCTTCTCTGAGGGGCCGCAAATTGCGGCATCCGTGCCTGGCGATCCCGCAGTTCTTGACCTTTCGCGCTCCCGCCAGCGTGGCAGGAAGAGCGCGCCCAGGGTCGCGGATGGTGAGAGGCCGCAAAGTGCGGCCTTCGCGTGCCCGCACCCCGCAGTTCGTGGCCTCTCGCTTCTCGTCCACAGAAAGCGAAAGAGTGCGGAACGCGACGGATGCTGTGGAGAACCCGCAGGGCCATAGGAGACGCGACAGGCTCTGAGCATGCGCCCTTCCCCGCTCCCGCCCGGTACCCCCGTCGCGTTCACCGTGCCCGCTGCCCGCGCTCGCGGGATCAGTGTCGGACGTCTGCGCGCGAAAGACCTCTCGCGGCCCTTCCACGGTGCGCGGGCGCGACGGCCTCTCGATGAGCTGACGCGGCTCCGGTTGCTCATGGACGTACTGCCTCCGCATGCGTTCGCCTGCGGAGTGACGGCGGCGGCGCTCTGGCATCTACCGCTGTCGAACGCAGATGAGGTTGCAGCCTGGAGCAGACCTCGCGTCGGCGTGCCAGTGTCGCAGACGCGGATCCGCCGCCCTGAGGTGCAGGGGAGCCGGCTGCTGGTGTCCGACGACGATGTCGCCGAGTCCGGCGGGATCGCGCTGCTCGCGGTGCCCCGACTCTGGGTGGACCTCTCGCACGAGCAGCCGCTCGGCCGGTTCGTCGCGATCACGGATGCCGTGCTCAGCCGACGGCATCCGCGTGCCTCGCTCGACGACCTCCGGGCCGCGGATGCGCGATTCGTCGGAGGACGCGGCTCGCAGCGCCGAAGGCGGGCGCGGGAACTGTGCGACGGCGGATCGGAGTCCCCTCGGGAGTCGATGGTGCGGGTGGTCCTCGTTGAGGCCGGTCTTCCCGCGCCGGAGTGTAACGTCGACGTCTTCGACGGCGACCGTTTCGTCGCTCGCGTCGACATGCTCTATCGCGACGAGAAGGTGGTCGTCGAGTACGACGGCGACTACCATCGCGACCCCGATCAGTGGAGCCGAGATCAGATACGCCGCGCGGAGCTGGAATCGCTGGGCTATCGAGTGGTGACCGTGACGAGGCGCGACTTCGACGACACGACGGCGATCGTCGCACGGGTGCGGCGGGTGCTCCTCTCCGCCGCACGTGGGCGCTGAAGGGTCGTGAATGTCTGATCAGAGGGGCCGAACCCCGCTGAGTCTGACCTCTCGACTATGGGCGAGAGCGCGCGACGCGACGAGGGTGCACGCCGGCTCGAGAGCGCGCGACGCGACAAGGGTGCACGCCGTGGCATGCGCGCCCGTACCGAGCCGGGGCGTGTGCGTCAGTCGAGGAGAGCGCGGACCTCGGCGGCCTCGGACGTGCGACCCAGGGACTCCAGCAGCGTGCCCAGCTCCAGAGCCGCGACCTCGCGCAGCTGCGGGAACTCCGCACCGTGATCGAGCGCGGCCCGGTACAGCGGCACGGCATCGGCGCCGCGCTCGTTGCCGGCGAGCAGCCGGGCGGCGAACAGTTCGGAACCGCCCGCGGACCCGACGTCTCCGAGCCCTGCGAAGCCATCGGATGCCGTCAGCGCCGCCGCGACGGCCTCGTCGATGCGCCCAAGGCTGCCGAGAGCCCGGCCGCGCGAGTCGGTCACGTCGGCGAGCAGCCATCCGGCGTCGTGCTCCTGGGCGAGCGCCGCCACCTCGTCGAAGAGGGCGAAGGCGCGCTCGTCCTGACGTCCGCCGTAGGCCTGGCCGAGGTTGTGGAGCACGTCGGCGAGCGTGCCGATGGCCTCGGGGTCCTTCCGGACGATCTCGGATGCCGATTCGAGCAGCTCGATCGCATCGTCGTGCTCGTCGAACCGGGCCAGGATCTTCGCCCGCTCCAGCAGCGACAGCGCCTGGTCTGCGTGCTGCTCGGCCTCGCCGTAGAGCTCGGCGGCGTATCCGTACGCGCCGACGGACTGCCCGAACTCACCCGCGGCAGAAAGCGCCCGCGCGAGCATGGAGGCGGTCATCGCGCGCGAACCTGCAGGGACCTCACCCTGCTCCTCGCGCTCGAGCACCGTGCCGAAGAGCTCGGCGGCCTCCTCCGCGTCGCCGACCGCGAGCATGGCGCGCGCGAGGCGGAAGTCCGCCCCCGCGCGATCGCCGTCCTCCTGCTCGGCGATCCGCGAGGTCACGCGGTAGCGGGCCAGCGCCTTCTCGGGGTCCCCGGCGTCCTCCCAGAGCGCTCCCGCGAGCAGGTGCGCCGAACCGAGGGCCGACGTCGCGCCGAGTCCGGCGAGCAGTCGGCAGGCCTCGTCGGCGTCCGCCGCACCCAGCGCGTACTCCTCGTTGCCTCCGCGCAGCCTCGCCCGCGTCTGCAGAGCACGGGCGCGATGGCCGATGCTGAGGTCGTCCTGCGCGAGGAACCGCTCGAGCAGCACGGACGCGGCCTCCAGGTCGCCCTTGCCCAGCACGGCGGACAGCGCGACCAGCGTGGTCGTGTTCGACAGGCGCGCGTCGTCGGCCGTGGCGAAGTGCCGCGCGGCGCGCTCGGCGAGGTCGAGCGCGGCATCCGTCTCGTCGGCCATGAGGTGCAGAGATGCGCGGCTGAGCGCGAGGTCTCCGCGAGACCAGGCGGGGAGGCCGTCATCGGCTCCGAGCTCGCGCTCCAGGCCCTCCGCGCTCTCCGGGGTGTTCAGGCCGAAGGTGGCGAGGCCGAGGCGCTCCTCCAGGTCGGCCTGCGCGCTCAGGCCCGCCGCACGCAGCGCCTCCAGCCGGGCGGGGAGCACCTCTGCGGCCTTGTCGGCGTGATCGAGGGCGACGAGGATGCCGATGCGCATCGAGAGCAGCTGGGCGCGTTTGGCGGGATCTTCGCTCTCCAGCGCGCGGCCGAGTGCGTCGAGTGTTTCCTTCTCCGCCCCGTACTGTCCGAGGTTCATGGCGCGCTCGAACCAGCCGTCGGCGTCGAGCGGGGTCGAGGCGGGCGCCGTCTCCACGAAGGCGTCGGAGCGGATCGGCACGTCGTACTGCACGGAACCGAGGGCTCGCATGCGCGCGAGGCTGCGGGCGTGGCCGTCGGTGCCGTCGCGCTCGTCGAAGGCGCTTCCGATGCGCTCGGCGGCGGTCCAGGATGCGGCGGCGAGCTCGGCGGCGCTCCAGACGCCCTCGTGCTCGCCGAACAGCGGCACCAGGGCGGCGGAATCCGCTCCCCGCACGGGGGTCTGTCCGTGGCCGGCCGCGGTGACGCGGTCGAGGGCGAGGGCGAACGCGGCCAGCGCGGCGAAGTGCGCATCGACGTTGAGGCCGTCGTGGGCGAGCCACGCGATGTGCCGCTCGACCATGGTGAGCGCACGGGCCTCGTTGCCGGTGATCGCGGCGAAGACGATGTTGTTCGCGACGATGCGGAGGTTGTCGGGGTTGTCCTTGGCGAGGCGGTAGCTGCGCAGGTGGGCGGTCTTCGCGTCATCGGGTCGTCCGGCGCGGAGATACGGCAGCAGTGCGCGCGACAGAGCGTGCTCGGGCTCCTCGCCGCAGGAGAATCCGCCCTCGATCATCTCCTCGACGAGCCGGATGGCCTCGTCGTCGCGGTCGGTGTCGGCGAAGAACCCGGCGAACTGGCTGCGTCCGCACGCGTCGCAGTGGCTGTGCTCGTCGCGCGGGGTGGCCTCCAGCTGCACCCTCAGCGTCTCGGCGTCGTCGATGCGGCCGGCATCCCACGCGTCCTCGAAGCGCGCGGTGAGCACCCCGCTGAGGCCGAGGCCGGCCGTGCGGTAGTGCGCCTCCATGTCGTCGAGCACCGCGGAGATCTGCTCCACCGAGAACGCGGGGGAGGAGCGCAGCGCCGAGGCCATCCACTTGAACTGCCACATGAGGTCGGCGCCGCCGTAGTCGAGGTCGGCGGGGAAGCGCTGCGGGTCGGCGTCGTGGTGCGCGAGGCACCAGGCGAACGAGTTCAGCATCACGTCGGTGGCGCCGTTCATGTTCGCGGACGCGGTCTGCCGCATCCGCGCCTCGTACTCGAGCCGCTCGTCGCCGATCTCGAGCGCGAGCGCGACGGCATCCGAGACGAGGGCCTGCTCGGCCGGACCCCAGGGGGTGCGGTCGATCTCCTCGAGCAGCTGCTGGAAGCGCTTCTTGGGACGTGCCATGAGGGTGCCTTTCGGAGGTTCTCTCGATGTGTGCGCGGTGCGGAGGGGCTCAGTAGCCCTCGAAGGGGATCGCATCGCCCTCGATGCCCGCCGAGAGCGAGACGAGATCGGCGAGTGCGCTGGTCATCAGTGCACGGTCCGCGTCGGACAGCGGATGGTGGCCGGCGAGCAGCGCCTGGATGTAGAGCAGCTGCACCGTGCGGGCGAAGACCGCGTCGTCCTGCACGCGCACGAGCGCCCGCACGACGCGATTCGACCAGTTCAGGCACAGACGTGCGCTGAGATCGTCGTCGCGGGTGGAGGAGACGGTCGAGTCGATGCGGTCGAGCACTCCGCCCCACAGCGACCCGGTGATGCCCTTGGTGCGCTTGCGATCGATGGCGCGCAGCACCTCGGGGTCGGCGACGTACAGTCCGGTGAGGTCGGTGCGATCGATCGAGCGGACGACGACGGCGCAACCGGATGCCGCGAGCACGGAGCCGGCGCGGGACTCCAGCGCCACCGCGGCCTCACGGTCGTCGAGCGGGGGAGGGTCGAGCCTGTCGAGCTCGCCCGTCACGTCCACCTGCTCGATCGTGACCCCCGGATAGAGCTCCGGGAGCAGGCGGACGAGGTCGGCGTCGAAGAGGTAGCCGCCGTTGACCAGGATCTCGGAGCTCGGCGAGATGCCCGCGACCTGGCGGAACTCGTCGACCGTGGCGGCGAAGCGCACGTGCGGATACCTCTCGGCGAGATCGCCGATGCGCATGGTGCCGTGCGTGGTCTCCAGCGTGAGCCAGCGGGTGATGAACTTCGCGAGCTCCTCGTCGTGCCGCACGAGGGACTTCAGCCCGACCTCGTGGATCGCGACGAACTGCGCGAGACGGTGGGGCTCGCTGAGGCCGAGCTCGAGCACCCAGCGGCGGATGCCGGCGCCGAGCTGCTCGCGGACGCGCTCGAGGGCCGCGTCCTCCACGAGCGACTCACGACTCGCGGTGGGGGCGAGGCCGGTGGAATCCACCACCGCGCGCACGAAGAACGCCCAGTCCGGCAGCACGTCGTCGACGCGCTCGGAGAGGAGCATGCGCCCCAGGTACATGCGCGTCGCCTGCCTGGCGCCCGGCGGCGGGGCGAAGGGGAGGACGTAGGCGAGGCCGCGGGTGCCGGTCGCGGGCTCCGCGAGCTCGATGACGTCGAGGGGGCCGGCGCCGAGCAGGTTGCGACCGTACTGCACCGCGTCCTCGGGGGTTCCGGCGAGGAAGGGTGCAGGGCGGGTGATGTCGATCTCTCCGGACGGGGTGTCGACCGTGACCCGCACAGGGAGGAACTCGCCGAAGGTCGTCGCGAGCTCGCGCACGGCGGCGGGACGGAGCAGCTCGTCGGCGTCGAAGCGGGGCACGAGGTGCACGCTGGTTCCGATCGGCAGCTCCTCATCGATCTCGACGACCTGGAAGGTGCCGTCTGCGCTGCCGGTCCACTCGACGGAGGCACCGCCGCGCGCGCTGCGGGAGCGGATCACGATCGTGTCGGCCACCATGAAGCAGCTCAGCAGGCCGATGCCGAACTGGCCGAGGTAGTCGCTGCGGGGCATGTCGAAGATGTCGCGCTTGGAGGAGCGCCCCACGGTGGCGAGCAGATCGGCGACCTCGGATGCGGTCAGACCCACCCCGTCGTCGCGCAGGACGAACTCGCCCGTGGCATCCGTCAGGGGGGAGATCGTGATGCGTCCGCCCGCCCCGTCGACGTCCCTGCGGGCCGTGATCGCGTCGCGTGCGTTCTGGAGCAGCTCTCGCAGATAGACGCGGGGGCTGGAGTAGATGTGCCTGCTGAGCAGGTCGACGACGCCGCGCAGATCGACCTGGAACTGCTGCACCTCTGCGCTCACGTGGGCTCCCTCCGCATACACCCGCCTGCCGAGCCTAACAACAACGGCATTCGGAGCAGCGGTTCGAGAGCGCCGCGCGGATGCCGTATGCTGGTGGAGCAGTTGTTGTCTGCAATCTTTCGCTGTGCCCCGATCCACCGATCAGTGCGCGGAGGAGGGCGGCGGATGACGACCCCGAGACCAACCGGTCTCTAGGGCGGTAGCTCAATTGGCAGAGCAGCGGTCTCCAAAACCGCAGGTTGCAGGTTCGATTCCTGTCCGCCCTGCGCGTCAGCGCAACGCTGACACACGAAAGGTACATTCAGGATGGATCAGGACGAACCGCGCGGCGAAGTCGTCGCGGCCGGTGCCACCCGTGAGAAGAAGCGCGGCTTCTTCGCCAGGTTCTTCGGCGGCATCGCCCTGTTCCTCCGCCAGGTCATCGCTGAGCTCCGCAAGGTCGTCACTCCGACCCGCAAGGAGCTGATCAAGTTCACCGCGGTGGTGCTCGTCTTCGTTCTCATCGTCATGGGCATCGTCTACGGACTGGACACCTTGTTCGCGTGGCTGACGCACGTGGTGTTCGGGGTTCCCGGCACTTGATGCCCCGCGGCTTCGGCCGCACACTTGGAGAAGAAACAACGTGTCTGAACGCTATTCCGACGACGCCGACTGGGCGACCGCTGCAGAGCAGTCCAGCGAGGAGGACGAAGCCCAGGAGGGCAACGTCCTCGCAGCGGAGGAGTTCTCGGTCACCTCGGCCGAGCACGTCGCCATCCACATCGAAGATGAGGACGAGAGCGACGACAGCGCTGCAGACGATATCGACATCGACATCGACGACCCGGAGGCGGACGCGATCGTGAACGACGCTCTCAACCTGGACGAAGCGGCTGAGTCTGAGGCTGCCGCTGAGGTCCTCAACGATTCCGTGGCCGAGGAGGCCGCCGACCTCGAGGCCGCTGCGGCCGAGGAGATCGCTCCCTACGACGGCCCCGACCTCGGCGCCGACGACGAGGATGAGGCATCCGACGAGGACGCCGAGGAGGACCCGTACGAGGCCTTCCGCATGGACCTCCGCATGCTCCCCGGCAAGTGGTACGTCATCCACTCCTACGCCGGCTTCGAGCGCAAGGTCAAGGCGAACATCGAGCAGCGCAAGTCGACGCTCGAGGTCGAGGACGAGATCTACCAGATCGAGGTCCCGATGGAGGACGTCGTCGAGATCAAGAACGGCCAGCGCAAGATGGTCAACCGCGTGCGCATCCCCGGCTACGTGCTGGTGCGCATGGAGCTCAACGAAGACACCTGGTCGGTCGTCCGCCACACGCCCGGTGTCACCGGCTTCGTCGGCAACGCGCACAACCCGACCCCGCTGCGCTTCGAGGAGGCCTTCAACATGCTGAAGGCGCTCGTCGAGGTCAAGGACGTCCCGACCGCCAAGAACATCGCGGCCAAGGGCGGCCTCGCCGTCGCGCGCCCCGTGCAGGCCGAGGTCGACTTCGAGGTCGGCGAGACCATCACGATCAAGGAGGGCTCGTTCGCGGGTCTTCCCGGTTCGATCAGCGAGATCAAGCCCGAGAGCGGCAAGCTCACGGTGCTCGTCTCCCTCTTCGAGCGCGAGACCCCGGTCGAGCTGTCGTTCGACCAGGTCACCAAGATGATCTGACATACGCTTCGCCGCGAACGGCCGTCCCTTCCGGGGCGGCCGTTCGTGCGTGTGCCGGCATCCTCTCCGCACGTTCGCGCGCGGCCGAGGGGAGGGCGGAGCAGCCGAGTCGCGATGGGCGTGCGCATCGGGTAGACTCATGTGGTTTGTGTGCCGCTTCGGCGTGCGCGCAGACGACCACGATCCGGAGAGGCCGGATCCGTGGGAGAAGCGGATGCCTCGGCATCCGATTCGACGAAAGGAAAGAGAATGGCACCGAAGAAGAAGGTGACCGGCCTGATCAAGCTTCAGATCAACGCCGGTGCAGCCAACCCGGCGCCGCCGATCGGCCCCGCGCTCGGTCAGCATGGCGTCAACATCATGGAGTTCTGCAAGGCGTACAACGCCGCGACCGAGTCGCAGCGCGGCAACGTCATCCCCGTGGAGATCACCGTCTACGAGGACCGCAGCTTCACCTTCATCCTGAAGACCCCGCCGGCTGCGGAGCTCATCAAGAAGGCGGCAGGCGTCCAGAAGGG
The DNA here is from genome assembly GCF_038397765.1 of Microbacterium sp. LWH10-1.2. Classification (NCBI taxonomy): domain Bacteria; kingdom Bacillati; phylum Actinomycetota; class Actinomycetes; order Micrococcales; family Microbacteriaceae; genus Microbacterium; species Microbacterium sp. LWH10-1.2. Next base: position 457,296 of record NZ_CP151638.1, read on the forward strand.
CTCTGCCACCCCGCACACCGTCAAGGTCGCGAAGATCACCAAGGACCAGGTCCGTCAGATCGCCGAGACCAAGCAGGCCGACCTGAACGCGAACGACATCGAGGCCGCCTCGAAGATCATCGCCGGCACCGCCCGTTCCATGGGCATCACGGTCGAGGGCTGAGGAGAATAATCATGGCTACCAAGTCCAAGGCTTACAAGGCTGCCGCCGAGAAGATCGAGGCAGACCGTTTCTACACTCCCGCTGAGGCTGTCGCCCTGGCGAAGGAGACCGGCTCGTCGAAGTTCGACTCGACCGTCGAGGTCGCGCTGAAGCTCTCGGTCGACCCCCGCAAGGCAGACCAGATGGTGCGCGGCACCGTCATCCTGCCCCACGGCACCGGCAAGACCGCCCGCGTCATCGTGTTCGCCACCGGCCCCGCTGCCGAGGCTGCGATCGCCGCTGGTGCAGACGAGGTCGGCGGCGCCGAGCTCATCGAGAAGGTCGCCGGCGGCTGGACCGCGTTCGACGCGGCCGTCTCCACCCCGGAGCTCATGGGCCAGGTCGGTCGTCTCGGAAAGGTCCTGGGTCCGCGTGGACTCATGCCGAACCCGAAGACCGGCACCGTGACCCCGAACACGGCCAAGGCCGTCGAGGAGATCAAGGGCGGAAAGATCGAGTTCCGCGTCGACAAGCACGCCAACGTGCACTTCGTCGTCGGCAAGGCGTCCTTCACCGCTGAGCAGCTGAACGAGAACATCGGCGCAGCGCTCGAGGAGATCGTCCGCCTCAAGCCGTCCAGCTCCAAGGGCCGCTACATCCAGAAGGGTGCGGTGTCGACCACGTTCGGCCCCGGCATCCCGCTGGACGTCAACGCCATCTGAGCCTGATTCGCTCTCGAAGAGCCCCCGCCGTCACGGCGGGGGCTCTTCTGCGTCCTGGAGTAGGCTGGCACCCCGACACGGAACGTCACGAGATGCGACATATCGCGGACTCGTGCATAGGGTGAGATTCGCTCGAAAACGCGCGCACAGCATCCGCGCTCACGCACCCAGGAGGGTAAGCACATGTCCCGTCGCCTCATCGCCGTCACGGCACTCGTCCTCGCAGCATCCGCTCTCACCGCCTGCAGCGGCTCCACCGCACCGGCGTCGAGCAGCTCGTCGAGCGCGGAGGGCGCCGACTTCGGACTCGTGAAGGACGGCACCCTCACGGTGGCCACCGAGGGCACCTACCGCCCGTTCAGCTTCCACGCCGACGGCGGCACGGGCGACCTGACCGGCTACGACGTGGAGATCATCCAGGCCGTCGGCGACAAGCTCGGTCTCAAGGTCGAGTTCCAGGAGACGCAGTGGGATGCGATCTTCGCGGGGCTGGATGCCGGTCGCTTCGACGTGATCGCCAACCAGGTCACCATCAACGACGAGCGCGAGAAGCAGTACCTCTTCAGCACCCCGTACACGGTGTCGCCCGGGGTGATCGTGGTCAAGGAGGATGACGACTCGATCAGCTCCTTCGCCGACCTCAAGGGCAAGACGACGGCCCAGTCGCTGACCAGCAACTGGAACGACCTCGCCACGGAGTCGGGGGCGAAGGTCGAGGGCGTCGAGGGCTGGGCGCAGGCCGTCGCGCTGCTCCGCCAGGGCCGCGTGGACGCGACCATCAACGACAAGCTCACGTTCCTCGACTACGAGACCACCGACGGCCCCACCGGGCTGAAGATCGCCGCGGAGACCGATGAGGCCGGCAAGCAGGCCTTCGCGTTCACCAAGGACAAGAAGACCCTCGTCGCCGCCGTCGACAAGGCTCTCGACGAGCTCCGCGCCGACGGCACGCTGGCGGAGATCAGCAAGAAGTACTTCGGCGAAGACGTCACCGAGTAGCCGATGGACTCTCCCGACAGCGTCTGGCAGCTCTTCCTGGGTTCGCTGGGGCCGATCGCCCTCGCCGGGCTCACGGTGACGGTGCCCCTCGCGCTGATCTCGTTCGCGATCGGACTGCTGATCGCGGTCGGGATCGCGCTGATGCGGATCTCGGTCAATCCGGTCCTGTCGAACGCCGCGCGGTTCTACATCTCGGTCATCCGCGGGACGCCGCTGCTCGTGCAGCTGTTCGTCATCTTCTACGGGATGCCGTCGATCGGGATCACGATCGACCCGTGGCCCAGCGCGATCATCGCCCTGTCGCTGAACGTCGGCGGCTACGGAGCGGAGATCGTGCGGGCCGCGATCCTGTCGGTGCCGAAGGGGCAGTGGGAGGCCGCGTACACGGTCGGCATGAACCGCTCGCGAGCGCTCACCCGCATCATCCTCCCGCAGGCTGCGCGCGTGTCGGTGCCCCCGCTGTCCAACACCTTCATCTCGCTGGTGAAGGACACGTCGCTGGCGTCTCTCATCCTCGTGACCGAGCTGTTCAAGGTCGCGCAGCAGATCGCCTCGACGACCTACGAGTTCATGGCGCTCTACCTCGCCGCCGCGCTCGTCTACTGGGTGTTCTGCCTCGTCCTGTCCTTCGGGCAGGGCGCCCTCGAGAGGAGGCTCGACAGTCGTGTCGCGCACTAGCGGATCCACGCCCCTTCTCGCCGCATCGCAGCTGTACAAGCGGTTCGGCGACAACGAGGTGCTCCGGGGCATCGACCTCACGCTGCACCGCGGCGAGGTCGTCGTGCTGATCGGTCCGAGCGGATCGGGCAAGACGACCGTGCTTCGCTCACTGAACGGACTCGAGACCCCAGACGGGGGCACGATCCTCGTCGACGGCGGGCCCGAGGTCGACTTCTCCTCGAAGGTTCCGCAGAAGCTGAGGTTCGCGCTGCGGGACCGCTCGGCGATGGTGTTCCAGCACCACAACCTCTTCCCGCACCTCACGGTGCTCGAGAACGTGATCGAGGGGCCGTGGCGGGTGCAGGGGCGCCCGAAGGCGGAGGCGATCGCCGAGGCCAGGGTCCTGCTCGCTCGCGTGGGTCTCGAAGACAAGGCGGACGCCCGCCCGCATCAGCTCTCCGGCGGGCAGCAGCAGCGCGTCGGCATCGTGCGCGCTCTCGCCCTCAAGCCCGATCTCCTGCTGTTCGACGAGCCGACCAGCGCGCTCGACCCGGAGCTGGTCGGCGAGGTCCTCCTGGTCATCAAGGAGCTCGCCGACGAGGGATGGAGCATGGTCGTCGTCACGCACGAGCTGAGCTTCGCCCGCGAGGCCGCAGATCACGTGCTGTTCATGGACGGCGGCGTCGTCGTGGAAGAGGGGCCACCGGCCGAGGTGTTCGGGGCTCCCCGCGAGGAGCGCACGCAGCGGTTCCTGACGCGCATCCTTCGCCCCCTCGATGGCGCCTGACCGCGCCGCCCCTCTGCGCGTCAGCCGCCCAGGACGGGCAGCACGAGCGAGACGGCCAGTGCGATCATCACGACCGCGATCACGCCGTCGAGGATGCGCCAGGACCGCGCCGTGCGCAGCCAGCGTCCGAGATAGCGCGCGCCGAAGCCGAGAGCGGTGAACCACAGGATACTGGCGGCGATGGCTCCCGCCGCGAACAGCCACCGCTGCTCGCCGTGCGTGGCGGCGATCGAGCCGAGCATCAGCACCGTGTCGAGGTAGACGTGGGGGTTCAGCCAGGTGAGGGCCAGAGTGGTGAGCACCACGGGTGCGAGCCGGGTCCGGGTGAGTGTGGTGGGGCTGGAGCCGGATGCCGCGGCGCCCGGCTCGTCCACCGTGAGGTGCTCGCCGCCGCGCCAGGCTCGACGGGCCGCGAGCAGGCCGTAGGCCAGCAGGAACACGGCTCCGGCCCACCGTGCGACGACGACGAGCCACGGCGCCGCGGAGATCACGAAGCCGAGACCCGCGACGCCGGCGGCGATGAGGGCGGCGTCGGAGGCGGCGCAGATGATGACGACCGCCAGCACGTGCTCTCGGCGGATGCCCTGACGCAGCACGAACACGTTCTGGGCGCCGATGGCGACGATGAGGGAGAGGCCGAGTCCGAGACCGGCGAGCACGGTGAGCATGGTTCCACGCTACGAACGCGCAAGCGAAAGCACCAGCGAAGATTCCTTGTGAACCATTAGCATCACTTACTATGCGAATCGATCCCGAACTGGCGGCCACCGTCGCGGCGGTGGCCGACGAGGGCACGCTCGATGCGGCATCCCGACGACTGCGGATCACGCCCTCCGCCGTGAGCCAGCGGCTGAAGACGCTGGAGCAGCAGCTCGGGCGGGTGCTCGTGGTGCGCACGAAGCCCGTGCAGCTCACCGAGGCCGGCGAGGCGGTCGTGCGCCTCGCCCGCCAGGTCGCCCTGCTGGAGCACGACGCGCTCTCGGGACTCGGCCTCGACGAGGAGGGCGCGCGCATCGGCATCCCGCTGGCCGTGAACGCCGACTCGATGGCGACCTGGTTCCTGCCGCCGCTCGCCCGGCTGTCGGCGGAGCACGCGATCGACTTCGACCTGCATCGCGACGATCAGAACTTCACCGCTCGCCTGCTGGAGTCGGGCGCCGTCATGGCTGCGGTCACGAGCGAGGAGGCACCCGTCGCCGGATGCTCGGTGTCGCCGCTCGGCGTGCTCGAGTACCGGGCGATGGCCGAACCCTCTTTCGCCGCCCGCTGGTTCCCCGAGGGAGTCACCCGGGAGGCGCTGAGCGCGGCGCCGTTCGTGGACTTCGACCGCAGGGACACCCTGCAGCACGAGTGGCTCAAAGCGATGAAGGTCTCGCATCCGTCGGTGCCGCGGCACTACGTGCCCGCCTCGCACGACTACGCCCTCGCGGTGGAGCTCGGCCTCGGCTGGGGGATGCTCCCGCTGCTGCAGGGCGCGCACGGGCTGGTCCCGCTCGGAGGCCCGACGCTGCGCGTGCGGCTGTACTGGCAGCAGTGGAACCTGCGCAGCACGCTGCTCGACACGATCGCGGCCGAGATCGCCGCCGAGGCCGGTCGGGTGCTCGGCTAGCGGTTCGGCGTCGCGCCCGAGACCAGAGCGTGCAGCAGGTGCGTGAGGTTGTCGATGTCCGTGACGCTCCAGTCGGTGAGCGTCGTCATGAGCAGGCCCTCCTGCGGCAGCCGGGCCTGGGCGAGACGTTCCTCCCCGTGCGGGGTGAGCCGCAGCAGGAAGGAGCGGCCGTCGCTCGGGTCGGCGGAGCGCTCGACGAGTCCGAGGCCCTCCAGCTCGCGCACCGTGCGGCTCACCTGGCCCTTGTCCGACAGCATCCGCTCCGCGAGCGTCGACACCGTGACCTGCTCGCACCGGGCGATCGTGGTCAGCGTCTTGTACGCGCCGGGGAGCATGCCCGGACTGACCCGGTTCGCGTTCTCCAGGAGCACCCGACGGAAGTTCGTGATGAGCTCGCTGAACTCCGCCTCGAGGGCGCGGACCGCGACGGCCCGCGCCTCAGAGGACTCAGACTCTGCCATCGGATGCTGCTTCGCCGGTGCGGTGGGACACAACCTGCACTGTACCGGTCGGAGCGCCCGCGAGAGCCTCGGCGTCGGCGATCGCGACGTCGGCGGCCTCCTCCACGACACGGTGCTCGTCGTCGGAGCCGGCCTCCGCCTTGGCGCGCTCGCTGGTCGTCATGCGGGTCAGCGGCCTGTTCGGGAGGAACAGGATCGCGATCAGGCTCAGCACGGCCAGAGGGATGCCGATGAGGAATGCGTGCGAGATCGCCTGGGCGTAGAAGTCCTCGACCAGGGAGCGCACGGGCTCGGGGAGCAGGCGCACCTCGGGAACCGTGCCGCTGCTGAGCGCGGCGGCGACCTCCTGCGCCTTGTCGCCGGTCTGGGCGATCGCGGCCATCAGGTCTTCCTTGCCGTTGGTGAACAGATCGGTGATCTTGTTCGCGAGGAAGGCGCCCATGACCGAGACGCCGATGGTGCCGCCGAGGCTGCGGAAGAAGGTGACGCCGGAGGAGGCGACGCCGATCTCCGTGGGCTTGGCGACGTTCTGCACGATGAGCACGAGGTTCTGCATCGTCATGCCGACACCGGCGCCGGTGAGGAACATGTAGACGGAGACGAGCGCGAAGTTCGTGTCGTAGTGCAACGTCGAGAGCAGGGAGGAGCCGGCGATCAGCAGCACGGAGCCGAGGATCAGGTAGCCCTTCCACTTTCCGTAGCGGGTCACGAGCTGACCGACGACCATCGACGAGATGAGGAGTCCCGCCATCATCGGCAGCGTCATGAGACCGGCCTCGGTGGGCGAGGCTCCGCGCGAGAGCTGCATGTACTGCGCCAGGTAGACGGAGGTGCCGAACATCGCGACGCCGATCGAGATCGAGGCGAGCACGGAGAGCGTGAAGGTGCGTCCGCGGAACAGGGTCAGCGGGATGAGGGGCTCGCGCACCTTGAGCTCGACGATGATGAACAGGATCGTCGCGAGGAGGACCCCGCCGATCATGAGGATCGTCTCGATGCCCCACCAGTCGAAGTTCGTGCCGGCGTTGGTGATCCAGATCAGCAGGAGCGAGACGGCGGCGGAGAGCAGCACGATGCCGACGTAGTCGACCGAGACCTTGCGGGTGCGCTCGGCCTTGATGTGGAGCGTCTTCTGCAGGATGATCAGGGCCGCGACGGCGAAGGGCAGGGCGACGAAGAAGTTCCAGCGCCAGTTGATGCTGTCGGTGATCCAGCCGCCGAGCAGCGGTCCGCCGACGGTGGCGACGGCCATGACCGCGCCGAACAGGCCCATGTAGCGGCCGCGTTCGCGCGGGCTGATGATGTCGGCCATGATGACCTGGCTGAGGGCGGCGAGGCCGCCGGCGCCGAGTCCCTGCACGGCGCGGAAGGCGATGAGCATGCCGGTGTCCTGCGCGAAACCGGCGGCGGCGGTCGCGAGCACGAAGATCACGATCGCGATCTGGATCAGCAGCTTGCGGTTGAAGAGATCGGCGAGCTTGCCCCAGATCGGGGTCGAGATCGCCGTGGTGAGCAGCGTGGAGGTGATCACCCAGGTGTAGGCGGCCTGGTCGCCGCCGAGGTCGTGGACGATGACGGGCATCGAGGTGGAGACCACCGTGCCGGCGATCATCGAGACGAACATGCCGAGAAGGAGCCCTGTGAGGGCTTCGAGCACCTGACGGTGCGTCATTCCGGCGGGGGAATCCGTGGTCATGCAGAAGGCCTTTCGCAGACGGAGGGGGATGCTGCGACAGCTCTGGCGCGCACGAGATAGTTGAACTTCGTCAACTATACGCCGAATGGTTGAGATTAGTCAACTACATACGCGAGAGGCTTCGTTTCGTCTCGTCGCTGCGCTCGTCGCTCAACGACCGGGGCAGGGCCTGCGCCCCGCCGGTCGTTGAGCGAGTGCGGCGAGATGACGCGCCTCCCATCCCCGGGTCGTTGAGCGAGCGCAGCGAGACGACACGTCGGAGGCGCGGGACCTAGGGCAGCGAGATCGGCCCGGCCGAGGCGGTGCCCAGATTCACGCTCGTGGGCAATAGCGCGTCGAGCAGCCCGATGCGCAGCGCCGTGACCTTGTACTCCGCCGTCGCTGTGCTCGTCGCGTGAATGAAGGGCGAGACAGGGGGCGCGTTCGGGCGATCGGGCTGCACGTTCACGTACAGCGAGAAGATCGGAGCGAGCGCGCCGAAGACCGCGGCGACGGCATTCGCGACGACGGGCACGCCCGCGGCGAGCACGCCGTCGAGGGTGGTGACCACGGCGAAGACGTCGTCGACGACGGCCTTGATGACGTTGCGGAGCGTGCCGACGAGGGGATTGAGCAGCGCGAGAACGGGAGTGAGCAGAGCCCCGAGCACGGGGGTGAGGATGCCGAGGTCGACGATCGTGACGCTCACGCCGGCGTTCAGCAGTGACGTGCCGGAGGTGTGCAGCGCGCCGAGGTTCGCGTCGAGGTTGATCTTCACATCGGCGACCTTGATCACCACGTCGGGGATGAGCGGAGGGATCCCGGCGACGGTGGCCTTGACCTCCGCGCTCACGTCGATCTTGACCCTCGGCAGGCCGGCGACCGTGGTGAGAGCGCTGATGACCTGGGTCCGCCAGGCCGTCACCAGGTTCGTCACGCGCGTTCCGATGTTCGTCAGCACCGCGGGCGTCAGCAGGAACTGCGTGTTCGGAGCGAGGTCGTTCAGCCCGTTCGCGCCGTTCAGCAGTCGGGCGAGGTTCACCCTGATCAGACCGTCGCGGGGGCTGAGGGTGACGATGCCGTCGGCATCCGAGAAGCCTGCGAGCAGGGCGGAGACCGCCGGCGCGACCTGCGGGATGTTCGTGACCGATACCCCGGACCCCGCGGTCGACACGCTGAGGACGCCGAGGTCGAGATGGAGCTGATTGAGCACTCCGGTGATGCCGGACGAGAGGGAGGCCTGCAGTCCGTTCAGCTTGGCCTGGAGCTGGGTGACCGAGGTGTCGACCTGCCCGACGAGCCCGGAGAGCACGGGCGCCGTCAGCGTGAGGTCGAGCCCCGCGATGTCGTAGTCACGGGCGACAGCGGTCGATGCGGCCGGTACGTCCCACGTCGCCTCGCGCAGCACATCGCAGCCGTCGACGCGGGACAGGGCCGACACCGCGCCGATGTCGAGCGCGGCGTTCGTCAGGTTCGATGTGATCGCGCTGCCGAGCACGCCGTTCAGCGTCAGCGAGCCCGTGCGCGGCGGAGTGGATGCTCCGTACTCGCCGATCGTCGCGATGCCGGACTGGTTGGTCACCGCTCCTGTGGCTCCGGTCGCGAGGCCCTTCGGGGTCACCTGCGAGTACTGCGACAGGGTGCCGACGGCGAAGTCGGGCACGGCTGCCTGGATGGTCGGCAGGGACACCGTCGCCAGGGGAGCGGGGAGGATGCCGACGTTGAGCGAGGTCGCCCTGGTGAACGTCGTCGTCGAACCGGGGTCGAGGTCGTGCGCGTTCTGCGCGGGGGAGTAGGTTTCGGTGAGCGCGCCGTCGATCGCGTCGCGGACGCCGTTGACGGCGGCGACGGTGTCGAGATCGGTGCCGAGCAGAGTGCCGCTGACCTGGCGGCCGGCGGAGGTCGTCGAGAAGCCGGTGTCGGTCCCGCACTTCAGCGACGTCGTTCCGACGGGCGCGGCGTGCGCCCACTCCGCGTCCCGCCAGCTCGCCAGAGAGGTGGAGGTCGCCACGGGCACGGCGAGGATCGCGACGGCGCCGACGGCGAGCCACGCGCGCAGGCGGCTCACGTCGAATCCTCCGTCGGCTCGGTGCGGCGCAGCATCCGGATCCCGATGCCCGCGCCGACGGCCGCCAGCGCGACCCCGAGCATCTGCAGCAGGGCGACACCGTCGATCCCGGTGGCGGCGAGCGGTCCGCCGGCGGGCGGAGCGGCCGCGTCCGTGCGGGCTGCGGTGAGGCCGACGCCCACGGTCGCGTCGAGGCCCTCGCCCTCCTCGTCGGCAGGGATTCCGTCGAGCGTCGCCGTGACGAGCATGTGCTGCGCCGATCCGGCGGCGAGATCGACGAGGTAGGTGCGCGGGGAGGAGGCGGATGCCGTCGCCGGGGGCAGCGTCGTCGCACCGCCGGGAGCGGCGCACGTCGGAGCGCCGGACGGCATCCCGGTCCACTCCGTGATGCACTGCTGGAATACGACCCGCAGACCCTGCGGGTCGCGGGCGAGCTCTCCCTCGGCCGTCAGCACGACCGACAGGGTCGCGGGGCCGGAGGGGTCGTCGTGGGCGGCGCGGATCTCCCAGTACCCCCGATCGCCCGGAGACAGCACGAGGGACTCACCCGGGGAGAGCGCGTGGGCGCTCTGCGCGTCGCGGACGATCCACGGCGAGGTCTCCAGCGTGAGATGTCCGGTCGACTGGCCGGGGGCCGTGAAGAACGGCGCTGCCTGGGCTGCGGCCGTTCCGGCGAGCACCGCCCCCGCACCAGCGCACACGACGATCAGGGTCCCGCCGACGATGCGGCGGAACCGGTCTCGACGTGTCATGACCGTCATCGTCTGCTCGGCCACAGCACCCAGAGGACGGCGCCGGCGAGCACCAGGCCCAGCACCGCGAGGCCGATCGGCGAGGTCACGGCCGAGAACACGAACCCGAGTCCGGGGATCGCGAACAGCACGACCCCCGCGCGCGTGACGACGTACTGCTCGGCGTCATCGGCGTCGTTGGCGTCCCCGCGCAGCGTGAGCGTCCTGCGGTCCGCCTCCTCGTCTCCGATCGCCACGATCCGGTGGGTCACCAGCTGGTCGTCATGGGCGCGAGGCACGCTGACGACGTCGCCGACGCCGAGGTCTGCGGCATCCGCCGTCCTCTCGATCACCGCGGTGCCCGCGGGCATGGTCGGAGACATCGAGCCGGTGGCGAGGATCACCAGATGGAGGCCGAGCGCCCACGAGGCGATGAGCCAGGCGATGGCGATCGCCCCGACGGCGCCCAGCAGCCACACGAGCACGTTCTGGATCGCGGGGAGGAGGGAGCGGCGCCGACGCGGACGTGTGGAACGATCGCGTCGGCGCAGCCCCTGATCGACCCCGCGGTCTCGCAGGTCCTCTGCGGTGGAGGTCATGGTCCGAGGGGTCAGGCGGACGCGGCGTCGAACTTCCACGCGGGCGCGATGCTGCGGCCCATGTAGTCGTCGACCGTGGTGATGCCGGACGGCAGCACTCCGGGAACCGTGAAGGTCAGCTCGAAGCAGTAGAAGTTGACGTTGCCGGAGTCCGCCGCGTACGTCTGCGCTGCCGTGCCGCCGCTCGCGCCCAGATCGCCGGTCGCGATCGTGGTGTTCGCCACGTTGCCGAAGGTCGCCGCGTTGCACGCCTTCGTGGCGGCGAGGTCGGCGCCGCTCCAGGTGGATACGCGCACGTCGGTGGCGTTCCACAGGTGGCCGCCGGCATCCGCCACGGTCACGCCGGCGGCAGCGGTGGCGGCCGCGAGAGTGGCGGTGCCACCCAGCGAGTCGGCCGAAGAGCGCACGGCGACGAGGGCATAGGTCGAGTCGCCGGGCGTGAGATCCGACAGCGTGAAGGTCACCCCGTTGCCCGGGTTCGTCTCGTAGTCCGCCCATGCGGTCGAACCGGGGGCTGCTCCGGATGCCGGAAGGGCGAGCTGTTCGAGCTCGAACGAGGAGGTGCTGATGCCGGGCTCCGTCCCGGCGCCGGCGAAGAGCCATTCGGTGTCGTTCCAGGCCGCGAGGCTCAGGGACGCTCCCACCCCTGCGACGGCGGCCGCGGCGACGATCGCGACGACCTTCCGCGTTCTGTTGTTCGTGGCAGCGCGGCGCGCTCGTCTCGGTTCCATACCGTCCCCCTCAGGACTCATGTGGGCGGAGACCGTGGGTGGGGGCCTCCGTTTCCCCTAAGTTCTAGTGCACCGTCACCGCCGTCGTCCATCGAAACCGGAATATTGGTGTGAAACAGATATTCCGGTGTGCAATCGTGACCTGCGTCCCTTGTGGGAGGGCTCCCACTGGGTGATGATGTGGGGGACGAGCGGATGCCGGTCACTGAGGGGCGGCCGTCCACGATGCACTCCGCCGTCGTACACCCGGCATTCCTGAGGGGGAATCTGACATGGCAACAACGGCAACTCAGCGCAAGGTCCTGGCGGTGCTCGCGGGAGGTCTCGTGCTCGGCATCGGCACCGCGGTCACGCTCGCGGCATGGAACGACTCCGAGTTCGCGAACGGGACGTTCACGGCCGGCGCGTTCAACCTCGAGGGATCGGCGACCGGAGACGCGAACTACAGCGACCACAACGTCGACAAGGGGGACACCGCCGCGACACTGGCGTTCACCGTTCCCGTGAGCAACCTCGCTCCGGGCAACATCGTCTACTCGGGCTTCTGGGTGCGCCTCGCCGCCGGCACCACGACGGGCGCGAGCCTCTCGGCCAACGGCACCACGGCGGACGCAGCGGCGACGTCGAACAGCGACCACCTCTCGTACTCGGTCTACCAGCTGGCGCCGGGCGCGACCTGCAACGCGGCATCCGCGACGGGCACTCCTGTCGCGACGGGCGCGACGCTGGACGTGCAGACCGGCGTGACCCCGATCGCTCTCTCGCAGGGGCCGAACGTGTCGACGGCCGGCACCGCGGTGCAGCTGTGCTTCAAGGTCACCGCCGACGCGAACCTGGAGCAGACTCTCGCGACGACGGCCACCTGGAAGTTCACGGCGACCTCGAACTGAGCCTCTGATGGTGACCCGCAGGGACATGCGGGACGCGAAGCGGCTGCGTTCCCGCCGAATCCGAGCCATCCTCGCGGGTGGACTCGTGCTCGGCGTGGGCGGAGCCGCGACGCTGGCTGCATGGAACGACTCCGAGTACGGGGCGGCGACCTTCACGTCGGGGAGCTTCGACATCGTCGGCTCGACGACGGGCACGGGGACGTTCACGAACCACCCCGTCGGCTCGCCGGCCGCGCTGTCGTTCACCGCCCCGTTCAGCGGGATGGCGCCGGGCAACACGGTGTACGCGCTGTTCAGCGTCAAGACGTCAGCGAGCTCCGTCAAGGGCAATGTGCAGGTCACTGCCGGCACCACGGGCGGCACGGGTCTCGCGCCCTCCATGACGTACGGGGTCAAGACCATCGCCGGCACCACGTGCGACTCCGGCGCCTACGCGGGCGGCACGGTGGTGGTGGCCGACGGCACGGCGCTGACGGCCGGCGCCGCGTCGGCCCAGGCGCTGCTCGCGGCCGGCGGCAACCAGATCAACTACTGCTTTGCTGTGACGCTGAAGTCCGACGCCCCGAACACGGCGCAGGGCCTCACAGCCATCCAGACCTGGATACTGCTGGGGACGTCGACCTAGCGGATGCCTTCGACGGGAGAGCGGCGGGAGGACGAGACGATGAGCACGGCGGTGACGAGGCGGAGCCTGCGGGAGCAGGATCCGCCCGTCGGTGCGCCCGCGGCGGCATCCTCTCCCCGCCGCCGACCCGCGCGGCTGCTCGCCGACCTGCTGCTCTGGATCGCCGCGATCGGCGGCGTCGTCTGCATCGTGCTGGTGATCCTCGCCTACACCGCCGGGATCACGCTGATCATGTTCAAGACCGGATCGATGTCGCCGACCATTCCGGCAGGATCCGTCGCCGTCGTGCAGCGGATCCCCGCGGCCGAGGTCGAGGTGGGCGACGTCGTGACCGTGGACCGCGAGGGCGAGCTCCCGGTCACGCACCGCGTGACGACGATCGTCCCCGGGGCGACGGATGCCGAGCGCGTGATCACGCTGAAGGGCGACGCGAACGCCACGGAAGACCCCTTCCCGTACACCGTGACCTCCGTGCGGACCGTGCTGTTCTCGGTTCCGGGCATCGCCACGGTCATCGTCGCGATGGGCAACCCCTTCGTGCTCGGCGGCATCACCGTGGCTGCGGCCGTGCTCGTCGTATGGGCGTTCTGGCCGCGCGACGGACGGCGGCGAGAGCGGATGCCGACATGAGGAGCCGTGTCGTCGCCGTCGCCGCGCTGGTCGTGCTCGGCTCGATCGGCGCGGGCCCGGCGTGGGCGGCCCCGTCGACGCAGGTCGTGCAGGGGCAGGTGCTGCGGCTGGTGTCCGTCGCCGACTGGGACGCCGCGGCATCCCTGCTGCCCGGAGCGCCCGTGCAGTGGGACGTCGCCGTCAGCGCGGATGCCCCCGACCCCGGCACCGTCACGATCGGCGTGAGCGCGAGCGGAGATGCCTCGCTGGTGGTCGACGCCTCGCTCTGCATGAGCGCGTGGACCCCGAGCGGATGCCCCGGAGGCTCGACGAGCCTGCGCACCGGATGGAGCATACCGCGCGACGGGGCGGAGATCGCGCTCGCGCAGATGGCCGACACGGAGGTCGCGCACCTCAGGCTCTCCATCGCGCTCGCCGCGGACGACGAGGGCGGGCGCACCGAGGTCCGTGTCCATGCGCACGGGGGCGGCGAGTCGGCCGTCATCGGACCGGACGGCGGGCTGGCCACCACGGGTATGTCGCCCGTCGTGCTCTGGATCCTCGGCGGAGGGGCCGTGCTCGTCGTGGTCGGCGCGGTGCTCCTCGTCGCGCGTCGGCGGAGGCCGCGCGGAGAGGATGAGGACTCGTGAACGGCCGGCGGCTCACCGCGGGTCTCGCGGGTCTCGCGCTGCTCATCGGTCTGGCGATGGCGCCGCCGGTGCAGCAGACCGAGGCGTACTTCACCGACTCGGAGTACGCGACGGCGACGTTCACCGGGACCACCCTGGCGACTCCCGTCATCACGAGCTGCACGGTCACGAGCTTCCTGGGGACGTTCACCGGAGTCACGATCGTCTGGACCTCGCCGAACGACAAGGTCTTCCAGCGCCTCATGATCAAGACGGTGGTCGTGGACCAGGCGAACATCACGCAGAGCGGGACCGGACCGTACACCTACACCTCTGTCATCTCCTCCGGCCTGCTGAACACCCTCCTGGGCTCCCTCCTCGGCGCCACGAACCCCGTGAAGGTCGACACGTTCGCCGGCACGCAATGGGTCTCGCCCGGGGCGGCCACCAGGACGCTGTCGGTCGGCGGACTCCTCGGGCTCGGCGGCAACAACACCTGCACCTGAGCGACGAGCGATCGTCCGGTCGCGACGGCGCGGCCGGGGAGAGGGTGCGGGTCGACGTCCGTGCTCGCGCATGGCCTCGTCGGAGGACGCTCTTGTGCGTGGCGCCGCCGGCGGGGCGGATCAGTGCCGGAGACCGCTCAGTCGGCGAGGGCCAGCGCGCGGAACGCGTCGCGCTCGCGGAGCTGCTCGCGGCGGCTGGCCGCGGCATCCATCTCCCTGCTCGGCACCTGCTGTCCGGTGGTGCGCCGGTACAGCTCGTCGATGAGGGCGGTGGCGAGTCCGACGAGCTTCGCGATCTCGCGGTCGTCGCGGTCGATCCAGACGGACTTCGGCTCGTCGTGCACGGGCGAGAAGTCGACGTGCTCCTCCCACACGAACAGGGTGCGCTCGGCGCCCAGCACGTGCTGCTGCCACCAGATCTGTCGTAGGTAGGTGCGCGGGATGCCGCGGAACGGCTTGTTCGTGGTCTTGATCTCGGCGAGACGGATGCGCCCGTCGCCGTCCACCGCGATGCCGTCGGGGGTGGCGAGGTGGCGATGCTCGACCTCGGCGCGGAACAGCGCGGACGAGGGGAGGATGCCGTGGGTCGCCGCGACCCAGGCGGCGATCTCGGGCTCGCGCCGGCGTCCGTGATCGGTGTAGGCGTTGCCGCCGAAGCGGGGCCCTCCGCCGAGCTTGGAGTCCGCGGCGCGCGCGATCGACCTCTCGCTGGTCAGTCCGGCGACGTCGGTCGCGGTGATCCCGCGCGACCGGGCCCGCATCCACGCGACACGGTCACGGGAGTCCGCGACGATGCGTGCCTGGAGTTCGGGATTCACCCTTCGACCCTAACCCCGACCTCCGACCCTCCGCCCGCGTACACGCCGCACCCCGGCATCCCTCTCTCGTTCCCTGCGCCCCGCCTGCCGCGCTGGCGTCGACTTCCCGTGAACTCGTCGAGGACGGGGAAGGAGGGAGGGATTTGGGGGAGGAGAGGGGGTGGGGTAGAGTGGGGGCAACCGAAGACCGCTGGTCATCGTCGTGCGCGTGAGTGCAAGACGGTCGAAGCTCTGCAATGCAGGGGCCCGCGCAGGTGTCACGAACTTCTCTGAGCTCCGTGCGCTTGCGCCGGAGCTCTTCTCATTTTCAGGGCACCGGGTGGTCGAGGCCGATGCTCCACCGTCGTGGAGCATCCCGAACACATCAAGGAGTGACCATGGCGCAGAAGGATGCATCGGTTGCCGAGCTCACGAAGTCATTCGAGAACTCGTCCGCCGTTCTGCTGACCGAGTACCGCGGTCTGACGGTTGCCCAGCTCAAGGAGCTGCGCAACAGCATCCGTCAGGACGCTGAGTACGCCGTGGTGAAGAACACGCTGACCAAGATCGCCGCCAACAAGGCTGGCATCACCGCGCTGGACGACGACCTCAAGGGTCCGTCGGCCGTCGCGTTCGTGCACGGTGACTTCGTCGCCACTGCCAAGGCTCTGCGTGACTTCGCCAAGGCCAACCCGCTTCTCGTGATCAAGTCCGGCATCTTCGAGGGCAACGCCCTGAACGCCGACGAGGTCAACAAGTACGCCTCGCTCGAGAGCCGTGAGGTTCTGCTGGCGAAGGCTGCGGGCATGATGAAGGCCACGATGGGCAAGGCTGCGGCCACCATCGATGCTCTTCGCGAAAAGCTGGAGACCGCAGAGGCCGCGTAAGCGACCGGCGATCTCGTTCAACAAAAACCATCTATCTAGGAGATACATCATGGCGAAGCTCACCACCGAAGAGCTGCTCGAGCAGTTCGCTGGCCTGACCCTCATCGAGCTCAACGACTTCGTGAAGGCGTTCGAGGAGAAGTTCGAGGTCACCGCTGCTGCTCCCGTCGCCGTCGCCGGCGCTGCGGGTGGCGCAGGCGCTGCTGAGGCTGAGGAAGAGAAGGACTCCTTCGACGTCATCCTCGAGGCCGCTGGCGACAAGAAGATCCAGGTCATCAAGACCGTCCGCGAGCTCACCTCGCTCGGCCTCGGCGAGGCCAAGGCTGTCGTCGACGGCGCTCCCAAGGCCGTGCTCGAGGGCGCGAACAAGGAGACCGCCGAGAAGGCCAAGGCTGCTCTCGAAGAGGCAGGCGCCACGGTTACCCTCAAGTAATCCGTCAGGGTCGGCGCTCGCGCTCCGACCCGATCGCGTCTCGACGCTTCAACGAAGGCCCCGGGTTCATCCCCGGGGCCTTCGTGCATGCCGGGGCCGGTTCGTCGGCCGGGTTCAGGTGCGCGGCGCGGAGGTCGAGTTGCGCACCACGAGGGCGGATGCCGTGACCACGCGCTCGGGCGGGGAGTCAGGGTTCTCCATGCGCTGCTGCAGAAGTCGCACAGCCTCTGCGCCCTGCTCTCGCGGAGATTGCCTGATGGTGGTCAAGCTGAACATCGCGGCGTGCTGATGATCGTCGACACCGATGATGCTCAGCTCGGTCGGCACGGCGATGCCCAGACGGCGGGCAGCGATGGTGGCCCCGATAGCCACTTCGTCGCAGACTCCGACGATCGCGGTCGGGCGCCCTCTGCGGTCCCCGAGGAGCTCGACGGCGGTCTCGTATCCGCCGGGCATGCTCGGAGTCGCCTCCACGAAGCGCGCGGATGCCGACAGGCCCGCCGCGGAGAGAGCCTCTCGATACCCTTCAGCGCGGAGGGCGTCGCCCACGCTGAGGCGAGAGCTGTCAGCGGACCCCCCGACGAATGCGATGCGCGTGTGCCCGAGATCCAGCAGGTGCTCGGTCGCTATACGGCCGGCTGAGACATCATCGATCGATACCGCGCTGGAGTCCTCGCTGTACGCGCCGACGCATACGAGAGGGCTCTCGGAGCGCTGCAGCCTCTCCAGCTCGTGGGCGCTCGGCTGGATGCCGACGGCGATGATCCCGTCGAAGCGGCGCCGTGGTAGCACGGTGTCGAAGAGCTGCTGCCGAGTGGTCGTGCTCTCTTTTATCCCGTAGAGCGCCAGGTCGTAGTCGAGTGCGAGCAGCGCGTCCTGGATGCCGGAGAGCAGTTCGAAGAAGAACCACCGATCCACGGGGGGCATGACCACCCCTACGGTCCCCGTGCGTCCTGTGGCGAGGCTGACCGCGGAGGAATGCCCGACGTAGGCGAGTTCGGATGCGGCGTCCTGCACCCGCTTGCGGGTGTCGTCCGAGACATAGCCGTTCCCGCTGAGAGCTCGACTCGCCGTTGCCTTGGACACGCCTGCGCGAGCCGCGACATCGGCGATCGTGCTCATCCCCGGTCCTCCTCGACCCTGGTCTGCGTCGGCAGACCTTTGACAGCGTAGCCTTTCGGAGTCCTCGAAGGGAACCGGTTCCACACTTTCAACGAGGGAGCGCTCCCACAGATCTGGGGGATCCATCAGAAAGGTTGCGAGCTTGTGATAATTCCCGATTGTGTCGGGGCGTTCGCGGCCGGTAGGTTGTCCTGGAATCGGTTCCCGATCGCGCCGTGAGGGGCGCGGTCGAGGTGGGGGCCAGTTACTCGAAGAGGAGAAACCACATGGGTCTGTCACAGCGTTCACGGCGGTTCGCACCGCTGGCACTACTGGGGGTCGCTGGCATCGTGCTCGCCGGATGCGGCGCCCCGGGGGCTCCCGACAGCGGGGGTACTGACGGCTCCGACAAAACCACCGTCACCATCTACGGCACGATCGTCGACGACGAGGCGAAGCTCCTCCAGAAGTCCTGGGCTGATTTCGAGAAGAAGAACAACATCGACATCAAGTACGAGGGCAGCCAGGACTTCGAGACGCAGCTCGGCACCCGCGCACAGGGCGGCAACCCGCCCGACATCGCGATCTTCCCGCAGCCCGGACTGTTCGCGGACTTCGCCTCTCGCGACTACCTGAAGCCCGCTCCTGAGGAGGTCGTGAAGAACGGCAAGGAGTACTGGACTCAGGGCTGGGTCGATTTCGGGACCTACGACGGCACGTACTACGGTGCGCCGCTGATGGCCAACGTCAAGGGCTGGGTCTGGTACTCGCCCAAGAAGTTCCAGGAGTGGGGTGTCGAGGTCCCCAAGAGCTGGGATGATCTGCTGACTCTCACCCAGACCATCAAGGACAAGACAGGTACCGCGCCGTGGTGCGCAGGTTTCGAATCGGGTACCGCGACCGGTTGGCCCGGCACCGACTGGATCGAGGATCTGGTCCTGCGCAATTCCGGCACCGAGGTGTACGACGGCTGGGTGAAGAACGAGGTGCCGTTCACGGACCCGCAGATCAAGGCGGCCTTCGATGAGGCAGGCAAGATCCTCCTCAACCCCGAGTACGTCAACGCCGGCTTCGGAGATGTGCGTTCGATCAACTCCACCGAGTTCGGCGACGTCGCTCCGGCGCTCGCAGACGGCAAGTGTGCGCTGACGCACCAGGCCTCGTTCCTCTCTGGCTTCTTCCCGACGGGCACCGACATCTCCGAGAACGGTGATGTCTGGGCCTTCATGCTCCCGAGCAAGAGCGAGGACGAGACCTTCATCACCGGTGGCGGCGAGATTGTCGGAGCTTTCAGCGACTCGGACGCGACGAAGAAGGTGCTCGCGTACCTGTCGAGCCCGGAGTGGGCGAACAGTCGCCTCGCGCTCGGCGGAGTCACCTCTGCCAACAAGGGCGTCGACATGAGCGTCGTGACGAACCCGATCCTGCAGGAGTCGATCAAGCTGCTTCAGGACGACTCGATCACGTTCCGCTTCGACGGGTCTGACACCATGCCGGGCGCGGTTGGCTCCGGGACCTTCTGGAAGGGAATGGTCGCCTGGGTCAACGGGGACCCGACCGACGAGGTGCTTTCGCAGATCGAAACTGGCTGGCCCACGAAGTAAGGCATGACGAGGGCCGTCCCCGCAGGGGCGGCCCTCGTCCTCTCTGCGCTCTCCGAGCGCCTGATCCACTCCGCGTCATGAAGGGGAATCCGTGAACGCGAAAAACTTCTTCGGATGGGTCGGCACGCTTCCGCCGATCCTCCAAGCCCTGGTCGTCGTCATCGCATTCGCGGTGGTCGTCGCCGTCATCTTGCTCCTCGTGGACGTGGCTCCACGCAAGGGAGCCCTATACACCGGCATCCGTCTCGCGATGTGCCTGCTCATCCCGCTCGCCGTGATGTGGTTTTTCCAGTCGTACTACTGGGCTATGGGAGTCGCAGTCCTCGTCGGCGCCCTGTTCTTCTTCTTGGACTACCGATCCCGCGACGGTGCGGGGTACCTGATCCAGCTGATCGCCTTCATGGCTCCCGCCGTGCTGCTCCTGCTCGTCGGGCTGATCCTGCCCTCGATCCAGACGATGTACTCCTCGTTCTGGAGTTCAAACGGCAAGGACTTCGTGGGTCTCGCCAACTACGGATGGATCTTCACCCAGGCAGACGGAATCACCTCGGTTGTGAACTCGATCATCTGGGTGCTGCTGGTGCCGACGGTGTCGACGCTCGTCGGTCTCGCCTACGCGGTCTTCATCGACCGCACACGCGGTGAGAAGATCTACAAGATCCTGGTGTTCATGCCGATGGCTATCTCTTTCGTGGGCGCCGGTATCATCTGGCGCTTCATGTACGCGTACCGTGGACCGGAGTACGAACAGATCGGTCTGCTCAACCAGATCGTGGTCTGGTTCGGGGGCACCCCGCAGCAGTGGTTGCTCAATGGCCCGTGGAACAACCTGTTCCTCATCGTGGTGCTGATCTGGGTGCAGACCGGATTCGCGATGGTGGTGCTCTCTGCATCCATCAAGGGAGTGCCGGCTGAACTGCTTGAGGCCGCTGAGCTCGACGGCGCCAACGCATGGGAGCGGTTCTGGGCGGTGACCGTGCCTTCCATCCGCCCGGCGTTGATCGTCGTGCTCACGACGATCTCGATCGCTTCGCTGAAGGTGTTCGACATCGTTCGCACCATGACAGCAGGAAACTACGGCACCTCGGTGCTGGCCAATGAGATGTACACGCAGTTCTCGAAGTTCGAGGCCGGGCGCAGCGCAGCGCTCTCGGTCATCCTCTTCCTCCTGGTGCTGCCGATCGTCATCTACAACGCACGCCAGATCAAGAAGCAGCGGGAGATCCGATGAGTACGTCGACGAACCCGACGACCCAGGCCGTCACCGAGCAGAACACGCGCGCGATCACCACTGGAGGACGACTTGACGCGTCTGCAGGTCGCGCTCGGAAGAAGCTCTCGCGGCCGTGGGCATCCGTGGCGTCCATCGTCATCGCCGTCCTGTGGACGATTCCGACTCTCGGACTGTTCGTCTCCTCGTTCCGCCCCAAGGACGACATCACCACCACCGGATGGTGGACGTTCTTCGCGAACCCTCAGGTGACGCTGGACAACTACGTCGAGGTGCTCCAGTCAGGGACGACGCAGCTGACAATGCTCGAGTCGTTCATGAACTCCATCGCGATCACGATCCCGGCGACGATCATCCCGCTGATGATCGCCTCGATGGCGGCCTACGCGTTCGCATGGATCGACTTCAAGGGACGCAACGCGCTGTTCATCTTCGTCTTCGCGCTGCAGATCGTGCCGATTCAAATGGCCCTGGTGCCGCTGCTCAGCTCGTTCTCGAGAGGTATCAACCTCTTCGGCCTGCAGGTGACCCTCCCGCTGGGGGCGTCACAGGGGTACGCGCAGGTGTGGATCGCGCACTCGATGTTCGCGCTTCCGCTGGCTATCTACCTGCTGCACAACTTCATGTCGGAGATCCCCGGTGAGATCATCGAGGCCGCGCGCGTCGACGGCGCATCTCGCGGGCAGATCTTCTTCCGGGTGGTGCTGCCGCTGACGATGCCGGCGATCGCGTCGGTCGCGATCTTCCAGTTCCTCTGGGTGTGGAACGACCTGCTCGTGGCGCTCGTCTTCGCCGACGGCGCCGCGGCGCCGATCACGAAGCTGCTGGCAGAGATCACCGGAACGCGAGGCAACGACTGGTACCTGCTCACCGCGGGCGCCTTCGTGTCGATCATCGTTCCGCTGATCGTGTTCTTCTCGCTCCAGCGGTACTTCGTGCGCGGCCTGCTCGCGGGCTCGACGAAGGGCTGACCCGGACCGTAACGGTGGAGCTCGGGTGGCGAATGCGGACGTAGTCTGAAAGACATGTCCGATCACGCATTCGCCACCCGAGCCATCCACGCAGGTCAGGCGCCGGACCCCACGACGGGTTCGATCATCCCTCCGATCCACCAGGCGTCCACCCACGTCCAGGACGGCATCGGCGGCTTCCGCGACGGCTACGAGTACAACCGTGCGGGCAACCCCACGCGCTCGGCCCTGGAGACCCAGCTCGCCGCGCTCGAGGGGGGCGCGCACGCGCTCTCCTTCGCATCGGGCCTCGCCGCGGAGGACGCGCTGCTGCGCGGCATCCTCAAGCCCGGCGACCACGTGCTTCTCGGCAACGACGTCTACGGCGGCACGTACCGCCTGCTCACCAAGGTGCTGGCGCCGTGGGGCATCGAGACCACGACCGTCGAGCTCTCCGACGCCGACGAGGTCACGGCGGCGATCCGTCCGGAGACGAAGATCGTCTGGGTCGAGACCCCGAGCAACCCGCTGCTCAAGATCGTCGACATCGCCGCGCTCGCGGGCATCGCCCACGACGCGGGGGCCGTCCTCGTCGTCGACAACACCTTCGCCTCCCCGGCGCTGCAGCAGCCGCTTTCTCTCGGCGCCGACCTGATCGTGCACTCGACCACCAAGTACCTCGGCGGGCACTCCGACGTGCTCGGCGGCGCCGTCGTGTTCGCCGACGATCGCTTCTACGACCAGATCAAGTTCCAGCAGTTCGCGGTCGGAGCCGTGTCCGCGCCTCTGGACGCCTGGCTGACCAGCCGCGGCATCAAGACCCTCGCGGTGCGGGTGCGCCAGCACTCCGAGAACGCCCAGGCCGTCGCGGAGTGGGCGGCGTCCCGTCCCGAGTTCGAGACCGTGTACTACCCGGGTCTGGCGTCGCACCCGGGGCACGAGATCGCTGCCGCGCAGATGAGCGGATTCGGGGGGATGCTGTCGCTCGCCCTCTCCGCGGGTCCTGATGCGGCACGGGCGTTCGCGTCGTCCACCTCGGTCTTCCAGCTCGCCGAGTCGCTCGGGGGAGTGGAGTCGCTCATCAGCTACCCCTCCGACATGACGCACGCCTCCGTGCGCGGCACTGCTCTCGCGGTTCCGGAGAACGTCGTCCGCCTCTCGGTGGGCATCGAGGATGTCGCCGACCTGATCGCGGATCTGGAACAGGCCCTGGAGAAGATCACCCGCTGAGATTCTCGGCGGGTGGGGTCGTTCCCCGCGGCTTCCGGCTAAGGTTCGTCGGGACGAGGGGCTTCGAGGTCATCCTGCGTGGCCCGCACTCTCTGCACGAACTCCCGGAACTCTCCGAAGCCTGACCCGAGCGCGTTCGCGAGCTCTTCCGGCGACTCGACCCAGACGGTGTCATCGGGTTCGGGGACATCGTCCTCGCTGTGCGTGCGTCCGACGACGATGTACAGAGGGTCGCCCTGGGGGTTGACGATCATCATCCTCCCGGCGGAGCAGAGACCGTAGATGAAGGCGCACTCGGATGCCGTCAGGGTGGCGTGATCGATCCCACCGCTGACCGCATCCTCCTGGTCGAGCGGATCGATGTGCAGATCGCTCCAGAATCCATCGAAGGCGAGCCTCTGACCGGACGAGTCGACGATGGCACTGTTGCCGGCCTCCCCCTCCACGTGGAGATCTCTGGCGGTGAGGAACTCTTCGATCCCTGTGCGGTCGGCATCGACGACGTCGCCGTCGCCGAGGTTGAAGAAGTGCAGAGAGAAGCCCATAGAGAGATCATGCCAAGTCTCGGCGATGGAGGACCGACATCGACCTCGCCCGGGACCGACCATCTGCGACGGCCCGGACCGGTTTCTCGGTGATGAACTCACGGCTGTCGAGCGGTAACATGGAGTCTCGTTGTCGAATCGATTCGACGGCATCCGCTCCTCTCGAAAGCCCTCTGTGTCTGACGCGCCCACGACCGACCCCGCCTCGAACGACCCCGAGCGCACCGCGACGGGGAGCATCCGCGTCCCCTCGGCGACCGGCGCGATCCGCACCCTGGGGGCCAACCCGGCGACCGCGCCGATCATGCTGCACCCCGGCGATTCGATCTCGAACGGCCGTCGCCTTCTCTACATCGTGCTCCTCGGCGCGCTCACCGCGCTCGGCCCGTTCACGATCGATCTGTACCTGCCCGCGTTCCCCGTGCTCGAGCGCGACTTCGACACCACGGCCGCGGCGATCCAGCTGACCCTCACGGGCACCATGATCGGCTTCGCTCTCGGGCAGCTCGTCGTCGGTCCGCTCAGCGACAAGGTCGGACGCAGGGTCCCTCTCATCGCCGTCACGGCGCTGCACGTGCTCGCGAGCGTCGGCGCCGCCTTCGCCCCCGATCTGCTCCTGCTCAGCGCCGCCCGCGTGCTCATGGGTGTGGGTGCCGCGGCCGGTGGCGTCGTCGCCATGGCGATCGTGCGCGACCTCTTCGGCGGGCGTCGCCTCGTCGTCATGCTGTCGCGTTTGGCCCTGGTCTCGGGCGTCGCCCCGGTGATCGCCCCGCTGATCGGATCGTGGCTGCTCACGCTCATGCCCTGGCGCGGCATCTTCGGCGTCCTCGCCGTGTACGGGGTCGTGATGCTGGTCTCCACGATCTTCTTCATCCCCGAGACGCTCCCCGTGGCGCGTCGACAGGACCGCGGCGGCGCCACCGTGCTGCAGCGGTACCGCTCGGTGTTCAGCGATCGGGTGTTCATCGGCGTGCTGATCATCGGCGGCATGACGTTCTCCGGGCTGTTCTCCTACCTCTCCGCCTCGCCCTTCCTCTTCCAGCAGACGCACGGGCTGGATGCGCAGCAGTACGGCCTCCTCTTCGCGGTGAACTCCCTCGGCGTCGTCGCGGGAGTCCAGGTCGCAGCACGACTCGCCGCCCGGTTCGGGCCGCAGTGGGTCATGGCGTACTCCACCGGCGTGCTGCTCATCGCGGGTATCGCGATCATCGTGACCGACCAGCTGGGCCTCGGTCTGTGGGGCACCGTCATCCCGCTGTTCGTCTTCATGACTGCCTGCGGCTTCACGTTCCCGAACGTGCAGGTCCTCGCGCTCGACCGCCACGGCAAGGCGGCGGGCACGGCGGCATCCGTCATCGGAGCCACCAACTTCGGCGTCGCCGGTCTCATCTCGCCGGTCGTCGGCTGGGTGTCGAAGGGCGCGGGGATCACCGCGACCACGATGGCCTCGGTCATGGTCGGGTGCGCAGCGATCGGCGTGATCGCCCTGTGGCTCATCGTGCGTCCGCGTACGGTCGAGATGCTCGCCCCCTGATCGCCGCTCGGGGAGAATGGTCCGATGAGAAGACGGATGCTGCTGTGGTGGGGCCTCGGTCTGCTCGCCGCCGCCGTGCTGCTCGGAGCCGTGATCGTGTTCGGCTACTCCGAGCCGCCGGGATTCGACACATGGTGGAACGACTTCGTCTCCGCGCACCGGGGAGAGGCGATGGTCGACTTCGCGATGGTGCTCAACGCCATCGGCGGGGGATGGATCGCGGTTCTGGCTGTACCCCTGCTCGTCGTGCTCGCGCTACTGCTCGCTCGGCGATGGCGTGCCGCGGTGTTCGCGGCGCTGTGCTTCGCCGCCAGTGCCGGAGCCGTGCAGATCCTCAAACACCTGTTCGGTCGGGCGCGACCCGACGACATGATCGTGGCGAGCGACTTCGGGTCGTTCCCCTCCGGGCACACCGCCAACGCCGCGACGATCGCGCTCGTCGTCTGGGTGCTGTTCCCGCGGGTGTGGACGGCGATCGCCGGAGCGGTCTGGATCGTCGCCATGGCGCTCTCGCGCACCTTCCTGTCGGTGCACTGGGCCACCGACACCCTCGGCGGCGCGCTCGTCGGAGCGGCGACCGTGCTGCTCCTCGCGGCATGGCTGCTGCCGAGGGTGCAGGGGCTGCGTCCGCCGCGCGAACCCGCGCCGATAGTCTGAAAACCCGAACCCGCTGAGGAGCACCCGTGTCTGTCATCCGTCCCTATCGCCCGAGCGACCGTGCAGCGATGTACGAGATCTGCCTCAGGACGGCGGATGCCGGCACCGACGCCACCGGCATCCTCTCCGACGATGCGCTCTGGGGAGACCTGTTCGCCGTCCCGTACGTCGAACGGCACCCCGACCTCGCGTGGATCGTCGAGTCTGAAGACGGCCGAGCCATCGGGTACATCGTCGCGACCGACGACACCGACGCCTTCAACACCTGGTTCCGCGACGAGTGGTGGCCGGCGTTCCACGAGAAGCACCCGCGGCCCGACTCCGTCGTGACCCGTGAGGACCGCATGGTCGAGTACGGCTACGGCCGTGCCCCCGGCATCGACGCCAACGCCGCGGAGTACCCCGCCCATCTGCACATCGACCTGCTCCCCGAGACTCAAGGGCAGGGACTCGGACGCGCGCTCATCGAGACGCTGTTCGCCGAGCTCCGCCGCCGCGGGGTACGGGGACTGCACCTCGGCATGGACCCCGAGAACACCGGCGCCGCCGCGTTCTACGAGCGGCTGGGGATGACGGAGCTCCCCGCAGCGCCCGGCGGGAAGAGCTACGGGGTGCTGTTCGACTGAGACGCGACCGTCGGCCGCTGCAGGGCAGTGACCGGCTAACAGTCAGGGATGGGGGTGCGCGTGACGAGCAGGCGGGGATACTCTCGCGGAATGAAACCTTCTGTCTGGTACGTGCTCGGCGGAATGCTGTTCGCCTGCGCGGCAGTCTTCATGCTGCTCACCTCCGACCTGGTGCTCCGCGCGATCATCAGCATCGTCGTGTGCTTCCTTGCGGCAGGAGCGTTCTGGGCGCGCGCGGTCTTCGAGTGGCGTGGCACGAGAAGCGACGCGTCACGCGGGAAACACCGCGATGCCGGGGAGGCCGCCGAACTGAACTGAGGGGGCGGGTGGTGACGGCGGGACTCCGTCGCTCGCCTTCGGCGTGCTCCTCCCCGAATCCCACAGCACTCAATAAATGACTGAAGGGCCCCACTCCGTGAGGCCCTTCAGTCATTTGGCGGTGACGGCGGGATTCGAACCCGCGGTTGCTTGCACAACACACGCTTTCCAAGCGTGCTCCTTCGGCCGCTCGGACACGTCACCAGGGAACAACCTGAACAGTCTATCCGATCGGCCGGGTGCCCCGTGACACAGGCGAGAGGTCAGGCGGCGGGGACCTCGTCGATCGAGAAGTAGACGGGGATGCCGCGCTCCCGGGCGATCCGCACATCGTTGTCCGCACCAGACGACTCTCCGGGCAGACGCAGCACCGCATCGCAGTGCTGCAGCAGGCGGGCGGCGACCTCGTACATGACGTCACCGCGCTCCGCCTCCTCATCCGACAGGCCGCGCAGCACCGGCAGTGCCACCCACTCGCCGATCATCGGCACGTGGCCGAGACGGTGAAGGGGAGCGGCCGACTCCTCCAGACGTTCGAGGTTGCGCGCGATCGCATCCGGGTCTCCGCCCGTGCCGGAGCGATAGGGGCCGGCGATCAGGATCATCAGTGGATTCTTCATGTCCGACACTGTAGCGTTAACCGTGCAAGATCATGCAACAACAGGAAGAAGTGGGAATGCTGGGTGCGCAGCGCAAGGATCATCTCCTGACCGTCCTGCGGAAGGAGGGGAGGGTCGTCGCCAAGGAGGTCGCGGCCGACCTCGGCGTCTCCGAGGACTCGATCCGCCGCGATCTGCGCGAACTGGCGGATGCCGGCGCCTGCATCCGCGTCTACGGCGGAGCGCTGCCCGTCCCCGAGGCCGACGCCCCGGTGGCCCGGCGGCTCGCTGTCGCGTCGGAGAGCAAGGAGCGCGTCGCGCGCGCGGCCGTGGCGCTGATCCAGCCCGGCTCCACGGTGGTCCTGGATGCCGGGACGACGACGCTCGCGATGGCGAGGATGCTGCCGCACGGCGCCGATCTCACCGTGATCACTCCGAGTCCCACCGTGGCGCTGACCGCGCTGGAGCATTCGGCCGCCCGCGTGCTCATGGTCGGAGGTGAACTCGATCGGCACTCCCTCGTCGCCACGGGGGGATTCGCACTCGAAGCGATCGGGCGCCTGGGGGCGGACGCGTTCTTCCTCGGCGTGACCGGCATCCATCCGGATCACGGCTGCACGACCGGGCGCCTCGATGACGCCGTCACCAAGCGCGCGATCGCCGCTCGCTGCGCCGACGTGTTCGTGCTGGCGAGCGAGGAGAAGATCGGCGCCGTCTCGCGCTTCCCCGTGCTGGGGCTCGAGGAGATCACGAAGGTCATCGCGGATCCGCAGGATGAGAACCCGATCCTGCGTGAACTCGGATGAGAAGCGGGATTCCCCTCTAAGTGCCGGTTAATCGACCACGTCCACATGCGTATAGTCCTCATATGAGGGGCTTCGACGGAGGATGCGGAGCCCCCTGAATCTGAGTCTCCGTGTTCACGCCCCGCGGAGAACGCACTGGGGGGAGCGTGGACATGACGTCTTCGACGACGAGCACGAATCACCGGACGGCGGCCGCCTTCGAGCAGTACGTCAGCGCCCGGCGATCGATCGTGGAGGGAACCGTCTTCTTCCTGGAAGCCGGCACCCACCTCGACGAGGTCCGCCGGATCTGCACCGGATCCGACATCATCTTCGCGCCGGGCGCCGACATCGGCTCGGACGGTCACGAGGTCGGATACACCGGCTCCTTCCAGGAGGCCGGCGATGAGATGCTGCTCGACGGACGACACGCCTTCGAGCTGCAGGACTACCTGGCGGCGCCCTTCATCTCGATCGTCGGGCTGACCGTCGTGCGGCAGAACTCGGCGGCCGGCCTCGACGCGTTCCTACAGGACGCCGACACGGCCAGAGCCTCCGGTGTGTTCGTGGAGCAGCTCCTCAGCGGCGCGGTGCTCCTGGACTCGCGGGCGTCGTTCTCGGGGCACGACACCGGAGCGGAACTCGTGCGGGTGCACGTGACCGCCGCGGGAGAGTACCGCGACGGCCCGGACGGCGCGCTGCTCGGCGTCATCGGCGATCTGCGGGAGGAACTCGACGCGGCAGCCGCGGCGTCCGCAGGACCCGGCCGAGCATTCGAGCGCATCGTCGCCAGGAGCGAGTTCGACGACGCGCTCGCATCCCGACCATGGCTCGGAAGATACATCGCGGCGCTCGATCTGCTGCGGCAGTGGGACGGCGCGCAGGCACAGCCCGCGATCTCCGGCTTCGGCGGTCATCTCGTCGGGGTGCTCGACGACCGCCGGCGCGCAGCGGCTGCGACGTCACCGGAGGCGCCGTTCCTGGTGACCGGGGTCGACGGCGACTTCGTCCTCGTCGAACCGAGGACCCGTCGCCGCTTCCGGCTCGGAGCGGACGCCGCGCGCGGGGCCGAATGCCTCATCGCCACCGGAGACGAGGCGGGTGCCGCCGAGATGCTCGCCGAGGATGCCGGCAGCTCGCCCGCGTCGGCCGGCGCCGCCGTCGCCGAGATCAGGGCGCGATTCGCCGACGCGGGCGTCGATCTCCTCACCTTCTCCGGTGCGGTGGCATGACGGGCGATGCACGGCACGCGGTCTGGCAGAGCCTGACGGCCCGCCGCGCCTGGGACGACCCGTCCGCGACGGCGACCAGCGCTGAGGGCGTCCGCGTCCACGGCGCAGACGGCGTGGCGCGACTGTGCGCCACGAGCGGCCTGTGGAACGTGCCGCTCGGCTACGGGAACGCCGCCGTGGCGGACCGTGTCGCCGAGGCGCTGCGCTCAGCGTCCTATCTCTCGCTCTTCCGGTCGTCCCACACGTACGCCGAGGAAGCAGCGGAGGCACTGATCGACATCACAGGGTCCGAGAGATTCGCGCGCGTGCTGTTCTCGACATCGGGGTCTGCGGCGAACGATCTGACCATGAAACTGCTCCGCCAGGCGGCCGCGCTGAGGGGGAGCCCCGAACGCGCCATCGTCGTCGGTCTGCACGGGGGATACCACGGGCTGACGTACGGTGCGCTGAGTCTCAGCGGCGACCCACTCGGCCAGACGGTGTACTCGGCCGATCGCAGAGGCGTTCGACACGTGTCCGCGGTCGACGGGGGCGCGCAGCTCCGCCAGCTGTTCGCCAGGGAAGGGGAGCGGATCGCCGCGCTCGTGCTCGAGCCGCTTCTCGGTTCGGGAGCGTTCCCGCTCGACGACGAGTTCCTGGCAGCGGTGGCGGAGATCCGTGCGAGCCATGACATCGCCCTCGTCGCCGATGAGGTGGCCACCGGTTTCGCCCGGACCGGACCCCTCTTCGCCTCCGCATCCTGGCCGGTGGCTCCCGACATCATGGTGCTCTCGAAGGCGCTGACGAACGGAGCGGCCGCGGCAGCCGCCGTCCTCGTATCGGAGGAGATCTGCGACCTCTTCGACCGTGCCGACGCGGTCTTCGTACACGGCGAGACGCAGGCGGGAACCCCGGCATCCTGCGCCGCCATCCTCGCGACCCTCTCCGAGTTCGTGAGGATGGACGCCGCCGCGCGCGCCGGCCGTCTCGCAACCCGACTGGATGGCGCCCTCGCGCGGATCGGCGACCATCCCGATGTCACCGGCGTCCGAGGTGCCGGGTGCTTCCGGGCTATCGTCCTGTCCCGCGAAGGGGAGCCGCTGAGCGGCGAGGAGGTGGCCGGTGTCGTCACAGCCGTCCGGCGTGCGGGCGCTCTCGTGCAACCGGGGCCGAGCTGCATCCAGTTGATCCCCGCGTACGTCTACGAGCGTGCGGAGCTCGATGAGCTGGAGACCGCCGTGCTGCACGGCATCGACGAGGCCGCCGCGTGAGGGGCATCGTCGAATCCTCCGGCAGGGTGCGGGTGACCGCCGGAGCCGGTGCCACAGCGGCGGCCTTCACGCGCTTTCCGCGCGGAGACCGCCCGCTCGTCATCCGCGATGCCGCGGTCTCCCACGAAGGCCTCGCTCTGCCGCGCGATGCGATCGATGTCCCGCTGGAGGCTGCCGCCGTCGACTCCGCCGTGATCAGGACCCTCGTGGCCGCGGGAAGGGGCGCGACGTCGATCATCTCGCTGGGCGGAGGGTCGGTCATGGACGCCGCGAAGATCGTGCGGATGCTGCTCGTGACTCCGCAGTTGACCGGCCCGCTGCAGAGCCTCGCGCGGCGGAGCGGCCTGGTGCGGGTGCCGGAGCTGCTCGTGCGGAGGGGACCGGATCTGCCGCTGCTTCTGATCTCGACGACTTTCGGCACGGGCACGGAGACGAGCAGGGTCGCCTGCCTCGCGACGTCGTGGGGACGACGGCTGCTCTCCGGCTCGCGACTGCAGGCCGACGGCGCGGTCCTCGATCCCGTGCACACCGCGACGCTTCCGCGGATGCTGCAGGGCGAGGGACTGATGGAGGTGATCCTCCGCGTGCTGGGACCGGCGGTCGGGAGCGCTCCGAGTCTCGCGGCCGATCACGACGCCCGCGGCATCGTGATGGCCGCGGCGGGGCTCGCCGAGCAGCTGCGGGCAGGACGCCTCTCCCCGGAGCAGCGTCTGTTCGCCTCTCAGCTGAGCGCCGCCACGCATCGCTCCTGGGCGCTCGTCGGCCGGCGCACGTACGCGGCTCCGCACTGGTACCTCGCGAACGAGCTCTCCTGGGAGACGGCGACGCGCAAGATCCCGGCGACGCTCGCGATCCTGCCGGCGATCTGGCGGCGCATCGCCGACGGCGACCTCCGATGGGGCTCGTCGGAGCGGCTGGCGATGGGCTGGACGTGGATCCGCGAGGCGGCGCCGGGGCTCCCGGAGGACGCCAGCGACGGGCTGATCGCCCTCCGATCGAGGTGGGGCCTGCAGACGATTCCCGCTCTGGCGCCGCAGGTCCTCGATGCCGTCGTGGAGCGATGCCTCGCCTCCTGGGGCGCGCCGCTGCCTGCGCTCGGCCGCCTCGACCGCGACGCCGTCGCGAGCATCTTCGCAGAGTCCTTCGACGCCTCTGCGATTCGCCCGAGACAGGGAGAGGAGGTGATGGGGAGATGACGAACGACATGGATCTGCTGATCGAGGAGCTTCCGACGATGGATGCGCCCTCCGAATGGTCCGACTTCGTGAACGGGGTCGGCACCGGAATCATGATCGTCGCGATCGTGGCCGGACTCACCTGAGGGTCCCGACGCGACTGAGCCTCGGAGGGAGGTGAATGCACATGGAGATCTCGAACGAACTGCGCTTCGAGGAGCTGGAGTCGATGGACTCTCCCGATTTCTGGACCTGGTACGCCGCGGTCAAGATCGGCGTCGTCCTCGGCCTGATCGGCCTCGCGGCCACCTGATTCTGCTCGACCGACACCTTCGAAGGAGGTGAGCACATGGACCTGAGTTTCGAAGAGATCGAGACGATGGACGCACCCGAGCCCTGGTACATCATCGTCGGCGACATCATCCTCATCATCGGCGCGGTCGTCACCATCACCTGATGAGCATCACCTGAAGAAAGAAGTCGAGGGCGTAGCGGGTGACACACCCGCTCGACACGGAGAACCGTGCATCCGCTATGCCCCCGACCTCGCATCCAGCATCCCACGCCAGAAAGAAGGCCGCCATGACCACACAGGGCCTGAACCGCGCCGCGGCGCGACTCCTCGCGGTGATCGACCCCGACGCCGTCGTCTCCGACATCTACAGCGAGCGCGGATCGGAGGTCTACGACGCCATGATCCGCGGGGACGACAGCGAGATCCGCGAGATCCTGCGGATCTCGCGCCGCAGCACCGGGCGCATCCTCGAACTGGCCTGCGGATCGGGGCGACTCAGCCTCCCTCTGGCGCGGTCGGGGCGGGAGACGGTGGCTCTCGACACCTCGCCGCGGATGCTCGCCCTCCTCGAGGAGAGGGCTAACCGGGCCGGGCTCCCTGCGTTGCGTCCGGTGCTCGGAGACATGAGCGACTTCCGGATCGACGGGGAGTTCGGGTTGATCGTGCTCGCGACGACCTCGATCTCGCTGCTGTCCGCCGCCGAACGACGGACCCTGTACGCCGCTGTCCGCGCGCACCTCGCGCCCGACGGCCTCTTCGTCGTCTCCGCCCACGTGGCCCGGCCCCGTGACGACGACAACGAGGCGCTCGTCGTGTCCACCGGAGACTCGGAGGTGGTGTTCCTCAGCGACGAGGTGGATGCCGCGGCCGGAGTGCGCGACGTGGGCGTCGTCCATCTGCGTCGCGAGGGCGGGGTGCTCCGGGCGGAGGCCTTCTCCTCGCGGGTCGCGTTGATCGACGCCGGACAGCTCGAGGCGGAACTCCGGGAGGCGGGGTTCGTCGTCCGTGGCACGCATCCCGTGCGCTTCTCCGAGGGAGCCCGCCGCATCGCGATGATCGAGTGCTCGCTGTGACCTCCGTCCTGCCTCCGCTGCCCCTGACCGCCACGCCGAGGCTCGCGCCGGGGATCACGGTCGACGATCCGCTCGCCGACGCCGGGCAGTGGATCATCGCGCGCGACGGGGCGCCGGCCGTGCGCGTGTCGGAGCCGGTCGCCGTGGTCGCGCGGCGGTTCACGGGAGACCGGAGCATCGCCGAGATCGCCGCCGCACTCGGCGACCCGTGGACCGCCGACGATGTCGGCCTGATCGCTCGGCGTCTCGACGGGGCTGGGCTGCTCGCCGCAGACGCCGACACCCGCGGATCGCGTGCCCGCCGCCCGCGTCGGCGCGGTCGACGTCTGCAGTATCGACCTCCGCTGACGCTGCAGTGGAGCGTCGGCGACCCGTCGGCGCTCTTCGCCGCGCTGCGTCCGCTGACGCGCGCCGTCGCGGGTGCGCCCGGCGTCGTCATCGGCGCCGCGGTCGTCGTCGCCGGGGTGGTCGCGACGGCACTCGGCTGGTCCGACATCGTCGCGGTGCTGGAGAGCCCGCTCCCGCTCTCGGTGATCGCGTGGCTCGGGCTGGCGATCGTGCTGACGACGATCGTGCACGAACTCGGACACGGTGCGACGCTCAGCGCCTTCGGCGGAAGCCCGCGACGCATCGGCGTCATGCTGTTCTATCTGGCTCCTGCCTTCTTCTGCGACGTCACCGACGGCTGGCGTCTGTCGCGTCGCCGTCAGCGGGTCCTCGTCGCTCTCGCCGGGCCCGCGGTGCACCTCGTCTGCGCGGCGGCGAGCATCGTGGCCTCGCG
Source organism: Microbacterium sp. LWH10-1.2 (assembly GCF_038397765.1). Lineage (NCBI taxonomy): Bacteria > Bacillati > Actinomycetota > Actinomycetes > Micrococcales > Microbacteriaceae > Microbacterium > Microbacterium sp. LWH10-1.2. The sequence continues at coordinate 490,842 of NZ_CP151638.1, forward strand.
CTTCGTGGTCGACGACTCCCTGCACGCCGGACTCGTCCTGTACGCGCTGTCGTGCCTGGCGATCGCGGCCCTCAACCTGCTTCCCTTCGTTCAGCTCGACGGCTACCTCGCGCTCATGTCCGCTCTGGACTGGCCGCATCTGCGCAGAGACGCGATGACGGCCGCCGGTCACTCGTTCCTCGGGCTCCTCGGAGGCGCGGCACGCTCCACGGGTGCGGCCGGTCCTCGTCCCGAGTCCGACGGCCTCCACCGCGCAGGGCGGCATCGCGGCCTGCTCATCGCCTACGGCATCCTGTGCCGGCTCTTCCCCGTCGGGCTCGTCGGGTTCGTGCTCTACCGGTACGCCACGTCGGTCGCGGGTCTCGGGACGGTGCCGGCGCTCTGCTACCTCGCCACACTCGGTCTGGTCGCCGCCGTCGTCTTCCGGGCGCTCCTGCGCGGGGCGAAGGCGCTCGCCGCGTCCGCGCCGAATCCGTGGCGGGTGGCCGCGGCCGCCGTCGCCACAAGCGCCCTGATCGCCGCCGTGCTCATGATCCCGGTGTCGTCGGCGCGCACCGTCGGGTTCGTCAGCGAGGGCGGCGAGGTGCGGCTCGTGGCGTCCGCGGGGGAGACGCTCCCGGAGGCAGGGACCCCCGTGGCTCTCGAGAGCAGCGGAATTCTCATCCAGAGGCGTCTCGGAACCGCGGTGGTCGGCGACGGAAAGCCCCAGCGGGGCGAGATCGACCTCGCCGCGCTCGTGCCGGTGACCCCGTCGACCCTCAGGGCGGATGGCGTCCAAGTCGCCCTGTCCGACGTCCGGAGCGGAGCCCTTCCGCGCTTCGGCAGGGCCCGCGTCGACGACGGCGATGCTCGATCGCTCGGCGCCTGGTTGTGGCGGACGTTCCTCGACGTCCCCCTCGCAGCGCTCGGATCGGAGGCGCGCGCATGACGGCCGAACCGCACACGTCAGCCCCGGAGAACGAGCTGCGGGGGATGCTGCGCTCGGCCCTGGAGAGGGAGCTCGGCGCTCTCGGCGCCGAAGCGAGCGGGGTGCCCGTCTTCGGGTGGCGCGACCGATCCCTCGGGGCCGCCGTGTCGCGGGGCGGGGAGGCGCTGTGGCTCCGACTCGTCTGGTCGAGGACGGAGTGGGCCCGCGGATCCTGGTGGACGGGCAATCAGGATGCCGGTGCGATCAGCGGCGTTCGGAAGCCGAGGGTGCTCGAGGTCCGCGAGCAGACCGACGGTCCTCTCACGGTGCGCGCCGAGCTGATGACGCTCGTTCCCGGGCACCCGGCCCAGTCGACCCCGGAGCTCCGCGCGGCTCCATCGCTCGACGAGGCATGGTGGAACGCGCTCGCGGGCGGCCTCGATGCGCTCTCCGTGGCGCCGACCGCGCGCAGGGCCGTCGACCCCGACGGCATCCGCCGCCGCATCGCGGTGTTCTTCGGCCTCGACGTCGACACGGACGTCGGCGACTGGCGGGCGGCCCACGGCGACCTGCACTGGAACAACCTGCATGCGGAGCCGTTCGCGATGGTCGACTGGGAGGCGTGGGGGCTGGCGCCGCGCGGCTACGATGCCGCCTTCCTGCTCTGCCACTCCCTTGCGCAGCCCGACGTCGTCGCGCAGATCACCCGGCGCTTCGCGGACGACCTCGACTCCGACGACGGCGTCGTCTCCCAGCTCTACGTCCTGACCAAGCTGCTCACGAGGGCGGATGCCGGAGAGCATCCCCACCTCGTGGCCCCGATCCACCGGCACGTCGATCGTCTGATCGGTCGTGCCACACGCACCCGCCCCCTATCGAGAGGAGAAGGCTCATGACAGCGGTCATCAGCTTCGACGGATTCACCAAGAGCTACGGAGGGGATGCCGTCGTCAGAGACCTCAGCTTCACGGTCGAGTCCGGAGCGATCGTGGGCCTGCTCGGCCCGAACGGCGCAGGCAAGAGCACGGCGATGCGCGGTCTCATCGGCCTGCTGCATCCGACGGCGGGTTCCGCCACGCTCTTCGGAGCCCCCTTCGCCGCCATGACGAACCCTGCGCGCCGGGTCGGCGTGCACATGGACGGCCTCGGATTCGAGACCGGGATCACCGCCCGCCGGCACCTCGACATCTACCGTCTCGCCGCGGGCATGCCGCGGACCCGTGTGGACGAGGTGCTCGCGCAGGTCGATCTCACCGCCCACGCCGGCAAGAGGGTGAAGCGGTTCTCCACCGGCATGCGGCAGCGGCTCGGCCTGGCGACCGCGCTGATCGGGAACCCGGAGCTCCTCGTGCTCGATGAGCCGGCGAACGGGCTCGACCCCGGCGGCATCCGGTGGCTGCGCGGATTCCTGCGATCCTTCGCGGAGAAGGGCGGCACCGTCCTCATCTCCAGCCACCAGCTCGCCGAGCTGGAGCAGACGGTCGACGAGGTCGTCGTGATGCGCGGGCGCAAGCTGTTCGACGGTCCGCTGGAGGCGCTGACGGCCGACGGGGCGACGACTCTCGAAGAGGGGTACTTCGGGCTCATCGACGGCGCCGAGGGAGGGAACGTCCATGTCTGACTTCCTCCGGAGTGAGCTGCTGCGCGGCGTCAGCGGGCTCGCGATGCTCGGGATCTTCTCCTTCACGCTCCTCATCCCCGCGCTGATGGTCACGGTCGGCCCGTCGTTGGACGGACTGACCGATCTCGATGACGGGAACGCGACACGGATCGTGTTCGGCCTGTTCGCCGCGATCGGCATCACGGCGATGTACCTCGGCAGCTACTCGGTGTCGCGGGAGTACTACTACCACTCCATGTCGCGATCGCTCGTCATCGGATCCATCCGGCGGGTGCTCCTCGCGAAGCTCCTCGCCAGTGCGATCACCGCCGTGGTCCTGTGCCTCGTCGGGGCGGCGATCTGGGCGGCGGCGTCCGCGGTCCTGCTCTCCTCCGTGGGGCGGAGCCTGCAGATCGACGGGGCGTTCTGGGGGATCGTCGGCGGGTCGGTGTTCGCGGCGATCTTCGGCAGTGTGATCGGGGTGTCCCTGGGCTGGGTCATCAAGGGCTACTACGCGGTGTCCGCGATCGTCCTGCTCGTGCCGATCATGATCGAGCTCCCGCTGCTGTTCAACGTGCCCGCCGTCGAGAGATACCTTCCGGTCGGCGCCTTCGCGGGCGTCACCGGGGCGCCGGTCGACGGGCTGCTTCCGTGGTGGGGGAGCGCGCTCGTGCTGCTCGGCTGGAGCGCCGTCACCGTCGTGCTCGCGGTCGGTGCGGTGCGGCGGCGAGAGCATTGAGCGCCGGCGGGGCGAGGCCGTGGGGCGGCCCGATGCGCGGGCAGGTCGTCCGCGGGCTCTCCGCGGAGCTGCGGCGGCTGCGCGGAGACCCCCTGCCCTGGGTGTTCCTCCCCGTCGCGCTGCTCTCGGCGCTGTCGATCGCGGCGTCGTTGCCGAGCGATGTACGATCGGCGCCGCCCGCCGTCGTCGATGCGCTCGGAGCCACGATGAGCGCATCTCTCGTCGGCGGGCTGGTGATCCTCGCGGCGGTGCTGGGGGCGCTGGGCCCGGCGCTCGCCGACCGATCGGGCGTGCTGGCGCGCGATCATCTCTTCACCTCCGGCGTGGTGGTCTTCGGATCACGCGCGGTCTCTGCCGTGGCCTCGACGCTCCTGTTCGGGGTGTTCGGGATCGCGATGATCGAGGCAGCGTTCCTCCTCGTCACCGGTCGCGCGTTGTTGAGCGTTCCGGAGGCTGCCGCCGCTGTCGGCATCCTCGCGGCGGCGGGGCTGTGGGGGTATCTCGTCGGCGTGCTGGTGCGCAGCCCGGTCCTCGTGCTGTTCGTGGTGCCCGCGACGCTGTCGCCGCCTCTCCTGCTGTCGGATGCCGCGCCTGACGTCGCGAGGGTCCTTCCGCTCAGCGCGCTGCTGTCGGCCGCGGGCCTCGCCGACGGAGGGCTCGCCGCTCCCGTCGCGTCGCTCGTGGCGATGGGGTGGGCGGTCGCGCTCGCCGTGGTCGTGGTCCTGGTGCTGCGTCGCCGCGACCGTCTCTGAAGGGCGTGGTCACGACGTAGGATTCCCTGGTGGCAACCCCCAAGATCGTCCTGTTCTACGTCTTCACCCCGCTCGCCGACCCCGAGGCCATCCGGCTCTGGCAGCGTGATCTCGGCGAGGCGCTCGGCCTCCGCGGGCGGCTCCTGATCTCGAAGGACGGCGTCAACGGCACGCTCGGCGGCGACCTCGTCGCGCTCAAGAAGTGGGCGCGCTCGTTCCGCTCGTACGCGCCCTTCAAAGGCGTCGACATCAAGTGGAGCGAGGGGACCGGAGTGGATGCCGAGGGTCGCAGCATCGACTTCCCCAAGCTCAGCGTGAAGGTGCGGGAGGAGATCGTGTCCTTCGGTGCTCCAGGGGAGCTCAGGGTCGACGAGCACGGCGTCATCGGAGGTGGCACCCGGCTCTCGCCGGAGGCCCTGCACGCACTGATGGACGAACGAGGAGACGAGGTCGTCTTCTTCGACGGACGCAACGCGCTCGAAGCGCAGATCGGACGCTTCCGCGACGCGATCGTCCCCGATACGGAGACCACGCGGGACTTCGTGCAGCTCCTCGACTCAGGAGCCTACGACGACCTCAAGGGCAAGCCGGTCGTCACCTACTGCACGGGCGGCATCCGGTGCGAAGTGCTGTCGAGCCTGATGGCGTCGCGGGGCTTCGGCGAGGTGTACCAGCTCGAGGGCGGCATCGTCCGCTACGGCGAGCAGTACGGAGACGACGGCCTCTGGGAGGGCTCGCTCTACGTGTTCGACAAGCGCGGCTCGGTCGACTTCTCCGACCATGCAGCCGTGATCGGAGAGTGCGCGGGGTGCGGAACGGCGACGAACCGCACGGCCAACTGCCCCGACCTCTCGTGCCGGGTCCAGCTGGTCGTGTGCGACGCATGCGCGGCGGTGCCGTGCCCGGTCCACGTGCACGCCTGAGCGCGGCCGGCACTCCCGTCAGACGAGCAGCGGGGCCTGCGAGCCGCGTCCGGCGAACAGCGAACGCGGAAGCAGCAGCGCCCTGAGCCGCGACGGCCGATCGACGCTGCGACGCAGCTGTGCGAGAACCTCGCCCAGAGCGGGGGCCAGATCCGCCGAGTCGGCAGAGCGCGCATAGGTCGCGCGCTCGACGGCATCCGTCAGCGCCCGCATCGCTTCCGGATCCACGCCGTGCTCGGACACGAGGGCGGCGCCGCGCGAGCGGGGCGAATCAGCATCCGACAGCGCGATGCCCAGGTCGATCAGCGTGGCCCGCAGCTCGGTCCACGCGGACGCCGCATCTCCCCGTCGCGCTCGGCGACGTCGCGCCGTGCCGATGCCGAGGCGGATCAGCGCCGGCAGCAGGAGCACGACCAGCGCTCCGAACGCGGTGAGCACGACCGGCATCGGGTCGAGCTGACGCAGGGCACTGGCGCCGCCGGTGTTTCCGCCCGCATCTGTCCGATCGATCTCGGGGCCGCTCGTGGCCTCCGAGGTCGGGGCCGTCGTGGGCGCGGGGGTGGCCGCGCCCCCAGGGCCGGAGCCCGTCGTCGTCGCCGATACGAACGCCGTGGGCACGCCGAGAGAGGCCGTCGGCTCGAAAGGCACCCAGCCGATGCCGGGGAAGAGGACCTCCGGCCAGGAGTGCAGCTGATCGCTGGAGACCGAGTAGATGGTCTCTTCGCCGCGCTTCTCGTCGGTGCGCGTGCCCGGCAGGTATCCGACGACGATGCGGACGTCCATCCCCAGGCTCTGCGCCATCAGGGCGAAGGCGCCGGCGAAATGCACGCAGTATCCGGATCGCACGTCGAGGAACTGCGCGACGGCGTCCGCGCCGGTGCCGTCGAAGCCCTCATCGACCGGCGTCTCCAGAGAATAGGAGAACTCGGTGCGGAACCAGGTCTGCAGTGCGATCAGACGGTCGTAGTCGCTCGTGGCATCCGCCGTGACCTCGCGCGCCGTGGTCGGGATGACGTCGGGGAGCTCCAGCGGCTCGTCGTCCGGGTCGACCACCGCCGCGGCCGCGGGCACGGCTCTGATCTGCTCCAGCGACGGATTCACCCTGAGAGACGCGACCGTGTAGTCGTTGCCGACGGCATCCGCCGTCTTCGAGACGATCGTGCGGTTCTCCGGCATCAGCTTCCAGGCGCCGCTCAGGCCCTGGACGCTCGTCGCGGGGTAGGGAACGGGCAACCACGAGCTCGACATGCGCAGCACGCGGATCGAGGTCGTGACGTCCTTCGCGGCGACGTCCTCCGTCCACTCCGCGGCCCCGAATCCGTCGCTCAGGGATTGGGTGTCACCGCGATCCGGATGCCAGACCCTGCCGTCGAAGCGGGACAGGGTGGTCAGTCGGAGGTACGGAGCGGTGTTCTCCGCCGTGGCGAGCGTGAGCACCTCGACCGGGTCGGGCTGACGCAGGTCGTTCCCCAGGCGCAGCGACGCGTCGACACTGACGCCGACGCCCGTCCCGGCGAGGGATGCCGAGACGGGCACGATGGGCGCGATGACGAGCGCCGCGGCGACGGCGGCGGCTCCGGCGCCCACCGCGATGCCCGTGGACACGCGCTGAGAGGACTCGGGGTTGCGTTTCGCGGACTGCCGGAACAGCAGCAGGATCATGACGCCGAGCATCACGAACCACACGACGTTCGCGTCGCCGAGCGTGACGATCATCGGCGTCGCGCCGACGACGGCGACGAGAACACTGGCCAGGACGGCGCTCCTCTGGGCGACGAGCTGGTCGAGGAGGAATGCGACGAGAGCGAAGCCGGCGCCCATGATCACACGGAGACCCGGCGTGCTGTCGAGCGGCGCGGTGCCGAACACGACCTGCTCCCAGGCCGTCGCTGCGAGGGCGCCGAACACGGTGAAGGTCGATGAGGTCGGCACGACTCCGAAGATGGCGGTGTCTCCGGCAACGAGCATCGTGAGGACGCCCAGCGCCGCGACCGCCTGCGCGATCATGGCTGCGGTCTCCCGGATCCAGCGCTTCCGGCGGATCAGCAGGGTGCGCACGGCGATCCCGACCGCCACGATGACGAGGACCACCGTGACGACGGCGAAGGACCAGGCGCCCGGCTTGATCACGGAGGTGTAGGGCCACGCCGCGACGAAGGCCGCCGCGGCGGCGAGGGCGCCCTGGGCGATGCGGTTCTCGCTCAGCTCGTCGTCGCGATGCCACGACAGGAGAGGGGCACGGGGCTCAGCGCGAGACATCGCCGACCCCCATCCGCTCCGGGAGCGCGTCCTCCCACGCCTCGGCGAGGTCGGGGCCGAGAGCGGCGACACGCCAGCCGTGGTGGACGGCGGTCTGCTCCACGCCCTCGTCGAGCTCGGCGGCGAAGAGCATGGGCGCCGCGGCGCCGGCAGGGCGCAGCCGTTCGGCCGTCTCCTCGTCGAGGCGCCCGGTGATGTAGACGAGCGGGCCGGGCGGGGTGCCTCCCATGACCGTCGCGAGGTCGCGCGGCTCGCCCCGCGGAGTGACCATCGCGAGAGCGACCAGCAGACCCTCCCTGTCCTCCTCGTGTCCGCGGAGAGTGCCGAGCAGGATGCCCGCGCTGTCGACCACGTCGACCCCGTAGCCCTCCTGCACGAGATGCACCGCGGCGGAGGCGCACAGTGAGACGGCGGCCTCGAAGGCCGGATCGGCGTCCTCACCGGGCGCGGCCCAGCGCGCCGAGCTGCGGTCGAGCACGACGAGGGCGTCGGGGCTCGACTCCTCCTCTTCCTGCCTGACCATCAGCTGCCCGCGGTGCGCGGTCGCACGCCAGTGGATGCGCCGCATGGAGTCGCCGGCGATGTACCGGCGCGGAGAGAGGTTGTCACTGCCCTGCCCGAGCCTGCTCGAGGAGGTGTGGGCGGTGCCGCCCGCCGCCCCCACCTTGACGGCGAGCGGGGCGAGCGTGATGATCTCGGGCACGACGGTCACGGTGCGGGTCTCGCCGAAGGCCTGCTCGCGCTGCGCGATGCCGAAGGGATCGACGGTGCGCAGCACCAGCGGTCCGATCGCCCAGACGCCGCGGCGCACGCCGGTGATGAGGTAGCTCAGCTGCCCGCTCTCGGGCGGGTACTCCCCGGCCGAGTCGCCCGACACCGCATCGGGGAGGACGTCGCGCCACAGGCCGTGCGGGATGCGGATCGCGCGCAGATCGAACCGCAGCGTCACCCGCGAGGTCTCGGCCACCGTGAGGAGATCGGTGGAGATCTGCCGGGCGACCGCGCCGTTGCGCCGCGGCAGGTGCACCGCCAGCAGCGAGAACACGGTGAGGGCGAGGAGGAGGATGCCGACGTAGATGAGGATCGGCGCCCCGACGAGGTTCGCCGCGAGCAGGCAGCCGAGACCCGCGATGAGCGCACCTGCGCCCCTGGCGGTGAGGGCTCGACGTCGTCTCATGCTGTCCGCCGCTCAGGCGCGCGACGCCACCGGCACGCGCACGCGCTCCACGATCTGACGCAGGGCCGCCTCCACCGGCTGGGCGCCGGCGCGGTGGGCTCCGCGTGCGGGGAGAAGACGGTGGGCGAGCACGGGGATCAGCAGGGCCGTCACATCATCGGGGATCACGAAGTCGCGGCCGTCGAGCGCCGCCCAGACCTTCGCGGACCGGATGAGCTGCAGGGTCGCACGCGGGCTCGCACCCAGGTGGAGGTTCGGGTCGTTCCTCGTCGCCTGGGCGAGCGCGACCGTGTACTCCTCGATGGCGGGGGCGACGTGCACCGACCGCGCCCAGGCGATCAGACCGGAGATGGATGCCGCATCGGCGACGGCCGTGACTCCCGCGAGCGGGCTCACCGTGTCGCGCTGTCGGATCATGAGCGCCTCTGCCGCGGCATCCGGGTAGCCCATCGAGATGCGCATCATGAAGCGGTCGCGCTGCGCCTCGGGCAGAGCGTAGGTGCCCTCCATCTCCAGCGGGTTCTGGGTGGCGACGACGAGGAAGGGCTGCGGCAGGGGATGCGTGGAGCCGTCGACCGTGACCTGGCCCTCCTCCATCGCCTCCAGCAGCGCCGACTGGGTCTTCGGGGACGAGCGGTTGATCTCGTCGGCGATCACGATGTGCGCGAACACGGCGCCCTGCTTGAACTCGAACTCGCGATCCACCGGGTTGTAGACGCTCACGCCGGTCACGTCTCCCGGCAGGAGGTCGGGGGTGAACTGGATGCGGCGGACGGTGGCGTCGACGCTCGCGGCGAGGGCTCGCGCCAGCATCGTCTTGCCGACGCCGGGGACGTCCTCGATGAGCAGGTGCCCCTCGGCCAGCAGGCAGACGAGGGCGCTGCGCACGGCATCCGGCTTGCCGTCGATGACCTGACCCACCGAGCCGAGGATCGCGGCTGTCTGCTCCGCGAACTGCTCGGCGGTGATCGAGGTCGTACTCAGGGGGGAGTTCTCCAGCATGCGTTCCCTCTCGCGTGAGCGCAGCGTTGCGCGCGTGATCCGATCGTAACCTCTCTGCAGGTCCCTGAACCTGTTCATCAGCCCTGCTCTCGTCGGCTAGACTTGACGACGGCTCTCCGCGCGGCGGCATCCAGGCCAATTCCCCCAGGGCGGAAACGCAGCAAGGGTAACCGGGCTCTGCTGGGTGCGCGGAGGGTCTTTTCTTTTGCCCGGCGACTCCTCAGGACGTCCTGCGAGAATCGACGGGTGAGCACCGTGGAGCAGCAGCAGCCGAGAACGCTGAGTCGATTCGCCTCTCCTGTGGCACTGCTCGCCGTGATGTGGATCGTGCAGCTGGCCGACAGCATCCTCCCCGGCTCGTTCTCCGTCTTCGGCATCCGTTCCTGGGACCCGGCGGGACTCGGCGGCATCGTGCTCGCGCCGCTCCTGCACTCCGGGTGGCCGCACCTGATCGGCAACTCGGTGCCCTTCCTCGTCCTCGGCTGCATCGTCGCGATCGAGGGCCCCCGCAGGTTCTGGGCGGTCACCGCGTTCGCGACGGTCATCGGCGGGCTCGGCACCTGGCTCGTGAACGCCCCCGGCACCCTCACGGTCGGCGCCTCCGGTCTCGTCTTCGGCTACTTCGGCTACCTCGTCACCAGGGTGTTCGCGCCGGGCCGCGTCTCGCACCGCATCCTCTACGCCGTGGTCGCGCTCGTCGTCATCGGGATCTACGGCGGCACCATGCTCACGGGCATCTTCGGCGCGGGTGCCGGCGTCTCCTGGCAGGGCCACCTGTTCGGGGCCGTCGGCGGTGCGCTCGCCGCGTTCGCCGGACGGCGTCCGGACCGCCGCACATGACGAAGACGCGCACAGGGCGAAGGCCGACGGCCCGCCGCGCCTCCGCCCGTGCTCGCCCGCGCCGACGCAGGCCGTCGCCGCGCAGGCGCGCCCAGCTCCGGTCGCAGCGCAGGCGGATGCTGCGCCGCATCTCGCTGTGGAGCGCGGCGATCGTCGTCGTGGTCGGAGCGGCCGTGCTGATCCCCCTCGGACTCGCCCACGAGCCCGCCGTCTACTGCGCGACGGAGCCCGCCGGCTTCCCCGATGCGGGGATCGCCGGCTGGGAGGGGGAGCAGCTGGACAACGCCGCGACCATCATGCTCACGGCATCCGCCCTCGGATTCGGACGCGACGGGCAGATCCTCGGGGTGATGACCGCCATGGGCGAGAGCAGCCTGCGCAACATCGACTACGGCGACTGGGAGACGTCGGGATTCCGCAACCCCGACGGGACCAGGACCACCAGCATCGGGCTCTTCCAGCAGCAGGACTGGTGGGGCAGCGCCGAGCAGCGGATGGACCCGGCGACGGCCGCCACGCTGTTCTACGGCAAGCTCTCGACGCTGGAGGGCTGGCAGCAGATGCCGGCGTCGCACGCGATCCACCGCGTGCAGGTCAACACGGATGCCGACTACTACACGCGGTACCAGGAGGACGCGACCGCCGTGGTCGACGCCCTCACGAGCGGATGCACGGCGCCGGACGCGGGCGCCGCACAGGCGGCGCGTCTAGGCTGAGCCCGTGGCGCAGAGCATCTACATCACCTCGGCCGAAGGCCATACCGGCAAGTCGACGATCGCGCTCGGAGTGCTCGACGCGCTGATGCGCGTCAGCCCGCGTGTGGGCGTGTTCCGCCCGATCGCCCGCTCGGTGGCGGATCGCGACGAGATCCTCGAGCTGATGCTCGCGCACGACGGCGTCCATCTCGACTACGACCTCTGCGTCGGCGTCACCTACGACGACGTGCGCGACGATCCAGAGCGCGCGCTGTCGACCATCGTCTCCCGCTTCAAGGCGGTCGAAGCGCAGTGCGACGCCGTCGTGATCGTCGGCAGCGACTACACCGACGTGGCGAGCCCGGCCGAGCTCGGCTACAACGCGCGCATCGCGGCGAACCTCGCCGCTCCTGTGCTGCTCGTGCTCTCGGGCCGCGACGGTCAGCGTCAGGCGGAGCAGCTCGGCACCACGACGGCCCGCTCGGCCGCCGCCGTCGGGCAGATCGCCGCCCTCGCGCTCGCGGAGCTCGAGGCCGAGCGCGCCGAGCTGTTCGCGGTCATCGTGAACCGCGCCGACCCCGATGCGCTCGACGACGTCGCCGACGCGGTCTCGGCCGTGCGTCCGGCGCGGAGCACGCCGGTGTGGGCGATCCCCGAGGACCGCACGCTCGTCGCGCCGTCGATCCGCGGCATCCTCTCCGCCGTCGACGGACGCCTCATCAAGGGCGACCCCGACCGTCTCGCCCGCGAGGCCCTCACCATCGTGGTCGCCGGCATGTCGATGGTGAACGTGCTGCCCCGCATCACGGAGGAATCGGTCGTGGTGATCCCGGCTGACCGCACCGAGGTGCTGCTCGCCACCCTCCTCGCCGACGCCTCCGGCACCTTCCCGCGTGTCTCGGGCATCATCCTCAACGGTCCGTTCCCGCTGCCGGAGCCGATCGTGCGGCTGCTCGACGGCTTCACGTCGACGGTGCCGATCATCGCGACCGATCTCGGCACCTACGACACCGCGGTGCGCGTGATGGGCGCACGCGGGCGCATCTCGCCCGACTCGAGGGCGCGCTACGACCGGGCGCTCAGCCTCTTCCAGGCGCACGTCGACGTCGCCGAGCTCACCACCCAGGTGGGCCTGGCCGAGTCGCGCGTCGTCACGCCGCTGATGTTCGAGTACGGCCTCATCGAGCGCGCCCGCGCCGACCGGCGGCGCATCGTCCTGCCCGAGGGCGACGACGACCGCATCCTCCAGGCCGCGTCCACGCTGCTCGCCCGGGAGGTGGCGGATCTGACGATCCTGGGCGACGAGGCCACGGTGCGCGCGAGGGCGATCGAGCTCGGCGCCGACATCTCGGCGGCGCAGGTGCTCAGCCCCCACGACCCCGAGCTCGTCGAGCGCTTCGCCGCCGAGTACGCGCGGCTGCGCGCGCACAAGGGCATCACGCTCGCGCAGGCCGCCGACACGGTCACGGACGTGTCGTACTTCGGCACCATGATGGTGCACACCGGCCTCGCCGACGGCATGGTCTCCGGCGCCGCGCACACCACCGCGCACACGATCCGACCGTCGTTCGAGATCATCAAGACGAAGCCCGGCGTGAAGGTCGTCTCCAGCGTGTTCCTGATGGCGCTCGCCGACCGCGTGCTCGTGTACGGCGACTGCGCCGTCATCCCCGATCCGACGAGCGAGCAGCTCGCCGACATCGCGATCTCCTCCGCGGCCACCGCGCGGCAGTTCGGCATCGAGCCGCGGATCGCCATGCTGTCGTACTCGACGGGGGAGTCCGGTTCAGGAGCCGATGTCGACAAGGTCCGCGCGGCCACGGCCCTCGTGCACGAGCGGGCGCCGGAGCTGCTGGTCGAGGGTCCGATCCAGTACGACGCCGCGGCCGACGCCGCCGTCGCCAAGGCGAAGCTCCCCGACTCGGCCGTCGCCGGACGGGCCACCGTGTTCGTGTTCCCCGATCTGAACACCGGCAACAACACCTACAAGGCCGTGCAGCGATCGGCGGGAGCGGTCGCGATCGGCCCCGTGCTGCAGGGGCTGAACAAGCCGATCAACGACCTCTCCCGCGGGGCGCTGGTCGACGACATCGTGAACACCGTGGCGATCACGGCGATCCAGGCCCAGGGAGGGGCGGCATGAGCGCCATCCTCGTCATCAACAGCGGCTCCTCGTCGCTCAAGTACAGCCTGATCGACATCGAGAGCGAGCACGAGCTCGCGAGCGGCCTGATCGAGAGGATCGGCCAGGAGTCGAGCCCGGTTCGGCACACGGTCCGACCGGACACGACAGCGGATGCCGTCGTCACGATGCTCGACGCCGACTATCGCAGCGAGCAGCACATCGCCGACCACGATGCGGCGTTCGCGGTCATGCTCGAGCAGTTCGCCGCCCACGGACCCTCCCTCGACGAGCATCCGCCCGTGGCCGTCGGTCACCGCGTCGTGCACGGCGGGGCGCGCTTCTTCGCCCCCACGCTGATCGACGCCGACGTCGAGCGCCAGATCGAGGAGCTCGCGGTGCTGGCGCCGCTGCACAACCCGGCCAACCTCGCCGGCATCCTCGCGGCGGAGGCCGTGTTCCCCGATGTGCCGCACGTCGCGGTCTTCGACACCGCCTTCCACCAGACGCTCCCGCCCGCGGCGTACACGTACGCGATCGACGCGGAGCTCGCCCGCGAGCACAGGGTGCGGCGCTACGGCTTCCACGGCACCAGCCACCAGTACGTCAGCGAGGCCGCGGCGGCCTTCCTCGGGCGCGACCTCTCGACGCTCCGCCAGATCGTGTTCCACCTCGGCAACGGGGCGTCCGTCACGGCGATCGACGGCGGCCGATCCGTCGAGACGTCGATGGGGCTCACACCGCTCGAGGGGCTCGTGATGGGCACGCGGTCGGGAGACATCGACCCCGCGGCGCTGGTGCATCTCGCGCGCCGGGCCGGGTACACGATCGACGCCCTCGACGCCCTGCTCAACACCCGCAGCGGACTGGCGGGGCTCGCCGGACGCAGCGACATGCGCGACATCCTCGCTGGTCGCGAGGCGGGGGAGGAGGCGGCGACGCTCGCCTTCGACGTCTACGTCCACCGGCTCCGCGCCTACGCGGGCGCCTACATCGCGCAGCTCGGAGGGGTCGACGTGATCTCGTTCACCGCGGGAGTCGGGGAGAACGCGGCGCCCGTGCGCGCCGAGGCGATGGCGACGCTCGGATTCGCCGGAGTCGAGATCGATCCCGCCCGCAACGCCGCCCGCGAACGCGGAATCCGGCGCATCTCCACCGACGACTCCCCGGTGACGGTGCTCGTCGTGCCGACGAACGAGGAGCTGCAGATCGCGCGTCAGACCGCCGAGATGCTCTGAGCATCCGCCCGCGCGACCCACGCGTCCGACACCGGCGTATTCGGGGGGTTACCTCACCCGGCCCTCCGCACTACGCTGGCACAGTGGCACGGAGAGGTGCCGACCCCCTCGTCCTTCTCCTGGAGGCTCCTGTGCCCGAAGCCCTTCCCGATCTGCTCGCCGCCGACGGCGTGCTCTTCGACCTCGACGGCGTGCTCACGCCGACCGCCGAGGTGCACATGCGCGCGTGGAAGGTCGTGTTCGACGATGTCTTCGCGAAATGGAGCATCGAGCCCCCCTACACGGATGCCGACTACTTCGACTACGTCGACGGGAAGAAGCGCTATGACGGCGTCGCCAGCCTGATGCGCAGCCGCAACGTCGAGATCCCGTGGGGTGCGGTCGACGACGCCCCGGACGCCGACACGATCTGCGGCATCGGCAACCGCAAGAACGACGCCTTCGCCGCGTCGCTGCGCAGCGAGGGCATCGCGCCCTTTCCGGGCTCCCTCGCCCTGATCGAGCGGTTGAGTGCCGCAGGCATCCCGCTCGGCGTGGTGTCGAGCTCGAAGAACGCGGAGGAGGTGCTGGCCGCGGCCGGCATCCGCTCCTTCTTCCGCATCGTCGTCGACGGCGTCGTCGCCGAGAACGACGGGCTGGCCTCGAAGCCGGCACCCGACATGTTCCGTGCCGGGGCCGTCGCCCTCGGCGTCGACCCTGCCCTCAGCGTGGCCGTCGAGGATGCGACGTCCGGCGCCGCGTCCGCCGCGGCCGCCGGCTTCGCGACCGTGGTCGGCGTCGACCGCGGGACCGGCGCCGACGCGCTGCGCGCCGCAGGAGCCACCGTCGTCGTCGACGACCTGTCCGCTTTCGCACCCGACTCCGAGGAGATTGCATGATCGACCGCGACCGCTTCCCCGTCGACCCCTGGCGCCTGATCGAGACGCGCTACACAGAAGACGGGGTGGGTGAGACGCTGTTCGGCGTCGGGAACGGCTATCTCGGACTCCGCGGCAACCACATCGAGGGACGCGGCGCGCACGAGCACGGCACGTTCATCAACGGCCTGCACGAGACCTGGCCGATCCGTCACGCAGAGCAGGCCTACGGCTTCGCCGAGGTGGGGCAGACGATCGTCAACGCTCCGGACGCCAAGGTCATGCGCGTCTACGTCGACGACGAGCCCATCTCCTTCGACGACGCCGACGTGCGCGAGTATCGCCGCACGCTCGACATGCGCACCGGTGTGCTGGAGCGGGTCGTCGTCTGGGAGACCCCGTCGGGCAAGCGGGTGCGCATGCGCGATGAGCGCATCGTCAGCTTCGAGGAGCGCCACCTCGCGATCCTCCGGCTCGAGGTCGTCGTGGAGAACTCCGACGCCCCCGTGACGATCAGCTGCCAGCTGCTGAACCGGCAGGACGGCGCGGGCGTCTACGCCGGCACCCCTGTGGAGGCGCAGGGCGCGGGCTTCGACCCCCGCAAGGCCGAGAAGATCGCCGAGCGGGTGCTGCAACCCGCCGAGCACTGGCAGGACGGCCTGCGCTCCGCACTGTCGTACCGCGTCGCGGCGTCGGGCATGACGGTGGCCGTCGTCGCCGACCACATCGTCGAGACGGAGAACGAGTACAGCGCCCGCACGCTGATCGAGTCCGACATCGCCAAGAACGTGTTCCGCGTGCAGGCGAAGGCGGGCGTGCCGATCACGGTCACGAAGCTCGTCAGCTATCACACGTCCCGTGGAGTGCCCCCGCGCGAGCTGGTCGACCGCTGCCGCCGGTCGCTCGACCGCGTCGTCGTCGAGGGCGTGGCCGCGCAGTTCCAGCGTCAGGCCGAATGGCTCGCCGCCTTCTGGGAGCGCAGCGACGTGCAGATCGGCGGTCACGACGACCTGCAGCAGGCGACCCGCTGGTGCCTCCTTCAGCTCGCCCAGGCATCCGCGCGCGCAGACGGCACGGGCGTCGCGGCGAAGGGCGTCTCCGGGTCCGGCTACAGCGGCCACTACTTCTGGGACACCGAGATCTACGTGCTCCCCTTCCTCACCTACACGTCGCCGCAGTGGGCGCGCAACGCGCTGCGTGCCCGTGTTCTGATGCTGCCCGCCGCGCGCCGCCGCGCCGAGCAGCTGAACGAGGCCGGCGCCCTGTTCCCGTGGCGCACGATCAACGGCGAGGAGGCCTCGGCCTACTACGCTGCCGGCACGGCGCAGTACCACATCAACGCCGACGTGAGCTTCGCGCTCGGCAAGTACGTGCGCGCCACCGGAGACGAGGAGTTCCTGCGCCGCGAGGGCGCCGACATCGCGATCGAGACCGCCCGGCTCTGGGCGACGCTCGGCTTCTGGCGGGTGTCCGACGGCCGGGAGACCTTCCACATCCACGGCGTCACGGGGCCCGACGAGTACACGACCGTCGTGAACGACAACCTCTACACGAACGTCATGGCGCGCTACAACCTGCGCTACGCCGCGAAGGTGGTGCGAGAGATCGCCGCTGACTTCCCGGAGGACTACGCCCTCCTCGTGGAGCGCACCGGCCTCGGCGCCGGTGAGGCCGACGAGTGGGAGCGCGCGGGGGAGGCGATGTTCATCCCGTACAGCGAGGGCCTCGGCATCCACCCGCAGGACTCGCTGTTCCTGGAGCGCGAGGTCTGGGACCTCGCGCACACTCCGGCGACCCAGCGCCCGCTGCTGCTGCACTTCCACCCCCTCGTGATCTACCGGTTCCAGGTGCTCAAGCAGGCCGATGTCGTGCTCGCGCTGTTCCTGCAGGGCAACCACTTCACGCCGGAGGAGAAGCGCGCCGACTTCGACTACTACGACCCGCTGACGACGGGTGACTCGACACTGTCCGCCGTCGTGCAGTCGATCCTGGCGGCCGAGGTCGGCTACCAGGACCTCGCGCTGAAGTACTTCGAGCAGTCGATCTTCGTCGACCTGCACGACCTGCACCACAACGCGGCGGACGGTGTGCACGTGGCGTCGGCGGGCGGCGTGTGGACCGCGCTGGTGAGCGGCTTCGGCGGCATGCGCGACTACGCGGGCGAGCTCAGCTTCGACCCGCGGCTCCCGGCCGACTGGCCGTCGCTCTCGTACCCGCTGCAGTGGCAGGGCTCTGCGATCCAGGTCACGGTGAGCAGGGACGCGCTGACGGTCGAGGTGCGCTCCGGCGACCCCGTGCCGTTCACCGTGCGCGGCGCCGCTTTCGTCGCCACGACGGAGGATGCCGTCGTCGTGCCGCTGGCCGATCAGGGGCCCGTCATCGCCGGTCGCCCGACGCTGCGTCAGTTCGAGGGTGCGCGCCGTGAGGACGGCACGCGCCTGTCGGCGTCGGTTCCCGTCATCACGACGTCGATCCCGGTGATCGAGCCGATCGACTGAGCCGCGCACTCCGTATCCGTCGACGCCCCCTCTGCTCGTCGGCGCAGCACCTGATTGACGACGATCAGGTGGGGCGCCGGCGGTCAGGTGGGGCGTCGTCGTCGGCGCGGGGATGAGCGGATGCCGGGGCGCGGGTGGGCGGATGCCGGGCAGGGCGCGAAGTCCCTCGAGGGGGAGCCCCGAGTGTCCGTGGTACGCCGTAGGCTGGTCTGGTGACTACAGCCCTCTATCGCCGCTACCGGCCCGAGTCGTTCGGCGAGATGATCGGGCAGTCCCAGGTGACCGATCCGCTGATGACCGCGCTGCGCGGCGACAGGGTCGGCCACGCCTATCTCTTCTCCGGTCCTCGCGGCTGCGGCAAGACGACCTCGGCCCGCATCCTGGCGCGGTGCCTGAACTGCGCCGAGGGCCCGACCGACGTCCCCTGCGGGAAGTGCCCGAGCTGCATCGAGCTGTCGCGCGCGGGCGGCGGATCCCTCGACGTCGTCGAGATCGACGCGGCGAGCCACAACGGCGTCGACGACGCGCGCGATCTGCGCGAGCGCGCGACGTTCGCACCGAGCCGCGACCGGTACAAGATCTTCATCCTCGACGAGGCGCACATGGTGACGCCGCAGGGCTTCAACGCCCTGCTCAAGCTCGTCGAGGAGCCTCCGGAGCACGTCAAGTTCATCTTCGCCACGACCGAGCCCGAGAAGGTGCTCGGCACGATCCGTTCGCGTACGCACCACTACCCGTTCCGGCTCGTTCCGCCTGCGGCGATGCTGGAGTACGTCGAGAAGCTGTGCACCGAGGAGGGCGTCGTCGTCGAGCAGGGAGTCCTCCCGCTCGTCGTTCGCGCCGGAGGTGGATCGCCCCGTGACACGCTCTCGCTGCTCGATCAGCTGATCGCCGGTTCCGACTCGCCCGCCGGCTCGGAAACCGTGACCGTCGCTTACGAGCGCGCCGTGGCTCTTCTCGGCTACACGCACGCGACCGTGCTCGACGAGATCGTCGACGCGCTCGCTGCGGGTGACGCGGCCGCCGCGTTCCCGGCGATCGACAAGGTCGTGCAGACCGGGCAGGATCCGCGTCGATTCGTCGACGACCTCCTCGAGCGGCTGCGCGACCTGATCGTGATCGCCGCCGTCGGCGCGGGTGCCTCCGCGGTGCTGCGCGGCATCGCCGCCGATGAACTGGACCGCATGCGCGAACAGGCGGCCTCCTTCGGCTCGGCCCGTCTCTCGCGCACCGCCGACATCGTGAGCGCCGCTCTCGACGACATGTCCGGCGCGACGTCCCCTCGGCTGCATCTCGAGCTCCTGGTCGCCCGCGTCCTCGCCGGGGGAGGTGCGGATGCCGCGGCGCCCGCGCCCGTCTCCGCCGCTGCTCGCCCCGCGGCGGCTCCGGCCCCTGCATCCGCGGCTCCCGCTCCGGCAGCCTCCGTCCCTGCTTCCGCTGCTCCGGCTCCTGCTCCTGTTCCTGCGGCTCCCGCATCAGCTCCGGCAGCCCCCGCACCGGCGGCTCCAGCGGCTCAGACGCCGGCCGTCCCGCCGACGCCTGCGCCCGCGGTCGCCCCGCGAGGGAGCGGAGCGGGCGAGACAGAGCGCGGTGAGATCTCCGCGGACTCGGCCGCTCAGCCGGCGCCGGATTCCCCGTCGACGTCTGAGGCTCCCGCCGCGGCATCCGCTCCGGCGCCGTCCGGCCCGGTCACCTTCGAGCGCATCTCGGGGTCGTGGTCGGCCGTCCTCAAGCGTCTCGAAGACATCAGCCGCACGTCCTGGCTGCTCGCCACCGCGGTGCAGCCGCTCGCGTTCGACACCGCGAGCGAGGTGCTGACTCTCGGATTCACGAGTCAGCACGACGTCCAGAAGTTCAAGGGGACGGTTCCGGGTTCTGGTCCGTCCGACCATCTGCGCACGGCGATCGAGCAGGAGCTCGGGGTGACGGTCAAGTACCGCCCGGCCCCTATGCCCGCCGGGGGTGCACCGCGACAGCCCGCGGCCGCCTCGTCGCCCTCTTCTCCGTCCGGCGATGCGCCCGCTTCGGAGCCTGCGTCAGCGGGGTCATCCCGTCCGCAGGTCCGCAGTGATTCCGCCGGTCCCGTCACGGAGTGGGCCGTCGCGTCGATCCCGTCGGCCGGCGGGCAGGGGGCGGCCGCGGGCGGAGGGGCGGAGACGCCGATCCCCGCAGCGTCGACGTCGGCTGCGCCGGTGCCGGTGACCGCGGCGTCGGTTCACGCTGCGCCGACTCCGGCTACTCCTTCTCCGTCCACGCCGGGATCGACGGCATCCGCTGCCCCGTCCGCGCCCGCGACGTCGGTCTCCTCATCGCCGACCGGGGCATCGCCGGTGTCCGTCGATGAGCCCCCGCTGCCCGATGAGCCGCCGTACTACGACGACGAGCCGCCCTACGACCCCGCCTACGAACCGGCGATGTCGAGCGCTCCGCCCCGGCGCCCCGAGCAGAGCGCACCGGCGCCGGCAGCGGCATCCGCCGCTCCCGAACCCCGGCGCTCCGCGCCGGCGCCTGTCGTCACCGAGCGCACCCCCGCCGGGGGAGTGCAGCGCTACGGCGAGGCCGTGATCCGCCAGGTGCTCGGCGCGACGTTCGTGCGCGAAGAGCCCTACGAGCCCCCGACGAGGTTCTCCTGATGTACGACGGCATCGTCCAAGAGCTGATCGACGAGTTCGGGCGGCTTCCGGGCATCGGCCCCAAGTCCGCTCAGCGCATCGCGTTCCACATCCTGCAGACGCCGACGTTCGACGTCGCGCGCCTTGCGGAGCTGCTCACCGAGATCCGCGTGCGGGTGCGGTTCTGCGAGATCTGCGGCAACGTGTCCGAGCAGGACCGCTGCGCGATCTGCCGCGACCCCCGCCGCAACCCGGCGCTGATCTGCGTGGTCGAAGACGCGAAGGACGTGGCGGCGATCGAGCGCACCCGTGAGTTCCGGGGGCTGTACCACGTGCTCGGCGGAGCGATCAGCCCGATCGCCGGCATCGGCCCCGACGACCTGCGCATCGCACAGCTGATGACCCGCCTCGCCGACGGCACGGTCCAGGAGGTCATCCTCGCGACCAACCCGAACCTCGAGGGCGAGGCCACGGCGAGCTACCTCAGCCGCCTCCTCACCACGATGCAGATCACGGTCTCGCGACTGGCCTCCGGGCTCCCGGTCGGCGGCGACCTCGAGTACGCCGACGAGGTCACCCTCGGACGTGCCTTCGAGGGCCGGCGCGTCCTGTGAACGCCCACACCGGCTTCACCCGCCGGGGGTGGCTGCTCTTCGCGGCGATGTGCCTGCTGTGGGGCGTGCCGTACATGTTCATCAGCGTCGCTGTCGAGTCCATCTCGCCGCCGGCCATCGTCGCCGGACGCACCCTCATCGCGGCGCTCCTCCTGCTGCCGTTCGCGATCCGCTCCGGCGCGCTCAGAGCCGCTCTCAAGATGTGGCCGTGGGTGCTCGCCTTCGGTCTCGTCGAGATGGCCGGCCCCTTCCTGCTGCTGGGGCATGCCGAGATGACACTGCCGTCGGGCATGACCGGGCTGCTCGTCGCCACGGTGCCGCTGTTCGCGGCCCTGATCGCCCTCGGCGGCGGCGACCGCGGCGTGCTGCGCCCCGCTCGCGCGATCGGTCTCGTCGTCGGCTTCATCGGCGTCGCGATCGTCGTCGCAGGACCCGGCCTGTTCGGCGGGCACGTGAGTCTGCTGGCGGCCGGCGAAGTGCTGCTCGTCGCGGTGCTCTACGCGATCGCGCCGTTCATCGTGGCGCGCAAGCTCGGCGATGTGCCGTCGATCGGCACCATCACCCTCTCGCTTCTGATGATCGGCATCCTGTACCTGCCGATCGCGCTGCTCACCCAGCACCGGATGCCCACCCTTCCGTCGATCGGGGCGCTGATCGCCCTCGCCGTCATCTGCACCGCGGTGGCGTTCCTCGCCTTCTTCGCCCTGATCCGCGAGGTCGGCCCGGTGCGCGCCCCGCTGTTCACCTACGTCAATCCGGTCGTGGCGATCATCCTGGGCGCCATCGTCCTCTCCGAGCCGCTGACGCTCGGACTCGTGATCGGCTTCCCGTTGATCATCGCCGGATGCTGGTTCGCCGGCACGGGCGGACGACTCCGCCCAGCGGCATCCGCTCCTGCGCCGCTGCCGCCCGCGCCCTGACTGCCCCCGTGATCACGGACGCCCCGAGCCCGGCCCCGTCACATGCGCGTCGGCGCATACGGGGTCTCCGTAGAATGGGCGTGGGCGGATCCGCCCGACATCCCAGGGAGTGAACGTGGCCCTCATCGTGCAGAAGTACGGCGGCTCCTCTGTCGCCGACGCAGAGAGCATCAAGCGCGTCGCCAAGCGCATCGTCGACACGCGTCGCGCGGGGCACGACGTGGTCGTCGCCGTCAGCGCGATGGGCGACACCACCGACGAGCTGCTCGATCTCGCCAACGAGGTCGCGCCGATCCCTGCGCCCCGCGAGCTCGACATGCTGCTGTCCAGCGGTGAGCGCATCTCGATGGCGCTGCTCGCCATGGCCATCCATTCGATGGGCTTCGAGGCGCGGTCGTTCACCGGCAGCCAGGCGGGCATGATCACCGATTCGCAGCACGGCGCCGCCCGCATCGTCGACGTCACCCCCGTGCGGCTGCGCGAGGCCCTCGACGAGGGGGCGATCGTGATCGTCGCCGGCTTCCAGGGCTTCAATCGCGACACCCGTGACATCACCACTCTCGGCCGCGGCGGCTCCGACACCACCGCCGTCGCCCTCGCGGCGGCGCTCGAGGCCGACGTGTGCGAGATCTACAGCGACGTGGACGGCATCTTCACCGCCGACCCCCGCGTCATCCCGAAGGCCCAGAAGCTCGACCACATCACCAGCGAGGAGATGCTCGAGCTCGCCGCGAACGGCGCCAAGGTGCTCTACATCCGCGCCGTCGAGTACGCACGCCGTCACGGCGTCCTGATCCACGCCCGTTCGACGTTCTCGTCGTCCGAGGGCACCTACGTTCTGGGCGAGGGCATGAAGAACCCCCGCGAATCCGAGGGAGCAGACATGGAAGAGCCGATCGTCGCTGGAGTCGCCACCGACTTCAGCCAGGCAAAGATCACCGTCGCCGGGGTTCCGGACGTTCCCGGCAAGGCCGCCGAGATCTTCAAGATCGTCGCCAAGTCGGGCGCGAACGTCGACATGATCGTCCAGAACGTCTCCGCGACCGGGCGCACCGACATCTCCTTCACCGTGCCCAAGGCGGATGCCGCCGCGGCGCTCAAGGCCCTGGCGGGCGACCAGACCGAGGTCGGCTTCCAGAACCTCATCCACGACGACCAGATCGGCAAGCTCTCGGTCGTCGGGGCGGGCATGCGCACGCACTCCGGTGTCTCGGCGACGCTCTTCGAGGCGCTGTCGGCCGGCGGCATCAACATCGAGATGATCTCGACCTCCGAGATCCGCATCTCGGTCGTGCTGCGCGACACCGACCTCGCCGAGGCCGCGCGCACCGTGCACACGGCCTACGGGCTCGACGGCGATGCCGAGGCCACGGTCCACGCCGGCACCGGTCGCTGACATGCCGCTCGTCATCCGGCCGATCGAGTCAGGTGACAGAGAGGCCTGGGCCCGGTTGTTCCGCGGGTACCGCGACTTCTACGCACTCGAGCCGGACGAGTCGGTCATCGACGCTGTGTGGCGGTGGCTGCTCGATGACGCACACGAGGTGCAGGGGCTCATCGCCATGCGCGACGGCGTCCCCGTCGGTCTCGCGCACTGGCGCAGATTCGCTCGCCCCTCGCGGGGTGGCGCTGCGATCTTCCTGGACGATCTGTTCACCGACTCCGACGCCCGCGGCGGCGGTGTCGGCTCTGCTCTCATCGCTCGTCTGCAGCGGATCGCCGCGCATGAGGGGCTGCTCGAGGTTCGCTGGATCACGAGCGAGTCGAACACGGCTGCTCAGCGTCTCTACGATCGTGTCGCCGTGCAAGCCCCCGTCCGCACCTACATCGCCGGGCCGTCGGCATCCTGACATCGACGGTGTGAAAACCGCCACGACGACCTGGGCGAGTTCCCCGCCGCGGTAGACTCGCGGAAACCCTGACATCGGCGCCAGGCGCGGCATCCGCATCCCGACGCTGCGCCTCGCGCTTCGCACGCAGTACGTACGACGCCAAGGAACATCATGACCCGCATCTCCGACTCAGGACTCTCCGTCGCCATCGTGGGCGCCACCGGCCAGGTGGGCACCGTGATGCGCGAGATTCTCGCCGAGAGGTCCTTCCCGATTCGCGAGCTGCGGCTGTTCTCGTCGTCGCGATCGGCGGGCACGGCTATCGAGTTCGGCGGAGCGACCGTCATCGTCGAAGACGTGGAGACCGCGGATGCCGCGGGCATCGACATCGCGCTCTTCTCGGCCGGCGCGACCGCCAGCCGCGCCTACGCCCCGCGCTTCGCCGAGGCCGGCGCCGTCGTCGTCGACAACTCCAGCGCCTGGCGCAACGACCCCGAGGTGCCCCTCGTGGTGAGCGAGGTCAATCCGCACGCGATCGACGAGCGCCCCAAGGGCATCATCGCGAACCCGAACTGCACCACGATGGCCGCGATGCCGGTGCTGAAGGTGCTGGATGCCGAGGCAGGTCTCGAGCGCCTCATCGTCTCGACCTACCAGGCGGTGTCCGGATCCGGCCTCGCCGGAGCGCAGGAGCTGCTCGGCCAGGTCGAGGGCGTGCTCGCCCAGGGCGACACCCTCCGTCTCGTGCACGACGGCTCCGCGGTCGACTTCCCGCAGCCGGAGAAGTACGTGGCGCCCATCGCCTTCGACGTCATCCCGTTCGCCGGCAGCCTCGTCGACGACGGCGACAACGAGACCGACGAGGAGAAGAAGCTCCGCAACGAGAGCCGCAAGATCCTCGAGCTCCCCGACCTCCGCGTCGCGGGAACCTGCGTGCGCGTCCCCGTGTTCACCGGGCACTCGCTCTCCATCCACGTCGAGTTCGCGCGGGACATCACCACTGCGCGCGCGACCGAGGTCCTCGCGGCGGCGCCCGGCGTCGTGCTCGAAGAGGTCCCCACTCCGCTGTACGCGGCGGGCAAGGACCCGAGCTTCGTCGGCCGCATCCGCGCCGACCAGTCGGCGCCCGAGGGCAAGGGCCTCGTGCTGTTCATCAGCAACGACAACCTCCGCAAGGGCGCGGCGCTGAACGCGGTGCAGATCGCCGAGGTCCTGGCCGAGCGACTGAGCGTCGCGGCGTCATAGCCCGAGAGCATCCTGGCCATGCGGATCCGGTCTGACCGGCCGGTCCGTGTGGTCAGCCGGGTCGTGCCCGCGAACTAGACTGTTCTGGTGACCGAAACCGTCGATGTCGTCTTGATCGGTGGTGGCATCATGAGCGCCACCCTGGGTACCCTGCTGCACCAGCTGCAGCCGGATTGGAAGATCGTCGCCTTCGAGCGACTCTCCGATGTGGCGCAGGAGTCGTCCAACCCCTGGAACAACGCCGGAACCGGTCACGCGGCGCTCTGCGAGCTGAACTACATGCCGCAGACGCCCGGTCAGCCGCTCGACCCGGCCAAGGCCGTCTCGATCAACGAGCAGTTCCAGCAGAGCCGCCAGTTCTGGTCGTCCCTCGTCGAGAAGGGCGTCCTGGACGCGCCGAAGACCTTCATCAACGCGACCCCGCACATGACGTTCGTGCGTGGCGAGAAGGACGTGGCGTACCTGAAGGACCGGTACGAGGTCCTCAAGAAGCAGCCGCTGTTCGACGGCATCGAGTACAGCGAGGACTCCCGGGTCATCAACAAGTGGGCGCCCCTGCTCATGCAGCAGCGCCGCAAGGGCGAGCCGTTCGCGGCGACCCGTGTGCCCGCAGGCACCGACGTCGACTTCGGCGCGCTCACCCACCAGCTCTTCGATCACCTCACCGCCTCGGGCGTCGACCTGCGTCTCAACCACGAGGTCAAGAGCCTGAAGAAGCAGAAGGACGGCGGCTGGCTGCTCGGCTACCGCAACACCCTCGGCCACACCCCGAACCAGATCAAGGCGCGCTTCGTCTTCGTCGGCGCCGGCGGCTGGGCTCTCAAGCTGCTGCAGCGCTCCGGCATCCCCGAGATCAAGGGCTACGGCGTCTTCCCGATCGGCGGCCAGTTCCTCAAGACCTCCAACCCGAAGATCGTCGCGCAGCACCAGGCGAAGGTGTATTCGCAGGCATCCGTCGGCGCTCCGCCGATGTCCGTGCCGCACCTCGACACGCGTGTCGTCGACGGCGAGGCCTCCCTGATGTTCGGCCCGTTCGCGACCTTCAGCCCCAAGTTCCTCAAGCAGGGCTCGATGCTCGACATCGTCACCCAGGTGCGCACGCACAACCTCTGGCCGATGCTGCGGGTCGCCTTCGCGAATCCCGACCTGATCACGTATCTGGTGAGCGAGCTGCTGAAGAACCACCGCAAGAAGGTCGAGAGCCTCCGCACCTTCATGCCCACGGCGAAGGACGAGGACTGGACCCTCATCGACGCAGGTCAGCGCGCTCAGGTGATGAAGAAGGACGCCAAGAAGGGCGGGATCCTGCAGTTCGGCACCGAGGTCGTCTCCGCGGCGGACGGCTCGATCGCGGGTCTGCTCGGCGCTTCGCCCGGCGCGTCCACGGCCGTGCCGATCATGCTCGACCTGCTCAAGAAGTGCTTCCCGGAGGAGTACCCGAGCTGGGAGCCGGAGCTGCGCGCCCTCATCCCGACGTTCGGCGAGAAGCTGAACGAGGATGCCGCCGCTGCCGAGAGGTCAACAGCGGCGACCGCCGAGGTCCTCGGCATCAACGCGTAGTCGCATCGTGGCGAAGCTCTACTTCCGCTACGGCGCGATGAACTCGGGCAAGTCCACCTCGCTGCTCCAGGCCGCGTACAACTACGAGGAGCGCGGTCAGCACGTGCTGCTCGCGAAGCCGGCGATCGACACCAAGGGCGCCTCCGAGATCTCCAGTCGCCTCGGCATGACGCGTGAGGTCGACTTCCTCGTCGGCGCCGACGACGACGCCCGCGCCCTGTTCGCCGCGCACAACCGCGACAGGGACATCGCCTGCCTCCTGGTCGATGAGGCGCAGTTCCTCACGCCGGCGCAGATCGACGACCTGTTCCGGATCGCGATCGAAGACGGCATCCCGGTGATCGCTTACGGCATCCGCAACGACTTCCTCACGCACGCGTTCCCCGGCTCTGCTCGTCTGCTGGCGATCTCGCACTCGCTGGAGGAGCTCAAGACGATCTGCCGCTGCGGACGCAAGGCGGTGTTCAACGGCCGCGTCGTCGGCGGCCGTTTCGTGTTCGACGGCGATCAGGTCGCGATCGACGAGGGCGCCGAGGGTGAGATCGCGCCCGAGGTCACGACGTACGAGTCGCTGTGCGGCGCCTGCTACCTCCAGGAGTCCGGCGGGCGCCTGGGCTGACCGGGGTCCACGCCGTCTGACCCGGGCGTATGCCGGGCCGACGCGGGCCTGTGCCGAGCTGTCGGGGTGTATGCCTGGGCTGACGCCCGCTCCGCTCTGCCCTGCCCTGCCCTGTTCTGCATCGTGCGCCTCGGTGGCGTCGTCCTCGCATGATCTCGTCTTCGCGTTCACAACTCCTCATAGACGGCAGCATTCCTGCGCCCGACGGCGCGACAGCGTGCGATTCGCGCGTTCTTTGAGGAGTTGTGAACGTCGCTTGCGTGGTCTGACCACACGCGTTACTGTGGTCAGACCACACACTCGACCTCGGGAGGACGGATGCCGGAGCAGCCGCGCGCCTGGCGCCTCGTGCTGGAGCACATCGAGCGCGACCTCCTCGACGGTCGACTCGGACCCGGTGACCGCCTCGCGTCGGAGCGGGATCTCTCCGCAGATCTCGGCGTCGGCCGATCCAGCGTCCGCGAAGCGCTGCGGGTGCTGGAGGTCATGGGGCTGATCCGCACGGCGACGGGCTCCGGGCCTCAGTCCGGGGCGATCGTCATCGCCACGCCGTCCGGCGGGCTGTCGACGCTGCTGAGGCTGCAGGTGGCCGCCCACGGCTTTCCGATCGACGATGTCGTGCAGACGCGCCTCGTCCTGGAGGCTGCGGTCGTCACGGCACTCGCCGCCGCGCCCGACCGTGACACGGAGGCCGCGCACCGCGTGCTCGAGGCGATGGATGCCGGCGGACTCACCGCCGAGGAGTTCCTCGCCCTCGACGCGCAGCTGCACCTCGCCCTCGCCGAGGCGAGCGGGAACTCCGTGATCGCCGCCATGATGGCCGGACTCCGCACGTCGATCGAGTCGTACGTGCTGGAGGGGGCGGCATCCATCGGCGAGTGGAGCGCGATGGCCGACCGGCTGCGCGCCGAGCACCGCGCGATCGTGAAAGCGATCGACGGGGGAGAGGCGGATGCCGCCCGCGCCCTGGTGCACGCGCACATCACCGGCTACTACGAACACGTTCTGGGCCGCTGAGGCCCCCGACCGAAGGAGCACCATGGTCCAGCGCCAGGTCCCCAACCCTGTGGAGCTGCTCGAACTGATGAAGTTCAAGAAGCCCGAGTTGAACGGGAAGAAGCGGCGGCTCGACGCCGCGCTCACCATCGACGATCTGCGCACGATCGCGAAGCGGCGCACGCCCAAGGCCGCCTTCGACTACACGGACGGCGCGGCGGAGGGGGAGTTGTCGCTCTCCCGCGCGCGCCAGGCTTTCCAGGACGTCGAGTTCCACCCCGGCATCCTTCGTCCCGCACCCGACGTCGACACGTCCGTCGACATCCTCGGCGGCCCCTCGGCGCTTCCCTTCGGCATCGCGCCGACCGGGTTCACGCGTCTGATGCAGACCGAGGGCGAGATCGCGGGCGCCGGTGCGGCTGCCGCGGCGGGAATCCCGTTCACGCTGTCGACCCTCGGCACGACGTCGATCGAGGGCGTCAAGGCGGCGAATCCGCACGGGCGCAACTGGTTCCAGTTGTACGTGATGCGCGACCGCGAGATCTCCTACGAGCTCACCCGCCGGGCCGCGGCATCCGGCTTCGACACCCTGCACTTCACGGTCGACACCCCTGTCGCGGGCGCTCGTCTGCGTGACAAGCGCAACGGCTTCAGCATTCCGCCGCAGCTGACCCTCGGCACCATCGTCAACGCGATCCCGCGTCCGTGGTGGTGGTACGACTTCCTCACGACCCCCAAGCTCGAGTTCGCCTCCCTCAGCACCACGGGCGGCACCGTCGGCGAGCTGCTGGACGCGGCGATGGACCCGACGATCAGTTACGAAGACCTCGCCGTGATCCGCGACCTGTGGCCCGGCCGGATCGTCATCAAGGGCGTGCAGAACGTCGAGGACTCCGTGCGGCTGAAGGAAGCGGGCGTCGACGGCATCGTGCTCTCGAACCACGGCGGTCGCCAGCTCGACCGCGCGCCGATCCCGTTCCACCTGCTGCCGTCGGTGCGCGAGGCCGTGGGCGACGACTTCACGGTCATGATCGACACCGGCATCATGAACGGCGCCGACATCGTGGCTTCCGTGGCGCTGGGGGCCGACTTCACGCTCATCGGGCGCGCCTACCTCTACGGTCTGATGGCGGGCGGTCGCGCCGGCGTCGATCGCACGATCGCGATCCTGCGCAGCGAGATCGAGCGGACCATGCGGCTGCTCGGCGTCTCGTCGCTCGCAGAGCTGGAGCCCGCGCACGTCACGCAGCTCACTCGCCTGGTGCCTGTCTCCCGCGCAGCCGTCGAGGCGAACGCTCGCTGACCGTCACCGGTCGTCGAGCGACCGGCGCGAGATGACACGCGCTGTCGCTGACGCTCGTCCTCAGAGCGTCGGCAGCAGCGCGTCGAGCTTGTCGGCCGTGTCCTCCCAGCCGTCGACGGCCACGGACGGCACGCCGAGGGCCAGCACGGGGTAGTCGTTGCCGCCCTCGTCGAGGCGGTCACCGTAGAAGAGCATGGCGGCCAAGGGGATGCCGGTGTGCTCGACGAGCTGCAGCATCCCGTAGGCCTTGTCGATGCCCGCGCGGGTGATGTCGATCGAGGTCGAGCCGCCGGCGCGCACCTCCAGTCCGGGCAGGCGGGCGGCCACGGCGTCGCGCAGGGCGAGGCGCTTCGCGCCGCTGGGGTCCCAGTCGTGCTTGGCGTCGCGCGGGGCCTTCTGCCCGAGGGCGGAGAAGGTGATCTGTGAGCCGCGGTCCTCCAGGATCTCGCCCCACGGCTCCGGCTCCCACAGGCTCAACCGTTCGGCCTCCTCGCGCAGCGCCGTCAGCGCGGCGGACTTCTCGTCGTCGGTGAGGTCGTGCGCGTAGGCGGCGGTGAAGCCGGTGCCGTCGTAGCGCAGGTAGCGGGTGCCGCACGTGGGCAGCAGGTGCAGGCGCGCGAGGTCGGCGGCATCCGCCTCGACAAGCTGGGCGATCACCTGGCTGCGGAACTGCTCTTCGTTGCCGCCGGAGATGATGGCGACGTCGACGCGGCGCAGCAGCGCGAGAAGGAGGTCGGCGATGCGAGGGCTGATGGCGCCCTTCGACGGTGCGAGCGTGTCATCGAGGTCGAAGGCGACGAGGGCAGGCGAGGTCATGATGCTTCCAGGGTAGACGGGCGTGCGGAGACGCGTGACGGGAACGCCCAGCTGCTCAGCAGGCAGAGCGCGACGCCGATCGTGGCGCCGATCGAGTTCGCGATGACGTCGTTGATCGACGGGTCGCGGTTCGGCAGGGCGAGGAGCTGTGTGAGCTCGATGGCGATGGATGCGGCGGGGCCGACGGCGAGGGCGAGCCAGCGCGCGCGTCGGGGGAGGAACACGTACGCGACGATCCCCACGGGGATGAACACCAGGACGTTGGCTGCGACCTCGAGGGTCGTGAAGTCGAGCGAGGTCCAGCCCAACCGGTGGACGGCGCCGAGGACCAGGTCGAGCACATTCGGGATCGACTGCTCCACACGGCGGGGAGTGAGCGCCAGGAACCCGATGAGGGCGAGGAAGGGGATGCCGATCACGAGGGTCGTGATGCGCGCGATGCGGCGCCGTCGTGTACTCACGTGCGTTCCCCCTCGCGTGTGTGCCGTACAGAGAAGGCCGCCCCTGGGGGCGGCCTTCCGGTGTTACTGGTCGGGGTGACAGGATTTGAACCTGCGACCTCTTCGTCCCGAACGAAGCGCGCTACCAAGCTGCGCCACACCCCGTTTTGCAACCCTCCGAGTCTACAAGAGAAGAAGCGGAAACGGCGAATCGGAGCGATGGTGCCGACGACATGAAAGCAACTGGTTCCTCGAGCGGCATAGCGGGAGGGGCACTGGCGTCGTTCTGGATCATTCAGTGCCCACGCAGTCTTCGCCCAGCGCGGTCAGAAACGAATCGTCTCCCTCTTCTGCCGCACCTATCACGTCGCGATGCCAGATCGACACGGATTCCGCGTCCACATTCGGCGCGACGGCGGGGAGCTCCGTCCATCCATCGAGCTGAGCCAGCGCGGCCGATCTCGCCGTCGCGTCGCCGGCGAGATCGGCCCTCTGATACTCCCCGATCCAGGTGCACTGCCAGATGAGGGCGGCCTGCATGCTGCCGACACCCTCTTCGAACACGCCATCCGGCTCCCACTCGCCGGGCGGGGTCGCAGGGAAGGAGGCGCCCGTCGGGAGCGACGACGCGAGGTCCTTTGTCGATGCGCGATACTCGTCGACGAACACATCGAAGGACAGAGTCGGCTTCTCCGCTTCGATGGTGTGGGGCGATGGGGTGGCCGACGCTCCTGTCGACCCTTCGTCTGCGGGAGTCGTGGAGCCTGGACTGCACCCTGTGGCTATTCCGACGACGAGGACGACGACAAAGGCGGCGGAGATCGGAGCGACGGGCAGTATCGGGCGTGTCACGAGTCCTCCTCGAATCTGCGACCTGCGATCTCGACGATCGAAACCGAGCGCGGCGGTTCCAGAACGACGGCATCCTCCGCCCACGCAATGAGTTCATCGGGGCAGGCGATGTCCTCAGCAGCGATCGTCGACGCGCCGAGCGAGCCTCTGAGTCGGGCGCAGCCATAGAGGTTGGACTCGGTATCGCTCAGACCCGTCTGGGTCCGCACGAGTGCGGGGTAGAACATGCACGCATCGATTTCGTCGCCGTGCTGTTCCAGGCAGAAGAGCGTCGACGCGGGTGCGCTCCTCGGGGCTTCGATGCGGTCTAGGAGCGTGACGTCGGCCATGTCCGAGAACACGGAAAGGTCGACTTCGCTATTCTCCTTGGTGTCAACAAGGTGCAGACGCATCATGTACACGGAAGAAGTCACTTGTTCGACGAGGACTCCCTCTGCTTCGCTTCGTACGTCTGGCACGCACCCGATAAGAATCAGCGCGACCATCGGGATCGCCACGAGAGATGAGACGCGCCGCGTCACCATTGGAGCGTCCCGCTCCAGGTCTGATTGCTTCCGCTCGGGCAGGTGTTGACCATTCGAACGTTCATCGCGTACCAGCCTGTCGGTAGATTGTAGGAACCGTCCGCCGTCCATTTGAAGTTCTTGAAACCGGAGGGCGAGGCCCACGACAGGGAGTCCGTGTGTTGCTGCCCGAGCACACCGGAGCTGTTTGCATCGTTCTTTCGGAGCCCGACCCGCAACTCACCGCCGCAGGAGCTGAAGGAGCTGACATTCATCGACGCGGGACCACCTGAATGCAAGCGGAACGTTGAGTAGTACGTCGTGGGCGCGCCGCCTGCGATCCCCGCGCTGAGGGCTACGCGGGTCGCGCTGTTCAGATCAGCCGCGACGTTGCCGTAGAACCACGCACCGAGGCGAGAAGGGTGGATGCTCTGTGCTGACGCACCGAGAGCGAGGGGCGTGTCCGGCAGGAACTGCGGCACGTCTCCCGGAGTCATCGTCGTATCCAACGCCGTGATCCCTGGCTCTGATTCGCACATCGTGTGTCCTTCGAACGCATACTCAGGGTTCGCGTAGTACACGTATGAACCAGCAGCGCCCGCCGCCGAGGTGAGTGATGAGTTGAGACCGTCAGCGACCTTGTTCAACCAGTCCCGACTGATGTCGTTGATGAACACGCACCATGCGTTTCCGGCAAAGATCTTGGGATATCCGAGGAGCAGGATCTTCGCATTCGGTGCTTTGGAATGAATCGCCTGCAGCGCAGTAGTCACCTTTCCTGTGAGAGCAGACAGCCGCTTCGGCATCTGATCGGCGAGTGAATCGCTTTCACCGTTCGGCGTTGACAAACCTTGGCATGTCGCGCCGATCACCGTCTGCTTGATGCATTCCACGAGCACCGGCCCGAACCCGATGTCGTTGCCGCCGATCGTCAGCGTGACGATCGTGGTGTTCGCGTCAAGGAAGCCGCGATCGAGCTGAGGCACCTCGGCGTACTGGCCTACCCCTCCGTCGTCAGCGGCGAGGATGTTCTTCGTGACAGCTCCTGCGCATGCGAGCATCTGGTAGTCCACTCGTGGATCATGATCCTCTGCGAGGCCGCCAACCGAAACCGCGCTCAGGCTCGGCAACGACATCTGGGACGGCCAGGAGTACGGCGAGCGGTGGCATGCGTTGCGATGCGGATTTCCAGGGGCGCCACCATCATGATCGCTGCCGCGGAAGAAGTCGTAGCCTCCCGCCTGTGAAGTCCCCTCGCCCGACGAATAGGAGTCTCCGAGCGAGACGATGAACTCGTTGGGTTTGTGAGCCAAAGGGACGAACGCGACAGCATCCCAGGCGATGTCGTCGACTCCGTTCAGTGCGCCTCGTACTTCGCCGGGGTAGGCGACGCTGTCGTTCCCAAGTGAGATTGACGGTACGCCGTCGAACTGCAATGTTCCCAGGGGCACCCATTCGTTCGCGTAGTTGCGCTGATTGATGATGCGCTCCGAAGATCCGCTGCCGGTGTCGATCACATACTTCGCCTGCTGCAGCCATGCGCCATGATCGGGCGTATGGACGTAGACCTGCGCCCAGCCGTTCAGTGCCTGGTTGAGTGTCCAGGTGCCCTTTACGTCCAGTGACCCGCCGTGGGAATTCCATTGTCCTTCCATTCGGGTGTGCGAGAACCAGAAGTGGCCGTTGAATCCGGCTCCGAGTTGATGCGTGTCGATCTTTGACGGATATGTCCCGCTGGAGCCGGAGGCGAAGTCGAACTGGAAGGTTCCAGAACTTGGTACTGGGGTGCATCCTGGTCGCACGACGGGTAGACCGCTTGGCACATCGTCAATGATGAGTGCTCCGGCCGGGAGGGCTGACGCGCTGCAGTTCGAAGGGAAACTCGTCGAACGCGCAGGCTTCGGTGCTCCTAGCGCATAGGACATGTATTCGTAGCCGCACTTCGAGGCGCAGTCCGCTTTCCACGTGGATGGCTGGTTGTACCAGCAATGGAGGTCGTAGAGTCCTGTGGCCGCGTGCACGTGGTAGCAAGGCACCTTGTAGCCGATATCGGGGACGGTGACTGATGCTGCCGGATCGCAGTCGTTGCTGTCGTCGCAGAACTGATCGATCGGCGGCTTGACGTTCGTACGATTCGTCTCGCCCTGATTGCCATCGGAGGATGTCCACCACGCGGGAGTGAAAGCGGTCGTGTACTTGTACTCGTGACCGAGGGGAGTAAGCGCGACTTCTTTGATGAAGTATGCGGAGTTGGCCGCGAAGCCGAGCACGCGTTCCGGGTACGGCCAGTCCTGAGGATGCGTGGCATCAGCGGGGTCGCCATCGAGGAAGGACCCGCGATTCGCCGGGTAGATCGGATTGATCGGGTTGTTGAGCCATCCCACCCCCCACGGTTCGGAAGAACTGCTCTGAGGATAGAAGCCGGTGTTGTACGCCCAGAGCGCGAAGAACCAGTTTTCGAGGTACTTTGGGTCTCCGTCGTTGATGAGCATCCCCGCCGATCTGGTCTGGTTCCACTTCTCGACCAGGATCTGCAGTCCACGCGCGATGTTCGCCTGGTAGTCCGTCGCGATTGCCTCCTGCAGCGCGTATGACATCTCGCCCACTCGCATCCCGTCGGTGACCTGAGCGATCCCGTAGCCGCAGTCTGCTTCGGCGAAGTCTATGGTCCACCACGCGTTGGGAGATGTGCTCGACCGGTCCGTTCCGAAGTAGTTGCCGACCAGCGGATTGCCGTACACGCCGGGAACCGCGAACTTTGATGCCTGCCAGAAGTTCGATTCCTGGGCGAGTACGCCGAGGAGGATCTGGGCCGGGACTCTGCCGCCTCCGACGAGATTCGGCCGTAGGAAAGTCGTTGCCTGTACGGGGAGCGCGCCACGCACCGCCTGGTCCGCTGCCCACTCCACTTCTGCCGGGTTGGGCTGCTGGGCGAGGATCTGAGGATCGTTCCTCGGCACCGCGCATGTGCCGATGCTCTTGGGGTCGCTTGCTTGGCCTCCGGTGATGCCTCGACTCTGGGTCCCTGACTCGAGGTACGCGTCCGGCATCTCGGAGGTCGCAGCGGGCACCGGGGTCGCATCGATCGTGAAATCCACGGGCGCATTCGTTTTCAGCACGGTTGCTGTGACGTCGATCGCTGGTGTCGTCGAAGAAGATCCTTCGGGAGCCATCTCATCAGCGGATGCGGCGACGGTCGACTCCACAGCGAGCCGGTCGGTCGAGGACAACGTGCTCGCCGGCTTGACGGTGTCGTCCTGGACGATGCCGACACTCTGCTCCACCGGTGCGTCCGTCTGACCTGCGACATGAACCACCCCGCTCGGTCCTCGGACCAGATCCACGGCGTCGAGGGATCCGGTGGCGACGACATCGACAGCCTCACCATGTCCTTCCAGGTCGGCGACGACTCGGGTCTGATCGCCGTGCCTCGCGAGGTACGCGACGCCATCGTCACCCAACGGTTGGATATCGAACGGGACCCCGTCCGATTCGGCGAGCTTCTCGAGCCCGCCGTCCTCATGGAGGGTGACGAGGCCATTGCCGAGAACCGCAGTGAGCCCAGCGCCCGTCGCGACGGCCTCGGTCACCGGCACATCGAAGTCGAGGGCGATCGGGGCCTCCTCTTCAGCAGTACGGATTGAGGTGACCTTAGTCAGTCCCGCGTCGTAAGCGGAGAAGGTCACCTGCGCGTCGATGCCGCAGGACGGCGAGAAGTGGGCGAGAGCGTAGCCCTGGCCCAGATGCTTGACGGTGCCGGTGTTGACGTCGATGAGGGCGCCGTAACCTCCGCGAAGGAAGAGGGTCTCGTCGTTTGTGAAGGTCCGCGGGGCGAAGACAGCGGCGATCGTCATCTTGTCGCTCGTCATGCAGGCGTTGCCGACCCAGAGGTCGCTGTCGATTCCCGGAATGCTCAGCGTCGCGAGAGTGCTCCAGCGATAGCCTTCACTCATCGCCGCCGTCAGAACGTGGAAGCCGCCCTGATCGCCCGTGGAAGTCCAAGCGATGTCGTCGCTGGATTCCCAGTCCTTGCCGAGCATGGTGTCGCGCTCGCTCTGTTCGATTTCGGCGGGGTTCTGGTCGTCACCGCTTTGCTCAGCGCCGTGATCCTCCGTCGTAGCAGGAGTCTCCGAATGTACCTGCGCGGACGAGGTCTCGGGCAGGGCGGATGCGACGCAGAGCCCGGTGACGGTGGCGACAACAGAAAGGAGAGCGATCGCTCGGACCGTAACTCCGGCTGAGCGCGAACGATGCGCAGAGAGGTCGCGAGTTCCCAGACGAATGGATGTCATCGGTTCTCCTATGTCGGAAGCGTTCGTCTCGTCGTGCGCGGTGCCCGGGGCGCTGGTGCGGACAAGAAGGCACTCTTGGCAGCCCGCTGCGCGAAGGGCGGCGAATGGCCGTGGGTTGCCACCTGTCGAGCGCTTCGCCATGAATATTGCAGGTCGCCTGCGGTTGTTAGCCAGGAACGATAGCAGTGGGTGCAGGCATCCCGCTGTCCCCCATTCGGCCTACAGACTCGAATTGATCAAGCCGATAGCGTTAACCACTTTCTTCGACTCGGGTGGACCTGTGCGTTCGAGCTTCGCCCCAGGCGCGGATCGAGATATGCAGCGGCATGACCCACAGAGAAGGAGAACCGGATATGGCATGGACCTACTACAACGGCATCAGTGCGACGCAGGAGACAACCTACGCGCTCCCTAACTACGCGCAGCCCTGGGCCACTAGTCGCAGTATGCGAGGCCGGGTCGAGATGCGCCTGACCGACGTCACCATCACCAAGGCATCCGAGTTCTGGGTGAAGCCATGGGTGTGGCAGAACCCAGCCACTCTCACCGTGTGGCTGCTGAACGTCAACGGTTCGGTTATCTCAGGCCCGTACTCGGTCACGAAGAACTGGGGGGTTGTCGGAGGGTGGACATATGTGGGGTTCGTCAGCCCCGCACGCGGCGTCCGTCTGCAGACCAAGATCTCGCTCAACACCAACGGCGTCCCAAACTACGAGGCAAGCTGGAAAGCTGACATCAGATTCGACGGGACCGGTCTGTAGCTCAATGCTGCAGGTCGGAAAAGGACCAGGAGAGAAGAAATGACCGCTATGTTCAGACGATCCATTGACCAGGTGAACGCTCGTCCTCATTCATCCGCGGACGAGGTGCCAGGATCTGAGTTTTCACGGCGCAGCATGTTGAAGCGGGCCGGCGTGGCTGCGGGACTGGGTGTTATCGCAGCGTTCTCATCCCTGCCGCTCGGAGAGAGCGTCGCCTCGGCGAACTCGAAGAGCCCTGACCATGCGAACCCCGTTGACAACGGGAGACCAGCTGAGGGTGGGTCCGGTCTCACTGATCTTGCGGGCATCCATGCCGAGTACCTCGCTGCCGTCGCGACCTTCCCCTTCGCGCTTCCGAAGGGGGTGATCTTCCCAGCGGCCTCCAGTATCGCAAGCGCCTCGCCGGACGCCCGTTGGGAGAGAGGTACCGGTAGGTCGGAGGCTTACTTCTTCTGGCACGAGGCGACTGTGTCGGCTGCAGAAGAAGCGTCCGCGCGTGGTGACGTGGCTGAATCCCACCGGCTCCTCGACACGTTGGACGCGGGTTACGAGTCGAATCTGCGTAAGGCGGTGTGGGAGGACGCAGTTGGATTGTTCGCCTCGAAGAAAGACCTGGCCAGAAAGGGCGACTTCAAGAGTCTGGTCCAGCTGACGATTTGAAGTCACGATCCGGCGAGAGACTTCATGGCACGGCCTCGCGGTAGTCGGCTCGACGTCGATTCGACTACCGCGAGGTCAGCGTCAGCAGCGTCGCCTCAGGCCTGCATGCGAAGCGCACGGGGGCGTAGATCGAGTGGCCGCAGCCGGCGCTGACGTTCAGCGGCACGGTGCGGTGGTCGTGCGTCCACGTGCTCAGGCCCTTCGCCTGCTTCAGCGGGATGTCGCAGTTCGCGACCAGCGCGCCGAAGCCAGGGAGGCACACCTGACCGCCGTGCGTGTGTCCGCCGAAGATCGCATCGGCGCCGAGGTCGGTGAAGCCGTTGAGCACGCGCTGGTAGGGCGCGTGCGTCACGCCGAGAACCGAGGTTCCGGCATCCCTCGGGCCGAGGGCGCCTATCGCGTCGGGGAGCACATCGAGGCGGTCCCAGTCGCGGTGCGCGTCGCTCACGCCGAAGAGGTCGACGGTCTCGCCGGCGACGGTCAGGCGTGCGGCGGCGTTGTTCAGATCGGTCCAGCCGAGCTCGTCGGTGAAGAAGCGATCCATCGCCGCAGTGTCGAGCAACGGCGACTTCTGGTGCTTCTTCGAGGGGCCCATGAAGTATCGGAACGGATTGCGCGGGGAGGGCTCCGTGACGTCGTTCGAGCCGTGCACGAAGACGCCGGGGATGCCCGCGAACGGCTCGAACGCACGGCGGATGCCGTCGAGTCCGTCCCGGTGCCCGAGATTGTCGCCCGTGTTCACGATGAGGTCGGGCTTCAGCTGGGCGAGTGACGCCAGCCAGTCCTGCTTGCGGTGCTGCCAGGGCGCCATGTGCGCATCGGAGATGTGCAGCACGCGCAGCGGAGCGGAGCCCGGAGCGAGCGCGGATGCCGTCGCCTCCCGCACCGTGAAGAGGTAGCGCTCGATGCCGATGCCCCAGACCGCGGCGGCAGCGCCAGCGGCCCCCACCGCGCCGAGCGCGATGAGGGCCGGGTGGACCGTGCGAGATGACGTCACTGGCACGAGACCTGGATCGTCGCGCTCTTGTTCGCAGCAGTGCCCGCTGCGGGGTTGGTGCTCGTCACCTTCGCATTGGGCGGGTTGCAGCTGTTGTCGAACGCCACGGCGCTGAATCCGGCGCCGAACAGCGTATTCTGCGCATCCGATCTCGATTGCCCGATCACCGCCGCCGGCACGGTCGCGCCTTGGCCGTTGCTCGGGGAGAGCGTGATGGGGGTGCCCGTCGCGGCCTGACCGGAGGGGTTCTGCGCGGCGACGACGTTCGCCGGCAGATCGCTGTCCACGGCGGCGCCGACCGAGACCGTGAATCCCGCCTCGTCGAGGATCGCGGTGGCCTCCTCGATCGATTTGCCTACGACATTCGGGATGTCACTCTGCACCTGGCGGGTGAGCTTGTCATCGGGCTTGGGGAAGGCGTCGCCGTGGTACACGGCGTTGGCCGCCCCCTGCATGGCACGTGCGATGGGGAAGCGCAGACGATTCAACGTCGTGCCGTTGTAGCTGGCACGGGTGATATTGGCCTGTCCGTCACTGCGCCCCACCCAGACCGCGGTGGTGACCTTGGTGCTGGACTCGATCATCATCGTTCCCCAGGTCTCGTGCGTTCCGGTCTTGCCGATCAACGGAGTGCCGTCGTTCGGGTTGCCTGCGGTTCCTGTTCCTCCGCTGCGCATGGGGCCCTGGAGAGCGAATGCAGCAGTGGCGGCGACTTCGGGGGTGATGGTCCCGGGTGTGCAGGTCGAGCTCGGCAGGGTCATCTCTTTGCCCTCGGCATCGACGATGCGATCGATGGCGCGCGGCGTGCAATAGGTGCCGCCGCTCGCGACCGTCGCGTAGGCGCCGGCCATGGCGAGCGGCGAAATGTACTTGGAGCCGAGCACGTCGTAGGGGACGTTCTCATCTGTGGTCTTTCCGCCGTTCGCGAGCGTCACGCCCATGCGGTCGGCGACCTTGTTGATGTCGCAGAGGTCGAGCTTCTCCGCCATCGCGAGGAAACCGCTGTTCAGCGAGGCGGCGGTAAAGCTCAGGGGGGTGCCGGGGCCGCCGCTGACGTTGCCGGAGTTGCCGATCTTCTTGCTGCCGAACGGCACGGGCGAACCATCGCACTTCATCTTCGTGAACAGTCGGTTCGTCCCGTTGACGGACTCCCTGACCGAGTGCCCCTGCTCGAGCCAGTCGATCAGGGTGAACAGCTTGTACGTCGAGCCGACCGAGAAACCGTTCGAGCCGCCATGCGCCTTGTCAGTGGCGTAGACGAGCGAGCTGTACGCCTGATCGCCTTGGATGGTCTCGCTGAACGTGGTGTTCTGAGTCAGTGCGAGCACTCGTCCGGTGCCCACCTCGACCGAGATTCCTGCTGCGCCGAGGTACTGATTGTCGAAGTTCGGCGGTACGTTGGCGGCCATTGCTTCTGCGGCCGGACCCTGGATGCGCATGTCCAGCGTCGTGTAGATCTGCATGCCGCCGCGCCGGAGGTTGGCACGGCGGTCCTCCGGGGAGTCGCCGAACGCGGGGTCGCTTTCGATGATCGACTTCACGTACTGGCAGAAGTAGGCGTTGGACCCTGCGGTGCCGCAGCCCTGGGTGGTCGTTTTGATGGCCGGCGTGATGGGCGTTGCGTAGGCCTCGTCGTACTGGGCCTTCGTGATCTTGCCGTCGATGAGCATGCGCTCGAGCACGTAGTTGCGTCGCGTCAGCGTGTCCTTATAGCCGTCTGCCTCGCTGTTGTGCGCGACGCCGTCGCTCTTCGTCGTGTAGGTTCCGGCCGGGATGTCGATGCGGAGCGTGTTGGGTTCCTGCACCATGCCGGCGATGGTCGCCGCCTCTGCGACGGTGAGGTTCGCGGCCGACTTCGAGAAGTAGCGGTTCGCGGCGGCCTCGATGCCGTAGACCTGTCCGCCGAAGCTGGAGATGTTCAGGTAACCGAGCAGGATGTCGTTCTTCGAGTAGTCCTTCTCGATCTGCAGGGCGTAGCGCATCTCGCGCAGCTTGCGCTCGATGCCCTCGCTGCCGGAGGCGACCGCGTAGTTGAGCCAGCACTGCTGGACCTGATCCTGGTAGTCCGTCGCAGCCGGGTCGACCTTCTGTTCGCATTCCTGGATCTGCACGTTCTTCACGTACTGCTGCGTGATGGTCGAAGCGCCGCGGTCGGTGGAGCCGACGACGTTGCCGAACGCGGCCTTGATGGTGGCCCCGAGGTTCACCCCTCCGTGGTTATAGAAGTTCTTGTCCTCACTGGAGAGGATGGCATCGAACATCACCGGTGCAATCTGGTCGTAAGTGACGGGGACGCGGTTCTGCTCGTAGAACGAAGCCAGCGCGAACGGCGCGCCGTCTGTGCCTGTCGCGTAGATGGTCGACTGCTCCATGGGGGCGTTGACCTTGAGGTTCTCGGGGAGATCCTCGAAGAGGGTGAGGGCCTTGGAACCGGTGATGCCCGTCATTGCGAGGACGGGGGTGGCGCTGGCCGTGACGAGGAGGCCGGCTACGACGCTGAGTCCGACGAGCCCGAGGAGGCCGCCGAGCACGCTCTTCACCGTGCGATTCTGTTGGGGCATACGCTTGATCGTAGGGGAGTTCCCTGAATACCGCCTTTGACGCGATACGGCACGGATGCCGTCAGAACGAGGAGTGCCATGACCACGTGGGAGTACCTGACCACGCCGCTGCTGATCCACAACACGGCGGCGATCCTGAACAACTGGGGCAAGCAGGGCTGGGAGCTCGTGCAGGTCGTGCAGGGGCCTGAGGGAGGGCTCGTCGCCTACCTCAAGCGCCCGGTGACGGCGGACGCCTCTGCGAACGCCGGTCTGGCCGCCGCGGCCGAGGCTGCCCGCCAGTTCGAAGGAGGCGCGGCATGACCGTCTCCGCCCGTCTCGCCGAGCTCGGCATCGAGCTCC
Source organism: Microbacterium sp. LWH10-1.2 (assembly GCF_038397765.1). Taxonomy (NCBI): domain Bacteria; kingdom Bacillati; phylum Actinomycetota; class Actinomycetes; order Micrococcales; family Microbacteriaceae; genus Microbacterium; species Microbacterium sp. LWH10-1.2. Next base: position 532,376 of record NZ_CP151638.1, read on the forward strand.
CCGCCGTCGCGGCGCCCGTCGCGTCGTACGTCCCCGCCGTGGTGCACGCGGGTCTCGTCTACACCTCGGGTCAGCTGCCTTTCTCGGGCGGGGCGCTGCCGACGACCGGAAAGGTCGGCGCCGAGGTCACCGCCGAAGACGCGAACCTCTATGCGCGCACGTGCGCGCTGAACGCGCTCGCGGCCGCCGCGGATGCTGCGGGCGGCGTCGACCGCATCGCCGGCGTGCTGAAGCTCGGCGGCTTCGTCGCCTCCACTCCGGAGTTCACCGGCCAGCCCGGCGTCATCAACGGCGCGAGCGAGGTGCTGGGCGAGATCTTCGGCGAGGCCGGCCGCCACGCGCGTGCAGCGGTGGGCGTCCCGGTGCTGCCCCTGGACAGCCCCGTCGAGGTCGAGGTCGTCTTCATCCTCGCCTGACGGCATCCGGCATCCTGACAGAACGAGAACGCCCCTCCTGAGCTTTCAGGAGGGGCGTTCTCTTTCCGTTCGGTTTACTTCACCTGCGCGGAGATGATGCTCATGACCGCGGTGTCGGCCAGCGTCGTGGTGTCGCCGACCTCGCGACCCTCCGCGACGTCACGCAGCAGGCGGCGCATGATCTTCCCCGAGCGCGTCTTGGGGAGTTCGCCGACGATGTAGACGTCGCGCGGGCGGGCGATCGCGCCGATCTGCTCGCCGACCCACAGCCGCAGCTGCTGGGCGAGACCCGCAGGATCGTGCGCGGCGAGGTAGCTCTCCTTGATGATGACGAAGGCGACGACGGCCTGGCCGGTGGTCTCGTCCGACGCGCCGACGACAGCGGCCTCCGCCGTGGCCTCGTGCGCCACAAGGGACGACTCGATCTCTGCGGTGGAGAGGCGGTGACCCGACACGTTCATCACGTCGTCCACCCGGCCGAGCAGCCACAGGTCTCCGTCGTCGTCGAGGCGGGCGCCGTCGCCGGCGAAGTAGTACCCCTCGTCCTCGAACTTCTCCCAGTACGTCTCGCGGTAGCGCTCGGGGTCGCCCCAGATGCCGCGGAGCATGCTGGGCCACGGTTCGGTGATGACCAGCAGGCCGCCGTTGCCGTTGCCGACTTCGACGCCCGACTCGTCGACCACGTCGATCGTGATGCCGGGCAGGGGAACCTGGGCGGAACCGGGCTTGGTCGCGGTCACCCCTGGCAGGGCGGACACCATGATCGCGCCGGTCTCGGTCTGCCACCAGGTGTCGACGATGGGGGTCGTTCCGGCGCCGATCACCTCGCGGTACCACATCCACGCCTCGGGGTTGATGGGCTCGCCCACCGAGCCGAGCAGACGCAGCGACGACAGGTCGAACTTCGCGGGGATCGCGCGGCCGATCTTCATGAAGGAGCGGATGGCGGTCGGCGCCGTGTAGAAGATCGAGACCTTGTGCTTCTCGATGATCTCCCACCAGCGACCCGGGTGCGGAGCATCCGGCGTGCCCTCGTACAGCACCTGGGTCGCGCCGTTCGCGAGGGGGCCGTACGCCACGTAGCTGTGCCCGGTGATCCAGCCGATGTCGGCGGTGCACCAGAAGACGTCGGTCTCGGGGTGCAGGTCGAACACGTACTTGTGCGAGTAGGCGACCTGGGTCAGGTAGCCGCCCGACGTGTGCAGGATTCCCTTCGGCTTGCCGGTGGTCCCCGACGTGTAGAGGATGAACAGCGGGTTCTCCGCGGGGAAGGCCTGGGCCTCGTGCTCTGCGGATGCCGCAGGCACGACGTCGTGCCACCAGATGTCGCGGTCGTCGTTCCAGTCGACGTCGTTGCCGCCGCGCTTGACGACGAGCACGTGCTCGACGGTCTGCTGCTCACCGTCGCCGCGGTCGGCGAGGGCCTGGTCGACGGCGGGCTTCAGGGCGGAGACCTTGCCCTTGCGGTAGCCGCCGTCTGCGGTGATGACGAGCTTGGCTCCGGCGTCGTCGATGCGGGAGCGGAGGCTGTCGGCGCTGAAGCCGCCGAAGATGACGGAGTGGATCGCGCCGAGTCGGGCGACCGCGAGCATCGCCGCGATCGCCTCGGGGATCATCGGGAGGTAGATGGCGACGCGGTCGCCGTGGCCGATGCCGAGCCCTTCCAGGACGTTCGCCACGCGCTTGACCTCGTCGGTCAGCTCCGCGTACGTGATCGACCGGGAGTCGCCGGGCTCGCCCTCCCAGTGCAGGGCGACGCGGTCTCCGTTGCCCGCTTCCACGTGGCGGTCGAGGCAGTTGTAGGCGACGTTGAGCTCGCCGTCGTCGAACCACTTCGCGAACGGCGGCGTCGACCAGTCCAGGACCTGCGTGAACGGCGTGTGCCAGTGCAGCAGCTCGCGCGATTGTCCTGCCCAGAACGCCTCGCGATCGGCCGCTGCGCTCTCGTACAGAGCGGGGGAGGAGATGGACTGCGCCACGAACTCCTCGGACGGCGGGAACTGGCGGGTCTCATCGAGAAGATGGTCGATCTGGCTGCTCATCGGCAGGCGCTCCTTTGCGGCAAAGCTGTCGTGCACGGCAAGGCGGTGGGCGGCACGTTCAGGTCAACGAGAATCTAGTCTCGCGCATCTGCACCGCATACTGCCGAAAGTCGGTACTCGCCCTGGTTTTGTCAGGACGGTCGCCTTGCGTACACTCGACCACAGCCGAATTCTCATTCCGGCCTTGGCGTGCCAGATTCCCCCGATCGAGTGCCGCCGTGGGCGGCATCTCGTTCCCCCCGCGAGGTGCCGCCCTTCTTCGTTTGGGAGCGCTCCCTCGTCAAGGTGGTCTTCTCTGCACCGATGCGTGCTCGGAGCAGTTGTCCACAGCTCCCGGGGATGCGGCCGCTCGGGCGATCTGCGAGCACGACGACAGCCCTAGCGTCGGGGCATGAGCGATCCCTTCATCATCCGTCCACGCGGCGTCGAGCGGTCCGGTGCGGCCGCAGCGTCCACGCCTGCCGGTCCGCTGGTCGTCGATCCGCGGTTCGGTCCGCTCGTCGAGTACTGCGTCGACGAGGAGGTCACCGACATCTTCGTCAACGGCGCGTCCGGCCTCTTCGTCGATCGCGGACGGGGAGCGGAGGCCGCACCAGGATGGGCGGCCTCCGAACGCGAGGTCCGCGATCTCGCCGTCGGGCTCGTGGGGCTCGGGGGCAGGCACCTCGACGACCAGGCGCCCTGCGTCGACGTGCGCCTCGACTCCGGCATCCGCGTCCATGCGGTGCTCGCCCCCGTCTCGACGTCGGGCACGGCGCTGTCGATCCGCATCCCTCGTGTGCGTGCGGCCGATCTCGACGCCCTCGCGGCGCTCGGCGCCTTCGACGCCAGGCTGCAGGCGTGGCTGCTGCGGCTCGTCCACGAACGAGCCAACATCCTCATCACCGGAGGCACCGGCACCGGAAAGACCACGCTGCTGTCCGCGCTGCTCGCCGCCGTGCCGGAGACGGAGCGGATCGTGACGATCGAAGACGTCGCGGAGCTCCGCCCTCGGCATCCTCACCACGTCGCCCTCGAGGCGCGACAGGCCAATCTCGAGGGGGCGGGCGGTATCAGCCTCGCCAGGCTCGTGCGGGAGTCGCTGCGGATGCGCCCCGACCGGCTCGTGGTCGGCGAGTGCCGCGGCGAAGAGGTGCGCGAGCTGCTCACCGCTCTGAACACCGGGCACGACGGCGGAGCGGGAACCCTGCACGCCAGCGGGCTGAGCGATGTGCCCGCGCGATTGGAGGCGCTGGGCGCCCTCGCCGGGATGGACGCCACAGCCCTGGCGAGGCAGACGGTCAGCGCGTTCACGGTCGTCCTGCATCTGGCGAGGGCGCCGGGCGGTGCCAGGCGCATCGCGCAGACGGGGAGATTCATCATGAAAGATGATCGTCTCGACATCGAAGAGGTCATCCCGTGGTGAGGCTGCGGCGCAGGCGCCCCGTCGACGCAGGGGCGGATGCCGCGACCTCCGTGCAGACTCTCGCGGTGCTGCTCCAGGCCGGAGCGGTTCCGCTCGTCGCCTGGAGGCACTTGGCGGAGACGGGCGACGCGCATGCGGCCGCCGTGGTGGCGAGAACGGATGAGGGCACTCCGCTCGTCGCGGCGATCGAGGCGGAGGGAGGGGCGTGGCTGGATCTCGCCGCCGCCTGGGAGATCGCGACGACCGTGGGGGCGCCGCTGGCCGAGGTGCTGCGGATGATCGCGGAAACGCTGCGCGACGCGGCATCGGCCGCCGACGACGTGCGGATCGCGCTCGCCGAGCCCGCCGGCACCGCGAGGCTGCTGCTCCTCATGCCGCTGGCCGGTCTCCTGCTCGGATTCGCCCTCGGCTTCGACACTGTGGGCGTGATCGTCGGCACTCCGATCGGCGCGGCGTGCGTCGCGGCTGGTCTGCTGCTGATGTTCGCCGCGCGCACGTGGACGAAACGGCTCCTCGAGCGGGCGAAGCCGGCACCCGGGACGCCGGGCATGGAGGCTGAACTCGTCGCAGTGGCGCTGGCAGGCGGGGCCTCGGTCGAGCGCGCACTGAAGCTGGTGTCCGAGAGTCCCGCCTCGCGCCACGGCGGTCGCGACCGCATCGACACGGTGCTCGCGCTGTCGCGCGCCGCCGGTGTCCCGGCCGGCGAGCTGCTGCGGGCGTCGGCCGCCCAGGATCGTCACCAGGCGCGGATCGCCGGTCGGCTGCGCGCCGCGGCTCTGTCCACCAGGCTGCTGATCCCACTGGGCGTGTGCTCTCTGCCCGCCTTCATGCTCCTCGGCGTGGCGCCGCTGCTGCTGAGCGTGCTCACGACGACGTCGCTGTCCCTGTGAACGACAGGGACCACACAGAAAGAAAGGAACACCATGACCACCATCCCTCCTCTCACCCGTCGCCGCGCCGCGCAGCTGTTCGGCGACGACACCGGGGCCGCCACCGCCGAGTACGTCATCACGACGATGGCCGCCGTCGCGTTCGCGGGCGCACTCATCTTCGTCCTGCGCTCCGACGAGGTGCGCGGCATCCTCACCGACATGGTGCGCCGGTCGTTGACGGTGTCGTGATGACTCGTCGCCTCGGCGCCGGCTGCGATCGCGGATCCGTCGCCGCCGAACTCGCCCTCGCTCTGCCCGCGGTCGTCCTCACGATCCTGCTCGGTGCGGGAGCCCTGAGCGCCGCCGCGCGCCAGGTGTCGCTGCAGGATGCCGCGGCCGACGCCGCACGACTCCTCGGCCGCGGAGAGGGAGCCGAAGCCGCGGCCGGGGCGGTGACCGCTGCTGTTCCCGGTGCGGGGGTCGCCAGCCGCGACGACGGCGGACTGGTCTGCGTCACCGCGAGCGTCGACGTCGCGATCGGCGGCGTCCTCACACTGCCGATGCGCGCGTCGAGCTGTGCCCTGAGCGGCGGCCTCTGATGGCGGGTTCGGCCCTGGCTGCCGGCGTCCTCGTCGTCACGGCCGGGCTGTCTCTCGGGCTCGCCGCCGTCGGCGGGGCGGCCGTGACGGCGCAGCGCGCGGCCGGTGCAGCCGACGCGGCGGCGCTCGCGGCTGCGGATGCAGCCTCCGGCGCCGTCGCGGCGTCGGAGGAGCCCTGCGCCCTCGCCGCACGCGTCGCGGCGGCCTCCGACACGGAGCTCACCGCGTGCATCCTGGAGGGGCTCGTGGCGACCGTCCAGGTCGAGGCGGCGTACGCTGGACTCGCTGCCGTCTCCCGAGCCCGAGCAGGGCCACCCGAGGGGAGTTGACGGCGGAACGTACACGAACCACTGCGACGAACCCATCGCAGCGGTGTGTATGGTGTGCTTCGAAGAAAGGACGCACCCTTGGCTGAAGGCAAGAAGCTCGTCATCGTCGAGTCCCCGACGAAGATGCGGTCGATTCAGGGATACCTCGGCGACGGCTACGAGGTGCTCAGCTCCGTCGGCCACATCCGCGATCTCGCGGACAAGAAGGACATCCCGGCCGCCGACAAGCAGGCGTACGGGAAGTACTCGATCGACGTCGACAACGACTTCGACCCCTACTACGTGGTGTCCGACCGCAAGACCAAGACGGTCGCCGAACTCAAGCGAGCTCTGAAGACGGCGGACGAGCTCCTGCTCGCCACCGATGAAGACCGCGAAGGCGAGGCGATCGCCTGGCACCTGCTCGAGACGCTGAAGCCGAAGGTGCCCGTCAAGCGCATGGTGTTCCATGAGATCACCAAGGACGCGATCCAGGCGGCCGTCGGCAACACCCGTGAGCTCGACATCGACCTCGTCGACGCGCAGGAGACCCGCCGGATCCTCGACCGCCTCTACGGGTGGGACGTCTCGCCCGTGCTCTGGTACAAGGTGAAGACCGGCCTCTCCGCCGGACGCGTGCAGTCCGCCGCGACCCGCATGATCGTCGACCGTGAGCGCGAGCGCATGGCGTTCGTGTCGGCGGACTACTGGGACGTCGAGGCTCTCGCGTCCTCGGCATCCGCCTTCAAGGTGCGGTTGGTGCGCGTCGACGGCGGCCAGCTCGCCCGCGGCACCGACTTCGACGACCTCGGAAAGCTGAAGAAGGCCGTCGTCGTCCTCGACGAGAAGAAGGCCGCGGCTCTCGCGCTCGCCGTGGACGCCGCCGGCGCCGGCACGGTGACCAAGGTCGAGGCGAAGCCCGGAACGCGCAGCCCCTATGCCCCGTTCACCACCTCCACGATGCAGCAGGAGGCCGGACGCAAGCTCTCCATGAGCGCGAAGCAGGCGATGAGCGTCGCGCAGCGCCTCTACGAGAAGGGCTTCATCACCTATATGCGCACCGACTCCACGGCGCTGAGCACCCAGGCGGTGCAGGCGGCGCGGAACCAGGCGGTCTCGCTCTACGGCGACGCGGCCGTGCCGCTCAAGCCGCGCGTCTACAAGTCCAAGAGCAAGAACGCCCAGGAGGCGCACGAGGCGATCCGCCCATCGGGCGAGACCTTCCGCACTCCGGCCTCGGTCTCCTCGCAGCTCGACCGTGAAGAGCAGCGCCTCTACGACCTCATCTGGAAGCGCACCGTCGCCAGCCAGATGTCCGACGCGAAGTACGAGACCACGACCGTCACGATCGCCGTCGACGCCGCAGGGCAGAAGGCCGAGTTCACGGCATCCGGCACTGTCTACACCTTCAAGGGCTTCCTGGAGGCGTACGAGGAGGGGCGCGACGAGAAGCGCAGCGACAGCGACGCGGCCGACGACCAGTCCCTGCCGGCGGTCGCCGTCGGCGATGAGCTGCGGATGACGGACGCCGAGGCCAAGGGCCACCGCACCACCCCGAAGCCGCGCTACACCGAGGCGTCGCTGGTCAAGGCGCTGGAGGAGCACGGCATCGGTCGTCCGTCCACGTTCGCCAGCATCATCGGCACCGTGATCGATCGCGGCTACGCGACCAAGCGCGGACAGGCTCTCGTTCCGACCTGGCTCGCGTTCAGCGTCGTGCGTCTGCTCGAGGAGCACTTCGCCGACCTCATCGACTACGACTTCACCGCGGCTCTGGAAGACGACCTCGACGCGATCGCCAGGGGCGAGCAGAAGCGCGTCGAGTGGCTGAAGTCCTTCTACTTCGGCACGGAGTCGCAGGTGGGCCTGCGTCAGGTCGTCGACAACCTCGGCGAGATCGATGCGCGCGCACTCAACTCCACGCGCATCACGGACACGGCGACCCTGCGCTTCGGGAAGTACGGCCCCTACCTCGAGGTCGCGAACCCGGAGGCGCCCGACGAGAAGCCGCGAATCGTGAACGTCCCGGAGGATCTGGCGCCGGACGAGCTCACCGCGGCCAAGGCCCAGGAGCTCATCGAGGCCCCCGTCGCCGGCGACCGCGTGCTCGGCGAGAACCCGGAGAACGGCAAGATCATCGTCGTCAAGGACGGACGATTCGGCCCCTACGTCCAGGAGAACGACCCGGTGTCCGACGATGCCGGAGTCGACGCGTCGACCGGCGAGGTCGTCGAGGCGCCGAAGCCCACCCGCGGCAAGAGCGCCAAGAAGGACACGGCCCCCAAGCCGCGCACCGGCTCGCTGTTCCGCTCGATGTCCGTGGACACGATCGATCTCGACACCGCACTCCAGCTGCTGAGCCTGCCGCGCGTCGTCGGCGTCGACCCCGAGTCCGGCGACGAGATCACTGCGCAGAACGGCCGGTACGGTCCCTACCTCAAGAAGGGCGCCGATTCGCGCTCCCTCGAGAGCGAATCGCAGATCTTCGACGTCACGCTGGACCAGGCGCTCGCGATCTACGCGCAGCCGAAGTACGGCGCCGGCGCGCGTCGTGCATCGAGCGCGCTCGCAGAGTTCGACGCCGACCCCGTCAGCGGCAAGCCGATCCGCATCCGCGACGGACGCTTCGGGGCCTACGTCACCGACGGGGAGACGAACGTCACGATCCCGCGCGGACAGAAGGTCGAGGACATCACGTTCGAGATCGCCGTCCAGATGCTCGCCGACAAGCGTGCGAAGGGTCCGGCCCCGAAGCGCGGCGCTGCGGCGAAGAAGGCCCCGGCGAAGAAGGCCCCCGCCAAGAAGGCGCCAGCGAAGAAGGCGGCGGCCAAGAAGGCGCCGACGGATGCCGAGAAGGCGGCCGCTCGCTCGGCTGCGGCGAAGAAGGCCGCGGCGACGCGCGCCGCCAACGCCGCGAAGAAGGCGGGCTCGTGACCGCAGGTCGCGGGGTCTGGATCACTCTCGAAGGCGGAGACGGCTCGGGCAAGACCACGCAGGCGAACCTGCTCGCGGGTTGGCTGACGGATGCCGGGCATGCGGTGCGTCGCACCAGGGAGCCCGGCGGCTCCGAGGTGGGCGAGCTGATCCGCAACATCGTGCTGCACCACCGCGGAGACATCGCCCCTCGGGCCGAAGCGCTGCTGTACGCCGCGGATCGGGCACATCATGTCGCGACGGTCGTGCGCCCGGCGCTCGACCGCGGAGAGGTCGTCCTGCAGGACCGCTACCTCGACTCGTCCGTCGCGTATCAGGGTGCAGGGCGCGTGCTGGACGGCGACGAGATCCGCGAGCTGTCCCTGTGGGCCACCGAGGGGGCGCTTCCCGATCTGACCGTGCTGCTCGACCTCGATCCGGAGGCCGCGCGAGAGCGGCTCGACTCGGACGACAAGCCGTTCGACCGGCTCGAGGCGGAGAAGACCGAGTTCCACTCCCGCGTGCGCGACGCGTACCTCCGCCTGGCCGACGCCGAGCCCGAGCGGTTCCTGGTGCTCGACGCCGCGGCATCCGCTGACGAGATCGCCGCGGCGATCCGCGTCCGCGTGGAGTCGCTCCTCGGCTGAGGCCTGCCTCCAGGGAGTCGGTGTCGGCGCCGCAGGTTACGCTGAGTACATGCCCCAGACCGTCGCCGCCGAGTTCCCGTGGGGCGATGTGTGGGGGCAGGATGCCGCCGTCGAGACGCTCCGTGGCGCCGCATCCGACCCTGCTGCGCTGTCGCACGCGTGGCTGATCACGGGCCCCCCGGGTTCGGGGAGGTCCACCCTCGCCCACGCGTTCGCCGCGGCGCTCGTGGCCGACACCCCCGAAGACGAGTCGTCCATGCGGCAGGTGCTGGCGGGCACCCATCCCGACGTGACCGCCCTGCGCACCGACAAGGTCATCATCACCATCGCCGAGGCGCGCGCACTCGTCGAGCGCTCCTACTTCGCGCCCTCGGCCGGGCGGTACCGCGTGATCGTCGTCGAGGATGCCGATCGCATGGTCGAGCGCACCTCGAACGTGCTGCTGAAGGCCCTCGAAGAGCCGCCGGAGCAGACCGTGTGGATCCTGTGCGCTCCGAGCGAGGCCGATCTGCTGCCGACGATCCGATCGCGGGTCCGCTCGCTGCGACTGCGGGAGCCCGACGTCGCCGACGTCGCACGGCTGATCAGTCTGCGCACGGGCGCCGACGCGGCCGTCGCCGAGCAGTCCGCCCGTCACGCGCAGCGTCACATCGGCATGGCTCAGCGCCTCGCCACAGACGACGCCGCTCGACGTCGTCGCGACGAGACGCTGCGCTCGGTGCTCGGCGTCCGCGGGGTCGGCGACGCCGTGGAGGTCGCCGGGCGCATCATCCAGGCGGCCACGGAAGACGCGAAGACCCTCACGGCCGAGCGCGACGCCGCGGAGCGCGCCTCACTGCTGCGTACCGTGGGCATCGCCGAGGGGCAGGCCGTGCCGCCGGCGCTGCGCTCGCAGCTGTCCGCGCTCGAAGACGATCAGAAGAAGAGGGCGACGCGCAGCCTGCGCGACGGCATCGACCGTGTGCTCACCGATCTGCAGTCGATGTTCCGCGATGTCGTGATGCTGCAGTTCGGTCGCGGCGACGACCTCATCAACCGCGAGCTGCGCGCCGAGCTGAGCGCGCTCGCGGATGCCTGGCCGGAGACACGTACTCTGGTCGTACTTGACCACCTTGCCGAGACACGCCAGTCGCTGGAGCGCAACGTCGCACCGCTGCTCGCCCTGGAGAGCTTGCTCGTGACAGTCACGAGCGGGAGGACACCGTGAACAACAGACCGACTTCCCGTTTCCGACGCGCCGCGATGGTGGTCGCTGGGCTCGCCGCGGCATCCGTCATGCTGTCCGGCTGCCTGTACTCGATGATCCCCGAGCAGGCGTCGTCGAAGCCGTCGGCGACCAACGCTCCCGACACCGAGGGCGTGGCCGAGAACCTGCTGCGCTTTTACGGGCAGACCCTGACCTGGACCGAATGCGGCACGGGCTTCGACTGCACCGACGTCACGGCGCCGCTCGACTGGGAGAACCCCGGCGACGGCGAGATCACGCTGTCGGTGATCCGCCACCAGGCGTCGGGCACGGCGAAGGGCTCGCTGCTCACGAACCCCGGCGGTCCCGGCGCGAGCGGTGTCGACCTCATCCAGAACAGCCTCGACTACGCCGTCGGCGCCGACCTGATCACGAACTACGACGTGATCGGCTTCGATCCGCGCGGCGTCGGCCGGTCGACCGCGGTGACCTGCTTCGACGCGGCGGGCATGGACGACTACCTGTACTCCATCCCCGCGGCTCCCCGCGGAACCGCCGAGTGGGAGACCGAGCTCCTCGCCGCCCACAAGAAGTTCGCCGAAGCGTGCGAGGCGAACAGCAACGGCATCCTGCCGTTCATCACGACCATCAACGCGGCGCGCGACATGGACCTGATCCGCGGCGTCCTCGGCGACAAGAAGCTGAACTACCTCGGCTACTCCTACGGGACGTTCCTCGGCGCGACCTACGCCGAGCTGTACCCGGAGCGCGCCGGCCGACTCGTCCTCGACGGGGCCATCGACCCCGCCGTCTCCGGACTCGAGGTGAGCGCGACGCAGGCCATCGGCTTCGAGTCCGCGCTGCGTGCGTACATGAAGAGCTGCCTCGACTCGGGGAAGTGCCCCTTCAACGGCTCGGTCGATGAGGCCATGACCGATCTCGGAGCGCTGCTCGCGAGCGTCGACGCCTCGCCGCTGAAGAACGGCGACGGTCGGCGGATGGGTGCGGATGCGCTGATGACGGGAATCATCGCTGCGCTGTACTCGGAAGACAGCTGGAGCTACCTCACTGATGCGCTGAGCGGAGCGCTGCAGGGCGACCCGTCGATCGCGTTCCAGCTCGCGGACTTCTACAACGGCCGTGAGAACGGCACATACGCCGACAACTCCAGCGAGGCGTTCCGCGCGTACAACTGCATGGACTATCCGGTGGAGGACGACCCCGCGGCCGAGGCCGCGTCGACGGCGAAGATCGCCGAGGGCGCGCCGACCATCGCCAAGTACTGGGACGGCCCCGACTCCTGTTCGGTCTGGCCGTACCCGCCGACCGGCACGCGTGGGGAGATCCACGCCAAGGGTGCGGGGCCGATCCTCGTCGTCGGCACCACCAACGACCCGGCGACGCCGTACGAGTGGTCGGAGTCGCTCGCGAAGCAGCTCGACGAGGGCGTGCTGATCACCCGCGTCGGGGAGGGTCACACCGGCTACAACAAGGGCAACACGTGCGTGGACAAGGCCGTCGAGGCCTTCTTCCTGGACGACACGGTGCCCGAGAACGGCCTGCGCTGCGAGTGATGCCGGCTCGATTCGCGAGCGCGCTCCGAAACAGGTAATATCGGAGACCGCGCCGCTTTAGCTCAGTCGGCAGAGCATTTCACTCGTAATGAAAAGGTCGTCAGTTCGATTCTGACAAGCGGCTCCAGCAGGCCCCGTGATGAAGATCACGGGGCCTTTTGGTTTCCCGAGCGCGTACCCTCGGAATCATGAGCAGAGCGCTTCTCATCGTCGATGTGCAGAACGACTTCACCGAGGGCGGTGCGCTGGCCGTCGAGGGCGGGGATGCCGTGGCATCCGCGATCTCCGCGTTCCTGACCGAGCACGCCGCCGACTACCGTGTCATCGTCGCGTCGCGCGACTGGCACGACGCCGAGGGCGACAACGGCGGGCACTTCTCCGATCAGCCCGACTTCGTCGACACGTGGCCGGTGCACTGCGTCGCCGACACCGACGGTGCGGCCTACGACCCGCTGCTGACGACGGATGCCGTCACGCATCACGTCCGGAAGGGGCAGGGGCGGCCCGCGTACTCGATGTTCGAAGGGACGACGGATGCCGGTGAGACGGTGTCCGCGGTGCTGACGGAGTTCGGCGTGCTGAGTGCGGACGTCGTGGGCATCGCCACGGACCACTGCGTGCGCGCGTCGGCCCTGGACGCGATCGCACACGGCGTCCAGGTGCGGATCCTCACCGATCTCGTCGCAGGGGTCGCTCCGGAGCCCAGTGCCGCAGCTCTCGCCGAGCTCGCGCACGCCGGCGCCGTGCTCATCGAGAGCGCGGAGGCGTGACCGCGGAGCGTTGCGCACTGCTCCTGCGCGCGGTGAACGTCAGCGGGCGCAACAGGGTGCCCATGGCCGAGCTTCGTGAGCTGCTGGGCGCGCGAACGGCTCTGACGAACGTCTCCACGTACATCGCGAGCGGTAACATCCTGTGCGACGCACCCGGCGACCTCGGTGCGGCGTGTGCGGAGGTGCGGGCGCTGATCGCGGAGGCGTTCGGGGTCGACACTCCGGTGATCGCCCGTAGTCACGCCGAGCTCGAGGCCGCGCTCGCGGAGAACCCGTTTCCGGATGCGGCGCAGGACAAGATGCTGCACGCGATGTTCCTGGAGTCGGAGCCGGCCGAGGGCGCCGTCGACGCTCTGACGGAGCGGCTCGTCGCGGGGGAGCGGATCGCGCTGATCGGCCGGGACCTCTGGATCGACTACGACGAGGGCGGTGTGCAGAACACCAAGCTCACCAAGGCCGTCCTCGACCGTGCGCTCGGGGTGGCCGGCACGGCGCGGAACCTCCGCACCGTGCGTATGCTCGCCGAGCTCACGGCCTGAGAGCGCGACTGAGCGCGACCGGCGGCGTCTGCGGATGCGCCTGCACGTCGACGCGACGGACGCCGCACCCGTCGCAGCGGACGTAGAGCACGAGGCCCTCGCTGGTCGGATGCCGCGAGTCGACGAGCCAGGCGTGCTCGTGAACGGGGGCGGTCTGGCGGGGGATCGGAAGTGTGTGCAGGGAGGTCATGCATCCAGCGTGATGTAATGGCCTTATGCATCTCAACCCTTACGGTGAGTACGCAGTCCTGCTGGCGGCATCCCTCGCCAACGACTGGCCGGCCGACCGCACCGGAATCGAGGCGCGCACGCGGGAGTTCGGGATGACGATGGACTTCCCCGACGAACCCGACGACCACGAGCTGACCCGCGGGGTGATCGACGAGTGGCTGCGCGTCGTCGACGCCGAGCCCGGCCGGTCACGAGCCGAGCTGCTGAACGCGCAGATGGCGACGGCGGCCGCCTATCCGCGGCTCACGGATCATCACGACGAGGGCTGGCACCTGCACTACCGAGACGACGGCCAGCGGCTCGCGTTCGTCCTGAGGGCGGTGATCTCCGTGGGCACGGCCCTTCACCTGTCGACCCGGGGCATGACGCGTCTGCTCCGCTGCGAGGCCGAGCCCTGCACGAACGTCGTGGTCGACGTGACCCGCAACGGGCGCCAGCGATTCTGCTCGGTGCGATGCGCGAACCGCGCCGCCGTGCGCCGCCATCGCGCCCGCGGAGGAGACTAGTCGCCCGTCGCTTCGCGCACAGGTTCACGGTGGGCCCCGTGGGGCTCGAACCCACGACCCGCGGATTAAAAGTCCGATGCTCTGCCAACTGAGCTAGAGGCCCGTGTCCTCTCAGTCTAGTGTGCGCGAAAAGGGCCGCCGGCGACTCCCCGCACCGGCGGCCCTTCTTTCCTCTCGTCGTCCTCCCCCGAGGGACGAGAGGCGCCGAGAACCCCCGCTCGGCGTCCCGCGCCTTACTGGGCCGGGGGCATCAGCACGGAGTCGATCAGGTACACCGTGGCGTTCGCGGTCTGCACGCCGCCGCAGATGACCTTCGCGTCGTTGACCATGAGGTCGTCTCCGCTGCCGGTCACGGTGAGGTCGGCGCCCTGGACGGTCTTGTGCGTGCCGTCGATATCGGACGGCTCGATCTGACCGGGGACCACGTGGTAGGTGAGGATCGACGACAGCGTCGCACTGTCGGTCTTGAGTCCGTCGATCGTCGCCGCGTCGATCTTCGCGAACGCGTCATCCACCGGGGCGAAGACGGTGAACTCGCTGCCGTTGAGTGTGTCGACGAGGTTCACGTCCGGGTTGAGCTGACCGCTCACCGCGGCGACGAGCGTCTTCAGCATCGGGTTGTTGGATGCGGCGACCGCCACCGGGTCCTGAGACATCCCCTGGATGGATCCGGCTCCTGACGGAACCGCGTCCGCGTATGCCGCGCATCCGGGGCCGACGAGGTTCGCCGCCGGGTCCATCGTCTCGGGCGCCGACGACTCAGAGGACTCCGGCGCCGACGGCTTCGTCGTCTCCTCGGCCGGGGTGCTGCCCATGGTGCAGGCGGAGAGCAGGAATGCGCTCGCCAGCGTGAGGGTGACTGCTGCGGTGACCTTCTTCTTGGTGCTGAACATCTCGAGCTCCTTCAGAACTGGGCCACGGTCCGTCCGTGGCGTCGACATCTGTTCGGAGCCCCTCGCCGATCGGATGGGAGAAAGTTCCGTCCAATCCGAAACGGGGGTCGAGAGCGAACAGAGGGCGACAGAAGCGAGGACCTCATGGACCTGATCATCATCGGCCTGCTCGGCGGGCTCATCACCGGAATCTCACCGTGCATCCTGCCCGTGCTCCCGGTCATCTTCCTCACGGGGGGAGCGCAGTCGGCGAAGTTCGACGGTGAGGTCGTGCCGGCGAAGCGCAGCCGGCCGTACCTGGTGATCGCGGGCCTGGTGCTGAGCTTCACGCTCGTCACCCTCGGGGGATCGCTCCTGCTCGGGCTGCTGAACCTCCCGCAGGACATCATCCGCTGGGTCGGCATCACCGTGCTGGTCATCATCGGCGTCGGCCTCCTCGTGCCGAGGTTCGAGCGGATCCTCGAGCGCCCCTTCCAGCGCTTCGGCCAGCGGGAGGTCAAGAACCGGGGCAGCGGGTTCGGCGTCGGCCTCGCCCTCGGCGCCGTGTTCGTGCCGTGCGCGGGCCCCGTGCTCGCCGCCATCATCGTGGCCGGCTCCACGGGCCGCATCGGAATCGGGACGATCCTGCTCACCGTGTCCTTCGCGATCGGCGTCGCGGTGCCGCTCCTGGTGTTCGCCCTGGCCGGAAGGGGCGTCATCGAGCGCATCCGCGCCTTCCGCACCCGCGAGCGCGGCCTGCGCATCGCCGCGGGGATCGCGATGATCGCGCTCGCCGTGGGGCTGGTCTTCAACGTCCCGCAAACGCTGCAGCGCCTTCTGCCCGACTACACGTCATCTCTGCAGCAGGGGCTGGCCGATTCGGATCAGGTGTCGGATGCCCTCGACCTCGGCGGCCTCGTGAACGACGAGAACAAGGACCTCGACAAGTGCACGAACGGCGCCGCCGAACTCGAATCCTGCGGCGCGGCGCCCTCGATCAAGGGGATCCAGCAGTGGCTCAACACCCCTGGGGGTGAGGCCGTGGATCTGAAGAGCCTCCGCGGCAAGGTCGTGCTGATCGACTTCTGGGCGTACTCCTGCATCAACTGCCAGCGCTCGCTCCCGCACGTCGTCGCCTGGGATGCCGCGTACCGCGACCTGGGGCTCGAGGTCATCGGCATCCACTCCCCGGAGTACGCGTTCGAGAAGGATCCGGGCAACGTCGCCGCGGGAGTCGCCGACTTCGGCATCGACTACCCGGTCGCCCTGGACAACAACCTCGCGACGTGGACGAACTACCGCAACCGGTACTGGCCGGCGCACTACCTCATCGATGCGCAGGGGACCGTCCGCCACATCTCCTTCGGCGAGGGCAACTACGCCGCGACCGAGAAGCTCATCCGGGAGCTGCTCAAGGACGCCGATCCCGCTGTCCAGCTGCCCGCGGCGACGGATGTCGTCGATGAGACGCCCGACGTCGGCTCGACGACGCGGGAGACGTTCCTCGGCTCCTCGAAGGACGTGAACTACGGCGGCGGCACGGAGTACCGCTCCGGCACCCGCGACTTCGCGCTCCCCGACGAGCAGCCGGACGACAGCTTCGCTCTCGGCGGAGGCTGGACGGTCGAGACGCAGTATGCGACGCCGTCAGGCGGTTCCGGCAGCATCCGCCTGAACTATCACGCCGCCGAGGTGCGCATGGTCGTCGCCGGCTCTGGCGAGGTCGTCGTGCGCGATGACAAGGGCAACGAGCAGCGCATCCGCGTTGACGGCACTCCACGCTCCTACGCCCTGGAGAAGGCGGATGCCGTCGCCCAGGGGTCGTTCACCCTCGAGGTGCCCACCGGAGTGCAGGTCTATTCCTTCACCTTCGGGTGAGGTCTGCACGAGATCGAGAGGAGATGCGGCATGCTGGTGGAGATGGTCATCGACGGGGTGGACGTACCCGAGGACGGAACGGCGCGGGATGCCGTCGCCGATCTCCTCGGGCGCATCGCCGACGGCGACCAGGCGGCGTTCGCCGCGCTCTACGACACGCTGTCGCCCCGCGTGTTCGGTCTCATCCTCCGCGTGCTCGTCAACCGCTCGCAGAGCGAGGAGGTGCTCCAGGAGGTGTTCCTGGAGATCTGGCAATCCGCCGACCGCTTCGCTCCGAACAAAGGGCAGGGACGGACCTGGGTGATGACGATCGCCCATCGTCGAGCGGTGGACAGGGTGCGTGCATCCCAGTCCAGTGCCGATCGCGATGTGCGGGCGGGGCTCAGAGACATCGGGGTGGCGCACGACAGCGTCGCCGAGCAGGTCGAAATGGGCATCGAGGGAGAGAAGGTCGTCGATGCGCTCTCGGGGCTACCCGAGGCGCAGCGGGAGGCTCTCGTCCTCGCCTACTACGGCGGATACAGTCAGAACGAGATCGCGGTGCTCGTGGGAGCACCGCTGGGGACGATCAAGACACGGATGCGAGACGGGCTCATGCGTCTCCGCAGCGCGATGGGGGTGACGGCATGAACGAGCAGGAGTTCGCAGAGCTCTCCGCGGCGGCGGCGCTGCACGCGCTGTCTCCCGATGACGAGCGACGGTTCCGCACCGCCCTGGCCGTGCACCCCGAATGGCGGCGGATCGCCCGAGCGGATGCCGAGGCCGCTGCCGCGCTCGCGCTGCCCGTCCCTCCGGTGACGCCTCCGGCGGACATCCGCTCGGCTCTCCTCTCCGCCATCGCGGACGCGCCGCAGGGTGACCGGGAGACGGCGTCGGCTCCACCTGCTCCGACCCCGGCCGCCGAGACCCGTGACAGGACCGATGACGGCGGACGTGATGCCGCGAGCCGCCCGCACTCTTCTGCGGCTCACCCGCAGGACACGCCCGCGGGGGACCCCCAGCCGGCTCCCCGTGAACGTCGTCGCGGACTGCGGATCCTCTTCGCGCTCGCCGCATGCCTCGTGCTGCTGGTCGGCCTCGGCATGGGCGCGACCGCTCTGAGCTCCTATCTGAACCGGCCGGCGGCCGTCGTCGCCCTGGAGCAGATCGAGGCATCAGGCGATGCGCAGCAGGCGGAGGTGCCCGTGGCAACGGGCGGCAGCGCTACGGCGCACTGGTCGGCATCCCTGGGCAGGGCCGTGCTCGTCACGGAGGGCATCGCCGCTCCGGCCGACGGGCAGACGTACGAGCTGTGGTTCGTGCGCGGGGACACGGCGGTGTCGGCGGGCACCTTCTCCGTGGACGACGGGAAGGCCACCGCGGAGCTGCGCGGTGAGATGAAGGCGGGCGACGCGATCGCCGTGACGGTCGAGCAGTCGGGAGGATCACCCACCGGTGTCCCGACCTCAGACCCGGTGATCGTCATCCCCACCGCCTGAACGCCGCCCGACGCGCGTACCCTGGAGGGATGCCCGAGCAGCACCATCGCCCTGTGCGCCGCCCCACCAGCGCCTTCGACAACATCGTCGGCTCCCACGACCCCGCCGAGGAGACGCGGGTCGCGCACGCGACGGCATCCGCCCTGCTCACCAGGGTGCGTGCCGACGAGAGCGGCGTCAGCGCCGAGCGTCTCGTCGCCTTCACCGCCGAGCACGGCATCGACGAGATCGCGGAGCTGTGGTCGAAAGCCCCCTCCCGCACGCTCCCGGGCGCGCTGTGGCGGCTCTACGTGCTGCAGCTGGCGATCCACGGCGACCCGCAGACGGCGGCGTTGCTCTACGAGCGCGGACGCGTCGAGCTCGCGTCGGCTGACGCGGTCATCGCTGGAGCGCCGGTCCCGGCGAACCCCGACGAGCTCGTCGCCTTGATCGACACCATCCTGCGCGGCGCCTTCCGGGGCGACTTCGCGGTCGCGCTCGACAGGGCGGCGGCGTTCTGCCGCGTGCAGGCCTCGGGCGCGACGCACCTGGCCGACGACTACGAGGCGACGGAACCGGCGAGGGCGAGCGAGCTCACCACGAGGGCGCTGAGATTGAGCGCCTACGGGCAGGACCTGTCCGCGGCCGCGGTGCTGTGGCGGATGGACGCGCTGGCCTGACCGGAGGCGCCAGGGCGGCGGAGGCCCGATGGAACCGGGTATGAGAAGACCGGGCCGCAAGAACGCCTCTCGGCGGAAGGCCGCTCGCAGCGGCAAAAATTGGAGCCCGGGGTTATGCGGCCCGGCCGATCAAGTGTAACGCGATCTCGCCTCCGCTATTCCCGACCTCTAGGCTCGGATCATGACCCGGCGCTTCGCACTCATGATCGATCCCGTCGCCGCATCCGAGGAGCGCGCCGATTTCGCAGACACCTTCACGATGGTGGATGCCGCGGCCCCCGCGCTCAGCGTGGGCGAGCTCAGCACCCAGCGCGGAGACGGCGTGTTCGAATCGATCGGCGTGGTCGACGGGCACGCGCAGGAGGTCGTGCCGCACCTGGAGCGCCTCGCGCACTCCGCGCGGCTGTGCGACCTCCCGGCGCCCCATCAGGAGCAGTGGCGGCAGGCGGTCGCGGTCGCGGCGGCGGAGTGCGGCGAGGGGGAGGCCGTGATCAAGCTCATCCTCAGTCGCGGCGTCGAGCACGGCCCCACGCCGACGGCCTGGGTGACGGCGGCGCCCGCGGCGGACTTCTCGGCCGCGCGCGTGCACGGCATCCGCGTCGTGACGCTCGACCGCGGGTACGACCTGCACGTCGCCGAGCGTGCGCCGTGGCTGCTGCTGGGCGCCAAGACCCTCTCGTACGCGGTCAACATGGCGGCGCTGCGCGAGGCGCACCGTCGGGGAGCGGATGACGCGGTCTTCCTCTCCAGCGACGGATTCATCCTGGAGGCGCCGACCGCCTCGCTCATCCTCCGTTTCGGGGACCGCTTCGTCACGCCGGCGCCGAACGGCGGCATCCTGCACGGGACGACGCAGCTCAGCGTCTACGACCACCTCGCGGCCCGCGGTTTCGAGGCCGGGTACGCCGAGATCCCGGCATCCGACCTCGCCACGGCGGATGCCGCCTGGCTCGTCTCGAGCGTCCGTCTCGCCGCTCCGATCACCGCGGTCGACGGGGTGGAGCTGCCCGTCGACGCCGCCCTCACGGCCGAGCTGAACGCATACCTCCTGTCTCCCCGCGACTGACCCCGGGGAAGTCTGGGCTGACCCCGGGGGCTGATCCCGGGGGAGCGGGTGTGCCGATTCCGGGCACAGCTTCGGAGCGGCAGTGCGACATGCCGCCGTTTAGGGGTCCCAGACGGCGTGTCGTCTCGTCTTATCCGAAGCTGTGCCCTGACACGTCGGGAGAGGAGGCGGGATCGGATCAGGGGCGGAGCGTCATGGTGGACACGATCGACCGTTCGACGAGGTCCCAGTCGTACAGCACCATCGCGTAGTCGAAGCGCAAGGAGACGTGCCCCCAGAGAGCAGAGGAGGCATCGCGCGTGAGATCCTGGTGCCGATGCGACGTCGAGTCATGGTTGGCTCTTCCGTCCGTCTCGATGATCAGCCATCCGTCGATCAGAAGATCCACGCGGCCCGTTCCGACGACGTAGGCCTGCGTGCGGACGCTCCACCCGTACTTGCGGATACGCAGCCTGACGAGCGATTCGAGCCCGCTGTCGGCGTCCGCTCGAGAGAAGTCGATGAGATCCTTGCCCGCGCGATCGATCACTCGTCGCAGCCAGCGCAACTCCTCGTTCGTCATCAGGCCGAGTCGTCGTGCCGATTCGAGCGACACGAAGAAGGCCTCCGCACCCCTGCAGCGGTAGATCTGAAGAAGTACGCGGGGAACAGCGGGCAGGGCGAAGGTCTCGGGGGACGGACCGCGATCCCAGTGACGGATGCAGGTGCACCTCCGCGAGGAGATGCCGTGGTGGTGTCTGTCAGGACGCATCCATACATGTACGTCCACGTCATCGAGCACCCATATTCCCAGGTGTCGCGCCGCGGTCTCGCATCCGAGCGATCCGCCATGCTCTGCGGCTTCCGCTGCCGGGGCGCATGCCGTGGGCGCCGCATACACTCCGCGTCGGAGTCGGCGGAGATCCCCAACGCGCACGCGTCGCTCGATCTCTCGGCGGGACTGCGACTTTCGGAGTTCGCTCCAGGTCCAGATGTCAATCGATGTCGTACTGCACACCCGTAAAGGATGGGATCGGCGGGTGGTTGGTCCGAGCCGCCAGCCCACGATCGGTGGACGAAATCCGAGACTCTCGATCCCGTGGAGGAGAGGTGGATCCCTGGCCCAGACACAAGCTTCGGAGTCCACGAACGAGCACAGCTTCGGAGCTCAGGCGCGGGCACAGCTTCGGAACCCGTGTCCGGGCACAGCTTCGGAGCGGAACGAAGAAACGCCGTGCAGATCTCACGATCGCACGGCGTTTCTCATCCGGACTCCGAAGCTGTGCCCCCCCGAGACGGAGGACCGAGCCGGAGCGGCCGGGGCTTATCCGAAGCGGCCGGAGACGTAGTCCTCGGTGGCCTGGACGGACGGAGTCGTGAAGATGCTCGTGGTGTTGTCGTACTCGATGAGCTTGCCGGGCTTGCCGGTGCCGGCGATGTTGAAGAAGGCCGTCTTGTCGGAGACGCGGGATGCCTGCTGCATGTTGTGCGTCACGATGACGATCGTGTACTCGGTCTTGAGCTCGCCGATCAGCTCCTCGATCGCGTAGGTCGAGATCGGGTCGAGGGCCGAGCAGGGCTCGTCCATCAGGAGCACGTCGGGGGAGACCGCGATGGCCCGCGCGATGCACAGACGCTGCTGCTGGCCGCCCGAGAGGCCGGATCCCGGCTTGTCGAGACGGTCCTTGACCTCGTTCCACAGGTTCGCGCCCTGCAGCGACTTCTCCACCAGTGCGTCGGCGTCGGACTTCGAGATGCGCTTGTTGTTGAGCTTGACGCCGGCCAGCACGTTCTCGCGGATCGACATGGTGGGGAACGGGTTCGGGCGCTGGAAGACCATGCCCACCTGGCGGCGGACGGTCACCGGGTCGACGGTCGCGCCGTACAGGTCGTCTCCGTCGAGGAGCACCTGGCCCTCGACGCGAGCGCCGGGGATGACCTCGTGCATGCGGTTCAGCGTGCGGAGGAAGGTCGACTTGCCGCAGCCCGAGGGGCCGATGAACGCGGTGACGCTGCGCGGCTCGATGTCGAGAGAGACGCCCTCGACGGCGAGGAAGTCGCCGTAGTAGACGTTGAGGTCGTTGACTTCGATGCTCTTGGACACGTGAGGTTCCTTCGGGTTGTGGCTCAGCGGCCGGTCTTCGGGGCGAACACCTTCGCGACGATGCGCGCGACCAGGTTCAGCACCATGACGATGACGATCAGTGTGAGGGCGGCGGCCCAGGCGCGGTCCACGTAGGCCTCGGCGGGGATGCCCTGGTACGCGTACTGCGAGTAGATGAACACCGGCAGCGTCTGCATCCGTCCGCCGAAGAGGTTGTAGTTCATCGCGTCGGTGAATCCGGCGGTGAGCAGCAGCGGAGCGGTCTCGCCGATGACGCGCGAGATGGCGAGCATGACGCCCGTCGTGATGCCGGCGATCGAGGTGGGCAGCACGACCTTGACGATCGTGAGCCACTTCGGCACGCCCAGCGCGTACGACGCCTCGCGCAGGTCGTTCGGCACCAGACGCAGCATCTCCTCGGTGGAGCGCACGACGACCGGGATCATGAGCACCGACAGCGCCACGGAGCCCATGATGCCCATGCGCACACCGGGGCCGAAGATCAGCGCGAACACGGCGTAGGCGAACAGACCGGCGACGATCGACGGGATGCCGGTCATCACGTCGACGAGGAAGGTGATGATCCTCGACATACGCGTGCCCCGGCCGTACTCGACCAGGTAGACGGCCGTCATGAGGCCGATCGGAACGGAGATGATCGTGGCGGCGAGCGTGACGAGCAGCGTGCCCATGATGGCGTGCAGCGCTCCGCCGCCCTCGCCGAGCACTCCGCGCATCGAGGAGTTGAAGAACAGCGGATCGATGCGCGCGATGCCGTTGGAGATCACGGTCCAGCCGACCGAGACCAGCGGCACCATCGCGATGAGGAACGCGGAGGTGACGACGCCCGTGACGAAGCGGTCCAGCGCCTTGCGCGGTCCTTCGACGATGCGCGAGGTCACGTAGACGATGATCAGGTAGAGGATGGCGCCGACGACGAGGCTTCCGGCGATGTTGAAGGCGGACCCGGATGCCGCGGCCATCACGCCGAACGGTGCGGCGGCGACGACGAGCGCGATGCCGAGAAGGGCCCAGGGGGTCCAGCGGGGCAGGTGGCCGGAGGAGAGCGATGCGCGCGAGGTCTGGATCGCGCGAGGCGTCTGGGGGGCGATCACGGTCATGTCAGTTCGCTCCCGAGAATTCCTTGCGGCGGTTCACGAACCAGCGCGCGACCGCGTTCACCGCGAAGGTCACGATGAACAGGATCAGACCGGTCGCGATGAGGACGTTGATGTTCGTCTTGTAGGCCTCGGCGAAGGTGAGCGCGATGTTCGCGGCGATCGTCGAGGGGTTCGTCGAGGTGAGCATCTCGATCGTGACGGCCTTGCTCACGGAGAGGACCATGGCCACGGCCATCGTCTCGCCGAGGGCGCGCCCCAGGCCGAGCATCGATCCTGACACGATGCCGGAGCGGCCGAAGGGCAGCACGGCCATGCGGATCATCTCCCAGCGCGTGGCGCCGAGGGCGAGCGCCGCCTCCTCATGGAGGCGGGGGGTCTGCAGGAAGATCTCGCGGCAGATGGCCGTGATGATCGGCACCACCATGACCGCGAGCACGATCGCGGCGGTGAGGATGGTGCGGCCCGTCGGCGAGACGACCCCGCCGAAGAAGGGGATCCAGCCGAGGTTGGTGTTGAGCCAGACATAGACCGGCTGCACCGCGGGGGCGAGTACGAAGATGCCCCACAGGCCGAAGACGACGGAGGGCACCGCGGCCAGCAGGTCGACAACATAGCCGATGGTCTGCGCGAGGCGGCGCGGTGCGTAGTGGGTGATGAAGAGCGCCACGCCGAGCGACAGCGGCACGGCGATGAGCAGCGCGAGGAACGCGGCCCAGAGGGTTCCGAACAGCAGCGGGCCGACGTAGTCCCAGAAGCCGGTCGTCAGCAGTGATGCGGTCTCGTGGTCGGCGGTGAAGGCGGGAATGGACTGCACGATGAGGAAGATCGCGACCGCGGCGAGCGTGATCATGATCATGGAGCCGGCGGCGACCGCCGTGCCGGAGAACCAGATGTCGCCGGCGCGCTTCTTCGCGACGATGCGGGCTGGAGCCTCCGCTGTCGTGGCTGTCATGGGAGCTGCTTCCTGCTCGGTGATGTTCGGGTATCGGGTGCGGACAGACGGTGTCCGGGATGCCGTGGCACCCCGGACACCGTCTACTGGGTCACTTGATGAGGTCGATCGCGGCCTGCGCCTTGGTGCGCAGGTCGTCGGAGATCGGGGCGCTGCCGGCGTTCTTCGCGGCGGCGTCCTGGCCCTCGGCGCTGATGGCGGTCGTGAAGAACGCCTTGGTCAGGGCGGCGACGTTCTCGTCCTCGTACTCGGCGCAGGCGATCAGGTAGCTGACGAGGAGCACCGGGTAGGCGCCCTTCTCGGTCGTGGTGCGGTCGATCGCGAACGCGAGGTCGCCCTCGGTGCGGCCGTCCTCGACCTTGGAGGCGTCGAGGGTGATCGCGGCGCCCTCGGCGGAGTGCGCGACGAACTCGTCGCCGACCTTGACGCTGACCGACGCGAAGTCGGCGGCCTGCGAGGAGTCGATGTAGCCGATGAGGCCCTGGCCGCCCTTGACGGCGTTGGCGACGCCCGAGGTCTTCTCCGCGGACTCGCCGCCGAGCTCGGTCGGCCACTCCTCGACGCTGCCGAAGGTCCAGGCGTCGGGGGCGGTCTGAGCGAGGTAGTCGGTGAAGTTGCCCGTGGTGCCCGACTTGTCGGAGCGGTGCACCGGCGAGATCGCCAGGTCGGGGAGGTCGACGCCCTTGTTGGTCGCGGCGATCGCCGGGTCGTTCCACTTGGTGATCTTTCCGGCGAAGATGCCGGCGATGGTCTCGGGGTCGAGGTCGAGCGAGTCGATGCCGTCGAGCGTGAAGACGATGGCGATGGGGGAGACGTACGCGGGGACCTCGATGAGGTCGGAGCCGTCGACGCAGGCGCCGAAGCCGCCGGCCTTGACCTCGTCGGTCTTGAAGGCCCGGTCGGAGCCGGCGAAGTTCACTGCGCCCTGCTGGAAGGACTCGCGGCCTGCGCCGGAGCCGGCCGGGTCGTACTCGACCACGGCGTCGGGGTTGGTCTTCTGGAACTCAGCGGTCCACGACTGGATGGCGACCTGCTGGGCCGAGGAGCCCGAGCCGACCAGCGAGCCCGAGAGAGCGGGGGCGTCGGACGTGGGAGCGTCGGTGGAGCCGCCGGTGCCGCCTTCGTTCGCGGCACAGCCGGCGAGAGCGAGGGCAGCGACGGCGCCGATGGCGCCGATTCGGGCGATGCGGGAGATCTTCACTGTGGATCCGTTCGATCGGGAATGGGAATGGGCCCGGTGCAGGGCACACAGTGACGCTAAGCGCGGCGGTTAACGAGATTCTCCCGCCCAGGTGAACGGAAGGTGAACGGCGGGCGACTCTCTGGATTCCCCTCCAGACGGGTCGCGGCATCCGAACGGGGTTCAGACCTTGGGGATGTGCGTCTCGATCGCGATGATCCCGGAGCCGGGATTGGATGCCGAGAGGTGCACGACCGAGAACGCGGCCGGTTCGAGAGCGGCGGCGCTGCTCACGTAGGAGCCGCGGATGGTGCCGGTCGCCAAGGCGATCTCGGTCAGGAGGCCTGGCAGGACGGGACCGTGGCTGCACAGGACGGCGGGCTTGCCCGAGCGCACGCGCTTGCCGACCACGCTGCGGAGATCGTCGGATCCGTCCTCCCAGGCGTCCTGGCTGATCTTCGCGGTGAGGGTGGGCTTGCGTCCGAGCGCCTTCGCGAGAGGGGCGACCGTGGCGACGCAGCGGATCGCGTCGCTCGTGACGATGCGTCGGACGCCGAAGGCCCGCAGGGGGCCGACGATCGACGCGGCCTGCCGGCGCCCGCGCTCGGTGAGCGGCCGAGCGGCATCCGCCTCGTCCCACTCGGAACGCGAGAGGGCCTTCGCGTGCCGCAGCGCGATCACGGGGAAGGTGCGCAGCACGCCGTCGTCGACGAGCGTGGAGAAGAAGTCGAGGATCTCGTGATCCACCGGGTAGCTCAGACGCGCCCGCGCCTTCTTCACGCTCACCCATTCGATCGCGGCGATCTCGCGGTTCGGAACGAACGTCGAGGCGCGGATCGCGTCCTCCGTCGCCTCGGCCGCCCAGTAGTGCACGACCTTCTGCTTGTTCGAGGGGAGGTGATAGCGGCTGACTCCGACGGGCACCCCGAGCGAGACGCGGATGCCGGTCTCCTCGTGCACCTCGCGCACGGCCGTCTCGGCGAGCATCTCGCCGGGATCGACCTTGCCCTTGGGGAGCGTCACGTCACGGTACTTGCCGCGGTGGATCAGCAGGATGCGGAGCTTGCCGTCGACGATGCGCCAGACCACGGCCCCGGCCGCGTACACGGCCTTGTCCGTCCACTTCGCCCGCGTGGGCGACGACTTCGTCTGCGGAGACGTCATCGAACCGCCCGTGCGCGGCGGCGCCGCTGGATCAACCCCATGGTCATATCCTGCAGGTCGACGAGCGGGTTGCCGTCGGCGTCTTCGGCGTGGCGCTGCCACACTCCCTCGGCCCCGAGGTGCCACGAGCTCGTGCCGGGGTCCATGGCGAGGTCGAAGAACGCCAGCAGCTCCTGCAGATGCTGCGGATCGGTGACGCGCACCAGAGCCTCGACGCGACGGTCGAGGTTGCGGTGCATCATGTCGGCGCTGCCGATGTACACCTGGGGGTCGCCGTCGTTCTCGAAGGCGAAGATCCGGGAGTGCTCGAGATAGCGGCCGAGGATGCTGCGCACCGTGATGTTGTCGCTGATGCCTTCCAGATCGGTGCGGAGGCTGCAGATGCCGCGCACCCAGACCTCGACCTTCACGCCGGCCGCGCTCGCACGGTACAGGGCGTCGATGACCTCTTCGTCGACCATCGAGTTGACCTTGATGCGGATGCGCGCCGGCTTCCCCGCCTCGGCGTTCTTGCGCTCGCCGTCGATCTGGCGGAGCAGCCCCTTGCGCAGGTGGAGGGGAGCGACGAGCAGACGCTTGAACTTCTTCTCGATCGCGTAGCCGCTCAGCTCGTTGAACAGGCGCGTGAGGTCCTTGCCGACCTGCGGATCCGTCGTGAACAGTCCGAAGTCCTCGTAGATGCGGCTGGTCTTCGGGTTGTAGTTGCCCGTGCCGATGTGCGAGTAGTGACGCAGGACGCCGTCCTCTTCGCGGATGACGAGAGCGAGCTTGCAGTGCGTCTTCAGTCCGACGAGACCGTAGACGACGTGCACGCCCGCCTTCTCCAGCTTGCGCGCCCACACGATGTTGTTCGCCTCGTCGAAGCGGGCCTTCACCTCGACGAGGGCGAGCACCTGCTTGCCGGCCTCGGCGGCATCGATCAGGGCCTGCACGATCGGGCTGTCGCCCGAGGTCCGGTACAGCGTCTGCTTGATGGCGAGCACGTGCGGGTCGCGGGCCGCCTGCTCCAGGAACGCGACGACGCTGGTCGTGAACGACTCGTACGGGTGGTGCACGAGCACGTCGGACTTGCGGATCGCCTTGAAGATGTCGGCGCGCGTGTTGCTTCCGGTGGGCTGGAACGCGACGGCCGTGGTCGGCAGGTGGGGCGCGTAGCGCAGGTCAGGCCGATCGATGCGCGAGAGGCCGAACAGACCGCGCAGGTCCAGCGAACCGGGAAGGCGGTACACCTCCTGGTCGGTGATGTCGAGCTCGCGGACCAGCAGCTCGAGCGTGACGTCATCCATGTCGTCCGTGATCTCGAGCCTGATCGGCGGACCGAACCGGCGTCGCATGAGCTCGGCCTCGAGGGCCTGGATGAGGTTCTCGCTCTCGTCCTCCTCGATCACCATGTCCTCGTTGCGGGTGAGGCGGAACGCGTGGTGGTCGAGGACCTCCATGCCGGGGAACAGGTCGCCCAGGTGGTTCGCGATGAGCTCTTCGAGGCGGATGAACCGTGTGATCTCGCTCGTCCCCGGCACCTCGACGAAGCGGGGGAGCATCGGCGGCACCTTGAGGCGCGCGAACTCCTGGCGCCCGGTCCGGGCGTTGCGGATGCGGATCGCGAGGTTGAGCGACAATCCGGAGATGTAGGGGAAGGGGTGCGCGGGGTCGACGGCCAGCGGCATGAGCACGGGGAAGACCTGCGCCTGGAAGTACTCCGACAGGGCGGCGCGCTCGTCGGCGGTGAGCTCGTCCCAGTCGGCGATCTCGATGCCGGCATCGGCGAGAGCAGGACGGACCAGGCTCGTCCAGGCCTCGGCGTGCCGCAGCTGCAGGGCGTGCGCCTCGCGCGAGATGTCCGCGAGCGCGTCGACGGGCGAGCGGCCGATGTTGGTGGGCACGGCGAGACCCGTCATGATGCGGCGCTTGAGTCCGGCGATGCGCACCATGAAGAACTCGTCGAGGTTGCTCGCGAAGATCGCCAGGAAGTTCGCCCGCTCGAGCTCCGGAAGGCTCGGGTCCTCTGCCAGCTCCAGCACCCGCTGGTTGAACGCGAGCCAGCTCAGCTCGCGGTCGAGGTAGCGGTGGTCGGGGAGGAGCGAGTCGGGGGACTCGATGGCATCGAAGTCGTCGTCTTCGGAGTCACCGAGACCTGCGTCGGCGAGTGCGGGATCGATCATGGGGTACATCTAAGCACCGAGAGGTGACGCGCGTGTGAACGGAACGGTTCCGTTACCGCGCGGCCACCACGCTGTCGTCGTCGTACACGTTGAACCGGTAGCCGACGTTGCGCACGGTGCCGATGATCTGCTCCTGGTCGCCGAGCTTGGCCCGCAGTCGCCTGACGTGCACGTCGACCGTCCTGGTGCCGCCGAAGTAGTCGTAGCCCCACACCTCGCTGAGCAGCTGCTCGCGGGTGAACACGCGCGAGGGGTGCGTGGCGAGGAAGTGCAGGAGCTGGAACTCCTTGTAGGTGAGGTCGAGCGGCTTGCCGCGCAGCTTGGCGGAGTACGACTGCTCGTCGATCGTGACGCCGGACGCCTGCACGCGAGAGGGCTCGGCGACCTCGTCGTGGCGGGCGAGCGCCAGCCGCACCCTGGCGTCGGTCTCGGCGGGCCCCGCCGTCGACAGCAGCACGTCGTCGACGCCCCACTCGCCGGACACCGCGCTCATGCCGCCCTCCGTGACGACCAGGAGCAGCGGGGAGTCCTGCCCCGCAGCGCGCAGCAGGCGGCACAGGGACTTCGCTCCGACCAGGTCGGAGCGGGCGTCGACGACGACGATGTCGTACTCGGGCGCGTTCACGAGATGGGCCGGCTCGGCGGGGATCTGGCGAACGCGGTGGCTCAGCAGCTCCAGCGCGGGCAGGACGTGTTCTGAGTCGGGGGCGCTGGTCAGCACCAGGATCTGGGCCACGCGCTCTCCTCTCGGACGACGGACTTCGCCGTGCCGCCATGATACCGGGCGTCGAAGGTGACGACGTCTTCGAGACGGATGGGTGACAATAGAGCCATGACGGAACCCGCACTCGCGCCGCGCAACGCCTTCGTCGGCGTGTTCGTCGTCTGGGGGGCTGCGCTTCTCGCGTCGGTCGCCGTCGGCGTGTTCGTGCCGGAGGAGTGGCGGGTCTCCTGGCTCCTCGTCGCGTTCGGCGGACTCATCTTGCTGTCCTTCGCCGTGCAGCTCTGGTACGGCAGCACGCAGGGGTTCATCTTCCGCGTCGCGTGCAGCATCACCGGGGCGCTCCTGCTCACAGGGTTGATCTCAGTCGGATTCGGTCTGGCCGCCCTCGTCCCCGCCTGACCGGGCGCGGTGGGGGTAGGCTGGACGCATGGATCTCGTCGCGCTCGAATTCTTCTTCATCGGCCTCCTGGGTCTTGCGAGCCTCGCCATCGCCTTCGTCTCGGTCGTGGTGCTGCGCAACCTCTTCCGCGGCCAGCGCTGAGCGCATGCTCGAGCTGCCCACCGACCTTCCCGCAGACCTCGCGCCCCTCGCCTGGCTGATCGGCGTCTGGGAGGGCACCGGCGTCATCGACTATCCGGTCGGCGACGAACGCCTCCAGGGCGAGTTCGCGCACCGCGTGAGCTTCAGCCATGACGGCGGCCCCTTCCTCAACTACGCGGCGACGGCGACCTTCACCGGTCTCGACGAGGTCGCATCGATCCCGCTGACCGCCGAGAGCGGATTCTGGCGGCTGTCGCGACCGGCGACGGATGCGGATGCCGGACCTGCGCTGCTCCCGCCGACGGCGGAGCCCGTCGCCCGCGGCGTCGACGACGTGGAGTTGCTGCGATCGGCATCCGGAGGCTTCCCTCTCGAAGTGTCTCTCGCGCACTCCGACGGAACGCTCGAGCTGTACCTGGGCGAGATCAACGGTCCGCGCGTCGACATCGCCTCCGATGCGATCGTCCGCGGCGCCGGCGCCAAGGAGTACGGAGCGGCGTCGCGCATGTACGGACTGGTCGACGGCCACCTGCTGTGGGCATGGGATGTCGCCGCGCTCGGCACTCCGCTGCGCTCGCACGCCTCCGCGCGCCTGGCGAGGGTCTGAGATGACCGGCTTCGCGGCGATCGCCGGAGCGGTATCGGGAGAGCACGGGATCGAGCACTTCGGAGACGCGTTCCGCGAGCAGCGGCGCCTCGCCTCGGGAGACGCGCTCGCCCCCCTGGGCGACCGCACCGTCATCGAGGTCTCCGGCCCCGAGCGGCTCGGCTGGCTCGACTCGATCACCTCGCAGGCCGTCGGCCGGCTCGCACCCGGCGACAGCACCGAGCTCCTGGTGCTCGATCCGCAGGGCCGAGTGGAGCACGCGGCCGGTGTGTTCGATGACGGGTCGTCGACCTGGCTCATCGCCGACACAGCCGATGCCCAGCCCCTGGCGACCTGGCTCATCCGCATGAAATTCCGCACCCAGGCAGAGGTGGCCGTCCGCGACGATCTCGAGCTGGTCGGCTTCGTCGACGGCGGTTCGGCGGCGCAGATCGCGGTGGCCGCGGCGGCGGCTCCGAACGACCTGCCCCTCGTCTGGGCCGACCCCTGGCAGCGTGTCAGCGCCGGAGGGCACCAGTACTCCGAGGTCGCGGAGCATCCAGGAGCGGAGCTCGCCTGGCGCGTCGCGATCGTGACGACCGAGGGCGCTGAGGTGCTCGCCGCGTCCGTCGGACCGGATGCCGTGGCCGGCCTGCTCGCGACGGAGGCGCTCCGCGTCGCCGCTTGGCGTCCGCGCTGGGCCGCCGAGGTCGATGAGCGCTCGCTGCCGCACGAGTCCGACTGGATCCGCACGGCCGTGCATCTGAACAAGGGGTGCTACCGCGGGCAGGAGACGGTCGCGAAGGTGCACAACCTCGGCCACCCGCCGCGGCGCCTGGCCGCGCTGCACCTCGACGGCAGCGATGCCGTGCTCCCGACCGTCGGAGACCCTGTGTTCGCTGGCGAGGACGAGGTCGGGCGGATCACCTCGGTCGCCCGGCACCACGAGGACGGTCCCATCGCCCTCGCGATCCTGTCCCGTCGGGCCCCGTCGGGAGACCTCGTCGTGCGGACGGACGGCGCCGACATCGCCGCATCCCAGCAGGTGATCGTCCCCGCGGATGCCGGCGCCACCGCAGACATCCCGCGGCTCACGCGGCTGTCGCGCCGCCCCAGCGCGCCGGATCCGCGCGACGTCTGAGCCACGTCGTTGCGGGCGCTCAACCGTGGCGCCGTTCGGGGCCGTATCGCCCCGGGTCGTTGAGCGAGTGGAGCGAGCGGAGCGAGACACCGCCAGCAGCAGAACGTCGCCGGTCTTGAGCGGCCACGAAACGCGTCGGTCGACGCCGCGCGTCGGATGAGGCGTTTCGTCTTGGTCGCTGCGCCCCTCGCTCAACGACCGAGGGGCGCTCGACGGCAGCGGCCGCTCAACGGGCGAGGAGCGGGGTCACGGCCTCCCAGGGCAGCGTGAGTTCGCCGAGGCGCCAGCGGGTCTTACCGCCGAGAACGGGCCAACCCTGATCCTTCAGTGCCGACACCGCGGCGAGGAAGCGCTGCGTCGCGCCGAACGTCGACAGGGGAGCCGCACGGTCCCACTCGCGGTCCAGGTCGACGAGAAGAGCGTGCACGCGCTCGCCGGGGACGTTCCGGTGGATGAGAGCCTTCGGCAGCCGCTCGGCCACGATGCTCGGACGCTCCAACTCGGCAAGGCGCAGCGAGATCGTGAAGCGCACCGGCATCCCGTCGGGTCCGATGTCGATCCAGCTGGCGATGCGGCCGATCTCATCGCAGGTCCCCTCCACGAGCAGCCCGCCGGGAGACAGGCGTGCCGCCATCGTGCGCCACGCGTCCGGCACATCGGCCTCGTCGTACTGTCGGAGCACGTTCATCGCCCTGATCACGGCGGCGCGGCGTCCTGATGGCAGCGGCACCTCGAAGCCTCCGCGCCCGAACGACACGGCGAGGTCGTGGGGGAATGATGTGCGCCCCGCACGCACGTCATCGAGCTGCTCGGTCGCGAGCGCCACGCGTGCCGGGTCGATCTCGAGCCCTCTGACCTCGGCATCCGCCCTCACACGCTGGAGACGAGCGGCGAGCTCGAAGGCGGTGACGCCGCTCGCGCCGTAGCCGAGATCGACGACGAGGGGGTCGCCAGCGCGGCGGAAGGCGTCGCTCGCGGCGATCCAGCGGTCGTTGCGCCGGAGTCGATTGGTCCCCGTGGTGCCGCGCGTCGGCCGGCCGAGAGGAGATGACGCCATGAGTCAATCCTTCCAGCCCCGCCGATAAACTGGCTGCATGACTGCGACGCGCACCCTGATCCTGCTCCGCCACGGCCGGAGCGAGTGGAACGAACTGAACCTCTTCACCGGCTGGGTGGACGTCCGCCTGAACGAGCAGGGCAAGGCCGAGGCCCAGCGCGGCGGCGAGCTGCTCGCCGAGGCCGGCATCCTTCCCGACGTGCTCCACACCTCGCTGCTGAGCCGCGCGATCCAGACCGCGAACATCGCGCTCGACGCGGCCGATCGCCTGTGGATCCCCGTGACCCGCTCGTGGCGCCTCAACGAGCGCCACTACGGCGCCCTGCAGGGCAAGGACAAGGCGCAGACGCTCGAGGAGTTCGGCCCCGAGCAGTTCCAGCTGTGGCGTCGCTCCTTCGACGTGCCGCCGCCCGTGCTCGACGACGACAGCGAGTTCAGCCAGGTGAACGACCCGCGCTACGCGGGCATCGACGGCGAGGTCCCGCGCACCGAGTCGCTCAAGCTCGTGATCGACCGTCTGCTGCCGTACTGGGAGAGCGCGATCGTCCCCGACCTCGAGGCGGGCAAGACCGTGCTCGTCACCGCGCACGGCAACTCGCTGCGCGGCCTCGTGAAGCACCTCGAGGGCATCAGCGACGAGGACATCGCCGAGCTCAACATCCCCACCGGCATCCCGCTGGTCTACGAGCTCGACGAGAACAACGTGCCGACGGGCCCCGGCCGCTACCTCGACCCCGAGGCCGCAGCCGCGGGCGCGGCCGCGGTCGCCGCCCAGGGCAAGAAGTAGCAGCAGCGGGGCTCGACGCCTCACCTGAACGACGACGCCCCACCTGAGTTGAGCACTCGGGTGGGGCGTCGTCGTGAACGGGGTCAGGCGTGGCCGAGGTCGGCCTGCTCCGCCTCCTGCTGCTCGACGGCGAGGGCGATGTCCTCTTCGTCGATCTGCCAGTCGCCGGTCGCGAGGTAGACGACCTTCTTCGCGACGGCCACCGCGTGGTCGGCGAAGCGCTCGTGGTAGCGGCTGGCCAGGGTGGCGTCCACGGTCGCGGTCGCCTCGCCCTTCCAGTTGTCGCTGAGCACCTTGTCGAAGACGTTCACGTGAAGCTCATCGACATCGTCATCGGAGTTGCGGATGGCGTCCGCGAGGCGCAGATCCTGGGTGCGCAGCAGCTCGCTGAGCGTGCGCGCGATCTCGACGTCCAGCTCGCCCATGCGCTTGAAGGTGCCCTTGAGGCCCTTCGGGATGGCGCGCTCGGGGAAGCGCAGGCGTGCGAGCTGGGCGATGTGCTCGGACATGTCGCCCATGCGCTCGAGCGATGCGCTCACCCGCAGGGCGCTGACGACGATGCGCAGGTCGCGGGCGACGGGCTGCTGACGGGCGAGGATCTCGATGGCCTGCTCGTCCAGCTCGACGGCAAGCTCGTCGATCTTCGCGTCGTCGGCGATGACCTCCTCGGCCAGCGCGACGTCGCTCGTGGCGAACGCGCGGGTCGCCTTGTCGATCGAGACCGTGACGAGGTCCGCGATCTCCACGAGGCGGTTCTGCAGGTCCTCGAGGGACTGGTGGAAGACTTCGCGCATGTTGGGCGCAACCTTTCATTCGGATCTCGACGGCGAGAGCCGCGCGAGAGGGGAGGGCCGCACTCCCGCACAGGCCCGAAGCGATTGTGTGCCCCGAAGGTTAACGAACGGTGCCCAGCACGTGAATAGTACTTCTCCGGATGCCGTGGGCGCCCGGAAACCCGCCGAGCGGCCGGTGAACGCACTCTACGCTGGACTCATGACCCTGCCGCAGATCGCGCTGTTCTCGCTCGCCATCGGGCTGGCGATCGGCGTCGCGCTCTCGCTGCTCGTGGTCTGGGCCTATCGCGCTCGCGCCCGCGTCGTCGAGGAGACGTCGACCATCGTGCCCGACGGCGTCACCGATGTGCTGGGCAGCATGGACGACGCCGCGTGCGTGGTCGACACGTCGGGGCTCGTGCTCGCGGCGTCCCACGCGGCGGCGCGCTTCGGCATCGAGGTCGGCGCCACCCTCGACAACGCCGAGCTGCGACAGCTCGTGCGCGGCGTGCGCAGCACCGGGGGCACGGCCACCGAGTCGCTCCGCATCACCCGGGGAGGGCTCAGCCTCGACCCCCGTCTCGTCTCCGCGCGGGCCAGCGTGATCAGCCCGCGGATGTCGCTGCTCATCATCCGCGACGTCACGGAGCAGGAGCGGCTCGATCAGATGCGTCGCGACTTCGTGGCCAACACCAGTCACGAGCTGAAGACGCCGGTCGGCGCGGTGACCCTCCTGGCCGAGGCGATCGAGTCGGCGGCGGACGACCCCGCTCAGGTGCGCATCTTCGCGGCCCGCATCTCCGCAGAGGCGTACCGGCTCGGGCAGCTGACCGGGCGCATCATGAGCCTGTCGAGGCTGCAGGCCGACGACGGCCTCGGCGACGTCCGCCCCGTCTCGATCGACGAGGTGATCGCCGCATCCATCGAGGCGCATGCGGTCCAGGCGGACTCCGCCGGCGTCGACCTCGCCCGCGGCGGCGACCGCGGTGTGTGGGTGCGCGGGGACGCGCAGATCCTCATCGAGGCGGTCGGCAACCTCATCGCGAACGCCATCGTCTACTCGCCCAAGGGGTCGCGCGTCGGCGTCGGCGTGCGGGCCGACGGAGGTGTCGTGGAGATCGCGGTCTCCGACCAGGGCATCGGCATCGCCGAGGCTGACAGGGAGCGCATCTTCGAGCGCTTCTACCGCGCCGACGAGGCGCGTTCCCGGCGCACCGGCGGCACCGGTCTCGGGCTCTCGATCGTCAAGCACGCGACGCAGCGTCACGGCGGCGAAGTGCTGCTGTGGTCGCGCCCCGGTCGCGGATCCACTTTCACCGTCCGACTTCCCCGTATCGATTCGCCAGCGGCGGATGCGGGGAAGAAGGAGAAGAAGCGCAAGAAGAAGCGCGAGCGCAAGGCGGCCAAAGCCGCCGACGCGGTCCGCGTTCGAAACGGAGAGACAGTATGACCCGCATCCTCCTCGTCGAAGACGAGCCCGACCTCGCCGACCCCCTGGCCTATCTGCTGCGCCGGGAGGGGTACGAGGTCGAGATCGCCGAAGACGGACCCGGTGCGCTCACGGCGTTCCGCGAGCGCGGAGCGGACATCGTGCTGCTCGACCTCATGCTGCCGGGCATGCCGGGCACCGAGGTGTGCCGACAGATCCGCTCGACGTCCGCCGTGCCGATCATCATGCTCACCGCGAAGGACTCCGAGGTGGACATCGTGGTGGGGCTGGAGCTCGGCGCCGACGACTACATCACCAAGCCCTACTCCTCGCGCGAGCTCCTCGCCCGCATGCGGGCGGTGCTGCGACGGGTCGTGCAGGCCGACAGCGAGCTCGACGAGCGCGTCCTCGACGGCGGCCGGGTGTCTCTCGACATCGACCGGCACACGGTCTCGGTCGACGGAGAGCAGATCAACATGCCGCTGAAGGAGTTCGAGCTCCTCGAGGTGCTCATGCGCAACTCCGGTCGCGTGCTCACCCGGGGCCAGCTCATCGACCGGGTCTGGGGCAGCGACTACTTCGGCGACACGAAGACCCTGGACGTGCACATCAAGCGCATCCGCTCCCGCATCGAGCAGAACCCCGGCGAGCCGGTGATGCTCGTGACCGTGCGCGGACTCGGCTATCGGTTCGAGGGCTGAGCTCCGCGGATACGAGAGGGGCCGGCACCCGATGGGTGCCGGCCTCTTCTGCGTGCGCGGTGCGGCGTCAGTTCGACGGCGCGGGAGCCGCGGTGTCGGTGGGGACGGGCGTCGGCGACGGCTGGGGCTTGTCGGCTGAGGGCACCAGGTCGGAGTAGTAGGGGAGCGAGCCGTCGAGGACGGGGATCTGCGCCTTGGTGCCGGTGCTGTCGCCGGACTGGAAGTGCACCTCGACCGTGCTGCCGGGCATGGCGCCGAGGTCGGAGATGCGCAGCGCGTCGTCGGCCTTGGTGCCGAGGCTCACGGTGCTGCCGCCGGGGACCGTCACGGCGAACGGATCGTTGCCGTCGAGCGTGATCGTCATGGTGGCCTTCTCCGTGGTCGGGTTGACGATCGCGGCGACCAGGTTGCCGAGCGAGCCGTCTTCGTTCGCGACGATGAAGGCGTTGCGGACGACCAGCGGGCCGGAGGCGTCGGAGACGTTCACGCCGTCGGACGCCGCGTACTCGATCTTGGTCGACTGCGGGGTGATGAACGTGCACCCGGTCGCGCCGAGCAGAACGAGGGCGCTGATGGCGGCAGACGCGACGATGCGCGATTTCACGGGTCCTCCTGAGGTCCGGCGGGATATCCGCCTCCCATTCTATGGGTAAGTCGAGAGCGCCCGTGGATGAGGGGGCGCGAACCTTAGCGCATAATCCCTGTGGTATCCTTGAGGTTGCCGAAAGGACACGTTTTTATGCTTTTTGAGGTTGGCGAGACCGTCGTCTATCCGCACCATGGCGCTGCGACCATCATCGAGGTCAAGGAGCGCATCATCAAGGGTGAGGCGAAGAAGTATCTGAAGCTCAACGTCACCCAGGGTGATCTGATCATCGAGGTTCCTGCAGAGAACGTCGACCTGGTCGGCGTCCGCGACGTGATCGGCAAGGAGGGCCTCGACCACGTGTTCGAGGTGCTGCGCGCG
Organism: Microbacterium sp. LWH10-1.2; assembly: GCF_038397765.1. Classification (NCBI taxonomy): domain Bacteria; kingdom Bacillati; phylum Actinomycetota; class Actinomycetes; order Micrococcales; family Microbacteriaceae; genus Microbacterium; species Microbacterium sp. LWH10-1.2. Next base: position 569,705 of record NZ_CP151638.1, read on the forward strand.
CCGTTCACCGAGGAGCCCACCAACTGGTCTCGCCGTTACAAGGCGAACCTGGAGAAGCTCGCATCGGGTGACGTGATCAAGGTCAGCGAGGTCGTTCGCGACCTGTGGCGCCGTGACCAGGACCGCGGTCTCTCCGCTGGTGAGAAGCGGATGCTGGCGAAGGCTCGCCAGATCCTCATCTCGGAGCTGGCTCTGGCCGAGAAGATCGACGAGGACAAGGCGGGCGCGCTGCTCGACGAGGTCCTCGCCTCCTGAGACTCTTCGTGAAGGGCGGATGCTTCGGCATCCGCCCTTTTCTCATGCCCGGTAGCGTGTGAGCATGCTTCCCGTTCCGCACACCGCGATCATCGTCGTCGCCGCAGGCTCCGGCACCCGCCTGGCAGGGGGAGGGCCGAAGGCCTTCGTCGGCATCGACGCCCACTCGATCCTGCGCCACGCCCTCGACGGCGTGTTCGCGGCGGCTCCTGCGCAGGTCGTCGTGGTCGCGCCCGCCGGATTCGAAGGGGATGCCGAGAGCGAACTGCTCGCCGCCGCCGGCGAGCGGGCCGACCTCGGCCGTGTCGTCACGGGCGGCGCGACGAGACAGGAGTCGGTGGCTGCCGGCCTCGCGGCACTGTGGGGCGATGTGGAGACCGTGCTCGTGCACGACGCGGCCCGAGCGCTCACACCCGCTGCGGTGATCGACGCGGTCGCCGCGGCCGTCGACGACGCCTCGGGCGTGATCCCGGTCCTGCCGGTGGTCGACACCCTGAAGCGGGTCGACGAGCACGGGGTCACCGGAGCCGTCGACCGCTCCGAGCTCGCGGCCGCGCAGACGCCGCAGGGCTTCCCCCGTGCACTCCTGGAGTCGGCCTACGCCGAGGCGCGGACGGCGGGGGTCGAGTACACCGACGACGCCGCCCTCTTCGCGGCCGCCGGGCACGCGGTGCGCCACATCCCCGGGTCGGAGCGCGGTTTCAAGATCACCACACCGGCAGACCTCGAGCGGGCGCGGCATCTGCTCTCGGCACCGAGCCGGTCCGCAGGCGCGGTCCGCGTCGGCATCGGCACCGATGTGCACGCCTTCGGAGGGGAGGGTGATCTGTGGCTGGCCGGGCTTGTCTGGCCGGGGGAGCAGCCGCTCTCCGGACACTCGGACGGGGACGCCGTCGCCCACGCGATCGTGGACGCCCTGCTCGGGGCCGCCGGCCTCGGTGACATCGGCGAGCACTTCGGCACGGCGCATCCGGAGTACGCCGGAGCGCATGCGCCGGTGTTCCTCGCCCGCACCAGGGAGATCCTCGAGGCGGCGGGCTTCGCGATCGGCAACGTGTCCGTCCAGTTCCAGGGCAACAGGCCGCGCTTCAGCGGACGCAGATCAGAAGCGGAGGCCGTGCTCTCGGCCGCCCTCGGGGGCGCCCCGGTGTCGGTGACGGCGACGACGACCGACGGCCTGGGCTTCCCCGGACGTGGGGAGGGCATCGCGGTCACGGCGATCGCGATGGTCCACGCCTCCTGAACCACGGGCGCCGCGCCGTGCGGGAATGCCGGACGGCGTCCCCTCGTTGCCCGTTAGCGTGACCACGGCAGAAGGAGTCGAGTTGAAGATCCTCATCATCGGAGCATCAGGGCATGTCGGGCGTGCGGCGCAGGCCGCGCTGGAGGGGCACGAGATCATCGCCGCCTCCCGGAGCGGGAACCCCGCCGTCGACGTGACCGACCCGGCATCCATCGCGCGCCTGTTCGACGAGGTCGGCACCGTCGACGCCGTCATCGCGGCGGTCGGGAGCGTGCCGTTCGCCCCGCTGACCGAGCTCGGACGCGACGCGTACGAATCGGCCTTCCGGGGCAAGGTGCTCTCACAGCTCGACATCGTGCGGATCGGGACGCCCTTCGTGCGCGACGGCGGGTCCTTCACCCTCACCTCCGGCATCCTCGCCAGGGAGCCGATCGCGACCGGGGCTGCGGCATCCCTCGCCAACGGGGCGCTCGAGTCGTTCGTCCTCGGAGCGGCGCCTGAGCTCCCGCGCGGCATCCGCATCAACGCCGTCAGCCCGTCCGTGCTGGAGGACGCGCCGTCGTATCACTCGTCCTTCCCCGGATTCATCCCGGTGTCGTCGCACCGGGTGGGTCAGGCGTACGCGAAGAGCGTCCTGGGCGTGCAGACCGGGCAGGTCCTGCCGGTCGACTGAGGCCGCTCCACTCCGCGTGACGCATTGCGGCGCGCCCAGGCTTCGCGACGGCGCGCCCGGTAGGCTTGTGCGGTGACTCTCCGCCTCTACGACACCCGCGCACAGCTGCTGCGCGACTTCGTGCCTCTCGATCCCGAGAACGTCACGATGTACGTGTGCGGACCCACGGTGCAGTCTGGACCCCACATCGGGCACGTCCGCGCAGCGCTCAGCTTCGATCTGCTGCGTCGCTGGTTGTCGTACGACGGCACACGTGTCACGTTCGTGAGGAACGTGACCGACATCGACGACAAGGTCCTCGCGAACGCGACGGATGCCGAGCCCTGGTGGGCGCTCGCGTACCGGATGGAGCAGGAGTTCACGAGCGCGTACTCCGCGATCGGCATCCTCCCGCCCACGTACGAGCCTCGGGCGACGGCATCCGTCCCGCAGATGCAGGAGCTGATCTCGACGCTCATCGAGCGCGGACACGCGTACCCGGCGCCCGACGGCTCAGGCGACGTGTACTTCGACGTGCGCTCGTGGGCGGAGTACGGCTCCCTCACGAACCAGTCCGTCGATGCGATGGAGGCTGCGGCCGACGCCGACCCGCGCGGCAAGCGCAACCCGCAGGACTTCGCGCTCTGGAAGGGCGCCAAGCCGGGAGAGCCGGCGGACGCCACCTGGGCTTCGCCGTGGGGACCCGGTCGACCCGGCTGGCACATCGAGTGCTCGGCGATGTCGCGCCGCTACCTCGGCGACGCGTTCGACATCCACGGCGGCGGACTCGATCTGCGCTTCCCCCACCACGAGAACGAGCTGGCGCAGTCGACGGCTGCGGGCCTCGGGTTCGCGCAGTACTGGGTGCACAACGGTCTCGTGACCGTCGGCGGGCAGAAGATGTCGAAGTCTCTCGGCAACTTCACCCTGGCATCCGACGTGCTGAAGACGCACGAGCCGCTCGTGGTCCGTTACGCGCTCGCCGCCGCGCACTACCGGTCGAGCCTCGATCTCACGGACGCGTCGTGGGCCGAGGCCGAGGCGGCGCTCGGACGGATCGAGACCTTCCTGCAGCGTGCTCGGCGTCATGCCCCCGGCGATCTGGACGCGGCGGCGCAGCTTCCCGCAGCCTTCGTCGCGGCGATGGACGACGACCTCGGCGTCCCCCAGGCGCTCGCCGTCGTGCACGAGACGGTGCGCGCGGGGAACTCGGCACTCGACGCAGGACAGACGGACGCCGTGCTCGACGCCGCACGATCCGTGCTGGCGATGACGGATGTCCTCGGCCTCGGGCCGGGGGACACCGGGTCCGGGGGCGAGGGTGCCACGGCATCCGCTCTCGACGCGCTCGTGCAGACGATGATCACCCAGCGCGCCCAGGCGCGCGCTGACAAGGACTGGGCGGCGGCGGATCGCATCCGTGACGCGATCGCCGCCGCAGGAATCACGCTGGAGGACTCTCCGGCCGGAACTCATTGGAGTATCGATGGCTAAGCCAGGCAACCCCTCAGCGGGCAAGGGCAAGAAGAAGGGCCCGAGCAAGGGCACGGGCGGACTCGGACGGAAGGCCCTCGAAGGCCGCGGACCGACCCCGAAGGCGGAGGACCGCGCCTGGCACCCGGCGGGCAAGCGCAAGGCCGCCGCCGAGCGCTACGCCGCGTCCGGAGGCAAGGGAAGGCCCGGCCAGCGCCAGGCCGCTGGTGGGAACCCGAACCGCTCGGCGAGGGCGAAGGACAACACCACCGAGACCGAGTTCGTCACCGGCCGCAACTCGGTGCTCGAGGCGCTGCGCGCGAAGATCCCCGCGACGTCGTTCTACATCGCCCAGCGCGTGGAGATGGACGACCGCGTCAAGGAGATGCTGTCGATCGCCACGCACCGCGGCATCCCGGTCCTCGAGGTGACACGTCAGGAGCTCGACCGCATGGCCGGGTTCGACGGCGTGCACCAGGGCGTGGCCATCAAGGTGCCGCCGTACGAGTACGCGCACCCGCAGGATCTGCTCGAGAAGGTCATCAGCAGGGGGCAGGTTCCGCTGTTCGTCGCTCTCGACGGCATCACCGACCCGCGCAACCTCGGCGCGATCATCCGCTCGACGGCGGCCTTCGGCGGGCACGGCGTGATCCTTCCGCAGCGTCGCTCGGCCGGGGTCAACTCGGCGGCGTGGAAGACGAGCGCAGGAGCAGCGGCGCGCATCCCGGTCGCTCTCGCCACGAACCTCACGACCATGCTCAAGGAGTTCAAGAAGCAGGGCGTGTTCGTGCTGGGGCTCGACGGCGACGGCGACGTGATGCTGCCCGACCTGCAGCTGGCCGACCGCCCCGTCGTGATCGTCACCGGGTCGGAGGGCAAGGGGATCTCCCGCCTGGTCGCAGAGACCTGCGACCAGATCGTGTCGATCCCGATCTCGACCGCCGCCGAGTCGCTGAACGCCGGCATCGCGACCTCCGTCGCGCTGTATCAGGTCTCCACCACCCGCAACGCGAAGAAGTAGGAAGGCACCCCATGGCTCGCATCGTCGTCCTCGGAGGCACCGGCTACGCCGGTCGTCACATCGTCTCGGAGGCGGTGAGCCGCGGGCACGATGTGGTCGCCGTCTCGCGCTCCGTCCCGTCCGACCGGGTGGAGGGGGCCGACTACGTGCAGGGATCCGCTCTCGACCTCGCGTCGATCGCCGACGCCTTCACCGGTGCCGACGCGGTCGTCTCGGCGCTGTCGCCTCGCGGTGACATGGCCGACAGGGCGCTGGAGGCTCTCGCCAACGTCGTCGCGCAGGTCAGCGGAACCTCCACCCGTCTCGGCGTCGTGGGCGGTGCCGGCGGCAGCCTGGTGGCTCCGGGAGGCCCGCGTCTGTTCGACCTCGACTTTCCCGAGGAGTACAAGCACGAGGCGCAGGTCGGCATCGACTCCCTCGCGCTGCTGGAGGCGACGGATGCCGGAGTCGACTGGTTCTTCATCCACCCGGCCGAGGTCTTCGGCCCCTGGGCGGAGGGCGAGCGCACCGGCAGCTACCGTGATGGCGGCGACGTGATCGTGCGCGACGCGGAGGGCAAGTCGTACATCTCCGGTGCCGACTTCGCGGTCGCCGTGGTCGACGAGATCGAGCAGGGCAACCATCACCGCGAGCGGTTCACCGTCGGCTACTGACGCGTCGCCGCCGGGTCAGCGGGCGGCGCCCATTACGTGATCTGCGTCCTTTGACCCCCAGAGGGGGTCAGGAATCCTTCGTCCGTTGCTGTCCCCTGTTCGCCGCTCCCAGACTGATCGCGAGGGCTCAGTCAACGGGGGAGTCCTCTGTTCAGGGGAGAGTGCGCACTCGTGCGCCCGCGTGACAAGGATGCTGACCTATCGTGAAGAAGACCGCTTCGACTCATAAGACGAGAGCGGGGAGGGGCGCTGCGGCGCTGCTGCTCGCACTCACCGCTCTCATACCCGCCGCGTTCGCCGCACCAGCGGTCGCGGCGACCGACATCGCGCCGGGAGACCCGGTCTGGGTGGGGTCGGCTTCGCAGGGCTACTCGGGCACTGCCATCCACCCCGTGTACGTTCCCGTGCCGGCCGACACGGCCAACCCGGGGACGGCCGACTACTGGGCGTACTGCATCGAGCACGATGTCAGCCGCCGCACCGGCACCAGCGCGGTCGTCGGCGACTTCTCGTCTTATCTGGGGGCGAATCTCTTCACCGACCCGGCCGTTCAGGCGAAGGTCCACTGGGTTCTGACGCACTCCTATCCGGCGATCGACCTGGTCGCTCTGCAGACCGCCGCCGGAGTCACGAACCTCAGCGTCAGCGACGCCGTCGAGGCGACGCAGTATGCGATCTGGCGTTACACCGACCTGGGTTGGGATGCTGCCTGGGCCTGGGAGACCCCCAACTCCGAGGCGGTGTACTGGTACCTGGTGAACGGGGCCAACGCCGACCAGAATCAGACGCCCCCGACCACGGCGGACATCGATGTCTCCGTCGCCGGCCCTGCGGGCGCCGGAGCGGCGGGCTCGCTCTTCGGACCGTTCACGGTCTCGACGAACCAGGCCACCGCGGCCGTGACCTCGAGCCCCGCCCACGCGTTCACCGACGCGGCCGGGAGCCCGATCAATACGAACGCCGTCGTCGACGGTCAGCAGGTCTTCCTCGATCTGCGCGGCTCGACGGTCGCCGGTTCCGCCACGGTCACCGCGACGGTGGCAGGGGCCGACGGCACCGGTCTCGTCGTCTCGACCCCCGTCGTCGGCAGCACCACGCCCACGGCGGCGGCGCACCGTCAGTCGCAGATCCTCGTCGCGGCCTCGACTGCGACGACCTCGGCGTCGGCGCAGGGCGCCTGGGCCGCGGCCGCTGTTCCGGCCATCGGCACGACGCTGACGGATGCTGCGGATGAAGATCACATCCTCGCCTGGAACGGCGGCAGCCTGATCGACACGATCGCCTACACCGGACTGACCGTGGGCCAGCAGTACACCGTCTCCGGTGAGCTCATGCTGAAGGCGGATGCCTCCGCGACGGGTATCACGGGGGCGACGACCTTCACGCCGACCGCCGCAGACGGCACGGTCGAGGTCTCCTTCACGGTTCCGAGCGGTTACGCAGGGGAGTCCCTGGTCGCCTTCGAGGCGCTGTACGAGGGGTCGACGGCGACGGGCACTCCGCTCGCGGTCCACGAGGACATCGACGACGTGGACCAGACCGTGGCCGTGGAGGCGCAGCCTCTCGTCCCCGCGATCGGCACGACGCTCCTCGACGGCGCCGACCAGGACCACACCCTGGCCTGGGGCGGAGGAACGGTGATCGACACGATCGCGTACACCGGACTGACCCCGGGCGTGGAGTACACGGTCGCCGGTGAACTGATGCGCAAGTCCGACGGCTCTGCGACGGGCATCACGGCGACGGCGACGTTCACGCCGACCTCCTCGACGGGGAGCATCGCCGTGAGCTTCACGGTGCCCACCGGTTACGCGGGATCGACGCTCGTGGCGTTCGAGACCCTCTACCTCGGGGCGACGGCATCGGGAACCCCGGTTGCCGCGCACACCGACATCGAGGATGCCGCGCAGACCGTGGTCGTCGAGAAGCAGCCGGCGGCTCCTGCCGGTCCCTCGACCGGCTCGAACGGATCGACGGGTTCGACGGGAGGGCTCGCCGCGACCGGCGGAGCGCTGCCCGTGGTGCTGACGGCGGCGGGAGTCGTCGCGATCCTGCTCGGGACGATCGCTCTGATCCGCCAGCGCCGGACGCGCGACCAGGTCTGAGCACCTCCTGAAACGAGAAGGGCCGGTCGGTGACGAGACGTCACCGACCGGCCCTTCCGGTCTGCGCGGTCAGACGAGGTCGCGCCAGTCGACGTCGTCGTCCTCGTCGTCGGCGATGGGGGTGACCCCGGTGATCACGGGGAGGCTCATGGTCTCGGTCGGCGGACCCATGATGGTCGCCTCATCGCGCCGGTGCCTCAGGACCTCGTTGATGTAGCTCGTGAGCACCTCGGCGAGGGGGACCGACCGGCCCTGCGCCTGCGACAGGTACCACCGGTGCTCCAGAACCTGGTGGAAGACCTCCGCCGGCTCGAGCTTGGCACGCAGCTCGTAGGGGATGGCCCGCACGACGGGCTCGAAGACGCGCGTCAGCCACTCGTGCGCGTACATCTCCTCATCCGCCCACTGCTTGGTCGAGCGGGCGCGGAACTCGTCGAGGTCGTTGAGGAGGCGACGTGCCTGGTTCTCCTCGACGTCGAGTCCGGTGAGGCGGATGAGCCGACGCTGGTGGTGACCGGCATCCACGACCTTGGGCTGGATCTCCACGACGGTGCCGTCGGAGGTGGTCGACATCGACATCTCGTCGATGTCGAATCCGAGGGCGTTCAGCCGCTCCACGCGCTCGGTGATGCGCCAGGTCTCGGCCGAGGAGAACGACTCCTGGGCGGTGAGCTCGGCCCACAGCGAGCGGTAGGAGGACACGATGCCGTCGGCGATCGCGATCGCATCGACGCCCCGCTCCAGGCGCCCTCCGGCGGCGAGGTCCATGATCTCCCCGGCGATGTTCGTGCGGGCGAGGTCGAGGTCGTAGGCGCGCTGCCCGTCGGTGAGGCCCTCCTCGTGCAGTTCGCCGGTCTCAGCATCCACGAGGTAGGCGGCGAAGGCTCCCGCGTCGCGTCGGAAGAGGGTGTTGGAGAGCGAGACGTCGCCCCAGTAGAAGCCGACGTTGTGCAGGCGCACGAGCAGCAGGGCGAGGGCATCGACGAGCCGCGTGGCGGTGTCGGGGCGCAGCACGCGCGTGAACAGCGCGCGGTACGGCATGGAGAAGCGCAGGTGCGACGTCACCAGCGCCGCGGGGAGCGGCTCGCCATCGGCATCCGTCCTACCGGCGATGACCGCGACCCGGTCGACGCACGGGACGGCGAGGCGGGCGAGGTTGCCGAGCATGTCGTACTCACGCCGCGCCATCTCGTCGGTCGTCTCCTTGACCGCGACCACGCGCCCGGACAGATCGGCGAAGCGCACCAGATGGCGGGAGAGGCCCTTCGGGAGGGACACGATGTGCTCGGACGGCCACTTGGCCAGCGTGGTCGACCAGGGCAGCCCGAGCAGTCCTGGGTCCACGGTGCTGGCGGTGATGCGTAGAGCGTCCTGCATGGTTCTCCTGAGGGGGATGGATGCCGGGGGAAACGACGCGGCGCGGGGCGACCAGAAGGTCGACCCGCGCCGCGATGCTGCAGAACTCAGGAAGCCGAGACGACCGGCTTGTCGTTCAGACGCTCACCCGACTCGCTGTCGAACGCGTGCACGTGGCCCGCGTTCGCGGCCAGCGTGACGGTCTCGCCGGCGTTGGGGTGGCTGCGGCCGTCGACGCGAGCGACCAGGTCGGTGCGCTTGCCGTTGATCTCGGTGTGACCGTAGAGGTAGCCGTCTGCGCCGAGCTCCTCGACCAGGTCGACGACGACCGAGAGGCCCTTGCCGTCGGCCGGGCCCACGGTGATGTCCTCGGGACGCACGCCGACGGTGACCTGCGAGCCGTTCGCGCGGCCCACGGTGTCACGGTCGAGCGGGACGACCTCGGTGCCGAAGCGCACACCGCCCTCGGCCAGGTCGGCCGTGAAGAGGTTCATGGCCGGGGAGCCGATGAAGCCGGCGACGAACACGTTGTTCGGCTTCTCGTAGAGGTCACGCGGCGAGCCGACCTGCTGGAGCAGACCGTCCTTGAGGACCGCGATGCGGTCGCCCATGGTCAGAGCCTCGGTCTGGTCGTGCGTGACGTAGACGGTGGTGACGCCGAGGCGGCGCTGCAGCGACGCGATCTGCGTGCGGGTCTGGACGCGGAGCTTGGCGTCGAGGTTCGACAGCGGCTCGTCCATGAGGAACACCTGGGGCTGACGCACGATCGCGCGACCCATGGCGACACGCTGACGCTGGCCGCCCGAGAGCGCCTTCGGCTTGCGGGTCAGGTACTGCTCGAGGTCGAGGAGCTTCGCGGCCTCGAGGACGCGGGAGGCGCGCTCCTCCTTGCCGATGCCGGCGATCTTGAGCGCGAAGCCCATGTTCTCGGCGACGGTCATGTGCGGGTACAGCGCGTAGTTCTGGAAGACCATGGCGATGTCGCGGTCCTTCGGCGGGACGTCGGTGACGTCGCGCTCGCCGATGAGGATGCGGCCGGCGTTGACCTCTTCGAGGCCTGCGAGCATGCGGAGCGACGTGGACTTACCGCAACCGGAAGGGCCGACGAGGACGAGGAACTCGCCGTCTCCGACCTCGAGGTTCAGCTTGTCGACGGCGGGACGGGTGCCGCCGGGGTACAGGCGGGTGGCCTCATCGAAAGTGACAGATGCCATTGCATTTCTCCTTCACCGGCAGGTACGTGCCGGACGATCCGTAGTGATAGAGCGGCGGAGCGACCCGCCGTGACCCGTCGTTGGGTCGGGATCAGTATGACAGACAAACCCGCACCTGGGTATTTCCCAGACTGGCTGGTTAGCATCGAATCCGGCCGCGTCAGCGGCGATCGTCGCGTGAGGCGGCGTTCGGGGCCACCCTGCCCCCGTGAGACTGTCAAGAGGAACGATGTCGAGCGACGAGACGCCGAACGTCCCCACCCCTCGCAATTCGCGTGAGGCCGTGCGGGAGAAGGCACAGCAGGTGCACGCCCAGCAGTCGAGGGCGCGCCTGATGCGACGGATCATCATCGGAGCGGTGGCCATCGTCGCCGTCGGCGCGATCGGCACCGCCGTGACGCTCGCCGTGTCCGCGCAGGTGACCAAGCCGCAGCTGATGCCGAGCGGGCTCGAGGGCGACGGCATCCTCGTCTCCGACGTGACCGCGGCGACCGTGTCCAGCGACACCCTCGCGACGCCGAGCGCCGAGCCGTCCGAGGCGGGCACCGAGGCCGCTCCGACTCCGGAGCCGACCACCGCGAACACGGTCGACATCCACATCTACGTCGACTACCTGTCTCCCGACGCCGGGGTCTTCGAGCGCGCGAATGCCCGACAGCTCACCAACTGGATCACCCAGGGCGCGGCGACCGTCACCTACCACCCGGTCGCGCTGCTCACCGCCAGCTCGAACGGCACCAAGTACTCGCTGCGCGCGGCCGGCGCCGCAGCCTGCGTCGCGACGCACTCGCCCGCGCAGTTCTACTCGTTCAACCACGACCTCCTCGAGAACCAGCCCGAGGTCAACAGCGACGGGATCAGCGACTCCAAGCTCGCGGATGCCGCCGCCGCGGTCGGCGTGAGCAGCGCCAAGGCCGTGCGCTCCTGCATCGAGAACCAGGACTACGTGACCTGGGCGAAGGAGGCGACCTCGCGCGCGCTGGAGGGTCCGCTCGTCGGCTCCGACGACCTCGTCCTCACCGCCGCCCCGATGATCGTCGTGAACGGCGAGGCCTACGTCGGCGCTCTCGACGACCCGGCCGAGTTCTCGCAGTTCGTGTTGACCGTCGCCAGCGACGCCTACTACGAGTCGACCGCGACGCCGACGCCGACTCCCACCCCGACCGCCACCCCTGCGCAGTAGTTCGGCGCACCTCGCCGCCATCGCTAAGCTGGTGGCATCCGCCGACTTGGCGCAATTGGTAGCGCACCGTACTTGTAATACGGGGGTTACGGGTTCGAGTCCCGTAGTCGGCTCAGTTCACGGGGATCGCAACACGGCGTCACAGCGGAAATAACCGCCGCCCATCGCCGGTTGTGCCGAGCATGACCCGCATCGGAAACAGTGACCTCGACGTCTTCCCCCTCTCGCTCGGTGGCAACGTGTTCGGCTGGACCGCCGACCGCGACGCCTCCTTCGCCGTCCTCGACGCCTTCGCGGAGGGCGGCGGCGACTTCATCGACACCGCCGACGCGTACAGCGCCTGGGTGCCGGGCAACAGCGGTGGCGAGAGCGAGACGATCATCGGCGAGTGGCTCGCCTCCCGCAAGCCGGAGGGCGTCGTCGTCGCCACGAAGGTGAGTCAGCACCCCGACTTCCGCGGGCTCTCGGCCGCGAACATCCGCAACGCCGCCGAAGCCTCGCTGGGCCGCCTGGGCGTCGACGCGATCGACCTGTACTACGCGCACTTCGACGACGAGACCGTTCCGCTCGAGGAGACGGTGGGCGCTTTCGGGCAGCTCGTCGCCGACGGGCTCGTGCGTCACGTCGCCGTGTCGAACTACTCGGCCGAGCGCATCCGCGAGTGGGTGGAGATCGCACAGCGCACCGGCGTCGCCCTTCCTGTCGCGGTGCAGCCGCACTACAACCTCGTGCACCGCAACGACGTCGAGGAGAGCATCATCCCGGTGGCGGAGGAGTTCGGTCTCGGACTCGTCCCGTACTACTCCCTGGCGAGCGGATTCCTCACGGGCAAGTACCGCTCGACGGATGCCGACGGACAGGGGTCGCCGCGTGCCACGGGTGCCGCGAAGTACGCGACCGAGGCAGGTCTGCGCATCATCGACGCGCTGGAGGAGATCGGGAACGCGCACGGCGCCTCGATCGCGGCGACGTCGCTCGCGTGGCTGCGGGCGCAGCCCACGGTCGCGGCCCCGATCGCGAGCGCGAGCAGGGTGGAGCAGGTCGGCGATCTGCTCGCCGGCGCGCGGCTCGAGCTCGCCGCCGACGAGGTGGCGCTCCTGAACCGCGTCTCGGAGTGGACGCCCGCGCGCGCCTAGCTGCTCGGCGCCTCGGCATCGCCTCCGATGCCGAGGCGGTGGGCGAGGATCACCGCGTGGATCCGATCGCGTGCCCCGAGCTTCGACAGCACGCGGCTGACATGCGTCTTCACGGTGGACTCGCTCACGAAGAGCGCATCGGCGATCTCGGCGTTGCTGAGCCCCCGCGCGATCGCGAGGAAGACGTCGTTCTCACGATCGGTGAGGGCGCGGAGCATCTCGGCATCCTCCGCATGTGGTTCCTCGCTCTTCGACGCGCCCAGCTGCGGGGAGACGTGGTCGAGCAGCATCCGCGTGACCCGGGGCGACAGCGCCGCGTCTCCACGGTGCACCGCGCGGACGGCGGCGATCATCTCGTGGCGCTGGGCGTCCTTCAGCAGGAAACCGCTGGCTCCGGCGCGGATCGCCCCGAAGGCGTACTCGTCGAGATCGAACGTGGTGAGCACGAGCACGCGGGTGCCGGGATGATCGCGCACGATGGCCTCGGTCGCCGCGATGCCGTCGAGGCCCGGCATCCGGATGTCCATGAGGACGACGTCGGGCCGCAGCGCGGCGGTCTGGGCGATCGCCGTGCGGCCGTCGCCGGCCTCTCCGATCACGACGAGGTCGCTCTCCGCCTCGATCACCATGCGGAATCCGAGCCGGATCAGCTCCTGGTCATCGACGAGGAGCACGCTGATCTGCTCTGTCATCACTTCCTCTTCTCCGAATCGTCCGCTGTCCTGATGTCGAGCGGGATCGTCGCGCGCAACCGCCACCGGGAACCCTCCGCGCGACCGTAGTCGATGCGGCCCTGCACGTGCGCGACCCGCTCGGCCAGCCCCCTGAGCCCGAACCCCGACGGCGCGGTGGAGGGCACGGCTCCGTCGTTGACGATCTCGATCGTCACGTCGTCGGCGGAGTTCTCGACCCGCACGGCGATCGTCTTGGCCGTAGGGGCGTGCCTCATCGCGTTCGTCACGCCCTCCTGCACGATGCGGGAGACCGCGTGCTCGATCGCGGGGCTCAGCTCCGCGCTCCCGGAGGTGGAGAGGGTGACGGGGAAACCCGCCCGCTGCGCGTTCACCACCGTGTCGTGCGGAGCAGGTGCCGTGATGGGCGCCAGCGGCAGCGGAGCGTCATCGTCGCGCAGCACGCCGAGCATCGAGCGCATCTCGCCCAGGGCCGAGCGGGCGGTGTCGGCGGCGGCGGTCGCCGCGGCACGGGCGCGGGCGGCATCCGGCGTGGCCGCGGCTCCCTCCGAGAGGGCGACGATCACGGTGAGCGAGTGCGAGACGATGTCGTGCATCTCCCGGGCGATCCGTGCCCGCTCGGCGGCCGCAGCCAGTTGAGCCTGCTGGTCTCGTTCGATGAGCAGCTGCCGTGAGCGGTCGATGATCGCGGCGACGTAGCGTTTGCGGCCACCCACGTTGATGCCGATGAGTGTGCCGATGAGGGCGACCACCAGGTTGCCGATCAGCGCGTTCAGGGCGGTCTGGAGCGAGATCGCTCCGACCCCCGCCAGCCCTCCGGCGACGACGGCCAGACCGGCCAGCCCGTACCCGAGTCCCGCCCAGGCGGCGCGGGTCGACACGTACACGGCGAGGGAGTACGCCGCCACCGTGACCATGGGCGTCCCCCCGGGAGCACCGAGGAAGAGGAAGAGCACCTCGGCGGCGAACGCCGCCGCGAACGCGACGATCGGATGCCGGCGCCGGAAGAGCAGCGTGACGCAGGCGACGAGGACCGAGAGCGGGATCAGCACCGCGATGACGATCCCGAACGGCTCGGGGAGATCGGGGGAGGAGTCTCGGCTCGGAACGATCGAGACGAGCAGACAGAACAGGGCGATCAGCACATCCGCGAAGAGCGGGTGCCGTGCCCAGAAGCGGCGGAACAGCCCGGGAGGACGCGGCAGCCGCAGCCCGTCGTCCTCGCGGACGTCGGCGCTGCGGCTGCGCGTCTTCTTCACGGAGCGACTCTACGCGTCGCGAGTGCGCAGCACCGCCCAGGCGCCGAGCATGCCCGCGACGACCCAGCCGGCCAGCGTCAGGTAGGGCACAGGTCCCTCGAGCGTGGCGCCGTCGGGGAGGATCGCGCTCTGCGCGGCCGCGACGGGCAGGTAGGTCGCGGCATCCAGCACCCACTTCCACGTCTCGCCGGCGAAGGCGAAGAAGTTCGCCACGATCGGCAGCACGAACAGCAGACCGACCGTCGCCGCGATGGCGCCGGCGCCGGAGCGCAGGATGAATCCGAACGCCACGCCGATCAGGGCGAACACGGCCATGGCGAGCGACGAGACCAGGATCGGCAGGAGCGAGGCGGATGCGTCGGACCAGTCGATGCTCTGCTCGCGTCCGGAGACCACGACCGACACCGCGAGCGCAGCGGCGCCGAAGATGATCAGCGACGACACGAACAGGAACGCGGCGAGCACGGTGGCCTTCGCGGCGAGGACGGAGCCGCGCACGGGGTTGGCGGTGAGCGTCGAGCGGATCATGCCGGTGGAGTACTCGCCGGTGACCGAGATCGCGCCGAGGATGCCCGCGAGGAGCATCGTGAACTGGATCGGCATGACCACGGCGTTGATGGGGTCGAAGCCCGGAACGTCGATGGCCTGGGCGATGAGCATCGCGATGCCGATCGTGAGGACGGCGGTGATCGCGATCGACCACCAGGTCGAACGCACGGTCGCGAGCTTGATCCACTCGCCCTTCAGCGCGCGGAGGAACGTCAGGCGCTGGCCGGAGCTCGTGCGGACGGGAGCCGCAGGAGCGGCCTGGACGGCGGTCATGAGATCTCCTTGGTGCGGTACTCGACGGAATCACCGGTGAGCGCCAGGTAGGCGTCCTCCAACGAACCGGTGGTCGGGGTGAGCTCGTGCAGCGGGATGCCGCGATCAGCGGCGAGGTCGCCGATGCGGGATGCCGGGAGCCCGACGATGTCGAGGAGACCGGGCTCGGTGGTCACGATCTCGACCGCGGGACCGGCGACGGCCGCGGCGAGGTCGGCGGCGCGGGGGGTGCGCACGCGCACGGTGTTGGTCGTCCATGCGCGCACCAGCTCGGCGAGCGGAGCGTCGGCGAGGACCTGTCCGCGTCCCATGACGATGACGTGGTCGGCGGTCTGCGCCATCTCGCTCATGAGATGGCTCGACAGCAGCACGGTGCGCCCCTCGGAGGCGGCATGGCGGACGAACTGTCGCACCCAGCGCACCCCCTCGGGGTCGAGGCCGTTGACGGGCTCGTCGAGGATCAGGGTGTGCGGGTCGCCGAGCAGAGCCGAGGCGATGCCGAGCCGCTGCCCCATGCCGAGCGAGAACCCGCCCGCACGCTTGCGGGCGACGGGACCGATGCCGGCGAGATCGATGACCTCGTCGACCCGGGAGGAGGGGATGCCGTGCGTCGCGGCCATCGCCCGCAGGTGGTTCCGCGCCGTGCGTCCGGTATGGACGGCCTTCGCATCGAGGAGCACGCCGACCTCGGTCAGCGGCGCCTTCAGCTTGCGGTACTCGCGCCCGGCGATCGTCGCGCGGCCCGACGTCGGCTGGTCGAGACCGACGATCATGCGCATGGTGGTGGACTTGCCCGCGCCGTTCGGCCCGAGGAAGCCGGTGACGCTTCCCGGCTTGACCGTGAATGACACGTCCTGGACGGCGGTCTTGTCTCCGAACCTCTTCGTGAGGCCTTCAGCTGTGATCATGCCCTCCACGCTAGGCGGCGGCATCTCGACCTCGCGTCCTCCTCAGGTACCGTTCTCGGCGGCGGCATCCCCCGTGCGACGGACTACGGATCGACGATGTCGAACGTCATGTCCTCGGGATCAGGGCCCCACGGACCGAAGATCACGTCAGGGTCGTAGACATCGGCCGCATGCTCCTCCGGAGGCCCCCAGAAGCCGTCGGCGTCCAGGGCGCGGAAGGTGAACCAGTACCAGCCGACCGCATTCATGCGCAGCCGCTTGACCGCGTGCCCTGTCGCGTCGAGTGCGAAGACCGCCGTGTGCCCCTCCATCGTCGAGACGTAGATCCGCCCGTTCGCGGGACCCGTGGCCGAGATCACGATCCCGGTGGTGCTGGCCTCCTCGACCAGCATGTCCTCGAAACCCGTGAGCTCTTCGAACCCGGCCACGACGATGGGCAGCACGGTGAAGCTGCCCGTCGTGGCCGGCGACTGGTTCTCGGCGTCGAAGGACCAGGCGCGGTAGTCGTAGGTCCCGGCGGCGAGCTGGAGGGCGCGGGGCTCGAACGTCCAGGTGCCGTCCGCGGCGACGGGAGGTGTGTACCGTCGACCGTCGATCTCGACGGCGACGGCGGATCCGGGCGTCGCCGTGCCGGCCAGGGTCGGCGGAAGGTAGCCCGAGTACCCGGACGGAGTGGTGACACCGGGCGTCAGTCCGGGTGTCGGCTCCTCCGCCGGTCCGGGGGTCGTGCCGGGCGCGGTCTGCGGGCGATCGGGAGCCGTCGGCAGATCGGCGTCCGGATCGTTGACGAGATCGACGGAATCGATGGAGGGGTCGGCGTTGCGGCGACCGAGGGTCGGCGCGTGCGGGACCGTCGTCGGAGCCGACGACGGGAGTGCCTCCGTCCCCCCAGACCGCGGCCCTGCGGTCTGCGGGGCGGCGGCCACCGGACGCGCAGATGCTGCGTCGATCGCGGTGGGTGCCGCCTCCACCGGGGCACCCACCAGGATGGCCGCGAGGAGCAGTCCGCCGATCGAGAACGCGCCCACTCCGCCGGCGAGGAGGCTGGCCACCCCGAAGCCCGTCGACGCCGTGATGAGCGCTGCCGCTGCAGCCGTGCCGGGGGCCAGCGCGGAGCCCGACGGGATCGCGACGCCGAGGGCGCCGAAGCCGACGGCGGAGAGCGTGACGCCCTGCAGGCGGCGGGCGTCGCTGCGCAGGCTGAGCAGCAGCTCGCCGCATCGGACGCACGAGTCCACGTGGGCGGAGATCTCGGCCGTGAGCTCGGCATCGTCGGGCTCGGTGAGATGGCGGGGGAGGAGCCGCGCGACGTGATCGGGATCATCGCGCAGCAGCGCGGGGACCTGCTTCGTGAGCCACTGGAACCTCAGCCCCGATCGCGCCCTGCGATGGAGCGCGGATACGGCATTCGGTCTGATCCCGAGCTCCTTGGCGATCTCGGGGCGTGCGACGTCGGCGACCTCCGCCAGCCACAGCACGCGCTGCCAGCGCTCCGGCAGCTCCTGGAAAGCACCGAGGAGCTCGTTGGCGTCGGCTTCGCGCTCGACCAGGCTCAGGGCGTCGCGGAAGTCGATGCGATCGGCGTCGCCCGTCTCGTCGACGCGGTACGCCTCCGTGCGCCATCGGATCGCGATGTTGCGGATGACCGCCTTCAGATACGACCGGAACGCGAACTCCGGCCCCTTGTCGGTGGTCGTGACCTGCTGATAGATCGCGAGGAACGCCTCCGACACGAGGTCCTCGGCATGAGAGGGGAGCAGCCGCGACGCCTGCCGCAGGGCGGCGCCGATGTGCCGCTCCCACAGCACGACGTACGCATCGCGATCACCGTCGCGCAGGGCGCGGAGCAGTTCGGCGTCGCCACGAGAATCTTCCACGCTTTCCCTCCCAGAAAACGCACGCTCATTCCCCAGACGAGCAGACGATCGATCGATCGCTCGCGCCGGGTGGGCGACGGGCGGTCGATTGGACTTGTCCTCATGATACGAGTCGCGTGCGTCGGTGCAGCCCCGCCGGACGCCCCACGCGTCCGCCGAACGACGTCGGCCGGGGGAAGGGCTGCACCCTGGGTACCGCGGGGGGAGGGCTCCCGTGATCGATTCCCATAGGGAAGGAGCGGAGAAGGGTGGAAAGGTGATGCGCCGGTCCGCCGCTATCCTGCGGTGGCCGCCGGACCCGATCGCACGGCGCGATCGGACTCGGCGACGAGGTAGCCCTCGGCCCAGGCGATCCGCGCGAGCTCCAGCTTGGATCGGGCAGGTCGCCCGATGACCGTGTACTTGTCCCGCACGCGCTTCAGGTACTTCCTGGCGGTGTCGTGCCGCACGCCGATGCGCTCCGCCACCTCCGCGATCGTGAGGCCCGAGGCGTACAGCGCCAGCGCCCGCTCCTCCTGCCTGCTCAGTCGAAGAGTCTGATCCGCGCCGTGGATCGTCGCCTGGGCGCGTGCGGTGATCATCGTCCCCCCGCCCAACGCGGCGTCGGCGGCGAGCAGGAACTCGTCCTCCCCGTCCGAGGTCGACACCACGGCGTCGATGCCGAGTTCGACCAGCCTGCGCGCGGCGCCGCGGTTGCGCAGAGCAGAGAGCACGAGCACGCGCATGCCGGCGTCGCGCAGCGCGGCGATGAGGTCGAGATCGCGCGGCGGATCGACGTCGGTCGGCAGATCCAGCACGAGCAGATGCGGCCACCGCGTCCGATCCGTGCGCTTGAGCCAGGCCATGAACATCGGGAGCGTCGCGCCCGTATGCACCACCTCGAGCTTCAGATCGTTCGCCAGCAACTGCGCCGCGCGCGTGCGCTGCAGCACCGACTCCTCCACCACCGCGGCGCGGCGCACTCGCCGCGCGTCGACACGGTCGTTCCGCATCGATACCTCCCTGGTAGTGGGAGCATCCGTTCGGCAGGCCTCGGGTGACCTGCTGGGGACCGGATCCGGATGCTCCCTTACAGGGAAGGTGCGCGTTCGGCGTGAAAAGTGACGCGGGGGTCACGCGTGACCCCCAAAAGGGGTCAAGGACACTGTCAGGCGGGCGGTCGACCGAAGATCGCCGGGTCGACCGGACGCTGCGCTCGCGGCAGCTTCTCGACCACGAGGAGGTACGACTCCGTCACCAGCTCGGGGATGAGATCCGCCTCCAGCGATGGCCCGGGCAGCAGCGTGATCCAGTGCTTCTTGTTCATGTGGTAGCCCGGGACGATGTCGGCGAACGTCTCCCGCAGGGCCACCGCATCATCGGGGTGAGATTTCAGCGTCACCCGTCCCGTGCCGTCGAGAGGGGTCAGCAGGAACACCCTGCCGCGGACCTTGAACACGTCCCACTCCGGGCCGAACGGGTTCTCCCGCTCCGACCCGGGGAGCTCCTCGGCGCGCGCGGACGCCAGGGCGATCAGTTCTGCGGCATCCATGTCAGAAGAGCCGGTCCGTGCCCTTGTCGTCGGCACGGGGCACCGCGACGACCCGCTCATCGAGGGATGCCGCCGCCAGCAGTGCCTCGTCGATGAGCTCGCGGTCGCCCTGCGCGCGCAGCCAGTCCTGAGCGAACGCGGTGGGGATGAGCACGGGCATCCGGTCGTGGATGCCGACCAGGTGCGCGGGTGCAGGGCGCATGACGATCGAGTAGCACGTGTACCACTCGCCGTCGTCTGTGCGACCGCGCTGTGTGACGGCGGCCATGCCGAAGAGCCCGCCGCCGTCGAGCCCGAACTCGTGCCAGACCCGTTCGGGCTTCTTGAGCTCGTACCATCCCGTCGCCGGAACGAGCGCGCGCGAGCGGAGGCTGCCGGGGCGCTCCTGGAGCCGTTCCGACCGCGTGTTGATGGACGGGAACCTCGCGGGCTGGCCGTCGACAAGGAAGCCCCACCACGCCGGTTCGACGGCCGTCGAGCCGGCGTCGTCGAGGAGGATCGGATTGAGGTTGCGGAGGTTCCTCCCGGTGGGGCGCACGGTCTCGCCGGCGTTGCGGTCGGCCCAGGTGCGCAGAGCGTCGAGCACCGCCTGCTCGGCGGAGTCGAGCAGATCGTCGCTGTCGGTGAACCGGGGGTCAAGGCCGTAGCTCGCGCACATGCTGCCAGAGTAGACCCGGCCCCCGACACGGGCTCGGGTAGGGTCGACAGGTGATCGAGAAGCGCTCCCTGTCCGCTCCGCTGGCACTCGGCGGAGCGGTCGCGATCGGCGTGATGACGGCCGTCCAGGCGCGCGTCAACGGCGTGCTCGGCGTCGAGGTGGACAACGGGATCGTCGCCGGATTCATCTCGTTCTCCGTCGGACTCCTCGTGCTCGTCGTCGTGATCCCGTGCATCCCGTCGGCCCGCCGTGGCGCGGTGCGGCTGTGGACGGGCGTCCGCGGAGGCACGATCCCGTTCTGGATGCTGCTCGGTGGCGCCTGCGGCGCGCTCACCGTCTCCACCCAGGGCATCACCGCCGGAGTCCTCGGCGTCTCGCTCTTCACCGTGGGCGTCGTCGCGGGGCAGACGCTGCACGGCCTGGTGCTCGACCGCATCGGATTCGGCCCGGCCGGTGTCGTGGCGGTGACCCCTGGGAGGGTCCTCGGAGGGGCGCTGGCCCTCGCCGCCGTCGGCATCTCGCTCTCCGGCGACGTCCTCTCCACCGCGCCGCTGTGGATGCTCCTCCTGCCGTTCGCGACAGGGGTCGGCATCGCCTGGCAGGCCGCGACCAACGGCAGGCTCGCGCAGCGCGTGCAGTCGCCGATCACGGCGACGCTGATGAGCTTCATCGCCGGGACCGTGGCCCTCGCGCTCGCCGCGGGCGTCAGCATCGCCGTCAGGGGGATGCCGCAGCCGCCGCCCGCCGAGCCGTGGCTGTACCTCGGCGGATTCCTCGGCTTCGCCTACATCCTGCTCGGGGCCTTCATCGTCGCGCACACCGGGGTGCTCCTGATGGGGCTCGGCTCCGTGCTCGGTCAGCTCACGGCATCCGTCGTCATCGATCTGATCTGGCCGGTGGAGGCGGGTCCCGCTCTCTGGCAGCTCGCGGCGATGGTCGTCGTCGCCGTCGGATCGGTCGTCGTGGCCGTGCCGCGTCGGCGCGCGCGCTGACTACTTCTTCTTGTCCTTCTTCTTCGGCATCCGCGTCACGAGCTTGCGCGCGTCGACGGGCTTGCGCCGACCGGGGCGCTTGCCCGCAGGCTTGCCGCCGACGTAGAGCCAGCCGAGCAGCTCCTCGTCCTTGCCGAGACCGTGCGCCTTGGCGACGGCCTTGGAGCGCGTGTAGTGGCCGGTGCGCCACAGGACGCCCCACCCCGCCTCGTCCAGCAGCAGGCTCAGCGTGTGGGCCACACCGGATGCCACGGCCTCCTGCTCCCACCGCGGCACCTTGTCGCTCTTGCGGTAGCTGGCGACCACGGCGATCAGCAGCGGCGCGCGCAGCGGCTTGGACGACGGCGACTTGTCGCCCTCGGCCTTCGCGATCGCCGCACCCAGCACCTCGCGGTCGGCGCCGCGGAGCTCGATCAGACGCCAGGGGCGCAGCGACGAGTGGTCGGCGACGCGTCCGGCGGCCGCCACGAGCTGCAGCAGCTCCTCGCGGTTGGGCGCGAGCTCGGTGACCTTGGACCAGGACTGACGGGAGCGGACCGCCTCCAGCGCGCTCACTCGGCGTCCGGGGTGAAGTTCAGGGCGATCGAGTTCATGCAGTAGCGGTCGCCGGTGGGCGTTCCGAACCCGTCGGGGAAGACATGCCCGAGGTGCGAGCCGCAGTGCGCGCACCGCACCTCCGTGCGGACCATGCCGAGCGTCGTGTCCTCGATGAGCTCGACGGCCTCCGGACGGATGGACTCGTAGAAGCTCGGCCACCCGCATCCGGAGTCGAACTTCGTGCCGCTCTTGAACAGCTCCGCACCGCACGCACCGCACGTGTAGAGGCCAGCGCGCTTCTCGTCCAGCAGCTCGCCGGTCCAGGCGCGCTCGGTCGCCGCCTCACGCAGCACGGCGTACTGATCCGCGCCGAGCTCGTCGCGCCACTCTTCTTCTGTCTTGTCCACGCTGTACGCCATGCCTCCATTCTCGCGCGTCCGGCTGTGAACGGGGTCCGCCGCGACAGAATGGACGGATGACGGATGCCGTGCAGGAGCGCTACGCCCGATTCGCCGAGCAGGAGGCGCCAGGTCGGAGCGATCTCTACGCCGAGTGGGCGCTCGGGGTCGCCGGCGACCCGGCGGTGCGTGACGTGCTGTCGCGCATACCCGAGAACCGTCGCCAGCCGCCGCTGGTCTTCGCCGTCACGCGGATGCTCGGCGCGGATCTGACCGCGTACGGCGCCTGGCGGGGGTTCGTGCTCGCGCATGCCGAGGAGATCGTCGCGGAGTGCACGGCGAGACGGCTCCAGACCAACGAGCCCCTCCGCCTCGCGCCGCTGCTCCCCGTGCTCAGCGAGATCGAGGGCCCCATCGCGCTGCTCGAGATCGGCGCCTCGGCAGGGCTCTGCCTGTATCCCGACCGGTACTCCTATCGGTTCGTCGACGGAGAAGGGATGCCGCGGCGATCTCTCGACCCGGTGGACGGCCCGTCGGCCGTCGTGCTGGAGAGCGTGATCGACGGTGGGATTCCACCCCTGCGCCTGCCGGAGGTCGTGTGGCGTGCCGGCATCGACCTCGCGCCCCTCGACGCGTCCGACGAACGCGATCGCCGCTGGCTGCAGGGCCTCGTCTGGCCGGGGGAGGAGGGGCGCGAGCATCGCGTCACGGCGGCGCTCGACATCGCCGCATCCGACCCTCCGCACCTCATCGCCGGTGACGCCCTGGAGCGGATCGACGCGCTCGCCGCGGAGGCGCCGGACGGTGCGACGCTCGTCATCACCACCCCCGGCGTGCTGGTGCACATCCCCCGGGAGCAGAGGCTCGCGCTCGTCGAGGCCATCCGCGCGCTCCCGGCCAGATGGATCACCATCGATCCGCCGGCTCTCCTCGATGTCTGGGAGCCCCCCGTCGACGACGGATCCTGGAGCGGTTTCGTCGTCGCGCTGGACGGCAGGGTGCGGGCCGCGGCTGATCCGCTCGGACGATGGTGGGAGTGGCGCGGCGGCGATGGCGTCGCGGCGATCTAACCTGTTCTCATGCTGGGAGAGATGACCGAGCGCGATCGTGCGATCCTCGCGTTGGAGACCGTGTGGCCACGGCACAGCGGCGCGAAGGAAGAAGTGATCCGCGCGCAGCTCGGCATGAGCTCGGCGCGCTACTATCAGCTGCTCGGTCGGCTGATCGACTCCGACGCCGCTCTGGCGTACGACCCGATGCTCGTCGGCAGGCTCCGTCGGATCAGGGAGTCCCGTGCGCTGCAGCGCTCGGCCAGGACTCCCGGCTTCGTCGGCTGAGTCCGCGGTTTCGGACGCCGCCGCCGTCGTGATGCGGACGCACAGGCGGGTGCCGCTAGCATCGAGTGGTGTCCAAGCCCACTCGTGACCGATTCGACGACGTCCCCCACTCCGCAGGACGTGTAGGAGCGCATCGCGCCGAAGCCCCCGGCATGAACGGCTGGGTCGTGCTGCTCTGGTCGTTCGTGGCCGCGCTGGTGCTGATCATCGCAGGCATCTTCGGCTCGCTCGTGGTCATGGGCCGCATCACACTCTTCCCCGAGGCCGTGCCGTCGTCGACGCCGACGCCGGTCGAGACCGGTGTCGTCGACACCGCCTACTCGGTGATGATCCTGAACGCGACTCCGGAGGAGGGCCTCGAGGCTCAGATCCGGGCGAAGCTCATCGACAGCGGATGGACCGCCGACAAGGTCTCCGCCACCGAGAGCGCCAGCAAGGACTTCGCCACGACGACCGTGTACTACGTCGACGACGCGGACGAGCTCGCGGCCATCGGGCTCGCCAACCTCATCGGCGGAGCGGACGTGCAGAAGAGCGACTTCTACGCCTCCATGAACGAGACCGGGGGCAAGCAGCTGACCGTCGTCATCGGCCTCGACCGCTCGTCCTCCGCCCCGGCCACCACGGAGGAGACTCCGGCCCCCTGATCGGTCGGCGGCGCACCCTCCTCGCGGCTTGCACTCGAAGGTGTCGAGTGCCAGAATGGCGTTAGCACTCTCTCACTCTGAGTGCTAAACCCAACGTCTACGTCCAGGAGGGACGACAAAACTCATGGCAAAGATCATCGCTTTCGATGAGGAGGCCCGCCGCGGCCTCGAGCGCGGCCTCAACATCCTCGCCGACGCGGTCAAGGTGACCCTCGGCCCGCGTGGCCGCAACGTCGTGCTCGAGAAGAAGTGGGGCGCCCCCACCATCACGAACGACGGCGTGTCCATCGCCAAGGAGATCGAGCTGGACGACCCGTACGAGAAGATCGGTGCGGAGCTCGTCAAGGAGGTCGCCAAGAAGACCGATGACGTCGCCGGCGACGGCACCACCACCGCCACGGTCCTCGCACAGGCCCTCGTCCGCGAAGGCCTGCGCAACGTCGCGGCCGGCGCCGACCCGATCTCGCTCAAGCGCGGCATCGAGAAGGCCGTCGCGGCGATCACCGAGGAGCTGCTGAGCAGCGCCAAGGAGATCGAGTCCAAGGAGCAGATCGCCGCCACGGCGTCCATCTCCGCAGCCGACCCCGCGATCGGCGAGCTCATCGCCGAGGCGATCGACAAGGTCGGCAAGGAGGGTGTCGTCACCGTCGAGGAGTCGCAGACCTTCGGCACCGAGCTCGAGCTCACCGAGGGCATGCGCTTCGACAAGGGCTACCTGAACCCCTACTTCGTGACGGACCCGGAGCGCCAGGAGGCTGTCTTCGAAGACCCGTACATCCTCATCGCGAACCAGAAGGTCTCCAACATCAAGGACCTCCTGCCCATCGTCGACAAGGTGATCCAGGACGGCAAGGAGCTCGTCATCATCGCCGAGGACGTCGAGGGCGAGGCTCTCGCGACGCTCGTGCTGAACAAGCTCAAGGGCATCTTCAAGTCGGTCGCCGTCAAGGCTCCCGGCTTCGGCGACCGTCGCAAGGCGCAGCTGCAGGACATCGCGATCCTCACCGGCGGACAGGTCATCACCGAAGAGGTGGGCCTCAAGCTCGAGAACGCCACGCTCGACCTGCTCGGCCGTGCGCGCAAGGTCATCGTCACCAAGGACGAGACCACGATCGTCGAGGGTGCGGGCGAGGCGGAGCAGATCGAGGGTCGCGTGACCCAGATCCGTCGCGAGATCGAGAACACCGACAGCGACTACGACCGCGAGAAGCTGCAGGAGCGCCTCGCCAAGCTCGCCGGCGGCGTCGCCGTCATCAAGGCGGGCGCGGCCACCGAGGTCGAGCTCAAGGAGCGCAAGCACCGCATCGAGGACGCCGTCCGCAACGCGAAGGCAGCCGTCGAGGAGGGCATCGTCCCCGGTGGTGGCGTCGCGCTCATCCAGTCGGGCACCAAGGCTCTCGACGCTCTCACCCTCACGGGTGACGAGGCGACCGGTGCGAACATCGTTCGCGTCGCGATCGAGGCTCCGCTGAAGCAGATCGCTCTCAACGCCGGTCTCGAGCCGGGTGTCGTCGCGAACAAGGTCGCCGAGCTGGCCTCGGGTCACGGCCTGAACGCTGCGACCGGCGAGTACGTCGACATGTTCGCAGCGGGCATCATCGACCCGGCCAAGGTCACGCGTTCGGCTCTGCAGAACGCGGCGTCGATCGCCGGCCTCTTCCTCACCACCGAGGTCGTCGTCGCCGACAAGCCCGAGAAGGCCGCCGCCCCCATGGGCGACCCGTCCGGTGGCATGGACTTCTGATCCACACCAGCCGCACTGACAGGAACGCCCCGGCCTCGGCCGGGGCGTTCCTGCATTCCAGGGGGTGTCGGAACAGGCGTGTCGGAACTGGCGTGTCGGAACAGGCGCGTCTGAACTGGCGTGACTGAACCTCCACCCGGGAACAGGCAGGGGGCAGGTCGCCTCAGCGGAACAGGCCGGCCGAGTACTGGTCGGCATCCGCGTACTGCGTCGCGGCGCCGCCCAGTCGGCTGCCGATCGCGTCGAGGGTCTCTTCGACGTGACGGGCGGCGCCGTGCCACTCCTCAGCGCAGCCCTGGAACGCGTTGGACGCGGTGCCGATCCAGGACGACTGCAGTTGAGCGAGCTGCGCCATCAGGGTCGCTGACTCGCTCCGCAGACGCTCCATGGTGGCTCGTGCGGCAGCCTCTGCCGCGCGGACGGCCTCGGTGTCGACGGTGAAGACGGACATGGGTTCTCCTCTCGTTGGAGTCTCCGACGCTACGAGAGGCGGGGCGAGGGCAGTCGTGCTAGTCTCGCCCTTCCACGGGGTCTGTGCGCAACCCACAAGGTCACACCTTTGTGCAGGAGCACTGCTCAGAGGTCGAGCGGCTCCAGAGGCTGCGTGTCCTCCAGCAGGTGCTCGGGTGTCGCACGCGAGGGGGCGAGGGGGAACGTGACGGTGAAGGTGGCGCCGCCACCCGGCGTCTCGGACACCGTGACGCTGCCGTGCAGTGCCTTCACGATCGAGGCGACGATGGCCAGGCCCAGACCGGAGCCGCCCGTCTCCCGCGCTCGCGAGGTGTCGGCACGCCAGAAGCGCTCGAAGATCTGCTCGCGGATCTGCGGAGGGATGCCCTCGCCGTGGTCGACGATGGCGATGGAGCCCGTTCCGAGCATCCGATCGGCATCCACGACGATCTCGATCGGGCTGTCCTCGGAGGAGAACCGGCGGGCGTTGCCGAGGAGGTTCGCCACGACCTGGCGGACCTTGTTCTCCTCTCCCAGGATGATCGGGGGCGTGCGCACGGGCACGTCAGCCACCTCGGTGAAGTCGATCGCCGGCATCTGCTCGGTCGTGGTGCGGGGGCGACGGCGCAGCCTTGCGAGAGTGGCGCGCGAGAGACCACGGGGCGCGGACTGCTGCGCGGCGGGCGTCACGGGGATGCTCCGGGTCGGCGTGCTCAGCCGCGCCTTCAGGGTCTCGTCGACGACGGTGATCGTGCGACCGGGGGCCGCCGCCCGCACATCGAGAGCGGCGTCGCGGGCGATCGGGCGGAGGTCGAGGGGCACGATCTCGAGCTCGCGCTCGTCGTCGAGTCGGGCGAGAGCGAGGAGGTCCTCGACGAGAACGCCCATCCGGATCGCCTCCTTCTCGATGCGCTCCATGGCCCGCGCCGTGTCCTCCTCGCCCTTGATCGCGCCCATCCGGTAGAGCTCCGCGTAACCGCGCACACTCACGAGGGGGGTGCGCAGCTCATGGCTGGCGTCTCCGATGAAGCGGCGCATGTGCTGCACCGTGCGGTCGCGCTGAGCGAGGGAATGGTCGGCCCTGTCGAGCATCGCGTTGATGGCGGCGTTGAGCCGGCCGACCTCGGTCGTGGGCTCGAGGTCGGTGAGGCGCTGGCTGAAGTTGCCGGCCGCGATCGACATCGCTGTGGACTCGACCTGACTGAGGCGCCGGAACGTCAGGGTCACGAGTCCGCGGATGAGGAGAGCGGCGATCACGATGGTGATCAGGGCGACGGTGATGTAGATGCCGAAGAACTGGCTGATGATGCGGTCGGCGGCCGACAGTGGCATCGCCACGAGCTGGATGCGGACGGCGCCGCCCGAGACGGGCACGTTCGCGACGGCGGCATGGAAGCTCGTCCCCTTCGTCCCGTCCAATGGGAAGGTGACATCGCCCTTCGCGAGCGCCTCCTGCAGCGAATAGCTCGACGGGAAGATCGGCGAACCGCTGGACGTCGTCGTGTTGCCGGTCGTGCCCCGGAGGACTCCCTCGCCGTCGTACACGGCGAGGAAGAAGTCCCGCGGCGTCTCCTGTGACTGGGTGTACGTCGTCACCCCGTCGTCGGTTGTCGTCACCTCGAAGTAGCGTGAGACGAGATCCGACGAGGCGAGCGACGGAAGCTGGGAGTCGATGTTGCCGATCAGCGTGCCCCGCAGGATCGGCACCGTCCCGAGCCCTGCGACGAGCAGGCCGAGGGCGAGGACGGCCACCGTGACGCCGGTGACCTTGGCGCGCAGGCTGATCGCCCGCCACCAGCGGGTCACCGCGTCAGGCTTCCTCGCCATGCGGTCCTCCACGGGTGGCGTCATCGAGCGGTCGGCTGCTTACTTGCCGACCTTGAGCATGTAGCCGAAGCCGCGCTTGGTCTGGATGAGCGACTCCTCGGTGTGCGGGTCGATCTTGCGGCGGAGGTACGAGATGTAGCTTTCCACGATGCCGGCGTCGCCGTTGAAGTCGTACTCCCAGACGTGGTCCAGGATCTGCGCCTTCGACAGCACGCGGTTGGGGTTGAGCATGAGGTAGCGCAGCAGCTTGAACTCGGTGGGGCTCAGCTCGATCGACTCCTTGCCCACCTGCACGTCGTGCGTGTCCTGGTCCATCGAGAGCTCACCGGCGCGGATGATCGACTCCTCATCGGCCTGCATGGTGCGGCGGAGGATGGCCTGTGCGCGGGCGACGATCTCGTCGAGGCTGAACGGCTTGGTGACGTAGTCGTCGCCGCCGGCGTTGAGGCCCTCGATCTTGTCCTCGGTACCGTCCTTCGCCGTGAGGAAGAGGATCGGCGCGGTGAAACCGGCGCCGCGCAGCCTCTTGGTGACGCTGAACCCGTTCATGTCGGGCAGCATCACGTCGAGGATGATGAGGTCGGGCTCCTCTTCCAGCACCGCCGAGATGGTGGCGGCGCCGTTGGCGACCGTCTTCACCAGGAACCCGGCGAAGCTGAGGCCGGTGGAGAGGAGGTCGCGGATGTTCGGCTCGTCGTCGACGACCAGGATGCGCGGTGCTGTCATGTCCCCATTATGGTGACTCGGGCGATGCTCTGCCTGATTATCCGCCGGAGCGGCGGGTCAGGGTGCGGCGAGGGGCCGATCAGGCGGCGATGGCGTCCGCATCCATGATCGTGTAGCTGTACCCCTGCTCGGCGAGGAATCGCTGCCTGTTCTGGGCGTAGTCCTGATCGATCGTGTCTCGGGCGACGAGCGTGTAGAAGCTCGCCGTGTGGCCGGACTGCTTGGGACGCAGCAGGCGCCCGAGTCGCTGGGCCTCCTCCTGGCGGGAGCCGAACGAGCCGGACACCTGGATCGCGACCGACGCCTCAGGCAGATCGATCGAGAAGTTCGCGACCTTCGACACGACGAGCAGCTGGATCTCGCCGACGCGGAACTGCCGGTACAGCTCCTCGCGCTCGTCGATCGGCGTCGCGCCGGTGATCTGCGGGGCGTTCAGCGCCTCCGACAGCGTGTCGAGCTGGTCGAGGTACTGGCCGATCACGAGGATCTGCTCGCCGGGGTGCTTGGCGATCAGCTCGCGCACCGCCTCGATCTTCGCGGGGGCGGATGCCGCCAGCCGGTACCGCTCGTCGTCGGTGGCCGCGGCGTACTCCAGCCGGTCGCTCGGCGGCAGGTCCACGCGCACCTCGTAGCAGACGGCCGGGGAGATGAAGCCCTGCGCCTCGATCTGCTTCCAGGGCGCGTCGAAGCGCTTGGGGCCGATCAGGCTGAAGACGTCGCCCTCGCGCCCGTCCTCCCGGACGAGCGTGGCGGTGAGGCCGATGCGACGGCGCGCCTGGAGGTCGGCGGTGAGCTTGAAGACCGGGGCGGGCAGGAGGTGCACCTCGTCGTAGACGATGAGGCCCCAGTCGAGCGCGTCCAGCAGCGCGAGGTGCGCGTACTGCCCTTTCCTCTTGGCCGTGAGGATCTGGTAGGTCGCGATGGTGACGGGCTTGACCTCCTTGGCCTGGCCCGAGTACTCGCCGATCTCCTCCGGTGTGAGGCTCGTGCGCTTGAGGAGCTCGTCGCGCCACTGGCGGGCGGACACCGTGTTGGTCACCAGGATCAGCGTGGTCGTCTTGGTCGCGGCCATCGCCCCGGCGCCGACGATCGTCTTCCCCGCGCCGCAGGGGAGGACCACCACGCCGGAGCCGTCCTTGGAGAAGGCGTCGACGGCATCCTGCTGGTAGGGGCGGATCTGCCACCCGTCCTCGGCGAGGTCGATCTCGTGCGGGGTGCCCGGCGTGTAGCCCGCGAGGTCCTCGGCCGGCCAGCCGATCTTCAGCAGCTCCTGCTTGATCTGCCCGCGTGCCCACGCGTCGACGACGAAGGTGTCTGGTGCCGGGTGGCCGATCAGCAGCGGCTGGATGCGCTTGTTGCCCGCCACCTGGGTGAGCACGGCGGGGTCGGAGGAGCGCAGGATGAGCGTGCCCTCCTCGTCGCGCTCGATGACCAGACGGCCGTAGCGGTTCACGGTCTCGCGCAGATCGACGGCGACCGACGGCGGCACGGGGAAGCGCGACCAGCGATCGAGCGTCTCGAGCATGTCCTCGGCGGTGTGCCCGGCGGCCCGGGCGTTCCAGAGGCCGAGCCTGGTGATCCGGTAGGTGTGGATGTGCTCCGGGGCGCGCTCCAGCTCGGCGAAGATCGCCAGCTCGTGCCGGGCGCTCTCGGCATCCGCGTGGGCGACCTCGAGCAGGACGGTGCGATCGCTCTGGACGATCAGGGGGCCATCAGACATAGCTGACCAGTTTACCGCCCGTCACCGCTCAGGGGGCCACGACGGTCGCGGAGCGGATGCTGGACACGGGGAGCGTGCGCTCCACGTCGGCAGCCCGATCGCGTCCCCGCAGGCGGCCGCCTCCGAGGCCCGTGGCCTCCAGGAGGAGATTCCTGGTCGAGCCGTCCGGCATGCCGACGGTCACCTGCAGCACCGCTCTGGCCCGCACGGCGGCCTCCAGCTCACGATCCAGCCATGCGGCATCCGCGTCAGGGCCCTGTCGGGTCCGCAGCGCGGCGATGAGGGTCGAATGGTCCGGCTGCTCCGGCGTCGAGGCCTCGACGAGCGGATAGCGGTCGCCGGTGAGCACGGTCCCGTGCTCGTCGACCGGGGTCGCGGGATAGCGGGCATCGGTGAGCGCCCAGTAGACGGTGTCTCGCCCGACGCGCGTGGTGAGCGAGTCGACGTGCTTCGCGAGGGCGAGCGGTCGCAGGCCCTGATCGATCGCCATCGCCTGGATGAGGGTCTGGTCGTCGCTCTCGATCCGGGTGCGGCCCGTCTCGGGATCCGTCGACACCCTGACCAGACCGTGGCGCTGTGCCGTCTGTGCCACGAGGTAGCGCAGCGGCTGCGGGATGCCGGTGAGCGAGAGGTCTTCGAGGAAGCCGATGATCGACTCCTCCGTCTCGCCGCTGACGAGGGCCCGAGCGATGGACTCGCCGGTGAACCGGTAGGAGGAGGCCTGCGCGGCGGACTCGCGGGCCGCGATGGCACGCAGCCTCACGTCGAGCGCGGGGGCGAGCGGGCCGGGTGAGATGGCCGTGAGGTCGTTCTGCAGGAAGATGCGGTCGACCTCGGCCGGAAGCAGCTCGGCGAGTGCGGTCGCGTCGGGGGCGAGGCCGGCGCGCACGGGCTCGGCCCACATCGGCTCGGTGCCGTCGTCGGCGATCAGCCCGAGCAGCCGGGCGCGCTCGCCCAATGCGGCGCTGCGCTCGGGCCAGCCGGCGTCCCAGGGATGCGCGAACGTCCACGACGCCGGAGGCAGGTACCCGCCTGCGGGGGTGCGGATGCCGCGGGGCAGCGTGCGCAGGAAGCCCGAGACCAGGTCGCTCCAGCGGGCGGCCGCCGACGAGCGCAGCCACTCCTCTGCGGTCGTGGTGGTGCGAAGTCGCCTGTCGTCCGCCAGAGCCAGCCGCGCATCGACCGCAAGGGCGACCAGGGGGTCGACGGCGTCGGCGGGGATGCCGTTCTCCGCCAGCTGCTTCCTCTCACCCGCGCTGATGCCGCCGCCCGAGAGGAGCCCGAGGGGGTTCTCTCTCGCCAGGAGCAGCAGATCGGCGACGGCCGCGACGGTCGTGAAGGCGCGCTCGGCGGCGTGCGCGGACGCGGCCTGATCGGATGGTGAGAGTGCTGTCTCGGGTACCGGAGCGGGAGCGGGGCGGTCCAGGACAGCGGAGGCGACCGGGGCGAACGTCGTGCCGTCAGGGCGAAGCAGCGCGAGGGCGATCAGGGTCTCGCGCTCGGCGCCCGCGTCTCCGCCGTGCGCCGCGTGCGTGAGGGCGGAGGCCTCCGCGGTGGTCAGCTGCGGCAGGATGCGCGAGAGCGATCCTGCGTCGAGCAGCGCCTCGGCGGCGTCGAAGAAGTCCTGCCAGCCGGCATCCGTCCGCACGCCGCGCGCACGGAACAGCGTCTCCAGCTCGTCGTCGCTCGCCGCGGCCAGCCATTCGGCCAGTGGTCGGGCGTGCGCGCTCATGTCCGCCTCAGGGCCGCGATGCCGCGCGACCCTTCCGGATGAAGCTCATCACCAGCAGGACGATGATCAGCACGAACGCGACCGGGAGGCCCCAGTAGGGGATCGCGGCGATGAACGGCCAGGCGCCGCCGCCGAAGTCATCCTGCTTCATGCCGACCGCCGTGCCGATGATGATGGCGAAGAAGCAGATCACGGATGCCGCGGCGAGACCCAGCGCGGTGAACGCCAGGAGGCGATCGACCGGGCGGACCTCGGGTTCGGGATTCTGCGCGCTCATCCTTCTCAGCCTACTGCGTCGCCGACCGGTAGGCTTGAGGGGGCCGCCCGAGGGTGTGCCTTCTTTCCGTACGATTCAGCGAGGTTTCCCCATGCCCACCGGCAAGGTCAGGTTCTACGACGAAGACAAGGGTTTCGGCTTCATCGCCTCCGATGACGGCCAGGACGTCTTCCTGCACGCATCATCCATGCCCGCGGGCACGGTCGTGAAGGCGGGTGCTCGCGTGGAGTTCGGGGTCGCCGACGGCAAGCGCGGACTCCAGGCTCTCTCCGTGCGCGTGCTCGAGGCTCCGCCGAGTCTCGCCAAGGCGAAGCGCAAGCCCGCCGACGACATGGCCATCATCATCGAGGACCTCGTGAAGCTGCTCGACGGCATGGGCGGGGACCTCCGCCGTGGCCGCTACCCCTCCTCCTCGCACGGGCGCAAGATCGCCGCCGTGCTCCGCAAGGTCGCTGATGACCTCGAAGCCTGACGCCGACCAGCGTCTCCTCGACGCCCACGATCTCGCGCTGAACGCTCTGCGCGAGATCACTCCGGCGTCGTCCATCGGGCCCGCGGCGGGTTACCTTCCTGAAGAGGACGGCTCGGTGTCGCTGCGGTTCGAGAACCGTCTTCCCGGATACCCCGGCTGGTACTGGACCGTCACGGTCGACCGGGTCGACGACGAAGAGCCCACCGTGCTCGAAGTGGAACTGCTCCCCGGTGACGGCGCGCTGCTCGCGCCGGAATGGGTGCCGTGGGCCGAGCGCCTCGCCGAGTACCGCGCGCACCAGGTCGAACTCGCCGAGCAGGCCGCCGCTGCGGCGGTCGACGCGGATGGCGACATCGTCGACGCCGAGGAGATCGAGGACGCCGACGACGAGGATGCTGACGACGACATCGACGACATCGACGAGGACGAGCTGATCGAGGAGACGCGTGTCCTGCACGCGGGCGACCTCGACGGCGTCGACATCGACGAGCTCGACGACTCCGTCGATGACGACGATGAGTCGGATGACGATGACGACGACTCGGATGATGACGAGTCTGACGACGATGACGACGATGAGTCGGATGACGACGATGACGACGACGAGTCGGATGACGATGACGAAGACGAGTCCGACGACGATGTGACCGACTCCGAGGGCCGAGGGTCCGACGAAGAGGAGTGATCTCCGTCAGGAGCATGAAGGAGGGGGCCGCGTGAACACGCGGCCCCCTCCTTCTTTCGTCTCAGGCGGCGCTCAGGCGCTCTGGTGCTCCAGCACGTAGTCCAGGGCGCGGGTCAGCTGACGCACGTCGTCGGGCTCGATGGACACGAAGGTGGCCACGCGGAGCTGGTTGCGCCCCAGCTTGCGGTACGGCTCGGTGTCGACGATGCCGTTCGCCCGCAGGGTCTTCGCGATCGCGGCGGCGTCGATGCTCTCGTCGAAGTCGATCGTGACGACGACGGGGGAGCGGTGCGCGGGGTCGGTTACGAACGGAGTCGCCACCGGCGTCGCCTCGGCCCAGTCGTAGAGCACACCGGACGACTCCGCCGTGCGGGCGGCGGCCCAGGACAGCCCGCCGTTCGCGAGGATCCAACGGAGCTGGCTGTCGAGCAGATGCAGCGTCGTGAGCGCGGGGGTGTTCAGCGTCTGGTTGAGGCGGGAGTTGTCCACCGCGTTCTTCAGGCTGAGGAACTCGGGGATGTAGCGGTCGGATGCCGCGATCCGCTCGATCCGTTCGATCGCGGCGGGAGAGACCGCGGCGAACCAGAGACCGCCGTCGGAGCCGAGGTTCTTCTGCGGCGCGAAGTAGTAGACGTCGGCCTGCGCGGCGTCGAAGTCGATGCCGCCGGCCGCGCTGGTCGCATCGATCACGGTGAGAGCACCGTCTGCGGCGACGCGCTCGATCGGGGCGGCGACGCCCGTGGAGGTCTCGTTGTGCGGCCAGGCGTAGACGTCGACCCCGTCGACGACCTCGGCGGCCGAGCGGGAGCCGGGCGCCGACGTGCGCACGTCTGGGGCCTCCAGCCAGGGGGCCGCAGCGGCCGCGGCGAACTTGCCGCCGAACTCGCCGAACACCAGGTTCTGGCTGCGGCGCTCGATCAGGCCGAAGGCCGCGGCATCCCAGAACGCCGTGGATCCGCCGTTGCCGACGACGATCTCGTAGCCCTCGGGAAGACGGAACAGCGCGGCCAGCTGCTCGCGCACACTGCCGACGAGGTTCTTCACCGGCGCCTGGCGGTGCGAGGTGCCCAGCAGTCCTGCTCCGGCGGCGAGCAGCGCGTCGAGCTGCTCGGGGCGCACCTTTGAGGGGCCGCATCCGAAGCGGCCGTCAGCGGGCAGGAGGTCTCGGGGAATCTCGATCGCCATGGGTCGATTCTAGGGTGCGCGCTCTCCGGGGTTTCGCCGCATGACGCCTCGATGTCCCCGCGGGAATGTAGGCTTGCCTAAGAAGACCCGGAGGGCCAGATGACGGACTTGATCGACACCACGGAGATGTATCTCCGCACCATCCTCGAACTCGAGGAGGAGAACATCGTGCCGCTGCGCGCTCGCATCTCCGAGCGTCTGGGGCACTCGGGGCCCACGGTCTCGCAGACGGTCGGGCGCATGGAGCGCGACGGTCTCGTCGTCGTCTCCGAGGACCGCACCCTCGAGCTCACCGAATCCGGACGCCGCAAGGCGGTCGACGTGATGCGCAAGCACCGTCTCGCCGAGCGCCTGCTCTCCGACGTGATCGGCCTCGACTGGGCCTACGTGCACGAAGAGGCCTGCCGCTGGGAGCACGTGATGAGCGAGCAGGTCGAGCGCCGCCTGGTCGAGCTGCTCGGCCACCCGACGGAGTCGCCGTACGGCAACCCGATCCCCGGACTGGACCAGCTCGGAGACGTCCCCGCCCGCACGTTCGACGAGGGCGTGATCGGTCTCGTGCAGAAGCTCAACGCGGCAGGGGAGCCCATCAAGGGCACGGTGCGTCGTCTCGCCGAGCCCGCTCAGGTCGACCCCGAGCTCCTCGAACAGCTCAGGGATGCGGGCGTCGTGCCCGGCGCCGAGGGCGACTACCGCTTCAACGAGGGCTACGTGCTGATCCAGATGGACGGCAAGGACGAGGGGCTCGAGCTCCCCGTCGAGCTCGCGTCGCACATCTTCCTCGTCGGCGAGCCCAGCTGACCCTGCCGACGGATCACCGTTGACCCCGCCCGGAGGATTAACAGGTTCTCGGGGTGACACGACCGTTATCTTCCGGTAACCTCGGACAGGTCGTCAGCGAAGAAGCCCGTTGACGGTTACCCGCGAGGATCGCCTTCCAGGCTCGTCGTCTTCACGGTAGGAACGCACAAAGTACCCCGAGCTACATTCGTGCCACGAGAACAGAGTGCCGACGAGCCAGCGCTACCCGAAGCGTGCAGGCGCAGGAGGATTACGTTTTGGCCGCAGACATCGAACCGCCCCTGAAGACAATCGAAGACCGCGCAGTCGCCCGTCGCGGCGACGCTCGCGGCCCGGCCCGCAAGGTCGTCAAGCCGCTCCGTTCGGTCGTGATCTTCGGAGCGGTCGGCGCTCTGGTGGCGGCTGTCGCCCTTCCTGCGTACGCATCGTCGAAGCCCGCCGACACCGCGGCCACCCTGCAGCAGCTCGCGGCGGAGGATGCGCAGTCGCTCGTCGTCGCGTCCGTGGCCACGTCGGCTCCTCTCGAGCACGGCAGCTTCACCGCCACCACGCCGGAAGAGATCGCGAAGAAGAAGGCTGAGGAAGAGGCTGCTGCCCGTGCGGCGGCAGCGGCGAAGACCGCCTCGGTCGCCACAGGCGTCGATCTCAGCAAGTACGCACTCGTCTCCCCGGGATCGGGTGAGGTGCGCTATCCGCTTCCGCAGGGCTCCTACACGGTGAGCCGCACCCTCGGCGGTGCGCACAACGGCGCCGACATGTGCGCCCCCGCGATGACGCCGATCTACGCGGCGGCCGCCGGCGTCGTGCGCGTGTCCTCCGAGAACTACTACGGCTACGGCGTGGGCATCGTCATCGACAGCGTCGTGGGCGGTCAGCGTCTCGAGACCACCTACGGGCACA
This sequence comes from Microbacterium sp. LWH10-1.2, assembly GCF_038397765.1. Classification (NCBI taxonomy): domain Bacteria; kingdom Bacillati; phylum Actinomycetota; class Actinomycetes; order Micrococcales; family Microbacteriaceae; genus Microbacterium; species Microbacterium sp. LWH10-1.2. Next base: position 606,173 of record NZ_CP151638.1, read on the forward strand.
TGACCTACGGCACTCGCCAGGTCGAGGTCGGCGCGACGGTCGCAGCCGGGCAGCTCATCGGATTCGTCGGCAGCACGGGTCGATCGACCGCGAACCACCTGCACTTCGAGGTCAAGGTGAGCGGAACCCTGCAGGAGCCGATCGGCTGGCTCGCCGCCAACGCCGGCTGATCCACGGCATCCATCGCTGACACGCCTTCGGGCGTTCACCCTCTGTTTCGCCCTGCACCCCGTGGAATGGGTTAGCCTGAACCCGTTGTCGCACTGACGGGAGAGGCTGATGGAACGAATACCGAGCATCCGCACCATGGATGCCCTCGGTCGTCACGTCCTTCAGCATCGGCCGCAGGGATGCCACGGCGTTGCCGTGCGCGAAAGGCGCTGTCTGTAGACAGCGCCTTTTTTCATCCCCGCGTCCACTCGATCATCGTGCGGCTCGTGTGAGTCGAGAGTGCCGGGAAGCCGTCCCGGCGGATCGAGAGGATGATGATGCGCACACTTGTCTTGAACGCCGGATACGAGCCCCTGGCCATCGTGTCCTTCAAGAGAGCCCTGGTCCTTGTCATGAACGACAAGGCCACGGTGATCGAGAGGGTGGACGACGATCCCGTCTGGGGGAGTCACGGCGTCTACGATCGACCGGCGGTCATCATCCTGTCGCGCTATGTGCGCGTTCCGCTCAGCAGGCGCGCGCCGGTGACGAGACGGGGCGTGCTGCGCCGGGACAACCACCGGTGCGGTTACTGCGGCAAGGCAGCGTCCACGATCGACCATGTCCTCCCTCGTTCCCGCGGCGGTGCGGACTCCTGGGAGAACCTCGTCGCCTGCTGCCTGCGCTGCAACAACGTGAAGAGCAACCGCACGCCGCAGGAGATGCACTGGGAGCTGCGGTTCACGCCGCGCCCTCCGCACGGCACGTCGTGGACGGTCCGGGGTTCCGAGCGCAGCGACCCGCGCTGGGAGCCGTACCTCGCCCTCGCCGCGTAAAGGGTGCTCGGCGGTTCCCGTAGAATCGTCGTAGGCCCTCGTAGCTCAGCAGGATAGAGCAGCCCTCTCCTAAAGGGCAGGTCGCAGGTTCGAATCCTGTCGAGGGCACCACGACGACGCAACCGGACGGCGCAGCGCGTCAGCCGACCGCCGCCCGCAGGACTGCCGCGAAGGTGGCGTCGAGCACGGACCTGGCGCGGCCGGCGGCCCATCCGCTCTCCGTTCCGATGCGGTACTCGATCAGGGTGAGCGCATCGCTGTCGCTTCCGTGTCCGATGCTGGTCTGGTGCAGCGAGAGCACGTCCACCTGGATGCCGCCGCTCGCCAGCGCGGCGATGAGGCTCTCCACGGGGCCCACCCGATCCGTGCGGTGCACGATGTCGACGCCGTCGATGCGCAGCGTGATCTCGGTCTGCCCGTCGTCGACGCGGTAGTGCGCGAGCTCCGGCGTTGCCGCCGCGCCGCCGTCGACGTAGCTCTCCGTGAACAGGGCCCAGAGCTTTTCCGCGGAGAACTCGGCTCCTGCGGCATCCGCCCGTGCCTGCACCCGGCGGGCGAAGTCGATCTGCAGCCGCCGGGGGAGCTCGACTCCGTACCCGGTCTCCAGCAGGTAGGCGATCCCGCCCTTGCCCGACTGCGAGTTCACCCGGATCACGGCGTCGTAGCCGCGTCCGAGATCGGCCGGGTCGATCGGCAGGTAGGGCACGCGCCAGGCGAGATCCTTCTCGGCCACGCCCTCGTGCGCGGCGCGCGCACGGTGCTCGGCGAGGCCCTTCCTGATCGCGTCCTGATGCGTGCCGCTGAACGCCGTGTGCACGAGATCGCCGACGTAGGGATGCCGCGCGTGCACCTCGATGCCGTTGGAGTGCTCGACCGTGCGGCGGATCTCGTCGATGTCGGAGAAGTCGATCATCGGATCGACGCCTTGCGCGTGCAGGTTGAGCGCGAGAGTGGCGATGTCGACGTTGCCCGTGCGCTCACCGTTGCCGAAGATGCATCCTTCGACCCGTTGGGCGCCGGCGAGCACGGCGAGCTCGGCGCAGGCGATTCCGGTGCCGCGGTCGTTGTGCGGGTGCACCGAGAGGATGACGCCGTCGCGCCTCGCGAGGTTGCGGTGCATGTACTCGATCTGGTCGGCGTAGACGTTCGGCGAGGCGATCTCGACGGTCGCGGGCAGGTTCAGGATGACGGGTCGTTCCGGCGTCGCGTCCCAGAGCGTGGTCATGGCGTCGCAGACGTCGAGCACGTAGTCGGGCTCGGTCAGGTTGAAGACCTCGGGCGAGAACTCGAAACGCACGTTCGAGTGGTTTCCGGCGAGTGACAGCACGTCGCGCCCGGCATCGAGGATCAGTTCTTTGAGTTCGGCACGGGATCGCCCGAGCACGACATCGCGCCAGATGGGTGCGGTCGCGGTGTAGACGTGGATGACGACAGGGTTGCGGATGCCGTCGACCGAGGCCACCGTTCGCTCGATGAGGTCGGTCCTGGCGGCGGTGAACACGACGATCGTGACGTCCTCAGGGGCCAGGTCGGTCTCGGCGAGGAGCCGGACGAAGTCGAAATCGGTCTGCGAGGCGGAGGGGTAGCCGACCTCGATCTCCTTGTAGCCCATCGCGACTATGAGCTCGAAGAAGCGACGCTTGCGGGCCGGGTCCATCGGCTCGGCGAGGGCCTGATTCCCGTCGCGCAGGTCGACGGGCACCCACAGCGGGGCGGCGGTGAGCCGGCGCATCGGCCAGCTCCGCTCGGCGAGGGGGAGCGGGACGCGGTCGTGGACGGGGAGGTAGCGGTGCGATGGCATCTGCGAGCCGCGCTGGCGGTTCCAGTGCGGTGCGTCGGCGGGCACCGGCCCTGATGGTGTGGACAGAGTGGGGAACGTGCGGGAGGTCATGCCTGAAGAACGTAGCAACTCCTCAGACAAGTTGACAAGTTATACTCGGGGCATGGCACAGATCCAGCGCACTCCGCTCGCCGATCAGGCGGCGGATCTCCTCCTCGACCGCATCCGCTCCGGCGAGTGGCAGCTCGGGCAGAAGCTCCCGGGAGAGACGACGCTCGCGCCCCAGCTGGGCGTGGGGCGGTCCACGGTCCGCGAGGCCATCCGTCAGCTCGCAGGGCGAGGAGTGCTCGCGACCCGTCAGGGCGCCGGCGTCTTCGTGACAGCGCTCGATGCGCCGGAGGACTGGGATGCCGTGCTGCGCCGAGCGGACATCGTCAGCGTGATCGAGGCGAGGATCGCGATCGAGTCCGAGGCGGCGTCGCTCGCGGCCTCCCGCCGCACTGCGGCGGATGTGCGTGCGATCCGGCGGGCTCTCGACCATCGCGGCGCCGCGGTCTCCAGCATCGAGGAGCACGTCGACGCCGACACGGCCTTCCACCGCACGATCATGGCGGCGGCGCACAACCCGATCCTGCTCGACCTGTTCGACGGTCTGACTCCGCGACTGCGTCAGACGATGGTCGAGATGCTGCGGATCCGCGTGGATTTCGGGGGAGCGGAGGACCACGAGCGGCATGTCCGTCTCGCCGCCACCGTGATCGATCGCGACGCGGACGCCGCCGCCGCGGAGAGCCGCAGCCACCTGATCGCGCTGAAGGCGGCGCTCGCGTGACCGTCGAGGTGCTGCGGCTCGACGGGGTGACCTTCCGACGCAACGGGAAGGAGATCCTGCACGGCATAGACCTCCGGGTCGGGGCCGGGGAGCACTGGGCGCTGCTCGGTCCGAACGGTGCGGGAAAGAGCACGATCCTCGGGTTCTGCGGGGCGCAGACCCACCCCACCTCGGGAACGGTCGACGTTCTCGGCCGGCGATTGGGGCGCGTCGACATGCAGGAGCTGCGCCGCCACATCGGCCACGTGAACCCGCGGCATCCGATCCGCTCCGACCTGACCGTCCTCGACGTCGTGCTCACCGGGTTCACCGGCACGATCGAGAAGATGATGCGCTGGGCGCCGAGTGACGCCGAGCGCGCGCGGGCCTACGAGCTCATCGCGCTGGTCGGCCTCGACGACCGTGTGGACGCCGAGTGGCCCACGATGTCGCAGGGCGAACGCGGACGCTCGCTCATCGCGCGCGCCCTCGCGGCGTCGCCCGCCCTGCTCCTGCTCGACGAGCCCACCACGGGGCTCGACGTCGCGGCGCGGGAGCAGCTGCTGGAGACGGTCGACGACCTCTCCCGCAGCGAGCCGGAGGTCGCATCGGTCCTGGTCACCCATCACCTCGAGGAGCTCCCGGAGAGCACGACGCACGCCATGGTGATCGCCGACGGCCGTGTACTGGCCGCCGGCGCCACCGCCGACGTCGTCACCTCCGAGACGATCAGCGAGGCGTTCCGGCATCCGATCGACGTCGCTCACGACGACGGGCGCTGGAGCGCCAGGGCGCGCAAGCGCCTCGTCGTCTGATTCAGTCCTGCCCCCTGCGCCACAGGGCAGACGGCCACCAGATGCGTCGGCCGATGTCGTACGCCAGGGCGGGGACCAGCAGGGAGCGGACGACGAAGGTGTCGAGCAGGACGCCGAAGGCGACGATGAACGCCAGCTGCACGAGGAACAGGATCGGGATCACGGAGAGCGCGGCGAAGGTCGCCGCCAGCACGAGTCCCGCCGAGGTGATCACGCCTCCCGTGATCGAGAGTCCTCGGAGGATGCCGTCGCGGGTGCCGTGCCGACGGGACTCCTCGCGGACCCTCGTCATCAGGAAGATGTTGTAGTCGATGCCGAGGGCGACGAGGAAGACGAATCCGAAGAGCGGCACGGCGGGGTCGGCACCGGGGAAGCGGAAGATCCCGTCGAAGACCAGCGCGGAGACGCCGAGGGCGGTGCCGAACGAGAGCACGGTGGTGAGGATGAGCAGCACCGGAGCGAGTATCGACCGCAGCAGCAGCATGAGGATCAGCATGATCACCACGAGCACCACCGGGATGATCAGGTTGCGATCGTGGATCGAGGCGTCGTTCGTGTCGACCGACGTCGCGGTGACGCCTCCGACGAGGGCGCCGAGCGGATCGAGCTCGGTGCGCAGATCACGCACCGTGGATGCCGCGGCATCCGAATCGGCCGCGTCGGTGAGCGTCGCCTGAAGGAGGACATCCCCGTCCACCAGCGTCGGCGAGGGGATCGGCGTGCCCGGCGCGCCGACGGCTCCGATGCCGTCTGCCGTGACCGGCGCCGTCCCGCTCGGCGAGTCGGCCGCGGTCACCGAGACACCGTCGATGCCGTCGTTCGCGAGCAGTGCATCGGCGGCATCCTGCAGGCGATCCTCCGGCACGACCACGTAGACGGGGCTGCCGGAGCCGCCGGGGAAGTGCTCGCCGAGGGCGGACTGACCGTCCCGCGCCTCGGACGACCCCAGCACCAGGTCGGACTGCGGCACACCGGTGGCGTTCAACTGCGTGAGGCCTGCGGCGCCGATGAGCAGCAGCGCGGTCGTCGCGATCCAGATCGTGCGGGGGCGCCGGCTGATCATCCGTGCGACGCCGGCCCAGAGGCCGGTCGTGGGGCGGCCGTCCTCGGCGGCGACGGCCTCAGGGTCGAACATGGGGCGGCGCGGCCAGAAGACGGCGCGACCGCACAGCATGAGCAGGGCGGGCAGCAGGGTCAGAGCGGCGAGCATGGCGAACACGATGCCGATGGCGGCGACCGGTCCGAGAGTGCTGTTGGACTTCAGGTCGCTGAGCAGCAGGCACAGGAGTCCGGCGATCACGGTGCCGCCGGAGGCGACGATCGGCTCGAACGATCCCTTCCACGCCGCGGCGAGGGCGGCGCCCTTGTCGTGGGTGCCCCGAAGCTCCTCGCGGAATCGGGAGACCAGGAGCAGGGCGTAGTCGGTCGCCGCGCCGATGACGAGGATGAACAGGATGCCCTGTGTTTGACCGCTCAGCAGCAGCACGCCGGTCTTCGCGAGCCACCACACCACGAGGAGCGCCACGCAGAGGGCGAACAGGCTGGTCGACAGCACGACCACGGGGAGAAGCAGAGAGCGGTACACGAGCACGAGGATGACCAGCACGGCCAGCAGAGCGACGCCGAGGAGGAGGCCGTCGATGCCGGCGAAGCCCGCGACGAGATCGGCGCTGAAGCCCGCGGGGCCGGTGATGTAGACGGTCACGCCCTCCGGAGCCGCCGAACGGAGGTGATCGGCGAGCGCGGACACGGCGTCGCCGAGTTCCGCGTCGCTGCTGATCGGGATGAAGGCCTGGGCCGCCTTCCCGTCATCGGAGGTCAGCGCGGGCGACACCTCGTCGGCGACGCCCTCCACCTCGGTCGCCGAGCTCACGGCATCCGAGATGGCCGTCACGTCTCCGTCGGACAGCGTGCCGTCGGCGACGAACACGGCGATCGCCGGGATCGAGTCGCTGTCGGTGAACTCGCCGAGCAGCTTCTGCACCTGGGTGGCATCGGCGGATTCGGGGAGGTACGCGGTGCGGTCGTTCGACGAGACCTCATCGATCTTGCCGAACAGCGGGCCGCCGAGTCCCGCGCCCGCGAGCCACACGAGGATCAGCGCTGCGGGGAGGAGGGCACGCAGCCAGGCGCGGTGCCGAGGGCGCGCGCGGCGCGCGGTGTCGGGGGCGCGGTCTGGTCGGGACATCGGGTTCCTCTCGGGAGGGGCGGTCAGGAGTTCCAGGCGAGGATGAGGATCATCGTCGCGAGGAATCCGGCTATGTAGTTCATGACGATGAATCGACGCCACGCCGTGTTGGTGCGTGCGGAGGTCTCATCCGTCACGCTCCACCAGGGCAGGGCGTTGACGATGTAGGGGAGGGCGAGCACGGCGCCGAGGGGCGCCGGCCAGTGGGTGAAGAGCATGGCGATGCCGGCGACGAACCACAGGATCACCGCCATCCGCACAGTGGCGCGCGCGCCGATCACGGTCGCGATCGACGAGATCCCGGCCGAGCGATCAGGGCCGACGTCCTGCACGGCGCCGAAGGCGTGGGCGGCGGCGCCCCAGAGGAAGAACGCGAGCAGCACGAGCACCGTGTCGAGGGTGATGTCGGCGCCCGCGAGGGCGAGCCCGACCACGGCGGGGGAGACGAAGTGGATGCTGGAGGTCGCGGAGTCGAGGAAGGGGCGCTCCTTGAACCGCAGCCCCGGAGCGGAGTAGGCGATGACGGCGAACACGCTCACACCCAGAGCGATCCAGGACACGGGGGATCCGACGACGGCGAGCCAGACAAGGAACGGGAGGTTCGTGACGACAGCGGCCCAGAGCGTCCAGCGGTGCAGCCGAGGCGGCAGCAGCGCCCCCTCGATTCCCCCCTTGCGAGGGTTCGCGAGATCGGAGGCGTAGTCGAAGACGTCGTTGATGCCGTACATGGCGAGGTTGTACGGGACGAGGAAGTACACGAAGCCCACGATCGCCGTCGCGTCGAGCTCTCTCGTCGTGAGCAGGTACGCGGCGCCGAAGGGGAAGGCGGTGTTGATCCAGCTCACCGGCCGCGATGACAGCAGCACCAGAGCGGCGTCGCGCACCGCGGAACGGGGGGATGCCGGGGCGGTCATGCGCTCTCCTCCTCGGCTCGCGCCCGACGGCCCCGCAGGAACTCCCACAGCGCGGGGAGCAGGAGCGCGCCGGCGAGCGGATACGCGAAGTCCTCGACGGGGGCGAGACCCACGCTCACGCCGAGGAGCTGCGCCGCGTCGTAGTGGAAGAGCCCCGCCCCGATCATGAGGTTGTCGAAGGCGGCCGTGAGGACGAAGAGGACGAGCGCCGTCAGAGCCATCGCGCCGACGCGGGCGCGGCGACGCCTCCCGGAGAGGAGGGTGAGCAGCGCGGCCAGCGCGGCGGCGATGCCGACGAACCAGAGCGCGAGTGACAGGTATGCGGTCATGACGGCTCCTCTCCTCGCGTGCTGCGCGCCCGGCGGGAGAGGATCCGTGCGGCGCCCGTGTACGCGATCATGATGCACTGCACGAGGAAGAGGAGGAACACCGGCTCCTCGATCGGCATCTCCGGGGCGAGCACCAGGCCGGTCGCGATCGTCGCGTCGCCGCGCAGGAAGAGGCCCGTCGCGATCCCGGCTGCGTCCCAGGCGAGGAAGAACGCCGCGCCGACGACCGTCACGACGAGCGCGGACAGCGGATCGCGCCAGAAGAACAGCCGATAGCGCCGGTCCACCAAGACGAGGCATCCCGCCGACACGAGGAGTGCGCCGAGGTAGATCAGGCCCGTCATCGCCCGGCCTCCCGGGAGGCGGCGACCGGGGCCGTCGCCAGCGGCCCGCTGGATCGGTCGCCCCTGACCCGCTTGAGGACGATCTCCGCGCTGATCAGGCACATCGGCACTCCGACGCCGGGTGACGTCGTGGCGCCGGCGTAGAAGAGACCGCGGACGCGACGCGACGCGTTCCCCGCACGGAACATCGCACTCTGCGAGAGCGTATGCGCGGGCCCGAGCATCCCTCCGCGCCAGGAGTGGAAGTCGTCGCGGAAGTCGGCGGGTCCCGTCGTCTCGCGCACCACGATGCGCTCGCGCAGGTCGTCGATTCCCGCCCACGTGGCGACCAGGTCGATGGCGGCATCCGCGGCCCGTTCGACCGCGGCGGAACCGGTGCCGTCCGGTCCGCCGTGCCCGATCTCGACGTCCGCGGGAACGGGCACCAGGATGAAGAGGTTCTCGTGCCCCTCCGGCGCGACCTCGACGTCCGTCGCACTCGGGCGGCAGACGTACACGGATGCCGGAGAGGGGATCGAGGGATGCGGGCCGAAGATCGCATCGAAGTTGGCATCCCAGTCGTCCGTGAAGAAGAGCGAGTGATGGGGGAGCTGAGGCAGTGCGCCACGGACGCCCAGCATCACGAGCACCGCACCGGGGCCGCTCGTGCGGCGCTGCCACCATCGCTCGGGATAGGAACGCAGCGCCGGGGGCAGCAGACGGGTCTCGGTGTGGTGCAGATCGGCGGTCGAGACGACGACATCAGCGCGCTCGACGTGCTGCGCACCGTGCTCGTCGACCCACTGCACGCCGGTGGCTCTGGCGCCCCGGCGCTCGCCGGAGGTGAGGATCGCCGTGACCTCCGCGCCCGTGCGCGTCTCCGCACCCGCCTCGGACGCCAGCGTGGCGAACCTCTCGGCGACACGGTGGAACCCGCCCTGCGGGTACAGCACGCCGTCGTCGAGATCGAGGGCGCTCATCAGGTGGTACATCGCCGGCGCGGTTCGGGGGTCGGTTCCGAGGAACACCGCCGGATACCCGAGGATCTGCCGCAGCACCGGATGCCGGAAGCGACGCGCCGCGAACGACTGGAGCCGGGTCAGCAGGAGGGGGACCAGGCGCGGCGCCGCGCGGAGCACCTCGGGGTGCGTCATCCAGGAGGCGCCCGTGAAGGGGTTGTAGAGGAAGTGCTTCTCCGCCATCGCCCCCGCGTGCACGGCGGAGTCGAGGTAGGAGCTCAGGGCCGCCCCCGCGCCGGGCTCCATGGTCTCGAACAGGTGCATGGTCGCGGCGCGGCCCGCGGTGACGGTCACCGCGGCCTCCGGGTGCGTCACAGGGTCCGTGAACACGCGATACGCGGGGTCCAGGGCGACGAGGTCGAGTTGCTCCGCGCTGCTCGTCCCCATCATCCGGAAGAAGTGCTCGAACACCTGCGGCATGAGATACCACGATGGGCCGGTGTCGAAGCGGAAGCCGTCGCGTTCCAGCGATCCGGCGCGGCCGCCGAGAGCGCCGTTCTTCTCGAGGATCAGAACCTCATGCCCGTCCTTGGCGAGCAGCGCCGCGGTGGCGAGTCCGGCGACACCCGCGCCGATGACGACGATGCGGCTCACGAGGCGCGCTCCAGACGGGTACGCAGCGTCGCACGGACCGCGAGCCAGATCTTGAGCGCATCGGGGACCCGCACGCGGCGCCGGTACAGCTCGGCCGTCGGCGTCGTCGCCACCCGGTCCGCGAGCGCGGCGAACAGGTCATGGGCGCTTCGAACGGCGGAGCGGCAGTCTCGGGGCAGCAGCGGCATCACCGCGCGGGCGTCGGCGAGCTGCGCGCGCACCGTGGCGACCCACCTGTCGCGGTCCGCGTCCGTCAGCCGGCGCTCTCCTGCGAGGTAGCCGCGGTGAAGGCGCGCGGTGTCGTCGGCGAGGTCCCGCAGGAAGTTGACGTTCTGGAACGCGGCGCCGAGCTGCCGTGCGCCGTGCTCGAGTGCCGCGAGCTCCTGCTCCGTCCGCGACTCCGCCCGGAGGAAGATCCGCAGGCACATCAACCCCACGACCTCCGCGGAGCCGTACACGTAGCGTTCGTGAGCCCCCGCGTCGTAGGCGACCAGTGCATCGGAGCCGGAGTCGGCGGCGATGTCAGCGGCCATCGACTCGAAGAACGGCCGGGTGAGATCCTCGCCGATGCCGGACGCCCGCGCGGTGCGGGCGAAGGCATGGAGCACGAGGTTGGTGCTGTAGCCGTCGCGCAGGGCGCTGTGGGTCTCGTCGACGTAGGACGACAGCGCGGCGCGCTGCCCCTCGGCATCGAGCCCCGCCTCCGCGGCGACCCCGTCGACGATCTCATCCGCCACGCGCACCATGGCGTACACGTTGCGCACGTGCCGACGGTGGCGCGTGCCGAGGAGCCGCGTCGCCAGGCCGAACGACGAGGAGTACGCCGTGATGACGTCGGCGGACGTCGCCTCCGCCGCTCGGGTGAACCTGTCGAGGGAGCTCACCTCGACGGCGTCGCCGCGGGTCATGACCGTCTCCCCTCGACGCGGTCGACGAGGCGTGCGACGCGATCGATCGCGGTCGGCGGCAGCGCTCCCGACCGCTCCGCAGTCGACAGGAGCGCGCGAGCCGTCGCGATCTCCTCGTCCACCAGCTGCTGCACGAACTCCTCGGCGCCGCAGGCGCGGAGGAGGTCGCGCACGTCCGCCTCCTCGCCCGGCTGAAGATCGGGGGAGCCGAAGAGCGGAGCGATGCGCGGCCACGTGCTCGTCGTGCGCGCGAAGGCGATGATCGCGGTCACCTTGCCCTCGCGGAGGTCGGAGCGCGGGTCCTTGCCGTGCTCGGCCGCCTCTCCGAAGACCGAGAGCAGATCGTCCTGCAGCTGATACGCCAGACCGAGGGGGCGACCGATGTCGACGAGTGCGGCCTCGGCATCCTCCGACGCGCCGGCCAGGATGGCGCCGCAGCGCAGGGGGAGCTCGAAGGAGTACGCCGCCGTCTTGTCGGCCGTCATCGCGAGGATGGTCTCGAGGTCCGGCGGGATGATCCCGTCGGCGAGGCCGACGTCGCGGTGCTCGCCCGCGACGGTCTCGGTGACGGTGCGGTCGATCACGTCCAGCAGGCGGTCCCGCACGCGGGAGGCGAGGTCAGCTCTGGCCGCGCCGAGGAGAGCGGATGCGAGGAGCAGGTCCCCCATCAGGAGAGCGCTGCTCCGGGCCCAGTGCAGTCGTGCCTCTTCGTCGATCCGCGGGTGCGCCTCGGTGCTGAGCGCGCCGATGAGGTTGGTCGTTCCGCGCCGGAGAACGTCGCCGTCGATGATGTCGTCGTGCAGGAGGAACGCGAAGTGGATCTGCTCGACCAGCGCGGCGATCTCCAGCACGGTCGGCGGCAGCGGATCGGACTCGGCGTCATCGGAGAGCGCGTGATGGATCTCGACGAGGAGCCGTGGGCGCAGCAGCTTTCCGCCCACCGCCTTCTCGGCGGCGAGCTCCCACAGGCGGGAGAACTCCGGTCCGTAGCGTCGGGCATCGGGCATGCGCTGGTCGAGCTGGCGGCGCAGCGCCTCTTCGATGGGGATCCGGAGGTCGGCCCCCAGGGCGAGGGCGTTCATGAGGCGCCGATCGGCCGGAGCAGCGGAAGGCGGCCGAGCTGCGGCAGCTGCTCCCGCAGCCACGGGCTGAAGGCGAACGGCGCCGACGCGACGGCAGTCGTGAGAGCAGCGGGATCCACCCATGCCCATTCCATGACCTCGGCCGGATCCGGGGACACGGTGCCGTCGATCGTCGCGACATGCACGGGGCAGATCTCGTTCTCGACGATGCCGCTCGCGTCGACCGCACGGTAGCGGTACTCGGGCAGAGCGAGATCGACGGCGGAGAGTCCGATCCCGAGCTCGGCGAGAGCGTGTCGGTGCACGGCATCCGACATGTCCTCCTGTGGTTGGGGGTGACCGCAGAAGCTGTTGGTCCACACGCCGGGCCACGTGCGCTTGGTGAGGGCGCGCCGGGTGACGAGGAGGTGGCCCGCATCGTCGAAGACGTAGCAGGAGAAGGCCAGGTGGAGAGGAGTGTCGGTGCTGTGCACGCTCTCCTTCGGCATCGTGCCGATGGGGGAGCCGTCTTCAGCGAGAAGCGTGACCTCGACCATCGTCCTCCTCATTTCGCTAGCTTGGCTAATAGTCAACATAGCATGAAGTAATTCGTGTGTAACATGATCGCATGGACACCGGACCTGATGCCAGCCCGTTGACCGGGGGCACGACGGAGCACGGTCCCTCCGCCGAGCGGGCGTCTCCCGACGGTCTGACGCACGCCGCCATCTACGACGTGGAGGCCAGCGATCCGCGCAGCGCGCTGATCGATCGCACCGGGGTGTCTCCGGAGGATCTCCGGCAGATCGCCGTGCTCATGGGTGCGCTGGGCGACCTCCGCGATGCCGAGCAGAAGCTCTCGCTCGCGTCTCGGCGCTTCATGCGACTCAATGAGACCGACATGCGCGCGCTGCACTACCTCATAGTGTGCGCGAACAGGGGAGTCATCGCGACCCCCTCAGGCATCGCCGGGCACCTCGGCATCTCGACCGCGTCGACGACGAAGCTGCTCGACAGGCTGGAGAAGAGCGGGCACATCGTGCGCGCGCCGCATCCGACGGATCGGCGGGCGCTGGCGATATCGATCACGGCGGAGACCCGCCATGCGGCCATGGAGACCGTGGGTCGGCAGCAGTCCAAGCGGTTCTATGCGGCCGCGCGATTGTCGGCCGCTGAGCGCGACGTCGTGATCCGCTTCCTCGTCGACATGACCGACGAGATCACCCTCAGGGATGAGCCCTGGGCGCAGAAAGGCGCCGAGGAGCCCTCCCGAGATCGGGGAGACTCCTCGGCGCCTGTGTGACTCAGTGAGCCGCGTTGTAGGCCTCGATGACAGGAGCGGGGATGCGACCGCGCTCGGAGAGGGTGTAGCCGTTGTCGTTCGCCCAGGCGCGGATTGCCGCGACCTCGGGGTTGCGCGCGGGGCGCTTGCGGGGAGCGGCAGCGCGAGACGGCGCTCCCGATGAACCCGCACGGCGCCCGGCGGAGATGTACGGAGCGAATGCCTTGCGCAATTCTTCTGCGTGCTCGGCATTCACGTCGATCTCGTATGCGGCTCCATTCAGGGAGAAGTGGATTGTCTCGCCTTCTCCGACTTCCAGGACGCTTCCGTCGACGTCATCGACCAGCTGATGCACAATTCTTTTCGCCATGGAATTGACACTACAACCTGACGGCTAATTGCACCAAGGATTATTCGTGGCCGGGGTCGATCAGTTTCAGACCGACAATGCAGCCCACGAGACCCAGGAGAAGGAGAATGCGGATCCAGGAGATCTCGCTGTCTCCGGTGATCATCGCCCAGACCACGGTCAGCGTCGCGCCGATTCCCACCCATACCGCATAGGCGGTGCCGGTGGCGATCTCCCGCATGGCGAATGCGAGACCGAACATCGACAATGCGAGTCCGCCGAGGAAGATCACGCTCGGCCAGAGTTTTGTCAATCCTTCTGATTTACCCAGGGCGGTCGCCCATACGGCTTCGAGGATGCCGGAGGCGACAAGAATGATCCACGACATGATGGTCCTTTCGGACCAGTCTTTTCGCTCACCGGGTACTGGTCTGCCTCGTCCGGGGCCGAGGTTCATCGGCCAGGACCCACCGTAGCAACAGGCGCTGGGCAGGGCCTGTGCAGTCAGGGGAGCAGGCCGGCACGCCGCGCTCTCGCCACGGCGGCGTGGCGGGTGGAGGCGTCGAGCTTCGACATCGCGGAGCCGAGATAGGCCTTCACGGTGCTTTCGCGCAGACCCAGTTGCGTCGCGATCTCCGCATTGGTGGCCCCGAGTGCCGCGCAGGCGAGAACGTCCGTCTCGCGCCGGGAGAGGTGGACGGTCGGAACGGGGCCGGTCGCGGTCGGGAGCGCATCTCCCGCGAGGGCGACGAGGCGGCTCTCCACTCCGGCGATCCGCGCCCGCAGGTCGGCGTCGTCGATCGATGCGGCGATGCTGCGCAGTTCGGCGAAGCTCTCGCGGAGCTCCTCGCGCTGCGACGGGGCGACGGCATCCGATCCCTGTGCCGCGCGCAGGCGTCGATCGACCTCGTCGCGGATCCTCAGCTCGTCTGCGACGGACTGGGCCACCTGCATCGCGGGGGCTGTGGTGACGCCGCCCACCGGGGTCTCGTCCCAGGCGCCGGCGTAGAGCACGCCGCGCGGGCGACCGCTGACCACGATCGGCAGGGCGAGCAGCGTGCGGATGCCCTCGCCGAGCACGAAACCGTCGTAGTCGTGCGTGATCTGCTGCGAGGAGCCGTAGTCGCTGGTCATGCGCGGACGCTGCTCCATCATCGCCCGTCCGCCGAGCCCTCGCTCCGGGCGGACCCGGAGGCCGTCCAGGCTGTGGGTCCGGTTGCCGACGATGCTCGTCACGCGGACGACGCCTTCTTCGACCAGGCCTCCGAAGGCGACGGGGAAGCGCGTGCGCGTGGCGAGCTCTCTCACCGCGCGGGCGACGAGCTCGGCCTCGGATTCCATTCCGGACGGAGTACTCACGACCACCTGCTTCCGGGGTGACGGCGTCGTGCCCCATTTCGTAGCGACGACGTTACCACCGGGCCGTCGTGGGCACGCGGGTCCGGCGGCCTACTCGCCGGACCCGCGTCGTCTTTCCGCTATCCCCTCCGCGATTCGAGGTCGAGCAGATAGCGCTTCCGCTCGGGGTGCGCCCCGTAGTGACCGGGGGTCCCGTCGGAGCGCACCACCCGGTGCACGGGGACGATGATCGAGAACGGTGTGAGCCGGCACGCCGTTCCCACGGCGCGTGCCGCACCCGGATGCCCTGCCAGCGCGGCGACCTCGCCGTAGCTGAGGGTCTCGCCCCACTCGATCGTGCAGATCGTCTGGAGGGCTTTGAGGGCGAAGCCGTCTGCGAGGCGCCAGTCGAGTCGGAGGTGTTCGTCGAACCGGACGGGATCGCCGTCGAAGTAGTCCTCCAGCAGATGGGCGAGCTCGTCGGCGGCGCCGGGGTCGGGCTCCGGCACGGAGCGGAGCCTGCGGGCGACGCCCTCGAGGAGCCAGGGGACCGTCGGGTCGTCGGACTCGGACAGGTCGAACTGGACGATCCCCTCGTCGGAGAACACCGCGAGTGCATCACCGAACGGTGTGGGAGCGAAGTCGTAGCGGTACGTCATGAGCCCATACTGACGGGCGACGCCGACCCTGCACGGCACGAGACCCGGGATCGGGGGAGAACCCGTCCACGCCCGGCAGGCGTGGACGAGGAGTGGAAAGAGGGAGCGGGGCGGCCGTTCAGCGGCGGAAATCCGGTGAAACCCGCCCGGGATACCGGCGCCGTGGCGTGTCGCGCTTAGGGTGTGAGGTGTGTGGCGACGTGATGGCAAGGCTGCGGAAGAAGCGGCAACGGACGCCGCAGTGACCCTCGGAGAGCTGGGCGACGGCGCCACGGGCGTCGGTGTGGCCCATGCGGCCGAGGCCGAGCGCACCCGGCTCCGCGCGGAGGCCGCCGATCTCGGCGGGCCCTCGCCCCTGGTGTCCTTCCGCGACACCGTCGAATCGGGCATCGACATCTCCAAGGCGCACCCCGGCAGCCTTCCCCAGTTCATCACCGGCAAGTCGACGCTTCTCTCCAACCTCTTCCGCGACGAGGTCGGCCTGCGCACGGCCCGCCTCGCCGCCGAGCGGATCACCGCCAAGAACACCGAGCTGCGCACCGTCCGCGGCATCGAGGCCGTGCATCTCGCGGTCGGCGTCGCGGGATGGCGCATCGGCGGCGTCGACTTCGCGGCGCCCGTGCTGCTGCGCCCGCTCGCCATCCGCCGACACCACTCGGACTTCGAGCTCAAGCTGCAGGGCGCGTTCGAGGTGAACCCCGAGCTCATCCGCATCGCGCGCGAGCACTTCGGCATCACGATCGACGCGGCGGCGCTCGCGGCGCTCGCCTACGACGGCGGCATCTTCAAACCGCAGCCGGTGATCGACAGCCTCCGGGCGACGACGCGCTCGATCGACACCTTCTCCGTCCAGCCCCGTCTGCTGGTGTCGACCTTCGCAGACGTGAGCGGGGCCATGACGCGCGACGCCCGCTCCCTCGATCACGTCGTGCTCAACGCCCTCGCAGGTCATGTCGCAGACCGCGAGCAGGTCACGGCACGGCGCCCCGATCCGCGGTACACCGGACCGGACGACCGGGCCCCGGCATCCGACAATCTGCTCCTGGACGCGGACGCGGAGCAGGAGGCCGTGCTCACTCGGATCGCGGCGGGCCACTCGCTGACCGTCGCCACGCTCCCCGGCACAGGGGGCACGCAGACCGTGATCAACGCGCTCGGAGAGCTGGTGCGTGCGGGCAAGCGCGTCCTCGTGGTGTCTGCTCGACGCTCGACCCTCGACGGCGTGCGTCATCGGCTCGCCGGGATCGGACTCGACAGCCTCGCCGTGTCGACGGCGGGAGTCCGCCGGGATCTCGTGCGGGCGATCGGCAGGAACGAGAAGGCCGCGGCGCCGAAGGTCAGCGACGTCGACGACGCCCTGGTGCGCCTGCGGACGGTCCTGCGCGACTACCGCAGGGCGCTGACCTCCGAGGTCCACGGGACAGGAGCATCGGTCCTCGATGCGACCAGGCACCTCACGGCGCTCGCCTCGCTCCCGCAGCCGCCGTCCACCACCGCTCGGTTGAGCGCGGAGACACTGCGCCGCCTGGCCGGAGACCGCACGGCGGCGGCGGAGTCCCTCGCGCAGGCCGCGCGGCTCGGCGAGTTCCGCTTCGGACCCGACGACTCGCCCTGGTACGGCGTCACGTTCACGAGCACGGATGCCGCGCGATCCGCTCACGAGCTCGCCGCACGGCTGCACTCGACGAGCGTGCCCGCCCTGCTCGAGCGCGGCTACGCGCTGATCGCGCAGACCCATATGCGGCCCTTCTCGACGATCGACGAGCTGGGGGAGTACCTGCGGCTGCTCCAGGGCATCCGCGACTCGCTCGACCGCTTCAGCCCCACCGTCTTCGAGCGTCCGCTGGGCGAGCTGATCCAGGCTCACGGCTCCCGACGCGATGCGCCGGGCATGTCCGGCGCCAACCGCCGACGGCTCCGCAAGCTGGCCAAAGAGTACGTGCGCCCCGGTGTGCACGTGACCGAGATGCACGAGGCTCTCCTGCGGATCCAGACGCAGCGGACGCAGTGGCAGCGCTGCGTCGAGGCGGGAGTGGCTCCGGAGATCCCGCTCGGTCTCGCCGACGTCTACGTCTCGTGGCAGCGGGTGCAGGCCGAGCTCGCAGAGCTCGACGCCGCCCTCGGCCGCCGCGAGCCTCTCGCCTCGATCCCGGTCGCGCGACTGGTGCGCACGCTCGCCGGACTCGCCGCGAAGTCCGACGTCTTCGACAACCTCGTCGAGCGGGCGCAGCTGCGCGACAGCCTGGCCGAGCTCGGCCTCGGCCCCCTGCTCGCCGAGCTGTCCGTCCGTCATGTGTCCGAGGCGCGCGTGGGTGACGAGCTCGAGTTCGCCTGGTGGCAGTCCCTGCTCGAGCGGGCGCTGCAGGACGACCGCGCGCTCCTCGGGGCCAACACGGCGGTCGTCGACAGGCTGGAGCGCGACTTCCGACTGGTCGACGAGGCGCACGCGGCGGCCGCGGGTCCTCTGCTGGCGTGGCAGCTGGCGAACCAGTGGAAGATCGCCATCGTCGACGAGCCGCAGGAGTCGCAGCATCTTCGCCGCGCCCTGAAGCAGCCGGGAACGACGACCGCGGAGATCGTGAGCTCCGCTCCGAGCCTCGTGAACGTGCTCGCCCCCGTGTGGATCTCGTCGCCGTATCTCGTGCCCGAGATCCCGGACTCCGTCGAGTTCGACACGGTGCTGCTGGTGGATGCCGCCGCCGTGAACCTCGCGGAGGCGACCCCGGCGATCCGCCGTGCACGCCAGGTCGTGGCGTTCGGCGACCCGGTGACGCAGAAGCCCAAGCCGTTCCACGTGGCCGTCGATCCCGCCTCCGACTGGGAAGCCGAGGTGCCGTTCGACGAGGTCTCGGTGTTCGAGCGCCTCTCCGAGGTGCTGCCGGTGATGACGCTGACCCGCAGCTATCGCGCGGGCGGCGAGGATCTGGTCGAGCTCATCAACGACGCCTTCTACGGCGGCGAGATCGTGTCGCTGCCCTGGGCGGGTTCGTACCTCGGTCGCGGCAGTCTCACCGTCGACTACGTGGAGGGCGGCACCGGCGCCCCCGATCCGATCTCCGGAGCCGTCGAGAGCCCCGAGGCCGAGGTCGCCCGGGTCGTCACCCTGGTCGTCGAGCATGCCGTGCACCGGCCGGAGGAATCGCTCATGGTCGTCACCGCGAGCGCCCGCCACGCCGAGCGCGTGCGCGCCGCCGTGACGTCGGCGTTCGCCGGGCGCTCCGACGTGGCCGACTTCGTGGGTCGCGACACGGCAGAGCCCTTCGCCGTCCTCACGCTCGAGGAGTCCGTGGCCGAGAGCCGCGACCGGGTGATCTTCTCGCTCGGATTCGGCCTGACCAAGCACGGCCGCGTCCTCAGCGACTTCGGCGACCTGTCGACCCCCGACGGAGAGAGGCTGCTCACGGTCGGGATGACGAGAGCCCGCCGCTCGATGGTGATCGTCTCGTCCATCCGTCCGTCCGCCTTCGACGACGGGCGACTGGAGCACGGCGCGGCCACGCTCATGTCGACGCTCGGCAATCTCGCCGCGCGCGGCAGGGAGGCCCGCCTCGAGGATCTCGCCGATCCGCTCACGCTGGCTCTCGCCAGGGAGCTGCGCCGCCTCGGCGCCTCCGTCGACGTCGACTACCGCGGTCTGCTGCCGCTCGTCGCCCAGCACAACGGCAAGGCCGTGGTCATCGAGTCCGACCCCGAATCGCGGGGGGAGTCGCTGCGGGAGACGCTGCGGCTGCGTCCGCACGTGCTTCGGCGGCTCGGCTGGCACTACGTGCGGGTGCACGCCTTCGATCTGTACAGTGACCCGGTGACGGCGGCGACCCGCATCGCCGGAGTGCTCGGCATCTCGGCATCCGCGCCTCGTGCTGACAACGACACGCAGCCGCTCGACGTCGACGACGCGCGAGATGACTGACGACCGCCCCCAGCGCGTCGTGCGGGTCCCCGGCTCGCGCCGCGCTCGGCTGACCCCGGTGCCCGGCACCGACCCGTCGCCGGAGACGGGGGCCGCCGACGAGGAGCGCCCGCCGCCGCCGGCATCCGCAGGGAAGGGCCCCAACGATCAGCAGCTGCTGCGCGACGTTCCGCCGCATTACTGAATCGCGAACGTGCCTCAGCCCTGTCGAATCGCGAACGTGCCTTAGCCCTGTTGGAGCGCGCACGTTCCTCAGCCCTGTCGAATCGCAGGAGTGACTCAACCCCGCAGGGCGGATGCAGCAGAACGCCCGGCTCCTCGAGGGAGGAGCCGGGCGTTCTCGCGTAGACGGGTCAGGCCCCGCGCTGCTGCTTCAGCAGGTCGCGGATCTCGGCGAGGAGCTCGCCTTCGGTGGCCTGTGCGGCCTCTTCGGCGATGGGGTTCTTCGCGGCCTTGCGCGCCTTGTACGCGTTCATCGGCAGCACGAACGCGAAGTACACGACCAGCGCGACGGCGAAGAAGCTGATGACCGCGGTGATGAGGTCGCCCAGAGGGAAGGTGACGGGCTGACCGTAGATGCCGTGGATGGTCGGCCCGAACTTGCCCGCCTTGTCGGCCTCGAAGAACAAGGCGACGAGCGGGTTGATGACGCTGGCGACGACCGCGTTGACGATCGCGGTGAACGCGCCGCCGATGACGACAGCGACGGCCAGGTCGATGACATTACCTTTGAGAATGAACTCTTTGAATCCCTGGATCACAGAAACTCCCCCAAACGGATCGAGGACCTCAGGATGAGGCCGGAGTCGACGCAGGGGCCTTTTTGGCTCCCGTCGAGGATTCCGTCTTCGATGATGCCGAAGCATCCCCAGAACTGACGGATTTGCTGCGCGAGTCCGTGCGATAGAAGCCTGAGCCGTTGAACGTCACGCCGATCGAGCCGTACTGCTTGCGCAGGGCGCCGCCGCACTCGGGACAGATGGTGAGGGCGTCCTCGGCGAAGCTCTGGACGGCGTCGAAGCGGTGTCCGCACGATGTGCAGGCGTAGGCATAGGTGGGCATGTCGTTCCTCTGAGGTCAGCGTCGCGTCTGCGACAGGATCAGGGTCTGCGTCGGCGTCACGACGCCGGTCACCGGCTGGTCGTGGATCTCGCGAGGCAGCGAGTCGAGTATCTCGGAATCATAGATGACCGCGTAGACGGGCGGGCACTTCTCCATCGAGCCGATGGTCTTGTCGAAGTACCCGCGCCCCCATCCCATGCGCATGCCGCTGCGGTCGACGGCCGCCGCGGGGATGATCATCAGGTCCACGTCGTTCACGGCCATGGGGCTCAGCACCTCGCCGGTCGGCTCCGGAAGGCCGAACAGGCCCTCGGCGACCTCGTCGTCGTCGGTGGCGACCGCCCAGTCGAGCAGACCGTCGGTTCGGGTGATGGGGAGCAGGACGCGGATGCCGCGCCGCACCGCCCGCGTGACGAAGTCCCGCGTGCCCGGTTCGGTCGTGGTCGAGAGGAAGCAGGAGATGGAGCGCGCGCCGAGGGAGTCCACGAGGTCGTCGAGCCTCTGGCCGATGGCGGATGCCGCGCTCTCGCGCTGCGCGGCGCTCAGGAGCTGGCGGCGTTCGCGGAGCTCGGCGCGCAGAGCCCGCTTGGCATGCTCGACGTCATTCGACATGGCTCAGAGTCTACGGGGATGCCCACCGCTAGGCTGGGGAGATGGGTGAGCACAAGATCAAGGCCGTCATTCCCGCAGCAGGATTGGGGACGCGATTCCTGCCTGCGACCAAGGCGATGCCGAAGGAGATGCTCCCCGTCGTCGACAAGCCGGCGATCCAGTACGTCGTCGAAGAGGCGGCGGATGCCGGCATCGACGACATCCTCGTCATCATCGGGCGCAACAAGAACGCGATCTCGAACCACTTCGACTCCGTGCCGGAGCTCGAGGTGAAGCTGATGGAGAAGGGCGACACCGGGCGCCTCGAGCGGGTGATGAAGTCGAGCGACCTCGCCGACATCCACTTCGTCCGCCAGGGAGAGCCGAAGGGACTCGGACACGCCGTGCTGCGGGCCAAGACCCACGTCGGCGACAGCTCCTTCGCCGTCCTCCTCGGCGACGATCTCATCGACGAGCGCGATCCGCTGCTCACCGAGATGATCGCCGAGCACGAGCGCTCCGGCGCCGCGGTCATCGCCCTCATGGAGGTCGACCCCGCCAGCATCCACATGTACGGCGCGGCAGCGGTGGAGGAGATCGAAGGGCAGGATGCCGTGCGCGTCACCGGCCTCGTCGAGAAGCCGGCGCAGGTGGACGCTCCGTCCAACCTCGCCGTGATCGGCCGCTACGTGCTGCCCGCGTCGATCTTCGAGATCCTCGAGCACACCGAGCCGGGCAAGGGCGGCGAGATCCAGCTCACCGATGCGTTGCAGGTGCTCGCGACCGACCCGAGCGGCCCCGGGGTCGTCGGAGTGATCTTCCGTGGTCGCCGCTACGACACGGGCGACCGCGTCGACTACATCAAGGCGATCGTGCAGCTGGCATCCGACCGTGATGACCTCGGGCCCGAGCTGCGACCGTGGCTGAAGGAGTTCGCGGAGCGCCTGTAGGCGACGCGGACGTCGGGAGTGCGCGGATGGATCTGTCGACGGGGATGCGGCACGGGCCGATCGAGCTGAGGCTGGTCCGCACGCGCGACGCGCGCGCCCTGCAGCATGAGCTGCTGGCCAACCGCTCCTGGCTCCAGCCGTGGGAGGCCACCGTCCCGTACGGATCCGTCTCTTTCGACATGCGGCTGAGCATCCGGCGTCTTCTCCAGCAGTATCGGGACGGGGCGGGATATCCCTTCGTCATGGAGTACGACGGCGAGATCGCCGGACAGCTCAACGTATGGGGCGTCGCGCGCGGCTCGCTGTGCTCGGCGACCATCGGGTACTGGGTGAGCGAGAGGTTCGCGGGCAGGAACATCACGCCGACGGCCGTTGCGCTCGTGACCGACGCGTGCTTCGTCGAGTACGGCCTGCACCGCATGGAGATCTGCATCCGTCCCGAGAACGCGGCGAGCCTGAGGGTCGTGCAGAAGCTCGGGTTCCGATACGAGGGGCTGCGGCGGCGCTTCATCCACATCGACGGGGACTGGCGCGACCACTATGCGTTCGCGCTGACCAAGGAGGACGTGCCCCAGGGGGTACTGGCTCGGTGGATCAACGGCCAGGTGCCGCCGGATGCTGCCACCATCCCTCCCGCCGACCGCTTCGCCATCTGAATAGGCGATCCGATCGCGACACGCGCCCGCGCGGTGCGAGGCGCGCCGCCCTGTTCCCCGTACCGTTGTGGCTATGGATGGGCCGGTGCTGAGCGGGGGAGTGATCGTCCTCGTCGCTGTGCTCCTGTGGATGCTCTATCTGCTGCCTTCGTGGCGCGGTCGCTTCCAGTACAACGCGGCTGAGCGCAACGCCGTCCGCCTCAATCAGGCCCTGCGCGTCCTCGCCGAGACGAGTGAGACCCCGGGTGAGGTGCATCTCGAGCTGACGGCTCGGACCGCGCTCGCCCAGCAGAAGCTCGCCAAGAGGGTGCAGTCGGAGAAGGAGTCCGCCGAACTCGTGCTCTTGCGCGAGCAGCTCGCGGCGACGAAGGCCGACCCGGTGGTCCGGCAAGCGCGCGCCCGCCGCAGGCTGCGCCTCATCGCGACCTCGGCTCTGCTCATCGGTCTCACCGCAGCGGCGTTCGGCGTGTGGCAGCTCATCGCCGTGCAGGCGTCGGGGCTGTTGTGGGGCGGCGGCGCTCTCGTCGTTGTCGCGAGCGTGATGCTCCAGCGCATGTCTTCCGTGGCCGCTCGTGCGTCGCGACGGTCGGCGGCGCCGATCGCTGAGCCGGCAGCACCGCGCACGGCACCTCCGATTCACGATCAGGGTCCGGCCACGTGGACTCCGCGTCCGCTTCCCGAGCCTCTCGTCTCGAGGGCGGGCTCGCGCGCACAGGTCGCTCTGGCGCAGATCGATGCGCAGGAGGAACTGCGCAAGGCCGCGCGCATGGCCGAGCTCCGTGATCGCGCAGAGCAGATGGCTGCGTCCACGGCGCCGGTGCAGATGCCGGCGGCCTCCTCGCCGTACACGAGGATGGGCTTCGTGGATGATGCGGAGATCGAAGCGCACGTTCGTGACCTGCTCGCCCGCCGTGCGGCAGGGTGACCCGGTCGGCGCAGACGTCTCCTTCAGCGTGATAACGTAGATGACGTCAAGGGCCTATGGCGCAGTTGGTAGCGCGCCTCGTTCGCATCGAGGAGGTCAGGGGTTCGAATCCCCTTAGGTCCACAGATGAAGGAAGCCCCCTCCGAGCGCAGCCCGGAGGGGGCTTCCTTCGTCTGTACGGCTGAGTGATTCGGGGAGGAGCCGGAGCGCAGCACCGGCGGCGGAACCTCCGAGGTCCACCGAGGCGGAATCTTTGAGCTCGACCGACGACGGAGTGCGAAGGTCCCTCCGCCTGACGGCGATAAGGTGAATCGTGTCGTCGAGACGGACCGAGCGACGGCAGGGCGCCGCCCTGACCTCGCGATGAGCACTGTGCTTCTGCGCCTGCGTGAGCGGATACTCACGGGCGAGTATCCTGTCGGCGGCGTGCTGCCGAGCGAGATGGAGCTGGCATCCGCTCACGGCGTCTCCCGTCGCACCGTGCGCACGGCTCTCGCGACGCTGGCGCGACAGGGACTCGTCGAGTCGAGGCGGGGTGCGGGCTGGTACGTGCAGCCCGGTCAGACGCAGGGATTCGACAGGATGCGGTCGTTCACACAGTGGGCGTACAGCCGTGGACGCGTCCCCGGCGGAAGGATCGTCGAGAGGACGCTCCGGCATCCGACACCGCGGGAGGCGAGGCTGCTCTCCATCGGCACGGAGGCGCAGGTGCTGTGCTTCGTCCGCGTGCGCACGCTCGACGGGCGCGCGGTGATGGTCGAACGGTCGACCTGGGCGCCGTGGGTGGTCGCAGCGATGGCCGAGGTCGAGGACGACGTCGTCTCCACGACCGCCGTGCTCGCCGACGCGGGAATCGTGGTCTCGTCCGGGAACCACCGCATCGAGGCGGTTCCTGCCGCGACGATGGATGCCTCTCTCCTCGGCGTGCGGAGATCGAGTCCCGTGCTTCAGGTGCGCCGCGAGACCTTCGCTGCCAACGGCAGGCCCGTGGAGTGCGCCGAAGACCGATACGCGCCCTACACGATCTCGTTCGAGGCGCAGGCGTTCGGCTCTGCCGCCCTGCCCGGCGGAGACTGACGGTCGGCGCCCGCTGTGCGCACCGGGCCGCTGGATTCCCCTCCGACGGGGACGTCGACATCGTCGCTTCGCGCCCCGTTCACCGGGATGTCACCTTCAGAGAGTCGATTGGGCGCTGTCCGATTCGCTTCTCGTCTCTGTGAGGATCCCCGTGTCTCGCTACAGGCCCCCCGTTCCCGACCTTCCCCGCCGCCGTGCACGTGCTGTCGTGCCCGTGACCGCCATCGCGCTCGCGGCGTGCGTGGCGGCGACCACCTTCCCCCTCGCCGCGAGTGCCTCGCCCGTGGCGGCCGTGTCGTCCCGCGTCGCATCGACGATCGACGGGCAGGAGACTCCGCGCCCCGCGGATGACGTGTCCGCGATCATCCGACTCGACGGCGAGGCTCCGACGTCCGGCCGCGTGGGTGCGGCCGTGACGCTCCCGACCGCCGCGGCCGTCGACGCGGACGGATCGGCTCTGGAGGTCGTGGTGAGCGTCGTCGATCCCACCGGCGTGGTGACGATGCTCATGGCACAGCAGACCGGCGGCTATCGGTTCGAGCCGTCGACGCCGGGGGACTACGACGTGTCCTACACCGTGACCGATGCGTCGGGAGGCGTCAGCTCCGAGACCCGGACGGTGTCGGTGGCGGGAGATCCCGAGACAGCGGCGTCGGCTGCGCCCGATGCGGAATCCGCCCGCGCATCTGCCGCAGGAGAGCCCGACGTGCGCTTCGCGGCGATCGGCGACATCCACGACAACTGGGGTGAGCTGTCCGAGGCCTACGACTTCTGGGGGCAGGAGGGGGTCGACTCGGCCCTGTTCGTGGGAGACCTCACCAACAGCGCCACCCCGGCGGAGTTCGACGGGCTCAAGCAGACCATCGACTCCAAGGCATCCCTCGGCATCCCCGCCATCGCCTCTCTCGGAAACCATGACGTCTCGGGCATCGCCTCGTACGACCTGTTCTCCCAGGCGACCGGCGGACAGAAGCCCAACGCCGACTACACCGTCAACGGCTACCACGTCATCACCGTCTCGCCCGGCAGCGGGACGCTCGATCCCGTCACGGGCAAGCCCTCCGCCGCAAACAGCGGCAACTACGCCTACGCCCAGTCATGGCTCCGCCAGCGGCTCGCCGCAGACACCGCGGAGGACCCCTCGAAGCCTGTGATGGTCCTGGTGCACCACCCGCTGCAGTGCACGCACTACGTGTCCAACGAGTGGTACGGCACGGGGCTGTCGAGCGGATGCGGCGACAGCCTCCAGTCGGTCTTCGACGACTTCCCGCAGGCCGTCGTGTGGGGCGGCCACATCCACACTCCGCAGAACATCCCCACGTCGATCTGGCAGGGCCAGGAGAATCGCGCCGGCGCCAAGTCCGACAAGGGATTCACGACCGTGAACGCGCCGCCGCTCGCCTACTACGAGTTCGAGTCCGGCGTCATCAACTCGAGCCCGACCAGCCGAGGAAACGACAGCACGCCCGATGACGCCGGAGACAATCGTCAGACTGCGATCGTGGAGATCACCGGAACGGTGGTGACGATCAAGAACTACGACCTGCTGTCCGACCAGTGGATCGATCAGACGTGGACCTGGGACGTGGCCGACTCCGTGGATACGGCGAAGAGCTACGACGAACGCTTCCCGTTCAACAACACCCGCCGCGCGAGCGAGTCCAGCGGACCTGTCTGGCCCGCCGGCGCAGCGTTGAACGTCGCAGACATCGCCGCGACGAAGGCGATGGTCTCGTTCCCGCAGGCGGTTCCGGCACCGAATACGGTCGGCGACATCGTCCACAAGTACCGCTACGCGACGGTGGACGTGCTGACGGGCGAGGAGGTGAACTCGTTCCTCCAGTGGTCGGGCTTCTACAACCTGCCCATGCCGGCCGATCGTCGTCACGAGGTGTGGAACCTCGACCCCCAGCGCGAGTACGAGGTGCGTGTGACCCCGATCAACGCGTGGGGCAAGCAGGGTGCCGCGCTCACCGCTCGGTTCACCACTCCGGCAGGATCAGGTGGGGACGTGCCCTTCGATCCCAGCTCGCTGACCTATGACGATCTGAAGGCTCCCATCCCGTCGGCGGATCTGCTCGACGTCGGCTTCGCGGGTGGTGTCGCCACCGATTCCTCCCCGGCGGCCCGGCCGCTCAGCGTGGGCTCGGCGCTCACCATCGAGGCGGATGCGGAGTTCGGGTCGGAGGTCGCCATCGGCTCCGAGGGGGCGGAGTCCGCCGTGCGCACACCGCTCTGGTCGGATGCCGAATACGACCTGCTGCAGGACGGGTTCACCCTCGACGCGACCTTCCGCATCGACTCCATCGCCGGCGGGTATGTCGACGTCTTCGGCGGGATGCAGAGCGGAGGCATCGGCCTCGAGGCCGTCGGCACGGGTGAGAGCACATACCGTTTGGAGTTCTGGTACGCGACCCCTCGTCCGACGGTCGAACTGAAGTACGGTCAGTGGTATCACGTGACCGCCTGGTACGACGGCCACGATGCGCGTCTCTACGTGAACGGCGCGAAGAAGATCGAGACGCAGGATGTCTCCTTCGCCGTGAAGCCGTCGACTCCGTCCGCGCGTTACATGGTGATCGGCGGAGACGCGAACGGCTCGGGTTCCCTGAACGATGCGACGATGAACGGACGCGTCGCAGGCGTGGAGTTGTACAGCGCGCCGCTCGCCGACAAGGACGTGTACCGGATCGCCACGCGCGAGCTGACAGCGCTCGACACGATGCCGCCGCTGGTTCGCGTCGCTCCGGAGCCCGACCCGGACGCCGTGGTGGGACGCGTCTACGCAGCTCCTCCGGCGGTCGCGGTCGACAACTCGGGTCGCGTGAACTCGACACTCGAGGTCACCGGGCCCGATGGGTCGCCGGTCCAGGTCGAACGCGCGGCTCCGGCCGCAGGCATTCTCGCGGCGGCGGCGCTGCCGGGCGGCGGCTACGCCTTCACTCCGGCGCTCCCCGGCGCCTACACGCTGAAGTACGTCGCGACCGATGCCGCGGCGCGTCAGAACCAGCAGACCTTCACGGTCACGGCCGTCGCGGCTCCCGATGGCGGCACGGATCCCGAGCAGCCGGGCGGCGGCGTCGATCCGGGCACGGGGAGCCCGAACCCCGGCGGAGGCACGGGATCCGCGGGTGCGAACGGCGCATCGGGAGGAGACGGTGCGCTGGCCGCGACGGGCGAGGCGTTGCCGACGCTCGCCATCGGCATCGCGGGGCTGCTGCTCGCCGCGGGGGCGGTTCTGATCCGACGCCGCGCAGTCTCGAGGATCCACGGATGAGCGGGTTCCGCGGACATCGACGCGAACGGCCGCGTGTCCGCGGTCTCTTCGCGGGGATGATCGCGCTCGCCGGAGTCGCCGTCAGCGTCATGCTGGCGGCGGCTCCGGCCGCGGCGCACAGCTACTCCGCGACCGTCTACGCGTCCGTGACCGAGCCGGAGCGCGGCGTGGTGCGCACGGTACTGGACGTCGAGTACGTCCTCCTCGCCACCGACGGTGCGCGGGCTATGGATGATGCGGCGTTCGAAGAAGAGGCATTCGCCGACGTGCAGGAGTCGGGCCGCGACCCCGACAAGCTCACGACGGCGATTCTGGACCGGCACTCGGAGACAGTCGACGGTTACGTCCTCCCGCGCTTCTCGATCGCACCCGTCGGTGGATCGACGGCAGTGGCCTGTCCCAGTGCGGTGACGTCGCCGTACGAGATCGTGAGCCGTGACGGCGTGCCCCACGCGCGCATCGTCATCGAGGCCGACTGCTCGGATCGCGTGCCCGCGATGCCTGTCGCGTATGAGATCACGACGCGCCTGTTCCCCGGCACGGCGCCGGGCGGGATGACGACGACGATCGTCGACTACGACGTGCGCTCCGGGTCGGGAGTCGCCAACCTCGACACCGACACGCATCCGACCATGAGCACGACCACGGATTGGGGCTCCCGGATGGGGGAGTTCCTGGTGCTCGGTGCCGAACATCTGCTGCTGGGGCCCGATCACCTGCTTTTCCTCCTCGCCCTGATCGTCGGATCACGCCGCCTTCGTGACATCGTCCTCGCGGCGACCGCGTTCACGGTCGCGCACTCGGTGACATTCATCCTCGCCGCGCTGGGAGTGGTGAGTGTTCCGTCGTGGCTCGTCGAGCCGGCGATCGCTCTCTCGATCGCGGTCGTCGCGTTCTGGGAACTGCGTGGGGTGCGCTCAGCCAGGAAGACCGGACGGGAGAGAGGTGCGGGTGCCATGCACAGCATGCCTGCGACCGGATCCGTTGCCACGGAGCCCGCGCGCAGCGGGGGAGCGAGAACGGGTGTCGCGCTCAAGGAGAGGGCGACGGCCGAGGCGGTCGCGACGCAGGGTGTACCTGTCCAGCGCGCAAGCGGCATCGGCCGAGACGACCTCGTCAGACTCGCGATCGTGTTCTCGTTCGGCCTCATGCACGGCGTGGGCTTTGCCGGCGCCCTCGGCATCGACCAACCGTTCTCGTGGTCGCTGCTCGGAGCACTGCTGGTGTTCAACCTCGGCATCGAGATGGCCCAGCTCCTGGTGATCGCCGTGGTGTTCCCGGTCTTCGTGCTGCTGCGCAGACGCGTGCCGTCGGTGGGCCTGTGGGTGGCAGGAGTCGTCGGGGTGATGGGTCTCTTCTGGTTCGTGGAGCGCATCATCGGGGCGGGGTGAGCGCCGCGGTGCTCCTCGCGCCATCGGGGAGCACCGCGGCGTCAGCGCGCGACACGCCCGGCGGACCGCCCTGATTTGCCGGAGGCCCGGGATCCACGTAAGTTATTACTTGTTCGCCCCACAGGGAAGCGGAGAGGCCGAGAGCCTTACCCCCCTCAAGCGGAGAACCACCCCCACACGATCAGCTCCTCGGAGAAGATCGCAGACATACTTCTGTCTGATGTGGGGCTCCGGATTCCGGATCGCGTCGATTTGACAGCGAAACGGAATCGGGTAAGCTAGTCGAGTTGCCTCGGCGCGGTAAGCGCCTGGCAATAACATCAGCTCCCGAGCTTCCGGCGTGTCGATTTGACAGCCTGAATTGCTCCGGTAAGATTGAGAAGTTGCCCTTCGGGCCTGGTTGTGATGACTGGGTCGGGGGAGCGTCCGATCCTTGAGAACTCAACAGCGTGCACTTGTCAAATGCCAAATAACCTCGATCTAGCTTCGGCTAGGTGAGATTCCTTTGGATCAAAGACCAGCCCTTCTTTTGGGGGGTTGGCATTCGGATGAAGTCAGCAATGAATTTGTCTCTTTGGTCAGCATCAAACTCGCTGCGTCACCGTTTTCCCGGTGGGGTATGCATTTCTTTTTTACGGAGAGTTTGATCCTGGCTCAGGATGAACGCTGGCGGCGTGCTTAACACATGCAAGTCGAACGGTGAAGCAGAGCTTGCTCTGTGGATCAGTGGCGAACGGGTGAGTAACACGTGAGCAACCTGCCCCTGACTCTGGGATAAGCGCTGGAAACGGCGTCTAATACTGGATACGAACAAGAATCGCATGGTTACTTGTTGGAAAGATTTTTTGGTTGGGGATGGGCTCGCGGCCTATCAGCTTGTTGGTGAGGTAATGGCTCACCAAGGCGTCGACGGGTAGCCGGCCTGAGAGGGTGACCGGCCACACTGGGACTGAGACACGGCCCAGACTCCTACGGGAGGCAGCAGTGGGGAATATTGCACAATGGGCGGAAGCCTGATGCAGCAACGCCGCGTGAGGGATGACGGCCTTCGGGTTGTAAACCTCTTTTAGCAGGGAAGAAGCGAAAGTGACGGTACCTGCAGAAAAAGCGCCGGCTAACTACGTGCCAGCAGCCGCGGTAATACGTAGGGCGCAAGCGTTATCCGGAATTATTGGGCGTAAAGAGCTCGTAGGCGGTTTGTCGCGTCTGCTGTGAAATCCCGAGGCTCAACCTCGGGCCTGCAGTGGGTACGGGCAGACTAGAGTGCGGTAGGGGAGATTGGAATTCCTGGTGTAGCGGTGGAATGCGCAGATATCAGGAGGAACACCGATGGCGAAGGCAGATCTCTGGGCCGTAACTGACGCTGAGGAGCGAAAGGGTGGGGAGCAAACAGGCTTAGATACCCTGGTAGTCCACCCCGTAAACGTTGGGAACTAGTTGTGGGGTCCATTCCACGGATTCCGTGACGCAGCTAACGCATTAAGTTCCCCGCCTGGGGAGTACGGCCGCAAGGCTAAAACTCAAAGGAATTGACGGGGACCCGCACAAGCGGCGGAGCATGCGGATTAATTCGATGCAACGCGAAGAACCTTACCAAGGCTTGACATATACGAGAACGGGCCAGAAATGGTCAACTCTTTGGACACTCGTAAACAGGTGGTGCATGGTTGTCGTCAGCTCGTGTCGTGAGATGTTGGGTTAAGTCCCGCAACGAGCGCAACCCTCGTTCTATGTTGCCAGCACGTAATGGTGGGAACTCATGGGATACTGCCGGGGTCAACTCGGAGGAAGGTGGGGATGACGTCAAATCATCATGCCCCTTATGTCTTGGGCTTCACGCATGCTACAATGGCCGGTACAAAGGGCTGCAATACCGCGAGGTGGAGCGAATCCCAAAAAGCCGGTCCCAGTTCGGATTGAGGTCTGCAACTCGACCTCATGAAGTCGGAGTCGCTAGTAATCGCAGATCAGCAACGCTGCGGTGAATACGTTCCCGGGTCTTGTACACACCGCCCGTCAAGTCATGAAAGTCGGTAACACCTGAAGCCGGTGGCCTAACCCTTGTGGAGGGAGCCGTCGAAGGTGGGATCGGTAATTAGGACTAAGTCGTAACAAGGTAGCCGTACCGGAAGGTGCGGCTGGATCACCTCCTTTCTAAGGAGCATCTGACACCTCTTGTAGGTGTCCAGAACCCAGATCGAAGGCATACGTTCTTCGCTGGGAGCTCATGGGTGGAACATTTGACATGGCATCGAGATCTTTTCTCGGAATGAGTACGCCGCTTGCGGTGGGAAAGTTCTGGGGGGAGGGGTCGGTGTCTGCACGCTGTTGGGTCCTGAGGGACCGGACGTCGTGGCCTTTCGGGGTTGCGTGTCTGTACCTCTGGGCCTCTTGTTGTTTCCCCTGGTGGGAAGTGGTGAGGGGTACCGCCCGTACTTTGAGAACTACACAGTGGACGCGAGCATCTTGCAACAGCCTTCGGGTTGTTGCGATAGATGATCTTAAAGATCATTAGTCAATTTCTGATCCCGCCTTCGGGTGGGGTCGAGTTTTGATTCAAACTCATGTGATTTCAAGTCTTTAAGAGCAAACGGTGGATGCCTTGGCATCTGGAGCCGAAGAAGGACGTAGCAATCTGCGATAAGCCTCGGGGAACTGATAAGCAAGTTTTGATCCGAGGGTGTCCGAATGGGGAAACCCCGCTGGGCGGCGTGCCGACCTAGTGACTCCCGCCTGAATATATAGGGCGGGTAGAGGGAACGTGGGGAAGTGAAACATCTCAGTACCCACAGGAAGAGAAAGCAACCGCGATTCCGTTAGTAGTGGCGAGCGAAACCGGAACAGGCTAAACCTAGCGTGTGTGATAGCCGGCAGGCGTTGCACGTTGGGGGTTGTGGGACTTTTCAGTCATCTCTGCCGAGGTGGCGGCGTTACACGATGGTATAGACGAACGGTCTTGAAAGGCCGGTCATAGAGGGTGCCAACCCCGTAGTCGAAATGCCAACCGTGGCGCGAAGAGTATCCCAAGTAGCACGGGGCCCGTGAAATCCCGTGTGAATCTGTCAGGACCACCTGATAAGCCTAAATACTCCCAGATGACCGATAGCGGACAAGTACCGTGAGGGAAAGGTGAAAAGTACCCCGGGAGGGGAGTGAAATAGTACCTGAAACCGTTTGCTTACAAACCGTTGGAGCACCCCTGGTAGGTGTGACAGCGTGCCTTTTGAAGAATGAGCCTGCGAGTTAGCGATATGTGGCGAGGTTAACCCGTGTGGGGTAGCCGTAGCGAAAGCGAGTCTGAATAGGGCGATTCAGTCGCATGTCCTAGACCCGAAGCGAAGTGATCTATCCATGGCCAGGTTGAAGCGACGGTAAGACGTCGTGGAGGACCGAACCCACTTAGGTTGAAAACTGAGGGGATGAGCTGTGGATAGGGGTGAAAGGCCAATCAAACTTCGTGATAGCTGGTTCTCTCCGAAATGCATTTAGGTGCAGCGTTGCGTGTTTCTTGCCGGAGGTAGAGCTACTGGATGGCCGATGGGCCCTACAAGGTTACTGACGTCAGCCAAACTCCGAATGCCGGTAAGTGAGAGCGCAGCAGTGAGACTGTGGGGGATAAGCTTCATAGTCGAGAGGGAAACAACCCAGACCACCAACTAAGGTCCCAAAGCGCGTGCTAAGTGGGAAAGGATGTGGAGTTGCTGTGACAACCAGGAGGTTGGCTTAGAAGCAGCCACCCTTGAAAGAGTGCGTAATAGCTCACTGGTCAAGTGATTCCGCGCCGACAATGTAACGGGGCTCAAGCACGCCACCGAAGTTGTGGCATTGACATTATTGGTAGGCCTTCGTGGTCCAGCCGTGTTGATGGGTAGGAGAGCGTCGTGTGGCCAGCGAAGCGGCGGTGTAAACCAGCCGTGGAGGCTACACGAGTGAGAATGCAGGCATGAGTAGCGAAAGACGTGTGAGAAACACGTCCTCCGAAAGACCAAGGGTTCCAGGGTCAAGCTAATCTTCCCTGGGTAAGTCGGGACCTAAGGCGAGGCCGACAGGCGTAGTCGATGGACAACGGGTTGATATTCCCGTACCGGCGAAGAACCGCCCAAACTAATCCAGTAGTGCTAAGTATCTGAATCCTCACATTGGATCCTTCGGGATCCGCCGTGGGGCCTAGCGTACGACCCCATGCTGGTGCGGTTAGCGTATTAACAGGTGTGACGCAGGAAGGTAGTCCAAGCCAGGCGATGGTTGTCCTGGTGCAAGTGCGTAGGCCGAGAGATAGGCAAATCCGTCTCTCACATAGGCTGAGACACGATGCGGATAAAAAGTGGATGATCCTATGCTGCCAAGAAAAGCATCGACGCGAGGTTCTAGCTGCCCGTACCCCAAACCGACTCAGGTGGTCAGGTAGAGAATACCAAGGAGATCGAGAGAATCGTGGTTAAGGAACTCGGCAAAATGCCCCCGTAACTTCGGGA
Source organism: Microbacterium sp. LWH10-1.2 (assembly GCF_038397765.1). NCBI lineage: Bacteria > Bacillati > Actinomycetota > Actinomycetes > Micrococcales > Microbacteriaceae > Microbacterium > Microbacterium sp. LWH10-1.2. Next base: position 639,843 of record NZ_CP151638.1, read on the forward strand.
GAAGGGGGGCCATCCACTTATACGGATTTACTCCGAAAAGGGTGTGGTGGCCGCAGAGACTAGTGGGTAGCGACTGTTTACTAAAAACACAGGTCCGTGCCAAGTCGCAAGACGATGTATACGGACTGACGCCTGCCCGGTGCTGGAAGGTTAAGAGGACCGGTTAGCCGCAAGGCGAAGCTGAGAATTTAAGCCCCAGTAAACGGCGGTGGTAACTATAACCATCCTAAGGTAGCGAAATTCCTTGTCGGGTAAGTTCCGACCTGCACGAATGGCGTAACGACTTCCCAACTGTCTCAACCGCGAACTCGGCGAAATTGCATTACGAGTAAAGATGCTCGTTACGCGCAGCAGGACGGAAAGACCCCGTGACCTTTACTACAGCTTGGTATTGGTGTTCGGTGTGGCTTGTGTAGGATAGGTGGGAGACTGTGAAGCAGGGACGCTAGTTCTTGTGGAGTCATTGTTGAAATACCACTCTGGTCACTCTGGATATCTAACTTCGAACCGTAATCCGGTTCAGGGACAGTGCCTGGTGGGTAGTTTAACTGGGGCGGTTGCCTCCCAAAAAGTAACGGAGGCGCCCAAAGGTTCCCTCAACCTGGTTGGCAATCAGGTGTCGAGTGTAAGTGCACAAGGGAGCTTGACTGTGAGACTGACAGGTCGAGCAGGGACGAAAGTCGGGACTAGTGATCCGGCAGTGGCTTGTGGAAGCGCTGTCGCTCAACGGATAAAAGGTACCTCGGGGATAACAGGCTGATCTTGCCCAAGAGTCCATATCGACGGCATGGTTTGGCACCTCGATGTCGGCTCGTCGCATCCTGGGGCTGGAGTAGGTCCCAAGGGTTGGGCTGTTCGCCCATTAAAGCGGTACGCGAGCTGGGTTTAGAACGTCGTGAGACAGTTCGGTCCCTATCCGCTGCGCGCGTAGGAAGTTTGAGAGGATCTGACCCTAGTACGAGAGGACCGGGTTGGACGAACCTCTGGTGTGTCAGTTGTTCCGCCAGGAGCACCGCTGATTAGCTACGTTCGGGATGGATAACCGCTGAAAGCATCTAAGCGGGAAGCCGGCCTCAAGATGAGACTTCCATACCTTCGGGTGAGAGGCTCCCAGCCAGACTACTGGGTTGATAGGCCAGATGTGGAAGTGCAGTAATGCATGCAGCTGACTGGTACTAATAAGCCGATGACTTGATAACACACCGTTTGTAGGTGCTACGCGTCCACTGAGTGGTTCTCGATGTACGGTCGAGAACCACACAACACACACGAACTTTTTCGTGCACATGTTGTGTACTGATTGAAACATCAATAGTGTTTCGGCGGCCATAGCGTGAGGGAAACGCCCGGTTACATTCCGAACCCGGAAGCTAAGCCTCACAGCGCCGATGGTACTGCAGGGGGGACCCTGTGGGAGAGTAGGACACCGCCGGACTCCTTTTAGTCAAAATGGCCACCCATCGCTGGGTGGCCATTTTGCATATACACGAACAAAACAGATCGTGTGCGCAGTACGTCGCACGCTCAGTGAGAAGAGCCACCCGTCACCGGGTGGCTCTTCTGCGTTAACGGATCTTCAGTGTCGACGCAGTGTGTGCGGCTCGAGCTGTCAGCGGGCGATCGGCAGGCGAAGCGTCAGCACGCTGCCGGCGCCTTCTGCCGAACGGATCGACACGTCGCCGCCGTGACGACGCATCACCGTCGCCACGAGCGTGAGACCGATGCCTGAGCCGCTCACATCGCGTGCGTTCTGGGCACGTGCCAGTTCGTCGAACACCGTGGACAGATCGGCGGAGGGGATGCCGCGACCGGCATCCGCCACCTCGATGACCGCCCAGCCGTCCTGTTCACGCAGACGCACCTCGATGGGGCCGGACTCGGAGTACTTCGCGGCGTTGCCCAGCACGTTGTCCAGCGCGACGGAGAGGAGATCGACGTCGACGGAGAGCGGCGGGACCGCCCACGGGACCCTGGTGACGGCGAGGACGACCCTGGCGCCGGCCGTCGGGTTCTGCTGCGCGAGCGCGGTGACGGATTCGTTCAGCAGCTGCTCAAGGTCGACCCGCTCCCTGTCGAGCGGCCGCGTCTCCAGTTCGGCGAGCTTCCGCAGATCGCGGACGAGAGTGCTGAGCTTCGCGGCCTGGGCGTCGATCGTGCGCCACGCGTCGGTCTGCGAGCCGTCCTGAGCCGCGACGGCGGTCGCACGGATCGCAGTGATCGGATTCTTCAGCTCATGATCGAGCCGGGCGAGGAAGCGCTGGTGGGTCGCGCGCTCGTGGAGGGCTGCCGCATCCGCCGCATCCCTCGCGCGCGCGTCGTTTCGGACGTCGCGGCGCCGGGCGCGGTTGCGCGCCACCAGCACGGTGAGCGGGACCGCGGACAGGACGAGCCCCGCTGCAAAGGTCGCGGCAGGAAGGGTCGTGCTCATCGTCAGGAGTCGCTCGTCTCCGGCCACCAGCATCCCGCCGGCCGCGAGCGTGCACAGCGTCACCGGCACGGCGGTCGCGATGCCCAGGGCGACGTCGCCGCGGCGGTTCATCCGGCCACGACCTTCGGGACGAACTGATAGCCCATGCTCTGCGCGGTCTCGATGAAGCGCCCGTCTCCCAGAACCCGTCGGAGCTCGGCGATCCGGTGATCGACGGCTCTGCTCGACGTGGCGAAGTCGAAGCCCCAGAGGGTGGAGAGGAGGCGCTCGCGCGTGTGGACCTCCTGCGGGTGGAGCATGAGGTACTCGAGCAGCGTCAGCGCCTTGGGCGTGAGCGTCAGCTCTGCATCACCGCGCCATACCCTGCGCGCCGTACGGTCGAGCGTCAGGTCGAGGGCGCGCAGTCGCGGCGCGGAACGGAGCGAGCCGGCGCCCTGCTCGGTACGGCGCAGCACGGCGCGGATCCTGGAGATCAGCTCGTGAGGATCGAAGGGCTTGTTCAGATAGTCGTCGGCGCCTTCGTCGAGCGCGGCACTGCGCTCCCACGATTCGCCCACCTGGGTGAGCAGGATGATCGGCAGCCAGAGCTGGCGCGCACGTACGCGGCGCACGAACTCGCGCCCGTCGACATGGGGCATGAGCACATCGCACACGACGAGGTCAGGGGCGTCGCGCTCGACCTCGAGGAGGCCTGCGCGTCCGTCCTCCGCGATGCGCACGTCGAATCCGCTGCGCCCGAGGAACGCACCGAGCGCCCCCGTGATCGCCTCGTCGTCGTCAACGATGAGGATCCGCGGGCGGTCCGGCGCGTCCATGCTCAGCCCTTTCGCAGCGTGTTGGACGAGCCGCTGTCGTGCACCGTCGGGGTGGCGCCCGACCAGAAGATCGAGCTCGCGCTGCCGGTGACCGTGACGACGCCGAGGTTCTCGGCGTACACGATGGTCCCGCTGCCCTCGAGTGTGAGCTCGTCGACGTCGTCGGCGATCACGACGCCCGCGTCGATCTCGATCACGAGCTCGGGGCATGCGCCCTCGACCCGAACGATCGCGCCGTCGGCGGTCAGCGGACCGTCAGGGCACGGCATCGTGGTGGTGGCCGTGGCGATGAGCCGATCGCGTTCCTCCTGCCCGTCGGTGCTCAGCCCGGAGGTCGCGGGCGTCTCGGCCTCCGGCGTCTCCTTCTCGGCATCCGGAGCCTGCGACGTCTGCTCCTGCGTGGGGGCCTTCTGCGAGGGTTCGGACGGATCGACGATCCCCACTGTGCATCCGGTCAACCCCGCCGCGAGAAGGGCGAGGGGGAGGAGGGGCATCAGACGCGGTGCTCGCATGGTTCTATCCTCTCGTCTTTTCAGAACGTCGCCGGGATGAAGATCTCCACCCGACGGTTGAGCTGCCGACCGGCGGGGTTGTCTGCTCCGTCCACTTCATTGGGAGCGACGGGGCGGGACTCGCCGAAGCCCTCCGCAGTGAGCGAGGCCGTCACGCCACGCTTCTCCAGCCCCGCGACGACGGACTGAGCTCGGTCCTCGGAGAGCTTCTGGTTGGCGTCGTCCGAGCCGATCGCATCCGTGTGGCCCGAGACCTGTGCCTGGGCGACGGACAGTGAGCCGAACACCTCGGCGACGGCATCCAGGGTGGCGGCCGCGTCCGGGCGGATGTCGCTCCGATCGAAGTCGAACAGGACGCCATCGTCGAACGTGAGCGTCGTGCCGCAGGATTCGATCGGGGCGAGTGCGCCCAGGGGAGGGAAGGAGCCGAGCTTCGGCACGGGAGGGAGCTTGTCGGCGTCGACCGTCTCGCCGTCGACGAGCGCGGTGCCGTCTCCGAAGTTCTGAATGCTGATCCTGCCGTCGGAGTAGTTGCCTGAGCCGTCTCCGAAGTTCTGGATCGTGACGGTCCCGTCGGAGAAGTTGCCGGAGCCGTCTCCGAAGTTCTGGATCGTCACGGCGCCGTCGGAGTAGTTGCCCGACCCGTCTCCGAAGATCTGCACCGTCTTCGTCGCGTCGGAGTAATTGCCTGAGCCGTCGCCGAAGTTCTGGATCGTGACGGTGCCGTCCGAGTAGTTGCCCGAGCCGTCTCCGAAGTTCTGGATCGTGACGCCGTTGATCGTGGAGTTGCCGGACCCGTCGCCGAAGTTCTGCACGGTTCCGTCAGCGCCGGTGAACGTGCCGGAGCCGTCGCCGTAGAGGAACGACGTGCCGTTGCCGGACACCACGCCGCCCGACGCATCGCAGTGCGCCGGGGTGGCCGTGACGCCGGGGATGTCGGAGAGCGCGTCGTTCACCTCGATCGTGAAGGCGGATGCCGAGGTGTCGAGCAGCGCCAGATCGGGGAGCACGAACAGCGGCACGGCCGGGAACTGTCCCACGTCGTACCCCGGCACCACGGAGGTGCGGGGAGCGGAGGCCGATGGAGTGGACGACGCGGGCGGCTTCTTCCCGCCGGAGGCCGGCTCGGCTGCGCAGCCGGTGACGAGGAGGGTCGCGGCCAGGCCGAGAACGAGGCCGCGGCGACGGATGGTGCTGGTCGAGGAGGTCATGCTTCGACAGTAGCCAGTGGGTGTGGCGGGACTGTCGCCATCGTGTCGCAGGTCTGCGACATTCCGATACTCAGCGCTTCAGGCGGGACTCCAGCGTCGCCGCGGTGTCGCGCACGGCATCCGCCAGAGCGCTCTCGTCGAGGTCGCCGTCCGCCCAGGTGACGGCCACGGCGGCGATCGGCCATCCGGCGTGATCGCGCACCGCGACGCCCACGCTGCGCAGCCCGTCGGCGACCTCGCTGTCTTCCGTGGCGTATCCGCGGGCGCGCACCTCGCGCAGGAGCTCGCGGAGCTCACCCGGCCTGCGGGGGCCGAGGCCGGTGCGGTCGGGGAACGAGGAGGCACTCGGGTAGAGCGCGCGCACCTGCTCACGGGGGAGGGAGGCGAGCATGGCGCGCCCCGACGCCGTCAGGTGCGCGGGGAGCCGCACGCCGACGTCGGTGATCAGCGCGGGCCGTCGCGGAGCGCGCTCCTCGACGATGTAGAGCACGTCTCCGCCGCTCATCACGGCGAGGTGCGTGCTCTCGCCGAGGCGATCGGAGAGGGAGGCCACGAGCGGACGCCCGAGACGGGCGAGGGGCTGCTGCCGTGCGTAGCCGCCGGCGAGCTCGAACGCCGAGGTGCCGAGACCCCAGCGCCGCTCCTCGCGGAGATGGAGGACGAAGCCGTGCGCGGCGAGCGTCGTCAGCAGGTGGTACACGGTCGACCGGGGGAGTGCGAGCTCCCTGGCGATGGCGGATGCCGCGACCGGCGCCGGTCGTCCGGCGAGGTAGCGCAGGATGCGGAGCGTGTTCTCCGCCGCCGGCACCTGGGCGGAGGCGGCATCCGATATGTCTGGTATCACAGACAAAGGATGGCATGAACCGGTGCCGCGCGCGACCGCGACGGTGTGGAATCGACGTATGAGTGATCAGTCCCCCGTTCTCGTCGGCGTCGAGCCCCTGCGCCACGCCGACGTCGTCGCCGTCGCCCGACACGGCGCCCCCGTCGTCATCGCCCCCGAGGCTCTCGCCCGCGTCGCCGAGACCCGCACCGTGATCGACGGCCTCGCCGCGGACCCGAACCCGCACTACGGGGTCTCCACCGGCTTCGGCGCGCTCGCGACGACGTTCATCGCCCCCGAGCGCCGCCTGCAGCTGCAGGCCAGCCTGATCCGCTCGCACGCCGCCGGCACCGGCGCGGAGATCGAGCGCGAGGTCACGCGCGGCCTTCAGCTGCTGCGCCTGCAGACGCTCGCCTCGGGGCGCACCGGCGTGCGACCGGTCGTCGTCGAGACCTACGCGGCACTCCTCAACGCGGGGATCACCCCGATCGTGCGCGAGTACGGCTCGCTCGGCTGCTCCGGCGACCTCGCTCCGCTCGCGCACATCGCGCTCGCCACCATGGGCGAGGGAGACGTCCGCGACGCCGCAGGCACGCTGCTCCCGGCATCCGAGGCGCTCGCCGCTGCGGGGATCGAGCCGCTCACCCTCGTCGAGAAGGAGGGCCTCGCCCTCATCAACGGCACCGACGGCATGCTCGGCACCCTGGTGCTCGCACTGCATGACCTGGAGGAGCTCCTGATCACCGCCGACATCGCGGCCGCGATGTCGATCGAGTCGCAGCTCGGCACCGACGCCGTGTTCGCCGCCGACCTCATGGCGCTGCGTCCGCAGGTCGGTCAGGGAACCTCCGCCGCGAACCTGCGCGCGTTCCTCGGCGACTCCCCGATGGTGCACAGCCACAAGGGCCCGGAGGACGGCCGTGTGCAGGACGCCTACTCGCTGCGCTGCACGCCGCAGGTGCACGGCACCGCGCGCGACACCGCAGGTTACGCGGCGACCATCGCCGACCGCGAGCTCGCCAGCGTCATCGACAACCCCGTGATCACGCTCGACGGACGCATCGAGTCGAACGGCAACTTCCACGGCGCCCCGGTCGCGGCGGTCCTCGACTTCCTCGCCATCTCGGTCGCCGATGTGGCCTCCGTCTCCGAGCGCCGCACCGACCGCGCCCTCGACCCCGCGCGCAACCACGGCCTCCCGCCGTTCCTCGCCGACGAGGTCGGCGTCGACTCCGGTCTCATGATCGCGCAGTACGCGGCGGCCGGCATCGTGTCCGAGCTCAAGCGCCTCGCCGTCCCGGCATCCGTCGACTCCATCCCGTCGTCGGCCATGCAGGAGGACCACGTGTCGATGGGCTGGGCAGCCGGACGCAAGCTGCGCCGTGCGATCGACGGCCTCGGTCGCGTCCTCGCCATCGAGATCCTCACCGGCGCGCGCGCCCTCGACCTGCGCGCGCCCCTCCAGGCCGGAGCGGCCACCGCCGCCGTCCGCGACCTCGTCCGCACGGTCGCCGCCGGACCCGGCCCCGACCGCTTCCTCTCTCCCGAGATGGAGGCCGTGACCGCCCTCGTGCAGTCCGGCGCCATCGCACGCATCGCAAAGGAGCACGCGAAATGAGCACCACCCACACGAACATCCGGGCGCCGCGCGGCAACGAGCGCACCGCCAAGAGCTGGGGCGCCGAGGCCGCCAAGCGGATGCTGATGAACAACCTCGACCCCGAGGTCGCCGAGCACCCCGAGGACCTCGTGGTCTACGGCGGCACCGGCAAGGCCGCTCGCAACTGGGAGGCGTACGACGCGATCGTCCGCACGCTCGACGAGCTCGAGCCCGATGAGACCCTGCTGGTGCAGTCGGGCAAGCCGGTCGGCGTGTTCCGCACGCACGAGTGGGCTCCTCGCGTTCTCATCGCGAACTCCAACCTCGTCGGCGACTGGGCGAACTGGCCCGAGTTCCGCCGTCTCGAGCAGCTCGGTCTCATGATGTACGGGCAGATGACGGCCGGGTCGTGGATCTACATCGGTTCGCAGGGCATCCTGCAGGGCACCTACGAGACCTTCGCCGCCGTCGCTCGGTCGCTCGGACGGGAATCGCTCAAGGGCACCCTGTCGCTCACCGGCGGCGCCGGCGGGATGGGCGGCGCGCAGCCGCTCGCCGTCACGATGAACGACGGCGCCGTGCTCATCGTCGACGTCGACGAGACCCGTCTGGCCCGTCGCGTCGACCACGGCTACCTCGACGTCTACTACACCGATCTCGATGAGGCCACCGCTCGGGCGGTGGCCGCCAAGGAGGCCGGCGAGGCGCTGTCCGTGGGCATCGTCGGCAACGCCGCCGAGGTCTTCCCCGAGCTGTTCCGCCGCGGCGTCCCGATCGACATCGTCACCGACCAGACCAGCGCACACGACCCGCTCGCCTACCTGCCGATCGGCATCTCGGTCGAGGACTGGAAGGCCGAGGCCGAGCGCGACCCCGAGGAGTTCACGCGTCGCTCCCGTCTCGCCATGGCGGCGCACGTCGAGGCCATGGTGGCTTTCAAAGATGCGGGGGCCGCGGTGTTCGACTACGGCAACTCGATCCGCGCGGAGGCCCAGCTGGGTGGCTTCGACAGGGCGTTCGAGTTCCCCGGCTTCGTGCCGGCGTACATCCGCCCGCAGTTCGAGGAGGGCCGCGGCCCGTTCCGCTGGGCTGCGCTCTCCGGCGACCCCGAGGACATCCGCAAGACCGACCGTGCGATCGCCGAGCTGTTCCCCGAGGATGCCGCTCTGCACCGCTGGCTGGAGAAGGCCGGCGAGAAGGTCCACTTCGAGGGTCTTCCCGCCCGCATCTGCTGGCTGGGCTACAAGGAGCGCCACCTCGCCGGACTCAGGTTCAACGAGATGGTCGCGTCGGGCGAGCTGTCGGCTCCGATCGTGATCGGCCGCGACCACCTCGATTCGGGCTCCGTCGCCTCCCCGTACCGCGAGACCGAGGCCATGAAGGACGGCTCCGACGCGATCGCCGACTGGCCCCTGTTGAACGCGCTGCTGAACACGGCATCGGGCGCCTCCTGGGTGTCGCTGCACCACGGCGGGGGCGTCGGCATCGGCCGCTCCATCCACGCCGGTCAGGTCACCGTGGCCGACGGCTCAGCGCTCGCCGCCGACAAGCTCGAGCGCGTGCTGACGAACGACCCCGGCACCGGCGTCATGCGCCACGTCGACGCCGGCTACGAGCACGCCCGCGAGGTCGCCCGTGAGCGCGGCCTCAAGGTCCCGATGCTCTGACTGTGACAACCTCATGAGAGGTCAGAGGACGTCGCCCCGGACCCCGGCAGGCGACGCTCTCTGACCTCTCACGGAAGGGAGACCCCGGATGACCGTGCTGATCACGAACATCGGCGAGCTGACGACCAACGTCCGCTCGGCCGACGGCGACCCGACCGGAACCCTGCACGACGCCGCCGTCCTCATCGACGACGGGCGGATCGTCTGGGTCGGCGCTGCGGCCGATGCCCCTCAGGCCGACGAGACGGATGACGCCGGCGGCGCCGCGGTCATCCCCGGATTCGTCGACAGCCACAGCCACCTCGTGTTCGGCGGCGATCGCGCCGTCGAGTTCGAGGCGCGGATGGCCGGGCAGAAGTACGCGGCGGGAGGCATCCGCTCCACGGTGGCCGCGACCAGGGCCGCGACGGACGATGAGCTGCGTGCGCGTCTGCGCGGCTTCATCGAGGAGCTGCGCGCTCAGGGAACGACGACCGTCGAGATCAAGAGCGGCTACGGCCTGAGCGTCGTCGACGAGGAGCGGCTCGTTCGCCTCGCCGCGGAGGTGACGCCGGAGGTCACGTTCCTCGGCGCGCACGTGGTGCCCGCCGAGTACGCGGACCGCGGCGACGAGTACGTCGACCTCGTCACGGGGCCCATGCTCGACGCCTGCGCTCCCCACGCGAAGTGGATCGACGTGTTCTGCGAGACCGGTGCGTTCTCGGTGGAGCAGTCCCGCCGGGTCCTCGAAGCGGGCATCGCCCGCGGACTCGCGCCGCGCGTGCATGCGAGCCAGCTCGGCCCCGGCGACGGTGTGCGCCTCGCCGTCGAGCTGGGCGCGGCATCCATCGACCACGGCACCTACCTGACGGATGCCGACGTCGAGGCGCTCGCAGGGTCCGACACGGTGCTGACGCTGCTGCCCGGCGTGGAGTTCTCCACGCGCCAGCCCTATCCCGACGCCCGGCGTCTCATCGACGCGGGCGTGACGGTGGCGCTCGCGTGCGACACCAACCCCGGGTCGAGCTTCACGAGCTCCATGCCGTTCTGCATCGCCGTCGCCGTCCGCGACATGGGGATGACGCCGGCCGAGGCGGTCTGGGCTGCCACCGCCGGAGGCGCGGCGGCGCTGCGCCGCGACGACGTCGGCGTCATCGCCCCCGGGTATCGTGCGGATCTCGTGCTGCTGAAGGCCCCCACGCGCATCCACCTGGCGTACCGTCCCGGCGTGCCGCTCGTGGACCAGGTGTGGAAGGACGGGGTCGTCGTCGCCTGAGTGGACGACCCCGTCCGCTCAGGCGAGCGCGCGAGCGCAGACCACTGCCGCGGCGGCCGACCAGGCCTGCGGGCGGCACGCAGCCGGGTAGGGGACAGGGCGCCCGCCGGGCACCCTCTCGTCGCCGGCGTGCAGCTCGGGGACCCGGTAGTCGAATCCCTCGGCGACGTCGATCAGCTGCGCCGCGACCGCACGCGCCTCGTCGGCGAGACCGGCGCGCAGCATGCCGTGGACGGCGATGGCCGTGTCGTGGGTCCACACGCTTCCGCCGTGATAGCTCAGCGGCCAGTAGCCGGCGGCTCCTGTCGAGAGGGTCCGGATGCCGAAGCCGCTGGACATCGACCGGCCCGTGAGCAGAGCCGCGCAGGCGCGCTCCTCCTCGGGGTCGAGGATGCCGGTGCCGATCAGGTGGCCGATGTTGCTCGTCAGGGAATCGACCGCGGCCCCGTGCGCATCGAGCGCGATGGCGGGATAGTGCCCCTCCTCGGTGCGCACCCAGTACGCGGCGCGGAAGCGGGCCCGCAGATCGGCCGCCCACTCGCGCAGCGCGGTGCCGCCCGTCTCTCCCAGCTGATCGAGCAGCCCGGCCCCGCGCATCGCCGCCTCGTAGGCGTACGCCTGCACCTCGCTGAGGGCGATCGGACCGTCGGCGAGCCGGCCGTCGCGCCACTGGATCGAGTCGCCCGAGTCCTTCCAGCCCTGGTTGGCGAGGCCGTGCCCTGACTCGTCGGCGTAATCGATGAAGCCGCTGCCCGAGGCGTCCCCGTGCACGATCATCCAGTCCAGCGCCGCACGCAGGGCGGGAAGCAGCTCGCGCAGCTCGTCGTCGGGCATCCCCGCGTCCCGCGCGTCGGCGAGGAGGCACACCCACAGCGGCGTCGCGTCCACCGTGCCGAAGTAGAGGGGCGGCAGGTGCACGCCCTCGTTCGGCAGGGAGAGGATGCCGCTGCGGAGCTCATGCGGGATCTTTCCAGGGGCCTCCGCCGAGTCGGCATCCGTCGTCGTCCCCTGCAGGCGGGCGAGCACCCGCAGCGTCGAGGCCGCCATCTCCGGCGCGGCGGCGAGAGCCAGTCGCGCCGCCCAGATCGAGTCGCGGCCGAACAGGGTGAAGAACCACGGGGCGCCCGCGGCGTAGAACGCATCGTCGGGGTGGTCGGGCAGAGCCAGCCGCAGCGCGTCGAGATCGGCGGTCGCCCTGTCCAGCCAGCGGGAAGCTCGGGGGTCGACCGGGGAGGGGAACCGGTGGGGTTCCGCGGGGTTTGCCGCGGAGACGACGAGCGTCGGATCGTCCATGGTCACCGACCAGGAGAGATCGAGCGAGCCGTGCGGCGGGATCACCGCACCCCAGGTCAACGTGATGCCGTGCTCGTCGGCGGTCACGGTCGCTCCGGCGGCGGCGAGCGTGAAGGACGCCTCGTCGGCACGGCAGACCGCGCCGTCCCACGACCAGGACGCCTCGGCGGAGAGCCCGGCCTTCACCTCCTGCATGGGCGCGAAGTCGGGGACGATGCGCACCGTGAGGTCGACGGGCACACCGTCATCGAGGTGAGCGGAGACGCGGAGACGCTCCGAGAACGCGCCGGCCGTCACGGTGCGCTCGCGGTCGAGCCGCACCTTCGGGTCGGCCGAGTCGTCGTCGATGCCGCGCAGCACGTCGACGAGGAGCACCCGGCGGGGGGTGGGGGAGGCGCAGCCGATCGATTCCAGCTCGGTGCCGCGCACGGCGACGTCGATCGCTCTGATGTGCCGCACGTCGCCGTGATAGACCCCGTGGATGGGTGCGGTTCCCATGCGCCCCTCGGCATCCGACCACACCTGGGTCGGCGCCTCGAGGGCGATCACTGCGTCGTGCAGCAGCGGTTGCAGCGGCGGGGTGGGGGTCATTCCTTGACGGCTCCTTCTGTGGTGTTCATGATGCGGCGCTGGAAGATGAAGAACATCACGGCGACGGGGATCGTCATGAGGAGCGCCGCCGCGAGCTTGATCGGGTACTGCGTGCCCTGGCTGAGCTGGCCGCTCGCGAGCGAGGCGACGCCCTTCGTCAGCGTGGTCAGAGCGGGATCGTTGGTGGACACGATGAAATGGCTCAGCTCGTTCCACGAGCCCTGGAACGACAGGATCACGATCGTCACGAGCGCCGGGGTCGCCATCGGCAGGACGACCGACCAGAACAGCCGGAACGTGCCGGCTCCGTCGATGCGCGCCTGCTCCTCGACGGAGACCGGGATCGACTCGAAGAAGTTCTTCATGATGAAGACCCCGGCGGCGTCGACGAGCAGCGGCAGGATCATCCCCGCATAGGAGTTGAAGATCCCGAGCTGGTTGATCACGAGGAACTTGGGGATCAGGAGCACGACCGCCGGCACCGACATGACGGCGACCAGAGCCGCGAAGACGACGCCCCGCCCTCGGAAGTGCAGACGTGCGAGCGCGTACCCCGCGAGCGAGTTGAAGAAGACCCGGCCCGCCGTCACGAAGATCGTCACGATCGCGCTGTTGACGAACCACGACGGGAAGTCGGAGTTCGCGAACAGGCGTTCATAGGCCGCGAAGGTCCACACCTGGGGGATGAGCGAGATGCCGCTGGATGCCGCGTCCTCGTCGGTCTTGAAGCTCGTCGCGACCTGGACCAGGAAGGGGTAGATGTAGATGAGCGCGAGCCCGATGAGCACGGCGTACAGCACGATCTGCCAGGTCAGCTGCTTGCGGGAGAGCCTCATGATGCACCGCCCTTCTCCGTGACCTGGTACGCGCGGATGCGGCGCGGGGACACGGGGCGGTCGCGCAGCACCCAGCGCTGCACGAGAGTGAAGACGACGATGATCACGAAGAGGATGAAGGCGATCGCGGCGCCCTGGCCCCACTCCTGGTTGTTGAACGCCGACTGGTAGGAGAGGTAGGCGGGCGTCAGGGTGGTCTTGCTCGGCGCGCCGCGGGTTCCGGCGTAGATCTGGTCGAAGACCTGCCAGCATCCGATGAGGCCGAGGGTCAGGACCGTGAACAGGGTCGGCCGGAGCTGGGGGAGGGTGATCCGCCAGAAGCGCTGCCAGCCGTTCGCGCCGTCCATCATCGCTGCCTCCTCGACGTCGCCGCCGAGGTTCTGGAGCCCGGCGAGGAAGAGCAGCATGAACGTCCCGGACGTCGTGAAGACCGCCATCAGGATGTAGGCGCTCATCGCGATGGACGGGCCGGAAAGCCAGTCCCACCAGGAGACCCCCAGCATCCCGCCCTGGGCGAGCGCAGCGGGTCCGCTGTCACCGAGGAGGAGATGCAGGATGCCGCGCGGATCGTTGAACCAGTTCGGCCCGTTGAGGCCGAACCAGGACAGCACGTCGTTGACCGCTCCGCTCGCCGAGAACAGGAACATCCACAGCACGGTGATCGCGACGGAGCTGGTGACGGAGGGGAAGTAGTAGGCGGTGCGGAAGAAGCCGCGGCCGCGCAGCATCGCCCTGTTGACGAGGACCGCGAGGAACAGCGCGAGCGCCGTCTGCAGCGGCACCACCAGCACGACGTACCAGGCGTTGTTGCGCAGCGCGGTGCCGAAGTCCTTGGTGGCGAGTCCGCCGTCGGTGAGGACCGCGGCGTAGTTGTCGGCGCCGACGAACGACACCGAGCCGGCGAGGGGGCTTCCGCGGCCCGCCCAGTCGGAGACGCTCACCCACAGCGCCATGAGCACCGGGACGAGGAGGAAGACGCCGAGGATGGCGATCACCGGCGCGGTGAACAGCCACCCGGCTGCGGCCTCGCCGCGGCGGAGCCCGGAGGATCCGCCGCGACGAGGCGTGGCCAGAGCGGTCATGGTTACTTGACGACCGCTTCGAGGTTGGACTGGACGGAGTCGAGGATCGTCGCGGGGTCGGCGGTCTTCAGCGACTCGAGCTGCGCGTTGAAGTCGGAGACGACGTCGGCCGCCCCGTCCTGGTTCGGCGGGAACTGCGCGTAGTCGGCGCCCGCGAGGAAGGGGGCGAGGGCGGCGTTGTCGGCCGTCCAGGCGTCGGCTGCCGACTTGATCGAGGGCATGGGGCCGAACGCCTTCGAGAAGGCCAGCTGGCTGTCGGCGCTCGTGAGGTACTCCACGAGGTCGAGGGCAGCCTTCTGGTTGGGGCTGTCGGCCGCCATGCCCCAGCAGTTGGTGAACTGCAGGGTGCCCTGGCCGCTGGGGCCGGCGGGGAGCTCCGCGACGGTGTAGTCGACGGACGAGTAGTCGTTGGTCATCGCCCCGGTGATCCAGTTGCCTTCGATCACCATCGCGGCGGAGCCCTTGCCGAGAGCCTCCCCGCCCCATCCGGCGCCGACGTCCTTGGCGAAGGCGAAGGTGCCGTCCGCGAGGTGCGACTTCACGTAGGTCAGAGCGTCGACGTTCGCCTGGTCGCTCGCGATGGCCTTGCCGTCCTTCACGAGGCCGCCGCCCGCCTGCGCCATGAAGGTGCCGACGCGCTGGTACTCGGCGCCGAACGCGAGGCCCACGTGCTCGGGCGTCGTGAGCTTCTGCGCGACGGACGCCAGATCGTCCCAGGTCTTCGGCAGATCGGCGTCGGAGAGGCCGGCATCCGCCCACATCTTCGTGTTGATGACGAGCGCGAGGGTGGAGAAGTCCTTCGGCGCGCAGTAGAAGTCGCCGTCGACGGTGAAGTTCTCGACGAGCGAGGGGTAGAAGTCGTCCTTGTTCTTCAGGTCGTCTCCGTAGGCCTTCAGAGAGCCGTTCGATGCGTAGCCGGCGATCTGGTCGGTGGAGAGGTAGAAGAGGTCGGCGGGCTTGCCCGCGGCGAACCCCTGGGAGAGCTCCTGGTTGAGGTCGCTGGCCACCTGGAGGGAGGTCTTCGTGCCGGACTTCGCGGTCCAGTCGTCCAGCGCCTTCTGCACGGCGGCGGTCTCGGCATCGCCCGAGGAGCCGATGAGGACGGTGAGCGCGTCGTCGGAGGAGGTGAGGCCGCCGGCATCCGGCTTCGCGTCTCCTCCGGAGAAGCCGGATCCGCAGCCGGTGAGCACCAGGGTGCTGCTGATCAGCACCGCTCCGGTGCCGAGGACTGCGCGTGTGATGTGCCGTGTCATGGTCTCTCTCCTTTGATGAGTCACTGCGGGCGACGGCCGCGTGCGGCTCGTGCGAGTTCGGGAAGGGTAGGAATTTGAACGATCAAATCCTGTGTGGAATAGGCTAGGGGCGAGGGCGCGGAAGTGTCAACCCCGCACCTGTGACCCAGGCCGTGAACGAGGAGGTGCGATGGCGAAGGCGCCCACTGTCGAAGACGTCGCCGAGCACGCCGGAGTCTCCCGCCAGACGGTCTCGAACGTGCTCAACACTCCAGACATCGTGCGTCCGGCCACGAGGGAGCGCGTGCTCGCCGCCATCGACGCCCTCGGCTACCGACGCCATGCCGCCGCGCGACAGCTCCGACTGCGGCGCAGCTCGACCATCGGCATCCGCCTCGACCCCTACGTCGGCGGCATCTCCGGAGTCGTGCTCGACAGGTTCGTGCACGCCATCACCGAGCACGCGAGTGAGCGGGGCATGCGCATGCTCGTCTACGCCGCTCGCACTCCGGAGGAGGAGATCGCCCGCCTCGCGGAGCTGTGGGAGGGGTCGGAGATCGACGCGGCGATCATCACCGGCACCATGCGCGACGACCCCCGCGTGGGCCGGCTCGACGATTCGGGACTGCCGTTCATCTCGTTCGGACGGCCGTGGGGAGAAGACGACATCGCCGACCCGCGGCACCTGTGGGTCGACGTCGACGGCGCGGCCGGCACCCGCGCGGCGACGGAGCACGCGCTGACCTTCGGCAGCCGTGTCGCGTTCCTCGGCTGGCCATCCGGCTCCGGCACGGGCGACGACCGCGAGCGCGGGTGGATCGAGGCGATGCGCGCGGCCGGCGCGAAGGGTGCACGGGTCGTCGCCGACGACTCGGTGCCGCAGGTGAGGGCGAGCGTCGCGCGCGCCCTCGACGAGGGACTGGATGCCGACGCCGTCGTCTGCGCGAGCGATTCGCTCGCCGTCGGCGCTCTTCTCGCGCTCTCCGACGCGCGGCGGTCGGTTCCCGTCATCGGCTTCGACAACACCCCGACCGCGGAGGCGCTGGGGTTCTCCAGCGTCGAGCAGCGCCCGGAGGACGTGGCCGCGGCCATCCTGGAGCTCATGATGGGTCCGACGGGCGACGTCGTCGCCCCGCGCCGTGTCCAGTCAGGCTCGGCGCACGCCCTGATCACCCCTGAGCTCGTGGTGCGCTGACCGCCTCGAGCACGTGCGCGAGGCGCTCCTGCGGATCGCCGGAGACGACCAGGAGAGCAGGCAGGGCTCCGTCGCGTTCGAGGTCGTCGACGATCTCCAGGAGCGCATCGTCCATCGCGTCCCTCAGCTCGGGGTCCTCATCGTCGGGGACGAGGATCGGATGCCGCCTGTCGAGGGGGAGCACGACGACGAGGTCGATCTCGCGCAGGGAGGCGACTGCGATCTCCGTGGCTCTGGCGAGAAGAGACCCGTCGCTGCGCCCCAGGGACTCCAGGGCGGTGAGGTAGGCGACGAAGTCCAGCGGCCCCCGCTCGGAGACGACGGAGGGCTCGTGCGCGGTCTCGCGCAGCCGTGCGGCGGTGACCGCCAGCTGTGCGGCGAAGCTGCGCTCTCCGGTGGGGGCGTCGTCGTCGATGTCGTCGAAGGGGTCCCCGAGCACGAGGTACTCGGGCAGCGCGGTGCGGAGGTCGGCGATCAGGGTGCTCTTGCCGCTCGCGTGGGTTCCGGAGACGACGATCCTCACCGTCGGGAGTGCAGTCCTGCGAGCAGCTCCAGCACGCAGAGCGCGGCGAGGCGGACGGTGCGGGCGTCGTCGGCGTCCGCCGTCGCGTCGACCTCCGCCAGGTCGGCGCTGACGACCCGGGGGTCCGCGGCCACGGCGCGCGTCAGCGCACGGAGCTCCCAGGCGGCGAGCCCGCCGGGGATGCTCGCAGGGCACCCCGGCGCCACCGAGCGGTCGCACACGTCCACGTCGATGTCCAGGTGCACGCGGGGCGCGGCCCCGGCCCCGGCGATCTCCAGCGCCTCCGCGACGACGTCGTCGATGCCGCGGCGGCGCAGCTCGTCGAGCGTGATCACCCGGATGCCCCAGTCGGCCGCCCGCTTCGCGTACGCCGCGGAGTTCGCGAAGTCGGCGATGCCGATCTGCACGATGCGCGCGGGGTCGATGCGCGAGGTCTCCACCGTGGCCGCAGCGGGAGCGTCTTCGACGAGTCTGCGCACGGGCGTGCCGTTGGAGACGCCGTCGCGCAGGTCGAAGTGCGCGTCGAAGGTGATGAGGCCGGTGGCCTCGGCGCCGAGGGCCACGGGGTAGGTGAGGGAGTTGTCGCCGCCGAGAGCGATCACGAGCTCGGCGGATGCCGCGAGCTCCCGCACGCGGGAGATCACATCGGACTCTCCCTCGTCGCCGTCCGGCTCGTGGACGTCGCCGGCGTCGGCGATGCGCAGAGCCTCGTTCAGATCGACGATCGGCGGCCCCATCAGCGTGGCGCCGTAGCGGGGCAGTGCCTCGCGGATCGCGGCCGGGGTCGCGTGGGCGCCGGTCGGGGAGAGCGAGGTGCGCCACACCGGCACGCCGAGCAGCACGGCATCCGCCGTGGAGTCGAGGGCCGGCCAGCCTCCTGCGCGCGGCCAGCGGGGATCGTGCGACAGTGCCATGGTTCAGACTCCGGGGATCAGGGCGTGGGCGATGGTGAAGATGGCGAGTCCGGCGAGAGCGCCGACGACGGTGCCGTTCAGACGGATGTACTGCAGGTCGCGTCCGACCATGAGCTCGATCTTCTCCGTGGTCTCGGCCGGGTCCCAGCGTTCGACGGTGTCGGTGATGATCGAGGCGATGTCGTGACGGTAGCGGTCGACGAGGAAGACCGCGGCATCCGATACCCAGGTGTCGACGCGGTGCTGCAGCGCGGCATCCGTCGTGAGGCGCTCGCCGACCTCCTGGAGCGCCTGCACGAGCCGTCGCCGCAGTCCGCTCTCGGGGTCGGCGAGGGCGGAGAGGAGCCCGTTCTTCGCCGTGTTCCACGCCTCGGCGGCGAGGGCGCCGACCCGAGGACTGTCGAACAGGGAGGCCTTCGCGTTCTCGAGCTTGGAGCGGGTCGCCGGGTCGTGCTGCAGGTTGTCGGCGAGGCGGGTGAGGTAGCCGTCGATCGCGAGCCGGGCGGGATGCCGGGGGTCGGCCTTCACCGCGTTCACGAACCGCACGGCCTCGTTGTAGGCGGTCTCGTCGACGAACCGATGCGCCAGGCGAGGCACCCACGAGGGCAGGCGGCGGGAGATGAGTCCGTTGAAGGCGACGGCGTTGGCGTTCAGCCAGGTGGCGATGCTGTCGACGGCGAGGTCGACGGCGCCGTGGTGGGCGTCGGCCGCGACGATCTTCTCCAGCCACACTCCGGCCGGTGTGCCCCACTCAGGGGCGACGAGGTGCTCGCGGGCGAGGTCGGTGATGAGGTCGCGCACGTCGTCGTCGCTGAGGGCGTTGAGCACCGCGGTGGCGACCGTCGCTCCCTCCGTGCCGACGCGTTCGGCGTGCGCGGGCTCGCGCAGCCACTCGCCGGCCCGCAGCGCGATCGGGGTGCTGGAGAGCTTCGTGCGCACGACGTCCGCCGCGAGGAAGTTCGTCTCCACGAACTCTCCGAGCGTGCGGCCGATCTCGTCCTTGCGGCTCGGGATGATCGCCGTGTGCGGGATCGGGATGCCGAGCGGATGCCGGAACAGCGCCGTCACGGCGAACCAGTCGGCCAGGGCGCCGACCATGCCGCCCTCTGCCGCGGCCCGCACATAGGAGAGCCAGCCGACGCGCTCCTGAAGGGCGAAGGCGATGACGAAGGCGAGCGCCATGAAGATCAGCGCGCCGAGCGCGACGGCCTTCATGCGGCGGAGCGCGCGCAGTCGGCCCTGGTCGGCGGGAGAGAGCTGCGTCATCGGTGTTCGCGGCATGGAGTCATCCTTTCACGCGATCACCGGGCGGGGCGTGGTCGGGGGGATGAAGCGTCTCGGCGCCCAGACAGGATCACCTGTGTAGTACCATCACTACATTCTGAATCGAGGTGCACGATGTTCACCATGAGCGCTCGAGAGTTCAATCAGTCCGTCGCGCGTGCGCAGCGCGTCGCCGACGGTGAGCCGGTGCTGATCACCAAGCACGGCGAGCCGGCGTATGTGCTGCTCAGCATCGAGGAGTACGAACGGATCGTTCCAGCCCGACCGGGGTCGATGCTCGAGCTTCTCGCGATGCATGATGACGACCTCGCGCACGACGACGGCGCGTTCGACCGCATCATCGACGAGATCGTCGCCGACCGGAAGAACGACTTCGGTCGCCCTCCGATCGAGTTCTGAGCGATGTATCTGGTCGATACGAACACCTTCTCCGAGGCGCGGCGCGGGGGAGAGATCGGAAGCGCTGCGCGGACGTGGATGGAAGGAGTGGACCCTGACGCCCTGCACATGAGTGCGATCACGGACTACGAGTTGGAGCTCGGAGTTCTCGGCCTTCACAGACGCGACCCGCAGCAGGCGAGGGCGCTCAGGCAGTGGTTGAGTGTGATCCGCCAGAGCCTCGGCCCGCGGATCCTCCCCGTCTCTCCCGAGATCGCGCGGACGTGCGCCGCGCTCAACGTGCCGAATCGGCGGCCGTGGGCGGACGCGCTCATCGCCGCCACCGCACTGCACCACGGGCTGACCGTCGTCACTCGCAACGAGAAGGACTTCGACGTCCCCGGGCTCGCGGTCATCAACCCCTTCTCGAGCTGATCGGCCGACGTCCGGCCCACGCGAGTACGCTCGATTCCGTGATCGAAGACATCAAGAAGCGCGCCCTGCACCGCACCAGCATCCTCGAGGGCCAGATGCGCGGAGTCGCGCGGATGATCGAGAACGAGGAGTACTGCATGGACATCATCACGCAGTCCCGTGCGATCCAGAAGTCCCTGGAATCCCTCAACAGGCTCCTGCTGGAGAACCACCTGCGCACGCACGTCACGCACATGTTCGAGGAGGGCGGCGACGAACGCGACAAGGCCGTCGTCGAGCTCCTCAAGGCGTTCGACTTCGATTCGAAGTAAACGACTTGATCGCACGTTGATTCGTAATCTCGCAACGGAAATCGTTGCGAGAAGCCCAACTTGCCTCGGTTTTCGCTGTACCTGGCGCGATTCGTGTGTTTGACTGTCCCCCAGTGATTCTCAATGGGGAGGCTTCATGCCCGATTCCACCGGCGGCGTCAGCATCGACGGCGTCACCAAGCTCTACGGCGCAGCCACGGCCGTCGACCATCTGACTCTCGACATCCGGCCCGGCGAGTTCCTCTCCCTGCTCGGGCCCTCCGGCTGCGGCAAGACGACGACGCTCCGGATGATCGCCGGGTTCGAGTACCCGGATGCCGGCGACATCCGCATCTCCGGTCGCAGCGTCCTCGACCTCCCTCCGCACAAGCGCGAGGTCAACACCGTGTTCCAGGCCTACGCGCTTTTCCCGCACATGACCGTCGCCGAGAACGTGGCGTACGGCCTGCAGCAGCGCAGGGTGCCCAAGGCCGAGCAGCGCGAGCGCGTCGCCGAGGCCCTCGACATGGTGCAGTTGCGCCGCTTCGCCGAGCGCAAGCCCACCCAGCTCTCCGGAGGGCAGCAGCAGCGCATCGCCCTGTCGCGCGCGCTGATCAACCGGCCCAGCGTGCTCCTGCTCGACGAGCCACTCGCCGCGCTCGACCGTCAGCTCCGCGAGGAGATGCAGCTCGAGCTCAAGTTGCTGCAGGCGAGGCTCGGCACCACGTTCGTCTTCGTCACCCACGATCAGGCTGAGGCGCTGTCGATGAGCGACCGCATCGCGGTGATGCGGGCCGGCCGCATCGAACAGCTCGCCGAGCCCGCGGAGATCTACGCCGAACCGGCATCCGCGTACGTGGCGTCCTTCATCGGACAGCAGAACTTCGTGCACGGCGCCGTGCGCGCCGACGGCTCCTCCCTCGACACCGGGATCGGCGTGATCGGCGGACGGTGGGGTGGCGAGAGGGTCGCATCGGGGCAGCCGGCGGTGGCCGCGATTCGGCCCGAGTACGTGCGCCTCGAGGCGGAGGGAGAGGCCGGCATCCCCGGTCGTGTCCTCGGGGTGTCGCACCTCGGCGAGACCCTGCAGGTCGCCGTGCAGGTCGGCGGCGAGTCCACCTTCCTCTCGAGGATGCCCGCCCCCACGGCGCCGCGGATCCAGGTGGATGACGATGTGCGCTGCGTATGGGATGCCGCGGACGTGCGGCTGTTCGCCGCCGACGGCATCCCCGCCACGGCGACGCACGTCATCGCGCTGCCGAAGGCCGCCGCATGACCGGGGCGCCCCCGGTGCGCGTGCTGGCGAACCGCGGAGCGGCGCACATCATCCGCACCGAGCTGACCAGGCGAGGGTTCCTCGCGACGGCGCTCGCCGCGACCGGGACGGTGCTCTTCACCGCGTGCGCTCCCGGCCAGGTCGGCGCAGCCCCGCAGGCTCACGGCGGTCCGCTCGAGGACAAGCTGTCGATCTACACGTGGAGCGACTACGACGCCCCCGAGATCCTCGAGGCGTTCAGCGCGAAGAAGGGGCCCAGGATCGTCGTCGATGCCTTCAACTCGAACGAGGAGCTGATCGCGAAGCTGGTCGCGGCGCGGGGCACCAGCGGATACGACATCGTCGTGCCCAGCGGCCTGTTCGTCACGCCGATGGCCGAGAACGGACTGCTCGAGGAGCTCGACCTCGACCTGATCCCGAACTTCGCCACGATGAATCCGAACTTCATCCATCGATCCTTCGACCCCGACAACAGGTACTCGATCTGCAAGGCATGGGGCACGACCGGGTTCGTCTACGACCGCCGCGTCATCTCCAGGGAGCTGACCGACTGGGCGGACTTCATCGATGCGGCGCAGAACGAGGCGTCGGGCAAGGTGTCGCTGCTCGACGATCCCGCTCCGATGTGCGGCATCTACTTCTGGTCGCACGGCATCGACTGGAACACCACGAGGAAGGCGGACCTCGACGCGTGCGAGAGATTTCTCGTGAAGGAGCTCGCCCCGCACGTCTCGACCTTCGACTCTGCGCCGGGAGGGCAGGTGATCCCGCAGGCCTCCGCCGCGCTCGTGCAGTCGTACAGCGGCGACGCGCGCACCGGCATGAACGAGTCCGACGACCCCGAACGCTGGCAGTGGGTGCTCGGCGCCCCCGCCACCGAGCTCTGGATGGACAACTGGGCGATCGCCAAGGGCGCACCGCACCCCGAGGCCGCCCACGCGTTCATCGACTTCATGATCGCGCCCGACGTGCAGCTCGCGCAGGTCGACTACATCGGCTACGACACGGGTGTGCAGGGCACGCAGAAGAAGGCGGAGGACGCCGGGCTCGAGAGGCTCGACATGGTCTACTTCGACGACACGCAGGTGGAGACGATGCACGAGCAGGAGTTCACCGAGGAGCAGGAGCGGATCGTCTCGATCTGGAACGCGACGAAGGCGGCCGCCGGTGCGTAAGCTCAGGATCCGCTTCGGCCTCGCCCTCCCCGCGTGGGTGTGGCTCATCATCTTCTTCCTCGTGCCGATCGGCGTGGTGATCTGGTACAGCTTCGGCTACAAGCCGAGCATCTTCGCCACGAACTCGAACGACAGGCTGTCGTTCGACCGCTACGTCGAGGCGCTGTCGCCGACCTTCTTCACGACGTTCCAGAACACGCTCTGGGTCGGCGTCACCGGCACGCTGCTGTGCCTCCTGATCGGCGCGCCCGTGGCCTACTGGATCGCGGTGAAGGCCGCGCCGTCGCGGAGGGGGATGCTCCTCGCCCTCGTCATGGTGCCGTTCTGGACGAACTTCCTGGTGCGGACCATCGGATGGCAGGTGATCCTCGCCCCCGAGGGGTGGCTCTCGCAGGCGCTGCAGTTCATCGGCGTCATCCCCGGCCCGCTCGAGATGCTCAACACCAGAGGGGCGGTGCTCCTCGGCGTCGTCTACAACTATCTGCCGCTGATGATCCTCCCGCTGTACGTCGCGTTCGACCGCGTCAGCGGACCGCTGCGCGAGGCGAGCAAGGACCTCGGCGCGAACAGCGTCACGACGTTCCTGCGGGTCACAGTGCCGATGGCGCGCCCCGGGATCATCGCCGGCATCCTTCTGGTGTACATCCCTCTCATGGGCGACTACATCACCGCGACCGTGCTCGGCGGCGCGAAGGGCAACATGGTCGGCCAGATCGTCGCCAGCCAGTTCCAGACGGCGCAGAACTGGGCGCTCGGTTCGGCGATGGCTGTGCTGCTCATCCTCACCATCGCCCTGTCGATCGGGGTGGCGGCGCTGCTGCTGTGGCTCGTCACGATCCCGGTGCGACGACGCAACCGGCTCATCCTCGGGGAGGCATCATGACCAGGCGCGGCATCGCACGACACCTTCTGCCGATCTGGGCGACTCTGGTGTTCCTCTTCCTGTTCCTGCCGATCATCGTGATCATCGTGTACTCCTTCAACGTCGGTCGGCTGCTCGTGTCGTGGGACCACTTCGGGTTCGACTCGTTCGCCGCCATCGTCACGAAGCCCGCGATCCGCGACGCCGTCCTGGTGTCTCTGCGCACGGGCCTGCTCGCGGCGGTCTTCGCGACCGCCCTGGGAACGCTCGCCGGCATCGCCATGGCGCGGACGCCCGGCAGGTGGGTCGGCTGGTTCCTGGCGATGCTGCTGCTGATCTCGGTGACGCCGGAGATCGTGGATGCGGTGGCGCTGCTGCCGTGGATGGTGTTCCTCGGGCAGGACCTGGGGATGAGCGTCTTCAACGACGGCACGGTGCGGCTCGTCGTCGGGCAGTCGCTGTTCTCCATCGCGATCGTGTCGTACATCGTGCGGGCGAGGCTGGTGGGTCTGGACGCGCGGCTCGAGGAGGCGTCCGCGGATCTGTACGCCCCGCCGTTCCGCACGTTCATGAAGGTGACGCTGCCGCTCGCGATGCCGGCCGTGCTCGCCGGATTCCTGCTCTCGTTCACACTCGGGCTCGACAACACCGTCGTCTCGGCGTTCGTCCAGGTCTCGGGCACGACCCCGTGGCCGGTCTACGTGCTCAGCGCACTGCGCAGCGGCCTGCGCCCCGAGATCGCCGCGGTGTCGACGATCATGCTGCTCGTGACGCTGCTGGCGCTCGCGCTGGTGGCCGTGGTGCTGAAGAAGGCCGGCGACTCCGCGACCGACATCGCCCGCACGATGGCGGGTGGCTGAGAGGTCACCTCCCGAACGCGAGAACTCCTCCCGAACCTGTGCGGCTCGGGAGGAGTTCTCTGCAACGGGTCAGCTCGCGGCGTGCTCGTCCGCGACGGTGAGGGCCTCGTCGATCGCGGACAGGCCGCGCACGAGCTCCTCTTCGGAGATGACCAGCGGGGGAGCGACGTGGACGCGGTTGAAGTGCGTGAACGGCCAGACGCCGGCCTTCTTCGCGGCGGCGGCGAAGGCGCCCATGGGCGCGGCATCCGCTCCCGAGGCGTTGAAGGGCACCAGCGGCTCTCGGGTCTCCCTGTCGCGCACCAGCTCGATCGCCCAGAACAGGCCGCGTCCTCTGACGTCGCCGACGCTCGGGTGCTTCTCGGCCCAGGATCGCAGCGTCGGCTCCACCACGCGGGCGCCGAGGTCGCGCACGCGCTCCAGGATGCCGTCACGACGGAACACCTCGAACGTGGCGACACCGGCAGCGCACGCGAGCGGGTGACCGGAGTAGGTCAGGCCGCCGGCGAAGGGCACGGTGTCGAACGCCTTCGCGATGGAGTCCGAGATGACGACGCCGCCGAGCGGGACGTAGCCCGAGTTCACGCCCTTCGCGAAGGTGATGAGATCGGGCTTCGCGTCGAACGCGTCGATGCCGAACCACTCGCCCAGACGACCGAAGCCGACCATGACCTCGTCGGCGATGTAGACGATGCCGTAGCGGTCGCACAGTTCGCGCACGCCCCGCAGGTAGCCGGGCGGCGGGATCAGGACGCCGTTGGTGCCGACGACGGTCTCGATGATGATCGCCGCGATCGTCTGCGGACCCTCGAGCTGGATGGTCTGCTCGAGGTGGGCGAGCGCGCGCTCGGCCTCCTGCTCCTGCGTCTCCGAGTGGAACGGCGAGCGGTACAGGTACGGCCCGAAGAAGCGCACGGCGCCGGAGTCGACGGTGTCGTTCGCCCAGCGCCGAGGGTCGCCCGTGAGCGAGATCGCCGTGGCCGTGGAGCCGTGGTAGCTGCGGTACATCGAGAGCACCTTGCGGCGCCCGGTCGACTGCCGCGCCATGCGCACGGCGTACTCGTTGGCCTCGGCGCCGCCGTTGGTGAAGAAGACCTTCTCCATGCCGTCCGGCGCGACCTCGGCGATGAGCCGTGCGAGCTCACCGCGCACGTCGTTCGCCACGGACGGCTGGATCGTCGCCAGGCGCCCGGCCTGCTGCTGGATCGCGGAGACGAGATCGGGATGCTGGTGCCCCAGATTCAGGTTCACCAGCTGGCTGGAGAAATCGAGGTAGGCGTTGCCCTGGTAGTCCCAGAACGTCGAGCCCTCGCCCGCGGCGACCGGAAGCGGGTCGATGAGACCCTGCGCGCTCCACGAGTGGAAGACGTGCCCGCGGTCGTCCGCACGCACCTGAGCCTCGGCAGCCGCGTCGGGCAGCGCGTGCGCGGCTCCGTGTCGGTCGGTGTAGTTCGTCATGTCGGTGCCTTTCGAGAACCGTGTCCGATCAGTGGTTGCTGGGGAAGCCCAGGTCGATCTGCGAGGGGGTGTGGTCGGGCCAGCGGGTGGTGACGACCTTGGACCGAGTGTAGAAGTGCACCGATTCGGGGCCGTAGATGTGGGAGTCGCCGAACAGCGAGTCCTTCCAGCCGCCGAAGGAGTACGCGCCGATCGGCACGGGGATCGGCACGTTCACGCCGACCATGCCGACCTCGATGTCGAACTCGTACTGACGTGCGGTGCCGCCGTCGCGCGTGAAGATCGCGGTGCCGTTGCCGTAGGAGTTGGAGTTCACGAGCTCCACGGCGTCTGCATAGCTCTCCACGCGGACCACGGAGAGCACGGGGCCGAAGATCTCGTCCTCGTAGACCTTCATGCCGGGACGGACGTGGTCGACGAGGCTCACGCCGATGAAGAACCCGTCGGAGTCGAACTGCTGAGTGGTGCCGTCGACGACGACGGTCGCGCCCTCGGCCGCTGCGCCCGTGACGTAGGAGGCGACGCGATCGCGGTGCTCGCGCGTGATGAGCGGACCCATCTCGCTCGCGGCATCCGTTCCGTCGCCGATCGTGAGCCCCTGGATGCGCGAGGAGATCGCGTCGATGAGGTCGTCGGCGACGTCGCCGACCGCGACCAGCACCGAGACGGCCATGCAGCGCTCGCCGGCGGATCCGTAGGCCGCCGAGATCGCGGCGTCGGCCGCGGCGTCGATGTCGGCATCCGGCATCACGACCATGTGGTTCTTCGCGCCGCCCAGCGCCTGGACGCGCTTGCCGGCGGCAGAGGCGCGCTGGTAGATCGAGCGGGCGATGGGGGTGGACCCCACGAAGCTGATCGCGTTCACGCGCGGCGACTCGAGCAGCGCGTCGACCGCCTCCTTGTCGCCGTTGACGACGTTGAGGACGCCGGCGGGCAGACCCGCCTCCTGGAAGAGCTTCGCGAGCCAGATCGCCGCCGACGGGTCCTTCTCGCTGGGCTTGAGGACGACCGTGTTGCCGCAGGCGATCGCGGAGGCGACCATCCACAGCGGCACCATGACCGGGAAGTTGAAGGGGGTGATCGCGGCGACGACGCCGACCGGCTGCTTCACGGAGTGCACATCGACGCCGCGGGCGACCTGCTCGCTGCGCTCGCCCTTGAGCAGGTGCACGAGACCGGCGGCGAACTCGACGTTCTCGATGCCTCGCGACACCTCGCCCGCGGCATCCGACAGCACCTTGCCGTGCTCGTTGGTGACGATCGCGGCGAGTTCGGGGGTGCGCTCCTTGAGAAGCTGGCGCAGGCGGAAGAACACGTCGGCGCGCTTGATCAGGCTCGTCTCGCGCCACGCGGGCAGAGCGGCGGCAGCGGCGGCGATGGCGGTCTCGACCTCGGCGGTCGACGCGAACGCGACCTCCCTGGCGACCTCGCCGGTGGCGGGGTTGAAGATCTTGCCGGTGCGGGCCGCCTCGGCGGTCTCCACTCCGTCGATGACGTGACGAACGATGTCCACGGTTCTCCTTCGAGCTGGAAGCGCTGATCGAACACTCTGACCGGGGTCCGATACGCTGATACTTCTCAATGATCACAGAGGGGAACAGCGATCAGCGATGTCAGAACGTCAGGACTTCGGCGCAGATCAGACAGATCGTCCGGCGCGACGGGATGCGCTGCTGACCGTGGCGGACGTGCTCGCCGAGCCGGTGCTGCAGGCAGGCTCTCCGGAGGTGATCGTCGGGGGACGAGCCCTCGATGCCGAGGTGCGCTGGGCGCATGTCTCCGACAGCGCCGCCGTCGCCCGTCTGCTCGACGGCGGAGAGCTGCTGCTCAGCACCGGGGCGGGGTGGCCGTCGGATGCGGGGGAGCTCCGCTCGTTCGCACAGGCGCTGCATCGTGCGGGGATCGCGGGCATCGTCGTCGAGCTCGGCTCCGGGCACGCGCGCGTCCCCGATCCCGTGATCGACGTGTGCGTCGAGGTGGAGCTGGCGCTGATCGCGCTGCACGCGGAGATCAAGTTCGTCACGGTCACCGAGGCCGTGCACCGGGCGCTGATCGCGGCGCAGACCGACGCGCTTCGTGAGCGCCAGCGACTGCACGAGCTGTTCACGGCGCTGAGCCTTCAGGGAGCCCCGGCCGACGTCGTGGTGTCGGAGACGGCGAAGGCGCTGGGCGCCCCTGTCGTCCTGGAGAACCTCGCTCACGAGGTGATCGCGCTGGAGGCGCTGCGGATGCCGGTGGCCGAGGCGCTGAGGGATCTCGGGGATGCCGATCGCGTCCCGGTGCAGGCGAGAGGGGTGCGGTGGGGGACGCTCCTGGCGCTGCCAGGACCCGCGCATCCTGCGGGTCGCCTCACAGTGCTGGAGCAGGGGGCGACCGCGCTCGCGTTCGGGTGCCTCGCCGACGGTGGCGACGCCGAGTGGTCGGTGCTCGCCCAGAGCGGCATCATCGACGACCTGCTGGGGGCGCGGTTCGCGAGCCCCGACGACATCGCCGCGCGCCTCGCCGCCGGGGGCTTCGCCGTCGCGGATCGACAGTGCCACGGAATCGTCGCTCGCGGCGCACGCTCGGCCAGCGAGCTCGCGTATCGCGCCAGGCAGGCGGGATGCGCCGTGGTGGCCGCCCGGGTGGGCGACGACGACGTGGCGCTGCTGTCGCTGCCGGCATCCGACATGCTCACCGATGAGCTGGTGGTCCGCATCGCGGGCGGCGAGCGGGCGGTCTTCGTCGGGCCGCCGGCCGACGGCGTGCTCGATCTGCTCTCCTCCCTCCGCGCCGCGCGCGACCTGGCGGCGAGCGATCGCTCCGACGCGGGCGCTCGGGTGCGTCGCGTCGACGATCGTCCGCTCGAGCGCCTGGTCGCCTCTCTGCGCGACGACCACCGCCTGCACGCGCACAGCGAGCGGATGCTCGCACCCCTCGTCGCGTACGACCGCGAACGCCGAGGCGATCTGCTCGACGTGCTCGGCGCACTCGTCGCTCATCCGGGAAACCGCTCTGCGGCGGCATCCGCCAGCCATCTCTCCCGGTCGGTGTTCTACCAGCGGATCACGCTGATCGGCGATCTGCTGGACGCCGACCTCGACGACGGCGAGACGCTCGCGGCGCTCCACCTCGCGCTGCTGGCGAGGCGGAGCACCGCGGGGAACTAGAGGACCCCCTGCGCGCGGGTCAGCACATCGCGAAGGATCTGCTCGATCTCGCGGAACTCGGACGGCCCGATCGTGAGCGGCGGTGCGAGCTGGATCACGGGGTCGCCGCGGTCGTCGGCACGACAGTACAGCCCCGCCTCGTAGAGCGCGGGGGAGAGGAAGCCGCGCAGCAGGCGCTCGGACTCCGCGTCGTCGAACGTCTCGCGGGTCGTCTTGTCCTTGACCAGCTCGATGCCGAAGAAGTACCCGTCGCCGCGGACGTCGCCCACGATGGGCAGGTCGCTGAGCTTCTCGAGCTCGGCGCGGAACAGGGGGGAGTTCTCCCGCACGTGCGCGTTGAGGTTCTCCTCGTCGAAGATCGCGAGGTTCTCCAGCGCGACCGCCGCAGACACGGGGTGCCCGCCGAAGGTGTAGCCGTGATAGAAGGTCGTGTCGCCCTTCGAGAACGGCTCGTAGATGCGGTCGCTGACGATGGTCGCGCCGATCGGGGAGTAGCCGCTGGTCATGCCCTTGGCACACGTGATCATGTCGGGCACGTAGCCGAGTCCCGTGCACGCGAAGGTGTGGCCGAGACGACCGAAGGCGCAGATGACCTCGTCGGACACGAGCAGCACGTCGTACTTGTCGCAGATCTCGCGGACCCTGGCGAAGTAGCCGGGAGGCGGCGGGAAGCATCCGCCGGAGTTCTGCACGGGCTCGAGGAACACCGCGGCGACCGTCTCCGGGCCCTCGAAGAGGATCATCTCCTCGATGCGGTCGGCGGCCCAGCGGCCGAACAGCTCGATGTCGTCAGACGGCGCGCCCATCTCGGCGGCGCGGTAGAAGTTCGTGTTCGGCACGCGGAATCCACCGGGGGTGACCGGCTCGAACATCGCCTTCATGGCGGGGATGCCGGTGATCGCCAGAGCGCCCTGCGGGGTGCCGTGGTAGGCGACCGCGCGCGAGATGACCTTGTGCTTGGTGGGCTGGCCCATCAGCTTCCAGTACTGCTTGGCGAGCTTGAAGGCGGTCTCGACCGCTTCGCCGCCGCCCGTGGAGAAGAAGACGCGGTTCAGGTCGCCCGGCGCCTCCTCGGCCAGCCGATCGGCGAGCTCGATCGCCGCGGGGTGGGCGTACGACCACAGCGGGAAGAAGGACAGCTCAGACGCCTGCTTCGCCGCAGCCTCGGCGAGCCGGCGACGGCCGTGACCGGCGTTGACCACGAACAGGCCGGCGAGGCCGTCGAAGTACTCCTTGCCCTTGGAGTCCCAGATGCGGTGGCCGTCGCCCTTGACGATGATGGGCACGCCCGACTTCTCCATCGTGGACTGCCGGGTGAAGTGCATCCAGAGGTGGTCTTTGGCCATCGCCTGGAGTTCGGCTTCGGTGGGTGTGGTGCTCATCTGGTCCCCCAGTTGTAGAGCTGCTTCTGCAGCTTGGCGTAGATGAAGGTCTCGGTCGACAGGACTCCGTCGATCGGTCGGATGCTGTCGTTGATCAGCGCGAGCAGATCGTCGTCGTCCTCGCACACGACCTCGGCGAGGATGTCGAACGAACCGACCGTGATCACGACGTAGTCGATCGCCTCGATCGCGGCGATCTCCTCGGCGACGACCCGGGTGTCGCCGGTCACGCGGATGCCGATCATCGCCTGCCGGCTGAAGCCGAGCTGCATCGGATCGGTCACCGCGACGATCTGCATGACCCCGGAGTCGGTGAGGCGCTGCACGCGCTGGCGGACGGCGGCCTCACTGAGGCCGACGACGCGCCCGATATCGGAGTACGAGCGGCGCCCGTCCTCCTGGAGCAGCTCGATGATCGTCTTGGAGACGTCGTCGAGGGTGGGGAGCTTCTTCGTCGAACCCATGGTGCGATCCTCGCATCACCAAGGGTCGATCGGCAACCGATTCCGCAGGAGAAATTCAGAAAATCTGCGAAATCGCGGGTTCAGGCCTCGATCGGGCCCAGCCACGCGCTCGCCGCCGTGGCGTGCGCGGACTCGGGGTCGGAGGGATGGAACGCCCCGGCGAGCACGTCGCGGTAGAGCCGCGACAGCTCGTTGGAGGAGAAGTACGATCCGCCGCCCGCCGTGAGCATCGCCTGGTCGACGACGTGCTTGGCGGTGGTGATCGCACGATGCTTCACACCGGACAGCAGCGAGAACCAGCGGGCGCCGTGGTCTGCGCTCTCGTCGACGTCGCGCGCGAGCGCGGCGATCTGCGGCGGCAGCGCATCGTAGGAGAGGGCCATGTCGGCGATCCGCCAGCGGATGTCCGGGTCCTGCGCGTAGGCGAGGCCGGTCCTCTTCGAGGTGCGCTTCTGCGCGGTCAGCACCGCGAGGTCGAGGGCGCGGCGCGCGATGCCCGTGTACACCGAGGCGAGCAGGATCTCGAACACCGAGAAGATGCCGAACACGATCGGATCGGGCGTGGGCCCCGGGTCGATGCGGCGGACCACGTGCGCGGCATCCGCCACCGCGCCCTTCAGCCGGGTGGTGCGCGACTGGGTCGCACGCATGCCCAGGGTGTCCCAGTCGTCTCCGGTCTCGACGGCCGCCGTGCGATCCACGAAGGCGAACACGAGCTTCGGGGCGTCGTCGCTCGTGGTGTCGAGCCCGTGCAGTCCGAGCTTCGTCCAGACCGGGGCCAGGGAGGTGAAGATCTTCGTCCCCGTGAAGGAGTAGCCGCCGTCTCCTGTCGGCTCGGCGGCGGTGTCGCTGCCGAACAGCACGAGGTCGTTGCCGCCCTCGCTGATGCCGAACGCGAACACCTCCCCGGCGACGGCGCCGTCCTGCACGAACTCGAGGCCAGGCACCCCACGGTCGGAGAAGACCTTCGCGACGCCCGTCCAGACGAGATGCATGTTGATCGCCAGCGCGGTCGCCGGGGCCGCACCGGCGAGCCGCTGCTGCAGGAGCGCGGCCTCGGCGAGACTCAGCCCCGCGCCCCCGCGCTCGGCAGGCACGAGGATCGAGAGGTAGCCGGCATCCCGCAGTTCGTCGAGGTCCTGCTGGGGGAAGGTGTTCTCGCGGTCGTGGATCGGTGCGCGCTCGCGGATGCGCTCCAGGAGGTCGTCCGGCAGGTACGCGGCGGGATCGAATTCGCTCATGACAGGGCCTCCAACAGATGACGCACGGACTCCTCCGGCTTGTCGCGGTGCAGCGAGTGGCCGGCTCCCTCGACCACGCTCATCGTGAGACGCGGATTGGATGCGATGATCTCTGCGGCCGAGTCTCCGCGGAACAGGCTGAAGACGGTCGGATCCGCGGCGATCACGTGCGTGGGGACGGACAGCTGCGCAGCCTCTGGGCGGACATCCCACGGCCGGTTCTGGACGCTCGTCTGCTCGACCGCCCAGCGGCTGGCGCGGTGCACGGCGTCCACCTTCAGCTCGACGTCCTGCGGGTGCCAGTGCGGATGCTCGTCGCGCACGGCGTCGATGCGGTTGTCGGCGAACGCGCGCTTCTGGCTCTTGCGGATGACGTTCGCATCGCGTCCGTCGAGCACGATGGCAGGGTCGATGAGGACGAGTCGGAGCGTCCATCCGGGAGAGGACGCCGCGGCCACCGTGCTGGAGGCGCCGCCGAGGGAGTGGCCGATCACGGCATCCCAGGCCCCGTCGCCCTCGGGGCGGGTCGCCGCGAGATCGGCGGCGTACGCCGCGATCGTGTAGTCGAGGGAGCGGGGTGCGTCTCCATGGCCGCGCAGGTCGACGGCGGTGGCGTGCCATCCGGCCCCGGCCAGGGCGTCACCCAGACGCCACATGAGAGCGGCCGAGGAGCCGAGGCCGTGCACGAGGAGCGCTCGTCTGGAGGACGCGGGATCTCCCCAGGAGATGCGAGGGAGGGTGAGCGGCGCGAGCATGAGCCCAGCTTACGATCCGCTCAGGACGGGGTGACGGCGAGCGGCTCCGTGTCGGGGCGAGGGCTCGCGTCGCGGCCGCGCAGGTCGGGGAAGGCTCGGACGAACACGATCGACACCACCAGCCCGACCGCGGCGAACAGCGTGGCCGCGAGGTACGCGCCGCGCCAGTCGGTGACGTCGACGAGGAAGCCGGCGACCGCGGAGCCCGCAGCCGCGCCGATGAGTTGACCGGTGCCCGCCCAGCCGAACGCCTCGGCGGTCTCGCTGAACTTCACGCTCGCCGAGGTGATCGCGAAGAGCATCGCGAGGGCGGGGGCGATGCCGATCCCCGCGAGGATCAGGGTGCCGCCGAGCCAGAACACGTTCAGCATCACCATCGTCAGCGCGAGGCCGACCGTGACGATCAGCAGTCGCCTGGCCATCGCCCAGGGGCCGATGGGGAGGTGGCCGAACGCGAGTCCGCCGGCCAGGCTGCCCGCGGAGAACACCGCGAGGACGAGCCCCGCCTCCAGGCTTCCGTGCTCGAAGGTGGCGACGACGCCGACCTCGACCGCGGCGCACGCGCCGATCAGGAGGAAGCCGATCACGGTCGCCAGCATCACCGGAGGCTTGAGCACGACCGTGCCGAGGGGGTTGCGGCTGCGCGGGATGCGGACGCGGCCGACCTCGGGGGAGAGGATGAACCACGAGCCGCCGCCGACCAGCACGATCGCCACGAGCAGCAGGCCCTCCACCGTGCCGATCTGCGTGGACACGAGGGTGATCACCACCGGAGCGAGGATCCAGATGATCTCCTGCAGGGAGGCGTCGAGGGAGAAGAGCGGCGTCAGCTGGGACGAGTTCACCAGCTTGGGGTAGATCGTCCGCACCGCTGCCTGGATCGGCGGGGTGGAGAGCCCGGCGATCAGACCGAGGATCATGTATCCCGGCAGGGTGAGAGGCAGCAGGGCGAGACCCAGGACGGCGACGACGCACACGCTGAGCGTGAGCGTGAGCACGCGCCGCATGCCCCAGACACCCATCCACCGGCTCGTGATCGGACCGGCGACGGCCTGACCGACGCTGGTCGCCGCGAGCACGAGACCGGCGGCGCCGTACGAGCCGGTCTGCTGCTCGACGTGCAGCAGGATCGCGAGGGAGCTCATCCCGTTCGGGAAGCGCGCGGTCAGCTGAGCAGCGATCATGCGCGCCACTCCCGGCGTGCGAAGAAGATCCCGATATCCCGCCACGGGTCAACGCTACCGGGCGGCGGGGACACGGAGGAACCCGCGTGTGCGGTCGCGCACGGCGCTTGCCTCCCGGTGAACGGCTGATCGCGTCCTCTTGCTCACTCGCGGGCATGCGCGCGAACGTGGACCGCGGACCCGGCACCCGGTCGGGTCGCCGAGGAGGACCCGATGACCGAGGTGCTGAGA
Source organism: Microbacterium sp. LWH10-1.2 (assembly GCF_038397765.1). NCBI lineage: Bacteria > Bacillati > Actinomycetota > Actinomycetes > Micrococcales > Microbacteriaceae > Microbacterium > Microbacterium sp. LWH10-1.2. Next base: position 674,244 of record NZ_CP151638.1, read on the forward strand.
GCCCGACGAGGAGCTGTTCCGGCCGAGGCGACGGCCGGATTCTCCTCCTTCCGCGCCGACGAGGCGGAGGCGCTGTGGGGCGCGCTGCGTCGCCACACCCTCGAGCTGAGCTGCGGAGACGGCGACCGGGACGCCCGCCGCGCGGCCGTGGGGGAGGTGCTCGACGTCTGGTTGGACGACGTGCTCGCCGTCGAGGAGCCCGGTGATGAGGACTCGTCCTGCACGGTGCGGCTGCCGAGCGACGACACCGACCTCGTCCTCGCCCTGCTGACGAGGGGCTTCGCTCCCGTCACGATCGACGCGGTCCGCAGGCTGTCCTCCTCCGGCCGATCGGATGCCGCGCACGGACTCGCCGACGCGCACGGACTCGGAGACGGGGCGCTGCTGCGTGCGGCCTCGGCATCCGACACCCCGGCGCTCGCCGCCTTCGACGCCCTTCTCCTCTCCCATGAGGCCGACTTCGGCGCCGTGTTCCGCAGGCCGGGGGCGGAGCAGCTGCTTCTGGCGTCGATGACGGATCGGCTGCGGTCCTGGCCGGACTGGACGTGGTTGATCGAGCAGGACGGCGCGGCGCTCGGCTACGTGCATGCCTTCCCCGAGGCGGAGACCCCCGGCTCTCCGCCTCGCGCCTACCTCGACGCCATGTACCTCGCCCCGGATGCGCGCGGCGCCGGACTCGGCCGGAGGGTGATCGACGCCGTCCACGGCATCCTCGCGGGGGAGGGGACGGGCTCCGTGCGGCTCGACTACTCGGTGGCGAATCCGCAGTCGGGGCCGTTCTGGTCGCGCCTCGGCTACCGGCCCGTCACGACCACCTGGCAGCGTCGTCCGTCGGTGCGCTGAGGTCCGTGTCGCGGACACGCCGCGACACGCCGGGACGCAGTTTCCACAGAAAATCGAATGTCGGATGCCGCGCGTAGCGTGCCCCCTGTGGATGGATCCGAGCGGGGCTCTCCGGAGCCGCGAGATTACGCGTTTCGACGCCCGGTTCGACACCCTCGGGGCTGTGGAAGAAACGGTGGAGAACCTGTGTTGTATCGGTGGAGAACGGTGGAAAACTACACGGATGTAACTACTACCCCTTGTGGTCGCCTCCAATGTCCGTCCCTATATGTAGTATTGAACTCCCGGCGGGGGTCTGCCGGATAAACCAGAGATTTGAGGGGATTCACGATGTCGATCACGGTCTACACGAAGCCTTCCTGCGTTCAGTGCAACGCCACCTATCGTGCGCTGGATGCCAAGGGCATCGAGTACGAGATCCACGACCTGTCGGAGGACCCGGCGGCGCTCGAGCAGGTCAAGTCGCTCGGCTACATGCAGGCGCCGGTCGTCGTGACCGATGAGGACCACTGGTCGGGCTTCCGTCCCGACAAGATCGACGAGCTCGCGTCCCGTCTGGCCTGATCACCCATGAGCGCCGTCGCGACCGCTGCGCCGCTCCTGGTCTACTTCTCCAGCGTGTCGGGCAACACCGCACGCTTCGTCGAGAAGCTCGGGCTTCCGGCCCGTCGTATTCCGCTTCGACCGCAGGAAGAACCGCTCGTCATCGACGAGCCGTTCGTGCTCATCACCCCCACCTATGGCGGGGGTGAGGGGCGCGGCGTCGAGCGCGGAGCCGTGCCCAAGCAGGTGATCCGGTTCCTCAACGACGAGAACAACCGGCGTCACATCCGCGGAGTCATCTCCGCGGGCAACACCAACTTCGGCGAGTCCTTCTGCCTCGCCGGCGAAATCATCAGCCGCAAGTGCCACGTGCCTCACTTGTACCGGCTCGAAATCTTCGGCACACAGGACGATGTCGATCGGGTGACCGACGGATTGGAGCGACGGTGGGTACCACAGTTGACGAGCAGGACGCAGTGACCGAGACAGTGGCGTTCAAGGCCAACCCCAACTATGAGGGCCTCGACTATCACGCGCTCAACGCGATGCTGAACCTGTACGACGCGGACGGCAAGATCCAGTTCGACGCCGACAAGCGCGCGGCGCGGGAGTACTTCCTGCAGCACGTCAACCAGAACACGGTGTTCTTCCACTCGCTCAAGGAGCGGCTCGACTACCTCGTCGAGAAGGAGTACTACGAGCCCGCCGTGATCGAGCAGTACTCGATGGAGTTCATCCAGAAGCTCAACGATCTCGCGTACGGCAAGAAGTTCCGCTTCGAGACGTTCCTCGGGGCCTTCAAGTACTACACGAGCTACACGCTCAAGACGTTCGACGGCAAGCGCTACCTCGAGCGCTTCGAGGACCGCGTCGTGATGACCGCCCTCGGTCTCGCCGACGGCGACGAGAAGCTCGCCGTCGCGCTGGTCGAGGAGATCATCTCCGGCCGCTTCCAGCCGGCGACCCCGACGTTCCTCAACGCGGGCAAGGCCCAGCGCGGCGAGCTCGTCAGCTGCTTCCTCCTGCGCATCGAAGACAACATGGAGTCGATCGCCCGCGGCATCAACTCCGCCCTCCAGCTCTCCAAGCGCGGCGGCGGAGTGGCGCTGCTGCTCTCGAACATCCGCGAGGCGGGTGCGCCGATCAAGCAGATCGAGAACCAGTCCTCCGGCATCATCCCCGTGATGAAGCTGCTCGAAGACTCCTTCAGCTACGCCAACCAGCTCGGCGCCCGTCAGGGCGCCGGCGCGGTGTACCTCAACGCGCACCACCCCGACATCATGCGGTTCCTCGACACCAAGCGCGAGAACGCCGACGAGAAGATCCGCATCAAGACGCTGTCGCTCGGCGTCGTCGTGCCCGACATCACGTTCGAGCTCGCGAAGAACGGCGAGGACATGTACCTCTTCTCGCCGTACGACGTCGAGAAGGTCTACGGGGTGCCGTTCGGCGACATCTCCGTCACCGAGAAGTACCGCGAGATGGTCGACGACCCCCGCATCAAGAAGACGAAGATCAACGCGCGCGAGTTCTTCCAGACGATCGCCGAGATCCAGTTCGAGTCGGGCTACCCGTACATCATGTTCGAGGACACGGTGAACAAGGCCAACCCGATCAAGGGCCGCATCAACATGTCCAACCTCTGCAGCGAGATCCTGCAGGTGAACACGCCGACCACGTACAACGACGACCTGTCGTACGACCAGATCGGCAAGGACATCTCCTGCAACCTCGGCTCGATGAACATCGCGCTGTCGATGGATGCCGATGACCTCGGCCAGACGGTCGAGACGGCGATCCGCGCGCTGAGCGCGGTCAGCGACCAGAGCCACATCCGCTCCGTGCGCTCGATCGAGGACGGCAACGACCGCTCCCACGCGATCGGCCTCGGCCAGATGAACCTGCACGGCTACCTCGCTCGCGAGCACGTGTACTACGGCTCCGAAGAAGGCATCGACTTCACGAACATCTACTTCTACACGGTGCTGTTCCACGCGCTGCGCGCCTCGAACAACCTCGCGATCGAGCGCAAGCAGGCGTTCGACGGGTTCGAGGACTCGACCTACGCGTCGGGGGAGTTCTTCGACAAGTACATCGATCAGGCGTGGGTGCCGGCGACCGAGAAGGTCAAGGAGCTCTTCGCGGGCAAGCACATCCCGACGCAGGAGGACTGGGTCGCGCTCAAGGCGTCGATCCAGGAGCACGGCATCTACAACCAGAACCTGCAGGCCGTGCCGCCGACCGGCTCGATCTCGTACATCAACAACTCGACGTCGTCGATCCACCCGATCGCGTCGAAGATCGAGATCCGCAAGGAAGGCAAGCTCGGTCGCGTCTACTACCCGGCTGCGTTCATGACGAACGACAACCTGGAGTACTACCAGGACGCGTACGAGATCGGCTACGAGAAGGTCATCGACACGTACGCCGCCGCCACGCAGCACGTCGACCAGGGCCTGTCGCTGACGCTGTTCTTCAAGGACACCGCCACCACGCGCGACATCAACAAGGCGCAGATCTACGCATGGCGCAAGGGCATCAAGACGATCTACTACATCCGTCTGCGTCAGATGGCGCTCGAGGGCACCGACATGACCGAGTGCGTCTCCTGCATGCTCTGACCTGTCCCTGAACCCGAGAAACGACGAGAAGATGACTCCCCACACCCCGATCAAGCTGGTCGACAGCGTGCAGGCGATCAACTGGAACCGCATCATCGACGACAAGGACCTCGAGGTCTGGAACCGTCTGGTGAACAACTTCTGGCTGCCGGAGAAGGTGCCGCTGTCGAACGACATCCAGTCGTGGAACACGCTGACCGCTGACGAGCAGCTGCTCACGATGCGCGTGTTCACCGGCCTGACGCTGCTCGACACGATCCAGGGCACCGTCGGCGCCGTGTCGCTGATCCCCGATGCGATCACTCCGCACGAGGAGGCGGTGTACACCAACATCGCGTTCATGGAGTCGGTGCACGCGAAGAGCTACTCCTCGATCTTCTCGACGCTCGCGTCGACCAAGGAGATCGACGAGGCGTTCCGCTGGTCGACCGAGAATCCGAACCTTCAGAAGAAGGCTCAGATCATCATGGACTACTACCAGGGCGACGACCCGCTGAAGCGCAAGGTCGCCTCGACGCTGCTCGAGTCGTTCCTGTTCTACTCGGGCTTCTACCTGCCGATCTACTGGTCGTCGAAGGCGAAGCTGACGAACACGGCAGACCTGATCCGCCTCATCATCCGTGATGAAGCCGTGCACGGGTACTACATCGGCTACAAGTTCCAGAAGGGGCTCGAGAACGAGACCGAGGAGCGCCGTCAGGAGCTGAAGGACTACACCTTCAACCTCCTGTTCGAGCTCTACGACAACGAGGTGCAGTACACGCAGGACCTCTACGACGGCGTCGGCCTCACCGAAGACGTCAAGAAGTTCCTGCACTACAACGCCAACAAGGCGCTGATGAACCTCGGGTACGAGGCGATGTTCCCGTCGACGGTCACGAACGTGAACCCGGCGATCCTGTCGGCGCTCTCGCCGAACGCCGACGAGAACCACGACTTCTTCTCCGGTTCGGGTTCGTCCTACGTCATCGGCAAGGCCGAGGCCACGGAAGACGACGACTGGGACTTCTAGACGGAGTCAGTCGGTCGCAGACTCTGTGACGACGGAAGGCCCCAGGGTGTTCGCTCGAGCTGAGCGAACACCCTGGGGCCTTCGTCGTGTCCGCCGTGTTCTGCGTCAGCGGGCGCGTCCGCTCGCCCCCCAGCGGTGGTGCATCCCGGTCAGGAGCGCATCGAGGCCGATCGTGAACAGCAGGTCGCGCGGGCGCAGGTCGCGTTCGGCCACCGTGGCGGCGAACGCCGTCGCCGTGCGCGCCAGCACAGGAGAGCGGCCCGGATCCTTGGGCTGGTACACGTCATCCGGGGACTCCGAGTCGGCGGTGGCGCCGAAGATGTAGGTCTCCAGGATGCTCATCGCGGTGATGATGCTCTCGTCCGGCCACCCCGCCTCGGTGAACCCGGTCACCACGCGCTGATACATCAGCGCTGTGTAGGGCGTATGAGCCAGAGGGACCGCGACGATGAGCGGCACCAGCTCCGGACGTGCGCGAAGACTCTCCAGATAGCTCCAGGCCCAGCGGGAGAGCGCCTCGCGAAGGGGGACGACGCCGAAGCCCGTCGTGTCCACGGTGGCGGCGAAGCGCTCCTGCAGCAGCGCCAGCACGTCGTCTCGGGAGGAGACGTGGTTGTAGAGGGCGCTGGGAGTCACCCCCAGTCGTCGCGCGAGCGCACGCATCGTGAGTCCGCGGATCCCCGCGGCGCGGATCTCGGCGAACGCCGCCTCGGCGATCAGGTCGCGATCGAGCACGCGCTCGCGGGGCCTTCCCGGCGCGCGCCGGACGGACGGCGCAGCGGCGGCACGCGATGTCGACATGGGCCCTCATTAATGAACGATCGGAAGTGGACTCGAGCTGATTCTATGCACTCCTGGGCCCGATAAATGTACGTTCCCGGTGATCTCATGGAGCGTGATGCGACCGCTTGCCTAGGCTCGGAGGGCCATCAGCGCTGATTCGGCTCGGTACTCCGGCCACGCTGTGAGCGGGTCCGCCCTGCGCGGTCCGGAGCGAGAGGAAGACCATGACGGGTGCACGATCCACTGCCGGAGACGTGAACGAAACGGAGGTCCTCGACCGTGACGTCGTGGTGATCGGTGCGGGCATATCCGGTCTCGTCACCGCGCGCCGCCTGACTCAGGCCGGGCATTCGGTCGCCGTGCTGGAGGCCAGGGATCGCGTGGGCGGACGCACCTGGTCTCAGACGATCGACGGCTCGTTCTTCGAGATCGGCGGGCAGTGGATCTCGGTCGAGCAGACTGCGCTGAAGGACCTGCTCGCCGAGCTGGGCAAGGAGACCTTCCACCGGTACCGAGAGGGCGACTCCGTCTTCGTGACCCCCGACGGGGTGCGCCACGAATTCGACGGGGATTTCCCGGTCGCTCCGGCCACGCTGGCCGAGATCGGGCGTCTGGTCGAGGGGCTGGACGAGCTGGCGGCGCAGATGGACGTGAGCGCGCCGTGGGCGCACCCTCGGGCGGCGGAGCTGGATCGGATCTCGTTCGCCACCTGGCTCTCCGAGCATTCCGGCGACCCTCAGGCCCGTCGCATCGTGGAGCACTACATCGCCGCCGGCATGCTCACCAAGCCTGCTCATGCCTTCTCCGTGCTGCAGGCGCTGCTGATGATCGCCTCGGCGGAGAACTTCGGAAACCTCATCGACGAGGATCTGCTGCTGGACGAGCGCGTGGTCGGAGGCATGCAGTCGGTCTCGGAGCAGATCGCCGCCGAACTGGGCGCGGACGTCGTGCGTGTGAACGCCCCCGTGCGCTCGCTGCACTGGAGTGCGGACGGCGACGGCGCACCCGGCGAGGTGCTCGCCGTCAGCGACGGACTGCGGGTGCGGGCGCGCTTCGCGGTCGTGGCGGTCCCGCCGAACCTGTACTCGCGCATCGACTACGTGCCGGAGCTGCCGAGGGAGAGGCAGATCGCTCATCAGCACGTGTCGATGGGTCTCGTGATCAAGGTGCAGGCCGCCTACGATCGTCCCTTCTGGCGCGATCGAGGTCTCAGCGGGACCGGCTTCGCCTCCCACGAGCTCGTCTGCGAGGTCTACGACAACAGCTCTCCGCACGAGAGCAGAGGAATGCTCGTCGGATTCATCGCGGGGGAGGCCGCGGACCGCGCCTGGGCGCTCCCTGAGGAGGAACGTCGCCGCGCGATCCTGAACTCGTTCGCCGCGTACTTCGGCGAGCAGGCGACGCAGCCCGTGGCCTACTACGTCTCCGACTGGGGGAGCGAGCAGTGGACCCGCGGAGCATTCGCCACGAGCTACGATCTGGGCGGTCTCAGCCGTTGGGGCCGCCAGCAGAACCAGCCGGTCGGGCCGATGTTCTTCGCGAGCAGCGACATCCAGGGCAGCGGATACCAGCACGTCGACGGCGGTGTACGGATCGGCACGGACACGGCAGCGCGGATCGTGGAGGCTCTTTCCGAACGCGTGTGACCTCGACGCGACAGGACGAAGGGCAGTGCCGATCGGCACCGCCCTTCGTCGTTCCTCCGCAGCGGGTCAGCCCCCGACCGGACGTCCGTCCTCGCGACGCGGCACCGACAGCGGGTTGCCGTCGCGCAGCTCCGCCGGGAGCACGCTCTGCGGGGCGTCCTGGTACGCGATCGGAGTGAGGAATCGTCGGATCGCCGTCGCCCCGACCGAGGTGTGCACGGACGCCGTGGATGCCGGCCAGGGGCCGCCGTGGTGCTGGCTCCACGCGATCGCGACGCCGGTCGGCCAGCCGTTGTAGAGCACGCGCCCGGCGATCCGTGACAGCGCCGTCGTCGCCGCCGAGACGAGAGCGTCATCGTCGTCGTCCGGTGCGTACCAGACCGTGCCGGTCAGGCTCCCCTCGAGCACGGCCAGGGCGGCGTCGAGCTGTGCGGGGGAGTCGTACCGCACCAGCAGGGTGAGCGGACCGAAGTGCTCCTGCTGGAACCTCTCCGGCTCTGCGAGGAAGGCGTCGGCGCCGATCGCGGCGACCACGGGCGCGGCCTCCCCGTCCACGGGCGGCGCCTGCGCGAGAACCTCCACGTCGGCTTCCGCCTCGAGCTCCGCCGCGCCCTCCCCGAACGCGGAGGAGATCCCGCTGGTGAGCAACCGCTGCCCGGCTGATTCGGCGACGGCTGCGGTCAGCGCCTCGTCGAACTCGGCGCTCGGCGGCACGAACACCAGCCCCGGCTTGGTGCAGTACTGCCCGCCGTCGCGCGTGAACGAGCCGGCCAGGCCGGCCGCGATGCCGGCGCCGGATGCCGCGACCGCCCGCGGCGTGATCACGACAGGGTTCACCGAGCCGAGCTCGCCGTAGAACGGGATCGGCGCGGGGCGCGCGGAGGCGAGGTCGAACAGCGCGCGCCCTCCGCGGGTGGATCCGGTGAATCCGACGGCGGCGATGAGCGGATGCTGGACGAGTGCGGCTCCTGCGCTGACGCCCTCCACGAGCGTCAGCGCGTCTGCGGGGCCGTTCGCGGCGACGAGCGCCTCGCGGGCGATCTCGGCCACCCGGCGGGACAACCCGGGGTGGCCGGGGTGAGCCTTCACGACGACGGGGCACCCCGCGGCCATCGCCGAGGCGGTGTCGTTCCCGAGCACGGAGAACGCGAACGGGAAGTTCGACGCGGCGAACACCGCGACCACCCCGAGCGGCCGCAGGATGCGGCGCAGGTCGGGCCGAGGCGGGATCAGCGCGGGATCAGGGCTGTCCAGCGTGGCCTCCAGGTAGGAGCCCTCGCTGATCACGTCGGCGAAGAAGCGCAACTGGGTGGCGGTGCGCACGATTTCTCCGCCGAGTCTCGCGAGGCTCAGATGGGTCTCGACGTGGGCGAGCGCGATCAGCTCGTCGGCGTGCGCGGTGAGCGCATCGGCGATCGCGCGCAGCCAGACCGCGCGATCGGCGCGCGAGGACTCGGCGAGGCCGGAACGGGCGGCGGCGAGGACGGCACGCTCCATGGCATCGTGCGCACTCATGTCAGAACGCGCTCAGGCCGGTCAGGGCGCGTCCGATGACGAGCTGGTGGATCTCGTCGGTGCCCTCGTAGGTGCGCACGGACTCGAGGTTGGCGGCATGCCGCATCACCGGGAACTCGTTCGTGATCCCGTCTCCCGCGAGGATCGTGCGGGCCTGGTGCGCGATCTTCAGCGCCTCACGCACGCTGTTCAGCTTGCCGACGGAGATCTGCGCCGCGGTCAGAGCGCCGCGCTCCTTCAGCCTGCCGAGGTGCAGCGCGAGGAGCGTGCCCTTCTCGACCTCAAGCAGCATGTCGGCGAGCTTGGCCTGGGTGAGCTGGTTCGCGCCGATCGGCTTGCCGAACACCTCGCGGGAGATCGATCGCCCGAGCGCCGCCTCCAGGCAGCTGCGGGCGGCGCCCATGGCGCCCCAGATGATCCCGTACCGCGCTTCGTTCAGGCACCCGAACGGCCCGGAGAGCCCTTCGGCGCCGGGGAGGATCGCGTCGCTCGGCAGTCGCACGCCGTCGAGCGTGACATCGCACTGCACGGATGCGCGCATCGACAGCTTTCCCGCGATCGGCGTCGCCGTGAAGCCGGGCGTGCTCGTCGGAACCAGGAAGCCGCGCACCGCGCGTCCCCCTTCGCCGTACGCGGGGTCGTCGACGCGTGCCCAGACGATCGCGACGTCGGCGAGCGACGCCAGTCCGATCCAGCGCTTGGCGCCGTCGATCACCCAGCCGTCGCCGTCGCGCCGAGCGGTGGTGGTCATCGCTGCGGGGTCGCTCCCGCCCTGCGGTTCGGTGAGGGCGAAGCATCCGACGGCCTCACCCGTCGCCATCCGCGGCAGCCACTGCTGCTTCTGCTCTTCGGAGCCGTACTTGGCGATCGCGCTCATCGCCAGCGAGCCCTGGACCGATACGAAGGTGCGCCAGCCGCTGTCTGCGGCCTCCAGCTCCAGGCACACCAGACCGTATGACACGGCGCCGGCGCCCGCGCATCCGAATCCGCTGATGTGCATGCCGAGGAAGCCCTGTGCTCCGAGCTCGGGGATCAGCTCTCGGCGGAAGTGCGCGTCCTCGAAGTCCTGCTCGATGACCGGCTGGATGCGCTCCTGCGCGAACGCTCGCGCTCGCTGCTGCCAGTCGCGTTCTTCGTCGGTGAGCAGCGCGTCGAAGTCGAACACGGTGTCGATGCGGGGGGCGTGTGTCATGGGAGTTCCTCTCCGGTGAGCCATGCGGCGGGGTGCGCGTCGTTCAGTTCAGGGGGCGCGGTGCGGTAGTCCGCGGGGGTCTCGCTCAGACCGATCGGACTCGCGATCGTGCGCGATGCGCCGAGCTCGACGACCGGGTCCAGCCCGAGCCGTTCGGCGAAGGCGATGGCCTCGGCCACGTCGTTCACGAGGCCGGCGGGGATGCCCGCGGCGCTCAGGTGCGCGACCCACTCCGTCGCCGGGGCGGTCGCCAGGCGATTCTCGAGGATGGCGGTGAGCTCGTCGCGGTGCGCGACGCGGTCGGCGTTGCTCGCGAAGCGCGGATCCGTCGGGAGATCCGGCAGGCCGAGCGCCGCGGACAGCGCGCGGAGCTGCTTGTCGTTGCCGACGGCGATCACGAGGTCGCGATCGGCGGCGCGGAACAGCGCGTACGGCGCGATCGACGGATGCTCGTTGCCGAGGCGCCGTGGGGGCGTGCCGGTGGCGAGGGTGGAGGCGGCCTGGTTGGTCAGAGCCGACAGCAGGCTGTGCAGGAGGTCGACCTGGATCCGCTGTCCGACCCCGCTGCGGTCGCGCTCGCGGAGGGCGAGGAGGATCCCCGCGACAGCGTTCTGCCCGCACAGCACATCGACCAGAGCGACACCGGCCTTGGCCGCGGGCCCGTCGGGGTCTCCGGTGATCGACATCAGCCCTCCCACGGCCTGCACGAGCAGGTCGTAGCCGGCCAGGGTGGCGCCGGCCCCGTCGCCGAACCCCGTGATCGAGCAGTAGACGACAGCCGGATTGACCGCGCGCACGGCGTCGTGGTCCAGGCCGAAACGCGCCATCACGCCTGGACGGAAGTTCTCGACGACGACATCGGCGGATGCCGCCAGCCGCAGTGCACGCGCGCGATCGGTCTCGTCGGTCAGGTCGAGCGCGACAGACCGCTTGTTGCGGTTCACGCTGCCGAAGTAGGTGGCCATCCCGTTCTCGTCGATCGGAGGCAGCCAGTGCCGGGTGTCGTCGCCGAGCGGCGGCTCGATCTTCAGGACGTCGGCGCCGAAGTCGGCCAGAGTCATCGTGGCGTAGGGGCCGGCCAGCACCCGGGAGAAGTCCGCGACGCGCACGCCGTCGAGGACTCCGTGTCGTCCGGAGCGCGCTGAATCGGTCATCGTCATCCGCCTTCGCATGTCGGGTGCAGCGTGCAACCGGTATTGATCCTATATGGAATCTTTCAAAGCACTCAAGCGTTCGGCGAGGCCGGGCTCGACTATCGTGAGGACATGCCCTCGAACCTTGGACCCGGCGTGAAGGCGGCCGTGTTCGCTCAGCTCACCGACGCCGGTCGCGCAGAGCAGGTGGCGCAGCGGCTCGCCGACGGCATCGCGCTCGGTGTGCTGCAGCCCGGTGAGCGGCTGCCCAGCGAGCCGGAGCTGGTGCGCCGCTTCGGCGTGGCGCTCATCACGGTGCGCGAGGCCCTCGGGATACTCCGCACGGCCGGGGTTCTGGAGACCCGCCGCGGTCGCGGAGGAGGGAGCTTCGTCGTCGGGCAAGGCGGAGACCAGGACGACATGCTCGCTGCCAGAGTGCGGCGTCTGAGTCCGATGGAGCTCGCCGACATCGCCGTGATCTTCGGAGCGCTCGCGTCCGCATCGGCGGCCGCCGCCGCGGGGCGCGCCACCGAGGACGAGGTCGCCAGAGTGACGCGCTGGCTGGATGCGGCGGACTACTCCTCGGCTGCGGCTGCGCGGATGAACCAGGGCGGCTTCCAGCTCGAGCTCGCCGTGCTGAGCCAGTCTCCGCGACTCGTGCGCGAGCAGATCCGTCTCCAGGCGGAGTCGGGTTCCGTGCTGCTGGCGGGTCTCGACGACGAGGCCACGCGGAGCGACGTCAGAGCAGCCGATCGGCGCATCCTCCGTGCGGTCCAGCGGCGGCAGCCGGGGGCTGCGCGCTCTGCGGTGGAAGCGCTCGAGCAGGCGCTCCTCCGGCGCGTGCTGGCCAGCCGCATCGAGGGCGCTCGGCAGGAGGTGAGCGATGGACGCGCGAGCTGACGCCGCGGCGCACGCCGACGACCTCTTCGACGGCGTCGTGGCGACCCTGCACGGCTGGCGGGAGCGCGCAGAGCAGGTGCTGGCCGAGGGGGGAGACCGCCGTGTCGAACTCGATGCCTGCGTGGAGTCTCTGGTGGTGCCGGAGCTGGCGCGCGCGAATCCGCTCCTCGTCGGTGCCGGTGCGATCGCGGACGACGCATCCGAGGGGCCGGGCGGAATGCACTTCGCGTGGTGGCTGGGGCCCCTCAGCACCAACCCGGTGCTTCGCACCACGACAGAGCCCACGCCGCTCGACCTTTCCGCCCGCGGCTACGTCGAGTACGTGCGGGACTTCCGTGATCGCGAGTGGTATCGCGTGCCCGTCGACACCAGGCGGGCCCATGTCACCGGGCCCTATGTCGATCATCTGTGCACCTGCGACTACATCGTGACGGTGACGATGCCGCTGTCGTCGGGGGCGTCGGAATCCGCGACCGTGGTCGGCGTCGTGGGCGCCGACATCGCCGTGAGCACCCTCGAGCGCGAACTCCTTCCCGGTTTCGCCGCTTCTTCCGCCCCGCTGGCGCTGGTCGGAGCGGGTGGCCGGGTGGTGCTCTCCACGGTGCCGGAGATCGTGCCGGGCTCGCGGGCTCGATGGCAGGACGGCGCCGCGCTGGCGTGCCGCAGCGCGCCGTTCGCGGTCGTCATGGACCCGCAGCCGGACCCGGTGCGAGGATGATCAGGGGTCACGCCTCCTCCTGAAACATCCTGTGTAGTATCTTTTTTCAACAGCGTGCGGATCGAGCGCGCGCCCGCATGGATCGAAGGAGCCCCATGACCTACGCAGTGACGAACCCGACGACCGGCGTCATCGAGCGCACGTACGACACCATCGGTGAGGACGCCCTCCAGCAGGCGATCGCGGATGCCGAGCGGGTGCGGCTCACCTGGACCAAGACGTCGACGGTGGCCGAGCGGGCGGCGCTGATGCGCCGCGTGGCCGAGCTGCACGCCGAGCGCGCCCAGGAGCTCGGCGAGATCATCGTCCGCGAGATGGGCAAGCCGATCGAGCAGGCCGTCGGAGAGGTGGAGTTCGCCAGCGCGATCTTCGAGTACTACGCCGACAACGCCGAGTCGCTGCTGGCGGATGAGCAGATCGAGCTCCTCGCCGGAGAGGGGTCGGCCTTCGTGCGACGCTCCGCGCTCGGCGTCCTGCTGGGCATCATGCCGTGGAACTTCCCGTACTACCAGGTCGCGCGTTTCGCGGGCCCGAACCTCGTGATCGGCAACCCGATCCTGCTCAAGCACGCCGAGCAGTGCCCCGAGTCCGCCGCGGCGATCGAGAGGATCTTCCTCGACGCGGGGTACCCGCAGGGGGCGTACGTCAACCTCTACGCCTCGCACGAGCAGATCGAGACGGTCATCGCCGATCCGCGGGTGCAGGGCATCTCACTCACCGGGTCCGAGCGCGCCGGAGCCAAGGTCGCGGAGATCGCGGGACGACACCTGAAGAAGGTCGTGCTCGAGCTCGGCGGATCCGACCCGTTCATCCTGCTCTCCACCGACGATCTCGACGCGACCGTCGAGGCTGCCGTGCTCGCCCGCGTCGACAACAACGGACAGGCGTGCAACGCGGCGAAGCGCTTCATCATCGTCGACGAGCTCTACCAGCCGTTCCTCGACAGGTTCACCGCAGCGATGAACGCTGTCGTCGAGGGCGACCCCGCGCAGGAGGGCACCGCTCTCGGGCCGCTCTCGTCGGCTCGCGCCGCCGAGATCCTCGCCGAGCAGGTCGACCGCGCGGTCGCCCAGGGGGCCACGCTGCACTCGGGCGGCACTCGTCGGGAGAACTACTACCCGGCGACGATCCTGACCGACGTGGCTCCCGGCAGCGACGCGTTCCATGAGGAGTTCTTCGGCCCGGTCGCCCAGGTCTTCCGCGTGGCCGACGAGGCGGCGGCCGTGGAGCTGGCCAACGACACGCCCTTCGGTCTCGGGTCGTACGTCTTCACCACCGACCCCGAGCAGGCACTGCGCGTCGCCGATGGGATCGAGGCCGGCATGGTCTTCGTCAACGTCGTCGGCGCCGACGGAGCCGAGCTGCCGTTCGGCGGCGTCAAGCGCAGCGGTTCCGGCCGTGAGCTCGGCCGCTTCGGGGCCGACGAGTTCGTGAACAAGAAGATGATCCGCATCGGCTGATCGGATCGGATCGGATCGGGTCGCGGGAACGGGTCGCTCGGATGCATCCGTCAAGCCCACTGCGCTCATAGGGAGCGCGGCGAATACTGGGGTGATGTTCGATCAGCTCCCCGACCGTTCCGGTGCGATCGACCTCGTGCGGCTCCTCGCGGTCGCCGCGATCGTCGCTGGGCACGCGTTCACGAAGGACGTCACGCAGGCGTGGCTGTATTCGTGGCACGTGGCCGTGTTCTTCATCCTGACGGGGTACCTCTGGAAACCCGGACGGATGCTGCGCACGGAGGTCTCCCGTCGCGCGCTCAGCCTCGGGCGCCCCTACGTGGCGGCGTTCGCCGTGCTGACCGTGGTGCTGCTGATCGTGAAGCCGGTCGATGCGCTGCACACGATCGCCGGGGGTGTGGAGGGTGGCCGGTTCGCGCAGATGCCCTACGTGACGCTGTGGTTCGTCTCGGCGCTGTTCTTCACCGCCGTCGTGTTCCGGGCGATGGAGCGGCTCCCGTACGCCGTGCAGTGGGGCATCGGCATCGCGGGCGCCCTCGCGGCGTGGGCGTGGAGCGGACCGTTGTCGCGCACGCCCCTGGGCATCGGCTACATCGCCACCTGTCTGCTCTACCTGCTGGTCGGCGATGCGCTGCGTCGGGCGCGGGACCGGATCGCGATGCCGCTGGTCTCCGGCGTGGTGGCCCTGGCCGTCGGCGCCGTGCTCGTCGCGGTCGGCGCGGCGGCGCCGCTGGACATCAAACTCGGCGACGACGGCACACCGGCCGTGTCCGCTCTCGCGTCGAGCGCGATCTCGATCGGCCTGATCCTCGTGGCCGAGAGCGTCGTGCGCCCAGGGCGCTTCTCCCGGGCGTGCACTCTTCTCGCCCTGCCGCTGCTCACCGTGGTCCTGCTGCATCCGCTCGTGCTCTGGCTGGGAGCGCCGCCGTGGGCGCAGTTCGCCCTCGGCATCCTCGTGCCGCTCGCCCTGGGGCTGGTCGCGCTGCGCACCCCGCTCTCCCCGTGGATCACCGGGCAGACCAGGGTGCCGGGTGCACGGGCGATAGGCTCCGCCGTATGACAGACGACGTTCGCAACGTGCACGACGCCCTCGCGGCCATCACCGAGCACTGGCAGCCGCATCGGCTGACCAGCGTGAACGACTACGACGTCAAGGTGGTGAAGCTGCAGGGCGAGTTCGTCTGGCACACCCACCCCGACACCGACGAGCTGTTCATGGTGATCAGCGGCACCCTGACCATCCAGCTCCGCGACGGCGACGTTGTCCTCGGCCCGAACGACGTGTACGTGGTGCCGCGCGGCGTCGAGCACTGCCCGAAGGCCGACGACGAGGTCCACGCCCTCCTGTTCGAGCCGAAGGGCACGGTCAACACCGGGGATGCCGGAGGGGACATGACCTCGGAGCTGCGCGAGCTCCGCTGACCTGACCGGTCCTCCGCACCGCGGCCGGGAACTAGTTCCGGTGCTCCGCGTAGTACTCCAGCAGCGCCTTCGTCGACGGGTCCTGCGCGGCGACGGCATCCGCGTCGCCCTCGATCGCCGGGGCGATCTGCATGGCGAGCTGCTTGCCGAGCTCGACGCCCCACTGGTCGAACGAGTTGATGCCCCAGATCGTGCCCTGCGTGAACGTGATGTGCTCGTAGAGCGCGATGAGCTGGCCGAGCACCTGCGGGGTGAGCGCCGGCGCGAAGATCGACGTCGTCGGCCGGTTGCCGGCGAAGGTGCGGGCGGCCACGAGCGCCCCTGTGGTGCCCTCGGCCTCGACCTCGGCGGCCGTCTTGCCGAACGCGAGCGCCTTGGTCTGCGCGAGGAAGTTCGCCAGGAACAGCGCGTGCACGTCCTGCCCGCCGTCGGTGAGCGGGTAGGCCGGGTTCACGAAGGCGATGAAGTCGGCCGGGATGAGCCGGGTGCCCTGGTGGATCAGCTGGTAGAACGCGTGCTGACCGTTCGTCCCGGGCTCGCCCCAGAAGACCTCTCCGGTGTCGGTGGTGACGGGCGTGCCGTCCCAGCGCACCGACTTGCCGTTGGACTCCATGGTGAGCTGCTGCAGGTACGCGGGGAAGCGGCTGAGCTGCTGCGCGTAGGGGAGCACCGCATGCGACTGCGCGTCGAAGAAGTTCACGTACCAGACGTTCAGGAGCCCCATCAGCACCGGGACGTTGCGCTCCAGGGGAGTGGTGCGCACGTGCTCGTCGACGGCGTGGAAGCCCGCGAGGAGGTCGCGGAACGTGTCGGCTCCGAGGGCGATCGCGAGCGACAGGCCGATGGCGGAGTCGACCGAGTAGCGACCGCCCACCCAGTCCCAGAAGCCGAAGGCGTTCGTCGGGTCGATCCCGAAGGCCGCGACCTTGTCGAGCGCGGTGGAGACCGCGACGAAGTGGTGCGCGACGGCGTCGGTGCGGGACTGCTCGCCGCCGTCGATCGCTCCGGATGCCGTGAGACCGGCCCACAGCCAGTCGCGGGCGAGCCGGGCGTTGGTGAGCGTCTCGAGGGTCGTGAAGGTCTTCGACGCGACGATGAACAGCGTCGTCTCGGGGTCGAGGTCCGACGTCTTCTGCGCGAGGTCGGTCGGGTCGATGTTCGACACGAAACGGGCCTGGATGCCGGCATTCGCATACGGCTTGAGCGCCTCGTAGACCATGACGGGGCCGAGGTCGGAGCCGCCGATGCCGATGTTCACGACGTGCGTCACCCTCTTGCCGGTGATGCCGCGCCAGTCGCCGGAGCGGACGCGGTCAGCGAAGGCCGAGAGCGCGCCGAGCACCTCCTGCACATCGGCATCCACGTCCTGCCCGTCGACGACGAGGGCCGGAGAGGCGTTCGCGGGGCGGCGCAGCGCCGTGTGCAGCACGGCACGGTCCTCGGTGGTGTTGAGATGCGACCCCGAGAGCATGGCGGCGTAGCGCTCGGCGACCCCTGTCTCCTCCGCGAGGCGGAGGAGCGCTGCGAGCACGTCGTCGGTGACGAGGTTCTTCGACAGGTCGACGTGCAGATCGGCGAGGGGGAGCGAGAAGCGCTCCGCACGCGCGGGGTCGGCGGCGAACCAGCCGCGAAGGTCGGGGACGAACCCGCCGCGGAGCGCGGTGAGCTCGGACCAGGCGGACGTGCGGGTCGGGTCAACGGGAGCGGTCATGGGTACATCCTAGGATTGCGAGGATGAGCGAGACGACGGCACCGGCACGGATCGTCGTGCCGCTGTGGCGGCGGATGCTGTTCAACCCCGTGCTCTGGGGGACGGCACTGCTCGCGGCCGCGACCGCGCTGACACTGGGGACGCAGGACATCGACCTCCCGCAGTTCCTCCTCATGCTCGTCGGCGGGTGGTGCTTCGGCCTCGCGTTCGTCAACGCGACCTTCGGGATGCGGCGCAACGGGCTCGTGCTGCACCTCGCCGTCGCGATCGTCCTGGTGGCGACCATGCTCGTCGTCACGGAGTACGGGTCGCGCCTGCTCGACCCGCTCCCCGACACGGTGAAGGGCGTGCTCCTCGTGCTCTGGATGGCGGCGATCCCCGCGACGGGGTGGATCGTGCTGGGTCTTCTGGGCCGGGTGACCGATGCCCTCACCCGGCGCGAGCGCAAGAGGACTCCGGTGCGCGTCCCTCCGGAGTGGGAGCGCGATGAGCGCGGCGACGGCTCGTTCGTGCGGTTCCCGGCGATCGAGATGCGGATGCGCGAGCTGACCCTGTCGATCATCGGGATCACGGTCTTCGTCGGTCTCATCGGTATCGCCCTGCTCATCTCCTTCAGCGACGTCGTGATGCGCTTCCCGCCCCGTCTGGCCATCGTCCTCATGGGGCTGGTGCTCGGGCTTCCCGCCTACCTCGTGCTCACCGCGACGCTCAGGAAGCGCACGAAGGAGTGCACGGTGGCGTTCGGGAACGACGAGATCCGCATCCGGCTCGGCGATTCGGCATCCGTCGTGCGCTTCTCCGAGCTGGAGCACCTGCGCTGGCGCTGCCGCAGCGAGTACGCGCGCATCGAGGTGCGCGGTCCCGGCGTCGACCTGTCGCTGTTCGCCGGTCTGGCCAAGGCGCCTCCCGGGCGCACCGCCGAGCTGCCGGTGCTGCCTCGACGCGTCTTCCGCAGGCTGGAGCTCGCGGGTCTCGTCGTGGCGAAGTCCCGGCGGGACGAGGTCATCACGTTCTCGCGCGCGGTCTGAGCAGCGAACGGGCGGAGGTATCCTGGTAGGCGGCCGCTACGACAGGAGACCCCGTGATCCTCAGCTTCATCTTCTTCATGATCCTCTTCCTCGGAGGCATCTACCTGATGGGTCTCGCACAGTCGCTCGAGGACTTCCAGGCGATCGTGTTCGTCGCGGGCCTGCTGATCGTGAGCCTGTCGCTCGCGTTCATGATGCGCCAGGGCGGCTCGGCCACGCGCCGCTCGAACAACTGGTCTGGCAAGGCCGCGGAGTAGCCCCCGCGCCTCAGCGCCTCTTCGCGAGACGCGCCTCGAGGTTCGCCTTGACGGCGGGCCACTCCGGCTCGATGACGGAGTACTCGACGCTGTCGCGCAGGGCGCCGTTGCGGTAGCGGCTCATCGCCCGCATCACGCCGTCCTGCTTGGCGCCGAGGCGTTCGATCGCGGCGCGCGACTGGAAGTTCACCCACTGGGTCGTCAGTCCGACGCGGAACGCGCCGAGCGTCTCGAACGCGTGCTGCATCAGGAGCAGCTTCGATTCGGCGTTCGTGCCGGTGCCGTGCGCGGAAGGACGATTCCATGTGTAGCCGATGTGCACACGGGGCACATCGGCGACCAGATCGTACAGCGAGGTGAGGCCGAGCACCCGGCCGGACGCATCGAACGCGGTGAACGGCACCATCTCACCCGACTCGATCAGACCGAGACGGCGGTCGATCTCCGCGGCGAGGCCGTCGGGAGACGGCACGGACGTGTACCAGGCGGTCTGCCACAGGTCACCCTCCTGCAGGGCGTCGAGGAGGCCGTCATGGTGCGAGCGGTCGAGCGGGCGCAGTTCGACGAGGCGTCCGGTGAGGGTGACGGGGAGCGGAGCTGTGCGGAAGGCCATGCGGCCATTCAACCAGCGCGGCGACGATGCGGCGTCACGCCGCACGGGCCCGCTGGAGCAGACGCTGGAACCCGAAGACCAGTTCGACGGTGACCCCCAGCTCGAAGGCGATGCTGGGCGCGTGGGGGCCGCGGGTCGCCTCCGCCTCGGCGTACGAGGCGGGCGTGATCAGCAGCTGAGCCGCCCATTCGTCGGCTCGACGCTCCTGTCTGTCGCGGAGCGAGGCCCTCGTCGTCGGAAGGTGCCCGAGGACGGCGTGCGCCAGCTCGTGCGCGAGCACGCTCCTCTTCATTCGCTCGCTCATGCCGGGAGCGAGGCGGATCGTGCGTGACCACGGGTCGAAACCGCCCGGGGTTCCTCCGGGCCTCTCGACGATGCGCAGGCCATGCTCCTCGATGAGGGGAAGGAGCTGGTCCATGCGCTCTCCTATTGGTAGAGGTCGTCCGTGTCGCCGTCGTGGGTGAGGCGCGATTCGAAGGCGACCTCAGCATCATCTTCGCGTCGACCGGGGACATCGGAGCGGCGGCGGATGGGCGTGACCGTTCCGGCGCCCGCTCGCCGGGCGTCGTCGGCGCGGAGCCGCTCCTCTGCGCGGGCGAGGACGACGTGCGGCTCGACGTCGAGGGCGACGCAGACGCCGTAGAGCACGGGGATCGGGATGGAGCGCTTGCCGGTGACGTAGTTGTCGAGTCCGCTTCTCGCGATGCCGACCTCGCGCGCCATCGCGGCGATGCTGCTGCCGCCGGCGGCGATCTCGGCCCGCAGCTGGCGACCCACGGCCGCGTTGAACTGCTCGCCCTGTGTCTTCACCCGTGTCACGATAGCACCGGGGTGAAGCCAAGATGCCGTCATTCTGGTTGCTGAACGCTTGATCGCTCACAGTCGGGGCGATAGTGTCGTCAGGTGACGACAGAAGTGCGACGAAAGGTGGCCGACGCCGTCAGGTCCGCGCTCGCCGCCTCCGGGCACACGGAGCGATGGCTGGCCGCGCGGGCGAGCATCGACCGTGACGACCTGCGTGACAAGCTCACGCTGCGCACCGATTTCACCGTCACTGACCTCGCAGACATCGCCGTCGCGCTCGGCATCCCGATAGGGACCCTGTTCCCGCAGTCGAGCGGCGACGTCTCGCGAGCGACTGATCATCAGCGCTGATGGTCTGCGGCGCACGGCCGCATCAGCGGGAGGGTGCGCGCGCTCCCTCACCATTCCGCCGGGTAGCGCTGCGCGCATGAGGGTAGCGTTGCACGCATGAAGACTGTGCCCTTCGGCTCCGCCGCCGCCCCCGCCGTCATCGCCGGCATGATGCGCATCGACGACAAGAATGATGCGCAGATCCGCGCGCTCTACGACACGGCCAGGGCCTCGGGGATCGACTTCTTCGACCACGCCGACATCTACGGCGGGCGAATGCACTTCTGTGAGGAGCGGTTCGCCGGAGCGCTGCAGCTCAGCCGGGCGGAGCGCGAGGAGATCGTGCTGCAGACCAAGTGCGGCATCGTCCCCGATCGAGGGATGTTCGATTTCTCCTACGAGCACATCATCGGCCAGGTGGAGGGTTCGCTGCGGGCCCTTCAGACCGAGTACATCGACGTGCTGCTCCTGCACCGCCCCGACGCCCTCGTCGAGCCCGACGAGGTCGCTCGCGCCTTCGACGAGCTGGAGTCCGCGGGCAAGGTCCGCGCCTTCGGCGTCTCGAATCACACGCCCCGGCAGATCGACCTGCTGCGCACCGCCGTTCGTCAGCCCCTCATCGCGAACCAGCTGCAGCTGTCGATCACCCACGCCCCGATCATCGCCCAGCCGATCGCCGCCAACATGGCGGGCGAGGAGCAGAGCGTCGTCCGCGACGGCGGCGGGATCGTCGACTACTGCCGCATCAACGGCATCACGATCCAGGCCTGGTCGCCGTTCCAGGGCGGCTTCTTCACCGGGGTGTTCCTCGGCAACCCCGAGTACGCCGACCTCAACGCGGTGATCGACCGGCTCGCGGCCTCCTACGGCGTCGCCCCGATCGCGATCGCGACGGCGTGGATCACCCGCCACCCGGCGAAGATGCAGGTGGTGCTGGGCACCACGACGCCCGAGCGGGTGCGGGATGCCGCGGCCGGAGCCGACGTGGAGCTGACCAGGGCGGAGTGGTACGAGCTGTTCCGGGCGGCCGGGCACCTGCTGCCCTGATCCGGTGCTGCCCTGATCCGGCGGGCGTCGTCTACCCTGAGATCATGCCGTTCCTGTTCTCGCTCCTCGTCATCGCGCTGATGGTCGGCGCGCTGATCGACATCATCACGCGCGAGGACTCGCAGGTGAAGTACCTCCCGAAGATGGTGTGGATCATCCTCGTCATCCTCCTGCCGCTGATCGGCGGCCTGCTCTGGTTCGCGCTCGGCAGGGACTACGGCGACGGCGGCATCCGGATCCCGCAGATGCGCCGCGCCGCTCCGACGACCCGCACGGCGACCGCTCCGCCGGCTCCGCCCGCCGATCTGCGGACCACAGAGCAGCAGATCGCCGACCTCGACCGTGAGATCGAGGAGTGGCGGCTCCGCGAGGAGCTCGAGAAGCGCAAGCGCGACCAGCCGCCGGCGGCAGAGAGCTAAGCCCGCGCGAAGGACTCCCGCAGCGCCTCGTCGAGAAGCGGATAGCGGAACTCGAAGCCCGCGGCGGTGAGCTTCTCGGGCAGCACCCAGCGGCTCTTCAGCACGAGTTCCGTCTCGGTGCGGATGCCGATGGCTCCGAGCTCGAGCATCCATCGCGGCATCGGCGGCCCGATGCGCGCCCCGAGCACGGCCCGGACCGCCGCCATGAAGCCGACGTTGTCGACGGGGTTCGGTGACGCCGTGTTGACCGGGCCGTCGAGCGACGGGGTCTGCTCGAGGAAGTCGATGATGCGGGCGATGTCTTCGACGTGCACCCAGCTGAACCGCTGCCGTCCACGCTTCGCCCCGGGGAAGTGGCCGGTGCCGGCCGCACGCCGCGCTCTGCTCACGGGCCAGCGACCGTCGTACTGGGGGCCGCCGAGGCCGAGCTTCGCGAGGGCGCGGAGCGGGCCGAGGACTCCGCCGTCGCCCAGCACGATCGCGCTGCGGAGGGCCACCCTGCGTGTCGACGGGAGATCCTGCGCGAACAGGGCCTTCTCCCACGCTGTGGCGACCTCGACGGAGAAGCCCGTTCCGATCTCGCCCGTGGACTCGGTCATCGGGCGGTCTTCGGCGTGGCGGTAGATCGTGGCGGTCGAGGAGTTCACCCACAGCGGCGGCGGGGTGTCGGCCCGAGCGATGGCTGTGGCGAGGGAGGAGGTCGTGTCCAGGCGCGACCGGAAGATCTCCGCCCGGTTCTCCGGGGTGTAGCGGCAGTTCACGCTCTTGCCCGCGAGGCCGATGACGAGAGCGGCGCCGTCGACGGCGCGGTCGATGCCCGCCTGGTCGCCCCAGTGGAGGTCGGCGTTCGAGCGGGAGATCGTGATGACCTCTCGCCCGGCCTCGCGCAGCCGCTGCTGCAGGTATCCGCCCATGAATCCGGTGGAACCGCCGATCACGACGTGACCCGTGCTCATCCCTGTGCCTCCTCGATGCGATAGTCGAAGTCTCCGCGGTACTCGTACACGCGTCCCATGAACGGTGCATCGACGGTCAGGGCGATGCGCTGGCGTCCGATCTCGTCGTCGAACCTCTCGGTCAGGCGCACGACGGGGGAGAGCGCGCGCGGCGCGCGAAGCCGCAGACGACCGAGGCGGACGCCGACTGCGCGGCTCGTGAGGCGGAGGGCGCCGTCTCGCACGTCCACGTCGAAGCACGCGACGACGACGCCCGGTTCGCCGAGCTCATCGACGACGCGGCCGTGGCGGGAGAGGACGACGGCATCGCGCATGGTCCAGGCGCCGGTGGGGAAGTCGAACCGGCGCATGCCGATCGCCCGCGAGGCCACGGTCACGTTCTCGACCCGGAACGGCACGTCGCGCTCCCACCGGGCGGCCACGACGCCGCGGCGCTCCAGTGTGCGCAGCAGGGGCCACAGCCAGCGGTGCGGAGTGCCGACGCGCTGGAAGACCCCTTCGCCGATGCCGACATGACCGTCGGGGACGCCGCGGAAGTACTCGCGGAGGCGCGGATGCAGCTCCTCGATGCGGTCGCCGAGCGCCCTGGCATACGGGGACTGCGGAACCGGCGTCACGCTCCGAGCCTACCGACCTCGTGCGGGAGGTCGTGCCGGGGAGCGGAGCATCCGCTCGAGCGCGGCGAGGGCGTCGTGCTGCGGGGCGCTGTCGTCGAGCAGCCACTGCGTCTGCAGGCCGTCGGATGCCGCGATGACGAGAGCGGCGACCGCGTCCGGCGGCACGTCGTCGCGGATGAGGCCCGACTCCTGCTGCAGCCGTACGCGCTCGGAGAGCTCGTCGCGCAGCCGGGCGAAGCGGGTGGTCGCGAACTCCCGCGCGGCGGGGTGCCCCTCTTCCAGGGCGGTGGCGATGAGCGAGGAGTACAGCTGCACGAGCCCCGGCACCTCGCGGTTGGTGCGGGCGGACTCGATCATGAGCTCGACCGGCGTCATGTCGTCGGGGATGGGCTGGCGCTCGTCGTCCTCATCGCCGCTGGCGAGGTAGACCGCGACGAGGAGCTCTTCCAGCGAGCCGAAGTAGTGGGTGAGGGCGGCGTGCGTGACGCCGACCTCCTTGGCGATCGCGCGCAGGCTCGTGCGGTCGGCGCCTCTCGCCGCGAACACCTCGATCGCCCTGTCCAGGATCTCCTGGCGGCGCGCGACGCCCTTGGCGTAGGCCCCCCGCTGGCGTGGGCGCTCGTTCTGTCCGGACATGACGCGAGTCTATCGAATTAAAACTTCCGCTTGGAGGTTTTCGGTGATAGCCTCCTGTGCACAGGGCGGCACCGGCCCGCGCGTCACCGAAGACCACGAAGGAGCACCACCGATGACGGTTCAGACATCCATCCAGCTGTTCACGCTCAAGAACGAGCTCGACGCCGATCTCGACGGCACGCTCGCCGCCGTCGTCGCCCGCGGATTCGTCGCCGTCGAG
This sequence comes from Microbacterium sp. LWH10-1.2, assembly GCF_038397765.1. Taxonomy (NCBI): domain Bacteria; kingdom Bacillati; phylum Actinomycetota; class Actinomycetes; order Micrococcales; family Microbacteriaceae; genus Microbacterium; species Microbacterium sp. LWH10-1.2. Next base: position 698,670 of record NZ_CP151638.1, read on the forward strand.
CCCTACGACTTCGTGCACCGCGCCGAGCCGCTCGCCGCGGCCCTCGCCGCCGCCGGCCTGGTCGCACCCAGCGGTCACGCCTTCCTCGCCTCGGAGTCCTTCGTCAACCCCGACGGCAGCGGCACCAGCGTCCCCGTGCCGACCCCCGCCGAGGTGTTCGCGGCGGCGAAGACGCTCGGCATGGGCACCGTCATCGATCCCTACACCGAGCCCGCCCGCTGGGAATCGGTCGAGCAGATCGCGGAGACCGCGCGCCTGCTCAACGCGGCCGCAGAGATCGGCGCCGCATCCGGCATCCGCGTCGGATACCACAACCACGCCCACGAGCTGGAGGCGGTCTTCGACGGCGTCACCGGTCTCGAAGTCCTCGCCGGGCTCCTCGACGAGCGCGTCGTGCTCGAGGTCGACCTGTACTGGGTCGCCCGAGGCGGCGTCGATCCCGTCGCCCTGCTGCAGCGCCTCGGCAGCCGTGTCATCGCCGTGCACGCCAAGGACGGCACGCTCGATCCTGAGCTCGTGAACGCGTACCCGCCCGCCGACCAGGTCCCCGCAGGAGACGGCGCCGTGCCGCTCGTCGCGGCGATCGCGGCCGCACCGGCGCTCGAGCTCGCGATCGTCGAGTTCGACCACTACGAGGGCGACCTCCTCGACGCCGTCGAGCGCAGCCGCGTCTACCTCGACGAGAACGTGGCCGGCTGATGGCCGCCGACAGCGCGACGGTGGGTGTCGGCATCATCGGCGCCGGCAACATCAGCGACCAGTACCTCAGCAACCTCACCACCTTTCCCGACGTGCGGGTGCTCGCCATCGGAGACGTGATTGTCGAGCGCGCCGCTGCACAGGCGGCGAAATACGGAGTGCCACGCTCCGGGGGCGTCGATGTCGTGCTCGACGACCCCGAGATCGACATCGTCGTGAATCTCACGATCCCGGCCGTGCACGTCGAGGTCTCCGAGGCGATCATCGCCGCCGGCAAGCACGTGTGGACCGAGAAGCCGCTCGGCGTGAGCCGCGAGGAGGCGCGCGGACTGCTGGAGAAGGCGGATGCCGCCGGCCTCCGCGTCGGCGCGGCGCCCGACACCGTGCTCGGCCCCGGAGTGCAGACCGCCAAGCGTTTGATCGCCCGCGGCGACATCGGCCGTCCGCTCTTCGCGCAGACCACCTTCCAGTGGCAGGGTCCGGAGATCTTCCACCCCGACCCCGCTTTCCTGTACGCCAAGGGCGGCGGTCCACTGCTGGACATGGGACCGTACTACGTCTCCACCCTCGTGCACGTGTTCGGCCCGGTCGCGACCGTGGCCGCACTCGGGCTGAAGGGTGCAGAGACGCGGCGCGTGCAGCAGGGGCCTCTGGCCGGACAGGAGTTCCCCGTCGAGGTGCCCTCGACGCTGAGCGTGCTGATGGACTTCGAGCGCGGCGGTCAGGCGCAGAGCCTGTACAGCACCGACTCCCCGATGCTCCGTCAGGGCATCGTCGAGATCACCGGCACGGAGGGGACCCTCGTGATCCCCGATCCGAACACCTTCGGCGGTGCGATCTCGATCACCCGCCCGCTCACGCGGATGTTCATCCCGCCGGAGCCCATCCAGCAGGAGATCGTCGACGTCGAGCAGGAGGGCGTGCTCTCCGGCCGCGGCATCGGACTGCTCGACATGGTGCGCTCGGTGCGCGACGGCCGTCCGCACGTGGCGACCGGCGAGTTCGGCTACCACGTGCTGGACACGCTGCTGTCGATCGAGGAGTCCGCGGCCTCGCGCTCCTTCGTCGCCGTGGAGAGCACTCTCGACGAGGTCGGGGCGCTGGACGCGTCGTTCGACCCGTACGCCAGGACGTTCTGAGGCGGGCGCCTGGTCAGGCCGCGGGTTCGCGGAGCCTGACCAGGCGCTCGTGGCCGGTCTCCTCGAGCTCGGCGATGTCATCGCGCGACTTGAGGAAGTCGGAGAACGAGCGATAACCCAGGGCCTTCTCGCTGAAGGACGGGTCCATGCGCCGCATGTGGGTCTTCACCGCCGAGCTGTGCAGCCACTCGTCGGCATCCGCCTTGTCGTGGCCCAGACGCAGCGCGCGCTGCAGCAGCGCGGTCGCCTCGCCCTGCTCGTCGAGCTTCGCGGGAGCGGGCGCATCCGCCGTCGATGCGGCCTTCGTGCGAGAGGCCTTGGCCTTGGGCGCCGTCTTGGCCTTGGCGGCGGGCTCGACCGGCTCGACGGTCTCGGGCGCGGGGGCGGGGGCGGCGATCCGCGTCGGCCTGACCACGCCAGGCAGCGAGTCGTACGACTCGAACTCGTCGCACGCGGCCGCGAGGGACTTCGCGGTCGAGCCGGCGACGCCGACGCCGATCACGTAGCGCCCCAGCCGCTTGCAGCGCTGGGCGAGGGGCACGTAGTCGCTGTCGCCGGCGACGATCACGGCGTGGGTGAGGTCGGGGAGGCGGAACATATCCTCGACGGCATCCACGGCGAGGCGGATGTCGGCGCCGTTCTTCGCGTACGCCGCGGCGGGGAAGAGCTGCACCAGGTCGACGGCGCGGGCCACGAGCTGCGTACGGTACTCGGCGTTCACCGGCGACGACCAGTCCGCATAGGCGCGCGTGAGCACGAGGGTGCCGAACGACGCGGCGTAGTCGATGATGGCGCCGACGTCGATCATCGCGGCGCGCAGGCGCTCGGTCACCTCGGGGTCGTCGGGGCGCTCGGTGATGCGCTGACGGTCCTTGCCGTAGGCGTTGCGCCCGTGCACCCGGTCGTACCAGGAGATGACGATGTTGTCGAAGTCGAGGTAGACCGCGACGCGGGCCTCCGATGCCTCAGCCATTGTGCGACTCCTCTGTGGGGTAGGTCACGCCGATCTGAGCGCGGATCTCATCGAGCGTACCCATGATCGCCACGGTCTCGGCGATCGGCAGGATGTCTCCTTCGAGGAGCCCGTCGCGCACGAGGCGCTCGGCGGCGTGGGCCTCGTGCTCCATACCGCGCGGCGCATCCGGAGCCGGCGGGCCCCCAATCTCCTCGAGGACGGTGCCGTCAGGGGCGATGAGGCGGAGGGTGGATGCCGACGACCACGCCGGCTGGATCTCGATGCGCGCCCTGGTGCCGAGGATCGACGCCGTGTTCGACCCGGCCGCTCTCGACGAGGAGAAGCTCGTCGAGACGGCGCCGCCCTCGTGGACCATGACCGTGGCGACCTCGGCGTCGGCGCCGGTCTCGACGAGACGGCCCGCGGCCTGGATGCTGGTCGGGGCGCCCAGCACGTCCCAGATGAACGAGATCGGGTAGATGCCGAGGTCGAGCAGAGCGCCACCGCCGAGTTCCAGCGCGTTGAGGCGGTGCGCGGGGTCGGAGGGGAGGAGCTGGGTGTGCGAGGCCGACACCGTGCGGATCTCGCCCAGGGCGCCAGAGGCGATGAGCTCGCGCATCCGCACCATCTGCGGGAGATAGCGGGTCCACATGGCCTCCATCACGAGCAGGCCGCGCTCGGCGCCGAGGCGCTGCAGGGACTCGGCCTCCGCCCGGTTGACCGTGAACGCCTTCTCGACGAGGACGTGCTTGCCGGCCTCGAGCGCGAGTCGCGCGTTGTCGTGGTGCATCGGATGCGGCGTCGAGACGTACACGATGTCGACGTCGGGGTCGGCGACGAGCGCCTCGTAGGTGGGATGGGTGTGCTCGGGGGCGATGCCGTGCGCGGCGGCGAAGGCGTCGGCGGACTCCTGGGAGCGTGAGCCGACAGCCACCAGATCGAGCCCTGCGCTGCGCAGATCGGATGCGAACGCGCCGGCGATGCCGCCGGTCGCGAGGATTCCCCAACGAAGACCAGTCATGGTCTCAGCGTAGAGGGTGAGGGGCGCGGTCAGGCCTTCGCGAGCGCCAGATCCAGGTCGGCGATGAGGTCGCGGGGATCCTCGAGGCCGGCGGACAGTCGGATGGTGGTGAGCGAGATGCCGGCCGCCTCGCGCTGCTCGGCGTTCAGGTGCGAGTGCGTCATCGACGCGGGGTGCGCCACCAGGCTGCGCGCATCGCCGATGTTCGCGACGAGACGGACCACCCGCAGGGCGTCGATCACCCGGCCGACGCGCTCCTGGGCGCCCTCGTCCGCGGGGCCGGCCAGGTCGAAGGAGAACACCGACGGCACGCCGTCCGGCAGGTAGCGCTGCGCGAGCCCGTGCCACGGATTGCCCTCGAGACCGGGGTGGTTGACCCTGGACACCGAGGGGTGCTCGGCGAGGAAGCGGGCGACGGCGAGGGCGGTGGCGCTCTGCCGCGACACGCGCAGGTCGAGGGTCTCGATACCCTGCAGGATCTGCCAGGCGTTGAACGGCGAGAGGGACGGGCCGAGGTCGTGCACGTACTTCGACTTCACCAGCGCCGCGAACGCCTGCCCGATGCCGAACCGCTCCCACAGCACGAGCTCGCCGAAGCGCTTGTACGGGGCGGTGAACTGCGGCCAGCGGTCGGGCTCGGCTCCGAAGTCGAACGTGCCCTGGTCGACGACGACCCCGCCGAGGGAGGTGCCGTGCCCGGAGAGGAACTTGGTCGCCGAGTGCACGACGAAGTCGGCGCCGTGCTCGCCGGGGCGCACCAGGTACGGCGTCCCCACGGTGTTGTCGATCACGAGCGGCACACCGGCCTCGTGCGCGATGTCGGCGACGAGTCTGATGTCGAGCACCTGAGCGACCGGGTTCGCGACGGACTCGGCGAACAGGGCGCGGGTCTCCGGACGGATCGCGGCCCGCCAGGCGTCAGGATCGTCCTGATCGACGAAGGTCACCCCGATGCCGAAGTCCTCGAACGTGTCCTGGAACAGGTCGACGGTGCCGCCGTAGAGCTGGTTCGCGGCGACGATGTGGCCGCGCACGCCGACGAGCGCGAGCAGGGTCACCGCGACGGCGGCCTGACCGGAGGCGACGGCGACCGCGGAGGCGCCGCCCTCGAGCGCCGCGACGCGCTCCTCCAGAACCTGCTGGGTCGGGCTGGCGTTGCGGCTGTAGAGGTTGCCCGTGGTGCGCAGCGCGAACAGGTCCGCAGCATCCGCGAGCGAGGAGAACTGGTACGCGGCCGTCTGGTAGATCGGCGGCACGGCGCTGTTCTTGGGTGTCCCTGGGACGTAGCCGGCCTGGATCTGCCGGGTCGCGAACTCGCTCATCAGACCATTGTGATGAGCGAGCGGTCCGTGCTTCGGCGTGTGTCGAACTGTTGCACCGCGTGAACCCCCGAATCGCCGCCGTGGCGCGGTGGAGCGACCGCTCGTACCGTGGCCGCCATGACCGAACCGCTCATCATCGGCGCCATGGTGCGCACTCTCGGCGCGTACCCCTCCGGGTGGCGTCACCCCGGCGCCCACCGCGACCCGTCCGCCGACCACGCCGTCCTGCGGCGCATCGCGGAGGAGGGGGAGGATGCCGGTCTCGACTACCTCTTCTTCGGCGACTGGCTGGCCACCGGGCCCGACCTCGAGTTCCGCGACCCCTACCTGCTCGCGCGGATCGACCCGGTCAGCGCCGTGCTGTTCCTCGCCGGGCTCACCTCCCGCATCGGGCTCATCGCGACGGTGAACACCACCTACGCCGACCCTTACACGACGGCGCGCTCGCTCGCCTCGCTCGACGTGCTCTCCGGGGGCCGCGCCGGCGTCAACCTCGTCACCGGCGCCGAGCCGCGGGCTGCGGGCAATCACGGCCGCGACGCGCACGCCGACAACGAGGGCCGCTACGACAGGGCGGAGGAGTTCGTCACCGCTCTCCGCCGGCTGTGGGACTCGTGGAGGGAGGACGCCTGGGTCGCCGATGCCGAGCGCGGCGTGCTCATCGATCCGGAGGGTCTGCGCCCCGCCGACGTCCGCGGCGACCACGTGCGGGTGGACGGTCCTCTCAACGTCGCCCGACCTCCCCAGGGGCAGATCCCGATCGTGCACGCCGGCACCTCGCCCCGGTCGCGTCACCTCGCCGCGACCGAGGCCGATCTCGCGCTCATCGCGGCGCCGACCCTCGCGGACGCGATCGCGACGCGCGGCACTCTGCGAGACATCGCGGCAGAGGCCGGACGCTCTCCCGACGACGTGAAGGTCATCGCCCCCGTGCTCCCGGTGGTCGCGGAGTCGGATGCCGAGGCCCACCGCATCGTCGAGAGGCTGCTCTTCCTCGTGCCGCTGGCGGAGGGGCATCAGCGGGATCGGACGGCCTTCCCTCCGAACCGCACGGTCGAGGCGGTGGCGGATGCGCTCGGGGTCGCCGCCGACGACCCGCTCAGGGCCGCGTCCTTCGATGCGCCGGTGACCGCCCACGAGGCCGCGCGGCTCGGATCGGCGGGAGAGGCGCTGATCGCCCGTGTCGCGCGCATCGCCGGGCTCGGCGTCGGCGGAGAGCGTCCGGTGACCTGGCGTCATCTCGTGGCCGCGCACGCGGTGCCGGCGGCCTTCGTGGTCGGCGGCGCCTCGGCGATAGCCGACCACTTCGAGACCTGGCGCGACGAGGGGGCGGCCGACGGATTCAACGTCCTCTCCGCCTTCCAACCCGCGCAGTTCGAGGCGTTCACCCGGCTCGCCGCCCCCGAGCTGCGCCGCAGAGGGCTGCTCGGACGCGACGGCGGCACCCTCCGCGACCGCCTGCGCATTACGTCGCATGTCGATGCGTGACAGCGGGTGACCGCTCGTGAACGGTCGTGTCCGCCGCATCGTCGCCCGGCATCCCTCGTCCCTAACGTGAGTCGCACCCTGCATACCCGAACCCTCCAGGAGGCCCCCGCATGAATCGTCGCCTTGTCCGCGCCGTCGCCGTCGCACTCCCGCTCGTCATGGCGGCCGGTCTCGCCGCCTGCGCCTCGTCTCCGGCGCCGGCGAACGCACCCTCCGCCGGCGGCGACCCCGTCACGGGCGGCACGCTCACCTACCTCGAGCACCAGACGTACACGAACCTGTACCCGCCGCAGGCCGGTTTCTACCCGAACGGCGGCATCGTCAACAACATCACCGCTCGTCTGACGTGGCAGAACCCGGAGACGCTCGAGATCGAGCCCTGGATCGCCTCCGACTGGACCGTGAACGACGACGCGACCGAGTACACCTTCGACCTCCGCCCCGGGGTCACGTTCTCCGACGGCACCCCGCTCGACGCCGCGGCGGTCGCGAAGAACTTCGACACCTACGGGCTCGGAGCCCCGGATCGGGGGCTCACGGTCTCCGAGGCGGTGAACAACTACGCCAGCAGCGAGGTCGTCGACGACGACACCGTCACGTTCCGCTTCTCCGCCCCGTCGCCCGGGTTCCTGCAGGCGACGTCGACCATCAACTCGGGGCTGCTCTCGCCGGAGACGCTGGACGGCACGATCGAGGACTTCGGCGCCGGCAACGCGGCCGAGATCATCGGCTCCGGGCCCTTCACCGTGACGGGGGAGAAGCTCGGCACCGAGTACACGCTCCAGGCGCGGAAGGACTACGCGTGGGCTCCCGAGAGCGCCGCGAACCAGGGTCGCCCGTACCTCGACGACGTGCACGTGATCGTGACGCCGGAGGACTCCGTGCGCATCGGCTCGCTGCTCGCCGGCCAGGCCGACCTCGTCCGGTACGTCCAGGCCTTCGACGAGGCCCGCGTCTCGGGCGCCGGCTTCACGCTGTACGCGCCGCAGACCCGCGGTGTGAACAACTCGATCGCCCTCCGCCCGGGGAACCCGATCCTGAGCGACATCACGGTCAGGCAGGCGCTCGTCGCGGCGGTGGACGCCAAGGAGGTGGTCGACACCCTCTTCACCGAGAACTACCCGGTGGCCACGTCGGTGCTCTCCTCCGAGGCGCTCGGCTACAAGGACGAGTCCGAGCACTACGTCTACGACCTCAAGAAGGCGAAGAAGCTCCTCGATGAGGCCGGGTGGGAGGTCGGAGGCGACGGGATCCGCGAGAAGGACGGCCAGCGACTCTCGATCACCGTCTACGAGGCCAAGCCGCAGCCGCAGTCGAAGGCCACGCTCGAGCTCGTCGCCCAGCAGCTCGCCAAGGCGGGCGTCGAGCTGATCGTCAAGCCCGGAGACGCGGGCAGCTACGCCGAGGACACGCGCGATCCGCTCAAGACGGGCTTCTACCACTCGATGGTCGGCCGCGCCGATCTCGATGTGATCAAGAGCCAGTTCTTCACGAAGAACCGCGACGTGCTCATCTCCGAGGACGCCGAGCTCGACCGCCTGCTGCTCGCCGTGGCCTCCGAGCCCGACGCCGACAAGCGCGTGAAGGCGTCGCAGGCGGTGCAGGACTACATCGCCGAGCAGGCGTACGTCATCCCGCTGTTCGAGGAGCCGCAGGTGTACGGCGCGGCGACCTACGTGCAGGGCTTCGCGTCCGAATCGGTCGGCCGCCCGACCTTCTCCGAGGTCTGGCTCCAGGAGCACTGATGGCCTTCGTCCTCCGACGAGCCGGGCAGGCCGCGATCGTTCTGATCGCGGCCTTCACGGCCACCTTCTTCCTGCTGCAGCTGCTGCCGGGGGATGCGATCCTCATCAAGTTCTCCGACCCGAGTCTGGGGCTCTCGCCCGAGCAGCTCGACGGCATCCGCGCGGCCTACGGCGCCGACGTGCCGTGGTGGGAGCAGTACCTGCACGCGGGCCTCGGCTTCGTCGCCGGGGACTTCGGCTACTCGACCCAGTTCGGCACCCCTGTGCTCAGGATGCTGGCCGAGGCGCTGCCCGCGACGCTGCTGCTGGCCGCGCTCGGTCTCGTCGTCGCCCTGCTGCTCGCCGTGCTCATCGCGGCCGTGTCGTCTCTGGCCCCGTTCGCGTGGCTCCGCGACGGACTGCGTCAGGTGCCCGGCCTCTTCGTCGCCGTGCCGGTGTTCTGGCTCGGCATCCTCCTCATCCAGGTGTTCTCCTTCGGCCTCGGCTGGGTGCCGATCGTGGGCGCCGATCCGGTGCGGGGGCTGATCCTGCCGGTGCTCACGCTCGCCGTCCCGATCTCGGCTCCGCTCGCCCAGGTGCTCGTGCGCGCCGTCGATCAGGTGCAGGCGCAGCCCTTCATCACCGTGGTGCGCGCGAAGGGCGCCCCTCCGACGTGGGTGCTCACGCGATCGGTCGCGCGCAATGCGGCCGTCCCCGCGCTCACGATCGCGGGCGTCCTGTTCGGCGAGCTCGTCGGCGGCGCCGTCGTGACCGAGACGGTGTTCGGACGCACGGGCATCGGCAGGCTCACGGAACAGGCCGTGGCGAACCAGGACATCCCGGTGCTGCAGGGCGTCGTGCTGCTGTCCGCCCTCGGCTTCGTGCTCATCTCCTTCGCCGTCGATCTGGTCACCCCGCTCATCGACCCGCGTCAGCGTGTCCGCCCCGCGATCGGAGTCCGTTCATGACCGCGCTCGTCGCTGCTCCTGCCCCTGCGCCGGTGTCCGAGGACGTCGCCCGGGTCGTCGCCAGCCGTCGGCCCCGTCGGCCTCGTCGCCCGTGGGGCCTCTACGTCGCGGTGGCCCTCGTCGCGGTGGTCGTGCTGTGGGCCGTGATCCCCGGGGTGTTCGCTCCGGGGGATCCGCTCTCCGGGGCGCCGGCCGACAAGCTCCTCCCGCCGAGCGGGTCGCACTGGTTCGGCACCGATGCCCTCGGCAGGGACCTGTTCGGGCGCGTCGTGCACGGGTCGGTGCACTCGCTCTCCGGGGCGCTCATCGCCGTCACGGTCGGGCTCGGCCTCGGCACCCTGATCGGCGCGGTCGCCGGGGCGCTCGGCGGCATCGTCGACGACATCCTCATGCGGGTCGTCGACGTGCTGCTCGCGATCCCCGGACTGCTGCTCTCGCTCTCGGTCATCATCCTCCTCGGGTTCGGGACCGTGAACGCCGCGATCGCTGTCGGTCTCGGCAGCATCGCCGCCTTCGCGCGGCTGATGCGCTCCGAGGTCGCGCGGGTGCGGCGCACCGAGTACGTCGAGGCCGCGTACGGGAGCGGGGGCACCTTCTTCGCCGTGCTCCGCCGGCACGTGCTCCCGAACTCTCTCACGCCGATCGTCGCGCTCGCCGCCCTGCAGTTCGGCACCGCGATCCTCGCGATCTCCACCCTGGGCTTCCTGGGGTACGGAGCCCCGCCGCCCACCCCGGAGTGGGGTCTGCTGATCGCGGAGGGACGCAACTACATCGGGACGTCGTGGTGGCTCACGGCCCTCCCCGGTCTCGTCGTGGTCGCCGTCGTGCTCAGCGCCAACCGCATCAGCCACCGCCTCGGAAGGAACATCCGATGACCGTCAACGCTCCCACGGGCGGGACCGTCCTCACCGCCGCCGACCTGCGGGTCTCCTATGCGGGCCGAGAGGTCGTGCACGGGGTGTCGTTCGAGCTGAACGAGGGGGAGACCCTCGCCCTGGTCGGGGAGTCCGGATCGGGCAAGTCCACGACCGCGCACGCGATCCTGGGGCTCCTGCCGGAGGGCGGCCGCGTCGACGCGGGCTCGGTGCGCCTCGGCGACCTCGACGTCTCGGGGTGGTCGGACCGGGCACTGCGCGGCATCCGCGGTCCGATCGTCGGCCTCGTGCCGCAGGATCCGGTGACCTCCCTCGACCCCGTGCGGCCGATCGGCGCGCAGGTCGAGGAGATCCTGCGCCTGCACGGTCATCGCGACCGCCGTCGGCGTCGCGCCCGCGTGCTCGAGCTGCTCGACCGGGTCGGCATCGACGACCCCGACCTGCGGGCGCGCCAGTACCCGCACGAGCTCTCCGGCGGCATGCGCCAGCGCGTGCTGATCGCCACGGCGATCGCCCTGCGACCGCGCGTGCTCATCGCCGACGAGCCGACCAGTGCGCTCGACGCCACGGTGCAGCGGCGCGTGCTCGATCTGCTCGACGAGCTGCGGCGCGAGGAGGGCACCGGCATCCTGCTCGTGACCCATGACCTCGGCGTCGCCGCCGACCGCGCCCAGCAGCTGGTGGTGCTGAAGGACGGCGCCATCGTCGAGCAGGGCGCGAGCGCCGACGTGCTGGCGGCCCCCTCCGACGCCTACACGCGGCAGCTCCTCGCCGACGCCCCGGCGTTCGTCACCGGCTTCCGTCGTCCCGAGGCGCCGCCGTTCCTGCGCGACGCCGCCGCCGTCGCCGCCGAGGATCCGTACGCGATCGTCGCCGAGGGGCTCGTGAAGGAGTTCAGGGTCAAGAGACGCGAGAGCTTCCGCGCGGTCGACGACGTCTCCTTCCGCGTGCGCCGTGGCACCACCCACGCGCTGGTGGGGGAGTCGGGGTCGGGCAAGACGACGACGGCGCGGCTGATCACGCGCTTCCAGCGGGCGGATGCCGGAACGATACGGCTGGACGGGGAGGACGTCACCGGGGTGTCCGGCGAGGGACTGCGGGCGCTGCGCCGACGGATCCAGCTCGTGTACCAGAACCCCTTCGCCTCGCTCGATCCGCGACAGCAGGTCGCCGACATCGTCGCCGAGCCGCTGCAGAACTTCCGTGTGGGGTCGAAGGCCGAGCGGCGCGAGCGCGCTCTCGCCCTCATCGACAGGGTGGCGCTGCCCGCCGATCTGGCCCGGCGGACTCCGCGCGAGCTCTCCGGAGGCCAGCGGCAGCGCGTCGCGATCGCGCGGGCGCTGGCCATCGACCCCGAGATACTCGTGCTCGACGAGGCGGTGTCCGCCCTCGACGTCACCGTGCAGGCGCGCATCCTCGAGCTGCTGGCCTCGCTGCAGGCGGAGCTCGGGCTCACGTACCTGTTCATCTCGCACGACCTCGCGGTGGTCCGCAGGATCAGCCACACGGTCTCGGTCATGCGCCGCGGCCGGATCGTCGAGGAGGGCGCCACCGAGGAGCTCTTCCGCGACCCGCAGCACGACTACACCAGGGAACTGCTCGCCGCGGTCCCGGGACGCGCTGCCGAACGCACAGCCGAACCGGCAGCCGCACTCACCGCCGCACTCACAGGAAGAGCCCTCTCATGACCGCGCCCACTGTCGCCTTCTTCACCCGGCTGCTCGACGACGCCGCCCCGGCGGAGCGCTACGCGCTCGCGACGGAGCAGATCCAGCAGGCGGAGAGGTACGGCGTCGGCCGCGCCTGGGTCGCGCAGCACCACTTCCGCGCGGCGGAGGGAGGCCTGCCGTCGCCGCTCGTCCTGCTCGCGAACGTCGCGGCGCGCACCACGAGCATCCGCCTCGGCACCGGCGTCATCACTCTGCCTCTGGAGGACCCCGTGCGGGTCGCGGAGGACGCGGTCGTGACGGATTTGCTCTCTGGTGGGCGGCTGGACCTCGGTCTCGGCAGCGGCGGCACGCCGTCGTCGTTCGCGCCCTTCGGGGAGGACGTGCGCGCGAAGGCGGCGACCTACGACCGCAAGCTCGGGGTGCTGCTGGATGCGCTGGCCGGACGCGACATCGGCGCGGACAACACGCTCTACCCGGATGCCGGCTCGCTCGCCGACCGCATCTGGCAGGCGACGTTCTCGGCGCCGGGCGGTCACAGGGCCGGCGTGCACGGTCACGGCCTGCTGCTCTCGCGCACGCAGCCGCGTCGCGCCGACGACCTGCACGCCCCGCTGTCGGCACTGCAGGACCCGATCATCGACGCGTACCTCGAGGCGCTGCCCGAGGGCGTCGCGCCGCGGATCACGGCGTCCCGCACCGTGTTCGTGGCGGATGACAGGGCCGAGGCGCTGCGCTTCGCCGAGGTCGGGCTGCGCCGGGCCGCCGAAGGCTTCCGGAGTCAGGGGCAGACGATCCCCGGCGACGACCTCGACGACCTCATCGCGGCGCTCGACACCCACCTGGGAACGCCGGACGAGGTCGCCGAGTCGCTCGCCGCCGACACCACGCTCGCGCGGGCCACGGAGGTCGCGTTCCAGGTGCACTCGGTCGACGCCCCGCACGAGCACGTGCTGCGCTCGATCGAGCTCTTCGCCGACAGGGTCGCCCCGGCCCTCGGCTACACCCTCGACACCATCAAGGAGAAGGCATGACCACCGACATCGTCGATCAGATCGCGGGGGTGACGCCCGAGCTCGACGAGCTGCGGCGCCGCCGTCCGGTGACCAGGGAGCAGCTGCAGGCGAGCTTCGACGCGCTGTTCCGGCCCGTCTCCGTCGCGCACGTCTCGCAGGAGGAGCGGGAGCTGGTCGCGGCCTTCGCGACGCGGCTCGCCGGCGACACCGACGCCACGGGCACGTTCTACGCCGACCGCGCGCTCGCCGCCGACCCGCGGCGAGCGGCGATCGTCCTCGCGGAGGCCGCCGAGGCCGCGACGACGGGCCCGTACGGCGCCTACACGGAGGAGGGGCTGCGCTCCGAGAGCACGGACGGACTCCGCTACACCCCGGACGGTGACGCCGTCGATGCGCTCGGGTCGCGGCTGGCCGCTGCGCTCGCGCACACGCACCTGCTCATGCTCCGGCCGCGCGAGGCGTCGGGCGACGACATCGAGCGACTGCTGGACGCCGGCTGGTCGGCAGACGGCATCGTCACGCTGTCGCAGCTCGTCTCCTTCCTCGCCTTCCAGCAGCGGGTCGTCACCGGCCTCCGCGTTCTGGGGGCGGCGGCATGACCGTCGCGGACTCCGTGCTCGTGCACCACGACGCCCCGCATCCGCACGCCTTCACGCGTGCCGAGGTCGGCTGGCGACCCCACCTCGCGCCGCTCGCCGAAGAGGAGCTCACCGAGCGCCACTACGACGGACTCGTCGAGGCGGCGCGCGCGAAGAACGACTACTTCCGGCTGCTGGCGCGCGACCCCGAGGTGCTGAAGGCGCGCACCCTGGTCGACAAGGACATCTTCTACAACGTCGCGGAGGGCCTTCCCCGTGCGGAGCGCGAGCTGGCGGCGACGGCCGCGTCTCGTCGCAACGGCTGCGTGTTCTGCGCCTCCGTGCACTCGCGGTTCGCGGCGCACTACGGCAAGCGGCCCGACGACGTCGACCTCCTCCTCGACGAGGGGACGGACGCCGATCTCGGCGAGCGGTGGAACGCCGTGGTCGCGGCATCCGTCGCCCTCACCGACACTCCGAGCGCCTTCGGCCCCGCTGAGGTCGCCCGGCTGCGTGCGGCGGGTCTCGACGATCTCGAGATCTCCGACGTCATCCACGGCGCGGCGTTCTTCAACTGGGCCAACCGGCTCATGCTGTCGATCGGGCGTCCGGTTGCGCCGGACTGATCCTCAACGCGCCGCAAGGAACCCCGCGACGGCGTCGAGTGCTCCGTCGTGCGCCTCCAGATGGGGGAGGTGAGCGACATCCCGCAGCTCGAGGAACGTCGCATTGGGGATGCTCGCGGCGACGTGGAGGGCGTAGCGCCGGATGTGTTCGAGGTCGAGGTCGCCGACGATGACGAGCGTCGGCACCGCTATATCGCCGAGGCGCGTCCAGGCGTCGCCAGGCTCGGACTGCTCACCTGGATCGGCTGCGCGCAGGGCCACGCCGTTCATCGCCAGAAAGCGCTCGCGGGCCGTGTGCGAGGCGCGACCGGGGCGTTCCGGCCCGTCGAGCCAGACGATCGCCTCGAGACGGTTCACCTCATCGACGTCTCCGTCGGCGTCTGCTGCGTCGATCAGTTGATCCAGCTCAGCAACCCTCGGGGCGAGCACGGGCGCGGGAGAACCGCTCACGGCTGGTGCGATGAGCACGAGCGCCGACACCCGGTCCGGGTGCCCGAGAGTCAGATCGAGCGCCGTTCTGCCGCCCATCGAGCATCCGATCACGACTGCGGCGCCCGGTTCGCAGGCATCCAAGACGGCGAGCGCGTCTGCGACGGGTGACCACCCGTCCTCGGTCTCGTAGGCGGTCTCCCCGTACCCTCGGGCGTCGAACCTGACCGTGCGGAAACCGTCTCCGAGTCGTGCGACCAGGGAGTCCCACGATGTCCTGTCGGTCACACCGGCGTGGATCATCAGCACGGCGCCGCCGCGACCGGTCGCCTCGGCGGCGAGCTGCGCGCGCCCGGAGGCGACGGTGATCAGAGTCACGGGACGAGGATGAGCTTGCCGTCGGCAGCGTGGGACTCCACGAGTTCGTGGGCCCGCGCCGCCTCGGCGAGCGGCAGCTCCTGACCGAGCTCGACCGTGAAGTCGCCCGCGGCGATGAGCGCGATCGTGGCGGGCAGCGCCTCGGCGCGCCAGGCGAGCTCCTGCTCCGTGAGCGGGATCGGCGATCCGCCGGAGAACGCGCGGATGCCGAAGGACGCGGCGTCCGGTCCGCGCACGATCGTCGCGATGCGGTCGCGGTCGGAGACGAGGGCGAGCGAGGTCTCGATCGCCTCGTCGGTGCCAGCGCAGTCGAGGGCGACGGTCGCTCCGTGCGGCGCGGCGGCGCGCACGCGGTCGAGCAGCCCGTCCCCGTAGGCGACGGGGATCGCGCCGAGCTCGCGCAGCTGATCGTGTCGTGCCGGGCTCCCGGTCGCGATGACCGTCGCACCCCAGGCCACCGCGAACTGCACGGCCGCCTGGCCGACAGCCCCGGAGCCCGCGTGGACGAGGAGGACGTCGCCGGCGGTCACGGCGAGTGAGCGCAGCGCCTGATACGCCGTACCCGCGGGGATCGCGATCGCCGCGCCCTCGGCGACGGTGACGCTGTCGGGGAGCGGGGCGAGATGAGCAGCCGGGACCGCGAGCGCCGAGGCGTAGGTGCCGAGCGTGTCGCGGATCGCGACGCGGTCTCCCACGGCGAACCCCTCCACGCCCTCGCCGATGGCCTCGACCACGCCGGCGCCGTCGAAGCCGATCCTGCGCGGCTCGGTGATCGGGGCCGAGGGCCTCCTGCCTCCGCGGAGCTTCGCGTCGATCGGATTCACCCCCGCTGCCTCGATGCGGACGACGACCTCGCCGGCGCCAGCGACCGGGTCGGGGATGTCGCTGAGGTGGAGGACGTCAGGGGAACCGAACTCTGTGTAGACGATCGCGCGAGCCATGTCTCCAGGCTAGCTCCGGCAACCGATCAAGGGGGCGGATGGCAGGCAACCCCTCAGCGGGCCGCGAGCGCCTTCGTGATGCGCTGCGGCGACACCGGCTGCGCGGTTCCGAGGCGCTGCGCGAACACGCTGATCCGGTACTCCTCCAGCAGCCACCGCGTCTCCACGAGGGCGGGCGCGGCGTCGGCGGCGAGCGGGATCGTTCCGCCGGCATCCTCGAACGCCTTCGCCATCCGCTCGAACTCGCTCATGCGCGAACGGTCCTTGCCCGGCTCGCTCGCGAGCGTCTTCAGCCGGTCGAGCATGCCGTCGAGGTAGCGCGGGAAGTGCGCCAGACGGTCGACGCCGGCCGCCGAGATGAACCCGGGGTGCAGGAGCCCTGCGAGCTGGGTGCGGATGTCGTTCAGCGGCCCGAGGAGGGAGAGGGAGTTCTGCGACTTGATGCCGCGCTCCACCTCGCGCGCCTTCGTGAGGACGCGCGCCACCAGCGACACGCACGCGAACAGGTCGTCGACCAGCGTCGCGGACACGGCGTCCCTCGCCTGCGCGAACGCGGCCTCGGTGCGCAGCGGGCCGCGCGCATCGAGCACGCGGCGGGCCACGGCGGTGCGCGCGTCCTCGATGAGCGCCGCCGCATTCTGGTACGGGGATGCCGCGAGTGCCAGCTTCTCCTGGCTGGTCAGGTGCTCCTGGATGTACGAGGAGGGCGTCGGCACGGCGAGGAGCACGAGGCGCAGCACGCCGTCGCGGGTCGCCGCCGCCGCGGCATCCGCCGTCGCCTCGACCCGCACCGCGACGGTCTTGCCCTGGTCGACGATCGCCGGGTATCCGCGCACGACTCCGCCGGCGACCCTGGTGTCGAGCACCTCGGGGAGATCGCCGAAGGTCCACGTGGTGAGCCCGCTGCGCTCGATGGAGGCCGTGGCGGCCGGTGCCGACGGTCCCTTCGCGCCCGCGGGACGGGGGGAGGCGACCGAACGAGCCACGCTGCTGCGCGCGCGGTCGGCCAGACCCTTCTGCAGCGCGGCGAGGTCGCGGTCGGAGCCGACCACGCGTCCGCGCTCATCGACCGCGCGGAAGTTCATGCGCAGATGCGCCGGCACCCGATCGTCCTCGAACTCCGCAGCCGAGACGAGCTGGTTGGCGAGCGGCTGGATGAGACGGGCCAACGCCTCCTTCAGCGTGCGCGACGGGCGGCCGTCGTGCGACTCCGGTCCCTGCCCTGCGAGCTCGACGCCGAACTTCTCCGCCCAGTCCGCTGCGGGCACCACGTGCCGTCTGATGGCCTTCGGGAGGGCGCGCAGGAGTCCGGTGATGAGCTCAGCGCGCAGTCCGGGCACCTGCCAGTCGAAGCCCGTGTCCTCGATCTGCGCGAGGAGTGCGAGCGGCACCACGACGCTCACGCCGTCGTCGGCGGCGCCGGGCTCGAAGCGATAGGCGAGCCCGAGCACCTGGTCGCCCTGCGTCCACCGGGTCGGGAACTCGCTCTGGTCCGCGCGGCCGTCGTCGTCGAGCAGATCGGCCTCGCGCATCACGAGGAGCTTCGGCGTCGCCGTCAGGGCCTCGCGCCACCACTTCTCGAAGGACCGCACGTCGAAGACGTCGGACGGGATGCGCTCGTCGTAGAAGCGGAACACCGCCTCGTCTCCGGCGAGGATGTCGCGGCGGCGCTCGCGCTCCTCCAGCTTCTCGAGGCGCTTGCGCAGTTCGGCGTTGCTGCGCCAGAACGCGCTCACCCTCTTGTCGATCCGCGTCGGGTCCCACTCGCCCTCGACGAGCGCGTGCCGCACGAACATCTCCCGAGAGGCGGCGCGGTCGATGCGGGCGAACTGCACGCGGCGCCGGGGGATGATCTCCACGCCGAACAGCGTCACCTTCTCGAAGGCGACGGCCGCTCCGGCATCCTTCGACCAGTGCGGTTCGCTGATCTGACGCTTCGCGAGGTCTCCGGCGAGGGACTCGGCCCATGCGGGGTCGATCTCGGCCACCGTGCGCGCGAACGTCCGCGAGGTCTCCACGATCTCGGCCGCCATCACGGCGCGGGGGCTCTTCTTGCGCAGCCCTGACCCGGGGAAGATCGAGAAGCGGATGCCGCGGGCCCCGCGATACTCCGACACCGTCCGCTTCTTCGGGGTGCCGCCCTTGGCGGTGCTGCGCTCGTCGATGATGCCGATCTGCGAGAGCAGCCCGGACAGGAGCGCCCTGTGGATCGCATCGGGGTCGGCGGTGCCGGAGCCGTCCTTCTCGCGCACCAGGGAGCGCAGCTGCCGGTGCACGTCGAACCACTCCCGCACGCGCACGTAGTTCAGGTGCTCGCTGCGGCACATCCGACGGAACGCGCTGGAGCCGAGCTCCCGCTGCTGCTCGCGCAGGTGGTTCCACAGGTTCAGCACGGCGAGGAAGTCGCTGGTCGGATCCGCGAAGCGCGCGTGCATCCGCTCCGCCTCGTCGCGCACCCCCTGCGGGGCGTCTGCGGACGGGCGCTCGCGCACGTCCTGGATCGTGAGGCCGGCCACGATCGGCAGCACCTGGGCGGTGACGCCGGTGCGCGAGGCCTCGACGAGCATCCGGGCGAACCGCGGGTCCATCGGCATCCGCGCGAGGTCTCGGCCGATGCGGGTGAGCCTGCCGTCGGCGACCGCTCCCAGTTCGGTGAGCAGATCGAACGCGGCCTTGACCCCGCGGGAATCCGGAGGGGTGAGGAAGGGGAACTCGGTGATGTCGCCGAAGCCGAGCGACAGCATCTGCAGCACGACGGAGGCGAGCGAGGTGCGCAGGATCTCGGGCTCGGTGAACTCCGGGCGCTTGTCGTAGTCGTCCTCGCCGTACAGGCGGATGGCGATGCCGTCGCTCGTCCGCCCTGCACGACCGGAGCGCTGGTTGGCCGACGCCTGCGACACCGGCTCGATCGGCAGCCGCTGCACCTTCGAGCGGTTGCTGTAGCGGGAGATGCGCGCGGTGCCGGTGTCGACGACGTACTTGATGCCAGGCACCGTGAGGCTGGTCTCGGCGACGTTCGTGGCGAGGATGACGCGGCGCCGCAGCCCCGCGACCGTGGAGCGCTCGAAGACCCGGTGCTGCTCGGCGGCGGAGAGCCGCCCGTACAGGGGCAGCACCTCGACCGGCGAGGTCTGCGAGCGGTAGGCGCCGCGCACCGCGTCGGCCGCATCGCGGATCTCCGCCTCACCGGGGAGGAAAACGAGCACGTCGCCCGGGGCCTCCCGGTCGAGCTCGCGCAGCGCCGTGACGATCTCGGCGACCTCGTCGTCCTCCGTCTCCTCGGTGCGCGCGCGGTAGCGGACCTCGACGGGGTACGTGCGGCCGGAGACCTCGATGATCGGCGCGGGGCGCCCGTCGGCATCGGCGAAGTGCGCCGCGAAGCTCTCCGGATCGATCGTGGCTGAGGTGATGACGACCTTGAGGTCGGGGCGTTCGGGGAGGATCCGCACGAGGTAGCCGAGCAGGAAGTCGACGTTGAGAGAGCGCTCGTGGGCCTCGTCGATGATGATCGTGTCGTAGCGGCGGAGCAGCCGGTCGCGGTGGATCTCGTTGAGCAGGATGCCGTCGGTCATCAGCGCGATGCGCGTGGCGTCGGAGACCTGGTCGGTGAAGCGGACCTTGTAGCCGACGGCCCCGCCGAGCTCGACCTGCAGCTCCTCGGCGACGCGCTCGGCGATCGTGCGCGCGGCGAGGCGGCGCGGCTGGGTGTGGGCGATGCGCTCACGGCCCAGCTCGAGGCAGATCTTCGGCAGTTGCGTCGTCTTTCCCGATCCCGTCGCACCGGCGACGATCACGACCTGGTGGTCGCGGATGGCGTCGGCGATCTCCTCCCTGGCCGCGCTGACGGGCAGCTCAGGGGGGTAGGAGATCACGGGAGAAGACATAGCCCTCCATCGTATGCCGGGATCGAGCGCATACGATCATCGGGTGACGAGAGTGCTGCGATGGTTCCGCGAGTTCGGCCTCCCTCCGCGGATCCTGGGGCTCGACATCGCCCGCGGCCTCGCAATCCTGGGCATGGCCGGCGCCCACGTCGGCGAGACGGGGGAGTTCGATCTGCTCGACCCCTCGACCTGGCTGGCGATCGTGCACGGCCGCTCGTCGATCCTCTTCGCGGTGCTCGCCGGCGTCTCGATCGCGCTCATGACCGGGCGCAGCGAGCTGCCGGATCCCGCCAGGATGCCGGCGCTGCGACTCAACCTCGTCGGCCGGGGCGCCGTCATCTTCGCGATCGGCCTGGTGCTGGAGATGTTCAACACCCCGATCGCGGTGATCCTCACCCTCTACGGCATCCTCTACGTCGCGATCATCCCGTTCCTGCGGTGGCGTCCCTCGCACCTGCTCCTGCTCGCGGGGCTGCTCGCCGTCGCCGGGCCCGCGGTGCTGGCGCTGATCACCGCCGTGACGCTGCATCCCTACGGCGCGGGGATCTCCTTCGCCCTGTACGGCTCCTATCCGATCACCGTCTGGTTGGCGTTCGTCCTCGGCGGCCTGGCACTCGGCCGTCTGCGGGTCGAGCGCGTCGAGACCGCCCTCGTCGCGTTCGGCGTCGGGCTCGGGCTCGCGGTGGTCGGCTTCGCGCTCGAGGTGGTCGGAGCGGTCGCGGGCATCGGGACGTCGGAGTCCGAGGGGGCGTGGTCGGGAGGCGATGGCTGGAGCGGATATCCGGACGCGCTGGCCGATGCTGATCCCTTCGGCGCCGTGCTGTCGGCGATCTTCGCGTCGTACCCGCACTCCGGGGGCACTGCCGAGATCCTCGGCTCCGGGGGATTCGTGCTCGTGGTGATCGCGCTGTGCCTGCTGCTGAGCCGCCCGCTGCGTCGGGTGCTGCTGCCGCTCGGCGCCCTGGGGTCCATGCCGCTGTCGGCATACAGCCTGCACGTCGTGTCGGTGTCGCTGATCGCGGGCCCCGGCGGCTTCATCCAGAGCAACGCGTTCTGGGCGCTCACGGCCATCGTTCTGCTCCTGCTCGCCACCGTGTGGTCGATCTTCTTCGGACGTGGTCCGCTGGAGCGGCTCGTCGGCACCGCGGCCACGGCGATGGCTGCGGTGCCGACGAGGTGAGCCGATCAGAAGTGCGTGCCGCCGTCGATGCGCACCTCGGTGCCGGTGATGAAGGCGCCGTCTTCGCTCGCCAGCATCGCGACGACGCCGGCGACGGACTCCGGTCCGGCGAAGCCCTGGCCGATCGCCGGGGCGAGCTTCATGAAGAGGCTCATGTCGGCGTCCTCGGGCAGGCCGGGGCCCACGCTCTGCCGGCTCTGGCCTGAGCCGTCCGTCATGCCGGAGGAGATCGAGCCCGGCTGCACGGCCGTGAAGCGGATGCCGCTCTTGGCGTACTCCGCGGCGAGCGCGTGGGTCATCGACTGCACGCCGCCCTTGCTGGCCGCGTAGGCGGCCATGTAGGGGTGCGCGAAGCCGGCCGACGTCGAGCTGAAGTTCACCACGGCCGACGAGGCGCCGTCGCGCAGCGCGGGGATCGCCTCGCGGATCACGAGGAACGTGCCGACCAGGTTGATGCGGATGATCTGCTCGAACTGGTCGAGCGTCGTCTCGTGCGTGTGCGAGGAGCGCAGGATGCCGGCGGCGTTGACGAGCACGTCGAGCCCGCCGAGGGCCTCGACGGCGGCGGCGACCCCGGCGCGGACGGACGCCTCGTCTCCGATGTCCATGGTGACGGTGGTGAGGCGGTCGGAGAGCGCCCCTGCCTTCGCGACCGTGTCGTCGAGGCCGGCGGCGCTGACGTCGGCGGCGACGACGCTGCCGCCCTCGCTCAGCATCCGCAGCACGGTGGCCTGGCCGATGCCAGAGCCTCCGCCGGTGACGAGCGCCCGACGTCCTTCGTAGCGGTTCATGATCTTCCCTTCGTCGATGTGTGATCACTTGGCAGGATATGCCTGGGTGGCACGATGTGCCAACTAGTACTCTGGGGCGGTGGAGACGCAGACCCTGACCGCGCGGCGCAAGGCTGCGACCGAGCGCGACATCGCGGGCGCGGCGGCCGCCCTCTTCGCGGAGCAGAGCGTGGCGCAGGTCACCGCCGAGCAGATCGCCCAGCGCGCCGGGGTGTCTGTGCGCACGTTCTACCGCTACTTCGCGCGCAAGGAGGACGCGATCGCGCCGATCCTCACGGTCGGCGCCGCCCGCTGGCAGGCGGCGTTCGCGGAGGCGGGGGACGGCGCTCTCCGCGAGCGCATCCCCGCCGTGATCGCCGGACAACTCGGCGCCGACGGCGAGGGAGACCTCCAGGTCATGCGCGCGCTGCTGATCGGGATCGAGTCCGACGATGCGCTGCGCGACGTGTGGCTGCGCGTCAACGACGACTCCGAACGGCGGCTGAGGGAGATCCTGCAGGGCCGAGGTGCGGCCGGAGCCGATGCGCGGATCCTCGCCGCCGTCGCGACCGACGCGATCCGCATCGCCTTCGAGGAGTGGGCCTCCACCGACGACGGACCACGGCCCGACGTGCTCGCCGTCGAGATGTTCCGGCTCATGTCCGCGGGGATCTCCGGGCTCGACTGAGCGGTCGTAGGGTGGAGATCATGACGATTCCTGCTCTCGAACTGAACGACGGCCACTCCATCCCGCAGCTCGGCTACGGCGTCTTCAAGGTGCCGCCGGCGGAGACCGAGCGCGCGGTGAGCAAGGCGCTCGAGATCGGCTACCGGCACATCGACACGGCCGCGATCTACGGCAACGAGGAGGGCGTGGGGGCGGCGATCGCGGCATCCGGCATCCCGCGCGAGGAGCTGTTCGTCACCACCAAGCTGTGGAACGACCGCCACCACGACGACGAGCCCCGTGCCGCGATCCGCGAGAGCCTCGACAAGCTGCGCCTCGACAGCGTCGACCTCTATCTCGTGCACTGGCCGACGCCGGCGAAGGACGACTACGTGCACGCCTTCGCGAAGCTGATCGAGCTGCGCGAGGCGGGGCTCACGCGCAGCATCGGCGTCTCGAACTTCCTGGTGCCCCACCTGGAGCGCACGGTGGCGGAGACGGGGGTCGTGCCCGCCGTGAACCAGATCGAGTTGCACCCCGCCTACCAGCAGCGCGATGTCGTCGCGTGGGCCGAAGCCCACGACGTCCGCATCGAGGCGTGGGGTCCGCTCGGCCAGGGTAAATACGATCTCTTCGGCGTGCCCGCTGTCGCGGATGCCGCGGCCGCCCACGGCGTCACCCCGGCGCAGGCGGTGCTGCGCTGGCACCTGCAGAAGGGGAGCATCGTGTTCCCGAAGTCGGTGCGCGCCGAGCGCCTGCGCGAGAACCTCGACGTCTTCGGCTTCGAGCTCACCGCGGACGAGATCGCCGCGATCGACGCACTCGACCCGCTGGACGGGTCGGGCCGCGTCGGCTCCCACCCCGACGACGTGAACTGAGTCCCTCTCGTTCCTTGCATGACGCCCTGTGTCGCGGCCCGCGACACAGGGCGTCGTCGCGGGTAGCTTCGTCGGCATGACAGCTGCCTACCGTGTCGTCGCCGTCTCGGGTTCCCTGCACGAACCGAGCAAGACCACCGCTCTCATCCGCGCCATCGGCGCCGCGATCGCCGAGCGCGCCGACATCGAGTTCGAGCTCATCGAGCTCACCGACATCGGTCCGGACCTCGCCGGTGCGCTGCGCCGCGACCAGCTGCCCGCGCGGGTGGAGGACAAGCTCCTCGCGGTCGAGAAGGCCGATCTGTTGATCGTCGGCAGCCCCGTCTACCGGGCGTCGTTCACAGGTCTGTTCAAGCACCTGTTCGACTTCGTGGGGCAGTACGAGCTCGTCGGCAAGCCGGTGCTCCTCGCCGCCACGGGCGGCGGCGAGCGCCACGCCCTGATCATCGAGCACCAGCTGCGTCCGCTGTTCGCGTTCTTCCAGGCGCTCACGCTTCCGCTCGGCGTGTACGCGAGCGACACGGACTTCGCGGGGTACGAGATCAGCTCCGAGGTCCTGCACAGCAGGATCGCCCTCGCCGCTGAGCGTGCGCTGCCCCTCGTCGGCTACGCGGCCACGAGACCCGTGGAGCTGCTCGCCGGCTGAGCCGACGGCGGCGTACGGTGAGGCTATGACCAACCGGCTCGCCGACACCCTCAGCCCGTACCTGCGCGCGCACGCCGAGAACCCGGTCGACTGGTACCCCTGGGGTCCCGAGGCCTTCGCCGAGGCCCAGCGACGGGATGTGCCGCTGCTGATCTCGATCGGCTACTCCACCTGCCACTGGTGCCATGTGATGGCGCGCGAGTCCTTCGCCGATCCGGCCGTCGCGGCGCTGATCGACGAGGGGTTCGTCGCGGTGAAGGTCGACAGGGAGGAGCACCCTGACGTCGACGGCGCCTACATGGCGGCGGCATCCGCCTTCACGCAGAGCCTCGGCTGGCCGCTCACCGTGTTCGCGACCCCGCGCGGCCGCGCCTTCTACGCCGGCACCTACTGGCCGCCGGAGCCGCGTCCGCCGATGCCGTCGTTCCGCGAGGTGCTGGCGGCGGTGCGGGAGGCCTGGACGCTGCGGCGCGCGCAGGCGGAGGAGTCGGCGGATGCGGTGTCCGCCGCGCTCGCGAGAGCGACGGGGTCGGCGCCCTCCGACCTGCCGACCGCCGCTGACCTGGCCGCTGCGGCCACGGCGATCGCCCATAGGGAGGACCGGGTCCACGGAGGGTTCGGCGGAGCGCCGAAGTTCCCGGTGGCGACCGCGCTGAGCTTCCTGCAGACGCCGCTGGTGCGCCGGGAGGCTCCCGAGGCGGCCGCCGCCGCCGAGAGAGCGCTCCTCGCGATGGTCGGCTCCGAACTGCGGGATCGGGACGGCGGGTTCTTCCGCTACGCCACCCAGCGCGACTGGACGGTGCCGCACTACGAGCGGATGCTGACCGACAACGCGCAGCTTCTCGACGTCGCTCTCGCCTCGGGCGACGATGCGACGGCCGAGGGAGTGGTCTCGTTCCTGCGGGGCTCCCTGCGCCGCGAGGGTGGAGGGTTCGGCGCCGCCCAGGACTCGGAGTCGTGGATCGACGGAACCCGCAGCGAGGGCGGCTACTACGCGAGGACCGCGCAGGAGCGCGCCGGTCTCGAGCCCCCGGAGGTCGACGGCAAGATCATCACGGGCTGGAACGGACTCGCGATCGGGGCGCTCTCACGGGCGGGAGCCCGCCTCGGGGAGAGCACCTGGATCGACGCCGCGGCGGAGGCGGCGGAGTCCGTGCTGCGCGCCAACCGCGCCCCGGACGGCCGGCTCGTGCGCACATCGCTCGCGGGGATCCCGTCGTCCGCCGCCGCGACGGCATCCGATCTCGCTCTGCTCGCCGACGGGCTCTTCGCGCTCGCCCTGGCGAGAGGAGAGGTCTCATGGGCGGTCACGGCGCGGGAGCTGCTCGACCAGGCGCTCGCCGGTGTCGCGGGCGATCCGCTGCTGTCCGCGCAGGGCATCGCCGCCTCACCCGATCACTCCGACGGCGACCTCCCGTCGGATGCGTCCGCCGTGGCGGCGGCCGCTCTGACGGCGTGGCGGCTGGGAGCGGGGGAGCGCTATCGGGAGGCGGCGTCCGAGATCGTGCGCGTCCACGGCGCGGCCTCGGTGGCGCAGCCCTTCGCGCACGGCAGCATGCTGCGCGCGGCCGCGGGGCTCGTCGATCCGCCGCGGCAGGTCGTCGCCGTGACATCGGCGCCGGACGGCCCTCTCGCGGTCGCGGCGCGCGCGGCGGATGCCGAGGCGGTCGCCGTGGTCTCGCCCGCGCAGGCGCGCGCCTTCGCGGAGGCCGGGTTCGAGCTGTTCGAGGGCAAGGACGCGGTGCCGGAGCGCGTGCACGACTGCCGTGCGTTCGTGTGCCGTCTCCCCGTGAGCGATCCGGCGGAGGTCGTCGCGACGCGCTGAGTCAGCTCGCGTTGCGCGGATGCCGCTTCGCCGCGCGTTCGTTGCCGCGGCGGTAGTTGCCGGTGACCCGCGCCATCAGCAGCTGCGGGTCGCCGGCGTCGACCTCGGCGAGGAAGGCGGCGGCCTTCGCTCCGCGCAGCACGGTCGCCGTCGTGCCGTGGTGGCGGATGACGACGTCGCCTCCGCGCACCACGTACTCGAATCCTGCCGGGGCCGCCATGAGGCGATCGTAGACCGTGAGATCAGACGTTGGCGTAGCCCATGCCCATCGCGGACCTGACCTCGCGCAGGGTGGCGTCGGCGATCGAGCGGGCGCGGGCGTTGCCCCTGCGCAGCACGTCGTCGACGAGACCCGGCTCCTGGGCGAGCTCGGCCCGGCGGGACCGATGCCCGGCGAGGAAGCCGTTGACGGCCTCGGTCGCGAGGGTCTTGAGTCCGGAGGAGCCCGCCGCGCCGACCTCCTCCGCGACGCGCTCCGGGGTCGTGCCGAGGCATGCCGCCGCGGCCTGGAGCAGCCCCGACACTCCGGGGCGTCGCTCGGGGTCGAAGGTGATGAGGCGCTCCGAATCGGTCGGGGTGCGGCGGATCAGGGCAGCCGTCTCGTCCGCCGTCATCGACAGGGAGATCGCGTTCCCGTAGCTCTTCGACATCTTGCGTCCGTCGAGTCCCGGCAGCTCCGGCGTCTCCGTCACGAGCGCTTCGGGTTCGGGGAACACCTCGGCGTAGCGTTCGTTGAACCGTCGGGCGATGAGCCGGGTGATCTCCACGTGGGGGAGGTTGTCCTTCCCCACGGGCACGAGGGTGCCCTTGCAGAAGAGGATGTCGGCGGCCTGGTGCACGGGGTACGTCAGCAGCAGTCCGCTCAGAGCCCTGCCGGATGCCGCGTGCTCGGCCTTCACGGTCGGGTTGCGGTGCAGCTCCGCCTCGCTGACCAGGCTGAGGAACGGCAGCACGAGCTGGTTGAGCTCCGGCACGGCGGAGTGCGTGAAGATCGTCGTGCGCTCGGGGTCGAGCCCCGCGGCCAGGTAGTCGAGGATCGCCGAGCGGACGTTCGCGGCGACGCCGTCCGACGCGTCGCGGTCGGTGATCACCTGATAGTCGGCGAGGATCACGAAGGTCTCGACCCCGAGCTCCTGGAGTCGCACGCGCTCCCTGATCGTGCCGAAGTGATGGCCGAGGTGGAGGGCGCCGGTGGGGCGCTCTCCCGTGAGGATGCGGAAGCCGGACGGGTCGTCGGCGATGCGGCGCTCCAGGGAGGGCATGCGTGCGGCGGTCGCGGTGAAGGAATCCATGTGTGCTCCAGGTCGATGGGTGCACGAACGGACATCCGCGGGTCGCGGGCCGCCGTGCAGCCCGCGAGACATGCGTCAGAGGGCTGCTACCGCAGCCACCAGCTCACCGAGAGGAGAGAACGCATGCATCCATCCTACGTCGGGGGGATCAGTGTGCAGACTGCTCAGCGATTCGAGGGAAGTACCCGCTCGGCTGCGCGCCCTGCGCAGGGAATGCTGCACCGTTTGCCCAGCGGTCGGCATCCGGTCTAGTGTTGCGCGACAGCGGCCGACGCCGGTCGCCTCCGATCTCAGCAAGGATGCTCTGACGATGACCCTCCCCACCCGTCCAGGCCTCGAAGCCGTTCCCGCCTATCGTCAGGGCCGTTCGGCTCCGGCCGGCGCGTCCAAGCTCTCCTCGAACGAGTCTCCGCACCCGCCGCTCGCCTCGGTGGTGGCCGCCGTGCAGGATCGTCTCGGCACGATCAACCGCTATCCCGACATGAGCGCCGTCGCGCTGCGCGACGCCCTCGCGGCCAGGTACGACGTCGACGCCGCGCTCGTCACGGTGGGCGCGGGCTCGGTGGAGCTCGCCGCACAGCTCATCCACGCCGTCGCGGGCGAGGGCGACGAGGTGATGTTCGCGTGGCGATCGTTCGAGGCCTACCCCTCGCTCGTGCGCATCGCCGGGGCCGTCCCCGTGGCCGTGCCCCTGGACGCCGAGCACGCGCACGACCTCGACGCGATGCTCGCCGCGATCACCCCGCGCACCCGTGCGATCTTCGTGTGCAACCCCAACAACCCCACCGGCACCGTCGTGAGCGCGGCGGAGCTGGAGCGCTTCGTCGCCGCGGTGCCGCACGACATCCTCGTCGTGATCGACGAGGCGTACGTGCACTTCGACCGCACCGACAGCTACGGCGCCGGCATCGAGCTGTTCCGACGGCATCCGCACGTCGCGGTGCTGCACACGTTCTCGAAGGCCTACGGGCTGGCCGGTCTCCGCGTCGGCTACGCGATCGCCCCGCGCGAGGTCGCCGACAATCAGCGCAAGGTCGCGGTGCCGTTCGGCGTCACCGACCTCGCGCAGACGGCGGCCAGGGCGTCTCTGGATGCCGAGGACGAGCTCGCCGTGCGCATCGAGGAGGTCGTCGCTCAGCGCGACCGCCTGCAGGCTCTCCTCGTGGATGCCGGGTGGCCGGCCGTCGCCTCTCAGGCGAACTTCGTGTGGGTGCCGGCGGGGGAGCGCACCTCGGAGCTGGAGGCGCTGCTCCACGAGGGCGGCGTGATCGCCCGCGCCTTCCCCGGCGAGGGCGTGCGCATCTCGTCCGGCAGCATCGACGACATCGACCGCGTGGCAGCCACGCTCGTTCGCAAGGAGGCGACCGTATGACCGAGGTGCCCACCACCACGACCACGACCAAGGGCCTGCATCCGGGACTCACCCGTCGGCAGATCTCCATGATGGGGCTCGGCGGCGCGATCGGCGCCGGCCTGTTCGTCGGATCCGGCCAGGCGATCAGCATCGCGGGTCCCGCCGTGCTCGTCTCCTACCTCGTCGCCGGCGGCATCGTCGTCCTCGTGATGGCGATGCTCGCCGAGATGGTCGCCGCCCGCCCCAGCTCCGGGGCGTTCAGCTCCTACGCGCAGAAGGCGATGGGCCGCAGCGCGGGCAGCGCCGTGGGGTGGCTGTACTGGATCCAGCTCGTCGTCGTGATCGCCGCCGAGGCGACGGGCGCCGGCGGCATCATCGCCCAGTGGGTGCCCGGCATCCCGGCCTGGGCCTGGGTGCTGGTCTTCGTCGTCGCCCTCACCGCGGTGAACCTGTTCGGCGTGCGCAACTACGGACGCTTCGAGTTCTGGTTCGCCGCGATCAAGGTCGCCGCGATCATCGCCTTCCTCGTGGTGGGCGTGTGCGCCATCGTCGGGCTGATCCCCGGCGTCCCCGCGACGGGCGTCTCCCACATCGTCGACCACGGCGGCTTCGCTCCGAGCGGCATGACAGGGATCGCCGCCGCGCTGCTCATCGTGGTGTTCGCGTTCGGCGGCACCGAGGTCGTGGCCATCGCCGCGGCGGAGTCCGATGACCCCTCTCGCAACATCCGCCGCATCGTCCGAGAGGTGCTCGTGCGCATCCTCATCTTCTACGTCGGCTCGATCTTCGTGATCGTCGCGGTGCTCCCGTGGAACGACCCGGCGGTGAAGAAGGGGCCGTTCTCCGCGGTGCTCGACACGCTGAACGTGCCCGGCGTGGGGCTCGTGATGGACCTCATCGTCGTCATCGCGCTGCTCTCGGCCATGAACGCGAACATCTACGGCGCCTCGCGCATGGCGTACTCGCTCGGGGAGCGCGGCCTCGCCCCCCTCGTCGCCACCCGCACGAGCGTCAAGGGCGTGCCCTACATCGCCGTGCTCGCCTCGGTGGCGTTCGGCTTCGTGACCGTGGCACTGAACTGGATCTACCCCGACGCCGTGCTGCCCGCGTTGCTCAACGTCGTCGGCTCGACGATCCTGGTCATCTGGACCGCGACGGCCGTGTCGCAGATCATCCTCCGTCGTCGCGCCGACCGCGACGGCGAGGCGATGCCGATGCGGATGTGGGGCTTCCCGTGGCTGTCGTGGGTGTGCCTGGTGCTGCTCGGCGTCGTCATCGCCCTCGCGATGATCGACGGAGGCGCCCGCGTGCAGCTGCTGCTCACGATCGGCCTCACCGCGGTGCTCCTCGTCGTCGCCCGCCTCACGCGCGGCGTCGCACGGCCCGGCGTGGTGCGGGAGTAGCCCGTGCGGATCGACCGTCTCGATGCGGCGCTGATCCGCCTGCTCACCGAGGAGCCGCAGCTGCCGATCCTCGAGTGCGCACGGCGGCTCGGCGTCGCCAGGGGCACCGCGACGAGCAGGCTCGCGCGTCTGCACGAGGGAGGCGTGATCCAGGCGATCGTGCCGCAGCTCGACCCCGCCGGCTTCGGCTACGCGGTCGTGGCGTTCTGCCTGGTGGAGATCGACCAGAAGGTCGGCCACGACGAGGTCGCGGTCGCCCTCGCCGACGCGGTGCCCGAGATCGTCGACATGCACACCGTCACCGGGGCGAGCGACATGCAGCTGCGCCTCGTCGCTCGGGACGCCGCCCAGCTGCAGGAGGTCCTCGACAGGGTGGCGCTGGTGCCGGGGGTGGCGCGCACGGCATCCTCGATCGCGATGCGCACCCACCTGTCCGGCCGCGTGCTCCCGCTCGTCGAGCACGTCGCCGAGGCGGAGAACGGCTAGATTCCCGCGTTCGAGAACTCGCCGGTCAGCGTGCCGTCCAGATGCACGCCGTGCCCGCCGAACATGTCCGCGTCATCGAACTCCAGCGAGAACGAGCCGTCGTCGTGCGCGACGTGGATCGAGATGAGTCGCAAACGGGCGGCGAACTCGTCGCCCGTCAGCCGCGCCTCCTCGGTCTCCGCCCAGCTCTCGTTGTACATCTCCAGGAGCGCCTCGGCGGCGAACCCCGTGGCCGCCGACTGCCACTCCGAGGGTGCGGAGAGGAGCGCGGCGATCGTGCCGCACATCGTCGCCATCCGTGCATCCGTCGACGAGACGATCGACACCTCGGCGTCGTGTCCCATCCACCCCCGCCGCATCGAGTACCACCCCGTGGAGCGGTCCTCGGTCAGCGCGCCGAGATCGGCGGACAGGAAGGTCTTCGGCGTCGTCCGCGCCGCGAGGAACGACTCCAGCGCGGGGACGGACCTGGTGGGAAGAACCTCGACCAGGAGGAAGCGGCGCGGGTCGGCGAACGAGAAGCCTCGCTCCTCGAGCTGGCGTCGCGCATCGGCCTCCTCGGGGGAGAGGTAGCCGTTGGAGCGCCGCACCCGCACGGTCAGGACGCTGTCGCCGGTGAGCCGCCCGCGCAGAGTGGCCAGGCCGTCGTCGTCGACGAGCTGTTCCAGTCGGCAGCTCTCGCTGATGAGGGGAGCGCCGGCGTCGATGTCCCCGTCGATCCAGGCCGCGATCTCGATCGACGCGGCCCACAGCTCGGCCGGTCCGGACGGGTGCTGTGCGCCGTGCTTCGAAGCGGAGACGCCGTTGGGGCCCGTGACGACGGTGATGTCCTCGGTGCTCTGCGCGAATTTCTGATCCTGCAGGGCGAGCTGGTGAGCCGCGTCCATCACACCCAGCCCGGCAGCCAGTTGTGCAGCAGCCAGAAGTCGTAGGGCACGCTCATGCCGGTCCACACCGGGTAGAAGAACGCCGAGACGAGCACCGCGAACGCCAGGAAGATCAGCACGGTGCGCTCACCCGACTGCCGCCGGTGCAGAGGATCCTCACGGCGCCCCGCGATCACGCGCATCGTGACGGCGAGCCCGATCACCATGAACGGCATCATCGCGACCGTGTAGAACTGGAAGATCGTGCGCTCGGGGAACAGCAGCCACGGCACGTAGGTCGCGGCCAGCCCGATCAGCGGGTAGGTGAGCGCGGGGTCGAGCGGCTGCTTCGCGATCCAGCTGCGCACCAGACGGTAGAGCAGGTAGACGGATGCCGCCACCGCCGCGTACCAGATGAGCGGGTTCGGGATGCTGGAGATCACCGCGATGCAGTGGTCGGTGCCGCACCCGCTGGGTTCGGCGCCGACCCACACCGCGGTGGGACGCAGCAGGAGGGGCCACTCCCACGCGGGGCTCGCGTACGGGTGCCCGCTGGTGAGGCCGACATGGAAGTTCAGGATCGCCTGGTGGTAGCGCCAGAGGGAGGCGAAGGGGTTCGGGTCGAGGTCGCGGTTGTAGCCGCCGGAGGTGACGAGCCAGCCCGTCCAGCTCGCGAGGTACACGGCGAACGCCGGGACCACCAGGAGCACGAACGACACGGGGCCCTGCTTGGCGGCGGCGGCGGTCGGCCACAGCACGACTCCCGCCCGGCGCCGGGCGAGGGCATCCGTCACCACGACGTAGAGTCCGAAGGCCGCGAGGACGTACAGCCCCGACCACTTCACGGCGCACGCGGCGCCGAAGGCGAGCCCGGCGGCGACGAGCCACGGGCGTCGCCAGAGCACGGGCCCCCACATCGGATCGGGGGCGTCGTCGTCCCTGCGCTCCAGGACAGGGATCGTGCGCTCCCTGTCGTACAGGATGAACAGGACGCCGAGCATGATGAAGAAGGTGAGGATGCCGTCGAGGAGGGCGATCCTCGAGAGCACGATGCTGAGCCCGTCGATCGCGAGCAGCCCGCTCGCGACCGTCGCCACGACGACCGAGCCGGTGAGCCTGCGCGCGATGAGGTAGGTGAGCAGCACGGTCCCGGTGCCGAGGAGAGCGGTGGCGAGGCGCCAGCCGACGCTGTTGTCGGGTCCGCCGAGAGCCATGCCGAGAGCGATCAGCCACTTGCCCAGAGGCGGGTGGACGATGAACGCGCCCTTCGCGTCGAGCGGGAGCTGCTGCAGCGTGATGAACGCCTCGTTCGCCTTCTCGCCCCACGTCCCCTCGTACCCCAGGGTCCACAGCGACCAGGCGTCCTTGACGTAGTAGGTCTCGTCGAAGGCCAGCTGATGGGGGTGCCCGAGGTTCACCAGTCGCAGCACACCGGCGAGCAGGGTGATGACCAGCGGCGCGAACCAGTGGATCATCCGCCCCCAGTCGGGGCTGCGCAGGATGCTGTCGCGCAGCTGTCCGTAGCGGGTGAGGCGCTCCTCGGGGGCGGGCAGCAGGGGCACGGGCGCGGTCACGGGTACAGCCTAGACAACGCGCATAGGCTGAGCGTGTGATCATCCTCGCCGCCACGCCCATCGGAAATCTCGGCGACGTCTCTCGCCGCCTCATCGAGGTGCTGGAGAACGCCGAGGTCGTGGTCGCGGAGGACACCCGCACGACCGGCCGGCTGCTGCAGGCGCTGCAGATCGCGAACCGCCCGAGGTTGATCGCCCTGCACGACCACAACGAGAAGCAGAAGGCCGGTGAGCTCGCGGCCCTCGCCCTCGAATCGGACGTCGTCGTGGTGAGCGATGCAGGGATGCCGGCCATCAGCGACCCCGGCTACGGTCTCGTCGCCGAGGCCGTCGCCCAGGGGGTCACGGTCACGGCGATCCCCGGCCCGAGCGCGGTGCTCATGGCGCTCGCGATCTCGGGCCTGCCGACCGACCGCTTCACCTTCGAGGGCTTCCTCCCTCGCAAGCCGGGGGAGAGGCGTTCGACGCTCCGCGCGCTCGCCGCAGAGCCGCGCACCATGGTGTTCTTCGAGTCCCCGTCCCGGCTCGCCTCGTCGCTGGCCGACATGGGCGGCGCCTTCGGAGACGACCGGCGGATCGCCGTGTGCCGCGAGCTGACCAAGTTCTACGAGGAGGTGCGCCGCGGCTCGGCATCCGAGCTCGCGGCGTGGGCCGCCGACGGCGTGAAGGGCGAGATCGTGGTCGTCGTCGAGGGCGCACCGCGCCGCGAGGCCTCGCCCGACGACGCGCTGGCGCAGGTGCAGTCGCTCGTGGCGTCGGGCGTCAGGCTGAAGGAGGCCGCTGCCGAGGTCGCCGGACTCACCGGCCTGTCCTCGCGCGATCTGTACCAGGCCGCGCTCGCCGCGAAGAAGCCGTGACGCCCTCCGCGGATGCCGCGGTCGGCGCCGCCTACGACGCGCGCGCGGACGAGTACATCGATGTGGCCGGCACGCTCGCGCAGATGGATCAGCGCGACCGTGAC
The DNA here is from genome assembly GCF_038397765.1 of Microbacterium sp. LWH10-1.2. Taxonomy (NCBI): domain Bacteria; kingdom Bacillati; phylum Actinomycetota; class Actinomycetes; order Micrococcales; family Microbacteriaceae; genus Microbacterium; species Microbacterium sp. LWH10-1.2. The sequence continues at coordinate 732,282 of NZ_CP151638.1, forward strand.
ACGATCGCGCAGTGGCGGGACACGTGCTCCGGCCCGCTCCTCGACGCCGGATGCGGTCCGGGGCTGTGGACGGAGTTCCTCGCCCGAGGGGGACGCGAGGTGCGCGGCATCGACCTGTCGGCCGCGTTCATCGCCGCTGCTCGCGCCGCGCACCCGCAGCTGAGGTTCGACGTCGGCTCGTTCCGCGCGCTCCCCGTCGAGGACGGCTCGCTGGGCGGCATCCTCTCCTGGTACTCGCTGATCCACACCGGACCGGACGACGTCCCCGCCGTGCTCGCGGAGTTCGCCCGCGCGCTCGCGCCCGGCGGAGGTCTTCTGCTCGGCTTCTTCGACGGGCCGTCGCGGCAGGGTTTCGACCATCGTGTGGCGCCGGCCTGGTTCTGGACGCCGGCGACCGTGGGCGAGCTGCTCGCGGATGCCGGATTCGAGGTGACACGCACCGAGGTCCGCGGGCGCGACGCGGCGGAGATCAGCGTGCGCCCGCATGCGGCGGTCGCGGCGGTCCGCTCTCCATCGACGCGGTGAGAGCGTACGCTCTCTCCATGACGCGCAGGCGATCGGGGCTTCGGCCGGGGGTGCTCGGCATCGTCGCCGTGCTGCTCGGCGCCGGCCTCGGCGAGCTCGTCGCCGCGTTCTTCGCCGCGTCGGCCAGCCCGTTCGCCGCGGTCGGCGGCGCGCTGATCGACCTCGCCCCGGCCTGGGCGAAGGACACGGCGATCGCCCTGTTCGGCACGGGGGACAAGATCGCCCTGCTCACCGGGATCGCCATCGTCCTCGCGGCCGTCGCCTTCGGTGCGGGGATGCTGGAGCGACGGCGTCGCTCCGTCGGCGCGGCCGTCGTCGCGGCGATCGGCGTCGCCGGTGCGGTCATCGCCGTCATCCGCACCGACCTCGGCCTGCTGGCGGCGCTGCCCTCCCTCGTCGCGGGCGGCGCCGGAGCGATGACGCTGCGCGCGCTCGTGTCTCTCGGCGAGACCGAGCAGGAGAGCGCCCAGGACCAGGACCGGCGGCGGTTCCTCATCTGGACGGGAGCCGCGACGGCCGCGGGCCTCCTGGCCGTCGCGGCGTCGCGCATCGCGACGGGAGCGTCCAGGGCCGTCGAGGCCGTGCGCGCCGCCCTCCGACTGCCCGCGCCCGCGACGTCGGCGCCGGCCGTCCCTGCGACCGCGGAGCTCGGCATCCCCGGCCTGGCGCCGGTCGTCACGCCGAACGCCGACTTCTACCGCATCGACACGGCGCTCGTCGTTCCCCAGGTCGACCCGAAGGACTGGTCGCTGCGGGTGCACGGGATGGTCGATCGGGAGGTCGTGCTCACGTGGGACGAGCTGATCGCCTCGCCGCTCACCGAGGCCGATGTGACGCTCGCGTGCGTCTCCAACACCGTCGGCGGCGATCTCATCGGCAACGCGCGGTGGCTCGGCCTCCCCGTGCGAGAGGTGCTCGCCCGCGCCGGGGTGGATGCGGATGCCGACATGGTCCTGTCCACGTCGATCGACGGCTTCACGGCGTCCACCCCGCTCGAAGCCCTCACCGACGATCGCGATGCGCTGCTCGCGATCGGGATGAACGGCGAGCCGCTGCCGATCCCGCACGGCTTCCCCGTGCGGCTCGTGGTGCCGGGGCTCTACGGCTACGTGTCGGCGACGAAGTGGGTCACCGAGCTCGAGGTCACCCGCTTCGACCGCGCGACGGCGTACTGGACGACCCGGGGGTGGTCGGAGCGCGGGCCCATCAAGCTGCAGTCGCGCATCGACGTGCCGCGCGGTTCGATCGACGCGGGCGACACGGTCATCGCCGGCATGGCCTGGCAGCAGCACGTCGGCGTCCGCGGCGTCGAGGTGCGCATCGACGGAGGACCGTGGCGGCCCGCGACGCTCGCGACGGCCATCTCCGACGACACCTGGGTGCAGTGGAGCCTCCCGTGGGCGGCCGAGAGCGGGCAGCACGACATCGAATGCCGGGCGGTCGGCGCCGACGGCGTCACGCAGACCGACGCGCTCGCGCCCCCTGCTCCGGACGGCGCCACAGGATGGCACCGCATCTCGGTGACGGTGCGCTGACGCGGCGTAACCACCCTCGGCATCCCACCTAGAATTGTCCCCATGCCCGCAGGCGAATCGTTCTACATCACCACACCCATCTACTACCCCTCCGATGTGCCTCACATCGGCCACGGGTACACGTCGGTGGCTGTCGACGCGCTCGCGCGCTGGCACCGCCAGGGCGGTGACGACACCTGGATGCTGACGGGCACCGACGAGCACGGGCAGAAGATGCTCCGCGCCGCGGCGGCGAACAACGTCACGCCGCAGGAGTGGGTCGACAAGCTCGTCACCGAGGCATGGTTCCCGCAGCTGGCGACCCTCGACGTCGCGAACGACGACTTCATCCGCACCACGCAGGCGCGGCACGAGGAGCGCGTCAAGAAGTTCGTGCAGGCCATCTACGACCGCGGGTATATCTACGCGGGCGAGTACGAGGCGCTGTACTGCGTGGGCTGCGAGGAGTTCAAGCCCGAGTCCGAGATCCTCGACGGCACCGGACCGTTCGAGGGGCTGAAGGTCTGCGCGATCCACTCGAAGCCGCTGGAGCTGCTCCAGGAGAAGAACTACTTCTTCAAGCTCAGCGAGTTCCAGGACCGCCTGCTCGAGCTGTACAAGACCGAGCCCGACTTCGTGCGCCCCGAGTCGGCCCGCAACGAGGTTGTCTCGTTCGTGCGCCAGGGCCTCAAGGACCTGTCGATCTCGCGGTCCGCGTTCGACTGGGGCATCGAGGTCCCGTGGGACAGCTCCCACGTCATCTACGTGTGGGTCGACGCGCTGCTCAACTACGCCACCGCCGTCGGCTACGGCGAGGACGAGGAGATGTTCGCCCGTCGCTGGCCCGCGTACCACGTGGTCGGCAAGGACATCCTCCGCTTCCACGCCGTCATCTGGCCCGCGATGCTGATGGCCGCGGGGCTCGACGTGCCCAAGGGCGTGTTCGCGCACGGCTGGCTGCTCGTCGGCGGCGAGAAGATGTCCAAGTCGAAGCTCACCGGCATCGCGCCGACCGAGATCACCGACGTCTTCGGCTCCGACGCGTACCGCTTCTACTTCCTGTCGGCGATCGCGTTCGGGCAGGACGGCTCGTTCTCCTGGGAGGACCTGTCGGCCCGCTACCAGGCCGAGCTCGCCAACGGGTTCGGCAACCTGGCCTCGCGCACCACGGCGATGATCGAGAAGTACTTCGAGGGGATCGTGCCGCCCGCGGCCGAGTACACCGAGAAGGACCTGGATATCCAGCGGATCGTCGCGGATGCCGCGTCGAACGCGGACGCCGCGATCGAGCAGTTCCGCATCGACGAGGCCATCAAGGAGATCTGGACCATCGTCGACGCGCTCAACGGCTACATCACCGAGAACGAGCCGTGGGCGCTGGCCCGCGACGAGGATCAGCGCGCCCGCCTCGGCACCGTGCTGTACACGTGCGCGGAGGGGCTGCGCGCCCTCGCCGTGCTGCTCTCGCCGGTGATGCCGAAGTCGACCGAGAAGCTGTGGATCGCGCTGGGCGCGGCCGAGACGCTCGGACGTCTGCAGGACCAGCCGATCCGCGAGGCCGGAGCCTGGGGTGTGCTGCGCCCCGGCACGAGCGTCAACGGTCTCGCACCGCTGTTCCCGCGGGTGGAGTCGACCGTCTGACCCATGGCTCACACCTACGTGCAGTCCCGGGACGGCGACGGGCGCAAGGATCTGCGGTACCCCGCGGCTCCTGAGCCCCTCGCCGTCCCGGTGTACGACAACCACGCGCACCTGGAGATCCTCGACGGCGACGAGCCGCTCTCGTTGACGGAGCAGCTCGATCGGGCGCAGGCCGTCGGCATCGCTGGTGTCGTGCAGGCCTCGGGTGACATCGAGTCGTCGCGGTGGGCGGTTGAGGCGGCGGCATCCGACCCCCGCGTCCTCGCGGCCGTGGCGATCCACCCCAACGACGCCCCGGTGTACGCGGAGCAGGGGCGCCTCGACGAGGCGATCGCGGTGATCGACGAGCTCGCGGCGCACCCCCGCACGCGTGCGATCGGCGAGACGGGGCTCGACTTCTTCCGCACGGAGCCCGACCGCAGGGATGCGCAGTTCGAGTCGTTCGAGGCGCACATCGCGCTCGCGAAGAAGCACGGCATCGCGATGCAGATCCACGATCGCGACGCGCACGACGCCGTGCTGGAGACGCTGACGAGGGTCGGCGCCCCCGAGCGCACGGTCTTCCACTGCTTCTCCGGCGACGACGTCATGGCGAGGACGTGCGCGGATGCCGGCTACCACCTGTCGTTCGCCGGCAACGTGACCTTCAAGAACGCGCAGAACCTCCGCGATGCGCTCAAGGTCACCCCGATCGAGCGCATCCTCGTCGAGACGGACGCGCCGTTCCTCACCCCGACTCCGCTGCGCGGGCGCCCGAACGCGCCCTACCTCGTGCCGATCACGGTGCGCTTCATGGCCGCCGAGCTCGAGGTCGACGTCGACGAGCTGTGCGCGCAGCTGGCCGCCAACACGCTCCGCGTCTACGGCGCTTTCGCCTGAACGATGGCGGAGATCGGCCGCCACACGAACAGCAGCGTGAGGGCCGCTCCGGCGAAGGCGAACCACCACGGCGCGGTGAGACCCCACACCTCGGCGATCACTCCGCCGAGCGCCTGGCCGATGACCATGCCGCCGAACACCCCGACCATGTTGACCGAGGCCACCCGGCCCTGCAGGGCCGCGGGGACGAGCCGCTGCCGGACGGTCGTCGAGATCGTGCCCCACACGAACGCGTACGCGCCGAAGACGAACATGATGATCAGGGCGACCCAGCCCGCGGTGGTGAGGGCGAACGCGAGGTGCATGACCACCTCGAGCGACAGCACCACGCGCATGAGCGTCGCGAACGACACGTGGCGCTCCAGCCAGCCGAAGCTCACTGTGGCGAGCAGACCGCCGGCCGCCGACGCCGTCGTGAGGGCGCCGTAGCCCACGGGCCCCATGTGCAGGTGCTCGGTCGCGTAGAGCACCAGCACGCCCCACGGGGCGGCCCACGTGACGTTGAAGAGCAGGATGATCAGCACGAGCATCCGCACCGGGGGATTGCGCCACAGCCAGCGCACGCCCTCCGCGATGTCGGTGTGCACGGGGGCGTGGGTCTCGCGCGGCGGCACCGGCGTCTTCGCCATGCGGGAGATGAGCACGACGGCGAACCCCACGCACACGACTTCCAGCAGGAACGGCCACGCCGTGCCCGCCGCGAAGAGGAACGCGCCGAGGGGAGGACCGGCGAACTGGTTCGCCACGAGGTATCCGGCCTGCAGCCTCGCGTTGCCGATCCCGAGATCGGCCGGCTGCACCAGCATGGGCAGCAGCGTGCTGCCCGCGGTGTCGACGAACACCTCGGCCGTGCCGTACAGGAACGCCACCGCGAGCACGACCCAGATGTTCGCGGTGCCGGTCACGAGGAAGACGCACAGGGCGAGCAGCACGACGGCTCTCGCCGTGTTGGCCATCATCACCAGGCGGCGGCGGTCGAAGCGGTCGGCGATGGCCCCCGCGTGCAGGCCGAAGACCAGCCACGGCAGGAACTGCAGGATGGCGCCGGCGGCGACGAGGATCGGCGAGGACGTCATCGACGCGATCAGCAGGGGAGCGGCGGCGAGAGCCACCCCGTCTCCGACGTTGCTCGTCCACGACGACGCCAGCAGCCACCGGAAGTCCCGACCCATGCGGCGGGGCGCGATCAGTTCACCGATGGAGGGCATCCCAGAAGACTACTGAGGGTAGGGGACAATGGGAGGATGACCGTCACCCTCCTCGGCGCCACCGAGATCCGCAGTCTTGCCGCCGAGCTCGACGTCACCCCCACCAAGAAGCTCGGACAGAACTTCGTCGTCGACGCCAACACCGTGCGCAAGATCGTGCACGCGGCTCGCGTGCAGCCGGGGGAGCGCGTCGTGGAGGTCGGTCCCGGCCTCGGGTCGCTGACCCTCGCGATCCTCGAGACAGGGGCATCCGTCACCGCCGTCGAGATCGATCACCGTCTCGCCGCCCGTCTCGCGCAGACGGCCGTCGAGCACGGGGTCGACCCCGAGCGGCTGACGGTGGTGGACGCGGATGCGCTGCGCATCACCGAGCTGCCCGGCGAGCCGACGGTGCTGGTCGCGAACCTGCCCTACAACGTCTCGGTCCCCGTGCTGCTGCACTTCCTGGAGAACTTCGACTATCTGCAGCGCGGGGTGGTCATGGTCCAGGCCGAGGTCGCCGAGCGGATCGCGGCGAAGCCGGGGTCCAAGATCTACGGCGCCCCCAGTGTGAAGGCGGCCTGGTACGGCGAGTGGAAGCTCGCGGGCACCGTGTCGCGCCAGGTCTTCTGGCCCGTGCCGAACGTCGACAGCCTCCTGGTCGGGTTCGACCGCGCCGAGGGCGAGCGCGGCCCGATCGAGGAGAGACGGCGCACCTTCGAGATCGTGGACGCGGCCTTCAACCAGCGTCGCAAGATGCTCCGCCAGGCGCTGTCCGGGCTCTTCGGCAGCTCCGCCGCGGCATCCGCCGTGCTCGTCTCCGCCGGCGTCGCCCCGACGGCGCGCGGCGAGGATCTTACGGTCGATGACTATCAGCGCATCGCTCAGCACGCCCTGTCCGCCGCGGAGGACTAATCTGGCACGGTGACAGAGTCTCCGCGCTTCCGACCCGACGTCCCCGAACTGCATCGCCCGTATGCGGCCGACGAGAGCCGCTACCAGCGGTTCGGCTACCGCCAGGTCGGCAGCTCCGGCCTGTACCTCCCGCCCATCTCGCTCGGCCTGTGGTGGAACTTCGGCGACAACATCCCGCTCGACAACCAGCGCGCGCTGCTGCGTCACGCGTTCGACAACGGCATCACGCACTTCGACCTCGCGAACAACTACGGCCCGCCCTACGGATCCGCGGAGAAGAACTTCGGCCGCATCTTCGCCGAGGACTTCCGTCCGTACCGCGATGAGCTCATCATCTCGTCGAAGGCGGGATGGGACATGTGGCCCGGCCCCTACGGCGACTTCGCGAGCCGCAAGTACATCCTCGCGAGCGCCGAGCAGTCGCTGACCCGGATGGGGCTCGACTACGTCGACATCTTCTACTCGCACCGGGTCGACCCCGTGACGCCCATCGCCGAGACCGTCGGCGCGCTGGACACGCTCGTCCGTCAGGGCAAGGCGCTCTACGTCGGCATCTCCTCGTACAGCGCGGAGCGCACGGCGGAGGCCGTCGAGGTGGCGAGGGAGCTCGGCACCCCGCTGGTCATCCACCAGCCGGCCTACTCGATCCTGAATCGCTGGGTCGAGGACGGCCTGACCGACACCCTCCGGGAGAGCGGGCTCGGCGCGATCGCCTTCACCCCGCTCGCGCAGGGGCTGCTCACCGACAAGTACCTCGGCGACGGCACGGCGACCCGGGCGCAGAAGCGCGGATCGCTGCCGGACGCCCCTCTCACCGAGGAGGCCGTGCAGACGCTCCGCGCGCTGAACGAGGTCGCGCGCGAGCGCGGCCAGTCGCTGGCCCAGCTCGCGCTGCAGTGGACGCTGCGCGACCCGGTGGTGGCCTCGGCGCTCATCGGCGCCTCCCGTCCGGAGCAGCTCGACGAGAACATCGCCGCGGTGAACGGTCCGGAGCTGACCGTCGAGGAGCTCGCGCGCATCGATGAGCTGGCCGGCGCGATCGACGTGAACCTGTGGGCGAAGTCCTCGGAGCTCTGAGCGGGTCATGAGCATGGCATCGTCGTCGCCCCGCGTGCACGTGCGCGCACCGGGGAAGATCAACGTGTACCTCGGCGTCGGCGGACGGCATGACGACGGCTATCACGCGCTGGCGACGGTGTTCCAGGCGGTCTCCCTCTACGAGGACGTGATCGCGAGGCACGCGGATGACTTCTCCCTCGTCGTGCGCGGAGTGGAGGACCCGGATACGGTGCCCCTCGACGACCGCAACCTCGCGATGAGGGCGGCGAAGCTGCTCGCGGCCGCCGCCGGCTACGAGGGGGGCGTCGCTCTGGAGATCCGCAAGAGCGTCCCCGTCGCGGGCGGGATGGGCGGCGGCTCGGCGGACGCGGCGGCGGCGCTCGTCGCGTGCGATGCGCTGTGGGGCACGGGCTTCTCGCAGGCGCGCCTGCACGAGCTCGCGGCGCGGCTCGGCGCCGATGTGCCGTTCGCGCTGCACGGCGGCACGGCCGTCGGCACGGGGCGCGGCGATCAACTGAATCCGGCGCTCGCGCGCGGACGCTTCGACTGGGTGCTCGTGACCAGCGAGGAGGGGCTGTCGACGCCGGTCGTGTACGGACGTCTGGACGCCCTCCGCGATGAGGAGGGCGCGCTCGCCGACGATCCTCCGCTGTCCCTCGACGTCCCTGTCGCGGTGCTGCAGGCGCTGAGGTCCGGCGACCCCGAGGCGCTCGCGGAGTGCCTCTTCAACGATCTGGAGGCGGCGGCGCTCGACGTGCGCCCCGATCTGGAGCAGACGATCCTTGACGGCATCCGCGCAGGGGCGCTGCGGGGGATCGTGTCGGGCTCCGGCCCGACCATCGCGCTGCTGTGCGCCGATCCGGAGGGCGCGCAGCACGTCCAGGCCGCGCTGCGCGAGGCCGGAGTGGATGCGCTGCACGTGCACGGCCCTGTGCCCGGCGCCCGCATCATGGGCTGAGCCCGACCGCCGAGCCACGCCGGAGCGGGATTATCCCCGGCTCTGCGGCCCACACCTGCGACGGCCCCGAGGGTACGGTGAGGAGAGGACGTCCTTCGGCGGTCAGGTGCCGTCATGACGGCGTTCCGGACGGGAGCCATGATGTCTGAAGCGATCATCGTCGGAGCGGTGGAGTCATCGGCGGGAGCCCATGCGATCGCCTGGGCCGCCCAGCGTGCAGCGGACCGGGAGCAGCGCATCGTGCTGTACGGGATCGTCGGAGGCGCGGCAGGCGCCGTCGGCGCGTCGTCCGTGATCTCCGACGCTCTGCAGGAGACGGAGGAGTTCCTCCAGGGGCAGGCGGAGACGCTGCGCGCCCGCGGGCTGTCGGTCGAGACGCGGACGGATGCCGGAGACCCGGTCGCGCTCCTCATCGAGGCGTCGAGGTCGTCCGCTCTGCTCGTCATCGGCAGCGATTATCGCGGTCCAGGGACGGGTCCTGCGCGCGGGGTGCACGGCATCCGCATCGCCGCGGGCGCCCACTGCCCTGTCGTCGTCGTGCCGGACCACGACCTCGACGCCACGGGACGGACCGGTGTCGTCGTCGGCGTCGACGGATCGCCCGTGTCGGAGGCCGCCGTCCGCTTCGCGGCGAGTGAGGCCGACCGGCTGGGCGAGCCGCTCATCGCGGTCACGACCTGGACTCCCCTCCCCGCGCCCCGGCACAGCGGCGCCTACCCCCACGGCTATCTGGAGTCGATGAACGCGATGGCCGAGGAGACGCTCGCCCTCGCTCTCGCCGGTCTCCGCCAGGACTATCCCGACCTTCGGATCGACGCCAGGACGCAGCGCGGATATCCGTCGGAGGTGATCAACGGCATCGCGGCGACGTCCCGGCTGGCCGTTCTCGGTTCGCACGGCCGGGGGGCGATCGCGAGGTTCCTGCTCGGCTCGATCAGCCATGAGGTGCTCGCGAGGCTCGCGACCGCGACCGCGATCGTCCGGTGACCGGGCTCTCCGCCGAAGCCGGACGTTCATCGGCGGTTCATCCGGACCCGTGATCGGTAGACGCCGGAGTCTCCTAGCGTGGCGGTACGCAAACCACCACAGGGAGTGATCATGGGACTGTTCAACCGCAAGTCGCCGCAGGACCGCCAGGAGGAGGCCATGCAGATGGCCGACGACATCGCGGCCGGGCGGGGGTTCATGGGCAAGATGACGAAGGCCTTCATGGGCAGCGAGTTCACCGACGCGATGAAGCAGGCGACGTCGTCGATCCATCAGGCGGAGCACGTGGCGGCCCTGCGGGCGGCCGGCGTGCCGACGCAGGAGGCGACCGTGCTCGGGATGCAGGACACCGGGCAGACGATCAACGACAATCCGAGCATCGTGCTGACGCTCCAGGTGGGGGCGCAGGCGGTGGCGATCCAGGCGCTGGTGTCGCGACTGGAGATCCCGCGGGTGGGGGAGCAGGTGCTGGTGCTCGCGGACCCGCAGTCCGGGGGGCTGCTGTATGCGGGTCTCGCTCCCCGCGGCTGATCGGGCGCGTATCGCGCCCTCTCGGGTTTCGGGTCCCCGGGAGGGCGCGAGCCTCCTTGCGGAGTGCGTCAGTCACGCTGCGTCCCCAGAACCCAGCAGACAGCCCCAGCTGCTCTTCGAGACTAACCCGATATTCCGATGTCCCCCAAATGGGGGACACGCTTTCGACCTGGGAGATCGCTGGGAGAAATATCGGACTATCGCGGGGAGCCTGCGCTCGCGTCGGCGGCGAGCAGCCGCAGCTGCACCATCGCGGAGAACCGCGCATCGGGGTCGGAGAGATCGAGACCGCTGATCTCCGACAGCCGACGAAGCCGGTAGCGGAAGGTGTTCGGGTGCGTGTAGACGCGCGCGGCGGCGACGCTCACATCGCCGAAGGCGTCGAGCCAGGCCCGAAGCGTCTCGACGAGACGCGTGCCGCGCTCTCTGTCCTGCTCGATCAGGAGAGCGACCGGACCGGTCGGGCGCTCCCCACGTGCGCGCACGAGGTCGCCGAGCTCGACGAGCAGGGCCTCCATCTGCACCGCCGAGAAGAGCGCGACCGGCTCGCGCTGCGGTGACTGCCGCAGCACCCGCAGTGCGCGGTCGGCGTTCGCCCGCGATGAGGGGATGCCGGTGCTGTCGTCTGCGACGGTTCCGACGCCGACCCGGATCTCGCTGGTGGCCCCCAGGCGCCCGAGGAAGTCGGCGGCGACCCTGGCGGCCCGGATGTCGGCGTCGCTGTGTCCAGGGCGTATGCCGACGACGGCATAGACGACGTTGCCGATCAGGGCGACCGCGGACCGGAGGTAGACCGCGCCCAGGTGCACCGCGAACGCGTCGGCGATGCGGTGGCGCTCGGCGATGCTGCGGGCGTCCGCCGAGGCATCCGCGCCGAGCTGATCCGATGCCGACAGGGCCAGCACGACGCAGCTGTGGTCGTTCAACCGCAGCCGGGCGGTCGCGTCCGAGGCGCCGGGACCGCCCTCCAGGATGGTCGCGAGCAGGTCCGCCCGCAGGCGGCGTTCGACATCGGCGCCGGCCCGCAGACGCAGCATGTGCAGGGCGACGAGACCGGCGGAGTCCTTCAGCGCCTGCACGCGATCGAACGACAGCGGCTCCTGTACGGCGGCCCAGATCGACCCGAGGATCTCGTCGCCCGCGCGCACCGCGAGGGCGACCCGCGGATACGAGGGGAGTCCCTCGGTGTTCTCGACCGGGCCGACGTCGATGGGGTCCTCGCTGCGGTAGAGCTCCTGGAAGACGCCGCGCTCCTCGAGCTGACGCGCGAATCGCTCCGGCACCTGCCGCCCGAGCACGGTCTCGATGCGGGCCGGGTCCGCCTCGTCCTGTCGCCCGGAGAACGCGACGACGCGGGAGTTGCGGTCTTCGATCGTGACGGGGGCGTTCAGCAGCGTCGCGATCGCGTTGGCGAGCGCGAAGAGGTCGCCCGACGGCATCCCTCCGAGCGTCTGGGCCCCCTGGTCTCCGACGTCGCCCTCCGCGATGAGGGAGCGCAGCATGGCGGTCAGCTGCGCCCACGACGCGCCTCGCGTGAGCGCCAGCACGGGGATCCCGGTCTCCTCCGACGCGGCGGTGACCGAGGGCTCGGCCCTGACCGGGGCGCGCAGCACGAGCGCGGAAGCCTGCTGGGAGCCCAGGGCCCTGAGCAGCTCGGCGATCTCCTCCGGATCGCTCAGCCCGACGCCGAGGACGAGGGCGCCGCGCATCGGCATCGCGTCGTCGAGCACGTCGTGGATGATGACCGTCTCGATCTCGACGTCGCGGTCGGCCGCGCCGCTCACCACCTCGAGCAGGGTGTTGCCGAGATCTTCGATCACACGGCCGAGGCTGGCGCGGGGTCGTGTCGTCACTGACATGAGCACGGACCCCACAGTAGGTGGCGTGCGGGGAGGGGGGACCTGTGGGGCACGACGAAAGAATACCGATGTTTCGTCGTGCCCCACAGGTCCGGGTGGGATCAGCACGTCAGAACGTGATCCACTCCGTCCGGGTGGTCACGGCGTCCAGAGCGTCCGCGTGCGGCGTCACGCCGATGCCGGCGCCGGTCGGCACGCGGAGCGCGCCGTTCTCGACGACGAACGGATCGGTGATGTCGCTCGAGTAGTAGCGGCCGGACCCCGACGTGTCTCCGGGGAGGGTGAAGCCGGGGAGGGCGGCGAGGGCGACGTTGGCGGCGCGGCCGATGCCCGTCTCCAGCATCCCTCCGCACCACACGGGGATGTCGTTCGCCACGCAGACGTCGTGGATGCGGCGGGCCTCCAGGTAGCCGCCGACCCGGCCCGGCTTGATGTTCACGATCGAGCAGGCGCCGAGGGCGATCGCGTCCGCAGCGGCCCTGGCCGACACGATCGACTCGTCCAGGCAGATCGGGGTCGTCATGGCCTCGGCGAGCTGGGCGTGGCCGATCAGGTCCTCCTCGTCGAGGGGCTGCTCGATCAGGAGGAGATCGAACGGGTCCAGTCGGGCGAGGTGCCGCGCATCTCCGCGGTGGTACGCGGTGTTCGCGTCGACCTGCAGCAGCACGTCGTCGCCGAAGCGCTCCCGCACGGCGCGCACCGGCTCGATGTCCCAGCCGGGCTCGATCTTCAGCTTGATGCGGACGTAGCCCTCGTCGATGTACCCGCCCACGGCATCCAGCAGCTCGGGGATCGAATCCATGATGCCGACCGAGACGCCGCAGTCGACGGCGTCGCGCACCGCGCCCAGCTCTCGCGACAGCGGAACGCCCTTCGCACGCAGCTCGGCGTCGAGGATCGCCAGCTCGACGGCCGCCTTGGACATCCGGTGGCCCTTGAACTTCGCCAGCGTCGGCGCCACGGCGTTCGCGTCGAGGTCCTTCACCTGAGCCAGCGCGGGCAGGAGGAAGCGCGTGATCACGTCGACGCTCGCCCCGACGTACTCCGAGGAGTAGAGCGGGTCGTTCATCGCCACGCCCTCGCCCCAGCCCTCAGCCTCGTCGGTGACGGCGCGCACGATGAGCGCCTCGCGCACCGTCTGCACGCCGAACGAGGTGCGGAAGGGCGACACCAGCGGCATCTCGATGACGCGGAGCTCGAATCCGGTGAGCTTCATTGCAGTTCTCCTCTGTCGATGGTGTAGGTGCCTGTGCGATCGAAGGAGAGCACGCGCGCTCCGTCGTCGAGCAGATCTCCGAGGGTGTCGCGCAGCGCGAGACGCCAGTGCGTCGCGTGCTCGGGAGCGGTCACCCGCAGCGCCTCGATATCGCGGGGGAGCGAGACCCGCACGACGCGCGCCCCGGTCGGATGCCGCACGGGGTCCTGGTCGTCTCCGACGGTGAGCAGGGGCTCGCCCTCCGGAGCGGGGTCGGAGTCCCGCGAGGATTCGCCCCGGCAGGCCGCGGCGACCCGCGGATCGTGCACGTACCAGGTGACGAGCATCCGGTCGGTGTCGTCGTCGCCGTTGAGGGCGTCGCTCATGTGGCCGTAGAAGTTGCGGTGGTACGCGGTCGGCGTCGCGGCGAGCTTGACGAGGTTGAAGTACGCGTTCCTGCTGATCAGCGGGTCGAAGGTCCAGGAGATCTCGTCGAGCTGCTCGTCGATCGCCCAGGAGCGCTGGTGGACCTTGAGGGCGAAGCCGACGCTGCGGCCGCGCATGCGCTGCGAGACGCCCGCGATGTGACTGTGCAGCGCACGCCGCTCCGGGGCCGCGAAGAAGCCGAAGCACGCGCCGACGAGCTCGTCGCCGTCGAACGCCCCTCCGACGTAGCTGCCCGACTTCGACAGCGCGCGCAGGGTCTCCACGTTCACCGGCATCCGATCACCGCCTGCGCTCCAGATGCTCTGGAAGAGCGCGGCGACCTGCGCGAACTCGGTCACCGTCGAGAGGAGGCGGATCTCGACGCCCGCGGCGTCGGCCGCGGCCCTCGCGAGGTCGGCGGCCTCGTCGCGCGCGGACCTCTGTGCGACGTCGTCCGTCATGGTCATGCCCCTTCTCCAGCCAGGACCTCGACGACGAGCGTCTCGAGGAGGGCGAGCCGCTGGGCGATCATGTCGACCTCGACGTGCTCGTCGTCGGCGTGGGCTCCTCCGCCGACGGCGCCGAGACCGTCCAGGGTGGGCACGCCCAGCCCCGCCGTGAAGTTCCCGTCTGACGCGCCGCCCACGGCGACTCCGTCGAACGGGGTCAGGTCCAGGCGCTCCGCGATGTCGCGGGCGCGGGCGAAGAGCGCGGCCGAGGAGGAGGTCTCCATCGGAGGCCGGTTCGGCCCGCCGTCGATGCGGACGAGCGCGCCGGGGGTGCGTGGAAGGAGGGCGCGCATCGCGGCCTCGACCCTGTCCTGCTCCGCGACGGTCCGCACGCGCACGTCGACCGCGAACTCCGCATCGGCCGGCACCGTGTTGGTCGTGCTCCCCGAGCGCAGGAGCGTGGGGGTCACCGTCGTGCCGGCATCCGCGTCGCCCAGCGCCGCGACGGCGAGGACGAGATGCGCAGCCTCGATCGAGGCGTTCACGCCGCGCTCCGGTTCGAGACCCGCGTGGGCCGCGCGACCGGTGACGACGACGCGGTACAGCGACACCCCCTTGCGGGCGATCTTGAGATGACCGCCCTCGGCGGCGGCTTCGAGCACGAGCACGGCGGAGCACCCGTCGGCCTCGGTCGTGATGAGCTCCTTCGACGTTGGCGAGCCGAGCTCCTCGTCACCCGTGATGAGGATGCTCACCCCGTCGCGGTCGGGCAGCGCGGCCACCGCGTGCAGGGCCATCGCCACACCCGTCTTCATGTCGAAGCAGCCGGGGCCGCGCAGGACGCCGTCGCGCACCGCGAACGGGTGCGTCTCCAGCGAGCCCACCGGCCAGACCGTGTCGTGGTGTCCGAGCAGGAGAACCCGCGGCTCGCCGAAGCGCCAGCGCAGATGCGTCCTGCCGTCGATCACGATGCGCTCGGGGCCGACGCCCAGCACTCGTTCTCCGAGGGCGGCGACGACCTCGGCGCTGCGGGCCACGGCATCCAGGTCTCCCGAGGGAGACTCGCACCGGATCAGCTCCTCGACGTCGGCGATCAGCCGGTCGATGCCGACGACCTCTCCGACGCTCATCACGAGACCTTCGGCGCCGCGCGGACGCCGTAGTGCATGTACTGCTCACCCGTGGCGAGGCGGTAGAAGACGACGGAGCTCCAGGCCTGCATCCCCTCGGGGCGGAGCACGAACTCGTTCTCCCTGACCGGCACGAGCGGGTGCTCCTGCACGGGGTCGGGGAGGAGTGCGGCGAGGGGCCCGGTGATCGTGGTGCGCAGCCGCACGCCGTCCTCGGATGCGAAGACCTCGGAACGGACCCCTTCGCGATCGTAGGTGCCGAGCAGCTCGGAGACATCGGCGTCGTAGGGCTCCTGCGGCGGAGCCTGCTCCGCGGGCAGATGCACGTCGGCGACCTCCGAGAAGATCTCCTCGTAGAGCTCGAGGTAGAGGTCGTGCGCGTTGCCGCCGTTCGTCAGCAGCGTGACGGCGACCCCCTCGTCGGGCAGCACGCGCAGGAATGCGGACTGTCCGATCGTGTTGCCGTCGTGGCCGTAGAGCCTGCGGCCGCTCCAGTCGAAGAGGATCCAGCCGACGCCCCACGCATCGCCCAGCGTGTAGGGGTTCGGCACGTCGACCTCGCGCTGCTGCATGCGCTCCACGCTCGCGGCGGAGAGCACACGGGTGCCGTCGGCGGCGAGCCCGCCGGTGAGGTGCAGTCGCGCGAACGCGAGCACGTCGGCCGTCGTGGAGCAGACGAGACCCGCGGGGCCCATCGCCCGCGGCAGCATCCACGCGGGGGCGACCTGCGGGCCGTCCTCGCCGATCTCGGTGTGCCCGACGGCCGCGCTGTGCAGCAGCACCTCCTCGGGGAGGGTCGCCGAGTGGGTGAGCCCGAGCGGGGTGATCACCAGATCCTTCAGCGCCTGGTCCCACGTCGTGCCGGTGATCTTCTCGATCACACGGCCGGCGAGCACGAAGCCCGAGTTGCAGTACGACATCGTCGCGCCGATCGGGTGGTTCTGCGCGACCCCGTCGAGCAGCGCGACGTACTTCTCGAGCGTGTCGTCGCCTCGTCCGGTGTCGGTGAACACGTCTCCGTCGATGCCGCTGGTGTGGTTCAGCAGGTGCCGCATGGTGACCGTGCGGGTGATGTCGTCGTCGGAGGAGCGGAACTCGGGGACGTACTCCACGACCGGACGGTCGAGGTCGAGGCGTCCCTCGTCGACGAGCTTCATGACAGCCGTCGCCGTCCACACCTTGGTCATCGAGCCGATCTGGAACAGCGAGTCGTCGGTGACGGCGACCCCCGTGCGAGCGTTCAGGATGCCGTGATGCGCGTAGACCGGATCCTCGCCGAGGCGGAGGATGCCGAGGGTCGCTCCGGGGACCTTGTGCGCGGCGGCGAGGACGCTGAGCCGCTGCTGCCAGTGCCGGGCGTCGAGCCGAGCGCGGCCGCGGACTCCGGCGGCGGGGGCGTACTGCTCGACCCAGTCGATGAGCCGCTGCGAGAAGTCGGCGCGGTGGGACGGCGGACCCGACAGCGGGAACAGGTGAGCACCGCCGGGGTAGAGCACCAGGCGCGTGGGGACGTCTCGTTCGCGCAGGGCGGCGAACCACTGCTCGGCCTGTCCGACGGGGCAGCGCTCGTCGGCTGCACCGTGCAGGATCAGGGTCGGGGTGACGACCCTGTCCACGTGCGCGTACGGGGACTGCGCCGAGATGCGCTCCTCGTCGCGCCAGGGGAGGCCGCCGTTCTCCTTCGCGGAGAGGTAGTGGCCGACGTCGGAGGTGCCGCCCATCGAGAAGAGGTCGGTGACGACGCCGCCGGCGACGGCAGCCGCGAAGCGATCGTCGCGGGAGGTGAGGTAGCAGGTCATGAAGCCGCCGTAGCTGTAGCCGGTGACGGCGAGGCGGGCGGGGTCGGCCACCCCCTCGGCGACCAGCTGGTCGATCGGCTCCAGGAAGTCGTTCGCGTCGCGCACGCCCCACCCTCCGGACACGGCGGAGAAGAACGCATCGCCGTAGCCGTCGCTGCCGCGCGGGTTGATCGTGAGGATCGCCCAGCCGCGCTGCGCGAGCACCAGGTGGTACGGGTGGGTCAGATCCGCGGCGCCGTTCCAGGCGTTGTGGGGGCCGCCGTGCACATCCAGCAGCAGCGGCACCGGGCCCTCGGCATCCGGGTCCCGTCGCAGCCAGCCGGTGACCACGGTGCCGTCGGAGATGGTGAACCGGCGCTCCTCGGCGGGGAGGATCGGCAGGTCGGTCGTACCGTAGGACGTGAGGGTGCGGATCTCCCCGTCTGCGATGTCGACGACGGCCACGTCGCCGAAGGAGTCCGGCGTCGCGAGCACGATCGCCGCGGTCGGACCCGCCACCGAGAGCCCGGAGACGTTCGCGGTGCCGTCCACGAGGGGACGGATGCCGGAGCCGTCGACGGCGACCCGGTACAGGTGGGTGTACCCGTTGTCGCGCAGGCAGAACACGAGCGTCTCGTCGTCGGAGAACCGGGGCATGCCGCCCGGGTAGCCCGGCCCGCCGGGCATCACGTTGCGGTCGACCGACGAGGTCAGGTCGACCGGCGAGCCGCCGCCGACGGGGAACAGGAGGAGACCGGCGTTGCCGACCTCGGTGTTCGTGCGTCCAGCGGCGACGATGTGAAGCCCGTCGGGCGTCCAGCCGACCGCGCTCGCCTGGACGTCGTCGGCGCTGACCCGCACCGGGGCACTGTTGGGGTCGGTCGAGGACGTGACGTATACCTGGATCCGCATCGTCAGGTCGGCGTCGTCGTCGGGGGACGATGAGAAGGCGAGCCGGCCGCCGTCCGGCGACCAGAACGGGTCGGAGGCGTGCGCGTGACCGCGGGTGAGCGCGGTGACGGCGCCGGACTCCGCATCGACGACGTGCAGCTGCTGCACGAGCGTGCCCAGGTTCCCCGCGCCGTCCGCCTTGTAGCCGAGACGATCCGCGGCGCTCGGCGCCGAGCGCCTGGCGAGGATCGCCGCGGGGTCGTCACCGGGGAGCGCAGCGCTGTCGACCGGCGCGGCGAAGGCGAGCCGGGTGCCGTCGGGGCTCCACACCGGGGTTCCGGCACCGAGCGGCAGCGTCGTCAGGCCGCGCGCCTCCCCACCGTCTGCGGGCAGGAGCCAGAGCTGGGCCGGGCCGTCCTGCGCACGCAGGAACGCGAGCTGCGATCCGTCGGGGCTCCACACGGGCGACGTGTCCGCGGTGCCGCGGGTCAGCCGGACGGGATCGCCTCCCGCGGCCGGCACCTGCCAGAGCGAGCGGGTGTAGCCGTCTGCCTCCCTGTCCGCGGTGCGCAGCACGTAGACGACGCGCGACCCGTCGGGGGAGAGGGCGGGCTGCTCCGGCGAGCTGATGGACAGGAGGTCGTCGACGGTGACGCGGGTCATGAGGGGCTCCAATCGGAAGGTCAGTCCACTGTGTCCGCTGCGAGGGCGTGGCGTGTTGTGCCCGCGTCCGAAACAGCGGAGGTGCTTTGGGGTTCGGGCACAGTTCCGATCGGGAGGGTCGAATCCGTGCCGGCGAAGTGGCAGGCCGCGCCGTGCAGACCGTGGGGGCGCACGGGGGCCGACGTCAGACAGAGCTGACGGTCGGGGCGAGCGGCGGGCCCGATCGGGCAGCGCGGGTGGTACCGGCATCCGCTCGGCGGCGCATGCGGATCGGCGGGCTCGACGCCGATCGGGGCGAGGGGGTCGATCGCGAGCAGATCGCCTGTCCTGGTCGGCGCGGCCTGCAGCAGGTCCTTCGTGTACGGATGCTGCGGATCGGCGAGCACCTGCTCGGTGGGTCCGGTCTCGACGATCTGTCCGAGGTACATCACGGCGATGCGATCGCACAGGTAGCGCACCACGGCGAGGTTGTGGGAGATGAAGAGCATCGTGAGGTCGAGCTCGCCCCGCAGCTCCCGCACGAGGTTGAGCACGGAGCCCTGCACCGACACGTCCAGAGCAGAGGTGATCTCGTCGGCGATGATCACCTCGGGGCGGGCCGCGAGAGCTCGGGCGAGGGCGATGCGCTGACGCTGCCCTCCGGACAGTGCAGCGGGCAGCGAGGAGGCGCGCTCCGGGTCGAGGCTCACCAGCTCGAGCAGCCGCGCGACCTCGGCGCGGCGCGCGGCGGGTCGACGAAGCTCGCGGGGGAGGGCCTCGGAGATCGACTCGCCGATCGTCATCCTCGGATCGAGAGACGAGAAGGGGTCCTGGAACACCATCTGGATCGGCCGGCGCCGACGGAATCCGCGGACGTCGGCGCCGTCGAGGGTGATCGCGCCCTCGCTGATCGGGGCCAGTCCGATCGCCGCCCTGGCGAGGGTCGACTTGCCCGAACCGGATTCGCCGACCAGACCGACGACCGATCCGGTCGGTACGACGAGGCTCACGTCGTCGACGGCCGTGAGGCCCGACCGGTGCGAGCCGAAGCGCACGCTGACGTGGTCGAAGCGCAGTTCGCTCATCGGGTCGCCGCCTCTCGTTCGAGCCGCGGAGTCGCGGGGTCCTTCGTGACCGGATGCCAGCACGCGACCCGGTGGCCGTCGGAGGAGGCCGTCAGCTCCGGGTCGCTCTCGCGGCAGAGCGCGGATGCCATCGGGCAGCGATCCGCGAACGCGCACCCGGTGGGGAAGGCGCCGGGTGCGGGCGGTCGCCCGGGGATGGTGCGGAGGGGGATGTCGCGGTCGGTGTCGAGCTCCGGGATCACATCCAGGAGGGCACGGGTGTACGGATGCTGCGCATCGGAGTGCAGGACGCCGGCGGGGAGATCCTCCACGATGCGTCCGGCGTACATGACCAGCACGCGGTCGCACGTCTGCGCGACGACGGCGATGTCGTGGCTGATGAGCAGGATCGCGGCATCCGTGTCGCGCCGCACCGTGGCGAGCAGCTGCAGCACCTGGCGCTGGACGGTGACGTCGAGGGCCGTGGTCGGCTCGTCGGCGATGATGAGACGAGGGTGGTTCATCAGACCCATCGCGATCATCGCGCGCTGGCGCATGCCGCCGGAGAACTCGTGCGGGAACTGGCGCACCCGCCGCTCGGCCGCGGGCACGCGCACGGCCTGCAGCCGCTCCACCGCCCTGGCCATCGCCGCACGTCTGCTGAGGCCCTGATGCTCCGATGCGGCCTCCGCGAGCTGCGATCCGATCCGCCGCGTCGGGTTGAACGAGGTCATCGGGTCCTGGAACACCATGGCCAGCGACGTGCCGAGGAGCCCGCGGAGTGCACGGTCGGGTGTCGTGAGCAGCGAGGTGCCGCAGAAGTCGAGGGCTGCCGCCGATACATGTCCCGGGGTCTCGATGAGCTTCGCGGCCGCGAGCGCCGTGAGGCTCTTGCCGGAGCCGGACTCGCCGACGACGCCGATCGCCTCACCGCGTCGGATGTCGAAGGTCACGCCGCGCACCGGCGTGAGCCATCCGGCCGGGGAGGGGAAGGAGACGCGCAGGTCGTCGACGCGGAGCACCACTTCTTCGCCGTCGACCTGCGCGGGCACGGGGGCGCCGCTGCGGGCGACGAGGGGCAGTCGCGCACGGCGCCGGGCGGAGCGTCCGCCGAGCGCGGCGGCCGCGGTCTCGCCGAGGAGGTTGAAGGCGAGTCCGGCGATCACGACCGCGACCGCGGGGCCGAGTGCGGCCGCCGGGTTGAGGTAGATGCGGTTGAGGCCCTCCCCGAGCAGTCGGCCCCAGTCGTAGGCGGGGACCTGCACGCCGAGTCCGAGGAACGACAGCCCGGCGAAGGCGAGCAGGGCAGAGCCGGCGGCGACCGTGGCGTTCACGATGAGCGGCTCTCCGATGTTGGGGAGGATGTGCCTGATCAGGATCCGGAATCGGGAGACCCCCGCGACCTGCGCCGCGGAGATGAAGTCGCGCCCGGCGATCGCCGAGGAGAGCGTCTGGGTGAGGCGGGCGAAGCCCGGGGCCATCGCGAAGCCGATCGCGAGCACGGAGCCGGTCGTCCCGACGCCGAAGATCACGGCGAAGAACAGAGCGAGGAGGAGCCCGGGGAAGGCGACGGCGATGTTCACGAACCCGGCGATCGGGCGTCCTGCCCATCGGGGGAGCACGGACGGGGCCGTCCCCAGGACCGCGCCGACGGTCACGCCGATGACGACGGCGATGACGGCCAGGAGCACGGACAGCCGCGTGGCGACCATGACCCTGGCGAGCACGTCGCGGCCGAGGGCGTCTGTGCCGAGGAGATGGGCGGCGCTGGGGCCCTGCGTGATGGCGGTGGGGTCGACCTGCTCCGCCTGCGCGCCCCAGAGGAGCGGGGCGAGGATCGCGGTCAGTGCGACGAGGGTCACGAGGGCGAGGGAGGTGATCCCCAGGGGCGAGCGGACGATGCCCGCCCAGACGGTGCGCGCGGACATCAGGCCTCCCGGATGGTGGAGCGAGGATCGAGGATCGCGAGGATGACGTCGATCACGAGGTTCACGAGCAGCACGCCGATGCCGTAGACGAGCACGATGCCCTGGACGACCGAGTAGTCCTTCGACAGGATCGACTGCACGATCATGGTGCCCAGTCCTGGCCACGCGAACACGTTCTCCACGAGCACGGTGCCGGCGACCATCCCCGTCAGCAGGAGACCGGTGAGCGTGAGCGTCGCGGTCATCGCGTTGGGGAGGGCGTGGCGGGAGTAGATGCGATGAGGTGCCAGCCGCTTGGCCCTCGCGGTGCGGATGAAGTCCTGACCGAGCACGGAGAGCACCTCCACGCGGATGATCCGCGAGAACACGGCGATCGGTCCGAGCGCGAGCGCCACGATCGGGAGCACGAGAGCGAACGGCGCCGTGTTGCCCGCGACCGGGAACCAGCCGAGGGAGACGGCGAAGATGTAGACGAGCCCGACCGCGAGCAGGAACTCCGGGATGGCCGCGAGCACGACGCTGCCGGTCGCGAAGCCCAGCTCGAGGCCGCGTCGTCGGCCGCCGCGCGTGGCGACGGCCATCGTCACGCCGAGCGGGACCGAGACGAGCAGGACGAGAAGGACGGCGAGGATCGCCAGCTGGAGGGTCGCGGGCAGACGGGTGGAGATGATCTCGGAGACCGGCTGGCTCGTGAGCATCGACGAGCCCATGTCTCCCGTGAACAGTCCGCCGATGTAGCGGACGTACTGCACGGCGAGGGGCTGGTCGAGGCCGAGCGCCGCGCGGCGCGCCTCGACCAGCTCGACGGGGGCGTTCATCCCCAGCGCCGCGCGCACCGGGTCGCCCGGGACCAGGTGGATCATGAGGAAGGCAGCCGTGACCAGCACCCACACCGAGAGGATGAACTGTCCTCCGCGACGGACCAGGAAGGACACCCACGGGTTGTCCGACCGTGCGGATCTGATCAGGATCGCCTGAGTGGTGGTGGTGCTGGCCATCGGCTGCTTCCGGTCCTTACTCGTACATGCGGATCGACGTGGGGTCGATGCCGTCGCCCTCGGTGAACGTCGCCTTGTTCGCGAAGGTCGAGCGCACGATGTTCGCGTAGGGGACGACGCTCGTCGTGGAGAACAGCGCCTGCTCGGCCGCGCCCCAGTCGTCGCATCCGTCTGCGCCGGCCTTCTGCGCCGCGGCGGTGACCGCTGCCGTGTACTCGGGGTTGTCGACGCCGGCGAAGTTCGTGCCGTTCGGCGGCGTGGGGCCCGAGTAGAAGGGAACGAGCATGCTCGGCAGCGCCACGGTGAGGGGTGCGGCCGAGACGTCCCAGTCGCCGGTGGAGAACAGGGTCTCGCTGAGCTTCGGGGAGTCGACCGCGGTGACGGTGAGCGAGACGCCCAGCTCCTTCCAGGTCGACTGGATGAGCTCGGCGGCGGCGTTGCCGGCGTCGCCGAACAGCGAGGGGTAGATCATCCGCAGCTCCAGCGGGGCGCCGTCCTTGCTGCGGACGCCGTCGGCGCCGAGCGTCCAGCCCGCGTCGTCGAGGGCTGCGGCAGCCGCCTTCGCGTCGAACTTCGGCAGGAAGCCGCTCACCACATCGGCGCGGCAGGGGTTCGGCGAGACCGTGACGAGGCCGGTGGGCACCGTGCCCTCGCCGCCGGTGAGCACCTTGCGGAGCTGGTCGAGGTCGAGCGACTCGACCAGTGCCTCGCGCACGGCCTGGTCGGCGGTGGGGCGGCCCTCGTTCTGGTTGAAGACGAGCTGTCCGCCCGGCGTCGGGATCTCGGTGTGGAACAGGCCCGCATCCTGCAGCCTCTTCTTGTCAGGGCCGAGCACGAGCGCCGCGTTCACCTCGCCGGAGAGCACGAGGTTCACCGATGTCGTCTCGTTCGGCACGACGCGGAACACGACCTCGTCGGGGAGCCCCTTCTGGTCGGGGTCCCAGTCGCCGGGACCCCAGGTGAAGTCCTTGCGGCGGGTGAGGGTGTACTGGCTGTTCGGGACGATCTCGCCCATCGTGAACATCCCGGTCGACCCCTCGCCGGCGGCGAGAGCCTTCGGGTCGTCGATCACGGAGCCGCAGACGATGGAGATGCTGCCGATGTTCTCCACGAGGAACGCATCGGGGCGCCCGCTGGTGACGGTCACGGTGCGCGCGTCGTCGTCGCCCGTCGCGGTCGTGCCCGGCTGCACCTGAAGGCCGATCAGCGGTGAGCCGTTGGCCGGGTCGGTGATGTGCGTGATGTTCGCCGCGACGTCGGATGCCGTGAGCGGAGTGCCGTCCTCACAGGTGAGACCCTCGCGGAGCGTGAAGACGGCCTGGGTGGTGTCCGACTCCCATTTCTCGGCGAGGCCGGAGACGACGCTGCCGTCTTCGAGCACCTCGACGAGCCGCCCGTAGAGGAACCGGTCGATGGAGCGGGCGACCGACATCACCGTGACGAACGGATCGAGACTGCCGGGGTCGGTCGAGATGACCGAGGTGAACGTCTTGCCGTCGACGAGGGTGCCGGAGCTCCCTCCACCGCCGGTGTTCGCGCCGGCGGCGCACGAGGTGAGGGCGAGGGCCGTCACGCTCAACAGCGCGACCAGCGGGGTACGAGAACGCATCAGAAGCCTCCAGCAGTGAGTCGGGTGAGGTGTGGGGGGACAGAGGTGACGACGGTCAGTCCGCGAGTCCGCGCAGGTGCTCGACCGCGGCCAGCGCCGCACGGCCGATCGACGCGTCGACGAGTGGCTGACGGTCGGCGAGGGTATCGGCGAGCGTGAACACGGCGACGGCGAACTGCCGTCCGTCGGGGTAGGTCACGACGCCGGCCTCGTTGCGCCAGCGGGGCAGCGTGCCCGTCTTGGCCGCGATCTGCACCCCGTTCGGGAATCCGGACGAGAGCCGGTGCGGCCAGATCTGCTGCGCCATGATCGTGCGCGCCTGCTCGCACGCGGATGCCGGAGCCGCCGCATCCGTCCAGAGGGCGGTGAGAAGCGTGGTCACGTCCCGCGGCGTCGAGTGGGACGTGCGAGGGGGGTCGAGAGCGCGCAGTGCGAGCAGGTCCTCCGCGGAGGCCGAGAGGAGCAGCTCGTCGAGGTCGTCATCGGGCGAGCCGCCGAGGTCCTCCACCACCGAGGCGAACAGGTCTTCGCAGCAGCCGATGAGGGCCGTGCGATCGAGACCGAGGTCGGAGATCACGCGGTCGACGGCGTCGCCGCCGAGGCGGTGGTAGATGACGTCGGTGGCGGCGTTATCGCTCATCGTCATCATCAGGAGGGCGAGGTCGCGCCAACTGGCCTCCACGTCGTCGGCGAACCCTGCGGTCCCGACGCCGCCGATGCGGTACCGCGCCGTCACGGTGGTGCGCGCGGTCTGGTCGAGCGCGCCCGCGGCGACGTCACGGACGAAGGCCGTGAGCACGAGGATCTTGAACACGGAGGCGAGCGCGACGGGGTCGTCCGATCCCACGCCGACCTCCGGACCGTCCTCGACGCCGATCTCGCGGGCGTGCAGGAAGCCTCGGGCTCCGGCATCCGCGAAGATCCGGGCGATGTCGGCCTCCACCGCGGTGGCGGCCGTCGCCGCGGGCGCGGCGCTCACGCGTCGATCCGACGGTCGGCGCGGCCGGTGTGCAGGTAGAGAGCCCGGCCCTCTCCGTCGTCTCCGACGAAGGCGTGGGGCATGTGCATGCCGTGCTGCGGTTCGCGCGGGAGCAGGCTGTCGCCGCTCCACCCGACGAGCTCGACGGGCTCGGGTGCGGGGCCGAGCTCGGCGAAGATGCCCTTCATCGTGCGCTCGAGCCAGATCCGTCCGTCGTCGTCGACGCTCACGACCGAATCCGAGACCGACGACGAGTACGTGCCGAGGATGCGATCGAGGTCCACCTCGACGGGGGAGGCGGGAACCTCGGGGAGGGCGGGCATCGTGACCCCGGCGAGGGCGCTGAGCACCTTCGCGGTGATGGTCTGGTACGCCTCGACCGCGCGTCCTCCGTTGGTGAGGATCGCCACGGCCACTCCGGCCGACGGGACGATGCGCAGGAAGGCGCTCTGTCCGATCGTGCCGCCGTCGTGTCCGATGACCGGTGCACCGTCCCAGTCGAAGAGCTCCCAGCCCAGGCCCCATGCGTCGCCGAGGACGCCGAGGTCGGGCAGCTCGACCTGCTGCTCCTGCATGGCGCGCGTGCTCTGCTCGGAGAGCACGCGGGTGCCGTCGGCGGCGACCCCTCCGTCGATGTGCATGCGGGCGTAGCCGAGCAGGTCGCGCGGCGTCATGGCGAGCATGGAGCCCGCCGGCGCGTTCGAGCGGACCAGGCTCCAGACCGGGGCGGGGACGGGCTCGTCGCCGTCACCGGAGGGGACGTGGCCGAGTGCGGCGCGGAACATGATCGCCTCCGGCGCCGAGGTGGCGACGTGCGTGAGCCCGAGCGGGGCGATCAGGTGGGTGCGGAGGGCCTGATCGAAGGGCATGCCGCGCAGCACCTCGATGATGCGGCCGAGCACGACGAATCCGGCGTTGTTGTACGAGAAGCGCTCACCGGGTGCGAACAGCTGCGGCGCATCGGCGATGGTCGCCAGGTACTTCTCGACGGCGTCGTCGCCGACCCCGGTGTCGTTGAACAGGTCGCCCTCGAAGCCGCTCACGTGGCTGAGCAGCTGGCGGGTGGTGATCGCGGAGGCGGCGGCGTCGTCGGCGACGACGAACTCCGGCACGACGTCGCGCACGGGGGCGTCGAGGTCGAGCAGGCCGTCGTCGACCAGCTGCATGATGAGCGTCGCCGTCCAGGTCTTCGTGATCGAGCCGATCTGGAAGACCGAGTCGTCATCGGCTTCGACTCCGGTGTTCCGGTTCAGGATGCCGGCCGACGTCGTGAAGATCTCGCCTCCGGCGAGGACTCCCACGGATGCGGCGGGGATGTGCGCGTCGGCGATCAGGGCGGGAAGGTTGTCCCGCAGCCAGACGCCGATCTCGTTCAGGTCGGACATGTGCGCTCCTCTTCATCGAGTGCGCCGTCGATCGGGGTGCGACGGCGATGGGCCGAGACTATTCGCGTGTGCGGAGACGCCGTTGGTCGGCGGCGACGAGACTTGCCGGGAGCTTGGTGCTCGCGGACGAAGCCCCGCGGATCACCGTCGTCGCACGGCGCGGAGTCCGATGTGCAGCAGGTCGGGGCCGCCCTCCGCGGCATCGAGCAGCCGGCCGACGGCGACACCCTCGTCGGTCACGAGCGCCCGGTCCTCGCGGACGCCCAGTCGCAGCGGCGGACGCGGCGGGATGCCGAGGGCGGCGATGTCCTCGCGCAGCACCATCGTGAACTCCAGTGCGTCTCCGACCCGCGTGACGTCGTAGTGCCACTGGCCGGCGTCGTACCGCCCGACCGTCTCGTCGAGCGCATCGGTGGTGCGCTGGCCGACCGGCGTCTTCTCGGGAGCGATCCCGCGGAGGTGCTCGAAGCACCAGTCGATGATCCTCGTCCCCAGGGCCTTGCCCGCGCCGCTGTTGGTGAGCACCGTGATCGCGAGATCCTGGTCCGGGGCCATCACGAACTCGCTGAGCTGGGTGTCGGCGATGTTGCCGCCGTGCATCACGAGTCGGGCGGAGCCGTGGTGTGAGAGGAGCCAGGGGAAGCCGATCGCGTCGGCCGGCGGACCGGCGCTGAGCTGCGGCTGCTGCATCCGGAGCCTGGTCGCCTCGCTCACGGGCGGAGTGCCCTCGCTCTCCCCGCGCATCTGGAACCGCGCATAGCGCAGCTGATCGCCCACGGAGGAGACGAGCCCGCCCTCGGGGTCGATGTCGCGCGTGATCGGCCATTGGCCGAGGGGAGAGACGGTGCCGTCCTCCGCCGTGACGTGGCCGAGCGCGTGGGGGCGGGCGATCACCTCCCACGGGAAGAAGAAGGTGTCGGCCATCTCGAGCGGATCGAGGACGATGCGTCGCACGGCCTGCTCGAACGGTTCGCCCGCGACGACCTCGACGATGCGCCCCAGGAGGCGGATCCCGGCGTTGCTGTATGACGCGATCGTGCCGGGGGCGAAGAACTGGGGGAGCTCGGCGAAGCTCGCGATGTTGCGGGCGAGGGAGTCGGCATCCCAACCAGGCTGCTCGTCGGCATCGCCGAGGAATCCGCCGGAGTGGGTGAGGAGGTGCCGGACGCGCAGGGCGTCGAGGGCCGCGGCATCGCCGAGGCGGAAGTCGGGGAGGATGTCGATCACACGGGCGTCCAGATCGAGCAGCCCGTCGTCGACGAGGCGCATCGCCGCCGTGCCGGTGAACGTCTTCGACGTCGAGCCGATCTGGAACAGGGTGCGCGCGGTGACCGGCGCACCCGTCTCGGTGGAGGCGACGCCCGTGACGGCGATGAGCTCGTCGTCGCCGTCGAGCACGCCGACGACGGCCCCCGGCACGCCGAGCTCGGCGGCGGTCGCGTCCAGGAACGATTGCAGGTCTTCGGTCATCATGCATCTCCTCGTACCGCGCGACCGGGGAAGGCATCGGTCACGATCTCTCCGGCGTGCACGACGGGGATGCCGTGCACGTACAGCTGCCGCACGCCCTGGGAGGGCCGCGTGGGGTCGGCGTAGGTGGCGCGATCGGTGATCGTCGCGGGGTCGATCACGACGACGTCGGCGTCGGCGCCGACGTCGAGATGCCCCTTGCCGCGCATGGCGGACGAGACCTCGTCGAGGACCCGCGCCGGAAGGTAGGAGCAGCGTCGGAAGGCCTCGACCCAGGTCCAGGTCTCGGATTCCCTGACCATGAGGCGCAGGGACTTCGCGAAGGTGCCCGCCGTGCGCGGGTGCGTGTGACCGCCGGGAGGCAGCGGCCACTCCCGCTGCTCGTACGCGGTCGGGGCGCCGGCGGTGCTGGTCCAGGAGACGGGCATGGCGTCGCTCGCGACGATCGAGTCGGGGTAGGCGAGGGCCCGGTGCAGATGCGCGCGGTCGAGCGGATCTGCCTCGTCGAGGAAGGTGACGATGCACGTGGCGCCGGGGTCGGCGGCGCGCACCTCGCGGAGGCGCGCCTCGTCGGCGATGCGCTCGCCGGTGTCGACCAGGACGAGCGAGCTCGGCGTGATGCCGAGTCCCCGCAGCTTCTCGGGGGCGAGGAAGAACGCGCCGATCGCGGTGCTCCCCGCGCCGTACGGGTACGCCTCGACGGTCACGCGCGACCCGGCCGCACGGCTGCGATCGAGGAGCGCGAGCACGCGGTCGACGTGCCGCAGGGACGTGCTGTTCACGTGGCAGTGGTGCATGGCCGCCCCGGTCTCGGCGGCGGCGCGCACGAGCTCCTCCGACCCGTCGATCGGTGTCGCCGGATCGGCTTCGATGAGCTCTCGGACGTGCGTGAAGGTGGGGGCGTGCGCCGCCGCGGCCAGGCGGGAGAGCGCGAGGTACTCGTCGGGATCGGAGCGGGGCGCGTAGCCCATGAGGACTCCGATGCCGAGGGCCCCGGCGGCCAGCTCGCCCTCCAGCAGGCCGAGCCAACGCGTGCGCTCGGGGGTGCTCGACGATCGCTGCCATTCCCCGTTGCCGAGCAGGTCCATCGACGCGGTGAAGTCGGCGACCGGGACGCGGTCGAGGTGCGCGAACGCCCTCGCCTGCGCCCAGGATGCCGAGAAGCCGTAGTTCAGCGGGCGACCGTCGGCCGCGGCCCTGGCCATCGCCTCGGCCACCGGCATGAGGCCGGCCTCGAGGTCGAGCGCGGTGGTCACGCCGTCCATCGCCTGCAGCCGCTGTCCGGCGATGGAGTGGACGTGGCTGTGCAGGTCGACGAAGCCGGGGCCGACGATCAGCCCGCGGACGTCGACGACCGTGGTGCCGGGGGGAGCGATCAGATCGACGCCAACGGCGGCGATGCGTCCGTCGGACATGAGGAGGTCGGCGATCCGGTCGGCGCCGGTCTTCGGGTCGATGACCCGGCCGCCGCGCAGCAGTGTGTTCACGCGCCCAGCGTGGCATCACGGGTGCGGGGGAGTCCGGTGCGGGGGCACGAAATCAGACGGGTCATCCGGTACCGGAGCACAAGCCGCGCACCCGCCGCGCAGCTCGGAGGTGCGCCGGAGGGCGCGGAGAGACATAATGGGGACGACAGATGTGACCGTGCACATGCGAGGAGGCTGTGATGTCGACGGCCTCAGAGCGCGCACGGATGCCCAGCATCCGCGACGTCGCCCGGTTGGCAGGGGTCTCGCACCAGACCGTCTCCCGGGTTCTCAACGATCATCCGAGCATCCGTCCGGAGACCAAGGCCAAGGTCCTCGACGCGATCTCCGTGCTCGACTACCGGCCCAATCTCGCGGCCAGGGCGCTCGTGACGAGCAAGTCCAACATGCTCGGCATCCTGTCGGCGACGGTGGGGGAGTTCGGTCCCACCTCGTCGATCGTGGGGATCGAGGATGCCGCGCGCGAGGAGGGGTACTCGGTCTCGACGCTGAACCTCTCGGCCACCACGCCGGAGGCGATCGGCAATGCGCTGCGACAGCTGTCGCGGGAGCAGGTCGACGGCATCGTGGTGCTCGCCCCGCAGGTGCGGGTGTTCCAT
Source organism: Microbacterium sp. LWH10-1.2 (assembly GCF_038397765.1). Lineage (NCBI taxonomy): Bacteria > Bacillati > Actinomycetota > Actinomycetes > Micrococcales > Microbacteriaceae > Microbacterium > Microbacterium sp. LWH10-1.2. The sequence continues at coordinate 762,367 of NZ_CP151638.1, forward strand.
GTCCTGCGCGGCATGACCGTCGACATGCCCTTCGTGACGCTGCAGACGGCGTCCGGATCCGACGGCGTCAGCCACTCCGCAGACCAGGTCGCCGGAGCCAGGGCGGCCACGGAGCACCTCATATCCCTCGGGCACACCGACATCCTCCATCTGGCCGGGCCGCAGGACTGGATCGAGGCGGAGTCGCGCATGAGGGGCTACCTCGATGCGCTGAGGGAGGCCGATCTGCCCACGTTCCCGCCGATCCGCGGCGACTGGACGGCGGACTTCGGCTTCTTCGCCGGTCAGGAGCTGTCGCGGCGCCGGGACTTCACCGGGATCTTCGCGGCCAACGACCAGATGGCTATCGGCCTCATGCACGGCTTCCGGGTCGCGGGTGTGCGGGTGCCGGAGGACGTGAGCGTCGTCGGTTTCGATGACATTCCGGTCGCGGCACATGTCGCCCCGTCGCTGACGACGGTGCATCAGGACTTCCCCGAGCTGGGCAGGAGAGCCGTGCGGATCCTGCTCGCTCAGATCCGCGGTGAGGCGGTGCCGGAGTTCGGCGCGCTGCAGACGATGCTGCGTCCGCGGGAGTCCTCCGCGCCGCGATAAGGGCACGATTCGATCACGGGCTTGACACTGCCCCGTGGAGAGTGGACCATATAAACCAATGTGAACGGTCACATGGAAGATGACCGCAAAGGCGCGAGGAAGATCCGTGAGCACCACAGCAACGTTGCCGGTCGTGTCAGGCCCGATCCTGGAGATGCGAGACATCACCAAGGAGTTCCCGGGCGTCAAGGCACTGTCCGACGTGTCGATCACCGTCCGCGCGGGAGAGATCCACGCCATCTGCGGTGAGAACGGCGCGGGAAAGTCCACCCTCATGAAGGTCCTCTCGGGTGTCTACCCGTACGGCACCTACGACGGCGACATCCTGCTCTACGGGCAGGAGCAGCGCTTCAAGGACATCGCCGCGAGCGAGCAGGCCGGCATCGTGATCATCCACCAGGAGCTCGCGCTGATCCCCGAGCTGTCCGTCACCGAGAACATCTTCCTCGGCAATGAGATCCGCAGCTTCGGGCGCATCGACTGGCAGGCGCAGAAGCAGCGTGCGATCGAGCTGCTCGCCAGGGTCGGCCTCGACGAAGACCCCGACGCGCCGATCAAGACCCTCGGCGTCGGCAAGCAGCAGCTCATCGAGATCGCGAAGGCGCTCAACAAGGACGTCAAGCTGCTCATCCTCGACGAGCCCACCGCCGCGCTCAACGAGAACGACTCGCAGCACCTGCTCGACCTGATCCTCGGCCTCAAGGCCAAGGGGATCGCGTCGATCATGATCAGCCACAAGCTCAACGAGATCGAGCAGATCGCCGACGAGATCACGATCATCCGCGACGGACGCACGGTCGAGACCCTCGACATCTCCCGCGGGGAGATCAACGAGGACCGCATCATCCGCGGCATGGTGGGCCGCTCGCTGGAGAGCCGCTACCCCGACCGCGAGCCCGAGATCGGCGAGGTGTTCTTCGAGGTCAAGGACTGGTGGGTGCAGCATCCGACGGTCTCCGAGCGCATGGTCGTGAAGGGCTCGAGCCTCAACGTCCGCCGTGGCGAGGTCGTCGGCATCGCCGGCCTCATGGGTGCAGGACGCACCGAGCTCGCGATGAGCATCTTCGGACGCTCGTACGGCACGTTCCTCTCCGGCACGATCGTGAAGGACGGCAAGGAGATCGAGCTGCCCGACGTGGCGTCGGCCATCAAGCACGGTCTCGCGTACGTGAGCGAGGACCGCAAGGTGCTCGGGCTCAACCTGCTCGACACGATCAAGCGCTCGGTCGTCGCCGCGAAGCTCTCGAAGATCGCGAAGCGCGGGGTCGTCGACTCGCGGGCCGAGTTCGCGATCGCCGAGGACTACCGCAAGGCGCTGCGCATCAAGACCCCGTCGGTCGAGGAGGGCGTCGGCAAGCTGTCCGGCGGCAACCAGCAGAAGGTCGTGCTGGCGAAGTGGATGTTCACCGACCCCGACCTGCTGATCCTCGACGAGCCGACGCGAGGCATCGACGTCGGCGCGAAGTACGAGATCTACGCGATCATCAACCAGCTCGCCGCGCAGGGCAAGGGCGTCATCGTCATCTCCAGCGAGCTCCCGGAGCTGCTCGGCATCTCCGACCGCATCTACACCGTTTTCGAAGGTCGGGTCACCGACTGCATCCCGGCCGACCAGGCGACACCCGAGGCTCTCATGCGCAGCATGACCTCCACGAACCAGAAGGCATCCGCATGAGTACCGATCTCACTCCTACGAAGCGCCCGTTCCATTTCGGCGACATCACGAAGATGTTCGGCGGCGGACAGTCCACCCTCCGCCAGTTCGGCATCCTCGGCAGCCTGATCGTGATCCTGGTGTTCTTCCAGATCCTGACCTGGCTCGCGAAGGGGACGGGGCTCACCCTGTCGCCCGAGAACCTGATCAACGTCGTCAACCAGTACTCCTACATCCTGATCCTCGCGATCGGCATGGTGATGGTCATCATCATGGGGCACATCGATCTGTCCGTCGGCTCGGTCGCGGCCTTCACCGGCATCATCGTCGCGAAGGCGATGACCGAGTGGAGCCTGCCCTGGCCGCTCGCGATCGTGCTCGGCATCGGGGTCGGCGTGGTCGTCGGCGCCTGGCAGGGCTTCTGGGTCGCGTACGTCGGGGTCCCGGCGTTCATCGTGACGCTGGCCGGCATGCTGCTCTTCCGCGGGGCGAACCAGTTCATCGGCCAGTCCACGACGATCCCCGTGCCTCCGGAGTTCCGTGTGATCGGCGCCGGCTACCTGCCCGAGGTCGCTCTGCCCGTCCCGTTCAACGTGCCGACCATGATCCTCGCGATCCTCGGCGCCGGATGGATCGTGTTCTGGGAGATCCGCACCCGCCGCGTGCAGAAGAAGATGGGCTCTGACTCCGCGCCCCTGTGGGTGAGCGTCGTCAAGGTCGTCGTGCTCTCCGCCGTCATCCTCGTCGCAGGCTGGCTGTTCGCCACGGGGCGCCCCGGCACGAGCTTCCCGGTGTCGGGTGTCATCCTGCTCGTGCTGGTCATCCTGTACTCGTTCGTCACGAACAGCACGGTGTTCGGCCGTCACATCTACGCGGTCGGCGGCAACCGGCAGGCGGCCCGCCTGTCGGGTGTCAAGGACCGCTGGGTCGACTTCTTCGTGATGATGAACATGTCCGTGCTCGCCTCGCTCGCCGGAATGATCTACGTCGCCCGCGCTGCGGCATCCGGACCTCAGGACGGCAACGGCTGGGAGCTCGACGCGATCGCCTCGGTGTTCATCGGTGGCGCCGCGGTGTCGGGAGGCATCGGCACGGTGATCGGATCGATCATCGGTGGTCTGGTCATGGCGTTCCTGAACAACGGACTCGCCCTCATGGGCGCCGGCGCCGACCTCGTGTCGATGATCAAGGGCCTCGTGCTGCTGTTCGCCGTCGGTGTCGACGTGTGGAACAAGCGGCAGGGACGCCCCTCCGTGACGGGGTTCATCATGCGCAACATCGGTCGCAAGAACGATCCGGGCAGCGCGACCTTCGACCCCACTCAGACCTATCAGGCCCCCGCCGTCGAGAAGACGAGCGGAAAGTAGGCGGATGCTGCACGCGCCGCCCGCGTGCAGCATCTGTCCCTCACCACAGAAAGAGATCACATGAAGAAGATCATCGTCACCGCGACAGCGCTTGTCGCAGCGGCAGCCTTCACTCTCACCGGGTGCTCCTCGGAGCGCGGGGGAGACACCGGCGGGGGCACCTCGACGGAGGCCGGCAAGGGCTTCGCCGCGGACGCCACGATCGGCGTCGCCCTTCCCGACAAGACCAGTGAGAACTGGGTGCTCGCCGGCCAGCTGTTCACCGACGGTCTCGAGAAGGCCGGCTTCAAGGCCGACGTGCAGTACGCCCCGGCGAGCAACACGGTCGCCGAGCAGCAGAACCAGATCCAGGCGATGGTGACCGGCGGTGCCAAGGTCATCATCATCGGCGCCAAGGACGGCAAGCAGCTCGCGACCCAGGTCGAGGATGCCCAGTCCAAGGGTGTCACGGTCATCGCCTACGACCGTCTGATCGAGAACACCAAGGCCGTCGACTACTACGTCGCGTTCGACAACTTCAAGGTCGGCGAGCTGCAGGGCCAGGCTCTGCTCGACGGTCTGAAGGAGCGCTCGGGTCACGACGCGCCGTGGAACATCGAGCTGTTCTCGGGTTCGCCTGACGACGCCAACTCGAAGGTGTTCTTCGACGGCGCGATGAGCGTGCTGAAGCCGGAGATCGAGAAGGGCGACCTGAAGGTCGTCTCGGGTCAGACCGAGATCGCGCAGACGGCGACCGACGGCTGGAAGGCTGAGAACGCCCAGCGCCGCATGGACTCGCTGCTGACCTCGTCGTACGGCACCGAGACGCTCGACGGCGTCCTCTCGCCGAACGACACCCTGGCTCGCGCCATCATCACGTCCGTCCAGGGCGCGGGCAAGCCGGTTCCGGTCGTCACGGGTCAGGACTCCGAGGTCGAGTCGGTCAAGTCGATCATGGAGGGCATCCAGTACTCCACGATCAACAAGGACACCACGCTGCTCGTCGAGCAGTCCATCAAGATGGTCCAGCAGCTGCAGAAGGGCGAGAAGGTCGACGTCAACGACACCGAGTCGTACGACAACGGCGTGAAGGTCGTCCCGGCGTTCCTGCTGAAGCCGATCATCGTCACCAAGGCCAACGCCGCTGAGGCGTACGCGAACGTTCCGAGCCTGCTCGAGATCGTGAAGTCGTACCAGTAAGCAGCAGCGCTCCGATTCCTGGGGACGCGCGAGCCGTCCGGACCTTCTGGTCCGGACGGCTCGTCTTCTTGTATGAGGCGATGGTCGGGTCAGCAGCCGACCGCGGCGGGATTCTCGAGGCAGGTGCGTGCGACGAGGGCCGTGTGGGCCTCGAAGATGCGGATCTGCTGGCTGGGGCTGTCGATCGTGAGTTCGCCGATCACGGGGAACCAGCCGCCGCCGAGGTCGACCTGGGCGGAGTAGCGGATGCTGAGGGCGGCCGTGTAGGTGCCGCGTGCGGAGTAGACGTGGCTGGTCGGCGTCGGGGTGAACGGCGCCTGGCCGAGCTCTTCCCAGGTGCGGCCGGGGACGGTGACCGTGGCGGTGGAGCCGTCGCCGTAGGAGTAGTCGTACGCGATGGGCGTGAAGCGAACGCTGATCGGGTTGCCGAACAGCGTCCCGGTCTGCGTGCGGACGGACGCGGCCCCGAGGAGGTTCGTCGGCATGCCCGCGATTCCGGCGTTGCCGGGCTCGACGGCGAAGTCCGCGGCCGGAGGGGCGAACTGCGCGAGGTCGGTCATCGTGATCGAGGGCGCGGGGGTCCCGTCAGGGTTTGCCCGTATCCGTGCGCGGATGCAGCGGCCATCCTCGTCCGTCGTGATGAGACACCCGTCGGCGTCGTAGGACGACGAGGGCGACGAAGGTGAGTCCTTTGAGGTGTGGGAGGAGTCCAGGGTAGGAGCTCCAGGCGGAGTCGAGATAACCCCGGATACGTCGAGCTGTGTGCCGGTATTCGTAACTCCGCAGCCACCTGTTACAAGTGATGAATCTGAACAACCAGCACTTGCAGGTGATGACAAGGGCAGAAGCAGAAGCACTCCCGCGGACATGACTAGCCTCAGCACGGCGTGCCCGGTGTGACTTCGTACTCCGACACAAGTAGTGAAGAACGACTGCCGACGAATGTGACTTGGATGGCATACAGGTCGCTTCTACCGGGAGTCGTAACATCCGCTCCTGCGTCATCGATTGCCCGTGCGCTGGTGACGTCCAGACACGCAGTCGCCTCAATCGATCCAACGCTCGAATGGATGTCACTCGTGGTCCCGTTGAATTTGGTGATTCGTGTCTCCCCGACGATGCGTGTACCTGACTTTTCCATCTCCTCAGATGCCGCAATCTCAGAATCCAGAAGCTCTCCAGTTAGGAACTTGTCTGGCGATGGACCTTCCTCCCCGGCGCGGAACGCATTCAAGGCATCTATGTACGCCCGGTACACCTCCTCGGCTTTCGCAAACGCCTCCTCCTCGCTCGCGAAGGCCGCGGTGGGCGTCGGGGTCGGGGCCGGAGTGGGCGCGCATCCGGCGACTGCTCCCGCGATGAGTGCGAGGGCACCGAGTCCGCTGAGGGAGTGGGCGGCTGTTCTCTGGAGAATCACTCGCACACGGTAACCGGATTCGCGAATGCGTCGCCGGAGTTATCCACAGGCCATGATCGTGCGGGAATGCGCGCGCGTGAGCTCAGGAGATCAGAAGACCGAAAACTCAGAAGGGCGGCCGGGCGCGTGCGAGCAGTGCCGTCCCCGTCGGGGGCGCACCGTCGGCCTCGGCGACGAACACCACCGTGTGCGGTACCGGGGGAGTGTCGGTGTAGGTGCGGCCGGCGGGACTCGTCCATTCGAGCACTCCGCCGGGGTGATGTTCGACATGCCACGGCGAGGCGTGTTTGAGCGTGTGATGCCTGCGGCAGAAGCAGCAGAGGTTGCACTCGGCGGTCGCGCCACCCGTGGACGCCGGATCGTTGTGGTCGATGTCGCACTTCCTGGCGGCGATCCCGCAGGTCGGGAACCGGCACCGCTGATCGCGTGCCCTCAGGTGCCGTCTGAGCTGCTCCGACGGGCGATACCGGTCGACCGCGAGCATCGCACCCGTGATCGGATGGGTGAGCACTCGGTCCCACCCCGTCGCAGAGCCTGCGAGCGCACGAGCGGTGTCGGCGTCGATGGGCACGACACCGTCGAGCAGCGCAGGCGGCGTCGTCGAGGACGCGTCCCCGTCGGCCGAGGTCGCCTCCGCGGCATCCTCCGCCATCAGGGTGAGCACGGGCACGGTGATCTCCACACGCCCGCGGATCTCGCCGAGCAGGCCGTCTGCGCTGTCGTGGGCGACCGGGGTGCCGGAGAGCACGAGGTCGGCGAAGAGATCGGCGCGGATCTCGTCGACGGACCGGGTGTCGGGGTCGAAGGGGATGCCGTCGGCTGCTGCTTCGCGCGCCTCGCGGATGTTCTCGGTGCGGATCCGGTGGGCCATCTCGGACACGCGGCCCTTCATCGCGTGCACCAGCACGGCCGGGGCGTGCACGTGGAGATCGGCCATGCCGTCTTCGCCTTCCGTCGCCCAGACGCGCCTCCGCTCGCGGGCGGCCCGATGCCGGTCGTCGATCGTCTGCTCCTGAAACCTCTCGGCGATGCGCTTCGCGAGTGCCCGCAGCCGATTCGGAGACTCGACCTCGGCGACGGCGAGCACGGCCTCGGCGTACTCCGCCCGCTGGTCGTCGTCGGTCAGCTGGGCGCCGGCGTCGATGATGACGTGCGCGTGCGCGGCCGTGATGCGCCCCGCGCCCTGTGCCTGCCACACCGCGGGGAAGCCGTCGACCAGCCACGACGCCTCGCCGATCTTCCGCTCGACCGTGCGGTCGCTGACCCGGAGCCGCTGCCCGATCTCGGCCGCCACCGCGCGGATCGTCATGTCGCCCCGATCGGGGTGATCGCCCTGCTTCGCGATGTCGACGGCCATCCGACCCGCCAGCGCGAACAGCCCGTCGCGGGCCGCCATCATCGCGTTCACCGTCGCATCGGCGATCTCCAGCGACTCGACCAGATCGGCGAGCATCGCCATCTGGGAGTCGGTCGCGTCGATCAGTGCGGTCATGAGTCCAGTACACCAGGGGCCACCGACATTCGAACAAAGATTCCACAGCTCGCAGACTTCGAAATGTCACAGAAGGATAACGACCGTGATTGACTGACCGGATGCTCCTCCACGCCCTCGACACGGCCGACTCCGCCGACTCGGGCGGTGCGGCGACGCCCCCGCTCCGCACCGCCCTGCTCCTGCACGGAGCGATGGGATCAGCCGAGAGCTGGTGGCGCGTCATCCCGCTCCTCGTCGACCGGGGATACCGTGTGCTCGCCCTCGATCTCCCCGGCCACGGACGCTCTCCCCGTGACCCGCAGCTCACCGTCGACGAGGCCGCAGCCGCCGTCGTCGAGACGATCAGGCGGCTCGCGCCCGAGGGGCCGCTCCACGCCGTCGGGCACTCCTACGGGGCCACCGTGCTGGCAGCGGCCGCCGCGGCTCTCGACCCGAGCCTCACCGTCTACGTCGATGCCGCGCTGTCGATCGAGGGCGGTCATGACCGCGCTGAGCTCGTCGACCGGTACGAGTGCGACCGCCTCGCACGCGTGGATGCCGATGCCCTGCGCCGGAGCCGCCCCTTCTACTCCGAGAGGGATGCCGAGGTCGAGGCTCGTGCCGCCGAGCGGTTCGACCCGGAGACCTTGGCATCCGTCTCCTGCGGAACCGACGGCGAGTGGCCGCCGGCTCCGGGGTCGATCGTCGTCAGGGCCGAGCCGAGCTCGTGGGTGAGCGATGCCGACGTGCGGAGGCTCACGGAGCACGGGGTCGACGTGCGCAGCATCCCCGGCGCTGCGCACACCGTCTGGTACAGCCACTTCGAGGAGTTCACTGCCTCCCTCCCCGAGCTGTTCGGAGGCCCGGCCGTCGGGTGAGGCGAGCGCGACTACCCTTGAAGTGACATGGCACATCTTCTCGGGGCAGAAGCCCTCCAGCTCGAATACCCGACCAGGGTCGTCTTCGACTCCGTGACCCTCGGAATCGAGGAGGGCGACCGCATCGGCATCGTCGGCCGCAACGGCGACGGCAAGTCCAGCCTCCTCGGGATGCTGGCAGGCATCAAGGAACCCAACTCCGGCCGCGTGACGGTCCGCGGCGGCACCACGATCGGCGTGCTCGACCAGGCCGACACCCTCGGCGACGGTCTCACGATCAGCCAGGCCGTCGTCGGCGACACCCCCGAGCACGAATGGGCCGGCGACGCGAAGGTCCGTGACGTCATCGACGGGCTGCTGCGGGATCTGCCGTGGGATGCCGAGATCGGCTCGCTCTCGGGCGGCCAGCGCCGACGGGTCTCGCTCGCGAAGCTGCTCACCGGCGACTGGGACGTCATCGCGCTCGACGAGCCCACCAACCACCTCGACGTCGAGGCGATCACCTGGCTCGCCGGGCACCTGAAGAAGCGGTGGAGCCCGAACTCCGGGGCCCTCATGGTCGTCACCCACGATCGCTGGTTCCTCGACGAGGTCTGCACCGAGACCTGGGAGGTGCACGACCGGATCGTCGAGCCCTTCGAGGGCGGCTACGCGGCGTACATCCTGCAGCGCGTCGAGCGCGACCGGATGGCCGCAGCCACCGAGGCGAAGCGGCAGAACCTCGCGCGCAAGGAGCTCGCCTGGCTGCGCCGCGGCGCCCCGGCACGCACGGCCAAGCCGAAGTTCCGCATCGACGCCGCCAACGAGCTCATCGCCGACGTCCCCGAGATCCGCGACAAGATCTCCCTGCAGTCGCTCGCCGTCTCCCGCCTCGGCAAAGACGTCGTCGACCTTCTCGACGTGGGGGTGTCCTACGGCGACAAGGAGGTGCTGCGCGATGTGGAGTGGCGCATCGCGCCGGGGGAGCGCACCGGCATCCTCGGGGTCAACGGCGCGGGCAAGTCGACGCTGCTCGGCCTGATCTCCGGCACCGTCGAACCCACGGTCGGGCGTGTCAAGCGCGGCACGACCGTCAAGGTGCAGACGCTGACCCAGCGCCTCGACGAGCTCGACCAGCACTGGAACGACCCGGTGCGCGTGGTCATCTCGGGTCTGCGCACCTCGTACACGATGGGCAACGGCTCGAAGGCGCAGGACCTCACTCCCGGGCAGCTGCTGGAGCGCCTCGGGTTCTCGTCCGCCCAGCTCTCGACCCCGGTGAAGGACCTCTCCGGAGGTCAGCAGCGCCGTCTGCAGCTGCTGCTCGTGCTGCTCGATCAGCCCAACGTGCTGATCCTCGACGAGCCCACGAACGACCTCGACACCGACATGCTCGCCGCGATCGAGGACCTCCTCGACTCGTGGTCGGGCACGCTGCTCGTCGTCAGCCACGACCGGTACTTCCTCGAGCGCGTGACCGACCAGCAGTTCGCGATCCTCGGCGGCAGACTCCGACACCTCCCCGGCGGAGTCGACGAGTACCTGCGCCTGCGTCAGCTGCAGGACGCCGAGCCCTCCAAGGCGTCCGCCGGAGCTGCGAAGGCGGCGCCGAAGGGGCTGGACGGAGCGGCGCTGCGCACCGCGCAGAAGGAGGTCTCCGCCCTGGAGCGGCGCATCCAGAAGCTCACGGAGCAGGTGGATGCCGCCAAGCACTCGCTCGCCGACCACGACCAGTCCGACTACGCCGGACTCGGCGAGAAGATGAAGGCGATCGGGGATCGGGAGGCGGAGATCGAGGAGCTCGAACTGCGCTGGTTCGAGCTCACGGAGGAGATCGGCTGACCTGAACCCCCGAACGGGGAATATCCTTCTCTCACCGCTGTTGGGAGGTAGAGATGGAAGGTCTAGAAGTCACCGTCCTGCTCGGACTCACGATCCTCGCAGGAACCCTGCTCGCTCCGCGTATCCGCGTCGCACTGCCCCTCGTCCTCGTCGTCTTCGGGCTGCTGCTCGGCTTCGTGCCGCAGCTGCGCGAGGTGCAGCTGCCGCCGGAGACGGTGCTGCTGCTGTTCCTGCCCGTGATGCTGTTCTGGGAGAGCCTGACGACGTCGCTCCGGTCGATCCGGCGCGACTTCCGCTACATCCTGCCGATGAGCACGCTGCTCGTCGTGGCCTCGGCCTTCGCAGTCGCCGGAGTGGGCGTGCTGTTCGGGATGCCGTGGGAGATCGCGCTCATCCTCGGCGCCGCCGTCGCCCCTCCTGACGCCACGGCCGTCGCGGCCCTCGGGCGACTGCTGCCGCGGCGCATGTTCATGAAGCTGAAGGCGGAGAGCCTGACGAACGACGGCACGGCCCTCGTGCTGTACGCCATCGCGATCTCGCTCGCGGTCGGCGGTGACGTCACGCCGCTGAGCATCACCTGGACCGTCCTGGTCTCGTACGTCGGCGGCGTGCTCGCCGGCGCGGTGATCGCGGCCCTCGCGTATCTGCTGCTGCGCCGGTCGACGAGCACGGCGGTCATCAACGTGACCCTGCTGCTCGTGCCGTTCACGGCGTTCCTGCTGGCGGAGATCATGCACGCCTCGGGTGTGCTCGCGGTCGTCGTGGCCGGACTCGTCATCGCGTACGTGTCTCCGCGCATCACCACGGCATCCTCCCGCCGCCAGTCCGAGGCCGCCTTCCCGTTCGGCGTCTACCTGCTCAACGGCGCGCTCTTCGTGCTGATCGGGCTCGAGGTGCAGTACGTCGTGCACGAGATCTCTGCCGCAGCCGTGGGCCGCCTCGTGCTCATCACGCTCGGAGTGTGGGTCGCGCTGCTGGCGGTGCGCTATCTGTTCCAGCTGCTGAGCGCCGTGGTGCGCCGCCCGACCGACGCGCGACCACCACGCGGTCTCGCCGCACGCGTTCGCCTCCTCTCCACCTTCGCCGGCATGCGCGGAGCGGTGTCCCTCGCGATCGCGCTCTCCATCCCCGTCGAGATCGGTGGCGAAGGACGCGACGAGGTCGTGGTCGTCACGGCCGGCGTCATCCTGCTCAGCCTGCTCGTGCAGGGTCCGCTCCTGCCGGCCGTCGTGCGCTGGGCCAAGCTCCCCGTCGACACGGCGGAGGTCGAGGAGTACGAGCTCGCAGAGCGCACCATCTCGGGTGCGGCGCTCGCGGCGCTCGACGACCTCGCGGCCGAGCACGGCATCGGCCAGGAGATCCTCGACCGCGTGCGCAGCGAAGGCTACCTGATGCTCGAGTACGCGAACGCGCGCGCTCTCGCCAGGGAGCAGGCGGCGGTGGATGCCGAGGCCAGCGCCCTCGACGCCATGCTCGACGAGCCGGACCCCTACGGCGGCGGCAGCGCGGGCCTGAAGCTCGTGGAGCAGCGGGAGGATGCCGTCGACGGCTCGAGTCTGCAGATCATCGCGACATCGACCGAGGTCGACGTCGCGCAGCGGTCCCCGCTCATCCGCCACGAGGAGCACACGCGCCTCAAGCTCGCGCTGCTCGACCGCAAGCGCGAGGTGCTGCTGGGGCTTCGCCGTTCGGGCACGGTCGACGACGTGGTGGTGCGCCGCATCTCCGCGCGTCTCGACCTCGAGCAGGTGCGCCTGCAGGGGATCGAGGAGTTCGACTGATCCGGCTGTGACGCCGTGTGACACCCGATTCCTCGGGGCGGGGAGGCCCTGCCTACCGTTGAAGAGTCCCCCCAAGAGAGGAACTCTTCACATGACTCGTCGCACAACGTCCATCCTCGCCGCGCTGGCCGCGGTCCCGCTCTTCGTCGCCCTCGCGGGCTGCGCCACGGCATCCAGCGACGCCGGCGCCGGCAGCGGCGACTCCGCCAAGGACGAGACCGTCAAGATCGGCGTCGTCGGCAAGGGCGACGCGCAGTGGGCGCCCTTCGTCGAGGCTGCGGCGGACGAGGGGATCACGGTCGAGCTCGTCGACTTCGGTTCGTACGAGCAGCCGAACCCGGCGCTCGCCGAGGGCGAGATCGACCTCAACCAGTTCCAGCACATCGTGTACCTCGCGGAGTACAACAACGCCTCGGGCAAGGACCTGGTGCCGGTCGGCTCCACCGCGATCTACCCGCTCGGCCTGTACTCGCAGAAGTACGACGACGTGAAGGACATCCCGAAGGGCGAGACCGTCGCCGTTCCGGATGACGCGTCCAACCAGGCTCGCGCGCTCAACGTCCTGCAGTCGGCGGGTCTCGTCGAGCTGAAGAGCGGTGGCACGCCCTACTCCGACCTCGCCGACGTCGACACGGAGAAGTCGAAGGTCCAGGTGAAGGCGCTCGAGGCGGCCCTGATCCCGACGTCGCTGCCCGACGTCGCGGCCGCGATCATCAACAACGACTTCGTCAAGGACGCCGGTCTGACCTTCGACGACGCGATCGCGAAGGACGACCCGGAGTCCCCGAACGCGCTGCCGTACGTGAACATCTTCGCGGCTCGCGCCGAAGACGCCGACAACGCGACCTACAAGAAGCTCGTCGAGATCTTCCAGACGAACAAGGACGTCCAGGCCGGACTCCAGGAGTCGTCCGGGAACACGGCGGTGCCGCTGCAGACGCCCGTCGCCGACCTCGTCGCCTCGCTCGAGAAGGTCCAGAAGGACGCGAAGGACAAGAAGTAGTCAGCGACTGAGAGAATCGGGTGGCGCTCAGCGCCACCCGATTCTTCGTCGCCACGCACCACACGGAGCAGCACATGCCGATCGTCACCCTCACGAACGTCTCCAAGGCGTACCCCTCGCGGTCCGCCGGGGCGGGTGACGTCGTCGCCGTCGACGACGTGACCCTCTCGATCGAGAAGGGCGACGTCTTCGGCATCATCGGCTACTCCGGGGCGGGCAAGTCCACCCTGGTCCGACTCATCAACGCCCTCGAACCCGCGACCGGCGGCACGATCACCGTGGACGGCGTCGACATCACGGCGCTCGGCGAACGGGAGCTGCGCAGGATCCGCGGCGGCATCGGGATGATCTTCCAGCAGTTCAACCTCTTCGCCGCGAAGACGGTCAGGGCCAACATCGCCTACCCGCTCAAGCTCGCCGGCTGGTCGAAGGACGACATCGATGCGCGTGTGACGGAGCTGCTCAGCTTCGTCGGTCTCGCCGACAAGGCGAAGGCGTTCCCCGAGCAGCTCTCCGGCGGGCAGAAGCAGCGCGTGGGCATCGCCCGCGCCCTCGCCACCGGCCCCGCGATACTGCTGGCCGACGAGGCCACCAGCGCCCTCGATCCGCAGACCACCCACGAGGTGCTCGAGCTCCTCTCCAGGGTCAACAGAGAGCAGGGCGTCACGATCGTCGTGATCACGCACGAGATGGACGTCATCCAGACCATCGCGACGAAGGTCGCCGTCATGGAGAACGGCCGTGTCATCGAGCAGGGAGATGTGTTCGACGTGTTCTCCTCGCCTCAGAACCCGGCATCCCAGCGCTTCGTCGGCACGGTGGTCAAGGGCATCCCCTCGCCCTCAGAGCTGGCGGTGCTGCGTGAGCGGCACCGGGGTCGCATCGTGACCTTCTCGTTCCGCGACGGCGACTCCTCCCAGGCGCAGGTGTTCCTCGATCTCGCCGGCGCCGGACTCGACTTCGAGCTGATCTTCGGCGGCATCAACGACATCCGCGGACGCGCCTTCGGGCATCTCACGCTCGCGATCCGCGGCGACGGCGCCGCGATCGACCGGGCGCTCGCCGAGATCGGCACGCGCGTCGACGTCACCGAGATCGCCGGAGAGGAGGTCCGCTGATGGAACGTCTGATGGAACTGTGGCCGGAGTTCTGGAAGTCCGCGCTCGAGACGCTGTACATGACCTCCGTGGCCCTCGTGATCTCCGGGATCCTCGGCCTCCTGATCGGCGTGATCCTCTACGTCACGCGCCCCGGCGGACTCGTCGAGAACCGCGTCGTCTCGTTCCTCATCAACCTCGTCGTGAACTTCTTCCGCCCGATCCCGTTCGTGATCTTCATGGCGGTCGCGCAGCCCCTCGCACGCGTCGTGGTCGGGGTGGGCATCGGCACCACCGCCGGCGCCTTCATCATCGGCCTCGCGGCCTCCTTCGCCATCGGGCGCATCGTCGAGCAGCATCTCGTGTCGGTCTCGCCCGGCGTGATCGAGGCGGCGAGGTCGATGGGCGCGGGACCCCTGCGCATCCTGTTCACCGTGGCGATCCCCGAGTCGCTCGGGCCGCTGATCCTCGGGTACACGTTCATCGTCGTGGCGCTGATCGACATGACCGCGATGGCGGGTCTGATCGGCGGCGGCGGCCTCGGTGCGTTCGCCCAGATCTACGGCTTCCGGCAGTTCGAGCCGGTCGTGATGTGGGCCGCGATCATCCTCATCGTCGTGTTCGTGCACCTCGTGCAGGTGCTCGGCACCCGGCTGGCGCGCAAGGTCATGCGGCGTTAGGGGCGTCCTTCAGAGCGAGACCGGTGGCGAACTCGCGCTCGGCGCCGCTCAGCGGATCGACGAAGCGCAGCTCCCGCGCCAGCAGCTGGAGGGGGGCGTCGAAGTCGTCGGGCTTCTCCGGCTGCAGCACGGGATAGAACCCGTCGTTGAGGATGCCGAGACCGAGGGCGGCGAGATGCACGCGCAGCTGGTGCATCTTGCCGCTGTGCGGGCGCAGCAGCGTGTGCACGACGCGCTCATCGGCGGCGATCAGCTCGATCAGGGTCTCCGCGTTCGGCTCGCGCTCGGCATCCACCCGCACGCGCACCTCGCCGCGGTGCTTCACGATGTGGTTGCGGTAGACCAGGGGGAGCATCGCGGCATCCCAGTCCGCTGGTCGCGCCGACACCGCTTCGTACACCTTCTGCACCTGACGGTTCTCGAACAGCAGCTGGTACGCGCCCCGCGTCTCGGGACGCGCGGAGAACATCAGCAGACCCGCGGTGGCGCGGTCGAGGCGGTGGATGGGGGTGAGCTCCGGGATGTCGAGGAGGTTCCGCAGGCGGACCAGCGCCGAGTTCTGCAGGAACCTGCCTCCGGGTGTCGTCGGCAGGAAGTGCGGCTTGTCGACGACGACGAGGTCGCGATCCTGATGCAGCAGGACGATCTCGAAGGGGATGTCCTTCTCGGGCGGCGGATCGCGGTAGTACCAGACGAACTCCTCGGCGCCGAGCGGGGTGTCCCTGGCCAGTGCGCTGCCGTCGCGGGCGACGATCTCACCGCGGTCGAAGCGCACGAGCAGCCGCTCCGGGTCCATATGGAAGAACCGCTCGACCATGTAGGCGGAGATCGTCGGCCAGGCGCCGCTCATCGGCACGTGCAGACGGGTCGCGCCGACGCCGTCGCGCATGGGGAGGGGGGAGGGCATGCCCATTCGGTCAAGCCTACGCGGCCTGCGTGAACCGGGAGCGGTACTGCTGCGGGGCCAGTCCGATCCGGTCGCGGAAGTGCTTGCGCAGCGCCGCCCCGGTGGCGAAGCCCGAACGCGCGGCCACGTCGTCGACGAGGAGGTCGGTCGTCTCCAGCAGCTCGCGGGCGCGGTCGACCCTGGCGTCGGCGAACCAGTCGCCCACCGTCCGCCCCGTCTCGGCGCGGAAACGGCGGGTCAGGGTGCGCACGCTCATCCCGAAGCGATCGGCGACGTCCGTGAGTGACAGCGGCTCGTCGATGCGGGAGATCAGCCAGGTCTGGATGTCGCTCGCCGAGCCGACCGTCGGAGAGGACGCCACCGCCGGCCTGGCGACGAACTGCCGCTGACCGCCGCCGCGGTGCGGTGCCGCGAGCGTGACCTGGGAGACCGTCGCCGCGACCGCCGCGCCGAAGTCGTTCGCGATCAGGTGTATGGTGGCGTCGACCGCGGCAGACGCCCCGGCGGCGGTCAGCACGCGGCCGGTGTCGACGAAGAGCTCGTCCTCGCGCATGCGCACCAGCGGGAAGCGCCGAACGAACTCGTCCGACGAGCACCAGTGGGTGGTCGCCTCCTTGCCGTCGAGGAGTCCGGATGCCGCGACCGTGAACGCGCCGGTGCAGTAGCTGACGATCCGCCGGTCGCCGAACTCGGCCAGTCCGATCGGGTCGTCGGAGGTCTCTGCGGCGCTCCACGGGGGCACGATGATCGTGTCCGCGGTGTCGAGCGCGCGCCGGTCGGAGGCCGGGGTCACCGTGAAATCGGCGTTCGTGGGCACGGGGAGTCCGTCGAGGGTGCAGGTGGTGACGGAGTACAGCGGCTCGCCGTCACGGTGGGCAGCGCGGAAGAAGCGGGCGGGGATCCCCAGCTCGTACGGGAAGACTCCGGGGAGGGCGACGACGACGATGCGGTGCATGGCTATATCGTGACACATATTGACCATCCGGCCACTGTCGGGGCGATGATCGACAGGCCAGGCTGGGTGGAGCGGTCGGATCGGCCGCACGAGAGAAAGGCAGACCAGTGCGTTCAGCGAAGTACTCGGGTGCAGGGGCGGCGGCTGAGGTCGTCTCCGTCATCGACACCGAGATCCCGTCTCCCGGCCCCGGAGAAGTGCTCGTCAGGGTCGGCGCCGCCGGCCTCAACCCCGTCGACGTGAAGATCCGCGCCGCCGCCGTCGACTTCGGGCCCATCATCTACACGGACCTCCCGGGGTGGGACGTCGCGGGGGTGGTCTCGGCCGTCGGGCCCGGCGTCGACGAGTGGGCGGAGGGCGACCGGGTGTTCGCGCTCGCCGCGTTCCCCGCCGCCGCGCACACCCTCGCCGAGTACGCCGTCGTCGCCGCCGGGGATCTCGCCGCGTCGCCGAGCACATGGAGCACCGCGCAGGCAGGGGCTGCCCCGCTCGCCGCCCTGACCGCATGGCAGGCGCTCGAGACCGCGGGCGTCCGCTCGGGGCAACGGGTGCTCGTGCTCGGCGGCGCGGGCGGCGTCGGCCATCTGGCCATCCAGCTCGCCGCCGCGAGGGGCGCGGAGGTGGTCGCGACCGCGAGCCCCGCCAAGCACGAGCTGCTGCGCTCCTGGGGTGCGAGCGAGACCGTCGACTACCGCGACGAGGCCGCACTCGCGGCGATCGCCCCGGTGGATGCCGTGATCATCACGGTCGACGACACCCTGCCTCCGCGCGGGGCGGTCGCGGCCGGGACCTCCGTCGTCACGATCACCGGGCTGACGGACGAGCGCAGGGCCGAGCTCGCGTCGTGGGGCGCCGGACCGGTCGAGCGCATCCTCGTCTCCGCGAACGGCGGGCAGCTCGCGGAGATCGCCGCCCTCGCCGAGTCCGAGGCGGTGACCGTGCACCTCGACTCCGAGTTCGGCCTCGACGAGCTCGCCGCCGCGCAGGAGCGCGTCGAGTCCGGCCGTGTCACCGGCAAGGTGGTCGTGGTCGTCGATCCCCGCCTGTGAGCCGTGCGCCGGGGCGCGTCAGCGCGCCCCGGCGGCGAGCCAGTCGTCGAACGTGGTCGGCGCGATCCGGGCGTCCTCGCCGGGGAGCAGCACCTCGCCGGCGAACTCGATCCCCAGTGCGGCGCCGCGCCAGGACGCGCGCAGCGGCAGGGTGCCTCCCCTCGCGGCGAGGGTGCGGCGCGCCATGTCCACCGCATCCTCCGTTCGGGGGCCCGCGAGGTCGAACGACCCCTGGAGCGGTGCCGAGATCGCGGCGGCGACGAGGGTCGAGGCGACGTCGGCGGGGGCGATCGGCTGCAGCAGCAGCGGTGGGACGACGCCCTCGCCGTCGATGACCGACCACTCGGCGATCATCGCGGGGAAGTCGTGGAACTGGGTCGCCCTCACGATCGTGAAGGGCACGGCACCCGCCGCCACCTCGCGCTCCTGGGCGCGCTTGCCGAAGTAGTGGGCGTTGCCTCGAACCGTGTCGAGTGCGGCGATCGAGAGCGCCACGTGGTGCCCGACTCCGGCTGACCGCTCCGCCTCGAGGAGGACGCGCGAGATCGTCGTGAACGTGGCCTCCGCCTCGGCCTGGTCCGCGACCGGGGGATTCGTGGCATCGATCACCGCGTCGACGCCCTCGAGTCGTGCGGCGAGCCCGTCCCCGCTGCGCAGGTCGACGCCTTCTCCGCGGGTCAGCGACACCGCGTCGTGTCCCTCCTTCTCGAGCTCGGCGACCACCAGTCGTCCGATCCGTCCCGTTCCGCCTGCCACTGCGATGCGCATGTCCGCTCCCTAATCATGGATATTGCATGTCCACAATATGGGTGTCGCGTAGGATGAGCAAGTGAAGCTTCCCGAGACGTCGGAATGGGTGCTGCACACCGCCACGGTGATCGCACAGCTCCCGCCGGGCTCGACCGTGTCCGCGGCGCAGCTGTCCGAGCACTTCGGCGTCGCCGGCCCGTACCTCTCCAAGCAGCTCGCCAAGCTCGTGCGCGCAGGGATCCTCACCGGGAGCACGGGGCCGCGCGGCGGCTTCCGGCTGGCGCGGGAGCCGGAGCGCATCAGCATCCTCGACCTCGTCACCGCGGTCGACGGCGCGGCGGACCCCTACGTGTGCCGAGAGCTGCGTCAGCAGGGGCGCGGCGCCGCCCGCCCGGAGGACTGCCGGAACCCCTGTGCGCTGGCGTCCGCCATGCGTGCGGCGCACGAGGCCTGGCGGGCGTCGCTGGCGAACGTGACCCTCGCCGGGATCGTCGACGGACTGCCGGCGTCGGTCATCGAGAAGAACCGTCGGCTCCTCGGCTGACGGCTCTCAGGCGTCGAAGCTCAGGCTGAGCTTGCGGAGCAGCCCCGCCAGACGATCGCGGTCGCCGCGGGACAGACCCTGCAGCAGGTCGGCCTCCACATCGACGAGACGGGTGATCGCGGCATCCACCCTGATCCGCCCGTCGTCGGTCAGGATCACCAGCACGCTGCGGCCGTCGCCGGGGTCGGCCTCCCTGCGCACGAAGCGGCGTCCGACGAGCCGGTCGATGCGGTTCGTCATGGTTCCGCTCGACACCAGCGTCTGCTGGAGCAGCTGCTTGGGGGAGAGCTGGAACGGCGCCCCCGCCCGACGGAGGGCGGACAGCACGTCCCACTCCCACGGCTCCAGATCGCTGCGCCGGAACACGTCGCGGCGGGCGCGGTCGAGCAGCCGGGTCAGCCTGTCCATGCGGGAGAGGACCTCGAGGGGGGAGAAGTCGAGGTCGGGGCGCTGGGTGTTCCACGCTCCGACGATCCGGTCGACCTCATCCGCCTCGCTCATCCGTCCATTATCGCCGTACGCACAGGGGCGAGCATGGCAGACTTGACGGGCGGCCCCCACTCGGATGCCGCGGTCCGCCGTGGTGTAATGGCAGCACGACAGCCTTTGGAGCTGTGAGGTCTAGGTTCGAGTCCTGGCGGCGGAGCATGACTGGGAACAATCTCGCCATCATCATCCTCGCCGCAGGCCAGGGCACGCGCATGAAGTCGCGCCTGCCGAAGGTGCTGCACCCGATCGGGGGGCGTCCGCTGGTGGGGCATGTGCTCACCACCGCCGCACGGCTGAGCGCCGACCACATCGAGGTCGTCGTGCGTCACGAGCGCGACCAGGTGGTCGCGGCGCTCTCCGTCGACTACCCCGACGCGATCTTCGTCGACCAGGATGACGTGCCGGGCACCGGCCGCGCCGTGCAGGTCGCGGTCGACGCGCTCCCGACCGACTTCGACGGCGACGTCCTCGTGCTCTCCGGCGACTGCCCGCTCGCCGATGCCGACACGCTCTCCTCTTTCCTCGACGAGCACCGCGCGGCGGGCGCCCCGGCGACGCTGATGACCGCCGTCGTCGACGACCCGACGGGCTACGGGCGCGTCATCCGCGACGCCGACGGCGGCGTGGACCGCGTCGTGGAGCAGAAGGACGCCAGCGCCGATGAGGCCGCCGTCCGCGAGATCAACGCCGGCATGTACGTCTTCCGCGCGGAGACGCTGCGCCGCTACCTCCCCGAGATCGGGGTGGACAACGCCCAGGGCGAGATGTACCTCACCGACGTCCCCGGACTCCTCCGCCGCGACGGCGACCGAGTCGCGGCATCCGTCGTCTCCGACGTCACCGTGACCTTCGGGGTCAACGATCGTGCGCAGCTCGCCCTGGTGGGCCGGCTCCTCAACGAGCGCATCGTGCGCCGCTGGCAGCTGGAGGGCGTCACGATCATCGATCCGGCGACGACGTGGATCGACGACGATGCGACCCTCGCACCCGATGTGACGATCCTCCCGCACACGCAGATCCTGCGGGCCACCGCCATCTCCGCCGGTGCGGTGATCGGCCCCGACACGACTCTCGTCGACTGCGAGGTGGGGGAGGGCGCGATCGTCCGCCGCACCGACGCCACCCTCGCCGTGATCGGCGCGGAGGCCACGGTCGGCCCCTTCTCCTTCCTCCGTCCGGGCACCGTCCTCGGCGCCAAGGGCAAGATCGGCGCCTACGTCGAGACGAAGAACGCCGAGATCGGCGAGGGCAGCAAGGTCCCGCACCTCTCGTACGTCGGCGACGCCACGATCGGGCGGGGCGTCAACCTCGGCGCGAGCACCATCACCGCCAACTACGACGACGTCAACAAGCACCGCACCATCGTCGAGGACGAGGTGCACACCGGGTCGCACACGACCCTCGTCGCGCCCGTTAGGCTGGGGGCAGGCGCCAAGACGGGCGCCGGCGCCGTCGTCCGCAAGGACGTCCCCGCCGGATCGCTCGCCATGAGCGTCGCGCCTCAGCGCAACATCGAGGGCTGGGTCGAGAAGAACAGGGCAGGCACGGACGCTGCGGATGCCGCAGCCCGGGCCCGAGTGGCGGAGTAGGGACCAATGGCGCGCAAGAAGAAGACGGTCGAACTGGACCGCGACAACGATGTGGCCCCCGGTCTCGTCGCCAAGACGAAGAAGCGGCTGGTCATCGCCGGCGGACGCTCCCACCCCGAGCTGACAGCGGCCGTCGCCGCTGATCTCGGCACGGAGATCGCTCCGGTCGAGCACCGCACGTTCGCGTCCGGGGAGATCTACGCGCGCTTCGAGGTCTCGATCCGCGGCTGCGACCTCTTCCTCGTGCAGACGTTCGGCGAGCCGGTCAACGAGTGGCTCATGGAGACGCTCATCATGATCGACGCGGCCAAGCGCGCGTCCGCCAAGCGCATCACCGTCGTCGCCCCGTACTACCCCTACTCGCGTCAGGACAAGAAGGGCCGCGGTCGTGAGCCGATCAGCGCCCGTCTCGTCGCCGACCTGCTCAAGACGGCCGGCGCCGACCGCGTCATGAGCGTCGACCTGCACGCCGCGCAGATCCAGGGCTTCTTCGACGGCCCCGTCGACCATCTCTTCGCCAAGCCGGTGCTGCTGGATTACTTCCAGCGCACGCTGTCGAAGGAGGACCGCGAGATCCTCACGGTCGTCTCGCCCGACATGGGCCGCGTCCGCGTGGCCGACACCTGGTCGGACAGCCTCGGCGCTCCTCTCGCGATCATTCACAAGCGTCGCGACCCGAAGGTGGCCAACCAGGTCTCCGTGCACGAGATCGTCGGCACCGTCGAGGGGCGCACCTGCCTCCTGGTCGACGACATGATCGACACCGGCGGCACGATCGTGAAGGCGGCGCAGGCGCTCAAAGCCAACGGCGCGCACCGCGTCATCGTGGCCGCGACCCACGCGATCTTCAGCGACCCGGCATCCGAGCGTCTGCAGGACTCGTCGATCGACGAGGTCGTCATCACCGACACGATCCCGCTCACCGAGTCGCGTCGCTGGGACAAGCTGACGATCCTCCCGATCGCCCCGCTGCTCGCTCGCGCCATCCACGAGGTCTTCGAGGACGGCTCCGTGACGAGCATGTTCGGCGGAGACGCGTAGCAGAGGCACAGCGGCCACATAGGACGAATGCATACGGTCGAATGCATCGACAGATCGTCGACCAGCACACAGCCGGGAGGACCATCATGATCCGCACGACCGTACCGACCTCCGTCCGCAAGGGCTCCGCTCTCGTCGGCGTCGCAGGACTCCTCGTCCTGGCCGGCTGCTCCGGTGCTGCAGACGCGGACAACAGCGCCTCCACCGGGGGAGACACCGGCGCCGGCTCCTCCTCGGCGCCGAGCGACAGCAGCTCGACGACCTACAAGGACGGCACCTACACGGCCGACGGCTCCTACCAGACCCCCGAGACCGTCGAGAAGATCTCGGTGTCGCTCACCATCGCCGACGGCGTCGTGACGGAGGTCGAGGTCACGGGCGACCCGCAGGCGCGCGAGACCGAGGAGTACCAGGGCAAGTTCATCGGCGGCATCGCTGACGAGGCGGTCGGCGTCCCGCTCTCCGATCTGAAGGTCAGCCGCGTCGCGGGCTCCTCGCTCACCAGCGGCGGCTTCAACCAGGCGGTCGAGTCGATCAAGGAGCAGGCGGCCTCCTAGGCGCCTGACGGGGCGATGACGATCTGGCGTTTCGACGCGATCGGCACCCGCTGGGAGATCGAGGGGGAGCTCTCGTCCGACGATCGCGCGGCGGTCGCGGCGGAGATCGAGCGGTTCGATCGGGAGTGGTCCCGCTTCCGGTCCGACTCCGACGTCACGCGGCTGGCCGCGCACGGAGGGCGCCTGACGTCTCCCGACGCGGGGCCGATGCTGAGCCTCTACCGCGAGCTCTCCACGGCGACCGCGGGGGCCGTCGACCCGCTGGTCGGCGCCGGTCTCGAAGCCCTCGGCTACGACGCGGCGTACTCGCTGCGCGCCGGAGACCCCGTCGCCGCTCCGTCCGACTGGACGTCTCTCGTCTCGTGGAGCGACCGGGATGCTGAGGTCTCGGCTCCCGTGCTCCTCGACGTCGGCGCGCTCGGCAAGGGCCGGCTCGTCGACCTCGTGTTCGGGCTCCTGGCACACGTGCCGGGAGACCTCGTGGTCGACGCGGCGGGAGACCTCAGGGTGCGGGGGAGTGCGGTGCGCATCGGCCTCGAGCACCCGTTCGACCCCACGAAGGCCGTCGGCATCGTCTCCCTGCAGGATGCGGCGCTCTGCGCGTCCGCGATCAACCGCCGGGCCTGGGGCGACGGACTCCACCACGTCCTCGACGCGCGCACCGGCGTTCCGGTGCAGACCTGGGCGGCGACCTGGGCGATCGGCGCGGATGCGATGAGAGCGGATGCCGTCGCCACCGCGCTCTTCTTCGACGGCGGCCCCGAGCTCGCCGACGACTGGGGCGTCGAGTGGGTGCGGATGACGACCGACGGACGCATCGAGCGTTCGGCGGACTGCAGGGCCGAGCTGTTCGTCGCCCGCCCCTGACCCGGAGAAGTAGGGAAGAGTAGAAGCCGTGATCACCGCTTTCACCACTGTCAGGCAGCGAGTCCTCGCGCTCCTCGGGGCACTGTCGATGTACCGGCTCGTGCTGTTCTCGCTGCTCGCGCTGGCCGCACTCGCCGAGGTGCTCTCCTTCTTCGGGCTCGTCTCGCCGACTCCGCTCGCGCTGGTGGTCTCCTTCGCCGTGCTGGCGGTCGTGATCTCGGCGGTGGATGCCGCCGCGCAGCGGGTGCTGCGGCTGCCGTGGCGCATCGAGTCGTCTCTGGTCACGGCGCTCATCCTGCTGTTCGTGCTGCAGCCGGGCGCCGATCTCCCCTCTCTCGGCGGACTGGCTCTGGCCGGGGCGCTCGCCAGCATCTCGAAGTACGTGATCGCCTGGCGTGGCCGTCACATCCTCAACCCGGCGGCGTTCGGCGCCGCGGTGGTCACGATCACCGGTCTCGGCACCTTCTCGTCGTGGTGGGTCGGCACGCCGGCGCTGTTCGTCCCCGTGGCGCTCCTCGGACTGATCGTGCTCTGGCGCACCGAGAAGGTGCGGATCGTGCTGGTCTTCCTCCTCGTCGCGATCGTCGTCGCGCTGCTGCGGCAGTACGTCCAGCTGTCTCAGGGAGGGCTTCCCTTCGACCTCGCGACGGCGCTGTCGTTCGCGCTGATGCAGTCGCCCTACCTGTTCCTCGGCGCGTTCATGCTCTCCGAGCCGCTGACCCTGCCGCCGCGGCGGTGGCAGCAGTTCTCCGTGGCCGCGCTCGTCGGCGTCCTCGCGGGCTGGCCGATCCTGATCGGCGGGATCACCCTGGGTCAGGAGCGGTCGCTGCTGATCGGAAACCTGCTCGCCTTCGCGTTCGCCGTGCGCGGCTCGGTGCGGCTCACCCTCGAGAAGCGGGAGTTCATCACCCCGACCGTGCAGGAGCTGACGTTCCGCACCAGGAGCAGGCTGAGGTTCCTCCCGGGGCAGTACCTCGAGCTGGACGTGCCGCACCGCCGTCCCGACGCTCGCGGAACGAGGCGCGAGTTCAGCATCGTGTCGGCCCCGGGCGATCTGCCGACGCTGCGCATCGCCTACAAGGACGGCGACCAGAAGCATCCGTCCAGCTACAAGCGCGCGCTGGCGGCCGCTCAGCCCGGTGCGACTCTCGCGGTCACCGGCACCTGGGGCGACTTCCTGCTGCCGCGCTCGCAGGCGCCGGTGCTCATGGTGGCGGCCGGCATCGGCGTGACGCCGTTCGTCTCCCAGCTGCGCCAGCTGCAGCTGGCGGGGGAGACCCGAGACGTCGTGCTGGTCTACGTGGCGTCGGAGCCCGCCGAGCTGGCGTTCCGCGACGAGCTGGCCGCCACGGGCGCCCGGGTCGTCGTGTTCACGCGCGAGGAGCCGGCCGATCTCCCCGCGCACTGGACCTGGGCGCGGGGCGTGCGTCTCGACGCCGCGGAGCTCGACCGGTACGTTCCCGACATCGCGGCTCGGCACGCCTTCATCTCCGGCCCTCCGCGGCTGATCGCCGACCTCGCTCCGGCCCTGCAGAAGGCGCACAGCCTCACGACCGACGCCTTCGCCGGGTACTGAGCGTCACGAGGACGCGACGCCCGCACCGGGCTCAAGCGCCGACGACCGGCTCGATCGGGAGGCGGACGCTGAACGTCGTGCTCCCCGGAACGCTCTCGACCGTGATGTGCCCGTGGTGCCCCTCGACGATAGCCTTGACGATCGCGAGCCCGAGGCCGGTGCCTCCGGTCTGCCTGGCGCGCGAGCTGTCCCCGCGGGCGAACCGCGCGAACAGCTCCTCGCGGACGGCCGGGTCGATGCCGGGGCCGTCGTCGTGCACCCGCAGCACCGCCTCCTCGCCCTCACGGCTCACGCTGAGCGTGATCTCGGTGCCGGCGGGAGTGTGGGTGCGCGCGTTGGCGAGGAGATTCGTGACCACCTGGTGCATGCGGCCGGCATCCCCGACGATCACGACGGGCTCGTCGGGGACCTCGATGTTCCAGCGGTGATCGGGTGCGGTGGGGCGCGCATCCGACACGCCCTCCAGCCCCAGCTGCGTGAGGTCGACCGTACCGTAGACGAGCTCCCTGCCCTCGTCGAGGCGAGCGAGGAGCAGCAGATCCTCGACGAGGCGCGTCATCCGCAGCGACTGCGCCTGGATGCGTTCGAGAGACGTGGTCGTGCTCTCGATCACCGCCGGGCCCTCCTGCTGGCCGAGCGCGCGCAGAGAGAGCTCCGAGTACCCGCGGATCGACGCCAGGGGAGTGCGCAGCTCGTGGCTCGCGTCGGCGACGAAGCGCCGCATCCGCTCCTCGTTCTTCTGGCGCGCGGCCAGGGAGGTGTTGACGTGGTCGAGCAGCTTGTTCAGGGAGGCGCCGACCAGCCCCGTCTCGGTGCGGGGGTCGGCCTCGGATGCGGGTATGCGCTCGGTGATGTCGACCTCGCCGCGGTCGAGCGGCTGGTTCGCGACGCGGGTCGCGGTCGCGGCCATCGCCCGGAGCGGGCGCAGGCTCAGGCGGATGGTGATGGCCGTGGTGAGCGCGAGCAGGATCAGCCCGCCCAGCGTCGCGAGCACGATCACCGTGAACAGGGTGGCCATCTGATTCTGGATGCCGGTGCGGGGAAGACCCGCGACGACGACGGAGTGGGAGACGGGCGATGTGGCCACGACGACGCGGTACGAGCCGAGGCTCTCGATCGTCACGGTCGCGGTGCGACCGCCGTTCAGAGCATCGTTGATCTGCACCAGCTGCGCCTTGGTCAGGCTGCGGGCGCCCCCGGTGAGCTCGTTGTTCTGGCTGCTCAGCACGATGCCGCCCGTGCCTGCCTGGCTCGAGACGGCGAACAGCGACCCGTTCTCCACGGGCATCCCCGAGAGAGCCTGCTCGGTGGTGGCGAAGCTCCCGGGGAGCTGATCGATGCGTCCGACGACCTCGCTCGCGGTGGTGAACAGCTTCTGATCGAGCTGATCCTCCAGCGTCCGCCCCAGGATGGCGCTGGTGATGACCGCGACGATCACGAGGATGAGCGACACGAACCCGATCACGGCGGACATCAGCCGCGTCTGCAGGCTCATCGGGCGCCGCGGCATCCTCGCGATGCTCACTGAGGGGCCTTGATCATGTAGCCGACGCCGCGCACCGTGTGCAGCAGCGGCGTGCGGCCCGCATCGATCTTCTTGCGCAGGTAGGAGATGTACAGCTCGACGACGGAGGACTTGCCGCCGAAGTCGTAGCTCCAGACGCGGTCGAGGATCTGCGCCTTCGACAGGACGCGGCGCTCGTTGCGCATGAGGTAGCGCAGCAGCTCGAACTCCGTCGCGGTGAGCTCGATCTCGGTGCCGTCGCGGACCACCTCGTGGCTGTCCTCGTTGAGCGTCAGGTCGGCGACGCGCAGGATCGACTGACCGTCGTCGGCCGTGGCGTGCCCCGTGCGCCGGATGATCGCGCGGAGGCGGGCGATGACCTCCTCCAGGCTGAACGGCTTGGTGACGTAGTCGTCGCCGCCGGCGGTGAGCCCGGCGACGCGATCGCCGACGGCATCCTTCGCGGTCAGGAAGAGCACGGGGACGAGGCTCCCCGACTCGCGCAGCCGCCGCAGCACCGACATGCCGTCGAGGTCGGGCATCATGATGTCGAGCACGAGCGCATCGGGCTCGAACTCGCGTGCGACCTGCAGCGCTTCGAGGCCGGAGGACGCGGTGCGCACCTCCCAGCCCTCCATGCGGAGCGCCATCGCGAGCAGGTCGGTCAGCATCTGCTCGTCGTCGACGGCGAGGATGCGCAGGGGGGAGCCGTCGGGGCGGCGCAGATCGGGATGCACAGTGCTCATGCACCCATTCTGCGGAATCTCCTATGTGATTTCTATGGAGAGCGCTATGTGTTGTCTGGGAGCTCCGGCGCGAGGCGATCCGCCGGGAGCGCGAGGAAGTCGATGCCCTGCTGGAGGGCGAGGCGATCGGCCGCGGCGCCGAGGGGGCCGTCCAGGTGTCCGTTCGCCCTCACGCCGAGGCGCGAGGGCGCCGGGATCGCGTGATGCACGGCGAACTGCCCGCGCGGATCCACGGCGGGATCGAGCACCGCGGCGATCGTGAGGGTAGGGATGCGCAGCCGCCGTGCGGCGATGGCAGCATCGAAGTAGTCGATGACGGGTCGGTGCTCCGGATGCTCGCGCAGCATCCGGCGGACGGCCTCTCCGCTGCCCGTGCACCGCCGGGTGAGGCGGATCGCGTGATGGCCGAAGCTCGGGACGTCGAGGACGGCGCGGCGGAACCGCGGATCCCAGGGGAGGGCCATCGCGCCGATGCCGCCGCCGAAGCTGCTGCCGCTGAAGTCGAGGGCGGGCGCGGCGGACGGCGCGATGTCGAGCAGGATCGTCGCGGCGCGCCAGATGTCGGCGGCGGCGAAGCGGTGCGAGTACGTGTCGCGGTGCGCGATCCCGGCGATCACGTGCTCATCGGGGACGGCGGGGAAGCGGCTGGGCGTGCCGGGGTGCGTGCCGGGGGCGCACGGGAAGATCGCGGCGGTATCCGACGGGACGCGATCGGGATCCGGGGCGGTGCGGCCCCCGTAGCCGTGACCGACGACGAGACCACGGCGGATCGCCAAGGGGTCGAGGGGCAGCATCAGGTAGGCCGCTGCGGATTCGCCCGCGGACGAGGCGAAGGCCAGCGCCGAGACGCGATGCGTGTCGGTCGGGGCGAGCTCGTGCGTCGTCGCCCACTCCACGGTGCCGACGCCGAACTCCTCGTGGGTCGCCGTCCAGAACTCGTCGAAGTCGTCCGGTTCGATCGGCGGAGCCGGCGGCAGGAGCAGAGCGCTCAGTGCGTACTCCGTCAGCTCTTCCGGCGTGTCCTGGGGCACCTGGTGAGTCCTCTCGGGGGTGAGGGCGATCCGACGGCGCCATCGTATCGGCGTGTGGGCATCCGTTGACATTGTCGCATACAGATTGCATCATGTGCATCATGGATTCAATTTCGAACACGGGGCCCGGCGACGACGCCACGCTCTGGAGTCGTCGGGCGGTTCTGCGGATGCTGGTGATCGCCGGGGTGCTGCCTCCGGTCCTCGGGGGCAGCCCGTCATCAGCCTCGGCGTCGATGACGGGCGTCGGAGCCACGGTCACCGGAACCGGCGGGGCCTTTCCCGACGCGCTGCGTCGGCTGACGAAGCCCAACCTGGCACTGACGCAGGTCGCACAGCTCGTGGGGCAGAACCACCGGATGACGTTCCACCATGCCACATGGGACGGCGGGGAAACGATCGTCCGCGACCTCGAGGTCAAGCGGAACGGCGCCTGGCTGCCCATCACCGATCAGGCGCACCGCTTCGACGAGCAGTGGGTCGTGCTGACGGGCACCCTGCCGTCCGGCAGCGCTCCAGAGCTCTACGGACCGCTGGCGACGAGCTGGCTGGGCTTCACGTCGTATCAGGTGCTCGGACCGCAGGCGATCGAGCTCCGCACGAGCACGGACGACGTCGACCTGGTCGTGCGCTGGCGGCTCGAAGGCGACAACCCGGAGGCGCACTACGTGCTGACGGCGAAGACGGCGGGCGACTACATCGTCGGGTACCAGAGTCAGGACACGAGGTCGCTGGACGACGTCGACGAGGTGCTCTGCGGCTCGTACCAGCACGCGCTCTCCGTCCTCGACGGCTCGGCGCCCCTCGGCGCATGGGAGCTCTTCGCGCCGATGGCGCTGACCCAGTACGAGGTCGGCGGGGTCGCGGTCACCTCGGGGCTGTACCTCCCTGCCGAGGTCGCCGAGTTCGTGCACGAGCGTCAGCTCATGTCGGATCGCCAGCCCTACGGCATGAGCCTGCGCAACGACAGCCTCGACGTCGTGCCGAGCATGTACTCCCCGCAACCGGGGCTGCGCACCGCCATGACGGTGGGACAGCAGCGCGGGTTCGCCTTCGGCATCGCCGCCCGCGCCGACACCCTGTACGGCACCTACACCCGGCTGTGCCGCGACGAGTACGGGCTCACCGCGTATCGGCGGAACGTCTACGACCGCTCCCTGACCGACGCCGTGCACTCGATGACCGAGCTCATCGCCATCGAGCCGAACGGCGACGACTCGACCGACTACATCCCGTCGTTCTCCGGCTGGTGGAGCCGGGCCAAGGGATTCGTCGACGTCGAGAACGAGGATGCCGTCCGCACCGCCGCGAGCGGCGTCGTGCTGGCGGCGCACTACCTCACGGGCACGGCGGACAGCACCCTGTACGAGCGGCGAGCGCGACCGCTCATCGAGTACCAGCTCTCCCGCAAGGGCATCGGGCACTCGCCGGTGATCGGCAGCCCCGTGTACAACGACACGACGCAGTACCGGCTGGGCAAGGTCGCCACGGATGCCGTGAACCTCGCGTCCCTCTATCAGCTCACCCACGGGCGCAACGCGTCGATCCAGCGCCTCGCCGTGCAGGCCACGAAGGCCGGCGTCGTCGGGCAGAGCAGGGCGCCCTTCTCGAACGCCCTGGCCACGTACCGGATCACCGGAGACCCCGCGTACCTCGCGGAGGCGAGCCTGATCGGCAAGCGGTACACGCGCGAGCAGATCCTCACCCCGTACCGCAGCAACGGCCAGCCGCCCGGCGGATTCGCCTACAGCTTCTCGAAGTACTGGGTCGACCTGCTCGAGCTGTTCGAGGTCACCGGCGACACGGAGTTCCTCGACGGCGCGTACCGCGAGGCCCAGCGGTTCATCACCCAGACGGCCGTGCGTCCGGTCCCCGATCAGAACGTCACCGTCCCCGACGGTCACGTGATCACTCAGCAGTACGACTGGGAGACGCGCAGCTCGCTCCCGAGCTATCCGACGACGAGCGTCGCGACCGAGACCGTTCCCGCGTGGTACGTCTCGCCGTCAGGACTCACGTTCGAGGCCCTTTCGTCGTTCAAGCTGGGCGTCAGCTCGCTGACCGATCCGGGAGGCGGCTACGTCTTCAACCCCTGCTGGGCCGGGGCGCTGCTCCGGCTCGCGCACCACACCGGTGACGATCTGCTCGCCGATGTGGCGCACAACATGGTGATCGGACGCTTCACGACCTACCCCGGCTACTACGGACGTCAGTTCCAGGTCGCCCACATGAAGCCCGATTTCGCCACGAGCGGGCCCGTCGGGATCACCGGGTACTACTTCCATCACGCCCCCGCGCAGCTGGGGCTCGCGATGGACTACCTCATCAGCGAGAGCTTCTACCGCAGCTCGGGCAGCATCGACTTCCCGCACGTGTTCGAGGCCGACTTCGCGTACTTCAAGTTCTTCGCGTACGGTCACGCCCCCGGGACGTTCTTCGGCGAGACCGGGGTCTGGCCGTACCTCCCCGCGGGTCTCATCTCGCTCGACAACCCCCTGGTCAACTGGATCGGCGGCGTCGGCAACGACGCGCTCTACCTCAGTCTCACCAACTCCGCCGCAGGTGCGCAGCAGGTCGTGGTCGACCTGTCCAGCGACCTCACCGGAATCCCTCGCGGCTCCGCACCCGTCGTCGAACTGGTCGCGGCGGACGGAAGTCGCTCGTCCGTCACGGGGCACAACGGCAGGGTCACGGTCACGGTCCCGGGGCACGGCCTGCTCGCACTCGTCGTGCGCAATGTGACCGTCGAGCGCCCCGCGCTGCCCTCCGACGACATCGTCGACCACGGATCCGACAGCTTCAGCGAGGTCGATTCCGATCCGTCGGGGGAGTACGGGCTCGTCCGCGGGCTGCTGCTGGTGAGGCCGGGCGGGGAGGGGTACGACGCCTACGTCCAGATCGACACCGAGCAGGCGGCCACGCTGAGCTATCGCATCGGCTCGCAGCCCGTGCAGCAGGCGCCGGCCAAGGGCTACCCCTACGAATGGACGATCGGGGTCGACGACCCGACCAAGAGCTTCAGCTACACGGTCACGGCGGGTGGCGTCACCACGTCGGAGGTCACGCTGCGGCTGCCGTCGCGCATCAGCGGCGCGCACTCCGGCGTCGCGGGAGACGTCGTCGCCCAGGCCACGGGGACGGCGGGGGATCGCGTGCCGCTGACGATCGAGGTGCGCAACGCCACGAACGCGGCGATCAGCGGGTCCGTCACGGCGACCCTCCCGACCGGGTGGCAGCTCGAGGGCCCGGTGCCGGCGGTGTCCGTCCCGGCGCACGGCACCGCCCGCGTGGAGGCGGCGGCGGTCATCGCGGCGGCTGCTCCGCTCGGGGAGGTGCAGATCACGGCATCCCTGTCGGTGCCCGGAGGGGCGCCGATCGCTCTGCGTCCGGCTCCCATCGAGGTGATCGACAGGCGCCGCCTCGTGTCGCTGACCTCGGACAAGGAGATCGTGAGCGGTCCCGGCGCCGTCGCCACCCTGACCGCGCTCGTCATCAACACGGGCGTCACCCCGCTGCAGGCGACGCTGTCGCTGTACGGAACCACGGCGTGGAGCATCGCCCAGCGGGATGCCGTCGTGACGGTGCCGCCGCGGTCCGACCTCACGCACTCGTGGACGGTCACGGCGGGACCGACCGTCGCGCCCGGATCGACGATCAGGTTCGAGGCGCGGCTGGATCAGACACTGCGGCGAGGGGTGCTCGTGCGGGTCGCCGACGAGGGCGTGATCGCCCACACGCAGTCCCCGTGGCCCGGGTATCTCGAGGCGGGGCGGTGGTACCCGAGCGGGCTCTCCGGGTGGAACGGCACGCGCACCCGCTACAGCGACGCCGACTCGGTGGGCAGCACGGTCACCTGGAACGCGAACCTGCCGCAGGCGGGGCTCTACCGGGTGTCGGTGTGGTACCCGACGAACCCCACGACCACGACGTCTGCGGCCTACATCGTCCAGCACGAGTCTGGCAGCACGGAGGTGATCGTGGACCAGACCGTCGGCGCCGCGGCCTGGCGCTCGCTGGGGACGTTCCGCTACGGCGCAGGCGCGGTCGGCGTCGTGAAGCTGGAGGTGCGCAACACGAGCATCCACCGCGTGAGCGCGGCGCAGTTCGTCCGGATCGGCGACTGACACGAGAAGGGGGTGCGCCGGGAGAGATCCCGGCGCACCCCTTCTCGTGTGCGTGGTCGGCTGCGCTCAGCTGCGCACGTACCCGCGGACCGCGTCCTCGTCGACCTCGACGCCGAGGCCGGGGCCGGTGGGGACGATGAAGCCGCCGTCGGGCTGCACCTCCAGCGGAGTGGTGAGGATGCGGTTCGCCACCGGAAGCGTGAACGGCTGGTACTCGAACGCGAGCAGGGAGGCGGAGCTCGCCGCGACGTGCACGCCCGCAGCCATCGCGATGCCGAACGCGGCCGAGTGGTGAGGGGCGACCTGGGCGTGGAACGCGTCGGCGACGGCGGCGATCGCGAGACCCTCGGTGATGCCCGTGCGTCCGATGTCGGGCTGCGTGAGCCCGACCGCCCGGCGGCTGAGCCAGTCGGCGAACTCGAAGCGGCTGCGCATCGCCTCGCCCACGGCGATGGGGGTGGCGAGGCTCGCCGCGAGGTCGCGGTGCCCCTCGACGTCCTCCGGAGCCAGCGGCGCCTCGAAGAACCAGGCCCTGCGGTCGTCGAGCTCCCGGCCGAGCGCCTTCGCCTCCCCGAGGCGGTACGTCCAGTGGGCGTCGAGCGCGAGATCGAGGTCAGGGTGCACCGCCTTGATCGCGTCGAAGGTCGCGAGGTCGGTGCGGATGTCGGTGCCGAGGTGCAGCTTGATGCGGCGAACGCCGGCCTCGACGAGCGCGGCGGCCTTGTCGGCGCGCTCCACGTCGTCGTCCCCGCGGATGCCGGAGACGTAGGCGGGCAGGACCTCGGCGAAGCGTCCGCCGGCGAGTTCGGACACGGAGAGTCCGGTCGCGCGCCCCCAGAGGTCCCACAGGGCGATGTCGACCGCCGCCATCGCGTCGGCCTGATGACCGGTGAGGTGGCCGCGCTCGCGCATCGACTCCGTCATGCGGTGCCAGAGCGTCCGCACCGAACGGGGGTCCTCCCCGATGATGAGCGGCGCGAGCAGGCGATCCACGATCGCCGCGGCGACCTCGGGGGCGACGGGGGCGAGCGCCTCTCCCCACCCGACCAGGCCGTCGTCGGTCTCGATCTTCACCATCAGGGTCTCGTAGCCGGGGGAGTACAGGCTCCGCCACGGCGGTCGGATGACGTAGCCGCGATGCGCCACGCCCGTGTCGCCCGCGTAGGAGTCGTCGGCTTCCTCCCTCGACAGGAAGAGCGGGAAGGTCTGCACGCGCGCGATTTTCACAGGGGTCTCCGAAGACAGTCGTGAGGGAAGAGGCCGATGGCGGGTGCCTCGGCGGGGGATTCGAGCGTCGCGGTCGATGCCGCGCCGCGGGTCAGAGCGCGGCGAACGCCGACGCGGAGCGGGAGGGGCTGTAGCCCAGGGCCACGGAGATCTCGTCGGCCGCCTCGATCAGCTGCAGCGCGAGCTCCTGATGGGGTGCGTGCAGATCCAGCACCGAGAGCGGTCCGCTCGCGGAGAGCGCGGCGACGACCTCTCCCGCCCTGTTGCGGATCGGCGCCGCGATGCAGGCGCGGCCGAAGGCGAGCTCCTCGATCTCCGTCGCGTACCCGCGGCTGCGGGTCTCGTCGAGGGCTGTCTGCATGGCGTCGCGGTCGACGATCGTGTGGGGGGTGAAGCGCTGCGGGGACTGCTGGAAGTACTCGTCGACCGCGGCCGACGGCATCCCGGCCAGCAGAGCCTTGCCGAGGCCCGTGGCGTGCAGCGGGCCGGTGCGGCCGGCCATCGCGAACGACTTCGGTGCGAGCGCGCCCTCGAAGTTGCAGAGGTAGGTGAAGGTGAAGCCGCTGAGCTCGGCGACGTTCACGCCGATCTCGATGCGGCGGGCGAGGTTCTGCGCGATCTGCCGGGAGGCGCGGTGGATCGGAGAGCCGTTGAGGGCGATCGTGCCGAGCGCGACCGCAGCGGGGCCGAGGCGGTAGAGGCCGGTGCGTGCGTCCTGCACCACGAACTTCATGCGGTCGAGTGCCGACATCATGCGCGAGACCGTGGACTGGCCGAGGCCCGTCAGCGTGCAGAGCTCGGAGACGCGCAGCTCTCCCGACTCCTCGGTGAAGCATGCGAGCAGCGACATCGCCCGTTCGACGGTCTGGGTGCCTCCCACCGATTCCGATGCCATGTCGACTCCTCCTCCTTGCTGGCGCCGCATCAGCGGCGTCGCGGCTCCACGCCGCTGCCAGTCATCCTAATGAGAGAAGTGGCATCGAGCAAGGCAAATGTGGGTGTCTTATGCATTTTGTGGATTTCGCATCCGCATTGTGGTTGACTAGCCGCACGTCAACGTCGACGACTGTGACGACGACGCGCACGATCCCGTAAGGGATCTTCCCTACTCGAAAGTGAAAGCAATGCCACAAGCCACCCTCGAGCGGCCCGAGACACGCGAACGGGTCGAACCGCGTTCCGGGCGACGCTCGACGCTGGGCGCGAAGGATCGCACCTTCGGATTCATGATCGCACTTCCCGCGGTCCTGCTGTTCCTCGTGATCGCGATCTTCCCGCTCGTGTCGAGCATCGGCACGAGCCTGTACGACCAGTCGCTCCTCCGCCCGGAGCGGACCTTCGTCGGGTTCGACAACTACGTCGCGGTGTGGGACGAGTTCGTCGCCCGGCTGGGCACCACCCTCGTCTTCTCGTCGCTCTCCACGATCTTCCCCCTCGTGCTGGGCGTCGCGCTCGCGATCCTGCTCAACTCCCGCCTCCGCGGACGCAACATCCTCCGCGGCGCGCTCATGCTCCCGTGGCTGCTGCCCGGCGTCGTGGTGTCCTTCCTCTGGGCCTGGATCTTCAACGACAGCTACGGCGTGGTCAACCACGTGCTCGCCGTCTTCGGTCTTCCCGAGATCAGCATGCTCGGCAACCCCGTCGGCGCCATGGCCGCGGTCATCATCGCGAAGACCTGGCACTCGTTCCCCTGGATCATGGTCGTCGCGCTCGCCGTGCTCCAGACGCTCCCCAGCGAGCAGATCGAGGCGGCCACGATCGACGGCGCCACGCGGTCGCAGCGATTCCGCTACATCTCGCTCCCGCACATCGCCGGTCCCGTCGCCCTCGTCGCAGTGCTGGAGTTCATCTACAACTTCGGCAACTTCGACACGATCTTCGTGATGACCGGCGGTGGCCCCGGCGACTCGACGACCACCCTGGCGCTCAGCCTCTATCAGCTCGCGTTCGGCAGCTACGAACTCGGCAAGGCCTCCGCGATGGGCGCCCTCTGGCTCGTCCTCCTCGCGATCATCTCGAGCGGGTACCTGCTCCTCAACCGACGACTGGAGAAGTGATGAGCCGCAGCCGCGACATCGGAGAGTCGATCATCCGCCCCCGCCTCTCGCTCCCCGGACGCATCGGCCTCGTGCTGCTCGCGCTGTTCGGACTGCTGCCGATCTACTGGCTCACCGCCACGGCGTTCACGAAGAAGGAGGACGTCTTCGCGCAGGACCGTCCGTTCTTCCCGGTCGATCCGACGTTCGAGAACTTCATCGGCTTCTTCCAGAACGATGCGCTGATCAAGAACCTCGGCAACAGCGTGGTGGTCTCGACCGGCACCGCGGTGCTGGCCGTCCTGGTCGGCGGGCTCATGGCCTACTCGCTCTCCAAGTTCCGCTACCGCGGGCGCAACGCGATCATGTTCATGTTCCTCATCGGGCAGCTCATCCCCGGAGCGCTGCTGCTGATCTCCCTCTACCTGATGCTCAGCTCCGCCGGGCTGCTCTACACCTACACGGGTCTGATCATCTCGTTCACGACGTTCACACTCCCGCTCACGGTGTTCCTGCTCAAGGGCATCATCGACGGGCTGCCGGACGACATCCTCGAGGCCGCGAAGGTCGACGGACTCTCGCGCACGGGGACCATGTTCCGCATCGTGTTCCCCCTCGTCGTGCCGGGGCTCATCACCGCCGCGATGTTCGCCTTCATGCGGGGCTGGAGCGATCTGCTCTTCGCACTCACCCTCGCCGGACCGGACAAGCAGACCCTGCCCGCGGGGCTCACGCAGGCGTTCATCCGCGAGGGGACGGCCGACTGGCCGGCGCTGATGGCGGCATCGCTCATCACGTCCCTTCCCCTCGTGATCATCTTCGTCCTCCTCCAGCGCTACTTCGTCTCCGGCCTCGCCGCCGGAGCGGTGAAGGGATAGCGCCGCCATGACCATCTCGACCCGAACAACTCGATGAAGGAGCAGTCTCCATGACCATCACGAACACGCAGCTGAGCCGCCGTGCCTTCCTCGGCGGAAGCACAGCCCTGGTCGCCCTCGGCGCCCTCACCCTCGCGGGCTGCGCCACCCCCGCCGGTCCCGGCTCCGTCACCGCGACGAACGCGGCGACGAAGGCGAAGACCATCAACTTCTACGGCAACTCCCTCGGTGAGGAGGCGCTCAAGCCCGCGTGGCAGGGCATCCTCGACGGGTTCTCGTCGAAGGCCGGCGTGAAGGTGGCACCGGTCATCTACCCGTACGACCAGGCCGCGACGCAGCTCGCCCTCACCGGACGCTCCGGCAAGCTCCTCGGCGTCGGGCAGTCGGGCGGATGGCAGGTGCTCACCCCGATGAACGTGCTCGCCGACCTCACCGACCTCGCCAAGGGCCTCGGCATCCCGCAGGGCGTGCTGGACTCGTACACGATGGACGGCAAGCTGCTCGTCCTGCCGCTGACGGCGGCCGGCATCGGCCTCATCACCAACGGCGAGATCGCGAAGAGCGTCGGGATCACCTCCGGCATGTCCGTCGAGAAGTTCGCGACGGCGCTCGAGAAGATCAAGTCCCAGGACTCCTCGCTCATCCCGTACGCCGCGGTGACCAAGGCCTCGGAGCTGAAGGATGCCGTGCACTGGATGTGGGGGTTCGGCAGCGATGTCGTGACCGATGACCTCGTCTGCACGCTCGGCGACGCGGAGAGCGTCAAGGCGATCACCTGGTACAAGTCCCTGCAGGACGACGGCCTCACACAGACCAACGTGGCGCGCAGCGATGCCCGCATC
Organism: Microbacterium sp. LWH10-1.2; assembly: GCF_038397765.1. Taxonomy (NCBI): domain Bacteria; kingdom Bacillati; phylum Actinomycetota; class Actinomycetes; order Micrococcales; family Microbacteriaceae; genus Microbacterium; species Microbacterium sp. LWH10-1.2. The sequence continues at coordinate 800,024 of NZ_CP151638.1, forward strand.
CTGTTCGCCAGCGGCAGGACGGCCCTGTACGACGACGCGCCCCTCGCGTCGACCTTCGTGAAGACCAACGGCGGGGCGCAGAACATCGTCGACAACATCGGCGCGATCTCCCGTCCGACCGTCGGCAGCAAGAAGTCGTACAACCGGGCGTGGGGCAGCGGCCTCTTCGCGAGTGCGGGTGAGGGCGAGCTCACGAGCCGCGAGTTCATCACCTACGCCGCGACCAACGTGAAGGCGGCGACGGCGCTGTACGAGCGGTCGGCCGTAGCGCCGGCGGCGAAGACGGTCGCCGACCAGATCCCCGCTCTCGCCGCCGACAAGTTCCAGGCGGCGTTCCGGACCGAGGTCTCCGAGCACGCGCGAGGCGCTGCGTGGGATCGCGTGGCCGTGACCGCGCAGATCGACGCCGCGATCGGCGGTGGCATCGCCACGATCCTCGCCGGCCAGGTCGACGTGCAGGCCGGCCTCAACGCTCTGAAGAAGGAGGTGCAGGGGCTGCTCGACTCCAACAAGTAGCAGCCACCGCACACGAATGCCCCGCCGGATTCTCCGGCGGGGCATTCGTCGTCTCGATGTGAGGAGTGAGGTCTCAGAGCCAGCGCTCGCGCAGCACGGGCTTGAGCCACGCGGCGGGGGAGGAGATGGAGAGACCGCCGTCGACCGCGATCGAGGCGCCGGTCACGAACGACGCGGCGTCGGATGCGAGGAACGCGACGACGGAGGCGACCTCCTCCGGTCTGCCGATCCGTCCGAGCGGGTAGCCCTCGCTCTCTCCGGTGTCGATCGCGGAGATGCTGCCGGGCTCGACCGCGTTGACGCGGATGCCCTGGGGGCCGTACTCGAGGGCCAGCTGACGCACGAGGCCGGCCACGCCGGCTTTGGCCGCCGCGTACGCGGGCAGGCCAGGCGCGGCGAGGGAGGCGTTCACGGACGTGACGGCGACGATCGCCGCGCCGCGAGCGAGATGCGGGAGCGCCGCGCGAGCGACGAAGAACGCGGAGTCGAGGGTCGCGCCCAGCGCCCCGCGCCAGTCGTCGTCGCTCGTCGAGTGCGCGGGGCTGACCGGCATCCGTCCTGCGGCGAGCACGACCACGTCGAGGCCGTCCAGCGCCTGCACGGCGTCTGCGACAGCGGTGTCCGCGGCCTCGGGCCGACTGCAGTCGGCGACGAGGTAGCGGGCGAAGACCGGATCGTCGGAGGGCTCGAGGCCGACGCCGACGACGGCGTCGCCGTCGGACGCGAACGCGCGCGCGATCGCGAGGCCGATGTCGGAGCTGGCGCCGATGAGCAGGACGCCGCGGCCGCTCACACGCGCACCGCTGACGGGACGGCGGGAAGAGCGAGCTCCTCGATCACGAGGTCGACCGCGGCGCGGCTGCCCTCGTCGAGTCGCGATGCCGGGTACCGCACGGTCGCGTGCTCGATGATGCCGCGCGCGACGAGGATCTCCTTGTGCACCGCCCACGCGATGCCGCCCTGCAGTCCGATGAGCACGAGAGGGAGCATACGACGGAAGCCGGCGCGCGCCTCGTCGACGCGCCCCGCGACGAAGTCGGCGAGCACAGGGCCGAGCAGATCGGGGAACTCGCACGCCGGCATGGTGCCGACGGCGCCGCGGGCGTACTCCTCCAGGCAGAACTGGGCGTTCTGCCCGCCGAGCACGGCGAAGTCGGCGTCGCCGATCGCCTCGACGACGGCGCCCACCTTGGGGGCCGTGGGCGGAGCCTCGACCTTGACCGAGTCGACGTTGTCGAGGCGCGCGAGCTGCGCGATGAGCGCGGGCGGCATGACGACGCCGGTGACGCCGGGGGCGTCCTGCACCATGACCGACAGCGATGTCGCCGCGGCGACATCGCCGTAGAAGTCGACGAGGGTCGCCGCGGGGGGCTTGACCATGAACGGCGGGAGGACCATGAGGGCGTGAGCGCCCCCCTCCTCGGCCAGGAGCGCCTGCTCGATCGAGGTGGCCGTCGAGGTGCCGTTCACGCCGGCGATGACGGGGACGTGCCCGTCGACGACCTCGACGACGTCGGCGAGGATGGTGCGCCGCTCGTCGGTCGTGAGGGCGAACCCCTCGCTGGCCATCCCGAAGACGGCGACGCCGTCGACCTCGGAGGCGAGCTGGAACTCGACCAGGCGTCGGAGGCCCGGCCGGTCGAGCGCGCCCGATTCGTCGAACGGGGTCGCCAGGATCGGCATCAAGCCGTGGAGTGTCGGAGGCATTGGCCAGTTCCCTGCTTTCGCAATCGGAGTCTCGCATTCACGCAAGCGTTATGCACATTGTGAGATAGTCTGCCATATAACGGTTATGGACTACCACTGAAAGCTGGCCCCGATGTCGCGTTCCCCCCGCTCACGCCGTGTCGAGATCCTCTCCGAGGAACGCTACGTTCAGGCGGAGTCCCCGCGCTGGGACGCGCGCGACGGAACCTTGGCGTGGATCGACATGTCGACCGGCAGGTTCCATCGCGGCAGCATCGCCGACGGCAGGGTCGTGGCCGGCCCCTCCGTCGTCGTCGGCGCCCAGATCGGCGCTCCCGCTCCGCTCGCCGATGCGGGAGCGGGGTGGGCGGTCGCCGTCGACCGCGGACTCGTCCACGTTGGGGACGACGGGTCGGTCGTCCCGCTGATCGCCGACCTCGCCGCACCCGGCGACTACATGAACGACGGCGGGTGCGACCCCGCCGGACGCTTCTGGGTGGGCAGTCAGTCGATGCCCCGCGACCCGCACTGCGCGCTGTGGAGCATCGACGCCGAGGGCGTCGCCACCGAGAGGCTCGGCGGGGTCACCGTGTCCAACGGGCTCGTCTTCGACGACTCCGGTTCGACGCTCTACTACATCGACACGCTGCCCCATCGCAGCATCGAGGCCTTCGACGTCGCCCCGGACGGGCGGCTCTCCGGACGGCGCACCGTGTGCCGCGTCGACGGCGGCAACCCCGACGGCATGACCATCGACGAGGAGGGCATGCTCTGGGTCGCGGTCTGGGATGCCGCAGAAGTGCGTCGTTACTCTCCCGCGGGGCGGCTCGTGGAGACGATCGAGCTCCCCGCGAAGCGACCGACCGCCGTCGCCCTCGTCGACCGACTCCTCGTGATCACGACGGCGAGCGTGGGGCTGGAGCATCCATCGACCGCGGACGGCGCGCTGCTGGGTGTCGAGGTCGATGCTCCCGGCGCGCCCGCGCTGCCGTGGCGCGGGCGGCATCCGCGTCCATAGGCTTCCCATCGGGCGTCCCTCAGGTCCCCATAGCGGTGGTGCATACCGTCATCCTCACCCGCGAAATCGCGCGGAGGAAGGAGACACATGTACGGGACATATCTGCGGCGCGAACTGGCGGGCCGCAAGAGACAGACGCTGATCGTCGCCATCGGCCTGGCGATCGCCATCGGCCTGGTGATCGTCGTCAACGCGCTCACCACGGGAGTCCGCGATGCGCAGGCCCAGGCGCTGGAGTCGGTGTACGGGGTCGGCACCGACCTCACCGTGACCGGCGCCGCAGCAGAGCCGGGGGAGGGCGGACCCCAGCGCTTCGACTTCGGCGCTGACGACGGCAGCACAGACGGAGAGACGACGACCCTCAGTCGCTCGACGCTGCGGACCGACTTCATGCGCGGCACGCTGGAGAGCTCGGTGCTCGACACGGTGTCCTCGACGAAGGGCGTTGCCGGGGCATCCGCGGCGCTCAGCCTGACCGACTCCACGTTCACGGGCGAGATGCCGAGCGGAGGATTCTCTCCGCAGGGCGGCCAGAGTGCCCCCCAGGAGGGCGAGACCGCCCCGCAGGGCGGCGCAGACGGATCGGGCGGCGGCTCGTTCGGAATCGACTCGTTCTCCGTGCTGGGGATCGACCCGGGGACGGCATCCGTCGGACCGCTCGCCTCGGTCGAAGTCAGCGACGGCCGCGCCTTCACCAGCGGCGATGCGGGGGCGCTCGTCGCGCTCGTCGATGCGACCTACGCGGCGACGAACGAGATCGCCGTCGGCGGCACGATCGACGTCGCCGGCTCGACCGTGCAGGTCGTCGGCATCGTCGCCTCGACCTCCGACACCGCCGACACCGCGGCGAACGTCTATCTGCCGCTCGACACCGCGCAGGAGCTCTCCGGCGCGGGCGACGTCGTCTCGACGATCTACGTGCAGGCCGACTCCGCATCGGGGATCGATGCGGTGCAGACGGCGCTGACGAAGGAGCTGCCCGATGCGACGGTCACCTCGCAGTCCGAGCTCGCCTCCACCGTGTCCGCGTCGCTCTCGAGCGCGACCTCGCTGATCACGAACCTCGGCACGTGGCTGTCGGTCATCGTGCTCGCGGTGGCTGTGCTCATCTCCGTGCTGCTCACGCTCTCCGGCGTCTCGCGACGCACACGGGAGTTCGGCACGCTCAAGGCGATCGGCTGGTCCAACGGCAGGGTCGTCCGTCAGGTCGCCGGGGAGTCGATGCTCCAGGGGCTGATCGGCGGCGCGGCGGGCCTCGTCCTCGGCATCGCGGGGATCGTGCTCATCAACGTGCTGAAGCCGACGGTCGCCGCCTCGAGCGGCGGTGCACAGGGCGGTCCCGGGGGTCAGGGCGGCCCCACGGGAGGCGGCATGTTCCAGGTGCAGCAGGCGGCGGACATCGTGCTCCAGGCGCCGTTCACCCCCTGGGTGTTCGCCGCCGCGGTGGGCCTCGCCGTCCTCGGTGGACTGGTCGCCGGCGCCTTCGGAGGATGGCGGGCCGCACGGCTCAGCCCGGCCGAGGCACTGCGCTCGGTCGCATGACCGACTCATACGGACAAGGAGAATCAGACATGAGCATCGCAGAAGCAGTGCACTCGGCGGAGGACACGGAACCAGGGGTTCCGCTCTACCAGGCGGAGGGTCTCACCCGCACCTACGCGCAGAAGGGGCGCACGGTCACCGCAGTGACCGGCGTCGACCTCGCCATCATGCCGGGCGAGTTCGTCACGATCCAGGGGCCGACGGGCGGAGGGAAGTCGACGCTCCTGCAGCTCCTCGGCGCTCTCGACCGGCCGTCATCCGGATCGCTCCGATTCGGCGGAGCGGAGCTCGCCCGTGCGTCCGCGCGCGAGCTCAATCGGATTCGCGCCGAGGAGATCGGGTTCGTGTTCCAGGGTTTCAACCTGATCCCGACGCTCACCGCGTCGGAGAACGTGAACATGGCGCTGGAGCCGTTGTCGCTCGGACGAGCGGAGCGGGAGTCGCGGGTCGCCGCCGCGCTCGCCCACGTCGGCCTCGACGACCGGGGTAGTCACCTGCCGACCGAGCTCTCCGGGGGACAGCAGCAGCGGGTCGCGATCGCCAGGGCCATCGTCAAGCGCCCACGGGTGCTGCTGGCCGACGAGCCGACGGGCAATCTGGACGAGAGCATGAGGGACGAGATCCTCACGCTGCTGGAGAACCTGTGCGCCGAGGGCATCACGATGATCGTGGTCACCCACGATTCGGCCGTGGCCCGTCGGGCGACGCGGCGGCTGCGTCTGGCGAACGGACGCGTGCAGGACATCACGCGCTGAGCAGATGACGAAGGCCCCGGCGGTGAGCCGGGGCCTTCGTCATGGTGTCGGACGCGCTCAGTGCGTGTCTTCCGCCTCGATCTCGGTGCGGTCGCCCGACCACAGAGTGTGGAAGGTGCCGGGCTTGTCGATGCGCTTGTAGGTGTGCGCGCCGAAGAAGTCGCGCTGGCCCTGCACGAGGGCGGCCGGCAGGCGGTCGGCCCGGATGCCGTCGTAGTACGACAGCGACGAGGAGAACGCGGGAGCGGGGATACCGGCCTCGGCGGCGGCGACGACCACGCGGCGCCACGCCGCCTGGGCGCGACCGAAGACCTCGGCGAAGTACGGCGCCGTCATCAGCACGGGCAGACCGGGCTCGGCGTCGTAGGCGTCGGCGATGCGGTTGAGGAACTGCGCGCGGATGATGCAGCCGCCGCGCCAGATCTTGGAGATGGCGCCGAGGTCGATCTTCCAGTCGTACTCCGCTGCACCGGCGCGGATCTCGTCGAAGCCCTGCGAGTAGGCGACGATCTTCGACGCGTACAGCGCGAGGCGCACGTCCTCGATGAACGCCTCCTGGTCGGCGACGGCGAACTCCTCGTCGGGGCCGGGGAGGGCGGATGCCACGGCGCGCTGCTCGGGGTGCGAGGACAGCGAGCGGGCGAAGGTGGCCTCGGCGATGCCAGAGACCGGGACGCCGAGCGAGAGGGCCGTCTGCACGGTCCATGCGCCGGTGCCCTTCGCGCCCGCCTGGTCGACGATGACGTCGACCAGCGGCTCGCCGGTGGCGGCGTCGATCTGGCGCAGCACCTCGGCGGTGATCTCGATCAGGTAGCTCTCCAGCTCGCCCTTGTTCCACTCGGCGAAGATCTCGGCGATCTCGGCCGGCGACTTGCCCGTGCCGCGGCGGATGAGGTCGTACGCCTCGGCGATGAGCTGCATGTCGGCGTACTCGATGCCGTTGTGCACCATTTTGACGAAGTGGCCGGCGCCGTCGTGGCCGACGTGCGTGACGCACGGCTCGCCCTCGGCGACGGCGGCGATCGACTTCAGGATCGGGCCGAGGGTCACCCACGACTCGTCGGAACCGCCGGGCATGATCGACGGGCCCAGGAGTGCACCCTCCTCACCGCCGGAGATACCGGCGCCGACGAAGTTGATGCCGGTCTCGCGGACGGCCTTCTCGCGGCGGATCGTGTCGGGGAAGAAGGCGTTGCCGCCGTCGACGATGATGTCGCCGGGCTCGAAGACCGAGACCAGGGAGTCGATCACGGCATCCGTCGGGCCGCCGGCCTTGACCATGATGATCGCGGTGCGCGGCTTCTGCAGAGAGTCCGCGAACTCCTGGTAGGTGGAGGCCGGGATGAAGCCCGCCTCCGGGTGCGCGTCGAGCACGGACTGCGTCTTCTCGTAGCTGCGGTTGAAGATCGCCACGGTGTTGCCCTCGCGGCTCGCGAGGTTGCGGGCGAGGTTCGAACCCATGACGGCGAGTCCGACGACTCCGATGTTCGCTGATGCTTCGGGCACAGAGGGCTCCTCGATCGTGAAGTAGGGGATGAACCCAGATTATCGCGACGTGGAGAGCGGGAGCGCGCGTGTGTCGTGGATGCGCGGAGCATCCGACGAACGAGGAGGCGCGGGGGGAGTCAGTCCTTGCGGTAGCCCGAGCGGCCGAGGGAGAACAGCGCGGCGAAAGTGAACACCGCCGCGCAGACCGTCATCGCGCCGATCAGCCATGCGAGTGCGTGTGAGAGGAAGGCGCCGTCGAGCATGGGATTCTCCGTGATCTGGGTGGGATGATCGGTGGCTACAGCCTATCGGGTGATCGGGTACCATTGAGGATGTACCTCGGCGAGGGACGCTTCTGCGCGTGCGCAGGCGTCCGTTATCGACGCGGCGGAGCAGGCCCGGTGGCTTTCTCGCGCGTCTGCGTTCGAGATCATGACGAAGAGACCACCGCGTGGCGCACCGCTGCGTGTCCCGAAGGAGAACCACATGTCTGAAGACACCAAGGTCCAGGCCGAGCTGCGCAGCAACTTCGGCAAGGGCTTCGCCCGCCGCCTCCGCGCCGCCGGCAAGATCCCCGCCGTCATCTACGGCCACGGCACCGAGCCGGTGCACGTCGCACTGCCCGGCCACCAGGTCTCGCTCATCATCCGTCGCGCGAACGCCGTTCTCGAGCTCCAGATCGAGGGCAAGGGCGACCAGCTCACCCTGGTCAAGGACGTGCAGAAGGACCCGGTGCACCAGATCATCGAGCACATCGACCTGCTCGTGGTGAAGAAGGGCGAGAAGGTCACGATCGACATCCCCGTCGTTCTCGTGGGCGAGTCCGCTTCCGGAACCATCGCGAACCTCGACGCGACCACCCTGTCCATCGAGGCCGAGGCCACGCACATCCCGGAGAACCTCGAGGTGTCGATCGAGGGTCTCGAGGACGGCGCGCACATCACCGCCGCCGATGTCGTCCTGCCCAAGGGCTCGACGCTGCTCTCCGACCCCGAGGTGCTCGTCGTCGCGATCTCCGTCCCGTCCTCCGGCACCGCCGCGGACGATGAGGCGGACGCCGCCGCCGAGGCCGAGGCCGCCGCGGAGTAATCTCCGACCGATTCACCGCAGAGGGGGCGCGAGCAGATCGCGCCCCCTCTGTCGTATCCTGACCGAGTCCTGCGGACGCGCGGGCGAAAGGACGATGAGATGGCATCCACCTGGCTGGTGGTCGGACTCGGCAACCCGGGACCCCGGTACGAGACGACGAGGCACAACATCGGGCAGATGGTCGTCGACGAGCTCGCCTCCCGTCGGAACGAGAGCTTCCGCGAGCACAAGGGCGGAGCGCGGGTCGTGGAGACCTGGCTGCGGCCCGGCGGCGACAAGCTCGTGCTCGCGAAGCCGAACACCTTCATGAACGTGTCGGGCACACCGGTCGCGGCCCTCGCGCGCTTCTACTCGGTGCCGCCGGAGCAGATCATCGTCGTGCACGACGAGCTCGACATCCCCTTCGACACCGTGAAGCTGAAGACCGGTGGAGGCCACGGAGGGCACAACGGAGTCCGCGACATCGCGCGCGCCATCACCACACCCGACTTCCCGCGCGTGCGCGTGGGCATCGGACGGCCGGTCGGACGACAGGATCCCGCGGACTGGGTGCTGTCTCCGTTCGGCAAGGACGAGCGTGCGAACCTGCCCATCCTCGTCTCGGACGCGGCGGATGCCGTCGAGCTCCTCGTCGCAGAAGGACTGCTCGCGGCGCAGCAGAAGCACCACGCGCCGCGCTGATCCTGTCGGGGCTCAGGAGCCGCCGAGGCCCGTCGCGGTGCCGATCGAGACCGAGAACAGCAGGATCACCCAGAAGCCTCCGGCGCCGATCACGGCGAGGATCAGGCCGGCGATGCCGAGGCCACGCCGCTTCTTCTTGGCGATCGCGATGATGCCGACGACGATCGCAGCGATGCCGAGCACCGTGCCGACCCAGAACGAGATCTCCGTCCAGAGCACCTGGTCCCGCGCGGGGGACAGCAGCGAGAGGAACTCGGGATCGCTCGCGTCGAACCCCGACGAGGGGAGGTGGCGGCCGATCTCGAAGCCGGAGACTCCGGCGATGATCGGGATCACGATCGCGGCCACCACGGCGAAGATGAGCGAGAGGGTGCCGAGCAGGCCCGAGGGCTTCGCGGATGCCGCCTCCGGTGCGGCGTAGGCTCCTGCGGGGGCCGCATAGCCGCCCACCGGGACCTGATACGCACCGGGAGGAGCCTGGTACGCGGGGCCGGGAGCGGGAACGCCGGGCGCCGCCGGGTATGTCGGGGGCTGCGCCGGGAACGCCGGGGGCTGCGCCGTGAAAGCCGGCGGCTGCGCCGGGTATGCCGGAGGCTGCGCCGGGTACGCGGGCGGCTCTGCCGGGAAGGCGGGCGAAGGCTGCGCGACAGGGGGAGCGACCGGAGGAACCGGCGGCATCTGCGGTGACGTCGTATCCGCACCCTGCGGGGCAGGGGGCACGGGAGGAAGGGCGCCGGAGGGCGGGGGCAGCTGCGGATCAGTCACGCCCCCATCCTAGGGCCGCCGCGATCAGATGCGCCGCAGCAGCCCGACGCGATCATAGACGTCGCCCAGGGTGGCGTCGGCGACGGCATCCGCGCGCTGCGCATTGGCCGCGAGGATCCTGTCGAGCTCGGCGGGGTCGTCCAGCAGCTCGAGCGCGCGGGTGCGGACGGGCTCGAACTCGTTCACGACGACCTCGGCCAGACCCTTCTTGAAGTCGCCGTAGCCACGGCCCGCGTACTCGTCTTCGATCGAGGCGACCTGACGACCGGTGAGGGCCGCATAGATCGTCAGCAGGTTCGATACCCCGGGCTTGGTCTCGCGGTCGAAGCGCACCGAGCCCTCGGTGTCGGTCACCGCGCGCATGATCTTCTTCGCCGACTTGGCGGGGTCGTCCAGCATCCACAGGACGCCGGCATCGCTCTCGGCCGACTTCGACATCTTCGAGGTCGGGTTCTGCAGATCGTAGATGCGCGCCGTGTCCTTCTGGATCACGGGGCGCGGTACGACGAACGTCTCGCCGAAGCGCGAGTTGAAGCGCTCGGCGAGGTCACGGGTGAGCTCGACGTGCTGCTTCTGGTCGTCTCCCACAGGCACCACGTCGGTCTGATACAGCAGGATGTCCGCGGCCATCAGGACCGGATACGTGAACAGCCCAACGCTCGTCGCGTCGGCTCCGTAACGCGCCGACTTGTCCTTGAACTGCGTCATGCGCCCGGCCTCGCCGAAGCCCGTGATCGTGGAGAGGATCCAGGCGAGCTCGGCGTGCGCCCGCACGTGCGACTGCACGTAGAGAGTGGACTGCGAGGGCTCGATGCCGGCTGCGATGTACTGCGCCGCGGTGCGGCGCGTCTTCTCGCGGAGCTCGGCCGGGTCCTGCGCGACGGTGAGCGCGTGCAGATCGACGACGGAGAAGTACGCGTCGTAGGAGGTCTGCAGCTCTCGCCACTGCAGGAGCGCGCCGATGTAGTTGCCGATCTGGAGGGAGTCGGCGGAGGGCTGCATTCCGGAGTACAGGCGAGGTTTGTTCACCCGTCAATCCTATGCGCCGTGCGACGAGGCGCCGCGTTCCGCATCCTCTACCCTGTGGCTATGGGAGAACGACGCAGGAGGGAACGAGCGCTGTACGTCGAGATCCTCATCGATGCGCCGATCGAGCGCGTCTGGGAGTTGACGCAGACCCCGGAGCACCACGTGCGCTGGGACGGCCGCTTCACGACGATCCGGCCTACGCGTGTCCGTGACGACGGCGCGCAGGAGTTCGCGTACGAGCTCGACCTCGGCATCCACACCATCCGCGGCACCGGCGTCTCGCGAGGGGACAGGCGCGGTCGCGCGGGGGAGCGCACCTCCGCCCTCCTCTTCGACACCGCCGACCGGCTCTCGCCGCTCGGCGCCGGCCGCGGGTACTGGCGGTACGTCCCCACCGACGACGGTGTCCGCTTCATCACCGGATACGACTACGCGCCGGGGTGGGGACTGCTCGGACGCCTCCTCGACCCGCTCGTCACGCGCCCTTTCGTGTGGTGGCTCACCGCATGGAGCTTCGACAGGCTGCGGGTCTGGGCGGAGCAGGACGTGCCGCCGGAGGCCACCGGGTTCTGGCGTTCCGTCACGCCCGGTCGGCGACAGCGCGCCCACGCGAGGAGGTGCCTGTCACGTCCCGTCGCCGCAGGAGGCACGATCGTGCAGCAGGCGCCGGATTCGCTGTCGGAGCTGCACGCATGAGCGCCGACGGGATCTTCGCCAGGGCGCTCGGCGCCGATTTCGCGCGCCTGCATCCGGAGATGCAGCGCCGCTTCGGCGTGGGGGTCGCCGCAGGCTATGGCTGCGTCGGACGGGGCGTGATGAACGAGGTGCGCCGAGGCCCGTGGTGGACACTGCCGTTCCTCGCCATCGGCACGCTGCGCAACATCCTGTTCCCCGACCGAGGGACCGACATCCCCTTCCAGATCGACAACCATGCGTACGTCGACAGCCTGGGGCGCGAGACCGTCACGTTCGTGCGGACCATGGAGATCAGGCCGGGTCTCCGACGCCGTTTCGATGCCACGATGATCTACAGCGACAGCAGGGGCCGGATCGTCGACTACCTGGGTACGCACCAGCACCTGGCCGTCGACCTCGACCTCGCCGTCACCGACGACGGCGGGCTGCGGCTCACCTCGGGCTCCCAGCGTTTCTACGAGGGGCCGATCGCGTTCCGCTTCCCGATGCTGTTCAGCGGACGGGCCCACCTCACCGAGCGCTTCGATGACGAGCGGGGATGCTACGTCATCGATCTGGAGGTGCGCAACGACGTGCTGGGCTTCCTCTTCGGGTACCGGGGCACGTTCACCTGCGATTTCGTCGACGGACAGGGCATGCCGGAGACGGTGAAGCCGTACCGCGAGGAACGGCGAGAGTGATCATGTCCGGCGATCGGGAAAGCGTTCCGGTCAGGAACGGAGAGGCGTTCCTGCGGGCATTGGGCGCCGACGCCGCGCTGCTGCACCCCGAGATCGCCGCCCAGATGCGCACACCAGCGTCGCACGCCCGGGGCGAGGGCGTGTTCGCGCGCGCCGGGAGCCGATACCGTCTGCTCAACGCCCTCGCGATGCCTTTGCTGGGGAGGGATGCCGTCGTGACGCGCATCGCCTCGGACGTGCCGTTCTCGGTGCTCACCGAGTCGACCGTGACGACGGTGGCGGTCGGAGACGCTGTGATCGAGAGGGTGACGCTCCACACCACGCGGGAGTTCCGCTTCCCGAGCGGTGCGCAGCGCGTCTCCGATGTGATGACCACCAGCGTGCACCCCGGACTCGTGCGCACGCTGCTCGGCGAGCGCGGACGCGTCGAGCTCATCGAGGAGTGCGCGGTCGGAGACGGCGGGACCCTGCGCATGCGAACCCGCCGCGCGGCACTGCGTCTCGGCGGCCGCCGGATCGCCCTCCGCGGCATCCTCGCCGTGCACGTGGACGTCGAAGACGGATGGGACGACGACAACGCCCGACGCACGATCGCCGTCACCGTGCGGAATCCGCTCGCAGGAACCCTGCTCGAGTACCGGGGCTGGTATCGGTACTCGAGCGTCGAGGATCAGTAGCTGTAGTCGACGACAACCGGCGCGTGGTCGCTCCAGCGCTGGTCGTAGGCCGCGGCGCGCGCGACGTGATAGGCCGTGACGCGCTCGGCGAGGGCCGGAGTCGCGAGGTGGTAGTCGATCCGCCAGCCGGAGTCGTTGTCGAAGGCCTGGCCGCGCATGGACCACCAGGTGTACGGGCCGTCGACCTCACCGTGGAACCGGCGCCCCACGTCGACCCAGCCGAGACCGGTGCCCACGGAGCCGTCGACCCCTTCGACATCCGCACCGGCTTCGCCGAGGAAGCGGTCGAAGTAGGCGCGCTCACGGGGGAGGAAGCCCGCCTTCTTGCGGTTGCCGCGCCAGTTCTTGATGTCGAGCTCGCGGTGCCCGACGTTGAGGTCGCCGGTGACGAGCGCGAGCGCATCATCCTTCCCGAGCTCGGCGAGACGGGTCGAGAACGCGTCGAGGAACTTCCACTTCTCGTCCTGCTTCGGGGTGTCGGCCTCGCCCGTGTGGACGTACGCGCTCACCACGGTGAGCGGACGCCCGCCGATCTCGAAGTCGGCCTCGATCCAGCGGCCCTTCGAATCGAAGTCCTGGTCGCCGAAGTCGGTGCGCGAGGCGATCGCGGGGGTGCGGCTGGCGATGGCGACTCCCGCGCGACCCTTGGCGCTCGCCTCGTCGTGCACGAAGGTCCAACCGGGGAGGGCCGCTTCCAGGTGCTCGTCCTGCCCGCGGACCTCCTGCAGCGTCAGGATGTCGACGTCTGCGGTGTCGAGCCATCCGCTCATCCCGTTGCGAGCCGCTGCGCGGATCCCGTTGACATTGACCGTGGCGATGCGCAGATGAGACATGGACACAAGCCTATGGGGCGCCGCCGACATTCCGGGGGGACCTGGGCCGGTTCAGCTCGCTCAGGAGGCGCTGTGCGATCGGCGTGCTGGGCTCGGCGGGCGGGGGAGCGGCGGCCTCGAGAGCCTCGAGGTCGGCCTCGGCGGCGCGCAGGTCGCGCCCCGCCGCCCAGGCGCGGTGCCACGGAGCGGCGTCGAGCGCGGCCGTGGCCTCACGGACGCGGATCCGCGCCGCGGTCAGCAGCGCCTGGTACTCCGCCAGCCGCCTCTCCGCCTCGGTCTGCTGCAACAGCGGGACGTCACGGTCGGACGCCGCCACCGCGATCCAGGAGGAGGCCACCAGCATCACGACGCCGTTGATGCGGAACCAGAGCAGGAGGCCGATGAAGATCGCGAACGTCGCCAGCAGCGGATTCGAGGGCGTGTAGCTCAGCAGGAAGCCGGCCCCGAACTGGAGGATCGTCATCGCGCCGCCGCCGAGAAGAGCACCGGGCCAGATGATGCGCCAGTGCAGCGACGTTCCGGTGAGGAAGCGGACCATGGCGGCCAGAGCCGACGACAGCAGCACGAACGAGATGAGGACGGTGCCGATGTGGATGCTGAGGTTCAGTCCGCCGGAGCCCGTGTCCCAGCCCAGCAGGTCGAGGAGCCAGCTCAGGATCCCCGCGCTCGCCGAGCTGAGCAGCGAGCCGGCGATCAGCGCGACGCCGAAGATCAGCGCGGCCAGCAGGTCTCTCGCCTTCAGCAGCACGTAGCTGCGGCGGTCCGGCGGCAGGCCGAAGATGTCCCTCGTCGCGCGTCGGGAGAAGGTGACCCACCCGATCGCCGTCCAGATCACGGTGCCGAGGGCGATCAGACCGGTGACGCTGAGGACCCCTGTCGTGTTCGCAGCGATCTCCTGCACCTGATCGGGAGTGATGAGGCCACCATGAGGGACGATCAGGTTGGGGATATAGCTGTTGATGACCCCGATCATCCCCTCGACCGCCTCCGTGCTCCCGCCCAGCCACAGGCCGGCGATCGCGAACGCGAGGTAGATCGCTGCGAAGATCGCGAACAGCGCCTGATAGCTCACGCCTGCGGCGAGGAGGAACCCGTTGTGCTGCAGGAAGTGGCGCCAGACGCGCACGGGGAAGAGGCCGAGCGTGCGCCGGGTCAGCGCCGTGGCGCGTTCGACGGCCACATCGAGGCGACCGGCTTCGGGCGCGGCGCCACCGGAATCAGACACGCCTCCACCCTATCCAAGGGCGGAGGCGTGTCGAACAGCGCGAGAGAGGTCAGGGACGACCGCGGAGAACCGCCTGCTTGACCTCGGCGATGGCCTTGGTCACCTCGATGCCGCGGGGGCAGGCCTCGGAGCAGTTGAAGGTCGTGCGGCAGCGCCACACGCCCTCCTTGTCGTTGAGGATGTCGAGGCGCACGGCGGCGTTGTCGTCGCGCGAGTCGAAGATGAAGCGGTGCGCGTTGACGATCGCGGCCGGGCCGAAGTACTGCCCGTCGGTCCAGAACACGGGGCACGACGAGGTGCACGCGGCGCACAGGATGCACTTGGTGGTGTCGTCGAAGATCTCGCGGTCGGCGATGGTCTGGATGCGCTCCTTGCCCTTCTCGGGCACGGAGCTCGCCACCAGGAACGGCTGCACCTCGCGGTAGGAGGCGAAGAACGGCTCCATGTCGACGACGAGGTCCTTCTCCAGCGGCAGACCCTTGATCGCCTCGACGTAGATCGGCTTCGAGATGTCGAGGTCCTTGATCAGCGTCTTGCAGGCGAGGCGGTTGCGGCCGTTGATGCGCATCGCATCGGAGCCGCAGATGCCGTGGGCGCACGAGCGGCGGAAGGTCAGCGAGCCGTCGACCTCCCACTTGATCTTGTGCAGCGCGTCGAGCACGCGGTCGGTGGAGTAGAGCTCCACGTCGTAGTCGACCCAGTGCGGCTCCGCGTCGACCTCGGGGTCGAAACGGCGGATGTTGAAGGTGACGATGAAGGACTGGATGACCTCGGATGCCGAGTCTGCTGCCGGTGCTTCTGCGACTGCGTTCGCCATGCTCAGTACTTCCTCTCCATCGGCGGGTAGTTCAACTCGCCCTGTTCGTTCTTCGTGAACACGACGGGCTTCCAGTCCAGCCGGATGTGGTCGCTCGGGTCGGCGGAGTGCGCGTCTCCCGTGAGGTACGCCATCGTGTGCTGCATGTACTTCTCGTCGTCGCGCTTCGGGAAGTCGTCGCGCATGTGGCCGCCGCGGCTCTCCTCGCGGTTCTGCGCCGCGTAGACGACGACCTCGGCGATGTCGAGCAGGAAGCCCAGCTCGACGGCCTCGAGCAGATCGGTGTTGAATCGGTGGCCCTTGTCGTCGACGTGGACGTTCTTGTACCGCTCGCGCAGGTCGGCGATGACGCCGAGCACGTGCTGCAGGGACTCGTGGGTGCGGAACACCTGAGCGCCCTTGTCCATCTCGTCCTGCAGCGTCTTGCGCAGCACGGCGATGCGCTCGGTGCCCTGGTTGTTCCGCAGTCCCTCGAGCATGTCGGAGACGAATGCCGCCGGGTTCTCGGGCAGCGGGACGAACTCCGCGGTCTTGACGTACTCGACCGCGTTGCGGCCGCTGCGCTTGCCGAACACGTTGATGTCCAGCAGCGAGTTGGTGCCGAGACGGTTGGCTCCGTGCACCGAGACGCACGCGCACTCGCCGGCGGCGTAGAGACCGGGGACGACCGTGTCGTTGTCCGCCAGCACCTCTCCGTTGTTGTTCGTGGGGATGCCGCCCATCGCGTAGTGCGCTGTCGGCATCACGGGGACCGGCTCGACGACCGGGTCGACGCCCAGGTACGTGCGGGCGAACTCGGTGATGTCTGGGAGCTTGGTCTCCAGGACCTCCGCGCCGAGGTGCGTGCAGTCGAGCAGCACGTAGTCCTTGTGGGGCCCGGCGCCGCGGCCGTCGAGGACCTCCTGCACCATGCAGCGGGCGACGATGTCACGCGGAGCGAGGTCCTTGATGGTCGGGGCGTAGCGCTCCATGAAGCGCTCGCCCGAGGCGTTGCGCAGGATCGCGCCCTCGCCGCGGGCGCCCTCGGTGAGGAGGATGCCGAGGCCGGCGAGGCCGGTGGGGTGGAACTGGAAGAACTCCAGGTCCTCGAGGGGGAGGCCCTTGCGCCACACGATGCCGACGCCGTCTCCCGTGAGGGTGTGCGCGTTCGAGGTGGTCTTGAAGATCTTGCCGAAGCCGCCGGTCGCGAAGATCACGGCCTTGGCCTGGAAGACGTGCAGCTCGCCCGTGGCGAGGTCGTAGGCGACGACGCCAGAGACCTGGGTCTTGCCGTCGGCATCCTTCACCGTCAGCAGGTCGAGCACGTAGAACTCGTTGAAGAAGTTGATGCCGAGCTTGACGCAGTTCTGGAACAGCGTCTGCAGGATCATGTGCCCCGTGCGGTCCGCGGCGTAGCAGGCGCGGCGGACAGGGGTCTTGCCGTGCTCGGCGGTGTGACCGCCGAAGCGGCGCTGGTCGATCTTGCCCTCGGGGGTGCGGTTGAAGGGCAGGCCCATGTTCTCGAGGTCGATGACCGCGTCGATCGCCTCCTTGGCGAGGATCTCCGCCGCGTCCTGGTCGACGAGGTAGTCGCCGCCCTTGACCGTGTCGAAGGTGTGCCACTCCCAGCTGTCCTCCTCGACGTTCGCGAGGGCGGCGGCCATGCCACCCTGCGCTGCTCCCGTGTGGGAGCGCGTCGGGTAGAGCTTGGAGATCACCGCGGTCCTGGCCCCGGGACCCGCCTCGATGGCGGCGCGCATGCCGGCGCCGCCGGCGCCCACGATGACGATGTCGAACTGGTGGTAGTGCACGCCGTCGCGGACGACGGACTCCTGCGCCTCAGTAGTCACTTTTTCGTATGCCTTCTCTATCAGTTAGCCACGGCCTGGCAGGTGTCCCACAGGGTGCTCGACTCGGTCACTCCGAGGCACGGGTCGAACGTGAAGACCACGAGCGTGCCGAGGAGGATGAGGAGGCCGGCTGCGAGGCCCAGTGCCCAGATGAGCACCTTGCGTGCCGTGTTGTTCGTGACGTAGTCGTTGACGATGGTGCGCATGCCGTTGGCGCCGTGGATGAGCGCGAGCCACAGCATCAGCACGTCCCACCACTGCCAGAACGGCGTGGCGAACTTGCCGGCGATGAATGCGAAGTCGAGGGCGTGGATGCCCTCGCCGACCATCAGGTTGATGAAGAGGTGGCCGAAGATCAGCACCACGAGCACGATGCCGGAGCCGCGCATGAAGAGCCAGCCCCACTTCTCGAGGTTGAATCCGCGCTGACGGCGGATCGGGGCCGCGACGGTCTGAGCGGTCATCAGTGTCCTCCTCCGAAGCCGGCGAACGCGAGCGCGAGGTGGCGCGGCACGAAGCCGGCCATCAGCACGGCCCAGACGCCGATGACGACCCAGAACAGCTGACGCTGGTACTTGGCGCCCTTCGACCAGAAGTCGACCGCGATGATGCGCAGGCCGTTCATCGCGTGGAACACGATGCCGGCGACCAGTACGACCTCGCCCAGCGCCATGATCGGGTTCTTGTAGGTGCCGATCACCGCGTTGTACGCCTCCGGCGACACCCTGATGAGCGCTGTGTCGAGCACATGCACCAACAGGAAGAAGAAGATGGCGACTCCGGTGATGCGATGAAGCACCCACGACCACATGCCTTCGCGGCCCCGATAGAGGGTGCCGCGCGGGGTCTTTGACGTGGTTTCCGAAATCGACGGTGTCAAGCGAGCGCTTGTGGACACGGTCGTCCTCCCTGGATCGAAGTGACTCGGTCGCGTGCAGTGCGTGGTCCAAGTGTGAGCCTGTCATCACATCAGGCACGGCCGATCGGTGTCCATCCTATTCCTGTCAGATCGCTGAGAGCGACGAAGGGCAACCTAAGTGTCTCGATGTCGAGAGGATTTCCGCATGGTGTCGAGAGCCTGTGCGCATGATGGGCGGCGGGTACTCTGGCCAGGTGACCCAACCGATCAAGGACTTCTACGCGGTGATCCCTGCTGGCGGCATCGGGAGCAGGCTCTGGCCGCTGTCGCGGGCGGACGCCCCCAAGTTCCTGCACGACCTCACCGGCTCTGGTCATTCGCTGCTGCGTGACACGTGGGACAGGCTGGAGCCGCTCGCCGGGCACGACAGGATCGCCGTGGTCACCGGCCGCGCGCATCGCGCCGCGGTGGAGGAGCAGCTCCCCGACATCCCCGATCTCAACGTCTTCCTCGAGTCGGAGCCGCGCGAGTCGGCGGCGGCGATCGGCCTGGCCGCCGCGATCCTGCACCGCCGCGACCCCGACGTGATCATCGGCTCGTTCAGCGCCGACCACGTGATCCGCGGCACCCGCGTATTCGAGTTCGCCGTGCGGGATGCCGTCGAGGTCGCGCGCGAGGGGTACATCTGCACGATCGGCATCACGCCGACCGAGCCCGCCATCGGCTTCGGCTACATCAAGCAGGGGGAGGAGCTCGTCGTCGACGGCGCCCGCGAGGCCTCTCTCGTGGAGAGCTTCGTCGAGAAGCCCGACCTGGAGACCGCCAAGGCGTACATCGCCGACCGCAGCTATCTCTGGAACGCGGGCATGTTCATCGCCAAGGCGAGCGTGCTGCTCGACGAGCTGGCGATCAACGAGCCGGAGCTGCACGCGGGGCTCATCGAGCTCGCCGAGGCGTGGGACGACCGGGACCGTCGCGGCCCCGCCGTCGACCGCATCTGGCCCCGCCTGAAGAAGATCGCCATCGACTACGCCGTCGCGGAGCCCGCGGCCCAGCGCGGCCGCCTCGCCGTGGTGCCCGGCCACTTCGACTGGGACGACGTGGGCGACTTCGCCTCTCTCACCAAGCTCATCACCAACGGCCGCAAGAACGACCTCGCCGTGCTCGGCCCCAAGGCCAGGGTGCTGTCGGATGCGGCGAGCGGCATCCTCGTGAGTCAGACGAGCCGCGTGATCAGCCTGGTCGGGGTGAAGGACATCGTGGTGGTGGACACCCCGGACGCCCTGCTGGTGACCACCGTCGAGCATGCGCAGCGCGTCAAGGGCGTCGTCGAGTCGCTGAAGCTGACGGGGCGAGGCGACGTGCTCTGATGAGCACGCTTGCATGCTCATCTGCTGGATTGATTTCAGCTTTGTAACCATTCGCCAGCAGGTGCGGGCCGGATATGCCCAAACGTCGAAACAGTAGGTAACTTTGAGCGATCCGCGATGGCCGCGGGTTCGCTGAGGGAGGCATGAGTTGACCATCTCCACCACCAAGAAGCTGCTGAGCGCAGCCGTCGCCGCGGGCGTCATCTTCGCCCTCGCCGGCTGTGGCCAGGCTCCGACCGACAAGCCGGGCGGCTCTGACAAGCCCGCTGCATCCGACTTCACTCCGTGCATCGTCTCCGACGCCGGAGGCTTCGACGACAAGTCGTTCAACCAGCTCTCCTTCGAGGGCGCGAACAAGGCCGCCGAAGAGCTGGGCGTGACGCTCAAGAAGGCCGAGTCGAACGCCGAGACCGAGTACGGCCCCAACATCGACAACATGGTCTCCGAGGGTTGCAACACGATCGTCACCGTCGGCTTCGCGCTCTCGCAGGCGACCGTCGACGCGGCGACCGCCAACCCCGACACCGACTTCATCCTCATCGACGACGCGGGCGGCGACAGCAAGCCCGACAACGTCAAGCCGCTGCTCTACAACACGGCCGAGGCCGCGTTCCTCGCTGGCTACCTCTCCGCCGGCTACAGCAAGACCGGCAAGGTCGGAACGTACGGCGGCATGGAGTTCCCGACCGTCACGATCTTCATGGACGGCTTCAAGCAGGGCGTCGACTACTACAACACCGAGAACAGCACGGCCGTCGAGGTCATCGGCTGGGACGGCAAGACCGGCTCCTTCACGGGTGGCTTCGAGGCCAACCAGGACGCGAAGACCACCGCGACGAACATCATCGACCAGGGTGTCGACGTGCTCTTCCCGGTCGGCGGTCCGATCTACCAGTCCGGCCTCCAGGCCATCAAGGACTCGGGCAAGGACATCGCGCTGATCGGCGCCGACGCCGACCTCTTCAACACCGACCCGACCACGGCCGACTTCGTGCTCACCTCGGTGCTCAAGGCCATGGACGTCTCGACCTACGAGGCCGTCAAGTCCAGCGCAGAGGGCAAGTTCTCCGGTGAGCCGTACATCGGCACCCTCGAGAACGAGGGCGTGGGCATCGCCCCGCTGCACAACTTCGAGAGCAAGGTCGACGCCGAGCTCGTGAAGAAGGTCGACACGATCAAGGCGGACATCATCTCCGGCAAGATCAAGGTCACCTCGTACCTCAGCGAGTAACAACCACCACAGCATCGGGGAGGCCGGCCCAGTCGGCCTCCCCGATGTCGTCTGCCCGGGCGATCTCTGGGCAGCACGGCGATGTCATGAATAGGATCGGACACATGAAGCTCGAGCTGCGCGGCATAACGAAGAGGTTCGGCGCACTGACGGCCAACGACCACATCGACCTGGTCGTCCAGCCCGGAGAGATCCACTGCCTTCTCGGCGAGAACGGCGCAGGAAAATCGACCCTGATGAACGTCCTCTACGGCCTCTACCAGGCCGACGAGGGCGAGATCCTCATCGACGACGTCGTGCAGCACTTCTCCGGCCCCGGCGACGCGATGAACGCGGGCATCGGCATGGTGCACCAGCACTTCATGCTCGTCCCCGTCTTCACCGTGGCGGAGAACGTGATGCTGGGCCACGAGAAGACCACCTTCGGCGGTCGCCTCGACCTCGCCGCCGCCCGCCGCCAGGTCAAGGAGATCTCCGACCGCTTCGGGTTCGACGTCGATCCGGACGCCGTCGTCGAGGACCTCCCCGTCGGCGTGCAGCAGCGGGTCGAGATCATCAAGGCGCTGTCGCGCGAGGCCAGCATCCTGGTCTTCGACGAGCCGACCGCCGTGCTCACCCCGCAGGAGACCGACGAGCTCATGGCGACGATGCGCCAGCTCAAGGAGCAGGGCACCGCCATCGTCTTCATCACCCACAAGCTCCGTGAGGTCCGCGAGGTCGCCGACCGCATCACGGTGATCCGTCTCGGCAAGGTCGTCGGAGAGGCCTCCCCGACCGCGTCGAACACCGAGCTCGCCTCCCTCATGGTCGGCCGTGCGGTCGAGCTCACCGTCCACAAGGACGCCCCGAACCTCCGCACCAACTCCCTGGTGGTCGAGAACCTCACCGTGACGGACGTCACCGGAGCGGTCCTCGTCGACGAGGCCTCCTTCGAGGTCCGCGGCGGCGAGGTCCTCGCCATCGCCGGCGTGCAGGGCAACGGCCAGACCGAGCTCACCGAGGCGCTGATGGGCCTGCAGGACAGGGTCCGCGGCAGCATCCGCCTGAACGGCGAGGAGCTGGTCGGCCGCACCGTCAAGCAGATCCTCGACGTCGGCGTCGGCTTCGTCCCCGAGGACCGCGGCGTCGACGGTCTCGTGAAGGAGTTCTCGATCGCCGAGAACCTCATGCTCGACCGCTCCAACGGCGCCCCGTTCGTGAAAAACGGCGCCCTCCAGCTGCGCGTGCGCGATGACTTCGCCCGCGAGAAGATCGCCGAGTTCGACATCAGGACCCAGGGGCCGACGCAGGCCGCAGGGCGTCTCTCGGGCGGCAACCAGCAGAAGGTCGTGCTCGCCCGCGAGCTGAGCCGCGACCTGTCGCTCTTCGTGGCAGCGCAGCCGACCCGCGGCGTCGACGTCGGCTCGATCGAGTTCATCCACAAGCGCGTGATCGAGACGCGCGACTCCGGCGTCCCCGTGATCGTGATCTCCACCGAGCTCGACGAGGTCACCGCCCTCGCCGATCGGATCCTGGTGATGTACCGCGGCAAGATCGTCGGCATCGTCCCGGGAGACACCCCGCGCGACACCCTCGGTCTGATGATGGCAGGCGCCGCGAACGAAGGAGCCCAGGCATGACCTCCGCCCAGACCCAGCCCGACGCGGCCACGACCGCGCCGGAGGCTCCGGCGCCCTCGAAGTGGCGCGCCGCTCTCACCGAGATCGTCAGCGGCAACGCCCTCGTCTCGGTCCTCGCCGTGCTCGCGGCCATCATCGTCGGCTCGCTCATGATCGCGCTGACGGACCCCGAGGTCCAGGCGGCGTCGAGCTACTTCTTCGCGGCGCCCATGGACACGCTGAACGCGATCGGCAGCGCCGTCGGAGGCGCGTACGCCGCTCTCTTCCGCGGATCGATCTACAACTTCAACGCCGACTCCTTCCTCATCGGCATCCGTCCGCTGACGGAGACGCTGAAGTTCGCCACGCCGCTGATCGCGGCCGGCCTCGGCGTCGGACTCGCGTTCCGCGCCGGCCTCTTCAACATCGGCGGCCAGGGGCAGATGCTGATGGCGGCTGCCGCTGCCGGATACGTCGCCACCGCATGGGACCTCCCGTTCCCGCTGCACATGATCGCCGCGCTCATCGCCGGCATCGTCGCCGGTGCGATCTGGGCCGGCATCGCCGGTCTCCTCAAGGCTCGCACCGGTGCGCACGAGGTGATCGTGACGATCATGCTCAACCACATCGCGTTCTACCTCCTGGCCTGGATGCTGGCGACGCAGGGACTGCTGCAGGCGCCGGGCTCGAACAACCCGAAGACCGCGCCCATGGCGGAGAACGCGATCTTCCCGCTCATCCTCGGCCCGATGTACAAGCTGCACCTCGGCTTCCTCCTCGCCCTCGTCGCGGTGGCCATCACGTGGTGGCTGCTGGAGCGCTCGAGCCTCGGCTTCCGCTTCCGCGCCGTGGGGGAGAACCCCGCAGCCGCCCGCACCGCCGGCATCTCGGTGGGGCGCATGTACTTCACGGTCATGCTCATCGCCGGAGCCCTCGTCGGCCTCGCCGGCGTCAGCCAGGTGCTCGGCACCGAGCCGAAGGGCTTCAGCGGCGGCATCGACGCGGGCATCGGCTTCGATGCGATCACGGTCGCCCTGCTCGGGCGCTCGCGCCCGCTCGGCATCCTGGGCGCAGGACTCCTGTTCGGCGCCTTCAAGACCGGTGGATTCACGATGCAGGCGTCCCAGGGGGTGCCGATCGAGATCGTCCTCGTCGTGCAGTCCCTGATCGTGCTGTTCATCGCGGCGCCGCCGCTCGTGCGGGCCATGTTCGGTCTCCCGCAGCCCGGTCGCGCGAGCCGCCGACAGCGTCGCGCCGCGAAGAAGGAGGTGTCGGCATGAGCGTGCAGACTCTCGATGCAGAGCCCCGTACCGTCGCGGTCGTCTCCTGGAAGACACCGATCATCTTCAGCGTGGTCACCGTGTTGTTCGCGCTGCTTCCGCTGCTCGTGTCCCGTCCGGGCGACTCGACGTTCAAGCTCACCGCTGGTTCCGAGCTGATCGCGATCCCGAACCTCGTCGTGCCCGGTACCGCGACCGCGTGGATCGCCGTGATCATCGCGGCCGCGATCTCCGCTGCGGCGTGGTTCCTGGCGTCGAAGCGACGCGCCATCCCGCTGTGGCTCACCGCCGTCTTCGCGATCGCGCTGATCTTCGGCTTCCTGTCATGGGCCGCCGCAGGCAGCTCGGGCACGCTGCCGATGATCGGTCTGCTCGGCGGTGCACTGGCACTCGCCACTCCGCTGATCTTCGGTGCCCTGGGCGGCGTGATCGGCGAGCGGGCCGGCGTGGTGAACATCGCCATCGAGGCCCAGCTGCTGGCCGGCGCCTTCACGGCGGCGATCGTCGGGTCGGCCACCGGCTCCCCGTGGGCTGGGCTCATCGCCGCGATGGCGGCGGGCGTGCTCGTCGCGCTGATCCTCGGCGTCTTCGCCATCACCTACTACGTCGACCAGGTCATCGTCGGCGTCGTGCTGAACGTGCTGGTCATCGGCGTCACGACCTTCCTGTTCCGGCAGGTGCTCGCGCCCAACCAGGCGACCCTGAACACGGTCACCCCGTTCGAGGTGCTGCCGATCCCGCTCCTCAGCGAGATCCCGATCCTCGGGCCGATCCTGTTCCGACAGACGATCGTCGTGTACCTCATGTACATCGTCGTGTTCGTCGTGTGGTTCGGCATGTACCGCACCAGGTGGGGTCTGCGCATGCGCGCCGTCGGCGAGCACCCGCAGGCCGCCGACACCGTGGGCATCAACGTCGCCCGCACGCGCTACATGAACGTGCTGATCGCCGGCGCCATCGCCGGCATGGGCGGCGCGTTCTACACGCTCGTCTCCGTGCCGCGGTTCAACCCCGAGATGACCGCTGGTGCGGGCTTCATCGCCCTCGCCGCCGTGATCTTCGGAAAGTGGGACCCGATCAAGGCCACGCTGGCGGCGCTGCTGTTCGGCTTCGCGACGAACCTGCAGGGCGTGCTGAGCGTCATCGGCTCCCCGGTGCCCAGCCAGTTCATGCTGATGCTGCCGTACGTCGTCACGATCTTCGCCGTGGCAGGCCTCGTCGGACGCTCCCGTCCGCCGGCGGCCGACGGCGATCCGTACATCAAGTCCTAGGAGAGACATGACCGACATCGACTGGGACGACCTGAGACAGGTCGCGACCGATGCCATGACGAAGGCGTACGCGCCGTACTCGCGCTACCGGGTCGGCGCCGCCGCACTGGTCAGCGACGGCCGGGTCGTCGCCGGATGCAACGTCGAGAACGCCTCCTACGGAGTGACGCTGTGCGCGGAGTGCGCGCTGGTCGGCGATCTGCACATGTCGGGCGGCGGCAAGCTCGTCGCCTTCGTGTGCGTCAACAACGACGGCGAGACGATCATGCCGTGCGGCCGCTGCCGCCAGCTGCTGTTCGAGCACGCCATGCCCGGGATGCTCCTGGAGACCGTCTCCGGCATCCGCACCATCGATGAAGTACTGCCGGATGCGTTCGGCCCCCGAGACCTTGAGGACGTTCGCTGATGTCTGTTGAGCCCTTCGACGCCGTCGACGTGATCCGCGCGAAGCGCGACGGCGGGATGGTCCCCGAGCCGGCGCTGCGCTGGATGGTCGACGCCTACACCCGCGGCTACGTGTCCGACGCGCAGATGGCGTCGTTCGCGATGGCCGTGTTCCAGCGCGGCATGGAGCGCGACGAGATCCGGGTGCTGACCGACGCGATGATCGCCACGGGGGAGCGCATGAGCTTCGCGAGCCTGGGCAAGAAGACCGTCGACAAGCACTCCACCGGCGGCGTCGGCGACAAGATCACCCTTCCGCTCGCCCCGCTCGTCGCCGTGTTCGGCGTCGCGGTGCCACAGCTCTCCGGACGCGGTCTCGGCCACACGGGTGGCACGCTCGACAAGCTCGAGTCGATCCCCGGCTGGCGCGCGGCGCTCAGCAACGAGGAGATGTTCGCGCAGATGCAGAGCGACGTCGGCGCCGTGATCTGCGCGGCGGGCTCCGGCCTCGCCCCCGCCGACAAGAAGCTCTACGCCCTGCGCGACGTCACCGGCACGGTCGAGGCGATCCCGCTGATCGCGTCGAGCATCATGTCGAAGAAGATCGCCGAGGGCACCGATGCTCTGGTGCTGGACGTGAAGTTCGGCTCCGGCGCGTTCATGCAGGACATCGACCGCGCCCGCGAGCTGGCCCGCACGATGGTCGCGCTGGGCACCGACTCCGGCGTGGCGACCACGGCGCTGCTGACCGACATGAACGTGCCGCTCGGACTCGCGATCGGCAACGCCAACGAGGTGCGCGAATCGGTCGAGGTGCTCGCCGGCGGCGGCCCATCCGACGTGCGTGAGCTCACCCTCGCCCTGGCCAAGGAGATGCTCGCCCTCGCCGGACAGCCGGATGCCGATGTGGAGAAGGCGCTCGACGACGGACGTGCGATGGACAGCTGGAAGGCGATGATCCGCGCCCAGGACGGCGACCCGGATGCCGCGCTGCCGACCGCTCGCGAGACGCACGTCGTCACGGCGGACGCCGACGGCGTCGTGTCGCGCATGGATGCGCTCCCGTTCGGGATCGCCGCGTGGCGTCTCGGCGCCGGCCGTGCCAGGGCCGAGGACCCCGTGGTCTTCGAGGCGGGCATCGATCTGCACGCCAAGCCCGGCGACCGTGTCGTGGCGGGGCAGCCGCTGTTCACGCTGTCCGCGGCCGACGAGGCGCGGTTCCCCCGCGCGCTCGAGGCTCTCGCGGGCTCGTGGGAGATCGGCGACGAGGCTCCGGCCTCCGGCCCGATCGTGCGCGAGCGCATCACGGCCTGAGCGCCGACCGCTAGCCTGTACAGAGCGAACCTGCGACCGAGAGGAACTTCCATGTCGATCGACGCGAACGGCGACGTCTCCATTCAGGGAGCGTCACTGCGCAGCCTGCCGAAGGTGTCGCTGCACGACCACCTCGACGGCGCTCTGCGCCCGGCCACCATCATCGAGCTCGCGGATGCCATCGGGCTCGAGGTGCCGGAGAGCAGCCCCGTCGAACTCGGGAAGTGGTTCGCGACGAAGAGCGACTCCGGGTCGCTCGTCGAGTACCTGAAGACCTTCGACCTCACGACCGCCGTCATGCAGACGCAGGAGGGCCTGACCAGGGTCGCCCGGGAGTTCGTGCAGGACCTGGCGGCCGACGGCGTCATCTACGGCGAGGTCCGCTGGGCGCCGGAGCAGCATCTCGCGCGCGGCCTCACGCTGGAGCAGACCGTCGAGGCCGTGCAGCAGGGCATCGAGGAGGGCGAGGACGCCGTCGACCGCGCGGGTCGCAGCATCCGCGTCGGCCAGCTGATCACCGCGATGCGGCACACCGACCGTGCGCGTGAGATCGCGGAGCTCGCGGTGGACTTCCGCGGTCGCGGAGCCGTGGGCTTCGACATCGCCGGTCCGGAGGACGGCTTCCCGCCGTCCAACCACCGTGCGGCGTTCGACTACCTCGCCGAGAACTTCTTCCCGGTCACCGTGCATGCCGGAGAGGCGGCCGGTCTCGCATCGATCCGCTCTGCACTGCTCGACGGCCGCGCGCTGCGCCTCGGTCACGGCGTGCGCATCGCCGAGGACCTCGAGGTGATCACGGAGGAGGGCGACGAGGTGCAGGTGCAGTTCGGCGACCTCGCCCGCTGGGTGCGCGATCGCGAGATCCCGCTCGAGCTCTCGCCCTCGTCGAACCTGCAGACCGGCGCGATCGAGAAGTGGGGCAGGACGCTCGCCGACCACCCCTTCGACCTGCTCTACCAGCTCGGCTTCGCCGTGACGGTGAACGTCGACAACCGCACCATGAGCGCCACCTCGCTCACCCGCGAGCTGGCCCTGCTCGTCGAGGCCTTCGAGTACGACCTCGACGACCTGGAGACCTTCCAGTTCAACGCCGCTGCTGCGGCCTTCCTCCCGGTCGAGGAGCGGGAAGAGCTCGTCGAGATGATCGCCGAAGGCTTCGACATCTAGATCACGATGGCCGGGGGGAAGCGCAAGCGCAAGGTCATTGCATTCATCATCACCGCGGTGGTGCTCCTGGGAGGGGGAGCGGCCGGGGCCTACGCCTGGATTGCTGGACGCGCTCCCGAGGAGCCCGTCCCGCGCGCGGAGGCGGGGATGATCGAGCATCCGCTCACCCCTGCCCAGCAGCTGGTCGCCGATGCCGACGATCCGCAGGCGTGCGCGGTGACGTTCTCGGGAGAGGGCGCTCCCGCCGATCCCCTGCTGCAGTCGCAGGCGGGGCTGTATCAGAACCTCCCGATCCCGGCGATCGAGGGGAAGGTATTCGCGGGCTGGTATCCCACGGCGGCAGCAGCGGCGGCGTTCGACCCGGCGGCCCGTGTGAACGGCGCCGATCCCGTGGTGTGCACCGACCAGCAGGTCGAGCTTTTCGCCTCGTGGAAGACGCCGGAGGAGAACGTCGCGGAGAACGCGAAGATCCCGATCCTCATGTACCACCAGTTCACGGCGAACCCCGAGGGGGAGAAGGGCTGGCTGCGCGGCAACTACGCGTACATCGGCGACTTCGACGCGCAGATGAACCACATCGCGACGACCGGCTTCTACCTCCCCACCTGGGACGAGCTCAGCGCCTTCATCGACGGGAAGCTCTATCTGCCTGCGCGCTCCGTGATCATCACCGACGACGACGCCGACCAGACCTGGTTCGATCTCGCCGTCCCGGTGATCGACAGGTACAAGCTGCTGTCGACGTCGTTCATGATCACGGCCGCTCGACAGGATCCTGCGCCGTCGATCTACGTGCAGCGGCGCTCGCACACCCACGACATGCACCAGGCCGGCGACAACGGCAAGGGCCGCATGGTCAACTGGACGGCGGATCAGATCGCCGCCGATCTCAACACCTCGGGGGACATCCTCGGTGTGCGCCAGGTGATCGCCTATCCGTACGGACACTACAACGACACGGCGAAGCAGGGCGTGACGCAGGCGGGCTACGAGATGGCACGCACCATCGAGCCGGGACTCGTGGGGATCGGCACCGACAAGCTCGCGCTGCCGGTGGTGCGGATCGACTACGGGATGACGGTGGACTCGCTGATCAAGCGCATCGGCTGAGTGCGCCCGCTGCGGCAGGATGGGGGCATGCCCTCCGCCTCCGTCGTGATCGCCGGTCCTGCCTCCTGGAACTCGATCGTGGTGCTCGACAGGCTCCCCGAACCGGTGCCGCACATGCAGTTCGCCGAGGCGGGCTGGGACACCGTCGGCGGCACCAGCGCGGGGAAGGCGCTGAGTCTCACCGGGCTCGGTCGCTCCGTGCTGCTCTACGCGCAGTCGGGGGCTGACGAGCACGGAGACCGTGTGCGCGCCGCACTGAGCGCTGCCGGAGTGCCGGTGCGCTGGGGTATCGGTACGACCGAACGCCACATCAACCTGATGACCCGAGCGGGCGCGCGGGTCTCGCTGTACCTCTCGACCCCCGCCGCCACCGCGGGCGACGATGACGACGAGCTGCGCGCCGCGATGGCCGCAGCCGATGCGATCGTGCTCGATCTCGCCGCCGAGCCGCTGCGGATGCTGCCCCTCGCCCGAGAGAGCGGACGACCGCTCTGGGTCGACGTGCACGACTACGACGGCGAGGCGGAGTTCCACCTGCCCTTCCTGGAGGCGGCGGATGTCGTCTTCTGCAATGCCGACAGGCTCGCCGATCCTGTCGCCTTCCTGCGCTCGTGCATCGATCGTGGCGCCGGACTCGCGGTGTGCACCCTCGGCTCCGACGGTGCGGTCGGGGTGGATGCCGATGGCGTCGAGCACCGTGTGGCGGCGGAGCCCGTTGACGTGGTCGACACGAACGGCGCGGGCGACGCGTTCCTCGCGGGCGTCCTCGACGCGCGGCTGTCGGGCGCTGCGGTTCCGGAGGCGCTGGCAGCCGGGGCGCGGTCGGCGGCGACGGTGCTCGGCACGAGACACCTGCATCCGCTCCTCGACGCCGTGCTCGGCTGATCCGCTCGTCAGCGGCGAGCGACCCCCGGATGCGTCGCGAGGTACTCCTCGAAAGCCTCGGCCGACGTGCGTGAAGGAGCGAACCCGAAGACATCCTTCAGCCGTGCGTTGGCCAGCACCGGACGGTAGCGGAGGAACGGCACCTTCTCCGGGCCGTGCTCGGTGAGCCGCAGCGTCCTTCCGATCCGCAGGCCGGCCGACAACGCCCAGGCGGGCAGCACGAGCGGGGGTTTGCCGAGTCGTGCGGCGATCTCGGGCACCGTCATCCGTCCGTCGCCGGCGACGTTGAAGATCCCCGCAGGGCCGTCCGTCGCCGCGCGCACCATCGCTGCGGCCACGTCGTCGACCCAGACGAACACGAAAGGGGAGTCGGAGCCGGCGATGCGCAGGAGGCGCCGGCCGTCCCAGAGCGCGGTGATCTGGTTGCGCACGGTCGGACCGAGGATGGTGCCGATGCGGAACACCACCTGCTCCAGCTCAGGGTGCGTGTCTCGGTAGGAGGCGAGCATCTCCTCGACCAGGCGCTTGTGCCGCGAGTACGGGAAGGCGTCGTTGCCCCGCAGCGGCTGGTCCTCGTCGATCCAGTCCGGGTTATCAGGGTGGTAGCCGTAGGCCGCCCCGGAGCTGGACACGACGATCCGGCGCACACCGGTCTCGACGCAGGCCGCGAGCACCTGGGCGGAGCCGGTCACGTCGACGCGGTACTCGAGCTCGACGTCGCGTCCGGGGTTGACGATGGCGGCGAGGTGCACCACCGTGTCGATCCGGTGCGCCCGCAGCACGGGTGCGATCGCGTCGGCATCCGTGACGTCCAGCACTTCGTCGACGATGCCGTCGCGCGGAGTTCCCGCGCGGACGTCGGCGGAGACGACGAGCTCGACGTCCTCGCGAACGGCGAGAGCCGCGGCCACGTGCGACCCGAGGAACCCGCCGCCCCCGGTGATGAGCACGCGGCTCATGACGCCGCCTTCAGCGTCGCGTCTCCGGTGGCGGAGCCGGTCCGATGCTTCGTGTGCCGCGCCCAGAGACCGGCGACCACGAGGCCGGCGATGATGTCCCAGATGCCCCACCAGCCCGCGACGATCGCCATGCCGCCGAGACCGTCGAAGAACAGGAACACGAGGCCGAGACCGAGACCGGCGTTGCGGATGCCGACCTCGAAGGTCATGGCCTTGCGCTCCCGGGTGCCGAGCCCGCCGACCACGGCCGTGCCGTAGCCGAGCGCCAGCGCCACCGCGTCGTGCACCGTGACGACGAGCAGGATGATCCCGAGCACCTGCACGAAGACGGCCCAGTTGCCCACGAGCGCCACGAGGATGAAGCCGAGCAGGGCGAGCAGGCTGAACCACTTCACGAAGGGCTGCACCCGTCGGGTGAGTGCGGGGAGCTTCGCGCGGATCAGGAGCCCGACCGCGAACGGCAGACCGACGATCAGCAGGATCTCGACGAGCATCCGCCACGGGTCGAGTTCGACGGAGCGGAGCAGCGTGCGGGCCGTCGGGTGCAGAGACCCCCAGAACGTGATGCTGAGGGGCATGGCGACGATGTAGACGAGGTTGCCCACGGCGGTGAGCGAGACCGACAGCGCGACGTTGCCCCCGGAGCGGTGCGTGAGGACCTGAGAGATGTTGCCCGGTGGGCAGCAGGCGACGAGCAGCATCCCCAGCGCCATCGACGGCGCCACGGGAAGCACGAGGGTGAGCAGGAAGGTCGCGATGGGAAGCAGGAGCAGCTGCGCGAGGATCGCGATGACGAACGGCTTCGGATGCTTGGCGACGACCCGGAAGTCCTCGGGGGAGGTGTCCAGCGCGATGCCCAGCATGATGAGGCCCAGGACGATGTTGAGGATGGTGAGGGACCCGGGGGAGAACGTCAGCACGACGTCGTCGACGTTCACGCTCCGGCCTCCAGCGCGTCCTTCTCGTGGCGGACGGCTCCGCGATAGGCGTCCTTGTTGACGTAATACGCCATGCGGTCCAGGCCCAGGTAGTGGTACCCGCCGGTGAGGTCCGGCCACGGCGAGCCCGTCACGCGGTCGCGGAACCGCGCGGCGCGCGCGGGGTCGGTCTCGACGGCATCCAGGTAGGCGGCGAGCAGATCGGCCTGTTCGTAGCGCCCCTGCCAGCCGATGCCCGACGCCTCGATCATGCCCA
This sequence comes from Microbacterium sp. LWH10-1.2, assembly GCF_038397765.1. Taxonomy (NCBI): domain Bacteria; kingdom Bacillati; phylum Actinomycetota; class Actinomycetes; order Micrococcales; family Microbacteriaceae; genus Microbacterium; species Microbacterium sp. LWH10-1.2. Next base: position 831,972 of record NZ_CP151638.1, read on the forward strand.
TCACGTAGAGGCCGTTGAACGAGGCGGGGAACAGGTTCAGGAACAGACGCGGCGAGGCGCCGCGCCAGTGCAGGTGCGTCTTGTCGACGAACGGGTAGTCGAGCGTGTAGCCGGTCGCCAGCATCACCAGGTCGTACTCTCCGGTGCTCCCGTCGCGGAAGCGCACGACCGGGCCGTCGAACCTCTCGATGTCGGCACGGACACGCAGATCGCCCTGCCCCAGGTGGTTGAGGATCAGCGTGTTCACGATCGGGTGCGACTCGTAGATGCGGTAGTCGGGCTTCGGGAATCCGAACCGGACGGGGTCTCCCGTGAACGCCCTCAGCACGCGGGTGTCGACAGCCTGCTTGATGCGCGCGGGGAGGGGGCGCCCCTGGTTCAGTGTGTCGCTGGGCCTGCCGAACAGGTAGCGCGGGACGAAGTAGTAGCCGCGGCGGACGCTCATGTCGACGGATGCCGCGTGGTGCACGGCATCCACGGCGATGTCGCAGCCGGAGTTGCCCGCCCCGATCAGCAGCACGCGCTTGCCGGCGAGCTGCGCCGCGCTCTTGTACGCGCTCGTATGCAGGATCTCCCCGGTGAACTCGCCGGGGAAGACTGGCACGTTCGGCTCGGCGAGGGTGCCGTTCGCGAGGACGACGCCCGCGTACCAGCGGGTGCTCGTCCCGTCGGGACCGGTGGCGGTGAGATCCCAGCCGCCGTCACGCGGCTCGAGACGCGTGACCGTGGTCTCGAAGCGGAAGAGACCGGTGAGCCCGAAGTGCTCGGCGTACTCGCGGAAGTACTCGAGCAGCACCCGGTGGCCCGGGTAGTCGACGTCCGAGCGCATCGGGAACTCGGCGAACTCGGTCGTCGTCCGGGAGGAGATGAGGTGCGCCGACTCGTACATGGTGCTGCGCGGGTTCGAGATGTCCCAGAGGCCGCCGACCCCGTGCGAGGCCTCGTAGCCGTCGACCGGGATTCCACGGCTGGTCAGGGCTCTGGCGGCGGCGAGGCCGGAGGGCCCCGCGCCGATGACGGCGTACGTGTTCATGAGTCTCCCTGCACATCGCTGTGCTCCGGTCGGGTCCGGTGAATCGATCGTAACCGTATCGCACCGCCCCGGCCGGAGCACAGGAGGAAGTCTCTAGACGACGCCGAGCTGCCCCTGGCGGGCGATCACGGCATCCCGGATCGAGCGGAACAGCGGATGCTCGGGATCGAGTCCGGTGACCTCGGCGGTCAGCGCCGTGGCGTCCTCGTCATGCAGCCTCTGCTGCAGTTCCACAGCCTGCGGATCGGCCGGTTCGACGAACTCGAGTGCAGCCGACACCGCGGCGACGAGCCCCGCTGTGGAGAGGCCGCGCTCGCTCGCCATCGCGGCGGGGCCGATGAAGCGCTCGTGGCGGGAGAGCTTGCGCAGCGGCTGACGACCGACGCGGTCGACGCTGTCCTCCAGCTCGGGGTTGCGGAAGCGCTCCAGGATCTTCGCCCGGTACGCGGCGAGATCGGCCGGGTCGAGCCCGTGCTCGGCCGTCAGGACGGCAGAGGTCTCCTCCAGGGCGGCTTCGACGCTTCTCGCCACATCGGGATCCGCCAGCGCCGCGGCGATCGAGGTGGCCCCGACGCGGGCGCCGAAGTAGGCCGTCGCCGCGTGGCCGGTGTTGACCGTGAAGAGCTTGCGCTCGATGTACGGAGCGAGATCGTCGACGAAGTGCGCCCCGGGGATCGACGGACGGTAGTCGCCGAAGGGCCCCGCCTCGATCGCCCACTCGACGTACGGCTCCACCGTGACGTCGACGCCCTGCCCCGGCGCCTGAGCGGGAACGATGCGGTCGACGGCGGTGTTCGCGAACACGGCCTTCGCCAGCAGCTCCGCGGCATCCACCCCCGCGGCCTTCTCGACCTCCGCACGCAGCTGGTCGGTGGCGCCGATCGCGTTCTCGCAGGCCATGATCTGCAGCGGAGGAGCGTCCGCGCTGCGGCGACGGAGCCCCGCGACGATCGACGGAGCCACGAATCGCAGCACCGTGGGGCCGACGGCGGTCGTCGCGATGTCCGCCGTGGAGAGCTCGTCGGCGACGGCATCCGGGTCCAGACGGCTGTTGACCGCCCGGAAGCCGGTGACGACGTGATCCACTCCGCCGGGGCCGGCCTCGTGCACGGTGTACTCCGAGGCCGCGTTGATCGCGTCGACGAGCTCGTCGGCGACGTCGGAGAACACGATCTCGTACCCGCCGTCGTGCAGCAGCAGTCCGACGAATCCGCGGCCGATGTTGCCCGCGCCGAAGTGGACCGCCTTCATCAGGCGTTCACCGCCGAGAGGAGGGCGTACAGCTCGTCGGCCGTCTGCGCCGCCGCGAGCTTCGCGACCTCGTCGTCATCGGAGAACAGGATCGCGATCTGGGAGAGGATCTCGAGGTGCTCGTCGCCCTTGCCGGCGATGCCCACCACGAAGTTGGCCTGCTCTCCCGCCCAGTCGACTCCGCCGTCGTAGCGCACGACGGACAGGGCCGACGCGAGGATCTCGTCCTTCGTCTCGTTGGTGCCGTGCGGGATCGCCAGGCCGTTGCCCATGAACGTGGACACGGTCTCCTCGCGCTGACGCATCGCCTCGACGTAGGCGGGCGTCACCGCGCCGACGGAGACGAGGATGTCGGTGGCCTCCTGGAGAGCCGCCTCCTGCGAGACGGACCCCGCGTGGATGCGGACCTGTCCGGGGGTGAGAACGCTCATGGTGTTTCCTTTCTGAGTGTGGTGGCGGGGCGGGTGCCGCAGCATCCGCCCCGCCGGTCTGTCACGCGTCGGAGGCGCGCTGTTCCTGGACCATCTCGACGACCTCTTCGTACTTCGGAGAGTTCATGAAGTTGTCGACGGAGACGTGCAGCGAGTTCGGGGACTGCGCCTTCGCGCGGTCGGTCAGCTGCTGCTGGGTGATGACCACATCGGCCGTGCCGTCGAGGTTCGCGATCGCCTGGTTGATGATCGTGAGGTCCTCGATGCCCGCCTTCTTGAACTTGTTGCGCAGCACGCTCGCGCCCATGGCGGAGGACCCCATGCCGGCGTCGCACGCGAACACGATCTTCGAGATCGGAGCGGCGAGCGTCGCGGTCGTCGAGGACTCGGACGTCGCGGTTGCGGTGGCGCCGCGCAGCGCGTCCATCGCCGCCGAGGACTTGCCCTTGTTCGCCTCGGTCTGCGCGATGGCTGCGCCGAAGTTGTCCTCGGCCTCGAGATCCCGCTTACGAGAGGCCCGAAGGATGACTGCGGTGAGCAGGAAGGTCACCGCAGCGGCGAGCAGCACGGACAGCAGCACGATGAGCACGTTGCCGACGCCGCCGGCGGCGGGGTTGGATGCCGCGAAGAACACGGCGATGATGCTGCCGGGAGCCGCAGGGAACGAGAGCCCGCCACCGAGGACCATGTTGGTGGTGACACCAGTGGCGCCGCCGGCGATCAGCGCCAGGATCGTCATCGGCTTGCTGAGCGCGTACGGGAAGTAGATCTCGTGGATGCCGCCGAAGAACTGGATGATCGCCGCGCCCGGAGCAGAAGCCCTCGCCTCCCCGATGCCGAAGAAGGTGAATGCGAGCAGCAGTCCGATACCGGGCCCGGGGTTCGCCTCGATGAGGAAGAGGATGGACTTGCCCGTCTCCTCGGCCTGCTGCAGGGCGAGCGGGGTGAAGACACCGTGGTTGATCGCGTTGTTCAGGAACAGGACCTTCGCCGGCTCGACGATGATCGAGAGCAGAGGAAGCAGGCTGTGGCCGACGAGCCAGTCCACGATGCCGCCGAGGAAGGAGCTGATCGCGATCATGATCGGCCCGAAGGCGAAGAACCCGGCGATCGCGAGCAGCATTCCGAGGATTCCGGCAGAGAAGTTGTTCACCAGCATCTCGAAGCCGGCCTTGATCTTGCCTTCCCAGATCTTGTCCATCTTCTTGGTGAGCCACCCGGCGAGGGGCCCCATGATCATCGCGCCGAGGAACATCGGGATGTTCGTGCCGACGATCACGCCCATCGTGGCGATCGTCGCCACGACGCCCCCGCGCTCGCCGTAGACCATGCGGCCGGCGGTGTTGGCGATGAGGAGCGGAAGCAGGTAGGTGATCATCGGGCCGACCAACCCGACGTACTGCGGGAAGGTCGTGCCGTCCTCGGTCGTCGCCAGCGCCGTCATCGCCCCCTGCCAGCCGATGAGGTCGGCGTTTCCAAAACCGCCGAGGATGTCGGACACCGGGTGCCAGTTGCCCAACCACCCGACTGCGATGAAGAGCATGGTGATGAAGCCCCAGGCGATGAATGCCGCGATGTTCGGCATGATCATGCCCGAGAGGAACGTGCCGAAGCGCTGCACGCCCGTTCGGAGGCTGCGCGTTGTGGCAGCCGGTGACGTCGTCGTCATGATGGTCTCTTTCAGTGTTGAGGGAGGGTAGCCGCGAGGGTGGTCACGGCGGTTCGGGCGGATGCCGCATCGTCTGCGGCGAGGGCGGCCTCGGCGAGGCTGCGCGCCTCGTCGAGGGTGCGGGTGGCGAGGATGCGACGGACGTCGGCCAGGGCCGACGGAGCCATGGAGAGACTCGTCGCTCCCAGGCCGATGAGCACGACGGCGAGCAGCGGATCGGCCGCGGCCTCTCCGCAGATCCCGACGGGCTTGCCCAGCCGGGCGCCGGCGGCGCCCACCTCGCGCACGAGGCGCAGCACGGCGGGGTGCCAGGGGTCCTGGAAGCCCGCCACCGAACCGAGCAGGCGGTCGGCGGCCATCGTGTACTGTGTGAGGTCGTTCGTGCCGATCGAGGCGAAGTCCGCGTGTGCCAGGACCCGATCGGCGAGCAGCGCGCTCGACGGCACCTCGACCATCACTCCCGCCGTCTTCAGGCCGTACTCACGCGCGAGGGTCGTGAAGTACACGGTCTCCTCGACGGTGGCGACCATCGGCGCCATGACCCAGAGGTCGGCGTCGGTCTCGGCATCCGCCTCCGCGAGTGCCGTGAGCTGCTCGCGAAGGATGTCCTCGCTGGCGCGCAGAGCACGCAGGCCGCGAAGCCCCAGTGCGGGGTTCTCCTCGTGCGAGTCGTTGAGGAACGCCAGCGGCTTGTCGGCGCCCGCGTCGAGCATCCGCACGACCACCTTCTTGCCGGGGAACGCCGCGAGCAGCTCGCGATAGGACTCGCGCTGCTGCGCGATCGTCGGAGCTTGCGCCGAGGAGAGGAACAGGAACTCCGTGCGGAAGAGCCCGACGCCCTCGGCCCCGCGCGCGACGGCATCGGCCGCGTCTGCAGGCTTTCCCAGATTCGCCAGCAGCGCGATGCGCGTGCCGTCGGCGAGGGCGCCGGGAGTCAGTGGTGCCGCATCCGCCGAGAGGCGTGCGGCGGCGCGCTCGGCGGCGCGGGTCTTCTCTTCGTCGCTCGGGTCGGCCGTGACGATCCCGGCTGCGGCGTCGACGATGACCGTCTGGCCGGTGGCGAGGTCTGCGGCCGCTGCGGCGCCGACGATCGCGACGATGCCCTTCTCCCTGGCCAGGATCGCCGTGTGGGACGTGGGTCCGCCGTCGAACGTGACGAGGGCGAGCACCTTCTCCAGGTCGAGCAGAGCGGTGTCAGCGGGAGCGAGGTCGCGGGCGACCAGGACGAACGGGTGACCGGGATCGGGCACGCCGGGGGCGTCGACCCCGCGCAGCCGCGCGAGCACCCGCTGGGCGATGTCGTCGAGGTCTGCGGCGCGCTCGCCGAGGTAGCCGCCGACAGCCTCCAGAGTCGCTCGGAAGCCGGCGAAGGCGTCGTGCACAGCCCACTCCGCGGTGCCGCCGGCGTTCAGACGCTCGTCGATCTCGTCCTGGAGGGTCGGGTCCTCGGCGATCATCGCCTGGGCCTCGAGCACCTCCTGCGCCGATCCTCCTGCGGTCGCGCCTCGGGTGGTCAGCTCCTGCGCCACGGCGGCGACGGCCTCGCGGGCGCGCGTCCGCTCGGCGTCCGCGCCGAGGGTGCTCGTGGTGTTCTGCGGCGCGGGCATGGCCTCCGTCATGCGCACCACGGGGCCCTGGGCGACGCCCAGGCCGATCCCGACTCCTCTGAGCTCGGTCATCCGGCGCTCTCCTGGTCGTGGTCGGTGGTCAGCAGCTCCGTGAGCGTGTCGAGCACGCCCTCGGCGTTCTCGCCGTCCGCGGTGAGGGTCACGTAGTCGCCGAACTCGATCGCCAGGGCGATCACCCCGAGGATGCTGGCGGCGTTGACGGCCTTGCCCGAGTCCTTCGCGATCGTGACGACGATGCCCGAATCCTTCGCCGCCTGGGCGAACAGCTTCGCGGGGCGGGCGTGCAGGCCGTGGGATGAGCCGATCCGTACGGTGCGTGTGGCGGTCATGATCTTCCTTCCGAAGAGGTGCGGTTGTCAGCGAGGAGGGCGCGGACGAGCGCGAGCGTGCGGCGCCCGTCGCGGTCGGAGAAGACGTCGTCGGGGAGCACGGCGACCGGCATCGGCAGGACCTCCTGCAGATCGGCGGCGCGGTCCTTCAGATGCGGTCCGACGAGGATCAGGTCGGCGCTGGACTCGGTGACCGCCTGAGCGGTGCCCGCGGAGGTCCCCCAGTCGAGCCCCGCAGCCTCGGCCGCGCGGCGAAGACGCTGCGCGACGAAGGTGCTCGACGCGCCTGCACCGCAAATCACGAGGATCTTCATTGATTCCGCCTTCCTGAGAACAGTCTGTGAGCCGATGGGGGTGCGCGGCCAACACGAACCTTTCCGCCCCCGCGGAACGTCGCCTTCCGCCCCTGGCTCCCCGGATGCTGACATCATGGGATGCGCGGGACAGGGCCGTCACCCGCGAGTGAGGATCGGAGGAACATGTCGCGCCAGCGCCAGGACCAGCTCCTCACCACCCTGCTCCGTCATGACACCTGGGTCACGGCGGCGAGTCTCGCCGATCAGGTCGGCGTCACCCCGCGCAGCATCCGCTCCTACGTGGCGGCTCTCAACGCGAGAGTCACCGGCGCGGACGCCGTCGAGTCGGGTCCCGCCGGCTACCGGGCAGGGGCATCCGCACGCGATGCTCTCCGCACCCGCACGGGCGCCGAGAGCACCCCACGGCATCGCCTGCACGCCGTGGTGCGCATGCTCCTGGACGACGCGGGCGGAATCGACGTCTTCCAGGCCGCAGACCGGCTGCACGTCAGCGAGGCGACGCTCGAGGCCGATCTCACCAGGGTGCGCGGCCTTCTCGACGGTTCAGGGCTCTCCCTGGAGCGGGACCGCGAGCAGGTGAGGCTCCGCGGCTCGGAGGAGGCGCGGCGCCGCCTGATCAGCAGGCTCGCCCACGACGAGTCGGATGCCGCGTCCTTCCATCCCGAGGTGTTCCGCACCGCGCTCGTCGGCAACGCGGTCGACGCGAGTGCCGTCGGGCCGTTCAAGTCCGCGCTGGTCGACGAACTGGGAGCGCTGGGCTACTTCGTCAACGAGCTCGCGATCTCCGACGTGCTGCTGCACATCGCCATCGCGGCCGACCGCGTCGCGGCGGGGCATGCGCTCGCCGCGGAGGCGGAAGGGGTCCGCGACGAGATACCCCAGGTCGGGAGAGTCCTCGCCCGCCTCGCCGAGGAGCACTTCGGCGTGCCGCTCGGCGACGGCGACAGCGCCCACCTGGCCTCGCTCGTGCTCACGCGCGTCGTCGCACCCGGCGACACGGCCACCAGAGACGTCGCACGCAGCGGCGTCGAGCCGCGCGTCGAGCGGGCCGTGCGCGAGGAGCTGCAGCGGGCGGCATCCGAGTACCAGCTCGACCTCGTCGATGACACCTTCGTGCTCCGGCTCGCGCTGCACATCCAGAATCTGCTCCGCCGCGCCGAGACGCAGGCGCTGTCGCGGAACCCGCTCACGCGGTCGCTCAAGTCGACGTATCCGATGATCTTCGAGGTCGCGGTCTCGATCGCGAGCGGGCTGCACGACCGGGTGGGTTCGCCCATCCACGACGACGAGATCGCTTACATCGCCATGCACGTCGGCGGGCGACTGGAACGCAGCCGTGCGGCGGCGTCGATCCTCACCGCGACCATCGTCTGCCCCGGCTACTACGAGCTGCACGAGCTGCTCCGCTCCAGTGTCGACCGGTCGCTGGGGTCCTCGATCGAGGTGACCAGCGTCGTGACCAGCGTCGACCCCGACTGGGCGTCCTTCGGGACCGACCTGGTGCTCAGCACGATCGAGCCGGGGATCGCGGGGGAGCGGTTCGTCCGCATCCACCCGTTCTTCTCCGACACCGACGCCGAACGCGTGCAGCAGGCGGCGGCGAGGCTCAGGAGAGCGAGGCGTCTCAACAGGCTCCGCGAGGAGCTGTCGCGCTACTTCGACGCCGAGGCGTTCGTGCACCCTCTCCCCGACGAGGGCGAGGAGCAGATCATCCGCCGCCTCGGCGATCGGCTCGTGCGCAGCGGACTGATCGGCGAGGACTACGTCGAGAACACGATCGTGCGCGAGCGCATGTCGTCCACGGCGTTCACCGACGCGCTCGCCGTCCCGCACGCGCTGCAGATGACCGCGACCCGCACCGCGATCGCGATCGGCGTCGCCGACGGATCGGTGGCGTGGGGCGACGGCCGCGTGCAGGTGGTCGCCCTCGCCGCGTTCAGCGAGAGCGACCGCGCTGCATTCCAGACCGTGTTCGAGCAGCTCGTCGAGGTCTTCAGCGAACGCGAGAGCGTGCAGAGGATCGTCCGCAGGGGTACGACGTTCGAGTCGTTCCTCGACGAGCTCGTCTCCGTCATCGACGGCTGACGGTCACCGATCTCGAGGGTCGAGCACGGCCGCCATCGAGTCGAGGAGAGCGGCGGATGCCGGGGCATCCGCCGTCTCCAGCTCGACGACGTCGCCCTCGCCGAGGGCGAGGTCCATCACCGCGAGCACACTGCTCAGGTCGGCCTCCGCGCCCGCAGCCGTGCGGACGATCACAGGGTGCGCGGACGACATCGCCAGCCGCGCCAGCTCGGCCACAGGGCGCGCGTGGATGCCGTTGTGGGCGCTGATCGTGATCCGTCTGGTCTGCATCGTCACCACCGCCGGCAGCTCAGGAGCGGTCTCCGAGCAGCGCGCGGACTCCCGTTTCGAGGTCGGCGACGGCCTGCGCCGCCGCGTCGGCGGTGTCGCCCTTCGCGTCGATGTACACCTTGAGCTTCGGCTCGGTGCCGCTCGGGCGCACGATGACACGCGACCCGTCGGCGAGCCGGTAGCGCAGCACGTCTCCGGAGGGTGCCCCCGGTGCGGCCAGGAGCAGGTCCTCGGCGGAGGCGATCGCGTGCGAGCCGATCTGGGTCGGCGGCAGGGTCCTCAGCGAGAGCATGACGTTGCCGATGACGGAGAGGTCGTCGACTCGCACCGACACCTGGCCGCTGGCGAAGTGCCCGTAGGTCTCGCCCAGCTCGGCGAGGAGCGTCGCGATGGTCGCACCCCGCTCGCGCGCCTCTGCCGCAAGGCCGAGGATCGCGATCGCCGCGGAGATGCCGTCCTTGTCGCGGACGGTCTCCGGGTTCACGAGGTAGCCCAGCGCCTCCTCGAATCCGAACGCGATCCCCGGTGCGCGGGAGATCCACTTGAACCCCGTGAGCGTCTCATGGAAGTCCAGTCCGTGATGCGCCGCGATGGCGCCGAGGCCGGGGGAGGACACCAGCGAGCACGCGAGGGACGCGCCGGGCGTTCCGGCCGCCGCGCGTGCCGCACGGGCGCCGAGCAGCAGCCCCACCTCGTTGCCGGTGAGGCGACGCCAGCCGCCCTCGGCGGTCTCATCGGGGATCGCGACGGCGAGGCGATCGGCATCCGGATCGTTCGCCAGGATGAAGTCCGCCTGCACGCGACGTGCACGCGCGAACGCCAGATCCATCGCGCCCGGCTCCTCCGGGTTCGGGAAGGACACCGTGCGGAAGGTCGCGTCGGGGTCGAGCTGCTCGCCGACCACCATGGGCTGCGGGTAGCCGGCGACGCGGAGGATGCGCGAGAGCGTCTCCCATCCGACGCCGTGCATCGCGGTGTAGACCCAGCGCAGGCCGGTCGCCGACGAGGGCGCCGGAGCGACGGCCGCGGTGGCCTCGACATACGCCGTCACGACGTCCTCACCGGCCGTCTCGTACGCCGACGACCGCGGAAGGGCCTTCACGTCGCCGGCATCCGCGATCCGCTGGATGTGCGCGGCGATCTCCGCGTCGGCGGGGGCGACGATCTGCGATCCCTGATTCCCGCCGCCCAGGTAGACCTTGTAGCCGTTGTCGTTCGGCGGGTTGTGGCTCGCCGTGACCATGACCCCGGCGTCGGCGCCGAGGTGGCGCACCGCGAAGGCGAGCACGGGCGTCGGCAGCAGACGGGGGAGCAGGATCGCGCGCAGGCCGGCCCCGGCGAAGATCTCGGCGGAATCCGTCGCGAACACCCGGGAGTTGCGTCGGCCGTCGTAGCCGATCACGACGGTCGGCGTGCGGCCATCGGCCTTCTCGCGCAGGTACGCGGCGAATCCCGCGGCGGCCTGGGCGACGAGCACCCTGTTCATCCGGTTGCTGCCCGCTCCGAGCTCGCCGCGGAGCCCTGCGGTGCCGAAGGCGAGCCGGGCGCCGAAGCGGTCGGCCAGGTCGGCGGCTGCCGCCTCGTCGCCGCTCGCGGCGCGGGTGACGATGCCGGCGAGCTCGTCGCGCGTCTGCGCATCGGGGTCCTGACGCAGCCAGGCACGGGCCGTGGCGAGAAGCTCCTCGCTCATAGCGCCTCGATGACGTCGGCGAGCAGCTTGGTGATCACCGGCTCGGCGAGCTGACCGGCTTCGATGACCTCGGCGTGGCTGAGCGGCGTCTTCTGGATGCCGGCGGCCAGGTTGGTGATGAGGGAGAACCCGAGGATCTCCATGCCGGCCTGGCGGGCGGCGATCGCCTCGAGGGCGGTGGACATGCCGACGATGTGGCCGCCCATGTGCTTCGCCATCTGCACCTCGGCGGGGGTCTCGTAGTGCGGACCGGTGAACTGCGTGTAGACGCCCTCGTCGAGGGTGGGGTCGATGGTCCTGGCGATGTCGCGCAGACGCGTCGAGTACAGGTCGGTGAGGTCGACGAACGTCGCACCCTCGAGAGGGGAGTCGGCGGTGAGGTTGATGTGATCGCTGATGAGCACGGGCTGGCCGGGCTTCCAGGTCTCGCGGATGCCTCCGGCGCCGTTGGTGAGGACCATGATCTTCGCCCCCGTGGCCGCGGCGGTGCGGACGGAGTGGACGACGCGACGGACGCCGTGCTTCTCGTAGTAATGGGTGCGCGCGCCGATGACGAGGACGTTCTTGCCGTCGGGAGTGCGGATGCTGCGCAGGGTGCCGACGTGGCCCTCGAGGGCGGGCTTGGAGAAGCCGGTGACCTCGGTGGCCGGGATGGTCGCGACCGTCTCGCCGATGATGTCGGCGGCCTTGCCCCATCCGGAGCCGAGGGTGAGGGCGATGTCGTGCTTCTCGACGCCGCTCAGCCGCGCGATGTCGGCGGCGGCGGTCGCCGCCACCTCGAACGGGTTCGCGGTGGGGTCGTCGAGGGGGTTGCTGTGAATCTCGGGCATGGATCCACTCTAGGAAGGTGGAGGGCTCCCCGCCAGGATTGCGGAAGAATGGATTCCATGTCTTCCACCACTTTCGAGCGCACTCAGCGCGTCGCCGTTCTCGGCGGCGGTCCCGGCGGCTACGAGGCGGCTCTCGCCGCCGCCCAGCTCGGAGCCGAGGTGACACTGGTCGAGCGCGTCGGCGTCGGAGGATCCGCCGTCCTCACGGACGTGGTCCCCTCCAAGAGCCTGATCGCGACGGCCGACGCCGCCGTCGCCATCTCCGAGGCCAGCGACCTCGGCGTGCAGTTCTACGCGAAGGGCGAGCACGGCAAGCCGCTCAAGCCCGAGATCGCGATCAACCTCGCCGCGGTCAACAAGCGGCTCATCGCCCTCGCGGGCCAGCAGTCCGAGGACATGCGCTCCACCCTGCTGGAGGCGGGCGTCCGCATCCTTTCCGGCCACGGTCGCATCGAAGGAGCGAACGCGATCGTCGTCTCCACCGGTCAGGGCGGAACCGACTTCGACCGCGTCGAGGCCGACACCATCGTGGTGGCGGTCGGCGCCTCTCCCCGCGAGCTGGACTCGGCGAAGCCCGACGGCAAGCGGATCCTCACGTGGACTCAGCTGTACGACATGAAGGCGCTCCCCGAGCACCTCATCGTGGTCGGCTCCGGTGTGACCGGGGCGGAGTTCGCCTCGGCATACATGAACCTCGGCGCGAAGGTGACGCTCGTCTCCAGCCGCGAGCAGGTGCTCCCCGGTGAGGACCAGGATGCGGCGCGCGTCCTGGAGAAGGTCTTCAAGCGCGGGGGGATGCAGGTGCTCTCCAAGGCGCGTGCCGACCGCGTCGAGGTCACGAAGGACGGCGTGACGGTCACGCTCTCCGACGGCCGCACGGTCGACGGCAGCCACTGCCTGATGGCGGTCGGCTCGATCCCCAACACCGCGGGCATCGGGCTGGAGGACGCGGGGGTCGAGCTCACCGAGTCCGGTCACGTCCGGGTCAACAAGGTGGCGCGCACGTCCGTGCCCAACATCTACGCGGTCGGCGACTGCACGAACTTCTTCCCGCTGGCATCCGTCGCCTCCATGCAGGGCCGCACGGCGGTGTTCCACGCGCTCGGAGACATCGTCATCCCGCTCGAGCAGATCAAGATCACCTCGAACATCTTCACGGCGCCGGAGATCGCGACGGTCGGGTTCTCGGAGAAGGACGTGGAGGACGGCGTCGCGGACGGCCTCGTCTACAAGCTGCCGCTCGCCGCGAACCCGCGCGCGAAGATGATGGGCATCAAGGACGGCTTCGTCAAGCTGATCGCGCGCAAGGGATCCGGCACCGTCATCGGCGGCGTGATCGTCGCGCCGAAGGCCTCGGAGCTGATCTACCCGATCGCTGTCGCCGTCGAGCGTCGCCTGACGGTCGACCAGGTCTCGCGCGTCTTCGCGGCCTACCCCTCGCTGTCCAGCAGCATCACCGACGCGAGCCGCGCGATGCACCTGGTCAACGCGAACATCACCTGAGCGGACCGACGCCGGTACGGAAAAGGCGCCCCGCCGGAGCGGGGCGCCTTTTCCGTACCGGTGGCTCAGCTGATCGTGAGCAGCTGGTGTCCTGCGGAGACCGTGGCGCCGGCATCCGCGTTGATGTTGCCGACGACACCGTCCTTGTGGGCCTGCAGGGGCTGCTCCATCTTCATCGCCTCGAGGACGACGACGAGATCGCCCTTGACGACCTGCTGCCCCTCCTCGACCGCGATCTTGACCACTGTGGCCTGCATCGGGGACTTCACCGCGTCGCCGGAGGCGCCCGCGTTGACGGTCGTGGAGTGGCTGCGGCGCGACGGCGGAACAGCCGCGGGGCGCCCTGCCGTGCCCACGGCGGCGGCGACACGGTCGGGGAGGCTGACTTCGAGGCGCTTGCCCCCGACCTCGACGACGACCGTGTGGCGCCCGCTGGTCTCGGCCAGCGGCTCCAGCTCGCCGTCCCAGGCGGGGATGTCGTTCACGAACTCGGTCTCGATCCAGCGCGTGTACACGCCGAAGGCGCCGTCTTCCGCGGTGAAGGCCGGGTCGTTCACGACCTTGCGGTGGAACGGGAGGACCGTGGGAAGGCCAGCGACCTCGAACTCGTCGAGAGCACGGCGCGAGCGCTCGAGCGCCTCGGCGCGGTCTTTGCCGGTGACGATGATCTTCGCGAGGAGCGAGTCGAAGGCGCCGGAGACCGAGTCTCCGGCGGTGACGCCGGAGTCGAGGCGGATGCCGGGGCCGCCGAACGTCTTGAAGACGTGGATCGGGCCCGGCTGGGGGAGGAACCCGCGACCGGGGTCCTCGCCGTTGATGCGGAACTCGATCGAGTGGCCCTGGGGCTCGGGGTCGTCGTAGTCGATGGTGCCGCCGGCGGCGATGCGGAACTGCTCGCGCACCAGGTCGATGCCGGTGACCTCCTCGGACACGGGGTGCTCGACCTGCAGGCGCGTGTTCACCTCGAGGAACGACACGGTGCCGTCGGCGCCGATGAGGAACTCGCACGTGCCGGCGCCGACGTAGCCGACCTCCTTGAGGATCGCCTTCGACGACGCGTACAGCTGGCGGTTCTGCTCCTCGGTGAGGAACGGGGCCGGCGCCTCCTCGACGAGCTTCTGGTGGCGGCGCTGCAGCGAGCAGTCGCGAGTCGAGATGACCACGACGTTGCCCTCGGCATCCGCGAGGCACTGGGTCTCGACGTGACGCGGCTTGTCGAGGTACTTCTCGACGAAGCACTCGCCGCGGCCGAAGGCGGTGACCGCCTCGCGCGTCGCGGACTCGAAGAGCTCGGCGACCTCGTCGAGCTCACGGGCGACCTTGAGGCCGCGTCCGCCGCCTCCGTAGGCCGCCTTGATGGCGATGGGAAGACCGAACTCCTGCGCGAACGCGATGACCTCGTCGGCGCCGGACACCGGACCGGGCGTGCCGGGGGCGAGCGGTGCGCCCACCTTCTCGGCGACGTGACGTGCGGTGACCTTGTCGCCGAGCGCCTCGATGGCCTCGGGGGACGGGCCGATCCAGGTCATACCAGCGCCGATGACGGCGCGCGCGAACTCGGCGTTCTCGGCGAGGAAGCCGTAGCCGGGGTGCACGGCATCCGCTCCGGCACGGCGCGCGATCGACAGGATCTTCTCGATCTGCAGGTACGTCTCGGCGCTGGTGGCTCCGCCGAGGGCGTAGGCCTCGTCGGCGAGCCGCGTGTGCAGAGCATCCCGATCCTGGTCGGCGTAGACGGCGACCGAGGCGATACCGGAGTCGCGTGCGGCGCGGATGATGCGTACGGCGATCTCGCCGCGGTTGGCGATGAGAACCTTGGCGATATCAGGCATGCTTGCCAGCCTAGCGAGAAGCCCGCCGATCTATTTGACGACTCTCCACAAGAAAAGACGAGAAACGTGTCGGGGTGCTACGACCACAGCGAGGTCCACGGCACATCCAGCTCGGCGGCGAGGCGTCGCACGGTCGACAGCGACATGCCGACCACGGTCGACGGGTCGCCGTCGACGCGGGTGATGAACGCACCGCCCAGGCTGTCGACGGTGAACGCGCCCGCGACGTGGAGGGGCTCTCCCGTCGCCACATAGTCCGCGATCTCGGCATCGGTGATGTCGTCGGCGAAGGTCACGGACGCCTCGGCGACCGCCGTCGCCTCCGTCGGCACCACGCCGGGAGAGACCCGGTACACGGAGTGGCCGGAGTGCAGGATGCCGGTGGCGCCGCGCATCTCCCGCCAGCGCCTGGTCGCCTCCTCCGCCGTGTAGGGCTTGCCGTAGACGCGCCCGCCGAGCGCGAACATCGAGTCCCCGCCGATCACGAGCCCGTCGAACCCGCCCTCGGCGGCGAGCCGGTGCGCGACGTCCGCGGCCTTCGCCCTGGCGAGGAGGAGCACGAGCTCGGCCGGAGGCAGCTCCGCACCGCGCTCGGCGGCTGCCGCTGCCGCGACCGCGTCCTCGTCCACGTCGGGAGACAGGGTGAGCGGCTCGATACCCGCCTGACGCAGCAGCATGAGGCGGGCGGGGGAGGTGGAAGCGAGGCAGACGCGCATGTCCACCACCGTATCCTCGAAGAATGACTTCTTCCGCAGGACCGCTGCTCGATCTCGACATCACGGGGATCGCTCACGGCGGCACCTTCATCGCCCGCCACGAGGGCCGCGTCGTGTTCGTCTCCGATGCGATCCCCGGCGAGCGGGTGCGGGCGCGGCTCGACCCCTCGTCGACCGACGAGTCGCGCAGCTTCTGGCGCGCGGAGACGGTCGAGGTTCTGGAGCCGTCGGAGCATCGCCGACCGCACGT
This sequence comes from Microbacterium sp. LWH10-1.2, assembly GCF_038397765.1. Taxonomy (NCBI): domain Bacteria; kingdom Bacillati; phylum Actinomycetota; class Actinomycetes; order Micrococcales; family Microbacteriaceae; genus Microbacterium; species Microbacterium sp. LWH10-1.2. Next base: position 847,806 of record NZ_CP151638.1, read on the forward strand.
GTGGGCAGAGGCCGACGTCTCGCGCGACCCCGACGACCGTGCAGGCGGCGCGGACCTCGGCCACATCGCCCTGCCGCACCAGCGGACCCTGAAGAAGCAGGTTCTCGCCGAGGCGCTCGACCGGTTCGCGGGCGGTGGTATCGAGGCGCCCGAGATCGAGGCCGTCGACTCCGGCGACGGCACCGGCTGGCGCACGCGGGTGAGCCTGCACGTCGACGACGACGGCATCGTCGGCCCCTACGCCGCGCGCAGTCACCGTGTGATCCCCGTGTCATCCCACCCCCTTGCGCGGCCGGCGGTCGCCCAGGCCGCTCTCGCGCTCCAGGGTGGCAAGCCCGGCCGCATCGATCTCGTCGAGCCCGGCGACGGGCGGGTGCGGATCATCCGGCACGAGGACTCGGGGCGGATGCCGCAGCGCGGACGCCGCCGCGACCCGGAGGTCGTCTACGAGACGGTCGGCGACCGTCGCTTCCAGGTCGACGCAGGCGGCTTCTGGCAGGTGCATCCGCGTGCCGCATCCGTGCTCGACGCTGCCGTCTACGGAGTGCTCGACGGACACGTCGACGAGGCGTCCACGCATTACGACCTCTACGGGGGCGTCGGGCTGTTCGCGGCGACACTGGGCGATCTCGGCGCCACCGACGTCGTCACCGTCGAATCGAGCAAGAGGGCCACCGCCCACGCCAGCGAGAACCTCTCGAGCATCGACGCCACCGCCGTCACCGCCCGAGTCGACCGCTACCTGGCGTCGCTCCCCTCCAACGCGAACGCGGGCGCCGTCGTGCTCGACCCGCCGCGCGCTGGTGCGGGCAGGGCGGTCGTCGACGCGCTGCACGCGCTGGCGCCCGACGCCATCGCCTACGTCGCATGCGATCCGGTCGCCCTCTCGCGGGATCTCGGCACGTTCCGGGGTCACGGATGGACCGTCTCCACGCTGCGCGCCTTCGATCTCTTCCCCCATTCCCACCACTTCGAGGTGGTTGCTCTTCTCACTCGGTGACACGAGACCGTAAAGCATCTGGACGAACTCAGTAGGCTGGACGGATGAGCAGGGTCGCACTCATCGATGATCACGAGTCCGTCCGCCTCGGACTCGAGGCGGCGTGCGCGCGCGACGGCGAGCAGTCGGTGGTCTTCTCCGGCAGCACGGTCGCCTCGTACCTCGACTGGCGTGCGGCCTCAGGAGAGGCGCCGGCGGATGTCGTCGTGCTCGATCTCACCCTCGGAGACGGCACGACCGTGACCGAGAACGTCACGGCGGTCGTCAACGACGGCGCGAGCGTGGTCATCCACAGCGTGGCCGATCGGCCCGCGGCTGTGCGGGAAGCGCTCTCCGCCGGAGCTGCGGGAGTGGTGAGCAAGTCCTCCGCGCTCGACGACGTCCTCGACGCGATCCGCACGGTGGCGCAGGGCGAAGCGCTCAACAACGTCGAGTGGGCGAGTGCGGTCGACGGGGACAGGGACTTCGCCGACGCGCAGCTCTCCTCCAGAGAGCGCGAGGTGCTGCGCCTGTACGCCACCGGTCTGCCGCTCAAGGCGGTCGCCGAACGGCTGGGCGTCGCGTACTCCACCGCGAAGGAGAACATCTCGCGCATCCGCGTGAAGTACGTCAGCGTCGGGCGCCCGGCTTCGACGAAGGTCGATCTGCTCCGGCGCGCGATGGAGGACGGAATCGTGGCCGCCGGCGGTGCGCCGAGTGCCGGCTGACACGCTCAGCATTCGCGAAGCCTGGAGCAAGATCCCTTCTCCCGGCGGGGCCGAGACCGGCTTCGAGAGGTTCACGGGCAAGCGCATGGAGCGCATCCTCGCGACCGTGGCCGCAATCGGCTCCGCCGCGCTGGGGGTTCAGGCACTGATCGCCGCGCTCGCATCGTTGTCTCTCCCGGACGCTCCGCAGGTGGCGATGCTGCTGGTGGTCTTCGTGCCGCTCATCGCGATGCTGATCGCCTGTCTGATCGGACGCGGAGTCCGCACGACATCGGGCATCTTCGCGGTCGCCTACGTGCTCGCGCTCGCCGTCTGGCCCGTGGTCGTCGACCAGCGGATCAAGGTCGCCGCGGAGCAGCCGTGGATCTTCTTCCTCGTCAACGTCGGAGTGGTGGCGGCGATGCTCGCGTTCCCGCTCTGGCTCCAGTTCACTTGGGCCGCGGGGATGCCGTTCGTCTACGGCTACGTGCGCCTCGTGCAGGGCGAGTTCTCTCGGGAGTTCTGGGTGACGACCGCGTTCGATGTGTCGTTCACGCTGATCCTCGGCATCGTGATCATCTCCCTCGGCTGGATGTTCCGCTCGGTGGCCTCCGGCGTCGACGACGTCCGCGGGCGGGCGGTGTCGGCCTATGCCGCGGCCGCAGCGGCAGCCGCGGCGGAGGAGGAGCGCGTGGCGATGTCCGCGCTCATGCACGACAGCGTGCTGGCCGCACTGATCGCCGCTGAGCGCGCGGAGGGGGAGCGCGCCAAGGATCTTGCCGTCGCCATGGCTCGGGAGGCGCTCACGAGGCTCGCCAACACCGAGGCGGCCGTCGCCCAGGAGGGCAGCGACGAACCGGTCGCCGTCGCGCAGATCGTCGCGGAGCTGCGCAGAGCCCTCTCCGAGCTCGGCGCCGATGCGATCGTCGAGGAGCGCGGCGGCATCGGGCTCCTTCCAGGGCGCGTGGCACGGGCGCTCGTCCTCGCCGCGAGGCAGGCGCTCGGCAACTCCGTCACGCACGCGGGCGGCAGGGGGCTGCACATCATCGCCGAGGGGCGCGGGGACGAGGGGATCCGGGTCACGATCAGCGACAGCGGCCCGGGGTTCGACATCGAGGCGATCGGGGCCGACAGACTCGGCATCCGCGCGTCGATCCTCGCGCGCATGGCCGGCGTCGCCGGAACCGCGTCGATCGACTCCGGTGAGGCCGGCACGGTCGTCACTCTCGGCTGGGAGCGCTCATGAACCGCACCGTGCGCAGTGTGGCGACGCTGCTCGCCGTTGGCTTCGCGATGTACTTCGCTGCCAGGGGGGTGTGGTGGATCGAGCAGCCCAGCGCGCCCCTGCTGATGGTCGCCGCGATCGCGGTGTACCTCGTCGTCGTGAACATCGCGATCCTCTGGGGTTCGGCCACGACCGTGCGGATGCCGCTCTGGGCGGGTGTCTCCGCGGCGGTGTCGAGCTTCCTGATCCCGAGCCTCGCCACCCATTCGCTGGACGCCGCCTACCGCACGGCCCCGTTCGCGACGTGGTACATCGGCGGCATCGGGCTGCTCGGCGTCGTCTGCATCGTCCGTCGACGCTTCCTCATCGGATGGATCACGCTGCTGGGGCTCGTCGTGGTCTCGTCGATCCATCTGGGTCTGCTCGTCTCGCTCTCCCTGGGGCTCGTCGGGTCGATCATGTGGGTCGTCGTGGCGCGGCTCCTCGTGCTGTTCTGGGATCGGGCGATCCGCGACACCGAGAGACTGGCCGACATCCAGCAGGCCGTTTCCGCATGGCATGCGACCCAGCAGGTCCGTCAGCGCGAACGGCGGCTTCGCACCCAGTTCGCTCTGGCCGTCGCCGGTCCGGTGCTCAGCCGCACGGTGGCCGCGCACGGCGACCTCACGGAGGAGGAACGCCTCGAGGCGAGGCTGGCCGAAGGGCGGCTCAGGGATGAGCTCCGCGGGGCGGATCTGCTGAACGACGCGGTGCGCGACGCGATCGCCGACGCTCGGCGCCGGGGCGTCGCGGTGACGGTGTTCGACGAGGGCGGTCTCGACGAGATCGGGGAGGAGCGTCGCGCCGAGATCCGCGATGAGCTCGCCAGGGTGCTCGCGGATGCTCATGCCGATCGCGTCATCGTCCGCGCCGCACGCGACGAGAGAGTCGCGGTGACGGTCGTGGGCCGTGCCAGCGCCGGCTCGTCGAGCGACGACGACTCCGTCGATCTCTGGCACGAGATTCCGCGAGACCCGGCGGCGCGATAACGGCGCCCCCATCTCGGCTCTGATCGGGGGAGGGGGTCAGAGCCGAGAGTGAAGAGAGTGGGCGAGGGGCGGCGAAGCCGCCCGCCCCTCGCCGTTGCGGCCCAGTTACCCGAAAACTGTCCGCTGGTGGCCGATCATCGTCTGTCTACCCTGGGACAGAGAGACCAGCCGAACGCGAAGCGTCCCCCTAAGTCTCTCCCTTCGGGGAAACGTTGTCTGTAGGTATTTTGGGGGACACGAATCGGCGGCGGATGCGGAAGGATAGGACGATGGGCATACGCCGAGGTACGAATCTCCCCCGCATGGGTGACTTCAATCAGTCCGTGATCCTGGAGGCGATTCGTCGTTCCGGTGAGGGGCTCAGCAGGATCGAGCTCGCCGACGCCACGGGCCTCTCGGCGCAGACGGTGACGAACATCACGCGGCGACTGCTCGAGGATGGTCTGATCACCGAAGCAGGGCGCACGATCAACGGACCAGGGAAGCCCCGGATCACCCTGCGCCTGGTCGCGGACAGCCGCTTCTCGATCGGCATCCACCTGGATCCGGCCGTGATCACCTTCGTGCTCCTTGATCTCACCGGATCCGTCGTGCGCCGCCGGGTCGTCCGGACGCCCGCGAAGGATCCGCGACGGATCGTCGATATCATGGCGCAGGCCGTGGACATGCTGATCGCCGATGCCGGTGTGGCTCGCGAGGATGTCGCAGGCATCGGCGTGGCGGCGCCTGGGCCGCTGGACGCCGCCAAGGGCACCGTCATCGATCCTCCGAAACTGCACGGATGGCACCGGGTCCCATTGCGAGCCGTCCTGGCGGAGGCGACCGGATTCGACGTGACTCTGGAGAAGGACACGACGGCGGCCGCGGTGGGGGAGCTGTGGACCGGCCACGGGCCCGCCGACGACTCGTTCCTGTTCGTGTACCTCGGAACGGGGATCGGAGCGGCCCTGGTGCGCGACGGGGACCCCGCGCGCGGCTCGACGCGGAACTTCGGCGAGATCGGGCACATCATCGTCGACCCCGACGGACCGTCCTGCCTGTGCGGGATGCGCGGGTGCGTCGAGGTGGTGTGCACCCCGCAGGCGATCGTCGAGCAGGCCGAGCGCGCCGGAGTCTTCGTCGACGACCGGGAGGGCAGCGATGTCGAGGCCGTCGAGGCGCGGTTCACGCTGCTGTGCGAGCGGGCTGCCTCCGGTGACGAGCCCGCTCTGCAGGTGCTGCGTCGTGCAGCCGAGCATCTGACGGTGCTGATCGCGGCCCTGACCAATGTCCTCGACGTCGACAGGGTCGTGCTGGGCGGCCCGTTCTGGTCTCGCCTGGCCGAGGTGTACCTGGCCGAGATCCCGACGCTCCTGGACAGGCTCAGCGCCACGAGAGCCGTGCACACGCTCCCCGTGGACGGCACGGTGGTCGGCGATGACGTCGGCGCGGTCGGTGCGGCATGCGTCGTGCTCGACTCGGTGCTCACCCCGCGGGCGTCCGACCTCTACCTGGAGGAGTGACTTCCCCTCTGCCTGGAGGAGTGAACTCCGGCGCGAGGATCTCGACGCGTCCTCTTGACATCAATAACTCTAATCGATGTATTATTGCGTGTACGCCGATCTGGGGAGACCGCGGTATCTGATTCCGCAGTCGATTCGGCGAAAGTGTGTCTGCGTGATCCGTGGGCTGGGGGGCCCGCGGATCCGCAGACTCTCTCATGCGGACGCGGAGCGCCGCGCAGGGGATCGAGGGATCACCCCGAGAAGCGCCCCCACGGGATGTCGCGGCGCAACGGCGTGCGCAGCGATCGCTGGGTGCGCGACCAGGCGGAGACGCGGGTCTCCGCCGCGACCGCGGCTTCCTCTTCGCGTGCGTAGGCGTCGCTGACGACCGCGATCAGGGCGGCGAGCTCTTCCTCGGTCGCCGTGCCGTGCGTGATCTCGACGGTCGGCGGCAGCGATTCTGACGGATCCATCACAGCGGGATGTTCCCGTGCTTCTTCGGGGGCAGCTCCGCACGCTTGCCCCGGAGCGCTCGCAGGGCCTTCGCGATCGAGACGCGCGTGTTCGCGGGTTCGATGATGCCGTCGATCTCTCCGCGTTCCGCGGCGAGGAACGGACTCGTGACGCTGTACGTGTACTCGTTCGCGAGGCGCGTGCGCACGGCCGCGACGTCTTCGCCGGCCTCTTCGGCCTTCTTGATCTCGCCGCGGTACAGGATGTTCACGGCGCCCTGGCCGCCCATGACCGCGATCTCAGCCGTCGGCCAGGCGAGGTTCACATCGGCGCCGAGCTGCTTCGAGCCCATCACGATGTACGCGCCGCCGTAGGCCTTGCGCAGGATCACGGTGACCAGCGGCACCGTCGCCTCGGCGTAGGCGTAGATGAGCTTGGCACCGCGGCGGATGACGCCCGTCCACTCCTGATCGGTGCCCGGCAGGTAGCCGGGCACGTCGACGAGCGTCACGATCGGGATCGAGAACGCATCGCAGAAGCGGACGAACCGGCTGGCCTTCTCACCGGCCTCGATGTTCAGCGTTCCGGCCATCTGCGACGGCTGGTTGGCGATGATGCCGACGGAGCGGCCCTCCACGCGGCCGAAGCCGATCACGATGTTCGGGGCGAACAGCGGCTGGACCTCGATGAAGTCGCCGTTGTCGACGACGTGCTCGATGACGGTGTGGATGTCGTAGGGCTGGTTCGCGGAGTCGGGGATGATCGTGTTCAGCGTGCGGTCGGCATCCGTGGTCTCCCACTCGAAGCCGCTCTCATACCCCGGGATCTCCGCCATGTTGTTGTCGGGAAGGAAACCGAGCAGCGTGCGCGCGTAGTCGATCGCGTCGTCTTCATCCTCTGCGAGGTAGTGCGCGACGCCGGAGCGGGTGTTGTGCGTCAGTGCGCCACCGAGCTCCTCCATGCCCACGTCCTCGCCGGTGACGGTCTTGATGACGTCGGGGCCGGTCACGAACATCTGGCTGGTCTTGTCGACCATGATGACGAAGTCGGTGAGCGCGGGCCCGTACACCGCGCCGCCGGCTGCCGGCCCCATGATGATCGAGATCTGCGGGATGACACCGGAGGAGCGGGTGTTCAGGCGGAAGATCTCGCCGTACTTGCTGAGGGCGAGCACGCCCTCCTGGATGCGCGCGCCGCCCGAGTCGAGGATGCCGATGATGGGCATGCCTCCGGTGAGGGCGAACTCCATGATCTTGATGATCTTGTCGCCGGAGACCTCTCCGAGCGATCCGCCGAAGGTCGTGAAGTCCTGCGAGTAGACCGCGACGGTGCGTCCGTGGATCGTGCCGACGCCGGTGACGACGGAATCGCCGTACGGGCGGTTGCGGTCCATGCCGAACGCGGTCGTGCGGTGGCGCACGTACTCGTCGAACTCGACGAAGCTGCCGGGGTCGACGAGGAGCTCGATGCGCTCGCGGGCGGTCATCTTGCCCTTCGCGTGCTGCTTCTCCTGCGCGACCTTCTCGGCGTCGACAACGGCTTCGTTGTAGCGCGCGCGAAGGTCTGCGATGCGGCCGGCGGTGGTCAAGAGTTCGGGCTTTTCCGTCACGATTTCCACCCTAGCGTCGGGGCGGGCATGACCGTTGGATGCTCGCCACAACGGGGCGCCGGATCCTTTGGCGACTCTCGTCGAAGGATCCGGCTCATCTCTTCGCCGTCCAGGACCCGCCGTTCTCCCAGAACCGGCCGATGTCCTCCAGCGGGCGTCCCTTGGTCTCCGGTGCCAGCCAGGTGACGAAACCGAAGGCGAGCACCGCGATCACGCCGAAGATCGCGAAGGTGCCCGCGCCGCCCGCCGACTGGAGGAGAGAGGGGAAGACGAGTCCCACGATGACGTTCGCGACGAGGTCGGCAGTGAGCATGACGGTCGCGCCGAGAGCACGCAGATGCGCGGGCATGGCCTCTCCGGCGTACACCCACACGAGGGATCCGAAGCCGAAGGTGAAACCGGCGGTGAAGAGGATCAGCCCGATGAAGCCCAGCACGGTGAGCGCTCCGTCGAACGCCCCGCCGCCGACGAGGAACACGCCGACGAGGAGGGCGTTCGCCGCGATCATCGTTCCGATGCCGATGAGGAGCACGGGGCGGCGCCCCATGCGGTCGATCACGAGCAGAGCGATGAAGACCGCGATGAGACCGGCGACCTGGACGAGGGCACTGAGCCCGAGCTGGGTCACGTGGTCGGTGTAGCCCATCGACTTGAAGATGCTCGGGCTGTAATAGACGATCGCGTTGATGCCGGTCGCCTGCACGAAGAACCCGAGGCCGACCACGAAGAGCGTGGCGCGAAGGAAGGGCGGTCGCAGCAGGTCGAGCCAGCCGGAGGTGTGGGCGGTCGCGAATCCCGCGGTGATGGTCTCGATCTCGGCATCGATGTCGATGGCGTCGCCCTCGATCTCCGTGAGGGCCTTTCTCGCCTCGGCCGTGCGCCCCTTCATGATGTACCAGCGCGCCGTGTCGGGGAGGCGCAGGAGCAGCACGGTGATGATGATTCCCGGAACGGCGGCGAGCCCCAGCATCCATCGCCAGCTCCCGGTCGGCGCGAGCGCCATGGCGATGAGATAGCCGAGGACGATGCCCGACACCGTCGCCACCTGATACAGCACGAGGAAGGCGCCTCGTGAGCGGGTCGGTGCGGACTCCGCAACGAACACCGGGACGACGACGACCGAGACCCCGATCGTGAGTCCGAGGAGGAAGCGAGCCGCGATCAGGAACTCCAGGCTCGGAGCGATGCCGCTCAGCAGCGAGAAGAGGGTGAAGGTCGATGCGACGAGGACCATCGTCGGTTTCCGGCCGATGCGGTTCGCCAGTGCGCCGCCGAAGAGTGCGCCGGCGATCTCTCCCACGACCACCGTGGTGGCCAGAAGGCCCTGTCCTGCGGCGTCGAGTCTGAACTCCTCGGTGAGGTAGATGAGCGCTCCGCCGATGTTCGACGAGTCGTAGCCGTAGATGATCCCGACGGTTGCGGCCGCGACGCCGATCATGATCGCGAGACGCGTCAACTTCGGCGTCTCCGTGAGTGCGTGCATCTCGCTGCCTTCCTTCGGCCGATGCATCAGATGCGGCCTGTGTGGTGAGAATGGCCCTCGCGACGGTTTCGTGTCAACTCGGACCGATGCCGACGGATCGGATGCGTGATCGATCGTCGTCATGCGACGAACCTCCACACGTACTCCAACCCGTCTGCCTGACGGAACCAGGCTACGGTCACGATCACCTCGTCGAGGTCAGCCGCGCACAGGCACACCTCGATCTGCTCGGCGGGGAGGACCTGCCCCCACAGCTGCGTGCGATCCCGACCGGCGTCATCGCGGAACACTCGCACGAAGTCGGCGGGTTCTGCCGCGTGGTTGATCACGAGGGGGTGGGCGGGATCCGCACGCGAGACGTGCCAGGGAACGCGGTACGCGGAGGGGAACGGAACGAAGGAAGGGACAGCGGGTCTCGGCATGCGGGTCACGCTAGGAGCGGCCGCCGACCTTCTGTCCCCGCGTCGGACCCGAGCCCGAAGGATCTGTGGAGAACGGATCAGCGATCGGTCGCTGTGGACGATGAATCGGCTCCGAGGTCATCGGGCAGGGCGTGTGAACCGAAGCTCTCCACCTCCGCTGTGTCCGACTTCGGGCGTCGACCGACGGAGAGCGCCTTGCGGCCGGCCCAGGTCACTCCGCGTGCAGCCGTGCCGGCCGCGCTCGCCACAGCGCCGCCGACGAACTGCGCGCCGTGCAGCATCCGCAACTCGAGCTTCTCCGCGCCGTCCACCGGTTCCAACTCGAGCGGCAGTCCGACAGGAGCGGCGCCGAAAGCGCGGTGCGAAGTGGTCAGCACCCTCCTGCCGAGAATGTGGTTGCCGGTGCCGCCGATGACCGCACCGACACCGAACGGCAATGCCTTTCCGATGAACGACGCCCCGCCCTTCGCTGCGAACTGCTTCACGAACATGCTCTTGAGCTGATCGACCATGGGCCCGACGGCGGCGCGGGGGAGCGACTTCGTCACGAGCTCGCCCCAATAGGCCGTTCTGGTGCCTCCGCGCCCGGCTGCCTGTCCGGCGAGCTGGCCGACCAGCGCGACGCCCTCTTTGCCGAGCATCAGAGTCATGACCAGAGCTCGCGCACGATCGGGATTCGAGACGGCGATGCCGTGCACCTCCGCGACGGACTGAGCGAAGAGTGCGGTCGACTCGACGAAGCCCAACGTCTCGACCCCGGAGAGCGCGAGCGTGACGCCTGTTCCGATGCCGGGGATCACCGCCGTCGCCCCCACGGCGGCGCCGCCGGTCGTCACGGCTGCGAGGTATCGCATCTCGAGGATGCGGATGATCTCCGCCGGCGTCGCGTGCGGGTGCCGAAGACGGATGCTCCGGATGTGCGCGAGCACGAGAGGCCGCTGGATCGACAGCACGCGATCGAGACCGCGGATCGCGAACGGATGCTCGTCCGAACCGGTCGGCGGTACTCCCTTGTCCCACGGCGAGCCGTCAGGGAGGGAATGGATCTTCTGCACCTTCGTCCCCATGACTCAGATACTAGGGAGCGCACCCGCGAAAACGCCGAATGCCCGCCCCTGGAGGGGCGGGCATTCGGACGAAGCAGCAGCGGATCAGACGAAGAGGTTCGCTCGCTCGAGGTCTTCTGCGAAGTCGACCTCGACCGCGTACAGGTCGGAGACGTCCATCGGCTCGAGCAGGATGCCGTCTTCGGCGATCGCGAGTTCGAGGCCGCGCTCGAAGTAGTCCTGGTCCTCGACACGCTGCAGCTGGCGCATGAAGGCCTTCTTGTGAGCGGAGGAGATGTAGTTGATGCCGACGGCCTCGCCGAGACCGCCCTTGACGGTCTTGGACAGCTCCTTGATGAAGCCCTCGGCGGTGACCGTGTACTTCACCTCTTCGTCGCTGACCTTGGAGGTGTTGACCGTGACGAACGACTGGTCGCGCTCGATGTACGCGGCGGCGCGGCCGAGGATCATCGGGTCGAAGACGACGTCGCCGTTCATCCACAGCACGCCGGACTTGCCCGTCGCTCCGAGTGCGCGCAGCAGGCTCTTCGACGTGTTGGTCTCGTCGTAGCGCTCGTTGTGGACGTAGTTGACGTGGGGGAACGCCTCGATGACGGTCTCGGCGCGATAGCCCACCACCGTGGTGATGCGAGCGTCGGAACCGAAGGCTGCACGGATGTTGTCGTGCTGCTGGCGCATGATCGTGCGGCCGTCGCTCAGTTCGGTGAGCGGCTTCGGCAGTGCACGGCCGAGGCGCGAGCCCATGCCTGCGGCGAGGATGACGGTCTGAAGAGTCACGAGTGCTCCTAAAGGAAAGTGTGTTCACGGTCGGTTCACCGACCAGACACTTCTTCGTGCCGAGTTCATGGTAGCGATTCGGGCTGGGAAGCCCCGGGGCTTTGGGGCCCCGTTGCCATTTCGTGATCGAGTACACACGGAACACTCAGATTCGAGCGGCATCCGTCAGGACTCAGGATATACGGCTGATTCGGAGGGCGAAATGTTGCGTCGGACCGGATATGGCGGGACCCCGTTGATACCCTCGAACAGTGACTGCTTCCCCCGACGACCGCACCGAAGAGGTGGGCGACGCCGCGAGCACGCCTGCGAAGAAGACACCGGCGCGAAAGGCGCCGGCGAAGAAGCCTCCGGTGAAGCGCGCGCCCGCGAAGTCAGCGGCCTCGAAGGCCGCCACCACCGTCGAGGCGATCGCCGAGCCGGCTCGCACGGAGGACGCGGAGACGCCGCGCACGCCGAAGAGGACGACCGCGGCCGCGGCGCGCACCGCTGCCGCGAAGAACTCGGCCGCGCGAGCGACCGCTCCGCGTGGCACCTCGTCGACGGCTCGAGCCGCGGCCGCGAAGGCCGGAACCGCCGCGGCGAAGAGCCCGGCTCCCCGGACCACGCCGGCGAAGACCGCCGCGGCGAAAGCCGCAGCCGAACGCACGGCGGCGGCGAAGACCTCCGCGCGCACGGCCACGGCGAAGACCAACTCCGCCAGGACCGCAGCTGCCAAGACCGCAGCTGCGAAGCGCGCCGAGGCGAAGGCTGCCGAGGAGGCGAAGACGGCTGAGGCGAAGGCCGCCGAGGAGGCGAAGGTCGCTGAAGAGGCGAAGGCCGTCGAAGAAGCGAAGGCCGTCGCGGAAGCGAAGGCTGCGGAGGCGAAGGTGGCCGAGGAGGCGAAGGCCGCTGAGGCCGCGGAGGCTCTCGTCGCCGTGGAGTCGACGTCGGAGCCGATCGAGGAGATCGTCGCCGAAGAGCGCGAACCTGTCGAGCACGCATCGGTGCCGGGGGAGTCTCCGACGCAGGAGGACCTCCCTGTGGCCGAGCACGTTCCGGCCGACGAGGTCGTGATCGAGGAGGCAGACAGCCCCGAGGCGGACAGCATCGAGGAGATCGCCCCCGGGGCGGCGGCATCCGATCCTGCCGAGGCCTCCGAGCCTGCGCGCGACGTGCCCGCGGATTCGGGGACCGAGGCGATCCGCATCCGCGGCCTCGTGAAGAGCTTCGGCGACCATACCGCGGTCAACGGCATCGATCTCACCGTCCCGGCCGGATCCTTCTACGGCATCGTCGGACCGAACGGCGCGGGCAAGACGACCACGCTGTCGATCGTCGCCGGGCTGCTCAGGTCCGATGCCGGCAGCGTGGTGATCTGCGGCATCGACCAGGCCGCTCAGCCCCTCGCCGCCAAGCGCGTGATGGGCGTGCTTCCCGACCGGCTCCGCACGTTCGACAGGCTCACCGGTCGTCAGCTCCTCTTCTATTACGGACTTCTCCGGGGGCTCGCCTCCGACGTCATCGAGAAGCGCGTCGGAGACCTGGCCAGGGCGTTCGATCTCGGCGACGCGCTCGGCCGTGTCGTCTCCGACTACTCAGCGGGCATGACGAAGAAGATCATGCTCGCCGGCGCGATGATCCACTCACCGCGGGTCCTCGTCCTCGACGAGCCCTTCGAGGCCGTCGACCCTGTCTCTTCCGCTGTCATCCTCGACATCCTGCGGGCCTACGTGTCGCACGGCGGAACCGTCATCCTCTCCAGCCACGGCATGGACCTCGTGGAGCGCGTCTGCTCGCGGGTCGCGATCATCGTCGGCGGCGACGTGCTCGCCGAGGGGACGATCGAGGACGTGCGCGCCGGACAGACGCTGGAAGCGCGATTCGTCGAGCTCTCCGGCGGTATCGGCGAAGTGGAGGGGCTCGAGTGGCTGCACACGTTCTCCGACTGAGGGCTGCGCTCCTGATCGGGGCGCTGCGCGGCGAACGACGGGGACGCACCCTCGTCATGCTCGCCGTCGTCGTGGCGATCACGGCGGTCGTCTGCGCCGCGGTCCTGAGCCTCGACGACGTGCCTGTCGCCGTCGCGCGCACCGTGATCGTGCTCGGCAGCGCCGCGATCCTCCTGGGCTTCCTGGTCGGTCCGATCCTCGTCGGAGCCGTCGACCAGCTCGATCCCCGTCGGTTCGCCGTGTTCGGCGTCGATGAGAAGAAGATGCCGTGGATCCTGGTGCTGGCCGCCTTCGTCAGCGTGCCGAGCCTCGCTCTCCTCGCGGTGAACGTCTGCGTGTGCGTCGTCGCGGTGCAGCTCGGCGCCCCCTGGCCCGCCGCCGTCCTGATGACCCTGCTCGGGGTGCTGACCACGCTGCTGGCCTCGCGCATCGGCATGGCCGTGAACGCGCTGGTGCTCCCGGAGCGGCGCTCCCGTGAGCTCACGGCGCTGTTCGCCCTCGCCCTCGTCATCATCGCGTTCCCCGTCGCCGTCTTCCTCGCTTCCCTTCGCTGGGACGGGCACGTGCCGGGCGCCGTCGCGTCGATCACCGACACCGTCGGCCTCACGCCGCTCGCAGCGAGCCCCGGCTTCCTCTTCGCCGTGGCCGTCGACGACACGGCAGGATCCTGGGTCGCCGGCATCATCGCCGTTCTCACGGCCGCAGTGCTCTGGGTCGTCTGGAGCTGGCTGGTCAGGCGGCTGCTCACCACAACCGAACGGCCGGTGACCTCTCGGGAGCGCACCGGACTCGGCTGGTTCGGGCTCCTGCCCTCCAACGCGTTCGGCGCGATCGCGGCCCGCAGTCTGGTCTACTGGCTCCGCGACCGCCGCTACATCATGAACCTCATCGTGGTGCCCGTCGCCGGCGTCCTCACAGTGTTCCCGCTGCTCGTCGCGGGCGTCCCGCTCGAGATCGCCGCGCTCGTCCCCGTGCCGGTGATGGCCCTGTTCTTCGGCTGGCTGCCGCACAACGACGTCGCCTACGACTCGACCGCCCTGTGGACGCACATCGCGAGCGGGGTGCGCGGCATCCCGGATCGGCTGGGACGTCTGGTGCCCGTCGTGCTCGTCGCCGTGCCCGTGCTCGCGATCGCGGTGCCGCTCACGCTGCTCTGGATCTCCGACTGGCGGCTGCTCCTGCCCCTGACGGGCCTCGCCGCGAGCCTGCTCTTCTCGGCGCTCGGCATCTCCAGCATCGTCTCCGTCGTCGCGCCCTACGCGGTGTCGCGCCCCGGCGACAGCCCGTTCCAGCAGCCGCAGCGGCCGACCTCGCGCGGAGCGTTCGGTCCGGCGGCCGCGTTCCTCGGCGCCATCGTCCTGAGCATCCCGACGATCTGGCTGTTCGTGCTCACGATCGTCGAGGGCTCGGAGTTCGCCCCCGCCACGCTGTGGGCAGGGATCGCGACAGGCGCCGGTGCGCTGGTGATCGGGGTCGCCGTCGGCGGTCGCGTGTTCGAGCGCGGAGGCGAACGTCTCATGGAGTTCGTCGAGACCGCGTGAGACCCGCCCGCTGAGCTCCTCGCGCGACTAGACTCGCGGGATGAGTACTCCGCTGGACAGCCCCGATCAGGGCGGCGTGGCAACGCTTGATCGCGAACTGGAAGAGCTCCTCCGAGAGGAGAACCTCGAACCGGGCGACCACGAGCGTTTCTCGCATTACGTGAAGAAGGACAAGATCCTCGAGTCCGCGATCACCGGCAAGCCGGTGCGCGCGCTGTGCGGCAAGAAGTGGACGCCGGGTCGCGACCCGGAGAAGTTCCCGATCTGCCCCACCTGCAAGGAGATCTACGAGTCGATGGTCGGCTGACCGACGTCAGTCGGCGTCGACGAACACCGTCGGGATCGCCGGGTCGGACTTGCTGAGCGCGAGGGCGCGAACGGGCAGTTCCTCGCGCACTCGAAGATGGTGCGCGCGAGCGGATGCCGTGCCTTCGACGCCCTCGTAAGAGGTGTCGATGTCTCCCGCTTCGACGAACGTCACCTGCAGCGGGCGGCCCTGCGGATGCTCCGACGGGGTGTCGAGCTTCTCGAAACCGTCGGAGACGACCACGGTCTCCTCCGACGCCACGCCGTCGGTCAGCGTGCGGAACGCCGCCTTCCTGCCTCCGTGTGACGCCTTGTCGGCCGAGGCCTTGGCGACGCCGATCCAGGCGCCGTCGGAGTCCTGCCGGGCGACGAGCTTGTAGACCATGCTCGCCGTGGGGTAACCGGAGCCGGTGACGACGGAGGTCCCCACGCCGTAGGCATCGACGGGTGAGGCGGCGAGTGCCGCGATCGCGTACTCGTCGAGGTCGCTGGTGACGGTGATCCTGGTGCCCGTGGCTCCGAGCTCGTCGAGCTGCGCCCTGACCTCCGCCGCGACGATCGGCAAGTCGCCGGAGTCGATGCGCACTCCGCCGAGTCCGGTGCCGGCGACGCGGATCGCGGTCTCGACGCCGGTGCGAATGTCGTAGGTGTCGACGAGCAGCGTGGTGCCGGTGCCGAGGCTGTCGATCTGCGCGCGGAAGGCGTCCTCCTCGCTGTCGTGGAGAAGCGTCCAGGAGTGGGCGGCGGTTCCCATAGTGGGCAGACTCCATCGGCGACCGGCCTCGAGGTTGCTCGTGGCGCCGAAGCCGGCGATGTACGCGGCGCGGGCGGCGGCCACGGCGGAGTGCTCGGCGGCCCGTCGCGATCCCATCTCCGCCAGCGGGCGCTCGCCCGCGGCGATGCTCATGCGCGATGCCGCGGTCGCGACGGCGGAGTCGTGGTTGAGGACGCTGAGGGCCAGAGTCTCCAGCACGACGGCGTCTGCGAAGGTGCCCTCCACCGTGAGGATGGGGGAGCCGGGGAAGTACAGCTCGCCCTCGCGGTAGCCGCGGATCGATCCGGTGAAGCGGTAGTTCTCGAGGTAGGTCAGCGAGTCGGCATCGACTACGTCGTTGTCGCGCAGGTACCGCAGCTCGTCGTCGCCGAAGCGGAAGTCCCGCAGGAGGGTCAGCAGGCGCCCTGTACCGGCGACCACGCCGAAACGGCGTCCACCCGACAGGCGGCGCGAGAACAGCTCGAACACGCTCGGGCGCGACGCGGTGCCGTCGCGGAGCGCGGCGGCGAGCATGGTCAGTTCGTAGCGGTCGGTCAGAAGCGCCGTCGACGTCGTCATGGGCTTCAGCTTAGTGAGCGCGGCGGAGAGAGCGTCGTGTGCGCGCGGGTAGGCTGGGGAGTCATGAATGACGCCCCGATCGGAATCTTCGACTCCGGTGTCGGCGGGCTCACGGTGGCGAGGGCCATCAGGGCCCAGCTGCCCCGTGAATCGTTCGTGTACATCGGCGACACGGCGCACTCGCCGTACGGTCCCAAGCCGATCGCCGACGTGCGACGCTACTCGCTCGAGGTCCTCGACACCCTGGTCGACCAGGGCGTGAAGATGCTGGTGATCGCCTGCAACACCGCCTCTGCCGCGATGCTCCGCGACGCCAGAGAGCGCTACGACGTCCCCGTGGTCGAGGTGATCGGCCCGGCCGTGCGCCGCGCCGTCTCGACCACGCGCAACGGGCGCGTCGGCGTGATCGGCACGGTCGGGACGATCGGCTCCCGCGCCTATCAGGACATGCTCGAGGTGAACGAGACCCTCGAGGTGTTCACGGCCGCGTGCCCGCGGTTCGTCGAGTTCGTGGAGGCCGGCATCACCGGCACCCCCGAGGTCCTCGCGGTGGCGGAGGAGTACCTGGCTCCGCTGCGGGATGCCGGCGTCGACACGCTCGTCCTCGGCTGCACCCACTACCCCTTCCTGCGCGGAGCGATCAGCTACGTGATGGGCGAGGGCGTGACGCTCGTGTCGAGCGATGACGAGACCGCCGGAGACGTCTACCGCCAGCTCGTGCGCGGTGACCTGCTCGCACCGCCGGACGCCACGGCGACCTACGTCTACGAGGCCACCGGAGACTCGACGGTCGAGTTCACCGCACTCGCGAACCGGTTGATGGGCCGCGAGGTCCGCGACGTCCAGCTCGTGCAGACCGGGGTCATCGACCTTCCGGCATCCGTCATCGAATCGCTCTGAACCACCGAATCCCCTGACCGAAGGAAGTCCATGTCATCCATCGTCCGCGCCGACGGCCGCTCCACCGACCAGCTCCGCGAGATCACCATCGAGCGGGGTTGGAGCGCTCAGGCCGAGGGCTCTGCCCTGATCAGCTTCGGCGGGACCAAGGTGCTGTGCACCGCATCCTTCACGAACGGCGTGCCCCGCTGGCTCACCGGCAAGGGCAAGGGCTGGGTCACCGCCGAGTACGCCATGCTCCCGCGGGCGACGAACAGCCGCAACGACCGCGAGAGCGTGAAGGGTCGCATCGGCGGCCGCACCCACGAGATCTCCCGTCTGATCGGCCGGGCGCTGCGCGCCGTCGTCGACACCAAGGCCCTGGGCGAGAACACGATCGTGATCGACTGCGACGTGCTGCAGGCTGACGGCGGCACCCGCACCGCCGCGATCACCGGCGCCTACGTCGCGCTGGTCGATGCGATCGAGTGGGGCCGGGAGAAGAAGTTCATCGGCCGGAACTCCACGCCGCTGCTCGACTCCGTCGCCGCGGTGTCCGTCGGCATCATCGACGGAGAGCCCATGCTCGATCTGGCATACGTCGAGGACGTGCGCGCCGAGACCGACATGAACATCGTCGTCACCGGTCGGGGCCTGTTCGTCGAGGTGCAGGGCACCGCCGAAGGCGCGCCCTTCGACAAGCGCGAGCTCGACGCCCTCCTCGACCTCGGCGTCGCCGGCTGCGCAGACCTCAAGGAGCTCCAGCTGAAGGCGCTCGCGGGCTGATGCAGATCGTCCTCGCCACGCACAATCCGCACAAGGTGGCGGAGTTCCAGCAGATCACGGCGTCGACCCGCCCCGACCTGGAGATCATCGGCTACGACGGCCCTGAGCCGGTCGAGGACGGCGTGACGTTCGCCGAGAACGCGCTGCTGAAGGCGCGTGCTGCTGCTGCGCACACGGGGCTCGCGGCGCTGGCCGACGACTCCGGCATCTGCGTCGACGTGCTCGGCGGATCGCCCGGCGTGTTCTCGGCGTACTGGGCGGGGCAGAAGAAGGATGCCGTGGCGAACCTCGAGCTGCTGCTCGACCAGCTGCGCGACATCGCCGACCCGCACCGCGCGGCGCACTTCACCTCCGCGATCGCGCTGGTGACCCCGGAGGGCGCCGAGCACGTCGTGGTAGGGGAGTGGCCGGGGCGGCTCGCGCACACGGCGACCGGCGGGGGCGGCTTCGGCTACGACCCGATCTTCATCCCGGACGGTCAGCCGGCGGGCGAGGAGCGTACGGTGGGCGACTTCACCGCGGAGGAGAAGCAGGCGCAGTCGCACCGCGCCCGCGCCTTCATGGAGCTCGGACCGCTGCTCGCGCAGCTGTGACGGACGACCGGGCGAACTGAGAATCATCACCATTCCCGACTAGCCGGAACCACGTCCTCGGGGCGTGGGCCCGGTCTAGCCTGGTCGTATGCACGATCACGCACCCGCAGCAGGCGGCATCCGCTCGGCAGGCCATCGACGTCTGCTGACGATCTCGCTATGCCTCACGGCGACGATCATGGTCGTGCAGGTCATCGGCGCCATCCTCACGGGTTCTCTCGCGCTCCTCGCCGATGCGGCGCACATGTTCACGGATGCCTCGGCGCTCCTGATCGCCCTCATCGCCGCGGCCGTCGCCGCGCGGCCCGCCGACGACAGGCGCACCTTCGGGTATCAGCGCGCCGAGGTGTTCGGCGCCCTGATCAACGCGGTCATCCTCATCGCGCTGGCCGGATGGGTCGGCGTCGAGGCGATCGGACGACTGATCGACCCAGGGGAGGTGGAGGTCGCCGGCGGCCTGATGCTCGTCGTCGCGGCCGTTGGACTCATCGCCAACGCGATCTCGATGTGGCTCCTCAGCCGGGCGCAGCGCACCAGCATCAACGTGCGCGGGGCGTACCTCGAGGTCATGGGCGACCTGATCGGCTCGGCCATGGTGATCGTCGCCGCGATCGTGATCGTCACCACCGGATGGATGCCGGCCGACGCGATCGCCTCGATGTTCATCGCCGTGATGATCATCCCTCGCGCGATCTCCCTGCTGCGCGAGGTCTTCTCCGTGCTGGCCGAGTCCGCGCCCAAGGGTACGGCGGTCAGCGAGATCCGCACGCATCTGCTCGGCTACGAGGGCGTCGTCGGCGTGCACGACGTGCACGTGTGGCAGCTCACACGAGGTGCGCCGGTCTTCACCGCGCACGTCACCGTCGCACCGGAGATGTTCGCGGACGGCCGTTCAGCGGCCCTGCTGAACGAGATGCAGTCGTGCCTCGCCGAGCACTTCGACGTCGAGCACTCGACGTTCCAGATCGAGCCGGCCGAGCAGTCCGACTGCGAACCGCACCACGCCTAGGCGGTCACGGCGCCCGTGTCGGGGATGCCCGGCCGGGAGAGCATGATCGCGAGCACGATGAGCCCCGCGATCGGGACGAGCAGCCAGAACGCGTGACCCCAGCCCTGGCCCGTGTCGCGCAGGCGGCGCACGAGCACGGCCAGCGTCGGCAGCAGCACGGCGATGCCCCACAGGCTCGACAGGATGGCTCCGAGGCTCGAGCCGTCGCCGACCGGCAGCACCTCGAAGACGCCGAGAGCGGCGGCGACGAGGGCGGAGAAGAGGATCCACCACCAGAACTCGGGGCGGGCGGCTCTGCCGGTGAAGTCCGCGTACTTGCGCAGCACGGTCGTGATCGCTTCGCCGAATGACATGGGCGTCCTCCTCCTGGTGGTCGCGCCCATCCTAGAGCGCGCCGCCACTCGCGCGGAGGATCACGCATCGACGACGACCTCGGCGGGGGTCTTGTCCGGGCGCAGGCCGCGCCACCGCGCGTGGCGGAGGATGGCGTCGGGCGTCCAGTTCGCGAACTCCACCTCGCCCACGAGCTCCGGACGCACCCAGAGGGCGTCAGAGGCGTCGAGGGCCGGAACGCCGTCCAGGGGCGCAGCGTCGACGCGCAGCGGGGTGAGCTGCGAGAGCAGATCGTGCAGCATCCGCTCGGTGAAACCGGTGCCGACCCGGCCGACGTAGCGCAGTGCGATCGGATCGGGCACGGCGAGCAGCAGCGAGCCGATCGTGCCCTCCCTGTCGCCCTTGCCGGGGCGGATGCCGACGATCACCGCCTCCTGCATCCGCGTGTGCTTGAGCTTGAGCCAGGACGGCGACCGCTGCCCCGGACGGTAGCGGGAGGAGGGATCCTTCACGACCACGCCCTCCAGCCCGAACTCGCGACTGGCGGCGAGGGCCGCGTCGATGTCGTCGAAGACCGGAGGGGCCCGCACCGGGGCGTCGAGATCGGCGACGACGTCCTCCAGGAGCGTACGTCTCTGTGCGAGCGGCATCGAGGTGAGGTCGTGCCCGTCGAGGCGCAGGAGGTCGAACGCGAGGTAGAGCACCGGCGTCCGCACCACCTCCCGCTCGATCTCCCGCGGCCTGGTCAGGTGCATCCGATTCTGCAGCAGGGAGAAGCTGGGGCGCCCCGTGCCGTCGAAGGCGACGATCTCGCCGTCGAGCACGGCGTCGGCGACGGGCAGGAAGGGGGCGCCGTCGGCGGTGAGCTCGGGGTAGCGCGCCGTGATGTCGGTGCCGCTGCGGGCGTGCAGCAGCATCCGTCCGCCGGACCACGTGCCCAGGGCGCGGATGCCGTCCCACTTCACCTCCACCCACGGCTGCGGGCTCAGCCCTCTCGCGATGGCGGGGGTGCCGTTCTCGGCCAGCATGGGGGCGACGGGCGCCGGAGTGCCCGGCTCTGCGGGGCGCGGGATGCGCACGTGCGCGCGGCGTGGGGCGGGGGCGGGCATCGGAGCCGCTACCGCACCCGCGGGGCCCGCGCTCGCGGGGCGGAACCCGGAGAAGGGGTCGAGGCCGTCTGCCGCGCGCTCCAGGACCTGGTCGAGGTCGAGCTGGGCGAGAGCCGGATCGTCGAGCTCGTCCCAGGTGCGGGGCGCCGCGACCCACGGCTGCGCCCGGCCGCGCAGCGAGTAGGGGGAGATCGTCGTCTTCTTGCCGTTGTTCTGGCTCCAGTCGAGGAACACCTTGCCGCCGCGGGCGGCCTTCGCCATGACGCTCGTCGCCAGCTCGGGGTGCTCGTTCTCGATCATCCTGGCCAGCTCCTTCACGACCTCGGAGATCTCCGCGCTCGTCTGCGCTCCGGGGAGTGCCGCATAGAGGTGGAGACCCTTGCTGCCGCTCGTGACGGGGACGGTGTCGAGGCCCATGCCCGACAGGATGCCGCGCGCGATCCGGGCGACCTCGGCGCACTGCGCGAGCTCGACGCCGGGACCGGGGTCGAGGTCGAGGACGAGACGGTCGGGGCGACCGGGGAGTCCGTCGGGAGTGAAGCGCCACTGCGGGACGTGCAGCTCGATCGCGGCCACCTGCGCGAGCCACACGAGAGTCGCCACCTCCTCCACGAGCGGGTACTCCTTGGGGCCGTCCGAGTGACGGATCTCCTGCCGGGGGATCCACGACGGCGCTCCCCGCTCCAGCTGTTTGGTGAAGAAGGCGTCGGCGGGCTGTGCGGCGGTGCCCACGCCCTCGACCCAGCGCTTGCGGGTGACAGGACGGCCCGCGAGCTGGGGGAGCAGGAGCGGTGCGATCCGCGTGTAGTAGGCGATGACCTCGCCCTTGGTGGTGCCCGTCTCGGGGTAGACGACCTTGTCGAGGTTGGTGACGCGCAGGCGGCGGCCGTCGACCTGCACCAGCTGAGCATCCGCGACCATGACGCCAGCGTAGTCAAGGGACTGGTCGTGACGGGTGTGACTGGTGTCTACTGGTGTGATGAGGACGATCTGGAAGGGCGCACTGACCTTCGGTCTCGTGAACGTGCCGGTCAAGGTGTACTCCGCGACCGAGGACCACGATGTGCCGCTGCATCAGGTGCATGAGAAGGACGGCGGACGCATCCGCTACCAGCGGACCTGCGAGGTGTGCGGTGAGACCGTCGCGTACGCCGACATCGATCGCGCGTACGTCGATGAGGGGCAGACCGTCGTGCTCACGAAGGACGACCTCGCCGCGCTCCCCGCCGAGAAGAGCAGGGAGATCGACGTCGTCGAGTTCGTCCCCTCCGACCAGGTCGACCTGCTCACCCTCGACAAGCCGTACTACCTCGAGCCCGACTCGAAGTCGCCGAAGGCGTACGTGCTGCTGCGCAAGACGCTCGAGCAGACCGATCGCACCGCGATCGTGCGGTTCACGCTGCGCCAGAAGACCCGGCTGGCGGCGCTGCGCGTGCGCGGGAAGGTGCTGGTGCTGCAGACGCTGCTCTGGGCGGACGAGGTCAGAGAGGCCGAGTTCCCGGTCCTCGACGAGGACGTGACGATCTCGAAGAAGGAGCTGGAGCTCTCCTCGTCTCTCGTCGAGAGCTACTCGGCCGACTTCGACCCCGAGGCGTTCGTCGACGAGTACCAGAAGGAGCTGCGCACCCTCATCGACGCCAAGATCGAGGCGGGCGACACGTTCGACGCGGCCGTGACGTTCGGAGAATCGGATGCCGAGGCGGCAGGCGGAGAGGTCATCGACCTGATGGAGGCGCTGCGCGCCAGCGTCGCGCGGTCGAAGGAAGCGCGCGCCAGCGGCGGAGAGGCCGAGGAGAAACCCGAGAAGGGCAAGAAGAAAGTCGGCTGAACCGGCCCGGCTCAGTTCTTCTTGTCGTCGCCGTCGAGGTCGAGCGCCAGCGCCCGGGCCTCGGCGGCATCCGTCACGACGTCCTCGCCGGCCGCGGCGGCTTTCTTCGCCTTGTACCGTTCGGACAGGTAGTGGTAGAGCGTGACCAGTGCAGTTCCGGCGACCGCGGCGAGGAGGATCAAGTCGATGTACTCGACGACGATGTCGCGAATCCACGGGATGTAGGCGATGAGGAAGCCGATCATCGTGAGACCGAAGCCCCAGATCATCGCGCCGATGAAGTTGTAGAGCGTGTAGCGGCGCCATGGCATGTGGCCGACACCTGCGGCGACCGGTGCGAACGTGCGCACGATGGGCACGAAACGGGCGAGGATGACCGTGATGCCGCCGAAGCGCTCGAAGAAGGAATTCGTGCGCTCGACGTTCTTCTTGCTGAAGAGCCCCGATTCCTTGCGCTCGAAGATCGCCGGTCCTCCCTTGTGGCCGATGAAGTAGCCGACTTCGCCGCCGATGAACGCGGAGAGGGCGATCAGGAGCGAGACGACCCAGATGTTCATCCCGAACACGTTGCTCGTGTGGGTGAGCAGCCCGGCGATGATCAGCAGGGTGTCACCGGGTAGCAGGAAGCCGACGAGCAGGCCCGTTTCCGCAAAGATGATGAAGCACACGACCAGGAGCGCCCAAGGGCCGGCCCAATCGATGATGTTCGCCGGGCTGAGCCAGTCCGGCAGGAACGCGGTGGGGGCGTGGAGCATGGTTTCGAACATTGATGATTCCCGTCGGTCTTTGCTGGTCGGCGGTCGACTATCCGAATGCGGCAGCATCCGTTGTGCGGAAGGTGGGACTTGAACCCACACGCCCTAGGGCACAGGAACCTAAATCCTGCGTGTCTGCCAATTTCACCACTCCCGCGCGGTGGAATCAGTCTACTGACCGCCGTCCAGAGCGATCCTGAGCATCCGCCCGGACCCGGGCTGTGGATAACTTCCGCGGCCGTTCTGCGAATCTTGCGAGGATGCTCGGGTGCTCCCACCCTCCGTCCTCGTCGCCGAACGCCTTCGCATGCGGCTGCGCGCCGAGGGCACCGATCCGTCGATCGATCCCGATGCGGCCCGCCGAGTGGCGCTCGCCGAGGTCCGCCGCTTCAACGATGCCGCGCTGTCACGCGGCGAGGCGATGATCGACGACGAGCCGGGGTGCGTGCGCGAAGTGCTCGCCGCCGTCAGCGGCTTCGGGGCTCTGCAGCCGCTGCTGGATGACCCCGAGATCGAGGAGATCTGGTGCAACGGCCCCGAACGGATCCACGTCGCGCGCGGCGGCGTCGCCGAGCGCGTCGATCTGCGCCTGACGGAGACGGCGCTGCGCGATCTCGTGGAGCGGATGCTGCAGTCGACGGGGCGCCGGGTAGACATCGGCCAGCCGTTCGTCGACGCCTCCCTTCCCGACGGCTCGCGGCTGCACGTCGCGATCGCCGACGTGGTGCGCGGATCCTGGGCGC
The DNA here is from genome assembly GCF_038397765.1 of Microbacterium sp. LWH10-1.2. Classification (NCBI taxonomy): domain Bacteria; kingdom Bacillati; phylum Actinomycetota; class Actinomycetes; order Micrococcales; family Microbacteriaceae; genus Microbacterium; species Microbacterium sp. LWH10-1.2. The sequence continues at coordinate 872,186 of NZ_CP151638.1, forward strand.
TCAACATCCGTAAGTTCCTCCCCGGTCACCGCACGCTGGATTCGCTGACTGCGCAGGGAGCGCTTCCGGAAGGGCTCGCGACGACGCTGAGGCGGGCGATGCGCGAGGGACGCAGCGTCATCGTGTCCGGGGCGACCCACGCGGGCAAGACGACTCTCCTCGCGGCCCTGCTTGCCGCCTGCGCAGACCGGCAGCGCATCATCACCGTGGAGGAGACCTTCGAGCTCGCGGTGGACGGCCCCGATCTCGTCGCGCTGCAAGGGCGTCAGGCCAGTCTCGAAGGAACGGGCGAGATCACCCTGAGGCGACTGGTGAAGGAGGCGTTGCGGATGCGCCCCGATCGGCTCGTCGTGGGCGAAGTGCGCGACGCCGAAGCGCTCGATCTCGTCCTCGCGCTCAACACCGGCGTGCCCGGAGCGGCCACCGTGCACGCGAACTCGGCTGCCGACGCTCTCGACAAGCTGACCCTGCTGCCGCTGCTCGCCGGACGCAACATCGATCGGGCGTTCATCGCGCCGGCGCTGGCGATGGCCGTCGATCTCGTGGTGCACTGCGGGCGTGACCTCGACGGCACACGAAGGGTGCGGGAGGTGATCGCGCCGACGGGGGAGGTCGTCGACGGCCGGATCGTCTCGAGGACCCTGTACGAGCATGGTGCGGACGCGACCCGGCATACGCGCACCCGCGGGGAGCTGCGACGCGTGGAGGTCGGTGCATGACCGTGCTGCTCGGGGCCGTCCTGGCCGCCGGGGTGCTGCTCTGCGCCTCGCCGTGGTTGTGGCCCCGCCGCACGGAGGCGCCTCGAGTGGAAGGGCGTGGGCGACTCGCTCGCCTCGCGGGCGAAGCCGGGTTCGCGTCGCTGGGCACGCGGGCGATCGTCGCGGCGACGGTGGCCACGGCATTGACGGCGGCGTCGGTCGCCTGGCTGCTCACCGGTCTCTCCGCGCTCTCCGCTCTCGCCGGCGCGGCCGGCGCGGGAGTCCCGGTCGCGTTCCTGCGTTCGCGGCGTCTTCGCCTGCGCAAAGCTCGACGGCTGCTCTGGCCCGATGTCTGTGACCTGCTGATCGGTTCGATCAGGGTGGGGCTGTCGCTGCCTGACGCCGTGGCGAACCTCGCCGAGTCGGCGCCGTCCATGCTTCGTCCGGCCTTCATCGTGTTCGAGAGGGATCTTCGCGCGACCGGGCGCTTCGAGAGCAGCCTCGACCGGCTGAAGGACTCGCTCGCCGATCCGATCGCCGACCGCATCGTCGAGACGCTGCGGATGGCGAGACAGGTCGGAGGAACGGAGCTCACTGGTGTGCTGCGAGCTCTCTCCGCATCCGTGCGGGCGGACGCGGCACTCCGCGGCGAGGTGGAGGCTCGTCAGTCGTGGATCAGAGGAGCCGCCGTCCTCGGCTCCGTCGCTCCGTGGATCATCCTCGGGCTTCTCGTGATGAGACCGGAGGGCGCATCGGCATACGGCACCCCGGAGGGCATGCTGGTGATCTGCGTCGGAGCCGCGGTGTCGGTGAGCGCCTACCGCATCATGGTCCGGATCGGACGGCTGCCGGAGCCGGGGCGGTGGTTCGGATGAGCGGGTTCTCCGCGATCGCGGTCGCGATCCTCGCCGGCGGCGGCTTCGCGATCGGCGCGCTCTGCATCCTCGCGACCCTTCCGAGATGGCGTGCGGCCTCCTTGACGGTGCGGATCGCGCCGTACGTGAGAGACGTCGTCGTCGATGACGCCCTGCCCTCTGCCGTTCTTCCGCGGGTAGGTGTGCTGCCCGCGACGCGACGCACGGCCTGGCAGTGGATGCTGGCGGTGTTCGAACGGGTTCTCGGGGGCGGGGAGGCGCTGCGCCAGCGCATCGCCCAGGCGGGTCTGCGCACGGACCCGGCGGCCTTCCGCGGTCGGCAGCTGGGCTGGATGCTGGCGGGGATCGGCGCGGGCGCGGTGGTGTTGATCGCGCTGGTCCTCCTCGGGCGGATGACCGCGCCCGTGGCGATGCTGCCTCTGCTCGGCGGCGGTGCTGCCGCTCTCGGGTACGACATGCAGCTGACCGCGCGGGCGAAGGCCAGACGAGTGCGGCTCGCCGACGAGTTGCCGACCACGTTGGAGTTCCTCGCACTGTGCCTCTCCGCGGGGGAGGGACTGCTCGACTCGCTCCGTCGCGTCGCCGCGATCGGCTCCGGTGAGCTGACCGCCGAACTCCGACAGGTCGTACTGGCCGTGGGGACGGGGTCGCCTCTGGCCGATGCGCTCGGCGAGATGGCGTCCCGGCTCCAGCTGCCCGGGCTCACGAGAGCCGTCGACCAGGTCGTGTCCGCGTTGGAGCACGGCGCACCCCTCGCCGCGGTGCTGCACGCCCAGGCCGGCGATGCGCGCGAAGACGCGAAGCGCACGCTCATCGAGCAGGCGGGGCGCAAGGAGATCCTGATGCTCCTCCCACTGGTGTTCCTCATCCTCCCGCTGAGCGTTCTCTTCGCGAAAGTCAAGTTAGGGGTAGGTTCCGCTCGATTTGAGCTGGCATCCTCCACCCGCGAAGCGTGAGAACCGTTAGCGACACGCCGGAACGCAGTTTCCACAGAAAACCGAATGCCGGATGCCGCGCGTAGCGTGCCCCCTGTGGATGGAACGTCTCCCAGTCTCGAAGACCCTTGAAATCTCGCGGTACTAGCACCGAAAGGCGGGTTCGCCCGCTGTAGATGAAACGGTGCTCACGCTGTGTTGTATCGGTGGAGAACGGTGGAAAACTACACGGATGTAACTACTACCCCACTTCAAAAGCTTCGGCGTCAGTCCCCATATGTAGGCTTGTACTACCGGTCGGCGCAAAAAAGCGACCCACGTCGGACGGTGCCGGGACGTAGGTCGCATTTCTCTCTGGCGGGAGACTTGTAGCCTAACCCCTTCTCGGCTTTCTTTGGGTCACTGTAAGTGAGTTCGAGATGACTAGTTCATTCAACCTGTACAAGACGACGGGCAAGACGCAGACCAACACCCAGTACTACTGGACGCTCCAGGCGGAGAACGGCGAGGTCATCGCCGTGTCGGAGATGTACCAGACGAAGGCAGGTGCGCAGAACGGTATCGCCGCCGTGAAGCGCGTTGCACCTGGTGCGCGAATCCTCGACGTGTCCCTGTACCAGTAGGACCTAGGCCGGGGTGTGTCGGAGCGATTCGGCACCCCCGGCTTTTTCGCGTCTCCACACGCTAGCTGGCTGGTTTCCAGACCCCGCCCTTGCAGGTGTAGACCTCACCTGAGACCCATTGCCCGCCCTTGCGGACTAGGACCTCCGTAGGACGCCACTCTGACCCTCGACGAACGTAGGCACCAGAGAGCGTCTTAAAGGCCGTATCTGTGGCCTTGCCGCTGTATCCCGCTGAGTTGTGGGCGTAGACAGTCGCGTAGTACTGAGTGCCCGGAATCAGATCGGTGACCGTGTGCGAGAAGGTGGACGGTCCCAGCGGGTAGTCCGTGTACGGGACGGTGTCGGCGGGGGCCACCTTGTTGATGCGGAGGAGGTACTGGTCTATGGCAGCACCGTTGTTGTTGGTGTTCGCTGGCCATGTCATCGTGGCCGATGTCGGCGTGAGGTTGGATGCGACCGGCGAGCCGTTCACGGCGGGCGGCTTGGGGATGCGCGGCAGATCGACGTAGCCGCCTACTGACACGTTGTCCGCTACTGCACCCGCACCGTCCACTCCTTTGAATCCAGAGACATAGATTTGTGCATAGCCGTTGGCGTCGTGCCCGACCCAGGTGGAGCCGGACGCGATGAGCTTGGAGCTGGTGCTTCGGAAGTCGAAGTTGAACGTGCCGGAGTAGCCGTTACCGGCGATGCTTGTAGACCAACCTATGGTGTTGTTCAGGTGGAAAGACTGGCCGTTGTAGCAGTAGAGCCACAGTGACCAGGACACTAGTGAAGAGTTGCCGGATACAGCGGCGACGTCTGCATTGATCTGGAGGGTTGCGGCTCCTGCGGCTGCGTTGAAGGTAGCCAATCAGGTCACCTTGATCCAGACGTCCCCTTCCTGCGGGCTGGTCGGTGCGGTCGTGGAGACCGTGACCTTGCGCGGAAGGTTCTTCATGAGACGCCCGATGAAGTCGCGCGTCTCGTTTATGAGCGTTTCGAGTGTGTTCGCTGGAGCGGTACCAGGTACTAGGGGGAGTCCTGCCGCTGCTGCGTCGTCGCCAATTGCCATTTGTGCTTTCCTTACGTGAGGCTGTCGATTGATCCCGGCAGCGCGTCGATGATTCCGTTGAGGAGGTCGATAGCTCCGGGAGGGGTCTCGCGGAGTCGCGCAGATCCCAGGGTTTGAAGGCCGGTAGTCAGCTCCCACTTGACGCGGGCGAGCGTGCCTAGTTGCGGGTAGGTACCGGGGAGGTCGATCTGGATCTCCTGGCCTGGTCGCACGGTGTAGTCCGTACGCGTCGTGACATCCTGGACGCGACCCAAACCCTGAATCTTGGCGAGGTGAGCGGCAGCAACCCCAGGGCCTGGGTACGGCGTGGTGAACTCCAGCGGCTTGACCTTGCCCTTGATCCCGGCAGCGTCCTTGGCAACTTGCGTCAGGCCGTCTGCGTCGGTCCAGCGGAACGTGGCCACGACGCCGTCATAGCCGGACTCGTCGTCGTCCGCGTCGATGGTGTCCGTACCCTGGACGGTGTTGTCTGGTCGTGCGGAGAATCGACCTGGAACCGAGTAGTCAACGGGGTCAATGAGCCACCAGCGCCGCTGCTCGTCACAGAAGAGACGGAATCCAGCGGCAGCCGTCAACGGCTCCAAGAACTTCCATGCGTTCTCACCCGCGCGCCAGGTGAATAGCTCGGGCGAGCGTTCAACTAGGGCGGTGCGCTTGGACGTGGACAGGTGCGGTGTGCCATCCCAGGTGTAGGCATACAGATCCGTGCGAATCGTCGTACTTCCGTCGAAGGACGGCGTGTCCGTGGTGCCCTCGGTGATCATGACTCCGGTTATGTCCATCGTCTGCGACGCACTCCAGGTCCCACTAGACAGGTAGCAGTAGACGCCCGCCCGCACCGTGTCTGGGTACGCCTGAAAGACGAAGGACAAGCGGTGCCAGGTGTTCGCCGTAGTCGTGAAGTCAGGCCCGTTGAGATTGGTTCCGGATTGGGTGTTGCCGGTGTTGCGCTGCTGGACGCTGAGACGAATCGTCTTGGGCACGGACGTGCGCACCCACGCCGATACGCGGTAGAGCTGCTTACCGCTGAGGCGAACGTTGTAGACGCCCCCGGATACGCCGCTGTCATCGCCGCCGCTGAAGTACAGGCCACCTGTTGCGCCTGCTGTCATGGTGCCCCTGACAGCGGTCGTGATCGACGTACTCGGAACGCTCATACCAGTGAGGCGTGAGGTTGTGCCACCTGATACGGTCCAGCCGTCCAGGTTCGCTCCCGCGCTCGGGTTCGTCTGTAGGTTCTCGGCGTCCCAGGTGGCAGTGAGGTCAGCGTTTGCTGTACCGGCCTGGAGGGATGCTCCGGGGATCGCCTTGTTGAGGATGTAGTTGGTCAGGTTGCGGAGATTGGCCTCATGTGTGCGCGGTGTCGAGTCATCCGCGATGTCTGCCCATGCCTCTAGGAGCGCCTCGTCTGAGGCGAGATCCAGGCGAATCGTCTTTGCATCGTGCGAAACGGTGCGCTTACGGAGTGTGAGATTGGCAGCTATCCCCAACACATCGCCAGAGGTCGCGTTGAGCGTGACCCGCTGGCCTGTCTTGATCTGCTCCAGTAGCTCCTCATCGGTGAGGGGAACCTCCACGCTGGCCTGTGCGTACGGGTACCGCCCGGAGTCCAGAGCGAGGTCACCGTCAGACAGCTTCAGTGTGGGCGTGAGTGTCGTAACGGCAGGGACGCGGTGAACCACGCGCACGTCATCGAAGTACAGGAACGTGTCACCCGTGGATGTTCCCTTTAGCGTGAAGCTTCCGGTGGTGCTCGTCGCTGTGAAGACCGTTGTCATTAGGGTCCAGTCGTCTCCGGCGATACCCATAGTTGCGGCCTGAGCGCCCACGGTGATGCCTGCGGACTTGGGACCGAACGGCGAGAACACCCACGCGGATACCTCGTAGACGTGCCCGACGATAAGCGGGAACGTCTGAGCGGACGTGATGGACATTGCGCCCGCATCGAACTGGTAAACCTCGGCCATGCCCGCACCCGAATGGCCTTCGGAGTCACCGTGGTAGTAGGCCTCTGTGTTGCCCTGGAAGGCGGGAAGGCCTCCAATGTTCAGCTCGAAGCTCTCGGTGTAGATCGTCTCCTTGTGTGCGGGCACGATGATTACGGGCGTGCTCACCGTGATTGTTGCCGTTGCGTTCGGGTTGTTCTCGAAGGCCACTTAGACCTCCTGGAAGCCGACGCGGACATACCAGACGTCTGTCAGCTCGTCGTCTTGCTCGATGTCCAAAGAGCCGTCCAGCACGAATCGCATACCGAGTTCGGGGACGTCGCTGGAGGTCAGTGTGAAGGACGTTTCCTCTGCGTACAGGGCATATGCCGCGAAGGCCTGGACGCGGTTGGTGTAGACCGTCACCAGATCTCCGGAGCGCGGACGCGGGGCGATGTAGGACACGCCAATGGAGCCGTCCAGAAGATCGTGGATGCGATTGCGTGAGTCTCGGGAGGCGTCGTATCCGGCGACGGCCTCAGGGCTGGTGGAGCCTGCCCCGTTGGATGCGGTGATGATGTGACTAGACAAGGAGTGACCCTCCGTTTCGGGCCTTGACGGTGACGTAAACGGGGCGCGATTCCTGGTTACGTCGCATGGTGTTAATGGACGCGTTGGCGTCTGAGGTGTCGGCGCGGACGTTGATGGTCGCGTGACGTGTCTTGGCCAGTGCCTCTAGGTCGGACTTGGCCTCCGCCTTGCCGGTCGTCTTGACTTTGATCTCTGCGGTACGGTCTCGGGAGACGTCCTCTAGATCCGCCTCAGCGGCTCCGGTTTCGGCGTTGATCTCCACGTCTGCGTTCGGGTTGAAGGAGTCGTCAAACGCGACGGCTGCGGAAGAGCCACCGGAGCTACCTAGATCATTGAGGGCTGCGGCGTACGGGTCTCGGGCAGCTTCAGGGAGTGCGACGAACTGGGAGACCCATTGCATGCGGGCGTCCTCAGGCATCTCCATGAGGTTGCTCCACTGGTCTGGGCTGAGCTTCATGGACTGGAGGTTGGCCTGGTAGGTGGCGACGGCAGCGGCGTGCTGCTGCGTGTACTCCAACCAACGGTTGATATCGAGTGCGCCGTCTTCCGTCGTGGCGTACTCGGTGGCAGCATCACGCATGGAGTCGTATGCGCTCGTCACCGAGTCCTGGACAACCTGCTCAGCCGACGCGATGCGTTCGGCCTTCTCCTCCTCAGCGGCTGCGGTGGCCAGGGCCTGCTCCACGCCCGCGTCACGTTGACGCTGTGCGGATTCGGCAGACTGTTCACGAGTGTCAATCTCCTGGTCCAGCGCCTGAAGGAGATCGTCATATCCAGCAATCTCGTCCTCAAGGGCCTGGACCTTTGCCATGCCTGCCTCATCGGCAAGCGCGGTGTTTGCGGCCAGCGCCTCACCCTGCTCTACGGTCGCGTCACGCGCGTCCTGCATGGCGTCTCGGTAGTCCTGCACGGCCTCATCCGTGCTCCCCAAAACCTTGCCTAGTTCGTCGGCTCCCTGGCCGGTGATCTTGAGCGCGTCGGACCACTCTTCAAGCTGGCTCGGATCGTCTTCCCAGAACCAACGGAAGTCCGTGGACTTGGCCTCCTCCAACTCACGGATGCGTTCGACCAGACGGCCAGCGCTGGAGATCCAGGCCTCCGTTGAGACGCCCGCCTCGACGGCGTCAGAGGCGTACTCCACGGCCTTCATGCGGAGTTCTTCAGCGGCCTCCTCAGCCTCCTGGAACTTGCCCACGGCGATACCGATACCGGCAGCGATGGCCAGACCAGCAAGCGCTCCAGCCGGGCCAAACCCGGCAAAGGCGTTGGCGGCAACCTCTTGGAACGCGTCCAGGATCGATTCCGCCGAACCGTCGAAGGATGCAGCCGCCTCCTTGGCGGTGGAGTTGGCCTCTTCGCCCATCTCCTTGACGCCATCCTCCGCGCCCTTGAAGCCGCGCTTAGCGTCGTCGCCTGCGTCCTTGGCAGCAAAGCCAAGCTTCTTGAGGTCGGAGCGTGCGTCTTCCAGCTCCTCCTTCAGGTCCTCGGTGGCGTCCTGCGCCTTGTCCAGATCGCGCTCTAGGTCGCGTCCGGCGTCTACCTTGGTCAGCGCCTTGAGCGCGTCCTCCGCGTCCTCTAGAGGCTCAACTAGGCCGTTCTTGATTGACTTCTCAATGCCGCCCGTATCGACGGCCATCGGGATCTTGATTTCGCCGCGTGCCATTAGCTGACCTCCTCCAGGGCTTCATGGATGGTTCTGCGTGCGGTCTGCACCCAGAGGCTTGCCACACGCGGGATGGCCTCGCGGGCGGCTGGGAACGCGACGTTTCCGGCGCGTCGGTTGGGACCGAACGTGTTACCCGCTGAGCGGGTGTACGCCTTGCCCTTCTTGGACGTGCTGGCGATCTGCTTTCCGGAGTTCATGCCGAACTCTGCGGAGCGAGCCAGAGCAGAGACAGGGACACCACTGGATAGGCGTCCCTTGCCACCGGACTTGAAGGTGATGTTGCGGGCGGTCACGGAGACGTCAGCGGAGTTGACTAGGACACGCTGTTGGATGCGCGTGGCGGCGCGTCCTCGTGTCTCTTCAAACCAGATCGGCTTTGCAGCCGACTTGGTCTGAGAGCCAATCTGTTGCTTTATCTCGGTCGGGACCGCCCGCATTGCCAGCGCTAGGTCTCGTAGCGGACTGTCAATGAGTAGCGAGATCGAACCGGAGCCGGACAATCTCGCCATGACTTATACCGAGACTGTTGGTACTGGTCGGCCTGTGCACGGCAGCACGACCGTGCTGACACCTACGGCCTTGGTGGCTCCACCGATCTTTGGAGCAACCAGGGTGACTGTCTGTGTCCAGGTGGTGGGACCGTCCACAATCTTGAGGACAACGTTGCTGCCCTCGTCGGTGAACATCTTGCGAGCAAGGCCAGTTGCTCCGAAGTCCTGGGCGACGTTGAGCGTGACATTCCAGGCAGACTGACCGGCTAGACGGGTGGTCTTTCCGGAGACGTCAGTAAACTCCGCAGTGACCGGCGTCGGGTCAATCGAATAGTCCTGAATGTGGGCGGTGTAGTCGTCCGTACCGATGGAGATTGTTGCGGTGACGATGCGAATGTTTGCGGCAATAGCGGCCATTTTGTTCCCTCCTTAGGGAGCGGGTGTTTCAAGTGGTGTGATTGGGAGATACGTGGTGATGACGGCCACGGGCAGGCGGTATGTGCTTTCGCCTGTTTCCAGGCGGCCACGCTGCGCGTCTGCGTACGGGATTTGGTCCGTCTGGTCCAAAGCGCGGTAGAGATCAGCCATTGCGCTGGTCACTCGGAGTAGGCCCTTTACGGCGTCGGTCTCCGGCGCGATGAGGTAGAGGTCAAAGCCAACGGCGACAAACCCAGGTGTCACGTCGGTACCAAGCACGCTGGTAGTGATGTCCAACTGGTCATATGCGAGGACAATCCCGTTGACTCTGGACCCGTACTTTTCACCGTTGATCACGCGCCATTCGGGAGGGCAGGTATCGACCAAATACGCCTCTAGGTCGGCGGCGACGTTGACAAGCTCAGAAGACATCTGCGACTCCGCTCGTCGGGCGGATGATGCTGCGGATCGTCTTGTCCAGCGGGCGCGGTGTGAAGGAGTAGCCCTCTGCACCTACGCCCCCGTCCTGCTGCGCGCGTCCGGCGTTCCAGAGGTTCTTTGCCTGCTCTAGCTGCGCGTAGACGTAGCGCGCCGGTACGGCGTCGTCCTCCAGTGCAGCCAGGAACGCCTCATTCGGCGTTTGGGCAGGGGCGTAAGCCAGGACCTGGTCCTTGGCGATGTCCAGGAGAAAGCCGCATAGCTCGGCGTTTTCCACGGGCGCGTCAGACCACGCGCTGAGGAGACGTTGTGCCTCCTCAGGCGTGGCGACGGAGTACCAAGTAGTGGTCATGACTTACGCCCCGTGGCCTTACGGCTTGGTTCCGATGAGAGCCAGGCTCTCCGGACGAACCACGAAGGTCTCCAAGAAGGCGACGTGAGCGCGGTCTACACCGAACTTGGCGACCTCTAGAGCGTCGATCTCTGCAAGCTGCTCGCGGATCTCAATGGCGTTCTTTGCGCCAACGATGATCTGAGGGTTAGCGGCAACGGTGCCGGTGAAGAAGGCCTGTGGAGCCTTGACTACGCGGACCTTTCCAGCGGTGCCTTCACCTGTTCCAAGGCCAACGCCGAACTCCACGAACTCAGGAACAAGATCCTTCGGTGTGTAGAGGAGCTGCGTCCATGCGGCAGGGTTGACGATTGCGAATGACGCATCGTCGCCGTTGTCTGAAATCAGGTCAATGCCCTGGATGAGCTGGCCCATTGCAGCCGGGTACTGAGTTGGGAAGGTGCCAGGTGCAACCAGACGGTCAAGCGCGGTGCTGGTCTTTGCGGCAACGCTGAAGATGGCGCGTAGCGCATCCTCGTCTGACTCCTTGGCGTAGGAGTCAATGACGCCCTCCCAGAAGGCGGCGAGCACGTCGGCTCCACCCTCTAGGTACTGCCACTCCAACGCGATGTCAGCCGCGAAGCCGTACTTGTCGAGTGTCGAACCGTAGAGCGAAGTCGTAGCCGATCCGGTGGGAAGCTCGACCTTCTGACCCGCGTTCGCAACCTTCTTGACTAGAGCGGTGCCCTGGTCGATCTTCCAGCCCTTGCGTCCACCCAAGGAGATGCCACCGTTTGAATGCGCGATGAGATCCATGTAGCGGCGCGTGTAGCGCTTGCCCTGCCAAAGCTTGCCCGCGAAGGTCGGCGGGATCGCGCCGGACGTGACGTGTGCCGGAGTCGTGATGTCAGCCAGTGCAGCCAGGAACGTCTCCTGGTCGGCGCTCTGTCCGGGTGTGCCGCTCTTGACGGCGGACATTGCGGAATAGACCGCGTTGAGGTCTACGTCCTTGGCCTTGGCCGGGACGTTGGCCATGAGGGTTGCCGGGACCTGTGCCCCGGCGTCTGTGGTGACTTCGTCACTCATTGAGAACTCCTGTTCTTTTTCGGGTTCCTCTGCCGGGGCGGCAGTAGGCTTGGCGACCGCTGACACCTGGTCAGCGGTGGTTGATAGGCGCGCGGCGTCAGCGCGGAGCTGTTCCTCTACGGCCTGGAGGCGCTGGAGGATCTGCTCCAGCTCGTCGGCCTCTAGCTCGTCGGCGGAGCGCTCCTGTACCTCGTCGTCAGGAGCGACGGAGAAGAGTCCGGCGCTGGCAAACGCGCCCTGCTTGACGACGGCGGCACCGGTCAGGCGAGCGGCTAGGGCCTTGGCTCCGTCGCGGACGATGCCCGCCACCTCGGCGGAGAGCTTGCGAACCGGGTTCGCGAGATACGCGTCTCCCTCGTCCGTGTCGGCCACGGTGAACTCAGCGACGATTCCGGCGTCTGTGACCTCTAGAGAGGTGGCGCGGCCAATCGGCGTGAAGCGGTCATGCTCAACGTTGAGCGTGACCACGGAGGCATCTCGCGGGACGGTGATGCTGGCAGCGGAGAACTCGATAGGCGCATTGCCGGACTTGTTCGGATTGCTCAGCTCCCCGAACGGCAGGAGTAGCCCGCGAATGATGCGGGTCCCCTCCACGCGCTGGAACATGCCAGCCTCGTTTGTATCTAGCTCAGGAGCTAGAGAACTAAATTCAGCCGATACGTCGGCCTGGATCTGATCAGACATAGGGGTTACTCCGTTACTTCTGAGGTCACGGGGGATGGCTGCTCGGGAGCCGTGACCGGGGATTCAGGGGATAGCTCGCTAGGCGTTGGCACCATGAAGTCCGACAGGTCAGCGCGGACCTCAGCGTTGGGACCTACGACGCTGTCCATGGAGAGAGCTGCGGTGATGGCGTAGGCGAAACGAGCGGAGCCGAAGACCCATAGCTCAGACGCCTTGTTGTTCTCGTTCGTGTAGGTCATCTGACCTGCTGAGCCGCCCTCTTTGCCCGCCTCCAGGAAGGAAGCCGGGACGCCTGTGTGCATGGCGAGCTGGAGGCGAAGGGAGTTCATGCCTGCTTCAAAGAGGTCCACAGCCTGGCCGTTGTGTTCCTTGACCTCGATGTAGGACGGCGTGACGGAGACGGCGTGCTTTTTGCGGCTGGCCGAGTAGTTGTCTGCCAGTGCCTCCTTCTCCTCGCGAGTCATCTCGTCGTGGAGTGTGTCGGTTAGGTGTAGCTCGGTGGCAGCCGGTGGCGCGTCAATGCGGGCCTGCCTGGAGTGCTCCAGCTTGCGGGCCTGGCGGATCGAGTCGATGCCATCCACCAGAAGACCGTTAGACCCCAGCGGCACGTAGATCAGGCGCTGACGGTAACGCGCGGGGATAACGGCAGGGTCTGCCTCCACCTGGCCTGTCTCTCGGTTGATCTCCCAGTGCTCGCGCGGGATGTGGATCATGTCGCGAGGAAGGCCGAATGCGTCCAGCTCGCAACCCAGAACGGCTGAGCCGTGGAGGAAGAGGTCCCGAACTACGCCGTTCCAGCGGATGAAGGGTGAGATTCCAGAGGCGGAGTTGGAGATCCAGAGCGGCTGATCTTCGGCCTCGACGCCGTCGCGGTAGACCACGAACTTGAGCGGAGCCACCAAGGCCTGGTGAGCCTGGAGAGCGCGGTTGACCTCGGGTACGCGGAGCGCTATCTCAGGGGTGACTATCTCAGTCGGGAAGTCCCAGAGGTCACCCACGATTGCGGGCATGAGGCTATTGGGTTCAGCCCACGGGGAGGCGAGATTGGCGGGCAGAGCCTCAACCTTTGGCGGTAGGCCAATGAGGGAGCGTCCTGCGGTATTCCAAAAACCCATGCTTCTCCTGTTTGGAGGCCGCCCGCCTGGTAAACAAAGTGAGAAAAGAAACCCAGGCGGGCAGCCCTGTAGATACATATCCAGGATCGCGCGAAAAGGTCGGGGTCTATTCGGATGAGAATGCGTCAAATGCGCGTGCAGAGGCGTAAATACGCGGGTGTATTAGCGCCTAAAGTGACTGAGTTTTGCGCTTATGCGGCGTCGAAGAACTCGATAATTGCGCCGGTTGAAGCTGGGCGCTCCGTCTCCAGCGCGTATACGGCCAATGCAGCGGCCTCAATTGGTGTGATGTCGGCGTCATCTTGACCCTTGGGTGTGCCAAATCCCCAGCCGGTACCCGTGCTCCAGGCTCGTTTGACGGCGATCTCCACGGCTGAGTTCAGCTCTAGCTGGTCATAGTGGCGGAGGCGGTCCTCTTTGAGGAGAGTCATGAAGTGGACTGATGCGCGGCGCGACTCTCGCGGGGTGAGCGCGCGGGAGGCAGGGCGGGGGGACGCGGTCTCTAGCTCGGCAATGATGTTGGCGTTCGCTGCGCCACCAGCTCCTCCGCCGTCGAAGATCAGCGTGCGCTTCTGGCTGCGCGAGGTCATGACCAGCGTCTTTGCTAGGCCCTTCACGCCCGTCTGGTGATGCAGGAGCGCGACGTGCGTCCGCCCGTCCTTGTCCTTCCAAGCCTGAGCTACGGAGGCGTAGTCCGCATCGCGGTTGACCTGGAAAACAATGCTGGAGACGGCTGGTTTATCAGCCGGCGTCAGACTGTCAAGCGGGAGTGCACTGGAGATCCAGAGAGGCTGCGGAACCAAAGCGGTGCTACCGCCTTCAGCTCCAAAGAGGTTGAAGTACTCGCGTGTGTACTTCTTCACGCCTAGCCGCTCGTAGCTGTTTTGGATGCGGTCCAGCGTCGTGAGCGTCCCAATGCCGGGATGCATCTGCTCGGTCAGCTCGCGCGCTCGCGCTCGCGGGTGGTCTTCATCCGGCTCCCAGCGCTCCAGCTCATCCGGGTCTGTGTCATCCGGCAGCATGTAAGCGACACGTCCGGCGCGCTCGTCGTGCAGCGTGCTCCAGAACTCGGAGCCGCCACGGTAGTCACCGGCTGTACCGGCAAGGACTAGTTGGCCCTCAGGCCGCGTGTCGAAGGCGGGGATGACCGCGCCAATGATGTCCTCCCAGCGCTCCGGTGAGCACTCGCCCGCCTCATCGAGAAGTAACGTGTCGTACGCGCCGGAGCGCACCGCGTCACCGTCCGGCGAGAGTACGGAGAGCACGGAGCCATTCGGGAACTCGACGCGCTCAGATCCGTTCGAACGGATGAGCTTGACGGGGCGTGCGTCATCCTCCGGCCAGCGGCGCGCGATGGGTCCGTACACGTCCAGGCGGTAACGCTCGCTGGACTTCTTCTGAGTCGTGAGGAGCGTAAATGCGGCGTAGTGGACCGGCCTCAGGAAGCACCGTCCAAGGAGCACACAGAAGAGGGTTGTGGTTTTGGAGGATCGACGCGGCATGATTACAGCGTTCATGAGCTTCCCGGCGTTGAGCATATCGGCAACGCGGAGCATCTGAGGGTGCACGGTGTCCAGGAGTCCTAAGAGCCAGGCTCCAACTAGGAACTCGTCACGCGCCTGTTGGTTGGTCGAGAGGTCGGACTCATAGAGAGGTCGGATGCCGGAATCGCGGAGCGCCAGCCACGCGGCTTCCTCGCGGAGAGGATGCAGCCTGACCGGCTCGGGTAGGTCAGTCATTCCTTGCCAGCGACCCAACTACTCAGGCGTGAAAGTGACCCACCGTAATCATGGGCCTGACGGTAGACAGCCTTTCGCGCAACGGCTCGCTCCTCTAGCTCGCGCATGTAGCGGGCAATGCGGCGCTTGCGAAAGTACTTCTTTAGCTTCTTCATGGTTTCCGTTCTGGATTCGGGGAGAGAGATGCGTATTAGAGCCGAAGGCGGGGATTGCTGTGTTTCGATCTAAAAAACCGGCTCGATCTCGTACGTAATGAAGTCATCTGTCCAGGAGTAGGAGACCACCACATAGTCAGTGCCATCCTTGTGGATGAATGCGGGAGCTACGCCCTTCTCGACCTTGGCCCGTATCTCTGGCGTAAGGGCACCCACCATGTAGCTCACTCGCTCTCCTCCTCAACCTCAGGCAATGCAGCGGTCAGCGCATTGTGCTCAGCCTCTAGCGCGTCCCACTTATCCACCTCGGCGTCACGCAACATCGTGAGGCTGGATAGCTGTTGGTCATAGCTCGCGATGATCTCGTCGCTCTGCTGGATGCGTGTATCCAATTCGGATATGCGCGCCTCAATGGCTGCGCGTACTGCTGCGTTCACTTGTCTTCCTCCTTGGTCATGACCCAAACGCTTCCGTTATGGATTGGTTCACCGCACGCACACACCAATGGACGTGTCTGGCTATATGCCGCGTGAGCGGATGGGATCTCCCCAACTAGTTGATTGGTATTGCTCACTTGCTTCTCCTTGTTCACCAGGGCGGTCCCTTGAATGTGCTTATGCCCTTACCGGCATTAGTGATGCGGGCACCAGATCGGCCACCCACGTTGCGGTTGCCGGGACAAGTCCCGGTCTTGGTTCGGTGCTCGGGCGCTAGGTTCTCCAGGCCCTCACCTCCGAATGGGTCGATGTGCCCCACGTCAAAGGGCGTGGTCTCGTAGATGAGACGTCCGCACCTCCAGCACGCGACCTCATCGCCTCGGTCCCAGGCCTTGCGGACCTGAGCGCGTACGTGCTTGCTGTTGCGCTGGTACTCGGCTGAGGTGTGCTTAGCGGTCACGTTTGGCACCTCCCTGCTTGCGCTCACAGTTCGCATGGCGAGCTAGGAGGCGTCGGCGTATCCAGGCGTCAGGAGCTGCATAGAAGTCGTTGTGCACGTCACATGCGACGACAGGGCCTAGAGGTGTATCTGGGATGTATCGGCTACCCACGGCTCACCCGCCTAGCGCTGTACTCCTGCATCACACGGCCACAGTCAAAGCACCTGCATCCCCAATTCGTGTACGTCGAGACGGAGCCATGTGGGAGCGCCTGTACGGCACGGAGCCATTGGGTGCGCGTAGCTCGGTTGGCGTTCGCGTTGGCGTTAGGTCGAAGGCTCATGCGGCACCTCGCATGGCGTTGTCGTAGAGCTTGTGGCAGCTCTTGCAACGTGGCTCGTAGAAGTCGGCGCGCACGCTATACGGCAGCGCAAAGCGAGCGTCCTTCAGCTCCTCGGGGTCATTGCCCGTGTAGCTCCAGTCATCGGCTGGCCTTCCGCAATCTCGGCACTCGTACCCGGATGCAGGACCTCTGAGGCTGCGTAGACGCATGTGGACGCCCGAATAGGTAGGCGTATCAGTGCGGATAGATCCGACGTTGTCAGTGGCAACCTGTGCGGCTCGCTCAGCCCTCCAACATCCACACGATGCGATGTCGCCCGATTTCAGGTGCCTGCCCTGCACCGCTTTCTGGTTGCCGCACGTGCATGCGCACAACCAAACCGGGTGCTTACCAATATTCGAAACACGCTCAATGACGGTCAAACGTCCAAACGTTTGTCCCGTGATATCGATAGCGCGTGTTGTTGCCATGTATTAATCATGTGGCTCAACACCTCCACGCTATTTGTCACCAGCTCACGCCAAACCCTCGATATCCGCATGATTCCGGTATGTGCGAGGTGACCAAAACTGATTCGGTAACTTCTTCGATCACTTTTTCTATTTAACTCTGCAAGGGTTGTAAGGGGGTCATTGTTCCTCTCTATGCACTATTACTAGGGATGGAACGATGACCCCCTTTCACCCCCTGACATTTGATCCGAATCACCATTTGTAAAGTCCTGCATTCTTGAATTACCGCAAAGCGCGGAATTTGAATGAAGGAAAGTAAAGTGAAAGTAAATGAATCCCTCCTTATTGAGGACTCACCTCTGGCTGAGCATGTGGCAGTGCAGCTCATCGAGACATTGGCCTGGACTGGAGAACGCGGCTGGTTGAAGTGGTCGGGGAAAGTCTGGGAGCAGGTGAAGACGCCGGAGGCCGTGGAGGTTGTACGTCTTCAGCTCCTCGCGATGTTCAACGCCATCGTCACGGAACCGACGACCACAGACGCGCAACGGAAGGCAGCGATGCGCCTCCTCGGCAAGCCCAAGGCCGCTGCGGTCCTCTATTTCCTGGAGGGTCTGTTACACGTCCCTGCTGAGAAGTGGGACGCACACCCGGACTACCTGAACGTCAAGAATGGTGTCGTCCACCTCGCGACGGGCGATCTCGGCAAGCATGAAGCCCGGTTCCGCTTTACCAAGATCGCGGCAGCTCGATACATGCCGTACGCCACGCACGCGGACTGGGAGATGGCGTTGGAAGCCGTGCCGGAGGATGTGCGCGACTGGCTCCAGGTTCGCTATGGTCAGGCCGCGACCGGTCACCGCACGTCAGACGATGTGCTCCCGCTCCAGCAAGGATCTGGCTCCAACGGCAAGTCCACGCTGGTGGATGCGATTGCGGATGCTCTCGGGGATCACGCTGTCTACGTTCCGGAGAAGGTACTCCTGGCCAACCCGAATGAGCACCCGACAGACCTAATGACGCTGCACGGCGCGCGCCTTGCGATCATCGAAGAGTTGCCGGAAGGCCGACACCTACCGACGAAGCGCCTCAAGGATTTGGTCGGCACGAAGCGCATGACGGCTCGCTTGATGCGTCAGGACTTTGTGAGCTGGGATGCCACGCATTCACTCGTGGTCAACACGAACTACACGCCCTTGGTTGCGGAGACGGATCACGGTACCTGGAGACGACTTGCCTTGGTCACCTTCCCGTACCGGTTCATCCATCCCTCAGAACCCAAGCTGTTGCCGAACGATCGTCACGGAGATCCCGGAATCCGTGAGCGCATGCAGTCGGATCGTGCGGTGAAGGAGGCGGTTCTGTCGTGGATCGTCGAGGGCGCGAAGGCCTGGTATGCGATCAGCAAGGAGATGCCACCCGTACCTCTCCGCGTCCAGGAGGATACGGAAGCGTGGCGGGATGAGGCTGACGTGATCATGGCCTACGCCCGTCAGCACCTCACGTTTGATCCGGACTCGATGGTCATGAGCACCGAACTCTTTGCGGACTTCTCGGACTGGCTGAGTGACAAGAAGCGCTCACCATGGAGTGATCAGACGTTCGCCTCCCGCTTCGGAGGGCATGACCTCGCGGAGGAGAACAAGGTCAAGAAGGGACTGCGCTCGATTGATCCCAAGACCCTCTCCCGGCGTCACGGAAACAACCTGAGCACGCCGCCGCCCAAGCGCGCCACGTGCTGGGTTGGCGTCAAGTTCGCAAAGGTCGAGACCGCGCCCGCGCTGGTGGATCACACATGACCGACCGGGACCCGCTCCAGCGCACGGCTGACCTCCTACTGAGTGCAGCGGATGCAATTGCCCAAGCCAACCTGCTTATGGAGCAAATAACTACCAGATCAAACCGTGAAAACCTCACGGTTGCCGACGAAGAACTAGAAGAGAAGAGTAATGAGAATGAGTGAGCACAGGTTGAACTATCAGGGCAGAGGCGTCTACACCCTCCCACGCGATATTTGGTGGCTAGTGGCGACCAAGTATCACGTCCGCGATGACCTAGAGACGGCGGTCTATGGCGATCAGGAGGGGCATGTCTACTTTGACAGTCGCGAGGACCTTAATCAGGCCGTGGAGGAGCTGTTACTTATTCACGCGATCACATTTGAGCCGGAAGAATGTTAAGGTCCACCCATGACTAAGCGCGTAGCGGTGGCAGCCGTCCTAGCTCTCGGCCTCATCCTGACCGGCTGCGGCTCTCCGGCAGAGGAAGAACCTACCGGCGTGGAGCTGTGCATTCAGGACTACCTCAACGTGAACACAGGTGCGGAGAAGGTGGAGGCGATCCAGGCATGCGGGGATGCCCTCAACGCGGACCCAGATAAGTTCCTAGAGGTCTATGGCGAGTGAGTAACCTGATCGCATGACTGATGACCTGCACGCACGCCTTGCTATCCTCCGCGCACACCTCCGCCCTCAGGGCCTCCTCCTGATCATGGGACCGAATGATGACTATTGGCGCGTGTTTGATGCAGACGGCGCAATCGTCCTTGGAGATCCGGACGCGGTCACCCTCGATGAGGTGGAAGCGGAGTACCTGCCGAAGTAAGCAACACGAAAGCCCTAGAGTCAAGTCGTCCGCTCTAGGGCTTTCTGGTGTCTATCCCAAGTAGAAGTGCTCAACTTCACCCTGGATGGCTATCCTCTTGGCACCCTTTCCACCTTTGGCCACGGTGATCTCCAGCGTTCGAGCCAGGTCCCGTTTCTCCTCCAGCGTCAGGCTCTCAAAGTACGTGATCCACGCACCCGTAAAATTGGTGCCCGTGTCGGTCGGACCCTGCATGAGATCCGCGATCCTCGCGGCTTCACTCGACGCCGTACGGTTCTCCAGGCGCTCGCGCTCCAGGCGGGAGATCTCCTTGTCCAGGCGGCTCAGCTCTCCTGCGACGACGGCCTTATCTACCCCCTTGACGAAGAGCATCTGGGTAGCCTCCTGGCGGTCCTTCTGCGCCTCCAGAAGCTCGGCCTCAATAGCTCGCACCCGGTCCACGTCTGCGGCCTCTACTGTGCCCCACCTCGCGCGGTGATTGGCCTCGAAGTAGAGCGCCATCATGACGCGGTGCTCAGCCAGATGCTTGGCAATTGCAACATGACGCTCCTCTGTCGTCTTCTGAGTGCGTTCGGTGCTGACGCTGCACTGATAGAACTGCTTGCGCGGAAGCATCTTCTCTCCACACACTCCGCACTTCATCACGCCTGAGAGCCACGACTTGGCGAGCGGACGCCCCTGAGGGGAAGGCTGCAACTCCAGCTTGAGCCGGATCTCCTCTAGCTCGCCCCGGCTCACGATTGGCTCAATCTGGGACTTGACCTCCAGCGGCTCTCCCCGGTGCTCGACCACGCCCGCATTCCTCCAGCGTCGAAGGACGTTCTTGACGGAAGACGCAGACCAGGGCTTGCCGCTAGGTCCGAAGAGTCCGGAAGTGTTCCAGCTCTTCTGTAGTGAGAAGATCGAACCTCCCGCGAGGACATGCGCCACACCCTCGCGGATAGCGTCGGCCTCCTTCGGCTCCAGCTCCAGGCCACCCACCTTCCAACCGAACGGGGTACGCCCGCTGATCGGCTTGCCCTCTTCCAGCCGCTGGCGGTGAGCGGCCTTCACGCGCTGACCTTTCAGGTCCGACTCCTGCGCCGACACCGCGACCTTGATGCGAAGGAACATAACGCCGTTGGGGGAGCGGAGGTCCACGGTGTCAAAGACCGTGCGGACGTTGAGCGCGGCCTTCTCGTTCAGAGTGATGATGCGCTCACCGTCTACCGGCTTACGGATGAGCCTGTCCAAGTCCCATGCAAGGAGCGTGTCGAAATCCCCAGCCTCGGCACGCTCAAGCATCCGTTCGAACTCAGGCCGCGTCTTGCGGGAGTAGCGAGAGGCGCTGATGTCGTTGTCCTCAAACTCTGCCACGACGTTCAGCCCTGCTCGCGCGGCCAACTCCAGGCACTCCTTCCGCTGACGCGAGACACCGCGCCCCAGCTTCTCGGAGTCGCGAGAGATACGCAGATACAAGGCCGTCCGTGACATACCCCTAAGTATGCCGTGCCCTTCGCGATCTACCCCGGCCTCTTCATCCTCCGCCTCGGCATCGGCTGAGCGCTCCACGAAAGGACGACAATGACGACTCTTCGACGATGGTGGCGACGCCCTGGTGAGTGGGCGAACGAGCTCGCAGCTGACGAGACCGGCGACGTGCCGGGCTGGGTGCTCGTGACGCTGATGACCGCGGGACTGGTCGTTCTCATCTGGGCGGTCGCGGGGCCCGCGTTGAGCGCCCTGTTCGAGCAGGCCATCCAACGGGTCTCGGGGCTCTGACGTGTCCCTGCGGCGTGTGCTCGTCGATGAGCGCGGATCCAGTGCGGTGGAGTTCGTTCTGGTGGGCACGCTCCTCACAGTGCTCACGCTCGCCGTGCTGCAGCTCGCGCTCGCCGTGTACGTGCGCAATGTCGTGCACGATGCCGCGGTGGAGGGTGCGTACCACGCGGCACTCGCCGACACGGAACCCGAGGAGGGGGTGGAGCGCACTCGGATCGCCGTGAACCGCGCGGTCGGAGCGTCTTACGCGGAGGACGTGACGATCTCCATGACGGAGCAGGAGGCCACCGTGAGAGTTCGCACCACGCTCCCCGTGATCGGTCTGCTCGGCATCCCGCACGCTCTGGAGGTGGAAGCGCATGCGCCGGTGGAGTCGCTGGGTGAAGAATGAAGACGGCTCGGCCGCACTCGAGTTCATCACGGTCGGACTCATCCTGCTCGTGCCTCTCGTCTACCTGATCGCGGCGCTCGGGGTCATCCAGGAGCAGACCCTCGGGGTAGAAGCGGCCGCGCGGCACACGGCTCGGCTGATCGCCCAGGCATCCGACCCCGAGAGCGCCGCAGATCGGGGTGAGCAGGTGCTCGCGGCCGTCGTCGAGGAGTACGGCCTCGACCCCGAGTCCGTCGAAGTGTCGCTCGTATGCACTCCGGTCGGCGCGGAGTGCCCAGCCGCGGGAGTCACGCTGACGGTCACGGTCCGCACCCGCATCGAGCTGCCCCTGATGCCGTCGGTGCTGGGGCTCGACGAGTCCACGGCGATCCCGGTCGAGGCCGCCTCCGTGCAGAAGATCTCCCAACTGTGGGCAGGCGGCTGATGGCCGGTCGGACGGCAGGCGACGATGAGGGGAGTGTCCTTCTGCTGGCGCTCGGCTACGCTCTCCTCGCGCTCGCCCTGATCTTCGTATGCGTCTGCGCGACCGATCTCTACGTCACCCAGAAGCGGCTCGACGCGCTCGCCGACTCCGCCGCGCTCGCCGGAGCGGACGGCTTCACGCTGACCCTCGACGGTGAGGAGGCGCGAGCCGAACTCGACGACGGGGGCGTTCGCGCGCAGGTCGACGCACTGCTCGCCGCGCTGCCGACGGATGCGCGTCTCGTGTCCGCCGGCACCCCGGACGGCCTGTCCGCGCGCGTGACGGTGGAGGCGGAGTGGCGTCCGCCGCTCTTCTCCCTGTTCCTGCCGGACGGCGTCCGCCTCGAGGCGACGGGCACCAGTCGCACGGCACTGCACTGAACGCGGTCGTGCCGGATCGATCAGGTCTCGTCGGCCGCCGTCCGCGGCACGAACATCGGGATCCAGCGGATGAAGCCCACAGCCCCCAGCAGTCCGACCACCCCGATGGCGGCTGCGGCGACCGGCAGGGACGCGACCGCGATGACTCCGGAGATCAGCAACGGGGCGACGGCGCCCCCGGCATCCGTCAGCGTCCGCCAGGAACCGAGGAAGGCCGCCGGTTCGCGCTTCGGAGCGACATCGGCGCCGAGCGTGAGCAGGATGCCGCTGGACAGGCCGTTGCCGACGCCGAGCATGGCCGCGAACATGCCGAACCACAGCACGGAGGCGTCCAGGTCGTGCGTGAACGAGAGAGCGAGGAACCCCGCTCCCATGAGCACCATGGCGGGCATCGCCGCCCAGAGCCGACCGAACCGGTCCATCACCTGCCCGCTCGCGTAGAACAGGGCGAAGTCGATCGCCCCGGAGACGCCCACCACGAGGGCGATCGTGGACGCGTCGAGACCGAGGGAGAGACCCCACAGCGGCAGGAGCACCTGGCGGGCCGAACGCACCGCCGAGAGTGACGCCGCGGCCAGTCCGAGACGCCCGAGCACGGCACGCTGCTGCCACATCGTGCGGAAGACCCCGGCGCGCTCGATCGTCGGGATCGAACCGCTCACCACCTCGCCCGAGTCCTCGGTCAACACAGAGGAGGGCGGCACAGGGACGGTCTTCTCCGGGTCGGGTCCGAACACGACGAGCACGACCATCACCACGAGGCAGACGAGGAAGAACCAGAAAGCTGCCGCCTCGGTGCCGAACAGCTGCAGGAGCCCGGCAGCGACGAACGGACCGATGAAGATCCCGAGGCGGAAACTGCCACCCAGGAGCGACAGCGCCCTGGCGCGGAAGTCCACGGGCACGCGCGTCGTCATGAAGGCGTGCCGCGCCAGCCCGAACGCCGCAGCGCAGAAGCCCAGCAGGAAGACGGATGCCGCGAGCACAGCGGGCGTCGGAGCGAACAGCATCAGCACGCCCGCCGCGATCGCCACGACGCCGCCGATCACCATCGTCATCCGCTCGCCGATGCGGGCGACGGCCCATCCTGCGGGCAGATTGCCGCAGAGCTGACCGACCACCAGGGCGGAGGATATGAGCGCGGCGAGGGCGATATCGGCGCCCATCGACGCCGCGACAACGGGGATCAGCGGGATCACCGCGCCCTCGCCCAGCGAGAACAGCAGCGTCGGCAGGTACACCATGGGCCCGAACTGCCTCAGGACCACGGATGCGCTGCTCATCACTGCGACTCTACTCGGCAGGCTAGGCTGGGTGAGCCATGCTCGAACTCGATCTCTCCGCCGACATCCAGGCCCTGCGAGTCACCTACGGTGACATCCGCGAGGTCGTCGATGTCGAAGCGCTCCGCACAGACATCGCCCGCCTCAGCGAAGAGGCCGGTGCCCCCGACCTCTGGGACGACACCGAGCGGGCCCAGAAGGTGACCAGCGCGCTCAGCCACCGCCAGTCGGCCCTCGCCAGGGTTGAGGGCATCGGCAACCGCCTCGACGACCTTGAGGTGCTCGTCGGCCTCGCCAACGAGATGGACGACGAGGACTCCGCCGCCGAGGCGCGCGCCGAGCTCGCCGCGCTCACCGAGCTGATCAATCAGCTCGAGGTGCAGACGCTCATGGACGGCGAGTACGACGAGCGCAGCGCCATCATCACGATCCGCTCCGGCGCGGGCGGCGACGACGCCACCGACTTCGCCGAGATGCTCATGCGCATGTACCTGCGCTGGGCCGAGCAGCACAAGTACCCGGTCAAGGTCATGGACACCTCCTACGCGGAGGGTGCGGGCATCAAGTCGGCCACGTTCGAGATCGAAGCCCCCTATGCCTTCGGCACGCTGTCGGTCGAGGCCGGCACCCACAGGCTCGCTCGCATCAGCCCGTTCGGCTCCGCCGACAAGCGTCAGACGTCCTTCGCCGCCGTCGAGGTCATCCCGCTCATGGAGGAGGCGACCGAGGTCGACATCCCCGAGGGCGACATCCGCGTCGATGTGTTCCGCTCGTCCGGCCCCGGAGGGCAGTCGGTCAACACCACCGACTCCGCTGTGCGCCTCACGCACCTCCCGACCGGCATCGTCGTGTCGATGCAGAACGAGAAGTCGCAGATCCAGAACCGCGCCGCGGCCATGCGCGTGCTGCAGACCCGCCTCCTGCTTCTGCAGAAGGAGCAGGAAGCAGCGAAGAAGAAGGAGCTCGCCGGCAACATCACGGCGAGCTGGGGCGACCAGATGCGCTCCTACTTCCTCTACGGCCAGCAGCTCGTCAAGGACCTGCGCACCGGGCACGAGTCCGGCAACCCCGCCGCCGTGTTCGACGGCGACCTCGATGGCTTCATCTCCGCCGGCATCCGCTGGCGGAAGCGCAAAGAAGAAGACTAATCGTGCTCAGCGCGCGCTGCCGGCGAGCGAGCCGGTGACGTCCTCGTAGCTGAACAGGACGCACTGGATGGCCCGGTCGTGGCTCATCGTCCAGCTGCGTTTCGTGGGGGTGTAGTAGTAGTAGTCCAGCTCGGACTCGGCATACGTCGTCCCGACGAACGCCTCGAACTCGGCCTCGCAGCGCGTGATCGCCTCGGTCTCGAGCGCATCGTCGCCCGGGAACTCCGGCTCCTCCGCGGCGTCGAACACGAAGTACACCTCGTCGGTGTGCGGCTGATCGCACGGGACGACGGGCACCTCGTACACACCCTTATCCCCGTAATCGATGAGGGGGATGCAGTCTCCGACCGTCAGGTCGAGCACGCCCTTCATGACCGCTCCATCGATGTCAGCGGGATCGACCGGGGTCGGCTCCGCATCCGGCGCATTCGAGGGGGCGGTGCTCTCCTCGGCGACAGGACCGGTGGGGTCGACCGATCCCGTGAACGAGAGGAGCGCCACGGCCACCGCGAGGATCGCGCCGAGACCGCTGGCGCCCAGACCGAGGAAGCCCGGCCACTTGGCTCCGCGGAGGAACAGCGAGACGATCGACAGCACGAAACCGAGGCCGAGCAGCACCCAGCCGCCGACGGCGATCGGGGGGATGCACGAGACGACGATGCCGACGACGGCGACGATGAGGCCCACCAGCCCCAGGACCGACAGCCCCTTCTTCGCGGGCGCGGTCGCGGGTGCGGTCGCGTACGGGGGAGCGGATCCGGAGTATCCGGGGTACGCGGTCGGCTGTGCGGCGAACTGAGCGGCCGACGCCCCGGGACCGGGCAGCTCGAAGGGAGGGGTGAAGGGAGCCGCGTCGCTGTTCGGCGCCGTCGCGTCGACGCTGGGCGTGGACGCCACAGACGCGGCGGCGGCAGCGTCTGCGCTCTGAGCGGCATCAACGGGGTGCGCGGAAGCCGTGGAGTCTGCCGGCCCGGGGGCCGGCGTGGGCGCCTCCACGAGGTGCTCGGTCCACTGCTGGCCGTCCCACCACCGCTGACGTCCTGAACCGTCGTCGTACCAGCCTGCCGGAATCGTCATCTGTCGTCCTCCGTCTGGCTCAGCCGGCCGACGGCGTCACGGTGATGCGCGCCACGGGCTGCAGGATGCCGTCGAGCACGACGACCGTGTAGGAGTCGCTCTGCGCGATGTCGAACGTCGCCGTGCCATGCGCCGTCTCCCCGGCTGCCAGCTCTGCGTTCTCGAACTGGCTGTCGGCGAAGAAGTCGTAGGTGCCCTCGGTGCCGTCGGCGGTCTCGACCGTGAAGTAGAACGGGCCGACGTACGTGGTGCCGTCGACGCCCGTCCACGTCACATCGATCGTGAGGAATCCGCCGTTGGTGGCGTCGATGCCGCTGCCGTCGGACGTGCTCCAGGTCGCCGTGCCGATGACGATGTCGCCGGTCCCGGTCGAGTGCGGGACGGTCACCGTCTCGCCCATCGCACCCTCGACGACCGTTCCGGAGTCGGAGCCGCTGTCGCTGCTGTCCGTGCCGGAGTCCGTTCCCGAGTCGGTGCTGCTCGACGGGAGATCGGTCGGCAGATCTCTGATCGCGGAGCCGACGGCCGAGACGGCGAACACGATGGCCATCACGACGGCGAGGATCGTTCCCAGCACCGAGACGATGATTCCCGCGATTCCCGGCCACTTGCGTCCCTTGAGGAACACCGAGATCAGGGACACGACGAATCCGGCGAAGAGCAGGAACCAGCCGAAGATGGCCGTGAACGGGATGCAGGAGAGGATCGTGCCGAGTCCGGCGATGCCGAGGCCCACGAGGCCCAGGATGGAGAGCGGCACGGGGCCCGTGGGGGCGGCCGCGTAGGGGGCCTGGTAGGCGCCGGGGTAGGTGGGAGCCGCTCCAGGGTAGCCGGGAGCCGCTCCCTGGTACGTCGGCGCAGCGCCGGGGTAGGTCGGGGCCGTTCCGGGGTAGGGCTGCGCGGATGCCGAGCCAGGGTATGCGCCGGGGGCGGGGTATCCCTGGGCCGGGGCTCCCGAGGCATAGGGCGGAAGCGGAGCCGTCGGCGCCGTCGCGCCCGGTGCGATGAAGGGTGTCGTCGGCTGCTCATCCTGAGGCGTGGCTGCCGCGGGCGCGGCTGCCGCAGGGGCGGACCAGTCCTGCGCGGCTGCAACCCCGGTCTCAGCGGGCGCCGTGGTCTCTGCAGGGGCCGCAGTCTCGGGAGCGATGACCGCATCCTCGGGGGCGGCGATCGGCGTCTCGGGGGATGCGACGGCCTCGGACGCGATGACGGTGCCCTCGATGTCCGACGGCGCAGCGGCAGCGGTGCTCGTCTCCGCGTCGTCAGTGGCGGGGGCGGCCTCGGTCGGGGCGGCGTCGACCGCTGCGGGGGCCTCGACCGCGGCATCCGTCTGCAGCGTCTGCTCGACGGGCGTCTCCGAGGAGAGCTGTGTGTCCGGGGCGCTCTCGGCCACGGGGGCGGCGTCCGTCGCGGGCGCCTCGGGCTCGACGAGCGGAGCGAAGTGCTCCGTCCACTGCTCGCCGTCCCACCACCGCTGGCGTCCGGAGCCGTCGTCGTACCAGCCTGCGGGTGTGGTCATCGTGTCCCCCTCGGACCTCGGAGCCCACGCGGGCGGCGTGGATCAGCACCTTCATGTATAGCAGTGAGCGGTGACACGCTCATGGCTGCGGGGTGTCGCTCGACGGCAGACGGGAGCAGGCGCTTAGGCTCGTACCGCCATGATTCGGTTCGAGAACGTCACGAAACGCTATCGCGGGACCACCAGGCCCGCTCTGTCCGGTGTCGACTTCGAGGTCCAGCGAGGAGAGTTCGTCTTCCTCGTGGGGGCGTCGGGGTCCGGCAAGTCGTCGTGCCTGCGACTCATCCTCCGAGAGGATGTGCCGACGTCGGGCCGTGTCGCCGTGCTCGGCCGTGACCTCCGATCCCTCGCGAACCGCAAGGTCCCGTACTTCCGCCGCCACATCGGCTCGGTGTTCCAGGACTTCCGCCTGCTCCCGTCGAAGACCGTCTTCCAGAACGTCGCGTTCACGCTCCAGGTGACCGGATCCTCGCGCGGCTTCATCCAGCAGGCGGTGCCGGAGGCGCTCGCGCTCGTGGGCCTCGACGGCAAGCAGAAGCGCATGCCCCATGAGCTCTCCGGCGGCGAGCAGCAGCGCGTGGCCATCGCCCGCGCTCTCGTGAACCGGCCCCAGGTGCTGCTCGCCGACGAGCCCACCGGAAACCTCGACCCCGCGACCTCCGTCGACATCATGCAGCTGCTCGCCCGGATCAACGCCGGTGGCACGACGGTGCTCATGGCGACGCACGAGGCCGCGTTCGTCGACGCGATGCAGCGTCGCGTGATCGAGCTCCGCGACGGCGAGATGGTGCGCGACGAGGTCCACGGCGGCTACGGCGACACCTCGAACATCCCGCGTCTCGTCCCCGAGGAGGTGCGAGGAGCCGCGGCGGCCGCAGCCCTCACCGCCGTCCAGGAGGTCCAGCGGCAGACCGCCGACCTCTCGGTCGTCCGTGCGGCGCTGGCAGAGGAGCTGAGTGCTCAGCGCAAGGCAGAGGCCTCGACCCCCGACGCCGTGCCCGCTGCATCCGAGATCCCCGAAGCGCAGGCGGCACCCATCGAGCCGCAGCCGGCGCCGCAGGAGGAGAAGCCCGCAGAGGCTCCCGCCGCGGTGGGCCCCCGCACGCACCCCATCGTCCTCCCGCAGGTCGACGTCGCCGAACTCGGCGTCGCCGACAGATTGGGACTCTCCGACGACGGCGACGACGAAGTGGGGCCGACCTCATGAGAATCGGACTCATCCTCACGGAGGCCCTCGGCGGCCTTCGACGCAACATCTCGATGGTGATCTCCGTCGTGCTGGTGACCTTCGTGTCCTTGACGTTCGTCGGAGCGGCGATCCTCATGCAGGCTCAGATCGGCACCATGCGCGGCTACTGGACCGACCGCGCGCAGGTGGTGGTCTCGATGTGCTCGCCGCTGTCCGAGCCCACGAAAGCCTGCGTCGGCGGCGCGGCCGACGAGGATCAGGTCGCCGCGGTCAAGGCGACCCTGGAAGGCGACGCTCTCGCGCGACTCATCTCGAACGTCCGGTTCGAGAACAAGGATGAGGCCTACGCGAACATCGTCGCGCAGCTCGGCGAGGACAAGGCCAGCCTGTTCACCGCCGACCAGATGTCGGAGAGCTTCTACGTCACGCTCAAGGACCCGACCCAGTCGCAGGTCCTCGTCGAGGCGTTCAGCGGCACGGTCGGCGTCGAGCAGGTGAAGGACCAGCTGCAGTACCTCGAACCGCTGTTCTCGGCGCTCACCGTGGCGACGTACATCGCGGTCGGCATCGCCGCGCTGATGCTGATCGCCGCGATCCTCCTGATCGGCACCACCATCCGGCTGTCGGCGTACGCGCGGCGCAAGGAGATCGGCATCATGAGGCTCGTCGGAGCGTCGAACCGCTTCATCCAGACGCCGTTCGTGCTCGAGGGAGTGTTCGCGGCGTTCCTCGGCTCCGTGCTCGCCAGCGCGGCGGTCGTCGCAGGGGTGCACTTCGGGGTCGAAGGATATCTGCGCGGCAGGGTGCCGTTCATCACGACCTGGGTGAGCATGCAGGATGCCGCATATGTCGTGCCCGTGCTCATCGGCATCGGCGTGCTCCTCGCGGCGCTGTCGGCCGGCTTCGCGATCCGCCGGTGGCTGCGCACCTGATAAGCTGACAGGCTGTCGTGCGCCCGCACGGCACGGAATCAGGAGAGCATCATGCCCAGGGAACGCGGGGAGAAGGTCATCGCGACCAATCGTCGCGCACGTCACGACTACAACATCGAGAAGTCGTACGAGGCGGGGATGGTGCTCACCGGCACCGAGGTCAAGTCACTGCGTCAAGGACGCGCGAACCTCAGCGACGGCTACGCGTTCGTCAAGGGCAACGAGGTCTTCCTCGACTCCGTGCACATCCCGGAGTACTCCCAGGGGCACTGGACGAACCACTCGGCCAAGCGGGTCCGCAAGCTGCTGCTGCACCGTGAGGAGATCGCCAAGCTCCAGCACGCCGTGTCGGCGGGCGGGTACACGCTCATCCCGCTGAAGCTCTACTTCTCCGACGGCCGCGCCAAGGTCGAGATCGCGCTCGCGAAGGGCAAGCGCGAGTTCGACAAGCGGCAGACGCTGCGTGAGCGGCAGGACACCCGCGAGGCGGAGCGCGCCATGCGGCTGCGCAACCGCGTCGGGGAGTAGTCAGCCGAACACGCGCCGCAGGAAGGCGATCTCGCGCTCCAGGGCGTCGACGATCGTCTCGGCACGGCGGAACCCGTGCCCCTCACCGGGATACAGCACGTACTCGTGGTCGACGCCGTGTGCGGCCAGGGCGTCGCGGATGGCCTCGGACTGCGCGGGCGGCACGACACGGTCCTCCTCACCCTGCAGCAGCAGCACGGGGACGTCGATCCGATCCGCATGGGTGAGCGGCGAACGCTCGACGTAGAGGGCGTCGGATGCCGGGAGCGGCCC
This sequence comes from Microbacterium sp. LWH10-1.2, assembly GCF_038397765.1. Classification (NCBI taxonomy): domain Bacteria; kingdom Bacillati; phylum Actinomycetota; class Actinomycetes; order Micrococcales; family Microbacteriaceae; genus Microbacterium; species Microbacterium sp. LWH10-1.2. The sequence goes on from NZ_CP151638.1 coordinate 902,226, forward strand.
CACGAGGCCCTCGATGTACGACGCCTCGAAGTCGTGGGAGTGCTCGACGAGCCCGCGCAGGTCGGTCACGCCGTAGCGGCTGATCCCCGCGGCGAACGCTCCTCCGCGCACGAGGGCGGAGAGCACGGTCCAGCCTCCGGCGGACCCGCCGCGGATGGCGATGCGCGCGGGGTCGGCCAGCCCGGCATCGGCGAGACCGCGTGCGGCGGCGATCACGTCGTCGACGTCGACGACGCCCCACTGGCCGAGCAGCCTCTCCCGATAGGCGCGGCCGTATCCGGTCGACCCGCCGTAATTCACGTCGAGCACTCCGATGCCGCGACTCGTGTAGAAGGCGATGGCCGCGGACGCCGCGCCGGTGACGTGGGCGGTCGGGCCGCCGTGCACGAGCACGAGATAGGGCGGACGCCCGACCGCCGGAGTCGAGACGTCGGGGTTGGCGGGAGCGTAGGCGAAGGCGTGCACCGGTCCGTGCATCCCGTCGACCACCAGCGCACGCGCCGGCGGCATCCACGCGGCGTCCGAAGGAGCGCCTCCGGCGACGGTCGACACGGCGCCCATGTCGAGGTCGACGCACCAGACTCCCGGAGCGACGGTCGACCCGTTGCCGCTCAGCAGCACCCTGGACCCCGACACGTCGTCGACGCTCACGTGACCGTCGCAGGGCACGGCGAGAGCACGTGCCGACCCGTCACGGTCGATCAGCACGACCTCGTCGCGTCCGTTCGTCCGCACGGCGACGATCCGGCCGTCGTCGAGGAGCCCGTACCAGCGGTTGCCCAGCACCCACAGTCCGTAGCCCGTGTCGGCGTCGGCGGGCGCGATCGGCTCGGGGGTCGAGCCGTCGAGCGCGACCCTGTGCAGGTTCCAGCGACCGGAGGGATCGTCGGCGAACACGAGCTCGTCCACACCGCCCCACTCCGGTTGGAGGGCCGCGCGCGTCGGCAGTACCAGCTCGGCTCCGTCCACACCACGGACGTGCAGCCGGGCGCTGTCCCACGGCATCCGATCGCCGCTCCACTGCACCCAGGCGATCCGGTCCCCGGCGGGGGAGAGCGCGGGGTGGGCGTAGAAGTCGGAGCCCTCGACGACCGTGCCGACCCGTTCGACGTCGTCTGCGGCCGAGCCGTCGATCGGGATATCCACGATCGCGCGCAGATGAGGGTCGGCGGTGAGGTCCTCTCGTACGGCGAACAGCCTCCCGCTCTGCAGCCGCAGCCCTCCGTGGGCAGGACCGGCGGGGGTGAGCGGGCGCGGCTCTGCGCCGTCGTCAAGCCGATACACGCGCTGATCGGAGGCGTTCACGAAGAAGAGCGAACCGGCGGGGCTCGCCGTCCAGGCGCCGCCGCCGTACTCGTGCACGCGGGAGCGCGCGCTCCACGGCGCCGGAAGCACCTCACGCGCTTCTGAGCTGCGCACGGTCACGCGCCCGCCCTCGGAGGGCACCGACTCGCCCCACCAGATCTCGTCGCCGACGAAGCGGGCGCCGTCGATGCGGGGCGAGGACGCAGCGACCGAGGCGGCGGAGAAGGGAGACGGCCAGGACCCGAACGGCATCGACATGCCTCGAGCCTATTGGCGTGCGACACACGACGTCACACAGGATGCGGGCGGGCGTCGGCGTGCCATAGGTTTCTGGAAACGCCCGGTTCGCCCCGGTGCGTGGAGCGACAGCCGAGCCCGGCACCCGCCCGCGAGATCGACGCAGTCCTGCGCCGCTCGCGGCCCCGTGCCCGCCCTGTCCCCAGGAGAAGAAGATGTCTTCCGAGACGCCGAACCCTCGAGTGCCGTTCTCCTTCGAGCTCTATCCGCCGCGCTCGGCGTCCAGCCACGAGGCGCTGCACGAGACCGTCCGTCGGCTGGCGGCCGCAGGGCCCGACTTCATCTCGGTGACCTACGGCGCCGGCGGCTCGACCGGGGGACGCTCCCTGGAGGTGCTCCGCTTCATCCGCGAGCACACCGCCGTCGAGCCCCTCGCGCACCTCACCTGCGTGGGCAACACCTACGCGGGCGCCGCGACGCTCATCAGGGAGTTCCTGGATGCCGGCATCCTCAGCTTCCTCGCCCTCCGCGGGGATCCGCCCGTCGGACAGGACGAGCCGTTCCTCGGCGACCTGGAGAGCGCGGCGCAGCTCGTGCAGCTCATCGACCGCGTGCAGGCGGAGCGCGCCCCCTACGAGGAGTCGCCGGTGCCCGGCATCCCCGGCGCCGCACGCGTGAGCGCGCGCCGCAAGGCGAGCATCGCGGTCGCCGCCTTCCCCAACGGGCACCCGCGCTCCGTCCACCGCTGGCAGGATGTCGACGCGCTGCTCGCGAAGCAGGCCGCCGGCGCGACCTCCGCGATCACGCAGCTGTTCTTCCACGCCGACGACTACCTCACGTTCGTCGAGAGGGCGCGCGCCGCCGGCGTCACGATCCCGATCCTCCCCGGCATCATGCCGATCGTCTCGCCGGTTCGGCTCGCTCGTGTGCTCGAACTCACCGGCGAGACGCTGCCCAGCGAGCTCGCCATCGCCCTCGACGTAGAGCCGACCCCCGAGGGCCGGCACGAGATCGGCGTCGAGTGGGCCGCGCGCCTCGCCAGGGAGGTCGTCGCCGGCGGCGCACCCGGCGTGCACCTCTACGCGTTCAACCAGCACGACACCGTGCTCACCGTCCTCGAGGAGGCCGGCGTCCTGCCGGTGTCCCGACTCCGCTGACCCCAGAACCCCCGCTGAAAGGAACACCCATGTCCGCATTCCCCGAGGGCACCATCCTCGGCTACCCCCGTATCGGTCGCCGTCGCGAGCTGAAGAAGGCCGTCGAGGCGTTCTGGGCCGGCCGCACCGACCTCGCCGAGCTGGAGACCACCTCCGCCGAGCTGCGCGCAGCCACGCGCGAACGTCTCGCCGCGCTCGGCCTCGGCCGCACCGACTCGGCCATCCCCGAGTCGTTCTCGTACTACGACCAGGTGCTCGACGCCGCGGTGACCGTCGGCGCGATCCCCGCGCGGTTCGAGGACCTCCGGTCGGAGGACGGCACCATCGGCCTCCCGGCGTACTTCACCGTCGCCCGCGGCGAGGGGGAGCGCGCCCCGCTCGAGATGACCAAGTGGTTCGACTCGAACTACCACTACCTGGTGCCGGAGATCGGCCCCGAGACGGTGTTCTCGCTGTCCAGCGACCGCGTCGTCCGTGAGTTCGCAGAGGGCGCGGCGGCCGGGTTCACGACCCGCCCGGTCATCGTCGGTCCGGTGACCCTCCTCGCTCTGGCGAAGGCCTCGGACGACGCCCCCGAGGGGTTCGATCCGCTGTCGCGTCTCGACGACCTGCTCCCCGTCTACGTCGAGCTGCTCGCGCGGCTGAAGGACGCCGGTGCGGAGTGGGTGCAGCTCGACGAGCCCGCTCTGGTCAGCGAGTCGCTCCCTGCGTCGATCGCTGCGCTGTCGGATGCCGCCGGCCGTGCCCTCGCGGTGCTGGGCGGAGCGGCGGCGCGACCGTCGATCCTGGTCGCCGCGCCGTACGCCGACCTCGGCGAGGTGTTCCCCGTGCTGGCCGCTGCCCCGATCGAGGCGATCGCCGTCGACCTCGTGCGCGGAGGCGTGCCCGCGGCCGCAGCCGGCCTGGAGGGGAAGACCCTCGTGGGCGGCGTCGTCGACGGTCACAACATCTGGCGCGGCGACCTCGCCTCGGCCTTCGACACGCTCGAGGCGCTGCGCGCGCTCGGCGCCGCCGGAGTCTCCGCCTCCACGTCGACCTCTCTGCTGCACGTGCCGCACGACGTGTCCGACGAGACGAAGCTCGATGCGCGTCTGGTCTCGTGGCTCGCCTTCGCCGACCAGAAGGTCGAGCAGGTCGTGGCCCTGGCCCGGGGCCTCGCCGAGGGGCGTGCGGCCGTCGCCGCCGATCTCGACGCGGCATCCGCTGCCCTGCAGGACCGTCTCTCGGCTCCGGGCGTCCGCGACGGTGCCGTTCGTGCCCGTGCACTCACCGAGGCGGACTTCTCGCGCGTGTCCTATGAGGAGCGCGAGTCCGCGCAGGAGTCCCTCGGCCTTCCGGCGCTGCCGCTCACGACGATCGGGTCCTTCCCGCAGACCGGCGACATCCGTCGCGCCCGGGCGCGATTCACCAGGGGCGAGATCCCCGCCGAGGACTACGAGGAGTTCCTGCGCCGCGAGGTCGCCAGCGTCGTCTCGCTGCAGGAGGACCTGGGCCTCGACGTGCTCGTGCACGGTGAGCCGGAGCGCAACGACATGGTGCAGTACTTCGCCGAGAACCTCGACGGCTTCGACGTCACCGAGAACGGCTGGGTGCAGTCGTACGGCTCCCGCGCGACCCGCCCCTCCCTCCTGTGGGGCGACGTCTCCCGTCCCGCTCCGATCACGGTGGACTGGTCGACGTACGCGCAGTCGCTCACGACCAAGCACATGAAGGGGATGCTGACGGGACCCGTCACGATCCTCGCCTGGTCCTTCGTCAGAGACGACCAGCCGCTCGGCGAGACCGCGAACCAGGTGGCGCTCGCCCTGCGCGACGAGATCGCCGACCTCGAGGCCGCTGGCATCGCGATCATCCAGGTCGACGAGCCCGCGCTGCGCGAGCTGCTGCCTCTGAAGAAGGCGGATCAGTCCGCGTACCTGCAGTGGTCCGTGGACTCGTTCCGTCTCGCGACGGGTGGCGCGGCGGCGGGCACCCAGGTGCACACCCACCTCTGCTACTCGGAGTTCGGCGTCGTGATCGACGCGATCCGCGCCCTCGACGCCGACGTGACCTCGATCGAGGCGGCCCGCAGCCGCATGGAGGTCGTGGCGGACATCGCTGAGGTCGGCTTCGATCACGGCATCGGCCCCGGTGTCTACGACATCCACTCGCCGCGCGTCCCCTCAACGGAGGAGGTCGAGTCGCTGCTGCGCCGCGCGGTGGACGAGATCCCGACGCGCCAGCTGTGGGTCAACCCCGACTGCGGTCTGAAGACGCGTGGATACGACGAGACCGTGGCGTCGCTGCGCAACATCGTCGAGGCCACGCGTCGGGTGCGCGAGGACGTGGTCGTCGCGGTCTGACGCTCGCTCGAAGAGAGAAGCGAACCGCCCTTCCCGGAGTTCGGGAAGGGCGGTTCGCTGTCGTCAGCCGTCGTCAGACCGCGCGCAGCACCGCGACGATCTTGCCGAGGATCACGGCCTCGTCGCCCAGGATGGGCTCGAAGGCGGAGTTGCGGGGGAGGAGCCAGGTGTGCCCGTCGCGGCGGCGGAGCACCTTGACCGTGGCCTCGCCGTCGAGCATGGCCGCGACGATCTCGCCGTTCTCCGCGCTGTGCTGCGAGCGGACCACGACCCAGTCGCCGTCGCAGATCGCGGCGTCGATCATCGACTCGCCCGACACCTTGAGCATGAACAGGTCGCCCTTGCCGACGAGCTGCCGGGGGAGCGGGAAGATCTCCTCGACCTGCTGATCCGCGGTGATCGGCACTCCGGCGGCGATGCGGCCCACCAGCGGCACGAGAGCGGCGTCTCCGACCGGGGTGGCGACGTCGGCGGGGTTCTCGCCGCTCGCGCCGGGGAGGTCGATGAGCACCTCCATGGCCCTGGTCTTGCCGGGGTCGCGGCGCAGATAGCCGCTGAGCTCCAGCTGTCCGAGCTGATGCGTGACGCTGGACAGCGACTTGAGACCGACGGCGTCGCCGATCTCGCGCATGCTCGGCGGATAGCCGTGCCGGCTGATCGAGTTCTGGATGACCTCGAGGATCGCCATCTGCTTGGGGCTGAGGCTCTTGCGGCGACGGGTGCGCGGCGCCTCGGTGTCGGGGGCGGAGTTCTCGCTCATCGTGCTCCTTTGTACGCGATTCCGGCGTCGCAGTTCGAATGTCGGAGGTCCGTGGTGGGGTATCCGTATCGAAACCGTATCCGAGAAACGGCCCGATCTGGAAGATCTGTTCGAGCGTGTCGGCAGATTCTCGAATCAGGTTTCGAAGAACGCTTGACAGATGTTCGAACTCGAAGATATCTTCGGTACGTAGCTTCGCATTCCTGACTCCCGGCCGAGTCCTGGATGCGAACGCTACGCCAACTTTCTCCGGCGGGGATGATCCGTCGGAGGGCAGAAAGGGAGCACGACATGAGCACCATCACCTTCGGAACCGCAGCAGTCCTTCCGGCACGTCCGGCCGCACGCCTGCGTCTGACGGTCCGCGGTCGCCGCGTGCTCCTCGGGCTCGCCTCGATCCCTCTCGCGGCGGGCATCGCCTTCGCCGCGCTCAGCGGTGGAAGCGCTGCGGCGTCCGGCGCTCACGTCGCGGCGGCGTCTTTCGAGACCGTCACGGTGATGCCGGGGGATACCCTCTGGTCGATCGCCACCACGGTCGCTCCCGACGCCGACCCTCGCGAGGTGATCGGCGAGATCAGTCGGCTCAACATGCTCACGGGCGGCGCACTGCAGATCGGCGACGAGCTCGCCATCCCCGCGCAGTACTCCGAGTGATCTCGGAGCGCGCGTCCTGCAAGCCCCTCGTGGGAGCGGTGCATGCGCAATGCGGCGTCACCCGGTGCATCATCGGCCTTCGCGCGTCCTAGCATGGGAAGGGTGACCGCATCACTCGCTGACCTCCCGCTTCGCGACGACCTCCGCGGATTGACTCCCTACGGAGCTCCGCAGGCCCCGCTTCCCATCGCGCTCAACGTCAACGAGAACACGCATCCCATTCCGGATGCCGTCGCCAGCGACATCCTCGACGACATCGCCGTGGCGCTGCGTGACATGAACCGCTACCCGGATCGAGAGTTCACGACTCTGCGCGAGGGCTTCGCCGAGTATCTCGGACACGGCCTCACTGCCGAGCAGATCTGGGCGGGCAACGGCTCGAACGAGGTGCTGCAGCACATCCTTCAGGCCTTCGGCGGTCCCGGACGCACGGCGTTCGGCTTCGCGCCCACGTACTCCATGTACCCGCTGATCGCTCAGGGCACCGGCGCGCGCTGGGTGGCGGGCGTCCGCGAGCCCGACTACACGATCACCGCGGAAGACGCTGCTGCTCAGGTGCGCGCTGTCGACCCCGACGTGATCCTGCTGTGCTCCCCGAACAACCCGACGGGCACGCCCCTCGGGCTCGATGTCGTCGAGGCCGTCTACGCGGCGGCCAGAGGCATCGTGATCGTCGACGAGGCGTATCAGGAGTTCGCACCGCGGGAGGCGGCATCCGCGCTCTCTCTCCTCGAAGGGCGTCCGCGTCTGGCGGTGTCGCGCACGATGAGCAAGGCGTTCGCCTTCGCGGGAGCGCGGGTGGGCTACCTGGCCGCCGATCCCGCGTTCATCGACGCGCTGCGCCTCGTGCGCCTGCCCTATCACCTGAGTGCCCTCACCCAGGCGGCGGCGATCGCCGCGCTGCGCAACGCCGACGTCATGCTCGGCATGGTCGACGAGATCGTCGAGCAGCGCGACCGCATCTCGGCGACCCTGGAAGCCCTCGGGTACACGCCGCACGAGTCCTGGTCGAACTTCGTCCTCTTCGGCGGCGTCGTCGACCCGAAGGCCACGTGGCAGCAGCTGTACGACAGGGGCGTGCTGATCCGCGACGTCGGCATCCCCGGCCACCTCCGCGTCACCGCGGGTACGGAGGCCGAGACCACGGCGTTCCTCGACGCCCTCGCCTCGATAGGATCGGCATCATGAGCACCCCCGCCCCGCGTACAGCCCGCCGCGTGCGCAGCACGTCGGAGTCCACGGTCGAGCTCGAGCTCAACCTCGACGGGACGGGTGTGAGCCGCATCGACACCTCGGTGCCGTTCTTCGACCACATGCTGACCGCGTTCGCGAAGCACTCCCTCACCGACCTCACGGTGCGGGCGTCCGGCGACACGAACATCGATGCGCACCACACCGTCGAGGACGTCTCGATCGTGCTCGGGCAGGCGATCCGCGAGGCGCTGGGCGACAAGTCCGGCATCTCCCGTTACGGCGACGCGCTGGTCCCTCTCGACGAGGCGCTCGCGCAGGCGGTCGTCGACATCTCCGGTCGCCCGTACCTCGTGCACGAGGGTGAGCCCACAGGATTCGAGTACCACCTCATCGGCGGTCACTTCACGGGCGCCCTCGTGCGGCACTCGTTCGAGGCGATCACGTTCAACGCCGGACTCACCGTGCACGTCCGCGTGCTGGGCGGCCGCGATCCTCACCACATCGCCGAGGCGGAGTACAAGGCCTTCGCGCGTGCCTTCCGCCAGGCGAAGGCCCTCGATCCGCTGGTCGACGGCGTCCCGTCCACCAAGGGCGCGCTATGAGCAGCGCGCCCACGGTCGCCGTCTTCGACTACGAGTCCGGCAACGTCCACTCCGCCGTCAAGGCACTCGTCGCCGCGGGAGCGGATGCTGTGCTCACCCGCGACAAGACGCAGGCGCTGGAGGCCGACGGCCTCGTGGTTCCTGGCGTCGGCGCATTCCAGGCCGTCCGCGACGCGCTGTTCGCCCACGGCGGTGACGAGATCATCGATCGTCGGCTCGCCGGCGGGCGCCCGGTGCTGGGCATCTGCGTCGGCATGCAGGTGCTGTTCTCCCACGGCGTCGAGCGCGGACACGACACCGAGGGCCTCGGCGAATGGCCGGGTGCGGTGACGGAGCTCAACGCGCCGGTCCTGCCGCACATGGGCTGGAACACGGTCGAGCCCGGCGCCGACAGCGTGCTGTTCCGCGGCATCGAGCAGGAGCGGTTCTACTTCGTGCACTCGTACGCGGCGCAGTCCTGGGAGCTCGACGTCATCCCTCCGTTCCCGCAGCCCGTGCTCACCTGGACGACGTACGGAGATCCCTTCCTCGCAGCCGTCGAGAACGGCCCGCTCTCGGCCACCCAGTTCCACCCGGAGAAGTCCGGAGACGCGGGCATCCAGCTGCTGCGCAACTGGGTCGGCAGCCTCTGACCTCCTCGATCGGCGTCACGCATTTGAACGAGCGCCGATTGCGAGGGTAACCTCGGTTCTCGTGCCTCTCATCGGCGCACTCCCACCACTCAAGGACGTCATGAACGACTTCGCGCAGTCTCCCTCCCTCACTCTGCTCCCGGCCGTCGATGTCGCGGGCGGCAAGGCCGTCCGCCTCACGCAGGGCGAGGCCGGCAGCGAGACCAGCTACGGCGATCCTCTCGACGCAGCGGGGGAGTGGGTGGCGCAGGGCGCGAAGTGGATCCACCTCGTCGACCTCGACGCCGCTTTCGGACGGGGGAGCAACGCCCCCATCCTGCGCAAGGTGATCAAGCAGTTCAAGAACGTCAACATCGAGCTCTCCGGCGGCATCCGCGACGACGCGACGCTGGAGGCGGCGCTCGAGAGCGGCGCCACGCGCATCAACCTCGGGACCGCGGCGCTGGAGAACCCCGAGTGGGCGGCAGACGTCATCGGCCGGTTCGGCGAGGCGATCGCGGTCGGCCTCGACGTGCGCGGCACGACCCTCGCGGCCCGCGGCTGGACGAAGGACGGCGGCGATCTCTGGGAGGTCCTGGATCGTCTCGAGGATGCCGGCTGCAGCCGCTACGTCGTGACCGACGTGACCAAGGACGGCACGCTCCGCGGACCGAACCTCGAGCTCCTGCGCGAGATGACCTCGCGCACCCCGAAGCCCGTCGTCGCCTCCGGCGGCATCGCGAACCTCGACGACATCGCCGCTCTCCGCGAGCTCGTGCCGCTGGGCGTCGAGGGCGCGATCGTCGGCAAGGCGCTGTATGCCGGCGCGTTCACGCTGGCCGAGGCTCTGGATGTCGCAGGAGACTGACGCGCACTCCTGCGGGCCCGAGTCGCACAATCACGGCGACTCCGCGGGCGTGCCGTGGGAGGGTCGCAGCTTCGAGCCGAATCCGCACGCCGCGGACGACGGCTCCGCCGACCCCGCGCTGCTCGAGGCGCTGCAGAGGTTCCGTGCGGGTGAGGGCGCGCAGACCGAGGTCATCGACGCCTTCCGCTCCGCGCGCGTGCTGATCCCCCTCGTCGCCGAGAAGGGCGATGAGGGCGTTGGTCCCACCGGCCTGGTCGTCGACAAGACGCAGGAGCTGTCGATCGTCACGGTCGCGGCCCCCGACGGCCGTCGCGTGCAGCCGGTGTTCTCCTCGGTCACCGCGATGCAGCGGTGGGATGCCACGGCCCGGCCCATCCCGGTCGAGGCCGTGCGCGCCGCGCTGGCGGCCTCCGCCGACGACACCGATCTGATCGTGCTGGACCCGACGTCCGACACGGAGTTCGTGATCCGCCGGCCCGCGGTGTGGGCGATCGCTCAGGGGCACGCGTGGGAGCCGAGCTTCCTCTCGCCGGAGGTGTTCGGTGCGCTCCAGGAGAGCGTCGCGCACGAGCTCGCGGTGATCGACGTCGCCGTCGCCGCGGGCGACCCGGACGCGAGGCTCCGCGGCCCTGAGCTCGTCGTGATCCTCGAGCTCGTCGACGGACTCGAGCGCGAGGTGCTCGACGCGGTCCTCGCGCGTCTCGCCCAGCGCTGGTCCGCCGACGATCGCATCGCCGTGCTCGCCGACTCGCTCACCGTCAAGCTCCGCCGCTCCGCCTGACGACGAGCGGCACCTCGGTCGCGCGGTCCTCGCCGCGTGTCGTCTCGCTGCGCTCGCTCAACGTCCGGGGATTGCGTGTCGTCTCGCTGCGCTCGCTCAACGCCCGGGGATTGCGTTTCGTCTCGCTGCGCTCGCTCAACGCCCGGGTTGCGGACTTCGACCCCAGCCGTTCGTCAACAGAACGTGAGGGCGCAGGGTTGCCCTGTTCGGGTGAATCGGGAGGGGCCCGCGAAGCGGGAGGGTGCCCGCTCTTCACCCGAACAGGGCAACCCGGAGCCCGCCCCCAAGAGGCCTAGTTGACCGGCCCCGTCCACTTCTCGCCCGGCCCCTTGCCGATCGGATCGGGGATGACGGAGGCCTCGCGGAAAGCGAGCTGCAGGGACCGCAGTCCGTCGCGCAGCGACCGCGCGTGCATGTCGCTGATCTCGGGGGCGCCGGCCGTGATGAGTCCGGCCAGCGCGTTGATGAGCTTGCGCGCCTCGTCGAGGTCGAGCTGCGCTGCGGCATCCGGGTCGTCGGCGAGGCCGAGCTTGACGGCCGCGGCGCTCATGAGGTGCACGGCCGCGGTCGTGATCACCTCGACGGCGGGGACGTCTGCGATGTCCCGGGTGGCGGATGACGCGGCCTCCTCCTGTCGGGCCCAGCGCTCTTCGCGCTCGCGTGCAGCCTCGTCCGATGCCTGGTTCGTCACTTCGCCTTGCCTTCTGTTAGACTTTGTCGGGCTCCGGAGCGTCATGCTCCGGTACGAAAGAGGATTCACTTCCCACCCGCGCTTGCCGTTCCAGGCTACCGGGTCTTGCACTCCACCGGATCGCATCGACAGATGCCGCCGGCAGACTGGGTGCGGAGCCGGCGTCTGAATGCCGGTGGGTGGGAGACGATTCTGATTTCGCCCGGATTGCGAACAGCATCCGGTGGCCGAAACCATCGTCTAAGGAGTTCCGCATCAGCGATCCCCGCACCAATGAGCGCATCCGCGTCCCCGAGGTCCGCCTCGTCGGCCCCGCGGGTGAGCAGATCGGCGTCGTCCGCATCGAGGCGGCGCTGCGCCTTGCGCAGGAAGCCGACCTCGACCTCGTCGAGGTCGCACCCAACTCGAAGCCGCCCGTGGTCAAGATCATGGACTACGGCAAGTTCAAGTACGAAGCCGCCCAGAAGGAGAAGGAAGCTCGCCGCAACCAGGCGAACACCATCCTCAAGGAGGTCCGCTTCCGCCTGAAGATCGAGGCGCACGACTACACGACGAAGCTCAAGCGCGCCGAGGGCTTCCTCAAGGCGGGCGACAAGGTCAAGGCCATGATCCTGTTCCGCGGTCGCGAGCAGTCGCGTCCCGAGCAGGGTGTCCGTCTTCTCCGCAAGTTCGCCGAGGACGTCGCCGAGCTCGGAACGGTCGAGTCCAACCCGACCATCGATGGACGCAACATGGTCATGATCGTGGCTCCGCTCAAGAGCAAGTCCGAGGCGAAGCAGGAGCAGAACGCCGTTCGCGACGCGCAGCGCGCAGCGAACAAGCAGGCGGCCCGCGAGGCCAAGACCGATGCTCCCGCCGAAGGCGCCGCAGCGGAGTAACTCCCGCCCCACATACTCCCGCACCGCGGGTTGACACCGTCGCCTGAGAAGGCGCCATACGAAGGAAGAGAAGATGCCGAAGCAGAAGACCCACTCGGGTGCTAAGAAGCGCTTCAAGATCACCGGCAGCGGCAAGCTGAAGAAGCAGCAGGCCGGGATGCGCCACAACCTCGAGCACAAGTCGAGCCGTCGCACCCGTCGCCTCAACCAGGACCAGGTTCTGTCGAAGGCAGACTTCAAGGTCGCGAAGAAGCTTCTCGGTCGCTGACGCGATCGAACGCACGAATAGGAACACAGGAAAATGGCAAGAGTCAAGCGGGCGGTAAACGCCCACAAGAAGCGTCGCGTCATCCTCGAGCGCGCCTCCGGCTACCGCGGTCAGCGTTCGCGCCTCTACCGTAAGGCCAAGGAGCAGGTCATCCACTCCCTGGTCTACTCGTACCGGGACCGTCGCAAGCGCAAGGGCGACTTCCGTCGTCTGTGGATCCAGCGCATCAACGCCGCTGCCCGCCAGAACGGCATGACCTACAACCGCTTCATCCAGGGCCTCGGCCTCGCGGGTGTCACGGTCGACCGTCGCATGCTCGCCGACCTCGCGGTCAACGACGCTGCGACCTTCACCACGCTGGTGGAGACGGCGAAGAAGGCTCTGCCCTCCGACGTCAACGCTCCGAAGTCGGCTGCGTAAGCACCTCTTCACACAGGGCGCTCTCCTTCGGGAGGGCGCCCTGTGGCGTTTCCGGGAGCGCGTGAGCCCCGACGACGCGCCATGGTCTCGTCGACGACGGCGGCCGCGATGACGGCGACGGCGTAGACGACGAGGTCGCGCGGGTCGAAGCCGGCTCCCAGCACCAGGCCGATCGGGGGGAACTCCGTCGCCCAGAGGCGGGGGAGCCCGGTGAGCTGGAGCAGCTCGATCCCCGCGCAGATCGTGAAGGCGATGAGGGCCGGCCGCAACGGTCGCGCACGGGGGGCGACGACGGCCGCGAGCAGATAGATGAGCACGGCGTAGAGCGCATCGCCGACGACATCTCCGATGGGGCCCGAGGCCGACCGGCGCACGAGCAGCCCCAGTCCCACGGTCGCGGCGGCGAGCACCGCGAGCACGAGCCGTCGGCGGATCGGCGGCGGGGCGGCATCCGTCATCATGCACGCACCTTATCCGGATGGCGCGAGAAGGACCTCCACGTTCCCTAGACTGTGATCGTGCTGGAGAACCCCCGGTCCCCCCGAGTCCGTGCCGTCGCGAAGCTGACCAAGCGCAGCGCGCGAACAGAGACAGGGCTGTACCTCCTCGAGGGCCCGCAGGCCGTGCGCGAGGCGCTGACCTACCGACCCGAGACGATCGTCGAGCTCTTCGCGACCCCGACGGGGTGGGACAAGCATCCGGACATCAGGGCGAAGGCGGTGGATGCCGACGTCGACGTCGAGTACGTCACCGAGTACGTCCTCAACGCCATGGCCGACACCGTGACCCCTCAGGGGCTCGTCGCGGTCGTCCAGCAGACGCCGACGTCGGTGCGTGACGTCTTCGCGTCGTCGCCTCGTCTCGTCGCGATCTGCGAGGAGGTGCGCGACCCGGGCAATCTCGGCACGATCATCAGGGCAGCGGATGCCGCCGGAGCCGATGCCGTCGTGCTCACCGGCCGCACCGTCGACCCGTACAACCCCAAGGTCGTCCGCGCGACCACGGGGTCGCTGTTCCACCTGCCCGTGTCGGTCGCGGGCGATCTCGCCGAGGTCGTGGAGCGGGCGCACGACGCCGGGCTCCGCATCCTCGCCGCAGATGTGAAGGGCGACGACCTCCTCGCCGCCCGCGCGGAGGGCGTGCTCGCCGAGCCGACGGCCTGGCTGTTCGGCAACGAGGCCCGCGGTCTCGAGGACAGCGCGCTGGAACTCGCCGACCGCGTCCTCAAGCTCCCGATCTTCGGTCGTGCCGAGTCGCTGAACCTCGCGACCGCCGCCAGCGTGTGCCTGTACGAGAGCGCCTTCGCGCAGCGCGCAGCCGTGGCAGACTGATCCGGATGGAGCGGCAGGGCGCCGTTCCCGCCTGACGTGGGGACAGGGGGCCGATGCGAGTTCTGATCGTCGAGGACGACGCCGGCGTCGCGAAGGCTCTCGATGCGTTCCTGAGCCGCTCCGGATACGCCACGGTCCGGGCGGCGACCGGTCAGGAGGCGTTGGACGCGCTCGGAGCCGACACCGAGGTCGTGCTGCTCGATCTCGGCCTCCCCGATGTCGACGGCATCGACCTCTGCCGCCGGATCCGAGCGCGCACGGACGTGCCGATCATCGTCGTGACGGCTCGCAGTCAGGTCGACGAGCGCATCAGGGGGCTCAGGGCGGGAGCCGACGACTTCGTCGTGAAGCCCTACGACATCCAGGAGCTGCTGGCCAGGATCGAGGCGGTCACCCGCAGGACCCGGCCCGCGAGAGTCGAGTCGGAGGAGATCGTGCGCCTGCACGGGGGCGCCGTCGAGGTCGACTTCGTCAAGCGCCAGCTACGGGTGCGCGCCGATCCGGTCGATCTCACCAAGAAGGAGTTCGACATCATCGCCGTGCTGGCGAGATACCCCGGTGTCGCGGTGCCGCGGGACCGGCTGATCAGAGAGGTCTGGAACACCGACTGGCACGGCTTCAGCCACTCGCTCGAGGTGCACGTGGGCGCGGTCAGGCGCAAGGTCGCAGTGCCGCTCATCGAGACCGTCCGCGGAGTCGGCTATCGGCTGATCGGCGGCTGACCCATGCGGAACCGCCTCGTCATCGTCTTCCTGGTGCCCCTGATCGCGATCGTCCTCGCACTCAGCGGAGCGTACGCCTGGAGCGCGGCGCGCAGCGTGCAGCAGTCCTTCTACAGCGATCAGTTCGGCGACCTCACCTACTTCGTGACCAGTGCGCGGCAGTCGCTGCGCGCCGACACCCCCGCGGTGCTCGAGGGCGAGGTCCGCAGGTTCCAGGACGTGTACGGCATCCGCGTGGTGGTCGTCGACGTGTCTGGTGAGGTGTGGGCGGCGAGCGGTCCGGATTCGGCGGTGCTGGAGGAGGCGGAGTCCGAACGGGTGCAGCTCGCCCTCAGCGGGCGTCGCTCTGAGCCGCCGGAGCCCACTTTCCCCCTGATCGACAACGATGCGGTCATGGCCGAGCCGGTCTTCGACGACAGCGACGTGATCGGCGTCGTGCTGATCTCGTCGAGCACCGATTCGCCGAGGTCGGAGATCCTGCAGCACTGGTTCGTGCTGTCTCTCATCGTGATCGCGACGATCCTCGCCGGGCTGCTGCTCGTGTTCGGGCTGGCGAACTGGGTCCTGGCGCCGGTGCGCCGACTCGATCAGGCGATGGTCGCGATCGAGCGCGGCGAGATGGACGCCAGGGTCTCCGAAGACACGGGGCCGCCAGAGCTGCGTCGCATGACGGTGCTCTTCAACAGCATGGCCGCCGAGATCGAACGCGTGCTCGCCCGTCAGCAGGAGTTCGCCCTGAACGCCTCGCACGAGCTGCGCAATCCGCTGAACGCCCTGCTCCTGAGGGTCGAGCACCTGATGACGGGGCTCGGTCGCGAGTGGCGAGAGGACATCGAGGAGACGAGGGAGGAGGGACGGCGGATGACGCGGATCCTGGAGACCCTCCTGAGCCTCGCGAAGGGCGGCCGAGGCGATGCGAGCTTCGCCGCCGTCGACCTCGCCGGGCTCGCGCGGCGCCGAGCGGAGGCCTGGCGGGAGGTGGCCGGCCGTCGCTCGGTGACCGTGGAGGTGACCGGCGATCGGGCCGTGCCGACGATGGCGGACAGGACGGTGCTGGAGAGCGCTCTGGACGCGGTGATCGACAACGCCGTGAAGTACTCGCCCGAGGGCGGTCGCATCGAGGTCCGCGCCGTCGCGGCTGACGGTCGCACGGGGATCGCCGTGCGCGACAACGGCCCCGGTCTCGAGGCGTCCGAGGTCGGAAGCGCGACCGAGCGGTTCTGGCGCAGCTCCGAGACGGGGACCGTGAGCGGATCCGGCCTCGGGCTCGCGATCGCCACCGACCTCCTCGCCTCGATCGGCGGAGAGCTGAGCGTGGAGGCGCCGGACGACGGGGGGCTGCTCGTGTCGCTGTGGATCCCGGACGGAGCCGTCCGATGAGGAGAGGCCTGCGCGGAGTCGTCGCGCTGATCGCCGCGGCAGCCGTCGCCGTCGGGGTCGGCGGCTGCAGCGCGCCGAGCGACGAGTGGAGCACGAGCAGCACCGTGATCGCCGGGGGGAGCACGACGGGCGTCTACTACGACTACGGGGAGCATCTCGCGGGAGAGCTCTCCACCCGCCTCGGGACTCCCGTGACCGTCGCGGAGACCAACGGCTCGGTGGACAACCTGCTGCGCATCGCCTCCGGACGGGCCGTCGTCGGGTTCGCGCAGGGGGATGCCGCGGCCGACGCCGTCGCCGGGACCGGGGTGTTCCAGGAGCCCCTCGCCGTGAAGGCCGTGGCGCGGCTCTACGACGAGTACCTGCACATCGTGGTGCGCGCCGACTCCCGCATCGACGATGTGCGTGACCTCGCCGGCATGCGCATCTCCCTGGGCGCCGAGAACTCGGGCGTGCACGTGATCGCCACGAGGCTCCTCGAGGCCGCGGGGGTGGATGCCACGACGATCAGCGACCCGCAGCTCGGACTCGCCGAGTCCATCGACGCCATGCAGGGCTCGGACATCGACGGCTTCTTCTGGGTGGGCGGCCTGCCCACTCCGGGGATCGCCCAGCTCGCGGAGAACACTCCCGTGCGGCTGCTCCCGGTGGAGCAGGCCTGGGTCAACAGCGTGAACGCGAGCCACTCAGGAGCGTATCGACCAGCCGACATCCCGGCCGGCACCTACGGCATCGAGGAGCCGACGCTGACGATGGCGGTCCCGAACTTCCTGATGACCGCCACGGACACGCCGGATGCCGTGGTGGAGGACATCGTCTCCACCCTGTTCGACGCCCGCTCCCGCATCGCTCAGGAGGTGCCGGTCGCCGCGCGACTGGACCGGAGGCAGGCGATCTTCACCGAGCCCGTCGAGCTGCATCCGGGTGCGCTGACGTACTACCGGGACACCAGGAACTGAGCCGCGGAGCGCCGCACGCGCGTCGTTCTGTGTCCGTTGGGTAACACCCGTGTTACGAGCCTCAAGAAACCCTCAAGAAGTCTGACACCGCTCGTCGCGCTCTGCCATCGTGAGGTCGGTCGCGCACGATTCGATGGAGAACTCAGACGCCCGTGGGGACGGGTGGCGCGCATGAGCTCTCTGGGAGAGCACCCCCGATCGAGCACCGCTGACCACCCTGCGAGTTTGGAGAACACATGACCTCTGGTAACGCCCTTGTGGTGGTCGAGAACGTGCAGAAGCACTACGGCGACTTCCAGGCGCTGACCGACATCGACCTCACGGTCGATCAGGGCGAGGTCGTCGTCGTGATCGGGCCCTCCGGCTCCGGCAAGTCGACGCTCTGCCGCACGATCAACCGCCTGGAGACGATCACGAGCGGCAGCATCCGCATCGACGGCAAGGAGCTGCCCGCCGAGGGCAAGGGGCTCGCGACCCTCCGCGCCGACGTCGGCATGGTCTTCCAGTCGTTCAACCTCTTCGCGCACCTGACGATCCTGGAGAACGTGACGCTCGGCCCCATCAAGGTCCGCGGGATCAAGAAGGCCGACGCCGAGAAGGAGGCGATGGAGCTCCTGGAGCGTGTCGGCGTGGCCAAGCAGGCCTCGAAGCTCCCCGCGCAGCTCTCCGGCGGTCAGCAGCAGCGCGTGGCCATCGCCCGTGCGCTGGCGATGCATCCGAAGGTGATGCTGTTCGACGAGCCGACCAGCGCGCTGGACCCCGAGATGATCAACGAGGTGCTCGACGTCATGATCGAGCTCGCCCAGCAGGGCATGACGATGATCGTCGTCACGCACGAGATGGGATTCGCCCGCAAGGCCGCCCACCGCGTCGTCTTCATGGCCGACGGGCGCATCGTCGAGGAGGCGACGCCGGAGGAGTTCTTCACGAACCCGAAGAGCGACCGCGCCAAGGACTTCCTCTCGAAGCTCCTCACCCACTGACCTTTCCACCCTGCACACACAGCACACGAAGGAGACGCACATGCGACGCACACGGACACTGGCAGGAATCGGGATCGCGGCGGCTGCGCTGCTCGCGCTGACGGCCTGCAACAGCGGCACCCCGACCAGCACCGGAACCGGCGGAGGCACCGAGGAGGAGCCGTCGACGAGCAGCACGCCGTGGACGGTGGCGACCGACGTCAAGATCGACGGCAGCCCGACGTTCGACAGGATCTCGTCCTCCGGCACGGTCAAGGTCGGCGTCAAGGAGGACCAGCCCGGTCTCGGCTACCTCGACCCGGTGACGGGGGAGCGCACCGGCTTCGACGTCGACATCGCCCGCTGGATGGCGGCATCCCTCGGCGTCGACCCCGAGAAGATCGAGTTCCAGGCGATCGCGTCGGCGAACCGCGAGCAGGCGATCGTGAACGGTGACATCGACTATTACGTCGGCACCTACTCGATCACCGACAAGCGCAAGGAGCAGATCTCCTTCGCCGGCCCGTACTTCGTCACCGGGCAGGGCCTCCTCGTCGCCTCCGACAGCAAGATCAAGAGCGTCGACGACCTGAGCTCGTCGACGACGGTGTGCTCCGCGACCGGCTCGACGCCGATCCAGAACATCAAGACGAACTACCCTGAGGTTCCGACCAAGGAGTACGACACGTACTCGAAGTGCGTGGAGGACCTGAAGAACGGGCAGGTGGATGCCGTCACCACCGACGAGGCCATCCTCATCGGCTACGCGGCGCAGGCCCCCGACAAGATCAAGGTCGTCGGCAAGCCGTTCAGCGAGGAGCGCTACGGCATCGGCGTCGCCAAGGGCGACACCGCGCTGGTGGAGTACTTCAACACGCAGCTGACCGATGGCGGCGACGTCTGGCAGCAGATCTTCGACAACAACCTCGGCGCATCCGGGGTCAAGGCGACTCAGCCCAAGGTCGACCCGGTCGGCTGAGTTCCCGCGGGCGGCCGATATCCTCGGCCGCCCGCTGATCGGCAGGGGCAGCACGAGCACACGAATCGACAGGAGCAGCAGTGGGAGTCATTACAGACAACCTCGATCTCTGGGGAGAAGCACTGGGGGGCACGATCGTGCTGTTCCTGGGCGGTGGGCTCATCGCCCTGGTGCTCGGGCTGGTCGTAGGAGCAGCGAGGGTGTCCCCGGTGCCGATCGCACGGGCGGTCGGCGGCGTGTACGTGAACTGGATTCGCAACACGCCGCTGACCCTCGTGATGTTCTTCTTCGCATTCTGCCTGCCGATCCTCGTAGGCGAGCGGATGAACTACACGTTGCTCGCCATCGTCGCGCTCGGCGTCTACACCGCCACCTATGTCGCCGAAGCACTCCGGGCCGGCATCAACACGGTCCCGGTCGGGCAGGCGGAGGCGGCGCGGGCGATCGGCCTGAACTTCGGGCAGGTCATGCGGTTCGTCGTGCTGCCGCAGGCTACGCGTTCTGTCGTGCCTCCCATGATGAGCGTGCTCATCGCCCTCATGAAGAACACCACGGTCGCGGCCGGCTTCTCGGTCGTCAATCTCGGCACGATCCGCGCGTCACTCAGTGAGGTGGGTGAGAACGCGCTGGTGGTTCTGCTCTGGGTCATGGTGGTCTTCGTGGCACTGGTCCTGCTGCTCGGCTGGCTGCAGCGCTATCTCGAGAACAAGTGGAGGATCGCTCGATGAGCTCTGTACTCTTTGACGTCCCTGGACCCAGGGCGATCGCCCGGAACCGGATCATCGGCGTCCTCACCGTCCTCGTCGTTCTCGCCGCTCTCGGCTGGGTGACATGGCGGCTCTACGTCACCGGGCAGTTCAGCGCGGAGAAGTGGAACATCTTCACCTTCTCCGCGGTCTGGGTGCGGTTCGGGCAGGGTCTGCTCAGCACCCTCGGAGCTTTCGCCGCGGCGGGCGTCGGATCGCTCGTCTTCGGTTTCATCCTCGGCATCGGGCGTCTCTCCGACCATGCCTGGGTGCGTGAGCCGGTCAGATGGATCATCGAGGTGTTGCGAGCTGTTCCGGTGCTCGTTCTCATGATGCTGCTGTACTACGGTCTTCCCGTGATCGGCGTGAAGATGCCGCCGTACTTCGCCGTCGTGATCGCATTGATCGTCTACAACGGGTCCGTGCTCGCCGAGGTGCTGCGCACCGGCGTCGAGTCGCTACCGAGGGGGCAGCGGGAGGCCGGTTACGCCATCGGCCTGCGCAAGAGCGGTGTGATGCAGCTGGTCCTGTTGCCGCAGGCCATTCGCGCGATGATGCCTGTGATCATCGCTCAGCTCGTCGTCGCGCTGAAGGACACCGCACTCGGGTTCATCATCACGTATCAGGAGCTGCTGTATGTGATCAACCAGATCGGCAACCAGGCGCCCTACGGATCTCCACTGATCCAGGCCGCTATGGTCGGCGGCTCGATGTACGTGGCGGTCTGTCTCGTGCTCTCCTACATCGCCTACCGGCTCCAGCGCCGCGCGAAGCGCTCGCCGAAGCAGGTCGCGGTCGCGCACAACGCGGCCGCAGACGACGAGTCGACGATGACCGAGGTGATCGCACTGCAGAGCCGGGCCGGGAAGCACGACGCGGGTGGTGGCATCGGCTGAACGGCGCGGCGGCGTGCCCCCGGTAGACTCGACTCTCGTGTCTGAGTCTCCAGAGATCACCCCAGAAGCGGTCGAAGCCGCCGTCGCCGCAGCCCTCGAGGCCATCGGGGCGGCGCGCGACACCACCGAGCTGAAGGCGGCCCGCGCCGCACACGTCGCCGAGGGGTCGCCGCTCGCGGTCCTGAACGCGTCCATGCGGCAGGTCGCCCCCGAGAACAAGGCGGCGTTCGGCAAACTGGTCGGCCAGGGCCGCGGCCAGGTCACCCAGGCGCTCGCCGCCAAGGAGGGCGAGCTCGCCGAGGCCGAGATCGCCGCTCGGCTCGAATCGGAGCGCGTCGACATCACGGCCGTGCCGTCCCGCACGCGCGTCGGCGCCCGGCATCCGCTCACCCTGCTCAGCGAGCAGATCTCCGACATCTTCGTCGGCATGGGGTGGGAGATCGCGGAGGGCCCCGAGCTCGAGCACGAGTGGTTCAACTTCGACGCCCTGAACTTCGACGTCGACCACCCGGCGCGCCAGGAGCAGGACACGTTCTACGTCGACCCGGCCTCGCGTCACCTCGTCATGCGCACCCACACGAGCCCCGTGCAGGTGCGGTCCATGCTCGACCGCGACGTGCCGATCTACGTGCTCTGCCCCGGCCGTGTGTACCGCACCGACGAGTTCGACGCGACGCACCTGCCGGTGTTCACCCAGTTCGAGGGCCTCGTCGTCGACAAGGGCATCTCGATGGCGCACCTCAAGGGCACGCTCGACCACGTCGCGCGTCAGCTCTTCGGACCGGAGGCCAAGACGCGCTTCCGCACGAACTTCTTCCCCTTCACCGAGCCCTCCGCAGAGCTCGACCTGTGGCACCCGACCTTCAAGGGCGGCGCGCGCTGGATCGAGTGGGGCGGCTGCGGCATGATCAACCCGAACGTGCTCCGGGCGGCGGGCATCGACCCCGACGTCTACAGCGGCTTCGCCTTCGGCATGGGCGTCGAACGCGGGCTCATGTTCCGCAGCGACGTGCAGGACATGCGCGACATGGCAGAGGGCGATATCCGATTCAGCGAGCAGTACGGGATGGTGGTGTGATGCGCGTCCCGCTTTCGTGGCTGCGTGAGTACGTCGATCTGGCAGCGGATGCCACGCCCGAGGACGTCCTCGCGGCGATGGTGCGCGTCGGCTTCGAGGAGGAGGACGTCCACCGCTTCGACATCACCGGTCCCGTCGTCGTCGGACAGGTCGTCTCGCTCGAGGGCGAGCCGCAGTCGAACGGCAAGACGATCAACTGGTGCCAGGTCGACGTGGGCGAGGCGAACGGCGGCATCCGCGGGATCGTCTGCGGTGCGCACAACTTCGTCGCCGGCGACAAGGTGATCGTGACGCTTCCGGGTGCGGTGCTGCCCGGGCCGTTCCCGATCGCGGCGCGCAAGACCTACGGACACGTGTCCGACGGCATGATCGCCTCGGCGCGCGAGCTCGGCCTGGGTGATGAGCACAACGGCATCGTCGTGCTCTCCGACCTCGGCATCGATGCGCCCGTCGGCGCCGACGCGATCGCGCTCCTCGGCCTCGACGACGTCGCCGTCGACATCAACGTCACCCCCGACCGCGGCTACGCCTTCTCGCTCCGCGGAGTGGCTCGCGAGTACTCGCACGCGACGGGGGCGGCGTTCCGCGACCCCGCCGAGCGCGACTTCGCCGAGCTTCAGCCGGGCACCGGTCACACCGCGATCATCGACGACCAGGCTCCCGTGCGCGGACGCGTCGGTGCGAGCGAGTTCGTCACCCGCGTCGTGCGCGGGGTCGACCCGTCGCGTCCGACGCCGCCCTGGATGATCGCGCGTCTCACCCTCGCGGGCATGCGCTCCCTCGGCGTGCTCATCGACATCACGAACTACGTGATGCTCGAGCTCGGCCAGCCCCTCCACGGCTACGACCTCGACGCCCTGAGCGGCGGCATCACCGTGCGCCGCGCCTCCGCGGGCGAGAAGATCACGACGCTCGACGGCCAGGAGCGCACGCTCGACGCCTCTGACCTGCTGATCACCGACGACTCGGGCCCCATCGGCATCGCCGGGGTCATGGGCGGCGGCACGACTGAGATGACGGAGACCACGCGCAACGTCCTCATCGAGGCGGCGACGTTCGACCCGGTCACGATCGCGCGCTCGGCACGTCGTCACAAGCTGCCCAGCGAGGCCTCCAAGCGCTTCGAGCGCGGCGTCGACCCGCTGATCCCGTTCGTCGCGGCCCGTCGCGCCGCCGACCTCATGGTCGAGCTCGCCGGCGGCACGCTCACCGAGGAGGGCGGCGCGCTGTTCGCCGAGGTCTTCGTCGGCGAGATCGACCTGCCCGCGGGCTTCGTCGAGGGGCTCATCGGCGTGGACTACACGGATGCCGAGATCTCGGGCGCGCTCGAGACGATCGGCGCCGAGGTCACCGCGACCGACGCCGGCTGGACGGTCATCCCGCCCACC
The DNA here is from genome assembly GCF_038397765.1 of Microbacterium sp. LWH10-1.2. Taxonomy (NCBI): domain Bacteria; kingdom Bacillati; phylum Actinomycetota; class Actinomycetes; order Micrococcales; family Microbacteriaceae; genus Microbacterium; species Microbacterium sp. LWH10-1.2. The sequence continues at coordinate 925,435 of NZ_CP151638.1, forward strand.
TGGCGCCCCGACCTCACGGACAAGTGGACGCTGGCCGAGGAGGTCGCGCGCATCCACGGGCTCGACCGCATCCCGTCGGTGCTGCCCACGCCGCCCTCCGGACGCGGACTCACCGCGCACCAGCAGGGTCGCCGCCGGGTCGCGAACGCGCTCGCGTCCGCAGGACTCGTCGAGACGTCCGCGTTCCCGTTCACGAACGAGGCGCAGAACGATCTGCACGGCTCCGCCGCGGGCGAGCACCTGCCCAGCATCCGCCTGGCGAACGCCCTCGACGGCCAGGCGCCGTACCTGCGGCGCTCGCTGATCCCCGGACTGCTGCAGATCGCGCATCGCAACATCTCGCGCGGCTTCACGGACCTCGCGATCTTCGAGACCGGCGTCGTCTTCCTGCCCGAACCCGGCGTCGTCTACGGCACCGACGAGGTGCCGCCGCTCGGCGTGCGTCCGTCGGACGAGACGCTCGCAGAGCTGAACGCGTCGATCCCGCCGCAGCACCGTCACGTCGCGGTGCTGTTCACGGGCAACGTGTCGGCGCGCCAGCCGGGCCGAGCGGCCGAGGCGGCCGGTCTCCCCGAGGCCCTCGACGCCGTGCGCGTGATCGCCGCGGCGGCGGGCGTCGAGATCGACGTGGTGCAGACGCAGCGCGCCGCGCTCCACCCCGGCCGCGCCGGTGCGCTCCGCATCGGGGATGTGGAGGTCGGCTACGTCGGCGAGCTGCACCCCGCGGTCTCCGAGGACGCCGACCTGCCCGGTCGCGCGACGGTGCTCGAGCTCGATCTCGACGGCATCCTCTCGCTCGCCGGGGGAGGAACGGTCGCGGCCTCGCTGTCGACCTTCCCCGCGGCGACGCAGGACGTCTCGCTCACGGTGCCCGCGGAGGTCCCCGCTGGGGATGTCCGTGCCGCTCTCATCGAAGGGGCGGGGCCCATGCTCGAGTCCCTGCGCCTGGTCGACGACTACCGCGGCGAGGGCGTTCCCGAGGGGTCCAAGAGCCTCACGTTCGCGCTGCGCTTCCGCGCCGACGACCGCACGCTGACCGCGGCGGAGGCCACGGAGGCCAAGCTCGCCGGGGTCGCGGTCGCGGCGGAACGGTTCGGCGCCGCGCTGCGCGACTGAGCCCGGTTCCGGTACGGCGCCGGGGTAGCGTGTCGGGATGAGCATCCTCCCGCACAGCACCCCGGCGGCCGTTCCCGAGGGCGTCCGCCCGCTCGGCGATGGTCCGTTCCTCGCGCCCGGAGAGCAGATCGACTGGCACTACCGGGCGCCCGGCTGGCAGCCGGGAGACCCCTCGACGATCAGCCCCATGCGCGTCGTGCGCGACGATGAGCGCGGGCTCGTGGCCTGGCTCGCCTCCGGCACGCTGCAGGAGGCTCAGGGGACGGTCACGGGCGAGCGCGTGCGCTCGATCCCGCTGGAGCGGCGCTGGCTCGACGGCCGCACGAGGATCGTCGAGGCATGGTGGGGCGGCGGCAGCCTGCGCATCGCTCCGGCCGGAGCACCCTGGTCGGTGTGCCTGTTCTGGACGCACGCGGATGACGGCGACTGGCGCTTCGACGGCTGGTACGTGAATCTGGAGAACGCCCATCTGCGCACCGACCGCGACACCTACTCCTCGGATCACATCCTCGACGTCTGGATCGCGGCGGACCGCACGGTTCATCTCAAGGACGAAGACGAGGTCGCCGCGGCGATCGTGCAGGGTCGGCTCACCCGCGAGCAGGCCGCGCAGATCGAGAGGCATGCGGATGCCGCGATCCAGTCCTTCCACGACGGCGACTGGCCCTTCGACCCGGAGTGGGTCGCATGGCGCCCCGACCCGACGTGGACCCTCCCCGAGCTTCGCGGCCTGGAGGAGCTGCGGCGCCCTTGAGGTCGGCTCCGCTGCGGTGTCTGCGCTCTGCTCTGGGCGGAGCGGGCTTCCGCGCGGAAGCGGATGCTGATGACATGGACGCATGACGACTGCTCTGATCCTCGGCGGAACCGGCTGGCTCTCCGGGCGCATCGCGCGACGGCTGATCGACGACGGCGTCGAGGTCACGTGCCTCGCCCGTGGCACACGCACGGGGCCGAGCGGGGCTGCTCTCGTGCGGGCGGACCGGGATGATCCCGACGCGTACGCGGAGGCGGCCGTGCGTGACTGGGACCGTGTGATCGACATCTCCTCCCGTGCCGACCATGTCGTCGCCGCCGTCGCGGCGCTCGGAGACAGAGCCGCACGCTGGACGTACGTCTCGTCGATGTCCGCCTACTCCGACGACGTCACGGTCGGCGCCGACGAGTCCGCTCCGCTGCACATCGCCGCGGAACCGGGGGATGAGTACGAGTACGGTCCGCAGAAGGTCGCCGCGGAGGACGCGGTGCGCACGCTCGCAGACCGGGCGCTCATCGTGCGCCCCGGACTCATCGTCGGCGCGGGCGACCCCAGCGATCGCTTCGGATACTGGGCCGCGGCGTTCGACCGCGCGGGCGACGGCACGGTGCTGCTGCCACCGACCGAGGGGCGCACGACGCAGGTGATCGACGTCGATGACCTCGCGGCGTACGTGGCCGCCACGACGTCGACCGGTGCGGTGAACACGGTCGGCGACGAGCATGCGCTCGGCGAGGTGCTCGCACTGTTCCGCGCGGCGGCGGGGCACGACGGCGACACGGTGTCCGCCGAGGAGGAGTGGCTCGTGGAGCACGGTGTCGAGTACTGGATGGGGGAGCGCTCGCTGCCGCTGTGGCTGCCGGCGGAGATGACCGGTTTCATGACGCGCTCGAACGCCGCCTATCGTTCCGACGGCGGGACGCTGCGTCCGCTCGGGGACACCGTGGACGCGGTTCTCGCGGACGAACGAGCACGCGGCGTCGACCGCGAGCGGCGCGCGGGGCTCACCCGGGCCCAGGAGCTGGAGCTGTTCGCCGAGCTCGGGTGATCCGCGCTCTTCGCTAGACTGCGAGCAGTGACACGGGGTGCCGCATCCGCGGCTGAGAACAGACCCGTCGAACCTGATCTAGTTAGCACTAGCGAAGGGAATGTCGCATGAGCGATCTTCTGCGTCCTGCATCCGCCTCCGCCCTCGTCTCCGAGGCCGCTACGCTGCTGGGGGTGCTGCGAGAGACGCCTCCTCTCACGCACTGCATCACCAACGCCGTCGTCACCGGGTTCACGGCCAACGTGCTCCTCGCCGTCGGCGCGGCCCCCGCGATGGTCGACATCGTCGGCGAGGCCGGGATGTTCGCCGGCGTCGCCTCCGGCCTGCTCGTGAATCTCGGCACGCCGAACCCCGAGCAGCGAGCGGCGAGCCTGGAGGCGGCGGCCGGAGCCGCGGCGTCCGGCACGCCCTGGGTGCTCGACCCCGTCGCCATCGGCGCGCTCCCGGTGCGCACGGCGCTGGCGCAGGAGCTCGTGGCGCTGCGCCCGACGGCCATCCGCGGCAACGCCTCGGAGATCCTGGCACTGGCCGGTCTCAGCGCAGGCGGTCGAGGGGTCGACGCCACCGACACCACGGATGCCGCCGCCGACGCCGCGGTCGCGCTCTCCTCGCGCTTCGGCAGCATCGTCGCGGTGTCGGGGCCGGTGGACCTGATCACCGACGGGGAGCGCGTGCTGCGGCTCGCGAACGGGCACGAGCTGCTCACCAGGGTCACGGGAGGCGGCTGCGCTCTCGGCGCCGTCATGGCTGCGTTCCTCGGGGCCGCACGGACCACGGGAGCCGATGCGCTCACGGCGGTCGCCTCGGCCAGCCTCGTCTACACGATCGCCGCCGAGCGCGCCGCTGCGGCATCCGCAGGCCCGGGCAGCTTCGCGGTCGCACTGCTCGATGCGCTCGCCGCCGTGCACCCTGACGATCTCGCCGGAGCGGCGCGCGTCGAGGGTGGCGCGCTGTGATCGCCGACCTCTCCCTGTACCTCGTCACCGATCCGGGGCTGTGCGGAGAACGCGGCGTCGTCGAGACCGTGCGGATGGCCGTCGACGGGGGAGTGCGCATCGTGCAGCTGCGCGACAAGCGGGCGACGGACGCCGAGACGACCGCGCAGCTCGTCGAGCTCTCCCGGGTGATCGACGGTCGAGCGCTCCTCGTCGTGAACGATCGTCTCGACGCCGCGCTCGCCGCTCGTACCGCGGGCGCCCGCGTCGACGGCGTGCACCTCGGACAGGGGGACTCCTCGGTGCTGCGCGCCCGTGCCGCACTCGGCCCCGACGCCCTCATCGGTCTCACCGCGAACAGCCCTGAGCACCTCGCCGCACTCGGAGAGCTGCCGGAGGGCACAGTGGACTACCTCGGCGTCGGCGTCATCCGACCGACCAGCACCAAGCCCGACCATCCGCCGGCACTCGGCATCGAGGGCTTCGCGGCGGTGGCTGCGGCCACTCCGCTGCCGTGCGTGGCGATCGGCGGCGTCGGCATCGACGACGCCGAGCCCCTGCGCGAGGCGGGCGCCGCCGGTCTCGCGGTCGTGTCGGCCCTGTGCGCCGCCGATGATCCGGCAGCGGCGGCGCGAGGATTCCTCCGCCGCTGGCGTGCAGCGGGGGTGCCGCGTGTGCTCAGCATCGCCGGCAGCGACCCGTCGGGAGGGGCGGGCATCCAGGCGGACCTGAAGTCGATCGCGGCGAACGGGGGATACGGCATGGCCGTCCTCACCGCTCTCACCGCGCAGAACACGCAGGGCGTCAGCGCCGTGCACGTGCCGCCGACGGAGTTCCTGCGCGCGCAGCTCGACGCGATCTCCGCCGACATCGTCGTGGACGCCGTGAAGATCGGCATGCTCGCCGACGCGGAGGTCATCGGCGCCGTGGCTGACTGGCTCGACCGGGTGCGCCCGCCGATCGTCGTGATCGATCCCGTCATGGTCGCCACCAGCGGGGACCGCCTGCTCGACGCGGCGGCCGAGCACGCGCTGCGCGGACTGCTGAGCCGTGCCGACGTCGTCACCCCCAATCTCACCGAGCTCGCCGTGCTCACCTCCCGTCGGATCACAGGTTGGGAGGAGGCACTCGCCGCGGCGGAGGAGCTGTCGGCCGAGATCGGCGCCCAGGTGCTCGTCAAGGGCGGGCACCTCACCGGTGCGGAGACCCCAGACGCGCTGATCGGCGCCGGGGTGCGGCGCGAGTTCTCCGGCGCCCGCATCGACACCCCGCACACGCACGGCACCGGCTGCTCGCTGTCCTCCGCGCTGGCTACGCTGCTCGCGCGGGGGGAGAGCCCGGCGGATGCCGTCGCCGGAGCGCGCACCTGGCTGCGGGAGGCGCTGCGTGAGAGCCATGCGCTCCGTGTCGGACGCGGACACGGCCCGGTGCACCACTTCGCAGGCCTCTGGTCCCGCGGTGGTCTCGACACCCGACCCACCCCCGGTGAGGTCCGCGCGGACTGGTGGGAGGGCATCTCCGGCATCCGCTCGGGCATCGACGAGCTCCCGTTCATCCGTGCCCTCGCCGACGGCACGCTGGATCGCGATGCCTTCGTGTTCTACCTCGCGCAGGACGCGCTGTACCTGGGGGAGTACGCCAGAGTGCTGGCGGAGGCGTCCCGCCTGGCGCCGTCGTCGGCGGAGCAGGCGTTCTGGGCGGAGTCCGCACACGGGGCGATCGTCGGAGAGCTCGAGCTGCACGCCTCCTGGCTGACCCCCGCGACGGGCGTCGGCCAGGAGACGTTCGCCGCCGCGCCCGCCCCGACCACGACGGCCTACCTCGATCACCTGCGCTCCGTCGCCTTCGGGGGCGACTACGCCGAGCTCATCGCGGCGATCCTGCCCTGCTTCTGGCTCTACACCGACCTCGGTCGGCGTCTGCACGCGGGGGAGTTCGGGGAGTACGCCCGCGATCCACGGCATCCGTACGCGTCCTGGCTCGCAACCTACGCCGACCCCGGTTTCGAAGCCGCGACGGAGACGGCGATCGCGTACGTGTCGCGGGCCGCGGCGGCATCGTCGCCCTCGCGCAGAGAGAGGATGCTCCGCGCCTTCGAGATCGCGAGCGCGCACGAGCTCGCCTTCTTCGCCGCGCCGATCCCGCAGGGCGTGTGACGCGCAGGATTTGCGGATGCCGCGGCGCTCGCGCTACTGTCGCGACATGCCTTCGGCCGCCACCGCTTATCTGACGCTCGCTCCGAGCGTCATCGCTGTGCGCCGACGCCGCGGCGGCCGCCGACTCTAGGCGACCCCGCGCTCCTGCCTGTGCACGCACGGCGGTCGAGTGCCGGTGTCGCCGCTCAGGCCTCCGACCCTCCCACCGTTAAGGTAGAAGCATGACGTACTCCGTCGCCGTCTCCGGCGCATCCGGCTACGCAGGCGGCGAGATTCTGCGCCTCCTGGCTGCCCATCCCGACATCGAGATCCGCACCGTCACCGCGCACTCGAACGCAGGGCAGCCGCTGATCCCGCATCAGCCCCACCTGCGCTCGCTCGCCCATCTCACGCTGCAGGACACGACACCCGAGATCCTGGCAGGGCACGACATCGTGTTCCTCGCCCTGCCGCACGGGCAGTCGGGGCAGTACACCGACGCGCTCGGCTCGGTGCCGCTCGTGATCGACGCGGGCGCCGACCACCGGCTCACCTCGAAGGAGTCGTGGAACGCCTTCTACGGCGGCGACTTCCACGAGCCGTGGGCGTACGGTGTTCCCGAGCTGCCCGTCGGCGGGGGGAAGCAGCGGGCGAACCTGCGCGGCGCCACGCGCATCGCGGCACCGGGATGCAACGCCTCGACCGTGAGCCTCAGCCTGGCGCCCGGCGTCGCCGCGGGAGTGATCGATCCCGGAGACATCGTCTCCGTGCTCGCGGTCGGCCCCTCCGGCGCGGGCAAGAGCCTCAAGACGAACCTCCTCGGCAGCGAGATCCTCGGCACCGCCAACCCCTACGCGGTGGGCGGCACGCACCGCCACATCCCGGAGATCAGGCAGGCGCTCGCCGCAGCGTCCGGGGCAGAGGCCGACGGCATCCGCATCTCCTTCACGCCCGTGCTCGTCCCGATGTCACGCGGCATCCTCGCCACCTCCACCGCTCCGATCGCCGAGGGCGTCACCGACGCGCAGATCCGCGACGCGTGGGAGAGCGCCTATGCGGGGGAGACCTTCGTCCAGCTGCTCCCCGAGGGGCAGTTCCCGCGCACGGCCGACGTGCTCGGGGCGAACACCGCGCTGATCGGACTCGCGATCGACCGCGCCGCGAACCGCGTCACGGTCGTCACCGCGGTCGACAACCTCGTCAAGGGCACCGCCGGTGCCGCCATCCAGTCCATGAACATCGCGCTCGGCCTCCCCGAAGACCGCGCCCTCTCCGTGAACGGAGTCGCACCGTGAGTGTCACCGCACCTGCAGGATTCGAGGCGGCCGGCGTCGCCGCAGGCCTCAAGAGCACGGGAAAGCCTGACGTCGCCGTGGTCGTCAACCGCGGCCCGCGCAAGGTCGGAGCGGCCGTCTTCACGAGCAACCGCGCCAAGGCCAACCCCATCATCTGGTCGCAGCAGGCCGTCGCCGACCGCGTCGTCGAGGCCGTCGTGCTGAACTCGGGCGGCGCGAACTGCTTCACCGGCAGCTTCGGCTTCCAGACCACGCACCAGACCGCCGAAAAGGCGGCCGAGCTCCTCGGCGTCAGCGCGGGGGATGTGCTCGTGTGCTCCACCGGACTCATCGGCACCGGTGACGAGGTCTTCCGCTCGAAGGTCCTCGCCGGCACCGCGCAGGCGATCGCCGAACTCTCCTCCGAGGGAGGGGACGCCGCCGCCCAGGCCATCATGACCACGGACACGGTCGCCAAGACCGCGGTGGTCAGCCGCGACGGCTGGACCATCGGCGGCATGGCGAAGGGCGCGGGGATGCTCGCCCCCGGTCTCGCCACCATGCTCGTCGTGCTCACCACGGATGCCGTCCTCGAACCGCTCGAGGCCGATGAGGCGCTGCGCCGGGCGACCGGTCAGACGTTCGACCGTCTCGACTCCGACGGCTGCATGTCGACCAACGACCAGGTGACGCTGCTCGCCAACGGGGCGTCCGAGGTGGCTCCCGACCTCGACGACTTCGCGACTGCGCTCTCCGAGGTCTGCCAGGAGCTCGCCGTCAAGCTGCAGGGCGACGCCGAGGGGGCGAGCCACGACATCACGATCGAGGTGCAGCACGCGGCATCCGAGAAGGACGCCGTCGAGGTCGGCCGCTCCGTCGCGCGCAACAACCTCTTCAAGGCGGCGATCTTCGGCAACGACCCGAACTGGGGGCGCGTGCTCGCCGCGATCGGCACCACGGCCGCGCAGTTCGACCCCTACGACGTCGACGTGTGGATGAACGGCGTCCGCGTGTGCAGCGAGGGCGGCCCCGACCGTCCCCGCGATGAGGTCGACCTGACCCCTCGGGCCACCCACCTCGTCATCGACCTCAAGGTCGGCGAGGCCACGGCATCCATCCTCACGAACGATCTCACCCACGAGTACGTCCACGAGAACAGCGCCTACGCCTCATGACCGACATCCAGGACACCCCGGCCGAGATCGCCGCGGTCAAGGCTGAGACCCTCATCGAATCCCTCCCGTGGCTGAAGAAGTTCCGCGACCAGATCGTCGTCGTCAAGTACGGCGGCAACGCCATGGTCTCCGACGAGCTGCAGGAGGCGTTCGCCCAGGACATCGCGTACCTGCGTTACGTCGGCGTGCAGCCCGTCGTCGTGCACGGCGGTGGCCCGCAGATCTCGAACATGCTCGATCGTCTCGACATCCCGAGCGAGTTCAAGGGCGGCTACCGGGTCACCACCACCGAGGCGATCAGCGTCGTGCGGATGGTCCTCACCGGCCAGGTCAACCCGCAGCTGGTGTCGAAGATCAACTCCCACGGCCCGATCGCGACGGGTCTCAGCGGTGAGGACGCCGGTCTGTTCGGCGGGCGTCGTCGCGGCGTCATCATCGAGGGGGAGGAGGTCGATCTGGGTCGCGTGGGCGATGTCGTCGAGGTCGACCCGACCCCCGTGCTCGATCACCTGGCCGCGGGGCGAGTGCCGGTCGTGTCGTCGATCGCGCCCGATCTGGACCACCCCGGGCAGTCGCTCAACGTCAACGCGGATGCCGCCGCCGCCGCCCTCGCGGTGGCGCTCGGGGCGCGCAAGCTCGTCATCCTCACCGACGTGCCGGGGCTCTACGCCGACTGGCCCAACAGGGACTCCCTCGTCTCGCACCTCACATCGGACGCGCTCGTCGAGATGCTGCCGAGCCTGGAGTCCGGGATGATCCCGAAGATGAGGGCCTGCCTGGACGCGGTCGAGGGCGGCGTCGACGCCGCGGCGATCATCGACGGACGGGTGCCGCACTCGGTGCTCGTCGAACTCTTCACCAGCAAGGGAATCGGAACAGAAGTGGTCATGGGAAGCGCAGGGACGACGGCATGAGCAACTGGCAGGATGACGCGGCGAGCGATCTGGTCCTCAACGCGGGGCCCCGCCTGGCCATGCTCACGCGCGGCGAGGGCTCGTATCTGTGGGACTCCGAGGGCAAGCGCCTGCTGGACTTCCTCGCGGGCATCGCGGTGACCTCCCTCGGCCACGCGCACCCCGTGTTCGTCGAGGCCGTGTCCCGCCAGGCGGCGACCCTCGCTCACGTGTCGAACTACTTCGCCACGCCGTCGCAGCTCGCGCTCGCCGCACGCCTGAAGCGGCTCGCAGGCGCGGGCCTCGACGGCCGCGTGTTCTTCTCGAACTCCGGCGCCGAGGCCAACGAGGCGGCGTTCAAGCTCGCCCGTCTGCACGGCGGAGCGGAGAAGCCGCGCATCATCGCACTGGAGAACGGCTTCCACGGGCGCACGATGGGCTCCCTCGCCATGACGGCGAAGGAGTCGATGCGCGCCCCGTTCGAGCCGATGCCCGGTGGTGTCGAGCACATCCCGGCGACGATCGAGGCGCTCGAGGCCGCGATCGACGACCGTGTCGCCGCGGTCATCGTCGAGCCCATCCAGGGAGAGGCCGGAGTGGTCGAGCTGCCCGAGGGGTACCTCGCCGCAGCCCGCTCGCTCACCCTGAAGCACGGCGCGCTGCTCATCGTGGACGAGATCCAGACCGGCGCAGGGCGCACCGGAGCCTGGTTCGGCTTCAGCCACGAGGGCATCACGCCCGATGCGATCACCCTCGCGAAGGGGATCGGCGGCGGCTTCCCGATCGGCGCCCTCGTCACCTACGGGGCCGCGAGCGCGCTCTTCACACCCGGTTCGCACGGCTCGACGTTCGGCGGCAACCCGCTGGCGACCGCCGTGGCCGATGCCGTCCTCGCCGAGATCGAGGACGCGGGTCTCGTCGAGAACGCCGCGCTGCGGGGCGCTGAGCTGCGCGATCTCATCGAGGCCGTCGACTCCCCGCTGATCGAGGGCGTCCGCGGTCGCGGTCTCCTCATCGGCGTCGCGCTGACCGCTCCCGTCGCCGGCGCCGTGGTCGCCGCGGCCCAGGAGCGCGGTCTCATCGTGAACGCCGCCAACCCCGAGACCGTGCGCATCGCGCCGGCGCTCACCATCGGCGCCGCCGAGCTCGCCGAGTTCCGCGAGCTGTTCACGGCATCCCTCGCCGACGTCCAGGCATCCCTCACCGACTCCGGAAAGGCCCCCGCATGACCCGCCACCTGCTGCGTGACGACGACCTCACCCCCGCCGAGCAGGCGGAGATCCTCGATCTCGCGCTGGAGCTGAAGAAGGACCGCTGGGCGGACAAGAGCCTCGCCGGTCCGCAGACCGTCGCGGTGATCTTCGACAAGTCGTCCACCCGCACGCGCGTGTCCTTCGCGGTCGGCATCGCGGATCTCGGCGGCTCCCCGCTGATCATCTCGACGGCCAACAGCCAGCTCGGCGGCAAGGAGACCCCCTCCGACACCGCACGGGTGCTGGAGCGCCAGGTCGCGGCGATCGTCTGGCGCACCTACGCCCAGGCCGGTCTCGAGGAGATGGCGAACGGCACCCGCGTGCCCGTGGTCAACGCGCTCTCCGACGACTTCCACCCCTGCCAGCTGCTCGCCGACCTCCTCACGATCCGCGAGCACAAGGGCGAGCTGAAGGGGCTCACCCTCACGTTCTTCGGCGACGGGCAGAGCAACATGGCGCACTCCTACGCGCTCGCCTGCGTCACGGCGGGCATGCACGTGCGCATCGCCTCGCCGGCCGACTACGCGCCGCGCGCCGACGTCGTCGAGGCCGCCGACCGCCGTGCCGCCGAGACCGGCGGCTCGATCACGCTCTACACGGACCCGGTGGAGGCGGCGGCCGGCGCCGACGTAGTCGTCACCGACACGTGGGTGTCGATGGGCAAGGAGGAGGAGAAGCTCGCGCGCATCCGCGATCTCGGGGGGTACAAGGTGACGCCGGAGACGATGACGATCGCCGACTCCGAGGCGATCTTCATCCACTGCCTCCCCGCCGACCGCGGCTACGAGGTCGACTCCGAGGTCATCGACGGCCCGCAGAGCGTCGTGTGGGACGAGGCCGAGAACCGCCTGCACGCGCAGAAGGCGCTGCTGGTCTGGCTGCTCCGGAAGAACGGGGAGGCCGCCTGATGGGCGCGGACAAGAACGAGGGCACGAACGAGGGAGCCCTGTGGGGAGCTCGGTTCGCGAGCGGTCCCTCTCCCGAGCTCGTCGAGCTGAGCCGCTCGACGCACTTCGACTGGATCCTCGCGCCGTACGACATCGCCGGATCCCATGCGCATGCGACGGCCCTCGAGGCCGCAGGGTACCTCGAAGCCGATGAGGCGACGCGGATGCACGAGGGACTGGATGCCGTGGCCCGCAAGGTCGCGGACGGCTCGCTGCGGCCGCAGCCGACGGACGAGGACGTGCACGGTGCCCTGGAACAGGCCCTGATCGCCGAGCTCGGGCCCGAGCTGGGCGGACGCCTGCGCGCGGGTCGCAGCCGGAACGACCAGATCGCGACTCTCGTGCGCATGTACCTGATCGACCACGCCCGGGTGATCGCCCGTGACATCCTCCGCGTGATCGACGCGCTCGTCGCCCAGGCCGAGGCGCACCCCGATGCGATCCTCCCCGGTCGCACCCATCTGCAGCACGCGCAGCCCGTGCTCCTCGCCCACCACCTGCAGGCGCACGGCTGGCCTCTGGTGCGAGAGCTCGAGCGGCTCGTCGACTGGCGTCGCCGCGCCGGCGTCTCGCCGTACGGCGGCGGAGCGCTCGCGGGTTCGACCCTGGGCCTCGACCCGGCGCTCGTCGCGACGGAGCTCGGACTCGACCGTCCCGCCGAGAACTCCCTCGACGGCACCTCCGCGCGTGACGTGGTGGCGGAGTTCGCCTTCATCACGGCCATGACGGGCGTCGACCTGTCGCGCCTCGCCGAGGAGATCATCCTCTGGAACACGCGCGAGTTCGGGTTCGTCACGCTGCACGACGGCTACTCGACCGGGTCGAGCATCATGCCGCAGAAGAAGAACCCCGACATCGCCGAGCTGGCCAGAGGCAAGTCGGGCCGGCTGATCGGCAACCTCTCGGGTCTCATGGCGACGCTCAAGGGGCTGCCCCTGGCGTACAACCGCGACCTGCAGGAGGACAAGGAGCCGGTCTTCGACTCCGTGCAGACCCTGGAGGTCGTGCTGCCCGCGTTCGCCGGCATGGTCGCGACGCTGCAGTTCGACACGCAGCGGATGGCCGCGCTCGCCCCGCAGGGCTTCTCCCTCGCGACGGACGTCGCGGAGTGGCTGGTCAAGCGCCGCGTGCCCTTCCGCGACGCGCACGAGATCTCCGGTGCGCTCGTCCGCGCCTGCGAGGACCGGGGGATCGGCCTCGAAGACGCCTCCGACGAGCTGCTGCTCTCGGTGTCCGCGCACCTGGCGCCCGAGGTGCGCGAGGTGCTGACGATCGAGGGATCCGTCGCCTCGCGCACGGGCGCCGGTGGCACCGCCCCCGTGCGCGTCGCGGAGCAGCGCGCCGAGCTCGTCGCACGGGCGCAGGCAGCGGCGCACGCTCTCGGGCTGTAGTCCTGCCGCGGCGGATCCGGCTCAGTGCAGGGTCGCGTCCGCCGCGGAGCGCACCCAGCGCGTGAATCGCACGGTGAGCCCGGAGCGCATGGGGGCGGCGAGGAACGGACCGGCGGATGCCGCGGCGTCTCCCTCGAACGGCGCGACCCGCACCAGGCGCCAGTCGCCGTCGTCGGCGCGAGCCCGCACGATCACGGCATCCGGCCAGCGGCTCACGCGCACGGTGATCTCGCTTCCGTGCCAGTCGTCGACGTGGCCCACCGACCAGTCCGAGCCGACGTCGGTGACGACGGCGCCGAGTCCGAGATGGTCGTCGGCATACTCGATCCCCGCCTTGATCCAGTGCTCGTCGTCGATCTTCACGAAGACACCGGCCTGGTCGAACTGGCCGTCCCACGGGGCCTGGAACGACACGTCCATGGCCTCGCCGACGGCGAGAGGTGCGAGAAGCGCGTGCTCGCTGTCGTGCACGAAGCCGTAGGCGGTGCGTCGCCAGGCGTCGCTGCCCTCGACGGCCGTGACGTCGAGGTGGGGTTCGTCGGATGCGGCCGTCGACTGGGCGAAGGGGGCATGGGTCCATGAGCCGTCGGACCAGGGGATGATGTGCGATTCAGGCATATCCTCAAGATATAACTAAATAACGCATAAGTACAGAGTTATTCGTGATACGGTTATCCGATGGTCATCGCCGTACTCGCCGACATCGTCGGCTCCCGCAGGCTCGATGATCGCACGGCCGCGCAGCACGTGCTCGACCGGACGATCGCGCAGGTCGAGGCCGACCTCCCGCTGGCCGCGCAGCCGCTGACTCCCACGGTGGGAGACGAGCAGCAGGGCGTCTACAGCGACCTCGGAGACGCGCTGATCTCGCTCCTGATGATCCAGCTCCGGCTGCCGGACGGCATCGCGTTCCGGTTCGGGATCGGCGTGGGGGAGGTGCGTCCCGTCGCATCCGTGCACGGCGAGCTCGCAGACGGACCGGGGTGGTACGCCGCGCGCGCGGCGATCGAGACCGTGCACGCGAGGGAAGGCCGCGCCGTGCCGCGCACGCGCACGTGGATTGTCGGAGCCCCCGGGCAGGATGAGGTCATGGAGACCACGATCGCGGCGTCCAACGCCTACCTCCTCGTCAGGGACGAACTGGTGGGCGCCATGAACGAGCGCGAACGGCGTCTGACCTACGGTCGCATCATCGGACGGTCGCAGCAGGAGCTCGCCGCCGAGGAGGGCATCTCCCAGCCGAGCATCTCGAAGGCGCTGCGCACCGCGGGAGCCGCCGCGATCGTCGAGGGACTGGCCGCGCTCAGAGGGGAGCTCGCATGATCGTCGCCGGATTCGTCCTGCTGGCCGTCGGCGCCGCCGACCTCGTGCGGCAGTTCGCGCCTCGCCGGTGGATCGGCTATCTCTCCGTGGTGGTGATCCTGCTCCTGCTCGGCAGCGTGAGCGACGCCCTGCTGCCGATGATCGCAGCGCTCGTCGTGGGCGCTCTGTGGGTGTGGTGCATGCCAGACGATCGACCGGCGCCCCTGGGATTCTGGCCTGCGGTCCTCTTCGGCGTCCTCAGTGTCGGCGCGGTGGTGTGGTGGGGAGCCCGCACCGACGCCGGTCTCATCGGCGGAGTCTGGAGTCTGCGCTCGCCGTTCGGCGACGTGTCCTTCGACCTGGCGGTGCTCACGCTGGGCGCCGGAGTCTTCCTGCTCGAATCCGCGAACCTCGTGGTGCGCGCCGCACTCGACGGCGAGCACACCTGGCGTCCGGCCGATCCGGTGGCGGTCGTCACCGCGCCGTCGGACTCGGCGACCCCCGTCGTGGAGGCCGAGTCGTCGGGCGCCGAGACGTCGGACGATGCGGCGGTGAAGAGCGCAGCGGCTCCTGCTGATCCGCGCGGCGGGTTCAAAGGCGGGCGGCTGATCGGACCGCTGGAGCGCACGCTCGTGATGATCCTCACCCTCGCATCGGCGTACCCGATCCTGGCGGCGATGCTCGCGGCGAAGGGCATCGTACGCTTCCCGGAGATCTCGCGCGACGGCGAGACCGGCGCCAGGGCGGAGTACTTCCTCGTCGGAAGCCTCGTCAGCTGGGTGATCGGGCTGGGAGCGGCGTTCCTCGTCTGGTGGGCCGCGCACAGCTGAGCGGTTCACCGCTGATAACCTTGATCGCGTGTCTGATCCCGCTCTGACGACTGCGGCGCCCGCGATCGATCCCACGTTCGACAACGTGTGGGACGAACTCGTGTGGCGTGGCCTCGTCCACGTGTCCACCGACCAGGAGGCGCTGCGCGCCCTGCTCGCGGGAGACCCCATCACGTACTACTGCGGGTTCGATCCGACCGCTCCGAGCCTGCACCTGGGCAACCTCGTGCAGCTGCTCACGCTGCGTCGCATCCAGCTCGCCGGCCACAAGCCCCTCGGCCTCGTCGGCGGCTCGACCGGCCTCATCGGAGATCCGCGACCGACCGCCGAGCGCACGCTGAACACGCGCGAGACCGTGGTCGAGTGGGTCGGGCGCCTGCGCACCCAGGTCGAGCGCTACCTCAGCTTCGAGGGCGACAACGCCGCACGCATCGTCAACAACCTCGACTGGACGGCGCCGATGTCGGCGATCGACTTCCTGCGCGAGATCGGCAAGCACTACCGCGTCGGCACCATGCTGAAGAAGGACGCGGTCGCCGCGCGCCTGAACTCCGACGCCGGCATCAGCTACACCGAGTTCAGCTACCAGATCCTGCAGGGGATGGACTTCCTGGAGCTCTTCCGCCAGTACGACTGCGTGCTGCAGACCGGCGGCAGCGACCAGTGGGGCAACCTCACCAGCGGAACCGACCTCATCCACCGCGTCGAGGGCGCTTCGGTGCACGCGATCGGCACCCCGCTGATCACGAACAGCGACGGCACGAAGTTCGGCAAGAGCGAGGGCAACGCGATCTGGCTGGATGCCGAGATGTGCAGCCCCTACCGGATGTACCAGTTCTGGCTCAGCACCGCGGATGCCGACGTCATCGACCGGCTGAAGGTCTTCACCTTCCTCAGCCGCGCCGAGATCGAGGAGTACGCGGCACTCGTGGAGTCCGAGCCGTTCCGCCGTGCGGCGCAGAAGCGTCTCGCGCTCGAGGTCGTCGCCACGGTTCACGGCATCGATTCCGCCGCCGCCGTGATCGCGGCATCCGAGGCGCTGTTCGGACAGGGCGACCTGACCGCTCTCGACGCCTCGACGCTGCGGACCGCGCTGGAGGAGCTGCCGAACGCCACCGTGCCTTCGGGGACTCCGGTGGTCGAGGCTCTCGTGACGACCGGTCTGGTGTCCAGTCTCAGCGAGGCCCGGCGTGCGATCACGCAGGGCGGGGTGTCGGTCGACGGCATCCGCGTCGACGACGAGTCCGCAACCGTGAGCGGTGCGCTTCCCGGCGGAGTCTCCGTGCTCCGTCGAGGCAAGAAGACTCTCGCCGGCGTCTTCGTCGGCTGACGCTCGTCCGTCGCGAGCAGAGCGGATGCCGTTCACCCCGAGTCACGCGCTGGTCGCACTGCCGTTCGTGCGCACGCCGCTCGTGCCGTCGGCGATCGCGATAGGTGCGATGGCGCCCGATCTGCCCCTGTTCCTCCGTGGAACGGGGCTGGACTACGGGTTCGCTCACACCTACGCGAACGTGATCTGGACGGCGCTCGTCGCATTCGCGCTGTTCCTGATCTGGCGAGTCGTGCTGCGCCCGGCCGTTCCGGAGCTCTCACCGGTCTGGTTGGCGCGTCGGCTTCCCGCGAGCTGGGATGACCGGGGCCTCCCCGCGCTGCGGAAGGCGATCGGCAATGGCGAGTCGCGCTTCTTCCCCCTGCTCCTCGCGGCCTCGCTGATCCTCGGCGTCCTGTCCCACATCCTCTGGGACTCCTTCACGCACGAGGGGCGGTGGGGTGTCGAGGTGCTGCCGGCGCTCGATCGGATGTGGGGACCGCTGACGGGGTTCAAATGGCTGCAGTACGGCTCGGGGGCGGGCGCGCTGGTCATCATCGGCGTCTGGGCGATCCTTCGAGTGACCAGAGCCGTGCCCCGAGAGAGCATCGTGCGGGTGCTCCCTTCGGCCGTGCGGATCTCCTGGTGGCTGTCGCTCCCGATCATCGTCGTCACGGCGTGGACCATCGGGTTCGCGGCCTACGGTCCGTTCACTGATGACTTCACCCTGCAGCATCTCGCCTATCGGGTGCTCCCACCGGCCTGTGCGGTGTGGGGTGCGCTGACCGTGATCCTCTGCCTGCTGCTGCCGGTGTTCCGCGGTCGTCACCAGCGGGGCTGATCCACGCCCCACTCGTGCGGGGCACGGAAGTCGAGCCCGGGAAGCGCGGGTCGCGCGGTGGCGAGTCGACGCCCTCCGATGTCGAAGTGCGCCGTATGGGGTGCGGGGTCGACGTCGCGTTCCGGCGCGGGTTCCGCGTTCCGCGGCATCCCGAGAAGCTCGGCGGCGATGCGACGCAAGGAGGTTCGCACCTGCCAGGTGCCGCCGTCTCGTCGTCGCCGATCGAGCAGCGCGACGACGGATGCGGCGAGCAGATAGCCCGCACTGTGGTCGAGTGCCTGCGCGGGAAGCGCCCCCGGACGGTCGCCGTCCACCGACTCGACGAGCGCGATGCCTGACTCGGCCTGCACCAGGCTGTCGAAACCGGCGCGCTCAGGGTGGTCGACACCCCAGGCGCTGAGCTGGGCGACGACGAGCCCTGGGTACCGCTCGGCGAGGGCATCTGCGGAGAGGCCGAGTCGATCCAGTGCCGCGGGGCGGTATCCGAGCACGACGACGTCCGCCTGGGCGAGGAGCGCGTGCAACTCGGACGAGCGGGCGTCGAGCAGGGCCGACCTTTTGCCGTGGCCGGTGTCGAAGTGCTGCCATTCGGGTTCCGGCAGGTGCGGCGGATCGATACGGAGGACGTCGGCGCCGAGGAGCGCGAGCGTGCGAGTGCAGACGGGGCCGGCGATCACGCGGGTGAGGTCGAGGACGCGGATGTCCGAGAGCGGGAGCGCGCGGACGGGGGAGAGGGGGAGATCCGGAGCAAGGGGTGCTCGACCGGGGCCCTCGACACCGCGGACGTCCAGCAGGGGAGTGCTGCGCAGCGCGGCATCCTCGATCGGCCGCTCGGTGGAGACGACCACGGCGAGACCTCCCTCGGAGGAGATCGCGGTGGCAGCCTCCGTCGAGGTCCGCTCGGCGAAAGCGGAGGAGATCGCGTCGAGGTCGGTGATCCCGAGACCCCGCAGCAGCGCCTCGGCGTGGTGGCGGTAGTTCCCGTGGGTGCGCACCCACCCGTCGCAGGAGCGCCAGAACCCGGAGTACGGCGACCAGACCGACGGAGCCGTGCCGTCGACGGTCAGCAGGCGGTCGCTCCGGTAGGAGAAGGCGATCCGGTCAGGGTCGAGCTCTGCGCTGATCCCCGCCACAGAGGCCACCGAGGCGACGCTCGCCCAGGCGAGATCCGCGGTCGCCAAGCGGGAGGGCAGGGGTACGCGGTGTGCCGGCGCGGGAATCGGGACCGACGCGTGATCCATGCCGAGCTCGGTGAGAACGCGATCGCGCAGGGCCTGGTCCGGCCGGGGAAGGAGGGGCGCAGACATGAGCCGATCGTACTCCGCGGCGCGTTCGACTCCGGATTCTCGATCTGGTCAGGGGGAAACAGCGGGACCGGCGACGACGACACGCCCGAGGGGTACGGCCCGATTTGCCGGAACCCCGGAATCCGCGTAACTTATTACTTGTTCGCCCCACAGGGAAGCGGAGAGGCCGAGAGCTTCACCCCCCTCAAGCGGAGAACCACCTCCCGATCCTCTCACTTGTGAGATCAGACGCTTGCGTCTAGGATGGGAGGTCCACCCCTTCTGCGGCTGTCTCCAGCTGCGCGGCGGATCTCAGATCCGCTCGACGCGCTGATTTGACAAGCGAGGCGGGGTGGATAAGCTAGTGAAGTTGCCTCGGCGCCCTGAGCGGTGAGGCTGCGAATCTGGTTCTGAGCCTCACGGCGTGTCGATTTGACAAGCCGAGCAGGACAGGTAAGATTGAGAAGTTGCCCTTCGGGCCTGGTTGTGATGACTGGGTCGGGGGAGCGTCCGATCCTTGAGAACTCAACAGCGTGCACTTGTCAAATGCCAAATAACCTCGATCTAGCTTCGGCTAGGTGAGATTCCTTTGGATCAAAGACCAGCCCTTCTTTTGGGGGGTTGGCATTCGGATGAAGTCAGCAATGAATTTGTCTCTTTGGTCAGCATCAAACTCGCTGCGTCACCGTTTTCCCGGTGGGGTATGCATTTCTTTTTTACGGAGAGTTTGATCCTGGCTCAGGATGAACGCTGGCGGCGTGCTTAACACATGCAAGTCGAACGGTGAAGCAGAGCTTGCTCTGTGGATCAGTGGCGAACGGGTGAGTAACACGTGAGCAACCTGCCCCTGACTCTGGGATAAGCGCTGGAAACGGCGTCTAATACTGGATACGAACAAGAATCGCATGGTTACTTGTTGGAAAGATTTTTTGGTTGGGGATGGGCTCGCGGCCTATCAGCTTGTTGGTGAGGTAATGGCTCACCAAGGCGTCGACGGGTAGCCGGCCTGAGAGGGTGACCGGCCACACTGGGACTGAGACACGGCCCAGACTCCTACGGGAGGCAGCAGTGGGGAATATTGCACAATGGGCGGAAGCCTGATGCAGCAACGCCGCGTGAGGGATGACGGCCTTCGGGTTGTAAACCTCTTTTAGCAGGGAAGAAGCGAAAGTGACGGTACCTGCAGAAAAAGCGCCGGCTAACTACGTGCCAGCAGCCGCGGTAATACGTAGGGCGCAAGCGTTATCCGGAATTATTGGGCGTAAAGAGCTCGTAGGCGGTTTGTCGCGTCTGCTGTGAAATCCCGAGGCTCAACCTCGGGCCTGCAGTGGGTACGGGCAGACTAGAGTGCGGTAGGGGAGATTGGAATTCCTGGTGTAGCGGTGGAATGCGCAGATATCAGGAGGAACACCGATGGCGAAGGCAGATCTCTGGGCCGTAACTGACGCTGAGGAGCGAAAGGGTGGGGAGCAAACAGGCTTAGATACCCTGGTAGTCCACCCCGTAAACGTTGGGAACTAGTTGTGGGGTCCATTCCACGGATTCCGTGACGCAGCTAACGCATTAAGTTCCCCGCCTGGGGAGTACGGCCGCAAGGCTAAAACTCAAAGGAATTGACGGGGACCCGCACAAGCGGCGGAGCATGCGGATTAATTCGATGCAACGCGAAGAACCTTACCAAGGCTTGACATATACGAGAACGGGCCAGAAATGGTCAACTCTTTGGACACTCGTAAACAGGTGGTGCATGGTTGTCGTCAGCTCGTGTCGTGAGATGTTGGGTTAAGTCCCGCAACGAGCGCAACCCTCGTTCTATGTTGCCAGCACGTAATGGTGGGAACTCATGGGATACTGCCGGGGTCAACTCGGAGGAAGGTGGGGATGACGTCAAATCATCATGCCCCTTATGTCTTGGGCTTCACGCATGCTACAATGGCCGGTACAAAGGGCTGCAATACCGCGAGGTGGAGCGAATCCCAAAAAGCCGGTCCCAGTTCGGATTGAGGTCTGCAACTCGACCTCATGAAGTCGGAGTCGCTAGTAATCGCAGATCAGCAACGCTGCGGTGAATACGTTCCCGGGTCTTGTACACACCGCCCGTCAAGTCATGAAAGTCGGTAACACCTGAAGCCGGTGGCCTAACCCTTGTGGAGGGAGCCGTCGAAGGTGGGATCGGTAATTAGGACTAAGTCGTAACAAGGTAGCCGTACCGGAAGGTGCGGCTGGATCACCTCCTTTCTAAGGAGCATCTGACACCTCTTGTAGGTGTCCAGAACCCAGATCGAAGGCATACGTTCTTCGCTGGGAGCTCATGGGTGGAACATTTGACATGGCATCGAGATCTTTTCTCGGAATGAGTACGCCGCTTGCGGTGGGAAAGTTCTGGGGGGAGGGGTCGGTGTCTGCACGCTGTTGGGTCCTGAGGGACCGGACGTCGTGGCCTTTCGGGGTTGCGTGTCTGTACCTCTGGGCCTCTTGTTGTTTCCCCTGGTGGGAAGTGGTGAGGGGTACCGCCCGTACTTTGAGAACTACACAGTGGACGCGAGCATCTTGCAACAGCCTTCGGGTTGTTGCGATAGATGATCTTAAAGATCATTAGTCAATTTCTGATCCCGCCTTCGGGTGGGGTCGAGTTTTGATTCAAACTCATGTGATTTCAAGTCTTTAAGAGCAAACGGTGGATGCCTTGGCATCTGGAGCCGAAGAAGGACGTAGCAATCTGCGATAAGCCTCGGGGAACTGATAAGCAAGTTTTGATCCGAGGGTGTCCGAATGGGGAAACCCCGCTGGGCGGCGTGCCGACCTAGTGACTCCCGCCTGAATATATAGGGCGGGTAGAGGGAACGTGGGGAAGTGAAACATCTCAGTACCCACAGGAAGAGAAAGCAACCGCGATTCCGTTAGTAGTGGCGAGCGAAACCGGAACAGGCTAAACCTAGCGTGTGTGATAGCCGGCAGGCGTTGCACGTTGGGGGTTGTGGGACTTTTCAGTCATCTCTGCCGAGGTGGCGGCGTTACACGATGGTATAGACGAACGGTCTTGAAAGGCCGGTCATAGAGGGTGCCAACCCCGTAGTCGAAATGCCAACCGTGGCGCGAAGAGTATCCCAAGTAGCACGGGGCCCGTGAAATCCCGTGTGAATCTGTCAGGACCACCTGATAAGCCTAAATACTCCCAGATGACCGATAGCGGACAAGTACCGTGAGGGAAAGGTGAAAAGTACCCCGGGAGGGGAGTGAAATAGTACCTGAAACCGTTTGCTTACAAACCGTTGGAGCACCCCTGGTAGGTGTGACAGCGTGCCTTTTGAAGAATGAGCCTGCGAGTTAGCGATATGTGGCGAGGTTAACCCGTGTGGGGTAGCCGTAGCGAAAGCGAGTCTGAATAGGGCGATTCAGTCGCATGTCCTAGACCCGAAGCGAAGTGATCTATCCATGGCCAGGTTGAAGCGACGGTAAGACGTCGTGGAGGACCGAACCCACTTAGGTTGAAAACTGAGGGGATGAGCTGTGGATAGGGGTGAAAGGCCAATCAAACTTCGTGATAGCTGGTTCTCTCCGAAATGCATTTAGGTGCAGCGTTGCGTGTTTCTTGCCGGAGGTAGAGCTACTGGATGGCCGATGGGCCCTACAAGGTTACTGACGTCAGCCAAACTCCGAATGCCGGTAAGTGAGAGCGCAGCAGTGAGACTGTGGGGGATAAGCTTCATAGTCGAGAGGGAAACAACCCAGACCACCAACTAAGGTCCCAAAGCGCGTGCTAAGTGGGAAAGGATGTGGAGTTGCTGTGACAACCAGGAGGTTGGCTTAGAAGCAGCCACCCTTGAAAGAGTGCGTAATAGCTCACTGGTCAAGTGATTCCGCGCCGACAATGTAACGGGGCTCAAGCACGCCACCGAAGTTGTGGCATTGACATTATTGGTAGGCCTTCGTGGTCCAGCCGTGTTGATGGGTAGGAGAGCGTCGTGTGGCCAGCGAAGCGGCGGTGTAAACCAGCCGTGGAGGCTACACGAGTGAGAATGCAGGCATGAGTAGCGAAAGACGTGTGAGAAACACGTCCTCCGAAAGACCAAGGGTTCCAGGGTCAAGCTAATCTTCCCTGGGTAAGTCGGGACCTAAGGCGAGGCCGACAGGCGTAGTCGATGGACAACGGGTTGATATTCCCGTACCGGCGAAGAACCGCCCAAACTAATCCAGTAGTGCTAAGTATCTGAATCCTCACATTGGATCCTTCGGGATCCGCCGTGGGGCCTAGCGTACGACCCCATGCTGGTGCGGTTAGCGTATTAACAGGTGTGACGCAGGAAGGTAGTCCAAGCCAGGCGATGGTTGTCCTGGTGCAAGTGCGTAGGCCGAGAGATAGGCAAATCCGTCTCTCACATAGGCTGAGACACGATGCGGATAAAAAGTGGATGATCCTATGCTGCCAAGAAAAGCATCGACGCGAGGTTCTAGCTGCCCGTACCCCAAACCGACTCAGGTGGTCAGGTAGAGAATACCAAGGAGATCGAGAGAATCGTGGTTAAGGAACTCGGCAAAATGCCCCCGTAACTTCGGGAGAAGGGGGGCCATCCACTTATACGGATTTACTCCGAAAAGGGTGTGGTGGCCGCAGAGACTAGTGGGTAGCGACTGTTTACTAAAAACACAGGTCCGTGCCAAGTCGCAAGACGATGTATACGGACTGACGCCTGCCCGGTGCTGGAAGGTTAAGAGGACCGGTTAGCCGCAAGGCGAAGCTGAGAATTTAAGCCCCAGTAAACGGCGGTGGTAACTATAACCATCCTAAGGTAGCGAAATTCCTTGTCGGGTAAGTTCCGACCTGCACGAATGGCGTAACGACTTCCCAACTGTCTCAACCGCGAACTCGGCGAAATTGCATTACGAGTAAAGATGCTCGTTACGCGCAGCAGGACGGAAAGACCCCGTGACCTTTACTACAGCTTGGTATTGGTGTTCGGTGTGGCTTGTGTAGGATAGGTGGGAGACTGTGAAGCAGGGACGCTAGTTCTTGTGGAGTCATTGTTGAAATACCACTCTGGTCACTCTGGATATCTAACTTCGAACCGTAATCCGGTTCAGGGACAGTGCCTGGTGGGTAGTTTAACTGGGGCGGTTGCCTCCCAAAAAGTAACGGAGGCGCCCAAAGGTTCCCTCAACCTGGTTGGCAATCAGGTGTCGAGTGTAAGTGCACAAGGGAGCTTGACTGTGAGACTGACAGGTCGAGCAGGGACGAAAGTCGGGACTAGTGATCCGGCAGTGGCTTGTGGAAGCGCTGTCGCTCAACGGATAAAAGGTACCTCGGGGATAACAGGCTGATCTTGCCCAAGAGTCCATATCGACGGCATGGTTTGGCACCTCGATGTCGGCTCGTCGCATCCTGGGGCTGGAGTAGGTCCCAAGGGTTGGGCTGTTCGCCCATTAAAGCGGTACGCGAGCTGGGTTTAGAACGTCGTGAGACAGTTCGGTCCCTATCCGCTGCGCGCGTAGGAAGTTTGAGAGGATCTGACCCTAGTACGAGAGGACCGGGTTGGACGAACCTCTGGTGTGTCAGTTGTTCCGCCAGGAGCACCGCTGATTAGCTACGTTCGGGATGGATAACCGCTGAAAGCATCTAAGCGGGAAGCCGGCCTCAAGATGAGACTTCCATACCTTCGGGTGAGAGGCTCCCAGCCAGACTACTGGGTTGATAGGCCAGATGTGGAAGTGCAGTAATGCATGCAGCTGACTGGTACTAATAAGCCGATGACTTGATAACACACCGTTTGTAGGTGCTACGCGTCCACTGAGTGGTTCTCGATGTACGGTCGAGAACCACACAACACACACGAACTTTTTCGTGCACATGTTGTGTACTGATTGAAACATCAATAGTGTTTCGGCGGCCATAGCGTGAGGGAAACGCCCGGTTACATTCCGAACCCGGAAGCTAAGCCTCACAGCGCCGATGGTACTGCAGGGGGGACCCTGTGGGAGAGTAGGACACCGCCGGACTCCTTTTAGTCAAAATGGCCACCCATCGCTGGGTGGCCATTTTGCATATACACGAACAAAACAGGGAGCATCATGTCGGAAGAGGAAGAGCGCCGTCCGCGTCGCAACGATAGCGGACCGCGCGGAGACCGATCTTCCGGCGGAGGTTCCCCCCGCAACGGCGGTGCTCCTCGTCGTGAGGGTGGTTACAGCCGTGATGGTGGTGCTCCTCGTCGCGAGGGTGGCTATAACCGTGATGGTGGTGCGCCCCGTCGTGAGGGTGGTTACAACCGCGACGGTGGTGCTCCTCGTCGCGAGGGTGGTTACAGCCGTGATGGTGGTGCTCCTCGTCGCGAGGGTGGCTATAACCGTGATGGTGGTGCGCCCCGTCGTGAGGGTGGTTACAACCGCGACGGTGCAGCGCCCCGTCGCGAAGGCGCTTACACCCGTGATGGTGGTGCCCCTCGTCGTGAGGGTGGCTATAACCGTGATGGTGGTGCGCCTCGTCGTGAGGGTGGTTACAGCCGTGATGGTGGTGCTCCTCGTCGTGAGGGTGGCTATAACCGTGATGGTGGTGCTCCTCGTCGTGAGGGTGGCTATAACCGTGATGGTGCAGCGCCCCGTCGTGAGGGTGGCTATAACCGTGATGGTGGTGCCCCGCGCCGTGATGGTGGTTACAACCGCGACGGTGCAGCGCCCCGCCGCGAAGGCGGTTACAACCGTGATGGTGGTGCTCCTCGTCGCGAGGGTGGCTATAACCGTGATGGTGGTGCCCCGCGCCGTGATGGTGGTGCCCCGCGCCGTGATGGTGGTGCCCCGCGCCGTGATGGTGGTGCCCCGCGCCGTGAGGGTGGTTACAATCGCGACGGTGCAGCGCCTCGTCGCGATGGCGGCTACAACCGTGACGGTGGTGCCCCGCGCCGTGAGGGCGGGTTCAACCGTGATGGTGGAGCGCCTCGCCGCGATGGTGGGTACAACCGTGATGGTGGTGCTCCTCGTCGTGAAGGTGGGTACAACCGTGACGGTGGTGCCCCGCGCCGTGAGGGCGGGTTCAACCGTGATGGTGGCGCCCCGCGCCGTGAGGGCGGCTACAACCGCGACGGTGGCGCCCCGCGCCGCGATGGTGGCTACAACCGCGACGGTGGCGCCCCGCGCCGCGATGGTGGCTACAACCGTGACGGCGCAGCACCCCGTCGTGAGGGTGGCTACGGCCGTGACAACGATCGTGAACGAAGCAACCGCTCGTTCCCGCAGCGCGGGGGAGCAGGACGTGACAGGACTCCGCAGGCCGGTGGAGACCGTCCGCGGCACAACGATCCGGAGGTGCCCGAGGACGTCACCGCTCGCGATCTGCACCCGTCTGCCCGCAACGAGCTCAAGACGTTGAGCAAGGAGAACGCCGAGCGGGTCGCGCGGCATCTCGCGATGGCGTCTCGTCTCATCGATGAAGACCCCCAGCTCGCGCACGAGCACGCTCTTGCCGCGTCGCGGAGCGCAGGACGCATTGCGATCGTCCGCGAGACTCTCGGCATCACCGCATACGCGACCGAGGACTTCGCGCTCGCGCTGCGTGAGCTCCGGACCTATCGTCGTATCTCCGGCAATGACGACCAGATCGCGCTCATGGTCGACAGCGAGCGCGGCATCGGGCGGCCCGACCGCGCTCTCGAGACCGGTCGAGCCGTCGACCGCACGTCGCTTGCAACCCCGGTGCGGGTCGCCCTCGCAATCGCGATGTCCGGCGCCCGCCTCGACCAGGGAGACCTCGAACTCGCCCTCGGCGAGCTGGAGATCCCCGAGCTCGACCCTGATCGTGCCTTCGACTGGAGCCCCGCCCTCTTCGCAGCCCGCGCGGCCGTGCTGGAGGACCTCGGTCGCACCGAGGAAGCCGAGTTCTGGATGAAGCGAGCCGAAGTCGCCGCAGAGGCTCTGGGCATCGATGAGGCCGGCGACGAGGAGATCTTCGTCGAGGATCACCTGATCGAGGACGAAGACGAAGACGACACTGCAGGTGATGACGCTGATGACGCTGATGACGCAGCTGACGCAGCTGACGCAGCTGACGCTGATGACGCTGATGACGCAGCTGACGCTGATGACGCTGATGACGCAGCTGATGCTGATGACGCAGCTGACGCAGCTGATGCTGATGACGCAGCTGATGCTGATGACGCAGCTGACGCAGCTGACGCAGCCGATGTCGATGCCGACGCAGACACCGCGAGCACTGACGCCGTTGTAGACGACGCAGCCGACTCCGACGTACCTGGGGATGGCGCGGCCGAGCCGTCCGTCGAGGATGAGGTCCGGGAGCTCCTCGGCGAAGACGACGACGCGCAGGCGGCAGAAGACCAGGAGGACGACTCCGCAGGCGACGGCCAGAGCGCCTGATGGGGTTGTTCTCGAAGAAGCAGTCGCTGCGCACGCCGCTGGACGGGGTCGATACCGTCCTCGCCGATCTCGACGGCGTGGTCTACGCCGGTCCTGGTGCCCTGCCGTACGCGGTGGAGAGCCTGAACCGGGCGGCGGAGCATGCACGTCTCGGCTACATCACGAACAACGCGTCCCGGACGGATGCCTCGGTCGCCGAGCACCTCACCGGGCTGGGTCTCACGGTGGCTCCGTCTGATGTGGTCACGAGCCCGCAGGCCGCCATGCGCCTGCTCACGACCATGGTCCCCGCTCCGGCGACGATCATGGTCGTCGGCGGTGACGGCCTCGTCGACGAGGTGCAGAAGGCGGGCTACGTCGTGACCCGCAGCGCGGAGGATGCTCCGGCCGCTGTGGTGCAGGGGTTCGCCCCCGAGGTCGCATGGACGGATCTCGCCGAGGCGGCCTTCGCGCTGAAGCTCCCTGAAGACGAGGGCGGCATCCCGTGGATCGCCACGAACACCGACTGGACGATTCCGCGTGAACGCGGCGTCGCCCCGGGCAACGGCACGCTGGTCTCGGCTGTGCACACTGCCATCGGTCGGCTCGCGACCGTCGCGGGCAAGCCAGAGGTGCCCATCTTCGAGGAGGCGAAGGCGCGTTTCGACGCGCATCAGGCGCTCTTCATCGGCGACCGACTGGACACCGACATCCTCGGCGCCGTGCGTGCGGGAATCGACTCCGCTCTGGTGCTCACGGGGATCGATCGGCCCAAGCACGTTCTCGCCGCCCCCGAGGGGTCTCGTCCCACGTACATCCTGAGCGATCTCCGCGAGCTTCACGAACCCTATCCGGAGAGTGTGCAGCGCGATGGCGGACACTGGGTCAACGGCGCCGGCGTGCGCGTGACCGGGGGAGACGTCGAGATCCTCGCCGAGGGCGACGCGCAGATCGACCTGCTCCGCGCCGGAGCATCCGCGATCTGGGCCTCCGGAACGCCGGTGTTCGTGCTGCGCGTCCCCGAACGTCTGTACGAGGATCCTTTCCACCGACCCTGACGTGGCGCGGACGGCGTGTCCGACCTCCCGCGTACAGTAGAAGCGTGAGCGAAGAGACGACTGCGCCGACTGACGGCCTGTGGAGCCGCCTGCGTCTGATCGAAGGACAGCCGCTCGCCGATCGCGCAGAGGCGTACTCGGCACTGCACGAAGACCTGTCACGTCGTCTGGAGAGCGGAGCCAAGCTCGACCAGCGCGAGACCACGGCGTCCCGATGACACGACTGGATGCCGCCCTCGCCGCGCGAGGCCTCGCCCGCTCGCGCTCGCACGCGGCCACTCTGATCGCGGAGGGCCTGGTCAGCGTCGACGGACGTCCCACCGTGAAGGCCTCGACGCCCGTAGCCGACTCGGCGGAGATCACCGTCGCCGGGGCCGATCACTACGTCGGTCGGGCCGCGCACAAGCTCATCGCGGGACTCGACGGCTTCGGCATCGCCGTCGACGGACGACTCGCCCTCGACATGGGAGCCTCCACCGGCGGATTCACGCAGGTGCTGCGCGAGCGCGGAGCCCGGCGCGTTCTCGCGGTCGACGTCGGCCACGATCAGCTCGCGGCATCCATCGCCGCGGATCCCGGTGTCGTGCTCGTCGAGGGGTACAACGTCCGGCACATGACTCCCGAGAACCTCGCCGCGGCGACGGGGGAGTCCGCGCGCCCCGATCTCGTCGTCGGCGACCTCTCCTTCATCTCGCTCGAACTCGTGCTCCCGGCGGTCGCCGGGGTCGCCGCCCCCGATTCCGACATCGTGCTTCTCGTGAAGCCGCAGTTCGAAGTCGGGCGCACCGCCGTGCGCGGAGGGCTCGTCACCGACCCGGCGACCAGGGCGGATGCCGTGGCCCGAACGGTGTGGAGCGCCTGGGACGCCGGACTCGGGATGCTCGGCATCCTTCCGTCGCCCCTGCTGGGCACCCATGGCAACACCGAGTATCTGGTCCACCTCGCACCCGGTCGGGGCAGCGATCCGTCAGAATGGTCAGACCGCATCAACGCACTGGCAGGGAGTCGATGAACGAGCGCAGCATCCTGGTCGTCGCCCATGCGGGCCGTGAGGACACGGTCCATGCCGCGCGGCGTGTCGTCGATGCCCTGCGAGAAGCG
The DNA here is from genome assembly GCF_038397765.1 of Microbacterium sp. LWH10-1.2. Classification (NCBI taxonomy): domain Bacteria; kingdom Bacillati; phylum Actinomycetota; class Actinomycetes; order Micrococcales; family Microbacteriaceae; genus Microbacterium; species Microbacterium sp. LWH10-1.2. Next base: position 954,426 of record NZ_CP151638.1, read on the forward strand.
GGCGCTCGCCCCGTGCTCGCGGCCGACGACAGTGCGGATCTCTCCGCCGTGGATCCGATGTTCGCGGATGTCGACGTTCTCGGGAAGACGGTCGACCAGGCCGAGCTCGAGCTCGCCATCGTCCTCGGCGGCGACGGCACGATCCTGCGCGCGGCAGAGCTCGTGCGCGGGTGCGCGGCCCCCGTTCTCGGCATCAACATGGGACACGTCGGATTCCTCGCGGAGATCGACCGAGACGACATGGACGACGCGGTGCGCCGTGTGATCGCGAGGGACTACGAGGTCGAGGAGCGTCTCGCGCTCTCCGTGCGCGTGAAGGACTCCGCGGGGGCGGTGATCTACGAGACCTGGGCGCTGAATGAGGCGACGGTCGAGAAGGCCAGCCGTGAGCGGATGATCGAGGTCGTGCTCGAGATCGACGGACTTCCGCTGTCGAGCTTCGGCTGCGACGGCATGGTCGTGTCCACGCCGACCGGTTCCACGGCCTACAACTTCTCCGCCGGCGGGCCCGTGATCTGGCCCAGCGTCGAGGCGATCGCGGTGATCCCGCTGTCGGCGCATGCGCTCTTCGCGAAGCCCCTCGTGGTCAGCCCCGATGCGGCCGTCGCGATCGAGATGCTCGAGGGCACCTCCGGCTCGGGCATCCTGTGGTGCGACGGACGCCGCTCACATGAGCTGCCGCCGGGCGCGCGCGTCGTCGTCCGCCGGTCGTCCCGCCCCGTGCGGCTCGCGCGTCTGCACCCGACGGCGTTCACGAACCGGCTGGTGCGCAAGTTCCAGCTGCCCGTCGCCGGGTGGCGCGGCCAGGATGCGCAGGTGCAGTCGTGATCGAGGAGATGCGGATGCAGGGCCTCGGAGTCATCGCGGACGCGGTGCTGCCCCTCGGCCCTGGTTTCACGGCGATCACCGGTGAGACCGGCGCGGGGAAGACCATGGTCGTCACGGGGCTCGGACTCCTCCTCGGGCAGCGTGCCGATTCGGGCGCCGTCCGTGCCGGCGCCGCTCAGGCCTCCGTCGCCGGGGTGTGGATCGTTCCCGAGACCGGCGACGTGGCCGACATCGTGGCGGATGCCGGGGGCGATCTCGAACCCGTCGGCGCCGGGTCGGCCGAGCTCTACGTGTCGCGCAGCCTCAGCGCCGAGGGGCGCAGCAGAGCCAGCGTCGGTGGGCGCGCGGCACCGGCCGGCGTCCTGTCCGCTCTGGCGGAGGAGCTCGTGGTCGTGCACGGTCAGTCCGAGCAGCTGCGTCTGAAGTCCGCGTCCGCGCAGCGCGATGCCCTGGATCGGTTCGGCGGTGCGCCCATCGCGGAGGCGCTGAGGGCGTATGAGAGCTCCTTCACACGCTGGCGTGCTCTGGACGCGGAGATCACCGACATCACCGAGAATCGCGATCGGCGACTCGAGGAGGCCACGCGTCTGCGCGAGGCGCTGGCGCTGATCGAGGCGACCGCTCCCGAAGCGGGGGAGGACGTGGAGCTGACGGCCAGAGCCGAGCGCCTGGCGAACTCCGAAGAGCTGCGGCTCGCGGCATCCCTCGCCCACACGGCTCTGTCGAGCGAAGAGGGCGATCCCGACGTGTCCGGTCTCATCGGGGAGGCGCGCAGGGTGCTGGAGCGCTCCTCGGATGCGACGTTGACCGAGCTCGCGCAGTCTCTCGCCGATGTCGGCTATCGCGTGGCGGACATCGCGGGACAGCTCTCGGCCTACCTCGCCGACCTCGACGAATCGGGCCCGCATGAACTGGCCGCAGTCGAGGAGCGCAGGGCGGCGCTCGGCGTGCTCGTCCGCGCCCACGGCTCTCTCGAGGACGCGCTGGAGCTGTGGCAGACCGGTTCGGCACGGCTGGCCGAGCTCGATGACGACGGAGACCGGATCGAGCGTCTCGAGGAGGAGCGCGACGCTGCTCGAGCAGAGCTCGACGGCCACGCGCGCACGCTGACGGACGCCCGCGTCGCAGCCGCTTCGCGGCTGGGCGCCGCGGTGAGCGAGGAGTTGCATGCTCTGGCCATGCCTGACGCGCGCCTCGAGGTCTCGGTGAGCGAGGGGGCGGAGACTGCGCACGGACGTGACGACGTCGCGATCCTGCTCGCCCCGCATCCTGGCGCTGAGCCCCGCTCCGTGGCCAAGGGAGCATCGGGCGGCGAGCTGTCCAGGGTGATGCTCGCGATCGAGGTCGTGATCGCCGGAACCGACCCCGTGCCCACCTTCGTGTTCGACGAGGTCGACGCGGGCATCGGAGGCGCCGCCGCGATCGAGGTCGGTCGACGACTCGCCCGACTCGCCGAGAGATCTCAGGTGATCGCGGTGACGCACCTCGCCCAGGTCGCCGCCTTCGCCACGAACCATCTCTCGGTCGTCAAAGCCAATGACGGCGCGGTCACGGCGTCCAGCGTCCGACGCCTGGACGGCCCCGAGCGCGAGGCCGAGATGGCCAGACTGCTGTCCGGACTGACCGATTCGGATGCCGCCCTGACACACGCCCGAGAACTTCTCAGCCTCGGGGCCCCCGCCGCCTGATAGGATCGAAGCCCGTGATGAACTCTTCTTCCGCGGGGCCCAAGAACGACACGACCAAGCACATCTTCGTGACTGGTGGTGTCGTTTCGTCTTTGGGCAAGGGGCTCACGGCGGCCAGCCTGGGCAACCTGCTCACCGCGCGCGGACTGCGCGTCGTGATGCAGAAGCTCGATCCCTATCTGAACGTCGATCCCGGAACGATGAACCCGTTCCAGCACGGTGAGGTGTTCGTCACCGACGACGGTGCGGAGACCGACCTCGACATCGGCCACTACGAGCGCTTCCTCGACATCAACCTGTCGCAGGCGGCCAACGTCACCACCGGCCAGATCTACTCGCAGGTCATCGCGCGCGAGCGCCGCGGGGAGTACCTCGGCGACACGGTGCAGGTCATCCCGCACATCACCGACGAGATCAAGCGCCGCATGCGTCTGCAGGCGACCGAGGAGCCCCGCCCCGACGTGATCATCACCGAGGTCGGCGGCACGGTCGGCGACATCGAGTCGCAGCCGTTCCTCGAGTCCGCGCGCCAGCTCCGTCACGAGCTCGGCCGCGACAGCGTGTTCTTCGTGCACGTGTCGCTGGTGCCGTTCATGGGCGCTTCGGGTGAGCAGAAGACCAAGCCCACCCAGCACTCGGTGGCCGCTCTCCGGCAGGTCGGCATCCAGCCCGACGCGCTGGTGCTGCGCAGCGACCGCCCCGTGAGCGAGAGCAATCGCAACAAGATCGCCCTCATGTGCGACGTCGACGCCGAGGGCGTCATCAACACGGTCGATCTGCCGAGCATCTACGACATCCCGTCGACGCTCAACGAGCAGGGTCTCGACTCCTACATCGTGCGTCGCCTCGGTCTCGACCAGAAGGCGGCGGACGTCGACTGGTCCCGTTGGAACACGGTGCTGCACGCCGTGCACAACCCCAAGCACGAGGTCACGATCGGCCTTGTCGGCAAGTACATCGACCTCCCGGACGCGTACCTCTCTGTGACCGAGGCGCTCAAGGCCGGCGGGTTCGCGCAGGAGACCAAGGTCAACATCCGCTGGATCCCCTCCGACCTGTGCGAGACCCCCGAGGGCGCCAAGGAGCAGCTCTCGCAGCTCGACGGCATCTGCGTGCCCGGCGGCTTCGGCATCCGCGGCATCGAGGGCAAGCTCGGCGCGCTCAAGTTCGCGCGCGAGCAGGGCATCCCGACGCTGGGTCTGTGCCTGGGTCTTCAGTGCATGGTGATCGAGTACGCTCGCGACGTCGCCGGCATCGCCGGTGCATCGTCCAGCGAGTTCGACCCCGAGACCACGGAGCCGGTGATCGCGACGATGGCCGAGCAGATCGAGATCCTCGACGGCGGAGACCTCGGCGGCACCATGCGTCTCGGCCTCTACCAGGCCGCCCTCGCCGAAGGGTCGCTCGCCCGCGAGCTCTACGGCGCCCCTCTCGCCTCCGAGCGTCACCGTCACCGCTACGAGGTGAACAACGCGTACCGTGCGCGCCTCGCGGACGCGGGTCTGGTGTTCTCCGGACTGAACCCCGAGCTCGATCTGGTCGAGTACGTGGAGCTTCCGCGGGATGTGCACCCGTACTACATCGCCACCCAGGCGCACCCGGAGCTGCGCTCGCGTCCGACCGCCCCGCACCCGCTGTTCCGCGGACTGGTGGGAGCGGCGATCGAGCGGCACCGCGCCAGCGAGCTGTTCGACGTCAGCGACGATGCCTGAGCGAACCGGGGGAGTCTCGCCCGAGAGTCTTCAGGACGAGCTGTTCGAGCCCGTGGTCATTGACAGCGAGCTCGTCTACCGCGGCGCGGTCTGGGACGTCCGTTCGGACCGGATCCGCTACGGCGACGGAGAGATCGTCCGCCAGTACATCGATCACACCGGCGCCGTGGCGATCGTCGCGGTCGACGAGGACGACCGCGTGCTGCTGATCCAGCAGTACCGGCATCCGATCCGCCGTCGCGATTGGGAGCTGCCCGCCGGCCTGCTGGATGTGGAGGGCGAGGAGCCGGTGGTCGCCGCGCAGCGTGAGCTGGCGGAGGAGGCCGATCTCCGAGCCGCGCAGTGGGAGCCGCTTCTCAGCGCCTACGCGACACCAGGGGGCAGCAACGAGATCGTGCACTTCTTCCTGGCGACGGGTCTGTCGGAGCTTCCCGATGCGCACGCGCGCGAGGACGAGGAGGCGGACATCCGCGTCGAATGGATCCCTCTGGCGGATGCCGTCGGCGCTGTGCTCGACGGGCGCATGCACAACGCGCTGCTCGCGATCGGCGTGCTCGCGGCCGAACGGCACCGCGCGAGGGCGTAGCCGTGCAGCTCGACCGTGCCCTCGACGCGTACCTGCGTCATGTCACGATCGAGCGCGGGCTCAGCGCGCACACGATCTCCGCGTACCGCCGCGACCTCGGCGGCTACCTCGCGTGGCTCGAGGAAGGCGGAATCACCGACTCCGGTGAGATCTCCCAGGCCGTGGTCGGGCGCTTCATCGCCGAGAGATCCTCGGCGGTCCCTGCTCCCGCGGCGACGAGCCTCGCGCGACTGCAGTCGTCGGTGCGCGGCTGGCATCGCTTCCTCGCTCGAGAGGGCATCGAGCAGGACGATCCGACCGGACGGCTGCGGCCGCCCAAGGCGCCGCGCCGGCTGCCGAAGGCGCTCACGATCGACCAGGTCGAGCGGCTGCTGTCGGCTCCGTCCGGCGAGGATCCCCTCGGCATCCGGGACCGGGCGCTGCTCGAACTCCTCTATGCGACCGGCGCCCGGGTCTCCGAAGCCGTGGGGCTCGACGTCGACGATCTGGCGCACGGCGATGTGCTGCGTCTGCGGGGCAAGGGCTCGAAGGAGCGCATCGTCCCGATCGGCTCGTATGCGCGTGCGGCCGTCGACTCGTATCTGACGAGGGTGCGGCCGGGCCTGGCGGCGAAGGGGAGGGCGTCGGCGAAGCTGTTCCTCGGCGCGCGGGGCGCGCCCCTGTCGAGGCAGAGCGCCTGGCTCGTGATCCGAGCGGCGGCAGAGCATGCCCAGATCACGGCGGAGATCTCGCCGCACACGCTGCGTCACTCCTTCGCGACGCATCTGCTGCAGGGGGGCGCGGATGTGCGCGTCGTGCAGGAGCTCCTCGGCCACGCGTCCGTGGCCACGACCCAGATCTACACGCACGTCTCCGTCGAGGCTCTGCGGGACATCTACGCCACATCTCATCCTCGCGCTGTATAGCGCGGATCGAAATGTCCCCCATATGGGGGACGCGAGCTCTCGCGATGCTCAATTATGCTTTCTCGGTATGCAACCCTCCGGTCGTCGAACCGGGGCCGATGAAGGAGTAACGACATGCGATCCACCGGTCCTCTTGCGGTCCTCGCCGCAGCTGCGCTGGCGCTCACCCTTGCCGGATGCTCGACGGGCGGAGGGAACGGCGGCCTGACCTACGAGGACTCGCCGCTGAGCAAGTACCTCAGCGCCGCCTACGGGGGAGACCTGTCGCCGGAGGAGCAGCAGAAGAAGCTCGACGAGCAGCAGCGCAAGCAGGAAGACCTGATGGCCGAGTGCATGGCCAAGGAGGGCTTCGAGTACAAGCCGAACCTGCAGAACGGCGGCACCGTGATCTCCTCCGGCGAGGACGTCGAGTGGGAGCCCGAGAAGAAGTCCTGGGTCGAGAAGTACGGCTACGGCATCGTGAACAACCCGTTCAGCGAGCAGGGCGAGAGCGACCCCGGCGAGGAGTATGTCGACCCGAACCAGAAGTATCTCGACTCGCTCTCCGAGTCCGAGCGCACCGCGTTCTACGAGACCGCCTACGGCGCTCCTCAGGAGATGGAGGACACGGAAGAGGGCGGCAGCTACGAGTACAACTGGGAGGACGGCGGCTGCCAGGGATGGGCTCAGCACGAGCTGCAGGGCGACGACCCTTGGCAGTCCGACCAGTTCGCCGACCTCCGCGACAAGATGACCGAGCTGTGGTCGACGACGCAGGAGTCGTCTGAGCTCAAGGCGCTGAACGCGAAGTGGGCCTCGTGCATGGCCGACGGCGGCGAGCCCGGGTTCAAGGCTCAGACCGACGCCCAGCAGTCGATCTCCGACGCGCAGAGCAAGATCTACGAGGCCGCGTACGGCGACGGCACGACGGAGATCGACCCGGAGAAGGTCGAAGACCCGAACAAGAGCCCGGAGATGAAGGAGCTCGGTGAGAAGGAGATCGCTCTCGCTCTGGTCGACCTGGGATGCCGCGAGAAGACCTCCTACGCCGACGAGTCGCTGAAGATCCAGTTCGCACGCGAGGAGAAGTTCATCAAGGACAACAAGGCCGACCTCGAGGCGTTCAAGGCCGCTGCCGAGCAGAACAACTGACGCATGAAGGACGACGAGACTCCCACGACAGAGCTGCCCTCCGACTTCTCCGAGATCATCGCGGGTGACGAGACCGCGGATGCCGAGTCCTCCGCCGAGGAGAAGGACGCGGTCGACATGTCACGGGTGAGCGGCTGGCGCCGCATCCTGCGCGGCAACCGCACCCTGTGGATCGTCGCCCTGTGCGCGGTCGTCAGCCTCGTCGCGGGGCTCCTCGTCGGTCGCTTCCTGATCTCGCCCGCCGAGGCCGCGGAGGCGCCGGACGCCGGGCTGGTGACGGTGCCCGTCGAGTTCGGTCCGCTGAGCAACGACGTCACGCTGCGCGCCGACGTCGGCTATGCGGATGCCGTCGACGTGACCATCGACACCTCCGGCGGCGGCGGCAGCGTCGTGACGGGATCCGTCCCCGAGGTCGGCGCGACTCTCAACCCGCTGTCCATCGCTCTCGAGGTGGCCGGACGGCCCGTCATCGTGCTCCCCGGCGACCTCCCGGCCTACCGCACGCTGCGTCTCGGCGTCTCCGGACCCGATGTGCTGCAGCTGAAGCAGGCTCTCGTGAGCGTCGGCATCGATGCGGGCGACGTGGCCTCGAATCTGTTCGACCAGGCGACGGCGAACGCTGTCGGTCAGCTCTACGCCCAGGCGGGCTATCCGACCCCTGCCCCCGAGGAGGGTGCGGGCGATGCCGTCCGCAGCGCGGAGCAGGGCGTCCGTGACGCGCAGAGCAGCGTCACGCAGGCTCAGCAGGCGCTGACTGCGGCGGGAGCGGGACCCACCAAGCTGGAGAGCTGGCAGGCCGACGTCAAGGTCGCGCAGGCCGAGCAGGCCCTCGCTGCGGCGCGGAACTGCACGACTCCGCCCGAGGGCGAGACCTGCCCCAACGTGCAGCAGGCCGAGTGGGATCTGCAGACCGCCAAGCTCGAACGCGACCAGCTGTGGTCGTCGAAGAACACCGGCCCGGAGAAGGCGGCGCTCGACTCCGCCCGCGCCGGCGTCGACTCGGCGAACAAGGCTCTGGAGAGCGCGCGCCAGGCCGTGCTGCCGTTCCTGCCGGCCGGCGAGGTGCTGTTCCTCACCGAGCTCCCGCGGCGAGTGGATGCCGTCAACGTCAAGCGCGGCACCACGATCCAGGGCGCCGTCATGACGGTGTCCGGCGCGACCGTGCGTCTCACGGGCGCCGCGGCCGAGGCCGATGCGCGACTGCTCAAGGTCGGCGCCGAGGCGTCGTTCGAGCTGCCCGACGGCACTCCGCACCATGCGGTCGTCTCGGAGCTGAAGCCGGGCAAGGACAGCAAGGCGCGCTGGGAGGTGCTCTTCGAGCCCGACCCGCTGACCGCCGAGCAGCTGACGCAGCTCCAGGGCAACAACGTCCGCGTTCAGATCGCCGTCGGCGCGACCGAGGGCGACGTGCTGTCGGTGCCCCTCGCGGCGCTGACCGCCGGCCCCGGTGGCGAGTCGCGCGTCGAGGTCGTCGAGTCCGACCCCCGCAAGGGCAAGGACGCGAAGACCCGCACGGTCGTGGTCGAGACGGGTCTCGCGGCGAAGGGAGCCGTGGAGGTGACCCCGGTCGACGGCGACCTCGAGAAGGGCGACCTCGTGGTGGTGGGACGGTGACGGACGAGCAGACCGCGACCGCCGACGCTCCTGAGATCGGCGACGCTCCTGAGGTCGGCGACGCTCTCGAGGATGCCGGCGGGAACGACGAGCTCGTCGTCGAGCTGCGCGACGTCACCCGGTCCTTCCCGGGGCCTCCGGAGGTGCAGGCTCTCAAGGGGGCGACCCTCCAGGTGCGACCGGGGGACTACATCTCGATCGTCGGTCCCAGCGGCTCGGGAAAGTCGACGATGCTCAACATCCTCGGTCTCCTCGACCGCCCCAGCGTGGGGGAGTACCTCCTCGCCGGCGTGCGCACGGGGGACCTCTCCGACGATGAGCGCGCCGCCGTGCGTGCGCAGTTCATCGGCTTCGTGTTCCAGTCATTCCACCTGATGCCCCGGCGGACGGTGCTCGACAACGTGCTGATGCCGATGCTGTACAGCGGAGTGCCCCGCCGCGAGCGCGAATCACGGGCGCGCGAAGCCCTCGCCAGGGTCGGGCTGTCGCACCGCGTCGACTTCTTCCCGAACTCGCTCTCGGGTGGCGAGCGTCAGCGCGTCGCCGTGGCCAGGGCGGTCGTCAGCGGACCGAAGCTGCTCCTCGCCGACGAGCCGACAGGCAACCTCGACCAGCGCACGTCCGGCGAGGTCATGTCACTGTTCGAAGAACTCAACGAAGACGGACTCACTCTCATCGTGATCACGCACGACGACAACGTCGCTCGGCGGGCCCGCCGCAGCATCCGCATCGCCGACGGCCGATTGAGCGAACTGTGATGCGCCTGCCCTGGCGTCGCAAGGCGACAGCGGAGAACGCGGACCAGCCCGAGCAGGGGAGTGCACGCGCCGTCCGCAGGAAGGTCGGCGAGAAGCACGCCGACCGGTTCACCTTCCAGGACCTGGTCGCCGAGGCGACGGCGGACATCGGATCCCGCCCCGCGCGTCTCGTCATGACCATCCTCGGCACGGTGCTGGGCATCGCGTCCCTCGTCGCGACGATCGGGTTCGCCCAGACGGCCGCCGCCCAGATCGCGAGCCAGTTCAACGGCGCAGCGTCGACGCAGGTCGTCGTGACCGCCGCCGAGGCGCAGTCCGGTTCCAAGGGCAAGACCGTCGCCGCCGGCCGCCTCCCGTGGGATTCTCCGGAGCGGGTGCTGCTTCTCGCCGGTGTCGAGAGCGCGACCCTCCTCGGTGAGGTCGAACTCGCCGACGACGAGACGATCACCGCGGTGCCGGTGAACGACCCGTCAGCGGCACCCGCCGCATCGCCGCAGCTGTTCTCGTCGTCTCCCGAGCTTCTCGACACCGCGGAGGGCGAGCTGATCACCGGCCGCTTCTTCGACGCGGGGCACGACTCCAGGGGCGATCGGGTCGCGGTGGTGGGAGACCGGCTCGCCAAGGACATGGGCATCAACCGTGTCGATTCGCAGCCCTCGATCTTCATCGGCGGGGTCGCCTACGCCGTGATCGGCATCGTCGACGGCTTCGAGCGCAAGAGCGAGCTGCGGGATTCGGTGATCATCCCGAACGGAGCCGCACGCGCGGACTTCGGTCTCGCGGTGCCCACCGAGCTCGACATCCGCATCATGGTCGGCGCAGGCCCCCAGGTGGCGGAGCAGTCCGTGCTGGCGCTGCAGCCCGATTCTCCGGACTCGCTGAAGGCGCAGGCGCCGTCGGGCGCATCAGACCTCAGCCAGAACGTGCAGGCGGACGTGAACGTGGTCTTCCTCATCCTCGGAGTGATCGCGCTGCTCGCCGGCGGTCTCGGCATCGCGAACGTGACGCTCCTCGGCGTGATGGAGCGCATCGGCGAGATCGGCCTCCGTCGTGCGCTGGGGGCCACCCGCCGCCAGATCGGCGCGCAGTTCATGGTCGAGTCGATCGTGATCGGCTTCATCGGCGGCCTGATCGGTTCTGCGCTCGGCGTGCTCGCCGTGATCGTGGTGGCTGTGGTCCAGGGGTGGACTCCCGTGACGGACCCGTGGGTCGCCATCGCCGGCGCCGTGCTCGGCGCGATCGTGGGCTGGGGTTCCGGATGGTATCCGGCACGTCGCGCCGCGAGGATCGAGCCCGTCGCGGCACTGCGCGGCGCCTGAGTCGTCTGCGGGTTCGCTCGGCGTTTGTGGTGGTGCTGCGCGTCGGGTGTCGTGTTCTCTGCCCGTCGCGGCTCCGCGCGGCGCCTGAGTCGTATGCGGGTTCGCTCGGCGTTTGTGGTGGTGCTGCACGGCGGGTGTCGTGTTCTCTGCCCGTCGCGGCAGTGCGCGGCGACCGAGTGGCTCATTCGATCGGACGCGCGCCTGTGCGCCGGCATCCGCTCTCCGGGTGCCGACGGCATCCGGCGCCCCGGCATGTCTCGGCGAGCGCTTCTGGTTGAAGGTATGAAGTCAGACCATTGACAGCTGGCGTTCAGGGAGGCCAGAATCGCTGCAACTGCTCCCTCTACTCGAAAGCCAGGTAGCACCCCTATGAGTGACACGACAAAGGCGCCGGACTCACAGCCCATCGATCATGATGCGGCCGCACTCGCAGAGCTCGGCTACAAGCAGGAACTGCACCGCGGCATGTCCGGCTTCTCCAACTTCGCGGTCTCGTTCTCGATCATCTCGATCCTCGCCGGCTGCATCACCTCCTTCAACATCGCGCTGAAGTCCGGCGGTCCGATGGCGATCAACATCGGCTGGCCCCTCGTGGGTGTCTTCGTCCTCTGCGTCGCCCTCGCGATGGCCGAGGTCTGCTCCCGGTACCCCACCGCAGGCGGTCTCTACTTCTGGGCGGGTCGGCTCGCGAAGAAGAACAAGCGCCAGTGGGCGTGGTTCGTCGGCTGGTTCAACTTCCTCGGCGAGGTCGCCGTCACCGCCGCCATCGACTACGGCGCCGCGGCGACGATGATGGCCTTCGCCAACCTGATGTGGGGCGTCGAGGTCAACCCGCTCAACACCTTCGGCCTCTTCATCGTGATCATCGTGATCCACGGTCTGCTCAACACCTTCGGCGTCAATCTCGTCAGCATGCTGTCGAACGTCTCGGCGTGGTGGCACATCGTCGGCGTCCTCATCATCGTCGCGGTGCTGTGGATCATGCCCGCCCACCACCAGGATGTGGCGTGGTCGTTCACGACCTTCCACAACGAGACCGGCTGGACCTTCGGACCGTACGTGTTCCTCATGGGTCTGCTGATGGCGCAGTACACGTACACCGGCTACGACGCCTCGGCGCACGTCGCCGAGGAGACGAAGAACGCCGCTGTCGCCGCCCCCAAGGGCATCGTCATGAGCGTGCTGATCTCGATCATCGGCGGCTGGATCCTGCTCTTCACGATCGTCTCCGCGATCCAGGACGGCAGCGAGGAAGGCCTGTCCACGATCGTCAACACCACCACGGGCTCCGGACCGGCGCAGATCTTCCTCGACGCGCTGAACAACCCCGACGTGGCGAAGTTCCTGCTGTTCATCGTCTGCGGCGCCCAGTTCTTCTGCGGCATGGCGTCGGTCACGGCGAACTCGCGCATGAGTTACGCGTTCTCGCGGGACAACGCCATCCCCGGCTCCCGCCTCTGGGCGCAGGTGAACAAGCGCACCGGCACGCCGACCAACTCGATCTGGCTCTGCGTCGTGCTCTCGATCATCGTCACGCTGCCCGCGCTGTTCAACATCACGGCGTACCTCGCGGTGACCTCGATCGCCGTCATCGGCCTGTACATCGCGTATGTCACGCCTGTGCTGCTGCGCCGCCTGAACAAGGAGTTCACGCCGGGGCCGTGGAGCCTCGGCCGCTGGAGCGCCGTGGTCGGGTGGGTCGCAGTGGTCTGGGTGATCTTCATCGTCATCCTGTTCGTGCTCCCGCCGGTGACGCCGATCACGGTCGACACGTTCAACTACGCGCCCATCGCGGTCGTCGTGGTCGGCGTGCTCGCCGTCGTGCTCTGGTTCGCCTACGGCAAGCGCGACTTCATGAGCGACGCAGAGGCGGCGCACCTCACCAAGGCCGCCGACGAGCTGCTGGAGGAGTGAGGTCGCACGATGACCGATCTGATGGATTCCCCTCTGGTGGATGCTGCACTCCACCCGGTCCGCGGGCACATGGCCTTCGAGTCCTGCGTCGAGCAGCTCGGCTCCGCCATCCAGCTCGGGATCTTCCGGGTGGGGACGAAGCTGCCGGGGGAGCGTGAGCTCGCAGAGAAGCTCAACGTCTCCCGGGCCACGCTCCGGGAGGCCATCAGCGCCCTTCGCGCCGCCGGGTTCGTGTCCACGACCCGGGGGCGCGGAGGGGGCACGGTCGTCGAACCGCTCGCCGAGGTGTGGCCGGCGGGTCAGACCCCGCCGCGCCGTGCCGAGATCGACGACGTGATCGTGTTCCGCGCCGTCATCGAACCCGGAGCCGCCTACCAGGCTGCCCAGCTGGACCTCACCGAGGAGCAGCGGGCTCTGCTGGAGACGAGCCTCGCTGACCTGGCCGAGGCGCAGACTCCGGCCGACTACCGACAGGCCGACGCCCGGTTCCACCTGGCGATCAGCACCGTCTGCGGCTCCGACGAGCTCGCCCGTGCCTGCAGCGGCGTGCAGGTGCGGATCCATCAACTCCTCGCCGAGATCCCCTTCCTGAAGACGAACATCGATCATGCGGAGGACGAGCATCGTGCCATCGTCGCCGCGATCCTGGACGGCGACGCCGTTCGGGCCCGCGACGTGATGACCGCGCACTGCGAGGCCACCGCCGCCCTTCTCAAGGGCCTCCTGAAGTAGGCAATCCTGGAAATGAGTGCGCACAGATGAACATCACCCCCGCCCCGGCCCGCAACGACCGCATGCTCACCGTCGAGCAGCTGAGATCGGCGATCCTCTCCGACGAGATCGACACGGTCGTGCTGGCCTTCACTGACATGCAGGGGCGACTGCAGGGCAAGCTCCTGCACGGACGCTTCTTCCTCGACACCGTGCTGGAGCACGGCACCGAGGGATGCAACTATCTGCTCGCCGTCGACGTCGACATGAACACGGTCGACGGCTACGAGAACGCCTCGTGGGAGTCGGGTTACGGCGACATGGAGTTCATCCCCGACTACTCCACGATCAGGCGGATGCCGCATCGCCCCGGCAGCGTGATGATCCAGTGCGACCTCGCCACGACGTCCGGGCATCCGGTGCGGGTGTCGCCGCGGGAGATCCTGCGGCAGCAGGTGGAGCGCGCGGCCGGGCACGGCTGGACGGCGCTCGCGGGCACCGAACTGGAGTTCGTGATCTTCAACACGCCGTACGAGAAGGCGTGGGACGACGACTATCGCGGTCTCATCCCCGCGAACCGCTACAACATCGACTACTCGATCATCGGGTCGAGCGTGGTCGAGCCGCTGCTGCGCGAGATCCGCAACACCATGTACGCGTCGGGGTTGAACGTCGAGTCGGCGAAGGGCGAGTGCAACTTCGGTCAGCACGAGATCGCGTTCAAGTACGACGAGGTCATCACGACGGCCGACAACCACGCCGTCTACAAGACCGCGGCGAAGGACATCGCCCGCCAGCACGATCAGTCGATCACGTTCATGGCCAAGCCGAACCAGCGCGAGGGTAACTCGTGCCACGTGCACATGTCCCTGCGCGGACTCGACGGCTCTCTGGTCTTCTGGGACGCGGAGACCGGCTCCCGCACCCCGCTGTACGACCACTTCATCGCGGGCGTCCTGGCGACCATGCGCGACTTCACGCTGTTCTACGCGCCCAACATCAACTCCTACAAGCGCTTCGTCAAGGGGTCTTTCGCCCCGACATCCGTCGCGTGGGGCATCGACAACCGTACGACCTCCGTGCGGCTGGTCGGACGCGGCGCCGGTGCGCGCATGGAGAACCGTCTGCCCGGCGGCGACATGAACCCGTACCTCGGGCTCGCCGCCATGCTCGCGGGTGGTCTGTACGGCATCGAGCACGAACTCGAGCTGGAGCCGGAGACTGCGGGCAACGCCTACGAGTCGGGAGCGCCGATCGTGCCGACGACCATGCACGAGGCCAGAGACGCGCTCGCGCAGTCGGAGATCGCCCGCGAGGTGTTCGGCGAGGACGTGGTCAAGCACTACGTCCACTACGCGGACGTCGAGATCGAGGCGTTCGACGCAGCCGTCACCGACTGGGAACTCAAGCGCGGATTCGAGAGGCTGTGATCATGACGGTGACTCTGTACCTTCCGATGGGCGATGCCCTCACGCGCGGATTCGAGAGGCTGTGAGCATGATTGCGAGCGCGGTGACTCTGTACCTTCCGGTGGGCGATGCCCTCACGTGCGGATTCGAGAGGCTGTGATCATGACGGTGACTCTGTACCTTCCGATGGGCGATGCCCTCAAGCGCGGATTCGAGAGGCTGTGAGGATGGCTGCGAACGCGGTGACTCTGTACCTTCCGATGGGCGATGCCCTCACGTGCGGATTCGAGAGGCTGTGAGCATGACCTTCCAGATCCCTCTCTCTCCCTTCGACGGCGGCGGCACCTTCACGGTCCTCAACCCGTCCAACGGCCAGGCGATCGGCAGCGTCGCACTGGCCGACCTCGCGGCGACGGATGCCGCCATCGAGCGCGCCCATGCGGCCTTCCCCGCATGGCGTGCGATCGCACCCGGCGAGCGCGCGCGTCTGCTGCGCTCCTTCGCGGCGGCCGTCGACGCGCACATCGATGAGCTCGCCGCGCTCGAGGTGATCGGCTCCGGCCATACGATCGGCAACGCCCGCTGGGAGGCAGGGAACGTCCGCGACGTCCTCAACTACTACAGCGCGGCGCCCGAGCGTCATTTCGGGCGGCAGATCCCCGTCGCCGGTGGTGTGGACATCACGTTCCACGAGCCGCTGGGTGTCGTGGGCATCATCGTCCCGTGGAACTTCCCGATGCCGATCGCGGGCTGGGGCTTCGGACCCGCGCTGGCGGCGGGCAACACGGTCGTGCTGAAGCCGGCCGAGCTCACCCCGCTGACGGCGCTCCGGCTCGGGGAGCTCGCCAGGGACGCCGGCATCCCCGAAGGCGTGTTCACCGTGATCCCCGGCAAGGGGAGCGTGGTGGGCGAGAGGTTCGTGACCCACCCGCTGGTGCGGAAGGTCTGCTTCACCGGCTCGACCGATGTCGGCAAGGGCATCATGCGCGGCTGCGCCGACCAGGTGAAGAGGCTGACGCTGGAGCTCGGCGGAAAGAACGCGAACGTCGTGTTCGAGGACGCGGATCTCGAGAAGGCCGCGGCATCCGCCCCCGGCGCCGGACTCGACAACGCCGGACAGGACTGCTGCGCACGCTCGCGCATCCTCGTGCAGGCGAGCGTCTACGACAGGTTCCTCGAGCTGCTGCAGCCCGCGGTCGAAGCCTTCCGGGTGACGGACCCGTCGAGTCCCGACGCCGAGATGGGGCCGTTGATCTCCGCGAAGCAGCGCGACTCCGTGCTCGCGGGCATCGCGGACGCCGACGTCGCCTATCGCGGACAGACCGTGGAGGGCACCGGTGGGTTCTGGATGCCGCCGACCGTGGTCATGCCGCGCAGCGCCGCTGATCCGGTGTGGTCGCAGGAGCTGTTCGGCCCCGTGCTCGCGGTGATGCCGTTCACCGACGAGGCCGACGCGATCGCGAAGGCCAACGACACCGAGTACGGCCTGTCGGGATCCATCTTCACCCGTGATCTCGGGCGCGCGCTGCGCGTGGCGAGAGGGGTGGAGAGCGGCAACCTGTCGGTCAACTCGCACTCCTCCGTCCGGTACTGGACTCCGTTCGGAGGGTTCAAGCAGTCGGGACTCGGGCGCGAACTCGGACCGGACGCTCCGGACAGCTTCTCCGAGGTGAAGAACGTCTTCATCTCGACCGACGACTGACACAACACAGCACTGACACACCCCGAGAAAGGCAGCAGGACACACGATGGGCAAGCTCGAAGGCAAAGTGGGCGTCATCACCGGCGGATGCAGCGGCATCGGCCTCGCCACGGCGAAGAAGTTCGTCGCGGAGGGGGCCAAGGTCGTCATCGGCGACCTCGACGAGGTGAACGGCCCGCGCATCGCGGAGGAGCTGGGCGGCTCCTTCATCAAGGTGAACGTGACGGATGCCGCAGAGGTGGAGGCGCTGTTCGCCCACGCCAAGGAGAAATACGGGCGCATCGACATCGCGTTCAACAACGCGGGCATCTCGCCGGCATCCGACGACTCCATCCTGAAGACCGGAATCGACGCCTGGAACCTGGTGCAGGACGTGAACCTCACCAGCGTGTACCTGTGCTGCAAGGCGGTGCTGCCGTACATGCTGGAGCAGGGGAGCGGTTCGATCATCAACACCGCGTCGTTCGTCGCGATCATGGGCGCCGCCACCTCGCAGATCTCCTACACCGCGTCGAAGGGCGGCGTGCTGGCGATGACCCGGGAGCTCGGCGTGCAGTTCGCGCGCAAGGGCATCCGCGTCAACGCGCTCTGCCCCGGACCCGTGAACACCCCGCTGCTGCAGGAGCTGTTCGCGAAGGACCCGGAGCGCGCCGCGCGCCGTCTGGTGCACGTCCCGATGGGGCGCTTCGCCGAACCGGAGGAGATCGCCAACGCCGTCGCGTTCCTCGGCAGCGACGAGTCGAGCTTCATCACGGCGATGGACTTCCTCGTCGACGGCGGACTCTCCAACGCCTACGTCACGCCGCTGGATTCGGACTTTGACTGACCAGCGCCCGATCATCGGCATCACGACCTACCGCCAGGCGGCCTCCTGGGGCGCCTGGCGGGAGGTGCCGGCCGACCTGCTCCCCAGCGACTACGCCCTTGCGGTGGAGCGGGCCGGGGGCATCCCCGTGCTCGTCCCGCCGCTCGCCGATCGCGACGCCGCACGAGCCGTGCTCGGCCGGCTCGACGGTCTGCTCATCGCGGGCGGTGCCGATGTGAACCCCGCGCGCTACGGGCAGGAGCCGGACCCGAACGTCGTGCGCTGGTACGACGACCGCGACGCATCGGAGCTGTGGCTGCTCGGGGAGGCGGACGCGCTGCGGCTCCCTGTGCTGGGCATCTGCCGGGGGATGCAGCTCATGGCTGTCGCCGCCGGCGGATCGCTCGTGCAGCATCTGCCCGACGTCGTCGGCCACGATCGGCACGGGGGCGGCGAGAGCTCCTACGAGGCCATCCCCGTGGTGGTGGATCCGGGGCATCGGGTCTCCGCGCTGCTCGGTGAGCAGATCACCAGCGCCAGCCATCACCACCAGGCGGTCGCGGACCACCCCGGTTTCGTCGCGACAGCGCGTGATGCCGACGGCGTGCTCCAGGCGATGGAGGCCGAGGGGGACCGCTTCGAGGTCGGGGTGCAGTGGCATCCGGAGACCACCGACGACGTGCGGGTGATCGAGGGACTGGTCGACGCGGCGAGGGACAGCGCCGCGCGCCGACGCGACGAGAGGTGAGCCTGCGACTACAATCGAGCAAGCACGAAGGAGCAGGAGAACCGGTGGCTGAGAGAGCGGCAACGTCCAGGGCGAAGGCGAAGAAGGCCGACGACACACCCATCGGACCCACCGGTCGTCCCTATCATGGGTTCCCGACGCCGGAGCCGCTGGCGTCTCACGGCCCCGCGCGCATCATCGCACTGTGCAACCAGAAGGGCGGCGTCGGCAAGACGACGACCTCCATCAACCTCGCCGCGGCCCTCGCGGAGTACGGGCGCAAGGTTCTCGCGGTCGACTTCGATCCGCAGGGCGCTCTGTCGGCCGGTCTCGGCATCCAGACGCACGAGACGCCGACGGTCTACGACCTGCTGCTCGACACGAAGCGCGACGCACACGATGCGATCGTGCGCTCCGGCGTCGAGGGACTCGACGTGATGCCCGCGAACATCGACCTCTCCGCCGCCGAGGTGCACCTCGTCAACGAGGTCGCGCGTGAGACGATCCTCGCCCGCGTGCTCCGCCAGGTGGCGGGGGAGTACGACGTCATCCTCATCGACTGCCAGCCGTCGCTCGGACTCCTCACCGTGAACGCCCTCACCGCCGCTCACGGCGTGATCATCCCGCTGGAGTGCGAGTTCTTCGCGCTCCGCGGCGTGGCGCTCCTCATCGAGACGATCGACAAGGTGCGCGACCGGCTGAACCCGTCGATCACCATGGACGGCCTCCTCGCCACGATGTACGACCCGCGCACGCTGCACTCGCGCGAGGTTCTCGAGCGCGTGGTCGAGGCCTTCGGCGACGACGTCCTGGAGACCGTGATCGGCCGCACCGTGAAGTTCCCCGACGCCTCGGTGTCGGGTGTGCCCATCACCGAGTTCGCGCCGGAGCACGCCGCCGCCCAGGCGTACCTGCGGCTGGCGCGGGAGCTGGTCGCCCGTGGCGCCGTCGCCTGACGATACCCCTCGCCACGAGACCGACGCGACTGCGTCGTCTTCGAGTACCGCGTCGTCCGGGGAATCCTCGGACACCTCATCTCCCGAGGAGAACTCCGGTTTCCGTGTCTCCCTGTCGAACTTCGACGGCCCGTTCGACCTGCTGCTGAATCTCATCTCGAAGCATGAGATGGACATCACCGAGGTCTCGCTCAGCGCCGTGACGAACGAGTTCATCTCCTACCTGAAGGAGCTGGACGACGATGAGGAGCTCGACCAGGCGTCGGAGTTCCTCGTGGTCGCCGCGACACTGCTCGACATGAAGGTCGCCGGGCTCCTTCCGCAGGGAGAGCTGGTGGATGCCGAGGCCGTCGCACTGCTCGAGGCTCGGGATCTGCTGTTCGCGCGACTGCTGCAGTACCGGGCCTTCAAGGAGGTCTCCGCGTGGTTCTCCCGCTGCCTGCAGCGCGAGGATCGGCGGCATGTCCGCGCTGTGCGACTCGACGAGAAGCATCGCAAGAAGACGCCGGAGCTGGTCTGGTCTCTCTCCGCCGCCGACTTCGCCGCACTCGCCCTGCTCGCGTTCGCGCCGAAGGAGATCCCGCACGTCGGACTCGATCACCTGCACGCTCCGCTCGTCAGCATCCGTGAGCAGGCCGCGATCGTGGTGACGCTGCTCCGCGGCGCCGAGTCGCTGAGCTTCCGCGATCTCGTCGCCGGCATCCGCGAACCGGGTATCGTCGTCGCGCGCTTCATCTCGGTGCTGGAGCTCTACCGCCACGCGGCACTCTCCTTCGAGCAACTGGAACCGCTCGGCGAGCTGACGCTGCGCTGGGCCGCCGACCACTGGTCGGACGAATCACTCGCCACCCTGGGAGCCGACTATGACCGATGACCTCGAACCGTCAGCCGGTGTGCTGACCGAGAAGATCGAGGCGATCATGCTCATCATCGACGAGCCGATCGGACTCGTGGCGCTGGCCGCCGCCGTGGGGTCTCCCGTGGCCGCCGTGCGGCAGGCGCTCGAGACGCTCGTCGACGACTACGACGGCAAGGGCCGCGGTCCGCGTCGCGGCTTCGAGCTCCGCGAGGTCGGAGGCGGCTGGCGGCTCTACGTGCGCGAGGACCACGACGACCTCGTCGCGGAGTTCATCGGCGGCCAGGCGCCTGCTCGACTGTCCCAGGCCGCGCTCGAGACGCTCGCCGTCATCGCCTACAAACAGCCGGTCACCCGCAGCCAGGTCGCGTCGATCCGAGCGGTGAACGTGGACTCCGTCGTGCGCACCCTGCTCGCACGCGGCCTCATCACCGAACTCTTCGCCGACTCCGAGACGGGCGCCATCAACTACGGCACCACGGATGCACTGCTGCAGCACCTGGGCATCAACTCGCTCGACGAGCTGCCTCCGATCTCCCCACTGCTCGATGACGGCGCAGACGGCTTCGATGAGGGCCTGGTCCGATGAGTACGAGTGCGGTTGGCGCCATCGCGGCTCGGTGCGGGTGCGTCGATGGGGGTCTGGTCCGATGAGCGCGTGTGTGGTCGGCGCCGTTGCGGCTCGGTGCGGGTGCGTCGATGCGGGTCTGGTCCCGATGAGTACGCGTGCGGTTGACGCCGGTACGGTGCGGCTTGGGCGTATCGATGAAGGTTTGGTTCGATGAGCGCTCGTGCGGATGTCGCCGGTACGGTGCCGTGCGGGCGCTTCGATGAAGGAGTGGTTTCATGACTGATGGTTCGATGACAGACGGCTCCGCCCCCGAGGGCGTGCGCCTGCAGAAGGTGCTCTCCGGAGCGGGAGTGGCCTCCCGACGCGTGGTCGAGAATTACATCGTCGAGGGCCGCATCCGCGTCAACGGCGTGGTCGTGACCGAGCTCGGCACCCGCATCGATCCGGAGACCGACCTCGTCGATGTCGACGGCACCGCTGTGCAGCTCGATGTCTCGAAGCGCTACGTGATGCTCAACAAGCCCACCGGCGTCGTGAGCAGCATGCGCGATGAGAGCGGCCGCCCCGATCTGCGGCTCTTCACGAAGGACTATGAGGAGCGCCTGTACAACGTCGGACGGCTGGATGCCGAGACCAGCGGACTGCTGATCCTCACGAACGACGGCGCCCTCGCGCACGTCCTCGCGCATCCGTCGTTCGGCGTCACCAAGGTGTACATCGCCAAGGTCGAGGGGGAGGTCACCGCCCAGACGATCTCGAAGCTCACGAAGGGCATCGAGCTGGAGGACGGTCCCATCGCGGCCGACAAGGCGCGGCTGCTGGACACCTCGCGGGGGTCGAGTCTCGTCGAGCTCACGCTGCATTCCGGACGCAACCGGATCGTCCGCCGCATGATGGCGGCGGTCGGGCATCCCGTCACCGAACTCGTGCGACGCCAGTTCGGTCCGCTGCACCTGGGAACGCTCCCGGCGGGGAAGAGCCGCGAACTGACTAAAATCGAACTAGGCGCGCTGCTTACTCTGTCGCGCCGTGATTCCGGTGTCGCCGAGGCGCCAGGCGAGCAGCAGGAGAACGAGTGACTGACACGACGAGTGCGCCCAGCGCGCCGCGCACGGCGACCGCCGTCGCGTCGCGTCTCTCGGGCACCGTCCGCATCGTCGGCACGGGGCTGCTCGGTGCGAGCATCGGGCACGCGCTCAGCGCGAAGGGCGTCGATGTCGTGCTCTCCGACACGTCTCCCGCACAGCAGCGCCTGGCGATCGACTACGGCGCCGGTCGTGCCCCGTCTGCCGACGACGCGCCCGTCCTGATCGTCGTCGCCGTGCCGCCTGACGTCACCGCCGATGTCATCCAGGCGGAACTCGAGCGGTACCCGGATGCCGTCGTCACCGACGTCGCGAGCGTCAAGCTCGAGCCCTTCCGCGCACTGACCTCGCGCGGTGTCGATCTCGCCCGCTACATCGGCTCGCACCCGCTCGCCGGTCGCGAGCGCGGCGGGGCGATCTCGGCGCGGGCCGACCTGTTCATCGGCCGTCCGTGGGTCGTGTGCCGTGACGGTGAGACGAAGGCCGCCGATCTCGCACTCGTCGAGGCTCTGGCTCTCGACGTCGGCGCGCAGCCGATCGAGATGACACCGGAGGAGCACGACCGCTCGGTCGCGCTGACCTCCCACGTGCCCCAGGTCGTCGCGAGCCTGCTCGCCGGCCGCCTCGCCGAGGCGGAGGAGGGCGCTCTGCGTCTCGCCGGTCAGGGCGTGCGCGACACGACGCGCATCGCGGCATCCGCCCCCGAGCTCTGGGTGCAGATCCTCGGCGCGAACGCGGCACCCGTCGTGGAGATCCTCGACGCCCTCGCCGAAGACCTCCGGGAGGTGTCGGATGCGCTGCGCGCTCCCGAGGCGCCCGGTTCCCGGCGTGCAGTGGCGGAGACGATCCGTCACGGCAACGACGGCGTCGAGCGTCTGCCTGGCAAGCACGGACAGAACCGCCGCTTCGAGTCGTTGGTCGTCATGGTCGACGACACCGCAGGACAGCTCGGACGCCTCTTCGGCGAGCTCGGCGAACTCGGAGTCAACGTCGAAGACCTCCGCCTCGAGCACTCGCCCGGCGCACAGTTCGGTCTGGCGGAGATCAGCGTCGACCCGGCCGCGCTGCACGGCGCGGTCACCGGACTCACCGAACGCGGCTGGCGGATTGCGGGGAACACCAATGACTGACACGACGACCGCCACCGCTGCGCGCACTCCCGACTTCATCGCCATCGACGGCCCTGCGGGGTCGGGCAAGTCCAGCGTGTCGAAGGCCGTCGCGCGCACGCTCGGCTTCGGCTACCTCGACACCGGCTCCGCCTACCGCGCGCTGGCTTGGCACGTCCTCGATCGAGGGGCGGACACGGCGGATGCCGCAGCAGTCCTCGCCGCGGCATCCGACTTCCCCGTGCGGTTGGGGCTCGACCCCGATGACCGCACGGTGCGCGTGGGCGACGTCGACGTCACCGAGGCGATCCGCGCACCGCACGTGTCGGGCGCGGTCAGTGGCGTGGCGCGCGTGCCCGAGGTCCGCGCGCAGGTGAACGAGCTGTTCCGCTCGCTCGTGGCCGGGGCCCCGTTCGACGCGGTCGTCGTGGAGGGACGCGACATCACCACTGTCGTCGCCCCCGACGCTCCCGTCCGCATCCTTCTCACCGCTGCCCCCGAGGTGCGCGCTGCGCGCCGGGCGGGCGAGCTCGCCGGTGAGAACGCTGCCTCCGTCGCCGCCGCGCTGCACAAGCGCGACGCATCGGACAGCGCCGTCGTCGACTTCCTCAACGCCGCAGAGGGCGTGGAGGTCGTCGATTCGACGGATCTTGATTTCCCCCAGACCATCGATGCCGTACTCGCGGTGATCGAACGACTCCGAGGAGCACACAGTGGCTGACGACGAATACGAAGGCGGCCCCGACCACCTCGCAGAGAAGATGGAGGCGCTCGACGAGCACCTCGCCGAGCAGCGCGCGGAGACTCTGCGCGCGGGTCTCGCCGACTACGAGCTCGACGATGAAGACGCTGCGCTTCTCGCCGGGATCACGATGGACGAGGACGGCATCCAGTTCATGCCGGCACTCCCGGTCGTGGCGATCGTCGGACGGCCGAATGTCGGCAAGTCCGCGCTCGTGAACCGCATCCTCGGCCGTCGTGAGGCCGTCGTGGAGGACACCCCCGGTGTCACCCGCGACCGCGTCACGTACAAGGCCGAGTGGAACGACCGCCGCTTCACGCTCGTCGACACCGGCGGGTGGGAGCCCGACGCCCGCGGCATCGACCGCTCGGTGGCGGCGCAGGCCGAGGTCGCGATCGACCTGTCCGACGTCGTGCTGTTCGTCGTCGACGCCATGGTCGGAGCGACGTCCACCGACGAGCACGTCGTGAAGATGCTCCGCAAGAGCGGCAAGCCCGTGTTCCTGGTCGCGAACAAGATCGACGACGCGCGCCAGGAGCCGGAGGCCGCAGCCCTGTGGAACCTGGGCCTCGGCGAGCCCCACCCGGTCTCCGCGATCCACGGCCGCGGCGTCGCCGACCTCCTCGACGCGATCCTGAAGACGCTCCCCGAGATCTCGGCCGTCGCCAAGCAGGAGATCGGCGGCCCTCGCCGCGTCGCGATCCTCGGGCGCCCGAACGTCGGCAAGTCGTCGCTGCTGAACAAGGCCGCAGGCGAAGAGCGGGTCGTCGTGAACGACCTCGCCGGAACCACGCGCGACCCGGTCGACGAGATCGTCGAGCTGGGCGGCAAGCTGTGGCGCTTCGTCGACACCGCCGGTATCCGTCGCCGCGTGCACATGGCTCAGGGCGCCGACTTCTATGCGTCGCTGCGCACCTCTGCGGCGCTGGAGAAGGCCGAGGTCGCGGTGGTCGTTCTCGACGTGTCCGAGACGATCAGCGAGCAGGACGTGCGCATCATCGACCTCGTGCTCGAGTCCGGCCGCGCACTCGTGCTCGCGTTCAACAAGTGGGATCGCCTGAACGACGACGACCTGGAGAACCAGGACCGTCGCCGCTACCTCGAGCGTGAGATCGAGCAGGACCTCGCGCACGTCGCGTGGGCTCCGCGGGTGAACATCTCGGCGAAGACCGGTCGTCACCTCGACAAGCTGGTTCCTGCGCTGGAGACCTCGCTGGAGAACTGGGATCGCCGCATCCCCACCGGCAAGTTCAACGCGTTCCTCGCCGAGCTCGTCGCCGAGCACCCGCACCCGCTGCGCGGAGGCAAGCAGCCACGCATCCTGTTCGGCACGCAGGCGTCGACGCGCCCGCCGACGTTCGTGCTGTTCACGACCGGATTCCTCGACCCGGGCTACCGCCGATTCATTCAGCGCCGCCTGCGCGAGCTGTACGAGTTCGAGGGAACCCCGATCGTCGTCAACATGCGCGTGCGGGAGAAGCGTCAGCGCTGATCGGCCCGGGAGCTCGTTGGCTGAAAGGCTGGGACTCGTCTCTGGACCCGCTCGGTTCCCCTTCGTGTCGGGTCGGTGCGCCGCACCCCGGATGCTGTGACAGGCTGAAGGGGTGACGGTCGTACCTCCCGCAGCTGGTGAACCGCGCCGCCCCGAGGGGCCGCGCAACCCGGGCGACGCCTGGGTGATCGCGGACACGGGAGAGCGGTACTGGGGCCGGTTCGGCGCCGCGGGGCTGCTCGCCTTCGATCCCGCACGCGGCGTGCTCATGCAGCACAGGGTCGCCTGGAGCCACTTCGGCGGCACCTGGGGTCTCCCCGGCGGTGCGATGCACGAGGGTGAGAGCGCCATCGTCGGAGCTGTGCGTGAGGCGCAGGAAGAAGCGGGCGTCCCGGACGGCGCCGTGCGCGTACGTGTGACGAGCGTGCTGGACCTGTCGATCTGGTCATACACGACGGTCGTCGCCGACGTCGTAGAGCCCTTCGAACCCGTGATCAGCGACCCGGAGAGCGTGGCGCTGGAGTGGGTGCCGGTCGAGGACGTCGATGCGCGTCCGCTGCATCCGGGATTCGCTTCGTCCTGGCCGATGCTTCGGACCCTGCTCGACGAGCGTCCCGCGATCGTCGTCGACGCCGCGAACGTCGTCGGCTCGGTGCCGAACGGCTGGTGGAAGGACCGAGCCGGAGCGGCAGCGCGGCTGCGGGACCGCCTGGTCGACCTCGCCGTGCCGGCGGAGGATCTCGGCATCGGAGCGACGATCTGGTTCCCCGAGGTGTCGCTGGTCGTCGAAGGTCAGGCGCGGGCGATCGAATCCGAGGAATCTCCCGTGCGGGTGGTCAGGGCGGATGCCGCCGGGGACGACGCGATCATCGACGAGGCCGCTCGGCTGCTCTCGATAGGCCGCTCGGTCACCGTCGTCACCAGCGACCGCGGCCTCACTGCGCAGGTGGAGGCTCTCGGCGCCCGTGTGCTGTCTGCCGGGTGGCTGCTGCGCGCTCTCGATCACTGAGGTTTGTGCTCTGAGTTTCGTGACTCCTCTGCGCGCTCTCGATCGCTGGGGCTCGTGTTCTGAGCTCTCTGAGCTCTCTGAGCCGAGAGCCCTCTGAGTCGTTTGAGCCCGGTGAGTCCTCTGAGTCTTCTGAGCCCTCTGAGCGCTTTGAGCCAGGTGAGCCCTCTGAGCCGAAAGCCCTCTGAGCGCTTTGAGCCCTGTAGTCCTCTGAGCCCTCTAAGCCCTGCTTCCGAGCTCGTCCGCGGAGCCTCCGAGATCGTCCGGCGTGCAGGTCAGACGAACATCACCCGTCGCGGTGTGCGGTCGGTGTACGCGCGCCCGAGCGGACTGGTCCAGGTGATGGAGCCTCCGGGGCGCTGTTGTGCCGTCCACCTGTGCGGGTCGGGCACGTCGGGATGCTTGAGCGCGTGGTGGGTTCTGCAGAAGTGCGCCAGATTGTCTACCGCCGTCCGTCCGCCCTTGGCGTGATCGTGGTTGTGATCGATCTCGCTGCGGTGCACCGGCATCCGGCATCCCGGGAAGCGACAGTGCTGGTCACGCGCCCGCAGGAATCTCTTCATCGCGGTGGTGGGCGTGTACGTGTCGGTCTCGACGACGAGGCCGGACGGATCGAGGAACAGTCGCGTCCATCCGCTGTTCCGCCCTGCGAGCGCTCGTGCGATGTCAGCGTCGAGCGCGCCGTGACCGTCGAGCTGCGCGGGTCGATCGTCGAGCCCCGCGAGCGTGGTCGCCGCGACCGTGACCTGAATCCGGGCGTGAACGTCGTCGAGGGCATCGCCGAAGGCTGTGCTCGGAGTGGCGGTGAGGAGCATGTCGGTGAGGACATCGGCGCGGATCTCGTCCAGGGAACGCTCGTCTGCGGGGATGCGCTCGACGTCGGAGAGCGGGTCACGCGCGAAAGTCGCTCGATCGTCGCTGAAGATCATGCCGGCATCGGAATCGGCATCGGCACCGAAATCCGCGTCGGCGCCGGAATCGGTCCCCGGCGTCGAGTCGCGCTCGGCAGAAGCAGCGTCAGCGGTGGTATCGGCGCTGGTATCGGCGAGGATCGCGGGGGCGAACGGATCGGCGAGGAACGCGTCGAAGAAGGGATCGGCGAGATCGACGTCCTCGGCGTGGAGGGAGTCTGCTCCGGGGCCCATGATGGACGGGTCGAGTTGGGGCTCGCGGGTTCCCCTGGCCTCGATGACCTCTCGCGCGACGTGCGTGAGCCGGTCCTGGATCGCAAGGGCGATCCACTCCGGGAGAACCGCCGTGAGCAGGGCGAGCCCGTCGTCGAGCGACGTCACGGAGACGCTGCGATCCTTGGCGGCACGGCGATGGCGTTCGACGACCGTCTCTCCCGCGAGAGACGCGGCGACCTCTCGCGCGTGGGCACGGGTTCGTGCTGCCGTGTCGCACTCTGCCACGACGAGCGCGGCGGTCTCGAACAGGTCCATGACGGCGGCATCCGCTCTGCGGTTCGCGATCGCCTCGGCGACGACCGCTCCCGCCCGTACGATCTCGCGGACGTGGGCGGCGGTGATGCGACCGTCGGCGAACGCGGCACGGACGCCGGGCATGCTGTCTCGGAGTGAACGTGCATCGGCGAAGGCGAACTCCATCGACGACCTCGGGATGCGCGCGGCTGCCGAGAACTCCGCGATCATCGACCGGTAGATGGCGTCGCGATGGTAGGGGCTCTCCGCCACATCCTGATCGTGGATGTCGAACTGCTCGATCAGCAGTTCTGCGGCCTCGGCCTCAAGCACGGCGATCTGCCGGCGCTTCAGCGCCCAGGCGTCGAGAACACGACGTCGTTCCTCGAGATCGAGGTCGAGATCGGTGCGGTGGGCCATGCACCCAGATTAGAACAAATGTACGAAAGAGTGAACCGTCAGGAATGGGGGAACTCCTGGTCGTCTGGGTCGCGTCCGCGGAGCCGATCGATCTCCCGGCGTTCTCGCTTGGTGGGACGGCCCGCTCCGCGGTCGCGCAGCCCCAGCGCGGCCTGCGGCTCGCGCTCTGGCGTGCGGTCCTCGTAGGCGAGGGCCGCGACCGGGGCGCCGACGCGCTTGACGAGGAGCTGTCGGACGATGAGGATCCGGTCGAATCCGGAGATGCGGATGCGCAACTCATCGCCGATGCGCACGGCCTGCGCCGCCTTGACCTTGTCGCCGTTGAGTCGTACATGCCCCGCGCGGCATGCAGTCGTTGCCGCGGAGCGCGTCTTGTACACGCGGATCGCCCAGAGCCAGCTGTCGACGCGTGCGGAGTCCATCAGGTGACCTTCCGTGTGCGGAGCGCGAGGAGCGCCCCGGCGATGATGAGGCCCTGCCCGATCGTGTAGGTGAGCATGACGGCGGGGCTGCTCCACGATGGGAGCGCGTCGGGCAGGAAGAGGCGGAACGCGAGGATCGAATCGCTCGCGAGGAAGAACGCGCCGCCCATCGCGACCACGGGACCGCACCGCGTGGAGAAGGCGGCTGTGCTGCCGAGCACGAGTCCGTAGACCGCGACCGCGGGGAACAGTCCTCCCGCGTGCGGCCCGATCACGCTGACCATGGCGATCCACCAGGCGGCGTAGACGAGCCCCCACCACGGCATCCGTCGTCGAGAAAGGTGTCGTGCGAAGAGCGCGATGTAGGCGAGATGAGCGATGCCGAAGAACGCGAGCATGAGCGGCAGCTCCGGGGCTGAGGGGAAGAACGCACCGGCGCCGTCGCCGAGCCAGGAGAAGAGCAGGGCGGCGAGGATCAGCGCCACGGCGGCGCGGGGTTTCAGCCGTCCGGCCGACACCAGCACGGGAACCAGCAGGAGCGGCATCAGGATGAGCTTCGTCGGCGCGGCCAGAGAACTGTGCACGGCGAGCAGGATCACGTGAAGCGTCGACGCGACGATGTAGGGCGCGAACGCCCAGAGGAATGCGCGGTTCTTCATCAGGTCTCGACGGTGACCTGTTCGACCCGGTCATCGGCGCCGAGGTGCACCGCCGGCCAGTACCCATCGGGGAAGTGCTCGCCGCAGCCGTCGGTGAGGTGCAGGATGATCGTGCCGTCGGCCGACGCCTCGATCGTCTCGAGGGTCAGGTCGGATGCTGCCTCCTCGAGCTCGTGCGGCTCGGGGTCTCCGGTGCTGAACTGCGTGACCACGGCATCCGAGGCGACGCGTCGCAGTGCGTCGAGGCGCGAGACGACCTCGCGGAGCCGGGGGAGCAGCGGAGCGATCTCGTCGGGGCTCGTGCCTTCGATCATGAGGTCGAGCTCTCCGCCGACGGTCGTGATGCCGCCGATGTACCAGTCGGAGACGAGCACGTCGCCGTCGGTGAGCTCGGTGGTCGCGCGGATGAGGGGGCCGAGCTCGGCGTCTTCGACGATCGGATGCTGGTCGCTCATGCCTCCACGCTAGTGGTCAGGGGTGAGTTCGAGGGCGACGAGGGACCGACCCGGCTTGAGGTCTGTCTTCTCCTCGAATCCTGCCGCGAGGAAAGTGCCGAGGGTGCCGTGGAACAGCTCGTTCGAGCGCTGCTTCTCGCCACCGGTGTCGACCGGATAGCCCTCGATCACTCGGGCGCCGGACTCGCGCGCATAATCGACGGCCGCGCGGAGCAGGTCGAGGTTGAGGCCGGAGCCCCGATGCTCTCGGCGCACCACGAAGCAGGTGACCGCCCAGACCGAGGCATCGTCGAACGGTTCGGTCGACGCCGCTGCGATCATGCGCGTTCGCGGAACCCGCGCCTGTCGCGTGCGGGGCCCGATGCGGATCCAGCCCGCGGCGTCGCCGTCGACGTAGGCGATGATGCCCGGGGGAGGCCCCTCGTCGATCTCCGTGCGCAGCATCTCGGTGCGCTGGTCTTTCGTCGTCGAATTCCAGTCCTTGTTGCTGAGAACCGGCCAGATGCACTGGCAGCTCGCGCCATCCCCGCCGCCCGTGAGCGCGTGCTGCACATCGCTCCACCGGGCAGTCGTCGCCACCTCGGTCGTGATCGTCGCCATGAACGGGACGCTACGCCGGACCTCCGACACACGCAACGCTGCTCGGTTCGCGGACGGCCTCGGCATCAGGCTAAGATAGGGGAGTTGCCTGCGGCGAAAGCCACGGACAGCGGGCTGTGGCGCAGCTTGGTAGCGCACTTGACTGGGGGTCAAGGGGTTTACCCCGCTCTGGTCGGCCCGAACAACTGAAAATCCATGCCACGGGCTGTGGCGCAGCTTGGTAGCGCACCTGACTGGGGGTCAGGGGGTCGCAGGTTCAAATCCTGTCAGCCCGACAGAAAAGCCCCGATGAGAAGCCATTTTCATCGGGGCTTCGTCATGTCTGGCGACGGGTTTTTGTTGGTCCCCCTCTGGTCCCCTCGCCGAGAAGCCCGTGCGGCTCCCGGGGCTCCGAACGGCTGTTTCGGGTGTCCGAAGGTTCCAACCTGTGGATAAGGGGACCAAAAGGGGACCAGAGCCTCCGATCGTGGCTCCTGGCTACCCGTCACAGCGACCTCGACGCCTCGCGCCGGCTCGGTCTGCTGGCTTTGCCGGATCGGGCAAGGAAGGCGTTGGCCTGCTCTGCGGCCGAGGCGAGGTGGCGGTCGTCGGGGTGCAAGTATCCGCGTGTGGTCTCAACGGAGGCGTGGCCGAGGATGTCCTGGAGGACGTGCAGCGGGATGCCCGCGTCCGCCATCCAGGTCGCGCCGGTGTGCCGGAGGCCGTGCCGGGTGAGATCGGGCAGGCCGAGATCGCTGACGATCTGGTCCCAGTTCGTCGCATCCCGCACCGTCGCGGTCGTGAGCGCGCCGCCCTTCGGGCCGACCAGCAGCCGGTCCTCGGACTCCTTGCCTCCCGCGAGGCGTTCCAGGATCGGTCGGAGCGGGTCGAGGATCGGGACGCGTCGCTCTCTGCGGCCCTTGGTCTGCTTCGTGATGAGCCCGCCCTTGCCGGGGTAGGTCTGCCGGGCGATGACCACGATGTTCTTGTCGAACCGGACGTCACCGGCCTGGAGGCCCGAGACCTCGGAAGAACGCGCCGCGAGGAGCGCCGCGAGCATGACGAAGTCGGAGTAGGACTGGTGAATCTTCCCGCAGGCTTCAGCGAGCTTCGTCAGCGTGACCATGTCCGGGATCGCGTGAGAACGGGGTGAAGCATCTTCTGCAGGCTGGAGCCGGAACGCGTTGCGGTTCAGGCTGCGCTTGGCGCGGTTCTTCGCCGGGTTGATCGGGATGAGCCCATCGCGCACAGCTTCGTCGAGGACGCGCACGAGAGGCGCGATCGAGTTCTTGATCGTCGACGCTCCGTGGCGCTTCTCCCAGGCGTCGATGGTGCGGTCGATGATCCCGGCGGTGATCTGCGTCACGGGCAGGTGCCCGAGCGCGGGCAGTACGCGTAGCTTGAGCCCGTAGCCGTAAGTCTCGCCGGTTGAGGTCGGGTCGAGGCCGCGCGCCCATCGGTCGCCGATTGCCGTGACGAACTCGGTGAGCGTCATTGCCACGTCCATGCCCTTGGCCGATGACTGCCGCAGCGAGTCGAAGAACTCGTGTGCGGCCGCCTCGTCCGCGACGATCTCGGAGCGGATGATGCGGCGTTTGCTGATCGGGTCCGTCCAGCGAGCGCGGGCGCGGATGCCGTAGGAGCGACGCTCCAGGTCGGTGGAGATCCTCACGCCGACCGGAGGTACCGGCCTCGGCTTCGCTTGCGGGAGCGGCTCACCCTTCCGTGGCATGGCCGTGTTCCAGGCCGGCCAGCCAGACATCGACCGCGTCGATCCGGTACCGGGCGATCCCGCCCAGCCGCAGGAACGGCGGCCCCTGACCGGCGGACCGCCACCTCGACAAGGTCGACTCGGACACCTTGAGATAGGCGGCGATCTCGCGGCTGTCCATCAGAGGCGAGACCACGATCGTGCCGGCGTTATCGCTCATGCGACTTCTCCGGTGTTCGGATCGAGTCCGGCGTAGAAGTCATCCTCGGCCTGGCGGCGCGCGGCGACATCGTCGAGGACGAACTGCACGAAGTCCTGATCCCGGTGAGCGATGATCGTGTCCTCGACTGGGCCTGCTGGGTCCTCGCCGGGCCAGGTGGTCTGTCGGGTGGGGCGGTCTCGGTCCAGACGGGTGCCGGAAGCGGCGACCCAATCGCGCAGCCGCTGCCGGGCATCCGCGAAGTCGCGGTGCCAGCCCAGCGGGGCGGAGCCGTTCTGCTCCGGGTCGTAGGCGGACAGCCAATGCAGGTGCAGCGCGCTCAGCTCCCACAGCAGCTCTGGATGGCGGTGCCAGAACGGCGGAATCACCGAAGCAGGGAGGCCGTAGGTGCGGCGCAGCCAGTCGACCCAGCGGTTCAGTTCCAGCCACTCGGCCTCGGCTTCCTCGCTGGTCAGGAGGTTCCAGTTGATCGGGTGCGGAGGCTCCGGGATCAGTGGCCCGTCGAACGCCTCGGACTCCTCGTCCAGGTCCGGCTCATCGGGCTCGGGGGCGGTGTCGTTCTCGTTCATCGCGGTCACTGCCGGTCAGAGCCCGAGCGCCAGGGCGGCGCTGCGTGCTTCGCGGTGGGCTTCGGCATCGATCGCATGCCCTGCGGCCTCCTGCGTGACGGCGGGCTGGCGGCGGGTGCGGTCGACCTCGTAGCGGGTGCGGGCGAGGTCGTGACCGAGCTTCTTCGCCACGAACTCCTCAGCCTTGACAACCTGGCCGTCCGGCGTGGTGCGGTCGTACTCGCGGGTGTAACCCTCGGCGACGATCTTGTCGTTCTTGGCGAGCCGGGCGTGGGCGTGTTCGGCGGTCTTCTTGAACGCCACGAGGTCGTGGAAGGTCGTCTCGGTCTGCGTGAACGACCCGTCCTGCTCCTTGCGGTAGTGCTCCTGCCCGATCTTGACGTACAGGCGAGCGTCGCCGCGCTCGGTGTAGGTGAGCTGCGGGTCGGAGGCGATGAACCCGGAGAGGGATTCCTGCGTGTGGAGAGCCATCGGACTGTCCTCTTTCTGACATCGACGGGCGGCCCCACGGCCGGGGCCGCCCTTGTGTCAGGCAGGTGCGCCCGGCTCCTCCAGCGGACGGCGTTGCAGCAGCGCCTCGATGCCCGCCCGGTCCGCGCGCAGTGCCTTCGCATCGGGCCGGTCGGTCCAGGTCCGCATCCTCGTGACGATGGGCGGCGCGGAGCGCAGCAGCACGAGCGCGGTCCCGAACGGCAACGTTCTGATCGTGTCGGGTGGCATGATCGGGACGCGCCGGATGGAGCGTTGTGCGGAGCGGGAGCCGTGGTCTCCGACCGTGGTGGAGTCGGTCACCTCGTCGCGCTCGCCGATGAGGGTGGTCAGGTCGTGCAGGTCCTTGGAGTTCGATGCGCCGCCGAGGATGATCTTGACGATGCTAGCGTCCCAGATCGCGCCGGCCGCGTTCTCAGACCACTTCTCCCGCGCCTGCGCGAGCGACTGGAGCACGGGCATCGTCGTGATCCCGGTTCCGCCGCCCTCGGCCATGAGCGCCGGCAGCGACGGCAACGGGGCGAGGTTGCCGACCTCATCGAGCGCGAGCAGCAGTGGCGGGTCGAGGCGGGCGCCCGGGCTGGTCGCGGCGAGGCGGCGGGCAGCCTCTACGACGTCCTCCACGAACGCCGCCACCAACGCGGCGCTGTTGTTGGCGCCGGCTCCGGTGGCCAGCAAGTAGAGGGTTCCTCGGTCTCGCAGGAACCCTTCGGGATCGAAGTCCTCGCCCTCCCGCGGCGACACAGCGTCGAGCACGCGCGGGTCTGCCAGCGCGGCGAGGGCGAGCGAGACGCCTTGCCAGATGGAGTCGCGCGTGCGGGGGTCGGACTCGATCATCGCCTGCAACGAGTCCGCCCACCCAGTCGCGGCTCGCGGGTTCGCGGTGAGGATCGCCACCGCGTCCGCGGCGGCGGAGGGGTCGAGAGTCCACCGGAACAGTTCCGAGGGCGGCCGGTGATCGAGGGCAGCGGCGTGGAGTAGCGCTTGGAGCGCGGTCCTCGTCTTGCCCTCCCAGAACCCGCCTCCCTCGACCCCGCCGGCCGAGAGACCGGTGCCGGCGGCAAGGCCGGTCGCTCGGATCATCGCCGTTAGCGGGTCCTCACACCCGCGGATGGGCGACCACCTAAGCCCGGCGGGTAGGCCCTCGGCGAGGTGCTGCGGATCGAACACCGCGACCGGTCCGATCTTCTGCCGGGCGCGGAGCGTCGCAGTCAGGTTGTCCGGCCGCGTCGATGTGGTGACGACCGCGCCAGGCGCGTCCAAGATGGCGTTGATGACGATGTGCGCACCCTTGCCGGACCGAGGCGGGCCGATCAGCAGGATGGAGTCTTCGACGGACGCCCACACGCTCGTGCCCCGTGAGGTGCCGATCCGGTAGCCGACGTCCTCCGGCCGTGGCTGGTGGAGGGAGGGCCGCAGGTGTCCGGCCCGGCGCAGCAGCGCCGTCTCCGAGGCGGCCTTGGCGACTTCGCTGCGGGTGGCGATCCCTGCGATGCGGTACGGGTCCGTCTTGACCTGGCGGCCGTGCTCGTGGAAGAACCGCCACGCCCACCAGGCGGCCGCACCAGCCAACAGGATGAGCGCGCCCGCGGAGATCCAGTACGTGACAGCGTTCAGACCGGGTGCGCCGAGTGCCTCCGCCGGGTCGCCGGGGTTGAGCAGCACGCCAAGCCCGGCTTCGACTCCGCCTGTGGGCTGACCAACCCCGGTGATCCAGGCGGCGACGGACCCAGCGCCGCGGAGGATGGCGGCGAGGACCGCGGCGCCGATGAGGATGCCGATTCCGAGGTTGCTCAGCTCGTCCCCGAGTGCCCCCGCGGGCCGGGGCGTGCTCATTCGGGATGCCCGATCGTGAGGGTGCCGGAGACGCGGCCGAGCAGGATGACCTCGCGGGTCGAGCTCCCGGCGAGCTGGCGGGCTTCGACGAGGCCGCGCATGGTGCCGTCCTGGCCAGCATCGCCGTGGGCGATGACGACAGCGATCGCGACGTCCTCACCCGGCACGAACCCCTCCCCGTGCAGCACGACGAGATCCGTCGCCGGTCGGCGGGCCGGTTCCTCCGATGTCGGCTCTGGATCGGGTTCGGTGCGGCGGCGTCTGCTCGGGGTGATGATGTCGGTGAACACGGTCCCGTCCGCTTCGCGCACCTCGACCCGCACCGGCGAGTGGCGCAGGTCGGTGAGCTGGTCGAGGACCCGGGCGAAGTCCTCCCGCCGCCACAGCGGCGCGAACGGCTCCGGCTCGAACGCCTCGCCGTCGACGGTGACGGTCATACGGCCGTCCTCGGCGATGGCGATGGCGACGAGCGGGAGCACGACCGGCACGGCCTCGATACTCCCGTCTCGGGATGCGGGTTCGCCCCAGGATCGCTTGTAGCGGGGCCGGGGCATCATGAATCCTGCCGATCGTTCGGAATTGCTGAACGCACGTCGAGATTCCCGAACTCGCGGGAATCGCTCGTCATGCGGCCGGTGGTGTCGAACGCGGCGAGCTCGGCGGGGTGGAGCTGGTGCTGCACGACGAAACTGCGGTCCTTGATCCGCCACAGTCCCTGCCCGGTCCCGAGACCCGGGAGCAGCTTCTGCTCGGTGCCGGTGAGCCCGAGCGCGAGAGCCGTGGAGCCGAGCTGGTCCGGCTCCTGCCGGTACACGATCCTGGTCTCCGCGTTTGCTAGCAGCGATGAGGCGAGGGCGCGCATGGCGGTCCCGGCATCGCCGACGTTGTCCAAGTCGGAGAGCTTGTGGAAGATGAGCATGTTCGCGATCCCGAAATGCCTCGCCAACCGCCACTGGGCATCCATGCGGCGAAGCAGCGACGGATACTGCATGAGCCGCCACGCCTCGTCGTAGATCACCCATCGCTGCCCGCCCGCAGGGTCGGATAGGGCGGACTCCATCCATGCGGACGAGCAGGTCATCAGCACCGAGATCAGCGTGCTGTTCTCCGCGACCCGCGACAGGTCGAGCGACACCATCGGCAGCGACGGGTCGAACCTGACCGTCGAGGGGCCATCGAACAGGCCTTGGAGGTCTCCAGCGACGAGCCGACGGAGCGCGTGGCCGACAAGACGACCGTCTTCCGCGAGCCGACCGTCCTCATCGTCCGCCGCACTGGGGGTGAGGATGCGGTCGACGACCATCGGCAGGATGGGCACCTCGGCGCTGCGGACGGCGTCTCGGAGGGCGAGATCGATCGCGGTGTGCTCCAACGGTGACAGCGCCCGATCCAGCACGGTCTCCGCGAGGGCGCCGATGAGGTCGCGGCGGCGGGAGGCGACCTGCATCGCCCACTCCGCATCCGACACCGCAGACGGCCGGTGGCCCTGATCCAGCGGGTTGAGCCTGTTGCGCAGGCCGTGGCCGAGGATGATCGCCCGCCCGCCGACCGCCTCCGCGACAGCCGTGTGCTCGCCCTTGGGGTCGCCGGGGACGTAGACCCTGCGTCCGAACGGCAGGCTGCGGGTGTATAGCGACTTCGCCAGGGACGACTTGCCGGAGCCGACGATCCCGGCGAGCACCACGTTCGGCGCCGTGATGAGGCCCCGCTGATAAAGCACCCAGGGGTCGAACACGAACGATCCGCCGCTGTAGAGGTCCTGGCCGACGAAGACCCCCTGGCTGCCGAGACCGGCCTCGGCCAGGAAGGGGTACTGGCCGGCGAGCGTCGCGGAGGTGTCTTGGTGCTTGGGGAGCCGGAACCGGCCCGGCGTCCGCAACGCTGCAGGTCCTGCCTCGCCGGAGGCGGGCAGGTAGCTCGTGTTGCGGCGTTCGGCCTGCTCCGCCTCCCACTTCGCCCTAGCTTCTACCTTGCGATGCTGGCGGGCATCGGTCTCGACCTTCGCCGCCGCCTGCCGGCGGGCCTTGCGTGCCCGGCGCCGCTCGCCTTCAGGCCCGACGAGCACAGCGGTGTGCAGGCGGCTGTCGTCCTGCCCGGTCACAGCGCCAGCCCCCGGCCGTGTGCGGAGGCCGCGCCGGGGCGGTGGGTGAACCAGTCGGCCCCGGCTCGCCCCCGGCTGACCGCGGGGCCGACTGCACGCGTGGACTTGTGCGCGGCGCGTTCCGCTTCCCGCCCCGACTCCGATGCTCGTGCGGAGGCCGGGGTGTCGAGGTCGAGGAGTGCCGGGTCGGGCACGGTGTCGTGCTCGCGCAGCAGCGAGACGTGCCCGAGGAAGGGGTTGTAGGTGAGCATGTAGACGCCCCCGTTTGCCACCTTGTCGAGCACATCTGTCGGGGGCTCGTCATAGACGTATCCGTTCTCGAGCGCAGCCTGGGTGGTCTCTGCCCCGTAGTCGTGCCCGGCCAGGTGCTCGATCGCTGTATCCGTCCCGTCGCGGTCGATCAGATCCAGCATCTCGTCGGCCTCGGAGCCTTCCAGGAACACGACGCTGACCCACCTCCTTGCTGGGCCGTTCTCGACGGCAGGCGCGGGGTGCCAGGCGATGCGGCCGGAGTGCTGGGAGGCGGCGTCCAGCCGCCACTCCACGGTGTCCAGCAGGGTGCCGGCCTGGTGCAGTTCGTCGGCAGCCGCGAGGGCCGAGGTTGCGCCGGCGGCTTGATTCCCGGCGTCGTCGTGCGCCCTGACGCGGGCGTTGATGTGGGCGGCGGCGAGATGGTCGAGCACTTGCCGCAGCGACCTGACCCCGGCGAGCAGCTCTCCGATCACCGGGTAGGTGTCGGCGGGGCTCTCGAACGTGCGGGTCGCGTGGGCCAAGCCCCGCAGCGCGGCGGACGCCTCAGCGGCGTCCGCGAGCGGGGCATCGAAGGTCGGCATGATCAGGGCTCCTCACAGGAAGGCGTGACGGTTGGTGAGCAGGTGCGCAGAGTCAGACCGACCGGCACAACGGCAGTGCGGTAGCGGTGAATGCCTGCGCCTGCTGACCGACGAGCCGCCTGGTCTCGCAGGACGCTTGGATCGCCGCCTGCTCGACCGCGGCCACCGCTGCATCGAGCTCGTCCACGGTCGGCGCGGACACGGAGACGAGGCCGGAGACGCGCAGGACGCCGTGCCCGGCAGTCAGGTCCGCCTCCTGCTGGAGCACGTCGTCCAGCTCGGCGCTGCTCGCGGCGTCGTCGATCTGCCCGATCTTGCGGCGCTGGGCGGCATCGGAGATGAGTTCGGTCTTCTTCTTCCGCAGGTCCCGCGCGGCCTGGTCGGCGCGGACCGGGGTGTAGTGCAGGGCGAGGGTGCGCAGGATGCCGTTGGACAGCACGAGTGGCGCGAGGAACCCGGGATACACCTGCGAGCGAGGCCACTCGGTGATCCACAGCACCGCATGGAACGCGGAGTCCGACCGCAGCCGGTCCCAGGTCTCGGCGACCGCGACCGGTCCGGCTGTGGCGAGGTCACGGCCGAGGTCCCCGTGGCGTTCCAAGGCTGGTGCGGCGGCGGGGTCGTAGGCCGAGCGGAGGACGACGGCGACCTCGCCGGGCGTCAGCCACCCGGTCGACGTGAGCTCGGCCGCGCGCAACGCCGTGGTCAGCGTGCTCATCTCCTGCCGCAGCACCGCGGCCGCACCGTGTATCCCGCCACCGCTCGTTCTGATCTGCCGGGCGGCGGCCTTCATGTCGAGCGCGAGCGAGATGGTCGTCGCGTGGCGTTCTCCGGCGGGGCCGGCGCGGTCGATGAGCTCGGCGTAGGTGGTCGCGGCCCAGGAGCCGTCATCAGTGCCGTGAGTGCGCCACCACTCCGCCAGCCCCGTCCCGGAGTCCGGCAGGGTCCGCTCTGACACCTGAATCCGCGCGATTCGCCCGGAACGGCACGCGGCGGCCAGCACGCGGCCCCAGCCGGAGACGCGGCGCTGCTGCTCACCCGGATCAAGGAGCACGAACGCCGGATGGGCGACGCCGAGGATCGCGGTGAGGGTCTGCGCGTGCGGGTCGTGGACCATCGCCGCGCCGGTCTCGGGGTCCTCCCACTCCCGCAGGCTCGCCGCGTCCCCAGGGAGCGCGAGGGTCCCGGCGGGGCGGGGCTTGATGACGTGGCGCCGGTAGACGAGCTGCCCGAGATAAGTCCGGGCGGCCCAGCGGAACAGGACGGGTACCCACTCGATCACCTTCCGGCCCCCGGCAGGGATCACCGCGAGCAGGGCGCAGGTGCCCCACACGGGTGCGGTCCAGGCGAAGCCCATGCCTCCGGCGGCGTAGAGGGAGAAGACAACCGTGAGCACCGCGATACCGAGGACGATGAGCTGCGGCAGGGACAGCCCGAGCATGATGCCGCGCCTGGCGAGCCGGGAGAACTGCACCGGCGCCAGCGGGTAGTCGCTGTTCGAGTTGGCGACCATCGGTTACTCCTTCCCGGTCGGTGCGGACGATGGCGGAGGCGGCGGGTCCTGCCGGCGCCGAGGCGCGGGCATGGACTCTGCAGGCTCGGGAGAGGGCGGCGCGGCCGGAGGCGGTGTTGACGGTGCGGGACGCGGCGGTGTGCCCTGCGACGGAGGCGGGGATGCCTGTTCCGCCGCCGCGCCGGCCTGGCTGTCCGCCGCGCCGCCCACCGCTTTGCCTGCCTTCGGGCCGGCGGTCGCTGCGGCCTTGACCACGGCGGCTCCGACGACCACCGCGGCACCGACCGGGCCTGCGGCCGCACCGGCGCCAGCCGCACCAGCGCCGGCAGCTCCGGCGCCAGCTCCAGCCCCTGCTCCGGCTCCGGCTGATGCGGCGGCTCCGGTACCTGCCGTGCCGGCTCCCGCGCTGGCAGGGGCCGCAGCCGACGCACCGGGAGGAGGAGGCGGGGGCGGTGTCGAGCCTCCGCCCCCGCCTCCTCCACTGCTCGGCGGCTTGCTGCCGGGGTCGGTGCCGCTGTCGAGGACCTTCTTGGCCGTGTCGGCCTGCGGGGCCGACGGCACCGGCACGGGCCGGTTCAGCGCGGACTTCGCCTCCTGCTCGGACGACATCGCGTGGTACATGTCGAAGCCCACGAACGACAGGAACTTGTAGGTGATGTAGGGCGCGAACGCGGCGATGAACATCAGCACGACGCCCGCGATCG
Organism: Microbacterium sp. LWH10-1.2; assembly: GCF_038397765.1. Classification (NCBI taxonomy): domain Bacteria; kingdom Bacillati; phylum Actinomycetota; class Actinomycetes; order Micrococcales; family Microbacteriaceae; genus Microbacterium; species Microbacterium sp. LWH10-1.2. The sequence goes on from NZ_CP151638.1 coordinate 993,984, forward strand.
GGTCGGAGATGGAGGCCAGGTCAGCCTCGATCGGGGCCGAGACCTGCCCGATCGCGACGAGGAAGATCACGACGAGGACGAGCTTGGAGAAGATCAGGGCGATCACGAACGCCGCCCACTTGGCGAACCAGCCCTTGGTCGCATCCCACGTCGCCCCGGCCAGGGCGACCGGGCCGAACACGATCGCCACCAGCAGCAGCGCCTTGCGGATCAGCAGGGAGAACCACACGATCGCCGCCGCCGAGATGGCCAGGCCGGCGAGGAAGATCGTGAGGATCGCCCCGACTCCAGGGCCACCGATGTTGATGGCGCCGAGGGCGACGGCGAGGAGCCCGATCTGGGTCCCCATCCCTTCCATCGTGTTGCCGGTGGCCTGCACGATCCCGACCGCGAGCTGATCGGTCACCTCCAGCAGCAGCGCCGTGAGCGTGATGACGAGAAACGAGCCGAGGACGGACTTCGCGAGGCCGAGCGCGGCACGGCTGAGCGCGGTGGGGTCGCGGTGGATCAGGCCGGTGATGAGCTGGAGGCAGAAGAAGATCAGCATCACGAACACGGCGACACCGAAGAGGACGTTGTAGACGCCGACGTACTCGGGGCTCGTGACGTCGACGAGGGTCGTGGTGTCGAACACCCACCAGACGGCCTCGAACAGCCACGCCGCCGCGCCGGCCATCGCCTGGGCGAGCCAGTCGAACGGGGCCGCGATCAGGGAGGCGGTGCCCTCGCCGACGGCGTCGCAGACGGAAGAGATGACCGGGACGTCGCAGACGCTCACCGCGCCCACCCCCGCAGGCGGGCTGTCGTGGCCGGGATCATCAGACGGCCTGCCCGACGCCCCAGAAGAAGTTCACCAGCGTCACCGCGGCGCCGCAGATGATCGCCGCCCCGCAGGAGACGAGGACGCCGACCTTGCCGCGGCTGGCGAGGTGGGGGTTGCTGCTGTTCGATCCGAGACCCCAGACGATCGCGGAGACGATCAGGGCGAGGACGGAGAGGATCAGGCCCACCGTCATGACGGCGCCGACGATGATGCGCAGCTGCTCGATGCCCGGAAGGCCCGAGCTGTTGGGGTCGATGTCGATCACGGTTATGCTCCCTTGACTGGTCGAGACGGGGTTCTCGACGGTCAGGTGCGCACTCGCCCCCAGCCGCACAGGCGGGGACGGTCAGAGCCGGGTGCCGACGTCCAGCAGGAAGTTGAGCCAGGCAACCCCGGCGCCTGCCAGCGCCGCGGCGCCGACCGCGACAAGCAGGCCGGTGCGAGCCTTGGTCGCGGCCTGATAGTTGCCGGAGGCTCCGCTGATCGCCCAGATGATGGCGCAGACGATGAGCATGAGCACCGCGGTGACGAGCACGAACATCAGCAGCGCGCCGACGATGGAGCGCAGGTCTGCGGCGCCGCCCACGCCGCCGAAGTCGGGGAACACGTCCATCACGCACCCCCGGCAGTGCAGAGGGCGGGGGCGGCATCGCCGCCCGCAATCCCTTCGGCGCCGTGTTCGGTGAGCCAGGCGTCGGCGTCCACCGGGTCGGCTCCGGCGCCGCCGGGGTGGATTTGCAGGTGCAAGTGCGGGCCGGTGGAGTGCCCGGAGGAGCCGACGTCCCCGATGTGCTGCCCGGCGGTCACGGTGCCGCCTTCGGCGACGTGAATGCCGTGCTGCCACATGTGCACGTACATCGACGCGACCCGCTGCCCGCCGACGGTGTGCTCGATGACGATGACCCCGCCACCTGCGTCGGTGTAGTTCGCGCGCACCACGACGCCATCGGCGACTGCGTAGATCGGGGTGCCGTCGGGGGCGGCGAAGTCCGAACCGGCGTGGAAGCGGCGTTCGCCGGTGATCGGGTCGTTGCGCCAACCGAACGGGCTCGTGCGCACCCAGGTTCCCTCGGGAAGCGGGAACACGATCCTGGTCGTCTCGGGCACGACCGGTGCCTCATCCCCGCCGCCGTTGCCGGAGGGCGCGGGGCGGGTGAGGGCGTCGAGGATCGCCTGCGCCACCGGCTGGTAGTTCTGATACCTGTCCGGGTAGGCGCTGACCTCGACGGCCTGGGCGGCCTCGCCGGGGTCGAGCTGCTGCCAGCCGGGGATGTCGAGCAGTCCCCGCGGGGACGGATAGTTCGGGCCGGACTCGCCGCCGTAGAAGGCTCGAGCCTGGTAAGCCGAGTCCATGAGCTCGGCGACCGTGCCCCAGCCGCTGGCGGGGCGCATCTGGAACAAACCGAGGCTGTCGTGATCCGACCCGTTGCCGTCGTTCGGATAGTCCGCGGACTCGGGGTAGGCGCTGGTGTTGGCGAGCATCCGCAGGGTGGATTCGGTGAGGGCGGCCATGAGCGCGATGAGCACACCGTCGCGGCCAACGCCGGCGGTCTGCCCGCCGACCGTGATGATCGTCGCCGCGTGCGTGAACTGTTGCCGGTTCAGCGTGACCGTCTCGCCGTTGCGGGTCGTCGCGGTCAGCGAGTCCGGGATCGGGCCAACGGCAAGTGAGCCGGGCGTGCAGACGGCGGCGGTCGCGGAGGTGCCGCCGAGCGTGGCGACGCCCAGGAGGGCCGTGGAGGGTCCGATGAGCAGCAGGGTGAGAGCGAGGACGGCGAGCTTCTTCATCACGACGCTCCCGGATCAGTGCAGCGGGCTGTCGAGCTCGGACAGCCGCAGCACCTCGCACGAACCCGATGCCGCGCCGCGGCCGGGCGTGGGCGGGGTGCAAACGAGGAACACGGTGAACGCGACCGGGCGGGACGCTGCCACCGGCGTCGTGTCCCAGGTGCCGTCACGGTGCCGGGTGCCCTCGATGGTGTAGGCGATCGCCCCGGCCGGGATCTGGCCGGGCGCGGCCTGGTCGACGGCGGTCTCCCACGCCTCCGGGATGAACACCTCGTCGATGGTGAGCCACTGGCGCGTCGCGTACTGGCGGAGCTGCGCCCACGCCTCCGCAGAAGGCAGGTAGGCGCGCACGTCGCCCACGAGCGCATCCGCCTCGGCGCCGTGGGCGGCATCTGCGAGCACCTGCGCGTAGTCGGACGGTGTGAACCCGCTGGCGGTGTCCCAGGTGAACAGGGCTTCCGCGACCGCGCGGGCGAACGCTTCCGGGCCGAGGTTCTGCCGCAGCGGCTCGAGCTCACCGCTCGGCGTCGGGCCGGGCGTCACTGGCGTCGTGGTGGAGGGTCGTTCGCTCGGTGGCGGGTCGGCCGGGGCCGGGCCGCGGACGAGTCCGTAGATGCCGACGCCGACGAGGATCAGCAGGACGAGGCCTGCGGCGGTGGCGGCGATCAGCAGGCGACGACGGCGACGGTCATCGGGGGCGGCGGGGTCCATGAACAGGGGTCCTTCCCGGACGGCAACAGGGATGCGTAGTTGCCAGGAAGGTGCGTCACCGACCCCCGCCCTGTTCAGGCGGTCTGCTCGGCCCGGCCCTGCCGGGCGACGCGCGCGGCATCAGCGAACGCGACGGTGCCGGCGATCGTCTCCTCAAACCGTGCCCATTGCTCGGTGCTGAGCGCCTTGCCGACCACGGCGGGGTCGTAATGCTCCCACCACGAGGCCATGTCGTCCCACGTCGCGGTGAACACGCTCAGCGGGAACGGCACCGGGAGGCCCGGCTCCACCGCCGTCAGCGCGGGCCGCTTCGCCTTCCTGCCGGTCTTGGCTACCTTGACGCGGGCGAGCGCGGCCTGCGCCAACTGCTCCAGCTCCGCGGCCCTCGCCTCCCGCTCCGCGGCCCGCACCGCATCCGCTTCGGTACGGGCCTGCTCGCGCAGCTCGGCGGGCTGGGCCGGGTCGGCGGCGAGCTGGTCGAGCTCCGCCAGCGACAGCTCCGCGTTCACGCGCAGATGCGACGGATAGACGCTACCGCCGATCTTGATCCGCTCGACCTCCTGCGCGGCGCGCGCCCGCACCGCCTCCGGCTGGGACTCGTCCGCGGCGAGGTCTTCCAGCCGGCCGATGCGCTCCAACGTCGTGTATGAGGCGCGGCCAGTGACCATCCGAGCGGCCTGCGCGCGGGTCTTACCCTGCTCGATCTGCGGTGGTGCCAAATTGGCACCACCGTCTTCTGCGTCATCGGCGGACGCCTGGAACCGGGTGGCCTCCTGGCGGCGGGCGGCGTCCTCGGCCAGCAGGGCCTTCAGCTCGCGGTAGAGAGCGGCAGCTTCGAGCTGGGTGAGGGGCTTGTGGAGCTGGTTGTCGTCCTGCTCCGCGAGGAGCTGCCCGAGCCGGTCGGAGACCCCGGACCGCACCCACACGTTGACGGTCTTGATACCGAGCAGCTTGATCGCCGCCAGCCGTCGGGCGCCGCAGATCAGGTGCCCGTCGAGGGTGACCGTGATCGGCTGCAGCAGCCCGTGGCGGCGGATCGACTCGACCAGCGGGGTCAGGTCGCCGTGGTCGTGCCGGTGCCGAACACCGACGATGATCGAATCGACCGCGCGCTCCAGCTCGATGCGGCCCTCCAGCGGCGTGCTCATGACCCGTCGTTCCCGATGCGTGGGGCGGCGAGCCCGGCGGTGATCACGAGGTCGTCGTCCGTTAGCAAAGCTCGCAGCGGCTGGCCGATCAGCAGGCGGCGGAGCATTCCGCGACCGGCGTTCGTATGCGCGAGGGCCGGGTCGGGAACCCCGAGGACGACCCGCAGCAGCGCCGTCCAGGATGCGCCGGGGAGGTCGAGGAGGGCGCGGGCCTGCCGGTCGCGGCGCAGCACCTCGAACGCCGACGCCCGTGAGGACGCCTCCGTGAGCCGGGCAGTAACGTACTCGACCGCGGCCCGCGCGGTCTCTGGCTCCCACCCGACCCGGGTGAGGAACGCGATGGTGTCCTCGATGGCGGTGATCACGTTCACCGTCCGCTCGGGCACCGCGTCGTCGTCGTCCTCGTCGTCGGTGAAGGGGTCGAACCGGAACGCGGGGTGGTAGTCGGGCAGCGGGTTCTCCCGGTCGCTGAACCGCTCCGCATCGTGGAACACCGAGTAGCGGGGCCGGCGGGCCTGGTGGACGGAGCACAGCAGCCCGTTGCCGCGCTCCTCCGCGGTGCACGTCACCTGCACCGCCCGCGTGATCACCGCCCACGGGTCCTCCGCCCGGCGGGTCGCGGCACCGCGCATTGCCTCGAATGCCGCCGACGCCGCCTCCCACGGGTCCAGCCCGTGCTTGCGGGCCAGCGCCGCGTACTTGCTCGCCGCATGCTCCATGAGCGCAGCGGCCTCCGGGTCATGACGCCACGCGCCCCGCCCTGCCTCGTGGAGACGGGTGAGCAGGGCACGCAGCGCCTCCGAGTCCTCGAATCGTGCCCGCCGGTCACGGGCCGTGGCAGTCTCCATGACGACACCTCCTGACAGGCAGGTGCGCACACGGCCCCCAGCGGCCTCGCTTCGCGCCGTCGCGCCGGGGGCGAACATGGTTACCCCAGCCCGATCCCGGAGCGCGACACCCAGGAATAGTGCTCCCCGGACCCGCGGCCGAACGCCGTCACGGGCGGCAGCTTCCGGGCACGCTCGCTCACGAACCGGACACCAGTGCGCGCCCCGGTGCGCGTCGCCCGGTACGCCTGGCCGGGAACCCGGCGGGAGCGACGAGCCAGCTCAGCCTGGAAGTCGATACCCCGCCCCGCGATCCGGGCAGAGCGGGAGACCATCAGGTCGGTCGGGCGCACCCACTCCACGCCCGGCCGCTGCTTCTTCGCCGCCTCGGTGGCGCCTTGGGTCAGCGACGGGTCTCGGTGCCGGGCGAGCGCCGAGGTATCCCCTTCCCGCGGCGTCTCGTCGCGCTCCCGCCGGTCCGGCTCGCGCTCGACCTGCTCGTGGAGGGCGGTCGTGTGCTCGTCGTCGTTCATCGCGTCTCCTCCTCAGTCCTCGTCATTGCGGGCGGGGCCGCGAACCAGCGGCCCACGGTGGAGGGGTGCACGCCCAGGCGCCGGGCGATGGCCTTGTTCGACCAGCCCTCCTCCTCCCGCAGGCGCGCCGCGAGCTCCCGGCCCGCCCGGCGCACCGGCAGCACCGGCACGACATCAGGCACGCGCTCATCAGGCGCGGGCTCCTCGGCGGGCGCGATGCTCGCGGGGACGGGGCGGGTGAGGATCACGGTGAGGTGCGTGATCGCCAGCAGCACCAGCGGCGGCACCGCCGCCACACACGCGGCGAGCACGCCCGGCACGTCGGCGTCGGCCGCGACGACGGCGTGGATCGCGTTCGCCGTTACCGACACCAGTGCACCGGCCGCGAGCAGCAGCCACGGGTACCAAGCCGACCGCTGGCCCGCGAGGGCGACGACAGCGACCGTCGCGACAACGATGATCCCGTCGACGATGAGCGGCCACGCCCAGGCCTGCCCGGCATCCACGCCCGAGCGGCGAGCGAGGTCGGCGAGGGCGGTGAACGAGAGCCAGAACGCGCCGGCCGCGATGAACACCGTCCCGGCCACGGCCGTCACGACCGCGACCCGCCCGCCCCGCGGCCGTACGGTCGTTGGCGGATTCATGAGAGCACCTGCCCGGTGAGCTTCGTCGGCTGGCGCGGGGCATCGTCCTGTACGACGACGGATGCAGGCTGGACGTGCGTGGCGCGGTATGCAGAGCGGATCGTGGTCTCGATCTCCCGTTGCGGGAGGCCGACCTGTTCACCGGCCGGGGCGAGTGTGTCGACCATCTCGGGCAGTGACAGGCCCGCCTCCGCGAGACGGCACGATGCCCAGAACAGGCCGCGGTTGCGCTCGCCTTCGGCGCGCATTCCGACCCATGCGGCCAGCCGTGCGGCATCCTCCGAGCGGATCGGGCCGCGCACCCGGTGCGGGGCAGGGTCCGGGCGCGGGTCGAGGAAGTCCCGCAGCCGATCCGCATCGACCGGGGCGGGCGCCCGGTCGGCGCCGGCGCCGAACTCGTAGGAGCCGGTGCCGGTCACGGCCGAGGGCGGAGCGATGATGTAGCCGCCGTCGCCGCGGAAGTCCACATGCGCCTTCGCCGCCTGCCAGGACCGCTGCGGCCGGTCCGTGTCGGCCGGGAAGTAGAAGTGCGCCCCGCCCGACGCCGACCTGACCACGGCCAGCCACCCCGGCACCAGCCCGGCACGGCGAGCGCGCTCGAACGCCGCGAATCCGTCACCGCCGGGCTTGCGGTCCACATCGACGACTACGACCCCGGAGACAGCGCCGGTCGGGATGCCGATGTTCGCGGACGGCCACCGCCGCCACCACGCCTCCACCTGGCGGGCATCGGTGGTTGCCGCGTGGAACCCGCCGGGCTGCGCTTCCGGGTTCTCCTCGTCGGGCTTCAATAGCGGGTTCTTCGCGCCCGGCACGCACGGGAACACCGGCACCCCGGCGGAAGCAAACAGCACAGCGGCCTGCGACAGCGGAAGGGCCGACACCGAGGAGAGGACGCTGGCGACGCTCATCACAGGCTCCTCACCGCGACGTCCGCAGGCCGCGACGAACGCGCCGACTCGACGAGCACCGACTGGCGTGCGATCCGCTCCGAACCAGGCATACGCGAGGTCCCAGCCGGCTCACGGGATAGGCCGGGCGGATCGCCGGTGTCGACCTGGACGGTGGGCAGTGCGTCGAGAATCGTCACCGCGACCTTGCGGACTCGCTCGCCGGTGGCCTGCACGACCTCGACCGGGTCCTTGTCCTTCACCGTGCCCGCCCAGCCTGAGACATACGGGATCGTGTAGGCGGTGGTGTCCATGCCATGCGCGGCACCGATCATCAGCGCCACGGACTCGGCCTCGACCTCGCCGACGCCTCGGTGCCCGGTCGCATCCGGATTGTCAGGGCCGTGCAACATCACATGCGCGAGCTCGTGCGCGAGAGTCTTCACCTGCGCGACCTCGTCCATGTTCGTCCGCACCGCGACCGTGCGCGCCTGGAAGTCGGTCAGGCCGTTCGCGCCGTGGATCATCCCCTCGTGCTCGACCCGCAGCACCGCGAAGCCCTCGGCCGCCACCAGTGCCGATAGCCCTTCCCATAAGCCGTCCGGTGCCTGGCCTTCCATCTGAGTCGGCGCCGGGCGTTCAGGGATCGGCGGGCCGTCGGTCATCGAGACGTCCCAGACACGCACCGGAATCGCGCGGACCATCTTCGACCGGACCGTTTCTCCGGGCTTCGGCTTCTCGTACCTGTCCAGGCGGCGCCATGATCCGGGGTTCTGCGGTGTCGAGGATGCGAACCGCGCCATCAGCGGGGCGAAGATCTGCATCGACCCGCCTGCCAGCGGAGAGCGACCCAGCGCCTTCCATTGCTTGTAGCCGGCCACGAAGGTCGGCTCTGGCGCGCTTGTGCGACCTGCCTCGTAAAGGTCGAGATGCTGCGCCCAGATCAGCAGCGTGTTGTTGAACGACTTCGCCCGGAACCGGGCCCCGAACTCCAGCGCACGCTTCCAGTCCTCACCCGAGACGAGTTGATCGACCGCAGCCGTCAACCGCTCATGGAGCTGTTCGAGCCTCGCATCCCGCGACGCTCGGACCTCCTCGCCTGTCGCCATCCGTGACCTCCTCCCGGTGAGGGCCGGAGGCGTGTGCCGGTGGCCCTTGCGACCATGAGGTGCGCCGGGAGGATCAGAGAAGGCGGACGAACTGCCCCGTGCAGTTGGTCAGGTTCTGCACTGAGCCCGACGACATTCTCTGACTACTGCGACAGGTCAGAGTTCGCTAGATTTTGAGCCTCGGACGGTCGAATAGTGTTCAAGTCCGAGCAGATCGAGGTCATGTCAATGCCGTGGGGAACGCTATATTGAGGATCGACCGTAGGCCTCCCGTTGCTCGGCTTGTGGCGTGGGATGGCGAGTCTGACGCGGAAGTGAAATCCTATAAGAGAGGTTTGCGCTTTGCTTTGGCCTGGTTCTTTTCTGAAGAACCTGCTTGGCAGTTGAGGAGAGATGACTACTCGGCCCTCCGAGCGCGCATACTTTCCTGGACCATGCCGTTATAGATGAGCTTGAGGATCCGCGAAGTTCGCCTCTCGAAGTCCACCTTCGAGTGCTGAAGTCTTTCATCTTCTAGTGCCTTGAGAACGGCATTAGAGGGAATCGAGAACGGCCAGAGCCCGGCGACGACGATGATGGCAGAGGAGACCAACTCCTTAGTGGCGCTTAGCTTCAGACCAAGACGTGGCGTCAGGAGCGTAGCTAGTCGTTCTTGAGCTGCGCCATTCGCGAGCTTGAACTCGCGGACATCTGGTGTCGGGATGTTCCGTTCCAGTTGATCTCCAAGCGCCGCGACTAGCTCGCACAGCAGAGGGCGTCGTGACAGCGAACTCGCCCAACCATCGATCACCTCTTCGGGCGTGGCGTTTCGCGCTGGTAGTTCTTTGGCTAAGTCATCAATCCACAGGTCAAATTCGGTGTTGAGGACTTCGAAGAAGATTGCTTCTCGTGTCGGGAAGTAGCGAGTCACATTGGACTTAGACAGACCGATGCGGCGGCTCAGCTCCCGGAGGCTGATTTCCCGCAGCGGGGCGGTAGCAAGCATCTCGCGGGCTGCAGTCAGAATCGAGTTGCGACGCTGCTCCTTCTGCTCGGGTCTGCGTGCGCGTTCGAACTCGGTGCTTGTCATGGTCTCCATCTTCGTCGCCGGACTGGGCCGTGGGCTGATGCCAGGATATGGCGTCAGCCCACGACCCAATCGAGAAGGTCATACAGATGTGCTCACGTCGTGCCATCGTGCGTCGGATGCGGCGAGCGCTTCTGCGGCCATCGCCCCGACGCGGACTGCGTCGCGCCCGAGTAGGAGACGGACCGGGGGCTCATCCGCCTCGGAGATGTCGAGCAGGATCTGCGCGACGCGGGCAGGGTCACCGGGCTGGTTGCCGTTGGACGTACGCATCCGGTCGATCACTGGCTGGATCACCGATGCATATGCATCGCTCACCGGAGGCGTTGCCATTGAAGAACCTGCCCAGTTCGTGCGCATCGCGCCAGGCTCTGCGACAGTGATGCGGATGCCGAAGGCCCGCACCTCTTTCGCCAATACCTCAGAGAATCCGCCGACGGCCCACTTTGCTGCCTGGTAGGCGCCGAGCCCCGGGCCGCCGACGCGGCCGCCGACGGAAGAGATCTGGATGATGTGTCCCGCGCCCTGTGCGCGCATCACGGGCAGTACGGCGCGGGTGACGTTGACGACCCCGAAGAAGTTGACCTCAACCTGATTACGGAAGACGTCTTCCGCCATGTCTTCGATCGCGACGACGTCGGCGTAGCCGGCGTTGTTGACGACGACGTCGATGCGACCGAAGCGCTCGAGGGCCCTATCTATCGCGCCGCGTACGGAGGGGCCGTCTGTCACGTCGAGTGCCAGCGGCAGGATGCGGCTCCCATACTGAGCCGTTAGATCACTCAGTGAGTCGATGCTCCGAGCGGTTGCGACAAGGTTGTGGCCTGCGGCGAGGACGGCTTCGGCGATGCTTCGGCCGAGGCCGCGCGAGCTGCCTGTGAGGAACCATGTGTTCATCGTTGTTCTCCTTCTGTTGGTTCTGTTAGATCAGGACAGGTATCCGCCGTCGACGGCGAGGTGTGCCCCGGTTATGTATGAGGCGTCATCGGATAGCAGGAAGGCCACGGCAGCCGCGATCTCGCGCCCGGTTCCGACACGTCGGACCGGGATGCCGGAAGCTATCCGCGCGACTTCCTCCGGGTTGCTTTGCTGGCGCGGTACGGCGATGACTCCTGGCTGAATCTCGTTGATGCGGATGCCTTGTGCAGCCCATTCGATAGCGGCCGAGCGGGTCAGTCCTCGGATGGCGTGCTTGCTTGCGCTGTACGCCGGACGTCGCGCGAAGCCGCGGTCGGCGAAGACGCTGGAGACGTTCACGATCGACCCTCCGCCAGCACGCAGCATGGCGGGAATCTGAAACTTCAGACCGTGGAAGATCCCGGAGAGATTGATGCCGATCGTTGCATTCCATTCGGCTTCCGGCAGATCGGGCAGATCATGGAAGGTGCTGGAGACCCCCGCGTTGTTGACAGCGAAGTCCAGTGAACCGAAGTGTTCCTCGGTCGCTGCGACGGTTCGCTCGACGTCGTCGGGAATGCTCACGTCGCCCGGGAAGACTGCAGCGTCGCCACCGTGAGCCGCGATATCGTCGGCAACCTGTTGCAAGGGAGCCAGTTGGCGTCCGACCAGGCTGACTTTGGCGCCACGTTCCGCGAGCAACAGGGCGATGTCGGCCCCCATTCCGGAGCCCGCTCCTGTGACGTAGGCAACTTTGGTATCGAAGGGTTTGTTCGGAGTCACTCGCTTCTCGCTTTCGATTGATCGGTCTCTCGAGGTGGGTGCCGGGTGCCGTAACGTTCCCCGGAGATGCGTGCCGGGTCGAACATCGTGGAGAGCATCGCGATATCATCAGCGCTCAGTCGCACGGTGCTGGCTGCGAGGTTCTCCGTAATGCGTGGAAGGCTGCGGCTACCAGGGATAGGGACGATGTCGTGCGGCTGAGCGAGTAGCCAGGCGAGAGCCACCTGGCCCGGAGTGGCATCGCGTTCTCGGGCAAATCGCGACAAGCCCTCAACCAGCGCGAGATTGCGGGCCATGTGCTCCCCTTGAAAGCGCGGGAGCGTGGAACGAAAGTCCGATCTGTCGAAGACTGTCGTCGGGCCGAAGGCGCCCGCCAGCATGCCGCGTCCGAGCGGGCTGTAGGGGACAAGAGTCACGTCGTGCTGACGTGCAGCCGCAATTACTTCTGTCTCTATGCTGCGTTCCCAGAGCGAGTACTCGCTCTGGAGCACAGCAACGGGATGCACCGTGACAGCGCGCCGTAGCGTGTCTGCATCGATCTCGCTCAAGCCGATGGCGCGGACTTTACCCGTAGCGACGAGGTCGGCCATCGCCCCGACCGTGTCTTCAATCGGTACGGTCGGATCGAGTCGATGGTAGTAGTACACGTCGATGTAATCGGTACGCAGGCGGCGCAGGCTCGCCTCGATTGCCGATGAGACGTATTCCGGACGGCCATCGAACACGCTCGTTCCATCGCCCGTCGGTCGTGCGGAGAACTTCGTCGCAACCACGACCTCGCCGCGTCGCCCTTCGAGAGCGCGGCCGAGGAGGCTCTCGTTGTGCCCGAATCCCGGCACGGGCGCGCCGATCTCTGAACTGCTGGCGCCGTAGAAGTCGGATGTATCGAAGAAGTCGACCCCGAGGTCGATCGCCTCGCGGATTGTGCGTAGCGAGACGGCATCCTCGGTAGTTCCGTAGAACTGGGACATACCCATCAAACCGAGGCCGACGGCGCGAACACTAACTCCACTGCGCCCCAAGGGTCTGCGCGCGTGAATCTTCTGGCTCACATCAGTTCCTAGCGATTAAGGTCCGGTGGTCTCTAAAGTAACAGACCAATGGACTCTTAGCAAGCAGCTGATGCAGATGCGCATCGCCGGACCACTGTTCTGGTCGCGACGGGCCGACTCGGGGTGATTACGCTCGTCGTCCCCTATCCAGTCCGTGCTGGTTTGCCGGATCTTCACACGTGCCGGACACAGACTTCGGCCGATCACCACCGTCCGGCGAGTGTCCGGTATCGCCTCGGTGAGACACCAAGATGCTGCTGGAATACACGGGCTGCGTAGCTCCGGCTGTTCCAGCCGACCTCACGTGCTGCGTGCTGCACGCTCACGTCCGTGGTGCGGAGCAAGAGCGCCATGCGCTCGATTCGCAACACTGTTAGGTATGCGAGTGGCGTTCTTCCATACGCTTCGACGAAGACGCGGCTGAGTTGCGCCGGAGAGAGGTGAACTTCGCGTGCCAGGTTCACCAGAGTCCATCGATGCGAAGGTGAGGCGCGAAGCGTTGCCGCGGCCACGCGAGCCTCCTCGCGAAGCGGAACGGGTCGGCGCGCGTTTCGCTCCCCGAGTGCTGGCGCATGTCGTTGCGTGGGCGTCAACCGACTCGTGGTTACGCGAATCTGCGGCGTGACGACATCCAGAACCTCAGAGAGGAGAGCCTGGGCTCGGTAGAAGAGTGGCTCGCGGGCGGGCTGACAGAGATTGACAAGCTCATCGAGACGCGGCGCGAGGAGTGCCCCTGTCCCTTCGTCAAAGTGCAGAATCTGGGTGGGCTCGGCATAGAAGTCCGCGAGCAACTGCGATGCATCGAGACGATCGACGACTTGCCCGGCGTACTGCCAGAACACTTGGTCTACAACGTAATCGCGATTGAGATACAGAACAGTCGCGGTGAGGCTACTCATTGGCCGGGTGCCGCAGAGCGTGTTGGCGCCCAAGATCACCAGGTCTCCCCGTTCGAGCCGGCGTTCGCCGAACTCGCTGTGGAAGACTGCTGATCCCTCGTGAATGAATGCGAAGCGAACCCAGTCGTACGCAATGGGCGGAACGATGCTGGTTAGCACATGGCGAAGCGCGTGGATCGGCGTACGGCGATGCTCACGAGTAGGAGGAAGCGGGTCGAGAAGTGGATGACTCGCCTCCTCCTGCACTTGTGCTTGAGGCAGATCCAACGTGGCTAGACGTTCAGCTCTCGGCGCTGACGTATCCGCCCGTGCTCATCTAGTTCGAGGATCGTCTCGACGCCGATCCGCTCCAGGAAGGCGAAGTCGTGGCTGACGATCAGTAGTGCGCCGCGGTACGCGTCGAGGGCTTCGGCGAGTTGTTCGACGCTGGTGATGTCGAGGTTGTTCGTTGGTTCGTCCATGATCAGCAGCTGGGCGGGAGGGGCGGCCAGGAGCAGTCGCGCGAGGGAGACTCGGAACCGTTCGCCGCCGGAGAGCGTGCGCACCGGGCGGTCGGCGCTGTCGCCGCGCAGGAGCAGTCGGGCGAGCTGGTTCCGGATCGTGCCGGCCGGTGTCTCGGGCGCGACGGCTCGTACGTTCTCGATTGCGCTGGCGTCGTCGTCCAATCCGTCGAGTCGCTGGGGGAGGAAGCCGACGAGGTCGGTGACCAACCGGCCGTGGGGGCGCCCGGGAACCGGGTCGGTCCGTCGGAGGAGCTGTTCGATCAGGGTTGACTTCCCGGTACCGTTCGCGCCGATGAGCGCGACGCGTTCGGGGCCCTGGATGACGATGGTCCGCCCTTCGTCCTCGATCTCCGCCAGGCGTCGACCGCGAGGGACGTCAGGGTCGGGCAGGACGAGGTGGATGTGCTCGTCGTCGCGGACTCGCGCGTCGGCCGCGTCGACGGCGGCCTGCGCGGCCTGGACCTTGTCGTCGAGGGTCGACCGCAGCGATCCGGCGGATGCCTGTGCCTTGCTGGCCCGGTTTCCGGCGAGGATCTTGGGGATACCGCCGTCCTTCTGGGTCTTCTTGCCGGTTCGTTCGCGTCGGGCGAGCTTCGTCTCAGCTTCGACGCGTTGCTTCTTCTCCACCTTCAGCGCCTGCTGAGCGGAGCGTGCGGCCTGCACCGCGGCGGCCTGCTCCTGCTCCTGATGCTCCTTCCACGCGCTGTATGGCCCGCCGAACGTATCCAGCCTTCCGCCATAGAGCTCGGCGGTGTTGTCCATATGTTCAAGTAGTTCGAGGTCGTGGCTGACGACGACGAGGGTGCCCGGCCACTGGTCCAGGATGTCGGCCAGCTTCTCCCGTGTTGCGCGGTCGAGGTTGTTGGTGGGCTCGTCGAGCAGGGTGATCGGCGTGAGGAGAAGGCGCAGACCGGTGATCGCGATGAGCATCCCTTCCCCGCCGGAAACCTCGGCGATCCGTCGGTCAAGATCTGCGGCGGAGAACCCGATCTGGTGCAGGGCTTCGTCGGCGCGGGATTCGATGTCCCAGTCGTCGCCGATCGCGTCGAAATGGTGTTGGTCGATGTCGCCGGACTCGATCGCTCTCATCGCGTCGAGGATCGGCTGGATGCCGAGCAGATCGGCGATGGTCGTGTCTCGCTGAAGCGTGAGAGTCTGCGGCAGGTAGCCGACCTCGCCGCTGGTATCGATGTGGCCGGAGGCCGGCTGCAGTTCGCCGGCGATGAGGCGGAGCAGGGTGGATTTGCCGGCGCCGTTGCGGCCGATCAGCCCGGTTCGGCCCGTGCTGAAGGTGCCATTGACGTGGTCGAGGGCAGTGGTGCCGTCGGACCACTCGAAGGTCAGATCGCGCAGGGTGATGGCGGATTTCGTAGACATTACTGTGCTTCTCTTTCTCTGCCGTCAACCGCCGGCGGGCGTGACGGGAATCAGTTCTTTGTCGATGGGGGCAGACGCCGCTGAGGGCTGGGTGAGGTACTTCGCGTGGAGCTGGCCGCAGGCCGCATCGATGCCGGTGCCGAATTGGCGCCGCCTTGTCGCGTGGATGCCACGAGCGGTCAGTTCGTGCACGAACTCGTCCACACGGTTCGACGAGGGCGCGTGATACTCGGGAACGGCGCCGGCGGCCTCGTTGTAGCGGATGACGCTGACGTGGAACAGCTCCGGCCGGGAGCGCTTGTGTATCAGTTCTGCGAGTGCCGCGATATGGTCGTCGCTATCGTTGACGCCGGCGATCAGCAGATAGGCGAGATACACCTTTCTGTGGCTCGTGGCGACGTGCCGGTCGAGGATGTCGAGGTTCCGTGCGAGCGGGAACCGCTCCTCGAGCGGGATGATCTGCTCCCGCTGGTCCGGGAACGGCGAGTGCACCGAGAGCGTGATCGTCACTTGCGGGTGCTCGTTCACCAGACGTTCCAGGTTCGGGGCGAACCCGACCGTCGACATCGTGATCCGGCGCGCCGACATGCCGGCATACGCCTGAGCGGTCAGTAAGGTCAGCGCGTCGAACACGTGCGGGTTGGCGAGCGCCTCACCCATGCCCATGAAGGCCACGCTTGCAGGCCGTTTCAGGCCCGCTCGCGTCCACCGCGGGTGCATCACCTGCGCGACGATCTCGTCCGCCGTGAGGTTGCGAATCAGCCCGACCGCACCGGTCGCGCAGAACGTGCAACCCAGGCCGCAACCTGCCTGCGACGAGATGCACATCGAATCCCATCCGGCCCGATAGTGCGAGACGACGGTCTCGATGCGCGCGCCACTGTCCGAGGCGAACAACACCTTCTCGACCTGTTCATCGCGCTGCGCCTCCAGCGCCGTGAGCGGGTGCAGCCGTGGACCGAACCGCTCGGCGAGGTCGTCACGTAGCCGCGCCGGGAGCGCGTGGACGTCGGCGAAGGTCTCGGCGGTCGAAGCTTGCCAGGCGGTGATGAGCTGCCGGAACCGGAACGCCGGCTCGCCGGCGTGGGCGAGGTGATCGCGGATGCGCATCCAACGGCTCCTCGTAGTCAGGACGGCGTTCATGTGTCACCGCCCGTCGGGGGCAAGACCTCACGGCCTCGGTAGAAGCCGCAGTGCTGGCATGCACGGTGTGGCGGCGTGGCCTTTCCGCAGGCGGGATTGGTGCAGGTGGTGAGCGCGGGCGCGGTCGCCTTCCAGTGAGCGCGGCGATGATGCGTGCGGGAACGTGACTTGCGGTGCTGCATGGCGGTGTCTTTCGTGTGCAGGTTGCGGGCGCCAGCGGAGCTGGCAGGACAACCGACAACGGACCGTGCAGATGCATCGAGAGGGGTCGCGCCGGTGGGCGGCATGAGACCCATCCGATGACGATGAGCCATTGCTCGAATGTCACGGAGAAGACTGATGCGCTCCGAACAGGCGGACTACGCGTTCGCACTGGTGCACTCGGGACCGAAGTCGGTGCGATGCGAACATGCCGGTGACGACCGCACAGGTGTCAACGTCCCAGATCGGGACGGACGATACACGTGCGTGCGTTGAGAAACGATCGTTCACTGATGCGGATGACGTCCGCACGGGTGACAGCCACCGGCAGTTCGGTGGCTAGGCTCTGTCGACCTCAATCGTTCCCATGAACCCCACTCTACCAGCCGCGCTGTGTGTGACCACAACGCACGACAATGCGCCCCGCGCAGAGCGACGGGGCGCATTGACCGGGCAAGGGAAAAGTCACCGCGCCTGGAAGGGGACGGCGACGTTTTTCTTCAGGGACGACGCGGCGAGGGGGAGGATCGCAGCGAGAATCTTCTTGCCAAGGGCTGTGGGTGTCCGAGTGAGTTCGACGTCTACCTTGGTTCCGCCGTCGACCGGGGAGAACTGGAAGGTCCAGCCGCCGCCGGGGCCGAACACCTTCGACTCGAGCGTCGTGATCTGGACGCGTCCCGTGTTCGTGTCCCATTCGTAGCGGGCGCGTTCCCACGCCGCGGCGGTGCCCTCGGTGACTTCTGCCCAGTTCTGCCCGATCGAGTGGACCTGGAGATGCTCAGCGTCGATGGTGGGCCAGGCATCGGCTCGGGCTGGTCCGAAGTCGGTGAGTACCTTCAGTGCGTCTTCGGGCGTGAGCGGCGAGGTGAGGGAGAAGCGGACCGTGGTCATGAGGGGGCCTTTCGGAAAGTAACTGTTTAGAACGGTGACGACTATGACACAGCGTTGAGTTACCTGTCAAGACGGTGACGCATATGCGGGCAGACGTGACCGGGCATCCCCGGGCGTTGATGTGGTGTCAGGCGTCGGTGTTCGCGCGCTGGCGTGCGCGGTAGGCCTGGGCCTTCATGCGGCTCCCGCAGGTCGCCATGGAGCACCATTCGCGACGGTGGCCGCGTGAGTGGTCGAGGTAGATCTGGGTGCACTCGGGCCGTCCGCACTCGCGCAGGAGCGCGGATTGCTCGCCGCCGAGGATCTCGACGGCCTGTCTCGCCAGGTCGCAGAGCGCCTGTCCCGCGGTTCCGGTGCGCGACCATCCGTCTGCGGCCAGGACCGGACGCAGCGGTGCCCCGGAGGTGGCGGCGTTGACGACGGCGATCGCATCCTCGGGGAGCGGTCGCTCGTGAAGCCGGGCCCAGGCGAGCGCGTAGATCGCCTCGCGCAGCTCGAGCGCCGACGCGAGGTCGCGCTCGTCGGGATCGACGCCGTCGGGCATCAGCTCTGACTCGACGAACCAAGCGTCGAGATCGGAGACGGTCGCGAGCTTCTCTGTGGGCTCATCGTTTCGGCGTGCGCGCAGCGTGCCGACGAAGTCGAGGGCGAGGGTCCCGCACGGGAAGGCGTGTCGCATGTCACCACTCTAACCGGTTCTCGATAGGAAGGGCCGGAACATCGTCACCATCTTGACAGGTGACGGGACGGTGTGTCAGAGTCGTCACCAGTTAAAACAGTGACGGCGCCGGTCGGTGGCAGGCGCTCGACGAACAGAAGGAGTGAAAGATCATGGAGCTCAAGTTTGAGATCGCCGTCATCCCCGTCGCGGACGTGGATCGGGCCAAGGACTTCTATGTCGGCATCGGCTTCCGTCTCGACGCCGACTTCTCGACCGAGCGCGGTCTGCGAGTCGTTCAGGTGACCCCTCCGGGTTCGGAGGCGTCCATCATCTTCGGCGACAAGCTGACGACCGCGGAGCCGGGCTCGTCGCAGGGGCTGCACCTGGTCACGTCCGACATCGAGGCGGCCAGGAGCGAGCTGATCGCCGCGGGCGCGGAGGTCAGCGAGATCTGGCACGACGCCGACGGGATCTTCCACTGGGCGGGGGAGGTGAACCGGGTGCCGGGACCGCACCCGGATGTCGACAGCTACGGGACCTTCGCTTCCTTCACAGACCCGGACGGCAACGACTGGACGATCCAGCAGGTCGTCACCCGCGCGCCCGGGCGCTGATCGATCAACACGGACAAGGACGAGGAGAAGACGATGTCGAAGCTCACCGCTCAGGACCAGGCGGCTCTCGCCCGGTATCTGAACATCCTGCGCGATGCCGGGCCTGGGATGGACTCGCGGCTCGTCGACGCCTTCGAGAAGCTCACTCCGGCGCAGCTCGACGCGCTCGTCGAGCTGACCTTGGAGGAGGAGGCCACGGTCACGACCGAGGAACGCACGGCGCCGGCGGCGACCAGGGCGAGCACCTCCTCGTCGAAGAACGCAGTCGCTGGTCCGGGTGCGGCGCGCATCGACGCGCCGCACGCGGAGCAGCCGCAGGAGAAGGGCCGCGGCCGGTGGTGCGCGTGGTTCGGGGACAGCTGGACCTGGGCATGGGTCCTGCTGCTCCTGGAATGAACCGATCCACGAAAGGGAAACACTCATGAGCGTTCTTCTCCTCGGTCTTCTCGGAGGCCTCATCACCGGCATCTCACCCTGTGTCCTCCCGGTGCTTCCCGTGGTATTCCTCACTGCCGGTGCGGGCGCATCACGGCCGGGTGACGCGCCCGAGGTCATTCAGGCGGCACGCAGCCGACCGTATTGGGTGATCGGAGGACTGCTGGTCAGCTTCACCTTCGTCACCCTCGCCGGGTCGTCACTACTCGCACTGCTTCCGATCCCGCAGGACACGATCCGGTGGATCGGCATCGCCGCTCTGCTGCTGATCGGACTCGGGCTCCTGGTCCCGCCCGTGCAGCGCGTGATCGAACGGCCCTTCCAGCGCCTGCTGCGACGCGCGCCGGAGAACACAGGCAACGGCTTCGGAACGGGACTCGCCCTCGGCGCGGTCTTCGTCCCGTGCGCGGGCCCCGTCCTCGCAGCGATCATCGTGGCCGGTGCGACCGGCACGATCGGCGCGGACACCGCCCTGCTCGCGCTGTCCTTCGCCGTCGGCGTCGCGATCCCGCTGCTGGCATTTGCCATCGCGGGCAACCGCGTCGCGCAGCGCGTCCGCGGATTCCGGCGCCGCGAGCGCGGCATCCGCGCCCTCGCCGGCGTCGCGACCATCCTCTTCGCCGGCGCCCTCATCGTCGACGCCCCGCAGGCACTGCAGAGCATCATCCCCGACTACACGGCGAGCATCCAGAAGTCGCTCATCGGCGACGCCGGCCAGACATCCCCGGAGGGGGAGTCCCTCAGCGGATGCCTGAGCGGCGCCGCCGAACTGCAGAACTGCGGCCCGGCGCCGGAGATCACCGGCATCACCACCTGGCTGAACACCCCGGGCGGCGAACCCCTGACCGCAGAAACTATCGCGGGCACGGTCACCATCGTCGACTTCTGGACGTTCGACTGCATCAACTGCCGCCGCGCGATCCCGCACGTCGCCGCCTGGTACGACGCCTATCATGACGCCGGTCTGCAGACCATCGGGGTGCACTCGCCCGAGTACCCCTTCGAAAGAGAGGTCGCGGGGGTCAAGAGCGCCGCCGCCGACCTCGGCATCCACTACCCGATCGCCGTCGACAACGACTTCACGACCTGGGACAGCTTCTCCAACAGCTACTGGCCCGCGCTGTATCTCATCGACGCCCAGGGGCAGGTCCGCCACGTCGCATACGGCGAAGGCGCCTACGACGAGACGGAAGAACTCATCCGCGAACTGCTCGTCCACGCAGACCCCGACGTCGACCTCCCGCCGCGCACCGACGTCCCCGACCTCACCGCAACCTGGTGGTGAGAGCCGAAGAGCCGGCCTCGCGAGCGCCAACGACCGTCACATCATCCGTCGCAAAGAACCGAATCCCGAACAAGGAGAACTCCATGAACCGTAGAGAGACCGACGTGGTCGTCATCGGCGCCGGCCCGGTCGGAGAGAACGTCGCCGACCGTGTCGTCCAGGGCGGGTTGGAGGCCATCATCATCGAGGCCGAGCTGGTCGGCGGGGAATGCTCGTATTGGGCATGCGACCCGTCCAAGGCGCTTCTGCGGCCGGGACAGGTGCTCGAGGCTGCGCGTGCTGTGCCCGGCGTCGCCTCCGCCATCACCGGGAAGCTTGACGTCGCCGCAGTCTTCGCGCGACGTGACGCGATCACCGACGGATGGTCGGATGCCGGTCAGGTCGCATGGCTGGACAGCGCCGGGATCGAGCTGGTGCGCGGTCGCGGCCGCCTCAGCGGCGAGCGCGAGGTCACCGTGACCGACGCCGACGGCGAGCAGACAGTGATCACCGCGCGGCACGCCGTCGCCGTCTCCACCGGATCCGTGGCAGCCATTCCCGACATCCCGGGCCTGGCCGAGGCGAAGCCCTGGTCGAGCCGCGACGCGACCAGCGCCCACGAGGTGCCGCCCCGTCTCGCCGTGATCGGCGGCGGCGTGGTCGCGACCGAGATGGCGACCGCATTCGCGAGCTTCGGAAGCGAGGTGACCATCCTCGCCCGCCACGGCCTCCTCGGAGGAATGGAAGACTTCGCCGGAACCATGCTCGTCGAGAACTTCCGTGCGAACGGCATCACCGTCCACACCGACACCTCCATCTCCCGCGTCGATCGCGACGGTGACCAGGTGGTGATCCAGACGAGTGCGGGGGAGATCATCGCGGACGAGGTCCTCGTCGCCACAGGCCGCGCCGCAGCGACATCCGACCTCGGACTCGACAACGTCGGCCTGACGCCGGGCGCCTGGCTGGACGTCGACGACACGCTGCGCGTGCACGGCTTCGACTGGCTCTACGGGGTCGGCGACGTCAACCATCGCGCACTCCTCACCCACCAGGGCAAGTACCAGGCCCGCGCCGCGGGCGACGTGATCGTCGCACGCGCAACCGGCCGAAGGGTGTCGGATGCCGCATGGGGTGCGCACGTCGCCACAGCCGACCATCTCGCCGTCCCGCAGGTGGTGTTCACCTCACCCGAGGTCGCATCCGTCGGCCTCACCGCCGCGCAGGCCACCACCCGCGGCCTCGACGTCCGCGTCATCGACTACGAACTTGGCCACATCGCCGGCGCGAGCCTGCAACGCGAGCACTACCAGGGTCGAGCGCGCGCCATCATCGACGAGACCCGACAGGTCATCGTCGGAGCCACCTTCGTCGGCCCCGACGTCGCCGAGCTCGTGCAAGCGGCGACCATGGCGATCGTCGGAGAGATCCCCCTCAACCGACTCTGGCACGCCGTCCCCGCCTTCCCCACCGTGAGCGAGGTGTGGCTCCGCTTCCTTGAGGTATACGGACGACCGCAAGTGGAAGCTTGAGTAGTTCTCGAGTCATCGGCGCCGGATCACGAGCGAACTTCGTTCTCGAAGAACGTCCTCGACAACACTGGTGCTCGGACCGCGCTCGTCCAGGACCACCATCGAGCCGCCCGAACCGCCACGCCTCTTGCAGATCGAGGGCGCTGCGCGTTCCGGCGTGTCGCATCTGATGCGACCGGCCGCTTCCGCTCACCTCTCGAGTGAGCGGAAGGAGGCGGCCTGGGTGACGGTCTCGATGCGCGTGATGAGCGCGGGCGACGGGTACAAGTATCTGCTGCGCACCGTCGCGGCCGGCGACGGCGACCGCTCGCTCTCCACCCCGCTGACGCGCTACTACAACGCCGAGGGCACCCCGCCGGGTCGCTGGCTCGGCGCCGGAGTCGCCACGCTCGGCGGCGGACGGATCAGCGTGGCCGATCAGGTCTCCGAAGCCCAGCTCCAGCTCCTGGTCGGCATGGGCCGCGACCCCATCACCGGGGAACCGCTCGGCCGCGCGTACCCCGAGTACCGGAGCGTGGCCGAGCGGGTCGAGGCGCGCACCGGGGCACTCGATCCATCGATCGGGCCAGCATCACGCGCAGAAGCGGTCGCAGCCATCGAAACGGAGGAAGCCGAGCGCGGGACGCGGCGGGCAGTTGCGGGGTTCGACTTCACGTTCTCGATCCCGAAGTCCGCCAGCGTGCTCTGGGCGGTCGCGGATGCCGGAACGCAGGCATTGATCGCGGACGCGCACCACGCGGCGATTGCGGAGGTGATTGCGTTCATGGAGCGAGAGGTTGCAGCCACCCGCACGGGCGCAACCGGCCGCGACGGCGCGGTTGCACAGGTCGACGTCCGCGGCCTGATCGCCACGGCGTTCGATCACTACGACAGCCGGGCAGGCGACCCCCACGTGCACACGCACGTCGTCATCAGCAACAAGGTGCAGACCGTCCTCGACGGCAAATGGCGGTCGCTGGACGGGCGACCGATGCACGCCGCCGTTGTCGCCCTCTCCGAACTGCACGAGGCCGTCTTCGCTGACCACCTCACCCGGATGCTCGGCGTCTCGTGGGAGGCCCGCAACATGGGCCGCGACCGGAACCCCGCATGGGCGATCACCAGCGTGCCGGAGGCTCTGGTCAAGGAGTTCTCCACCCGTGCCCGGCACATCGACGCCGAGACCGATCGCCTCATCGAGCGCTACGTCGAGACGCATGGGCGGCGGCCGTCGCCGGCGACGATCATGAAGCTCCGCGCTCAGGCCACGCTCTCCACTCGGCCGGAGAAGGAGGTGCGGTCGCTGGCCGACCTCACCGCCTCGTGGCGGGAACGGGCCGGGCGGGTGCTCGGGGAGGATGCGACCTCGTGGGCGCGCGGCGTGACGGCGAACGAGGAGCCGTTGCTGCTGCGCGCCGACGACGTGCCTTTGGACGTGATCGACTCGCTCGGGGTAGACGTCGTGGCTACGGTCGGTGAGAAGCGCTCCACTTGGCATCGCTGGAACCTCACCGCCGAGGCCGCTCGGCAGACCATGGCCTACCGGTTCGCGTCGACCGAGGGTCGCGAAGCCGTCGTCGGAATGGTCGTTGACGCTGCCGAGGCGGCCTCGCTGCGCCTGACCCCGCCGGAGCTCGCATCCAGCCCGGCGGAGTTCCGCCGACCGGACGGCACGAGTGTGTTCCGTCCGAAGCACTCCGTACTGTTCTCCTCCGAGGTGCTGCTGGCCACTGAAGACCGCCTCCTCGAGCGCTCCCGCACCACCACGGCGCCGACCGTTCCGCTGACCACCGTCGAACGAATCACGAAACGCCCCGACAGCAAGGGGCGGATGCTCGGTGACGACCAGGCAGCCGCGCTGACGAAGATCGCGCTCTCAGGCCGGATGGTCGATGTACTGGTCGGCCCAGCCGGTGCGGGGAAGACCACGGCGATGTCGGCGTTACGGCGGGCATGGGAGCACGAGCACGGGCACGGCAGCGTGGTCGGGCTCGCGCCGTCCGCAGCCGCCGCGCAGGTCCTGGCCGATGACCTCGGCATCCCCACCGAGAACACGGCCAAGTGGCTCGACGCCCACGACCGCACCGGCGAGACGTTCCGCAAGGGACAGCTCGTCATCGTCGACGAGGCGTCCCTGGCGGGCACGCTCTCCCTCGACCGCATCACCACCCAGGCGGCCGAGGCCGGGGCGAAGGTGCTGCTGGTCGGAGATCACGCCCAGCTCCAGTCCGTCACCGCCGGAGGCGCGTTCTCCCTCCTAGTTCACGACCGCGACGACGCTCCGGAACTGGTCGACGTGCACCGGTTCGTCAACCCGTGGGAGAAGACCGCATCCCTCGCCCTGCGGTACGGCCGCACCGACATCATCGACACCTACATCGAGCACGGCCGCGTGATCGGCGGCGAGACGGAGGAGATGATCGACGCCGCCTACACCGCCTGGCGTACGGACACCCTCGCCGGGCGAGCCAGCGTCCTCGTGACCGACTCCAACGAGTCTGTCCAAGCGCTCAACAACAGGGCGCGGGCTGATCTGATCCTCGACGGCACCGTGAACGCCCGCCGCGAGGTCGAACTACACGACGGCACGAGAGCCGCGACCGGGGACACGGTCATCACCCGCCGCAACGACCGCCGCCTGCGCGCGGGCCGGTCCTGGGTCCGCAACGGCGACAGATGGACGGTCACCGAGGTCCGCGACGACGGCGCCCTCACACTCCGCCGCGCAAGCAAACGATGGGGCGCGTCGGTCGTGGTCCCGGCCAAGTACGCGGCCGAACATCTCGACCTCGGCTACGCCGTCACCTCCTACCGGGCGCAGGGCATCACGGTCGACTCCTCACACGTCCTGGCGGATGCGTCGATGACCAGAGAGACGTTCTACGTCGCCATGACCCGTGGCCGCGAAGAGAACATCGCCTACGTCGCTGTCGATAAGCCCGACCCTGCCCACGATGGCCCGCACCCCGGCGACAACACCGGAGCGACGGCCCGCTCGGTGCTGTTCGGAGTGCTGCGGCACGTCGGCGCCGAGCTGTCGGCGCACGAGACGATCACCGTCGAGCAGGACGCCTGGGCCTCGATCGCGCAGCTCGCCGCAGAGTACGAGACCCTGGCCGCTGCCGCACAACACGACCGCTGGGCCGCGCTCATCCGATCGTCGGGGCTCAGCGAAGACGACGCAGACGACACAATCGCTTCACCAGCGTTCGGCGCATTGACCGCCGAGCTGCGGCGGGCCGAGGCGAACCAGCACGACGTCGAGGCCCTGCTGCCGCGCCTCGTGGGAGCACGCGGGGTCGGGGACGCCGATGACATCGCGGCCGTCCTGCACTACCGCGTCGCTATGGCGACTGCCCGCCCTGGAGGGTCCGGTCGCGCGCGGAAGGCACCACGTTTGATTGCAGGCCTCATCCCTGAAGTCACCAGCGCCATGCCGTCCGAGATGCGGCGGGCGCTGGCGGAGCGGCGCGACCTCATCGAGACCCGGACCGATGCGCTCCTCGACACCGCGCTCACGGAGAAGCACGGGTGGATCACAAGACTCGGCGTCCAGCCGAAACAGGCACGAGCGGCCCAAGCATGGCGGAACGCGGCTCGCACCATCGCTGCCTACCGTGACCGCTACGGCATCACCGGGCCTGCACCCCTCGGGGCACCCGCCGAGGTCGAGACGCAGAAGCTTGACGCCGCCCGCGCCCGTGCCGCGCTCGACCGGGCACTGAACCTCGCCCACCCCGAACAGCCAGAGCAGGAACGCGCTCGGCGCACCGGGCCGCAGCGCGTCAGGCCGTCGTTGTAATGGCCCGGCTACTCTGTTCGATCTGGTGGTTGGATCATCCGTACGTTCGAGACGCCGCCCTGGTTCACGCAGTCCTGAGCGAGGTCGTGAACGCGCCAGTAGAAGTCAAGATCGGCAGCCGCCGCGTTCACGGTGCTCTCGACAGGTATGTAGCGGTGCAACGGCGTGGAGACACCGCCGTAGGAGTGACCGAAGTTGTCCACAGTCAGGATCATCAGGGGCTCCGAACCGGTCCACTCGATCCCAACGCGCACGTCGTACTCGTCGTTGCCCGTCGCGTCGGCGGTCGCCCGGATGAGAGCCATCAGGTCTGCGACGCCGCACTCGACCGCGTCTGACTGGACCTGCGATCCCTCGAAGTACCCGTCACTACTCATGCGATGGCCGCCGACTGCGGCTGCGAGCGTAACTGATCCGTCGTGGCGGAGGCTCGCCCATGCTTCCCTCCACAGTGATCGGTCGCCCGTGGCGGTGTTGACGGCGACCCAGCGACGCAACCCCGGTCGCGGATTGTGCCGGTCGACGTTTTCCAGCGGGTGCACCCCGCCACGTCCGGCGTAGAGCAAGGCGAAGCCTTCCGCCTTAGTCAGCACGTCGCGCGCGCCGTCGCGCGTCAGGCGGTTGTGGAGTCGAGGGACGCGCGGGTGGGCGACAGCGACCAACCAGGCGCGTTCGCTCGTGGCGCGCCCGCCCGCGGTCTCGGCATACAGGTTGTCGAGCGCTTCGCCGGCGTGGCGGCGTTCATCGAAGCGGGCTCGGTACATCGTCTCGATCTGGCGTTCCTTCATCCATACGGTGTCGGAGTCGTTGCGCACCGGAGCGCCGAAGTAGTCGTTGCGGTAGATCAGGTGCGGCCCGTCGACGCTTACCGGCACTTCCACGACGACGGCGCGGGCCCCCTCGACTCCGAGACGGTGCATGTTGAGGCCGAAGACAGGCGGGGAGATCGCGGTGATCGCCGCGGAGCGCAGGGATCGTTCGTACGCTTCATCAAACTCTCCGACGTCGACCCGCTCTGTCGCGGCCTTCTGCGACTCGCGTACTCCGAACACGATGACACCGCCGCCGCTGTTCGCCATCGCTGCAACGTCCTTGGGGAAGTCCGTTTGCGATAGGCCCTTCGCCGGCGGCAGCTCTGACTTCCAGTCCAGATCGTTCGTCTCCACGACTCCGCTGCTCACCGCCGCATCCAGCAGCTCGTCCGTCAGCGGTCCAGGAGCGACCCCGAGGGCGCGATGTAGAGCGGTGAAAGTCATGACCCCAGCGTAGGGATCACCCGCGACAACTGGCGGTGACGCCGACCGGAGGTCGCCTACAGCGCGCGCCCCTCCCGGTGAGCGGACGGGGTGATGGCCGACTCACGTGCGAGTGCCTTCCCGCTCACGCCTGCGGGCGGGTCGAGGAGCGCCGTGACGTCTATGGCATCGGTGATGAGTGACGCGATGCCTTCGCGCAGAAGCCGGTGCGTCCCAGCACTGGAAACGCTGGTCACCGGGCCGGGCACGGCGCCGACCGGACGGCCGAGCTGCGCGGCGCGAGCGGCGACGTTGAGGGAGCCGGAGCGGTAGCCGGCCTCCACGATGACGGTCGCACCGGAGAGGGCACCGAGGATGCGATTGCGGGCGAGGAACCGCCACTTGGTCGGCGCGGAACCGGGCGGCATCTCGCTAGCGAGCAGCCCGAGGTCTCCGACTCGTTCCAGCAGCGCCCGGTTGCCGGACGGGTAGAGCCGATCCAAGCCGCCGACCATCACAGCGAGGGTCTGCCCGCCAGCGGCCAACGCGGCTCGGTGTGCGGCGGCATCGATGCCGTAGGCGCCGCCGGCCACGATGACCCGCTCGGCATGCGTCAAATCGGAGGCGAGCTCGCCCGCGACATGCTCGCCGTAGCTCGTGGCAGCGCGGGCTCCGGTGATCGTCACTCGATCGCTCAGCGGAGCGGTGAGGAACGAGGTCGCACCGCGCACCCACAGGGCAGTCGGGGCACGCTCGCCCAGGTCATTCAGAGCTGTCGGCCAGTCGCTGTCGCCCGGGATGAGGATGCGCAGCCCGAGACGGTCGCTCTCCAACAGTGCCTGCGTGACCGCGTGGACATCCATTCGTGGGGCAACCTTATGGCGCCACAGCCCGGCCTCGACCGCATCGACCTTCTTCGGGAACGCGCCGGTGCCAGTTGCCAGGCGGACAGTCTCGGCGACGCCGACCGCAGCGATGAGTCGGCCGGTCACCGCATCGTCTGGCTCCAAGGTCGCCGCCAGAGCTACCCGTGCGGCGCGCTCGTCCGTGGAGAGAGAAGTGATCGTGACCATGCCGGCTCCCGTCCGTGTGCCAGACAGGTGTGCGAGTGTCACCCGAACGAGCGGGGGCAACTCTTACGGATGTCGCCGGTGGGTCGTACCCTGGGAGCGAGGCAGATTCCTCCTTGATCTGGCGTCCTCGCGGACAGGCCCTCAGGCCACTCTCTACGCACTGTCTCGTCACCTGACCGTGCCACGAGAGGACAACGCCATGATCCGCCTGCTCTGGGCGCTCGGCGCCCACGCCCGCCACTACCTGCGGCGCTACATGCCCACCAACATCGCGCTCGACGCGATCCGTACTCGCCGCGGCCTGAAATGGGGCATCCCCGTGATGCTCCTCGCCGTACCGTACTTCCTCGCCGCGAACTACTGCCTCACGCTGATCGAGGAGGGCGGCCCCGGGTGGCTGAACCTCCTCGTGCTCGTGTTCTGCTGGAACGCGCTCAAATTCCTCGCGATCGGCCCGATCAGCGTCATCCTGATCGTGCGCATCCGCATTCGGGAAGCCTTCGCAGGCCGAGGCGCGCGCCGCCAGCGAGAGGCGTTGGAGTCAGCCGAGTCCGCAACAGCAGGCACGGTTGAGGGACGGAACCACGACGGAAAAGACCTAGCCCTAACGACGAGGTTGACGGGACACTGAATACGCTCCGCGAGGCAAAGCTCACCTGTCGGAGCGTCCCAGTAGAGTGTGACCATATCCTCTACATCAACTCAGGGAGCTGCGATGAGTACCTCAGAATCTTTATTCGGGATGCTCGCCGTCAGCGGGCAACGTCCGGAGCCTGAGCCGCGCCCTCGACCCGCGCCCTCGACACTTACGGCTACGATCGAGACCTCCGATCACGGGTTCGGATACGTTCCGACGATTATCTCCAGTGTTGGCTGATGTCGCTTCGACCTGCCCGGCGATCACTGTTCGTCGAGCTCGCTCGCTCGTCGCCGATCAGAGCGGAGCGAATGCGCGGCACGGCGACGCTCACCGAGTCCATCGAAACGTCCGATTCTGACGAGTCAGTTGCTCCTCTCGTCTTGACCTCTCGCCAGTAACCTTGGCTCTTGAAGCACCGATCATCATCGGACATCGAGAAGACCCGCACGTTGTAGTAGTTGCAGATGCGCTTGTGGCGCGTGGCCACGGACCGTTCATAGTCGATCTGGAGTCGATCATGGATGATGGCGACGGTTCGGGACTCGTGATCGGCGACACCGGTTGCGTCGTGAACGCGGAGGGAGAGTCGATCGACCTCGATCGTCCCCGCGCCGGATGGTTGCGGCGTTTTCACCGTGCTGATTGGGGCCTCGGGGTTGAAACCGGTTCGGTGGAGGCTCTGGAACTGGGCACGTGGCACTCGGCCTACTCATGGCTGATAGATGCGGCCAACGTCAGCTGGGTTACAGAACCGCGTGCGCTTAGAGGCGCTGAGTCGAAACTCACCCAGTGGCGGACGGCGCGGACACTTGGTGTCCCTTACCCTCGAACGCTGGTAACCACGAGCAGAAGCGCCGTCGTGGCTGCCTTCTCCGGGGAGGTGGTGGTCAAGCCACTCGGGACCGGTCAGTTCGTTGCCGACGGCGACGTCAAGACCGTGTACGCGGAACCAATGATGCCGGACGATGATCGCTTGCGCGCCTTGAGTTCTGCGCCCTTCATCATCCAAGAACGCCTGCATGCATCTAGGCACCTCCGCGTGGTGACCGTTGGAGATCGCGTATGGGCGGCCGCTCTGGACGTGCAAGCGAGCGCTCCAGCAGATTGGCGACAGAGTTCGGCTAATCACTCGGATTTCAAAGAAGTCAACGATGTGTCGCCGATTGTTCGGGATGGGGCTGTAGCGGTCGCGCGAGAGCTGGGGTTGGGTTACACAAGTCAAGACTGGATTCAGGAGCCTGATGGCGAGACGTTCCTCATCGATGTGAATCCGGCTGGACAGTGGCTCTTCTTGCCTCGCGTGATTGGTGACGCCGTCGCCGAAGCGATCGCAGATCTATTACTCGTGACCTCATGAGTATGGCGGAGCTTCGTGACGAAGCGCGGATGGTCGCAAGCACAGTAGCTGGACTCCTCTTCGGTAGAACCGTGTGGCTACCGGAAGAGGAGGCGCCCGACACGAAGTGGATTGACGGGACCCACAAGCGAAACATCACCGTCATTCGCGATATCTATCAAGATCGTTTGAAATCCGAATCGGAAGGCGTCGAATCTGTGCGGCGCCGTGCTGAGTTCGCGCTCACCGCGATTGTCGCTGCGGTAGGGCTCAGCGCAGGTGCTTTCGAGCGACTTTGGGCTGTCACTCCGGACTCTCCCTGGCCGCTCATCATCTGGACTATTGGTGTTCTAATCGTCGTCCTTTCTATCTTGATCTTCGGGGGCGTCGCGGTATCGAAGAAGGTTCTAGGCGTCGTGGACGTCAAAGAATTCGCCCACCTCAAGGACGGACAGCGCGAGGAGCTTCGTCAGTACGTCTGGGCAGCGTACGTGACGTCAAGGACACGTCGCGCGATGGTCACGGTCTTCCGTGATGGGTTCCTGATCGCGTTGCTTGGGTTGGCATTGCTCGCAGTCGCTCACGCCGTATCGTGGGCAGTTCCGCTGGATGACACTCCCGCGCCCGTAGTCGTCAACATCATTAGTCCTTCTCCCACTCCATAAATGGACGTCGAAGTGACTACGTTCACAGGGTTTTGGGTCCTAGAAGGTGCTGGTCGGTGCCAGGAACCCGCTTCAAGTGTCAGAGGTGACATGTGACGACCTGTATCGACGGGTGGGCTGTCTGCGAAGATGGCGAACGGCGGACCTTCTGGGGGCGTGGGGTCGGACGCATCGCCCGATCTGCGTGACCCGTCCGTCCCGCAACAGCGGTTGCGTCCCTCGTCTCTAGAAGCCCCCGGACGGCATCGCCGCGTGTCATAGCCTTTGAGACTGGAGGGATGAACGAAGAACAACGGTCCAACCCTCACGGTCTCGAACCGCTCCTGAACATCGACGAACTCGCCGGCTACCTCGGCGTGCCCGTCTCCACTATCTACGACTGGCGTACCAACGGCAAAGGCCCCCGCGCCTACCGCTTCGGCAAGCGCATCATGTTCGGTATCACCGACATCCGCGCCTGGATGGACACCATGCGCGAGCCCGCCGCCCCTACCGGGGCCGCCACTTTTCCGGGAGCGGGGGAGGGCGCACGTGGGTAGGCCCCGCACGCCGATCGGCACCTTCGGAGTCATCGCCACCAGTGCCCAGTCGAACGGCAACCACGTGGCCCGCGCTCGGTACCGAGACTGGGACGGCAACAACCGGCTCGTTCAGGCCACTGGTCCCTCACGAGCTGCCGCGGAGCGCAAGCTCAAGCAGAAGCTCGCCGAACGCTCCCTCCACCAGCCCGGTTTCAACGGCATGAGCGCCGACAGCTCGTTCCCGGAGCTCGTCACCTACTGGCTGGAAGACATGGAGATCGAAGACCGCCTCTCACGAACCACAAGGAACCTCTACGAGCGCGACATGCGCGCCCTCGTCCTCCCCGCGTTCAAAGACCTCACACTCCGGGAGATCGGGGTCGCCCGCTGCGACTACTTCCTCAAGCAACTCGCCAAGCGCAGCTACAGCCGCGCCAAGCACGCCCGCGTCGTCCTCCGACTCGCACTCGCGCTCGCGGTCCGTCACGAGATCCTGCCTCGCAACCCGATGGATCACGTCTCCCGGCTCCACCGGAAGAAGACCATCCCCGACGCGTTCACGATCGGCGAGGTGCAGGACATCCGGGCGGCGATCAAGGCTTGGGAGTCCCGGCGGGTTCTGGCGGGTCCGAGGCCGGATCGGCAGCTCGGGCAGATCGTCGAGGTCATGCTCGGTACCTCTGCGCGCATCGGCGAGGTCCTCGCCATCCGACTCCAGGATCTCGATCTTGATGGCCCGATCCCGACAGCGAGGATCGCCGGGACGATCATCAGCCGCAAGGGTGAGCCGACCCACCGGCAGGATCATCCGAAGACGGATCGCTCGGTTCGCCGCGTCGCACTGCCGTCGTTCGCGCTGCAGGCGATCCGCTCACGCCTGCTGCGTAGCGGCGACACCGAAGCGGGTGACCTCCTGTTCAGCACGCGGGTCGGGACGCCGCACACGACGAACAACATCCGCCGGCTCCTGCGCGACGTGATGGACGAGGCCGGGATCGAGAACGTCACCCCGCACCGCTTCCGCCGCACCGTCGCCACTGTCGTCAACGACGCGCAAGGCGCGCTTCTCGCCTCCGAGCTCCTCGGGCACACCGACCCGCGGATCACGATGCAGCACTACATCCAGCGCAACGAGACCGTGAACCCCGTCACGGCGCAGCTGCTTGACGAGGTATTTACCCGAGCAAGCTGAGCGTGGATCGACAGCGCCGTGTACTTGGGTCAACTGATCTGCGGCAGATCGTTGCTCTTGGAGGCATGCCGAGAACTTCCGCTGTCGGCTTCACACACTCTCAAGCAACGCGTTGAACAGTTTGATCGGTGTGCGGTCTAGGACATAGGTGTCGGAAACCGTGACGTGGGACAGGCCGCGGCCCCGCAGTTCAGTCACGGCTCGTCTCACGTTCGGATTCCAATGCGCGTCCTCGTGTCGCCAGAGCGGGTGGCCAATGACGACAGCGGCACCTTGACCCTCTGGTGAAACGAGTGTCGGTAGTCCGTTGACCACATGTTGCTCGATCCGGAGGTGCGGGCCGTAGCCGTCAGTGAAGCTCTGCATCAACGCAGCGGTTCGATCAGTCCAATGGGACAGGTCGAGCCTTCTTCCGAGAACAAGATCTACGACGTCAAGCCCAAGTCGCCAGTCCAGCGCCCAGTGATTGAAGCGATTCTCGTAGTTGCGGAGGCAGCCCGGGCATGAGGAGGTGCAGGCTGTGCCGTGTGGGTCTTCACGGAGTCGTCGACCCGTTTCTTCTCGGACCGAGGTGAGGAGCTTCTCGAACGTCGCCGGTTCGCCGAGTTCCAACGCATACCCAGCGCCGTTGTCGAGCGCATCGGCAAGGAACACCCGCGCCGAGACGGTGGTGCCGTTGCGTGTGGGCTGAAGCCCGACCTCGAGTTCCGACTGCTCAATA
Source organism: Microbacterium sp. LWH10-1.2 (assembly GCF_038397765.1). Taxonomy (NCBI): domain Bacteria; kingdom Bacillati; phylum Actinomycetota; class Actinomycetes; order Micrococcales; family Microbacteriaceae; genus Microbacterium; species Microbacterium sp. LWH10-1.2. Next base: position 1,026,939 of record NZ_CP151638.1, read on the forward strand.
TCTAGGTATTCCTTGGCAGCGTTGCGGAGCAACTCAGCAAAGGAAAGCAACGCGCCCTTACCTGCCGGACACGCCCAGGGCAGGGTGGCGACCGCGCCCTCTGGCAGTGCCAGATCATCGAGGCCAAGCAGGAGCACATCGGTCCGACGGACTTCGCCGATCGCTGCTGGGTCGAGGGCTTGTCCGCCAGTCCGCATGAAATCTGGAAGCCGGCGACGATAGAGATCGCGATTCTGAGCAATCACCGACCCGTCCGACTGCCGGGTCAGATCGAAGAGCTTGCGGTTGTTGTCGTTCACGGCCACGACTTCCGCCTGCTCGAGTAGTCGAAGTGAAACGCCGTGGAGTCTCACTTCCTGCCCGAGTTCAGTGTTGGTCGAAAGCTCGGAGTAGCCGGCGTACATCGGCGTGATGTGTGAGTCGTCATAGTCCGGCTGGCTATAGATCGTCCGGTAGCCTTCAGGCTGATAGAGCGAGAACGCCCTCATTTCCTCGCCGCAGACTGAGCACCTGAGCGACTCGTCCATTGGCCGCGTGTCGAGGCTGCCACACTGTGCGCAACGATGAACCGGGAAGGGTGCCCCGAGAGGATCTTTTGCTCGTGTACTTTTCCCGATGATGTTGTAGGCCGCAAAGCCTACCGCGAGGTGCTCTGCACCATCCTTCACGACGACGGCTCCGGGAGCGAATGCCGTGATGGACATTCGGAGATCGCGATCGGCGACTGTATGCCTTTCTACGTCGCCAACACCGCGGAGCTGCTTTGAATAGAGCGGCCGCACCCGCGTCGGGAAACCAAACATCGGGAGCACCCCGGCGTTTGCGAGCAACTCGCTGAGCTCAGTGTGCTGGAAGTATGGGTTCCCGACAGCTTCGTCGATGTCGTTGGCGAGACCATCTCGCGCCCAGTCATTGAGTTCGTCTACATCGAGAGCCGTGTACACGCTGAACCGCGCGCAGACGACGGGGACGTCATTGGATGCCTCAAGCCATGCCACCACATCGGCTCTTCGTTGTGGCCAATCTTGGGTTAAGCCGAACGTTCCGTGGATGCTGTCACCCGTTCGCCTTGGCGGATTCTGGACGGTGAGGAAAGCCCTGCGGAGCAGTTCTGCCGCGATCACTCGACGGACAATCCGGGGCCGGGACAGGTCGATGAACGGCGGTGGAGGATCGGCTGCGGTCATCTTCTCCGGCGCCTGGAAGTAGTAGTCATCGTGGGCTCGGTCCCGCGAGACGGTGACCGCGAACGAGAACGGTTGACCTGAACGTCCAGCTCGACCGACACGCTGTTGATAGTTGAACCGTTGAGGCGGCATGTTCGCCATTGCTACGGCTCTGAGCGATCCGATATCGACGCCGACCTCCATCGTGGTTGTCACCGAAAGCAGATCGAGGGGGTCAGCCAAAGCACTCTCGGCGGGGGCAGGAAGCGTTGCGCCCTTGAATAGCCGTTGCCGGGTTCGTTGGTCGCTGAGTCTGGTCTGGCCGGTAAGCTCAGCGACCCTCATACGTCGAAGCGGTTGCGAGGCGAGCCATCCGTAGTAGTCGAACTCTTCGGACCATTCCTCCTCGTGGAGCACCCCGTTCGGGCATTCCTCATTGGTGCAGACGCCGGCAGAGGGATGCAGGTGGGTGGTTCCGCAGTTCTCGCAAACCCAGACCTTGTCTCCGGGCGTCCTGAGTTCGAGAGCGTCTTGACCGGTCTGGGTCTTCAGCGCCCAGGTCTCATCAACGATGCTGCTCGTGCGCAAGAACTCGCCGGTGTCCGACACCAGGGTCTGCCAATCGAGCTGATACCTCGCGGCGACGCGCTTCAAGTAAGTGACGACAACCTTCGGCGCCGAATTTGACTGGGCGGCATACCCGCCCTCGAAACGCTTTGCAATCCCGAGGAGACGAATCACACTGGCCAGGACATCGCTAGCGGTCTCCTCCGTGATGCCCCAGCTATTGGGCGCGGACGGCCGCGCTCGAACTACGCCCAGTCGAGTGGATTCGAGGTCTCGTGAGGCTCGGTCGAAAACTGCTTCGGCAACAGCCTTAGCCGTGAGGCGGTAGCGATCTTGGCGGATTGGACGTGCCACGGCATCAGCCAGTGGCTCCCAGGCGTAGCGGACCGGAGGTTCATAAGCGCGGTACCAAGGGGCATCGCCCTCGCTTTCAGCAACGGACGGCCCTGGTCCGGCCGGGTTCACGCCGACTTCGAGCATCACCCGCTCGGCATCGTGGATGAGTGTCGACCACGGCAGGGATTCGGCTTCTCGCTCCGCAGCGGCGATCGTCTCTTCGTCCGCTGTATCGGCTGCACCGAGACTCTCGAGCCGGAGCTTGTCGAAGAGCTCCCGGCGGCTGGAGCGCAGTTGCTCGGCCCGCCGGAGGGCATCGTCAGCGAGTTCACCATTGAGGAGCGCTCGTAGCATCGGCACTGGGTTCTCGCGGCCATGCAGAAGTTGTCGGACGACTTGCCGCACTTGGTCACGGAAGTTGTTGAGCGCAATCCCGGCGGCGATTCGTGCAGAGTCGTCCCTGCTGTCGGTGAAGACGATCGTCCTCGATTCCGCCGCCTCAGACCCCAGGCTGCGGAAAAGCTGGGACACCGCCATTTGGTTGAGCTGTGCGCGACCTGAAGTGTGTGCACGGATTGGCGACCGGACGTTTCCGGCGAAGTAAACAGATGCATCGCGGTTGTCTTGACTCCCACCGCAGCGAGGGCAGGCTTCCGGAAGCGCCGGCAGGGCCAGCCCACTGTCATCGCCCGCGTTGTGGCTAAGAACCACCGCTGGGATGCCGTCAGGAAAGTTACCAAGAGTGAGCGAGCCGAGTTTCGGATTCCAGGTTGCGGCACCGAAGTTCGTCTCGATCGTGGCCTGATTCTCGTCTATGTCGGCAGGGAGCTTGTGCCGGTTGGGGGCGTCGGGAACGGGCGAGCCGAGCCAGAGCCATCTGTACTCGTCATCGTTCCTTCGGTACACGAAGTCACCGGAATTCTCACCGGGAATGACTGGAGTGGTGGAAAGCACCACCGCGCCGCGACCGGGCCGATCGACGACGTACCCGCCGAGGCTCACGTCGCCACACTCGAAGCAGTACAGGAGTTCAAGTACGCGTGCGCCACACTCAGTGCACGTGGACCGTGGGGTGTCATACATTCGACCGACTCGCCGTGGCTCTGAAGCGGTGCCACCAGGGCAGCTGGGATCAGAGCAGGCCCAGAGGCCACGCATCCCTCGCATCATCACATGACCGCGGAACGGGATTGCGGGCTTGGCGACGTCGGCGAGGCCGCCGAGCATCGTCGCCAGCGCCGTCTGCGCCAGTGGGTCGTCCCCGAAGAGGCGGGTCGCCACTGTCTCGATACGCGTGGCCTTCGGACGGCTATCGTCCGGGTCGCTGCACGCTGCCGCGATGGTTTCCGCCCACCGATCCCTTGTTGCGACGTCTCCAAGTTCGTGCGGTGAGATGCTCAACACCTCGGCCGTAGTTGGCTGCTCTCCAGAAACGAGTGATCGGGGCTGCCCCGGTTCGATAAGGAAGGACGTACGGTCGACGCCGAAGAAGCGCTCTAGATACTCCAGACCCGAGTCGTCCCCGGGGAGTGAGGCGCTCGTTGCAATGATTCTGAATTGATCGGACGACGGTTCGAGCCCAAGGCGCGATGCCAGGTTTCTGACGACCATTCCGACTTCGGCGCCGGTGCTCCCGCGGTACAGGTGCAGTTCATCGACGACGAGAGTGAAAATATGATCGGACGATTGCTGGAGCCAAAGTCTCGTGGACTCAAAGATTGGCTCCTCGACGTCGCGCATCAGCATCACGTTGAGCATCGAATAGTTCGTTACCAGAACGTCGGGCGGAGTGGCGATCATGTCCCAGCGGGTGATGAGCTCGCCGGCATAGGGATCCTGGAATTGAGCAATGAGGTCTGGGTCGTTGAGTTCAGCAAGCTTGGCGTTCAAACGCGATAGATCGCGCATATCTCGGGCCGCGTCGGCGGTCGTCGGTCCGGATACCTTTCCAGTCGGGACTCCGCCCGAACCGGGTGTCGCACCCGTGTAGCGACCGAACCATAGGTCAATCGGTGATTCCTGATTCCGGAGACCTCGGACAGCCCGTCGAAGCCGGGCAACTTGGTCTTCGACCAGCGCGTTGGTCGGGTAGAGGATCACCGATCGGACCGCCGCCGGGCTCACGCCGACGGTTCGTGTCGGTCGCCAGTTGTCGGTCTGTCGCTTCAGATCCCACCACTCGTGAATTGGCGCTAGCGAGGTCCCCGACCGTTTCTCAGCAATAATTCGGGTCAGGAGCGGAATCAGGAAGGACTCTGTCTTTCCAGAGCCAGTGCCCGATGTCACAACGGGGTTGTGAGAGATGCTCGGCGCGAAATGCGTCGTGAGCGCGGCTGCCTGATGTTTGCGTAGCTTCACGTCCGAGAGCACGTCAGGTGTCACGCTAAAGACTGCCCGGAGTACATCACCGAGATCGCGGGCGTCGACTCCCGCCTGCCTCGCGGCCTCCTCCACAGACGCAACCCCGTCGTAGGGAAGCACGGGCTCAAGCATGAGCGGCGCGAACAGGTTCCCTTGGCCCTCGAGTAGAAGACGTCGTCGCTCGTTGCTGAGCGTCTGGTCTCGAAGTGCGTATGCAGTATCGATATAGCGAAGGAACGCGTCTCGGAGGTCGTCGGCGATCTTCACTGGAGTTGGGAACGGCATGGCTTTCACTGACTCACACGGTCGTAGATGATGTCCGCGATTTCTCGCGGTACTGATGGGTACTGAAGCATCCTGTGATTGACGATCTCTCGCGGCGCGCGCCCTGAGCAGAGAGCGAGTGCGCGCCCGTACAGCGCTGGCAGGTCTGCACCCAAGGGTGTAACTACCGAGCCGCTGCGCGAGTTGTAGCCGATCAAGGGATCGCCGGCCCACAAGTTCGCGATGTGTTTCACGATCTGTGCGTTGCCAAGCCCGATGGTTCCGTTCGCGATGTCTTCCGCTGTGCGAATCGCGTAAGTCGAACCGAAGTCTTTGAGCCGGTACGCGCCGACCTTGATGAGTGACTCTGTCTGGCGCCACGAGGCGGCGGATGTATCCCAGACCTCCGCCGATCTGTGAGTCGGCACGATGACGCGCTTGAGTGATTTCGCCACATCGCTAAGTGCAGGGAGCGCCTCGGCGATATCCTTCGCTGGCGAAGCGTCAAGCACGGTGAACCCCGCTTCCATCAGGGTTGAGACCGGCAACTCGCCTGAGACCTCGACACGGGAAAGTTCAGCGTCAACAGTCGCCGTGACTTCGGCGTAGCCGTTGATTAATCCCCTGAGCCGATCCAACAGCGCGCCAGAACGAGAGCCGATGAGAACCCACCGACCGTCACCGGTCGGGACAAGGGTTGAGGTGTTGACGGCCCACTCCGTCACCTGGAGATAGTCGTCTCTGGCCACGTCGACGTGCCCGACGACCTCAAGCCGTCGGAGGAAAGAGTCGGCGAACAAACCAGAGCCTTCGATCTGGGCAGCGATCCGCTCGAATATCCCGAACGAACCGGTCCCGACGTGGTTTAGCGCATCAAACGCGACCTCGAAGTCCGGCTCGTCCGACTCGATCACCGGAGGGATCTCCGGAAGAACGATGGCTTTAGCGGTGGCATCCTTCTTCTTCGCGGCCCACGGAGTGCCGGCGAAACGGCGCACGAGCCCGCAGGTTGTGCACTCGCCCTCGATACTCCGCGTGGGTGTTTGGCTCGCGAGTACTGGCGGAAGGAGGAAGCGGTGCATCCCAGTGACGAGACAAGAATCGCTCGTCATCGGAATGCCCACGCGAGTTCTTCGGGCCACCACGGGGGAGGAGCTTCTTTCCCGTGGCACGAACTCCGGCATCGGCGTTGTGGCTTCAACAACGAGCGAATCGAGGCCCACGATCCTCGCACCATTCACATGACTCGGCCACTCAGGCGCGCCAGCAGTTAGAGGCCAGCGCAACGAGGAGTCAGGCGAGTAGACCAGGCGTATATCGACATCCTCGACCCTGAACTGCGGAGTGTTCGCGGACCGCAGGCGGAGGAGCGCCGTCGACGAGGGCTTGCTTGCGTCGTCAACGAACATTGCGACGACATATTCGCCGTCAGATAGGTCACGATCCACGAGCGGAAGAACTGCGAGCTCGCCAGGCTGAACAGACTCAGCGACAAGCATGGCGGGGTCGACTCGTGCACCGCGGTAAACGCGGACATCGACCGAGGATGCCCCAGCGGCGAGAGCGACCGCTTCAGGCGGCTCCAACGCCGACCACTTACGAAGCAGACCGGGAAGTACGAAGCCCCCTCGCAGCGTCAAGCTCGTCCGCGCTCGCGGGGCGAGCGGCAGGAGATCGAAATGCACCTGACCTGTGGGCGCGGAGACGATCTGGACGTGCTGATAGACCAGCCATCCTTCCGGGTTGCCGGGCAGATCAGCGAGTTCATGCCAGCCCGGCCGGGCGTGGGCATCGAGGTGTGCCTCCACGCGCTGGCGTGCATCTGACCTCGCTAGGACGAGGCTATCCTCACCGAGAGAGATGCGTTCGATCTCGACAAACGCCCCCTGGAGGTCATCCCATCGGAGCGGAGTCACCCGCTTCGGGCGGCGACCGAATGGACGGCTGGCGTCGTTCCCGAACTCTCCCGCGAGTTGTTCCCCTACGAGCGAAGCCGCACTGACCCCCTCCACTCCTGAGAGCCGTGTGGAACCGCCCGGCCCGGAGATGGTCGGAACAGCCGAGTCGCCGTCCACGAGCTGAAACCGAGCGATGTCCGGCCCCTCCGAGCGGTATGGAAGCATCAGGTTGAACTCGACCGACTTGCGTGGGAAGGTCCGCAGGAATGCCAGCAGACGCGTGGTGACAGCGGGCCGCGCAGAAGCGACCGCCTCGATCCCGGACCCGTCCCACGCTTCGAGTTCAAGACAAGCGGCATCGACGATTCGCTCCCTGGCGGCCGGGACACGCCAGAGGCGCGCAAGGTGCGAACTGAGGGGCAGGCTCGGAGTGGCCGATGCATATGGGTCCATCGCGAGGCCCATGTCGTCTGGCGAGATACGAAGACCTGGGGTCATGCCCTCGAGCGCGAAGAGTTCGTGGAGGCCGGCGCGATCGTGTTGTCGGACAACCGCTTGGGACATCGGTAGCCCGATGAAGGCATGGCCCCCGACGGCGTAGGCCGTCGGGATTCCGCGCTCGCCCTCCCAGGCCTCCAGCCACGAATTCAGCGATCCCCACAGCAGGTCGGCGGTGCGGCGATAGTCATTCTCGACCCTCTGGTACTCGCTCGTCGGGACATGGAGCATCCGATGCAATCGCGAGTAGTAGTTGTGCGCGGCAAGGTCACCGTCCGCCTGCATCTGCTCTGCGGCGATCGACAGCATGACCAAGAGAGGGAGCGCAGGTGGCGTTTCGAGCGGCTGGCGCCGATGACGTCGCGCAGCCTCCGCCTGCCAATGAAACGGGGCAACGCCAGGCTCATCCACTTGAAGCGATGACCTGACTATGGACGCTAGCTCGGTCACCGTCCGGTCCTCAATCTCTGCGGCTTCGAGGACGTTACGAACCGTATCGGCCTCCGCGAGCGCATAGACGGGTCGGCCAGCCTGCGATGAGCCGAACATGACGTCAGCGATCGCCTCGCTCACGCGCTCGTACTCGGAACCCACGGCCAGCCTCCCTCGCACCACTTTGTTTTATCCCAACCTAGCGACGAGTTCCGACATCGAGGCCTCGGTAAAGGTCTGAAGCAGAGGTGGCCGATTACGCGGCAGTGTGCTGTTCGTCCTCCGAAACCGCTGACGTCTGGTGAAGGCCGCGCAGGAGTGGCTCGGCGATCGCGCGTACCACGTCGGCATTGACGGCGTTCCCCAGCGCCTTGTATGCGCGCAGATCGCCGTCGGGAAGCGAGATCGAGCCGAGGCTCTGAAGCGCGGCGCACTCCGCCGGAGTCATGTAGCGACGAACACCGACGATGTCTTTTCCGAGGATCGGAACCTGCGTATGCGTCATCGCGATGAGACTCGGAGCGGTCGAAGTGCGCTTCACCCGGAGGCCCGAGGCGCGCACTTGCAGGACGTACTCGTCAATGCGTCGTCCACCACCTTGCACGTTCCACTCGAACTTCTGAAGGCTGGAGGAGAGCTTCCACGGCTTCCACTTGTCAAGCCACGGGTCGATCCACTTTTGATTCGCCCAGTAGAACTGCCGGTTCTGTCGGATGAAGGTTTGCTTCCACGAGGGGAACTTGAGATCGGTCGGTCGGCGAGCGTGGCTCGGCAGGAGTTCGAACTGCTCGGACTGCTCCAGCCCTTTCAACTCGAACCCAAAGCTGCCAAGGGCATGATCCAGGTCGCGCGGACCGAGTTCCTTCCAGATCGCCGGGGGCGTGGCGTCTTTATAGGGATACGTTGCTCGGAACTCCATCGACCAGATCGGAAAGGACGGTAGTTTCAGTGCCGCCGGAGCGCGCTTGAGGAAGTCGTCCCACATGTCGATCGCCTGCAACGTCTGAGCCGAGATTGCGCGAGTCGGTGCTGCCTGCTTATCCAGCACGCTGCTGATGTCTGTCGTTGGCCGAGACGGGCTCGGCCACTTGAATCCGTCGAGTCCATCGAGCGATCCGACGAAATACGCCCGTTCCCGAATCTGCGGCACGCCGAATTCGTGAGGCGAGAACTTATGCACGTCGACCGCGTAGCCGAGGTCTTCAAGCTCCTTGCGAATGGTGGAGAGCGTCTCGCCGTTCTGGTGGCGCAGGATGTTTGGCACGTTCTCGAGGATGAACCGCCGCGGACGCTTCTCCTTGAGGATCGCGAGCACCTTGAAGAACAGCTTGCCCTGAAGTGTATGGCTGAATCCGAGTTGCTCGCCGGCCTTCGAGAATGGCTGGCAAGGGAAGCCTGCCGTTAGGACGTCATGCTCGGGAACCTCCCGAGCGATCATTGCTTCGTCCTCCAGGTCGTCGATGTCGGCCCAAGGCCGGATATCGAAATTTACCTTGTAGAGCTCGTTCAACGTCGCATCCCATTCGGCCGCGAACACACCTTCGCCACCGAGCTGTTGCAGCGCGACGTGGAAGCCCCCGAGTCCCGCGAAGAGATCGATGAACCGGAAGGCTGTACCCCCATCGGCCATACGTGACCCCTCTCCTCAGACGGTTCAACGATACCGGCACCCACCCACACCGGATCGGAAGCTTGCCGGCCGCCCGCGAGTGCGCTGGAGAGTCCCGACCGACGTAGCTCTTCGCCGTGCCCTATCTCTCCGCTGCGAACTACTGCGGCACCGTCATCAAGGACGGGGCCGGCTGGCCCTGCTCGCTGGTTCCCCTGTTCTGGGTGGAACGTGTTCAAGATGCTCTGGATCGGCCCCATCTCCGTGGCGCGCCCGATCGGCGCCCAAATGAACAAGCTGAGGTTCCGGCCGTCGGCGGTTCTCGGAGATGATCCTGCTTCGCGGGGGAGCCTTGGAGCGGGCGACAATGGAGACATGGTGACGTTCAACGAGCACGAAACGCTGCGGCGGTTCGTCTTGCGTGCGCGGCGGGTTCAGGCGCACTCGATCGTCCAGAACCAGGAAGAGTTACTGCGGCACGCACAGGGAAGCTTCGACGGTCGCGTCGACGTGACCGGTCAGATGACCATTACACGGCGGCTCCCGGCTAATGAGGAGATCTTCGAGTCATTGGCTTCGAGAGTGAGGCCGTTGACAGTGAAGTCCGAGCCCGTCTACTACGTGAAGGTCTTCGACGCGATCAAGCACCTCATCAGTGAAGCCGATGTCGACGACGCGCTACGAGCGCGCCTGCACGACCTTCGGCGTGCCTGGGACGCTTCCGAGATTCAAGGAACCCAAGTCCAGGCATACTCTGTGCAATCGGCCCGCATTGATGGGACCGACGTGACCAACAGGGTCTCGGACACGCAGCTCGCCGCCGCTTGGCTGTACGCCGACCTCGTCCATGCTGATGCTCAAGGATCGAAACAGGAGGCACTCGCGTTCCCCCTCCGCGAGCGATATGCCGCAGCCGTCCGCGTGTTCTCTCACATGGCAGCGCTGACGGTAGCGACCTTGCGAATCGTCGAGTCGCTACGGGATGCACAGGTGCTCGCCCTGGACCACTCGGCGTGGGAGGACGATGTCACCGTCGGTACGTCCGAACTGGTTGAAGAGGCAAGAGCATACGTTGCGCCGTTGGGTAGCGAGGTGCCGGACATGCGCGACTCTCTCGGGCTGACCGAGAACTGGAGCGCTTTCACCGTCACAGAACTGCTCAGGCAGGACCCGACCAACCATGTCCGCGTCGTGCTGCGCGACGATGACGGCAGTATCACGGAGGCTTACGATGCGGCCGTCGCTCGTCGCCGCCGTGACACTACCTTCGCTGAATGGGATGTACTAGTCGCCGGCAGTGTCATGTTCAAGTTCTCCTTCGGCATTCAAGGCGAGCGAATGACTGACGCGCAATTCCGAGGTTGGGAAGTGTTCGACTCGACCAATGACCTCAAGCTCGCATCGACGCGCTTCATGCTTCAGCTCCACCGCTCTACCGCGGTGGCCTTCGAAGTAGGAGGAAGCGAGTTGCTGTCGCTTGACCCGCCATCTATCCCCGACGAGGAACAGCGGGAGCTGGAGGTGATCGCGGAGACGGTCGAAGACATCGTCAGGATCGAGCGTCTCACTAGACAACCCCTTGAGCCCTGCAACGGCCGTTTTGATGACCGTGATCGTGTCCGGCTACGTCGCGCTCGTTTGTTGCTGGAGGGTCATGTCGTCCACGCCATGCGTCATCCGGTCACGGTAACGGCCCCCGAAGGCAACCCGCCGCAGGTAGTGGTCGCCGCTGCCGGGACACTCAACGTCGGCGGCGCAGAAGTCCCCACACCACAAATCGTTATGCGTCACCCCGAAATGACAGCCACGGAGACCGGTCTCGCTCCCGAGGCGGGGCCCGAGGCCAAGACATATCGGATGGAGGCGCCCCTTGGCGAGCAGTTCATGGCATGGGTTCCCGGGCTCGCTGAGGTCTCTGGTGACGAAGACCTCCTCGTCACTGCGTCGTGGGACCTGATCGGCATCGATGAAGAGAGTTTCAGCGGCTGACCAGTGGTAGGGAGTCCAGAAGACGCTTACGAGCGAGGTTATCCGCACAACTTGTGACTTGAGGTCGAGCCGATCGTGGATTTGGCCAACAGCAGGGGTGGGCTCTGCTCGCGGAGATAACCTCGACGAAGGCGTTGGTCAGCGTCGAGAAACTCTACGAACCGACGCTTGGACTTGTCGCTCTGGACCCGACCACAGGTGCCCCGCCAAGCTTGAGATGCAGAAGCAGGGACGCAAGCTTGTACGTTGGCGATAGGTTCTCGGCCTGCAAAGCGCGTACCCACAGATTGAAGCGACATGAGTGTTGAACTGAACTTCGGAGACAGCATGGCTGTGCTGTTGGTCGATGGAATCGAAGAGACGCCATATGTTGGCGCAACCTTGCGGATGACAGAGACAGGCGTTGAGGTCGAGGTGCCGTACATGCCTGGCTTCGCTGTGCCGCAGTTTGAGCACGTTGACCAATGGTTTCGTCGAATGACGCCACCCGAGAACGTCTTGGTGCATGCTCGCGAGGGCAATATCCTCTTGTTCGGCTGCCGCTGGAGCGGGCACTCTGACGCGACGGGTTCGCGAGTCGGAAGCGGGCGCTTTACGGCCTCTGAGACATTGCTCCACTCGCGAGACCGTAGCTTGACTGACCCGCTGACTGTCAAGCTTTGTCAAAGCAGTGCCGACGGCCTCAACCGGTGGTCACGCATCACATCGGTGACGACGGAAAGCACCCGGGGCGAGGAGAAGCGAACGAACGCGCTCGATATCCAGGTCAAGAGTCCGGAGCCGATTGAGTGGTACCAAGGTGACGCCACGCTCCGAGTGAGGGGGACATGGCGGTTTGCAGCGCGAGAAGATGGGTACGAGCGCGTCCACGAGCTTGAGGACTATGTCGTGCTGGAGAGCGAGTGGGACGACCCTCGCCCCTTCGCTGACCACCTCGTCGAGCAACGCAAGGTCCTGCACCTATTGGTGTTCCTCTTCGGAACTGCTCTCTCATTCCGTGAGCACCGGGTGCGCGATGAGGGTATCGCTGCGCATCTCATGAGTGGCGAAGTGTTCGATCATCCCTTTGCTGAGGTTGTCAGCGCTCGCACTATTCGGGAGCGTGCGCAGCCCATTCCGTCGAAGAAGAAGCTCGGGCGTCCCATGCTCGTGCTCCAAGAGCTCGGCGCAGACGGGCTCGCGGCATGGGCGGCGAGCTATGAGGCCTGGGAACGGTTCATTCTGCCGGCGGTCGCGATCATTGGACGTCGGCATCGCTTCGCAGAGGATGTTGTCATGTCGACCTCGATGAGTCTTGAAGCGGCGGGGCAGCTGCTTGGCGAACGCCTGGGCGAAGAAGCCACTTACCACCGCAATCGACCTACGACGTCGACGTATATTTACCGCTGCCTGGAGTTCCTAGGGATTCGGTGGGGTGACTATATCTACAGCCAGATTGGGCTCGCCAAAGCGATCGCGAGCAACTATAACTCGGTGAAGCACGCCGATCGTGGCTCGTTTCCTGATCACGCGGAAACCTTTCTCATCGGTGACGTGAACGAACTCGTGGTTCGGCTCCTTGCTGTCAGCCTCACTGGACAGGCGGATGAGCTGCTAGGTCGATATCGAGAAGGCTCTGAGCTCTGGGACATCAAACAACGCTTCGATGCGTACCGCGTCCGCATCGTTGACGACCGAGGGACGTGGCAAGCCATCCCCGCCGAAGAGGGAGCGGCGGCGGAGATCTGAGGGCGCGTGAGGGTGGTCGCGCGGTATGGACGTAACGGGTGCTGTTCTGAGCCGACAGATGCTTACCAGCGAAGCGCGCCGGGTAACTCGTGGCGCGAGGGGGACCAAAAGGGGACCAGAATCATGCAAACCATGCATGTCGTGACGTGTTCCGCGCGCTCAGATCCCCGGAAACACGCGGGTTCTGGTCCCAGCGAGGCCATCTGGACGCCTGGGGGTCAAGGGGTCGCAGGTTCAAATCCTGTCAGCCCGACCAGATAGCCCCGGAGAACCGCAGAAACACGCGGATCTCCGGGGCTTTTTCTCTGCCGTCTTGCATGAGGATCGACCGACTTGGTTGTTTTCGCGGTGAGTCAGGGCGTGGCATGACGACGCCTCAAGATCGCGGCGGCCGCCTAGCGCTGTACTGCGACGAGAGTCTCCGGCGGGCTCGCCGATCGTAATGGGGGAGCACCCGGCATGCCGCGCATCGCCGGTTGACGCCGTGTCGGCATCAACAAGGCGGTCTCAGGACTGCATTCGAGCCATGAATTGAGAGGGCACCGGCAGCTCGGAGAAGCCGTACTGCTCGTAGAGCCCGTGCGCATCTGCCGTCGCAAGGAGAGTCCGGCGCAACCCCAACGGCTCGAGGTCGGCGATGACACCAGACATCAGCATCTTTCCCACGCCGACGCCTCGCACCTCAGGAGCCACGAACACGTCGCAGAGCCAGGCGAACGTCACGCCGTCCGTGATGACGCGGGCATACGCGACTTGCTCCCCAGAGGTCTCGTTCCACACGCCGTAGTTGCGCGACGAGTCGATGGCTGCGTCCTGCACCGCTCGGGGGCGACCGACCGCCCAGTACGACGCCTCAGACAACCACCGGTGCACGAGCGTGCGGTCGATCCGGTCCGACTCGCTCGAGAAGAAGTACTGGCTGGTCATGATCCATGACTATCACGAAGTCGGCAGGGGGGAATCCGAAGAGCCTCCCGCTGGTTGGATGGTTCCATGCCGGCAGTCACCCACGTTCAGTTGCACCCGTTCGTGAGGGGGAGGTTCAGTCCTCTTCGGTTCGATCCGCGCAGCACTCTTTCCGGTGAAGAGGTGGATGCCCTCCTCGATGCGGCACGGCACGCGCCTTCGGCGGGCAACTCGCAACCCTGGTCGTTCATCGTGGGGCGCCGCGGTGATGATGTCCACCGACGGTTGACGGCCCACCTGGCGCGCAGTTCCTCGATCTGGGCCGCAGGCGCCGGGCTTCTCCTGGCGAATCTCGCTCACCGTCACGTCGAGGATTCTGACTTCGAGTACTCGGAGTTCGCGCACTACGACCTCGGTCAGGCGTTGGCGCACCTGACGTTCCAGGCTTACGAGATGGGGATGCACGTCCACCAGTTCCGCGCGTTCGACCGGGCGGCGGTGGCTGACGAATTCCAGGTTCCTCCGCACTGGGAAGTGACCACCATGGCGGCGATCGGTGTGCCGGAGGCCGGTGCTCGACAGCTCGCGGGCGCGGGAACGAGCCGGGAGCGGAAGCCGCTCGATGCCATCACGTGGGCGCGAGCGGTGGGCTGACGTCGGCGGTTGCGCCTGTGGAGACGCCACTCATGGCCGAGAAGCTCGAAGCCATCCGGCGCTGCGACGGTCAGCACTCCGGATTGTAAAAATATGTAGACCGGTCTATTCTGAGTCGCATGACCTCCAAAGGCGACCAGACCCGGGCGCGACTCGCGGCGTCCATGCTCGAACTCATCCAGACCAGCGGCTACAGCGGCACGGGCTTGAATGCGGTGATCGATCACGCTGACGCCCCTAAGGGGTCGATCTACTTCCACTTCCCCGACGGGAAGGTGGGGCTGGGCGTCGCCGCGGTCGAGCTCGCCGCGACGCAGTTCGAGGCGCTGATCGCCGAGGCCGCGGTCTCGACGGGCAATGCGGCCGGTGCGGCACGCGCGGCGATCGGCGCACTGGCGAGCATCGTCAGCGAAAGCGACTACCGGCTGGGATGCCCGGTCTCCGTCGTGACGCTGGAGATGGGCGCCGAGAGCGAACGGCTGCGGCAGGCCTGCGCCGGCGCGTTCGAGTCGTGGATCGCGCCGACGGCCTCGCTCCTCGAGGGGAACGGCCTCGCCGCCGAGGAGTCCCGCTCGCTCGCGACCGTCATCGTCTCGATGATCGAGGGCGCCGTCATCGTCTCCCGTGCCACGCGGAGCACCCTGCCTCTGGAATCGGCTGCCGACGTCGTCGCGGAACTGATCGAGCGGCGCGTCGAGAACGCCGGGGGATCCAGATGAGCGCCCAGGACACCCCGCGTCACGCCCTCGTGCTCGGGGCTTCGGGGCTGGTCGGCCGACACCTCGTGCTGACGCTCGCAGAGGCCGGTGTGAACGTCACCGCGGCAGTGCGGAGCGCCGCATCCGGCGCGCGCGTCGAGGCATGGCTGCGGAAGCATGGTCTGGCGCGGAGCATCGACATCGAGATCGCCGACTTCGACGCGCCGGAGATCCTGGTGGGTGGCGCGGCGGCCTTCGCGCACGTCACCGAGATCCACAATTGCGCCGGTGCCTACCGATTCGGGATGCCCGCCGAGGAAGCGCGGGCCGCGAACGTCGGCATCGTCGAGAAGCTCATCGATCTCGCCGCAGAACTCCCGATGCTGCAGCGCGTGGTTCACGTCTCGGGGTACCGCGTCGGTGGGCAGGACCCCGACGCCGTTCCCTGGTCGGAGGAGCACCGCGCGGCGGTCTACGCGGAACTGGGCGGCTACGAGGCGTCGAAGGTGGAATCCGACGCCGTCTTCCAGGCCCGGGCCCGGGAGCGCGGCGTTCCCTGGACCATCGTCAATCCGGCCAGCGTGATCGGGGACAGCGCGACGGGGGAGTCCGACCAGCACATCGGATTGGCGAGCACCGTCGAGCAGATCTGGGACGGGACTGCGACCGCGCTGCCCGGAGGCGCCGCGACCTTCCTTCCGGTCGTCACGGTCGACTATCTCGCGGCCTTCATGGCCACGGCAGCGGTCGATCCCGATGCCGTGGGCGCGGCCTATTGGATTCTCGACGACGCAACTCCGCTGCTGGCTGATCTGCTCACGGGCGTCGGACGACACCTCGGGGCGAACGTCCCAAGGCTGAAGGTGCCGGCGAGCGTCATCACACGGCTGCCTCGATGGATCACCCGGGCTGACCCCGAGACCCTCGGCTTCCTGTCCGCCGATCGCTATCCCACAGCATCCGCGATCGAGCTCGCCGACCGGCACGGGCTCCGCCTGCCCGACGTGCGGGTGTCGCTCGAACGGTGGGCTGACCATCTCGCCGCGCATCGGTTCGGTGCGGCCGCGGGTGACGAGCGCCGATTCGTCGACGTCGCCGGTGTGCGGACCTTCGAGCTGGGAGCATCGGGATCCCGTCGAGTGATCCTCCCCGGGCTGCCGGTCAACGCAGACACCTGGTCGGACGTGGCATCGGGCATCGGCGCGCGAGCGGTCGATCTGCCCGGTCTCGGGCTGAGCGGTGGAACGGGCATTCGCGACTGGGAGCGCTGGCTGCCCGCGATGCTCGGGGACGAACCCGCCGCACTCATCGGCCACTCGATCGGCGCAGCAGCGGCGGTCATCGCCGCCGACCGGTTCCCCGAACGGATCGAGTCCCTCACGCTGATCGCGCCCTTCTTCCTGCAGGCGCCGGTGCGCGGGGCGGCGCGTGTGCGGATACTCATTCGCGCCTTCTTGCGGCGTGCCGATCCCGTGCAGCTGTCACGCCGACTCACCGGCGCGGATGCGAGCGCGAAGGCTCTCGAGAGCAGCATCCGCGATCTCCGGAGAGGTCGTGCGAAGAGCGCGGCCGAGCAGCTCACCTCCGCCGGATCGACGCGATGGCGAGCCGAGCTCCGCGACGCGCTGGGGCGATTCCACGGCCCGGTGCGCATCATCACCGGAAGCGAGGACCCGCTCGACCCTGCCGCGGTCGCGCACCTGGAGTCGCTTCCCCACGTCGAGCTGATCTCTGTGCCCGGGGCCGGGCATCATCCGCAGCTCACCCACGGTGACGCGCTCATCGATCTGCTCGGTCATCCCGCGACCCTTCGGCGGGTCGGTGAGACTCGTCTGCAGACCGCCCCGCATACCCGCAACGAGATGAGGACCGCATGACACACGAGACACTCCCGCACGGACTGCGACCGGCGACGTCCGGCGACCTCGACGAGATGACGCGAATCCTCACGGCGGCGTTCTTGGACGATCCCGTCTGGGGGCCTTCGTTCCCCGATGTCGAGACGCGTCCGCAGGTGGCCGGTGCGTACTGGCGGTTCATGGTCGGACAAGCCCTGCGCTTCTCCGAGTCGCGAGTGCTCGAGGGCGGCTCCGATGGCGAGGGCGAGTCGCAGGGTGCGAGCACGCGCGGCGCTCTTCGCGCGGTCTCCGTGTGGTACCCGCCGGGTGAGGACGAGATCTCCGTCGAGGCCCATGCTGCCTACGACGCGCTGGTCGGCGAGTTGCTCGACCCGGAGGCTGCTGCCGCCTTGGAACAGGCCGGTGCCAGGTTCGCCGATGCCCGGCCCAGCGATCCGCATGCCTACCTGACACTGCTCGGTGTGGCGCCCGAGGCCCGCGGCGGCGGGCACGGCATGGCATTGCTCCGAGCGGCCCTGGCCCACTATGACGATGCCGGGATCCCCACGTACCTGGAGTCGTCGAACCCGGCGAACGATGCGCGTTACGAAAGGCTCGGGTATCGTCCCCGCGCGGTGGTGGAACTCGTCGGAGGCGTTCGGGTGCAGACCTACTGGCGTGATCCGCAGGGTGCTCGGCCGGCGCTCTGACGCGCAGCCGCTCTTCGTGCGTTGAGCGGGCGGTGTGGGCAGTGCGAGCGCGCCTGGACGCTCACGCGATGGTGTGCATGCCGACGTTCACGACCCGCCCGTCGGAACCACGGTAGAAGAAGCGCGTGACGCCCCAGGGTTCGTCCGTGAGCGGATGGACGATCTCCAACCCGGCCGACTCCACGCGGGCGAGTGCGGCGCGGGCATCGTCGACGAAGACGGAGACGTCGGGTGCGACGGATGCCGTGGCATCCCGCGTGATGAGGCTCAGCTGATGACCCTCGTCGTCGCCGAGGGTGACGATCCACCCGTGGTCCATGAGCACGCGGAGGCCGAGCGCAGTCGTGTGCTCGGCGACCGCGCGCGGGAGGTCGGTCACGGTGAGGTTCGGAACGATCCGGTGCACGTCCATGCATCCAGTCTGAGGCGCATCCGACACTCTCAGCCCGCACTAATCTTGCAGTCGTGTAATATTGCACGTCTGCAATAATCCTCACGCCTTCCGAAGGGCTGGAATGTCAACTGTCTCCACCCGCACCGGTGCCACGCCGGTCGCGAAATCTGACGCGTCGAAGCCGATCATGACGCACCGTCAGATCCTCCTCGTGATCTACGGCCTCATGGCCGGAATGTTCCTGTCGTCTCTCGACCAGACCATCGTCGGCACGGCGATCCGCACGATCGGCGACGACCTGCACGGCCTCGACCAGCAGGCCTGGGTCACCACGGCGTACCTGATCACGTCGACCATCTCCGTGCCGATCTACGGCAAGCTCTCCGACATCTTCGGGCGCCGCCCGCTGTTCATCTTCGGCATCACGGTGTTCATCATCGGCTCCGTGCTGTCGACGTTCTCGACGTCGATGCTGATGCTGGCCGGCTTCCGCGCCTTCCAGGGCATCGGCGCCGGCGCACTGATGTCGCTGCCGCTCGCGATCATGGCCGACATCCTCGCCCCGCGCGAGCGCGCCAAGTACCAGGGCTACTTCTTCGCCGTGTTCGGCATCTCCTCGCTGATCGGCCCGCTCGTCGGCGGTCTCTTCGCAGGTGCCAACGAGATCCTCTGGATCTCCGGCTGGCGCTGGGTCTTCCTCATCAACCTGCCCATCGGCCTCATCGCGCTCGGCATGGTGATCACCTTCCTGCACCTGCCGAAGGTCGCGAAGCACGACAACCCGCGCATCGACTGGTGGGGAGCGACCGCGGTGATCGTCGCGCTCGTACCGCTGCTGCTGGTCGCCGAGCAGGGTCGCGAGTGGGGCTGGGGCTCCATCGCCTCGATCGCCTGCTACGTGATCGGTGGACTCGGCGCCATCGGATTCGTGCTCATCGAGATCGCCATGAAGAACGACGCGATCATCCCGATCCGCCTCTTCCGCTCGAACACGTTCTCGTGGGCGACCATCATCGGCGTGCTCGTGGGCTTCGGCATGTTCGGCGCCATGATGACGATCCCGCTGTACATGCAGATCGTCGCCGGTCTCACCCCGACCGAGTCGGGCTTCGCGATGCTGCCGATGGTGGTGGGTCTCATGGCCTCCTCGATGGCGGCCGGCCAGATCACCGCGCGCACCGGCAAGTACGGCATCTTCCCGCGCACCGGCACCCTGACCACGGCGGTGGGCTTCCTGCTCCTGACGTTCGTCTCGTCGACCACCTCGGTGTGGTTCATGATGATCGGCATGTTCGTGGTCGGTCTCGGCCTCGGGCAGCTGATGCAGTCGCTCACCATGGCGAGCCAGAACGCGGTCGAGGCGCCCGATATGGGCGTCGCCACCAGCGCAGCGACGTTCTTCCGTCAGATCGGTGGAACGCTGGGTACCGCGATCATGCTGTCGGTGCTGTTCACCCTGCTTCCGACGAACATCACGCACAGCATGGGCGACAAGCCCACGCTGACGGCCGCTCTGAACGCCGCGCTGGATCCCGCCGTCGCCGGCGAGAAGCAGAACAAGGCCGTCATGGAGCAGCTGTGGACGCCGATCGTCGGCCCGCTGCAGGAGAACATCCAGTCGCAGCTCGACAAGGGCGTGACCGAGGCGAAGGCCTCGGCGGGCGAAGCCGTGACGACCGCGGTGACCGACTCCGTGAACCAGGCCGTCGCCGCGGGGCAGCTTCCGGCCGCCGCCGCGCAGACGGTGATCGACCAGAAGGTCGCGGAGGCCACCCCGGCCGCCGAGGCCAAGGCGCTCCAGGCTGTCGCCGACAAGGCTCACGCCTCCGTGACGGACGGCACCGTGTCTGTGGACTGGTCGGACAAGGCCCAGCGCACCTACTGGGTGGACCAGCTCGTCCCCGACATCGCCGAGAAGATCAACAAGGGCACGTCAGAGGCATCGAACGGATCGAGCAGCTCGGTCAGCGACACGTCGTTCCTGAACGGCGCGGATGCCGCGCTCACCAAGCCCTTCATGGTCGGCTTCACCCAGGCGATCGACGTGATCTACTGGGTAGGCTTCGGGGTGCTGATGCTCGCGTTCGTGCTGAGCTGGTTCTTCAAGGCTCCGCCGCTGCGCACCCGCTCGGCTCTGCAGGAGATGGCGGACGACGCCGGCATCAGCGAGACCGGGACGATCAAGGTGCAGAGCTGATATGACGAACGACCAGAGCGCAGGGGAGCCCGAGGGGCTTCGTGAGCGCAAGAAGAAGCTGCGGCGGGAAGCGCTGCACGAGGCTGCCCTGCGCCTGGTCGAACGTCAAGGGCTCGACGGAACGACCGTCGAGCAGATCTGCGAGGAGGTGGGGGTCTCGCCCCGCACCTTCTTCAACTACTTCCCGTCGAAGACGGCGGCGGCCCTCAACCTGCCGGAGCAGATCATCTCTCCGGAGGCGGCTGCGCGGTTCCGCTCGGCGACGGGGGAGCTCATGCCCGCGATCTGTGATCTCCTCGCCGACTCGATGAGCTCGGGCGTGGAGCGCACGAGGCTCAAGAAGCTCGTCACGGAGCAGCCGCAGCTCGTCGCGACGTTCACGCAGTGGATGGGAGCGCTGAAGGCCGAGTTCGGTCTGCTCATCGAGGAGCGTGCCGGGTCGCCCGAGGTGGCGGATGCCGCGATCCTCCTCGCGCTGAGCTCGCTGCGCACCCTCATGCACCGTCCGGCCGACGACACCCGACCGGATTCGGTCAGGCTCCTGGAGACGATGGACCGTCTGATCGCCGTGCGCCACGCGCCGATGGTCGGCCCGTAAGGGGCGAGGCGCTCAGTCCCGAGGTCGTGAGACCCTCCTCAGCAGCAGCCGGTACGCCAGGGCGCAGGAGCTGAGGACGACCGCCCCCACGAGCACCGGGGTGAACAGGCAGCCCCACCCCGCGTGCGTCATCATGATCGCGATCGGAGTACCGCCCGCGGGCGGATGGATAACGCGGGCGAGGGCCATCGTCGCCATAGCGAGCCCCACGGCGAGGCCGAGGCTCCACCAGGCGACGGGCATCATCGCGTGCACGACGACCCGAATGCGGCTATCAGGATCGGTGTCCCCGTGAGGTCTCCGGCAAGGCCGAGGACGGCGATGGTCAGGCCGCCGGAGACGGATGCCGCGAGCTCCTGACGGGGTGAGAGCGTGCGAGGGGCAGGGAGCCTGGAGCTCGACCCGCCCCTCGCAGGTGGTGTGCTCAGGTTCCGGCCTGGGTCGGCTGCTGCGCGTACGAGTGGGCGCCTGTGCCGCGGTAGCCGCCGCCCTCGACGATCAGGTACTCGGGGCGGATCGGGTCTCCTGCGAACCAGTCCTCGAGGATCTCCCTGGTGCCGGCCGCATATCGGGCCTGCCCTGACAAGGAGGTGCCAGACGTGTGCGTGGTCATGGCGTTGTGGGGCATCGTGCGCCACGGGTGGTCGGCCGGCGCCGGCTGGGGATCCCACACGTCGCCCGCGTACCCGGCGAGGTGGCCGGACTCGAGCGCACGCACGATCGCGTCGCGGTCGGCGATCGCCCCGCGAGCGGGGTTCACGATGTAGGCGCCTCGCGGCATCGTCGCCAGCAGGTCGTCGTCCAGCAGGCCCCTGGTCTCCTCGGTCAGCGGTGCGTGGACCGTGAGCACGTCGACGTCCTTGACAAGGTCCTCGATGCTCTCGTGGAAGGTGAGGCCGTATTTCTCCTCGTACTCCTGAGGCAGGCGGAAGCGGTCGGTGTAGCTCAGGCGCACGCCGAACGGCGCCAGACGTTCGATGACGGCGCGGCCGATGCGGCCCGCAGCGAACACGCCGACGCGCATCCCCTCCAGGTCGTACGACCGCTCCACCGCATCTGCGATGTTCCATCCGCCGTCCACCGCGATCTGGTGCTGCGTCACGAAGTCGCGCACGAGCACGAGAACCTGCATCACGGTGTGCTCCGCGACGCTGATGCTGTTGCTGTACGTCACCTCGGCGACCGTGATGCCCCGGGCGTTCGCGGCGTTCAGATCGGTGTGGTCTGATCCGATGCCCGCGGTGATGACGAGTTGGAGGTTCTTCGCGCTGTCGATCCGCTCCGCCGTCAGATACGCAGGCCAGAACGGCTGCGAGATGACGATGTCGGCATCCGGGAGCTCCCTCTCGAAGACCGAGTCCGCGCCCTCCTTGTCGCTCGTGATCACGACCGTGTGCCCCTCCGACTCCAGCCAGTCCTTGAGGCCGAGCCCCCCGGACACGCTCCCGAGCAGCTGGCCGGGAACGAAGTCGATGGCCCGGGGGGAGGGGACGGTCGCTCCGCCGGGATACGAGGTGATCGCAGGGATGCTGTCCCGCGCATACACCGGCGGATAGCCGGTCACGGGGTCGGGGTACAGGACGATGAGAATCTTGGACACAATCTCTCCATTCAGGTGAGGCGCATCTCCATCGGCGCCCGCACATCTCACGTTACGAACGCCGATAGTCGGCAACAACGAACCGTTGGTTGCTGCCTCACAAGCCATGGTTGTGGTTACGATGAGACTGTGCTCAGCCCCGCTATGCCCGACCTGAGGGCGCTCGAACTGCTCGAGGCGATCGCCCGGACAGGGTCGATCACCCTCGCCGCGAGCGAGCTCGGCATCACTCAGCAGGCAGCATCCCTCCGGCTCCGACGGCTGGAGCTGCGACTGGGCAGGCAGCTCGTGATCCGCGCAGCGCGCTCGTCGCAGCTCACAGAGGAGGGCGCGGCAATCATCGAGAGGGCCACGCCCGTTCTCGCCGCGGCCGCTGTCATGGACGCAGAGCTCGACGAGATCCTCGCCGGCTCGCGGGCGGTGACCGTCGCGGCCAGTCTCACGATCGCCGAGTACTTCCTTCCCCAGTGGATCAGGTCGTACGCCGCGAGCGGCGGCGATCAGCGCGCTGTGCGGTCGCGGGCGACCAACACGCGCGACGTCGTGCGCCTGGTCGCCGAATCAGAGGCGGATCTCGGCTTCGTCGAAGGCAGCGAGCCGCCGCGCGGCCTCCGCTACGCGTTCCTCGCGAACGATGAGCTCGCGGTGCTCGTCGCACCCGACCATCCCTGGGCGCGTCGAGGGCACATCAGTCCGTGGGCTCTCGCTGCGATGCCGCTCGTCACGAGGGAGGAGGGTTCGGGATGCCGCGATGTCGTCATGGCCGCCCTCCTCGCCCATGGTGTGGAGCGTTCCGCCCTCGCCGCGCCGGCGTTGGAGCTGCCCAGCAACACTGCGGTGCTGGAGGCGGCGGCATCAGGCGTCGCCCCGGCCGTCATCAGCACGCGTGCCGCGGAGTCGTATCTGCAGGATCGGCGGCTGATGCGCATCCGCGTGGATCACGTCGTCTTCCAGAGGCAGCTCGGCGCGGTGTGGAAGCAAGGGGCGCACCCGTCCGCCCCGGTTGCGAGGGCTCTGCTGCAGGCCGCAGCCACGATGCGACCGCGTTCCTGAGGCTGATCGCCGGCGGCTAGAGCGCCATCCCGGCGAGACGCGCGAGCCTCTCAGCCATCGCCTGCGGCTCCCAGGAGTGCCATGCGCCGGCCAGCTGCTCCGAGTAGCCGTCTGACGCGGCCTCCGCGAGCGCGTCGGCCGTGGCGATCATGCCGGGGAAGGTCTCCGTGCCGACGAGGGCGACGACGGGTGCGGCGACAGGGGCGAGCGCGTTCCGGTAGCCGCTCTCCTCGACCGCGGCCAGAGCCTCTCCGTCGGGGATCCAACTGTGGATCAACCCGGGGTAGTCGGGGGACTTCTTGAGCCCCTCGAGCCATTCCGGCGGCATCCCGACCATGTACCTCGCGACGGCCTCCTCGAGGTCACCGGCGTCGATCGACTCGCGCACGCGCGCCCACCACGACGGCGCGCCGCCCTCGAAGAGTCCGAGCGGAGCCTCCCACAGCACGAGTCCGGCCAGCTCCGCCACGCGAGAGGCCGCGAGCATCGCGATCGCGCATCCGGAGGAGTGGCCGATCAGGATGACGGGAGCCTCCGCCTCTCGGGCGAGCGCCTCGATCGCGTCGAGTTGGGCGGTGAGCTCGATCGGACCCTCCGATATGCTCTCGCCGCGCCCGAGTCTGTCGGCGATCAGGGCGCGTCCGCCGAGTGCGGCGAAGGCTTCACCTGTGGCGAAGGTGATCGGGTCGTCGGCACGTGTGGGGCCGGCGCCGGCGATGAAGACCGCCGTCGGCGCGCCCGGTGCTCCGAGGTCGTCGTAGACGATGCGATCGCCGCGTGGGGTGGTGAGCGCGCTCACGCCGCGGCCTCGACCGGGTGGGTGAGCTCAGCCTCGAACTCGAGGGGCTTTCTGCTGTCCATCGTCATCTCCAATTTCAAGACTGTTCGGTATGATTTCTATAAACTAGACTCATGAGTATGAAATCGTCAAGGGGTGCAGCGGATCTCCGCCCGAGCTCGGTGCGCAAGCGCGAGTCGATCCTCGCCGCCGCCCAGGAGCAGTTCCTCGCCCACGGGTACGAGGCGGTGACGATGGACTCCATCGCTCGGGTGTCTGGAGTGGCCAAGCAGACGCTGTACAGCCACTTCGGCGGCAAGGAGGGCCTGTTCCTCGCGCTGGTCGGATCGCAGACCAGCGCGGCGAGCGAGCGCGTGCTCGGCGCCCCTCCGGTTCTGCGCGACGGAGCGGATGCGCGCACCGTGCTCGCCCCGATCCTCGAGCAGCAGCTCTCGACCGTGCTCGACCCGGGTCTCCTCGCGCTCCGCCGACTGGTCATCGGCCTCATGCCGCAGTTCCCCGACCTCGCCCGTTCGCTGCACCTCAACGGCCCGCAGCGGGCGATCGACTCCCTCGCCGAGGTGATCGGCAGGATGGATGCCGCCGGCATCCTGCGCGCGTCCGATCCCGTCCTCGCCGCGACCCAGCTCAACTGGCTGGTGATGGGAGAGCCCGTCAACCGGGCCATGCTCCTCGGCGACGACGAGGCCCTGCCGAACGGAGATACGGCAGGGCACGTGGCACGTGCGCTCGACGTGTTCCTCGCGGCCCACCGATCCGAAGGGTGATCCGCTCAGGCGGGGCGCTGTTCGACCAGGCCGATCGTGTTGCCCTCGCTGTCGACGATGAACGCCTGCCGCTCGTCGGTGCCCGCGGGGCCGAGGGTGCCGTCCGCATGGCTGAAGATCACGTGCGGCTCGCCGACGATCGTCGTGCCCGCCGCCCGCAGCCGCTCGACGGCGCCGTGGATGTCGACGACCTCGATGTAGAGCAGCGCGCTCGCCGCTCCCGCATCGAGCAGCAGCCGCACGCCGTCGAGGTCGAAGAAGAGCAGTCCGGGCGGATCGAAGCGTGCGGCGGGTTCTGTGCCGAGCAGGTCGCTGTAGAACGCGGCGGCGCGGTCGAGATCCGTGGCGCGCTGCGCGACCTGGATGAGCTTCATGTCGACTCCCTCTGCCCGAGATCCTAGATCTTCTGGCGTCCGGTGGGCCAGAGGGCGTATACCGGAGACGACACCCCGACCGTGAAGGAGCACTCCATGACCTACCGCATCGGCTATCTCGTCGGCAGCCTCTCCCGGGACTCGATCAACCGCATCCTGTCGAAGGCGCTCGTACGGCTCGCGCCTCCGAGTCTGGAGCTGACCGAGATCTCGATCCGCGACCTGCCGCTCTTCGATCGTGACGACGAGCAGAGTCCGGCCCCTGCGGTGACCGCGTTCAAGAGCGCGGTCGAGGAGTCGGAGGGGCTGCTGTTCGTGTCGCCGGAGTACAACCGGTCCATCCCCGGTCCGCTCAAGAACGCGATCGACTGGGGATCCAGGCCCTGGGGGCACAACTCCTTCGCGCGCACCCCCACAGGGATCATCGGTGCCTCGACCGGGGCGATCGGCACCGCGGTGATGCAGTCGTCCATGCGCAGCGTCCTGAGCTTCCTCAATGCGCCGCAGCTGAACGCGCCGGAGGCGTACATCACATTCAAGCCCGACGTGTTCGGGCCCGATGGCGAGGTGGCGGATGCCGGCACGGAGGGCTTCCTCCGGCACTACATGGAGGAGTACGCAGCGTTCGTCGAGCGCGTGCTCTCCGTCACGGCGCCGGGGCACGTCGGGGACCGAGACTAGGTCGGCGCCAGGGGAACTGGTTGCCCTCCCGAGTCGCTTCGCCCCAGATCGAATCGCTCGAGAGGGCTCACCGCCCATCCCGGACGGTAGGGGAGGCGGCGAAGATCTCGCTGCTCTCGTCGGCTGTTTCCCCAGTTCTCAGCCGGTAGCCCCCGCTACTCATATCAGAATATCGCGAAAATGTCTTGTCCGCCATTTGGGGGACAAAGAAATCTACGAATATTTCTGAGCGCCCGTGGGTCTTGTCTTCTCCGCGCCGGATCATAGGGTGGTTCCATGGACAGAAAGCTCGTGCTGAACGCGCAGCTCGCCATCGCGCGCGGGCACCGCGTCGAGGTGACGGAGCAGAGGGACGACGCCGCCGACGAGGCGGTCGTCTTCGCCGTCATCGACCTCGACACCGGCATCCGCTACCGCCGCGCCGAGGATCCGCGCGGCGAGGTGAGCCGGTGGCTCGGGCGCGTCCTCGACTGCACCGTCATGATCGGCGGGCACGGCGCGCACACCGTGCTCTCCGTGATGCCCGACGGCGGCGGTGCGAGCGCCAAGGCGGCGCTGCGCGGAGCGGATGCCGCCGCCGAGGCGGCGAAGGCCGAGGCCGACCGCTGGGGTGGAGCCGATCGCACTCCGGAGCCCCCGGCCGAACGCGTCTGGTGACGTCGGCGCGGGGGCCCGTTCACTGGAAGTCCCGCGATCGGTGGGCGAGCCCGGTGCGCAGATCCTCGAAGGCATCGGCGAGCACGTTCACGACTCCCTCGGCGGATCTCTCCAGGATGCCGCGGATGATGAGGGCGGGGGAGTCTCGGGCGATGCGCCGGTAGCGCGCCCACACGCCCCGTGAGCAGATCACGTTGACCAGCCCGTGCTCGTCCTCCAGATTGATGAAGGTCACGCCGGCGGCGGTCTCCGGACGCTGCCGGTGCGTGACGAGCCCGGCGACCTCGATCCGACGCCCGCTCTCGTGCTCCCGCAGCTGCGCAGACGTGATCACCCCGCGCTCCCTCAGCTGCGCGCGGAAGTGCGTCATCGGATGGTCGTCGGTGGACACCCCCGTCGCCCAGAGATCGGCCGCGAGCTGCTCGTAGCCCGACTGGTCGGGGAACAGCGGCGGCTGCACGGCGATCGTCGTGCCGGGGAGGAAGCGCGCGCGGTCCTCGGCGGCCGCCCCGGCCAGCCAGATGGCCTCGCGTCTGGTCAGACCCAGGCAGTCGAAGGCGCCCGCGGTCGCGAGGGCCTCGAGCTGGGCGGTCGTGGCATCCGTGCGGCGCACCAGGTCGTGGAGATCGCGGTAGGGGCCGTGCGCCTCTCGTTCGCCGACGATCCTCTCGGCCAACGGCGTGCCGATCCCGCGGATGCCGCCCAGGCCGAGCCGTACGGCGTAGCCGCCGTCGCGACGGTGCGCGGCCGTCTCATCGGGGGCGGTGCGGTCGAACCGGGTCTTCAGCGGCGGCTCCGCCTGGATGAGGCAGGAGTCCCGTCCGGTGGCCGCCCGGGAATCCGACAGGGCCTCCAGGGTCTCGGTCGCTCCGGACAGGTGCAGATCGGGCCTGCGCACCTCCACGCCGTGTCGACGCGCATCGCCCGTCAGTGTCGACGCCGAATAGAAGCCCATCGGCTGAGACCGCAGGAGTCCCGCCAGGAACGCGGCGGGGTAGTGCAGCTTGAGCCAGGAGCTGGCGTAGACGAGCAGGGCGAAGGAGAGGGAGTGGGACTCGGCGAAGCCGAAGTTCGAGAACGCCTGGATCTGCGCGTAGATCCGGTCGGATGCCTCCTGCGACAGCCCGTGCCGCGCCATCCCCGCGTAGAGCTGCTTCTGGATGCTGTCGATCTTCTCCAGACCGCGCTTCGACCCCATCGCCCGACGCAGCGTATCGGCCTCGTCCGCCGTGCAGTCGCCGATGATCGTCGCCATGTGGATGAGCTGCTCCTGGAAGATGGGGATGCCGAGCGTGCGCTCCAGCACCTTCTTCAGGGCGGGATGCGGATATGGGACGTGCATCGTCAGCGGCTCCTCGCCGCGCTCCTCGCGCCGTTCGTTCTCGGCATGGGTCCTGTCCTTCTCCATCTTCAGCCGGACGAACGGGTGCACGGCTCCGCCCTGGATGGGGCCGGGGCGGATGAGGGCGATCTGGATCGCGAGGTCGTAGAAGCAGCGCGGCTGCAGACGGGGGAGCAGACCCATCTGCGCCCGCGACTCCACCTGGAAGACGCCGATGGAGTCGGCCCGGCAGAGCATGTCGTAGACCGCCGGCTCCTCCTTGGGGATCGTCTCGAGCTTCCAGACCTCGCCGGTGCTCCCCTCGATGAGGTCGAAGCAGTGCCGGAGGGCGGAGAGCATGCCCAGCCCCAGCAGGTCGAACTTCACGAGCCCCATCCAGGCTGCGGAGTCCTTGTCCCACTGGATGACGGTGCGGTTCTCCATCCGCGCGTGCTCCACGGGCACGACCTCGCCCACGGGGCGCTCGGTGAGCACCATGCCGCCGGAGTGGATGCCGAGGTGCCGCGGCGCCTTCATCAGCTGGTTCGCGTAGTCGCGGACGATCTCGGGGAGGTCGGTGTCGTCCTGCTCCGACAGCTGAGACCCCCAGCCGTCGACCTGGCGGGACCAGGCGTCCTGCTGGCCGGGGGAGAACCCCAGCGCCCGCGCCATGTCGCGCACCGCGTTCTTCGGCCGGTACTGGATGACGTTCGCGACCTGAGCGGCCCGATCGCGCTTGTACTCGTCGTAGACCCACTGGATGATCTCCTCCCGGCGGCTGGAGTCGAAGTCCACGTCGATGTCGGGCTCCTCCTCGCGGGTGGTGGCGAGGAACCGTTCGAAGGGGAGGTCGTAGAGGATCGGATCGACCGCGGTGATGCCCAGCAGGTAGCAGACCGCGCTCGCCGCGGCCGAGCCCCGCCCCTGGCAGAGGATGCCCAGCTCCCTCGCCTTCGCGACGATCCCGTGCACGATGAGGAAGTACCCGGGGAAGTCCTTCTCCTCGATGACGTTCAGCTCCCGTTCGATCCGGCTGCGGCCGCCGGCGTCGAGGTTCGGATACCTCTGGGGCACGGCATCCCACACGAGCCTGCGCAGCCAGCTCATCGGGGTGTGTCCGGCCGGCACCTTCTGCGTCGGGAGGGCGGGCCGCGCGCGTCGGAGGGGGAAGGCGGATGCCGCGGCCAGCTCCAGCCCGTGCTCGATCGCCCCGGGGTAGCGCCGGAACCGGGCGGCCATCTCCGCGCCGCTGCGCAGGTGGGCCCCGTCGTGAGCGGGGAGCCAGCCGTCGAGATCGTCCATGCTGCGCACCGCCCGCACGGCGGACATGGCCTCGGCGAGCCGGGCGCGGTCAGGGGACGCGTAGTGCACGTTGTTCGTCGCGACCACGGGCAGCCGCATCCGCCTGGCGAGGTCGGCGAGGGCGTCGTTGCGCCGGGTGTCCAGGGGATCGCCGTGGTCGAAAAGCTCGACGGCGACGTGATCGCGGCCGAACAGGTCGACGAGTCGCCGCAGCGGGGTCTCGGCGTCGCCCTGCTCCAGACCTCGGCGCACGGCGCCCTTGCGGCATCCGGTCAGGATCGCCCACTCGCCGCCCGCTCGGTCGGCGAGCGCGTCGAGGTCGTAGACCGGACGTCCTTTCTCTCCGCCGCGCAGCTGCGCCTGGGTGATCGCCCCGGAGAGGCGGTGGTATCCCTCCATGCCCCTGGCGAGGACGAGCAGATGCTCGCCCGCGGGATCGGCGGCTCCGCGCTGCGGTGCGGGCAGATCCAGGGACAGCTCGGCGCCGAACACGGTCTGCACCTGGACCTTCATGTGCTCGGCGACCTCGCCGAAGCGTGCGGCGCCGTAGAAGCCGTCGTGGTCGGTGATCGCGAGGGCGGAGAGGCCGAGCCGCTCCGCCTCGGCGAGGAGCTCCTCGGGGGAGGACGCGCCGTCGAGGAAGGAGTACGACGAGTGCGCGTGCAGCTCGGCGTAGGGCACGGCGTCTTCGGGGCGGGGGATCTCGGTCGGGAGCATGCGCTGCCGGCGCCGGCTGACCGGACCCGCGTCCTCCCTCGTGCCCTGCGGCTCGGCGGGGGTCGGCGTGGAGAGCGGCTCCTTGCCGCTCAGGGTGCGCTCCAGCTCCGTCCAGGAGAGCGGCGGGTTGTGCCAGCCCATCAGCGGTACCTCCCCTCGGCCCACCAGCGGACGCCGGTGCGGAACACGAGCCACGCCCTGTCGCTCTCGTCGACGATCTGCAGCCGATGCCCGACCCGCCCCTGCGCGAGATCCCAGAGCCGCTCGTGCACGGGCCAGGGGCCGGCCCAAGCCTGCACCGCGGCGCCGTCGATCTGCGCGGGAGGCGCCGAGAGCGCCCCGCGCTCGTCGATGTCGACGGACGCTCCGGCGGCATCGACCACTCCGATCGGCCGCGGCGGTGCGAACACCTCGGCGGGGACCGGGTCGGGGAGGCTGCCCGGCCACGGACGCTCCGGATCCCTGGGGGCGGTGCCGCGCTCTCCCCACGGCGTGAGCACCTGACGGTCGGAGAGCCAGCGGCCCCCGGAGACCGTCGCGGTGACGACCCCCTGGTGACCGAGCATCGTCTGCACGCGCGAGACGGCGTGGTGCAGCCGCTCGTCGGTGCCGGAACCGAACAGCCCCGGCTGATGATGAGCGGCGTCGTCGACCGCGGCGGGGATGATGCGCACCGCCACGATGCCGCCGAACGCCCTGGCCTCATCGATCGGCTCCTTCGCCTGCGCGGTCGCCAGCGCCTCCAGCTGCCAGCGCACCCTGTCGACGAGATCGGCGGCGTCGAAGCAGGTCGGATGCAGCCAGGTGCGGGAGAACACCTTCCCGTTGTCGTCGGTCAGATCGATGCGCACCTCGGTGCACACGACGGAGGCGTCGGCGAGCGCGAGCAGCACGGCATCCGCTGTCTGCCGCACCGCGAACGCCACCTGATCGGCGCCGGCCAGGGCTGGTTCGAACTCGACCGTCCGCACCAGCTCCGGGTCGGGAGGCAGCGGCGTCAGGGGGCGGGAGTCCGCACCGGCGGCGAGGCCGTGCAGGCGTGCCCCGCGCTCGCCGAACCGGTCGCGCACCTCGAGTCCGTCGAGTGCGGCGAACGCGCCGAGGGTGCGTACGCCGAGCCGGACCAGGAGCCCCGAGAGATGCTCGTCGCGGAGCACCTGGACGGGCAGCGGGGCGAGGAACTCCCGTGCTCTCCCCGCCGGGATGACGGCGCAGGGTTCGGCTGCCCGCGCGGCGAGCTCTGCGGTGAACGGGCCGTCGGCGATGCCGATGCGCACCTCGGGGAAGCCGGCGTCGGCGAGGATGGCGATCAGCGCGCGACCGGCTTCATCCTCTCCTCCGTGGTAGCGGGAGACGCCCCTGGCGCGGATGGCTGCGAGCCCCGGTCGCAGGATCGTCGCCCCGGGGGCGTGCCGCTCGAGGATCCGCAGCACGGGGAGGAAGGCTCGCTCGTCTGCGGCCGGGTCGTGGGGGAGCACCCGCAGCGAGGAGAGGTGGCCCTGGGCGACGCGGCGGCGCTGGCCGATGCGCACGCCGTGCTCCCGAGCCGACGCGGTGCAGGCGACGACCGTGTTCGCCTGCACGAGAGCCGTGGGCGGATGCGGCGGGGCGCCGCCCAGAGCGGCGCGCAGCGGCCAGTCGGGGAACCACAGCACGATCACGCGGAGAGGAGCCGTCATCCCGCCACCGCCCAGGACGCCTCATCGGCGGGAGCATCTGCGGTCCTGTCGCGCAGGGGAGGCAGCGCGGTGAGAGAGGGGGTCGGCGACACGGTCTCGATGGCGCCGCTGCTCCCCGGCAGCCGCACCAGCACGCTCGACGGCGCGGGGCTCCGTCTGGTCTGCGCCGTCACCGTCGCCGTGCAGTCGGAGAGCAGGCCCCAGCCGGCGCCGAGCCCGTGCCAGTGCTGATCGTGGAGACGGATGCTGCCCTCGCTCTGCGGCCAGAGGCCGAACGCGGCGGACTCGGCGACGAGCAGCGTGGTGCCGCGGTCTCGCAGTCGGGCGCTCAGACGCGAGACGTCGGCATCGCGCACACGGGAGCCGGGCTGCACGACGATCAGCGGGACGACCTCGGCGAGGGCGGAGGTCGCGGCCAGCCAGCGATCGCCGGGAGCCGGAACGAGGATCAGTCGGGCGAGATCGATGCCGAAGGCGGATGCCGCCTCCACGCCGAGCGTCGGCATGCCGATCACCGCGCACCAGTGCCCCTTCTGCGATGCCGCGCTGAGGAGGGCGAGCACGAGGGACGGGGACGGGGAGACGGTGTAGGCGCTGCCCGTCAGCAGGCCCTCCTCCGGCAGCAGGGAGGAGAGCGCGGGGGCGAGGGGGAGCAGCGGATGCTCGCTGCGGCGGCGCTGCATCCGGCTGATCTCACGGCGCAGCCGCAGCACCTCCACGGCGCGGACATCGGCGGACTGACCCATACATCCATCCTCGAACATATATACGAATAAAACAAGGTGACGTGATGACGATAGTTCGAACGTCGGACATGACGCGTGATGCCGGAGAACAGGTGCAACCGAGGTTCTCCACAGGGGCCGGGCGCGGGTGCTCCCGCTCGCCTAGCCTTCCGTCATGGATCTCCGCACTGTGCTCGTGGTGCTCGCCCACGTGGCCCTCCTCGTCATCGCCGTCGCGCTCGCCGTGATCGACGCCCGCACGCATCGACTGCCGAACCGCATCGTGCTGCCGACCTTGGCGGGGGCCGCGCTGCTCGCGGCGACCGAGGCGATGCTCACGGGGGAGAGCGCGGCGCTCATCCGCGCCGGGTGGGGGATGGTGCTCCTCGGCGGCTTCTACGCGGCGCTGCGGATCCTCGGAAGGTCGGGGATGGGCGGCGGCGACGTGAAGCTCGCCGCCCTCATCGGCCTGGTGCTGGGGTGGCACGGCTGGACCGCGCTCGCCGCGGGGGCGGCATCCGCCTTCGTCCTCGCCGCGCTGTACGCCCTGGTGCTGATGGCGCTGCGCAGGGCGGACGGGGCCACGCGCATCGCCTTCGGTCCGTGGATGCTGCTCGGGGCGCTTCTCGGCATCGCCGTGACGTGGGCGCCCCTGCCGACGGTGACGGCGCTAGGGTGAGGTCATGGCACTCGCACGACTCCACGGCGGCCCGCTGGACGGGCAGATCATCCCCCTCGGTGACGCGGACGACAAGCTGATCGTCCCCTACAGCGAGACCCAGGTGGTGTACAACCGACGGGGCGAACCGCAGAACACCGGTTCGCACGACGGCCCCACCGAGATCGACTACTGGTACGACGAGTCCCTCGAGGACATCAATCCCGCGGATGTCTGAGGCGCCGTCCGGATCCGAGCCCTCGCGCACCGTCGAGGTCGAGCGCAAGTACGACGTCGACGCGGACACGACGCTGCCCGACTGGCGGGACATCCCCGGAGTCGATGCGGTGTCGGAGGGAGAGCTGCGCGAGCTCGACGCGCGCTACCTCGACACGGCCGACGCCGCCCTCTCCCGCTCCGGCGTGGCGCTGCGACGCCGCACGGGCGGGCCTGACGCGGGCTGGCACATCAAGGGACCCCGCGAGGGTGACGGTCGGCTGGAGATCGGCTGGCCGCTCGGCGAAGATGACGGCATTCCGGACGCCGTCTCCGCTGCTCTCGCCCGGTGGACCACCGCGGAGCTGACACCCCTCGCGCGCATCGAGAACGGCCGCACGGCCTATCTGCTCACGGGGCCGGCCGGCGTCGTCGCCGAGTTCGTGGACGACAGGGTCAGGGCGACCGACCTCCGCCACGGAGTGCAGCGCGAGTGGCGCGAGTGGGAGCTGGAACTCGGCCCCGCAGCCCCCGACGATCCCGAGAGGCGGGAGGAGCTGTTCGCCGCCGCGGAGAGGGCGATCTTCGCCGCCGGTGGTCGCGACGCGGCATCCGGCTCGAAGCTCGCGCGCGCACTGGGGTTCTGAGGGCGAGCGCAACCCCCTTCCGCGCGGACCCGGCGCATGCTTGAGTGACAGCATGCGCCCACCCGCCAGGCTCCGTTCCCTGCAGACGATCGTCCCCGATACCCTCCTCGTGCAGGACGAGGTGCGCGACGTCTTCGCCGCCCAGCCCGACATCGGACGGCTGGCGCAGCGCATCGTCGGAGCCTCGTTCAACGGCTCCGGCATCGACACCCGCCACACGGTGATCGACGAGCTGTCGCTGACGGCCGACGTCGCCGACCCGGTGTTCTTCGATCGGGCGAGCGGGCGTCTGCTGTCCCCTGGCACCCGGGAGCGCAACGAGCGGTACGTCCGCGAGGCCTCGCGGCTGTTCGTCGAGGTCGCCCGGCGCGCCATCGCGGTCGACCCCGACATCGAGGCGGCCGACATCACCCACGTGGTCACCGTGTCCTGCACCGGCTTCCACGCGCCGGGCCCGGAGTACGAGATTGTCAGGGCCCTCGGTCTCCCCGACGGGGTGCAGCGGTACCACCTCGGCTTCATGGGCTGCTACGCGTCGATGCCGGCGCTGCGAGCGGCGAGTCAGTTCTGCGCCGCGGACCCCGAGGCGGTGGTCCTCGTGGTCAGCGTCGAGCTGTGCACGCTGCACCTGCGCTCCTCGGAGGACCCCGACACGATCGTGGCATCGTCGCTGTTCGCAGACGGGGCCGCCGCGGGCATCGTCACCGCGCGCGACCTGCCCACGCCGGTGACGGCGCTCAGGCTCGACCGATTCCACACGGCCATCGCCCCCGAGGGGGAGAAGGACATGGCCTGGACCATCGGAGACAACGGCTTCGAGATGATCCTCTCCACCGCGGTCCCGCAGATCATCGGGGAGGCGATCATCGGCGCCCTGCGACCGCTGTACGCGGGCGAGCAGGAGCTGCTCGAGGCCTACGACGGCGGAGAGGTCTCCGAGGCCGTGCAGCACTGGGCGATCCCCCCCGGAGGCCGCAGCATCCTCGACCGCGTGCAGGAGCGGCTGCACCTGAGCGATGACCAGCTGCACCCGGCGAGAGAGGTGCTCAGGGTGAACGGCAACATGTCGAGCGCGACCGTGCTGTTCGTGCTGAGGAGCATCCTGGAGCAGGAGGACTCCCGCGACGGCGACCGCGTCGCTGCCATGGCGTTCGGACCGGGGCTCACCGCGGAGAGCGCACTGATGACGGTCGAGTCCCCCGAGGGGTCATGAGCCCCGACCTCTCGGCCAGGGCCGTCGACGCCAGGGAGCTGATGGACGACCCCGAGGCGGACCAGCGGATGCTGGAGCGCACCTATCTGCGCTTCGAGCTGGTGAACCGTGTCGTCTCCCGTCCTGGAGCGCTGTACCGCCGCGACATCCGTCCGCGAGCCCGACAGCGACCGCTGCGGATACTCGACGTGGGATCCGGCGGCGGCGACCTCTGCCGCGGGCTCGCGGTTCGTCTCCGCCGCGACCGGCTGGATGCCGACATCACGGCTCTCGACGCCGACGACAGGGCGACCCGGTGGGCGCAGGCGCATGACGGCGGTGCGGGCGTGCGGTACCGCTGCGCGCTCACGGCCGAGCTCGTGCGCGACGGCGAGGTCTTCGATGTCGTCCTGTCCAATCATCTGCTGCACCACCTCGAACCGGGTGAGCTGCAGCAGCTGCTCCGGGAGACCAGGCAGCTCGTCGGAGAGGGCGGGGTCGTGGTGCACGGCGACATCGCGCGGAGCCGGATGGCCTATGCGCTGTTCGCGGCATCCACCCTGCCGTTCTCGCGGAACCTGCTCGCCGGATCGTTCATCCGCGCCGACGGCCTCACCAGCATCCGCCGCTCCTACTCGCCGCGGGAGCTGGTCGCGGTCGCCCCTCCGGGGTGGCTGGTGCGTCGGCGTCTGCCCGCACGGATCGAGCTGAGATGGGACGCGGCGGATGCCTGATCACGATGCCGTCGTGGTCGGCGCGGGTCCGGTGGGTCTCCTCGCCGCGTGTCTGCTGATCGGGCGCGGGCTCGACGTGGCGGTGCGGGAGAAACGGGAGGGCGTGGACCCGCGCAACAGGGCGATCGGCATCCACCCGCCCGGCCTCGGCGCGCTCGATGCGGCAGGTGTCGGAGACGCGGTGCGCGCGGAGGCGCTGGCGCTCCGCGGAGGCGACGTCCTCAGCCGGGGCCGGATGCTCGCCTCCGTCGACTTCGCCGAGGGGCGGCGGGTCCTGATCCTTCCGCAGCGTCGGACCGGGGCGCTGCTCGCGGAACGGCTCGAGGGGCTCGCGCCCGACGCTCTCCGCCTCGGGTGCGCCGTCGTCGATATGCGGGAGGAGCGCGATCGCGTGCGGGTCGTCACTGAGTCCGATGGCGCCCGTGAAGAGCTCACCGCGTCGTTGGTCATCGTCGCCGACGGAGTGCGCAGCGGCCTGCGCGACGGTCTGGGGCTCTCGTGGACGCAGCGTCCGGGAGCGGCGACGTACGCCATGGCCGACGTCGTCGACCGGTCAGGAGGAGATCGTGCGCGCCTCCACTGCGAGCCGGGGGGACTGGTGGAGAGCTTCCCGCTTCCGGGCGGCATGCGGCGATGGGTGCTGCGCGAGGACGGGCAGGGTCTCGGGGATCCTTCCGCGTTCCGGACCGCGCTCGCTCAGCGCATCGGCGCCGAGCTGGAGGCGGATCCGGCGCCCGTCGTGTTCGACGCCGCTCAGCACCGGGTCGACCGTGTCGTCGTCGGAGGGCGCATCGTGCTGCTCGGCGACGCCGCTCACGAGATCAGTCCGATCGGCGGACAGGGGATGAATCTCGGCTGGATCGATGCGCAGCGTCTCGCGGCATCCGTCAGCGCGTCGGGGGCCGCCGATCTGTCGGAGTTCGCGCGGCGCGGAACCAGAGCGGCGGGGCGGGTGCAGCGGCGAGCACGCTTCTACATGTCGATGGGCGCCCCCGCCGTGGGGATGCCGCTCCGCGTGCGGGAGAGCCTGATCCGGGCGCTCGGCGCGCCCCTGCTGCGTGAGCGCACGGCGGACATCCTGACGATGGGGCGCCTGTAGCAGACGCAGAACGGGGTGACGACGAAACCGTCGTCACCCCGTTCGATCCTGCGTCGATCAGAAGTTGATCATGTGCCCCGCGAGGCCGTGGAAGCCCTCCTGCAGCGCCTCCGACAGCGTCGGGTGGGTGTGCACGTTGCGGGCCAGCTCGAGGGCCGTGAGGTCCCACTTCTGCGCGAGGGTGAGCTCGGGAAGCAGCTCAGACACGTCGGGGCCGATCATGTGGGCGCCGATGAGCTCGAGGTGCTCGGCATCCGCGATGAGCTTGACGAAGCCGACGGGCTCGCCGAGGCCGTGGGCCTTGCCGTTGGCCATGAACGGGAAGGTCGCGACCTTGATCTCGCGGCCCTCGTCCTTCGCCTGCTGCTCCGTGAGGCCGAACGAGGCGACCTGGGGGGAGCAGAACGTGGCACGCGGCATCATGCGATAGTCGCCCAGCGTCTGGGTCTCGGCGCCGCCGATGGTCTCGGCCGCGACGACGCCCTGTGCCTCCGCCACGTGGGCGAGCTGGAGCTTGGCGGTCACGTCGCCGATGGCGTAGATGCCCTCGATGTTGGTGCGCATGTGGTCGTCGATGTCGATCGCGCCGCGCTCGGTGAGCTTCACGCCGGTGTTCTCCAGGCCGAAGCCCTCGACGTTCGGGGCGAACCCGACGGACATCAGCACCTTGCCGGCCTCGATGGAGGCCTGCTGGCCGTCCTTGCCGGTGTACGTGACGGTGACGGACGAGCCGTTGTCGACGATCGTCTCGACCTTGGTCGAGGTGAGGATGTCGACGCCGTAGTTCTTGTACTGCTTCGTGATCTCCTTCGACACGTCGGCGTCCTCGTTGGGGAGGGCGCGGTCGAGGAACTCGATGATCGTGACCTTCACGCCGTAGTTCGTCAGCACGTACGCGAACTCCATGCCGATCGCGCCGGCGCCGACGATGACGATCGACTCGGGGAGCTCGCGGGTCATGATCTGCTCTTCGTAGGTCACGACGTTCTGGCTGAGCTGCACTCCCGGCAGCAGGCGCACCCTCGAGCCGGTCGCGATGATCACGTTGTCGAACGTGACCTCCTCGGTCGTCCCGTCGGCCTTGGCGACGGAGATCGCCTTGGGGCCGGTGAAGGTGCCGCGACCGTTGTACTCGGTCACCTTGTTCTTCTTCATCAGGAAGTGGATGCCCTTGACGCGGCCCTCAGCGACCTCGCGGCTGCGGTCGAACGCCTTGCCGAAGTCGATCGTGAACTCGCCCGAGATGCCGAAGAAGTCGGCCTTGTGGTTCAGGGTGTGTGCGAGCTCCGCGTTCTTCAGGAGGGCCTTGGAGGGGATGCAGCCCACGTTGAGGCAGACACCGCCCCAGTACTTCTCCTCGATGATGGCGGTGGAGAGGCCGAGCTGCGCGCTGCGAACTGCAGCGACGTATCCGCCAGGACCTGCACCAAGGATGACGACGTCGTAGTGTGGCATGCTCCCAGCCTATCGTTCCGAGGGGGCGTCGGAGCCGGCCGGAGGCCGGTTTCCACGTCGTGAAAGAAGCACGATGACGACGGCCGCGACGACGAGGACGCCGATGATCCCGAGGACCCAGAACCCGACCGGGTCCGCGCCTTCGACGGCATCCTGCGGGGCCTGAGTCGCGACGGCCTCGGGGGTCTCCGACGGTGTCGTGGAGGCGGTGGCTGTCGGCGTGGCGGTGGGGGCCGTGACCGTGCTCGTCGTCACGGTGAAGGAGAACTCGCCCGAGGTCGGGTGGCCGTCGCTCGAGACGATCTTCCAGACGACGTGATAGACCCCGGCGTCGCCCTCGGCGGCGAGCGGCTGCGTGACGATGGCGCCGTCCACGGTCGCGGGTCCGTCGGTCACCGAGGCGCCGGCGGCATCCGTCACGACGACCTCGGTCGCGCCCTCGCCGGTGATCAGCTTCTCGCTGAAGGTGAGGGTGATCTCGCCGGGCAGCGTCTCGACCGTGCCGTCCGCGGCGGGGGATGACGCGATGAGCGCATCGTGCGCCGAGGCGGAGAGCGGCGCGAACAGCACGACGAAGGCGGTGAGCAGGGCCGCCGCCAGCGCTGCGGGGGCGAGAGGGATGCTGCGAGCTGTGGTCTTCACCGCTCCAGCCTATGAATCCTCCGTATGGGATGGCTGAGTGCACCTGCACCTCCCGGAGGCCGCCTTCGATCGGTTAGTCTGGACGATCAGGAGGGCACAGTGACAGACAACGACAGCCGACCGGCCGGCGACGCCGCGATTCACCGTTCCGGTGAGCAGAAGCACGACGTGACGCAGACGTTCGGGCACGATTCGGATCTTTCCTTCGTGCCGTTCGGCGTGGAGCTCACAGACGTGGAGCAGAGCGCCATCGCCTCCCTTCCGTCGGGATCCGCCCTGCTGCTGGTCCGCTCCGGCGCTCTCGCAGGGGCCCGCTACCTCCTCGACACCGACGTCACCACGGTCGGCCGTCACCCGGAGGCCGACATCTTCTTCGACGACGTGACCGTGTCGCGCCGTCACGCCGAGATCACCCGCACGGGGACCTCCTTCGAGATCATCGACCAGCGGTCGCTCAACGGCACCTACGTCAACGGCGAGCGGGTCGACCGCAGCCCCATCGTCGACGGCTCCGAGCTGCGCGTCGGCAAGTTCCGGCTGAACTTCTTCGCTTCACCGCTCGACCGCGTCGCGGCGAACGACTGATGGCGGCCGCTCCCGCCCGCGAACGGTCTGCGTCCGCGGGCCTGCTGAGCATCGGTCAGGTCCTCGCCCGGCTCACGCCGGAGTTCCCCGATCTGACCTCCAGCAAGCTGCGCTTCCTCGAAGTGCAGGGGATCGTCACCCCGTCCAGGACCGAGTCCGGATACCGGAAGTTCTCGACCGCCGACATCGAGCGGCTGCGCCTGGGGCTCACCCTGCAGCGCGACCACTACCTGCCGCTGAGCGTCATCCGCGAACAGCTCGACGACGCCGATGCGAGCGGCGAGGCGGCGGGAATCGTCCCGCCCCCGTCGATCACCCCCACCCCTCGGCGCTACCGCCGAGAGGAGCTGCTGGCCGCGGCGGGCGCCGGGCCCCAGCTGCTCAACGACGCGATCAGCACCGGAGTGATCACGGCGCAGGAGAACTATCCGGAGGCGACGGTCACGCTGCTGCGCAGCCTCGTGGGCCTCGATCGCCACGGCATCGAGCCGCGGCACCTCCGGTCTCTGCGACAGGGAGCCGAGCGGGAGGTCGCGCTGATCGAATCCGCGCTGTCCGCACTGCTGCGTCGCACCGATGCGGCATCGCGGGCGAAGGCGAGCGAGATGGCTCCCGAGCTCGCCGCGAAGATCGACGAAGTGCGCTCGCTCTTCGTCAAGGACGCGCTCACCAGGGTGCTTTCGTAACGAACTGATTGCGACACACCTTCGAGGTCGCACGGATGTCATTGCCGCTGCCTGGACGCTGCTCTAGCGTGGAGGTAACAGCTCCAGGGAGGACTTCAGATGAGTGCGGATGAGCGTGCAGGCGACCCGCGGTTCGTGACCGAACTCCTCTTCACCGACGGTCTTCCGGCGATGGATGACGAGGTCGGCTACCGCGGCGCGGTGGCTGCTCGCGCAGCCGGGATCACCTATCGTCAGCTGGACTACTGGGCGCGCACCGAGCTCGTGGAGCCGACCGTCCGTGGCGCCAGCGGCTCGGGTTCGCAGCGCCTCTACGGTTTCCGCGACATCCTCGTGCTCAAGCTCGTGAAGAGCCTTCTCGACACGGGCATCTCGCTGCAGCAGATCCGCACCGCGGTCGAGGAGCTCCGTCGCGCCGGCATCCGCGACCTCGCGGGCACCACGCTGATGAGCGACGGCGCCTCGGTCTACCTGTGCACCTCGAACGACGAGGTCATCGACCTCGTGAGCCGCGGCCAGGGCGTGTTCGGCATCGCCGTCGGGAAGGTCCTGCGCGAGGTGGAGTCCACTCTCGTGGAGTTCGATCCCACTGCGCCCGATCCCGTCGACGAGCTCTCGGCCCGACGGTCCAAGCGCTCCGCCTGAACGTCACCGGAAACGGAAAACGCCCGCTCATCGAGCGGGCGTTTCGCGTAGCGGTGGGGATCAGGCCTGAGGACCGGTCTCCGCGACCTGGATGCGTCCGGTGCGGATGATCCGGTCGAGCAGCTGGTCGAAGTCTGCGGCGAGCTCCTGTGCGGAGTCTC
Organism: Microbacterium sp. LWH10-1.2; assembly: GCF_038397765.1. Taxonomy (NCBI): domain Bacteria; kingdom Bacillati; phylum Actinomycetota; class Actinomycetes; order Micrococcales; family Microbacteriaceae; genus Microbacterium; species Microbacterium sp. LWH10-1.2. Next base: position 1,068,177 of record NZ_CP151638.1, read on the forward strand.
CCGGCCAGATGTGCAGCGGCTTGGCCGCACCCTGGGCCTGCTGCAGCGACGTGCGCTCCGGCAGCTGGGGGGAGAGCACGAGCGGGCCGAACATGTCGCGCAGCTCCTTGATGCGGAACTGGTGCTCGATCGACTGCGGGCGCACGCGGTTGACCACGATGCCCAGCGGCTGGAGGCGAGGAGAGAGTCCACGACGGATCTCCTCGATCGCGCGCAGGGCGCGATCCGCCGCGGCCACGGAGAACAGGCCGGGCTCGGTGACGACCATGACGCGGTCGCTCGCGGCCCACGCCGTACGGGTCAGCGCGTTCAGCGATGGAGCGCAGTCGATCAGGACGAGGTCGTAGTCGGCTTCGACGGATGCCAGCGCCTCCTCGAGCTTCCACACGTCGCGGACGCTGGGGTGCGGCCCGTCGAAGTTGATCGCCGAGGGGCTGCCGATGAGCACGTCGATCGTGCCGGGGTGCACCTTCGCCCAGCCGCTGGAGGTGATCGCCTGACGGACGACCTTCTCCTTCGGGTTCGCCAGGACGTCGGCGATGTTGAGCCGGCCGGCCACCTGGATATCCATCCCGGTGGACACGTCGGACTGCGGGTCGAGGTCGACGACGAGCGTCCGGACACCACGGGCGAAGGCCGCTGAGGCCAGGCCGAGGGTCACGGTCGTCTTGCCGACGCCTCCCTTGAGAGAGCTGACGCTGAGTACGTGCACGGACACCACGTTACCTTCCCCTAGGCTGGGGGAACACTCAGCCCCGCCCCATGCGCGTCGAAAACGCCGTGCATCGAGCTCTTAGAGGTGTGCATGTTCACGAAGATCCTTGTGGCGAACCGCGGCGAGATCGCGATCCGTGCCTTCCGTGCGGCCTTCGAGGTGGGAGCGAGGACCGTGGCGGTCTTCCCCCACGAGGACCGCGGATCCGTTCACCGGCTGAAGGCCGATGAAGCATACGAGATCGGGGAGCGCGGTCATCCGGTCAGGGCCTACCTGAACGTCGACGAGATCATCCGCGTGGCGCTGGAGGCCGGAGCGGACGCGATCTACCCCGGCTACGGATTCCTCTCGGAGAACCCCGAGCTCGCAGAGAAGGCTGCCGCCAACGGCATCGTCTTCATCGGGCCTCCCGCGAACGTGCTCGAGATGGCGGGGAACAAGGTCGAGGCCAAGCGCCACGCGATCGAGGCGGGCGTGCCCGTCCTCCGCTCCACCGAGGCGTCGGATGACGTCGAGGCTCTCGTGGCCCAGGCCGACGGGATCGGCTTCCCGCTCTTCGCGAAGGCCGTCGCCGGCGGCGGCGGACGAGGGATGCGCCGCGTGGAGACGAAGGGCGAGTTGGCCCCCGCTCTCGCGGAGGCCATGCGCGAGGCGTCCAGTGCCTTCGGCGACCCGCGCATGTTCCTGGAGCAGGCCGTCCTGCGACCTCGTCATATCGAGGTTCAGATCCTCGCCGACAAGACCGGCGAGACCGTGCACCTCTTCGAGCGGGACTGCTCGGTGCAGCGGCGCCACCAGAAGGTGGTCGAGATCGCTCCGGCACCCAACCTCGATGACGGCATCCGCACCGCCCTGCACGGTTACGCGGTCGCCTTCGCCCGCTCGATCGGGTACGAGAACGCCGGCACCGTCGAGTTCCTGCTGGAGACGGCGGGGGAGCGCGCGGGAGAGGTCGTCTTCATCGAGATGAACCCGCGCATCCAGGTCGAGCACACGGTCACCGAGGAGGTCACCGACGTCGACCTGGTGCAGAGCCAGATGCGGATCGCCGCGGGGGAGACCCTCGCCGACCTCGGGCTGCAGCAGGAGAACCTGCACCTGCGCGGTGCGGCCCTGCAGTGTCGGATCACCACGGAGGACCCGACCCAGGGGTTCCGGCCCGATACGGGCAAGATCACCACGTACCGGTCACCGGGCGGTGCGGGCGTCCGTCTCGACGGCGGCACCGTGCACCAGGGCGCGCAGATCAGCCCGCACTTCGACTCGATGCTCGCGAAGCTGACCTGTCGAGGACGCGACTTCCCCGCCGCGGTCGCCCGCGCGCGCCGCGCCCTCGCCGAGTTCCGCATCCGTGGCGTCTCCACCAACATCCCGTTCCTGCAGGCGCTGCTCGACGACGACGCCTTCGTGGCCGGAGATGTGAGCACGTCCTTCATCGACGAACGTCCTGAGCTACTCCGCGGACGGATCTCCAAGGACCGCGGGACGAAGATCCTGAACTGGCTGGTGGACGTCACGGTGAACAAGCCGCACGGGGCCCACCCCGGCGTCATCGATCCGGTGGCGAAGCTCCCTACGATCGACCTCGCAGCCGCGCCCGCTCCCGGATCACGGCAGCGGCTGCTCGAACTCGGACCGGAGGGGTTCGCGAAGAGCCTGCGTGCGCAGTCCGCCCTCGCCATCACCGACACGACGTTCCGCGACGCTCACCAGTCGCTGCTCGCGACGCGTGTGCGCACGAAGGACCTGGTCGCCGCTGCTCCCTACCTCGCCCGCCTGACCCCCGGACTGCTGTCGGTGGAGGCCTGGGGCGGCGCGACCTACGACGTCGCGCTGCGGTTCCTCGGCGAGGACCCGTGGGAGCGGCTCGACAAGCTGCGGGCGGCTCTGCCGAACGTCGCCATCCAGATGCTGCTGCGGGGGCGCAACACGGTCGGCTACACGCCGTACCCCACTGCGGTCACCGAGGCGTTCGTCTCGGAGGCGGCCGCCAGCGGCGTCGACATCTTCCGCATCTTCGACGCGCTCAACGACGTCGAGCAGATGCGTCCAGCGATCGAGGCCGTGCGTCGGACGGGCACCGCGGTCGCGGAGGTCGCTCTCTGCTACACGGGAGATCTGCTGAACCCCGCCGAGGACCTCTACACCCTCGACTACTACCTGGCGCTCGCGGATCAGATCGTCGCCGCCGGAGCCCACATCATCGCGATCAAGGACATGGCGGGCCTGCTCCGCCCCGCGGCGGCGTCGAAGCTCGTGGCCGCTCTTCGCGAGCGCTTCGATCTGCCCGTGCACCTGCACACGCACGACACGCCAGGCGGCCAGCTCGCGACCCTGCTCGCCGCGAGCGCTGCGGGCGTCGACGCGGTGGATGCAGCATCCGCTCCGCTCTCGGGCACCACGAGCCAGCCCTCGCTCTCGTCTCTCGTCGCGGCGCTCGCGCACACCGAGCGCGACAGCGGCATCGACCTCGACGGTGTCTCCGACCTCGAGCCGTACTGGGAGGCCGTGCGCCGTCAGTACGCGCCGTTCGAGTCCGGCCTGCCCGGACCCACCGGACGCGTATACCACCACGAGATCCCGGGCGGCCAGCTGTCCAACCTGCGCCAGCAGGCGAAGGCTCTCGGACTCGCCGACGACTTCGAGCTGATCGAGGACATGTACGCGGCGGCCGACCGCATCCTCGGTCGCGTGCCGAAGGTGACGCCCTCCTCCAAGGTCGTCGGAGACCTCGCGCTGCACCTCGCCGCCGTGAAGGCGGATCCGGCGGACTTCGAGGCGAATCCCGAGAAGTACGACGTGCCGGACTCGGTGGTCGGATTCATGGCCGGCGAGCTGGGCGATCTTCCCGGCGGCTGGCCCGAGCCCTTCCGCACGAAGGTGCTCGCAGGGCGCGCGGTGCGCACCGGTATGACCGAGATCTCCGCCGACGACGAGGCCGCACTCGCGGGAGACAGCGCCGCGCGTCGGGAGCGACTGAACACCCTGCTGTTCCCCGCTCCGACGAAGGAGTTCGCTCAGATGCGCGAACTCTTCGGCGATCTCTCGGTCCTCGACACGAGCGACTACCTGTACGGGCTCGTCCAGGGACAGGAGCACCTCATCGAGATCGACCGCGGCGTGCAGCTGTACGTCGGGCTCGAGGCGATCGGCGAGGCGGATGACAAGGGCATGCGCACGGTCATGACCACCCTGAACGGGCAGCTGCGCCCGGTGTTCGTGCGCGATCGCTCGATCGTCGTCGACGCCCATGAGGTCGAGAAGGCCGACACCTCCGTGCCCGGTCAGGTGGCGGCGCCGTTCTCCGGCGTGGTCACCCTGAAGGTCGAGGTAGGCTCCGCCGTCAGGGCAGGGGAGCCCGTCGCCTCGATCGAGGCGATGAAGATGGAAGCGGCGATCACGGCGCCGGTCGACGGGGTCATCGAGCGCCTCGCGATCGGAGAGACGCAGCAGGTGGACGCAGGAGATCTTTTGGTCGTGATCCGCCCCGCGCACTAATCTTGTGCGGGCGAGGGCCGCGCACGCACGTGACGCACCCGAGGCCCGCACAAGCTTGGAGTGACATCGTGACCGTGAAAAAGGGGTCCACCCCGAAAGACGAAGAGTCGAGAGGGGTGCTCGACGAAGCCGCGTCCCTGGACACGTCCGGGATCGGCATCCTCGGCGGCACGGCCCAGGTGAACGTGATCCTTCCGCAGGCGGACGATGACGATCTCGCCGACGACGGCGTCGTCGACGGCGAGGTCGTCGATCTGATCATCGACGACGAACCGGTCTTCGATCGCACAGCGTTCGTCGAGAACGAGATCGCGCCCGAGGCGGATGCCGTCATCGAGTCGATCGTCATCGAGCTGCCCGCGGACGCGGAGATGCCGCACACCGTGCCGTCCGCGGAGGCGGTCGAGATGCCGGCGTCGTCTGACGGGACCGTCGAGGAGTCCGCGCCCGAGGCCGCGCTGCCCGAGCCTCTCCAATCCGAGCCTCTCGACTCCGAGGTCGCAGAGGTCATCGTGTCGGAGGTCGTCGAGTCGGAGCCCGTCGAGGCCGCCGACGCCGAGGCCGAGATCGCAGCGGCCGATCGCATCGCCGTGGCCGATCGCATCGAGGTCGACGAGCCCACGGTCGCCGAGAGCACAGCCGCGGTGGTCTCGTCTGAGGCTCAGGCTGAGGCTGAGGCTGAGGCTGAGGCTGAGGCTGAGCCGGAGTCGGCGCCCGCGCCCACGGCTGAGCCCGAACCTGAACTCGCAGCTGAGCCCGAGCCGGAAGCCGTGACTGAGCCCGAGACTGCGACCGAGACCGGGACGGAGCCCGAGTCCGAGCCCGAGTCCGAGCCCGAGGACCTCGTCGCTGCCGAGGCGGCAGCGGCCGCTGCCTTCATCGCGCGCGCGAAGGCCGATCTCGAGGCCAAGGCGACGGCTCTCGCCCCTTCGCCGACTGCCGCATCCCGAAAGGAGATCCCCGTCGTGAACGTTGCGAAGGAGAAGTCCGTGGCGACGCAGCCCACCCGTGCGTCGCGCACCGAAGTGGCGCTCTCGTCGAAGCGCCTCGACGATCTGGGGGAGGCCTCGCGCGAGAGCGCCGATCTGCTCACCGCCGACCGTCTGCTCGACCCGAGCCGCGTCACCAGGCCCGAGCCGGAGGGCGCGTGGAGCCACTTCCTCTACACGGTCTCCGGGCGCCGCATCAACATCGGCGACGGCAGGCGTGCTCGCGAGCGAAAGGCGCTCAGCGCGAGGATCGCGGCCCCGCTGTCCGGCGGCGCGCGCTTCGTGCCCGTTCTGTCGCGCAAGGGCGGTGTCGGCAAGACGACGATCACCGCGCTCCTGGGAATGGCGCTCGCGGATGCTCGCGAGGACAGGGTCATCGCGGTCGACGCCAACCCAGACAGGGGCACTCTCGCCGATCGCGTCGTGCGGTCGGCCCACAGCCGGACGGTGCGCGACCTCGTCCGCATCCACGATGACGTGAAGGGTTACCACGACATCTCCTCGATCGTCGCACGCGACGCCACCCGTCTCGATGTGCTGGCCTCGGATTCCGACCCCCGCATCGCGGAGGCGTTCAGCGACAGCGACTACCGCGACGTCGCAGGCGTCGCGGCGCACTACTACTCCCTCGTCCTCACGGACACGGGCACGGGCATCGTCCACTCCGTGATGTCTGCGACGCTCGACCTCGCCGACCAGGTCGTGATCGTGTCGGGTCTCAGCGTCGACGAGGCGCGGTTGGCGTCCGAGACGCTGACCTGGCTGGAGACCAACGGATACGCGGAGCAGGCACGGGAGGCCATCGTGGTGCTCAACCAGTCCACGCCCGGTGCTCCGCTGGTGCGGCTGAACGAGCTCGAGGCGCACTTCCGCACCAGAGCCAAGAAGGTCGTCCGGGTGCCGTACGATTCCCAGATCGCGGGAGGCGGCACGATCGTCTTCGCGAACCTGCAGCCGGAGACCCGTGTCGCGGCGCGAGAGCTCGCGGCGCTGCTGGTCGAGGGCCTTCGGGCGAAGGCCGCCTGATGGCCGTCCGTGAGATCCGCGTGTTCGGCGACCCCGTGCTGCGCACCGTGTGCGCGCCGATCGAGGAGATCGACGACGGCGTGCGCGCCCTGGTGACCGATCTGGTGGAGACCGTGGAGCTGCCCGGACGGGCGGGCGTCGCCGCGCCGCAGATCGGCGTCGCGCTGCGCGCCTTCAGCTACAACATCGACGGCGACATCGGCTACGTGTTGAACCCGGTGCTGACGGAGGTCCGCGGTGAGGCCGTGCCGACCGGCGAGGGCTGCCTCTCGGTGCCAGGGCTCTGGCACGACGCTCTGCGGCATCCCTGGGCCCGTGCGGAGGGCATCGACCTCGATGGCAACCCCGTGGTGCTGGAGGGCGACGGTCTGCTGGCCCAGGCCCTGCAGCACGAGACGGATCACCTCGACGGCAAGCTGTACCTGACCCGCCTCGATCCGGAGACCCGCAAGGTCGCCATGCGCGAGGTGCGCGAGAGCTCCTGGTTCTGACCGGTCATGCAGAAGGGCCCCGCCGAGGCGGGGCCCTTCTGCATGACCGCGGTGGATCCGAGCTCAGCCGCCGATCGCGACGTTCGTGGTGGCGACGGGCTCGTCGTAGATCGCCGAGATCTCGTCGGCGAAGTCGCTCATGATGACGTTCCTCTTGATGGAGAGCTTGGGCGTGAGGTGGCCCGATGCCTCAGTCCACTCGCTGTCGAGGATCGTGAACTTGCGGATCGACTCCGCGCGGGAGACGCGGGTGTTCGCGGCATCCACCGCCTTCTGCACCTCGGCGCGCACGGCGGCGTTCGTCGACGCCTCCGCGAGGGACATGTCGGCCGGGAGCCCGTTGTTGCCCAGCCAGGTCGGAAGCATCTCGGGGTCCAGCGTGATGAGTGCGGAGATGAACGGCTTCTGATCGCCCACGACGACCACCTGACCGATGATCGGGTTCGCGCGGATCGGGTCCTCGAGTGCGGCGGGGGCGACGTTCTTGCCGCCCGCCGTCACGATGATCTCCTTCTTGCGACCCGTGATCGTGAGGAAGCCCTCGGCGTCGAAGGTGCCGATGTCGCCGGTGCGGAACCAGCCGCCCTCGCTGAACGCGTCGGCGGTCGCCTGCGGGTTGTTCCAGTACTCCTTGAACACGTTGATGCCGCGGACCTCGATCTCGCCGTCCTCGGCGAGACGGATGCCGACGCCGGGGAGCGCGGGGCCCACCGTGCCGATCTTCGACTTGTCCGCGAGGTTGACCGTGGCGGGCGCCGTGGTCTCGGTCAGGCCGTAGCCCTCAAGGATCACCACGCCGAGGCTGTGGAAGAAGTGGCCGAGACGCGCGCCGAGGGGGGCGGAGCCGGACACGGCGTAGACGACGTTGCCGCCCATGGCCTCGCGCAGTTTGCTGTAGACGAGCTTGTTGAAGAGCGCGAACTTCAGGCGCATGCCGAACGGGATCGGCTTGCCGGCCTCGAGGAGCTTCGAGTGCTCGATCGCGACCTCGGCGGCGGCGCGGAAGATCTTGCCCTTGCCGCCGGCCTCGGCCTTCTGTTCGGCCGAGTTGTAGACCTTCTCGAACACACGGGGCACCGCGAGGAGGAAGGTCGGTTTGAAGGAGCCGAGCGCCGGCAGCAGCTGCCGGGTGTCGGGCTGGTGGCCGGTGCGGACGCCGGCGTGCACGTCGAGGATCGAGATGAAGCGCGCGAACACGTGCGCCGTGGTGATGAACAGCAGCGTGGAGGCGCCGGGCGTCTGCACCACCTCGTTGAGGGACTTCGCCGCGTTGCGGGAGAGCTCGACGAAGTTGCTGTGGGTGAGGACGCAGCCCTTGGGGCGGCCGGTCGAGCCCGACGTGTAGATGAGGGTCGCGATGTCGCTGCCGACTGCGAGGTTGCGTCGACGCTCGATCTCGTCATCCGTCACCGCGGCACCCTGCGCGGTGAGGGCGTCGATCGCTCCGAGGTGCATCTGCCAGACCTCGCGGATCAGGGGGAGGTCGCCGCGGACCTCGTCGACCCGGGAGAAGTGCTCGGGGGACTCCACGAGGAGGGCGATGGCGCCGGAGTCCTCGAGGATCCACTGGATCTGCGACGGCGAGCTGGTCTCGTAGATCGGGACCATCACGGCCCCGGCGTAGAACAGCGCGAAGTCGACGAGCGTCCACTCGTACGTCGTGCGAGCGAGGAAGCCGACCTTCTCTCCCGGCTGGATGCCGGCGGCGGCGAACCCCTTGGCCAGGGCGATCACGGCCGTCTGGAAATCGGCGGCGGTGATGTCGCGCCAGCCTTCTCCGTCGGGCACGGAGAAGAGCGCGAGGTTCGGAGTGGCTTCGACGCGCTTCGCCAGGATGTCGGAGATGTTCGCATCTGGGTCGGCGGGGACGACGGCGGGGACTTCAAACTGGACCACGGCAGCTCCTTCGGTACCGGTCGGGCACGTGTTCACCCGAGTCTAAGGCATGGGACTGAATTTCATTCAGGGTGAAACTCAGTCGCCACCGTGAACGGAAGCCATCCACGGCGCTAGACTTCACCACGATGTTCTACTGGCTGATGAAGTACGTCGTGATCGGCCCTCTGGTGAAGGCGATCTTCCGACCATGGGTGGTGGGCCGAGCGAACGTGCCCGCCAGCGGCGCGGCGATCCTCGCCAGCAACCATCTGTCGTTCGCCGACTCGATCTTCCTGCCGCTCATGCTCGACAGGTCCATGTCCTTCCTCGCCAAGAGCGACTACTTCACCGGGCGCGGCATCAAGGGCCGGGCCACGAAGTTCTTCATGAAGGCCACGGGTCAGCTGCCGATCGACCGGTCGGGTGGCAAGGCGTCCGAGGCATCCCTCAACACGGGGCTGCAGGTGCTGGGCGGCGGCGACCTCCTCGGCATCTATCCCGAGGGGACGCGCAGCCCCGACGGAAAGCTGTACCGGGGGCGCACCGGCATCGCCCGGATGGCGCTCGAGGCCAAGGTCCCCGTCGTCCCGGTGATCATGGTCGACACCGATACGGCGATGCCGATCGGCCGGCGCATCCCGCGGATCATGCGCGTGGGGATCGTCATCGGAGAGCCGCTCGACTTCTCGCGCTACGCGGGCATGGAGAACGACCGCTACATCCTCCGGTCCGTCACCGACGAGATCATGGTCGCCCTCCAGCGGCTGGGGGAGCAGGAGTACGAAGACGTCTACGCGTCGACCGTCAAGGACCGCCTTCCGGCCGCTGCCACACGGCGCTCCTGAGCCTCAGCTCCCGCTAGGCTGGGGGCATGCTCCCGCACCACATCGACGCCCTTGACGCGTGGCGCTCGCTCCCGATCAAGCAGCAGCCGCAGTGGCCCGACGCAGAGCGCGTCGCCGAGGTCTCCCGCCAGATCTCGACCCTCCCTCCGCTGGTCTTCGCCGGTGAGGTCGACAACCTCCGGGATCGCCTCGCCCGCGCGGCATCCGGCCGGGCGTTCCTGCTGCAGGGCGGCGACTGCGCCGAGACGTTCGCCGGAGCGACCGCCGAGCAGATCCGCAACCGCATCAAGACGGTCCTGCAGATGGCCGTGGTGCTCACCTACGGGGCGTCGATGCCCATCGTGAAGATGGGACGCATGGCCGGGCAGTTCGCCAAGCCGCGCTCCAGCGACTCCGAGACCCGCGGCGACGTCACGCTCCCCGCCTACCGCGGCGACATCGTCAACGGCTACGACTTCACCGAGGGATCCCGTCAGGCCGACCCCGGCCGACTGCTGCAGGGGTACCACACGGCCGCGTCCACGCTGAACCTCATCCGCGCCTTCACGCAGGGTGGTTTCGCCGACCTCCGCGAGGTGCACTCGTGGAACAAGGGCTTCGCGCAGAACCCGGCGAACCAGCGCTACGAGCGCATGGCCGCCGAGATCGACCGCGCGATCAAGTTCATGGAGGCCGCGGGTGCGGACTTCGACGAGCTCAAGCGCGTCGAGTTCTTCACCGGTCACGAGGGCCTGCTGATGGACTACGAGCGGCCGATGACGCGCATCGACTCCCGCACGGACACCCCGTACAACACCTCGGCGCACTTCCTCTGGATCGGCGAGCGGACCCGAGAGCTCGACGGCGCGCACGTCGACTACTTCTCGAAGATCCGCAACCCCATCGGCGTCAAGCTCGGCCCGACGACGTCGCCCGACACGGCGCTCGCGCTGATCGACAAGCTCGACCCGAACCGTGAGCCCGGTCGGCTGACCTTCATCACGCGCATGGGCGCCGGCAAGATCCGCGATGCGCTTCCGCCGCTGCTCGAGGCCGTCCGTGATTCGGGTGCGCAGCCGCTGTGGGTCACCGACCCGATGCACGGCAACGGCATCACCACGCCGACCGGGTACAAGACCCGTCGCTTCGACGACGTCGTCGACGAGGTCCGCGGATTCTTCGAGGCGCACCGCGCGGTGGGCACGTTCCCCGGCGGCATCCACGTCGAACTGACCGGCGACGACGTCACGGAGTGCCTGGGCGGTTCCGAGCAGATCGACGAGGCCGCGCTCGGCACGCGCTACGAGAGCCTGTGCGACCCGCGTCTGAACCACATGCAGTCGCTCGAACTCGCCTTCCTCGTGGCCGAGGAGCTCGAGAAGCGCTGACACGCGCCGAACGCCGAATGAAGAAGGGCCGGAACCTCCTGGGTTCCGGCCCTTCTTCATGTCGGGTCAGGAACGCGTGCGGCGGCGGACGATCAGCAGCACGGCACCCGCGAGGAGCAGGATGCCGGCGCCCCCGGCCACCGGCAGGAGCCAGGATGCGTCACCGCCGGTCGTGGCCAGGTCGCCCGGTCGCACGGAGCCTCCGGTGCCGGGGGTCGTCGCCCCGCCGGACGCGGTCACCGTCAGCGGGGTGCGGGCCGTGACCTCGCCCGCGACGGCGAAGATCTCGTGCGCTCCCGGCGCGGTGCCCGCGGGGACCGCCCCGGTGAAGCGCAGGGCGCCCTGGGCGTCGGTCGAAGCGGTGCCCAGCACGACCGGATCGCTGTGCAGCTCGATGCGCACCTCCGTCGAGATGGGGAACCCCGTTCCCGTGACGGTGAGCTCAGCGCCGGCCTTCACGCTCGACGCGCTCAGGGTGAGCGAGGGCACCGCGGGCGTCGACGTGTCGGGGAACACCTCGGAGGCGGCGCCGAGGCGCAGGAACACGGTCTCGCCCGTGGCGTCCTTCAGCCCGTCGTTGTCGGTGACCCCGTACAGGCGGCCGTCCGCGGCGATCGCGAAGCCCTCGAGCTTCTCCTGGGTCCAGCCGGCCGTCGCCCTCAGCTGCGGCAGCACGTCGATCGCGGTCGTCTTCTCGAGCACGGTCAGAGGCTGCCCGAACGCGCTGGGCGCAGCATCCGCCGGGATGTCGACTCGGGTCACGCGCTTCACCGCGGCCGAGGGGCCGTTGAGCTTGTCGCGCTCGATGATCGCGAACGTGTCGTCGTCGATCGCCGTGATCTCCGACAGCCCCATCCAGTCCCCCTGGGTGGTCGTCGCGTCGAGGCGGTAGCCGAACCACTCCCACGCGCCCGTCGCCGGGTCGAGGCGGCCGATGCGGGTGATGTCGGCTCCGTCCACGGTGCCGGCGGCGAGGTTCGATGGGTCGGTCCAGAGCGGACGCTGGATGACGCTCCACACGCGGAGGTCGGCACCCTCGCCGGTCACGGTGACGCCCTCGAAGCCCCACTTGCCGACGTGCGCGGCGACCTCGGCCGGCAGCGGGTGACGCGAGAGCACGGTACCTGCGGCATCCGTGTGGACGATGGTGTTCCCGGCTCCCACCGCGCCCTCCACGGCCAGCCAGAAGGTGCCGTCCGCGGCGGCGGAGATGCCCTCCACATCCAGCGCGATGGGCGAGCCGTTCTCGGTGACGGCCGTCGAGGTGGTGATGCGAGCAGGAGTCTGCGACACGTCGACCGTGTAGATCGTCGCCGGGGAGACGACGGCGTCGCTCGCGGCGTACACGAGCGAGGAGTTCGTCGGGTGCCCGGAGAGCGCGCCGAGCGCGGACCATCCGATCGGCGCCCCGTCGACGGTATCGGACAGGATGCTCGGCTGCGCGGGAGCACCGGCGCCGAAGGAGAACAGGCTCACGGAGGCGCGGACGCCGACGCTCGCGTCGTCCGTCTCGCTGGACACGACGAGCAGGTCGCGCCCCGGCACCGGCAGGATGCCCTCGGGGCCGTTGGTCGTGAACAGGATCTGATCGAACACGGGGGAGGCAGGGTCGGTCATGTCGTACACGGCGACGAAGTTGGAGCGCTCACTGGCGACGAACACATAAGGCGTGCCGCCGAACTCGGCGAACGCGAGCCCTTCGGGCTCGGCCCCCTTCTTGGCTGCGCGGTCCTCGTTGTGCAGGCCGTACTGCACGGCGATGTTCGCGAAGCTGTTCCCCGCGTCCCACACCGGCAGACCGGTCGCGGTGTCGAACACCGTCCAGCCGCGGGTGCCGCCCTTCCAGTCGCCCTCGTTGGCCGTGGCCACCAGACCGTCGCCGACCCACGCGATCGAGTCGGGCTCGCGAGGCGTCGCCGGCAGCGATCCGGTAAGGTCGATGCGGCCGTCCTTCACGGTGTCCACGCCGCTGAGCGCGACCGTGCCCGCCGAGAAGACGGACGTGATCGTCTTGGTCTCCAGGTCGATCACGGCGATGCCGTTGTTCTCCTGGAGCGTCACCGCGAGCCGGTTGCGATCGTCGATGGTGACGTACTCCGGCTCCGGGTCCTGCGGGGTGTCGATTCCGGATGCCGCGACGATCGGCAGCGGGCTGCCGTCCTCGGCGAGGAAGCGCACGGGGGTCGTGGTCCAGGCAGCGGGGTCCTCGCCGAGGTCGAGCACCTGGACGAACCCGCCGGGCAGCTGGGGGAGATCCCCCTTCTTGCCGCCGGCGGGCTTGATCTCCTCGTCGCGCTGGTTCTCCATCGCGATCGCCGCGTACGCGCCGTCGTGCGAGATCGCGATGGAGTCGGGCTGGCCGCCCAGATCGATCGAGCGCACGAGGGAGCGGTCGGATGCGCGCAGCACGTCGAGCCGCCCGTGCGGATCGGTGAACTGCCCGCCGGTCTCGTCGATCACGACGAGGACGTAGTCGCCGTAGGAGGCGACCGACGTGGGCTGGTCGTCGGGGTGGCCGAGATCGGCGAGGGAGACCGTTCCGGTTCCGCGGGGGTTCGACGGGTCGGTCACATCGACGAAGCCGATCCGCTTTCCGAGAGCGTCGGTGTAGACGACGGTGCCGTCGGCGGTGATCGTGGAGATCTCCGCGACGGTGGCGGATGCCGGGTCCACACCTGCAGGAGCGTTGAGGTACACGGGGTAGGTCGCGGCGCGGGAGAAGACGTCGGCGGTGCGGGGGGCCGCGGACGCCGGGACGGCGGCGACGGTGATCGTGCCGGCCAGAAGGCAGGTCGCGAGCACCGCGGCGGAGAGGGGACGAGAGGGCATGGGCACACTCCGGGTCGGCGAGTACGGGGGTACTCGACAGAGTGTGGGCGTCAGGCATCCGGCAGATGCCGGGGGAGTTGCCCCGCCGTGGCCGGGAGGTGAACGGCGGGTGACGTGCGGCGGATGCTAGCCGCTGAGTCCCATCTGGAGCACGATGGTGGTGCTCTTGCGCTGCGGCTCGGTCGGGCTGTAGGAGACGACCTTGGTGTTCTTGTTGTCGAGCAGGTCCCACGCACCGTCCGGGATCATGGTGTCGCTGGTGTAGCTCCACTTGAACCCGGCGTTGGTGAGGGCCTCCTTCGCCTTGTCCCGCGTCATCCCCTTCACATCGGGGACGTCGAACAGCTCGGGCCCCTTCGAGACGATGAGCTGGATGGTGTCGCCCGGTCGCCAGGATCCCGCCTCGGCGCGGTCGGCGTACCCGATCACCTTGTCCTTGGCGACGTCCTCGCTGAACCTGAGGTCGCTCTCCGGGTTGACCACGAGGTCCTTGTCGGTCAGCGTCTTGGTCGCCTGGTTGACGTTCATGCCGCTGACGTCGGGGACAGGGCCCACCGACACCTGGATGGTCGCCGTGTCCTTCTCGTGCACCGTGCAGCCCTGGTCGCAGCCGAAGGCGTCGCCGCCGCCACGAGGGGTGATGCGCACGTTGAGGACCTTGCCGTCGTCGAGGTCGTCGAAGTACTTCTCGTCGTCGGTGATGTCGAGGTTCGCCGCGTCGAGCTGGCCGCGGACGGTCTCGACGTCCACTCCGGCGACGGGGGCGAGATCGTGCGGTGCGGGTCCGGTGGAGACGATCACCGTGACCGTCACGCCTCTGTCGAGACGCTGGCCCTCTCCGGGGTCCGTCTTGATGACCTCTCCTGCGGGGATGTCGACGGAGAACTCGTCCTTCTGCGCCGGTACGAATCCCTCGGACGTCAGCGTATCCGCGGCGTCCTGGTACGACATCCCGGCCACGCCGGGCACGGCCACGAGCGAACCGGGGCCCGATCCGAACCACCAGCCGACGCCGCCGGCGACCGCGGCCAGCAGCAGCACGAGCGTGAGCAGGAAGGCGCCGCGGGCGCGTCGCTTCAACGACCGGCGACGCAGCAGGGTCGCGTTGTCGACCGTCTGCGGCACGGGAGCCGTGGGGTCGGCGATGGGCAGAGTTCCCGGCATGACCTTGGTGAGATCGCCGGAGTCGGCGTGCGCGCGCTGCGGCGCGGTGGCCGAGGCGACAGCGGGGGCGATGCCGAGAGAACGCTCGATCTCGCGCAGGCGCTCCAGCATCTGGCCCGCGTCGTCCGGGCGGTCGTCTGGGGACTTCTCGGTGGCCCAGAGCACGAGCTCGTCGAGCTGCTCGGGGACGCCGGGGTTGCGCGCGCTCGGCCTCGGCACCGACTCCGTCGCGTGCTGGAAGGCGATCTGCATGGGCTGCTCGCCCTTGTAGGGCTGCTCGCCGACCAGCATCTCGTAGAGCATGATGCCGAGCGCGTAGATGTCGCTGCGGGCATCGGCGGTGCCGCGCGTGACGAGCTCGGGGGCGAGGTAGGCGATCGTGCCGAGCAGCTGCTGACCTGTCGCGGTGTTCGCGGTGGTTGCTCGTGCGAGGCCGAAGTCACCGATCTTGATGCGGCCGTCCTCGGCCAGCAGCACGTTCTCGGGCTTCACGTCGCGATGCACGATGCCGGCGCGGTGAGCAGCGGAGAGACCGGAGAGCACCGCATCCATGATCGTGATCGTCTGCGAGATCGTGAGGCGCTTCTGCTCGCGGAGAAGCTCGCGCAGGGTGATGCCCGGCAGGTACTCCATCACCAGATAGGCGAGCTCGCCGTCCTGGCCCTGGTCGAAGACGTTGACGACGTGCGGGTCGGCCAGACGCGCCGCCGAACGGGCCTCCTGGATGAACCGGCTCTGGAAGGCCGAGTCGTCGCTGAGGTGCGCGTGCATGACTTTGAGGGCGATGCGCCGCTCGAGGCGGAGGTCGGTGGCGACGTACACCGTCGCCATGCCGCCTCGTGCGATCCGGGCCCTGACCCGGTACCGACCGTCGACGAGCCGCCCGATGAGGGGGTCGGCCTGCTGATTGGTCGTCACGTCAAGATTCTATGGAAGACAGGCTGAAAGCCTGCGGAACGGCTCGCCCCTGAGGGCTGCGGGTTTGCCGGGAGCTTCACCCGAGGTGGGCGAGCCACTGGTATGCCTGGGACTCCCACTGGCCGTAACGCAGGGGATATGCGGAGATCTGCACCGCCTGGGCGGCGTCCGTGAACGCCATGCCGTCCCAGCCGGGGATGTCGAGCAGACCGCGGGAGTTCTGCCCGTTGGGGTCGCTCTGACCGCCGTAGAAGACGCGGGTGCTGCGGTCGGCATCCATGATCTGCTCCGCGGCACCCCACCCGGTGCTCGGGCGTTGCTGGAAGAGTCCGAGCGAGTCGCGGTCTCCGTAGGAGAGGTTGCGCATGCCCGACTCGACCATCGCGGTGGCCAGTGCGATCGCGACGCCGCGATCGGAGACCCCGAGCTGGCGGCCGATACGGACGATGAGCGCCGCGTTCGCCGTCTGCTCCGCGTCGAGGCTCGCGCTGAGCTGCTCTGTGCCGGATGCCGCTGCGGCAGGGGGAGCGGAGACGGTGATGCTCTGCCCCGGATAGATGATCGATCCCGGGCCCAGGCCATTCCAGGCGTACAGGTTCGCGGTCGAGGTGCCGTGGTTCTGGGCGATCGCGGAGAGCGTGTCGCCCGCGACCACCGTGTAGGCCTGTCCGCCCGTCGGCGCCGGTGCGGCGATGACCGCCGGAGCGGCCGCAGGGGCCGAGGCTCCGGTGACCGCAAGGGACTGGCCCGGGTAGATCACGGATGCCCTGGTGAGACCGTTGGCAGCGAGCACGGCGTCGACCGTGGTGCCGTACTTCTGCGCGATGCCGTAGACGGTGTCCCCGGCGACGACCAGGTGGCTCTGCCCGACCGCAGCCGACGGCGCGGGAGAGGCGGGCGCTGCGGCGCCCGTGAGGGTGAGCGTCTGGCCGGGGTGGATCACCGAGCGCCAGGTGAGGCCGTTCCATGCGAGCACATCCGTGGTGCGCAGACCGTGCTGCTGCGCGATGGCGGACACCGTGTCGCCAGGCTGCACGACGTAGCTCGTCGGCGAAGCCGTGGCGGGCACGATCCGAAGGCCGGAGAGATGGAGGCGCTCGATCTGCGTCGATGACGCGTCGGCGGATGCCGGGGCCGCGGCGATCGTTCCGGCGAGGGTGCCGAGCACGGCAGCGGGCACCCCCAGCTGCAGGTAGCGCATGCGTCGCGCTGCGGAGTTCGGTCTCACGGGTCCCCCTTGTTCGACGTCTGCCCACGCTGACACGTAAGTAAACAGAAGTCAACAATAGTGACTCAAGTGAAAGATGTGACGGGTGTGACGATATGCGCCGCGCGCGCAGAGGTGAGATAGTGGGCAACGTGTCTGAGAACGTCGCTGCATCCACCGAGTCCGCCTGGCTGACCATGCCCGATCTCGTCGAGGTGCTCGATGTGCCGCTCGGCCGCGTGCGCCGCCTGATCGACGAGCACTACCTCATCGGCTCCAAGCGCAGCGGCGTCTTCGCCGTTCCCGCCGAGTTCATCGTGGACGGCCACCCGCTCCCGTCGCTGCGCGGCACCATCATCGCGCTGCAGGACGCCGGATTCAGCGACGACGAGGTCATCGACTGGCTCCGCAGCGAAGAGGAGACGCTCGGCCGCTCGCCGATCGCCGCGCTGCTCGCCGGGCACAAGAGCGAGGTGCGGCGCATCGCGCGCACGCTCGCCTGATCAGGCGGATCGCGTCGTCGCCGCCCTGGCGAGGTCGCGCAGGCCGCCGACGGCGGCGTTGTCGAGCCGAGCGCCCGAGAGCGCACGGTCAGCATCCTTCGCATAGGTATCGATCATCTCCTCGACGCGGGCGAGGGCGCCGGAGCCGTCGATCGTCGCCTGCAGGAAGGACACCTGCTGCGCGTCGAGATCCGGATCCCCGAGCATCTCGTCGAACAGATTCCTGGCGGAGGCGTCGAGGGTCTGCCTCGTCAGTGCGACGAGGACGGTGCGCTTGCCCTCACGGAGATCGTCTCCGGCCGGCTTGCCGGTGACCGCCGTGTCGCCGAAGACGCCGAGGACGTCGTCCCGCAGCTGGAACGCCATCCCCACCGGATGTCCGAACCTGCGCAGCGCCCGCAGCTGCTCCTCGTCGGCGCCCGCGAGGGACGCGCCCAGCACGAGCGGCTGCTCGATGCTGTAGCGGGCCGACTTCAGGGAGACGACGCGCAGTGCGCGCTCGACGTGGGAGTCGGCGGCGTTCACGCTCCATGCCGACTCCTCCGCGATGTCCAGGAACTGGCCGACCGTGACATCGCGGCGCATCCGTGCGTACTCCCGTCGCACGCGAGCGGCGTGCGGATGCGTCTCCAGCGCGTCCTCCAGCAGATCGTCGCTCCACGCGACGAGGAGGTCTCCGAGCAGGATGGCCGCCGAGCGTCCGAACGCGGCGGCGTCTCCGGTCCAGCCCGACCTCTCGTGCGCACCCTCGAGGGCGCGATGCGCGGCCGGCCGGCCCCGTCGCGTGTCGGAGTTGTCGATCAGGTCGTCGTGGACCAGCGCGGCCGACTGGAAGATTTCCAGTGCGGCGCAGACGTCCCAGAGAGAAGGTGTCTCGGCGGCGTCGCGGTCGCGGAACCGTGCCACGGCGCTCCAGCCCGAATGGCAGAACCGGGCGCGCAGCCTCTTGCCTCCGACGAGGGTGTCCGCGGCCGAGTGGAGCATCGCGGCCGCGTCGGGGCCGTATTCGACGGACTCGACGCGCATCCTCTCGATGAAGAGATCGAGACGTTCGGCGACGGCGTCGGGGACGGGAGTGGATGACGGCACGACTCCCAGCATACGTAAAGGGAATCCGGGCACGAACGGCTACCCCGAGGCGCCGAGGCGCGCGTAGAATGGTCGGAAGAAACCCGAGGGGGACGAAATGCCACTCTCCGAACAGGAGCAGCGTCTGCTCGATGAGATGGAACGCCATCTCCTCCACAACGACGCGGATGTCGTGAGCGCGCCTACCGGCGACCGCACTCTGAGCTATCGCAATCTCGTCTACGGAGCCCTGCTGCTCCTGGCAGGCGTGGGCGGTCTGATCGTCGGCGTCATCCTCGGTGACGTCTGGGGGATCGTGGTCGGCGTCGTCGCCTTCGCCGCGATGCTCGGCGGTGTGATGCTCGCCGTCACCCCGGTTCGACGCCCCGTCTCCGCCGTTCCCCGCGAGCGCGCGAAGAAGCAGCAGCAGAACTCGGCCTCCTTCATGGATCGCATGAACGATCGATGGGATCGCCGCCAAGACGGTCACTGACCGCAGAAACTTCTCAAGGCCCGGATGCTCAGCATCCGGGCCTTTTTGTGTCCGCTAGGGGGCTGGAGCTGTCCTCCACGGGCTTCCACCCGTCCTCCACTGGCACTCCACTCTCCTCCACCGCGTCTTTCCGCGGAATCTCGGGGTGCCTTGATCGGACGATGCTGGTATTTCACCGAATTGTCGTAGGAAAGTGGAGGGAAGTGGAGTAAAGTGGGGCGCACCTCGAGTTGGCCGGACGGAGAGGGGGTGATGGCCGATGCTGCTGGGTACGCACTCACCGAAGCTGGACGACAAAGGGCGGGTCATCCTGCCCGCGAAGTTCCGCGAGGACCTGGGCGGCGGCATCGTCGTCACCCGTGGTCAGGAGCGCTGCCTCTACGTCTTCAGCACGGCCGAGTTCGAGTCCATGCACGAGCGGATCCGTCAGGCGCCGCTCGCCAACAAGCAGGCGCGCGACTTCATGCGCCTGTTCCTCTCCGGTGCGAGTGCGGAGATGCCCGACAGCCAGAACCGCATCACCATCCCCGCTCACCTGCGTCAGTACGCCGGGCTTCAGAAGGAGCTCATCGTCACCGGTGTCGGCGCACACGCCGAGATCTGGGACGCCGAGAGCTGGAACACCTACCTCGCCGCCGGCGAGGAGACCTACTCCGAGCTGGAGCAGGAGGTGATTCCGGGACTCTTCTGACCACGGCTGTGATGCCCCGCCGCTCCCGCCCCGACACACTTCCCCGGTGCCGGGTCGAGCAGCGGAGGGGGATCAGAGCCGAAGGTCACCCCGAGAAAGATCATGAACCTCCGAGACATACACACCCCCGTCCTGCTCGAGCGCTGCATCGAGCTGCTCGCTCCCGCCCTCCAGGCGGACGGAGCGGTGCTCGTCGACGCCACCCTCGGGATGGGCGGGCACTCCGAGGCTCTGCTCGAGCGGTTCCCGAACATCCGCCTCGTGGGTCTCGACCGCGACACCGACGCCCTCCGCATCGCGGGGGAGCGGCTCGCGCGCTTCAAAGACCGCATCACCCTCGTGCACACGGTCTACGACGAGATCGGCCTGCACGCGCAGGGCGCCGCGGGCATCCTGTTCGACCTCGGCGTCTCCTCCCTGCAGCTCGACGAGGCCGAGCGCGGCTTCGCGTACTCGAAGGATGCGCCGCTGGACATGCGCATGGATCAGACGAAGGGCATCACCGCCGCCGAGGTCATCGCGACCTACAACGAGGGCAACCTCCGTCGCATCTTCGAGCGGTACGGCGAGGAGAAGCTGGCCGGCCGTTACGCGCGCTTCATCATCGACGCGCGGCAGAAGCAGCCGATCACCCGATCGGGAGAGCTCGTCGAGATCCTCATCGCCGCGACACCGGCGGCCGCTCAGCGCGCGGGTCACCCCGCAAAGCGGGTGTTCCAGGCGCTGCGGATCGAGGTGAACGCCGAGCTCAACGTGCTCGCCGACGCCATCCCCTCCGCGATGGACGCGCTCGCGGTCGGCGGGCGGATCGTGGTCATGTCCTATCAGTCCCTCGAAGACCGCCTGGTCAAGCAGGCGTTCGCGGCGGGCGCGGCATCCACCGCTCCGAAGGGGCTGCCGGTCGAGCTTCCCGAGCACGCACCGAAGTTCCGCATCATCACGCGGGGAGCAGAGCTCGCCGACGACGAGGAGCGCGCGCGCAATCCGCGTGCGATCCCGGTACGGCTGCGCGCAGCCGAGAAGGTGCGGGAGAGCGCATGAGTCTGAACGCCGTCGTCCGCACGCCCAAGGTCGCCCCCGAGGCGCCGTCTCGGGCGCCCCGTGCGCGTCTCGAGCCGGTCACCGCGCCGCGGGCTCGACGCAAGCCGAAACTCGCCTACGCGCTCGTCGCGCTCGGGGGAGCGATGGCGATCGGCGCCGCGCAGATCGGGCTCTCGCTCGCGATCACCCAGGACTCCTTCACGCTGGCCTCTCTGTCGTCGCAGCAGGGGGATCTGAACCTGCGCACGCAGGCGCTGCAGGAGGAGCTCACCGGAGTGAGCTCCCCGCAGGCGCTGGCGACGGGCGCCTCCGCTCTCGGCATGGTCGTGGCGGGCGCTCCTTCGTACCTGCGGCTCAGCGACGGCGCCGTGATCGGTGCGGGCACCGGGGCGGGATGGGCCTCGACGGTCGATCCGAACGGAGCGGGAGCGGTGAGCAACTCCCTGTTGCAGGCGCCGACGAACGACGCGACCGACGGCCCCGTGACCGAGGACGCGACGACGCCCACAGAGCAGCTGCCGCCGGCGATCACCGACGGCCTTCCCAGCCCCACGACCCACTGACACCCACGACCACCATCTGACGGAGAGAGTCCATGACGACACGAGCCACCCGGAGTCCCCGGCGACGCACCGTCGTCGCACTCGCCGTCATCCTGTCGATCCTCTGCGTGTTCATCGTGCGCCTGGTCGACATCCAGGTCGTGAGCGCCGACGAGCACGTCAACCAGTCGCTGAAGTATCTCGGCGAGGGAGACTCCATCCCCGGGCAGCGCGGGGACATCGTGGACGCCGACGGCACGGTGCTCGCCGAGAGCGTCACGGTCTACGACTACGTCATGGACCCGAAGGCGATGAAGACGGTGGAGGACAACGAGAAGAACCCGCCGAAGCTCCCGTGGGCCGAGGCCTCCACGAAGATCGCCGAGATCATGGGCCTGAACGCCGACGAGCTGCGCGCAGGCGTCGCCGCCGCTCAGGCGGAGAACCCCGACACGCAGTGGTACCAGCTCGCCAAGAGCATGAACGCCGAACAGCACACGCAGCTGCGCGCACTCAAGTTGCCGTACCTCCACTTCGAGAAGCGCGAGAAGCGGGTGTATCCGAACGGCGCTGTCGCGGGCAACCTGCTCGGCTACCTCGACGGCTCCGGCACGGCTCAGGCCGGCGTCGAGAAGATGGAGGGACAGTGCCTCGCTCCCAGCAATGGTGAGAAGAGCTACCGCAAGGGCATGGACGGCGTCGTGATCCCCGGCAGCGAGCGCACGGTGGATGCGGTGAACGGCGGCACAGTGCAGCTCACGATCAACAGCGATCTGCAGTGGTACATGACGCAGATGATCGCGGAAGAGGCGCAGGCTCAGGGAGCACAGGGCGGCACCGTCACCGTCGTCGACGTCAAGACCGGCAAGATCCGCGTCGCCGCCGAGTGGCCAACGATGGACCCCAACGACCTCGATGCGTCCGCGCCGAGCACCTGGGGCAGCAAGCTCTTCACCTACCCCTTCGAGCCCGGTTCGACGTTCAAGGCGGTCACGGCTGCGGCGATCATGGAGAACGCCGGAGTGACGCCGACCAGCCCCACCGTCACCGCCTCCTCGAAGGAGAAGTTCGAGAACGGAGCCGTCATCAACGACGCCTTCGTGCACCCGACCTACAACTACACGCTCGCAGGGGCTCTGATCGACTCCTCGAACGTCGCGCTGTCGAAGTTCGGCACCATGGTCAGCCCCGACGTGCGCTACGACTACCTGCAGCGCTTCGGCGTCGGCACACCGACCGTCGGATTCCCGGCCGAGTCCAGCGGCGAACTGCACCCCACCAGCGAATGGGACAACCAGTCGCTGTACACCACGACCTTCGGCCAGCACTTCACCGTCACCGCTCCGCAGATCGCCGGCGCATACCAGGCCATCGCGAACGGCGGGGAGAAGATCGACCTCTCGCTCATCGAGTCGTGCACCGACGCCGACGGCACCGTGCACGAGGCGGCCGCGCCGAAGAAGGAGCAGATCATCAAGCCGGAGACGGCTGCGGAGCTCACGCGCATGCTGGAGAACGTCGCGGTGCAGGGCGGCAACGCCGAGCGGATCAAGGTTCCCGGCTACCGGGTGACCAGCAAGACCGGCACCGCGCAGATCCCCGACGGCAACGGCGGCTACAAGTCGGGCGTCTACTACACCAGCATGGTGGGCTTCGCGCCGGTCGACGATCCGCAGTACGTCGTGATCGTCACTCTCGACCAGCCGACTAGAGTTACATCGTCCGCTGCGACGGCATCCGCCTTCCAGAAGGCGATGACGCAGGTGATGAAGACCTACCGCGTGATGCCCTCGACCGTCCCCATGGACGCCCTTCTTCCCAAGTTCGAATAGCCGGCACCCCCATGCCGCGCCTGGAGATGTCATGATCGCCCTGTCGCTCGCTGAGATCGCCGCCATCCTCGGCGGTGAGCTGCGCCTCATCGGAACCGATACGGCGGAGACCGTCCTGGACGGTGTCGTCGACACCGACTCCCGCACGATGTCCGCGGGGTCGATCTTCGTCGCCAAGCCCGGCGCCGAGACCGACGGCCACCGCTTCGTCGGCGCGGCCGTGACCGCGGGCGCCCGCCTCGCCATCGTCGAGCATCCCGTGGACGAGCCGGTCTCGCAGATCGTCGTGGCCGACGCCGTCGCCGCCCTCGCCGACCTCGCCCGTGAGGTCATCTCGCGCGTGCGCGCGGGGGGAGATCTCAAGATCGTCGGCATCACCGGATCCAACGGCAAGACCACGACGAAGAACTTCCTCGCGCGCATCGTCTCGGACGAGGGCGAGACGGTCGCCCCGATCAACTCGTACAACAACGAGGTCGGAGCGCCGGTGACGATGCTGCGCGTCACGGAGAGCACCCGGTACTTGGTCAGCGAGTTCGGGGCTGCCGCTCCCGGCAGCATCGCGCGTCTCGCGGGACTCGTCGAGCCCGACGTCGCCGTCGTCCTCATGGTCGGCATGGCGCATGCGGGCGGCTTCGGAGGCATCGAGGAGACCGCCAAGGCCAAAGCGGAGCTGGTCGCCGCGGCGACGCCGAACGGGGTCGCCGTGCTCAACCTCGACGACCCGCGCGTCGCAGCGATGCGCGAGCTCGCCGAGTCCCGCGGCATGACCGTCATCGGCTTCGGCCAGACGGCTGCGGCAGACGTGCGGGCCCACGACCTCGTCGTGTCGGCATCCGGCACCTCCTGCATCATCGAGGCGGACGGACAGCGGATGCCGCTGCACCTGCGCGTGCTCGGAGCCCATCACATCAGCAACGCCCTCGCCGCGATCGCGGCAGCCGGAGCACTCGGCATCCCGGCCGCCGATGCGATCGCCCGCCTGGAGACGCTCGACATCGCCGAGCGCTGGCGCATGCAGCCGATGGGCAACGACAGCATCCGCATCATCAACGACGCCTACAACGCGAGCCCCGACTCGATGGCGGCCGCCCTGAGGACCCTCGCTCAGATCACCGGACCGGGGGAGCGCACGGTCGCGGTCCTCGGCGCGATGAGCGAGCTCGGCGAGACCGCGGGCGAGGAGCACGACCGCATCGGCCTGCTCGCGGTGCGACTCAACATCCAGCGCATCGTCGTGGTCGGACCCGAGGCGCGTCGGCTGTATCTCTCCGCCGTCGGCGAGGGGTCATGGGACAGCGAGGCCGTGCATCTGCCCGATCAGGATGCGGCATTCGAGTATCTGCGCACCGAGCTGCGCGACGGGGACAGGGTCCTCGTGAAGTCATCAAACTCCGTAGGCCTCAGGCATCTCGGCGATCGTCTGGGAGAATTGTTCTCGTGAGGTCTCTCATCATCGCGGCGGCGATCTCGCTCGCCTTCACCCTGTTCCTGACCCCCGTCTTCCTGAGACTCTTCCGGAAGTGGGGATGGGGGCAGGTCATCCGCACCCCCGAGGCGGTCGAGAACCCCAGCCACGAGGCCAAGCGCGGCACCCCGACGATGGGCGGCGTGATCTTCATCGTCGGCACCATGGTCGGCTACTTCGCCGGTGTCTTCGCCGGCGGGCGGGTCCCCGCGCTCTCGTCGATCCTGGTGATCTGGCTCATGGTCGGCTTCGGCGTCGTGGGGTTCATCGACGACTACATGAAGGTCCGCAGTCAGCGCAGCCTCGGCCTGTCGGGCTGGCGCAAGGTGATCGGACAGCTGCTCGTCATCGTGCCCTTCGGCATCGTCGCGCTCAACTTCCCGAACCACGCAGGGCAGACCCCGGCATCCGGGGCCGTCTCGCTGTTCCGCGACATCCCGTGGCTCAACTTCTTCGCGTTCGCCGCTGTCATCGGCTGGGCGCTCTACCTCGTCTGGATCTCTGTGATCGGCGTCGCCACGTCGAACAGCGTGAACCTCACCGACGGGCTCGACGGCCTCGCGGCCGGCGCCGGCATCATCGTCGTCGGCGCCTACGGCCTCATCTCCTTCCGACAGTTCCAGCAGTCCTGCGTCGGCGAGTCGATCGAGAAGGCCGCCCTCGGAGGCTGCTACGAGGTGCGCGATCCGCTGGACCTCGCGATCGTCGCCGCCGCCTTCGCCGCCGGCCTCATCGGCTTCCTGTGGTGGAACGCCCCCAAGGCCAAGGTGTTCATGGGTGACGTCGGTTCGATGGCGATCGGCGGCGTGATCACTGCGATGGCGATCCTCACCCGCACCGAGCTGCTCCTGTTCGTGATCGCCGGCGTCTTCGTGCTGTCCTCGGGCTCGGTCATCCTGCAGCGCACCTACTTCAAGATCACGCGCGGCAAGAGGCTCTTCCTCATGAGTCCCTTCCACCACCACCTCGAGATGCGCGGCTGGTCCGAGGTCACGATCGTCGTGCGGATGTGGATCATCGCCGGACTCCTCGCGGTGACGGCGGTGGGCCTGTTCTACGTGGAGTGGCTGACGCGTGTCAGCTGAGCGCCTCTCGACTCTGACGAGCTGGCACTCCGACTGGTCCGGTCTGCGGGTCGCCGTGCTCGGACTGTCGATGACCGGCTTCTCCGTCGCCGACACCCTCGCCGAGCTGGGCGCCGACGTCCTCGTCCTCAGCGAGTCCGCCGAGGAGGAGTACGCGCGACTGCTCCCGGTGATCGGCGCGCGCCTCGAGCTGGGCTCCCTCTCCGAGGTGCCCGAGGCGCTCGAGAGCTTCGACGCCGACGTCGTGATCGCCTCGCCGGGGTTCTCTCCGTCGCATCCGGTGATCCGCTGGGCGCAGGAGTCGGGGATCGCCATCTGGGGCGACATCGAACTCGCCTGGCGCGTGCGCGACAAGGTGACCCGTGTCGATGGCACTCCGGCAGAGTGGGTCCTGATCACGGGCACGAACGGCAAGACCACGACGACGCAGCTCACGGCTTCCCTCCTCGTCGAGGGCGGGCTGCGAGCCGCGCCGTGCGGCAACATCGGAGTGCCCGTGCTCGACGCCGTGCGCGACCCCGCCGGGTTCGACGTGCTCGTCGTGGAGCTCTCCAGTCACCAGCTCTGGTACATCGGCCAGTCGAGCGCGGAGGGCCAGCTGTACCCGTACGCATCGGTGTGCCTGAACCTCGCCGACGACCACCTCGTCTGGCACGGCAGCGCCGACGCCTATCGCGAGGCGAAGTCGTACGTGTACCGCAACACCAGGGTCGCGTGCGTCTACAACAAGGCGGATGAGGCGACGAGGCGGATGGTCGAGGACGCCGATGTGATCGAGGGGGCGCGAGCGATCGGCTTCGACCTCGGCACCCCCGGCCCCAGCGACCTCGGCGTCGTGGAGGGACTGCTCGTCGACAGGGCCTTCCTCGACGATCGCGCGCGCAGCGCCCTCGAGCTCACGACCCTGCGAGATCTCGACGATGTCGGCCTCGCCGCGCCGCACATCGTGCAGAACATCCTCGCCGCGAGCGCGCTCGCTCGGTCCCTCGGCGTGGAGCCCGAGGCGATCCACTCCGCGCTGCAGAGGTTCCGTCTGGACGCCCACCGCATCCAGGTGATCGCGCGGCACGCGGGCATCACGTGGGTCGACGACTCCAAGGCCACGAACCCGCACGCAGCGGCGTCGTCCCTGCGCGCCTACCCCGGCGCGGTCTGGGTGGTCGGCGGCGATCTCAAGGGCGTCGACATCGCTGAGCTGGTCGCCGACGTGGGCGGCACCGCCCGTGCGGCCGTGGTGATCGGCGTCGAGCGCGAGGCCGTCGTCGCGGCATTCCGGCGACACGCGCCGACGGTGCCGGTGTTCGAGGTGGATGCTGGCGAGACTGGACAGGTCATGAACCGCGTCGTGGAGATCGCTGCGGGGATCGTCGACGAGGGCACCGTACTGCTGGCCCCCGCCGCGGCATCCTTCGATCAGTTCTCCAGCTACGCGGATCGCGGCCACCGCTTCGCCGAAGCGGTGCGGGAATGGATCGACCGGGGGAGCACCGATGACGCAGGTGGCTCGCACACCTCGCTCTGATCCCGCGCGCTCCGAGTCGCGCGGTCTCGCCGCCAGGGTCTCGCTCGGTCGGCGGTTCACCCCGGTGTCGACCGAGTTCATGATGATCGCGTCGACGGCTCTGCTGCTCACGATCTTCGGCCTGGTGATGGTGCTGTCGGCGACGAGCGCCGTCGCCGTATCCAAGGGCGAGAACCCCATGGACGGCGCGCTCCGACAGGGCATCTTCGCGGTGCTCGGCATCCCGCTGATGTTCGTCATCTCACGGTTCCCGATCGACTTCATCAAGAAGATGGCGTGGCCCGCCCTGTTCGGCGCCATCGCACTTCAGTTGTTGGTCTTCACCCCACTCGGCAAGGCCGACGGCGGCAACAGGAACTGGATTCTCGTCGGAGGTTTCACCCTCCAGCCCTCGGAGTTCCTCAAGCTCGCTCTCGCTCTCTGGATCGCCTACGTGCTGCTGCGCAAGCGGACCATGCTCGGCACCTGGCATCAGGTGTTCATCCCGGTCGTTCCGGTCGGGGCGCTGGCGATCGGCACGGTCCTCGCAGGCAAAGACCTGGGCACGGCGATGGTGCTCGTGCTCATCCTCCTCGGCTGTCTGTTCTTCTCCGGGGTGAAGCTGCGGCTGTTCATCATCCCGGTGCTGCTCGGCGTGCTCTCGGTGGTTCTCCTCGCAGTGACCAGCACCGACCGCATGCGCCGCATCACCGCGGTCTGCTCCGACATGAACAACTACACCGGCGACTGCTACCAGTCGATCCACGGCATGTGGGGAATGGCATCCGGGGGGATCTTCGGCGTCGGACTCGGCAACTCCCAGGAGAAGTACGGCTGGTTGCCGGCCGCCGGAAACGACTTCATCTTCGCGATCGTCGGCGAGGAGCTCGGGCTCATCGGATGCCTTGTGGTGCTCGCCCTGTTCGCCACCTTCGCTGTCGGCGTGTTCCACATCATCCGCAAGACGCAGGATCCGTTCATCCGGGTCGCCGCCGGCGGAATCACGGTGTGGATCGTCGGCCAGGCGATCTTCAACATCGGCGTCGTGATCGGGCTCTTCCCGGTCATGGGCGTGCCGCTGCCCTTCATGTCGCAGGGCGGTACGGCGCTGCTCGCCGTGCTCATCGCGTGCGGGGTGCTGCTGGCCTTCGCGCGCACGATCCCCGCAGCCGAGCGGGGTAAAGTCACACGGTGACCACGTACCTTCTCGCCGGCGGGGGCACCGCCGGCCATGTCAATCCCCTGCTCGCCGTCGCCGATGGGCTGCGCGAGCGGGACGCCGACGCATCCGTCCTGGTGCTGGGCACGGCCGAAGGCCTCGAGGCCCGTCTCGTCCCCGCCCGCGGCTACGAGCTGCTGATCGTCGCCAAGGTGCCGTTCCCTCGTCGTCCGAACGGGCAGGCTCTCGCGTTCCCCGGACGCTTCCGCCGTGCGATCGCACAGGTGCGGGAGCACATCCGGACGCACAGCGTCGACGTCGTGGTCGGCTTCGGCGGCTACGCCTCGGCTCCGGCCTACGTGGCGGCGCGCCGAGAAGGCGTTCCGTTCGTCGTGCACGAGGCCAACGCGAAGCCCGGACTCGCGAACGTGCTCGGCGCACGCCGTGCCGCCGCGACGGGAGTCGCCTTCGACGGCACCCCGCTGCGGGGGAGCGAAGTGGTGGGCATGCCGCTGCGCCGCGAGGTCATCGAGCTCGATCGCGCCGCCCGCCGCGCCGAGGCCGCCGAGTACTTCGGCCTCGACGAATCCCGTCCCGTGCTCCTCGTCTTCGGCGGATCGCTCGGGGCGCAGCGTCTCAACGAGGCGCTGGCGGGCTCGTGGGGCGACATCCTCGCGTCCGGGTGGCAGCTGCTGCACGTCACGGGGGAGCGCAGCGACCTGGCGGACCCCGGCGTGCCCGGATACGCGCTGCGGCGCTACGTCGACCGAATGGACCTCGCGTTCGCCCTGGCCGATCTGATCGTCTCCCGCTCCGGAGCCGCGACCGTGAGCGAGGTGAGCGCCCTCGGCATCCCCGCACTCTACGTGCCGTACTCGGTGGGCAACGGGGAACAGCGCCTCAACGCCGCCTCCGCTGTGGCCGCAGGCGCCGCTGAGCTGCTGGACGACCCCACCTTCGACGCCGACGCTGTGCGCCGCATCGTCGTGCCGCTCCTCGGCGACCCCGGGCGGATCGCGCGCATGGCCGCGGCCGCGGAGCGCGTCGGAACCCGCAGCGGCACCGACAACGTCATCGCCCTCGTCGACCGCGCGCTCGACGCCTCGAACTAAACTGAGACGGACATGATCAGACCCGACCTCTCCCTCCCGATCCCCGAGAACATCACCTCCGCGCACTTCATCGGCATCGGCGGTTCCGGTATGAGCGGCCTCGCCCGGATGTTCCTCGATGCCGGCATCCGCGTCTCCGGTTCCGACCGTGCGGACAGCGACAACCTGCGCGCCCTCGCCGCGGCAGGGGCCACCGTGCACGTCGGACACGACGCCGCCCACCTGGGCGACGCCGACACCGTGGTGCACACCGGAGCGATCTGGCCGGAGAACCCGGAGTTCCTCCTCGCCAAGGAGCGCGGGCTGCACGTCATCCACCGTTCGCAGGCCCTGCACTGGCTCATCGACAAGCGTCGACTGGTCTCGGTCGCTGGGGCCCACGGCAAGACCACCTCGACCGGCATGATCGTGACGGCCCTGCAGGCCCTGGGCGCCGACCCCAACTTCGTCAACGGCGGTGTGATCGAGCAGCTCGGCCTCTCCAGCGCCACCGGAGCGGACGACCTCTTCGTCATCGAGGCCGACGAGTCCGACGGCACCTTCCTGCTGTACGACACCGCGGTGGCTCTCATCACGAACGTCGACCCCGATCACCTCGACCACTACGGCTCCGACGAGGCCTTCCACGACGCCTTCGTGCGGTTCGCCGATGCCGCGTCCGAGGCCGTCGTGATCTCCAGCGACGACGCTGGCGCTCTGCGCGTGGGTGCGGGCCTCTCGCACCGCAACGTCATCACGTTCGGGCAGGCCGACGACGCCGACGTGCGCGTCTCCGACGTCGTCGCCGCGGGGCCGGTCGCCGCGACGATCACGCGCGGTGACGACAGCGTCTGGCTGCAGCTCGCGGTCCCGGGGCTGCACAATGCGATCAACGCCGCGGGCGCCATCGCGGTGCTGGGCGCACTCGGCTACGGCCTCGAGGAGTCCGCCCGTGCCGTCGAGGGCTTCGCCGGCACGGTTCGCCGCCTCGAGAAGCACGGCGTCGAGCGGGGCGTGTCCGTCTACGACGACTACTCGCACCACCCGACCGAGGTGCGCGCCGCGCTCGAGGCGATGCGTTCCATCGCCGACGGCGGACGTGTCATCGCGATCCAGCAGCCGCACACGTACTCGCGCACGCAGCACATGTTCCGCGAGTTCGCCGAGGTCCTCGAGCACTACGCCGACCACACCGTCATGCTCGACGTGTACGGGGCGCGCGAAGACCCGGTGCCCGGCGTGACGGGCGAGCTCGTCAGCGACGCCTTCCAGGATCAGGGCAACGTGCACTACGTCGCCGACTGGCAGCAGGCGGCCGACTACACGGCGAGCGTCGCACGAGACGGCGACTTCGTGGTCACTCTCGGATGCGGCAACGTGTACCAGATCATCCCGCAGGTCCTCGAGTCTCTGCGCGCGTCGTCAGAGGACTGAGCCGATGCGTCGCCCCGCTCCGCTCCCGGCCGCGCGGGAGAACCCGGACGAGAAGGAGACACCGCTGCGGCCGGTCTCCCGCATCCGGGGGCGTGCAGAGGCGGATGCCGCATCCGAAGACCTGAACGACGTCGACGAGACGAGCTCGGGGCAGGAGCCCGAGGTGCAGCCGACATCGGCGCGCGACGTCTGGCGCGCTGCTCGCGCTCGTCGCAAGGCGCTCCGCGCCGAGATCCGCCGCTTCACTCAGCGCTCCCGGCGCCGCAGGATCATCTGGCTCAGCGTGATCGGCGCCGTGCTGCTGCTCATCGGCGGCAGCGTCGCCGCGGCGTACAGCCCCCTGTTCGCGGTGCAGCGCATCACGGTGGTCGGCGCGACGACGCTGGACCCGGCTGCCGTCGAGGCCGCGCTCGCGGACCAGATCGGCACGCCGCTGGCGCTGGTCAGCACGAGCGAGGTCAAGGCCGCTCTCCTCGCGTTCCCCCTCATCGAGACGTATGCGCTCGAGGCGAAGCCGCCGAACGATCTGACGGTCCGGATCGTCGAGCGCACGCCGATCGGCGTCATCCGCTCCGACGCCGGGTACACCCTCGTCGATGCGGCAGGGGTCGCCCTCGCGACGACGACGGATCAGCCCCCGGGGCAGCCGCTGCTCGATATCGAAGGTGGCATCGACTCCCGCGCGTTCGAGAGCACGGGGCTCGTCATCCGGTCCCTCCCCGCCGATGTCCGGGCTGCGCTGACGGGGGTTCGTGCGAGCACGGCGGACGACGTGACCCTCACGCTGAACAGCGGGCTCACGGTCATCTGGGGGAGCTCCGACGAGTCGGCGCTGAAGGGCCTGGCACTCGCAGCCGCGATGGCCGCGAACCCCGGCGCCGCATCGATCGACGTCACCTCGCCGCACGTCGCCGTCATCGGCTGACCGCGCCGCGGTCGCGTGATCGGCGAATCGGCACGCCAAACAGACGACACGCCCGTGTCGCTGCGGGCGCGCGCGTATGCGGCGCTTACCTTCGAACAAGAGAAACCAATACCGGGAAATACTTTACACCTCTAGTTGAGGTTTAAGGTTCAACCCTCGGTATTCGTCAGAAATCCAGGCTCGAATACTTCGGAGGCCGGCCATGAGCCAGAACCAGAACTACCTCGCCGTGATCAAGGTCGTCGGCGTCGGCGGTGGCGGCGTCAACGCCGTGAACCGCATGATCGATCTCGGCCTGCGCGGTGTCGAGTTCATCGCAGTCAACACCGACGCCCAGGCGCTGCTCATGAGCGACGCCGACGTCAAGCTCGACGTGGGCCGCGAGCTCACGCGCGGCCTCGGCGCCGGCGCCGACCCCGAGGTGGGTCGACGTGCGGCGGAGGACCACGCGGAGGAGATCGAGCAGGCGCTCACCGGCGCCGACATGGTCTTCGTCACCGCGGGCGAGGGCGGCGGAACCGGCACCGGCGGCGCACCCGTCGTCGCGCGCATCGCCAAGTCGATCGGCGCACTGACCATCGGTGTCGTGACCAAGCCGTTCTCCTTCGAGGGGCGTCGTCGGCAGAGCCAGGCCGAGGCCGGCGTCGCGAAGCTCAAGGAAGAGGTCGACACCCTCATCGTCGTCCCGAACGACCGACTGCTGGAGATCAGCGACCGCGGCATCTCGATGATCGAGGCCTTCGCGACGGCAGACCAGGTGCTCCTCGCCGGTGTGCAGGGCATCACGGACCTCATCACGACTCCCGGTCTGATCAACCTCGACTTCGCCGACGTGAAGTCGGTCATGCAGGGCGCGGGCTCCGCGCTCATGGGCATCGGCTCCGCCCGCGGCGCCGATCGTGCGATCAAGGCCGCCGAGCTCGCGGTCGAGTCGCCGCTGCTCGAAGCGTCGATCGAGGGCGCGCACGGTGTGCTCCTCTCGATCCAGGGCGGTTCGAACCTCGGCATCTTCGAGATCCACGACGCGGCTGACCTCGTCAAGGAAGCCGCTCACCCCGAGGCGAACATCATCTTCGGAACGGTCATCGACGACACCCTCGGCGACGAGGTGCGCGTGACCGTGATCGCGGCGGGCTTCGACGGCGGAGAGCCGTCGCTGCGCCTCGACCCGATGGTCGTGTCCCGCCCGGCGACGACGACGCTGCCGGAGGTCGCCCTCACCGAGGAGCCCGAGAGCGCATCGTCCGAGAAGGTCGACGCCGAGCCGGTGCAGCGCTTCACCACGACGAGCATCGACCCCGCCATCGTCGACGACGACATCGACATCCCCGAATTCCTGAAGTGACCGACCTGGGAGCGCGGCTGTCGGCGATCGACGAGCAGATCGCCGACGCCGCGCGCCTGGCCGGAAGGGACGCGGACGAGATCACCCGCATCGTCGTCACGAAGTTCCACCCGGCATCCCTCGTTCGGGAACTCCACGGCCTCGGCGTTCGCGAGGTGGGGGAGAACCGGCAGCAGGAGCTCAGCGCGAAGAGCGCGGAGCTGTCCGAACTGGACGACCTGCGCTGGCACTTCATCGGGCAGGCGCAGACCAACAAGGCGTCGGCGATCCGGCGCAGTGCTCAGGTCGTGCACTCCATCGATCGCGATCGGCTGGCGGATGCGCTGCACCGAGCGGCCGAGGATGACAGTGTGCTCGATGTCCTGGTGCAGGTGAACCTCACCGACGACGTCGGACGCGGAGGCGTCGCTCCCGACGCCGCTGCCGCTCTTGCCGAACACGTGATGACCCTCCCCTCCCTGCGTCTGCGCGGGGTCATGGCGGTCGCACCGCTCGACGAGGAACCGGCATCCGCCTTCGCACGTCTGCGCGACGTCGCCGATGGCATCCGCGCACTCGACCCATCCGCCACCTGGATCTCCGCCGGCATGACCGGCGACTTCGTCGAGGCGATACAGGCGGGCGCGACACACCTGCGGATCGGCTCCGCAATCACCGGACCCCGGCCAGACCGGGGTTAACCTGTCACAAGACCAACCCGAATCGTTCGAACCGGAGGACACAATGGGTAACCCGCTGAAGAAGACCATGGTGTATCTCGGCCTCGCCGACGAGGAAGAGGTCTACGAAGAAGAGACGCAGGCACCGGCCCGCTCCCACCGAGAGCGCGAGCGCGCGAGCGAAGAGCCGACCCCGGCTCCCATCACGCCGCTGCGCCGCCCGGTCGCCGTGCGTCAGCCCGCAGGAGGGGCAGTGAACGAGATCCTCACCGTGCACCCGAAGCAGTACCGCGACGCTCAGCTCATCGCTGAGAGCTTCCGCGAGGGTGTGCCGGTCATCATCAACCTCTCGCAGATGAGCGATGCCGACGCGCGGCGTCTCATCGACTTCGCCAGCGGGCTCTCGCTCGGCCTCTACGGCCGTATCGAGCGGGTCACCTCGAAGGTGTTCCTGCTGTCTCCGGAGAACATCGCGATCTCCGGTCACGGGGGAATCGCGCACGCAGACGCCGAGTCTGCGGGCTTCGATCAGTCGTAGCCCGTGGAGCTGGTCTCCGTCGTCGCCGGCATCGTCCACCTGGCTTTGCTGCTGTACCTTCTGGTGCTCTTCGCGCGCCTGATCCTCGACTACATCCCGATGTTCAACAGGGAGTGGCGTCCCAAGGGCGCCGGCCTCGTCGCCGCCGAGTTCGCCTACACGCTCACGGATCCGCCGATCCGGTTCTTCCGGCGGTTCATCCCGCCGCTGCGCATCGGCTCGATCTCCTTGGACTTCGGCTTCTCGCTGACGATCCTCGTCGTGCTGATCCTCATGAACATCGTGCGGATCTTCATCTGAGAGATTCCCGACTTTCGTCGCGCCCTGGTGTTGCGGCGTCGCGGCTGACAGGAGCGAGGACTATGCTTGGCTCCCAGGTGCGCGCCCCGGGTTCGCGCCACATCACGACCGCGCCATTCACAACTGGCAACCGAAATCATCGAAGGAGCCACCATGGCACTCACCCCGGATGACGTCGTCACCAAGCAGTTCCAGCACGTCCGCTTCAAGGACGGCTTCGACCCGGACGAGGTGGACGACTTCCTCGACGAGATCGTCATCGAGTGGCGCAAGGCCATCGAGGAGAACACCGAGCTGAAGGCGAAGCTCGCGGCCTACGAGTCCGGCGCAGCGCCCGCAGAGGCCGCACCTGTCGCCGAGGCTCCCGCCCCCGCTCCCGTCGCCGAGGTGCCCGCTCCGGTCGCCGCCGAGCCCGCTCCGTCCGGCTCCGCCACGGCCACTGCCGGCATCATCGAGCTCGCGCAGCGTCTGCACGACGAGCACGTCGCCGAGGGTGAGGCGAAGCGCAACCAGCTCATCGCCGACGCCGAGAATGAGGTCAACCGCATCCGCACCGAGGCTGAGGCAAAGCAGCGCGAAGAGACCGCTCGTCTCGAGCGCGAGCGCAACACGCTCGAGGCCCGCATCACCGAGCTCCGCAACTTCGAGCGCGACTACCGTTCGCAGCTGCGCGGCTACATCGAGGGCCAGCTCCGCGACCTCGACGAGAAGTCGGCGTCGACGGACTCCACGCCGGTCTCCGCGATCGGTCTGTAAGGCGCCCTCTTGTCAGGACGCCGTCCCCTTCGTCGGTCGGCGGCCGGTGCGATCGTTGCGATTCTCGCAGCGGTCGTGCTGGCCGCCGATCAGTTTGTGAAGCACCTCACCATCGAGAACCTCCCCAAAGAGGAGGCCGTTCCGGTCCTGGGTGACTTCCTGCAGCTCTTCTACATCCGCAACTCCGGCGCCGCGTTCTCGCTCGGCTCCGAGGTCACATGGATCTTCACGATCGCGCTCACCGTGGTCGCCGGCGTGATCGTCTGGAAGGCCTTCGGCCTGCGTTCGCGCCTGTGGGCCGTCGTGCTCGGCGCGCTGCTCGGCGGCGTGCTCGGAAACCTCACCGATCGCCTGTTCCGCGAGCCCGGCTTCGGCGTTGGGCACGTCGTCGACATGATCTCCATGCCGTGGATGCTCCCGGCGATCTTCAACGTCGCGGACATCTTCATCGTCACCGGCATGATCTCCGTCGCCCTGCTGGTCGTGTTCGGACTGCGCTTCGACGGCACGCGTGAGCGGGATCACGTCGTCGTCGAGACCGACGAGGAGGCCGAGGCGGTCGCGATCGCCGAGAGTCGTGCGGCGGGCCAGG
The DNA here is from genome assembly GCF_038397765.1 of Microbacterium sp. LWH10-1.2. Lineage (NCBI taxonomy): Bacteria > Bacillati > Actinomycetota > Actinomycetes > Micrococcales > Microbacteriaceae > Microbacterium > Microbacterium sp. LWH10-1.2. Next base: position 1,104,127 of record NZ_CP151638.1, read on the forward strand.
ATCGCGTCGACGGCGAGACCAGCGACGACGCGCCCTCCGAGAGTCGCTGACCGTGGAATCGCGGTCCCTCCCGGTCCCGGACGGGCTCGACGGCGTACGCGTCGATGCGGCTCTCGCGAAGATGCTGGGGTTCTCCCGCACCTTCGCCGCCGACGTCGCGGCCGCGGGCGGTGTGCGGCTCGACGGCGCGCTTCTCGACAAGTCCGACCGCCTTCGTGGCGGCGGCTGGCTGGACGTCGAGTGGCAGCCGAAGGAGGAGCCGCGGATCGTGCCGATCGCCGTTCCTGAACTCGGCATCGTGTACGACGACGATGACATCGTCGTCGTCGACAAGCCCACCGGCGTCGCGGCGCACCCTTCTCTGGGCTGGGAGGGACCGACCGTCGTCGGCGCACTGGCCGCGGCCGGCTTCCGCGTGGCGACGACGGGCGCCCCCGAGCGTCAGGGCGTCGTCCATCGGCTCGACGTCGGCACCAGCGGCCTCATGGTCGTCGCGAAGACGGAATCCGCGTACACCGCCCTGAAGCGGGCCTTCAAGGAGCGCACGGTCGAGAAGATCTACCACGCGGTCGTGCAGGGGCACCCCGACCCGCTGGTCGGGACGATCGACGCCCCGATCGGACGGCATCCGAACCATTCGTGGAAGTTCGCCGTCACGCCGGACGGCAAGCCGTCGGTGACCCACTACGAGACCCTCGAGGCGTTCCCCGGCGCCTCTCTGCTCGAGATCCATCTCGAGACGGGGCGCACGCACCAGATCCGCGTGCACATGGCCGCTCTGCGGCATCCGTGCGTGGGCGACCCGCTCTACGGCGCCGATCCGACTCTCTCCGCGCGGCTGGGACTCACCCGTCAGTGGCTGCACGCCCACCAGCTGGGGTTCACCCATCCCGCGACGGGGGAGTGGGTGCAGTTCGAGTCGCCGTACCCGGAGGACTTCCGGCACGCGCTCGCTGTGCTGCGCGGCGAAGCCGGCGTCTAGAAGCGGGCTCTCCCTGCGGCGTCCACGACGCCGTCCAATGTCTGCTCCAGGAACTCGACGACCGCGTCGTCATCGGCGCGGCGATCGACGATGAGCTCGAGCAGGGTCTCCTCGGTGAACGACACCCACGCGCGCAGCGCCACCCGGAGAGCTGCGGAGTCGGGTATGTCGAGCTCGGTGAAGGCCTCGAGGAGGCGCAGGGCGTTCAGCTCGCGCGACTCGTCGACGATCGCGCGCACGGCGGAGTCGCCGCTGGCCACGCCCCGGACGAGCGAGGAGAAGGTCCCGCTGTGCTCGCGGACGAATCCGGCGATGCGCAGGAGCGTGTCGTGGATGCGCTCGCGCGGCGGCAGGTCAGGGCGGGGCTCGCTGGCCAGGAGGAGGCTGTCGCGCGCAGTGGTCACGATCGCGCGTTCCACGCCCTGCCTGCTGTCGAAGTAGTGGAAGATCAGTGCCTTGGACACTCCCGCGCGGGCGGCGAGCTCCTCGATAGTCAGCTCCTCCAGCGGGTGCTCGGCGAGAAAGCCCACTCCGATGGCGATGAGCTGCGCGCGGCGCTGATCGGGGCTGAGGCGAGATCGCTGCTCGGAGGACATGCGAGAAGCCTAGCCAGAATGGTATTGACTCCTGGTCAATTATGCTTAGTATCGAGATATCGCGTGGACGCCGTCGTCCGTTCGAAGGAGGAGGATCGATGAAGTTCCCGAAGCTCTCTCAGGCGCTGTCGAAAGCCACGGCATCTCACGCCGGCCGGATCACGCTCGTCGCCGTCCCCGTCGGCATCGTCGCGGCATCCCTGCTCGGGGGAGTGGCGCAGGGCGCCGTTCCCGTGTCGTTCGCCGTCTCGGGCAGCCAGTTCCAGATCGGCGCCAGCCAGCTCGAGGGCACCGGCTTCTCGCAGTACGCGGGAGTGGCCACCGACTCCGAGGGCGTCGAGCACACGGTCGCGATCGCGAACATCAAGAGCGCGACGCTGAGCGATCTCTGCCAGTCCGTCATCACGGAGACGCCCCTCGGCACGGTCGGAGTGCTCATCAAAGCGGGTGGCGGCGGCAACCCGGCGACCGCGAGCGATCTGCAGATCGGAATGACCGGACTCAAGGGCGATGCCTCCTTCGGCAAGATCAGGATCGGCGTCGACGCCTCCACGGTCAACACCGAGGCCAAGGGCAGCGCCGGCGACTTCGCCCAGGACTCCGACACGGTCTCGATCAAGAACCTGCAGCAGACGGCATGGAGCACCCAGGCGTCCGTGTTCACGCTGACCGGCATGACGCTCGAGCTCACGGACGGTTCGCAGGGATGCTTCTGAACGGAGCGGATGCCGTGATCGATGAGGAAGCCGCAATGGTTCCTGCCGAGCCCGGGGGATTCCGATCCTGGCGCAGGCGGCGCCCCTTCATCGGCGGGGTGCTCGTCGCGCTCGGCGGCGTGGAGATGTTCTTCTCCGGGCAGCTGGACATCGGGCACCTGCACGTGCAGATGGGCATCGAGGGCATGCAGGCCACGATCATCCCTGTGCTCCTGCTGCTGCTCGGCATCCTCGCCATCGCGATGCCGACGCATCACATCTTCTACGGCGTCATCGCCCTCGCCGTCGCGATCTATTCGCTGATCGGGGTGAACCTCGGCGGATTCCTGATCGGCATGCTGCTCTCCACGGTCGGCGGGATCCTCGTCGTGGCCTGGATGGGACCGAAGGCGACACCCGCGGCGGCGCCGGACGGAGCGGACGAGGTGACGACGTCGTGACCTCCCGCCGCCCGAGCCTCGCCGCTCTGCTGGTGGCGTCCCTGGTCGTGATGCCGTCGATCCTCGGCGCCGCGGCGGCGCCGCAGTACCGCGACGCCGGCTTCTGCATCCCCCTGATCTACTGCCCGTCGCCCTCGCCGAGCCCGACACCCTCGGCGCCGTCCCCGACGGATCCGGCGCCCCCTGCCGCCCCGGAGGCGCCCGCGGTTCCGACGACCTCCGTCGACCCGGCGGCGCCCGTCGATCCGTCAGCGACACCGGAGCCGTCCGAGCCCGTGCCTGCGCCGATCGACGAGGGCGCGCCGGTGTTCACGGGCACGCCCGCGTCGATGGGGTCGAGCTCCCTCTCGTTCACGGGGTTGAAGGGGATATCGATCGTCAGCGTGCCGACGGTCGGCGGAGGCAGCGTTCGCGCGCTGAAGATCACCGCCGACTCCATCACGATCGAGGGCTTCTCCCTCACCGTGCGGCCACCGGACGGGCCGGGCCTGGTCACGACGGCCGACACCATGTCCCTGCAGGGCGACGTCACCGTCTACATCGGGTCGGTGACCGCTTCGTCGATGGGCGGCGCCCCGCTGACGCTCGGCACCGACACGCCGCCGCCGCTCACCGACGTCGAACCGGGGCTGCTGAACGTCAGCATGGGCCTCGTGGGCAGCATCGCCGATCGGATCACCTACTCGAACACCGACCAGCGCATCGTCGCGGCGAGATAGCAGGCATGTCGGAGGCGTGCGCGAGACTGGGCGCATGAGCATCGAGGTGCGTCCGGCTACCGAGTTCGACGATGTGGCGCTGCTCGTCGGCCCCAAGAAGCCGACGTCCAACGTGTGCTTCTGCCTGAGCTACCGGATCGGGAACAAGGAGAACGTCTCCCTTCGCGGCCCCGAGCGCGCAGAACGGGTGCGCGAGCTGTGCCACCAGGATCCGCCGCCCGGGGTCATCGCCTATCTCGACGGGGAGCCGGTGGGGTGGGCCGCGCTCCACCCGCGGCGGGACACGAGCTTCGCGACCAACCGGCTCATCCCGCACGTCGACGATCTCGACGTGTGGTCGCTGTGGTGCTTCCGTGTGCGACCAGGATTCCGCAAGCAGGGTGTCTCGTACGCCCTGATCCAGGGCGCGATCGCCTACGCACGCGAGAGAGGCGCCCCTGCCGTCGAGGGGTATCCGGTCGACAACGGCGGCGAGAAGGTGAACCTGACGATGGCCTACGTCGGCACGAGGAGCCTCTTCGAACAGGCGGGTTTCACGAAGGCCGCCGAGACCGGCTCCGTGCTCGACGGCTTCCCTCGGGTGCTGATGAGACTCGACCTGAGATGAGCGATTCGTGAAGCCGATCCCGCGATCTCCCAGGACGCACAGGGGAGCGATCATCCGACGATCGGTCGGTGAACCCGGCGGGCCCTGCCTCGCGGACGATGCGCCCCCGGCGCCGCATACCTCCATCGGAGCCCCCGCCCCGGCCTCCGGTGTCGGGGCTCCGCCGTAGACTCGAAGCATGGCATCCGACTCCTTCGTGCACCTGCATGTCCACAGCGAATACTCGATGCTGGACGGCGCTGCGAAGATCGGTGCGATGACCCAGGCGGCCGCCGACTACGGCATGCCGGCCATCGCCGTGACCGACCACGGCAACACCTTCGCGGCGTTCGAGTTCTACCGCGCGGCGCAGGCCGCGGGCGTCAAGCCGATCATCGGCCTCGAAGCCTACGTGACCCCCGGCACGCACCGCAGCGACAAGTCCCGTGTGCAGTGGGGGTCCCCCGACCAGAAGAGCGACGACGTCTCCGGCTCCGGCGCCTACACCCACATGACGCTGTGGAGCCAGAGCACCCAGGGCATGCACAACCTGTTCCGGCTGAGCTCGCGCTCGAGCATGGAGGGCTACTACTTCAAGCCCCGCATGGACCGCGAGCTGCTGCAGACCTACGGCAAGGGGCTCATCGCGACGACCGGATGCCCGTCCGGCGAGGTGCAGACGCGCCTTCGCCTGGGGCAGTACGACGCGGCTCGCGCGGCGGCGGCCGAATTCCAGGACATCTTCGGCAAGGAGAACTACTTCGCCGAGATCATGGATCACGGCCTCTCGATCGAGCGCAGGGTCATGACCGACCTGCTGCGGCTCTCGAAAGACCTCGGCATCCCTCTCGTCGCCACGAACGACTCTCACTACACGCACCAGCACGAGGCAGACGCGCATGCGGCCCTGCTCTGCGTGCAGTCCGGCTCCACTCTCGACGACCCGAACCGCTTCAAGTTCGACGGCGACGGCTACTACATCAAGACCGCCGCCGAGATGCGCCAGTTGTTCCGGGATCACCCGGAGGCCTGCGACAACACACTGCTGATCGCCGAGCGCTGCGAGGTCGAGTTCAACACCTCGGCCAACTTCATGCCGCGCTTCCCCGTGCCCGACGGCGAGACCGAAGACAGCTGGCTCATCAAGGAGGTCGAGAACGGCCTCCAGTACCGCTACCCCGGCGGCATCCCCGACAAGGTGCGCAAGCAGGCCGAGTACGAGACCGACATCATCCTGCAGATGGGATTCCCCGGCTACTTCCTCGTCGTCGCGGACTTCATCAACTGGGCGAAGGACAACGGCATCCGCGTCGGACCCGGGCGTGGCTCCGGTGCCGGATCGATGGTCGCCTACGCGATGAGGATCACCGACCTCGACCCTCTCGAGCACGGCCTCATCTTCGAGCGCTTCCTCAATCCCGATCGCGTCTCCATGCCCGACTTCGACGTCGACTTCGACGACCGTCGTCGTGGCGAGGTCATCGACTACGTCACGGCGAAGTACGGGTCTGAGCGCGTCGCGCAGATCGTGACATACGGGACGATCAAGTCCAAGCAGGCGCTCAAGGATGCCGGACGCGTCCTCGGGTTCCCGTTCAGCATGGGGGAGCGGCTGACGAAGGCGATGCCGCCGCCCGTCATGGGCAAGGACATGCCGCTCGACGGCATGTTCGACTCGGCTCACCCCCGTTACAAGGAGGCCAGCGAGTTCCGCGCGCTCATCGAGACCGACCCCGAGGCGAAGACCGTCTTCGACCGCGCCCTCGGTCTCGAAGGCCTGAAGCGCCAGTGGGGCGTGCACGCGGCCGGTGTGATCATGTCGTCCGAGCCGCTGCTCGACATCATCCCGATCATGCGCCGCGAGCAGGACGGCCAGATCGTCACGCAGTTCGACTACCCGTCGTGCGAGACCCTCGGCCTCATCAAGATGGACTTCCTCGGTCTGCGCAACCTCACGATCATCTCGGACGCGCTCGACAACATCCGGATGAACCGTGGGGAGGAGCTCGACCTCGAGCACCTCGCCCTCGACGATCAGGGCGCATACGACCTGCTGGCCAGGGGCGACTCGCTGGGCGTGTTCCAGCTCGACGGCGGGCCCATGCGCGCGCTGATGCGCCTCATGAAGCCCGACAGCTTCGAAGACATCTCGGCGCTCATCGCGCTCTACCGACCGGGACCCATGGGTGCGAACTCGCACACGAACTACGCGCTGCGCAAGAACGGCCAGCAGCCGATCACGCCGATCCACCCGGAGTTCACGGAGTCTCTCGCAGACATCCTGGAGGAGTCCTATGGTCTGATCATCTACCAGGAGCAGGTCATGGCCATCGCACAGCGCGTGGCGGGCTTCTCTCTCGGTCAGGCAGACATCCTCCGCCGCGCGATGGGCAAGAAGAAGAAGTCCGAGCTGGACAAGCAGTTCGAGGGCTTCCAAGCGGGCATGCACGCCAACGGCTATTCGGATGCCGCGGTCAACGCGCTGTGGGAGATCCTGCTCCCGTTCTCCGACTACGCCTTCAACAAAGCGCACTCGGCCGCCTACGGTGTCGTGTCGTACTGGACCGCCTACCTCAAGGCGCACTATCCCGCCGAGTACATGGCGGCGCTCCTCACGAGCGTCGGCGACTCCAAGGACAAGATGGCCCTCTACCTCAACGAGTGCCGTCGCATGGGCATCAAGGTCCTCCCGCCCGACGTCTCGGAGTCGATCAACTTCTTCGCCGCCGTCGGCGACGACATCCGCTTCGGGCTCGGCGCCGTCCGCAACGTCGGCAGCAACGTCGTCGACGGCATCGTCCAGTCGCGCAAGGACGAGCGGTTCACGTCGTTCCACCACTTCCTCGACAAGGTGCCCCTGCACGTCGCGAACAAGCGCACGGTCGAGTCCCTGATCAAGGCAGGAGCCTTCGACTCGATGGGCGACTCCCGACGAGCGCTCATGGAGATCCACGAAGACGCCGTCGAGGCCGCGGTGGACCGCAAACGCAACGAGGCACAGGGCGCCATCGGATTCGACTTCGACAGCCTCTACGACGAGATGGAGGAGGCGCCGCCGGCGAAGGTCCCCGATCGTCCGGAGTGGATCAAGAAGGACAAGCTCGCGTTCGAGCGCGAGATGCTCGGTCTGTACGTCTCCGACCATCCCCTCGCCGGACTCGAGGTGCCGCTCGCCAAGCATGCCTCGATCTCGATCCACGACCTCAACAACTCCGAGGACATGCAGGACGGAGACCAGGTCACGGTCGCAGGACTGGTCACCAGCGTCCAGCACCGCGTCGCCAAGGCCAGCGGCAATCCGTACGGCATGATCACGGTCGAGGACTTCAACGGCGAGGTCACCGTGATGTTCATGGGAAAGACCTACACCGAGTTCCAGCACATCCTGCAGCAGGACTCGATCCTCGCGGTTCGGGGGCGCGTGTCGCGACGCGACGACGGTCTGAACCTCCATGCGCAGTCGGCGTTCGCCCCGGACATCGGCTCCTTCGACGCCGCCGGACCACTCGCCCTGGTGCTCGCGGAACAGCGTGCGACCGAGCGGGTCATGAACGAGCTCGCCGAGGTGCTGCGCAGGCACAACGGTGAGACGGAGGTCGTGCTCCGCGTCCACCGCGGGGGGACCGCCAAGGTGTTCGACGTCCCGATGCCGGTCAAGGTGTCGGCTGACCTCTTCGGTGACCTCAAATCTCTGCTCGGACCTTCCTGTCTAGGGTGAGCGGGTAATATCGGGACGCGTTAGGCTCGCGGGTCCCCTCGCCGCGCGCCGTGACGAAAGGAACACCATGACCGATCTGCCGGAGACTCCCGAATCCGACACCCTCGACACCGACAGCGGATTCGTCGACGACGGCGTGCTGTACGACGACGACGTGACGCCGGAGTACGGCATCCTCGGATTCACCCTGCGCGAGCTGCTCATCGTGGGCGTGTGGCTGGTGACGTTCGTGCTGTCGTTCTTCCCTCTGGGATGGTCGCCGGCGCTGTGGGCGCAGGGGGTGGCCTGGATCCTCCCCATCGGCGTCCCCACGGCCGCGGTGTTCCTCATCGTCCTCCGACGCTTCTCGCCCGATGGCATCCGCCGGGTCGGATCCCTCGGGATCGACCAGTTCGCCTCCGTGGCCTTCTCCGTCGCCGCGGTGTGGTGGGTGCAGATGCTGTGGGAGTACCTCGCGACCGTGATCGCGACCGGACTCGACGCCGTCGTCTGGGTGCCGTGGGCGCAGCTCATCCTCTCCCTCGCACTCGTCGCGCTGACCGTCTTCGCGCCGATCATCCCCGGCCTGAAGGACGACTTCCACGGTCGGCTGGTCACGCTCGCGCACCGCAACGCCAACCCCGTCCGGCCCGTCATCCCGCGCCCCCGACCGGAACCGGTCGTCGCCCCCGAGCCGGCTCCGGTCGATGACGCCGAGGCAGGCGTGGAGCCCGCTGCGGCTGCTGAGGCCGAGCCCGCGCCGTCGGAATCCGTCACCGTCGCCTACTCGCCCGCTGCCGAGCTCGACGTCGAGCTCTCCGGCCAGCACGCGACCGACGAGATCGCCCGTGTCGACCTGGCCGCACAGGTGCCGCTGGCGGCCCACGCCTCGGGCGGGGGAACCGGCACGGAGCAGGCGACCGCAGACGAGGAGTACACCCCGGTCTACTCCCGTCGGTCGCGAGGCGAGGAGATCGTCTCGGACACCGACAGCATCGTCGCGCTCGTGACCCCCGACACCGACGCGGTCGAGCCGATCGCCGTCCAGCCGGTGCCGTCGCGACGGTCGGGGCGTGACGCGGATGCCGAGGCATCCGACGTGGACGTCGAGGCGACGAACCCCCGCGAGTCCTCGGGCGACAGTTCTCGGGAGGCCGCCGTCGAGCCGCAGCAGCCGTTCTGGGTCCTCGCCCCGAGCGAGCGCGATGTGCACGACGAGCGCGGTGACGCGATCTTCACGATCGGCCCGACCGCGTGGGCGCTGGTGATCGAAGACCGCGGCGGCGCATTCGTCGTGCGACATGACGACGGCCGCATCGGCTATCTGCACGACATCTCCGACATCACGAAGGGCTGACATTGCGCACGATCGATCTGCGGGGGCGCGAGCTCTCGCCGGCTGACATGCTCGCCGCCGTCCCTCGCGCCACGCAGGCGCGGGCAGAGGCACTGGACACGGCGGCACGCATCGTCGACGACGTCCGCGACCGTGGTGAGGAGGCGCTGCGCGAGCAGGCTGATCGCTTCGACCGCGTGAGCGGACACGACATCCGCGTCCCCGCCGCGCACATCGCCGAGGCGCTCGAGGTGCTCTCGGCAGACGTCCGCGCCGCGCTGGAGGAGGCGATCCGTCGCGTGCGGATCGCTTCGGCCGCACAGGTGCCGCAGACGCAGATCACCGAGATCGGCCCCGGTGCGCGCATCACGCAGCGCTGGCAGCCGGTGCAGCGCGTCGGCGTCTACATCCCCGGCGGCAAGGCCGTCTATCCGTCCAGCGTGATCATGAACGTGGTCCCGGCGCAGGTCGCCGGCGTCGAGCAGATCGCACTCGCCTCTCCTCCGCAGGAGGATCAGGGCGGCCGCATCCACCCCACGATCCTCGCCGCCGCCGGTCTCCTCGGCGTGACCGAGGTGTACGCGATGGGCGGTGCCGGCGCCATCGGCGCCTTCGCGCACGGCGTGCAGGGGATCGGCCTGGATCCCGTGGACGTGGTCTCGGGTCCCGGCAACAACTACGTCGCATCGGCCAAGCGCGCCGTCGCGGGAGTGGTGGGAACCGACTCCGAGGCCGGAGCGACCGAGATCCTCGTCGTGGCGGATGCGCCCGCAGATCCGCGTCTGATCGCCGCCGATCTGGTCAGCCAGGCGGAGCACGACGAGCAGGCCTCCGCCGTGTTCGTCACCGACTCTCTCGAGCTCGCGGAGCGCGTCGCGGTGGAGGTCGCGGAGCACGCGGCCAGGACGCGCCACTCGGCGCGCGTGTCCGCGGCCCTGGACGGCCCTCAGTCGGCGATCGTTCTCGTCGACGACCGCGCCATGGCGACCGCATTCAGCAACGCCTATGCGCCGGAGCACCTGGAGCTGCACCTGCAGGATGCGGAGGACGCGGCATCCGCCTTCACCAGCGCCGGCGCCGTCTTCGTCGGCGACCAGACCCCCGTGAGCCTCGGTGACTACATGGCCGGGAGCAACCACGTCCTGCCGACCGGTGGGCAGGCGCGCTACGCCCCTGGACTCGGGTCGTACACCTTCCTTCGGCCGCAGCAGGTGATCTCCTACGATCGCGATGCGCTCCGCGCGGTGCGGGAGGGTGTCGTCGCGCTCGCGAACACCGAAGTGCTCCCCGCGCACGGTGAGGCGATCGAGGCCAGGTTCACGGCGTAGGATCTTCAGGTGCATTGCCCCTTCTGCCGTCACCCAGACTCGCGCGTGATCGACTCCCGCACGAGCGATGACGGACTCTCCATCCGTCGTCGTCGTCAGTGCCCCGAGTGCGGCGGCCGCTTCACGACCACCGAGACGGCGAGCCTGAACGTGATCAAGCGTTCGGGGGTGATGGAGCCGTTCAGCCGCGACAAGGTGATCCTCGGCGTCCGCAAGGCGTGTCAGGGGCGTCCCGTGACCGAAGCCGACCTGGCGATCCTCGCGCAGCGCGTCGAGGAGGCCGTGCGTCAGACGGGGGTGTCCCAGCTCGACGCGAACGAGATCGGACTGGCGATCCTCGGTCCGCTCCGTGATCTGGACGAAGTCGCCTATCTGCGCTTCGCGAGCGTCTACCAGGCGTTCGACTCTCTCGAGGACTTCGAGAGCGCGATCAGCGACCTCCGGGCCGATCACGCCGAGTAGGCACGGCGCCGCGCGGTAATCTGGCAGTGATGTATCCGCTGCTCTTCCGCGCTGTCCTCTCGCGCTTCGATCCCGAGTTCGCCCACCACGCAGGCATGGCGGTGATCCGCGTGCTCGGCGTACCGCCCTTCTCCTGGGCGACCCGTGCGGTCACCCGGCCCGATCCGTCGCTCTCGGTCGAGGCGCTGGGTCTGACCTTCCCCTCGCCGTTCGGGATCGCCGCAGGCTTCGACAAGAACGCGGTGGGAGTGCGCGGCCTGGCAGCGCTCGGCTTCGGACACGTCGAAGTCGGAACCCTCACGGCGATCCCACAGGACGGCAACCCGAAGCCGCGGCTGTTCCGTCTGATCGCCGACCGCGCGGTCATCAACCGCATGGGATTCAACAACGAGGGAGCGGATGCCGCCGCTCGCCGACTCGCGACGCTGCGTCGCGGCGCGCCCGACACGGTGATCGGCGTGAACATCGGCAAGAGCCGCGTCGTCGAGGTGGAGAACGCCACCGCCGACTACGTCGCATCGGCTACGCGTCTCGCCCCCCTCGCCGACTACCTCGCGGTGAACGTCTCGTCGCCGAACACCCCCGGCCTGCGCGGACTTCAGGCGGTCGAGACCCTCGCGCCGCTGCTCCGCGCGGTGAAAGCGGCATCAGGCAGCACACCTCTCCTGGTGAAGATCGCCCCCGACCTCCCCGACGACGAGATCACGGCGATCGCGCAGCTCACGGTGGACGAGGGTCTCGCGGGGATCATCGCGCACAACACGACGATCTCCCGTGAAGGACTGCTGACGGATGCCGCCGTGGTCGAGGCGGCCGGCGCGGGTGGGCTCTCCGGAGCACCGCTGAAGGAGCGGTCGCTGCAGGTGCTGCGGCTCGTGCGCGATGCCGTTCCCGAGGACTTCTGCGTGATCGCGGTCGGGGGAGTGGAGACCCCCTCTGACGTGCAGGAGCGTCTGGATGCCGGGGCGACTCTGGTTCAGGGTTACACGGCGTTCCTCTACCGAGGGCCCTTCTGGGGTCGCGAGATCAACCGCGGGCTCATCGCACTTCGGCGTCGAGCACGCTGAGCCGGCGAGTCAGGCGGGGTAGTCGCCGCGCTTGACCTGCGGCTTCGGCAGGCGCATGAAGCGCATCTGCAGCGATCGCATCGCGGCGTACCAGCCGAGACCGCGCTCGAGGCGGTCCTTGCCGAACTTCGCCGCGGCCTTGCTCTTCACGCGGATGCCGAGCAGGACCATCCCGCCGATCGCGAGCACGATGTACCCCATCATGACGAGGTACGCCCAGTAGGCGATGGCGGTGACGGGGATGAGCGAGGCGACGATGACCAGCACCATGATGCCCATCACGAACTCGGCGGGGTGCCAGCCGGCGTCCACGTAGTCGCGCACCCAGCGGCGCTGAGGGCCCTTGTCGCGAGCGGGGAGGTACTTCTCCTCGCCGGCGGCCAGCCCGGCCTGAGCGCGGTTGCGGCGCTCGTTGAGGTCGGCACGGGCAGCGGCCCTGGCTTCCTTGGTGTTCGCGACGAGGGGACGGCGTCGAGCCGCCTCCTGCTCCGCGCGGGTCGGCGTCGCGCGTCCCTTGCCGACGGCAGGCGTCTCGGGGGCGTCGTCGTTCGTCGAAGGGGAGGCGGGGTTGTTGGGCACGAGGTTCCTCGGTTCGCTTGCGGTGGATCACCTTAAGATTACTCGCATGACCTCTCCCGTTCCTCCCCGTGATAATGACTCGACGATCCTCGACGCGGTGGCCACCGGCATCCCGGCGGCTCTCAGCGATCTCGGGCACCTGGTGCGCATCCCCGGGATGGCGTGGCCGGCGTTCGACCAGTCCCAGCTCGAGCGCAGCGCGGACGCCGTCGCGGCGCTGGCGACGGCGACCGGAGTCTTCGACGAGGTGCGGGTGCTTCGAGCGGCGATCCCGGGAACGGACGAGCACGGGCAGCCCGCGGTCCTCGCGACGCGCGCGGCGCGCGGCGGCAAGCCGACGATTCTGCTCTACGCCCACCACGACGTGCAGCCTCCGGGGGACGACGCGCTGTGGGAGACCCCGCCTTTCGAGCCGACCGTCCGCGACGGACGGCTCTACGGTCGCGGCGCCGCGGACGACAAGGCCGGGATCATGGCGCACATCGCATCGATCCGCGCGGTCGCCGAGGTGCTCGGAGACGACCTCGAGCTCGGCATCGCGATGTTCATCGAGGGGGAGGAGGAGTACGGCTCCCGCTCCTTCGCGCAGTTCCTCTCCGACAACAAGGAGGCTCTGCGGGCCGACGCGATCGTCGTCGCGGACTCGGGCAACTGGGACTCGGTCACCCCTGGACTGACGGTCTCGCTCCGGGGCAACGCCCGCTTCACGATGCGCGTCCGCACGCTCGACCACGCATCGCACTCCGGGATGTTCGGGGGAGCGGTGCCCGACGCGATGATGGCGACCGTCCGCCTGCTCGCGACGCTCTGGAACGAGGACGGCTCCGTCGCCGTCGCCGGGATGACCTCCAGGGATGCCGACACGCCCGAGTACACCGAGGCGACGCTGCGCGATGAGGCAGGACTCCTGCCCGGCACCTCGCCGATCGGCGAAGGCACCATCCTCAGCCGGATCTGGAACAAGCCGTCCGTCACGGTGATCGGCATCGATGCGACGAGTGTCGCCGCGGCATCCAACACCCTTCTCCCCGAGGTCACCGTCGTGATCAGCGCCCGCGTGGCTCCCGGGCAGACGGGCGAGGAGGCCTACCGCGCGCTCGAGGAGCACCTCCGGGCGCACGCCCCGTACGGCGCAGAGCTGACCTTCTCCGACGTCGATCTCGGCAACGGATTCCTCGTCGACACCAGCGGCTGGGCCGTCTCGCTCACCCGCGACGCGATGCGCGACGGCTACGGTGTTCCGGCCGTCGACCTCGGCGTCGGAGGCTCGATCCCGTTCATCGCCGATCTCGTCCGGGAGTTCCCCGCCGCGCAGATCCTGGTCACCGGGGTTGAGGACCCGCACTCCCGCGCGCACAGCCCCAACGAGTCCCTGCACCTCGACACGTTCCGCCACGCGGTCGCCACCGAAGCGCTGATGCTGTCGCGGATGAACGAGATCACCCTCTGAACCGCCCCTCCGGACACGCCGGAGGGTAAAATCGAAGCACCTGCCGTGCGAGCGGCGCCCGTCACAAGGAGCGACATGAGCGACACCACCCTGACAGCAGCAGACACCACCCGCGCACACGGCGTGAGCCTCACCGACGCCGCGGCGACCAAGGTGAAGAACCTTCTCGAGCAGGAGGGCCGCGACGACCTGCGTCTGCGCGTCGCCGTCCAGCCGGGCGGATGCTCGGGCCTGATCTACCAGCTCTACTTCGACGAGCGCTATCTCGAGGGCGACGAGACCGTCGACTTCGACGGCGTCGAGGTCATCATCGACAACATGAGCGTGCCCTACCTGGACGGCGCGTCGATCGACTTCAAGGACACGATCTCGGAGCAGGGCTTCACGATCGACAACCCCAACGCGGCGGGCAGCTGCGCCTGCGGCGACAGCTTCCACTGACCCGATGGGCCTCGGTCAACCTGCGTGGTTGGCATGAATCAGGTGTGAGGTTGCCCTAGACTTGGGTGTGCCCTGTCCGCAATCTGAAAGGTGCATCGTGCCCTCGAAACGCCGCCTTCGTTGGGCCGCACTCCCCATGGGAGTCGTGGCAGCCGTGATCCTGGCGGGATGTACCACCACCGAGCTGAACGGCTACCTGCCGGGCTTCGTGGAGGGTGAGCCTGCGGCCACCAACCAGACCGAGCGCGTGTCGTCTCTCTGGGTCAACTCCTGGATCGTCCTGCTCGCCGTCGGCGTGATCACCTGGGGCCTGATGGCCTGGGCCGCGATCGCCTACCGTCGCCGCAAGGGCCAGACGGGTCTGCCGGTGCAGATGCGCTACAACATGCCGATCGAGATCTTCTACACGATCGTGCCGCTCATCCTCGTCCTGGGCATGTTCTTCTTCACCGCTCGTGACCAGACCGAGATCGAGACGAAGTGGGAGAACCCCGACGTCGAGATCACGGCGATCGCCAAGCAATGGGCGTGGGACTTCCAGTACGACGGCGAGAAGGAGGACAACTCCGACGCCGTCTGGACCATGGGCATCCAGGCCCAGCCCGACGCCGAGGGCAACATCGACCGCTCGACGCTGCCGACCCTGGTGCTCCCGGTCGACCAGAAGGTCACGATCAACCTCCAGTCGCGCGACGTCATCCACTCCTTCTGGATCATCGACTTCCTCTACAAGAAGGACATGTTCATCGGGAGGGACAACTCCTGGTCCTTCATCCCGACCCGCATCGGCGAGTACGACGGCAAGTGCGCAGAGCTCTGCGGCGAGTACCACTCGATGATGGTCTTCAACGTCAAGGTCGTCTCCCAGGCGGACTACGAGGCCTACCTCGAGTCCCTCAAGGAAGAGGGCAACACGGGCGACATCACCGAAGCCTACGATCGCCTGTCGAACTATCCCGGAAAGACCGGCGCGACCGGCACCGAGGAAGGAGAGGAGTAAGCCATGTCGACCACTGAAGCACCCCGCACCGACGAGGCTCCTCGCTCCCGTCCGACTGCTGTTCCCGCGCGTCAGGCTGCTCTGATGAGCTCCTCGCGCGTCGAGCAGAAGGGCAACATCGTCGTCAAGTGGATCACCTCCACCGACCACAAGACGATCGGGTACATGTACCTCATCGCCTCCGTGCTGTTCTTCCTCCTCGGCGGCGTGATGGCTCTCGTCATCCGCGCCGAGCTGTTCGCGCCGGGCATGCAGATCATCCCGACGAAGGAGCAGTACAACCAGCTGTTCACGATGCACGGCACGATCATGCTGCTGATGTTCGCGACGCCGCTCTTCGCCGGCTTCGCGAACGCGATCCTGCCGCTGCAGATCGGCGCCCCTGACGTCGCGTTCCCGCGTCTGAACGCCTTCGCCTTCTGGCTCTTCCTGTTCGGCTCGACGATCGCCGTCGCCGGCTTCCTCACCCCGCAGGGTGCGGCCTCGTTCGGCTGGTTCGCCTATCAGCCGCTCGCGAGCGCCTCCTTCTCTCCGGGTGCGGGTGGAAACCTCTGGATGCTGGGACTCGGCATCTCCGGTTTCGGCACGATCCTCGGTGCGGTGAACTTCATCACGACGATCATCACGATGCGCGCCCCCGGTATGACCATGTGGCGCATGCCGATCTTCTCGTGGAACACGCTCATCACGAGCCTCCTGATCCTGATGGCGTTCCCCGTGCTCGCCGCGGCGATCTTCGCCGCAGGAGCGGACCGCGTCCTCGGCGCGCACATCTACGACCCAGCCAACGGCGGCGTCCTGCTCTGGCAGCACCTGTTCTGGTTCTTCGGGCACCCTGAGGTGTACATCATCGCGCTGCCGTTCTTCGGCATCGTCTCCGAGATCTTCCCGGTGTTCAGCCGCAAGCCGATCTTCGGATACAAGACCCTCGTCTACGCGACCATCGCGATCGCGGCACTGTCCGTGGCGGTGTGGGCGCACCACATGTACGTCACCGGTTCCGTGCTCCTGCCGTTCTTCGCCGTCATGACCATGCTCATCGCAGTCCCGACCGGTGTGAAGATCTTCAACTGGATCGGCACGCTGTGGCGCGGCTCGGTGACCTTCGAGACCCCGATGGTCTTCGCCCTCGGCTTCCTCGTCTCGTTCGTCTTCGGTGGTCTGACCGGTGTCATCCTCGCGGCTCCGCCGCTGGACTTCGCCCTCTCCGACTCGTACTTCGTGGTCGCTCACTTCCACTACGTCGTCTTCGGCACCGTCGTCTTCGCGATGTTCGCCGGCTTCTACTTCTGGTGGCCGAAGTGGACCGGCCGTATGCTCAACGAGCGCCTCGGCTACATCCACTTCTGGATGCTGTTCATCGGCTTCCACATGACGTTCCTCATCCAGCACTGGCTGGGCGTCGACGGCATGCCGCGTCGTTACGCCGACTACTCGTCGTACGACAACTGGACGTGGCAGAACCAGGTCTCGACGATCGGTGCGATCATCCTCGGCGCTTCGATGCTGCCGTTCTTCCTGAACGTCTGGATCACGGCACGCAAGGCGCCTAAGGTCACGGTCAACGACCCGTGGGGCTACGGCGGATCGCTCGAGTGGGCGACCTCCTGCCCGCCGCCGCGCCACAACTTCACGTCGATCCCGCGCATCCGCAGCGAGCGTCCCGCGTTCGACCTGAACCACCCGGAGGCGGCCGACTTCCCGGTCGCGGCCGGCGAGCGAGAGGTGCACTGAGCCATGCGCGACAACGTCATCCTCTGGTGGGTCCTCACCGCGTTCTTCGCCCTCATCGGTGTGATCTACACGGGCTGGCACATCCTGGCCACGCCGTCGGACAACTTCGCCGAGCGCATCGAGTGGGTCGGCACGGTCGCCCTGTTCTTCGCGGCGTTCATGGGCGCGATGGTCGCGTTCTACCTCGACCGCACGCACCACGCACAGCAGGGCGAGCTGCCCGAAGACATCCTGACGGCCGACATCGACGACGGTGATCCCGAGCTCGGCGAGTTCAGCCCGTGGTCCTGGTGGCCGCTGGTTCTCGCGGCTTCCGCCGCCGTGTTCGTCGTCGGCCTCGCCGTCGGGCATTTCCTGCTCCCGATCGGTCTCGCGATCTTCGTGGTCGCGATCGTCGGATGGGTCTACGAGTACTACCGCGGCAACTTCGCCCGCTGATCCACATGATGAAGGCCCCCGGAGAATTCTCCGGGGGCCTTCATCATGTGCGGGGCGTGTCCCTCGCGCGTCAGGCTCGGGTGCGTACGCGCGCGATTCCCGTGAGCGGGTCGACGGGACGCCGATGGACTCCGTCTGCGTCTTCGACGGGGTAGCCCTCTCGCACCCAGTACTCGAATCCGCCGATCATCTCGCGGACCTCGTACCCGAGCTTAGAGAACTCGAGGGCCCCCTTGGCGCCGGCGTTGCAGCCGGGGCTCCAGCAGTACACGACCACGGGCGCCCCCGCGGGGATCTCGGCAGGCGCGCGGGTGGCGATCTCGCTGTAGTGCATATGGACGGCTCCGGCGACGCGACCCTGAGCCCACGCCTCATCGGAGCGGACGTCGATCACGTAGATCGTCTCGCCGGCCAGGCGCGCAGCGTGGACATCGCTGGCATCGGTCTCATAGGCGAGCTTGGCGGCGTAGTAGTCGGCACGTTCGATCATGCCCTCAGCCTAGAGCGGGGTCCAGCGAGACGTCGCCGACTTTACGGACGCGCGAGCGAGGAATGCTGCCAGTCGCCGAGGCGAGCCGTCATCTGCACGCGCGGACCATGGTCGAAGAGTCTCAGAGCACGCTCCACGTCGACGAGAGACCGCAGGAAGTGCGTGTCAGGATCCGTCTCGATGAAGCCGCAGGAGGCGTAGAACGGTGCGTTCCAGGGGACGTCCGCGTACGTGCGAAGGGTGACCTCCTCGTATCCGCGCTTCGTCGATTCGTCGAGTGCCGCCTGGACCAGACGACGTCCCAGACCCCGACGCGAGAAGGACGGGAGAACCGAGAGCTGCTCGAGGTGGGCATGGTCGTCGATCTCCAGCACCTGCACGAATCCGACCACCTCGGCCGTGTCCTGGTTCTCGGCGACCAGGACGAAGCCGGGAGCCGCCTCGCGCTCCGCCGCACTCGTGGCGCCCGGCCAGTCCTGAGCGGCGAAGCGGTCGATCAGGAGCGCGTCGGCATCCGCCTCGATGCGTTCGGTCGCACCGTAGTCTCGGGACTCGGCGAGGCGGATGAGGACGCTCACGGCTGCCCGTCCTTCACCGCGGCGACCGCCTCGATCTCGACGAGCTGATCCGGGTATCCCAGCACGGTCACGCCCAGCAGGGTGCTGGGGACATCGTGGTCGCCGAAAGCGGCGTGCACGACGTCCCAGGCGGCGACGAGGTCGGAGCGAGACGTGGAGGCCACGAGCACGCGCGTGCTGATCACGTCCGTGAGCTCAGCGCCTGCGGCCGTCAGGGCCTCCCTGAGGTTTGTCACACAGCGTGCGGCCTGTGCGGCAAGGTCGCCGGGGGAGACAGTGCCTCCGTCGGCGTCCAGGGGGCAGGAGCCGGCGAGGAAGAGGAGCCGCGCATCCGCGGGTGCGGTGGCGGCGTAGGCATACGGAGCATCGGCGAGAGCGGGGGCGCGGAGCAACTGGACTACAGAGGTCATCGATCCATCCTGTCAGGCCGGGGCGGCGGGAACGAAGAAGGCCCCGGTCGTGCTGAACGGATCAGCGCGACCGGGGCCGGGGGAGGAGCGAGCTTACTCGCCGTCCTCCGACTTCTTGCGAGGCTTCTTCACCGGTTCGGTGGCGATCACCGTGCTCGGCGTGTTCGGCGTCTCGTCGATGTGGGTCTCGTCGGCCGGGGCGAGCGGGGCGTCCGGGAATCCGGCACGCTCATGAGCGCCCTGGATCTCGGCGGCCTCGGTCTCATCGGTGTGAGCCGTGACGTGGTGCTGGTGAGCATCCGCCTCGTCGATCTGAGCCTGCGTGAGCGGAGCCAGACGGTCCTCGAAGAACCAACGTGACATGGCGGAGCGCAGGTTCTGCGTCCACGGGATGCGGCCCTTGTCGTTCGGTCGCACCACGAGGGGCTCGTAGCCGTCGATGTCGATGAGCTTCCACCGGTCGTACGTGTCGACCGGCTGGTGCACCTCGATGAACTCGCCGCCGGGGAGGCGGACGATGCGTCCGGACTCGTAGCCGTGCAGGACGATCTCACGATCCTTCTTCTGCAGGGCGATCGCGATGCGCTTGGCGACGAAGTAGCCGAGCACCGGGCCCACGAAGAGCAGCGCCTGCAGGGTGTGGATGACACCCTCCATGGTGAGCATGAAGTGGGTCGCGATCAGGTCGGAGGACGCCGCAGCCCACAGGACCGCGTAGAAGATGACACCGGCCACGCCGATACCCGTGCGGGTCGCCGCGTTGCGGGGGCGCTGAGCGATGTGGTGCTCGCGCTTGTCGCCCGTGACCCAGGCCTCGATGAACGGGTAGATCGCCACGAGCACGATGAACAGTCCGAGGACGATCACCGGAAGCAGGATGCCGAACGACCAGGTGCGGTCGAGGAACACGACGTCGAGGTTCGACGGCGCCAGACGCAGCGCACCATCCGCGAAGCCGATGTACCAGTCGGGCTGGGTTCCGGCCGACACGGGGGACGGGTCGTACGGGCCGTAGTTCCAGATCGGGTTGATCTGGAAGAACGTCGCGATCAGCACGATGGTGCCGAACACGATGAACAGGTAGCCGCCCATCTTCGACATGTACACCGGCATCATCGGGTAGCCGACGACGTTCTCGTTCGTGCGGCCGGGGCCGGCGAACTGGGTGTGCTTGTTGACGATCATCAACATCAGGTGCACGACGATCAGACCGATCACCAGGAGCGGCAGCAGCAGGATGTGCAGCGTGTACAGGCGGCCGACGATCGCGGTCCCCGGGAACTCCCCGCCGAAGAGCAGGAAGGAGATCCAGGTGCCCACGAGCGGGAAGCCCTTGATCATGCCGTCGATGATGCGGAGGCCGTTGCCCGAGAGCAGGTCGTCGGGAAGCGAGTAGCCGGTGAAGCCCTCGGCCATCGCGAGGACGAACAGCACGAAGCCGATCACCCAGTTGAGCTCGCGAGGCTTGCGGAACGCGCCGGTGAAGAACACGCGGAGCATGTGCACGCCGATGCCCGCCACGAACACGAGGGCGGCCCAGTGGTGGATCTGGCGGACCAGGAGGCCACCGCGCAGGTCGAAGGAGATGTGCAGCGACGACTCGAGGGCCGCCGACATCTCGATGCCGCGCATCGGCGCGTAGGCGCCCGTGTAGTGCGTGGGCACCATGGAGGCCTCGAAGAAGAACGTCAGGAACGTTCCGGAGAGGAACACCGCGACGAAGCTCCACAGTGCGATCTCGCCGAGCATGAACGACCAGTGGTCGGGGAAGATCTTACGTCCGAGCTCCTTGACGAAGCCGGAGAGGCTGGTGCGCTCGTCGATGTAGTTCGACGCGGCACCGACGAAGCGGCCGCCGAGGGGCGCCTTGGTGTCCTTCTCGTCCTTGGACAGCGTTGCGGTGCTCAATGGCGCTCCCAGAAGCTCGGGCCGACGGGTTCGTGGAAGTCACTGCGTGCGACGAGGTAGCCCTCGTCGTCGACGGTGATGGGCAGCTGAGGCAGCGGACGTGCGGCCGGGCCGAAGATGACCTTGGCGTGATCCGTCACATCGAACTGCGACTGGTGGCAGGGGCAGAGCAGGTGGTGCGTCTGCTGCTCGTAGAGGGCGACGGGGCAGCCGACGTGGGTGCACACCTTCGAGTACGCGACGATGCCGTCGTAAGACCAGTCCTTGCGGTCATCGGCCTCGATCAGCTGCTCCGGGCGGAGGCGCATCATCAGGACGATGGCCTTGGCCTTCTCCTCGAGGTAGCCGTCGTGGTGGCTGAGCTCGGCCAGGTCCTCCGGGATGACGTGGAACGCCGAGCCGAGGGTGACGTCCGCCGCGCGGATCGGAGTGCCGTCGGGATCGCGCACGAGACGCATTCCCTTGTCCCACATGGTCTGCTTGAGCAGTGCCACGGGATCGCCGGCCTCGGGGTCGTCGGGTGTGGAGTGCGGTGCGAGACCGCGGAACAGCGTGACACCGGGGATGATCGACGCGACGATCGCTGCGAACAGCGAGTTGCGGATCATCGTGCGGCGTCCGAAGCCGGACTCCTCGTTGGCGTCGGCGAACGCCTTGACGGCGGCCTCGCGCGTCGAGTCCTTGCCCCGGGTGGGGTGGCGGTACTCGATGTGCTCCTTGTCGCTCATCAGGGCCTTCGACCAGTGGATCGCTCCGAGGCCGAGGGCGAGCAGCGCGAGAGCGATGCCCAGACCGATGAAGAGGTTGTTCTGGCGGATGTCGATCAGCGCGCCGCTCTCGATCGGGAACAGCATGTAGGCGGCGACCGCCCAGATGCTGCCCGCGAGGGAGAGGTAGAACAGGGTGTAGACCGTGCGCACTGCAGCCTTCTCGGCGCGCGGGTCCTTGTCGGTCATCCGCTCGCGGTGCGGCGGCAGCCCCGGGTTCTCCACGGGGTCGCTGACTGCGACGCCCAGCCCCGGAGAGGGCTGGTAGGCCCTGTCAAGAGCCTGCGAGTCGTCGTCGTGTGCCATGGTGCTCCTCGTACGTTCCTCTTCGATGATTAAGCGTCAGTTGGACTTCGCCGTGATCCACACGGTGATGGCGACGAGAGCGCCGATGCCGAAGATCCAGACGAACAGGCCCTCGGACACGGGGCCGAGAGACCCGAGCGTCGCGCCACCGACCTGCACGGACTGCTGCTGGAAGAGCAGCGCGGAGATGATGTCGCGCTTGTCCTCGTCCGAGAGGTTCATGTTGCCGAAGACCGGCATGTTCTGGGGTCCGGTGACCATGGCCGCGTACATGTGCAGCGCGCTGGTCTCGGTGAGCGCGGGGGCGTACTTGCCCTCGGTGAGCGCTCCACCGGCCGCGGCGACGTTGTGGCACATCGCGCAGTTGACACGGAACAGCTCGGCGCCGTGCGCGACGTCTCCCTTGCCGTCGAGGATGCGGTCCTCGGGGAAGGTGGGGCCGGGGGCCTCGGACTGGATGAAGGACGAGATCGCGAGGATCTGGTCCTCCGTGAACTGCGGCTTCTTCTGCGGGGCCTGCGGTCCCTGCATCTGCAGCGGCATGCGTCCGGTCGACAGCTGGAACTCAGCGGCCAGCTCGCCCACGCCGTACAGGCTCGGCCCGTTGGCGGTGCCCTGCATGTCGAGGCCGTGGCAGGTCGCGCAGTTGGCCTGGAACAGCTTCTCGCCGTCTTCGACGGTCAGCGTGGTGGACGCGGAAGCCTTGGTGTCGGTCGCAGCGAACGCCGCCGACGCTCCGGCGTACACGGCGCCGGTGATCATGAGGCCTGCTCCGATGAGGGCCGCGGCAGCCAGGGGACTGCGACGACCGTTCGAACGGCGCTTCTTCTCTCGTGCCATCTCGGGGATCAGCTCCGCTCTTATTTCAGGAAGTAGATAACGATGAACAGCACGATCCAGACGACGTCGACGAAGTGCCAGTAGTAGGACACCACGATCGAGGAGGTCGCCTCCTTGTGCCGGAAGTTCTTCACCGCGTACGCGCGGCCGATGACGAGGAGGAACGCGATCAGGCCACCGGTGACGTGCAGGGCGTGGAAGCCGGTCGTCAGGTAGAAGGCCGAAGCGTAGGAGTCGGCGCTGATGGGCATGCCCTCTGCGACGAGCTGCGCGTACTCCCAGACCTGGCCGGACACGAAGATCGCGCCGAGGGCGAAGGTGAGGAAGAACCACTCGACCATGCCCCAGCCGAAGAGGCGGCGACGGCCGGCCGCGTTCTTCTCGCCCTTGGCGATGCGGTACGGCTGCAGGTCCTCCGCAGCGAACACGCCCATCTGGCAGGTGATCGAGGAGAACACCAGGATGAGGGTGTTCACGAGTGCGTACGGGACGTTCAGCAGCTCGGTGCGCGCCGCCCACAGTTCGGGGGAGGTGCTGCGAAGGGTGAAGTAGATCGCGAAGAGTCCCGCGAAGAACATCACCTCACTGCCGAGCCACACAATGGTTCCGACAGCTACCGGGTTGGGCCGCTTGATCGTTCTCGCCGCCGGGGCATACGTCGCTGAGGTCGTCACCATTCCATTATGGCCGATCCGCGAGCGTGATTCTTGCACCGGGGACCGTCGTTTTGCCGTCCGCAGACTTAGGGGACCCTAAGAAAACACTGCGAATCCTCGGTGAATCCGCGGGAAACAGCGGATGCCGTCGGCATCCGCGATCGTCTCGAACCGCATGCACGTTTTCCCGACGCCGATAGGATCGCACACATGGCTGAATCCCTGACCTGGTCCGATGTGCTCACCACCCTTCTGGAGCGTCGCGACCTCAGCGTCTGGGAATCGACGTGGGCGATGCGGCAGATCATGCGAGGCGACGTGACCCAGGCGCAGCTCGCCGGCTTCCTCGTCGCCCTCCGCGCGAAGGGCGAGACGATCGACGAGATCGTCGGCTTCCGTGACGCCATCCTCGAAGCAGCCGTGCCGCTGCCCGTGTCGCCGAACGTGCTCGACATCGTGGGGACCGGCGGCGACCGCGTCGGAACCGTGAACGTCTCCACGACCGCGGCGATCATCATCGGTGCGACCGGCATCCCGGTCGTGAAGCACGGGAACAGAGCCGCGAGCTCGGCCTCGGGCTCCTCGGACGTCCTGGGGGCGCTGGGGCTGGAGCTGTCGCTCGACCCCGCCGCCGTGGCATCGATCCTCGATCGCACGGGCATCACGTTCGCGTGGGCCGGGGCGTTCCACCCCGGCTTCAAGCACGCGGGACCCGTGCGCGCCGAGCTCGGCGTGCCGACCGTGTTCAACATGCTCGGCCCCCTCTGCAATCCTGCGCGTGCCGAAGCCAACGCGGTCGGAGTCGCCCAGATGGAGCGCGTCCCTCTCATCACCGGTGTGTTCCGCACGCGGGGCGCCACGGCGCTGGTCTTCCGCGGCGATGACGGGCTCGACGAGCTCACGACCACCGGACACAGCCGAATCTGGGAGGTCACCCGCGGCGATATCCACGAGCACGACCTCGACCCGCGCGATCTCGGCATCCCGATCGCCGAGCTCGCCGACCTCATCGGCGGATCCCCCGAGCACAACGCGGACGTCCTGCGCCGCACTCTCTCGGGCGAGAAGGGCGCCGTTCGCGACATCGTCCTGCTCAACGCCGCAGCCGGCATCGTCGCCTTCGAACTGTCGCAGGACGCCGGACAGGTGCAGCGCCCGATCCTCGAGCGGCTGCGCGAGGGCTACGAGCGCGCGGAGGCCGCCATCGACGACGGGCGGGCCGCAGCCAAGCTCGACCAGTGGATCGGCGTGAGCCGGGAGCTGGCTTCGGCCTGAGGTCCGTCGTGGAACCGATCGCCGCGCTGCTCGAGATCGCCTCTCTGCTGGAGAGGGAGCGCGCGTCTCGCTACCGGGCGAAGGCGTTCCGTGTGGCGGCCGCAGCACTGGAGGGCCTCCCCGATGACGTGAAGGGCGATCCCACCCGCCTTCGGGCGGTGAAGGGGATCGGCGAGTCCACCTTCGGCGTGATCAGAGAGGCGCAGTCCGGCGCGGTTCCGCGGTATCTCGTGGAGCTCAGGGGAGAGGTCGAGCCGGAGATCGTCTCGACGCTCCGACCCGCGCTTCGCGGCGACCTGCACGCGCACACGGACTGGTCGGACGGGACCACGCCGATCGCGGTGATGGCGGAGGCCGCCCGCGCGCTGGGGCACGAATACCAGGCGATCACCGATCACTCGCCTCGACTGCGCGTCGCCCGCGGACTGACGGCGGAGCGTCTCCGGACGCAGATCCCTCTCGTGCGAGCGGAATCGCGAGAGGGCTTCACGCTCCTCGCGGGCATCGAGGTCGACATCCTCGAGGACGGCGCGCTGGACCAGGAGGACTCCCTCCTCGGTGAGCTCGACATCGTGGTCGCCTCGGTCCACTCGAAACTGCGGATGGAAGCGCGGCCGATGACCGCGAGGATGATCGCCGCCGTCTCGCACCCGCGGGTGAACGTTCTGGGCCATTGCACGGGGCGACTCGTGGAAGGCGAGCGCGGAACCAGACCGCCGTCCTCGTTCGACGCCGCGGCCGTCTTCGCCGCGTGCGCGGAGAACGGCGTCGCCGTCGAGATCAACTCGCGACCGGAACGACAGGATCCCCCGGACGAGCTGATCTCGATCGCGCTGGAGGCGGGGTGCCTGTTCTCCATCGACTCCGATGCGCACGCGCCCGGTCAGCTGTCGCTGCTCGACCACGGCGCCCTGCGTGCGGAGCGGACAGGTGTCCCCGCGAGTCGGATCGTCACCACCTGGGGCCTCGAGCGCCTGCTCGCATGGGCCGACTGAGTCAGCGCGACATCGTCGCGACGGCGGCGACCGCGCGCGTCATCGACCCGCCGAGGTTCCACTTCTCCGCGACGGCGGACGCCGCATCCTCCTCCGCGGGGTCGAGCGGTCGCAGGGGATCCGTCGGCGGCTCGACGTCGAGGGACCTGGCCACCTCGACCACGGTGGGGGCGACGTCGAGGTAGGCGGACGCCGCGAGGACCTTGGCCCGGACGCCGGCGCTCATGCCTTCGCCCGCCTCAGCCGCCGCGCGGATGCCGTCGAGGTCGCCGTGCGCCTGCAGCAGCGTCGCCGCCGTCTTCTCGCCGACTCCGGCGACGCCGGGGAGGCCGTCGGAGGCGTCGCCGCGCATCGTCGCGAAATCGGCGTACTGCGAGGGGAGGACGCCATACTTCGCCACGACGACGGCATCGGTCACGATCTCGAGGTTGCTCATGCCGCGCGCCGTGTAGATGACGCGGACGTCCCTGCCGTCGTCGACGAGCTGGAACAGGTCGCGGTCACCGGTCACGATGTCGACCGGGATGGCGGACTTGGTGGCGAGGGTGCCGATCACGTCGTCGGCCTCGTGCGCGGCGACCCCCACGATCGGGATGCCGAGGAGCCCGAGGGTCTCGCGGATGAGCGGGATCTGCGCCTCGAGCGGGTCGGGGATCTCTTCGACGTCGGGGCCCGCTGCCACGACCTCGACGACGCGGTGCGTCTTGTAGCTCGGAATGAGGTCGACACGCCACTGCGGGCGCCAGTCGTCGTCCCAGCAGGCGACGATGTGCGTCGGCTCGTAGAGGGTGATCAGCTTCGCGATGATGTCGAGCAGGCCGCGGGCGGCGTTGATGGGGGAGCCGTCGGGAGCGGTGACCTTGTCGGGCACGCCGTAGAACGCGCGGAAGTAGAGAGAGGCGGTGTCGAGCAGCATCAGACGATCGGTCACGGAGCACAGTCTTGCATGCGGTGCGGACAACGATGTGAGACGATCGCGGGCCGCGACACACCAGATGGGTATGAAGACCTCCGCCCGTATCCTGTCCGTCGTCGCAGCGCTCGTCCTCGCCGCATTCGTCTCGGGCTGCGCGTCGGCGCCCGGCGCTGCGCCCACGCATCAGCCGAGCACTCCGGACGGCCAGTCGTCGAAGATCAGCCCCGAGGACGCCCCGCGCGCGGCGTGGCTGGACGCCTCCTCCTTCGTGATCGCGACGCGGGGAGACGGATGCGCACCGGAGATCAGCGATCTCGTCACCGGGGAGCAGCGCATCGAGGTGACTCTCACCGCTCCTGCCGAGGGCGCGTGCGCCGATTCGGAGACGTCGTCGACGACCCACGGCGCGTACCTCGGAGTCCCCGCCGGACTCGACTCCTCGAAGCCGCTCACGATCGCGGTCACGCAGCACGGCGGCGAGGCCACGCTGATCGAGCTCCCCGGACTTCCCCAGGGGGAGATCGCGCCGGCGGACAGGATGCCGTCGCAGCTCCCCGCCGCCGCGTGGATCGGGGAGGGGGAGCTCGCGGTCCTCACCTGGGGCTCCTCGACCTGCGTGCCGGAGTCCGGAGCCGTCGAGGGGAGCGTGCTCACCCTCGACGAGCCGAAGGACGGCGTGTGCACGATGGACCTCGTGCCGCGGATCACCTTCGTGGACGCGCCGGACGTCGCTCCCGACGCCGCGCTCACGCTGGCCGGCTACACGGGGGAGGACGGCGAGCCGATCGTGCTCGCGCTCGTCCCTCGCGCATAGAGGTAACGGACCGGTATCCGTTCTCCGGGCATCCGAGATGTCTGATAGCCTGAAGTGTCACTCGTGGCGTGCCTATGCATGCCCTCGTGGCAAGGCAATCAAAATCCAACCGCTGCGAAGCATGCTGTCGGACGTGCGCGTCCGTTGCCCCGCAGCCCGAGTCTCCATTCAACAAGGACAACCCACTACATGACTACCGCAACGACCGCCCCGGCCACCAAGCAGGTCGCCATCAACGACATCGGATCTGCTGAGGACTTCCTGGCCGCGGTCGAGAAGACCCTGAAGTTCTTCAACGACGGCGACATCATCGAAGGCACGATCGTCAAGATCGACCGCGATGAGGTTCTGCTCGACGTCGGGTACAAGACCGAGGGTGTCATTCCCTCGCGCGAGCTCTCCATCAAGCACGACGTCGACCCCAACGAGGTCGTCAAGGTCGGCGACGAGGTCGAGGCTCTCGTTCTCCAGAAGGAGGACAAGGAAGGCCGTCTGATCCTCTCCAAGAAGCGTGCGCAGTACGAGCGCGCCTGGGGAGACGTCGAGAAGATCAAGGAGAACGACGGCGTCGTCACCGGTACCGTCATCGAGGTCGTCAAGGGCGGCCTCATCGTCGACATCGGCCTCCGTGGCTTCCTCCCGGCCTCGCTCATCGAGCTGCGTCGCGTCCGCGACCTCACGCCCTACCTGGGTCAGGAGATCGAGGCGAAGATCCTCGAGCTCGACAAGAACCGCAACAACGTCGTCCTCAGCCGCCGCGCGCTGCTCGAGCAGACGCAGTCGGAGTCGCGCACCACGTTCCTGAACAACCTGCACAAGGGTCAGGTCCGCAAGGGTGTCGTGTCCTCGATCGTCAACTTCGGCGCGTTCGTCGACCTGGGCGGCGTGGACGGCCTCGTGCACGTCTCCGAGCTGTCCTGGAAGCACATCGAGCACGCCTCCGAGGTCGTCGAGGTCGGCCAGGAGGTCACCGTCGAGATCCTCGAGGTCGACCTCGACCGCGAGCGCGTCTCCCTGTCGCTGAAGGCGACGCAGGAGGACCCGTGGCAGGTCTTCGCCCGCACCCACGCGATCGGTCAGGTCACGCCGGGTAAGGTCACCAAGCTCGTTCCGTTCGGTGCGTTCGTGCGCGTCGCAGACGGCATCGAGGGCCTCGTCCACATCTCCGAGCTCTCCAGCAAGCACGTCGAGCTGGCCGAGCAGGTCGTCTCCGTCGGCGAAGAGGTCTTCGTCAAGGTCATCGACATCGACCTCGAGCGTCGCCGCATCTCGCTGTCGCTCAAGCAGGCCAACGAGTCGGTCGACCCCAACGGCACCGAGTTCGACCCGGCGCTGTACGGCATGCTCGCGGAGTACGACGAGAACGGCGAGTACAAGTACCCGGAGGGCTTCGACGCCGAGACCGGTGCGTGGAAGGAAGGCTTCGACGCTCAGCGCGAGGCATGGGAGCAGGAGTACGCAGCTGCTCAGTCCCGCTGGGAGGCTCACAAGGCTCAGGTCGCCAAGGCGGCCGAGGCGGAGGCGGAGGCCGGTGCCGACTTCGGTGGCCAGTCCTTCTCCAGCGAGTCCGCCGGCGCGGGCACGCTTGCTGACGACGAGGCTCTCGCGGCTCTGCGCGAGAAGCTCTCGGGCGGCAACGCGTAAGCATTTCGCTCAGGAACGGGCCGTCACCTTTCGAGGTGGCGGCCCGTTCCGCGTATCGGGCCGACCGGCGCGCACGGGGGATGCCGACGCTCGACAGGTGCGAGGATGGACGTCATGCCTCTCATCGCGCTCACCGGCGGAATCGCGTCCGGAAAGTCGACCATCGCCCGTCGTCTCGCCGAGAAGGGCGCGGTGGTCGTCGACGCCGATCAGATCGTGCGCGACGTGCAGGCGCCGGGCTCACCCGTGCTGCGGGGCATCGAGGAGGCCTTCGGCGAAGACGTCATCGGGGCGGACGGATCACTCGACCGCCCCGCCCTCGGCGCGAAGGTGTTCGGAGACCCGGTGCTCCTCGCGAAGCTGAACGCGATCGTCCACCCCGCGGTGGGCGCCGAGTCCCGGCGCCGGTTCGAGGAAGCCCTCGCCGCGGATCCGGATGCCGTCGTGGTCTACGACGTACCGCTTCTCGTGGAGGCGCGGCCGGACGATCCCTGGGATCTGATCGTCGTCGCCCACGCGCCGGCATCCGTCCGCAGGCAGAGGCTCGTCGAGCTGCGCGGGATGGACGAGCGCGCGGCGCAGGAGCGGATCGATGCGCAGGCATCCGACGATCGGCGTCTCGCCATCGCCGACGTCGTGATCGACACCGCCGGCGACCTCGCGCACACCGAGGAGCAGACGGACGCGCTCTGGGAGCGGATCCGCGCGAAGTGACCTTCTCCGGCCACGTCCCCGGGACGCGCGAGTACCGGCGTCTCATCATCGGCCTGTTCTTCGCCGGGATCGCGACCTTCGCGCAGCTGTACTCCGCTCAGGCCGTCCTTCCGCTCATCTCCGTCGACCTCGAGGTGAGCCCCGCGACCGCGGCGATCACCGTGTCGGCCGCCACCCTCGGGCTCGCCGTCGCGGTGATCCCGTGGTCATCCGTGGCGGATCGCATCGGGCGGGTGCCGGCCATGGCGATCGGTGTCCTCACCGCCACCGCGCTCGGGCTCCTGGCTCCCCTGAGCGACGGGATCGTGCTGCTCCTGACTCTGCGATTCGCGGAGGGACTGGCGCTGGGCGCCGTGCCCGCTGTCGCCCTCGCCTATCTCAGCGAGGAGGTCGAGCCCCGTCATGCGGCGGCCGCGGCCGGGAGCTACATCGCCGGCACCACCGTCGGCGGCCTGCTCGGGCGCATCGTGTCGGGAACCGTCGGTGAGGTCGCGGGCTGGCGAGCCGGCGTCTGGGCGGTCGCCGCGGTGTGCGCCGGGGCTGCGGTGCTGTTCCTCTGGCTCACACCCCGCGCGCGCGGCTTCGTCCCGGGGAGGCTGCGCAGCGAGCGCGGTCCCGGCATCCTCGAGCGTCTCCGATCACCACTGCGCTCGTCGCGGCAGTGGGCTCTGTATGCGCAGGGCTTCCTGCTGATGGGCGCGTTCGTCGCGGTGTACAACTACCTCGGGTTCCACCTCTCGGCCGCTCCCTTCTCCCTGCCGGCGTGGCTCGTGACGCTCCTGTTCCTCGCCTATCTGGCCGGCACCGTCTCCTCGCCGTGGGCGGGGTCGTGGGCGGCCAGGATCGGCCGTTTCCCCGTGCTCGTCCTCTCGATCGCGGTCATGGCGGTCGGCGCTCTGCTGATGCTCGCGCCCTCCGCGGCGATCGTGCTCGCGGGCCTCCTCCTGTTCACGGCCGGCTTCTTCGGCGCGCACGCGATCGCCTCCGGATGGACCCCGGTCGCTGCGGGAGCGGAGAGCAGAGCACAGGCGTCGTCCCTGTACTACTTCGCCTACTACGCCGGATCGAGCCTGTTCGGCTGGGCGCTCGGGCTGGTGTTCGGAGCGGTCGCGTGGGGATGGTTCATCGTCGCCGTCGTGTCCATGTGCGCGCTGGCGGCGTCGGCCGCGGTGGCAGCGCTCAGGGCGACGCCGACGGGTCGGCCCTGACCGCGATCCTCTGCGAGCATGGAGACATGCAGACGCAGTATCTCGACGCCTACGACCGCCAGCTCCGCACAGGGCCGGAGACCGCGCACGCGGAGCGGGTCGTGCAGCTCGGACCGCTGAGCCTCGCGACCTTCCACGGCGGGCGAGGCTTCATCACGTACGCGGGCCTCGGGGGAGCGGATGCCGACGGCATCCGCGAGCTGGTGGAGGGAGCGCTCGCGCACTTCGCCGACAGGGCGCAGGTCGCGGAGGTGGAGTGGAAGACCCGAGGGCACGACACGGCTCCCGGTCTCCACGAGGCCCTGCTGGCAGCGGGATTCGTGCCGGAGGAGCCGGAGTCGATCATGATCGGCGAGGCCGCTCTGCTCGCCGAGGACGTCGTCATCCCCGGTGAGGTGACGATCCGTCGCGCGCTCTCGGAGGACGAGGTGCGCGCCGCCGGCGAGATGCAGGGACGCGTCTTCGACGATGCGGACTGGCGCTCGCGCGCCGAGTCGCTGATCGAACGCATGCGCGTCGACGACACGGTGGAGCTGTGGATCGCGGTCGTCGACGGCGAGGTGGTCAGCGCGGGGCGGTTGGAGCCCGTCGCAGGCACCGAGTTCGCCGGTCTGTGGGGCGGCTCGACCCTCGAGGAGTGGCGGGGCCGCGGCATCTATCGCGCGCTCACCGCCGAGCGGGCCCGATCCGCTCTGGCCCGCGGCGTCCGCTACCTGCAGTCGGACTCGACGGAGTTCTCCCGCCCGATCCTGGAGAGGTCGGGATTCGTGAAGGTCTCGACCACGACGCCCTACGTGTGGGCGCGCCCGGCGGACTGATCCGAGCGCTCCCGCCGGCGCCGCGCGCGGCGCCTCACCGCAGCCACGATGACCACGATCAGGCCGACGAGCAGCACCGCTGCGAGGACGGGGATCACGATCGCGGCGGCCGCGAGGGCGAAGGAGGCTCCGTCCTCTGCGGTGCTGAGGACGGGCGCGGCGAGTCCTCCGGTCGTGGCGTTCGCGGCGACGCGCGCCGTGGCCTTGACGACGTGGACGACGAGCGCGATCGCGATGCCGACGACGACGGGGACCCAGGTGTTCTCGGAGAAGAACGACGCGGGATCGTCGACGGCGATCGTCTGCGCGCTGGAGCCGGCGCCGAACGCGATGCCACCAGCCGCAGGCCGCAGGATGCTCTGGATGACGTCGTTCACCGAGTCGAGCGCGGGGATCTTGTCGGCCACGATCTCGAGCAGCAGGAGCGCTCCGATGATCCACAGTGCGAGATCGCCCGACAGCCACGACCAGGTGGGTGGGAGCTGCACCGCCGGCAGCACGCGGTCGGCGAGACCGAGCAGGAACAGCGGCATCCAGGCGTTGAGGCCGGCGGATGCCGCGAGGCTGGTGCCGATGACGAACTCGATCACCCTCTCAGACTAGGCGGAGCCGGCCTCGATGTCCGTGGTCCCGCCTACGCTGGAGGTATGCAACCCACGCGCAGTGTCCGTCCGTTCGAGGTCATCAGCGAGTACGTCCCGGCCGGTGATCAGCCGAAGGCGATCGCCGACCTCGCCGCGCGGATCAACGCGGGCGAGACCGACATCGTGCTGCTCGGCGCAACCGGCACCGGAAAGTCGGCCACGACGGCGTGGCTCATCGAGCAGGTGCAGCGTCCGACTCTCGTGCTGGCGCACAACAAGACGCTCGCAGCGCAGCTCGCCAACGAGTTCCGCGAGCTCATGCCCAACAACGCCGTCGAGTACTTCGTCTCGTACTACGACTACTACCAGCCAGAGGCCTACGTGCCGCAGACGGACACCTTCATCGAGAAGGACTCGTCGATCAACTCCGAGGTCGAGCGGCTGCGGCACTCGACGACGAACTCGCTGCTCAGCCGTCGCGACGTCGTCGTCGTGTCGACCGTGTCGTGCATCTACGGCCTCGGCGCTCCGGAGGAGTACCTCCGTGCCATGGTCGCCCTGCAGGTGGGGGAGCGCTACGACCGCGACGCCCT
The DNA here is from genome assembly GCF_038397765.1 of Microbacterium sp. LWH10-1.2. Taxonomy (NCBI): domain Bacteria; kingdom Bacillati; phylum Actinomycetota; class Actinomycetes; order Micrococcales; family Microbacteriaceae; genus Microbacterium; species Microbacterium sp. LWH10-1.2. Next base: position 1,137,214 of record NZ_CP151638.1, read on the forward strand.
GATCCGCCAGTTCATCGCGATGCAGTACAACCGCAATGACGTCGACTTCTCCCGCGGCAACTTCCGGGTCCGCGGAGACACGATCGAGATCATCCCCGTGTACGAGGAGCACGCGATCCGCATCGAGCTCTTCGGCGACGAGATCGAGGCGCTGTACTCCCTGCATCCGCTCACGGGCGAGGTCATCGAGAAGCTCGACGCCGTGCCGATCTTCCCCGCATCCCACTACGTCGCCGGCACCGACGTCATCCAGCGCTCCATCGGCACGATCGAGGCGGAGCTGGAGGAGCGGCTCGCCGAGTTCGAGAAGCAGGGCAAGCTCCTCGAGGCCCAGCGCCTGCGCATGCGGACGACCTTCGACCTCGAGATGCTGCAGCAGCTCGGATTCTGCTCCGGCATCGAGAACTACTCGCGCCACATGGACGGGCGCGAGGCCGGGGAGCCGCCGCACACTCTGCTCGACTTCTTCCCCGACGACTTCCTCCTGGTCATCGACGAGTCGCACGTCACCGTGCCGCAGATCGGCGCGATGTACGAGGGCGACGCCTCGCGCAAGCGCACGCTCGTCGATCATGGCTTCCGTCTTCCGAGCGCCATGGACAACAGGCCGCTGCGGTGGGACGAGTTCAAGAACCGCATCGGTCAGACCGTCTACCTCTCGGCGACCCCGGGCAAGTACGAGATGGGCATCGCCGACGGCGTGGTCGAGCAGATCATCCGCCCCACCGGACTCGTCGACCCGCACATCATCGTGAAGCCGTCGAAGGGGCAGATCGACGACCTCCTCGAGGAGATCAGGATCCGCGCCCAGAAGGACGAGCGCGTCCTCGTCACCACCCTCACCAAGAAGATGGCCGAGGAGCTCACCGACTTCCTGGGCGAGCACGGGGTCCGCGTGCGCTATCTGCACTCCGACGTCGACACGCTCCGACGAGTGGAGCTGCTCAGCGAGCTCAGGGCGGGCGTCTACGACGTGCTGGTCGGCATCAACCTTCTTCGCGAGGGTCTCGACCTGCCAGAGGTGTCGCTGGTCGCGATCCTCGATGCCGACAAGGAGGGTTTCCTCCGCTCGGGGACCTCCCTGATCCAGACGATCGGGCGCGCAGCCCGCAACGTCTCCGGCGAGGTGCACATGTACGCCGACAACATGACCGACTCGATGGCTAAGGCGATCGAGGAGACCGATCGGCGCCGCGACAAGCAGATCGCGTACAACACCGAGCACGGGATCGATCCGCAGCCGCTGCGCAAGCGGATCGCCGACATCACCGAGGTGCTCGCCCGCGAGGGGGCCGACACGGCCGACATGATGTCGAGTCGAGGACGTGCCACGGGCAAGGGCAAGTCGCCGACGCCGAACCTGCGACGCACGGGCATCGCGGCCGAAGGAGCGCTGCAGTTGGAGGCGACCATCCAGGATCTCTCTGATCAGATGCTGGCCGCCGCTGGAGAGCTGAAGTTCGAGCTCGCCGGGCGACTTCGCGATGAGGTGCAGGATCTGAAGAAGGAGCTGCGCGCCATGGAGCGCGCCGGACACGCCTGATCGGCGGAGATCTGGACAGAGCGCGAGAGGGCACGGCCTCTCACCGGCTCGACGAGGAGAGGCACGCGATGGACGCGGCAGGAGAAGAGCTCGCCGATCGCATCCGTGCGCTCATGGGAGCGGATCCGTCGATCGAGGAGAAGCGGATGTTCGGAAGCCGGGCTTTCCTGATGGACGGCCGCATCCTGGTGGGTGCGCGCAAGGGCGGGGTGCTGCTGGTGCGGGTGTCGGAGGAGCAGGGCGCCGCGCTGGCGGTGAGGCCGGGAGTCGCCAGGGCCGTGATGGGCGCCAAGACGATGAGTGCGAGCTGGCTGGACGTCGACGTCGCCACCGTGGCCGATGACGACGCGCTCATGTTCTGGATCGACGCCGCCAGGGAGGACTCGGCGGGTCGCCCATGAACGCGCCGTCGTGCGAGAGGCCGCGCGAGTTCAGGGGCAGTGCATGAGGGGCTTCGGGCCCGAGCGGTCGATCTCGTGCTCCGTCATCGGCGCGCCGCACAGCGGGCACGCACGTTCGGCGCGTTCGGCGGCGCTGGGCGGCGGCGTCTTCTCGTACGGGCCCACCGAGGCGGGGCCGGCGAAGCGGATCAGGTTCGTGTTGAACCAGGCGTAGAGACCGCCCGCCTCGCGGATACGGGTGCGAAGGGGAGCGCGGTCGGAGTTCGTTGCCATGTTCATTAGTGTACTAACTATTAGTGCCTATGTATACTCGGAGCCGTGACGGCATCCGATGACCTGCTCAAGCTCGAGAACCAACTGTGCTTCGCCGTGGTCACGGCCGCGCGCAACGTGGTGGCGATCTACCGTCCGATCCTCGAGCCCCTCGGCCTCACGCACCCGCAGTATCTCGTCATGCTCGCGCTCTGGGAGCGGGCGCCTCGCACCCTCGCCGACCTCGCCGCCGATCTCGCCATGGAGCCGGCCACCGCGTCGCCGCTGGTCAAGCGCCTCGAGGCGGACGGACTCGTCACCCGACAGCGCAGCCCGCAGGACGAGAGGCGGCTGGAGATCGCGCTGACGGATGCCGGCGCCGCGCTGCGGGAACGGGCCCTCGACGTTCCGCATCAGGTCATGGCCGCCGTCGACATGGACATCTCGCAGGTGTCCGTCCTGAGAGACGGCCTGTCGGCCTTCGCGGGTCGGCGCGTCACGGAGCTGTCCGGGGCCTAGCCGTCGGCGGTGCCCCGCCACGGAGGAGGAGCGCACCGAGGCCGCCGGCGGAGCCGATGTCCGTGGCCCCTCGTAGACTTGACCGGTGCCTATCGTCCCGGTTGCAACCCCAGGAAAACTCAGTGTTCGCGGTGCCCGCGTGCACAACCTCAAGAACGTCGACATCGACATCCCGCGCGACTCCCTCGTCGTGTTCACCGGCCTGTCCGGCTCCGGGAAGTCCAGCCTCGCGTTCGACACGATCTTCGCAGAGGGGCAGCGCCGCTACGTCGAATCGCTGAGCGCGTACGCGCGCCAGTTCCTCGGGCAGGTGGACCGCCCAGACGTCGACTTCATCGAGGGGCTGAGCCCCGCGGTGTCGATCGACCAGAAGTCGACCAACCGCAACCCGCGCTCCACCGTGGGCACGATCACAGAGATCTACGACTACATGCGTCTGCTGTGGGCGCGCATCGGCATCCCGCACTGCCCGGAGTGCGGAGAGAAGATCCAGCGTCAGACCGTGCAGCAGATCGCCGACCAGCTCATGGAGCTCCCCGAGCGCACCCGCTATCAGATCGTCGCGCCGGTCGTCTCGCAGAAGAAGGGCGAGTTCGTCGACCTGTTCCGCGAGCTGGGGGCCAAGGGCTACTCGCGCGCGATCGTCGACGGCGACCTGATCCAGCTCGCCGAGCCGCCCACGCTGAAGAAGAGCTACAAGCACGACATCGCCGTCGTCGTCGACCGCCTCGTGGCCGCTGATGACATCCTCGGCCGCGTCACGGACTCCGTCGAGACCGCCCTCGGTCTCGCTGGCGGGGTCGTGCAGGTCAACTTCGTCGACGAGGAGGGCGACGGCGCCTGGCAGTCGTTCTCGGAGAAGCTCGCATGCCCCAACGGCCACGCGATCACGCTCACCGAGATCGAGCCGCGGACCTTCTCGTTCAACGCGCCGTTCGGCGCGTGCCCCGCGTGCTCGGGTCTCGGCACGCGCATGTCGGTCGACATCGATCTGATGCTCGGCGACGAGGAGCTCTCGATCCGCGAGGGCGCCATCATCCCCTGGACCACGCAGGGCAAGGGACTGTTCCAGTACTACGAGCGGCTTCTCGAGGGGCTCGCCTCCGACCTCAACTTCTCGCTCGACACACCATGGCAGGATCTGCGCGTCGACGTGCAGGATGCGATCCTCCGCGGTGAGAACTACAAGGTCACGGTCAAGTGGAAGAACCGGTACGGCCGCGAGATGCGCTACGCCTCCGGATTCGAGGGCGTCGTGCCCTACATCGAGCGGCAGTACGCGCAGGCGGAGTCCGACACGCAGCGGGCCCGCTGGGGCGAGTACCTCCGCGAGGTGCCGTGCCCGGTGTGCGACGGCAACCGCCTCAAGCCCGAGGTTCTCGCGGTGCAGGTGCACGGACACTCGATCGCCGAGGTCTCGCACCTCAGCCTCGCCGATGCGCGTGAGTTCATGGGCACGCTCACACTCACCGACCGCGAGGCGAAGATCGCCGCGCAGGTGCTGCGCGAGATCCGTCTCCGCCTCGACTTCCTGCTGCAGGTCGGTCTCTCGTACCTCAACCTGAGCCGATCCGCAGGGTCGCTCTCCGGCGGCGAGGCGCAGCGCATCCGGCTCGCGACGCAGATCGGCTCCGGCCTCACCGGCGTGCTGTACGTGCTCGACGAGCCGTCCATCGGACTGCACCAGCGCGACAACCGCCGGCTCATCGACACGCTGCTCAAGCTCCGCGATCTCGGCAACACCCTCATCGTCGTCGAGCACGATGAAGAGACCATCGAGGCGGCCGACTGGGTCGTCGACATCGGCCCCGGCGCCGGCGTCAACGGAGGAGAGGTCGTCCACTCCGGGCCGTACTCCGCGCTGCTGAGCGAGTCCGCGTCGATGACGGGGGAGTACCTCTCCGGACGCCGCGAGATCCCCGCCCCGAAGAAGCGCCGCAAGATCGACAAGAAGCGGATGCTGAGCGTCGTCGGAGCGCGGGAGAACAACCTCAAGAACGTGAACGCCGACTTCCCGCTCGGCCTCCTCACCGCCGTGACGGGTGTGAGCGGTTCGGGGAAGTCGTCGCTCGTCAACGACATCCTGTACCAGGTGCTCGCCTCGCGCCTCAACGGAGCGCGCACGGTCCCCGGCAAGCACACCCGCGTCTCCGGCCTCGACAACCTCGACAAGGTCGTGCATGTCGACCAGGCGCCGATCGGGCGCACCCCGCGGTCGAACCCGGCGACCTACACGGGCGTGTTCGACCGCATCCGCACGCTGTTCAGCGAGACGCCGGAGGCGAAGGTGCGCGGCTACCAGCCCGGGCGCTTCAGCTTCAATGTCAAGGGCGGACGCTGTGACGCCTGCTCTGGCGACGGCACGATCAAGATCGAGATGAATTTCCTCCCCGACGTCTACGTCGACTGCGAGGTGTGCCACGGCAAGCGGTACAACCGCGACACCCTGGCCGTGCACTACAAGGGCAAGAACATCGCCGAGGTGCTCGAGATGCCGATCGCCGAGGCCGCCGAGTTCTTCGAGCCGATCCAGGCGATCCACCGCTACATGAAGACGCTGGTCGACGTCGGCCTCGGCTACGTGCGGCTGGGGCAGTCCGCGACCACCCTGTCGGGCGGCGAAGCGCAGCGCGTGAAGCTCGCGACCGAGCTCCAGCGTCGCAGCAACGGACGCAGCATCTACGTGCTCGACGAGCCGACGACAGGTCTGCACTTCGAAGACGTCCGCAAGCTCCTCGAGGTGCTGAACGGACTCGTCGACAAGGGCAACACGGTCATCGTCATCGAGCACAACCTCGACGTCATCAAGTCGGCGGACTGGGTCATCGACCTCGGCCCCGAGGGCGGCTCGGGCGGTGGTGAGATCCTCGCGGTCGGCACGCCGGAGCAGATCGCCCGCGTCGAGGAGAGCCACACCGGTCAGTTCCTCGCGGAGATCCTCGGCGACGGGCGGGCGGCTCGGAAGGCCAGCTGATGGCCGACGTGCTGCCGTACAAGCCGCGGACCGGTGAGATCCCCACCGACCCCGGCGTGTACAGGTTCCGCGATGCGGAGGGGCGCGTGCTCTACGTCGGCAAGGCGAAGAACCTGCGCCAGCGTCTCTCGAACTACTTCGCCCCGCTGCGCACCCTGCATGAGCGCACCAGGCGGATGGTGACGACGGCGGCGTCGGTGGAGTGGACGGTCGTGTCGACCGACGTGGACTCCCTGCAGCTGGAGTACATGTGGATCAAGGAGTTCGATCCGCCCTTCAACGTGCGCTACAAGGACGACAAGTCCTACCCCTTCATGGCGGTGACCCTCGGAGACGAAGCTCCTCGCGTGATCGTGACCCGCAACCGCAAGATCGCCGGCGCGCGCTACTTCGGTCCGTACCCCAAGGTGTGGGCCGTGCACGACACGATCGACCTGATGATCAAGGTCTTCCCCATCCGCACGTGCAGCGACGCCAGTTACAAGCGCGCCATGCAGACGGGGCGTCCCTGCTTCCCCGGGCAGATCGGCAAGTGCGGCGGACCGTGCTCGATGACGGTCACGATCGAGGAGCACCGTGCCATGGTCGACGACTTCGTCGCCTTCATGGCCGGGGGCGATGAACGGTTCACGAAGGACCTGACCGCGAGGATGCTCGCCGCATCCGCAGCCATGGACTACGAGGCCGCGGCGAAGTACCGCGACCGGCTCTCCGCGATCGAGGCCGTGCTCGGCAAGAGCGCTCTCGTGCTCTCGCCCGACGAGGACGCCGACCTGTTCGGGATCGCGGAGGACGAGCTGTCGGCGGCTGTGCAGCACTTCGTTATCAGAGGAGGTCGGGTGCGAGGCGTCAGGGCGCTGGCGCTCGACAAGGAGATCGACATCTCCGGTGCGGAACTCGTCGATCAGGTGCTGCAGCGCGCCTACGGCGATGCCCAGGACGTGCCCCGCCGCATCCTGGTGCCGACGCTGCCCGACGACGCGGCGGAGCTGGAGCTCTGGCTCAGAGAGCGCCGCGGCAAGAAGGTCGAGATCGCCGTCGCTCAGCGAGGGCAGCGTGCCGACCTCATGCGCACGGCGACGCTGAACGCGCAGCAGGCGCTGATCAGGCACAAGACCAGACGCACCAGCGACTACGTCGCTCGCACGCAGGCGCTCACCGATCTGCAGGACGCCCTGGGAATGGCGGATGCTCCGTTGCGTATCGAGTGCTACGACATCTCGCATCTGAGCGGCACGAACGTCGTGGCGTCGATGGTCGTCTTCGAGGACGGCCTCCCACGCAAGGACCAGTACCGCTCGTTCAACATCGCAGAGACGACCGACGACACCGACTCGATGTACCAGGTGCTCACCAGGCGCCTCGCCTACCTCGACAGGCCGGAGCCTCTGGAGGACACCGAGGGTGAGGAGACGACCGGGCGCAGGAAGCCGCGTTTCGCGTACCCGCCGCAGCTCCTGCTCGTCGACGGAGGTCAGCCGCAGGTGGAAGCCGCCGCGCGGGCGCTCCGCGACTCGGGGCACACCGAGATCGCGGTCTGCGGCATCGCCAAGCGCCTGGAGGAGATCTGGCTGCCCGGCGAGGACTTCCCGGTGATCCTCCCGCGCACGAGCGAGTCCCTGTACCTTCTCCAGCGTCTCCGCGACGAGGCGCATCGTTTCGCGATCACGCACCAGCGAAAGCGCCGGCGCAATGACATCACGACGATCCTCGCCGAGGTCCCAGGGCTCGGCGCTGCCCGCATCAAGGTGCTGCTCAAGCACTTCGGTTCGGTCACCGCGCTGCGTGCGGCGCAGCCGGGGGAGATCGAAGAGGTCCAGGGCATCGGCCCCGTGCTCGCACAGAGCATCCACACGCATCTCTCCACTCGCTAGGCTGGTGACGGCGGGGGAGAAGGAGCAATGATGGCAGACGGGGACAAGGGCGAGTTCCTCATCGTCACGGGGATGTCGGGCGCGGGGCGCACGACCGTCGCGAACGCACTCGAGGACCTCGGCTGGTACGTCGTCGACAACCTCCCACCGCAGATCCTGCGGCCCCTCCTCGACCTGACCGACATGGGCGGTGATGCGCTTCCGAAGATCGCCGCCGTGGTCGATGTCCGCGGTCGCAACCTCTTCGACGACTTCCCCGGGGTCGCGCGCGCGCTGCGCTCGCGAGGATCCGTGCGTGTGCTGTTCCTCGACGCCTCCGACGACGTGCTCGTGCGTCGATTCGAGTCGGTCCGCCGGCCGCATCCGCTGCAGGGCGACGGCACGCTGCTCGACGGCATCCGCATCGAGCGCTCGCGTCTCGCGGCGATCCGCGAGGCGGCGGATCTCGTGATCGACACGTCCTCGCTGAACATCCATCAGCTCGCGACCCAGGTGTCCGACCTGTTCTCCGAAGAGGGCGCCGCCCGCCACCGCGTGACGCTGATGAGCTTCGGCTTCAAGTACGGTCTGCCCACCGACGTCGACCTCGTCGCAGACATGCGCTTCCTGCCCAATCCGTTCTGGAACGAGGAGCTCCGCGGACAGACCGGTCAGGATGAGGCGGTGCGAGACTACGTGCTCTCGCGGGAAGGGGCGACGGAGTTCCTCGACGCCTACACTGCCGCCCTCACGCCGGTCCTCGAGGGTTACCAGCGCGAGAACAAGAGCCACTCGACCGTCGCCATCGGATGCACCGGCGGAAAGCACCGCTCGGTCGCCATGGTGGAGGAGCTCGCTCGACGCCTCGCGGCGGTCCCCGGAGTCGCCGTCAGCGTGCGTCACAGAGACCTGGGCCGGGAGTAGCCGAGCCGCAAAGCCGGGTAGGCTGGAGGTTTGCGTCGCGACCCGGCGCGTGAACGTGAAGGAGTCCCGTGGCACTAACCACCGACGTCAAGGCTGAGCTGGTCAGCATCCGCAATGCACCCCCCACGGTGCGTGTCGCGGAGGTCACCGCCATCCTCCGGTTCGCCGGCGGACTGCACTCGATCGCCGGCCGGGTGGCCGTCGAAGCCGAGGTGGATGCGGAGGTGCTCGCACAGCGCGTCGCCAGGGACCTCGCGGAGATCTACGGCGTGCGCCCGGAGATCGCCCAGGTGCAGTCGAGCACCGCGAACGACGGCGCCCGCTGGGCCGTGCGCGTGATCGCCTCGGGGGAGACCCTCGCACGCCAGACCGGTCTCCTCGACCAGCGCCGTCGCCCCGTGCGCGGCCTGCCGAACCGTCTGACCACCGGCTCCCGCGCGGAGGTCTCCGGACTGTGGCGCGGAGCCTTCCTCGCTGCAGGTACGCTCAGCGAGCCCGGCCGTTCCGCGATGCTCGAGGTGTCCTGCCCCACGTCCGAGGCCGCCATGGCCCTCGTCGGCGCCGCGCACCGTCTCGGCGTCGCCGCGAAGGCCCGCGAGGTCCGCGGGATGCCGCGCGTCGTCGTCCGCGAGGGCGAGGCGATCCGCACGATCCTCAGCGAGATGGGTGCTCAGCGCACCGCCGTCGCCTGGGAGGAGATGCGTCAGCGCCGCGAGGTGCGGGCCGGCGTGAACCGCCTCGTGAACTTCGACGACGCGAACCTCCGCCGCTCCGCGCAGGCCGCCGTCGCCGCGTGCGCGCGCGTGGAGCGCGCACTGGAGATCCTCGCCGATGACGTGCCCGACCACCTCAAGGTCGCCGGCGAGCTGCGCCTGGCGCATCGCGATGCGAGCCTCGACGAACTCGGCCACCACGCCGAGCCTCCCATGACGAAGGATGCCGTCGCAGGGCGCATCCGCCGACTCCTCGCGATGGCCGACAAGCGCGCGCAGCAGGAGGGCATCCCCGGTACCGAGGCCGCCGTGCCGGCAGGACTCGACGTCTGATCTCACGACCGACGAAAGAGAGCCGACCCCGACGGGGCCGGCTCTCTTTCGTCATACGGCGGAAGGAACGGGTCCCTCGCCGCGTTGTCGTCAGTAGGATGAAAAGCGTCCGCTCCGCACCGCACTTCGGTGGCGCGGAGGATCGGCAAGCGCCGCGGCGCGGCGCGGATTGGATGAAAGCGAAATGGCGACCTACACGCTCCCCGACCTTCCGTACGACTTCGCAGCCCTCGAGCCGCACATCAGCGGCAAGATCATGGAGCTGCACCACGACAAGCACCACGCGGCCTACGTCGCCGGTGCCAACGCCGCGCTCGACGGTCTCGCTGAGGCCCGTGAGACCGGAAACCTCGCGAACGTGAACAAGCTCGAGAAGGACCTCGCGTTCAACCTCGGCGGTCACGTCAACCACTCCATCTTCTGGACCAACCTGTCGCCGAACGGCGGAGGCGAGCCCGAGGGCGAGCTCCGCGCCGCCATCGACGAGTTCTTCGGCTCCTTCGAGAAGTTCCAGGCGCACTTCACCGCGAACGCCCTCGGCATCCAGGGCTCCGGCTGGTCGGTGCTGAGCTGGGACTCGATCGGACAGCGACTGATCATCCAGCAGCTGTTCGACCAGCAGTCGAACACGGCTCAGGGCACGGTCCCGATCTTCCAGCTCGACATGTGGGAGCACGCCTTCTACCTCGACTACCTGAACGTGAAGGCCGACTACGTCAAGGCCGCCTGGAACATCGCGAACTGGGAGAACGTCGCACAGCGCTTCGATATCGCCCGTGAGAAGACCGCTGGCCTGCTGGTACTGTCGTAAACAAGACGGGCGTCCCGATGGACTCTTCGCCCGTCGGGACGCCGTTGTCCATGCTCTCTCTAGTTGAAACCGCGCGCGAGCGCATAAGAAATCAGGAGACCTGAGTGTCTGTCAAGATCGGTATCAACGGCTTCGGCCGCATCGGACGCAACTACTTCCGCGCGGCTCTCGCGCAGGGGGCTGACCTCGAGATCGTCGCGGTCAACGACCTCACCGACAACAAGACGCTGGCGCACCTGCTGAAGTACGACTCGGTCGGAGGCGTCCTCGACGCCGACATCAGCTACGACGACGACAGCATCACCGTCAACGGCAAGGAGATCAAGGCGTTCGCTGAGCGCGACCCCGCCAACCTCCCGTGGGGCGAGCTGGGCGTCGACATCGTGATCGAGTCGACCGGCTTCTTCACCAAGGCGGAGCTGGCCAAGAAGCACATCGAGGCCGGCGCCAAGAAGGTCCTGATCTCGGCTCCCGGCACGGGTGTCGACGGCACGTTCGTCATGGGCGTGAACGAGGACACCTACAACCCGGAGACGGATCACATCATCTCCAACGCCTCCTGCACGACCAACTGCCTCGCGCCGCTGGCTCAGGTGTTCAACGACGCGTTCGGCATCGACCGCGGCTTCATGATGACCGCGCACGCCTACACGGCCGACCAGAACCTGCAGGACGGCCCGCACGGCGACCTGCGCCGCGCACGCGCCGCCGCGATCAACATCACCCCGGCCTCCACCGGTGCCGCCAAGGCGATCGGCGAGGTGCTCCCGGAGCTCCAGGGCAAGCTGAGCGGCTCGTCGTACCGCGTTCCGGTTCCCACCGGCTCGATCGTCGACCTCACGCTGATCACCGACCGCGAGGACCTCACGGTCGACGAGGTCAACGAGGCCTACAAGAAGGCCGCTGCCGAGGGTCGCCTCGCCGGCTACCTGCAGTACAACGAGGACCAGATCGTCTCCAGCGACATCGTGCACAACCCGCACTCCTCGATCTTCGACGCGACGCTGACCAACGTCAGCGGCAACCTCGTCAAGGTCTCGAGCTGGTACGACAACGAGTGGGGCTACTCCAACCGTCTCGTCGACCTGACCGAGTACGTCGCCGAGCGTCTCTGAATCTCAGACACATGACTCTGCGCACCCTGGACTCACTGGGTTCGCTCGAGGGCAAGCGCGTCATCGTCCGTTGTGACCTGAACGTCCCCCTGCGGGACGGGGTCATAACGGACGATGGGCGTGTACGCGCCTCGCTGCCGACCCTCAACGCCCTCATCAACGCCGGCGCCCGCGTCGTCGTCTGCTCGCACCTCGGTCGTCCCGACGGTGCACCCGACCCGCAGTACAGCCTGGAGCCGGTCGCGCAGCGACTGTCCGAGCTGCTCGGCGCTCCGGTCGCGTTCGCGCGCGACACGGTCGGCGAATCCGCGAAGGATGCCGTCGCCTCGCTCGAAGACGGCGGCGTCGTCGTCATCGAGAACCTGCGGTTCAACGCGGGGGAGACCTCCAAGGACGACGAGATCCGCGGCGCGTTCGCGGCGCAGCTCGCCGAACTGGGCGACGTCCTCGTCTCCGACGGCTTCGGCGTCGTGCATCGCAAGCAGGCCAGCGTCTACGATCTCGCCGAGATCCTGCCGTCGGCCGCCGGTCTGCTGATCGCTGCCGAGCTCGATGTGCTCGACCGCCTCACGGAGAACCCGGAGCGTCCGTACGCGGTCGTCCTGGGTGGCTCGAAGGTCAGCGACAAGCTCGGCGTCATCTCGCACCTGCTCCCGCGCGTCGACCGCATCCTCGTCGGAGGCGGCATGCTGTTCACCTTCCTCAAGGCTCAGGGGCACGACGTCGCCTCGAGCCTCCTGGAGGAGGACCAGCTCGACACCGTTCGCGGATACATCGCCGAGGCGGCGGAGCGCGGAGTCGAACTCGTGCTCCCCACCGACGTCGTGGTGGCCTCGGCCTTCGCCGCGGATGCCGCGCATGAGATCGCTGCGGCCGACGCGATCGAGGACACCGCATTCGGCGCCTCGGGAATCGGCCTCGACATCGGTCCGGAGACCGCCGCGAGGTTCGCGGAGGTCGTACGCGGCTCGAAGACGGTGTTCTGGAACGGCCCGATGGGCGTGTTCGAGTTCCCGGCCTTCGCCGGTGGCACCAAGACCGTCGCGCAGGCTCTCACCGAGGTCGACGGACTCAGCGTCGTCGGCGGCGGCGACTCCGCAGCGGCCGTGCGCCAGCTCGGCTTCGCCGACGACCAGTTCGGTCACATCTCGACCGGCGGCGGCGCCAGCCTCGAATTCCTCGAGGGCAAGAAACTACCCGGACTCACCGTCCTGGGATGGGAGTGACATCGTGGCGACGAACAAGCGCACCCCGCTGATCGCGGGAAACTGGAAGATGAACCTCGACCACCTGCAGGCGGTCGCCTTCGTCCAGAAGCTGCACTGGACGCTGAAGGATGCGAAGCACGAGGACGGGTCCGTCGAGGTCGCGGTCTTCCCTCCGTTCACCGACATCCGCAGCGTGCAGACGCTGATCGACGCCGACAAGATCCCGTTCGCCCTCGGCGCGCAGGACGTCTCGGCGCACGACTCCGGCGCGTACACGGGCGAGGTCTCGGGCGCGTTCCTGGCCAAGCTCGACACGAAGTACGTCATCATCGGCCACTCCGAGCGCCGTGAGTACCACGCGGAGTCGGACGATGTCGTGGCCGCGAAGGTGAAGGCCTCGCTGAAGAACGGACTCGTTCCGGTCATCTGCGTCGGCGAGACCGCGGAGGACCTCGAGAAGTTCGGTGCGAGCGCGGTTCCGGCCGGGCAGCTGGAGGCAGCGCTCCAGGGCGTCTCGAAGGATGCCGACATCGTCGTGGCCTACGAGCCGGTCTGGGCCATCGGCTCCGGCCAGGCGGCGACGCCGCAGCAGGCGCAGGACGTCTGCGCCGCTCTGCGCGGTGTGATCGCGAAGGTCCTCGGCGACGAGGCCGCCGCGCGCACGCGCATCCTCTACGGCGGTTCGGTCAAGTCGGCGAACATCGCCAGCTTCATGCGCGAGCCCGATGTGGACGGCGCTCTGGTCGGCGGGGCGAGCCTCGTCGTCGACGAGTTCGCCGCGATCATCCGGTTCGAGAAGCACGTCGGAGTGTGAGTTGTGGCGGGGCTCCGGCCCCGCCGCACCGTATACTTGACCGTTACGGGGGCAGTCGTGCCCCAGCGAAAGGCTCTTCCTCGTGGAAATTCTCGAGTTCGTCCTGCAGGTCGTGCTGGGCATCACCAGCGTCCTGCTGACCCTCCTCATCCTGCTCCACAAGGGTCGCGGCGGCGGCCTGTCCGACATGTTCGGCGGAGGCATGTCCTCGGCGGTCGGCTCGTCCGGTCTGGCCGAGCGGAACCTCAACCGCTTCACGGTCGTCCTGGCGCTGGCCTGGTTCGTGGCGATCGTCGCGCTCGGCCTCATCACCAAGTTCGAGGTGATCTGATGGCTACCGGCGGCAACGCGATCCGAGGCACCCGGGTCGGCTCCGGCCCGATGGGCGAGCAGGACCACGGCTATCACGCAGACCGCATCGCGGTCTCCTACTGGGACGGACTCGGCAACGAGACCGTCCGCTACTTCGCCGCAGGTCTCCCCGAAGAGGAGATCCCGGAGATCATCGATCACCCGCAGTCGGGTCTGCCGGCCGGTCGAGACAAGGAGAACCCTCCTGCTCTCGCCAAGACCGAGCCCTACAAGACCCACCTGGCGTACGTGAAGGAGCGACGCACCGACGAGGAAGCCGTTCAGCTCCTCGAGGACGCCCTGACACAGCTGCGCGAGCGCCGGGGTCAGTAAGACCCCGGTTCCTTCGCGAGAGGCCGCCACGACGATCCGTCGTGGCGGCCTCTCGCGTCGTCGGGCTCGGTCCACGGTCAGGTCGGTGCGATCACCGGCATCCGGCAGCGGCGTCGATGTACGACTGCGGGGGATAGCCGTAGGCCCAGACCCCGTTCGCGTCGTCCGTGTACCCCATGCTGATCGCCCAGGCCGTCGCCCACTTCTCGATGCTGTCCTGGGTGGACGAGTCGTACATGTCCTCGCACTTGACGCTGATCGCGTGGCCGACCTCGTGCGCGACGAGCGACTTGCTGCTGTAGGAGGGCCACCGTTCCGCCACCGAGTTCGAGAGCTCGATCACCGCGCGTCCTGGCGTGTCCCACCACCAGGTGGTGAGTCCGCCCATGCTCCCGCTGCCTCCGGCTCCGCTGACGATGGGGTTCCAGTCGAACTCCAGGAGCACGCCGGGCGCCAGCGAGCGCGCGAACGCCTCGATCTCCAGCCGTTTCGACAGCAGCGGCCCCGCCTTCTCGGCCAGCTCGGCCTGCTCGGACGAGACGACCAGGGCGGCGGCGCTCTGCAGGGAGGCGAGCGACGTCGCGGCGCTGGCGTCGATGCCGGTCGCCGCGGACGCCTTCGCCGCCGCATCGCGGAGAGCGATCACCGCATCGTTCTTCGCCGAGGGATGCGCGGCCTCGAATCCGGCGGCGGTCGATGCCGCCGTCGTGAGCAGCGTCAGACCGGCATCCGACAGCGCCGTCTGCGCCTCGTCGATCGCCGGCGTCTCATCGGCGAGGTCGTCTGCCAGATCGTCGAGACCGTCGCGGTCGTCTGCGAGCCGATCGGACACGGCGAAGAGCTCCCAGAACCAGGTGGGCTTCTCGCCGGGCTCGGGGATGCGCGAGTCCAGGACGTCCTCCGCGTCGGATGCGGCGGCCTCCGCTCCGGACACGGCAGCGGCGAGCGCGTCCTTCGACGCGGAATCCACCAGTGTCCCGTCATCGCTCTGGATCAGTTGGGAGGCGTAGCCGGTGGCCGACTGCAGGTCGTCGGTGTCCGCTCGCACCTCGGCGATGGTCTCGCGTGTCGTCTGCACTGCGGCGTCGTACCGCTCGGCGGCGTCGTCGTAGTTCAGATTCGCACCCAGCTGAGCCGCGGCGAGTCCGCCGGCGACGACGAGAGCTCCGACGACCCCGAGCACCGGTCCCGTGCGCCTTCTCCTCGGACGGGTCGGGGCGACGGGCGCACTGGAGAAGAGGAGCGGAAGGTCATGTGCGCCGCGCAGAGGGGAGTCCGGGTCGGTCACGGCATCCCTCCCTGTAGAAAAGGTCCTCGCCGTGGGCGAGGACCTGATCAGATCGAGGGGGTGACGGGAATCGAACCCGCGCAATCAGTTTGGAAGACTGAGACTCTACCATTGAGCTACACCCCCGACGCGGGCCATTGCTGGCGCCGCACCGACTCATCGATCATAGCGGACAGTCAGGGGTGCTCTTGTCCGTTAGACTCGATGGGGCTGAATCTGCGCGCGGATTCCCCGGGGCGTAGCTCAGTTTGGTAGAGCGCCCGCTTTGGGAGCGGGAGGTCGCAGGTTCAACTCCTGTCGCCCCGACACGGCTTTCTCAAGCCTCAGCGCCGCGATTCAGCGCGGAAACTACAAGGAGAACAAACCAGCATGGCGAACAGCACCGTCGAGAAGCTGACCCCGACCCGGGTCAAGCTCAGCATCACGGTCACCCCGGAAGACCTCAAGCCCAGCATCGCCCACGCCTACGAGCACATCGCTCAGGACGTGCAGATCCCCGGCTTCCGCAAGGGCAAGGTCCCTGCTCCCATCATCGATCAGCGCATCGGCCGCGGTGCGGTCATCGAGCACGCGGTCAACGAGGGCCTCGACAAGTTCTTCCGTGACGCCACGGTCGAGCACAAGGTCCGCGTCGTCGGCCGCCCGTCGGCCGAGATCACGCAGTGGCCGAACGAGAAGGACTTCTCGGGCGACCTGCTCGTGGACATCGAGGTGGACGTCCGCCCCGAGATCGAGCTGCCCTCCTACGACGGCATCACCCTGACGGTCGACGCCGTCGAGGCCGACGACGCGGCTCTCGACGAGGAGCTCGAGAAGCTGCGCGCCCGCTTCGGCACGCTCGTCCCCGTCGACCGCCCCGCAGCGAAGGGCGACTTCGTCGAGCTCGACCTGGTCGCCACGATCGACGGCGCCGAGATCGACCGCGCGGAGGGCGTCTCCTACGAGGTCGGCTCCGGCGAGCTGCTCGAGGGCATCGACGACGCGATCGAGTCGCTCACCGCCGGTGAGGACACGACCTTCCGCTCCGCCCTCGTCGGCGGCGACCACGCCGGCTCCGAGGCCGAGGTCTCCGTGACCGTCAAGGCCGTCAAGGAGCGCGAGCTCCCCGAGGCCGACGACGACTTCGCGCAGATCGCCAGCGAGTTCGACACGATCGCCGAGCTCCGCGCGAGCCTGGCCGAGCGCGTCTCGCAGCAGGGCGTCTTCACGCAGGGCTCCGCCGCTCGCGACAAGCTCGTCGAGACGCTGCTCGAGAAGATCGAGATCCCCGTTCCGCCGCAGCTCATCGAGGACGAGGTGCACAACCACCTCGAGGGCGAAGGCCGCCTCGAAGACGACGTGCACCGTGCCGAGGTCACCGAGGCGAGCGAGAAGCAGTTCCGCACGCAGGTGCTGCTCGACACCATCGCCGAGCAGGCTGACGTGCAGGTCTCGCAGGAGGAGCTCTCGCAGTACCTCGTGCAGTCCGCTGCGCAGTACGGCATGGCGCCGCAGGAGTTCGTCGAGGCGCTGCAGTCGTCGAACCAGCTGCCCGCGCTCGTCGGCGAGGTCGCCCGCAACAAGGCCCTCGCGATCGCCCTGGGCAAGGTCAAGGTCGTCGACACCAACGGCAAGGCCGTGGACCTGAGCGACTTCGTCGTCGTCGACGACGAGACTTCGGACGAGGAGGCTCCCGCCGAGGAGAAGCCTGCGAAGAAGGCTCCCGCGAAGAAGGCTCCGGCCAAGAAGGCTCCGGCTGACAAGGCCGACGCCGCAGCGGAGGACAAGCCCGCCGCGAAGAAGCCGGCCGCCAAGAAGGCTCCGGCCAAGAAGGCCGCCGACAAGGCTGAGTGATCGAACGATCACGAGAAGGGGCGGATGCTGCGGCATCCGCCCCTTTTTCATCACCGGAAGGACAGGGTATGAAGAGCTGGGACCAGCGGATCGACGACGTGTGGGATGACGCCTCGGGCGAGGAGGTCGGCGACGAGACCATCGCACGCATCGACGCACTCGCCGCGGAGCGCGGGGCGGACGATGCGCGAGCGGAGTTCGAGCGCGCGGGGGCGCGGGATTCGGCGGGACGTCCTGCCGAAGCCGTGGTGCTCTACCGTCGCGCGCTCGAGCTCGGTCTCGATGAGGAGCACCGCCCGCAGTGCGTGATCCAGCTGGCGAGCTCCCTGCGCAATCTCGGAGAGTACGACGATGCTCTCGCCGTGATCACGGCGGAGGAGGAGCGCTCGCCCGACGGACCGTATCGGGATGCCGTGGCGACCGTGCACGCGCTCATCCTCGCGAGCGCGGGGCAGCCCGCACGGGGCCTCTCGGTGGCGCTGCTCGCCCTCGTTCCGCACCTGCCGCGCTACCACCGCTCCATGACCGCGTACGCCCACGAGATCGCCGACGCCGACACCTGATATGCCGACGGCGAACACGGCCTGAACGCCGCGTTGTCGCCGGTAGATTCGAAATCACTGAAACACGGAATCAGGAGCTGACATGGCTGCAGAACCCCTCCTCGCGACGAGCGTCTTCGACCGTCTGCTGAAGGACCGCATCATCTGGCTGGGGTCGGAGGTGCGCGACGAGAACGCCAACGAGATCTGTGCGAAGATCCTTCTTCTCGCGGCAGAGGACTCCGAGAAGGACATCTTCCTCTACGTCAACTCGCCCGGTGGCTCGATCACCGCGGGTATGGCGATCTACGACACGATGCAGTTCGTCCCGAACGACATCGTCACCGTCGGCATCGGCATGGCGGCGTCCATGGGGCAGCTGCTGCTGACCGCCGGCACCAAGGGCAAGCGGTACATCACCCCGAACGCCCGTGTGCTGCTGCACCAGCCGCACGGCGGCTTCGGCGGAACATCGAGCGACATCCAGACGCAGGCGCAGCTCATCACCTCGATGAAGAACCGCCTCGCGGAGATCACCGCGGCCCAGACCGGCAAGTCGGTCGAGCAGATCAACGCCGACGGCGACCGTGACCGCTGGTTCACGGCTCAGGAGGCGCTCGAGTACGGCTTCGTCGACCACATCCGCGAATCGGCTTCCGACGTCATCGGCGGCGGCGGCACCGAGCAGGACTCCAAGTAAGCGGAAAGAGAAGGAATCACATGTACACCCCCACCTTCCAGTCCGCTGGCAACCTCCCGTCCAGCCGCTACGTGCTCCCGCAGTTCGAGGAGCGCACGGCCTACGGCTTCAAGCGTCAGGACCCGTACAACAAGCTGTTCGAAGACCGCGTGATCTTCCTCGGCGTACAGGTCGACGACGCGTCCGCCGACGACGTTATGGCGCAGCTCCTCGTCCTGGAGAGCCAGGACTCCGAGCGCGACATCACGATGTACATCAACTCGCCCGGCGGATCCTTCACCGCGATGACGGCGATCTACGACACGATGCAGTATGTTGCGCCGCAGATCCAGACCGTCGTGCTCGGACAGGCGGCGTCCGCCGCGTCCGTGCTGCTCGCGGCCGGTGCCCCCGGCAAGCGTCTGGCTCTGCCGAACGCTCGTGTGCTGATCCACCAGCCGGCGATGGGCGAGGCGGGCCACGGTCAGGCTTCCGACATCGAGATCCAGGCGGCGGAGATCCTCCGCATGCGGACCTGGCTCGAGGAGACCATGGCTCACCACACCAACCGCACCGCCGAGCAGGTCAACCGCGACATCGACCGTGACAACATCCTCTCCGCCGAGCAGGCGAAGGAGTACGGCATCGTCGACCAGGTGCTCACCACGCGCAAGCGCGTCTGAGCTCCGCTCCACTCCGCAGAAGGACGCCGGTCATCAGACCGGCGTCCTTTTGCGCATCCACTCGCGCCCCGGGTGCTCATATGAGCAAACGGGTGCACGAACGCAGATGACCCTCTATCCTGGTGAAGGAAGGAGGATGCCGTGGAAGAAGAGCTGGTCATGGTTCGCGTCGCCGAGCTGTACTACGACGAGGACAAGACTCAGGACGAGATCGGCGCCCTTCTCAAGATCTCCCGCTGGAAGGTCGGCCGCCTGCTCACGCAGGCTCGCGAGCGCGGCATCGTCCGCATCGAGATCGTGCATCCGCGCGCCCGCAGACTCGGCCTCGAGCGCCAGCTCGTGGAGAAGCACGGCCTCGCCGCCGCCATCGTCGTGCCGGCGCCCGAAGGTGATGAGGGCACGCTCGAACGCGTCGCCCAGGCCGCAGCGGACTATCTCACCGCGATGCGTCCCGTTCCCCGCACGCTCGGGGTCAGCTGGGGCCGTACGCTCCGCGCGGTCGCCGAGGCGCTGCCCGACGGCTGGGCCACGGGAGTGACGGTCGTGCAGCTTAACGGGGGAGTGAGCCTCAACCGCCGTTCCGGTGGTGCCGCCGGTCTCGCGGTCACGATCGCCCAGCGGGCATCGGGACATGTGTCTCTGCTGCCGAGCCCGGCGATCCTGGAACGCGTCGAGACCAAGCAGGCGATCGAAGCCGATCGCACGGTCGCCGCGGTGCTCGAGGAGGCTGCGGAGGCGCAGGCCTTCCTCTTCACCGCCGGTCCCTGCGACGCGACATCCGCGCACGTCGAGAACGGCTACCTGACGGCATCCGATGTCGAGGAGCTGGCGCGCCGCGGAGCGGTCGGCGACGTCCTCGGCCGCTACATCGACGCCGACGGCAACATCGTCGACCCCCAGCTCGACGCCCGCACGGTGGGTGTCGAGCTCGACAGACTCCGCGCCGCCACGAGGGCGGTCTTCGTCGCCACGGGTGCGGCGAAGCATGACATCGCGCGCACGGTCGTCACCAGCGGCCTGTGCAGCGTGATCGTGACAGATGAGAACACAGCCAGAGCATTGTTGGAGGAACAATGACGACCAAAGAACTCAGCCGCCGATCGGCGGTGGACGTGCTGGGCGGTGAGCCCGACGATGCGACGCTCCGGCGCTTCCTGCACGGACTCCCCGGCGTGGATGCGGTGGGCCTGGAACAGCGAGCGGCCGGACTCGGCACGCGATCGATCAAGACGACGTCGAAGGCCTGGGCGCTCGACACGATCATCAAACTGATCGACCTCACCACCCTGGAGGGCGCAGACACGCCCGGCAAGGTGCGCTCCCTCGTCGCGAAGGCGAAGAATCCGGATGCGGCAGACCCGACCACGCCGCGCGTCGCCGCGGTGTGCGTGTACGGCGACATGGTCGGCGACGCGGTCACCGCTCTCGGCGACCTGCACGGCGACCCCGACGACGGCCGCATCTCGGTCGCGGCGGTGGCCACGGCGTTCCCCAGCGGTCGCTCATCCCTCGCCATCAAGCTCGCAGACACGGCAGAGGCCGTCGCCGCGGGCGCCGATGAGATCGATATGGTGATCGACCGCGGGGCGTTCCTGTCGGGTCGCTACGGTCTGGTGTTCGACCAGATCGCCCAGGTGAAGGAGGCCTGCCGTCGCGAGGACGGCAGCTATGCCTCGCTCAAAGTGATCCTGGAGACGGGCGAGCTCAACACCTACGACAACATCAAGCGCGCCTCCTGGCTTGGCATCCTCGCGGGCGGCGACTTCATCAAGACCTCCACCGGCAAGGTGCAGCCGGCTGCGACCTTGCCGACCACGCTGCTCATGCTGGAGACCGTGCGCGACTGGCACCGCGGCACCGGGGAGAAGATCGGCGTCAAGCCGGCCGGCGGCATCCGCTCGTCGAAGGACGCGGTGAAGTACCTGGTGACCGTCGCCGAGACCGTCGGTGAGGAATGGCTGCAGCCGCACCTGTTCCGCTTCGGCGCATCGAGCCTCCTCAACGACGTGCTGCTGCAGCGTCAGAAGCTCGCCTCCGGCCACTACTCCGGCCCCGACTACGTCACGATCGACTGAGTGGAACCGAACATGTCATTTCTGGAATACGCCCCCGCGCCGGAGTCGAAGGCCGTCCTGAACCTCAGGGACAGCTACGGCCTGTTCATCGACGGCGAGTTCGTCGACGGATCGGGGAGGAGCTTCACGACCATCTCGCCGTCGGATGAGACCCGCATCGCGGAGATCGCCACCGCGAGCGACGAGGACGTCGACCGTGCCGTCGCCGCCGCACGTCGCGCCTACGACCGGACCTGGTCGAAGATGAGCGGGCGGGACCGCGGCAAGTACCTGTTCCGCATCGCACGTCTGGTGCAGGAGCGCGCCCGCGAGCTCGCGGTCGCCGAGAGCCTCGACAACGGCAAGCCGATCAAGGAGAGCCGCGATGTAGACGTTCCTCTCGTCGCATCCTGGTTCTTCTACTACGCCGGCTGGGCCGACAAGCTCGACTACGCCGGGCTCGGCGCCAACCCGCGCGCGCTCGGCGTCGCAGGCCAGGTCATCCCGTGGAACTTCCCGCTGCTCATGCTCGCGTGGAAGCTCGCCCCTGCGCTGGCTGCGGGGAACACGGTCGTGCTCAAGCCCGCAGAGACCACGCCCCTCACGGCGCTGATCTTCGCGGAGATCCTGCAGCAGGCCGACCTCCCCGCCGGTGTGGTGAACATCATCACCGGAGCCGGTGCGACCGGCGCGGCGCTCGTCCGTCACCCCGACGTCGACAAGGTCGCGTTCACCGGCTCCACCGGAGTCGGTCGCGACATCGCCAAGGCCGTCGCGGGAACCGGCAAGAAGCTCACGCTCGAACTCGGCGGCAAGGCGGCGAACATCGTGTTCGACGATGCGCCGATCGACCAGGCCGTCGAGGGCATCGTCAACGGGATATTCTTCAACCAGGGGCACGTCTGCTGCGCGGGCAGCCGGCTGCTCGTGCAGGAGTCGATCCACGACGAGGTCATCGACAGGCTCAAGAACCGCCTGTCGACGCTGCGCCTGGGCGACCCGCTCGACAAGAACACCGACATCGGCGCGATCAACTCCGCCGCTCAGCTGGCTCGCATCCGCGAGCTCAGCGACATCGGAGAGGCCGAGGGCGCCGAGCGCTGGACCGCGGACTGCGTGATCCCCGAGAAGGGCTTCTGGTTCGCTCCCACGATCTTCACCGGCGTCGAGGCGTCGCACCGGATCGCCCGCGACGAGGTGTTCGGACCAGTGCTCTCGGTGCTCACCTTCCGCACCCCGGCGGAAGCGATCGCCAAGGCCAACAACACCCCCTACGGCCTGTCCGCGGGAATCTGGTCGGACAAGGGGTCGCGCATCCTCGCCGTCGCAGACCGTCTGCGCGCCGGCGTGATCTGGGCCAACACCTTCAACCGCTTCGACCCGTCCAGCCCGTTCGGCGGCTACAAGGAGTCCGGATACGGCCGCGAAGGCGGACGTCAGGGTCTGACCGCCTACCTCCAGGGAGCAGCATCATGAGCAAGCGACTCACCGTGCCCAAGACCTACAAGCTCGCCATCGGCGGAGCGTTCCCGCGGAGCGAGTCCGGACGCACCTACGAGGTGCTCTCCGCGAAGGGGGCGTTCCTCGCGAACGCGGCCAAGGGGTCGCGCAAGGACGCTCGGGATGCCGTCGTCGCCGCGCGCGCCGCGGTGAAGGGCTGGTCCGGTGCGACCGCCTACAACCGCGGTCAGGTGCTCTACCGTGTCGCGGAGGTCCTGGAGGGACGCCGTGCGCAGTTCGTCGACGAGATCGTCGCCCAGGAGGGCGTGTCCGCCGCCGTCGCGGGTGCACAGGTCGATGAAGCCATCGACCTCTGGGTCTGGTACGCGGGCTGGTGCGACAAGTACGCGCAGGTCGCAGGCAACGCGAACCCGGTCGCCGGCCCGTACTTCAACATCTCGGTGCCGGAGCCGACCGGCGTCGTCGCGATCGTCGCGCCGCAGGACTCCGCTCTTCTCGGCCTGGTGTCGGTCGTCGCGCCGGCGCTCGTCGCGGGCAACACGGTCGTCGTGATCGCCAGCGAACGGCATCCGCTCTCCGCGATCAGCCTGGCCGAGGTCCTCGCGACCAGCGACGTGCCAGGGGGCGTCGTGAACGTCCTCACCGGCTCGCCGGCCGAGATCGCGCCGTGGCTCGCCTCCCACCAGGATGTGAACGCACTCGACCTCGCCGGAGCCGGTGACCTGGACTGGGTCGACATGCAGATCGCCGCGGCCGAGACCCTCAAGCGGGTTCTCGCCCCCGGCGCCGTCTCGGCCTCTCCCGAGCGCATCGGGGCCTTCACCGAGGTGAAGACCGTCTGGCACACGAAGAGCATGGTCTGACCCCGCCGAAGCGCTTCGCCGACGCCCCAGCTGACCGTCCACGCCCCACCGGGCCGACGTCGGTCAGGTGGGGCGTCGTCGTTCGGCGGGAGGCGTCGATGCGTGCAGGGGACAATCGTGACCGCGCCAATGCGTCCCGGTGTCCGGTGCAGAGGTTAGGCTCGGATGACGATCTCGGCATCCTGAGGAGGACGCGCATGGCCCGTATCGGTGAAAGCGCTGACCTGTTCAAGTGCTCGTTCTGCGGAAAGAGCCAGAAGCAGGTGCAGCAGCTCATCGCTGGCCCCGGTGTGTACATCTGCGACGAGTGCGTCGAGCTGTGCAACGAGATCATCGAGGAGCGGATGGCGGAGTCCGCCGCCACAGGCACCGCCGACTTCGATCTGCCCAAGCCGCGCGAGATCTTCTCCTTCCTCGAGGAGTACGTGGTCGGGCAGGAGCCCGCGAAGAAGGCTCTCGCCGTCGCGGTCTACAACCACTACAAGCGCATCCGCGCGCACGGCACGCTTCAGACCGCTGAGCAGAAGGCCGAGAGCGTCGAGATCGCCAAGAGCAACATCCTGCTCATCGGCCCGACCGGCTGCGGCAAGACCTATCTCGCGCAGACGCTCGCGAAGCGCCTCAACGTCCCCTTCGCCGTCGCCGATGCGACGGCGCTGACCGAGGCAGGGTACGTCGGAGAAGACGTCGAGAACATCCTGCTCAAGCTCATCCAGGCAGCGGACTACGACGTCAAGCGCGCAGAGACCGGCATCATCTACATCGACGAGGTCGACAAGATCGCCCGCAAGGCCGAGAACCCGTCGATCACGCGCGACGTCTCGGGTGAGGGCGTGCAGCAGGCCCTGCTGAAGATCATCGAGGGCACGGTCGCATCGGTGCCGCCGCAGGGCGGTCGCAAGCACCCGCACCAGGAGTTCCTGCAGATCGACACCTCGAACGTGCTGTTCATCGTCGCCGGCGCCTTCGCAGGCCTGGAGGACATCGTCTCGGCGCGCGTCGGCAAGCACGGCATCGGCTTCGGTGCTCCGCTGCACGACAAGGGCAAGGATCTCGATCTGTTCAGCGAGGTCCTGCCCGAGGACCTGCACAAGTTCGGCCTCATCCCCGAGTTCATCGGCCGTCTTCCCGTGGTGACCTCAGTGTCGCCGCTCGACCAGAGCGCGCTGATCGACATCCTCACCGGTCCGCGCAACGCGCTGGTCAAGCAGTACCAGCGCATGTTCGAGATCGACGGGGTGCAGCTCGAGTTCGAGGAGGACGCGCTCCGCTCGATCGCCGACCTCGCCGTCGAGCGCAAGACCGGCGCTCGTGGTCTCCGTGCCATCCTCGAAGACGTGCTCGGACCGATCATGTTCGAGATCCCCTCGGCCGAAGACGTCGCCAAGGTCATCGTGACCCGCGCTGCGGTCGACGAGGGCGCCCCGCCCACCATCGTGATGGAGCGCAAGCGCAAGAGCGCCTGAGCGTCGAGGCGGTCTCGCCTCGACGGGAGCGTTCGTGCCCTCGTCGTGCTCGTCAGGCGACGGGCAGGATGAGATCCGTGCGCAAGGCGTCGGTCGCCGTGGACGGGTCGGAGACGTACACCTCGATCCAGATGCCCCTCGGATCGAGTCCCTCGGCGCGGGCTCGGTCGGACAGGCCCATCCAGCCGGCGCCGAGCTCGTCGTACGACCCCAGGACGGTCGTCGCGGCCGCCGGACCCGCCGGGAGAGCGGATGCCGTGACCTCGAGACCGTTCACGAGGATGGGCTGCTCGGGTGCGAGAACGACAGGGAAGCCGAGCTCGAGGTCGAACACGCGCATCGGGTCGCCGTAGTACACGGCCACCGCGGGGCCCGCCGGCACCAGGGCGCCCGAGGCGAACAACGACCCCAGTGCCGAGTAGCCCGCGTCGAACACGTCGCGGAGATCCGAGATCGTGATGCCCTCGTGGCGGATCACCGCCAGAGCCACGGCATCCAGTTCGATGCGGTCTATCAGGCCGAACGGGGTCTCGGGGAAGGCGCTCATGGTCTCGACTCTGCCACGAACTCCGCGATCAGCACAGCGTCGGTCCCGTCGGTCCAGTTTCGGTGAGCGCGCAGTCCGAAGCCGTGCGGTGCGAGGGTGGCGGAGATCGCGGGGACGCTCGCGTACGGATCGTGGTCGCTGGGATATGTCCGATTGGTGGACGCCTTCGGGATGCCGCTCCTGTACTCCGAGGAAAAGGTCGCGGTGATGAGACGTCCGCCGGGACGGAGCACACGGTGCCACTCGTCGAGCGCGGCGGGCACGTCGGGGATGATGTGCAGCGCCGTCACGCAGATCGCGATGTCCATAGAGGCCGGTAGCAGGGGCAGCTGCGTCGCCTCCGCCGTGATCCATTCCGCAACCGGCAGCGCGCGCTCAGCCACAGCCAGCATGGACGACGAGATGTCGATCCCGATCAGTCGGATGCCGTCCGCCCGCTGCGCGAGCGCGCGGAGCACGAGCCCCGTGCCGGTGGCGATGTCGAGCACGGTCCGCGCGCCGTCGAGGTCGACGGCATCGGCGACATCTGCAGCCAGTGTCCGATGCATCGTGCTGTCGTCATAGTCCGCCGCGCGTCCGTCGAAGGCGCGGCGGATCAGTTCGATGCGATCAGACATCCAGCCCTCGCCGCTTCAGCAAAGGGGCGATCTCGGCATCGCGACCGCGGAAGTCACGGTACGCCTCCAGGGGGTCCTTCGATCCGCCGACGCCGAGGAGTCGGTCGCGGAAGCGGTCGCCGTTCTCCCGTGTGAGACCGCCGTTCTCGCGGAACCAGTCGACCGTGTCGGCGTCGAGCACCTCGCTCCAGATGTACGAGTAGTAGCCGGCGCTGTATCCGCCGGAGAACACGTGCGCGAAGTACGTCGACGAGTAGCGCGTGGGGACCACCGGGTCGTTCAGGCCGATGTCGGCGAGGGCCGCCGCCTCGAACGCGGCGACGTCGTCGACGTCGGCATCCGCACCCACCCGATGCCACGCCTGATCCAGCCAGGCGGCGGCGAGGTACTCGCTGGTGGCGTGTCCCTGGTCGAAGGTCTCCGTGGCACGGAGCCGGTCGACGATCGCCGGGTCGAGCGGCTCGCCGGTCTCGTGGTGCCGTGCGTAGTTGTCGAGGACCTCCGGCCAGAGGATCCACATCTCGTTGACCTGGCTGGGGAACTCGACGAAGTCGCGGTACACGTTGGTCCCGGAGAAATGGGGGTAGGTCACGACGGCGAACAGCCCGTGCAGCGCATGCCCGAACTCGTGGAACAGCGTCGTCACCTCGTCGAGCGTCAGCAGAGTCGGCTCGCCGTCTCCCGGCTCCGGCACGTTGAGATTGTTGACGACGACCGGGGCGGTGCCGCGCAGACGCGATTGGCTGACGATGGGGTTCATCCACGCTCCACCGCGCTTCGAGTCGCGCGTGTAGAGGTCGAGGACGTACAGCCCGAGCGCGCTGCCGTCGGCGTTGAAGACCTCGAACACCCGCGCACCGCGGTGGTACGCCGTCAGATCGGGCCGCTCCTGGAACGTCACCCCGTACAGCCGCGTGGCGGCGAAGAACACCCCGTCCTGCAGGACCCGCTCCGCCTCGAACCACGGACGAAGCGCGCTGGTGTCGATGTCGTAGGTCGCCGCTCGCACCCGCTCGGTGTAGAACGCCCAGTCGTGCGCCTCGATCTCGAACGGCTCCGGCTCGGTCCCGTCGACGATGGCCTGCAGCGCCGCTCGCTCCGCGCGAGCATTGCGGGCCGACGGCGCAGCGAGCGCGCGCAGCATCCGTTCGACGGCATCGGGGGTCTTCGCCGTCTCGTCCGCGGTGACGTACGCGGCGTGGGACTCGTACCCGAGCAGTGCGGCGCGTTCGGCACGGAGACGCACGATCTCGCGCAGCACGGGGCGGTTGTCGTCGGCGTTGTCGCGCGATGCCCGGCTGCGCGACGCGTCCATGATGCGACGACGGGCGTCGCGATCGCGCAGCTGTGCGAGGTACGGATGCCCGGTGAAGAGGGGGAGGGACACGAGGAGCTTCCCGTCGAGGCCGCGGCTCTGGGCAGCCCGTGCGGCGGCGGAGAGCTCTCCGGCGCTGAGCCCGTCGAGCTCGGACGCGGAGTCGAAGACCACCGCGAGGTCGTTCGTGTCGTTGAGGAGGTTCCGCTCGAACGTGTTGCTCAGGGTGGACAGCTGCTGATTGAGGAGCGTGAGATGCGCCTTGGCCTCGTCGTCGAGCGCCGCCCCGGCGTGGGTCATCTCGCGGAACCGTCGTTCGACCAGGTAGCCCTGCTCCGCGTCCAGGTCGAGGGAGTCCCGCTGCTCGTGCACGAGCCTGACGCGCCAGTACAGGGCGCCGTCGAGGGTGATGGCGTCGGTGTGCGCGGCCATCAGCGGAGCGAGCTGTTCGTCGACGGCCTGGATCTCGGGCGTCGCATCCGCTGAGCTCACCGTGTAGAACGCGTGGGCGACCCTGTCGAGGAGCTCCCCGGAGCGCTCCAGCACCTCGATCGTGTTCTCGAACGTCGGCATGGATCTGACCATCGTGATCCGCGCGACCTCGCCCAGCTGCTCGGCGAACGCCGCCCGGAACGCGGGCAGATAGTGCTCTGGCCTGATGCGGGCGTAGTCGGGGAGGCCGTAGGGGAGCGAAGACGGCTGCAGCAGCGGGTTGGAGGCGTCGGTCATTCCTTGAGCCTAGCCATGACCCGTTCGAGCGCCTCCACGACGATCCGCACCGAGCGCCGGCGCAGGGTCTCCGGACGTGCGAGCACGTCGATGAGTCGGTGCGTGCTCACTCCGAGGAGAGGGAGTCGCACGATGTCCCGGTCGTCGACGCTGCGCGACGTGTAGCGCGGCAGCATCCCCAACACGTCGCCGGCGGCGACGACCGCGGAGACCGCGCCGTAGTCGTTGATGCGATGCCTGATCTCGAGCGCGCGCCCCGCGACGGCGGAGACGGCCCGCAGCACGTCATCGGGGGAGTAGCCGATGCGGCTGGTCACCCACGGCTGCCCCACGACGTCGTCTGGGGTCAGGGAGACGCGGGCTGCGAGGGGGTGGGATGCCGCGACCGCGACGTCGAGGGGCTCGCTGACGAGCGTGAGGCTGCGGATGCCGGCTTTCGGCCAGGGCTCGGAGTGCTCCATGCGGTGAGCGAGCACGAGGTCGTAGCGCGCCGTGAGCGCGGGGAAGTCGCTCTGAGCGACATCCTCATCGGTGAGCTGCACCGTCGGGGCGGCGTCGCTCTCGGACAGCTCGCGCACGAGGGATCCGAACAGGGCCTGACCAGCGCTGTGGAATCCGCTGATGGTGACGACGCCTGTCGGTTCGCTCTCGAACTCGTCCAAGGCGCTGCGTGCAGCGGCCATCGCGTCGATCGCCTCCGTGCCGGCCGCCGCGAGCACCTCTCCGGCCGGAGTGAGGGTGAGACGCCGGCCGTCTCTGCGAGTCAGCGGGGTGCGGACTCCCCGCTGCAGGGCGGAGAGGTGCTGGGATACGGCGGACGGTGTGACGTTCAAGGCTTCGGCCACGGCGGTGACGCTGCCGAGGGCTCCGAGTTCGCGCAGGATCTGCAGCTGGTGGAGTTCCATGTCGTCAGTTTAGTTGTAGCTACATAGATGTTGCAGAAAGTGGCGATTGCTCTACAACGTCGTGTGCGGTGTGATCGAAGCATGAAGGCTTTGTTCAAGGCAGAACGCGCGGCAGGACTCGAGCTGGTGGAGCGCCCCGATCCGGTGGCCGCGGCGGACGAGGTCGTCATCCGCGTGCTCCGCACCGGCATCTGCGGAACCGACCTGCACATCCGCCGCTGGGACGACTGGGCCGCGTCCGCGATCGACGCGCCGCTGATCCCCGGCCACGAGTTCTATGGCGAGGTCGTGGAGGTCGGTCCGCTCGTGCGCGACATCGCCGTCGGCGACCGCGTCTCCGGCGAGGGGCACATCGTGTGCGGAACCTGCCGCAACTGCCGCGCCGGCCGTCGGCAGATGTGCATCCGCACGATCGGCCTCGGACTCCAGCGCGACGGCGCCTTCGCCGAGTATCTCTCCCTACCGGCGACGAACGTCTGGGTGCACCACTCAGACGTGACGCCGGAGCTCGGGGCGATCTTCGATCCGCTCGGCAACGCGGTACACACCGCCCTCACCTTCCCCCTCATCGGAGAGGACGTCCTCGTCACGGGATGCGGCCCGATCGGGCTGATGGCGATCGCCGTGGCACGCCATGCGGGCGCACGCTTCATCGTCGCCACGGATGTCAGCGCTCCTCGCCTCGCGATGGCGCGGCAGATGGGCGCCGACGAGGTGGTCGACGTGTCGAGGAGCGACATCCGCGACGCGCAGCGGGCGCTCGCGATGCGGGAGGGGTTCGACGTCGGCTTCGAGATGAGCGGCGCGGCCACTGCGCTGCCCGCGATGATCGACAACATGAACCATGGCGGCCGCATCGCGATGCTCGGTCTGCCGAGCGCCGGCTTCGACATCGACTGGGGCAAGCTCGTCACCCACATGCTCACGATCAAGGGCATCTACGGTCGCGAGATGTTCGAGACGTGGAACGCGATGGGTGCGATGCTGCAGAGCAGCGCGACCCTGCGCGAGTCGATCGGCCGCGTGATCGCGGAGGTGCTCCCCGCGCGCGACTGGGAGAAGGGTTTCGCCGCCGCGGAGTCGGCGGGAACGGGGAAGATCATCCTCGACTGGACGCAGCTGTAGAGCGAAGGAGTTTGCGATGTACGGGACATTCCAGAACCATGTGACGGCAGAGCTCAGCGGGATCGAGGAGGCGGGGCTCATCAAGCACGAGCGCAGCATCCGCGGACCGCAGAGCGCCGAGATCGTCGCCGACGGTGCAGAGGTGCTGAACTTCTGCGCGAACAACTACCTGGGCCTCGCCGACGACGCCCGCATCCTCGACGCCGCCAAGGGCGCTCTGGACGAGTGGGGGTACGGACTGGCGAGCGTGCGCTTCATCTGCGGCACGCAGGAGCAGCACCTAGAACTCGAACGTCGTCTCGCCGGATTCCTCGGCGCCGACGACGCCATCCTCTACTCCTCGTGCTTCGATGCGAACGGGGGAGTGTTCGAGACGCTGTTCGGCGCCGAGGATGCGATCATCTCGGACGAGCTCAACCACGCATCGATCATCGACGGCATCCGTCTCTCGAAGGCCCGCCGCCTGCGCTACCGCAACCGCGACATGGCCGACCTCGAAGAGCAGCTGAAGGCGGCCGCCGACGCGCGCTTCCGCGTCGTCGTCACGGACGGCGTCTTCTCGATGGACGGCTACATCGCTCCGCTGGCGGAGATCTGCGACCTCGCGGAGCGCTACGACGCCCTCGTCTTCGTCGACGACTCCCATGCCGTCGGCTTCGTGGGCGAGAACGGACGCGGCACCCCTGAGCTGTGCGGCGTCGCGGACAGAGTGGACATCTACACCGGCACGTTCGGCAAGGCGCTGGGCGGCGCGTCAGGGGGCTACGTCGCCTCGCACGCCGACATCGTCGCCCTGCTGCGTCAGCGCTCGCGCCCCTACCTCTTCTCGAACACCCTCGCGCCGGCGATCGTCGCGGGAACCCTCACGGCGCTCGACCTCGTCGAGGGGTCGGCCGATCTCCGTGCTCGACTTCGGGAGAACGCCGCGCTGTTCCGCGAGCGGATGAGCGCGGAGGGCTTCGAGCTGCTGCCGGGGGAGCACCCCATCGTGCCGGTGATGTTCGGGGATGCCGCGCTGACAGCCCGCATCGCGAAGGAGATGCAGGCCAGGGGCGTCTACGTCACGGCGTTCAGCTTCCCGGTCGTCCCGCGGGGTCTTGCGCGGATCCGCGTGCAGCTCTCCGCTGCGCACACGCCGCAGCAGATCGAGCGCTGCGTGGCCGCATTCGTGGCGGCGCGGGCCGCCGTGAACTGACCTGGACGAACTTGCAAAGAAAAGCTTGCAAAGAAGTCTTTGCAATAGTATCTTTGCATACATGACGAACCCCCCGAAGTCCCGCAGCCTCGACCCCGGTGCGCTGAAGGCGCTCGCTCATCCGCTGCGCGTGCGGATCTTCGACCTGCTCAGCGAGAGGGGGCCGCAGACGGCGAGCTCCCTCGCGGCTCTCGTCGGCGAGACGTCCGGTTCGATGAGCTATCACCTGCGGGCGCTGGCCGCGCACGACCTGATCCAAGAGGTCGAGGGGCGTGGCACTGCGCGTGAGCGCTGGTGGGAGAGGCCCAAGGGGCGCATCGATCTGCCGGGTCCCGACGACTCGATGACGCCGTCGAACCGCGCCTCCGCGCAGATCGTCACGGCCGAGTTCTTCCGCCTGCGTCACGAGGCGCTGATGGCGTACCTGAACCGCAACGAGTCCGCAATCCCGGAGGAGTGGCGCGACGTCGGGATCATCATGACGACGTACCTCGACCTGACGGCGGCGCAGATGGAGGAGGTCAAGGCCGAGCTCAGCGCCGTCGTCGATCAGGTCGTCGACCGCTACCGCGGCCAGTCCGGCCCCGACGTCCGGCGCGTGACCCTGCGCGCTGAGCTCTTCGACCTGCCCACGACCACCAGTACGGAGGAATCATGACCAGCGCCGCTCTCCACCTCACCGCGCCGACGCAGGCCGAGCGCCGCCTCCTGCATCTGGCGGAGCACCTCACGGCCTACGTCGAACGCCGCATCGCCGCCAGGGCCGAGCGTCGGGAGATCGCGCTCGACCTGCTCCGCGAGCAGCAGGCCCGGAGACAGGATCCCCGCGCCGTCGAGCACCTCCTCGCCCAGGTCGGTCTTCCTCGGAGGTGACGGAGCCGCGTCGCCGAGAGACACGAAACGCTTCACCCGATGTCAGACATCAGGTGAAGCGTTTCGTCTCGTCGCTGCGCTCCTCGCTCGACGACCGAGCGGTGGCGAGCGGGTGTCAGTCCTCGAAAGGACGCGCCACGACGTCGCCGGACGCGGTCTGCAGCACTTCCCAGCCGGCGTCGAGCTCGGCGATCGCGCGGCCCTCGAGCCACGTGAGGGTCCAGTGGCCGCTTACATCGCGTGATTCGACCTCGGCGATGGCGGGGCGCAGCGCAGCGGGCACCGACGCCGGTGGCTCCGAACCCGTGGCCCACCGCGTGCCGAGCTGCATCACACGGCCTCGACGGGAGCGAGCTCGATCGCGGTGACCGCGAACTCGTCGCCGACGGCGAGCCCGAGCTCCGCGATACGACCCACGGCCGACAGATCGGCGGCGGCGGCCTGAAGCGCCTCGTACTTCTCGGCCGGGGCGGTGATCATGGCGCTCGCGACGGGGGTCTTCTGGGACGCCTTCGCCTCGGTCTTCGCACGACGGATGCTGATCAGGGCCTCGCTGGCCACCGACAGCACCGCGGCGTCTCCCTCGATGCCCAGCGGCTCGGGCCAGGACGCCGTGTGCACGGAGCCCTCCTCGAACCAGGACCACACCTCTTCGGTCGCGAAGGAGAGGATCGGCGCGAGCAGTCGCAGCAGCGTCGACAGAGCAAGGCGCAGCGCGAGGGCCGCGGATGCCTGACCCACGTCGTTCTGGTTGTACGCGCGCTCCTTGACGAGCTCGAGGTAGTCGTCGCAGAAGGTCCAGAAGAAGGCCTCGGTGACTTCGAGGGCCTT
Organism: Microbacterium sp. LWH10-1.2; assembly: GCF_038397765.1. NCBI lineage: Bacteria > Bacillati > Actinomycetota > Actinomycetes > Micrococcales > Microbacteriaceae > Microbacterium > Microbacterium sp. LWH10-1.2. Next base: position 1,170,364 of record NZ_CP151638.1, read on the forward strand.
GGCCTGGTCGTAGTTCTCGTAGGCCCTCGTCGCCTCGGCGATGACGCCGTCGAGCGCCGTCAGCATGGATGCGTCCAGTGCGTGCGTGACCTGCGCGCCCTCCGGCACGGGGAACGAGAGCACGAACTTCGCCGCGTTCAGCACCTTGATGGCGAGTCGGCGGCCGATCTTCACCTGCGTCGGGTTCTGCGGGTCGAAGGCGGCATCCATGCCCAGTCGGCTCGACGCGGACCAGTAGCGCACGGCATCCGATCCGTGCGTGTCGAGGATGTCGGCGGGCGTCACCACGTTGCCCTTGGACTTCGACATCTTCTTGCGGTCGGGGTCGACGATGAAGCCGCTGATCGCGGCGTTGCGCCACGGCGAGCGGCCGTCTTCGAGGGTCGAGCGCAGCATGGTCGAGAACAGCCAGGTGCGGATGATGTCCTGGCCCTGCGGGCGCAGGTCGAACGGCGCGGTGAGCTCCCAGAGCTCCTCATCGCGCTGCCAGCCGCCGGCGAGCTGCGGGGTGAGCGAGGACGTCGCCCAGGTGTCGAGGATGTCGGCCTCGGCGTCGAAACCACCGGGCACGCCGCGCTGCTCTGCGGTGTACCCCGCCGGTACGTCGGTGGTCGGGTCGATCGGAAGAGCGGAGTGGTCGGGCGTGAGCACGCGGTCGTAGTCGCGGTCGCCGTTCTCGTCGAGCGCGTACCACAGCGGGATCGGCACGCCGAAGAAGCGCTGGCGGGACACGAGCCAGTCGCCGGTGAGACCGCCGACCCAGTTCTCGTAGCGCACGCGCATGAAGTCCGGGTGCCAGGCGAGCTCGGCGCCGTGGCCGATGAGCGCATCGCGCAGCTCGGGGTCGCGGGCGCCGTTGCGGATGTACCACTGCCGGGTCGACACGATCTCGAGGGGGCGGTCCCCCTTCTCGAAGAACTTCACCGCGTGGTTGAAGGGCTTGCCGACCGCGGTCATCGCGCCGGTCTCCTGCAGCTTCTCCACGATGGCCTTGCGCGCGGAGAACACGGTCTTGCCCGCGAGCTCCTCGGCATACCACTGCTGCGCCGCCGCATCCGCCACCGAGGAGGGGGCGTCGGGGAGGAACCGGCCGTCGAGGCCGATGGTCGTCATGTTGGGCAGGTGATCGCCCGACACGGTGCGCAGCTCGCGCCACCACACGATGTCCGTCACGTCGCCGAAGGTGCAGACCATGGCCGCGCCGGTGCCCTTGTCGGCGAGCGCGAGGTGGTGGCCGTGGATCTCGATCTCGGCGCCGAAGAACGGCGTGGTCACCTTCGTGCCGATCAGGTGCTTGTGCGGTCCCTCCGGGTGCGTCACGATCGCGATGCACGCGGGGAGGAGCTCGGGACGGGTGGTCTCGATGGTGATCGAGCCGGAGCCGTCGGAGAACGGGAAGTCGATGGTGTGGTACGCGGCCTGCTGGTCGCGGTCCTCGAGCTCGGCCTGCGCGATCGCCGAGCGGAAGTCGATGTCCCAGAGCGTCGGCGCGAGAGCCTGGTAGGCCTCGCCGCGCTCGATGTTGCGCAGGAAGGCGAGCTGGCTCTGCCGGATCGTGTCGTCGGAGATCGTCCGGTAGGTCTGGGTCCAGTCGACGCTGAGGCCGAGCTGGCGGAACAGCGCCTCGAAGTGCTTCTCGTCCTCGACCGTCAGCCGCTCGCACAGCTCGATGAAGTTGCGGCGGCTGATCGGCAGCTGGTCGGCAGCGCGCGAGGACTTGTTGTCTCCGCCCTCGAACGGCGGGGTGAAGTCGGGGTCGTAGGGGAGCGAGGGGTCGCAGCGCACCCCGTAGTAGTTCTGCACCCGACGCTCGGTGGGGAGGCCGTTGTCGTCCCAGCCCATGGGGTAGAACACGGTCTTGCCGCGCATGCGCTCGAACCGCGCCTTGATGTCGGTGTGCGTGTAGGAGAACACGTGCCCGATGTGCAGGGAGCCGGATGCCGTCGGCGGCGGGGTGTCGATCGAGTAGACGCCGTCACGGCCGGTCTGCGCGGCGCGGATGCGGTCGAACAGGTAGGTGCCCTGCTCCGCCCATGCGTCGTTCCACTTCGCTTCGAGACCTTCGAGTGCGGGCTTGTCGGGAATAGCGGACATGAGAGGTCTCCTCGAGCGATGTATGCGGCACTGTGTGAGCGTGCCTGAGTGTGGATTGTGCCTCCAGTGTACCGACCGCATAACAAGGGGGTCGTACATCGACCCCGTCCAAGAATCCACCGTAGAATCGAAGCATCCCGATCCGTTCTTCCTGAGGAATCGCCATGCCCGCACGCTCCCTGCGTCGCCTCCTGCCCGCCGTGGCACTCGCGGCTGCCTCCGCCCTGGTTCTCAGCGCCTGCACCTCCGCCGGCAGCGGCGACGCCTCCGACGAGATCGTCTGGTCCATCGAGGGAGCCAACCTCTCGGCGGGGCACATGGACCCGCAGGTGAGCCAGCTCGACGTCTCCGGCATGGTGCAGCGCGCCGTGCTCGACTCGCTGGTGTTCCAGGAGGACGACGGCAGCTTTACCCCGTGGCTCGCGACGAAGTGGGAGGTCTCGCCCGACAGCACGGAATACACCTTCACGCTGCGAGACGACGTCACCTTCACCGATGGAGAGAAGTTCGACGCCGCGGCCGTCAAGGCCAACTTCGACCGCATCGTCGACCCGGCGACGAAGTCCGCGCAGGCCGCGAGCATGCTCGGCGCCGACTACTACAAGGGCACCGAGGTCGTCGACGACCACACCGTGAAGGTGTCCTTCACCCAGCCCTACGCCCCCTTCCTCCAGGCGGCGAGCACTCCTCAGCTCGGGTTCTACTCGCCGAAGGTGCTGAAGGAGTCCGCCGACAAGCTCAAGGCGGGCGGTCCGGGGATCACCGTCGGAACCGGGCCGTTCGAGCTCACCGAGTACACGCCCGATCAGGAGATCGTCTACACCCGCAACGACGACTACGCCTGGGGACCGCACGACGCCACGGCGCCGAAGGTCGAGACCCTGCGCGTCGAGATCCAGCCCGAGGCGTCGGTCCGCGCCGGAGTCGTGAAGAGCGGCGAGTCCGACATCGCCAGCAACATGCCGCCGAACCTGGTGAAGGAACTGGGCGATGGCGTCACCGTGGACTCGGTCGAGTACCCTGGTCTGCCGTACTCGCTGTACCTGAACGAGAAGTACGGCGTGTTCGCCGACGAGAAGGTGCGCCAGGCGTTCTCGCGGGGCATCGACATCGACTCCGCCGTCGAGGAGATCTTCTTCGGCCAGTTCCCGCGGGCGTGGAGCATCCTCGGCTCGACGACGCCCGGGTACGACGCATCGCTCGAGGGCACCTGGCCCTACGACGAGGATGCGGCGAACGCACTCCTCGACGAGGCCGGCTGGACGGAGCGCGACGCCGACGGCATCCGCATGAAGGACGGCACGCGCCTCTCGGTGCGCTGGATCGCCTGGACTCCGATCCCCGATGACCGAGCAGCGCTCGCGAACGCCATCCAGTCCGACCTCAAGAAGATCGGCTTCGAGGTCGTCCGGGAGACGCTCGAACCGGGCAAGTACAACGAGCAGTACGGTCCGAAGACCTTCGACCTCACGGACTGGGACTTCTCCGGAGTCGACCCGGACTTCCTGCGCAATCACCTGCACACGGACGGCTTCCAGAACGCCTCGCAGGTCTCCGACCCCGCTCTCGACGCGCTCCTCGAAGAGGCGGTCGCGACGAGCGACCAGAAGAAGCGCGACGAGCTCTACACTCAGGTGCAGCAGTGGAACGCCCAGCATGTCGCCATCGTCCCGCTCTACAGCCCCTCGGCGATCACCGCGGTGGGCGAGCGGGTCGAGGGCCTCGACTACGACCTGTACGGGCGGCCGCTGTTCTACGATGTGAGCGTCGGCTGACGCCCCTCGGCCGCCGAGGGAACGAGACGAGCGCCGTCCCGAGCGAACGGAGCGAGTCGAGGTGACGAGACGGGTGAAGGCCGTGCTGCTCCGCATCGCCGGGATCGTGGCATCGGCCGCCGCCGTGCTCTGGGGTGCCGCCACGCTGGCCTTCCTCGCCTTCCGGGTGATCCCCGGAGATCCCGTCTCGGTCATGCTCGGCCCGCAGGCCCAGGTGAGCGAGGCCGTCAAGGACTCGATCCGCGCAGAACTCGGGCTGGATCGACCGCCGCTGGAGCAGTACGCGAGCTTCATCGGGAGGCTGGCCCGCGGTGATCTGGGCGAGTCGTATCAGCTGCGTCTGCCGGTGACCGAGGTCATCGGCAGACAGCTCGGGGCGACGGTGCAGTTGGCGGCACTCGCGCTGCTGATCGCGATCGTGCTCGCGCTCGCCGTGTCGTTCCTGGTACGCGGGCGGGCCGCGCGCGCCGTCGCGGCCGGAATCGAGCTCGTCGTGCTGTCCTCGCCGGTGTTCTGGATCGGCCTCGTGCTGCTGAGCGTGTTCGCGTTCGGACTGGGATGGTTCCCGGTCTCCGGCACCCGCAATCCCGCCACGATCGTGCTGCCCGCCATCACCCTCGCCCTGCCCGTGGCCGCCCTGCTCAGCCAGGTGCTGCGCGACGGGCTCGTGCAGGCGGAGCGGATGCCGTTCGCCGAGACGGTGCGCGCGCGGGGAGCGAGTCCGCTCCGGTTCACCGCACGGCACGGGCTGCGTCACGGCGCCGCCGGTGCGATCACCCTGGCCGCCTACCTCACCGGCTCCGTGCTGGGCGGGGCGGTGCTCGTGGAGACGGTGTTCGCCCGCCCGGGCCTCGGCCGTGTCACCCTCGCGGCGATCAGCGATCGCGATCTCCCCGTCATCACGGGGATCATCCTGCTCAGCGCCGTGGTGTTCGTGATCGTGAACGTGGTGGTCGAGCTGATCCATCCGCTCATCGACCCGCGTCTGCGCTCCCGATCGGCGGGTGTCCGATGAGGCGCGTTCTGCTGTGGACGGCCGTCGCCATCCTGGCCGTCATCGCGTTCGCGGCGCTGCTGCCCGACGTCCTCGCGACGCACGATCCGCTCCAGACCGACGTGCGCTCCGCGCTGCTGCCCCCGAGCGCCGAGCACCTCTTCGGCACCGACCAGAGCGGGCGGGACGTGTACTCGCGGGTCGTGCACGGAGCCGGGCGGTCCGTGGGCATCGGACTGCTCGCCACCGGCATCGCCCTGGTCGTCGGCCTCGCGATCGGCTCTCTCGCCGGCGTATCGCCCCGCGGTCTCGATATCGCGCTCATGCGGGTGAACGACGTGCTGATGGCCTTCCCGGAGTTCCTCGTCGCCCTCGTCGTGATCGCCGTGCTCGGGCCGGGACCCGTGAACATCGCGATCGCGGTGACGCTCGCCGCTGTTCCCGTCTACGTCCGACTGGCTCGGGTGCAGACCCGTACGCTGCGCCTCGCCGAGCACGTCGAGGCGGCGCGCATCCTCGGCGTCCCTCGCTTCTCGGCGTTCCTGCGGCACGTGGCGCCGGGGGTGCTCGGTTCGCTGAGCGTCCTCGCCACGATCGGCATCGGATCCAGCATCCTCGCCGCCGCAGGGCTCAGCTTCCTCGGGCTCGGCCCTGCCGAGCCGACCCCGGAGTGGGGTCTCATGCTCTCGGGAGGACGCAACGTGCTCGGACAGGCCTGGTGGATCTCGGTGTTCCCCGGGGCGGCCATCACCCTGACCGTCGTCGCTGCGACCGTCGTCGGTCGCATGCTCCGAGCGCGCGCCGACGGGGTGAGGTCATGACGGCCGCGCTGGAGGTGCAGGGGCTGCGCATCGGCTTCGGCGGGCCGGCGGTCGTCGACGGCGTGTCGTTCTCGGTGGCACCGGGGGAGTGCGTCGCGATCGTCGGGGAGTCCGGTGCGGGCAAATCCCTCACGGCGCGGGCGCTGCTCGGGCTGAGCGCGGGGAGCGTGCACGTCGATCGGCTGCTGATCGACGGCGAGGATGCCGCGGGCCTCGGCGAGCGCGCATGGCGACGGCTCAGGGGCGCCCGCATCGCGCTGGTGTCCCAGGATGCGCTGGTGTCGCTCGACCCGCTGCAGAGGATCGGCAGCGAGGTCGCCGAGCCGTTGCGCATCCACGGGCTCGACGCGGCACCCGAGCGCGTGCAGGAGCAGCTGCGCCGAGTGTGGATGCCCGATCCGGAGCGCCGCGCGCGCCAGTACCCGCATGAGCTCTCCGGGGGGCTCCGCCAGAGGGCGCTGATCGCCTCCGCCCTCGCGGCCGGACCGGCTGTGCTCGTGGCGGACGAGCCCACCACGGCGCTGGACGCCACCGTCCAGGCGCGCATCCTCGCGCTGCTGAGGGAGATCGCCGATGCCGGCACCGCTGTGCTGTTCATCAGCCACGACTTCGCCGCGGTCCGCAGACTGGCGGACCGGGTGCTGGTCATGCGCGGGGGCATCGTCGTCGAGGAGGGGAACACGGCGGACGTGCTGGAGAACCCTCGGCACGACTACACGCGCGAGCTGATCGCCGCGACCCGTCACACGCCGAGAGACACGGAAGAGGGAGACCCGACCCCTGTGCTCGTGGGCAGCGGGGTCGCGAAGAGCTTCGGCGGCGTGCCGGCGGTGGTCGATGCGGACTTCGCCGTGCCCGAGGGGCGCACACTCGGCGTGGTGGGGGAGTCGGGATCGGGCAAGACGACGCTCGCTCGCATGATCGTCGGCGTGGAGACTCCGGATGCCGGAGAGCTGCGCTGGCAGGGGGCCCATCGGGTGCAGCTCGTGCATCAGAATCCGCTCGGCGCCTTCGATCCCCGCTGGACGATCGGACGATCGCTGCGGGAGGCGCTCGCCGCTGGCGGGGTGCCCCGTGCGCAGCGCGCGGCGAAGACGGCGGCGCTGATGGCGGAGGTCGACCTCGATCCGGGGCTCGCGGACCGGCGTCCCATGGCGCTGTCCGGCGGTCAGCGGCAGCGGGCGGCGATCGCCCGCGCGCTCGCCGCCGAGCCGGACGTGCTGGTGCTCGACGAGCCGGTCTCCGCCCTCGACCCCTCGGTCCGGGAGCGTGTGCTGCAGCTGCTGGTGCGGCTGCAGCGGACGCGCGGGCTGACCATGATCTTCGTCTCGCACGATCTCGACGTCGTCGGGGCGGTCTGCGACACGGTGCTGGTGATGCAGGACGGGCGGATCGTGGAGCAGGGGCGGGTGCCTGAGGTCTTCGCGGCCCCGCAGGACCCGTTCACGAGGGAGCTGCTGGCGGCGAGCGGTCAGTCCTTGACCTGAATGCCGATGCTCGCGGCGAGGACGGGTGCGAGCTGCTGCACCTGGAAGCCGGAGAGCGTCGTGCCGCGCAGGCTGTTCGCGTCGAGGTAGCTCAGCGCATCGAGGCCGCGGAGATCGACGTCGACGGCGCGCATCCCCCGTGGGTCGACCTCGTCGCTGGACGTGCCGCGAAAGCGCACCCTGGTGAGCTCGGACTGGGGGAGATCGACCGTGCGGATGCTGCAGTCGACGACGTCGACGTCGACAGCCTTGGCGCCGCCGAGGTTCAGGTAGTCCACGCGGAGGTCGCGGAGCTCGAGCTCGTCGATCCTGGCGTCGCTGAGATCCAGGGTGCCGATTCGTCCCCCGGCGATCCGCAGTCGACGGACGCTCGCACCCCGCATGCGGAGGGAGGCGATGCGGACTCCGGTCATCTCGACGTCGAGGAGCGTGGCTCCGGTGAGATCGACGGCATCCGCGTCGGCGACGACGACGCACTGCTCGAGCGACGCGTACGCGAGATCGGCCGGTCCGTCGAGGTCGAGCCGCGCTGCCACGAGGTCGGCGCTGCGTGCGGGGGCGGCGTCGACGTACTCACGGGGCAAGTCGGGGGGAGAGACGCGAGGAGCGGCGGGGGAATCGGACGAACGTGCCATGGTTCGAGGGTAGGGGGTGCCTCCGACGCTCAGTGAGCTGCGGAGCACGACGGTCCTCGTCTGCTGCTGTGCCGCGTACAATGGGGGCACGAGCATCGATCCGGCCATCACCGGGGAGCTCTCGGAAGAACGCATCGACAGGCTGAGCCTGCCGGGGCTAGTAGAACCGAGCGGGGCAGGCCCGTCACAGCCGCAGTGAGAGTGGCCCCGCCGTGAGGCGCGGTAAGCGAGGTGGTACCGCGGTCCGTGAGGATCGTCCTTGCGGCAGCATCCGCCACGACGATCACTGCGAGACGACATGACCTACCCGCGTTCCTCCTTCGGCCCCGCCGCCGATCAGGCTGCCTCCGTCGCACCGAGCCCCCGCTTCCCCGCCATCGAGCGCGAAGTGCTCGACTTCTGGGAGTCCGACCAGACGTTCCGCGCCTCGATCGAGCAGCGCGAGGGCGCCGACGAATGGGTCTTCTACGACGGCCCTCCGTTCGCGAACGGCCTGCCGCACTACGGCCACCTGCTCACCGGGTACGCGAAGGACGTGTTCCCGCGCTTCCAGACGATGCTCGGCAAGAAGGTCGACCGCGTCTTCGGCTGGGACACGCACGGTCTGCCGGCAGAGCTCGAGGCGATGAAGCAGCTCGGCATCACCGAGAAGAGCGAGATCGAGGACATGGGGATCGACGTCTTCAACGCGAAGGCGAAGGACTCGGTGCTCACGTACACGCGCGAGTGGCAGGACTACGTCACGCGTCAGGCGCGATGGGTCGACTTCGACCGCGGCTACAAGACGCTCGACCTCGGCTACATGGAGAGCGTGCTCTGGGCGTTCAAGACCCTGTACGAAAAGGGTCTCGCCTACGAGGGCTACCGCGTGCTGCCGTACTGCTGGCGCGACGAGACGCCCCTCAGCGCCCACGAGCTGCGTATGGACGACGACGTCTACAAGGATCGTCAGGACCCGTCCGTCACCGTGTCGTTCCCTCTGATCGGCGCGGAGGCTGAGCGGCTCGGCCTCGCCGGGGTGCGGGTGCTGGCCTGGACGACCACCCCGTGGACGCTCCCGACCAACCTCGCGCTCGCCGTGGGGCCCGACATCGAGTACGTCGTCGTGCCCGCGGGGCCGAACGGCGCCTCCGAGGGCGTCGACGGTGCGCGCTACCTGCTCGCCCGCGACCTGCTCGGCGGCTACGCGAAGGACCTCGGCTACGAGGATGCCGCGGCCGCTCTGGACGCCGCGAGCGGAACCGTCAAGGGTGCGCTGCTCGGCGGCCTCCGCTACGAGCCCCTGTTCTCGTACTACGCCGACACCGAGACCTACGGCACGCAGAACGCGTGGCAGATCCTCGTCGACGACTACGTCACGACCACCGACGGCACGGGCGTCGTGCACCAGGCGCCCGCGTACGGTGAGGACGACCAGCGGGTGGCCGAGGCCGCCGGCATCCCGACCATCCTGTCGCTCGACGACGGAGGGCGCTTCCTCCCGAACGTCACCGACGTCGCCGGCGAGCTGTGGATGGACGCGAACACGCCGCTGATCCGTCTGCTCCGCGCCGAGCAGCGCCTGGTCCGCGAGCAGAGCTACGTGCACTCCTACCCGCATTGCTGGCGCTGCCGGAACCCTCTGATCTACAAGGCCGTCTCGAGCTGGTTCATCCGCGTCACCGACCTCAAGGACCGGATGCTCGCGAACAACGAGCAGATCACCTGGGTGCCTGAGAACGTCAAGCACGGTCAGTTCGGGAAGTGGCTCGAAGGCGCCCGCGACTGGTCGATCAGCCGCAACCGCTACTGGGGCTCGCCCATCCCGATCTGGAAGAGCGACGACCCGGAGTACCCCCGCGTCGACGCCTACGGTTCGCTGGAGGAGCTCGAGCGCGACTTCGGCGCGCTGCCGCGCAACCCCGAGGGCGAGATCGACCTGCACCGTCCGTACATCGACGACCTCACGCGTCCGAACCCCGACGACCCCACCGGTACGAGCACGATGCGCCGCATCGAGGACGTCTTCGACGTGTGGTTCGACTCGGGCTCGATGCCGTACGCGCAGGTGCACTACCCGTTCGAGAACCAGGAGTGGTTCGATTCGCACGCCCCCGCCGACTTCATCGTCGAGTACATCGGGCAGACGCGCGGCTGGTTCTACGTGATGCACGTGCTGTCGACCGCGCTCTTCGACCGCCCCGCGTTCACGGGTGTCAGCTGCCACGGCATCGTGCTGGGCAGCGACGGGTACAAGATGTCGAAGTCGCTGCGCAACTACCCGGACGTGTCGGAGGTCCTCGACCGCGACGGCTCCGACGCGATGCGCTGGTTCCTCATGTCGAGCTCCGTGCTCCGCGGCGGCAACCTCGCCGTCACCGAGGAGGGCATCCGCGCCGGCGTGCGCGAGTTCCTGCTGCCGCTGTGGAACTCCTGGTACTTCTTCGCGACCTACGCCAACGCGGCGACCGAGGGCGGCTACGAGGCGTCGTGGCGCACCGACTCGACGGATGTGCTCGACCGCTACATCCTGGCGCGCCTCGGCGATCTCGTGCGCGACGTCCGCGTCGACCTCGAGGGACTCGACTCCACCACGGCGTCCGCTCGCCTGCGCGACTTCGCGGAGGTGCTGACCAACTGGTACATCCGCCGCTCGCGCGACCGGTTCTGGGAGGGCTCGAGCACCGAGGCGTTCGACACGCTCTACACGGTGCTCGAGACGCTGTGCCGCGTGGCGGCGCCCCTCGTGCCGCTGGTGAGCGAGCGCGTGTGGCAGGGACTCACCGGCGGGCGCAGCGTGCACCTGCAGGACTGGCCCGATGCCTCCGCGTTCCCCGCGGCCGATGAGATCCGTGATGCGATGGACGCCGTGCGTGAGCTGTCCAGCGTCGGCAACGCGCTGCGCAAGAAGGAGAAGCTGCGCGTCCGTCTGCCGCTCGCGCGGCTCACGGTCGTCTCGCCGCTCGCCGCGACGCTCGGCCAGTTCGAGGACATCCTCCGCGAGGAGCTGAACGTCAAGTCCGTCGAACTGGTGCAGCAGACCGAGACCACCGCATCCGAGTACGGCATCGACCACCGCCTCAGCGTCAACGCGCGCGCCGCCGGCCCTCGCCTGGGCAAGGACGTGCAGAAGGCGATCCAGGCCGCCCGCAGCGGCGACTGGTCGGAGACCGACGGGGTGGTGACCGCGGGCGGCATCGCCCTCGAGCCCGCCGAGTACGAGCTCGTGCTGGAGACGACGGGGCGCCCCGAGGGCGAGGCGCTCGCGATCGTGCCGACCGGCGGCTTCGTGCTGCTCGACACCCGGACCACTCCCGAGCTCGAAGCCGAGGGCCTGGCGCGCGACGTCATCCGCGCCGTGCAGGAGACCCGCAAGAACGCGGGCTTCGACGTCAGCGACCGGATCCGTCTCGACCTCCGATTCGACAGCGATGCGGACGCGGATGCCGTGGCCGGCGCGTTCGAGATCGCCGATGTCGCGGGGGAGACCCTCGCTCTCCAGCACGGCGTCCACCGCGGCGGCACCGAACTGCCCGCCGCGGAGTTCGAGGCCGTCATCTCGACGGGCACCTACGCCAACACGGGCGACTTCACGGTCGCCGTCAGCCGGATCGGAGGCGCAGCATGAGCGCACGCGAGCGGGCGGATGCCGTCTACGAGGCTCTGCTGAGCCGGGCGGGTGAGCGCTGGGTGCAGCCGCGCAAGGAGCGCGTCGCCCGCATCCTCGCCTTCCTCGACGACCCGCAGAAGACGTACCGGGTCGTGCACATCACGGGCACGAACGGCAAGACGTCGACCGCGCGGATGATCGAGAGCCTGCTGCGGGCGCACGACCTGCGCACCGGACTGTTCACGAGCCCGCATCTGGAGCGCTTCACCGAACGCATCATGATCGACGGCGAACCGATCTCCGACGAGGCCGTCGCCGACGCCTGGGACGAGATCGAGCCCTTCGTCGGGATCGTCGACGCCGAGCTGGAGGCCGCGGGCGATGCGCCGCTGACGTTCTTCGAGCTGCTCACCGTGCTCGCCTTCGTGGCGGTGGCGGATGCTCCGGTCGACGTGCTCGTGCTGGAGGTCGGCATGGGGGGCGAGTGGGACTCGACGAACACCGCCGACGGCGACGTCGCGGTGTTCGCGCCGATCGACATCGACCACGCCGACCGCCTGGGAGACACGATCGCCGCGATCGCCCAGGTGAAGGCGGGGATCATCAAGGAGGGCGCAGCGGTGGTCTCCGCGCAGCAGCCCGCCGAGGCGGCCGAGGTCCTCCGTCGGGTCGCCGCCGAGAAGAACGCGGACATCGCGTTCGAGGGCGAGGAGTTCGGACTCACCGAGCAGAAGCTCGCCGTCGGCGGGCAGCTGCTGACTATCCGCGGGCTCGCGGGGGAGTACGCCGAGGAGTACCTGCCCCTCTACGGGGCGCACCAGGGCCATAACGCCGCCCTGGCCGTCGCGGCCGTGGAGTCGCTCATCGGGGGCGGCTCCAAGCCGATCGCGTCAGACGTGGTCACCGACGGTCTGCAGTCCGCGACCTCTCCCGGCCGCCTGCAGCTGCTCGGCATCGCTCCGACCGTGATCGTCGACGCCGCGCACAACCCGCACGGCGCCGCCGCCCTCGCACAGGCGCTGGACGACAGCTTCGACTTCGACGAGTGGGGTGTCGTGCTCGGCGTCCTCGCCGACAAGGACGCCGCAGGGATCGTGGCGAAGCTCGCCCCGGTCGCCGCGCACGTGTTCGCGACCGCTCCCGAGTCCGACCGCGCCAGCGACGCCGACGCGATCGCGGACCTCGTCGAGCAGACGGGGCACCGCGCCACCGTGCATCCGACCCTCGCCGAGGCCGCCGACGCGGCTCGCGAGTGGGCGGCCTCGTCGGATCGGCGCGCCGTCGTGATCGCGGGCTCCGTGGTGCTCGCGGGTGAGGCGATCGCCCTCGCCGAAGAGGAGGACTGGAAGTCGGGGTGGCGCGCGTGAGCGCAGCATCCGCTCCCGCGCGCTCTCCTCGACCGCCGCGCACCCTCGTGCAGAAGCTGGCGCCGGTGGTGCTCGGCTTCGAGTCGATCGTCGTCTTCCTTGCCGGACTCACGGTGTTCGGGTTGAAGGCGCTCCCCGACGGCGTCGAGCCGTGGTGGGGGATCGTCGGCGGCGGCATCGTCGCTCTCGCCTGCATCGCCGTGGCCGGCATGATCACCCGTCCGTGGGCGATCACCGCGGGCTGGGTGATCCAGGCGGTCATCGCGCTCTCCGCTGTCCTCGTGCCCGCCATCCTGCTCGTCGTCGTGATTTTCGGCGGCATGTGGGCGTATGCGACGATCGTGGGGGCGCGCGTGGATGCACGACGTCCCGCCGACCCGCAGAACTCGACTCAGACCGCGCAGACCTCAGACACAGAGAGTGAATGACATGGCCACCGAAGAAACCCTCGTCCTCGTCAAGCCGGACGGCGTCGCCCGCGGCCTCACCGGAGCGATCCTGGCGCGCATCGAGGCGAAGGGCTACGCCCTCGTCGACATCCGTCTCGTCGACCCCGACCGCGACCTCCTCGCCGCGCACTACGCCGAACACGAGGGCAAGCCGTTCTACGAGCCGCTGCTCGAGTTCATGCTCTCCGGCCCGTCGGTGGCGATCCGTCTCGCGGGCAACCGCGTGATCGAGGGCTTCCGTTCCCTCGCAGGCACCACCGACCCGACCACGGCGGCCCCCGGGACGATCCGCGGCGACTTCGGCCGCGACTGGGGCCTCAAGGTGCAGCAGAACCTCGTGCACGGCTCGGACAGCCCCGAGTCCGCCGCCCGCGAGCTCGGCATCTGGTTCGACTGAGCCCGCCCTCCGCAACGAGAGAGCCCTCCCGCATCTTCGCGATGCGGGAGGGCTCCTCGTTTCCGTACGGGGCTCAGAAGATGATGCGGATCATCTCGCCGATGAAGTCGATGCCCTTGAGCTGAGCCATGGCGATGATGATCGCGTAGGCCACGATCGCGGCCAGCGTCACCCAGGCCATGAGGCTCCCCGCGCGCTCCTGGACCTTCTCGTTCCGGGTGAAGGTGCCGTTGCGGGTGAGATGCAGCATCGTCGCGAAGAAGGTGGGGATGGTGACGGCCCAGGTCACCATGCACCACGGGCAGAGGACGACGAGGTCGTAGATGCTCTGCGAGATCAGCCAGCAGACGAACCCGAAGGCGAAGGTGATGCCGGCGCCGAAGATCGCCCAGAACCACCGGGGGAAGCGCGCTCCGGCGAGGACGGCCACACCGATCACGAGGGGCGCCATCCAGCCGGTGAGGCCGAGGATCGGGTTGGGGAAGCCGAAGACCGATCCCTGCCAGGAGAGGAGGTTCTTGCCGCACTGGATGAACGGGCTGATATCGCAGCTGAGGCTCGCCTCGGGGTTCTCCATGATCACGAACTTCTCGATCGTGAGCTGGAATGCGGCGAACCAGCCCACCACGCTCGCGACGATCAACCAGATTCCGTAGCCGATGGGGCGGGTGCGCTGCTCGCTCATATGTGGATTATCACAGCGATTGCTATGCGCCCGACGAGAACGCGCCAGCGGCGCGCGAGGGAGCGGATGCCGCGAACACGCCCACATGGTGCGATAATGGCCTGTGATGCACCGCTCGGCACACGCCGTGGCACGCATCGACGCAGACTTCGGGGCCGTATGCCCCACGTGATCAGAGCCGTGAGCCGGTCACACACCGAGTGAGTTCGCGGCACCTGCGGGTGCCGCATGAGATTTCGCGAGGCACCGGGTGCCGCGCGCGAGGAGTTCGCCAGAGATGGCCGATGAGACCAATGACTACGACGCCCCTACCCTCGACTTCTCTGCGGATGCTGACGCACCCGCAGAGGTAGTCGTCGACGCTGCGGAGGACGCTGAATCCTCCGAGGCGATCGACGCCCCCGAGGTCGACGCCCCCGCCGATGCGGCCGAGGCAGACGCCCCCGAGGGCGGTGCCCCGATCGACGGCACCCCGGAGCACGACACTGCCGAGGCACCAGAGGGTGACGCTCCTGAGGGGGCTGACGCTCCTGAGGGTGACGCCTCCGAGGCCGACGCCCCGGTCGTTGACGCCCCTCGCTCGTCGAGCGAGGACGGCGGAGCCGACCGAGACGAGACGCCCGCTGCGACGGACGAGCCCGGTGCTCCGGCATCCGCTGCCGCCGACGCGGCAGACGCCCAGCCCGCCGCCGTGGAGTCCGCACCCGTCGAGGAGCCGGCTACTCCCGCCGCGGAGCCGAAGGTCGAAGAGCCTGTCGCGGTGGAGGAGCCCGCTGCGCCCGCGCCGGTGACCGCCGTGTCGCTCGGCCTGCTGCCCGAGGTGTTCGTCTCGCAGGTGTCCACGCAGCTGCACTTCTACGCTCCCGAGTTCGTCCCGCTCCCGGCACGCCCCGGTCGCGTCTTCGACCGCATCGCCGAGCGCGACCCGCAGCGCGAGCCTGAGGAGTCGGCATCCGCACGAGGACGCCGTCGCCGCCGTGGTGGCTCCGAGGGCGACGACGAGCGCTCCGAGCCCCGTCAGCCGCGCCAGCGCGTCGTCGAGTACATCACCGAGCCGAAGGCGATCAAGGGGTCGACCCGCCTGGAGGCGAAGAAGCAGCGCCGTCGCGACGGTCGCGATGCCGGTCGCCGCCGTCCCGTCGTGACCGAGGCCGAGTTCCTCGCTCGCCGCGAGTCCGTCGACCGCAAGATGGTCGTCCGCTCCAAGAACGGCCGCACCCAGATCGGCGTCCTCGAGGACGGCGTGCTCGTCGAGCACTACGTCGCCCGCAACCAGGACGCATCGCTGATCGGCAACGTCTACCTCGGACGCGTGCAGAACGTGCTCCCGAGCATGGAGGCCGCCTTCGTCGACATCGGCCGCGGCCGCAACGCCGTGCTGTACTCCGGCGAGGTCGACTGGGACGGCGTCGAGACCGGCAACCAGCCCCGCCGCATCGAGCTCGCGCTCAAGCCCGGCGACCGCGTGCTCGTCCAGGTCACGAAGGACCCGGTCGGCCACAAGGGCGCCCGCCTCACCAGCCAGATCTCGCTCCCCGGCCGGTACCTCGTGTACGTGCCCGGCGGATCGATGAACGGCATCAGCCGCAAGCTGCCCGACAACGAGCGCGCGCGACTCAAGCGCATCCTCAAGGAGGTGCTCCCCGAGTCCTCCGGAGTGATCGTGCGCACGGCGGCCGAGGGCGCCACGGAGGAGCAGCTGACGCGCGACGTGCAGCGCCTCACGACCCAGTGGGAGCACATCCAGAAGCAGGTGGAGAACCAGCAGGCTCCCGCACTGCTGCACGCCGAGCCGGATCTGCTCGTCAAGATCGTCCGCGACGTCTTCAACGAGGACTTCACGAAGATGCTGATCCAGGGCGACGAGTCGCAGCGCACCATCCGCGCCTACCTGGAGAGCGTCGCTCCCGACCTGCTCGAGCGTGTGGAGTCGTACGAGGACGAGACCGACCCGTTCGACGCGTTCCGCATCACGGAGCAGATCGAGAAGGCCCTCGACCGCAAGGTATGGCTGCCCTCCGGCGGCTCCCTCGTGATCGACCGCACCGAGGCCATGACGGTCGTCGACGTCAACACCGGAAAGTTCGTCGGCTCCGGGGGAAACCTCGAGGAGACCGTCACCAAGAACAACCTGGAGGCGGCAGAGGAGATCGTCCGCCAGCTGCGACTGCGCGACATCGGCGGCATCATCGTCGTCGACTTCATCGACATGGTGCTGGAGTCGAACCGCGACCTCGTGCTGCGCCGTCTCATCGAGTGCCTCAGCCGGGACCGCACGAAGCACCAGGTCGCCGAGGTCACCTCGCTCGGCCTCGTGCAGATGACCCGCAAGAAGCTCGGGCTCGGCCTCCTGGAGACCTTCAGCGAGGCGTGCGAGGTCTGCGCCGGCCGCGGTGTCATCGTGCACCACGACCCCGTCGTGAAGCACCGAGCGCCGTCGAACGGGAACGGACAGCAGAACCGTCGCCAGCGCGGCAACTCGGCGCCGGCCCAGAGCGCGCCGCCGGCCCCGAACGTGACGCACAGCATCCCCGAGGGTGCGAAGTCGGCCCTCGCGCAGATCGCCGCGTCGACGCTCGCCCCGAACGCGGAGGGAGCGACGGATGCCGCCGCGCCCGCCGTCGAGCCGACCGCGGCGCAGGAGCGTCCGAAGAAGGCCCGCAAGAAGCGCGGGTCCGATCGGAAGGCGCCGAAGTCGCCCGCCGAGCAGCTGCTCGACTCGGTGCTGGACGCCCTTCCCGAGCCGAAGGCGCCCGGTCAGGGCCGTGGCCGTCGTCGGGTGACCACGGCGGCTCTCACGGGCACGCCCGTGTCGGTGAACTCCGAGTCGTCAGCTCCGGTCGCGGGCGGGGACGCGCAGTCCTGAGGCGATCAGCCTGCGCACCAGCTCCTTGCCGCCGACGTGCTGAGCGCCGGCGGCGATGAGTCGGGGGATCATGTCCTCCGGCACGTCGTAGTGGTCGAGGTCGAAAGCGCGCTCCGGCACGCTCAGAGACCTCGCGAAGGCGTGCAGCTCGTCCAGGCTCTCATCGCTCACGAGATGCGCCCACAGGCGCCCGTGCGCGGGCCAGAGCGGATCATCGACGAGCACGGTCATGCTGTCAGCCTACGACCGGACACACCCCGCAGGACGTTTTGCGACACCGCCCGGCATCCGGTAAAGTAGTCCCTTGGTGCGTATGCCGCCCCGTCCTCGACGGTCGGTGCGGAGAGTCTTGCGTTCGCACCCGTCGCCCCGCGATGAATGCAAGCAACAGTCTTCCCGTGAGATTCTCGGAGCACCGTGCTCCCCAACGAAACAGGTATGAAGTGGTTTACGCAGTAGTGCGCGCCGGTGGGCGGCAGGAGAAGGTCGAGGTCGGCACGATCGTTCAGCTCGACCGTGTTCAGGCTGCCCAGGGCGAGAAGATCGAGCTGCCCGCTGTGCTGCTCGTCGACGGCGCCACGGTGACCACCGACGCTGACAAGCTCGCGAAGGTCAAGGTCACGGCAGAGGTTCTCGGCAACCTCCGCGGCCCGAAGATCATCATCCAGAAGTACAAGAACAAGACCGGCTACAAGAAGCGTCAGGGCCACCGCCAGGAGCTCACGCGCGTCAAGATCACCGGCATCAAGTAAGACCGAGGAGACCCAGGACATGGCACACAAAAAGGGCGCAAGCTCCACCCGCAACGGTCGTGACTCCAACGCACAGCGACTCGGCGTCAAGCGCTTCGGCGGCCAGCAGGTCCTCGCCGGCGAGATCATCGTCCGCCAGCGCGGCACGCACTTCCACCCCGGCGTGAACGTCGGCCGTGGTGGCGACGACACGCTGTTCGCTCTCGCCGCCGGTGCGGTCGAGTTCGGCGCGAAGGGCGGCCGCAAGGTCGTCAACATCGTCGCCGCTGCTGAGTAATCGCAGCACGACACATCTACATCCGATTCGGGGCGGGCTTCGGCCCGCCCCGAATTCGTCTATGAGGAGAGAGACATGGTCACCTTCGTCGACACCGTGACGCTGCATCTGCGCGCGGGCAAGGGCGGCAACGGCTGTGTCTCCGTGCACCGCGAGAAGTTCAAGCCGCTCGGCGGCCCCGACGGCGGCAACGGCGGAGACGGCGGCGACATCGTGCTCGTCGCCGATCCGCAGACGGGCACCCTGCTGTCGTACCACCACTCGCCGCACCGCTCCTCCGGTAACGGCGGCCCAGGCATGGGCGACCACCGCTCCGGATTCCTCGGCGAGACGCTGGAGCTTCTGGTTCCGGTCGGCACCGTGGTGAAGAACCCCGCGGGCGAGGTCCTGATCGACATGATCATCCCGGGGGAGCGCTTCGTGGTCGCCGCGGGCGGACAGGGCGGTCTGGGCAATGCGGCCCTCGCCACTCCGAAGCGCAAGGCTCCGGGCTTCGCGCTCCTCGGCACTCCCGGCTACGAGGGCGATGTCGTCCTCGAGCTCAAGACCGTCGCCGACGTCGCGCTCGTGGGCTACCCGTCGGCCGGCAAGTCGAGCCTGATCGGCGCGATCTCCGCGGCGCGCCCGAAGATCGCCGACTACCCATTCACCACGCTGCACCCCAACCTCGGCGTCGTGCAGCAGGGCGACTTCCGGTACACGGTCGCGGATGTGCCCGGTCTCATCGAGGGTGCGAGCGAGGGGCGCGGGCTCGGCCTCGAGTTCCTCCGTCATGTCGAGCGCTGCTCCGCGCTGCTGCACGTCCTCGACTGCGCCACTCTCGAACCGGGGCGCGACCCGATCTCCGATCTCGACGTCATCCTCGCCGAGCTCGCCGCGTACGAGGTCCCCGAGGGGCAGACTCCGCTCCTGGAGCGCCCGCAGCTCATCGCTCTGAACAAGGTCGACGTGCCGGAGGCCCGCGATCTCGCCGAGCTCGTGCGCCCCGAGCTCGAGGCCCGCGGCTTCCGCGTGTTCGAGATCTCCACGGTCTCCCACGAGGGGCTCCGTCCGCTCACCTTCGCGTTGGGCGAGATCGTCGACAAGCACCGGGCCGAGGCCGCTCTCGAGACGCCGCCGGAGCGCGTCGTCATCCGTCCTCGGGGTTCGAAGAAGGACTTCTCGATCCGCGTCGAGGGCGGCACATACGGCAACATCTACCGCATCCTCGGCGAGAAGCCGGTGCGCTGGGTGCAGCAGACCGACTTCCAGAACGAGGAGGCCGTGGGCTTCCTCGCCGACCGACTCGAGAAGCTGGGCGTCGAGGACGAGCTGTTCCGTCTGGGCGCCGTGCAGGGCTCCACCGTCGTGATCGGCGAGGGCGACAGCATCGTCTTCGACTGGGAGCCGACGATGACCTCCGCCGCCGAGCTGATGGCGGCTCCTCGTGGCACCGACCCGCGTCTGGCGCCGAACGCGCGCCGCACCACCTCCGAGCGTCGTGAGCAGTACTACGAGCGCATGGATGCCAAGGCCGAGGCTCGTGCGGAGGTGGAGGCTCAGCGTCTCGCGGCATATCGCGAGGATGAGAAGTGACCGCCCGCACCAGGGCGGACATCGCGACGGCATCCCGCATCGTCGTCAAGGTGGGGTCCTCGTCGATCAGCGGTGAGGCCTCGTGGCGGATCCCGGTTCTCGTGGAGGCTCTCGCCGCCGCTCACGCGCGGGGGTGTGAGGTCATCCTCGTCTCCTCGGGCGCCATCGCCACCGGCATCCCGTTCCTCCGCCTCGACGCGCGGCCGACCGACCTCGCCACGCAGCAGGCCGCAGCGGCCGTCGGGCAGAACATCCTCGTCTACCGGTATCAGGAGGCCATGCGCCCCTTCGACATCGTCGCGGGGCAGGTGCTCCTCACCACAGGCGACCTGGAGAACCCGACGTCGCGCAGCAACGCCCGACGGGCGATGGAGCGGCTTCTCGGACTGCGCATCCTCCCCATCGTGAACGAGAACGACACCGTGGCCACGCAGGAGATCCGCTTCGGCGACAACGACCGGCTGGGAGCGCTCGTCGCACAGCTGATCGAAGCCGACGCGCTCGTGCTGCTCAGCGACATCGAGTCGCTGTACACGAAGCCGCCGACCGACCCCGGTGCCGAGCCCATCGACGTCGTCGCTCCCGACGCCGACCTGTCGGGTCTGGAGTTCGGCTCGACGGTCGTCAACAGCGTCGGCACCGGGGGAGCGGCCACCAAGGTCTCCGCCGCGCGGCTCGCGGCGGCATCGGGGATCGGCGTTCTCGTGACGAGCGCCGACCTCGTCGACCAGGCCCTCGCCGGCGCCGAAATAGGGACCTGGTTCGCGCCCGCGGTCTCCTAGACTGACGGGATGACCGACCTGACCCCGCAGGTGCGCCTGGAGCGCGCCAAGGAGACCTCCCGCGCCACCGCCGCGCTCACCAGCGACGACAAGGCCCGCGTCCTCGAATCGATCGCCGTGGCGCTCGAGCAGAACGCGCCGCGCATCATCGAGGCGAACGCCGCGGACATCGTCCGGGGTCGGGAGAGCGGCATCGGTGAATCGCTGATCGACCGGCTCCGTCTCGACGAGAAGCGGGTGTCGGCCCTCGCCGCAGCCGTCCGCGAGGTCGCTGCCCTCGCCGATCCCGTCGGCAGGGTCGTCGGCGGGCATCGGATGCCGAACGGCGTCTCGCTCGAGCAGGTCAGGGTCCCGTTCGGGGTCGTCGGCGCGATCTACGAGGCGCGCCCCAACGTCACGGTCGACATCGCCGCTCTGGCACTGCGTTCCGGCAACGCCGTCGTCCTCCGCGGCGGCAGCGCCGCCCTGGAGTCGAACACGGTCCTCGTCGCGATCATGCGCGAGGCGCTCGAGAGCGCCGGCCTCACCGCCGAGGCCATCCAGACCGTCGACGACTTCGGTCGCGACGGCGCCAAGGCCCTCATGCACGGCCGCGGGTTCATCGACGTGCTCGTGCCCCGCGGCAGCGCTGGTCTCATCGAGACCGTCGTCACCGAGTCCACCGTCCCCGTCATCGAGACCGGCGCTGGCGTCGTGCACATCGTGCTCGACGAGAGCGCGCCCGACGACTGGGCGCGCGACATCGTCGTGAACGCGAAGGTGCAGCGCCCCAGCGTGTGCAATGCGGTCGAGACGGTGCTGGTGCACCGTCAGGCAGCCCCGCGCCTCATCCCTCTCGTTGCGAGCGCCCTGCAGAGCGAGGGCGTCGCGATCCACGGAGACGACATCGTCGCAGGGCTCGTGTCGAACGTGATCCCGGCGACCGAGGAGGACTGGGCGACCGAGTACCTCAGCCTCGACATCGCGATGAAGATCGTCGACTCGCTCGACGACGCGCTGGAGCACATCCGGCGCTACAGCACCGGGCACACCGAGTCGATCATCTCCACCGATTCCCGCAGCATCGAGCGCTTCCTGGCGGAGGTGGACTCCGCCGTCGTGATGGCGAACGCCTCCACGCGCTTCACCGACGGCGGGGAGTTCGGGTTCGGCGCCGAGGTGGGCATCTCGACGCAGAAGCTGCACGCACGAGGTCCGATGGGGCTCGCCGAGCTGACCAGCACGAAGTGGTTGGCGCGTGGATCAGGGCAGACCCGCGGCTGAGGACTAGACTAGGGGGCGCTGTACCGCCCGAAGGTCATGAATTGGAGCCAGGATGAACCTCGTCGCACAGATCGCGATGGCCGCCGCCGAAGCCGAGCATGAGGGCAACATCCCGCTCGAGACCGTGATCTTCGGCATCGTCGCCGTGATCGTGTTCACCGCGCTCGCGCTGGTCACGCTCTCCTACAAGAACGTCGCCAACCGCCACTCGGCGAAGGCCGAGGCGTTCGCCGCGAAGCACGGCAAAGACGGCCACGAGGCAGGACACGGCCACTAGGCCCACATGAGCACCACGACCTCGCGCCCGGCGCGCATCGGCGTGATGGGCGGGACGTTCGATCCGATCCATCACGGGCACCTGGTTGCCGCCAGCGAGGTCGCGCATTCCTTCGGCCTCGACGAGGTCGTCTTCGTGCCGACGGGAGTTCCCTGGCAGAAGTCCGACGTCACGCCCAGTGAGCACCGCTATCTGATGACCGTGATCGCGACGGCATCCAACCCGCAGTTCACGGTCAGCCGGGTCGACATCGACCGCGAGGGCCCGACCTACACGATCGACACCCTGCGCGACCTCAAGCGCGACCGGCCGGATGCGGAGCTCTTCTTCATCACCGGAGCCGACGCCGTGGCGCAAATTCTCAGTTGGAGGGACCATGATGAGTTGTGGGAGCTGGCCCATTTCGTCGCGGTCTCTCGCCCAGGGCATGTCCTGAGCACAGACGGCCTCCCACCCGGTGACGTCAGCCAGCTCGAGGTTCCGGCGCTGTCGATCTCATCGACGGCCTGCCGTGAGCGGGTGCACGACGGAGAGCCGGTCTGGTACCTCGTTCCCGACGGGGTCGTTCAATACATCGCGAAGCATCATCTGTATCGGAGCAAGGCATGAGTACATCGGATCAGCAGGAGCAGGGTCCGCTGACGCGAAAGCAGCTGCGGGAGATCCGGTTGACGGGTTCGACCCCGGTCATCACGGAGGAGGAGGCCGCGGCCGCCGCCGCGGCGCCGACGATCCCCCCTGCACCGCCGCTTCCGCGTGCCGCCGAGCCCGTCGAGGTCGCGCCTGCTCCCGTCGCGGATGCCGATGTCGATCCGGGCTCCGCACCGCTCACGCGCCGACAGGCCCGAGAGCAGGAGCGCATCAAGACCGCCTCCGTGCCGGTGATCGGCGGAGACGTCGACGATGACAGCACTGCGGATGCCGCGGACGACGCCGCCGTCGAGGTCGAGGCCGTCGAGGCAGACGCCGTCGAGGCCGAGGTCGTCGAAGAAGCTCCGGCCGAGGAGATCGTCTCAGCTGTTCCCACCTTCGCTCCGCCTGTCCCGGGCTCTTCCGACGACGACCTCGACGACGACCTCGGCGATCAGGTCGACGTCGCCCCCGTGAGTGCGGCGGCGGCCGTCGAGACCGCCGGCGACGTGCCGATGCACGCCGATGCCGAGAGCGCTGCCGAGCCCGTCGAGATCGACCTGGGGCACGTCGACGACGATCCCGTTGTGGCGGTCGCCGCCCTCGGCATCGAGGTCGAGGAGCCGGACGACGAGCACGACGAGGATGACGTCCTCGCCGACGCCGCGGCGGGGGATGACGACGTCATCTCCGAAGACGAGCGCCCGACCGTCAGCCCCGAGTTCGGCAGCGGACTGCTCGCCGATGACGCCGAGGCGCAGAAGCTGACCGTGCCGTCGTTCGACGAGCTGCTCACGTCGAACGACTCCAGCGGCTCCCAGCACTCCGCCTCCAACACCCTGATCTTCAACCCTCCGTCGGGGGAGGCCACGCTCGACGGTCCTGTCGCGTCCACGGGCGAGATCCTCGTCACCGGCTCCTACGAGCTGCCCCAGGGCATCGGCTCGCAGGGCCACGCACACGGCATCGCCGACGGCAAGGAGGTCGACGCCGTGCTCATCGACGGAGAGCTGCCTCCTGCGTCCTCTCCCACACCGATCGCCGCCAGCTCGGCGATCAGCACCATCAAGCCCGCCGGCGAGGTCATCCGCCCGCCGGCGCCCGAAAAGGGCAACAAACTCATGCTCACCCTGATAATCGTGGCGGGTGGTCTCGCCCTCGCGGTGGGCGTCGTCGTGGTCATCGCTCTCACCACGAAACTGATCTGATCTGATGCAATCACCTGAAACCGCCGAAGAGATGCTGCAGCTCGCAGTAGACGCCGCCGTCAGCAAGGGCGGAGAGGATCTGGTCGCGCTCAACGTGTCGGAGCCGCTGCCGCTCGTCGACATCTTCCTGCTCGTCACCGGCAACAGCGAGCGCAACGTCGCCGCCATCGCCGACGAGATCGAGGACAAGCTCATCGAGTCCGGACACAAGCGGGTCCGCCGTGAGGGACGTGCGGAGGCCCGCTGGGTGCTGCTCGACTTCGGCGACCTCATCGTGCACGTCTTCCACCAGGAGGAGCGGGTCTACTACGGCCTCGAGCGCCTGTGGAAGGACTGCCCCGTGGTCCCGTTCGAGCTCGCCGCCGACCCCGCCTGACATGGCTGCGCACCTGATCACCGGAGCGGGCTCCGGCATCGGTGCGGTGGTCGCCCGTCGGCTGCTCGACCGTGGCGACGACGTGATCCTGCTGGTCAGGGATGCCGGGCGCGCCCGTCAGCTCGCCGAGCGGTTCCCCGGTGCGTCCACGCTCGTCGGTGACCTCGCCGTTCCGGGTCGCCTGTCGTGGGCGCTGTCGAAGCAGGCTCTTCCTGACCGGCTCGACTCGCTGATCCACGTCGCGGGCGTCGTCGACCTCGGTTCCGTCGCCGACCTTCCGCCCTCGCTGTGGGAGCAGCAGCTCGCGGTGAACCTGGTGGGCCCGGCCGAGCTGACGAGGCTCCTCCTTCCGGTGCTGCGGGTGTCGCAGAGCCGCGTGGTGTTCGTCAACTCCGGTGCTGGGCTGCACGCCCATGCCGGATGGTCGGCGTACGCCGCCTCCAAGCACGGTCTGAAGGCCCTGGCCGACGCTCTGCGGGCCGAAGAGGCCGAGCACGGGGTCAAGGTCACCTCGATCTACCCGGGGCGCACAGCGACGCCCATGCAGGAGCGCGTGCACCAGCAGGAGGGGCGTGAGTACGATGCCTCGCGGTTCATCGCCCCCGAGTCCGTCGCCGAGACGATCCTCCTGGCGCTCGATCTCCCCGACGACGCCCACCTCACGGAACTGACGGTCCGACCGAACGGCTGAGAGACGCTGTCTCGGAGCGGCCCGTATGTCAAGGGTCTACCGTCGCCGCATCCGCTGGGCGAGACTCCCTCACGGGGAGAGAGTCTTGGAGGCCCACCAGATGTCCGTCGATCCTGATCCGCGCTTCGTGCTGCATCGCCTCACGCCGTCAGAGTGGGTGATCAACGACCTGCGCTACGAGGCGGACGACACCCGGCATGTCGTCGCCTGCGTGTACGAGCTCGCCCCGACGGAGGTCGAGGTGGTGTGGCTCCGGGAGCTCCCGCTGTCGAGCACCTACGGCACACCGTTCGAGGTCCTCGAGCAGATCGAACGGATCCAGGGGACGAGCAGAGCGACGCGGCCGGTGCCGATCCCGCACCGCCCGCCGCCTCGGGCACGCTGACGCGGAGACGGGAAAAGCCCCTGGCGAACCAGGGGCTTTCTCGGTGGACCTGAGGGGACTCGAACCCCTGACCCCCTGCATGCGGTGCGTGCAGTCTGGTCCTTTCTCGTCGTTGGTCGTTCCCTACGGATTCTAGGCATCCTGCGCCCGTTTGTCTTCCTCGGATGCTGGTCGTTCCCGGTCATTTCGCGTTGTTTGTGGGGAGTTTGTGGGGAGCGCTGGGCCGGATCCAGGCGGGGCCTACGAGCGGCATTGTGGTCGATGTGCTTTCGGGCGGCGCGACTGCTGCAAGGAACAAACTCACGGCCAGCTTCCGCTCGTCGACGATGTGTATCGAGACGATGCTCGAAGGCACGACGAAGTCGGTCAGGGGCACCGCAGATGATGGAGAGGGGAATGCTGGACGATGAGCCGGTGATGCTCACGCGGTGGACGCGCCGGCTCGCAGGAGCCGAGGACTCTCTCGTCGCTGAGGACGAGCATCCCGCCGATGCACGATGGCGCGCCAACAATCTCAGTTGTTTTGGGATTCGCGGTCGTCGGTGGTTGACGCTTCAGCGAGGTGAGGTCTGATCATGTCCGAGAGCGAGCACCGCGACCAGGCGCATCACGGTCTGCGGGAACGACTCTGACCAGGGCGAGGCAACCACTGAATCGTCGTTCACATTGGCGCGAGCGGCGCATGGACAGCGACGAGATCACTTGTGATCAGGTTTCCAGGACGGCCGTGGTCTGCTCCGCAGTGAACTGACCGTCGTCAGAGCTGCTCGAGCGGCGGGCGCGGGCGCAGGGGACCAGTTACCCTGCGTCTCGCCGTCAGATTCTGTGCGCGATCTGGATGAGTCGAGGTGGCTGCCCTCGTCGGACGAGTGTCGCGCGTCCGGGGACCGCGTGGGTGGCGTGGACGCCGGGCCAGAGGGGGCCTTCGGCTCTTTCGCCGGACAGGATGATCCCGGTGCCGCCGGTGTCTTTCACGGTGAGGATCGCCCGTTCGAACAGTGCGCGTGCGGCTCCGGCGACAGGGCGGGTGAGGATGACGGTGAACTTGAGATCGCGGGAGGACGCGAAGTACGGCAGTAGCGGGTCGAGGGGGCTGTCTCCGCCGGACGAGAGAATGTCGTAGTCATCGACGATGAGCACGATTCGCAGTGTCGTGGGGGCGTTGTCGTTCTGACGCTTGTCCAGCTCGTGCGCGAGAGCTGCGGCGAGTTGCCGTGCTTTGGTGATGTTGTTCGCGTGCCCGCCAAGATAGTCGTCAGGCACCGAAGTGGAGAGCCCGCTGCGCGGTTCCATGAGGGCGATGACGAGTTCCTCGGGTGAGTGCCGGTGGATGAGGGTTGTGAGGACCTGGCGAAGGAAGGTGGTCTTGCCGCTGGCGGCGTCCCCCAGAACGAGGATGTGTTGGTCGGTGCTTTCCAGGTCCAGGAGCGCTGGCTCCATGGTGTCTTGCCGGAGACCGATCGGTAGCCGGTCTGGCTCGTCGAACTCGTCGGGCATCGTGTCGGGGCTGAGGTCCTCTGGCAGGAGGCGGATGGGGGAGGCGGCGGGCCCCTGCCAGGAGGCCGCGGTCTGCTTCGCGAGCTCGGTGAGAGCGTCTCCGATGTGGTCGTCGTCGACGTCGTTGATGGTGGGAAGAGCAATCTGACCGAACAGGCGTGTGTCGGTGAGGGAACGCCCCGGCTGGGTGCCGCGAATCGTCTCGGCGAGTTTGCGGGCCACGGCCGACTCGGTGGGGTCGTTGAGGCGCAGCTCGAGTCGGTTGCCGATGAGGGGTTGAAGGCTCATTGTGACCTCGCTCCAGCGGGTCAGAGCGAGGACGAGGTGGAGGCCGAAGCTTCCGCCGCGGGTGAGGAGGTCGGCGAGTTTGTCCGCGAGGTTCTCGAATTCGGTACGGACGAGCCCGTACCCGTCGATGAGGACGACGACGTCGGGAGAGACGATAGACGGCAGCTCACCGGACGCGTGCTTGTTGCGGAACTGGGCGAGCGACTCGATGCGGTGGCTGCGGAAGAGTCGCTCTCGCTCGGCGATCATCAGGTGAAGTTCTTCCAGAAGCCGGAGCTGCTGTTCACGATTCGCACGGGTGGCGATGCCGCCGACGTGAGGGAAGTCTTCGAGACGGGAAAGACCAGAACCGGTCAGGTCGAGACCATAGATCGTCACCTGCTTGGGTGTATGTGTGGTCGCGATTCCGGCTGCGAACGTGCGCAGGAAAGTGGTGCGTCCAGACTGCGGCGCGCCGACAACGGCGAAGTGTCCCCCCGACCTGGTCAGATCGAGCTCCCATACGCCCTGCGTCTGCCTGGCGGGCTCATCGAGAACGCCGATCGGGACGTGCAGGAGCTGGGGGTCTCGTCCTCCGAGAACCCGGAAGAGCGGCATCCGGTCAGGCAAGGGCGGCAACCACACGGGCGGCGTCGTGAGCACTCCTGCTCGGAGCCGGGACACACACTCGTCTAGCAGGGCGGGCCCGTCCGATACGCCAGACAGGGCGGGGGCATCGTGGCCGGTTGCACCCTGCTCGATCGTGTTGTACCGGGGTTGAACGAACGGGCCCCATTTGGCGTCGTCGGCTTGGAGCTGCGTCGCTGGTCTTGGGACCGGGCCGGAGACGTAGGCAGCTTTGAACCGTGTGTAGACGGTGGTGTCCACCTTGAGGTATCCGTACCCGGGGATCGGGGGCAGATGGAACGCGTCCGGGGTCTCGAGGATGACGCTCGACTCCTGTTCGGAGAACGTGCGCAGGCCGAGGCGGTAGGAGAGGTATGTGTCGAGTCCGCGTAGACGGCCACCTTCGATCCGTTGGCTGGCAAGCAGGAGATGGATGCCGAGCGCCCGGCCGATCCGTCCGATCTGAAGAAGCAGGTCGATGAAGTCCGGTTCTGCGGTGAGGAGCTCGCCGAACTCGTCGATCACGACGAAAAGGTGCGGCAGCGCGGGCATATCGGGGTTCTTGTCCCGGGCGTCGCGGTAGTCGGTGATCGAAGAGAACGAGCCGGCATCTTTCAGCAGTCGCTGACGGCGGACGATCTCTCCTTCGAGGGAGGACTTGGCGCGCTGGATGAGCTGGGCGTCGTCGGCGAGGTTGTCGATGAGCCCGGCGATGTGCGGCAGAGACTGGAACGGCGTGAACGCGGCGCCGCCTTTGTAGTCAACCAGGATCATCGATAGGTCGTCGGGACCGTGCGTCAGCGCAAGGCTGAGGATCAGTGTGCGGAGGAATTCGCTCTTGCCGGATCCTGTGGCGCCGATGCAGATCCCGTGTGGTCCCATTCCACCGTGTGCGGACTCTTTCAAGTCGATGTGCACGGGGGATCCATCGTCTCCGACCGCCACAGGCACTCGGAGGAACTCCGTTCTGCTCTGCGGACGCCACCGCGCGGGAGAGAGATCGTCGATGCTCGTGATGCCGAGGAGCTCGAGCGCGTCCTGCTCCTGCTCGGTGCCTTCCTCCCGCTTCGATGCCGCGGACAGCCGGAAGGGCGCGATGCGTGACGTGAATCCCGCGAACAGGTCGAGAGCGAGGCTGTCCGGGCGGACCCTCTGGGCGGATGCGGCCACGGCGGGGGTGGTGTCGATGCGGAGAACTGGCTCAGGGCCATGGTCGATGGTCAGTCGGATGCTGGTGTCGCTCGGTTCGTGGAGCCGGTCTCGGACGATGCTGATGATGGTGATGCCCAGCTGGGCAGGGGAGAACCCGTCTGGCATCGGTATCGATGACGCCTCGCAGGAGGTGTCATCGATGATCAGCAGGAGCGGTCTCTCGACCGTGCCAAGCAGGTTCCCGTTGCGCTGCCGGACCGCGGCGCGCGCCGCCCGTGCGGTGACATCGTCCCGGACCAGCGCCATCAGCTCAGAGGGATCCTGTGCGACGCGCCGCGCCGAAACGGGACCGTCCCAGACATCCAGGAGCGCGTGGGGCAGCAGATCGAATCCGGTGAACGCGTCTATCTGATCGGGCGGCGAGGCGAGCCCAATCTGAAGGTCCTCGGGCGCGTGGGTCGACGCGAGCTGCGCAATCAATGAGCGAACCAGTCCGGTGGTGTGCTGTGGATCACCGACCACCGAGACGATCCCGGCCTGACGAAGCGGGACTGTGGCAGGCATGCCTGCGATGCGCGACTGACCGGCGATCACGTTCCGTGCCTCCCCGACCATGATCGAGTCGAACGGTTGCACCGGGGTGGACTCGAGGGGAAGGGAGAGCGAGAACCAGTCGACGTCACCGATCCCGACCCGGGTCACGAGGAAGTCGGCATCACGGCGGCGGCGCTGCCAGATCCGCTCCGGGTCGCCCAGTATCTCAGCAAGCCGTTCCGGTGCCGGATGGATCCGCAACGCCTGGGTCCGCGCTCGATTCTGCTGGCCGCGGAGTTCCCCGCGAAGGTCCTCAAGATAGTCGAGATACCGTTCACGCTCTCTGAGACGTGCGCGGGCGACCTGTCCTCGTTGTCCCACAGCCATTCCGATGCCGCCCACAAGCGCCACGGTCAGCACGAGAGCACCGACGACCACCATTATCGGATTGGCGCGCAGCACGACGATCATGATGATCGACGACAACGATCCGAACACGGGAAGCAGCGTCCGAAGCGGGATACCGCCAGGGACGGCGTCGCCCTGCTGCGGGGGAGCCGCGATCACCCTCGGTTCCGGTTGCGCGAGCGGCGCCTCGATACGCGCCGGACGGTGGATATGCCGGACGTTCACATCTGCTCCTCGGCGCTGAAGCCTGCCCGACGTACGGCAGCCGCCATTGCCCGTGCCATGGTCATCGTCGTACGGGCCGGGGCACGCCCGGCGGCCATCGCGGCATCGTGGCGGAAAGCGAGGAGCGGGATGGGCAGTCGCGGGGTGACTTGCCGCGGCCAGCTCGAGCGTCTGCCTGCGATGTCGGACAGCACCACGATCGCACGGCAGTCGTCGAGCTGCGCCTCCGCAGCACGCGCGAATGCGATCGCAGACTCTGCGGAGTCCCGCTCCCAGCTGCCTGCGACGCAGACGACGTGCCCGGTGAGCGCGGCATCCGTCGCGTCAGGGAGGGAGAGCGCGCCCCAATCGGTGCTCACGATGTCGAAGTGGCGCACGACCGGGGCGACGACCCGATGCCAGTCCGCGGTCGTGCCGCGTTCGAAGGACATGGCGACGATCCCGTTCTGTTCCCGCATCCATGCACGTGTGTCGGCGGGAATGCGAGCGAAGGACTCTTCGGACAGCGGCGCCCCTTCGCGAAGGATCATGCTCCCAGACTGCCCAGGGCGGGTGTCGACCGAGAGCACCCGCCCCCTCCGTCCTCTGCTCAGTTCGCGCACGGTGAGCGCCGCAACGGTGGACAGACCGGTACTCCGTTCCGTGGCGACGAACGAGCATCGAACGCTCCGTCCTACAGACGCCGTGATTGTGGTCAGCTCGTCGATCAGGACGTGCTGCGCCGCCGCCGTCGGACGTGTCGCAGACATGGTCATGAGAACACCGCCAGCAGGAGGGAGTAGACCCCGAACACGCCGAGGAGCATCGGCAGCATTGACAGCGCGGCGATGGCCTCGAGGAGATCCCCGAATCGCCGCCAACGGACCCGTCCGTGGGGGCGGGGACGAAGAGTGCCGAGGAGAAGCACCAGCAGCGCGGCGATGAGACCGAACCCGACGAGCACAGAGTCAGGCCACGGGTGAGGGAGCAGGGTCGCCGTGACGACGCCGACAAGCGCCGCGATCCACAGCGCCCACGCTTGAACGGCATGAGGCATCACCCGGGTTCGCAACATGAGAATGAGCAACAGGGCGGCTCCGAGCAGCACGGCGAACACGTCGCCGCTGGCGAGGAGCACGGCGAGCGCGAAGGCCCCGAACCCCGCGACGGCGAAGACCGCCCAGGAGAAAAGACCATATGCGTCAGCAACCCGCGTCAGGATGGAGGCGCGTGACACGGGGGTTCCCGCGAGCCCCACGTCATCGAGCGCAGTGACCCCAGAGATCGCCAGCGCCACTGATGGCAGCGAGCCAAGCAGCAGCACGACGCACACCGCCACGATCGCCGCGGCACCGGACGGGCTCGCCCCGCACAGCGAGGAGACGAGCACAATGACGGACAAACCGGTTCCCACTGCGCCCCCGACGGCTGCGCGCCGTGACCCTGCGGCCCCGAGAGCGATCCATGTCAGCCCCATTCCCAACGGAACGACCGACCACGGAGACAGGAGAGGAAAGCCCTCCTGCATGACGGCGACCAGCTGAGGGACGGCGCCCAGGGCCGGTGCGACCGCGACGAGGCCTATGCGAGCCGACTTCACCCAGCCAAGAACCACAGCGAGGATGACGAAGGCGGCGAAGAGGACGGGGGCAAGCCAGAGCGCATCCGGGACGCTGCGCACCACGAGCAGGGACAGGACGCAGAGCGACACTCCGGTCGCTACCGCACGGTGGACGCTGTTCCATCCGTGCACGGCGGCATCCTGCCGTTCTGCGACCGTATCGGTGACGTCTGAAACCTCCGGCGGCGCGGGCGCATCGGATGCGGGAAGAAGCCGAAAGATCGCCCCGTCGAGGACGCCCTGCGCGGCCAGAGTGTCAGAGATGGGGGTCTCGGTGCCGAGCAGCGACACGAGGACGTGTCCGTCAGCGGTCGGCGGTTCGCGGAGGAGGTCCGTCACTTCGGGAAGCAGAACGGCGAGCGGTTCGTCGGAGGGGAGTACCAGCGTCGCTCTGCGCGTCGAGCCGATGATCGTGACTCGGGTGAACTCTGTCATGGGGTCTTATCCTCCACAGAGGTCGAGGAGCTCGGGGCAGGCGAGGCCTGCGAGATCACACTCATGGCGAAGGAGACGCCGACGCAGATCGCGCACACGACTGCCGCGATCACGAGGCTCCCGACGAGGCGTCCGACAAGCGTCGACACTCCTCGCCGCACTCCGTCGGTACCGCCGAGGAACGCGCCGCGCAGACGGCCGCGATGAATGCGAACAGCCTCCAGGAGCGCCTGGTCGTCATGACGGCTCATTGCGCGCCTCCGTTCTCCGGTCGTGAGCGTGCCTCTACACGGAACCGATGTCCGCCCGCTTCGATCAGGTCGCCGAAGTGGAATGTGGTTGGCTGTGACGGGGTAAGGTCGATGCCGTTCAACAGGGTCCCGTTCGTGGAAGACAGGTCGGTGACCGTGAACACACCGGCGCTCTGCGTGATCCGGAAATGTCCTTTGGATAGCTCTCGGTCCAGGTCCGGCACTGCGACGGTCGTGACGCCGTCACGAGGAGACGGGCTGCGCCCAACGAGCATGTCTGCGGCCATCGTTACGCGCATCGCATCATCGACGACGAGCACTCCGCTGGCTGCTCGCTTCTCGGGGACCGCGGAGATCAGCTTCTCGGTTCCGGTGTGATCTCGGTGGAACGACGCCGGCAGTGGGGGAATCGTCGACAAGAGCTCTGGCAGGTTCGTTGCCGGCATGAGGAGGGGGACTTCGCGGTGCGGAAGCACGGGGTCCGCGCCATTTCGAGTGTCGGCGATGAGCCATCGTCGCTCTCGCAAGCCGGGTGCGGACAGGGTGGCCGAACCGACAACGCGTGCGCCGACCGCCCACAAACCCACGGTGCGCCCCTCGCGCAGGATCATACCCACAGTCACGGTAGCTGCGAGGAAGAAGACGACGATTGGGAATCCGGGGAGCCGTCCGCTGGTCATCGTGGAGAAGATGACGGTGATGAGCACCGAGACAGCCACGTCCACGCTCACCGCGATCGCCAGCCGGATCGGATGCGGCCGTTGTACAGCTCTGGCGAAAGCGACGGGCGCGGCCTGCGACGCGACCGCGAACGGCTGACCGCAGTGCGGACAGATTGCGCTCCTGCTGCGTCGCGGCGTGCCGCAGTTCGCGCAGACCATCGAACGCCCCCCGGCTCTTCGTGCACCTGTAGTACGGCGGCACCTCCGCCGCCGGAACACTCTACCGAACCATCGAAGACATGAAGATCATGCTTTCCCCAGATGTAAGGGATATCCACACTCTCCACGCTGATAGTCCTCGCTCGACACACGGAGATGTCATACTGCGGGAATGAAATTTGCTATGGGGGGCGACGTTCTGTCGCAGTTGACGAAGAAGACGTCGGGATCAAGCGATGACCTGGGTGCGCTCGTGAAGCAGCTCGCACAGGCAGGAGAACCGTTGGAGGGCAAGTTCAACGGCGCCGGTCGTGCGGCTTTCGACCAGTTCAAAGCGCAGAGCGACCAGATCTCGGTCGAGCTGAACGCGGCACTCGCCGCGGTGCTGGGTGGTATCTCGGGCATGGACATCGCCTTCAAAGAAGGCGACAGCGACATGTTCGAGCAGACCAGGTCCACGGAAAGCTCGGTGTCGTTCGACGCCGCCCGCTTCTCCTCGACCCGCTGACCCGCCCACACGGAGAAAAGAGATCACATCATGGCTGGAAACCAGACCGACCGTCGCGATTTTGACCTCGCGGCGTCCCAGACAGCACAAGACAACTTCCTCGCCGTCGCATCCCGTCTCGAAGCGCTGATCGATCAGCGGGACGCGGATGTGAAGACCGCGATGAGCGACTACGACGCCACCGGCGTGTCCGACGACTACGCTGCGAAAGAGCTGCGGTGGAAGAACGCCGCGGATGGCGTGCGCACGATCATCAACACGCTGAGGCAGTCGATGGCGCAGAACGACGAGACGGCGCAGGCCGCGCTGAACCGGGCGAAGAGCGCGGTCGCGAACATCGGCTGACGGAAGGTTACTTCGGGATGACCGACTTCGATCATCCGCTGCTGGACTTCATCGACGGCCCGTTCGCGTGCACGGAGGCACGCGGGCTGACGGCGTCCTTCAACGAGCCTCTCGCGGACTTCCTGCTCTCCGCGCGCACCGCTGGTCTTACCCCCGTGGTGATCACCCGCCCGGACGCATGGTGGACGTTCGCCGCCCGCTACTACCTCGACCTGTTCGGCGGATGGTCGCTGGTGCGCGCCGGTGACCTGTTCGTCGACCCTGTCGGCGCGAAGACCGCGAACACTGTGTCCGAACTGCTGGAAACTCGCGTTCATGCGGAGCTCCCTTCCCAGGAAGCGCCCGAACTCCTGCAGGCCGTGCTCTCCGTGTCCATCCACCACTCCGCGTCAGAGCACACGATCCTCGGCCGGCTCGTCGACGCCGTCGGTCGGGAACTCGGCGACAGCACCCCCGCAGCATGGGGTGCGCATGAGCCGGCGACGCTGGCGTGGGATCTGGTCTCATTCACCACACATGCGCGGTCCCAGATGCCCGACGCGCGCGCCTTCGTCACCGGTGGTGGTGGGGCTCTGCAAGGAGTTCATCGTGCCGAACGTACGAACGCGGGTGTTCTTGAGACATTCACCGCGGTGATGCCGATCGCATCGCTGGGCGCGTCGACAGAGACTATCGCGGACCGCGCCACACGCGCGCTGACCGCGATCGCGGTCGCATTCTCTATGCCGTTGTTCGGGTCGGTGACGGTGGTCCCCGGGTGGCGCGACGGGAGGGTTCCCGCGTTCGGGGCACAGCCGCCCGCCGTGCCCGTCGCGGTACTGATCGGTCCTCGAGCGGTCCGCGCTCTCGGCGTGAACTTGCACGAGCTCGCGGAGCGGTTCGACGTGTCGGAGGCGGGACGTCGGCGGATTCCGTCGCTGATCGCGGCGTTCAGCAATCCTGATGTGCCGCCGTGGCGTCAGGCGGATGAGCTCGCCCGCGTTTTCGGCACGGACGCGTTGGCGCGTGCCGTGGAAGCCAGCGGGGGAGGAGCCTGATGCCGATCGAAGTCACCCTTCTCGCGCAGACCGCGCTGACCGTCGACGAACTCCGAGACTTCGCGGAGACATTCGACCCTCCGTTTGTCGCGGCCGAGACCCGAGCCGGCGGCACGGTGGAGTTCACGGAGTTCGACCACACCCGGGTGCTCATCCTCGGTCGGCCGCGGCGGGTCGAGACGCCCACCGACCTTCGCCGGCTGTTCCCGGAGGAGACCCGGCAGCTGGATGACGCGGGGACTCTGACGGACATCACAACGATCATCGAAGGCGTCCTGCCTTTCGCGCAGTATCGGCGCGGGCTGGCGTTGATGTTCGCGTTCGAGGAAGCCACGGGTGGCAAAGCAATCGTGAAAGGGATCACGCTATGACCAGCTGGCAGCTGCAACCGGACGGGATCAACGCGACGATCCTCGCGACCGACGAGAAGGTCCAGGGGTTCTCGACCGCGGTCGCGGATCTGGCGACGACCGTGGGCGAGCCGCTTGCATCCGGATCCGGGTTCGACGGGATCGTCGCCAGCGCCGTGCTCGGGTTCCTGGAGGAACAGTCAGCGGGCCGGCTGACCGCAGTGGTCAACGGATGCCAGAACACCATGACCTGCACCGCGGACGCCGCGACGGCATTCCTGCAGGGCGATGAGCAGATGGCCGTGAACACGATCGCGGCCGCAGACACGACGACCACGTTCACGTTCTGAACGACACTACTCACATGATGGGGGGCCTCGCATGGCGAATGCGAGCGACACGAAAGCCGGTGACGGTCTCGTCATACCGGACAAGATCCCAGGCGACGACCTGAAACCGGACAACATCCGCGCTGCTGCTGACGCACTCGATACCGTCGCGACGTCCTACAACACAACGGCCGACGATGTCGACACCGCCTGGGCGGCGATCCCCGCATCCTTCGTCGCGCCGGGCGCAGAGATCGTCTACGCGGGCATGTCGAAGCCGACTCAGTCGGCGCGCACGTTCGCGACGAAAGTGGGGACAGTGACTGGGGCGCTGCGCACCTACGCAGACAGCCTCGCGGCGGTGAAGAAGACCCTCAAGGCGATCAAGGCGGACGCGGAGACGTTCCTCACTGAGTTCGACGCGAACCATCGGGTCTGGATGAACGCCCGCGACACGCAGGAGTACGAATGGGACTCGAACCTCGGTGCGGGCACGGCGGCGACCGCGCGGGGGATGGGCGCCGGGGGCGAGGACCCCATCGCGTACCTTCGCGGTCGAGGTGAGACAGCGCGTTCGAAGGGCGGAACCGCGCAGATCCGTGTGCACTGGTCTCAGTCCGGTGATCATGTCGCCCGGAACAACGCCCTGATGGATCGGATCGCGGACGCCTACGCGAAAGTGAACGCGCTCGAAGTTGAGTGCGCGAACACGATCAACGGGCAGCGGGACGACTGCGTCGCCGAACTCACTCCCGTCGAAGCGTGGCAGTTGAAGCAGGGCGGGGAGAACACCGTCGACCTCCCCTGGGGGCACCGCACCGACGAGCAACGCAACTGCGGAGAGAGCTTCGGCAACGGCATCGTCAGCTCCGCCGTCGGCGCAATCCAGGGACTCGGCGGTCTGATCGGGTACAACCCGATCAAGAACCAGTTCTGGGATGGTGAGCACGCGCTGCAGGCATGGGGAGGGACGCTCACCGCCGTCGGGTCGCTTCTCATCGTCAGCACGAACCCGCTCGCCCCGCTCCTCGGAAGTCTCGGCGTCCCCATCTACAAGGAAGCCACCGACAACACAGCCTCAATGGTCAAGGGCCTCGTCGCGTGGGACACCTGGGCCACCAACCCCGCCGAAGCAGCCGGCGCTGTCGTGTTCAACGTCGGCACCCTCTTCATCCCCGGCGTGAACGTCGCCAAGGGCCTCTCGATCCTCTCCAAGTTCGAGATCGTCGCCGGCGCCATAACCAAGGTCGACAAGATCGTCAGCAAACTCGACGACCTCTTCCCCGGCGGAAAGCCCCCGCACGTCGACATCGACGCCCCACGCCTGGACACCCACCTCCCCGACACCCACCTTCCCGACGGCACCGGCGCACCCCGCGTCCACATCGACGAACCAGACACCCCGACCATCCCCCACGACACGACACCACCGGTCCGCGATCATGACGGACCCGGCACGCATGAGGATCCGCCCACCCCGCACGAATCCCTGGGCGGAAAAGCTGATGGTAGCGACGGTGCCCACGGTGATGGCGAAGGAAGCGGCACAAGCCACAGCGTTGACACCGAGGGGCATGGCGGTACGGACGATCGCAGTGACTCTGGCGGCGGGAACGGTGACGGTTTGTCGAACACTGACAACGGCCCCCACGAGTCCGGCGACTCGTCAGGCATCCCGCCCGAGGACCAAGCCCGCATCGACCGGTACGAGCAACTCATCAACGCCACGAACCCTGACGGAACTGCCAGGTTCAATGACTGGGTTCGACGGATGTGGGAAGGTGAGATCTTCAACATCGAGAACCACCACAGGTACCCCGTCAACGAACTTCACGTCACGAGGCCTGGAGACGGCAACTATAACCGCATCGACTCCTTCATCCCGGACCAGGAAGTCGTGTCTCGCAAGAACACTCAACTATCAGGGATTGAGCCGAGCACAGCGAACTCCTACCTCAATGAGCTCGTCAACAAGTACGGGTTGAGGCGTGACGACATCGTCATCGCAGACACTCCTTCTAACCGGCGAGACCTTGAGAATGCCGGCTACGACCCCGATGACTACATCGGAGAGCCCCTCAACGGGCAGCAGGTTCTGGAGGTCCCGGTCCAGAAGGAGTGGCCATCGTTGGACTTCCTGCTCCGTGCCGAGGATAAGCGCGTTGCAATCCGGGACGCGACAGGAACAAGCTGGGTCGTGTCCGTGGATCGCGCTACGGTAGTGGAGATCCGAGCAGACGGCACCAGCGTTGCTCACCCTGCCCTTTTGAGGAAGTAAGGACAAATGACGAACTGGCGCTATTGCGGTCGATTCAACGACTGGACCCAGAACGCACTTCCGGATGACACTGGGCTGTCTTGGATCGAGGAGACTGAGGCACGTAGCCGGTATCATGATCCTACTAAGGAGCTTGCAATTGTCCCTCCCGTGGACGCAGCGACAGGTCTCGTGCCTTGGTTCATTACGGTGACAACCGCGGAGAATCCTTCCTTCACCGTGACCTACCAGCAGCCTCCCGGAGTGCCTAGAGCAGAGACCCGGTGGAAGAACCTCGGAGACGGCCGACTTTTCGCCCACCGTGCGGAGCTCTGGGAGTACCCGGCGGATTTCAACTTGCCCGTGGCGATGCGTCAAAGCGATGCGCTGATACACTTCGTGACTCGAAACAAGGAAGACGGGACAGGGCGCCTGACGATTCGCGAGAAGGGCAGCACTCGGGTGACGACGGCGGATCGGACGTTTGATCCCGCTCTGCTGTACGCACCGGTCCCTGAGTGGGGACAATGGAACCTGCTCGCCGCGACGGCCGTTCCAGGGCAGTAATCCTCGAGTGGAGCGCTTAGGCGTACTCGAAACGTTACTCGGACCATTGCAATTGACCCAGCGCCGGCGGCATGGGAGCGCGCAATGATGGAGAATGGCATGAACCAAGATCTGAGCAAAGGCATCATTTCCTTTGTTGGATGGGGCACGGGTGCAACGCTCCCCGGTCGCCATCCTGAGCGAATTGAAGATCCCCACCTCAAGCATCAGGTGCTTGCGGTGATCTCGCAGGCGGACGAGGAGAAGCCAGGTGATCAGGATCTTTGGGTCTGGGCAGCATGGGTGGGAGAGAAATTGAGCTCCACGCACCCCGAAATTTCACAGGATGCAATCGAGGCGATCATTGCATTGATCACATTCGAGTGGCGCTAACAGTGTCGAGTGGTGGTGTGCTTGAAGAGCTCGTGCAGCAGCTGATTGCGATAGGTTTCAGTGGTGAAGCTGCACGGGAGATGGTTTGGGTTGCCTCTGGGCCAGGTGATCTCACGGGCCGGGAATTCAACATCATTTCTCAGGGTGATGGGGCCTACGGAATCCTGAAGCCGAGCGACAGGGCAGGATTCTTCCCTGCTCTGGCAGATGACGGTGTCGAGTTCAGCGGAACTTTGGATCAGGCTTTTGAGTATGTCTTGGTGGCTTGCGGCCGCAGGAAATCGAGTCGTTCAATCTAGTGATGCCCTAATGATCAAAAGCTGCCGCCGGGGTTGCTGGGGGATATCCGTATGAACGTGGACTTCCATGTCAGTGACATCGTCAACGGGGGGAAGAAGTTCACTAGTGCCGATGGTGTTGTCCGTGTTCGCCCATAGGCTGGAGGACGGGCGGAAGGGGACGGGAATGACAGATCGCTATGGAGACAACCACGAACAAGTCGAGAGCTTCCTCGATGTGGCCTGTTCTCTACAGTTCGAATTCGTCGAGCCGATCGTTGCTGAAACTCGATCGCAAGAAGTCCGCGATGCGCAGGACGCATTGTTCGCTGTTCGCTTCTCTGCTGCCAGACACTCCGCGGTCGAGTCTGCTTCTCGGACGCTTGTAAGAACTCTACGAGAGGAGTTTCCTACGCCGACGACGGCTGCGGAACGTGTGGTGCTAAACAGCTTCACCGGAATGTTGAACTCTGCGGTCTTCGCTTTCGCGTCGCGTCCTGTGGTCGGCGATGAGACTGTGGGTCTGGTCGTGGATCCGTTCGCTTCGCGCTTGGGTTTCGAGTGGCGCTCTTGGGGTGTCAGCGTGAACGGTGATCTGGAGGGCCACCGTGGCTGAGTTCGTTCGGTTCGAGTCGGTGGCTCCGGTGCCGGAGCAGACCCTCGCGTCTCTTGAGGCGTGGGCGGTGTTTCCTCGGGAGATCATCGAGCTGTGGCGACGTTGGGGCACGGGTTTCATCGGGGCGGACGGGTTCGTGCGGATCATCGACCCGTCCCGCTACATCGGGTTCTTGCCGGAGTGGTTCACCGACACGCAGGGTGCGGTGCCGTTCCTTGCGACCGGGATGGGTGATCTTCTGGTGTGGCAGCCGGGTCCGGAGCCGGGCGGTGTGATCCGTCACGTTTTGTACCGGGTCGGCGACATTCAGAACATCAATCCGCAGTTCGAGACACTGTTCTCCTTCCTGGAGAACGATCAGTATCTCGACAGTTGGATGCGTCGCGGTGACTATCCAGGCGGTATCGCACGGTTGGGGCGTCCTGACCTCTATGAGGCGTTCTTCTACACGCCGTTCCTGCCGCTCGGCGGCCGAGCGGGGGCGGAGCACTTGAACCGTGGGGATCTCGCCGTGTCGATCTCGATTTTCACGCAGATGCTCGGGAAAGCATCGATCGTCCCCGGCGCTCCGGCGTCCGGAAACTGAGAAAGCAGGCCATGTCGAGTTCGCACGAATCGAGCGGCACCCCAGCCCAAGGGATCCCGACCTCCCCTCCGCCTCCGGCGTACGCGCCGCCCGCGCCAGGTCACCTTGGTGCTGTCCCGCCGGGGTACACTCCTTCGCCTCCCGTCCCATCGACCGGCGGGTCGTCTTGGGGGCTGGGGTTCCTTGCGTACATCCCGATTCCCATCGTGAGCATGCTCATCGCGGCGATCGCGATGATCTGCGCGTACCCCTCGACCCGCCGCAAGGGCGTGGCGGTGGCGACGGAAAACGCGCGGTATGCGGCGAACTGGGGCTTGACGATCCTTGTCTTCTTTGTGGCGTCCGCGGCGTACATGGTCGGCTTGTTCTCGTTGTTTCCCGAGGCGAAGAACGGCTTCCTTCCCGGCGGCTGGCCGATCGTCGGCTTCGTTCTGCTCTGCGTGCTACACCTCGTCGTCACGATTATGGGCACTCTCGCCGCCAGGCGGGGCGACGTGTTCCGCAACGCGCTCGGCATCTCGTTCCTTCGCCGGCGCTGATCCGAGGCAGAAGTAAGGAGCGCATGACTTTCGAGATTCCGGAGATTGTATGCGTTTGCGGTTCCATGCGGTTCGCGGAGGAGATTCGAACTGTTGCCCGTGAGCTGACGCTAGCGGGGGTGATCGTTCTCGCACCTGCCGATGCAGATGGGCCAATTCCTCCTGCTCAGAAGAAGATTCTTGACGTCCTTCACTTGAGAAAGATCGACCTCGCCGATCGTGTTGTCATTGTGAATCCGGACGGGTACATCGGCGATTCGACGCGAAACGAGCTTGCCTACGCGAGCTCAGC
This sequence comes from Microbacterium sp. LWH10-1.2, assembly GCF_038397765.1. Classification (NCBI taxonomy): domain Bacteria; kingdom Bacillati; phylum Actinomycetota; class Actinomycetes; order Micrococcales; family Microbacteriaceae; genus Microbacterium; species Microbacterium sp. LWH10-1.2. Next base: position 1,211,692 of record NZ_CP151638.1, read on the forward strand.
CAACAAGCCTGTTTCTTTCACCCATGGGAAGCCAACTTCGCGGCATTCCGATAGCTAGTGAGGATCTAGAGGGCGAGTGTCTCCGTTTCGTTGAACGCGGTGAGCGGGGACAGCATCCTGGGGTGGGCACGGCTGTTTCAGTCCGTGGCGTTGTGAATCGTTGCTGAGCGGCTTGTCGGGACGTGCCAGGCGACTGGCCGACTGCTTCCCATGAATGACCGGCGCCTCGCGCTGTCTGCACCGCAGAATTCGGCGGGACAGGTGCTCTTCGGTGTCGATGTGCGTGTCGCTCATCATCACCACATGCGCGGCGCGGACGCAAAAGTGTGCAGATCCGGACTCGAGTGCGTCCGGATACTCCCCGTTGTTTGCCACTGGATCTGGTCGGAAAGTGTTGATTGTGGGGAGTAAGCGGGGGCGAAAGGTCCCATTACAAACGGGAAAAGCCCCTGGCGAACCAGGGGCTTTCTCGGTGGACCTGAGGGGACTCGAACCCCTGACCCCCTGCATGCCATGCAGGTGCGCTACCAGCTGCGCCACAGGCCCATCTGCTTCCCCGAACCTTCCGGGGCAACTCGAAAAGCGTACTACAGGTGTCGGCATCAGCACCAATCCGGCGCTCGATCCCGGGCGCGTCGTTCTAGGCTGGGCGCATGACGAGCATCCACGCGATCACCCCGGCCGACTTCGACGAGTGGTTCGCGCTGTGGAATGGATACCTGACGTTCTACGAGTCCGATGTGGCGGGGGATATCTCGCGCACCACGTTCCGTCGGATCACCGAGGATCAGGAGCTGCACGGGGCGCTCGCACGCGACGACGAGGGTCGCGCGATCGGCCTGGTGCACTGGCTCACCCACGCGGCGACGTGGAGCCCCGCGGGCTACTACTACCTCGAAGACCTCTTCGTGGCTCCCGACGTCCGCGGCGGCGGAACGGGGCGCGCTCTCATCTCGCACGTGCAGGACTGGGCGCGGGCGCACGGCTCGTCCAAGGTGTACTGGCTCACGCAGGAGGGTAACACCACCGCTCGACGCCTCTACGACAGCGTCGCGACGCACACCGGCTACACCCACTACGAGATCGACCTCTAGGAACAACGCGGATGCTGTGGATGTTGACCCCGGCGTGAGCATCCTCGACAGTCTCGTGATCGGCGCCGGCCAGGCCGGCCTGTCGACGTCATACCATCTGACGCGCCTCGGCATCCGTCACGTCGTGCTCGACGCCGACGATGAGCCGGGCGGAGCGTGGAGGCACCGCTGGGACGCCCTGACGATGCGCGATGTGCACGGGGTGGCCGAGCTCCCCGGAGACACGCCGCCGCCGCGCGACGATCAGCGAGCAAACCAGGCGGTGCCCGCGTACTTCGCGGCGTACGAGCGGGCGCACGCACTGCCCGTCGTGCGACCGGTCCGAGTGGACCGCGTGCACGATGAGGGCGGCGTCCTCCTGGTCAGAGCTGGTGATCGCGAGTGGCGGACCCGCACGCTGGTGAACGCGACCGGCACGTGGAACCACCCGTTCCTGCCCCACTACCCGGGCATGGAGACCTTCCTCGGTGAGCAGCTGCACACCGTCGACTACCCCGGTCCCGCGCATTTTGTCGGCAGGCGCGTGCTGGTCGTCGGCGGGGGAGCGTCGGCGGTGCAGTTCCTCGGCGCGCTCGCCCCGCTCACCGACACCCTGTGGGCGACCCGTCGTGAGCCCGTCTGGCGCACCGACGACTTCACGCCGGAGGCCGGCGCCGCCGCTGTCGCCCTGGTGGAGCAGCGTGTGGCCCGCGGACTCCCGCCCGAGAGCGTCGTGAGCGTCACCGGCCTCATGCTGCGACCCCAGGAGCGTGAGGCCGAGAGGCTCGGCGCCTATGCGGCTCGACGCCCGATGTTCGAGCGCATCGAGCCGGACGGCGTTCGCTGGGCAGACGGATCCTTCGAGCGCGTCGACGTCATCCTCTGGGCGACGGGATTCCGGCCTGCGATCGGCCACCTCGCACCACTGCACCTGCGCTCTGCGGCGGGCGGCATCCAACTGGACCGCGGCGGTCGCGGCACGACGTCCGTGGCGGACCCCCGCGTGCAGCTCGTCGGCTACGGCCCCTCTGCGAGCACCATAGGCGCGAATCGCGCAGGGCGTTCCGCCGCGAAGGGCGTCCAGCGAGTGCTCATGGCGAAGCCGGCCGAGAGCACCACCGTGCGCTGACCCACGCGTCCCTGTACTTGTGGGCTCGCGCCGATATTCTGGGGCGATGCTGCGCATCGCGTTCCTGATCATCTGGCTGCTGCTGTCGGCCTGGCTCGTCGTGTGGACGGGTGAAGGGCTGTTCGGGGTGAACCAGCGCGAGTCGATCCTGCCCTTCTCGGGAGAGGACACGCTGGGAGGGCCGATCCTCATCGGGGTCGCCTGGGGCCTGATCCTCACGTTCGGGGGAACGATGTCGGGTCTCGGGCGCCGCAAGCGGGTGCGCGGCCACTCGCAGATCGGCGTCGGCCGCATCGTCGAGGTGACCCGCACCGGTCTCACGGTGAACGACGTGCCGCAGTACGACATCTTCATCCGCGTGGCGCCGGGCTCCGGTGGGGAGTTCGTCAGCCAGCTGCGGATGCTCGTCGACGCGACCGACGCCGGGAGCCTGCAGGTGGGCCAGCCTATCCCGGTCCGCTACAGCCTCACCGACCAGGACACCGTCGAACTGGCGGACATGACCGATCCCGTCGTGCGCGAGGCGATGCTGACGTGGCGTATCGAGCGCGGGCTCCTCGACCCGCGTCTTGTGCGGGCGCGGACGACTGGCACGCAGGTCCCGGCATCCGTCCTGGCGATGCGGCCCACCGGCCGACGCCTCGAAGGGCAGAGCGAGCTCGCGCTCACGGTGCTGATGGCTCCGGAGGGCGCGGCGACCTGGGAGGCCGACACCACCGCGTTCGTCTACCCCGAGGCGCTGTCGCACTTCCAGGTCGGCGCGCCCCTGTGGGCGTTCTACCGCCGGGAGGATCCGCAGACCGTGGCGGTCACCGTCGAGAAGGAGGCGGGGCGATGAACGTGCTGGACACGCTGATCTGGCTGGTGAACTTCCCGGCATCCCACGGCTACGCGATGGTGTTCATCGCGGGGTTCTCGATCCTCGGCCTCTTCGCCATGTCGGTGAGCGGTGCGAGCCCGGTGAGCGCGCTGCGCCGGGTCAGGGAGCGCGAAGGGCTGCTGCAGGATCAGCGCCCTCCCCGTGGTCGCACCTGGGGTCGCGTCACGAGGATCGCGTTCCGCATCCTCGCCTTCCTGATGCTCGCGAACCTCGTGATCGGCATCCTGAGCCTCACCGGAGTGCCGGTGACCCGGGCCTACATCTACGAGCACGGCGAGACCGCGCAGGCGACGAGAGACGGCGACTGGGTGACCTTCACGGCATCCAATGGGGTCGAGTACACGCTGGAGAGCAACTTCTTCACGCCCGCCGTGTACCCCGACCGCGACGTCTACCTCCCCTCCGGGGAACCGGTCACTGTGCGATACCTGCCCGGCCATCCTCAGGCGTTCGTGATCGACAGCGCGAGAGGGCAGCGCTGACGTCGGAACACGAGCGTAGGGTGAGAGCATGCCTCGCGTCATCGTCTTCGGCGGCCACGGCCGTATCGCGCTCCTGCTCGCACCACTCCTCGTCGCCCGCGGCGACGAGGTGACCTCCGTCATCCGGAATCCCGACCATGTCGCAGAGGTCGAGGCCGGGGGAGCGCACGCCCTCGTCGCCGACGTCGAGACCCTCGACACGGCAGCCCTGACAGAGCTCATCCGCGGGCACGACGCCGTCGTCTGGTCGGCCGGCGCCGGCGGAGGCGATCCGCAGCGCACCTACGCCGTCGACCGCGACGCGGCGATCCGCACGATGGATGCGGCGGCCATCGCCGGGGTGCGCCGATACGTGATGGTGTCCTGGCTCGGGTCGACCGCCGATCACGGCGTCCCCGAGGGAGCGGACTTCTTCCCCTACGCCGACGCGAAGTGGGCGGCAGACGAGCACCTCCGCGGCACCGAGCTGGAGGGCACGATCCTCGCCCCTGGCACGCTGACGTTCGACGAACCCACAGGGCGGATCCGGATCGATCCTGATGGCCGAGGGGCGGTGTCTCGGGCCGACGTCGCCACGGTGATCGCCGAGGCCCTCTCCGACATGTCGACGATCGGCCGCACGATCCGCTTCGGCAACGGCACCCCCGAGGCCTCGGCGCCGATCGTCGAGGCGCTGTCGAGCTGATGCGCGTGCGGCGCGCCCGGTGGCTCTCGGTCGCGGCGGCGATCGTGCTCACGGGGCTGTGCACTCCGGTGCTCGGTGCCGCCGCCTCTTCGCCTCTACCCGCGACGACGGCTCCGCCCTCCGCTGTGTCTGTGCCGTCAGAGGATGGTCCCGACGCGGATGCCGCTCGGACGGTCGCGGGCATGACCACCGCCGAGCAGGCGGCGAGCGTCGTCATGGGGCACATCCCCTCGACGGATGCCGCCGCGCTGACCGCCTACATGTCGCAGGGCCTCGGCGGGTTCATCCTGATGGGTGCGAACATCCCCGCGACCTCCGCCGAGCTGGAGACGCTGACGGCTGCTCTCGTCGTCGATCCGTCGCGGCCGCCGCTCATCGCCGTGGACCAGGAGGGAGGTCTGGTCTCCCGTCTGCCGGCCGACGGCTACGCGTCGTCCCGGACGCTGAAGGGCCTCCCCGTGGAGGCGACCTCCGCCGCGTTCTCCGCCCGAGGCGCTCTCGTCGCCCAGTCGGGCATCGACGTGGACTTCGGCACGATCGCCGACGTGACCGCCGACCCCTCGTCGTTCATCTACGGGCGCGCGCTCGGCACGGATCCCCAGGGCGCCGCGGAGAGGGTCGCCGCGGCGACGACCGCCCAGGAGTCGTTCGTCGCGTCGACCCTGAAGCACTTCCCGGGGCATGGGGCGGCTCCCGGTGACTCGCATCACGCCATCCCCACGACCGACGAGAGCCTCGAGCAGTGGCGCGCATCCGACGCCCTGCCCTTCATCGCCGGCGTCAACGCGGGGGCGTCCCTGCTCATGTTCGGGCACCTGGCCTACACCGCAGTCGACGCCGCGCCGGCTTCCCTCTCGGCGCGCTGGCATGAGATCGCCCGTGACGAGCTGGGTTTCCGCGGGGTGATCGTGACCGACGATCTCGGGATGCTGCAGTCCTCCGGCATCCCCGAGTACCGTGATCCCGTCGCCAACGCTGTGGCGGCCCTCGCGGCGGGCAACGACCTCGTGCTGATGGTCGCGGGCTCCACACCCGAGACCGCGGGGCAGATGGTCGCGGGCATCGTCGCCGCCGTCGAGAGCGGCGCGCTCTCCGCAGAGCGCCTCGCCGACGCCGCGACGCGCGTGCTGGCCCTGCGCCTGCGACTGTCGGCGACGTCGGCCGACTGGACGCTGTGCCCTACGTGCGAACCGGTGAGCTGAGCCAGGCGTCGAGAAGGGCCGAGCGCAGCGCAGCGCCGCGCTCGGCGAATCCGCGCTGGCGTCGCACGTACTCGGCCTTGCCCTCGGCGGTCTCGACGGGCACGGGCACGACATCCCACGCCGACAGATCGTACGGGGCGGCCTCCATGTCGAGGAGCCGGATGTCGCGGGCGAGCTCGAACGCGTCGAGCAGCAGCTCTCCGGGGATGAGAGGCCCGAGCTTCATGGCCCACTTGTACAGGTCCATCCCGGCGTGCAGGCACCCCGGCTGCTCGAAGAGCGGCTGATCCTCGCGGGTGAGCGATCTGCGGTTCCGCGGTACGGCCTCGGGGGTGAAGAACCGGAACGCGTCGAAGTGCGTGCAGCGCAGATCGTGGTTCTCGACGACGGCATCCGTTCCCGCCTGTCCGAGTCGCAGCGGCACGGGGTGCCGGTGCTCGTTCTGTCGGTAGACCATCGCCCACTCGTGCAGCCCGAAGCAGCCGAACTGGCCGGGGCGTGATGCAGTGCGACGCAGCATCCGCTCGATGAGGGCCGCGAGCTCCGGCTTGTCGGCCGCGAAGGCGGACGCGTCCGGCGTCAGACCCGTTCCCGCGGGGGTATACCACCGCCAGCCGGTGCGCTCGGGGGCGTCGTCGATGACGACGCCGGCCCCGGGGTGCCAGCGACGCAGCTGCGCGGGCTTGTAGGCATAGTACGTGAAGAGGAAGTCCCACACCGGGTGCTTCTCGCGACGAGACGCGCGATCGCGGTGCGCCGCGGTGAGGGCGTCCGCTCTCCGCTGGTGCGCCTGTTCGCGCTCCGTCCACTCGGACCGGGTGAGGGACATGTCAGTGCAGGATGCCGGCTTCGCCGAGCAGATCGCGCAGACCGGCGCCGTCCTCAGCGCTCACCCAGGGTGCGACGTGCTCGGAGTGCTCCTCCTTGCCGGTGCGTCCTCCGGCGAGGACCGCCTCGGCGGGGAGGAGTCGACGGATCGCGACGCCGGCGACGGAGTCGGGGTGCTCGTCCATGAACTCGGAGTAGATGGACTCGTCATGCTGCCCGTCGTCGCCGATGAGCAGCCACTGCACATGGGGGAACTCGGCGGCCAGACGGCGCAGATTGGTGAGCTTGTGCTCGCGCCCGCTGCGGAACCACCGGTCGTGCGTCGGACCCCAGTCGGTGAGCAGCATCGAGCCCGTCGGGAACAGATGACGCCCGAGAAAGCGGGTGAGCGTCGGAGCGACGTTCCAGGCACCGGTGGAGAGGTAGACCATGGGGGCGCCGGGATGCTGGCGCAGCAGCTGGTCGAGCAGCACCGCCATGCCCGGTACGGGGAGGCGGGCGTGCTCGTCGACGACGAAGGAGTTCCACGCGGCGATGAACGGGCGGGGGAGCGCGGTGACCATGACGGTGTCGTCCACGTCGGACACGACGCCGAAGCGGGTCTCCTCCCCGACGATGAACGCGGTGGCGTCGACAGGAGACTGCCCCTCGACGGAGACGGTGAACGTCTGCCAGCCGGCGGGGAGGTCGGCGTCGATGACGGCGTCGATCACGCCGCCGCGGTCGGCCACCACGTCATGGGTCGCGTCTCCGATCCGCACCGTGACCTTCGCGAAGCTCACGGGGATGCTGACGAAGCTGCGCCAGCCGCGGACGCTCGCCGGTTCGCCGTCTCGTGTGCGGCGCTGCGGCGGGACGATGAGCACCCGCCCGACCACACGAACCCAGCCGGGACCCCCGTAGCCGGGGAACGGGACGATCGTGGCGGTGCGTCCCCGACGGCGCGCTCGGCCCTCTCGCCACACGTGGAAGCGGTGCTCGAGACGGGCGAACCAGTGGATCCTGGGGGCCGGGGGTGCAGAGGCCATTGCCTCAGTCTTTCACGTCGGCGCCCGCGTCCGCTTCCGTGGTGTCGAGGTGACGCGCCTCGAGACGGGTCAGCACCTTCTTGCCCACGACGATGAGTGCGAGGAACAGCGCGATGACGCCGACGAAGATGTACCCCGCGAAGTGCACGCGGTCGACCATCTCGCGGAAGCTCCCCGCGGCGAGGGAGGTCACGCTCACATAGGCCGTCGCCCACAGCAGGCAGGCCGGCGCGGTCCACGCGAGGAAGCGCCGATAGGAGTAGCCGCTCATCCCCACGGTGAGCGGCACCAGCGAGTGCAGCACGGGAAGGAAGCGGGAGAGGAAGATCGCGATGCCTCCACGGCGGGCGAGATAGGTCTCCGCCCTGACCCAGTTGTGCTCGCCGACCTTCCTGCCGACCCAGGACGTGCGGATGTGCGGACCGAGCCAGCGGCCCAGCACGAAGCCGATGCTCTCGCCGATCAGCGCGCCCACCACGACGGCGATCACCATGGCGACGGCTTCGGTAGGGCTGGAGACGCCCATCGACGCGATGATCACCACGGTGTCTCCGGGGAAGATGAGCCCGATGAGGATGCTCGTCTCGAGCATGACCGCCAGCCCCGCGATCAGGGTGCGTGCGACCGGATCGATCGACTGCACGGTGTCGAGAAGCCAGAGCAGGAACCCATCCATGTCATGAGAGTACGGGAGGCACCGGGATCTAGGCTGGAAAGGTGCCCGAACGACTGACCGCCCGAGCGCTGCCCGGCGACGCGGATCCGGCGGCCCTCTTCCTCGCGCTCGAAGCCGTGTGCCCAGATGTCTTCTGGCTCGACGCCGGCGCTGCGGCGCAGGAGGGCTGGAGCTTCGTCGGAACGGGTGGGGTCTCATCACTGCCCGACGCCGTGCGGGTGGACGGTGCTGCGGCCTCCGGCATCCCCTTCCAGGGCGGGTGGGTCGGATGGTGCGACTACGAGTCCGGTGCGCGCACGGCGGGGGCCCCGACGGCGGACGCCGAGGGCGACGCGTGGCTGCGGGTGACCAGGGCCGCAGCCTTCGAGCACGCCACGGGGCGGGTCTGGGCGCTCGCCGACGATGAGAACCTCGACGAGTGGTCGGCGTTCGTGTCGGAGCGCAGGACGTCGCCGCCCGTTCCCCCTGTCTCGGTGGCGCCGCGCATGGCCGAGGCCCGGCACACCCCTGGCGAGTACGCGGACCTCATCGAGCAGTGCCGAGAGCTCATCAGAGCCGGCATCGCGTATCAGCTGTGCCTCACCACGCGCTTCACCGTCAGGGGACCGCAGGACGAGGTCGGCTCCTACCTGCGGCTGCGTGCCGCGACGCCCGCCCACCACGGCGGGTTCCTGCGGATCGGCGGGCGTGCCCTGCTGAGCGCCAGTCCCGAGCAGTTCCTCCACGCGAGCGGCGGAGTCATCCGCACCAGGCCGATCAAGGGCACCCGCCCGCGCAGCGCCGATCCGGAGACGGATGCCGCGCTCGCCGCGGAGCTGCAGGCAGACCCCAAGGAGCGCGCCGAGAACGTCATGATCGTCGACCTCATGCGCAACGATCTCTCGCGCGTGTGCGAGCCGGGGTCGATCCGCGTCGACGGGCTGTGGGTCGTGGAGAGCTATCCGGCGGTGCACCAGCTCGTCAGCACGGTGAGCGGAACCGCGGCCGCGGGCACCACGGTCGGCGACCTGCTGGCCGCGACGTTCCCCGCCGGCAGCATGACCGGTGCGCCCAAGCTCTCCGCCATGACCCGGCTGCACGACCTCGAAGGCGGACCCCGCGGCGTCTACGCGGGGTGCTTCGGCTACGTCGGCGTGAACGGCGACGTCGACCTCGCGATGGTCATCCGCAGCATCCTGATCGATGACGAGCAGGCGGTGGTCGGCGCGGGCGGCGGGATCACCTGGCGCTCCGTCGCGGCATCCGAGGTGGCGGAGGTGGCGACCAAGGCGCGAGCCCCGCTGGCGGCCCTCGGCGCGGAAACGCCCGCGCTCTGGGGTTCCGATATCCTGAACTGATCCCGCTTTTTGTTCAGATTGGTTGTGCGTTCGTTTTGACTGAGAACTTCTCCACCGTTCCCGCCGACGACGAGGTCTCCTCGGCGCACGCCATCCAGGCCAAGTGGCAGAAGTACTGGGCCGACAACGAGACGTTCCTCACCGGCGGCGACGACGACACGCGTCCCCGTCGGTACGTGCTGGCGATGTTCCCCTACCCCTCCGGCGACCTGCACATGGGGCACGCGGAGAATTACCTGTACTCCGACATCGTGGCGCGTTTCTGGCGTCACCGCGGACACAACGTCCTGAACCCGATCGGGTGGGACTCCTTCGGCCTGCCCGCCGAGAACGCGGCCATCCGCAGGGGCGCTGACCCCAAGGAGTGGACCTACCAGAACATCGCCCAGCAGAAGACGGGCTTCCAGGCCTACGGCGTCTCGTTCGACTGGAGCCGTGTGCTGCACACCTCCGACCCCGAGTACTACCGCTGGAACCAGTGGCTGTTCCTGAAGCTGTACGAGCGGGGTCTGGCGTACCGCAAGAAGAGCCCGGTGAACTGGTGCCCCAACGACCAGACGGTGCTCGCGAACGAGCAGGTCGTCGACGGACGCTGCGAGCGCTGCGGCGCCGAGGTCGTCAAGAAGAAGCTCACGCAGTGGTACTTCCGCATCACCGACTACGCCGACCGCCTGCTAGACGACCTGAACCAGCTGGAGGGCTTCTGGCCGTCGAAGGTGCTGCAGATGCAGCGCAACTGGATCGGCCGCTCCGTCGGCGCCGACGTCGACTTCCGCATCGAGGGTCGTGACGAGCCGGTCACGGTGTTCTCCACGCGCCCCGACACGCTGCACGGCGCGACGTTCTTCGTCGTCGCCCCCGACGGCGACCTGGCCGCCGAGCTGGCCGCCGAGGCGCCCGACGAGGTGCGCGAGCGCTTCCAGGGCTACCTGACCGAGGTGCAGAAGACCACCGACATCGATCGTCAGGCGACCGACCGCCCGAAGACCGGCGTGTTCCTGGAGCGCTACGCGATCAACCCGGTCAACGGCGAGAAGCTGCCGATCTGGGCCGCCGACTACGTGCTGGCCGACTACGGCCACGGCGCCGTCATGGCCGTGCCTGCGCACGACCAGCGTGACCTCGACTTCGCCCGCGAGTTCGGCCTGCCGATCAAGGTCGTCGTCGACACCACCGCTCCCATCACCGGCGCGATGCCCGTCATCGAGGTCGATGAGGACGGCGTGCCGATCGACACGATGCCCTCGCTCGACGACCAGCACCCGTCCGTCACCGGCACGGCGCTGACCGGCGAGGGCCGCATGATCAACTCCGGCGAGCTGAACGGACTGTCCAAGCGCAACGCGATCGCCCGCGCGATCGAGCAGCTCGAGGCATCAGGAACCGGCCGCGCCGCGAAGAACTACCGTCTGCGCGACTGGCTGATCTCCCGCCAGCGCTTCTGGGGCACGCCGATCCCGATGCTGCACGCCGACGACGGCCGCATCATCCCGGTCCCCGAGGACCAGCTCCCCGTGAAGCTGCCCAGCGTCGAGGGTCTCGACCTGTCGCCGAAGGGCGCGTCGCCGCTGGGCGCCGCCGAGGGGTGGGTGCGCACGGTCGACCCGGAGTCCGGCGACCCCGTGCTGCGCGATCCCGACACGATGGACACCTTCGTCGACAGCTCGTGGTACTTCCTGCGCTTCCTGTCTCCGAACAGCGACACCGTGGCGTTCGACCCCAAGCAGGCATCCCGCTGGGCGCCGGTGGACTCCTACATCGGCGGTGTCGAGCACGCCATCCTGCACCTGCTGTACGCGCGGTTCATCACGAAGGTCCTCTTCGACATGGGGCTCATCGACTTCACCGAGCCGTTCTCGAACCTGATCAACCAGGGCATGGTCATCCTCAACGGCACCAAGATGTCGAAGAGCAAGGGCAACCTGGTCCTCTTCCAGGAGGAGCTCGACGCGCACGGCGCCGACGCGCTGCGCGTCGGCCTGGCCTTCGCCGGCCCCGTGGAGGACGACAAGGACTGGGCGGACGTCTCGACGACGGGCGCGCAGAAGTTCCTGGCGCGCGCCATGCGCATCGCCGGCGAGGTCTCGAGCCCCGTGGACGTCGTGTTCGACGGCGGGGACGCCGCGCTGCGCCGTGCCACGCACAAGCTGCTGTCCGAGGCGCCGGCCCTCGTCGAGCAGACGAAGTTCAACGTGCTGGTCGCCCGGCTGATGGAGCTGGTGAACGTCACCCGCAAGACGATCGACGGCGCCGCGGGCGCCGCCGACCCCGCCGTGCGCGAGGCCGCCGAGACCATCGCCGTGATGCTCGACCTCATCGCCCCGCACACCGCGGAGGAGATGTGGGAGATCCTCGGTCATGAGCCCTCCGTCGGTCTGGTGACCTGGCGCTCGGCGGACTCGGCGCTGCTCGTCGAGGACACGGTCACGGCCGTGGTCCAGGTGGGCGGCAAGGTGCGCGCCCAGCTCGAGGTGCCCGCCCGTATCGGCGAGGCCGAGCTCGAGGCCCTGGCCCGCGCCGACGAGCGCGTGATCCGATCGATCGGCGACAGGGAGATCGTGAAGGTCGTCGTGCGAGCCCCGAAGATCGTCAGCATCGTCGTCAAGGGCTGAGAGCTCGTCCACAGTCCGCCGGGGTCGGCGGCTTGTCCACCGGCCCCGGTCTCACGGCTCCTGAGCATCCGTCCACGCCCCTAGCGTGGTCGGATGCCGCAACCGACGTCGTCCTCCGCACCACGCACGCTCCGACTGAGCATCGGCGCCGCCGTCGTGCTCGGTCTCGTCGTGCTGTCGGCCGCGGTGGGCCTCGGGATCATGCGGGGTCAGGCCGCGCCGACGGAGTTCGTTCCGGTCGCCGATGCATCCGCCGCGCCGTCCGGCGACCTCTACGTGCACGTGCTGGGGGCGGTGCAGAGCCCTGGACTGTACGTGCTGGATCTGGATTCGCGGGTGGTCGATGCCGTGGCGGCCGCCGGGGGAACGACCGACCAGGCCGACCTCGCCGCCGTCAACCTCGCCAGGGTGCTCGCAGACGGGGAGCAGATCGTGGTGCCCTCGATCGGAGCGGGCGTCGAGGCTGGTGCCCCTGCGGCGCCGACCGATGACCGCATCGATCTGAACACGGCCGACCAGACCGCGCTGGAGACGCTGCCGCGGATCGGCCCTGCGCTGGCCGAGCGCATCATCTCCTGGAGGGAGGAGAACGGGCGATTCGGCTCGGTCGACGACCTGCTGGCGGTACCGGGGATCGGAGAGAAGCTGCTCGCCGGCATCCGCGAGGGAGTCCGAGTGTGAGGCGCGACCTGCGGCTGCTGCCGGTGGCGGGTGCGACGTGGGGAGCGGCACTCCTCGGAGTGTTCGCGCCGGAGGCCGCACCCTGGGTCGCCGGAGGAGGTGTGCTCGCGGCTGTCATCGCGGTGGTGTTCGGATCGGTGCGCTCCTCGGCGAGCGGATCGGGTCTGTCGGCCGTCGTCCTCTCCGCAGCGGCGGCCGCGTCGCTGGCGGTGTGCGTCGCTTTTCCGGCCAGGGACGCCGCCGGCGCATGGGACGGCAGGTTCATCGAGGTGACCTGCGAGATCACGTCCTCCGCGTCGGTGGGTCGCGACGGGCGGCTGTGGGTGGAGGCCTAGCTCACGGGCATCGGGTCACCGGGCGACGTGCGGCCTGCGTCAACGCCGGTGCGGCTCGGTCTCGATCCCGGGGAGGGATATGACCTCGGCGCCGCCGTCCGCATACGGGGAGAGGCCGCATCGACCGACCCGGGGGAGCGCGGAGCGCTCGTGGTGTTCTCGAGCTCCGCCGCGATCGAACGTCCGGCCGTGGGGATCTTCGCGGTCGCTGCGGGCGCCAGGCACGAGTTCATCGCGAGGTCGACGCGGCTGCCGGAGCCCGGAGCAGGGCTGCTGCCCGGCCTGGCCGTGGGGGACACGAGGGCGGTCGGCGCCGAGCTGAACGACGACATGCGGATCAGCGGGCTGAGCCACCTCACCGCGGTGTCGGGAGCCAACTGCGCGATCGTGGTCGGTGCCGCGTTCTGGCTGGTGGCGCTGTGCGGGGGAGGGCGGAGGCTGCGCGTGGTCCTCGCGGCGATCGCGCTGGCCGGTTTCGTCGTGCTCGTCACACCCGAGCCGAGCGTTGTCAGAGCGGCCGTCATGGCGGGCGCGGCCATGCTGTCGGTGCTGCTGGGGCGGCCAAGCGCGGGGGCGGGGCTCCTCGCTCTCTGCGCGAGCGCGATCCTGATCGTCGATCCCTGGCTCGCGGCGACACCGGGGTTCGCGCTGTCGGTGGCGGCCTCCGGCGCTCTCATCCTGCTCGCGCCCCCGCTCGCGAGAGGAATGGCGCGATGGATGCCGCAGCCCCTCGCTCTGGCCATCGGCGTGCCGCTCTCGGCGCAGCTCGTCTGCGCCCCGATCATCGCCCTGTTCGCAGAGCAGCAGTCGCTCGTCGGCGTCGTGGCGAACATGATCGCCGAACCCGCGGCTCCCATCGCCACCGTGGTCGGGCTGCTCGCCTGTCTCGCCGCGCCGCTGCCGTTCCTGGCCGACGTGCTCGCGGCGTCGGCCTGGCTTCCCGCCGCGTGGATCGCCGCCACAGCCGAAGTGAGCGCCGAACTGCCTCTCGCCCAGGTGCCGCTCGTGCCCGGCATCGGCAGCGCCCTGCTCGTCGCCGTCCTCAGCGCGGCAGCGGCCCTGCTGCTGGTCCGGCCGAAGGAGAGGGTTGCGCTCATACGGCCGGTGCGCTGGGCACGAGCCACGGCGGCCGTCGTGATCGTCGTCGCCGTCGCGCTGGGCGGAGCACAGGTTCTGCTCCGCGGACCGCTCGCGACGGCGACGAGCCCCGACGGGTGGGCGATCGCCGCGTGCGACATCGGACAGGGCGATGCTCTCGTCGTCCGATCGGCGGGTAGGACGGCGCTGATCGACACGGGCCCCGATCCCGACCTGCTCGGGGATTGCCTGCGCTCTCTCGGCGTCGAGCGCGTCGACCTGCTCGTGCTCACGCACTTCGATCTCGACCATGTCGGAGGCGTCGATGTCGTGCAGGGCCGGGTGGACCGGGTACTGCACGGACCGTCCGATGCGCCTGACGACGTGCGCCTGCTCCAGCGCCTGGCCGCAGGAGGCGCCCATCTCGTCGACGCGGCGTCCGGCCTCGAGGGAATGCTCGGCGACGCATCGTGGCGCGTGCTCTGGCCGCAGCGGGCTTCGTCGGCCTTCCCCGCCGGCAACGACTCCAGCGTCGTCGTCGAGTTCGGAGGCGGTGGAGTGCCGCGATCGCTGTTCCTCGGCGATCTCTCGGCGGAGTCGCAGCGGATGCTGCAGCGCACGGCGCATCTCGGCTCGGACATGACCGTCGTGAAGGTCGCGCATCACGGAAGCGCCGATCAGGACGCCGGGCTGTACGAGGCGCTGAGGCCCGCCGTCGCCGTGATCAGCGTCGGGGAGGGGAACGACTACGGGCACCCGAGAGCGGAGATCCTCGCGATCCTGCAGGCCGTCGGGGCGCACGTCCTGCGCACCGATCAGCGGGGCCGCATCCTGATCGGCATGAAGGACGGCGCCGTCGAGGTCTGGACCGAGAGGAGCGTCGGCGGCCCCGGGTAGGCTGGAAACATGGCAGCTTCGCGTACTCCGGCCCGTGGGGGCGCCAAGCCCACCAAGATCCGTCAGGTGCCGTGGCGCGAGCCGCAACCGGCCCCGGTCGTGCTGGTCTTCGGTCCGGAGGAGGTCTGCGCCGAGCGCGCGATCGCCGGTGTGCGCGACTACCTGCGGGCGGAAGATCCCGCGCTCGAGGTCAGCGATGTCCGTGCCGACGACTATGCCCCCGGCACGCTGCTCTCCCTCACCTCGCCCTCGCTGTTCGGCGAGCCTCGGCTGGTGCGGGTGTCAGGGGTGGAGAAGTGCTCGGATGCGTTCCTGCAGGAGGCCGTGTCGTATCTCGACCACCCGCAGGAGGGCGCCACGGTCATCCTCCGACACACCGGCGCGAGCGTGCGGGGCAAGAAGCTCCTCGACGCCCTCCGCGCCGGCACGGGCGACGGCATCGAGATCGCCTGCCCCGCGATCAAGCGCGACGGCGACAGAGCCGACTTCGCGGCGGGGGAGTTCAAAGCCGCGAAGAAGCGCATCGCCCCGCCGGCGCTGCGTGCGCTGGTCTCCGCCTTCTCCGACGATCTGACCGAGCTCGCGGCGGCGTGCCAGCAGCTGATCGGTGACGTCGAGGGCGACGTCACCGAAGACGTCGTCACCAAGTACTACGGCGGGCGCGTGGAGGTCTCGGCCTTCGTGGTCGCCGACACCGCCATCTCCGGACGATACGGAGAGGCGCTGGTCTCGCTGCGTCATGCCCTGGCCTCCGGCGCCGACCCTGTTCCGATGGTCGCCGCCTTCGCGATGAAGCTGCGCACCATGGCTCGTGTGGCAGGCAACCGCGAGCCCAGCCGTCAGCTCGCCCAGCGGCTCGGCATGAAGGACTGGCAGGTCGACAGGGCGCGTCGCGATCTCGCGGGGTGGAACGAGCGGTCGCTCGGCATGGCCATCCAGGCGACCGCGCGAGCGGATGCCGAGGTGAAGGGCGCCGCGCGCGACCCGATCTTCGCGCTGGAACGCATGGTCACCGTCATCGCGACCCGCCAGCCGTTCGGAGAAGACGCATGAGACTCATCCTCATCCGCCATGGACAGACGCCGAGCAACGTCATCGGCGCTCTCGACACCGGCCGCCCCGGGCCCGGTCTCACGTCTCTGGGAGCGCTGCAGGCTGCGGCGATCCCGGCGGCTCTCGCAGACGAGGCGATCGATGCCGTCTACATCTCTCCGCTGACCCGCACCGGGCTCACGGCTGCACCGCTCGCGGCTGCCCGCGGGCTCACCCCAGAGGTGGTCGAGGGGCTCGAGGAGATCAGCGCGGGCCGGTGGGAGATGCGCAGCGATCGGGAGGCCGTGCAGGCCTACGTCGGCGCGGCGCGGCGCTGGCTGACCGGGGACCCGGAGTTCGCGATCGAGGGCGGAGAGAGCGGTACGCAGTTCTTCGACCGTTACGACGCGGCCATCGCGCGAGTGGCACGGGAGAACGTCGACGGTGCAGCGGTCGTGGTCAGTCACGGTGCGGCGATCCGCGTCTGGGCGGCTGCGCGGGTGGGCGGTGTCGATCTCGAGGACGCCGTGCACTGGCGCCTCTACAACACGGGCATGTGCATGCTGGACGGCGATCCCGATGCAGGGTGGAGGCTCATCCGGTGGCAGCAGGAGCCGTTGGGCGGACTCGATCTCGAAGACGCCCTCGCACAGGACGTTCCGGCCGCGCCGGTCGGAGAGCCGGGGGAGCCGATCGCCACCGCTCCGTGACATCCCCGTCACACGAAGCACCTCCCCTCGCACGAAGAAGGCCCGTCTCGAAAGAGACGGGCCTTCTTCAGAAGCGGGGCTCAGAGAGCGGCAACCTGCTTGGCGATGGCCGACTTGCGGTTCGCAGCCTGGTTCTGGTGGATGACACCCTTGCTGACGGCCTTGTCGAGCTTGCGGGAAGCGGTCTTCAGCGCGGCCTCGGCAGCAGCCTTGTCGCCGCTGGCGACGGCGGCGCGGGTGGCGCGGACGTGCGTCTTCAGCTCGCTCTTCACGGCCTTGTTGCGCTCGTGAGCCTTCTCGTTGGTCTTGTTGCGCTTGATCTGCGACTTGATGTTTGCCACGTGTGGACGCTTTCTGTACAGGAGTTGTTTCGGAAATGCCGGCCGGAGAAGAGGGCTCCTGCGCGACGGTCGTGAGGGAAGAACCCACACGCAAGCCAAGAGTCGAGTCTACCAGCATCCGACACCATCTCCCTAAACGGGTGTCGAGTTGCGGAACTCAGTCGCGCACGGGGCGGTACTGGGTGCAGAATCATCACTATCCCGACACTGACGTCAAGGACCCTTCATGACACTCGCCCTCCCGCCGGGCCTCCGGTTCTCCGCAGCCACCTCCGCGTTCCAGATCGAAGGATCGCGAACAGCCGACGGCAGGGGGAGATCGATCTGGGATGACTTCCTGGAGCGTCCAGGGGCGATCATCGACGGCAGCACCGCTGAACCCGCGTGCGACAGCTACCGTCATCCTGAGCAGGACGTGGCTCTGGCCGCCGGCCTCGGGCTCGACCGTTACCGGTTCTCCATCCAGTGGGCGCGCATCCAGCCGGACGGCTCGGGGCCCGGGAACAGCGCGGCGCTCGACCACTACTCGCGATTCGTCGACCTCCTTCTCGATGCCGGGGTCACGCCGTTCCCGACGCTCTTCCACTGGGAGATGCCGAGCGCCGTCGAGGCTGACGGAGGCTGGTTGAACCGCGACACCGCATCGCGCTTCGCCGAGTACGCAGCACTCGTCGTCGATCGCCTCGGGGATCGGGTGAGGCACTGGTACACCCTCAACGAACCGGCCATGATGACGCTGCAGGGGTATGCCACCGGCGCTCTCGCCCCGGGGAAGCAGCTGCTGTTCGGGGCGCTCCCCACCGTCCACCACCAGCTTCTCGGGCATGCCGGAGCAGCCGCCGTGCTCCGCGCGAGCGGGGCCGCGAGCGTCGGACTCGTCAACAACCACACCTGGGTCCTGCCGCTGCGCGACTCGGAGGAGGACGCGGCGGCCGCGCTCACGTACGACCTCGTCCACAACCGGGTCTTCAGCGAGCCGCTGCTCGACGGCGTCTACCCCGATCTGGAGGCGCTCGGTCTGCCGAGCATGCCTGTGCAGGACGGCGACCTCGAGAGCATCCACGGCTCCATCGACTTCTACGGCATCAACTTCTACAACCCGACCACGGTGACGACAGTGGATGCCGACAGCCCGATCCCCTTCGACATCGTGCCGACACCCGGAGTGCCGGTGACCGGCTTCGGACCGGAGTGGCCGATCATGCCGAGCGCGCTCCGCGATCTCCTGATCGATCTCAAGAGACGGCATCCGCAGCTGCCGCCGGTCATCATCGGCGAGAACGGCGCGTCGTTCCCCGAGCCGGAGCGGGCGGGACGCGTCGACGACGATGACCGCATCTCGTACCTGAAGGGCCATCTGGGCGCGGTCGCCGAGGCGATCTCCGCCGGGGTCCCGGTCGAGGAGTACACCGTGTGGTCGCTGCTCGACAACTGGGAATGGGCCGACGGCTACACCCAGAGGTTCGGTCTCGTGCACGTCGACTTCGAGACGGGGGAGCGCACCCCCAAGGCGTCGTACGACTGGTATCGCGAGCTGATCGCGGCCGTCCGCCGCGGGACGGAGGAGGGACGGTGAGCTCTTCGACGAAGGTCGGCGCCCGATGGATGTCGCTGTTCACGCTCGCTTGGCTGGCGATCTGGACCGTGCAGCTCACCCCTGTCCAGCTGCTGCTCCCG
This sequence comes from Microbacterium sp. LWH10-1.2, assembly GCF_038397765.1. Classification (NCBI taxonomy): domain Bacteria; kingdom Bacillati; phylum Actinomycetota; class Actinomycetes; order Micrococcales; family Microbacteriaceae; genus Microbacterium; species Microbacterium sp. LWH10-1.2. The sequence goes on from NZ_CP151638.1 coordinate 1,230,374, forward strand.
TTGCAGTTGGACACCCCGGAAGACGACTGGATCAGGGGAGTCGTCTCGTCCGGGCTCGTGCTCGGCATCGGAGGCCTGGCGGGTATCGTCGCCGGCCCCGTGGCGGGCGCCCTCTCGGATCGTGCGGGTGCAGGTCGCCGTCGTCGCCGCCCGTGGGCGCTCGGCGGCGTCTGGCTCACGGTCCTCTGCCTGGTCCTCACCGGCTTCACCGAGGGGCCGTGGGCGGTCGGAGCGGCCTGGGTGGGTGTGTCCATCGGCGTCGCCGTATCGTCCGCGGCGTTCACCGCGCTGATCGCCGATCAGCTGCCGCCCACGCAGCGTGGCGCCGCATCGGCGGCGGTGGGCTCGAGCCAGGCCGTCGGCATCGTGCTCGGCGTCGGACTCGTCGTGCTGCTCGGGCTCGGCATCCTCTCCGGGTATCTGCTGCTCGCCGGCATCATCGCCGTCGTGGGGACCGCCGCGGCAGTGCTGCTTCCCGACCCGCCCGCGTCCGAGGCCCTTCTGCCGACGCGTGGCGAAGGGCGGCTGCTGGCGTCGCTGCGAGATCGGGATTTCGCCTGGATGCTGTCGGGGCGCCTGGTCGCCAACGTCGGCAACGCCCTCGGCACGGCCCTGTTCCTCTTCTTCCTGCTGCACGGGCTCGGCCAGCCGAACGCCGAGGCGCAGGACAACCTCCTGCTGCTGATCGTCGTCTACACCGTGTTCGTGGTGATCGCCTCCGTGCTCACGGGCGTGATCTCCGACCGCACCGGGAACCGCCGCACTCTCACCGTGGCCTCGACCCTCGTGCAGGCGTCGTCCGGAGTGCTCATCGCTCTCGTCCCGACTTTCGAGGCGACGATGGTCGCCGCCGCGCTCATGGGGCTCGGCTACGGAGCCTTCTCGACGGTCGGCCTGGCGTTCGCCGCCGACCTGCTGCCCGACGAGAAGGACCATGCGCGGGACCTGGGCATCGTGAACGTCACCGCCGCGCTCGGACAGCTCATCGGCCCCGTGCTCGGAGCCGGTCTCGTCGCGCTCGTCGGAGGCTTCTGGCTCGTGTTCGTGATGGCAGCTGTGCTGTCCGTGGTCGGGGGGATCCTCACCGCCTTCGCGCGGCAGCGTGTGCGTCAGGCCTGAGCCTCGATCGTCGCGATCGCGAGCTGCAGCGCCGCGTTGAACACCCGTGGGCGCATCGCGGTGACCAGGTGGGTCGTCCGCGGGACCACGATGAGCTCGGCGTGCGGGGCGAGCCGCTGGAACAGCCCCTCGTTGACCCGCAGCTGGTCGTACTGGCCGTTGATGAACCACAACGGGACGCGAATCCTCTCGACGGCGGAGGCGATGTCCAGCGTCGTGAGACTGCGCAGGGCGGCGTCCTGAGTGTCGAGAGCGTACCCGCCCGCGGCGAAGTCCGACCGGGTCTCCAGGGGGATCGTCGCGTCGAGGATCTTCTCGGTGAGCCACAGGCCCCGGTCGGGGAGCGAGTTCACCGCTCCGGCGATGAGACGGTAGGCCGCCAGACCCGCGCCGTGGGGGAGCGAGGTGCAGGAGGCCGCGATGAGACCCGTGACCGGCGGTGTCTGCGCGCCTCCCGTGTACGCGAGCGACAGCAGGCCGCCCATCGAATGCCCGACGAGCAGTACAGGTCCCTTCTCCGCCGCCGCCCGCACGGCGGCGTCGATCGTGTGCAGCGCCTCGTGCAGGGTGAAGTCCTCGTGCAGACGCGTGCCGTGTCCAGGGAGGTCGACGGCGGTGGCGGTCATGCCGCGCTCGTCGAGATAGGCGAGCTGAGACCGCCACATCGTCGCAGAAGTGCGGATGCCGTGCACGAAGACGATCTGGACGCTCACGGACTTCAGCTTAGATAGGCCCTCCGACAACGCGAAAGCGGGGCCGGTGGATGTCCACCGGCCCCGCTCCCTTCTCTCAGATCAGAGAGTTACTTCTGCCATCCGAAGTCCTCGATCGGCGTGACGCCGAAGAGGTCCAGGCCGACGTACGGCCAAGGCGTGAGGTTCGCCAGGCCGTTCTTGACCACGTAGATCGACGGGCCGTTGTAGAGCGGGATGACGCCCCACGTCTCGTCGATGATCTTCGGCTCGAGCTTCTCCGCCGCGGCGGTCCAGCTCTTCGCGTCCTTCTGCGACTCGACGTCGTCGGCGATCTGCTTGTCGATGTCCGCGTTGCCGGTGCCCGACAGGTTCAGCTCGCTCTCCGAGCAGTAGAGCTGGCACATCCAGGCCGGTCCGAACGGGTCGGAGTCGCTGAAGCGCAGGCCGGCGATGTCCCAGTTCTTGGTCGGGAGGTCCTTGGCGAAGTCGGCCGAGGCACGCACATCGACCTTGACGTCGATGCCGATCTCCTTCTCCTGCGCCTGCAGCGACTTGGCGAGAGCCTCCTGCGTCGGGTCGGAGCCGAACACCGGGTAGACCACGCTCAGCTTGACGCCATCCTTCTCGCGGATGCCGTCAGAGCCTTCCTTCCAGCCGGCGTCGTCGAGGAGCTTCTTGGCTGCCTTGACGTCGTGCTTCAGGCCGGCCTCGGCGAACGCGTCGACGTAGCCTTCCTGGAACGCGTACATGTTCAGCGAACCGGCGGCGGGCTCTTCGTAGCCGAGGCCGTTCCAGGCGATCTGCTTCTGCTGGTCGATGTTGATGCCCAGGAAGAACGCCTTGCGGACGTTGACGTCCTCGAACTGCGGCTTGTCGCCGTCGAGCATCAGGATCGTCTTCGCGGTCTGCTGGGCGCGGCGCACGACCGTGTCCTTGACCGACTTGACCTGCTCGAGGCGGTCCTTGGAGTTCGCGCCGACCATGTCGATCTCGCCGTTCTTGAAGGCGTTGATCGCGGCGTCGGGCTCGAGCTGCTGGAAGGTCACCTTGTCGAGCAGAGGAGCGTTGCCCCACCACTCGGGGTTCGGCTTGAACGAGATGAAGCCCTTGTTGGCGTCGAACTCGTCGACGATGTACGGGCCTGCACCCCACTCGGAGTGCGGGTTGCCGATGTACGCGTTGTTGAACGTGTCGACGTCGGCGTGCTTCGGGTTCAGGACGCCGCCGGTGAGGAACACCATGGACGGCCAGGCGTAGATGCCGTCGAACGTGACCACCGCGGTCTTCGCGGTGTCGCCCTGCTCGACCGACTTGACCTGCTTGTAGCCGTCGGTCGCGTTGGGGCTGTAGCCCTCGTCGGACGAGCGGTTCGCCTTCCAGGTCGCGTCGATGGCAGTCCAGTCCATGTCGGTGCCGTCGTTGAAGTGCGCCTTGTCGGTGAACGTGAAGGTGACGGTCGTGTTGCCGTCCTTCTCGCCGATCTCGTACTTGTCGAGGTAGGCGTCGTTCTTGTAGACCTCGCCCTCCGGCTTCACCAGCAGGATCTGCGGCATGTAGAAGTACCAGAGCGTCGAGGTGTCGGCGACTCCGTCGCCGTGGAAGGCGTTGAGCTGCTCGGGGATGCCGTTGATGCCGAGGTGGACTTCGCCGCCCTCCTTCATGTCGGCCCGAGCCTGGGGGTTGTAGTCGGCGGACTTGGTTTCGACCGGCTTCTCCGAACCGTTCCCGCCACCGGTGTTTCCGGATCCGCTCGCGCAACCCGCGAGGGCGAGTGCGAGGACGCCGCTGATCGCGACAGCCCCCAACAACTTCTTGTGCTTCATGGTGCTCCTTTCGCCTTTCGGCGTTTCATAAAGGGAAGAATAGTTCGCTGTTGATCACCGCACAGCGGCGGACAGTGAATACCGGCTAACCGTTATCGGACGGTGACCAGACCTCGCAGCGGCATCCGCTCAGACCGTCGCAGGCTTCGTCGACATGGTCTCAGGGTCGAACACGACGCGCTGACGCGTGCGCTCGATGTCCGGATCCGGCACCGGGATCGCCGACAGGAGAGCCTTGGTGTAGGGATGCTGCGGGTTGTCGAAGACGTCGTCGACGTCGCCGTGCTCCACGAACTCGCCGAGGTACATCACGGCGACGCGATCGGCGATGTGCCGCACGACGGACAGGTCGTGTGCGACGAACAGGTACGACAGACCCAGCTTGACCTTGAGCTCGTCCAACAGGTTGATGACGCCGGCCTGGATCGATACGTCCAGCGCCGACACCGGCTCGTCGAGCACGACGATCTTCGGGTTCGTCGACAGGGCTCTCGCGATGCCGATGCGCTGGCGCTGCCCGCCGGAGAACGCCTGCGGGAACCGGTCGCTGTGCGCGGGATTGAGGCCGACCAGGTCCATCAGCTCGTCCACGCGTCGGTGGACTTCGGCCTTGGGCGTGCCGATCGCGCGCATCGGCTCGGCGATGATGTCGGCGACGGTCATGCGCGGGTCGAGTGCGCCCATCGGGTCCTGGAACACGATCTGGATGTCGCGGCGGAGCTCGCGCTCGATCTTTCTGCTGTGCAGCTCGTTCACGCTGGTGCCCGCGATGACGATGTCACCGTCTTCCTGCTTGACCATGTCCATGATCTGCAGCAGCGTGGTGGTTTTGCCCGAGCCGGACTCGCCGACGATCGCCATCGTCTCGCCCTCGCGGACGTCGAAGCTGATGCCCTTGATCGCCTGGACCTCGCCCACCTTGCGCTTGAGGAACGCGCCCTTGAGGAGCGGGAAGGTCTTGGTGAGGTTCTTGACCTCGAGCGTCACGGGGCGCTCCTCGCGCGGTGTGCGGGTCAGGTCGCTCTCGGGGATCACCCTGGCGGGGAAGACGGGGAGGCCGCCGAGCAGACCGCCGTCCTCGATCTCCTGCGAGCGGATGCACGCGGCCAGATGACGCTCGCCCGTGCCGGTCGACACCGGCAGCAGTTCCGGTTCGCCCGTGCGGCAGGCGTCCATCGCGATCGGGCAGCGGTCGGCGAACGGGCACGCATCGGGGAGGTTGATCAGCAGCGGCGGGTTCCCCTTGATCGGGGTCAGCGGCTCCTTCTCGGCCTTGTCGACGCGGGGGATCGCCCCCAGGAGTCCGATCGAGTACGGCATCCGCGTGCGGTGGAAGAGCTCTCGGGCGGGTGCGTGCTCCACGGGCTTGCCGGCGTACATCACCATGACGTCGTCGGCGGTGCGCGCCACCACGCCCATGTCGTGGGTGATCATCATCACCGCGGCGCCGGTCTCGTCCTGCGCCTTCTCGATCAGATCGAGGATCTGCGCCTGGATCGTCACGTCGAGAGCGGTCGTCGGCTCGTCGCAGATGATGAGCTTGGGGTTGTTGGCCATCGCGATCGCGATCACGACGCGCTGGCGCATGCCACCGGAGAACTCGTGCGGGAACGACTTCATGCGCCGCTCCGGGAACGTGATACCCACGAGCGTCAGCAGCTCCACCGCGCGATCCCATGCGTCCTTCTTGGAGAGGCTGCGGTGCACCGTGAGCGCCTCGATCAGCTGGTCGCCGACCGTGAAGACGGGGGTGAGGGATGTCAGCGGGTCCTGGAAGACCATGGACATGCCGTTGCCGCGGATCACGGACAGCTGCTTGTCCGACTTGCCGATCAGCTCCTGCCCGTCGTAGACGATGGAACCGGTGACCTTCGCGTTCTCGTCGAGGAGGCCCATGATCGCGAGAGACGTGACGGACTTGCCCGAGCCGGACTCGCCGACGATCCCGAGGGTCTTGCCGGCCTCCAGATCGAAGGAGACGCCGCGCACGGCGTCGACGCGGCCGGCCTCAGAGGCGAAGCTGACCCGGAGGTCGCGGACGGAAAGGACGGTGCTCATGCGCGGCCTCCCGCTGCAGACGTGGGATCGAGGGCATCACGCAGGCCGTCGGCGACGAGCGCCATCGACACGGTGAGAAGGGTGAGGGCCGCGGCGGGGAAGTAGAACAGCCAGGGCGCGGTCGTGAGGCTGCTGGAGCCGGTGCCGATGAGCGCGCCCAGCGAGACATCGGGGATCTTGACGCCGAAGCCGAGGAAGGACAGACCCGTCTCGGTGACGACGGCGTTGACCACACCGAGGGTGAAGTTGATCACCAGGAGGGATCCGATGTTCGGCAGCAGGTGGCGGAGGACGATCCTCATGCCGCCGACGCCCATGTAGCGGGCGGCGCTGACGTACTCGCGTTCACGCAGGGAGAGCGCCATGGTCCAGATCACCCGGGCGGGGAAGTACCAGCCGATCACGAAGATCATGATGAGCGCGATGACCCGCCAGTCGCCTCCCGACTTGTTGGAGATCATCGCGAGGATGAGGAAGCTGGGGATGACCATCATGAAGTGGATGACCAGCAGCGCGATGCGCTCGGTCCAGCCGCCGAAGTAGGCGGCCGCGGTGCCGACGAGCGCCGAGACGATCGTGACGCCGACCGAGACGCTGACGGCGATCATGAGCGAGCGCTGCAGACCGAGCGCCACCTGGGCGAACAGGTCGTTGCCGGCGTTGTTCGTGCCGAACCAATGCTCGGCCGACGGTCCGGTGCTGAGGTTGAGGAAGTCGAGCTCGACCGCGTCGTAACGGGCGATGAGCGGCCCGAAGATCGCGAACAGCACCAGCAGGGCGAAGATCACCAGGCCGGCGAGAGCTCCCCTGTTTCGGGCGTAGCGGCGCCAGTAGAGAGTCCATTTGGACAGTCGCTTGGTCGCGACACGCGTGGTCTCAGGTCCCGCGATGCCGGAGGGCGGCTGGACCGTGGGGTCGATCATGTCGGTGGTCATGTCAGCTCACTCTCACTCGTGGGTCGAGCACCACGACGGCGATGTCGGCGAGGATGGCGCCGATCGCCGTGAGGACGGCGCCGAAGGCCGCGATGGCGACCGTGCCGTGGATGTCGTTCGTTCCGATGGTCTTGATGAAGTACTGACCCATGCCGTTCCAGGCGAAGATCGTCTCGGTGAGCACCGCACCGGTGAACACGCCGGGGATCGTGAAGGCCACCTGGGTCGCGACGGGGATCAGCGAGGTGCGCAGCGCGTGCTTGCGGATGGCCTGCTGCTTGGTGAGGCCCTTGGCGCGCGCCGTGCGCACGTAGTCTGCGTTGATGTTGTCCAGCAGCAGTGAGCGCTGGAGGAAGTGGATGCCGGCGTAGCCGGTGAGGACCAGGGCGATCGTCGGCAGCGTCAGATGCTGCAGCACGTCGACGAGGACGGGGAAGAACCCTTCGACGTCCTGGCTCGACGAGCCGGTGACGTAGAAAATGCGCACGCCTGTCGCCTCGTTCAGCGCGATCGCGAGGATGACGACGGCGAAGGCGGCGACGACGATCGGGATGTTCATCGTGATGATGCTCGTGGCCTGGCCGATGCGGTCGGCGAGCTTGTACTGGCGGGATGCCGTGTACACGCCGAGCGCGATGCCGAGGACGGTGAAGAGGATCGTGGCTCCCAGGACGAGCTCGGCGCTGACCCACATGCGGTAGCCGACCTGCTCGTTCACCGAGCCGCCGGTCGGGCTCACGCCCCAGTCCCACCGCAGCAGGATCCCCGTGAGCCAGTTCCACCACCGTTCGATGAGAGGGACGGTGTCGCTGAGGTTGCGCGGCTTGAGGAGGTGGACGATCTGCTCCTCCGTCACCGGAGGGCGGCGACCGACGTAGTTGCTGCGCGGGTCGAGGAAACCCCACGCGAGGAAGTACGTGAGATTGGTCGCGACCACGATCATGAGCAGCCAGCCGAGTGCTCGGCGCACGAGATACTTGATCAAGGGTGTGATTCTTTCTCTTCTACAGACGCGCGCGGGATCTGCCGACGCAACGCTGAGCCGGGTAGTCATTCAACCACCAACTGCTGGACTGCGCGACACGACACCTGCACGCTGTCTGTGACGGAGTCTTGTCGCTCATGGGATCCGGTGTCACCGATTGCTCCCGGGCAACTTCGCGAGACTACCACCAGTTATGAGGGAATCTCGGATCGGCCCGCGCTCACCCTAGACTTGAGGAGACATGTCACCACGCGCTCTCACTCCTCTTCAGCCTGCCGCGACTCCGGCCACGCAGATCCGCAACTTCTGCATCATCGCCCACATCGACCACGGCAAGTCGACCCTCGCCGACCGGATGCTCCAGATCACCGGAGTGGTCTCCGACCGCGACATGCGGGCCCAGTATCTGGACCGCATGGACATCGAGCGCGAGCGCGGCATCACGATCAAGAGCCAGGCGGTGCGGATGCCCTGGCAGATCGGCGAAGAGACCTTCGCGCTGAACATGATCGACACCCCCGGTCACGTGGACTTCACGTACGAGGTGTCCCGTTCTCTCGCCGCGTGCGAAGGGGCGATCCTCCTCGTCGACGCGGCTCAGGGCATCGAGGCCCAGACGCTCGCGAACCTGTACCTCGCGCTGGAGAACGACCTCCACATCATCCCGGTCCTGAACAAGATCGACCTCCCGGCCGCCGACCCGGAGAAGTACGCCAAGGAGCTCGCCTCCCTCATCGGCGGGAAGCCGGAGGACGTGCTGCGCGTGTCGGGCAAGACCGGCGTCGGCGTCGAGGAGCTCCTGGACCGGCTCGTGCAGGAGATCCCCGCGCCGAAGGGCGACCCCGAGGCTCCGGCGCGCGCCATGATCTTCGATTCCGTGTACGACGCGTACCGCGGCGTCGTGACCTACGTGCGCATGATCGACGGCAGCCTGTCTCCGCGCGAACGCATCCAGATGATGTCGACCGGTGCGAACCACGAACTCATCGAGATCGGCGTCTCCAGCCCCGAGCCCATTCCGAGCAAGGGTCTCGGGATCGGCGAGGTCGGGTACCTGATCACCGGCGTGAAGGACGTGCGCCAGTCGAAGGTCGGCGACACGGTCACGACCAGCCGGAAGCCGGCATCCGAGGCGCTGGCCGGGTACACCGATCCGAAGCCGATGGTCTTCTCCGGCCTGTACCCGATCGACGGCAGCGACTACGCGGAGCTGCGCGAGGCGCTCGACAAGCTGAAGCTGTCCGACGCCTCTCTCGTCTACGAGCCGGAGACCTCCGTCGCTCTCGGCTTCGGCTTCCGCTGCGGATTCCTCGGGCTCCTGCACCTCGAGATCATCACCGAGCGGCTTGCGCGCGAGTTCGGCCTCGATCTCATCACCACGGCCCCGAGCGTCATCTACGAGGTGCTCACCTCCGACACCGGCGAGACCGTCACCGTGACGAACCCGAGCGAATACCCCGACGGGCGCATCGGCTCCGTCTCCGAGCCGATGGTCAAGGCCGCGATCCTGCTCCCGAAGGACTACGTGGGCACGGTCATGGAACTGTGCCAGTCGCGGCGAGGCTCGCTGCTGGGAATGGAGTACTTCTCCGAGGAGCGCGTCGAGCTGCGCTACAACATGCCGCTCGGTGAGATCGTCTTCGACTTCTTCGATCAGCTGAAGTCCAAGACCCAGGGGTACGCCTCGCTGGACTACGAGCCCTCCGGCCAGCAGGAGGCCGATCTGGTCAAGGTCGACATCCTGCTGCAGGGCGAGAAGGTCGACGCCTTCAGCTCGATCGTGCACCGCGACAAGGCATACGCCTACGGCACCATGATGGCCGAGCGACTGCGCAAGCTCATCCCGCGGCAGCAGTTCGAGGTGCCGATCCAAGCCGCGATCGGCGCTCGCATCATCGCACGTGAGACGATCCGCGCGATCCGCAAGGACGTGCTCGCCAAGTGCTACGGCGGTGACATCACCCGAAAGCGCAAGCTCCTCGAGAAGCAGAAGGAGGGCAAGAAGCGCATGAAGATGGTGGGTCGCGTCGAGGTCCCCCAGGAGGCGTTCATCGCCGCGCTCTCCGGCGACGTCGAGGGCAAGGACAAGAAGTAGTCCGGTTCTGGGTGCCCGCGGCGCGTGGGGGTGATCGCTCAGGCAAGCCGAAGTAGGGTGGAGATCATGCGGCGCGGGACTTTCCGAGACGACACGGTTGACTATGCGGCCGTGGGTGCCACCCACGCCCCGGATCTGATGCAGTACCCGCCGGAGCGCAGCATCCCGGCGGAGCAGTCCTGGCGGATCGGCAGCGGCTCCGAGCGGTTCCAGACCGCAGGGGAGTCCCTGCTGTCGTGGACGGCGCAGCGAGCCGCAGGGCTCGGCATCCAAGACGTGCGCCCGGCCCCCGGTCCCGCGTACGCCGGAGTGAGCTTCGACGCCGAGGGCAACCCCATCGCGCCGAGCAAGCACGACATCGAACAGCGCTTCGACGCGGAGGGCACGCCCTTCGTCGGCCCGGGAATGACCCTGAAGCTGCACGGCCATGTGGCAGGCATGAGCGCCGATGCCGAACTGCGGGTGATCTCCGTGACGGAGGAGAAGCGCCGCATCGGCTTCGTGCTCGGCACGGTCGGAGGGTCGGTCGTGAGCGGCGAGGAGTCGTTCGACATCGACTGGCGCGAGGACAACGACGAGGTGTGGTTCACCGTCCGCGCCTTCGACGCGCCGAACGCGATGCTGTACCGGATGGTTCCCGCGCTCGTGAAGCGGCGCAGGAAAGAGCTGTTCGCCCGGTACCTGCGGGCGATCTCCCCGCTCTACGCGACCCCCGTCTGATGGCGGGTCCTCTTCCCCTCGGCGATCCGGCCCCGGCGGACGGCGGGCTCCCCGCCGATCTCTCCGTCGATCCCTCCGTGCCGTTCTCGGCGTACCTGCACATCCCGTTCTGCCGTGTGCGGTGCGGGTACTGCGACTTCAACACCTACACCTCGGGCGAGCTGCGCGGCGCGAAGCAGGAGGACTACGCCGACACCCTCGCCGCGGAGATCTCCCTCGCCCGTCGTGTGCTGTCGGACGCCGGAGCGCTCCGGCCGATGGACACGGTGTTCTTCGGAGGCGGCACGCCCACGCTGCTGCCCGCGGGCGACCTCGCGCGGATGCTGGATGCGGCGGTGTCGGCCTTCGGGCTCGCCGATGGCGCGGAGGTGACGGTCGAGGCGAACCCCGACACGGTGACCCCCGAGGTCGCCAGGACTCTCGCCGATGCCGGGGTCACCAGGCTCTCCATCGGCATGCAGTCCGCCGTGCCGCACGTGCTCGCTGCGCTGGATCGCACGCACCGGCCGGAGAACGTCCGCACCGCCGTCGAGGCGGCGAAGGGCGCCGGTCTCGCGGTCAGTGTCGACCTCATCTACGGTGCGCCGGGGGAGTCCCTGGCCGATTGGGAAGCCTCTCTCGACGCCGCGCTCGACCTCGAGTCGGACCACATCTCCGCGTACGCGCTGATCATCGAGGACGGCACGAAGCTGGCCAGGCAGATCCGCCGCGGCGAGGTGCCGTCACCCGATGACGATCTCCAGGCAGACATGTACGAGCTCGCCGACTCGCGGCTCGCCGCCGCCGGTTTCGAGTGGTACGAGGTCAGCAACTGGGCGCGCTCCGCGGATCAGCGTTCGCGTCACAACCTCGCGTATTGGCGGGGGAGCGACTGGTGGGGCTTCGGCCCCGGGGCGCACAGTCACGTCGCGGGTCTGCGCTGGTGGAACGTGAAGCATCCGGCCGCATACGCGCAGCGGCTCGCGGCATCCGAGTCCCCGGCTGCCGGAACCGAGCGCCCGGATGAGGCGTCGCGGATGCTGGAGCGGGTGCTGCTGCTGAGTCGTCTCGCCGAGGGCATCGCCGTGGCGGACCTCCCCGCAGGGAACGGAGCCCGCGTCGCCGGCCTGATCGCCGACGGTCTGGTGGATCCGGCCTCCGCCGTTCGCGGCCGCGTTCGTCTGACGCTCCGCGGCCGGCTGCTGGCCGATGCGGTCGTGCGGGAGCTCACCGACTAGGGAGCAGATCCATGCCGATCGTGCGTCGCTGGGGAACCGTGGTGGTCACGGCATCGAACAGGCGCGTCCTGCGCTCGGAGCCGAAAGCGGGCCATCCGGGGTCGCCAGTGGTGACGAAGGAGACCCACGCGCGGTGCATGTCGGCGGCGAGCTCGCGCGGAGCGTCGGTCCCCGCCATGCGCTGCGTCTCGGGGTCGTCGAGCCGGTCGAACACGAACCCGAGCTCGAGCGCATGCGCGGCCCGGAGGTCGCGCACGGGGCTGGGCCAGGCGAACTCGTAGACGTGGGTGTTCGCGGGGCGTGCTCTCGCGACACGACTGAGCGGAGCGCGGAGCATGACGTCGGTCGCGAGCTGTCCGAAGATCTCCCCGGTCGACGCCGAAGGGAAGTCGGCGCGGTACGCGGCCACCGCACGGCCGGGGATGCGCAGCGCGAGACGCGCGATCAGCAGCTTCGCCCTGCTGATGCCGGCGAGCGCCTCCGGGGGGAACCACAGCCGGTACTCGTCGGTGTTGCTGCCGATGAGCAGCGGGGTGTCGATCTCGCCGAGCACCTCGTGGGGAGACCGGGGGAGGCTGTCGGGGTCGATCGAGAACTGGAATCCCGGCGCGCCCGCGAGGGGAGAGGAGCCTGCCGACTGCTCGCGGCGGGCCTGCAGGAGCTGATCGGGGTCGACGCCGGCGAAGGACTCCCGATCGGCGCGGATGCCGAGCCGCTTCGCCAGCTGCGCGGTGACGCGCCCGGCCTTCTCCGGTGTCTGCGCCTCCAGAGGACCGGACTCGATGATCGCCTGAGCGATCAGCGCACGCGACTTCGGACGGGCCAGGAGACCGGCGACGATCGCGCCGCCCGCCGACTCGCCCATCACCGTGATGCGCGCGGGATCGCCGCCGAACGCCGCGATCTCGCGGTGGACCCAGTCGAGGGCGGCCGCGGCGTCGCGCAGGCCGAGGTTGCGCGGTGCGTCCTCGAGCACGGAGAAGCCCTCCGAGCCCAGGCGGTAGTTGATCGAGGCGAAGACGATGCCGGCGCGTGCGAATCCCGTGCCGTCGTAGATCGAGAGCGCGGCGGTGCCGCGTTCGAGGGCGCCGCCGTGGATCCACAGCAGCACGGGCGCGTCCGAGGCGTCGACCGGGGACCAGACGTTGACGGTGAGGATGTCTTCGCCGTCGATGCGCACCGAACCCAGCAGCTCGCCGGTCGCGCCGGAGTAGGGGAGCTGGGGAGACGTGGGGCCGAAGGACGTGGCGTCGCGCTCGCCCGTCCAGGCGGGAGCGGGCTGCGGCTCGCGGAACCGGTTGTCCCCGAACGGCGGCGCGGCATACGGGATGCCGAGGAAGCGACGGACGCCGTCCTCGACGGTTCCTCGGAGGACCCCGGTGCTGACGGAAGCGGTGGACGGCGTGGTCATGAGCGCCATCCTAGGGCGCACGCGATAGGATTGGCACTCTATCGGTCCGAGTGCCAGGCGGGAGGGTGAGATGGTCACAGAGCGAGGCCTGCAGGTGCTGCGCGCGATCGTGCAGGACTACGTCGAGACGCACGAACCCGTCGGCAGCCGCACGATCGTCGACCGGTACTCCTTCGGCGTCTCCGCGGCGACCATCCGCAACGACATGGCGCTGCTCGAGGACGAGGAGCTGATCGCCGCTCCGCACACCTCCTCGGGGCGCGTGCCGACCGACAAGGGGTATCGCGTCTTCGTGAACCACCTGGCTCAGCTGCGGCCGCTCACCGTGGCTCAGCGCAGCGCGATCGAGTCCTTCCTCGCCGACCCCGCCGATCTCGACGACCTGATGGCGCGCACCGTCCGTGTGCTCACGCAGCTCACGGGGCAGGTCGCCCTGGCGCAGTACCCGTCGTTCGCCCGGGCGCATCTGACCCACCTGGAGCTCGTCGCGCTCGCGCCGAGCCGGATGCTCGTCGTGCTCGTCACCGACGCCGGCGGCGTCTCACAGCGCATGACCCCGCTCCCGATCGAGCTCGACGAGGCCGATGTGGCGGTGCTGCGGGCGCGGCTGTCCGCGCTGATCACGGGCCGTGCGGTGAGCGACGCCGCTGAGCGCCTGCAGACCCTGCTCGCCGATGACACGACGACGGATGCCGCGCTGCGCGCCCTCGCGACCGTCATCATCGACGAGCTGGGCGAGTTCCGCCAGGAGCGCCTCGTCATGGCGGGGGCCGCGACTCTGGCCCGGCGCGAACAGGACTTCCGCGGCAGCATCCATCCTCTCCTCGAGGCGATCGAGGAGCAGGTGACGCTGCTGCGGCTGATGAGCGAGATGGAGACCGACGTGCACGGGCTCGCCGCGAGCATCGGCACGGAGAACGCTCCGTTCGGTCTCGGCGAGGCGTCGATCGTCGCCAGCAACTACGCCGCACCGAGCGGCACCGCGCGCGTCGGCGTCATGGGCCCGACCCGCATGGACTATCCGAGCAACCTCGCGGCGGCGCGGGCCGTGGCCCGCTACCTGTCGCGGATGCTCGACGAAGACGAGGCGAGCCGCTGAGGCGGCCGCCGAACGAACACACACGGAGAAGGGCCATCGTGGCGGATCACTATGAGGTTCTCGGGGTATCCCGAGAGGCGTCCACCGACGAGATCAAGAAGGCGTACCGACGCCTCGCGCGTCAGCTGCACCCGGATGTGAACCCGGGCGAGGAGGCGGCGGAGCGCTTCAAGCTCGTCACGCACGCGTACGACGTGCTCAGCGACGACGAGTCGCGACGCCGGTACGACATGGGCGGCGGAGACGGCGCCGCAGGAAACTTCGGCGGGTTCGGAGGCTTCGGCGACATCTTCGAGACCTTCTTCGGCGCCGCGCAGGGCGGCGGGCGCGGCGCGCGTCCGCGGTCACGGCGCGAGCGCGGCCAGGACGCGCTCGTGCGTGTGACCCTCGAGCTCGGCGACGTGGTGTTCGGCGCGCACCGCGACATCGAGGTCGACACGGCGGTGCTGTGCGAGACGTGTCAGGGATCCTGCTGCCAGGAGGGCACGTCGCCCGTCACCTGCGACATCTGCGGCGGCTCCGGCCACGTGCAGCGTCAGGTCCGCAGCCTTCTCGGCAACGTCATCACCTCGCAGCCGTGCGGCACCTGCGAGGGCTACGGCACGACGATCCCGTACCCGTGCGGAACCTGCGCTGGTCAGGGGCGCGTGCGGTCGCGTCGTACGGTGTCCCTCGACATCCCCGCCGGTGTGGAGACCGGGCTGCGACTGCAGCTGCCGGGCTCCGGCGAGGTGGGCAAGGCCGGTGGCCCCAACGGCGATCTGTACGTCGAGGTCACGGTGAGCCCGCACGCGGCGTTCAGCCGTGACGGCGACGACCTCCTCGCCACGCTCGAGGTATCGATGACCGACGCGATCCTCGGAACGGACACGAAGATCCAGGGGCTCGACGGCGAGGTCGACCTGGAGATCCGCTCCGGCATCCAGTCGGGTGACGTCCTGACGATCAAGGGCCGTGGCATCACCCCGCTGCGGGGATCCCAGCGTGGTGACCTCAGGGTCGGCGTGCAGGTGGTCACGCCCACCAAGCTCGACTCCGCGCAGCGCGCGCTCATCGAGGACTTCGCGAAGAAGGCGAAGTCGCCGGGACCGCAGCTCGCGCAGTTCCAGCAGGGGCTGTTCTCCAAGCTCCGCGACCGCTTCCGCTCGCACTGAGCCATGGCGCTGCACTTTCTGGTCGAGACGTCGACCGATGCCGCGGTCGGCGACCTCGTGTCGCTCACCGGTGCAGAGGCGAAGCACGCGGCGGTCGTCCGCAGACTGCGTGTGGGCGAATCCGTGACGATCGGCGACGGTGCAGGCGTCTGGCTCACCGGTGTCGCCGAGGAGGTCTCTCCGACCCGGGTGGACGTGCGCGTGTCCGACCGTGCGGTCCACGACGCGCCGACGCCCCGCATCGTCCTCGTTCAGGCGCTGGCCAAGGGCGATCGCGATGAGCTCGCCGTCCAGGCGGCCTGCGAGCTCGGCGTCGACGAGATCGTCCCGTGGCAGGCGAGCCGCAGCGTCTCGCGCTGGGACGGGCCCAAGGCCGTCAAGGGGCGCGAGCGCTGGGCGACGATCGTGCGCGAGGCCGCGAAGCAGGCGCATCGGCCCTGGATCCCCGAGGTCTCGGAGCCTCTCACGACGGGACAGCTCGCGCAGCGCGCGGGGGACGCGCGGATGCTCCTGCTCGACCCGACGGCGACCATCAGGCTCTCCGAGCGGGAACCGGACGGTCGCGACCTGATCCTCGTCGTCGGCCCCGAGGGCGGGATCGCTCCCGAGGAGCTGGACCGCCTCACCGCAGCGGGCGCCGAGCGCGTGCTGCTCGGCGACACGGTGCTGCGCACCTCGACGGCCGGTCCGGCCGCGATCGCGGTGCTGTCGGTGGCGCTCGGCCGCTGGTGAGCGTCCCCTCAGTAGACTGAGAGCATGAGCGAGCCCTCGATCTTCACCCGCATCCTCACCGGCGACATCCCCGGGGAGATCCTGCTGGAGACCGATCGGGTCTTCGCGATCCGCGACATCAACCCGCAGGCGCCGCTGCACGCCCTCGTCATCCCGAAGACCGAGGAGTACCGCGACGTCACGGAGCTCGCCGCAGGCGACCCCGCGCTCCTCGCAGACATCGTCGCCGCGGCGAAGCGGCTCGCGGAGGAGCATGCGAACGGCGAGTACCGCCTGATCTTCAACAACGGCGCGAACGCCGGCCAGTCCGTCTTCCACGTGCACGCCCATGTGCTCGGCAACATCGAGGAGAGCAAGCTCGTTGGCTTCTGACGATTTCGATTCCGCTCCCGACCGCGGCAGCGCCGTCGAGAAGATCTACGCAGACGGCGTCGCCATGGTGCAGCTGCTGGGGCCGCAGGACCGGCTGCTGCGGATGCTGGAGAAGGAGCATCCGCAGGTGCAGGTGCTCGTCCGCGGCAACGAGATCACGCTGTCGGGAGATGCCGATGCCGTCGCCGACGCCACGCGTCTCGTCGACGAGCTGCTCACGATGACCAGACGCGGCCACGACCTCGCTCCGAGCGACGTCTCGAGCTCCGCCAGGATGCTGCGTCAGGACGGGGGTCCGCGTCCGAGCGAGGTGCTCGGCGAGGCGATCCTCTCCACCCGCGGCAAGGTGATCCGTCCGAAGACGCTCGGCCAGAAGGAGTACGTCGACGCGATCGACGAGAGCACGATCGTGTTCGGCATCGGTCCGGCCGGTACCGGCAAGACCTACCTCGCGATGGCGAAGGCCGTCCAGGCGCTGCAGCGCAAGGAGGTCACCCGCATCATCCTCACGCGTCCTGCCGTCGAGGCGGGGGAGCGGCTGGGGTTCCTGCCCGGCACGCTCAACGACAAGATCGATCCGTATCTGCGACCGCTGTACGACGCGCTCAACGAGATGATGGACCCGGAGATCGTCCCGCGTCTGATGGCGACGGGCACGATCGAGGTCGCTCCGCTCGCCTACATGCGCGGTCGCACCCTCAACGACTCGTTCGTGGTGCTCGACGAGGCGCAGAACACCACCCCGGAGCAGATGAAGATGTTCCTCACCCGGCTGGGGTTCGGCACGAAGATGGTCGTCACCGGCGACATCACCCAGATCGACCTCCCGCAGGGCGCCTCGGGGCTGCGGACCGTGACGCGCGTGCTGAGCGACATCGACGACATCCACTTCGCCCGCCTCACCAGCGATGACGTGGTGCGCCACTCGCTCGTCGGGCGCATCGTCGACGCATACAGCGAGTATGACGAGAAGCGCACGGCGCAGCGGTTCGAGCGCGAGCAGGCGGCGGAGTTCGCCAATCGCGCCGATCGACGCGGCGCCCAGCGACCAGGACCACGCGACCGGATGCCGAAACGAGGACTCTCATGATCGAGATCAACAACGAGTCGGCGATCGACGTCGACGAGACCGTGCTGCAACGGCTGACGGACTTCAACCTCGCGCAGCTGCATGTCAGCGCCGACGCCGAGGTGGCCATCGTCCTCGTGGACGAGGGCGCCATGGAGGCGCTGCACGTCCAGTGGATGGACGAGCCCGGCCCGACCGACGTGCTCAGCTTCCCGATGGACGAGCTGCGCCCGGGCACGGAGGACCGCCCGACGGCCCCCGGACTCCTCGGCGACATCGTGCTGTGCCCGCAGGTCGCGGAGACGCAGGCGCAGGCGGCCGGCCACACGCTGATGGACGAGCTCATCCTGCTGACCACGCACGGGCTGCTGCACCTGCTGGGTTTCGACCACGCCGAGCCCGATGACGAGCGCGAGATGTTCGGTCTTCAGAAGGAGCTCATCCAGGGCTTCGCGGCCTCTGAACGCCGACGATGACCGCGGCCTTCCTCCTCGCGGGGGCGGTGCTGCTCGTCGCGTTCGGCGGTCTCATGGCCGCTATCGATGCGGCGTTCGCGGTGACCTCGCGCGCCGACCTCGAGGAGATGGGCGCCGAGGGACGCAACGCGGGGCAGCTGTCCCGCATCGCCGCCGACCCCGATGCGCACGTCAACGCGGTGGCGTTCATCCGCGTGCTCGCGGAGACGACGGCCGCCGTCCTCGTGACGGTCGCCTTCTCCAGCCTCTTCGACAACATCTGGTGGGCGATGCTCGCCGCCGCCGTGCTGATGACAGGCATCACGTTCGTGCTGGTTGGCGCGAGTCCGCGTACGTTCGGCAGGCATCACGCCGACACGATGCTCCGTGCGTGCGCTCCCGTAGTGCGCGGAGTGCGGATCATCCTCGGACCGCTCGCGCAGGGCCTCGTCGTGCTCGGCAACCGCGTCACCCCCGGTGCGGGACGCAGCACCTTCAGCTCGGAGGAGCAGCTGCTGAGCATGGTGGACGAGGCGGCGTCGAACGACCTCATCGAGGCGGACGACCGCGATCTCATCCACTCCGTGTTCGACTTCACCGACCAGTTCGTGCGCGCGGTCATGGTGCCGCGCACCGAGATGGTGACGGTGGATGCGACGGCGACCACGAGCGAAGCCATGGCGCTGTTCCTGCACCGCGGCGTCTCGCGCATGCCCGTCGTCGACGACGAGGCGGACGACGTCGTCGGCGTGCTCTATCTCAAGGACCTCGTGCAGTTCGCGTTCCGTGACGAGAACGCCTGGCGGACGGCTCCCATCCGGCCCATCTCCCGGCCGGCGACCTTCGTCCCCGAGTCCATGCGCGCGGAGACGCTGCTGCAGCAGATGAAGCGCGACGCGGTGCACGTGTGCCTGGTGATCGACGAGCACGGCGGAATCTCGGGGCTGGTGACGCTGGAGGATCTCATCGAGGAGCTCGTCGGCGAGATCTCGGACGAGTACGATCAGGTGTCGGCCGAAGTCGTCGATCTCGGCGAAGGCAGGTACCGCGTGAGCGCCCGGCTCTCGTTGGAGGACGTCGGCGATCTCTTCGGACTCGAACTCGAGGATGAAGACGTCGACTCGATCGGCGGACTGCTCGGCAAGGCTCTCGGACAGGTTCCCCAGCCGGGGGCCACGGCGACGGTCGACGGCGTCGTGCTCACCGGTGGGGCCTCTCGCGGGCGAGGGCGCGGCATCGCGACGGTGTTCGTCGAACGGGCGCAGGACGCGGCCCATGAAGGAGACACGGAAGATGACTGAGAAGACCAGAAGCGGCTTCGTGACCTTCGTCGGGCGCCCCAACGTGGGCAAGTCCACGCTGACCAACGCCCTGGTGGGCGAGAAGATCGCGATCATCAGCGACAAGCCCCAGACGACGCGTCGCGCGATCCGCGGCATCGTGAACCGTCCTGACGGCCAGCTCGTGATCGTGGACACCCCCGGTATCCACAAGCCGCGCACGCTCCTCGGCGAACGGCTGAACGATCTCGTCGAGCAGGTTCTCGGCGATGTCGACGTGATCGGGTTCTGCGTGCCCGCGACGGAGAAGGTCGGACCCGGCGACCGCCGCATCGCCGCGTCCCTCGACGGGTACCCGCGCGCGAAGAAGATCGCGATCGTGACCAAGACGGATGCCGCAGGGCGAGACGAGATCACCGAGCGCCTGATCGAGGTCGATGCGCTGCGTGAGGACTGGGCGGCCGTGATCCCGCTGTCGGCGCTCACCCGGGATCAGCTCGAGGTCCTCTCCGACGAGATCATCCAGCTGCTGCCGAAGGGCCCTGCGCTGTATCCCGAGGGGATCACCACCGATGAGTCCGAGGAGGACCGGATCGCGGAGATCATCCGCGAAGCCGCTCTCGACGGTGTCAGGGACGAGCTCCCGCACTCGATCGCGGTGGTCGTCGACGACATCGCGCCGCGCGAGGACGGCAGTCTGACAGATGTGCACGCGTCGATCGTCGTGGAGCGCGACAGTCAGAAGGCCATCATCATCGGGCACAAGGGGTCGCGTCTTCGGGACGTCGGCGCCCGCGCCCGCGGCGGTATCGAGGAGCTCCTCGGGGCCCGCGTGTTCCTCGGTCTGCACGTCAAGGTCGCGAAGGAATGGCAGCGCGACCCCAAGCAGCTCGGCAGACTCGGCTTCTGAGATGCGCCCGCGTCGACCTCGGGCGGACGACCCGCCTCCCTCGCCGGCATGAGCGCCGGCAGCGAAGACCCGAACTCGCTGCGCAATGAGGTCTTCTCCCGCGTTTTCGACGAGAACTGGGCGGCCGTCAGACATCACATCGAGTGCGTGATCGACGACGACGCCGAGGTCACGGAGCTCGTCTCGGTCGTGTTCTTCAACGCCTGGACGAGGCTGAAGCCGAATCGACCACTCGGCCGCGTGTGGCTGCTCCGCGAGGCGGACCGCTCACTGCGGCACCGTCTGGGGCGCACCGCCGACCGCCCGGCTGTCACCGAAGCCGTGCACGCGGGGGTGGCGGGCGAGTCCGAATCGGAGTGCCCGGCGAGCCACGCCGAGATCCTGAGAGCGCTCTCTGGCCTCAGCGTGCGGGAGAGGCGTATCATCATGTTCACGTACTGGGACGGACTCGCGGTGGGGGATATCGCCGAGTCGATGGGTGTTTCTCGTGCCTGTGCGGAACGGACGAAGCGTCGCGCGCACCGGAAACTGCGTCGCGGCTTGGGCCTGGAGGGGACGGACTGATGCCACAGCTGACCGATGAGGAGCTGGATCGGCTGCTCTACGCAGCCGGTGATCGCGCGCGCACTCCGATCGACGCCAAGCCCGACGCCGAGGCTCTCGCGATGCTCGACCGCATCATGGCGACCGACCCGCACCCCCATCGCACCCGCAACCGTGTCGTCGGCTGGGGCTCCAGTCTCGTCGCAGCGGCTGCAGCCGTCTCGATCGGCGTCAGCGTCGTCGGATCCGGGGGAGCGGCTGTCGCAGGGACGCCCTCTCCGTTGACCTTCGAGGGCTCTGCCACCGTGACGGAGACGATTCAGGAGGCGCAGGCGGCGCTGGCCGCAGGCACAGGCCCTGCGGAACCCGTGCGCTACGTGCGAACGGCTGACTGGTCGCTGGATATCAACGCCGAATCACGCGACGTGAAGGTCGTGCCGCAGTTGATCACCCTGCAGTGGGAGGTCGATCTCTCCGGGCACCTGACGTACGTCGAGGGCACGACCTACGATCCGACGGATGCGTCTGCCAATTCCGCGTCGAGAGTGACGAGCACGGGCAGAGTGACGAACGAACTCGTGATCGAGCCCGGACAGTTCGCGACGCCCCTCCCAGACCCGCCGGGTCCGGCCAGGGACGATCTCTTCTCCGCGCTCGTGTCATTCGGGATGCCGGAGAAGCCTTCCGCGCACGACGTGGTGACGGCGACGAACTCCCTCCTCCAGCAATGGACACTGACGAACGAACAGGAGTCGGCGGTTCTCCGCATTCTCGGCGACGCCGACGGGGCG
Source organism: Microbacterium sp. LWH10-1.2 (assembly GCF_038397765.1). Taxonomy (NCBI): domain Bacteria; kingdom Bacillati; phylum Actinomycetota; class Actinomycetes; order Micrococcales; family Microbacteriaceae; genus Microbacterium; species Microbacterium sp. LWH10-1.2. Next base: position 1,251,837 of record NZ_CP151638.1, read on the forward strand.
GTGGCGCTGGGAACCTCGATCGACAGAGCAGGTCGGCCTGTGGCCGGGCTACGGGTGGTGTCGGATGACGGCACGTCCAGCGATGTCGTGCTCCTCTCTCAGGAGACCGGCCGTATCGTCGGCCTCGAGCACACGATGGTGACGGGGAACGAGCTGTTCCCAGCGGGGTCGGTCAAGGGATACACGTTGTATGACATCGATGAGGTGATTCCCGGATGAAGGCGCTGAACTACACGATCGCCGGGATCGCCGGGATGATCTTCGCACTGGCCGCTGCTCTTCCGGCTGTCGCCGCCGAGTCGGATGCCGTAGATCCTCGGGTGGCGCAGATGCTCGCGGAAGTCCCGGGCGGTGTCGTGGTCGATCCAGAAACCGCCGTGTGGCCCGAGCTCGGCATGGAGTTCACCGTGGCCACCGCGACCGACGCATTCGCACGATCCGCAGTGGGGTCGTGCGCATCGGGGACCATCTGCGCGTATGACCGCCCGAACATGGGGGGCACCAAGCTCACCTTCACGGGGTGCGGAGTCCTCGCGGTGCCCGGTTCTTTCGGAACCCAGTCGATGGCCGACGCACGCGCCAGCGGATACGCGCAAGCGCGCAACGGGTCCACGGTGCTCGCGACCGCGACGGCGGGCAGCTGGACGAACGTGAGCGGCACGACCACCAACATCCGCTGCCTCTTGTGAACATGGCACTCTGCTGATCATGGCGCGCCATTGGGTGGCGACCGAGTGGGGCACGCCCGACTCATGGTCCTTCGAAGAGTACGAGCCGGCGCTTCCCGGCGAAGGGGAGATCACGGTCCGTGTCCGCGCTGCGGGAGTGAACCCCGCGGATGCCAAGCACGTCGCCGCGCCCCGCACCGGCGTCTCTCTCCCCGTGCCGATCGGCTATGAGATCTCCGGCGAGATCGTCGCCATCGGACCGGGGACGAGGATCGGCTCTGGCGAGGCGCACCCGGGAGATCAGGTGATCGCGTTCCGCGTGCGCGGCGGTTACGCCGACGAGATCACCATCCCCGCCGAGAAGGCGTTCGCGAAGCCGACGACGCTCGATCATGCGGCGGCGTCGAACCTGTTCCTCACGGGGACCACGGCGGCGGAGATGCTGTTCGTGACCGGAGCCTCGCCCGGGGAGACCATCCTGCTGCACGGCGCCTCGGGCGCGGTCGGCGTCGCCGTGCTCCAGCTGGCCGCGCTGCGCGGCATCCGCGTGATCGGCACCGCGAGCGCTGCCCGTGCCGAGGTCGTCCGTCATTTTGGCGGAGTTCCCGTCGCGTACGGTCCCGGCCTCGAGACCCGTGTGCGCGAGCTGGCCGGCGGCCCGGTCGACGCGGCGCTGGACGCCGTCGGCACGGACGAGGCGATCGACGTGTCCCTCTCCCTCGTCGCCGATCGGACGCGCATCGTGACGATCGCCGCGGCTCATCGCGCGGAGGCCGACGGCATCCGCTGGATCGCCGGCTCCCAGCCGGACAGTGCGCGTTTCAGGGACGAGATCAGGGGCGAGTTGGTCGCGCTGGCGCAGAACGGCGATCTCGTCGTGCCGGTGGCGATGACCTTCCCGCTCTCCGAGGCGCCGGAGGCGCTGCGCGTGCTCGCCGGAGGCCATCCCGGCGGAGCGATCGCGCTGATCCCCTAGTCGATCTCGCGAAGCGCCGACGTGACGAACACGACGTCGTCGCCGAACTCGGCGTCCGCGGTGTCCTGGATGCTGCCGTCATCCCAGATGACCTGCACCCAGACGTAGCCTCGATCACTCGACGCCGTCAGCGCTGATGAGCCGAGACGCGCGGCGACGTCATCCTGGATGCGCGTGAGGTCGGCCGCAGAGGTGGTGCCGTCCACTCCACCCGACGGATCCTCCGGACGGATCGGATCGTAGAGTGCGAGCATGATCGGAGGATCGGTGATGGTGTACCTCTCGCCGTCGTACGTGCCGTACACGGCGTACGTGCCCCAGGTGACGTCTCCCGATGTCTCGCTGCCGTCCACACCCTCCCAGGTCCACCCGTCGACGGGGAGGCCCTGGCACTGCGGGGGATACGACTCCATGACGGCGCCCAGGCACAACTGCACGTCGCCGCCCTTGTCGATCACCGTGCCCGTCCCGATGACGCGACCCTGCGGCGGCGCGGGGTGCACCGCCTCCAGGCGCTGATCGGAGGGGACCGTGGTGCTCGTGGGCGCCGGGGAACCTGCCGGGCCGGACGCGCATGCAGTCAGCGCGAGGAGGCAGGCGACGGATGCGGCGGCGAGGAGCGGGCGACTCTGCGATGTGCTCATACTCGACAGTGTCGCCGCAGCACGGATCGTCTCAGAGCGAGTCGAAGCGCATCGGCATCCCTGCTAGCATGGCCGCATGCCTTTCGGCGGTCTGCTTCTTCTTAGCTGCCGCGACGAGTCCTAAGAGCTAGGGCCTTCCTCGTCGCGGCGCTTGTGTTGGCCCGTACATTCTGACGAAGAGAAGAAGCCCATCATGAAGAACACCCAGCGCCCGTCCGGGATGCCGATCCACAAGTACCGGCCGTTCCACGAGCAGATCGTCGTCGACCTTCCCGACCGCACCTGGCCGGACGCCCGGATCACCGAGGCTCCCCGCTGGTGCGCCGTCGATCTCCGTGATGGCAACCAGGCTCTCATCGACCCGATGTCGCCCGAGCGCAAGCGCGTCATGTTCGAGCTGCTCGTGAGCATGGGCTACAAGGAGATCGAGGTCGGCTTCCCCTCGGCCAGCCAGACCGACTTCGACTTCGTGCGTCAGCTCATCGAGGAGAACCTGATCCCCGACGACGTGACCATCCAGGTGCTGACCCAGGCACGAGAGCACCTCATCGAGCGCACCTACGAGTCCATCGCAGGGGCCAAGCAGGCGATCGTGCACCTCTACAACTCCACGAGCGTGCTGCAGCGCGAGGTCGTCTTCCGCACCGACAAGCAGGGCATCATCGACATCGCCCTCGAAGGCGCTCGCCTGTGCCGGAAGTTCGAGAAGACCATCCCCGACACGCAGGTCTACTACGAGTACTCGCCCGAGAGCTACACCGGCACCGAGCTCGAGTTCGCGGTGGACGTGTGCAACCAGGTGATCGAGATCTTCGAGCCGACGCCCGACCGCAAGGTCATCATCAACCTCCCCGCCACCGTCGAGATGGCCACGCCGAACGTGTACGCCGACTCGATCGAGTGGATGAGCCGCCACCTCGCCCACCGCGAGAACGTCATCCTGTCGCTGCACCCGCACAACGACCGCGGCACCGCGATCGCCGCTGCCGAGCTGGGCTACATGGCCGGCGCGGATCGCATCGAGGGATGCCTGTTCGGCAACGGCGAGCGCACGGGCAACGTCGACATCGTCGCGCTGGGGATCAACCTGTTCACGCAGGGCATCGACCCGCAGATCGACTTCAGCGACATCGACCAGGTCAAGCGCACGGTCGAGTACTGCAACCAGCTGCCGGTGCCCGAGCGGAGCCCCTGGGCGGGAGACCTGGTCTTCACCGCGTTCAGCGGATCGCACCAGGACGCGATCAAGAAGGGCTTCGAGGCGATGGCCGCGACGGCGGAGTCCCGTGGCGTCACGGTCGACGACATCGAGTGGGCCGTGCCGTACCTGCCTGTCGACCCGAAGGACCTCGGCCGGTCGTACGAGGCGGTCATCCGCGTCAACTCGCAGTCCGGCAAGGGCGGCGTCGCCTACCTGCTGAAGGCCGACCACGCGATCGATCTGCCGCGCAAACTGCAGATCGAGTTCTCCGGCGTCGTGCAGGCCAAGACGGATGCCGAGGGCGGCGAGGTCACCAGCGAGCAGATCTGGTCGATCTTCAACGACGAGTACCTACCCGCGGCCGATGCCGCCGCCAAGTGGGGCCGCTTCGAGCTGCTGGCCACCCAGACCCGCAGCGACATGTCGGGCGAGGTGGTCCTCGACGTCGTGCTCCGAGACGACGAGCAGGAGCTCGCGATCTCCGGCAGCGGCAACGGCCCCGTCGCCGCCTTCGTCGAGGTGCTGCGCGCACAGGGCTTCGACATCACCGTCTACGACTACGTCGAGCACGCTCTCAGCGCCGGCGGCGACGCGCAGGCTGCGGCCTACGTCGAGCTGCAGGTCGGCGACCAGCGCCTGTGGGGCGTGGGCATCGACGGAGACATCTCGACGGCATCCCTCAAGGCGATCGTGTCGGGCGTGAACCGATCGATCCGGACCCGCGCCGCAGAGCTCGCCGCGGTCTGACAGCCACCGGGCGAGCGGCCTCACCATCTGGTCGTCGAGCGAGCGAAGCGAGACGAAACGCGTCACCTGACGTCGAACGTCGGATGACGCGTGTCGTCTCGATCGCTGCGCTCCCTCGCTCGACGACCCGGGGGTGATCGTTCGTCGCCCGGAGGAACATCGACCGACGTGTCAGCGCCCGGTGTCCGAGGGCTTGATGATCGGGATCATGCCGGTCTCTGCGGCGACCTTGCGGCGGTACAGGCGGCGCTGCTCCGGCAGGGACACGTCGAAGCTCACCGCGAGGATGCGGATCACCGCGGTCACGATGATGCCGATGATCGCGGCGAGCGTGATCGGCATGTGGAACAGGTTCGCGACGACGATGAACGTGCAGCCGGCGCCGGCCGCGACGGCGTAGAGAGAGCCGACGTGCATGATCGCGGTCGGCAGTCCCATCAGCATGTCGCGGAGCACGCCGCCGCCGACCGCCGCGCACACTCCGATGAAGACGGCGGGCACCGGGGGGATGCCGAAGGCGATGGCCTTGCTCGTGCCGAAGGCGCCGAACATGCCGATGACCACTGCGTCGAGCACGACGATCACGGTGTTGATGCGGTTGAAGACCCCGGCGAGGAGCATCCCGAACAGGGAGGCGCCCGTGGCCGTGACCAGATACCAGTTGTCGTGCAGCGTCGCGGGCGGCTGACCGAGCAGGATGTCGCGGATGAGGCCGCCGCCCATGCCGATCATGATGCCGATGATCGCGACGCCCAGCCAGTCGAGTCGGCGCTGACCCTGGAAACCGGAGGCGAACATCGCCCCCTGCACGCCGCCGAGGCCGACGCCGAGGAGGTCCGCCCACAGCGGAATGGTGAAGAGCGGTTCGGTCACCCGTCCATTGTCGCGCACGGAGGATAATCGAACCGTGCCGACCTACCGAGACGAAGCGGTGATCCTGCGCACCCACAAGCTGGGTGAGGCGGACCGCATCGTCACCATGCTCTCGAGGCGCCACGGCAAGATCCGCGCCGTGGCCAAGGGGGTCAGACGCACGTCGTCGAAGTTCGGCTCCCGCCTGGAGCCGTTCATGGTCGCCGATGTGCAGCTGTACCAGGGACGCTCTCTCGACATCGTGCAGCAGGCCGAGTCGCTCGGGGCGTACGGAGCCGACATCGCCGCGCACTACGACCGGTTCACGTCGGCCAACGCGATGGTCGAGACCGCCGACAGGCTGAGCGACTCGGAGGCGACGCCCGAGCAGTACCTCCTGCTCGTCGGAGGACTCCGCGCCCTCTCACGGGGCGAGCATGCACCGCGCAGCATCCTGGACTCCTATCTGCTGCGGGTGATGGCGCTGTCCGGCTGGGCTCCGTCGCTGGGGGACTGCGCCAGATGCGGCGACCCCGGCCCGCACACGCACTTCGTCGGGCAGCTCGGCGGGTCGGTGTGCACGAACGACGCTCCGGCGGGCAGCCCTCGGATCGCCGAGCGCACGCTCGCCCTCCTGCGGTCGCTGATGGCAGGGGAGTGGGAGCTCATCGATGCGGCATCGCCGGTCGAGACCTCCGCGGCTTCCGGACTGATCGCCGCCTACGCCCAGTGGCACCTCGAGCGCGGCATCCGCTCGCTCGCGCACGTGATCGACGCCCCCCGAGAAGGAGCACGGTGAGCCCGAAGCCATTCACCCACAAGGATGCCGTGGCGTACCGCCCGCTCGACTGGACCGGGGTGCACCCGCCCGCCTTCCCCGCGGTCCCCGCTCATGTGGCGATCGTCATGGACGGCAACGGCCGCTGGGCCAACCGCCGCGGCCTGAACCGCATCGAAGGGCACAAGGCCGGTGAGGAGGTCCTGCTCGACGTCGTCGCCGGCGCCATCCAGGCAGGGGTGAAGCACCTCTCGGTCTACGCCTTCTCCACCGAGAACTGGGCGCGCTCTCCCGAAGAGGTGCGCTTCCTCATGGGATACAACCGCGATGTGCTGCACCGGCGCCGCGACCAGCTCAACGAGTGGGGCGTGCGGGTGCGCTGGGCCGGTCGCAAGCCGCGGCTGTGGGGCAGCGTGATCAAGGAGCTGCAGTACGCCGAGCAGCTCACCCGTGGCAACGACACCCTGACGCTGACCATGTGCGTGAACTACGGCGGGCGCGTCGAGATCGTCGATGCGATGCGGTCCATCGCGGCAGAGGTCGCCGCGGGGCGGGTCAAGCCGAACGCGATCAGCGAGAAGATGATCCGCAGGCACCTGTACGTCCCCGACATGCCCGATGTCGACCTGTTCCTGCGGAGCTCGGGGGAGCAGCGCACGTCGAACTTCCTGCTCTGGGAGTCCGCGTACGCCGAGATGGTCTTCCTCGACACCCTGTGGCCCGACTTCTCCCGCGAAGAGCTCTGGCGCGCGATCGGCATCTACCTGTCGCGCGACCGGAGGTTCGGCGGAGCGATCGACACTCCCGATCAGGCCTGAGAGCGCATCCAGCGCTCGGCCTCGCGCGGATGCCGCAGCCGCACGATAGAGAGATGCGGGAAGCGCTCGCGCTTCAACGGCATCTGTTGTTCCCAGTAGAACCGTGTCGTGGTCTGCCACTTGAGAATGTTCTCGGAGGGATCTCGCGTAGTCAGCAGCCGGTGGAGCGGCTTCTCGACGTTCCCGTTGTACATCTCGGTACGGCGGATGCTGCGACTCAGCGTGCGCCGGAGCAGGCGACCGCGCACGACGGGCCAGGGGTAGTCGAGCCAGATTGCGAGCTGCGCGCGCGGCGTCATGATCTCATCCGTGCCCTTGCTGGTGTACTGCCATTCGGTGATCCAGCGCTCTTCGGCCGCGAACGTCCGCACGTCGTCGAGGAACGACGGCCGCGGCGTCCACTCCGGTCCGTGGAACAGCGCATCGATCTCGATGTGGCGCAGATCCCAGGCGGCGCCGATGCGTGCGGCGAGGGTCGTCTTGCCCGACCCTGAGACGCCGGCGATGAGAATCCGCTCCGGTCGGAACGGCAGAGGATCATCGGCGGAGAGCATCCGAGAATCCTAATCCGGAATAGCCCATTGGTGCATGCGGTTGGATAGGGATGTGACTGAACCCATCTCGATCGACATCTGGTCCGACATCGCCTGCCCGTGGTGCTACATCGGCAAGCGCAATCTCGAGAAGGGCCTCGAGGCCGTCTCCGGCGACGAGGACGCCCCGCAGGTGAACATCACGTTCCACTCCTTCGAGCTGTCTCCCGACACCCCGGTCGACTTCCACGGCGACGAGATCGACTTCCTCGCCGGCCACAAGGGGATGCCGCGCGCACAGGTCGAGCAGATGCTCTCCCACGTCACCGGCGTCGCGCAGAACGCCGGACTCGAGTACCGCTTCGATCTGCTGCAGCACACGAACACGGTGAAGGCGCACGAGCTGCTGCACCATGCGAAGGCGGAGGGCCTCCAGCACGAGATGGAGGAGCGACTGATGTCGGCGTACTTCACCGAGGGCAAGCACGTCGGACGGGTCGACGACCTCGTCGAGCTCGCCGTCGAGGTCGGTCTGGACGCCGACGCCACTCGACAGGTGCTCGAGTCCGCGCAGTACCTCCCCGCCGTTCGGCAGGATCAGGCGCAGGCGCAGGCCTATGGCATCCAGGGCGTGCCGTTCTTCGTGATCGACGGCCAGTACGGCATCTCCGGAGCGCAGCCGCCCGCCGCCTTCGAGAACGTGCTCCGCGACCTGTGGGCGAAGCGCGGCGAAGACGAGTCGGAGCCCGCCGCGGTCTAGCGGGTCAGCGCCGCCTCGATGGCACCGACGATGGCGGGGTCATCGGGCTTCTGCTTCGGGCGGAAGCGCTGCACGGATCCGTCCGGCAGCACGAGGAACTTCTCGAAGTTCCACTCGACGCGGCCGGCCTTTCCACCGGCATCGGGCGTCTCCTTGAGCTCCTTGTAGAGGTCGGCGGCGTTCTTGCCGTTGACCTTGACCTTGTCGGCGATGGGGAAGGTGACGCCGTACGTCGTGGAGCAGAACTCGAGGATCTGATCGACCGACCCCGGCTCCTGGCCGAAGAACTGGTTGCACGGGAAGCCGACGACGCTGAATCCCCGGTCGCCGTAGAGGCGCTGGAGCTCTTCGAGCTGCTCGTACTGCGGCGTGAGGCCGCACTTGGACGCCACGTTCACCACGAGGACGACGTCGGCGCCGAGATCGTCGAGCGTCTTCTCCGCTCCCTGAGCGTCGACGAAGGGGATGCTGCGCACTGCGGAATCGGTCATATCCACAGCTTAGGTCGGTGCGCCGCCATGGGCGCCGGGTCTGGGAGAATAGAAAGGTCATGACTGTCGCCACCGCCCCCGCCCGCCCGCTCCGCATCGGACCGATCGACCTCGACGTGCCCGTCGTGCTCGCGCCCATGGCGGGCATCACGAACACCGCCTTCCGCAGGCTCTGCCGCGAGTACGGCGCCGGTCTGTACGTGAGCGAGATGATCACGTCGCGCGCTCTCGTCGAGCGCAACGAGAGCACGATGAGACTGATCCGCCATCACGAGTCGGAGACCCCGCGGTCGATCCAGCTCTACGGCGTCGACCCGAAGACCATCGCCGACGCCGTGCGCATCATCGTCGCCGAGGACCACGCCGATCACATCGACCTGAACTTCGGCTGCCCCGTGCCCAAGGTGACCCGCCGCGGCGGCGGCGCCGCGCTGCCGTGGAAGAACCGTCTGTTCGCCGACATCGTCACCCAGGCCGTGAAGGCGGCGGGCGACATCCCGCTCACCGTGAAGATGCGCAAGGGCATCGACCACGACCACCTCACCTTCATCGAGGCGGGGCGCGCCGCCGAGGACGCGGGAGCGGCAGCCGTCGCCCTGCACGCCAGGACCGCGGGGGAGTACTACTCCGGCAACGCCGACTGGAACGCGATCGGCGAGCTCAAGCAGGCGGTGACCAGCATCCCCGTGCTCGGCAACGGCGACATCTGGTCGGCCGACGATGCGGTGCGGATGATGGCGCAGACCGACTGCGACGGCGTCGTGGTCGGGCGCGGCTGCCTCGGACGCCCGTGGCTCTTCGGCGAGCTCGCTGCGGCCTTCGGCGCCGAGACGCAGCCCGTCGATGCGACGCTCGGCTTCGTCGCCGACGCCTTCCGGCGTCACGCGGAGCTGCTCGTGGAGTTCTTCGACGACGAGGACCACGGATGCCGTGATGTCCGCAAGCACGTCGCCTGGTACTTCAAGGGGTACCCGGTCGGCGGAGACATCCGCACCGGCCTCGCGATGGCGTCGAGCCTGCAGAACATCGACGACCTGCTCGGACAGCTCGATCGCGACGCCCCCTACCCTGGAGCGGACGCCGAGGGCCAGCGCGGCCGGGCGGGTCGGCCGAAGCGCACGGCCCTGCCCGACAAGTGGCTCGAGTCGCGCGAGATCGCCGAGTCGACGTCGGAGATGATGCGAGGAGCGGAGATCGAGAACAGTGGCGGCTGACCAGCGGATCTCGGGCTACGACGCACGCGACGCGGAGCGCTTCTTCGCGGAGACCCACCGATCGGAGCGCGATGACTTCGCCCGAGACAGGGCTCGTGTGCTGCACTCCGCCGCGCTGCGCCGTCTCGCGGCGAAGACGCAGGTTCTGAGTCCGGCGAGCACCGCCGACTTCGCCCGGAACCGTCTGACGCACTCCCTCGAGGTGGCCCAGGTCGGACGCGAGCTCGCCACGGCGCTCGGGGTGTCCGCCGACGTCGTCGACACCGCCTGCCTGAGCCACGACCTCGGCCACCCGCCCTTCGGCCACAACGGGGAGCGGGCCCTGAACGACTGGGCGGAGAACATCGGCGGGTTCGAGGGCAACGCGCAGTCGCTCCGCATCCTGACTCGCCTCGAGGCGAAGGTCCTCGACGATCACGATCGCTCCGTCGGGCTCAACCTCACCAGGGCGAGCCTCGACGCGACCTGCAAGTACCCGTGGACGGTCGACAGTCCGGTCCCCGATCCGGGCGGGCGGCTGAAGTTCGGCGTCTACCCCGAGGACGAGGCCGTGTTCCGCTGGATGCGCGAGGGCGCACCGGGGCGCCTTCGCTGCATCGAGGCCGAGATCATGGACCTCTCCGACGACATCGGCTACTCGGTGCACGACTTCGAGGATGCGATCGTCAACGGGTACGTCGACGTCGCGCAGCTGTCGGACCCGCGCGAGCACGAGGCGCTCATCGACCGCATCCAGCAGTGGGTCGGCTACGACTTCACCAGGGACGAGCTCGCAGACGGCCTCTACCGTCTGGCGAGCCAGCCGATGTGGCTGACGTCGTTCGACCGCTCCCGTCAGGATCTGGCGCGCCTCAAGAACCTGACCAGCGACTTCATCGGGCGGTTCGCGCGCGCCTCCGTGTCGGCCACCAGGGAGGCCTACGCCGGTCCCGTCCTGGTGCGCTACAACGCGCATGTCGTGGTGCCGCGAGTGGTCGAGACCGAGATCGCCGTGCTCAAGGGCATCATGGGTCAGGCCATCGTCACGATCGATGCGCGCAAGGGCGTCTACAAGGAGCAGCGTCGGGTGCTGAAGCGCCTCGCAGACGCTCTGTGGTCGACCGATGCGCTGTGGTCGGCGGGGGAGGACGTGCTCGAGCCCGCGTTCGCCGCGGACTTCCTCGATGCGACGACGGATGCCGAGCGCGCTCGCGTCATCGTCGACCAGATCGCCAGCCTCACGGATCAGAGCGCGATCGACTGGCACAACCGCCTCGTCGGCGAGATCGATCCCGCAGAGGTGGGCATCTGGAATCCGCGGAACGCCCGGCCGGGTGCGCGTCGCGCGGCATCGGCCGACCGGCATCCCGCATCCGCCGAGGTGCGCTGATGCCCCGCATCCGCCAGGCCGACGTCGACGAGGTGAAGGCGCGCACGAACATCGCCGACATCGTCGGCGAGCGCGTCGCGCTGAAGTCGGCGGGTGTCGGATCGCTCAAGGGGCTGTGCCCCTTCCACGACGAGAAGAGCCCGAGCTTCCATGTCCGGCCCCAGGTCGGCTACTACCACTGCTTCGGATGCGGCGAGTCGGGAGACGTCTACTCGTTCCTGCGCGAGATGGATCACGTCAGCTTCACGGAGGCCGTCGAGAGGCTCGCCGGCCGCATCGGCTACACGCTGCACTACGAAGACGGGGGCGCCGCTCCCGAGACGAGCGGTCGGGCGCGGCTGTACGCGGCGAACACCGCCGCCGCAGAGTTCTTCCGCTCGCAGCTGCTGTCTCCCGATGCCGAGGCCGGACGTCGTTTCCTCGGCGAGCGGGGGTTCGATGCGGGGGCTGCCGCGCACTTCGGCGTCGGCTTCGCCCCGCGCGGCTGGGACGGCATGCTGAAGGCGCTCACCGCGCAGGGGTTCACCCGGGAGGAGCTCAGCACCGCTGGGCTCGTCTCGACGGGCCAGCGCGGCGTGTACGACCGCTTCCGCGGGCGCCTCGTGTGGCCGATCCGCGACGTCTCAGGGCAGACGATCGGCTTCGGAGCGCGCAAGCTGTTCGACGACGACCAGGGGCCGAAGTACCTCAACACCCCGGAGACGCCGATCTACAAGAAGGCGCAGGTGCTGTACGGTCTCGATCTCGCCAAGAAGGACATCGCGCGCGGCGACCCCCGGCGGGTGGTGGTCGTCGAGGGGTACACGGATGTGATGGCCTGCCATCTCGCCGGCCTCACGACCGCGATCGCCACCTGCGGCACGGCGTTCGGCACCGATCACATCAAGGTGCTGCGACGGGTCATGGGAGACGACAACGCCTCGGGCGAGGTGGTCTTCACCTTCGACGGCGACGAGGCGGGGCAGAAGGCGGCGCTTCGGGCCTTCACCGAAGACGACCGCTTCAACGCGCAGACCTTCGTGGCGGTCGCGCCCGACGGGCTCGACCCCTGCGATCTGCGTCTGCAGAGGGGGGATGCGGCCGTCCGCACCCTCATGGACGCCAAGGTGCCGATGTTCGAGTTCGCTCTCGACCGTAAGCTCGCAGGCTTCGATCTCGGTACGGTCGAGGGGAGGGTGGGCGCGCTCAGGGCCGCTGCGCCGATCGTCGCAGAGATCAGGGATCGGCTGCTGCGCCCCGGATATGAGCGCGTGCTCGCCCGACGCCTCGGCATGGATCCGACCGAGGTGCACAACGAGGTCGAGCGGGCAGCACGCGGCGGCTCGCACTCCGCGCCGTCGCGACCGGAGCCGGTGCCCATCGATCCCGCAACGGGGGCCCCGGGGATCGTTCCGGTGACGCTCGCGAGCCTTCCTCGCACCGCCGACGTCGCCGTGGAGCGCGACGCGATGATGGGCGTGCTCCAGTACGGACATCAGATCGATCAGGCGTTGCTGTCCCGCGCGCTCATCGCGCCGTTCCGCACCCCGGGACTCGATGCCGTGCGGGAGGCCGTGGCATCCGCACCCGACCGCACGCGCGCGGGCTGGGTGACCGACGCGGTCAACGCGGTGCGCGAGCCCTACCGGTCTCTCGCGGGGGAGCTGCTCATGACGCCGTTCCCCGCTCGCGACGAGGCCGGGGCCGTGGCGTCGGCGACCGATCTCGCGCGTCGGCTCATCCTCCGCAGCCTCGAGCACGAGAAGCAGGAACTCCTGGGGGCCGTGCAGCGCGTCCCCGCCGACTCCGATGGAGGGCGCGCCCTGCGCATGAGGCTTCGCGACATCGACGTGGAGCGTCAGCGGTTCACCGAGTCGTAACAGGGGGCGCCCCTCGGCGCAGGGCAGGATGGAGGCATGTCCCGAAGGCCCGACTCCACCACCGCGATCGACTGCTCGGACCTGGTGATCGACCGGGCCGGCCACGGTGCGCCGACCAGGGCTGTCGACGGGGTGACCTTCTCGCTCGCCCCCGGTGAGCTGATCTGCGTCGCGGGCCCCACCGGCTCCGGCAAGTCCTCGCTCGTGCTCGCCCTCGCAGGATCCACCGATCCGTCCGTCCGCGTGGTCGGCGGAAGCGCCCACGTCTGCGGAGTGGATGTGCGCCGTCCAGGACGCAAGCACCGGATTCTCACCTACCGCACGGGTTTCGTGCCGCAGGGAGCCGGTGCCGACCTGCCGCCGCGGCTCACCGTGCAGGAGGTGATCGCCGAGCCGATCCTGATCCGCGAGAAGCGCGTGAACACCAAGGCGCTCTCGATCCGCGTGGCCACCCTGCTCGACGAGATGCACCTGCCGCTCGGCACGGCCGCGAAGTTCCCCTACGAGCTGAGCGCCGGTATGCGGCAGCGGGTCGCGATCGCACGCTCCTTCGTGCTCGAGCCGAGGGTGCTGATCGCGGACGAGATCCTCGCCAACCTCGATCTCGAGGTGCGCCCCGTGGTCTTCGACGCCATCACCCGTCGTCGCAAGGAACAGGGCATGGGTGCGCTGCTGGTGACGAACGACGCCGACTTCATCCGCGAGCTGAACGCCGAGACCCTGATGCTGCGCAGCGGCCATGTCGTCGCCAGGGGAGTCGGAAAGGACCTGCTCTGGGCGCCCAACGCCGAGGCGGATTCGCAGTCCTGAACGGCGCTGGATGCGACACGCCCGAGTCGTCGTCCGTGTCACGAGCACGCCGAAGTCTTTGCTAAGCTTGTCGAGTTGCCCGCTCAGCGGAGCACATTCCTCGGTAGCTCAATTGGCAGAGCAGCCGGCTGTTAACCGGCAGGTTCTTGGTTCGAGTCCAAGCCGGGGAGCCAAGACCCCTGGCCTTCGCATGAAGGCCAGGGGTTCTCCTTTTCACCACAGCCGATGAAAGCCGGAGCGGATGACTCGATCCACGCAGTTCGCGCAACTCGGCGCGCTGCTGCTCGAGGCGGGATTCTCCGCCACCGACACTCGCGACGCGCTGGAGGAGATCCGTGCGCGTCGGGCCCCGGAGCAGGAGCTCGCCTTCGCTGTGCTCCCCGAAGCGGTGTTCGTGTCGCCCGCGGAGGGGTCGGAGGGATCGATCCTCCGCATGTCCTTGGCATCGTCCCTGTCGACGAGGCAGTCCGCGATGGTGAGCCGGATGATGCACCGTCTCCGTGACGGTGAGATCTCGCTGGAGCGGGCGCTCGGGGCCGAGCAGGACCGCATCCGCGCAGCCTGGATGCGCAAGCCGCTGCTGCGTTGGGTCGTCGGCAATGCGCTCCTCGCCGGCGGACTCGCGGTGCTGTTCCGCTGCCCCTGGTGGGCGGTCGTCGTGTCGACGCTCGTCGCGGCGCTCATGGGCGCTGTCGCCGTCCTGCTGCGCCGCATCCGTCCGGCTGCGGCGATCGTGCCGTTCGTCATCGCGTTGCTGTCGACCGTGCTCGTCAGCGAATCGGCGTCGATGCTGGGCTATACGACCGTGCCCCTCTTCGCCGTCTGCGCGCCGATCGCGATCCTCGTACCGGGGGCCATGATCACGAACGCCCTGCTCGAACTCACCTCGGCCGACGTCGTCACGGGCGCGTCGCGTCTCGTCTACGGCGTCGTGCAACTCGGATTCATGGCGGCGGGAGTCGCGGCGGGCAGCGCCTGGATCGGTCTCGAGATCGATCAGGACTCGGCCTTCCTGCTCGCCGATGTCGCGGGGATCATCAGCGCCGACCCGGCCTGGGCGTCCCTGCCCTCGACCATCTTCAGTTGGATCGGCGTCGCGGCCGTCGCGATCGGCATCAGTCTCGCGTTCGGCGCCGGGTACCGGCTCACCGCGGTCAGCATCGCCGCGATGGGGGTCGCGTACGCGCTTCTCATCGGGTTGGCGCCGTTCTGGGGGAGCACGGTGGCGACCGGTGCCACGGCAGCGGTGCTCTTCGTGATCGCCAGGCTGGTCGAGCGCTCCTCGTTCGCGATCCCCGCGACGATCACCTTCCAGCCGGCGTTCCTCCTGCTCGTGCCGGGAACCGTCGGACTCGTGGCGATCACCTCGTTCGACATCGACCCCGTCGCCGCGGCGCTGGCGATCTTCGCGAGCCTCTGCATCGGGACGAAGCTCGGTTCGATCATCGTCGACACGCACTGGTGGCGGCTGTTCCTGCGGCCGTGACCGGCGGGCGGACAAGAGCTTCTCTTCCCCGCTGGGCACAACACGGAGGCTGAGCGGACGTATCAACCGCGCGGTGTCCGCACCCATCATGGACTTCGAGTCCGGGACGGTCGCCGTGAACAAGCCTCACATGCAGAAGGGGACTCGATGGATATCGAGCCCCCTTCCGTGTGTTCTGTCGTGCGTCAGCGAGCGGCGCCCTTGAGGGAGACGCTGATCTGACCCGCAGGATCGGAGATCACACACTGCACGACCCGATCGTTCATCTGGTCCCAGGTCTGCTGAGTCGGGGTGATGGGATAGACATCGAGAGTCGTTGCATCCCACGCCACGCCGACGAAGCTGGTGAAGGCGTCTCCGGTGCAGTTCTTGACCGAAGCGTCGTCGATGGCCTCTGCGGAGTACTCGCCGTCCTCCATCTTGAACTCGTGGTAGACCTCTTCGTCATGCGGTTCGGTGCAGGGAACCACGTCGACATCCTCAAGGAGCCCGCTGGGCGCAGAGAGCATGCAGTCGCCGACCTTCAGCGCGAAGATGCCGATGTTGGAGCTCTCGGTGACCTGACCGGTCTTGTCGTCGCGGTCTGCGTCGGCCTTGCCGCTCCCCAGGATGCTGTTCAGTGCGCTGCAGCCGGTCAGTGCGAACGAGAGCGCCGCCGCCGATCCGACGAGAGCCAGCGCGTGTCGCGTGCGCAGTTTCATGTTTGTTCCCCTCCAGGACTGTGGTGAGCGGGCACAGAAGAGTCCCGCCTCAGGAAACGCTATCCGTCCCGGAGTCTGTGATGCAACTCGAAAACCCCTTTGATCAGGCTGAGAGTCTCAGCCCTCGAGATCGTCGACGCCCGGCATCCAGCTGGCGCCGGGGCGACCCCATCCGCGTTTGCGGGCGATCTTCTGCGCGGTCTTCCAGTCTCCGTCCGACAGGCGATCCACGTAGAGGATGCCGTCGAGGTGGTCGAACTCGTGCTGCATGATGCGCGCGCGCCAGCCGTCGACGGCGATCGCGACGGGAGCGCCGTCGAGGTCCGTCCCGGTCACCTGCACCCGCTCGGAGCGGCGCAACGGGAACCGCTCGCCGGGGAAGGAGAGGCAGCCCTCCGACTCCAGATCGGGGTCGGGGTCGCCGGGTTCGAGCGGGGTCATCCACAGCTCGGGGTTGATGATGACGCCACGCCACGGCTGATCGTCGTCGTCGACGTAGGCGTAGGTGTAGATGCGCAGCGGCACGCCGACCTGAGGGGCGGCGAGTCCCACGCCGGGCGCGGTGTCCATCGTCTCGAACATGTCGGCGACGAGCGTGCGGATCTCGTCGGTGATCGCCTCGACGGCGGAAGCGGGAGAGTGCAGGACGGGATCGCCCATGATGCGAATCGGAAGTACAGCCACGCCATAACCATACTGGGCGCACATCGCCGGGTAGGGTCGTAGGGTGAGCATCTCCGTATGGATGAGTGGGGCGGATGTCGGCGACCAGCTCGTCGGCGTCTTCCAGAATCCGCGACTCCTCCTGGGCATCCCGCTCGCCCTCGCGGGCGCCGTCTTCATGTCCCTCGGCGCGCAGTATCAGCACCGTGGGGTGGAGAAGGTCGAGCAGCTCAGCGGCGCGGACGGCGCGACCGGGCTGAGTCTCGACCAGATCAGAAGACTGCTGACGCGTCCGTCCTGGATCATCGGCACGCTCATGCTCGGACTGGCCATCGTGTGCCAGCTCGCCGCGCTCTCCCAGGCGCCGCTGATCGTGGTGCAGCCGCTCGGCGCGATCGCCCTCGTGATCACGACCCTGCTCAACGCCAGGGTCTCCGGACACACGCCGACGAGGCAGTCCATCACCGCGATCGTCTGCTGCGTCGGCGGCATCTTCCTCTTCGTCTCCTTCGCCGCGATCTTCGCGGCGGAGAAACCCATCAGCGACATCGAGCTCTTCACGATCCTGGCGATCCTGCTCGTCGTGATCATCGTGCTCGGCGCCTGCTGGCTCGTGCTGCGTCACCGCATGCGGGCTCTTTTCTACGTCATCGGCGCCGGCATCCTCTACGGCTTCGTGGCAACCCTCGCCAAAGCGGTCATCAATCGCATCGAGGCCGGCAACTTCGAGTGGATCACCCTCGTGTGCGTGATCGCCCTGATCGCGGCATCCGCCGTCGGCGCGTACTTCGTGCAGACCGCGTACAGCTCCGGTCCGCCCGACCTCGTCATCGCCGGTCTCACGGTGGTCGACCCGCTGATCGCGGTGCTCATCGGAATGCTCGTGCTCGGCGAAGCGGCGGCGGCGCCCGGCTGGGTGCTCGTGATCTTCGGGGTCGCCGGCGCCATCGCGGTGTGGGGCGTGGTCGGTCTCGCCCGGTACCACCCGCAGGTTCTCAGCGAGAGTCAGGAACTCGGCATCCCGCGGGGGAGCGAAGGCGCCACAGGAGCGGACGAGCAGAAGTAGGAGCTCTCCGCGCACTCGGGCTCCACGACCGTCACGACCGTCGAGGTCCGGGTTCGCGTCCGATCAGTACGCGGGGTCGATGAGGTCGGGGGAGACCTCGGAGGCAGCAGCCTCGTCGACGAAGAAGATCGTCCGCTTGCGCCCCTTGGCACCCGCTGCGGGCACGCTGGTGTAGCTGGCGCCCGCGAGGGCCAGACCGAGCGCGGAGGCCTTGTCGGCGCCCGTGAGCACGAGCCAGACGCGCTTGGAGGAGTTCAGCACCGGTCGGGTGAGCGTGACGCGCTCCGGCGGAGGCTTGGGGGAGTCGCGCACGGGCAGGGCTGCGGCATCCGTCACCGTGACCTCCGGGCGGTCCGGGAAGAGCGAGGCGATGTGGCCGTCGGGTCCGACGCCCAGGAAGCACACCGCGAACGACGGCCACGGATTCTCATCGGTTCCGAACCGCGCGAGCTCCGCCGCGTACGCGGTGGCCGCCTCGTCGAGGGTGAGGCCGCTGTCGGATGCTGCGATCTCGTGGACGTTCTCGACGGGGACCGGGATGCTGTCCAGGAGAGCCGCTCGGGACTGCACGGCGTTGCGGTCGGCGTGAGCACGGGGCACGAAGCGTTCGTCGCCCCACCAGAAGTGGACGAGAGACCAGTCGATGTCGGCCGACCGCGGATTCTCCGCCGTCGCGCGCAGCACCGCACCGCCCATCGAACCGCCCGTGAGGGCGATGTGGGCGATCCGGCCGTTGCGCGTGCGTGCTCGCAACCGAGCGATGAACCGGTCGGCCACCCGCGCCGCGACGGCGGCGGGGGTGGGTTCGACGACGACCCGCTTCTCTGCGGACGCTGTCTGCATCGACATCATTCTCCTGTCTCGGGCGGACCCAGCTTCTCCCAGCCCTCGGTGATGACTCGACCGTACAGGACATCGGGGTCGAGGCGACGCAGCTCCTCGGCGAGGCACTCCCTGAGCGTGCGGCGCGGCAGGTGGAGGTCGTGGTCGGGCTGCTCGGGCTGCGTGAGCACGGCGATGCCCGGGGTCGGACGCTCCAGCAGGATGTCACCGTCTGCACGGGTGAGCCGCACCGACTTGATGCCCTCCTGCCAGTGCTCAGGGTCCTCGTACGACCAGCGCACCGGCACGTCGAGCGCCATCTGCAGCCAGGCCGCGAGCAGCGCGGTCGAGGGCGAAGCGACGGCGCCGCGCACCTCGACGTCCGTCACCCCGAGGTACGGAGGCTGATCGAGCACCGCGGCGAGCTGCTCGCGCCAGTGCGTGAGCCGGGTCCAGGCCAGATCCGTGTCTCCGGGGGCGTGCGTCTCGCCGAGCAGGGCGAGTCGGTCGCGCACGTCGGGGGAGGTCGCGGCATCCGTGATGCGGCGCTGGGCGATCCTGCCGAGCGGCGAGGTCGCGGGGGAGACGGGCGCCTCTTCCGGCCACCAGGCCACCACCGGGGCGTCGGGGAGGAGGAGGCCGGTGATGAGGCTCTCCTCGTTGCTCGCCGCATCGCCGTAGGCGCGCAGCACGACGACCTCGCTGGCTCCGGCGTCTCCGCCGACGCGGATCTGGGCGTCGAGTCGCGACTCGCCACCACCGGTGGTGAGCACGATGACGCGCATCGGGTGCTCGCGTGATGCGTCGTTGGCCGCGTCGATGGCGGCCTCTGCGACGCCGTTCCGCGCCGAGATGACCAGGGTGAGCACGCGGCCGAGAGCGACGACGCCGCCCTCCTCACGGGCCTTGACGAGGTTCTTCGCGACCTGGCTGACGGTCGTGTCGGGAAGGTCGATGATCACGGGCGTCTCCAGACTCGTCCGTCGCGGGCCAACAGGGCATCAGCGGATGCCGGGCCCCACGATCCGGGTGCATACTGCTCGACGGGGCCGCCCTCGGCAGCCCAGTACTCCTCGACCGGGTCGAGGATCTTCCATGAGAGCTCGACCTCCTCGTGCCGCGGGAACAGCGGCGGATCGCCCAGCAGGACGTCGAGGATCAGGCGCTCGTAGGCCTCGGGGCTCGCCTCGGTGAAGGCGTGCCCGTAGCCGAAGTCCATCGTCACGTCGCGGACGTTCGTGCCGTTGCCCGGCACCTTCGAGCCGAACCGGATGGTCACGCCCTCATCGGGCTGAACGCGGATCACGAGAGCGTTCTGACCGAGCTCCGACGTGTTGCTGCGCCCGAACAGGTGCTCCGGTGCGCGCTTGAAGACGACCGCGACCTCGGTCACCCGTCGGCCGAGCCGCTTGCCGGTGCGCAGGTAGAACGGCACCCCCGACCAGCGGCGGGTGTCGATCTCCAGCTTGATGGCCGCGTAGGTCTCCGTCGCCGACTCGGGGTTCATCCCCTCCTCGTCGAGGAAGCCGGTGACCTTCTCGCCGCCCTGCCACCCCCCGGCGTACTGCCCGCGTGCGGTCGCCAGGGCGAGGTCGTCCGGGACGTGCACCGCCGCGAGGACCTTCTCCTTCTCGGCACGCAGGTGCTCCGCGGACAGGCTGATCGGCTCTTCCATCGCGGTGAGGGCGAGAAGCTGCAGCAGGTGGTTCTGGATGACGTCACGGGCTGCGCCGACGCCGTCGTAGTAGCCGGCGCGGCCGCCGACGCCGATGTCCTCGGCCATCGTGATCTGCACGTGGTCGACGTAGTTGCGGTTCCAGATCGGCTCGTACAGCTCGTTGGCGAAGCGCAGCGCCAGGATGTTCTGGACCGTCTCCTTGCCGAGGTAGTGGTCGATGCGGAAGATCGAGTCCGCGGAGAACGCCACCTCGAGGGCCTTGTTCAGCTCGCGAGCGGACTCGAGGTCGTGCCCGAAAGGCTTCTCGATCACGACCCGGCGCCAGCGGTCCTCTCCCTCGTCGTCTCCGACGAGGCCCGAGTCCTTGAGCTGCTGCGCGACGACCGCGAACGACTTCGGCGGGATCGACAGGTAGAACGCGTGGTTGCCCATCGTGCCCCGTTCCACGTCGAGCTGATCCACCGTCTCACGGAGCTTGCGGAACGACTCGGGGTTGTCGAACTCGCCGGACACGAAGCGGATGCCCTGGAGCAGCTGCGTCCACGTCTCCTCGCGGAAGGGGGTTCGCGCGTGCTGCTTGACCGCGTCGTACACGACCTGCGCGAAGTCCTGATCCTCCCAGTCCCTTCGGGCGAATCCGACGAGCGCGAAGCCCGGCGGGAGCAGGCCCCGGTTGGCGAGGTCGTAGACCGCGGGCATGAGCTTCTTGCGCGACAGATCGCCGGTCACGCCGAAGATCACCAGGGCGCTGGGCCCGGCGATCCTGTTGAGACGGCGATCATCGGGGTCGCGCAGCGGGTTGTGCCCGCGCGAGATGGGAACAGACATCGGTGGGGGATTCTCCTGGCTGCTTACTTCTGTGCTGCTTCGAAAAGGGTGAGCACGTCTGCCGACGAGTCGGTGATCGTCAGCGTGACGACCGGACGGCCGTGCTCCGCGAGCACCGCGGCGTCACCCGCGGCCTGCGCCTCGATGAGCTGACCGAACGTGAACGGCCGACCGGGGATCTCGAGGTCGACGTCGGTGCGCTCCAGGAGCTGGAGGAACACGCCCTGCGCCGGACCGCCCTTGTGGTACTGACCGGTGGAGTGCAGGAAGCGGGGTCCCCAGCCGAAGGTCGTCGGTCGACCGGAGTCGGCGGCGACGAGCTCGCGGAGGCCCTGCAGCTGCGGGACGTCGAGTCGGTTCACATAGGCCTGGATCGAGACGTAGCCGTCGTCGCCCAGTCGGGCCCACAGGGCGTCGAGGACGCCCTCGATCGTGCCGGAGGCGGCGAGCTCGGGGTCGGACACGCGGACCTCGACGCTGTTCTCGACGAACGCCGGAGCCGTGGCCTCCGGGCGGGCGTCCAGCAGACCGCGGGCAGCGATCTTGGCGGACTCGACGTCGGGCTGGTCGAACGGGTTGATGCCGAGCAGGTATCCGGCGATGGCCGTCGCATACTCCCAGACGATGAACTGCGCGCCGAGCGTGCCGGAGACGAGGATCTCGCCCTGGTGCTTCTCGCGGAGGTGGAACTCGTTCGCGTCATCGACCAGGCGCACGATCTGCAGGTCGGCGGGGTTCGCGTCGAGCTCCGGGGACACGGGCAGCAGGACGACGGGGAGGATGCCGGTGCCGTCCTTGCCCGTGGACTCCGCGATGAGCTGCTCGATCCAGTCGGGCAGGCCGTTGATGTGCGTGCCGTCGGTGATGAGCCCGAGCTTGTCACGGCGCGGGCTGGTGGCCGCGATCGCCGCTGCGAGGCGGAGAGCCGGGTTCTCGGCGGAGTCGACCGCGACCTCCAGCAGCGAGGCCTCGGCCTCGTCGAGCAGCTCGTCGATGTCGACGCCGGCGAGACCCGAGGGGACGAGACCGAACGCGGTGAGCGCCGAGTAGCGTCCACCCACGTTCGGATCGGCGTTGAAGACGCGATAGCCGGCGTCGCGGGCCGAGGCGTCGAGAGGCGAACCGGGGTCGGTGACCACGATGATGCGCTCGACGGGATCGACGCCGAGGTCGCGGAACGCCGTCTCGAACGTGCGGCGCTGAGAGTCGGTCTCCACGGTGGAGCCGGACTTCGACGACACGACGAGGACGGTGCTCTCGAGTCCGTCGTCGAGAGCGGCGAGCACCTGCGCCGGCGAGGTCGAGTCGAGGATCGTGAGCGGAACGCCCGCCGTCTGCGAGATGACCTCGGGGGCGAGGGAGGATCCGCCCATGCCCGCGAGGACGACGCGCGTGACGCCCTTCGCGGCGAGCTCGTCGCGCAGCGCCACGATCTCACCCACGAGGGGACGCGAGATCGACACGGCCTCGACCCATCCGAGCCGCACGGCGGCCTCGGACTCGGCATCCGGGCCCCAGAGGGTCGCGTCGCCCCCGGTGATGCGCGACGCGACGAGGTCGTGCACCAGTCCGGGGACGCTCTCCTCGATCGCGGCCTTCGCCGCGCCCGAGGCGTGCAGCGCGAAGGTCATCGCTGCGCCTCGAGCCCTTCGCTCACCTGGCTGAGCAGGTCGTGCCAGGAGTCGATGAACTTCGCGACGCCCTCGTCCTCGAGCACCTGGGTGACGTCGGCGAAGTCGATGCCGAGGTCGGCGAGCCCCGCGAAGACCGCGCGGGCCTCCTCGTAGCCGCCCGTGATCGTGTCGCCGGTGACGACGCCGTGGTCGAACGTCGCCTCGAGCGTCTTCTCGGGCATCGTGTTGACGACGCCCGCGGCGACGAGCTCCGTGACGTAGAGGGTGTCGGGCAGGTTCGGGTCCTTGACCCCGGTCGACGCCCACAGCGGGCGCTGCGGGTTCGCGCCCGCGGCGATCAGCGCCTGCGCGCGCTCACCGGCGAAGGTCTTCTCGTAGAGCTCGTAGGCGAGGCGCGCGTTGGCGAGGCCGGCCTTGTTCTTGAGGGCGTCCGCGGCGTCCGAGCCGATGGCGGCGAGGCGCTTGTCGGTCTCGGTGTCGACCCGCGACACGAAGAAGGACGCGACCGACTCGATGGTCGAGAGGTCGATGCCCGCCGCCTTCGCGGTCTCGAGACCGGTCAGGTACGCCTCGATGACCTCGGCGTAGCGCTCGAGGCTGAAGATCAGCGTGACGTTGACGCTGATGCCCGCGCCGATCGCCTGCGCGATCGCGGGAAGGCCGGCCTTGGTCGCGGGGATCTTCACGAGCAGGTTCGGGCGGTCGACCGTGGCCCACAGCTGCGTGGCCTGGGTGACCGTGCCGTCCGTGTCGTGCGCGAGGTCGGGGGAGACCTCGATCGACACGCGTCCGTCGACGTGGCCGGTGGCCTCCCACACGGGGCGGAACACGTCGAGCGCGGCGGCCACGTCCTGCGTGGTGGCCGCGAACACGGCCTCCTCCGCGGTCGCGCCGGATGCCGCGAGCTCGGCGACCTGCGCGTCGTACGACGTGTCGTCGGGGTTCGTGATGGCGTTCGCGAAGATCGTCGGGTTGGTGGTGACGCCCGTGACGTTGCGCGAGGCGATCAGCTCGGCGAGGTTGCCGGAGGAGATGCGGGTGCGGGACAGGTCGTCGAGCCAGATGCTGACACCGGCGGCTGCGAGGTCTGAGGTGGGGGTGCTCATGCGTTCTCCTTGATGGTCTCGCGTGCCGCCTGGATGACGGCTTCGGTGGTGATCCCGAACTTCTCGAACAGGGTCTTGTAGTCGGCGGAGGCGCCGAAGTGGTCGATGCCGACCGAGCGGCCGCGGTCGCCGACGATCCCGCGCCAGCTGAGCACGGAACCGGCCTCGACCGAGACCCGGGCGGTGATGCTCTTCGGGAGCACGCTCTCACGGTACGCCTCGTCCTGCTCGGCGAACCACTCCAGAGAGGGCGCGGAGACGACACGGACGTTCACGCCCTCGGCAGCGAGCGCCGCACGCGCGTCGACGGCCAGCTGGACCTCGGAACCGGTGGCGATGATGATCACGTCGGGGGTGCCGTTCGGCGCCTCGGCCAGCACGTACGCGCCCTTCGAGACGTTCGACGCGGAGGCGAAGGTGTCGCCGGATGCCGCGCCCTCGCCGCGCGCGAACACGGGGATGTTCTGACGGGTCAGGGCGATGCCGGTCGGGCCTCCCTGGCGGCGGAGGATCTCCAGCCAGGACGCCGCGGTCTCGTTGGCGTCGGCCGGACGCACGAGCGTGAAGTTCGGGATGGCGCGCAGCGTGGCGATCTGCTCGATCGGCTGGTGTGTCGGGCCGTCCTCTCCGAGGGCGACGGAGTCGTGCGTCCACACGAAGATGCTGGGCACGTCCATGAGTGCGGCCAGACGCACCGGCGGGCGCATGTAGTCGCTGAAGATCAGGAACGTGCCGCCGAACGGACGGGTCGGACCGTGCAGCTTGATGCCGTTGACGATCGCACCCATCGCGTGCTCGCGGATGCCGAAGTGCAGCACGCGGCCGTAGGGGCTGCCCGACCACTCGTGGGTGGACCACTCGGCGGGGATGAAGGACTTGGCGTCCTTGATCGTGGTGAGGTTCGACTCGGCGAGGTCGGCCGAACCGCCCCAGAGCTCGGGGAGCTCGGCGGCGAGGGCGTTGATGACCTGGCCGGATGCGGCACGGGTCGACACGTCCTTGCCCGCCTCGAACACGGGGAGGGCCGCGTCGATGCCGGCCGGAAGCTCCTTGGCCTCCAGGCGGTCGAGCAGGGTCTTGCGCTCGGGGTTCGCCGCCGCCCAGGCGTCGAACGACTCCTGCCAGGCCGCGCGGACCTCTGCGGAGCGTGCCGCGAGGCCGCGGGTGTGAGCGATGACGTCGTCGGCGACCGCGAAGTGCTCCTCAGGGTCGAAGCCGAGGACCTTCTTGGTCGCGGCGAGCTCGTCCGCGCCGAGGGCGGAGCCGTGGATCTTGCCGGAGTTCTGCTTTCCGGGCGACGGCCAGCCGATGATCGTCTTGAGGATGATGAGCGACGGCTTGTCGGTCTCGCCCTTGGCCGCCTCGATCGCGGCGTAGAGCTCGGCGACGTCCTCGACGTACTGGCCGGTCTTCTTCCAGTCGACGACCTGGACCTGCCAGCCGTAGGACTCGTAGCGCTTCGCGACGTCCTCGGTGAAGGCGACGTTCGTGTCGTCCTCGATGGAGATCTGGTTGGAGTCGTAGATCGCGATGAGGTTGCCGAGCTGCTGGTGGCCCGCGAGCGACGAGGCCTCGCTGGTGACGCCCTCCTGCAGGTCGCCGTCGCCGGCGATCACGTAGATGAAGTGGTCGAAGGGGCTGGTGCCCGCAGCGGCCTCGGGGTCGAAGAGGCCGCGCTCGTAGCGCGAGGCGTAGGCGAACCCGACCGCGGAGGCGAGACCCTGGCCGAGCGGGCCGGTGGTGATCTCCACACCCTTGGTGTGGCCGTACTCGGGGTGGCCGGGGGTCAGCGAGCCCCACGTGCGCAGAGCCTTGAGGTCGTCGAGCTCCAGTCCGAAGCCGCCGAGGTAGAGCTCGACGTACTGCGTGAGGGAGGAGTGGCCAGCGGAGAGGATGAAGCGGTCGCGGCCGAGCCAGTCGGTGTCGGCGGGATCATGACGCAGTACCCGCTGGTACAGCAGGTAGGCGGCCGGCGCCAGGCTCATCGCGGTGCCGGGGTGGCCGTTGCCGACCTTCTCCACGGCATCCGCCGCCAGCAGCCGAGCGGTGTCCACCGCGCGCCGATCGATCTCTTCCCACTGCAATTCCGACACGGTGAAGCCCTTCTCAACAGTTCGAGAGCGCCCGGTATGCACTGTCGCGGTCCGCAACGATACGGAAGGGGATGCTTGAGCGCCGGGCGCGCGAGTGTTTTCAGCATAGCGGTGCGTGTTACCGCGTTACATCGGACTACAACGCATTCAGGGGAGAGGAATTCCCCTGCTGGTGCGCGGACGGGCGGACGGCGGCTCTCGCCCCGTGCCCTAGACTGAAAGGGCTGCCCACGCGTGCCCGGAGGAGGCGATCGAGATCTCGACGATGTCTGATCAGACCGTTGCGAAGAAGTCCGTCGGTCGTACGGTGAAGGCCTACGTCGCCCTCACGAAGCCGCGCGTGCTCGAACTCCTCCTGGTCTCCACCGTCCCGGTGATGTTCCTCGCTCAGGGCGGCCTGCCGAACCTGTGGCTCGTCCTCGCGACGGTGATCGGCGGCTCCATGAGCGCCGGCTCCGCAGCGGCGTTCAACATGTACCTCGATCGCGACATCGACGCGCACATGCACCGCACCGAGAACCGGCCGCTCGTCACCGGCGAGATCACGCCGCGCGGTGCGCTCGTGTTCTCATGGACCCTCGCCGTCCTCTCGACGGTGTGGCTGTACGTGACGACGAACTGGCTGGCCGCGGTGCTCTCGGCATCCGCCATCTTCTTCTACGTCGTGATCTACACGATGATCCTCAAGCGCCGCACGGAGCAGAACATCGTGTGGGGCGGCATCGCCGGATGCTTCCCCGTGCTGATCGGCTGGGCGGCCGTGACCGGCTCCCTGGACTGGCCGGCCTTCATCCTCTTCGCCCTGATCTTCCTCTGGACGCCGCCGCACTACTGGCCGCTCTCCATGAAGTACAAGGACGACTACGACGACGTCGACGTCCCCATGCTCGGCGTCACCCGCAACGCGTCGCAGGTCGGACTCCAGGTCATCCTCTACGCCTGGGCGACCGTCGCCTGCTCGCTGCTGCTCGTGCCGATCGCGAACATGGGGCTCGTCTACACCGTCTCCGCGCTCGTCTTCGGCGGCTGGTTCATCTACGAGTCGCACCGCCTGTACAACCGTGCGGTGCGGGGGACCGAGGCGCGTCCGATGAGGGTCTTCCACGCCTCGATCACCTACTTAACGCTGATCTTCGTCGCGGTTGCGATCGACCCGCTGCTCCCGTTCTGATCCTCGGTCGCGGAGTCCTCTGACGCGGTCTCCGCGACAGTCTCGGGATCGACGACCGACTCGGGCTCCACGGCCTCGAGCTCTGCCGACGCGACGTCCTCGGCGGGCGCGCTCTGAGCAGTCCAGTCGATGGCCTCGACGGCGACCGGCTGCGACGTCGGAAGGATCGACTGCACGGCGACGAGCGCGAGCGCGATCAGGATCCCGAGCACGCCGGCGCCGACGAGCGCAGCGCCGAACACGATGAGCGACTGCCCGACGTAGACCTCGACACCGGTGGCGGTGCCGTCGAGCAGCGTCGAGGTCATCGTGCTCAGCTGGCCCGAGATGATCCATCCGCCGACCGCCGCGGCGACGAGGGAGACGAGCAGGAGGAGCCAGAAGCCGATGCTGTGCGTGAGTGACTTTTTCATGCCGCCCACCTTGACGCAGCTTCTGTTGCGTCTCCGATGTGCCGTCTATGTGTCGGCTGGGTGGATCAGGATCGCGGCGATGCGGGGCGCTTGAGGTGGAGCACCACGACGGTGTAGGTCGCCGCCGACAGGGCGGCGAGCACCATGTGGATGCCGACGAGGATCTCCGGGAGTCCTTCGCGGGCCTGCCACACGCCGACCCCGACCTGCACGAGGATCGCCGCCACGAGGACGAGCAGCCATCTGCGGGGTTCGAGGCGCAGCGCCCAGGCGGAGATCGTCAGCACCGCGACGAGTCCGGCGAGGATGTAGCCCGGCCACGAGTGCACGTGCGCGAGGACGGTGGCGTCGAAGCCGTGACGGAGCACCTCGGCGTCACCGGAGTGCGGGCCGGAACCCGTGGTCAGCACGCCGAAGACGATCGTGACGGCGAGGGCGAGGCCGGTCACGTGCGAGAGGATCGCGAACCAGGCGGGCACCGCCTTCTCGCGCGGTCCGGGGACCGCGTACAGACGAACGAGGAACGCCGCGGTGATGCACACCAGCAGCAGCGACGACACGTAGTGGAAGCCGACGATGAACGGGTTCAGGCCCGTCCACACGGTGATGCCGCCCACGACGGCCTGCATCACGATGCCGCCGAGCACAACGATCGAGAGCACCCAGAGGTCGCGACGCCGGGCGCGGAAGCGGAGGACGAAGAACACCACGGCGAGTGCGAGGAGGCCGACCACTCCGGTCATGGTGCGGTTGCCGAACTCGATGATGCCGTGGATGCCCTGCTCGGGCGTCGGCACGAGCGACTCGGGCGTGCACAGCGGCCACTGCGAGCAGCCGAGCCCCGAACCGGTGAGGCGGACGGCCCCTCCGGTGCCGATGATGATGACCTCGGCGAGGAACGACAGCCAGGCCGCGACGGTCAGTCGGCGGCCGATCTCGGAGGGCAGCCAATCATGGACGCGGGACAGAAAGCCGGTCCTCGTTGCGGGGGAGTCGGCGGTGGCGGTGTCGGGCATGGGTCCTCCGGAACCCCCGTGACGCGGACATGACGGCCCGCACGTCTGGGGGAACCTGTAGAATCGGGGTGTTGGGATGCCCGCGTGACCGCGGAATGCATCCCTGACAGTTTAGGCGCGATGGAAGCGCCGGTGATGAGGGCCCCACCAGCGGCACCCGCTCCCGCAGACTCGACGGGGATCAGGTGTGTCGGGGCGGATGACACCGTTGAGGCCCAATAAGGAGAGTGTGTGATGTCGGATGTGCTGATCGACCGCCCGGAGCTTGACGGTCTGGGGGTGTACGAGTTCGGCTGGCACGATGCCGACGCCGCGGGAGCCGTGGCGAAGCGCGGCATCTCCGAAGAGGTGGTCCGAGGCATCTCTGCCCTCAAGGACGAACCCGAATGGATGCTGAAGACGCGTCTCAAGGGCTATCAGCTCTTCGGACGCAAGCCGATGCCGACCTGGGGCGCCGACCTCAGCGACATCGACTTCGACAACATCAAGTACTTCGTGCGCTCCACGGAGAAGCAGGCGCAGTCGTGGGAGGAGCTCCCCGCGGAGATCCGCGAGACCTACGAGCGTCTCGGCATCCCCGAGGCCGAGCGCCAGCGACTCGTTGCCGGCGTGGCCGCGCAGTACGAGTCCGAGGTCGTCTACCACCAGATCCGCGAGGACCTGGAGGAGCAGGGCGTCATCTTCATGGACACCGACACCGCGCTGCGCGAGCACCCCGAGTTCTTCGAGGAGTACTTCGGCACCGTGATCCCCGCCGGCGACAACAAGTTCGCGGCGCTGAACACGGCCGTCTGGTCCGGCGGCTCGTTCGTGTACGTCCCCAAGGGTGTTCACGTGGAGATCCCGCTGCAGGCCTATTTCCGCATCAACACGGAGAACATGGGCCAGTTCGAGCGGACCCTGATCATCGCCGACGAGGACAGCTACGTCCACTACATCGAGGGCTGCACGGCTCCGATCTACAAGTCGGACTCGCTGCACTCGGCCGTCGTCGAGATCATCGTGAAGAAGAACGCCCGCGTGCGCTACACGACGATCCAGAACTGGTCGAACAACGTCTACAACCTCGTCACCAAGCGTGCCGTCGCCCACGAGGGCGCGACCATGGAGTGGGTCGACGGCAACATCGGCTCCAAGGTGACGATGAAGTACCCGTCGATCTACCTGATGGGCGAGCACGCCAAGGGCGAGACCCTCTCGGTCGCCTTCGCGGGCCCCGGCCAGCACCAGGACGCCGGCGCCAAGATGATCCACATGGCGCCGTACACGCAGTCGTCGATCGTCTCGAAGTCGATCGCCCGTGGCGGCGGTCGCGCCGGCTACCGCGGCGAGGTGCGGGTGGATGCCGCCGCGCACCACTCCGCGAACACCGTGCGCTGCGATGCCCTGCTCGTCGACACGAAGTCCCGCAGCGACACCTACCCTGCGATCGACATCCGCGTCGACGACGTCCAGCTGGGTCACGAGGCCACGGTCTCGAAGGTCAGCGAGGAGCAGCTCTTCTACCTGCAGTCCCGCGGCATGCCCGAGGACGAGGCGATGGCGATGATCGTGCGCGGCTTCATCGAGCCGATCGCGCGTGAGCTGCCCATGGAGTACGCGATGGAACTGAACAAGCTCATCGAGATGGGCATGGAAGGATCGGTCGGCTAGTGACGGCCCCTACGACCGCGCCCGCAGAGGCGCAGCACACGAACGCGCACATCGACCCGGCCGCCCAGGTGGCCGACGCCGGTTTCGTCCCGGTGCAGACCCGCTCAGAGCGTCCGCACTCCTTCGATCCGACCGACTTCGGCGCTCCTTCGGGCCGAGAGGTCAACTGGAAGCACACCCCGGTCGCGCAGCTGAAGCCGCTCTTCGAGGTCGCCGCGCCCAACGACGGCGTCAGCTACGCCTTCCCCGCGGGTGAGGAGTACGTCGCGGCTCCGCTCGCGGCGGGCGACGCTCCGCGCGGTGAGGTCTTCCTCGCGGAGGACATCACGGCCGCCGTCGCCTGGCAAGGCGCCACCGAGGCTCTGCACATCCGCATCCCGCGCGAGGAGGAGGTCGCCGAGCCCATCCTCGTGCAGGTGACCGGCCTCGGCGCCGGGCTCCGCGCCGATGCGCACATCGTGATCGAGGCGCTCGAGCACAGCTCCGCGACCGTGGTCCTCGCGCACTCCGGCTCGGCGCAGTACTCGCAGAACGTCGAGATCATCGCCCGTGACGGCTCCAGGCTCACCGTCGTGAGCCTGCAGCAGTGGCAGGACGACGCGATCCACACGTCGGCGCACCAGGCCCGCGTGGGCGCGGACGCGACCCTCAAGCACTTCGTGATCAGCTTCGGCGGCGCTCTCGTCCGGGTGAACCCGAACGTCGAGCTCGCGGGCAACGGCTCAGAGGGGTACCTCTACGGTCTCTCCTACGCGGATGCCGGTCAGCACCTGGAGAGCCAGGTCTACCTGCATCACAAGGGCGCCCACACCAAGGGCGACGTCCTCTACAAGGGCGCGCTGCAGGGCGAGGGAGCGCACAGCGTGTGGATCGGCGACGTGCTGATCGGCGCGAACGCGACCGGCACCGACTCCTACGAGGCGAACCGCAACCTGGTCCTCACCGAGGGCGCGCGCGCCGACTCGATCCCTAACCTCGAGATCGAGACGGGCGACATCCTCGGCGCCGGCCACGCCAGCGCGACGGGACGTTTCGACGACGAGCAGCTGTTCTACCTGCAGGCCCGCGGCATCTCCGAGGAGGAGGCGCGGCGTCTGGTGGTGCTCGGCTTCCTCAGCGACATCGTCCAGCGCCTCGGCATCCCGGCGCTCGAGACCGAGCTGCTCGCGACGATCGAGACGGAGCTCGCGGCGGTGACCGCGTGAGCGCCGAGCGCGTCTGCGGCGTCGCCGACCTCGAGACCGACATGCCGCTGCGGGTCGACCCCGCCGGCGTGCCGATCACCGTCATCAAGGACTCCGACGGCGTGATCCACGCCATCGGAGACACCTGCACGCACGGCGACATCTCCCTCTCCGAGGGCTTCGTCGAGGGCGACACCGTCGAGTGCTGGGCTCATGGCTCGGCGTTCTCGCTGCTCACCGGCAAGCCCCAGAATCTCCCCGCTTTCGAGCCCGTCCCGGTCTACGTCGTCGAGATCGACGGCGACGACGTGCTCATCGATCCGACTGTGACAAAGGAAGTTTGAATGTCTGTTCTCGAAATCCGCGACCTCCACGTGACGGTCGAGACGGAGGCGGGGACCACCCCGATCCTCAATGGAATCACCCTCACGATGAACACGGGTGAGACTCACGCCATCATGGGCCCCAACGGCTCGGGCAAGTCGACCCTCGCGTACACGATCGCCGGCCACCCGAAGTACACGGTGACCTCCGGCTCCATCACCTTCGACGGCCAGGACGTCCTGGAGATGAGCGTGGATGAGCGCGCCCGCGCCGGTCTGTTCCTCGCCATGCAGTACCCGGTAGAGATCCCCGGAGTCACGGTGACCAACTTCCTGCGCACGGCGAAGACCGCGCTCGACGGCGAGGCCCCCGCGATCCGCAGCTGGACCAAGGACGTCAAGCAGGCGATGTCGAACCTGCGCATGGACCCGAAGTTCGCGCAGCGCAACGTCAACGAGGGCTTCTCCGGTGGCGAGAAGAAGCGCCACGAGATCCTCCAGCTCGAGGTGCTCAAGCCGAAGTTCGCCGTCCTCGACGAGACCGACTCCGGTCTCGACGTCGACGCGCTGAAGATCGTCTCCGAGGGCGTCAACCGCGCCAAGGAGGCCACCGGTCTCGGCGTGCTGCTGATCACGCACTACACGCGCATCCTCCGCTACATCCGCCCCGACTTCGTGCACGTGGTCGTCGCGGGCAAGATCGTGGAGGAGGGCGGCCCCGAGCTCGCCGACCGTCTCGAGGAAGAGGGCTACGACCGCTTCCTCGACCCCACGGCTCCCGTCGAGGCGTAGGCTGACAGCCATGACAGCGACCCTCACGGACGAGAAGTACGACGAGGTCACCGAGGCGCTCAAGGACGTCATGGATCCCGAGCTCGGGATCAACGTCGTCGACCTCGGCCTCATCTACGATCTCGCTTGGGATGACGAGAACGACGCTCTCGTCATCCACATGACGCTGACCAGCGCCGGGTGCCCGCTCACCGACGTCCTCGAGGACCAGACGGCCCAGGCGCTGGACAACGTCGTCGATCGCTTCCGCATCAACTGGGTGTGGATGCCGCCGTGGGGTCCCGAGAAGATCACCGACGACGGACGCGACATGATGCGCGCGCTCGGCTTCGCGATCTGACGCGGATCGGAGCACTGCCGCGCGGCGGCCGACGCGCTCGTGCCTCATCGCCGAGCGCGCACCAGCGAGGGGAAGCCCGGAGGAACATGGTCGAGGTCGAAGCGCTGCCGTTGAGCGAGCTCCGTGAGCGCACCAGCGAGAAGTGGCGGGAGTATCCCGCCGACGTCCTGCCGCTGTTCGTGGCGGAGACCGACTTCCCGCTGGCGCCGACGGTGCAGGCGGCGCTGCGGCGCGCGATCGAGACGGGCGACACCGGGTACATCGCGTCGCGGGGCCCGCTGGCCGAGACGTATGCCGCGTTCGCGAAGCGCCGCTTCGACTGGGAGGTGGACCCGGCGCGCCTGCGGTCCACGGCCGATGTCAGCATGGGGATCGTCGAGATCCTCCGTCGCGTCGTGCAGCCGGGCGAGCGCGTGATCGTGACGCCGCCCGTCTACCCGCCGTTCTACGACCTCGTGGAGGAAGCGGGAGCCGAGGTGGAACGGGTGCCGCTCCGCGACACCGGCACCGCCTGGGAGCTCGACCTCGACGGCATCCGCTCTGCTTTCGAAGACGGCGCGCGGGCGATCCTGCTGTGCAACCCGCACAACCCGACCGGTACCGTGCACGACCGCGACGCGCTGGCCGCGCTCGCGGACCTCGCGGACGAGTTCGACGCCGCGGTGGTGTCGGATGAGATCCATGCGCTGCTCGCGCAGCCCGGCACCGGGTTCACGCCGTTCCTCTCGGTGAGTCCGGTCGCCCAGCGCGTCGGCTACGCGGTCGTCAGCGCCAGCAAGGCCTTCAACCTGGCGGGCCTCAAGTGCGCGCTGATGGTCACCGCCGACGACGCGACGACGGCTGTGCTCCGCTCTCTGCCGGTCGAGGTCGTCTGGCGCACAGGGCAGCTGGGTCTCCTCGCCGCCGTCGCCGCGTTCGGCGAGGAGAGCGACGAGTGGCTCGACGGTCTCGTGCGCACCCTCGATCGCAATCGGGTGCTGCTGGAGGACCTCCTCGCACGGCTCCTGCCCGGCGCCCGCTATCGCATCCCCGATGCGGGCTACCTGGCGTGGATCGACGTCTCCCGCCTCGGACTCGGCGACAGCCCCGCCCGCCGCATCCTCAAGGACGCGAAGGTGGCGTTGAACGCCGGATCGACCTTCGGTGCAGAGGGGGAGGGGTTCGTGAGGTTGAACTTCGGCACGAATCCCGAGATCCTCACCGAGGCCGTCGAGCGCATCGCCGCGCTCGTGGGCCGATGACGGAGACCGCGACCGCCGCTTCGATCTGGGACCGCGAACGCATCTGGGTCACCGTCGGCGCCATCGCACTGATCTTCCTCGGGGCCATCGAGGCTCTCGCCGTGACGACGGTGATGCCGGTCGTGAGCGACGCGCTCGACGGCCAGTCGCTGTACGCGGTCGCGTTCGCCGGCACGCTGGCGACGAGCGTGATCGGCATGGTCGCCGCGGGCGCCTGGTCTGATGCGCGGGGTCCGCGAGGCGCCCTCTACGTCGCGGTCTCGCTGTTCATCCTGGGGCTGTTGATCTCGGGCTTCGCCGTCACGATGCACCAGTTCCTGATCGGGCGGCTCGTGCAGGGGCTCGGCACCGGTGGCCAGACCGTCGCGCTCTACGTCGTGGTCGCGCGGCTCTATCCGTCGCAGCTGCACGGCAAGGTGTTCGCGGCCTTCGCGGCGGCCTGGGTCGTGCCGTCGATGATCGGTCCGTTCCTGGCCGGCGCCGTCGCGGAGTACGTCGACTGGCGCTGGACGTTCCTCGGAGTGGCCGTGCTCACCGCTGCGGCTTTCCTGACCATCGCGGTCCGTCTGCGCGGAGTCGACCTCGGCCACGGTGAGCCGCAGGATCGACGGGCGCTCGTCACTCGGCTCCTGCTCGCCGTCGTCGTCGCCGTGCTCGCCGTTCTCGTCGGATTCGCTGCCGAGATGGAGCCGGGCATCGGCTGGCCGGTCGCAGCGGGCGCGGTCCTGCTGATCGGTTTCGCGGTGCTGCCGCTGCTGCCGCGGGGCACGTTGCGGTCGCGGCACGGACTGCCCAGCGTCGTCCTGATGCGCGGGATCGCCTCCGGAGCGTTCTTCGCCTCCGAGGCGTATGTGCCGTACCTGCTCATGGAGCGCTTCGGGTTCACGGCGACCTGGGCTGGCGTCGGCCTCATGCTCTCGGCGTTCGCGTGGGCTGGAGCCTCTGAGCTGCAGGGCCGGTTCGGGGAGCGGCTCGGAAATCGCAGGATCGCGGTGATCAGCACCGGGCTCATCGTGCTGGCGCTGCTGTGCGTGCTCTCGGCCGCGCTGCTCGGCCTCTCACCGGTTCTCGTGATCGTCGGATGGGGCTTCGCGGGCGGCGGCATGGGGCTCCTCTATCCGCGCCTCACGGTCTTGACGCTCGCGTACTCCGACGAGACCAACCAGGGTTTCAACTCCTCGGCGCTGTCGATCGCGGACTCGACCGGTTCCGCCGTCGCGATCGCCCTCGCCGGATTGGGCGTTGCGACGCTGGGCGGGGGCGCCGGCGCCTTCGGCGCGGTGTTCGTCTTCGGGATCGCGCTGGCGGTGGTGGCCGTGGTGCCCGGTCTCAGACTCGGTCACGCGGCGGAGACGCCGCTGCGCTGACCTCTCCGGCGAGTGCACGCACGCCGAGGTCGAAGACGAGGTCGAGTCCGGCCGTGACGTCGATCTCGTCGCCCGTGTTCGCCGCGCCGTGACTGTCGGCGTGCAAGCGCTGCTGCACGAGCGTGGAGTGGCCGAGCACGAAGTGCAGGATGGCGGTGGCCCGATCCTGCGCATCGGGCAGGCCGCCGAGAGCCTCTTCGAGGGCCGTCTGCGCGTAGGAGGATCCCAGGCGCAGCGCATAGGTGCTGAGCACCAGTTCGGCGCCGTCGCGGTATGCGAAGAGCGCGTCGCGGATGCTCCGCGCGATCGTGAGCACGTCGGCGTCGTCGCGGGGGATCCCGGCCGTGATGCGGTCGGCGAGGACCGCGAGGAGCTCCTGCTTGCTCTGGAAGTGCCAGTACAGCGCGCTCGGCTGGACGTCCAGCCGCCCGGCGATGCGTCTCATCGACAGATCGGCGAGCCCGACCTCGTCGAGCAGGGCGAGCGCTGCACTGGCGACCCCATCGCGGTCGTGACGGACGGAGTTGTGGTCGGGACTCATGACCCCACTATAGTGAACACCGTTCAAGTGAACAGTGTTCAGGAAGCGGATCGGCACCCGACCGAGACCCCTGAACCTCGACGGAAGGAAACCCATGACCGACGCCCCCCGCGATCTCGGCCGTGATCTCGCACGTATCGCGATCTTCGCCGCGCTCATCATCGTCCTCGGAACGGTCACGATCCCGCTGCCCGCCGGAGTCCCGATCACCGCGCAGACCCTGGGAGTCATGCTGGCCGGCACGGTGCTCGGACCCCGCAAAGGACCGCTCGCCGTGCTCCTGGTCCTGGTGCTCGCAGCGATCGGACTCCCCGTGCTCGCGGGCGGGCGGGGAGGCCTCGGCGTGTTAGTGGGGCCGACCGCCGGCTACATGCTGGGCTGGATCTTCGGCGTCATCGTGATCGGCCTCATCGTCCGCAGCGGACGGCTGACCTGGTGGCGCACAGCCATCGGCACGGTCGTCGGCGGCATCCTCGTGGTCTACCTGTTCGGCATCCCCGTGCAGTCGCTCGTGCTCGGCGTCGATCTTCTCCCCACGGCGGCATCGACGGTGGTCTTCCTCCCCGGGGATCTGCTGAAGGCGGCCGCGGCCACCGCCTTGACCCTGGCGCTGGCCAAGGCATACCCGCCGGCCTTCGGCGGCTCCATCCGGCTCGAGCGGACGCGGGCGCGTGCAGCCTGAGACCGATCTGCGAACCATCGCGCTCGACCGAGTCTCGGTCGAGCGCGACGGCCGGTGCATCCTCTCGGAGGTCAGCCTCGCGATGGACGCGCCGCGGATCGCGGTGATCGGGGCGAACGGCTCAGGCAAGTCGACCTTCGCCCGGCTGCTGAACGGACTCGTCTCCCCGTCGACGGGGCGGGTGTCGGTGCACGGCCTCGACTCCTCGCGCGACCGCGCGGCGCTCCGCCGCCGAGTCGGCTTCGTGTTCACCGATCCGCAGGCGCAGATCCTGATGCCGACACCCGCCGAGGATGTGGCGCTGTCGCTCCGCGGCCTTCCTCGGGCCGAGATCGACCGTCGGGTGGCGGAGGCGCTGGCCGAGCACGGGCTCGCCGGTCACGCCGACGTTCCCGCATCGGCGCTGTCGGGAGGGCAGAAGCAGCTGCTGGCCCTCGCTTCGGTGCTGATCACCGAGCCGTCGCTCGTGGTGGCCGATGAGCCGACGACCTTGCTCGATCTGCGCAACGCGCGCCGTGTCGGCGATCTGCTGCTGTCCCTGGAGGCTCAGGTGGTCGTCGTCACCCACGACCTCGAGCTCGCGGGGCGATGCGATGCGGCGGTGCTCTTCGCCGACGGCCGCCTGGTGGACGTGGGCGATCCTGACGAGCTCATCCCGACGTATCGGCGGATGTGCGGATGATCCAGCTCTATCGCCCTGGCACGAGTGCCGTGCACCGGCTCCCCGCAGCGGTGAAGCTCGCCGTGCTCGCTGTGACCGCCGTCGCGCTGTCCCTCGCCCCTCCGGACCCGTGGATCATCGGGGTCGCTCTGGCGGCGGTGTTCTCCCTGTACGGACTCGCGCGGTTCCCGCCGATCGTGCCTGCCGCCGAGCTCTGGCGCCTCCGGTGGATCGTGCTCGTGCTGGGCGCCGCGCTGTGGATCTTCGTCGGTCCGCTCACCGCCTGGATCAACACCGGACGTGTCGTCGCGCTGGTGCTGCTGGCCGGGCTGCTCACCCTGACGACGAGGATGGGGGAGCTGCTGGCGGTGCTCCATGCGGTGCTCCGGCCGCTCCGTCGCTGCGGAGTGGACGTCGAGGCCGTGGCGATGACGGTGTCGCTGGCGATCACCTTGGTCCCCGTCGTCGCGGGTTTCGCCGATCAGGTGCGCGAGGCTCAGCGCGCGCGGGGGGCGAGACTCGGCATCCGCTGGATCGTTCCGCTCATGGTGCGGACGCTGCGCCATGCCGACGATGTGGGCGATGCGCTGGCGGCGCGCGGGCTCGGCTGAGCAGCGCGGGCGAGACGCAGCGCGATCAGCAGCGCGCCCACCGCGATGGCCGCGGTCAGGACGGAGGTCCCCGCGACGAGCAGGAGCACGACCCCGCACAGACCGATCAGCGTCGCGGCGGCGACTCCGCGCCTCGAGATCGAGGGAGAGGGCGCCGCTGCGGTCTCGAACCGCGTGAGGGCGAGCGCGACCAGCGCCGTGAGCGCCAGAGCGGTGGCGAGCCAGAGCGGCCGTCCGAGCCACCAGAGGGTGCTGCTCGGTTCGGGGAGCGCCATTCCGGTGCCCAGGGCGACCATCGCCGAGGCCCCGGCCATCACGAGCAGCACGGGCATGTGCCACAGGTAGATCGTCATGGTGCGTCCGTTCACGAAGGAGCTGAACGCGGCCGCGCGCGCCCCACGGCTGAACGCCGAGATGCGATCGCGGAACAGGGAGACGAGGCTGAGGTGCACCGCGCCGACGAGCAGGAGGGCGCCCGTGGGCGGGTTGATGTTCGCGATGAGGTCGGGGGAATACACCCCGGTCGCGAAGGAGAGGACCAGGAGCGCGGCGGCGCCGACGGCGACGCCCTTCCGGACGCGACGGCTCAGGGCATCGATCGAGCCGTCGGCGAAGAAGAGCCCGAGCTGCTGCAGAGCCATCCACACGAAGGCGAGGTTCACGAATCCGATGCCGTCGATGCCGGTCGCCGCGCGGATGCCGTCCACGACGAGGGCCGCGGCGACGAGCGCGCCGAGGGTGCGCAGCGGAGCCCGGTCATGGGCGGCCGACAGCGCGGGCAGCAGCGCCTGGCAGAGCAGGAAGACGCCGAGGAACCACAGCGGCTGCCCGTAGCGGAATCCGGCGATCGCGATGAGATCGGCGGGCACGCCCGAGAGAGCGAGCACCGCGAGAGCCGCACCGACCAGGCCGATCGCGAACACGGCGGGGCGCAGGAGGCGGTGCACCCTGGCGGCGACGAAGGCCGTGGCGGTTCCTCCGCGCTCGCGCTGCCTGCGGTAGGCGATGACGCCGGCGAATCCGCCGATGATGAAGAAGAGCGGCATCACCTGCAGCATCCAGCTCACCGGGACGATCCACCAGGAGCCTTCCGCGGCGTTCGCGAATACGGGGTCCGTTCCGGAGACCGTCACACCCACCATGATCGAGTGGAGCAGCACGACCCCGGTCACGCACAGCGCGCGGAGCAGATCGATCCCCGTGTCGCGGGTGCTCCGCGATACGGCCGACGATGCGACGGCGGGCGGTGTCTGAACGGTGCTCATGGGTCCTCCTCGGGAGCGGTGTCCCAGGAGACTATGGAGCCGGCGAGTGGCGAGGCATCACCCCGCGGTGCCGTTCTCGCCCCCTACCGTGGGGTGAGACAGCGGAGTGACGGACGTCAGGACGCGGGCTCGACGAGGCCCGCGTCGTACGCGAGGATGACGGCGTGCACGCGGTCACGCAGCCCGAGCTTGGCGAGCACCTTGCCGACGTGGGTCTTGACGGTCTGCTCCGCGATGAAGAGGTCGGCCGCGATCTCGCTGTTGGAGCGCCCTCGACCGATCAGCACGAGCACCTCGCGCTCGCGGTCGGTCAGGTCGGAGAGAGCCGTGGCGGCGCGGGGAGCGCGCGGCCTGCGGCTGGAGAACTGCTCGATCAGCCGCCGGGTCACGCTCGGGGCCAGCAGCGCGTCGCCCCCTGCCACGACGCGTACGGCGTGCACGAGCTCCTCGGGCAGAGCGTCCTTCAACAGGAACCCGCTCGCCCCGGCCTCGAGGGCGTCGTACACGTAGTCGTCGATGTCGAACGTGGTCAGCATCAGGATGCGCGGAACGTGAGCTGCGGGATAGCCGGGACCGAGGATGCGACGGGTCGCCTCGATGCCGTCGAGCTCCGGCATCCGCACGTCCATCAGGATGACGTCGGGGTCGAGCCGGGCCGACATCGCGACCGCCTCCGCGCCGTTGGCGGCCTGCCCGGCGACCCGGATGCCATCGTGGGCGTCGAGGAGCGCGGCGAACCCCGCCCGGACCATGGCCTGGTCGTCGGCGATGAGGACGTTGATCGTCATGGGGTCTCCTGTGCGAGGTCGAGGGGCAGCTCGGCGATGACGGACCAGCTGCCGTCGTCCTGATGACCTGCGGTGAGGGAACCGCCGAGGAGCTCCGCGCGCTCGCGCATGCCGCGCAGACCGTGTCCGGTGCCGGCAGGGCCCTCGGCGCGTGCCGCCGGGTTGGAGACGCGGATGCGGAGCGCGCCGTGGTCTGTCTGCAACCGCACCGCGATGGGGGCGCCCGGGCTGTGCCTGACGGCGTTGCTCAGTCCCTCCTGCACGATGCGGTAGGCGGCGATCTGCACCGCCACCGGGGCCGTGGACGTCGCCCCGGTGATCTCCAGTCCCACGGTGACCCCGGCCCGACGGATGCTGTCGACCAGCCCGGGGATGTCCTCGATGTCGTGCTGCGGAGCGAGCTCGGCGCTCTGATCCTCGGTGCGCAGCACGCCGAGCATCCTTCTCATCTCCATCAGCGAGGTGCGGGCCGTCGCTGCGATGCTCTCGAACTCCGTGGTCGCCTCCGCGCCGATGCCCGGCAGGCGGTAGCGGGCCGTCGAGGCCTGCACCTGGATCACCGACATGCTGTGCGCGATGACGTCGTGCAGCTCCCTGGCGATGCGCGTGCGCTCCTCCATGAGCGCCCGGCGCGACTGCTCGAGGGCCGAGTGCTCCCTCTCGCGCGACAGCTCCTGAGCGACGTGCAGCCTGCCGGCCGCGAGCATCGCGATCAGGTAGCCGCCGCAGGCGACGGATGCCGTCACGATCAGATTCGCGGTCGCGGCATTGCCCGCGTGGACGTCGGGGCGGAGCAGGGGAACCGCGAGGGAACCGATCATGCCGATCACGAGCGGGTAGGCGCCGATGCGGGCGCCGTGACGGAAGGTCACGACGCCGACGAACAGCACGAAGGCGAGCATGGCGGGCACCGACCACGGCCAGGGAGCCGCGGGTCCGCCCGACGCGGAGACCAGCAGGGGGAGTGCGAACGCGCCGCCGCAGAACATCGCGATCGCGGTCAGGGGGCGGGTCAGCGAGAGAAGAGGGGCGGCGCAGATCGCGGCCCCGAGGATGAACACCAGCGGCAGCAGGGTGCCGTAGATCGTCGCGTGCAGGGAGACCAGGACGGCGAACAGCGCGACCGACGCCGCGGACACGCCGATCAGCGCGCCGGTGCGCGCACTGATGCGGGGGAGACGGAGGCGGCGGGCCATGCTGTCATCCTGCCAGCTGCAGAGCGCTTTCGCGGCGACGCCGTGACGAGGCGATCCTGTCGATCACGATCCCGATCGACAGCGCCACGGCGA
Source organism: Microbacterium sp. LWH10-1.2 (assembly GCF_038397765.1). Classification (NCBI taxonomy): domain Bacteria; kingdom Bacillati; phylum Actinomycetota; class Actinomycetes; order Micrococcales; family Microbacteriaceae; genus Microbacterium; species Microbacterium sp. LWH10-1.2. The sequence continues at coordinate 1,292,971 of NZ_CP151638.1, forward strand.
CTCCGATGACCGCGCTGAGGAGCGGCTGGTCCTTGATCCAGGCCCCCGCCAACAGCCCGATCGCGATGCTCAGGGCGCTCCAGCTGATGCCGGCGACGATGCTGAGCGGCACGAAGCGACGCCACGGGAACCCGAGCGCCCCCGCCGACATGTTGACCGCGACCCGGCCGACCGGGATGTAGCGCGCCCCGAGGATGAGCGCGGCGCTGCGTCGGTCCAGCGCGCGCTGGGCGTGGGTGAAGGCGGCCTGGATGCGCGGTCGTCTCATCCAGGCGAAGCGGGTGGTGCCGACGCGACGCCCGATCGCGAAGGCGATGTTGTCGCCGATCGCCGCTCCGACGGCCGCGATGACGCCGAGGGCGCACAGGGTCACGACCTGGCCGGAGGAGGCGGCGATCGCCGCCGCGGCGACGAGCACGGTCTCGCTGGGCACCGGTGGGAAGAAGCCGTCGATGATCGTCACGGCGAAGAGCACGACGTAGAGCCAGGGAGAGGCGACGGTCTGCATGATGATCTCGTTGATGACGTCCACCCCTCCACGCTAGGAAGCGGGCGCATCGGACGGCATCCACCCGCGGTATCGTCCTCGTCACCCTGTGGGGTGATCTTCCTGGGAATGCTCGATGAGCGTGCCGGTTTATACTGGGAGGCTGGCCCATCGGCCGCCTCCCACCCCGAACGAACGGACATCCCGCTGTGCTTGCCGTGCACGAACTCGAAATCCGCGTTGGCGCACGCCTGCTCATGGAGAATGTCTCGTTCCGCGTCTCCGATGGAGACAAGATCGGTCTGGTCGGGCGCAACGGCGCCGGCAAGACCACTCTGACGAAGGTGCTCGCCGGAGACGTGCTCCCGTCCGGCGGCAGCGTCACGCGCTCGGGCGAGCTCGGCTATCTGCCGCAGGACCCCCGCTCGGGCGACCCGGAGATGCTCGCCCGCACGCGCATCCTCGACGCTCGCGGCCTCGGGACGCTGGCGCTCGGCATGGCCGAGGCCACGGTCGCGATGGGCTCGGACGACCCGGCCGTCGCCGAGAAGGCGATGAAGCGCTACGCCAGGCTCACCGAGGAGTTCGAGGGGCAGGGCGGCTACGCGGCCGAGGCCGAGGCGGCGTCCATCGCGAACAACCTCTCGCTCCCCGACCGGATCCTCGATCAGCCCCTCAAGACCCTGTCCGGCGGTCAGCGCCGCCGCATCGAGCTCGCGCGGATCCTCTTCTCGGATGCTGAGACGATGATCCTCGACGAGCCCACCAACCACCTCGACGCCGACAGTGTCGTGTGGCTCCGCGAGTTCCTGAAGAACTACAAGGGCGGCCTGATCGTCATCAGCCACGACGTCGAGCTCGTCGGCGAGACCGTGAACCGCGTGTTCTACCTCGATGCCAACCGTCAGGTCATCGACGCGTACAACATGAACTGGAAGAACTACCTCCGTCAGCGCGCCGCCGACGAGGAGCGTCGCAAGAAGGAGCGCGCGAACGCGGAGAAGAAGGCGACGACCCTGCAGCAGCAGGCCGCGCGCTTCGGCGCCAAGGCCTCCAAGGCCGCCGCCGCTCACCAGATGATCGCACGCGCCGAGAAGCTGCTCGCCGGTCTGGACGAGGTGCGCCAGGAGGACCGCGTCGCCAAGCTCCGGTTCCCGAAGCCGGCGCCCTGCGGCAAGACGCCGATGATGGCGAGCGGTCTGTCGAAGTCGTACGGCTCGCTGGAGATCTTCACCGACGTCGACCTCGCGATCGACCGCGGATCCAAGGTCGTCGTCCTCGGCCTGAACGGCGCGGGCAAGACCACGCTGCTGCGGATGCTCGCGGGCGTGGACCAGCCCGACACCGGGCAGCTCGAACCAGGCCACGGGCTGAAGGTCGGCTACTACGCCCAGGAGCACGAGAACCTCGATGTGAGCCGTTCGGTGCTCGAGAACATGGTCTCGGCCGCTCCGCACATCACCGAGACCGAGGCGCGCAAGGTCCTCGGCTCGTTCCTCTTCACGGGCGATGACGTGCTGAAGCCGGCCGGCGTGCTCTCCGGTGGCGAGAAGACGCGACTGTCGCTCGCGACCCTGGTCGTGTCGTCGGCGAACCTGCTGCTGCTCGACGAGCCGACGAACAACCTCGACCCGGCCTCCCGCGAGGAGATCCTCGGTGCGCTCGCGCACTACGAGGGCGCCGTGGTGCTCGTCTCGCACGACCCCGGCGCCGTGCAGTCGCTGAACCCCGAGCGCGTGCTGATCCTGCCCGACGGCGTCGAGGACATCTGGAGCCAGGAGTACCAGGACCTCATCGAGCTCGCGTGACCTGACCCGTCGTCGACCGCGCGGGGTGCTCTGTCGGCGCTCGGTCGTAGTCTGGGGGCGTGCCGAAGGAATCTCCCGCCCCCGTCGTCGACCGTTTGCGTGCGCTGGCCTCGCTGACCGGACGTGCTCCGGTCCTCGCGCCGGATGCTCTCCCGACCGACCCGGTCGCGCTGTTCCTCGAGTGGCTCGAGCGCGCCGTGGCGGCAGGGGTTCCGGAGCCGCACGCGATGACGCTCGCGACCGTGGACGCCGAGGGGATGCCCGATGCGCGCACCCTCATCCTGAAGGACGTGTCCCCGCAGGGCTGGGCCTTCGCGGGTCCGCGCTCCTCGGCGAAGGGCGAGCAGCTGGCGGCGCGTCCGGTCGCGGCGTTGAACTTCTGGTGGCAGCCGCAGGTCCGTGCCGTCCGCGTCCGCGGACGCGTCGAGGAGGCGAGTCCCGAAGAGAGCGCCGCTGACCTCGCTGCGCGCTCCGCCGCCGCACGCGATGGGGTGGCCGCAGGCGACTGGGTGCTGTGGCGTCTCATCCCCGACCGTATCGAGTTCTGGCAGGGGTCAGGCGATCGGCGTCACGCGAGAATCGTGTACACGAGGGATGCCGCGGGCTGGAGCCGCAGCGGCGCAGGAACGGAGGACGGACGATGACCGGATATCAGGTGACGGAGATCGGCGCGCTCGACGAGTGGCGGGGGCACTTCGGCGGGTTCGACGAGGCGCGGTCCCGTGACGGTCGTCGCGTCGTCGATCACGAGCTCACGATGCAATTCATCGGGATGACGGCCAATGCGCTCCTGCCGGGCGAGGAGGCCGGGTACTGGCACGTGCACCGGAAGGTCGAGGAGGTCTACGTCTTCCTCGGCGGGCGAGGTCAGATGGGCCTGGACGACGAGGTCGTCGAGGTCGGACCAGGCACCGTCATCCGCGTCGGGCAGGGTGTCGCCCGCACCTGGCGTGCACGTCCAGACAGCCCAGTCGAACTGCGCTGGCTCTGTGTGCGTGCCGGAGGTGAGGAGCTGCCGCACCTTCCGGACGACAGCTCCCGTCTTCCCGAGCGTCCGATGCCGTGGACGGACTGACGCGCGTCCGCGCGGTCTGCTGGGACTGGAACGGCACGCTGCTCGACGACGCGGCCCTGTGCCGACAGGTGATGAACCGCGTGCTGTCGGAACACGGACTCGACGAGCTGGGGGATGCTTCGGCCTACCGCTCCGCGTTCCGCTTCCCGATCCGCGATTTCTACGCCGACCTGGGCATCCGCGGCGCGCAGTTCGAACCGGCTGCCCGGAGATACCTCGAGCTCCTCGCGCGGCGCACGGGGGAGGCCTCGCTGCACGCCGGTGCGCACCGCACGATCGCGGCCGTCGCCGGACTCGGACACCGGCAGGTTCTCGCCTCGGCGACCCTGACCGACGTCCTGAGCGCGCAGATGGCGCCGCACGGCATCGCCGATGAGTTCGAGGCCGTGCTGTCCATTGACGATCCGTTCCGCGCATCCAAGCACGATGCGATCCAGGTCTGGCTCGCCTCGTCGGGACTCGACGCCGACGAGGTGCTGATGGTCGGCGACACCAACCATGACCGGGAGATCGCCGACGCCCTCGGCGCATCCTTCGTCCATTTCGACGGCGGACACCAGGTCGCACCGGGAGAGCGGACGCGCATCGCCGCCTTGGAGGAGCTGATCCCGCTGCTCGCCGGCTGAATGTCTGCGGTCGATGAGACCATGTGCCGTGCGCACAACAGACGTCCGGTTGCCGGATCAGCCATCCTCGCCCCCGGTGTTCGATGACGATTTCTCCACGGGCGTCGATCCCGCCCGCTGGGTCGCGCACTATCTCCCGCAGTGGACCGTTCCTGAGCGGTCGGAGGCGAGGTACGCGAACAGCCGCGACGGTCTGGAGCTGCGCATCGAGGCGGATCAACTCGACTGGCGTGCTGAGGACGCGCCTCTTCGGGTATCGAATCTCCAGACGGGCGTGTTCTCGGGCCCTCCGGGGTCGGCGCGGGGGACCCACCGTCACCGCCCCGATGGTCTCGTCGTGCGCACCGAGACGCCGATGAAGCTGCTGTTCGCACCGGATCACGGCCGCATCGACATCACCGTGAGCGCCAGCAACGATCCCGGCTGCATGCTCGCGGCCTGGCTCGTGGGAACGGAGCATCTGTCCGCCGATGACTCGGGAGAGATCTGCGTCTTCGAGATCGATGCGGACGCGATCGGCGCGTCCACGGTCGCTCGCTCCGGCGTGAAGGCGCATCACGACCCGCGGATGACCACCGACATGGCCGAGGTGACGCTGCCCTTCGACGCGAGTCTTCCGCATACGTGGACCGTCATCTGGGGAGCGGGGGAGACGATCATCGGATGCGAGGGGGTCGTCCTCCGCAGAATCCACCAGGCGCCGGAGTACCCGCTGTTCCTGCTGATCGATCTGTTCGAGACGGCGTCGCCCTCCGGCGAGTACCCGAAGACGGCGATCGTCCGTCGGGTCCGTGCGTGGGACGGCTGACGGGTCAGCGGGCGTCGAGCAGTTCGTCCTCGATGTCGGCGTCACGGTCGCGGCTGCGCCTGCGCTTCTCCTTCGCCGGGATGCCCTCGACCTCTTCGCGGTGCTTCACGATCTCGGTGCGGATGATGTATCCGATGAAGATGAAGCCCATGATCGCGAACAGGATCCACTGGATCGCATAGGACAGGTGAGGGCCGGGGTCGTCGGTGGGGGAGTCGAAGGTGCCGAGGGGTGCGGCCGCCGGCTTCTCGCTGACGAGCTGGCCGTAAGCGCTGGTCACGACATCGTCGCCTCCGACGAGCGCGGCCACCGTCGGCAGGTGGATGGTCGCCACCTGGCCTTCGGCGGCTCCACGGCCGGACGCGGGGAGCCTCTCGCCCGGTCGAAGCCGCACGACGACCTCGACCTCTCCCTGCGGCGGTGCGGGAACGGCGTCCGGGGTGTCGCCCTCGCCGGGCGCGACCCACCCGCGATCGACGATGAAGACTCGGCCGTCGTCGGTCTGGAACGGCACCAGGATCTCGAAGGCGACCGTCCCTCCGTGCGGGCGGTTGCGGACGAGCAGCTGCTGGTCGGCGAGATACGAGCCGTTCAGCGTCACCGGATGCCATTCGTCGCCGGCGTGGAAGCGTCCGTCGGATCCGATCAGATCGTCCAGGGGCACGGGATCGGCCTCGTAGTTCTGCTCGACGAGGGCGATCTGCTCGGTGCGGGAGGCATTGCGATCGAACTGCCAGTGCGACAGGAAGACGCACGCGATCGCGAATCCGATCGCGATGAGCACGTACACCATCCAGCGCAGCATCCGCTGGCTCATGCGGGGACTCCGTCTCTGATCGTCACGGGGAAGTCCCTTGCCGCGAGATAGTCGTGCAGGAATCCCGCGTGGTCGTCGCAGGCGAGCCAGATCTTCTCGCGATCGGCCGCATGGATGCGCGGGTTCCGCCACACGACCTGCTTCGTCGCCGCGCTCCGGCAGCCGGCGCGCGAGCACTCCAGTGCCGTCACTCCTCGTCCTGCCGACGTTCGTGGATCGTGATGATGTGCGTCTCGGACGGCGTCTCGACGGTCTCCGATAGGCGAGTCGCCTCGATCTCCTGCACCGGCGATTCGGCGGTCGTCTCCGTGCTGTCGCTGCCCGCGTTCGCGAACACGACCGCGATGTAGGGGAGGACGGCAGCCGCGATCCCGAACACCCAGGTGTACCACCCGTAGGGCTGGACCAGCGCCATCAGTCCGAAGCACACCACGCGGATCGTCATCGTGAGCGCGTAGCGGCGCACGCGATGGTCGGCCTCGTCCCGCGGCGACTGCGGCAGGGAGGTGACGGCGGGCACCAGACGCTTGTTCTTCACGATGCATCCAGCCTACGCCGCCGGGGAGGCTGTGGAGCTCGCCGCAGCGGATCAGCTGTTGACGAGGAACGGCAGGGAGAAGGCGCCGAAGAACAAGAACGCGAACAGGACGATCGCGATCTGCGCGACGAGGAGCCCGATGCCGGCGTAACCCGTGATGAGTCCCGCGATGGCCATGCCTCGGCCGCCGAGGGCGGGGTTGCCCTTGATCTGCTTCAGAGCCATGTGGCCGGTGATGACGGCGATGATGGAGGCGACGACGGGGGCCCACAGCCAGAACAGCACGAGTCCGCCGATGCCGCAGATCAGCGACGTGAGCGCGAGTCCGCTGTTAGGACGGGGAGCCGCGTACCCCTGGGCGCCGTACGGATACCCGGGGGCCGGCTGGGTCGGGGGCACCGACGCGTAATACTGCTGCTGGGGTGCGGGTGCGCCGTACGCGGGCGGAGCTGCCGGAGCCGCGTACGGCTGCGGAGCGGCGGGGGCGCCGTACGGGGGCTGAGCCGGGGGATAGGCGGGAGCCGCGCCGGGGTATGCCTGGCCGGGAGCGCCCGCCGGGTAGGCCTGGGGCGGAGAAGCGGGCGGAGCTGCCGGAGGCTGGATCGGCTGCGGCTCGCCTGCAGGGCCGGGGATGCTGTTGTCGCTCACGTCGAAGCCTTTCGTCGCCTTCAGCGTTTCAGTCGCGTGTTGTTCTGTCAAACGTCATCCCGGTCGCACACGGCATCATCGATAGGATCGATGTCGACCAGGCCACGGACCCAGCCGGCCGGATCAGGAGTGGAAATGAGTTCTCAGCGCGTCGTCCTCGTCACCGGAGGCAACCGCGGCATCGGACGAGCGATCGCCGAGCGATTCGTCCGCGACGGCTACCGCGTCGCGGTCACCGTCCGCAGCGGCGAGGGGCCTGAGGGCACACTCACCGTCCGAGCCGACGTGACGGATGCCGCTGCGATCGACGCCGCCTTCACCGAGGTCGAGGAGAAGCTCGGTCCTGTCGAGGTCGTCGTCGCGAATGCCGGGATCACCAAGGACACGCTGCTGCTCCGCATGAGCGAGGACGACTTCGACAGCGTGGTCGCCACCAATCTCGGCGGCTCCTTCCGCGTCGTCAAGCGGGCTTCGAAGGGAATGCTGCGCGCCCGCTTCGGTCGCGTCATCCTCATCTCCAGCGTCGTCGGTCTCTACGGTTCGGCCGGCCAGATCAACTACTCGGCGTCCAAGAGCGCCCTGGTCGGGTTCGCCCGTTCACTCACCCGCGAGCTGGGCGGCCGCGGCATCACGGCGAACGTCGTCGCACCGGGCTTCATCGAGACCGACATGACGGCGGAGCTGCCCGAAGAGACGCAGAAGCAGTACAAGGCGAGCATCCCCGCCGGGCGCTTCGCGACGCCCGACGAGGTCGCCGGCGTCGTCACCTGGCTGGCGAGCGACGAGTCCGGCTACATCTCCGGCGCCGTCATCCCCGTCGATGGCGGTCTCGGGATGGGGCACTGACCCTCATCTCGACGCCGCGGCGTCGATAAGCGCCGCGAGACGTTCCGGCGCGGAGAACTGCGGCCAGTGCCCTGATCCGATGCGCACGACCTCGGCGTCTTCGATGGCGCGGTACTCCTCGGCGTACGGACCCCACTGCTCGAGCAGAGACTCCAGGGTCTCCTGGTCGAGCCCTCCCATGAGGAGCGTGGCGGGAACGCGGTAACGGGCGTCTGCGGAGAGCGCGATCGGATCGGTCGGAACCCGCGCCGGAACGCTCAGCGCCAGGGGAGCCGTGCGCGCCCTCGTCGCCTCGTCGAGATCGTCGACGTCTTCGGGAGGGAAGAAGTCCCACCCGGGGAAGGGGACGACGCCGTCGATCGTCTCGAACTCACTGATCCCCTGGCCAGGCGGCGGCGGTACCGTGTCGACGAAGACGACGCGAGACACCGCATCGGGCCGCGCATCGACGACGCCCCACGCGACGTTGCCGCCTCCGCTGTGTCCGACCACCACGACGGGGCCGTCCACGGCATCGACCGCTGCGACGCCCGCTGCCACCCAGTCCGCGATGCCGATGTCGGCGGACTCGGAGGCCGGTGCGCCGACACCGGGCATGGTGAGAGGATGCACGCGGTGCCCCGCCCTTTCCAGGGCGGGGACCACCTCGTTCCAACTGGACGCGTCGAGCCAGAGACCGGGGATGAGGATGATGTCCATGCGCAGACCCTACGCGTCGCCTCCGACATCCGTCGAGCGTCCGGATCGTCCACCGCGTCCGCGACGGATCAGCGCGATCCCTCCGACTGCGATGAGCGCCAGGCCACCGAGGAGCAGCCAGATCGGCACGCTCCCGCCCGTCGTCGCGAGTCCTCCGCCGTGCGGGGACCCGGGGGTTCCCGGGTCGACGGGCATTCCGCCGCCGGACTTCGGGGTCGTCACCGCGGCGACATCGCTGGGCGACGACTCCTGTCCGAGTGCGTCCACCGCGGTCACGTGATAGCGGTAGGTGGTGCCGCCGACGAGGCCGGAGTCGACGAAGGACGTGCCCTCCGCGACGCTCGCGACCGCCACGCCGTCGCGGAAGACGCGGTAGCCGATCACCTCGGCGCGGCCGGTGGCCGCGGTCTTGAGCATTCCCGCCGTGCTCTGCCACTCGAGTCGCACGGAGGTAGGCGCTGTCGCGGTGGCCGTCAGGCCCGTCGGTGCGACGGGCGCGACGGCCGTCTCCGGCAGACCGACCCCGGTGGGTGACCACCAGTTGCCCGACACGACGATCAGGGACAGCATCCGGATGCTGTCGCCGAAGTACGTCGTGACCGGCTCGGCGGTGTTCGCCTCCCAGAGCGCGTCGAGCCACTCCTGGTTCCCGCCCTCGACCATCGCGCTCACCGTGAACGGCGCCGAGAACGCCAGGTCGGTCCACTCGTCCAGCGGCTGCCCGTCGAGGGAGTACCCCTGGGCGATGGCCGAGGGATCGCCGTGGGTCGCGGTCTGCAGCCACGAGTTCATCGTCGACAGCTGCTCCTGAGCGCGATCGTCGCCGGTGAGGAGATAGTCGGTGCCGAGGCGCCACGGCACGCGGCTGGCGTTCCAGTTGTACGCGCCGTCGTTGTCGTCTTCCAGGAATCCGGGATCCACCGGTCGGTACCCGGCCCCGTCGCGGATCGCGAAGTCGGGCAGCAGACCCGTCGTCGGGCTGAAGCGCGAGAAGAGGTCGTGAGACGCCGACTGCGTCGCGTCCACCACGTCGGTCCAGCGCGGGTTCCCCGTCGCCTTCGCGAAGTCCTTGAAGTGCTGGAGCATGAAGTCGGAGGTGCGCGTCGACCTGCCGAAGACGATCTCGTCCCTGGTCCAGTCGCCGAGGAGGATCACGTCATCCGTCGGATGGACCTCGCTCCTCAGGATCGCCGCCATGAGACGACGCGCCTCGGAGAGGTAGTCGAACGCCCCTCCGCTGCCCCACTGCGCGTCGGCCATGAGCAGCGCGTAGGCCATGTCGAGGTCGCCGTCCGATGCCGCGTCGTCACCGTACTCCTCGCCCTCGTCGTCGACCTCCGTCGTGTTGACGATCGCCGTGCCGTCATCCCGCTGCTGCCAGGCCATCAGGTCGGGATCGACGCTGCTCGGGTGGGCCTTCGCGAAGCGCAGCAGCGCATCGAACAGGGTCTGCGCCTGCGGATCGTGCCCGGCCATGATCGCGGTGATGAGCATTCCGTAGCCGTTGGACTCCGACGTGGTCACCGCATCGGGGGCGTCTTCCCCCGCCTCGCCGTTGCCGTTGTAGTAGACGTAGTACTGGTCCGACTCGTAGGGGTTCTGCGTCAGATACGCGTCCTTCCACGCGTCGTAGAGGGAGGCGACCGTCGCATCCATCCGCTCCTGGCCCACGCCGGGACGCAGCGTCCCCGGTGCGTAGACCGTGTGCTGACCGAACGGGCGCTGCGGATCCGTCGTCGTGGGGTTCCGCGGGGTCGACACCGTCGCCGGGGTGCTCTTCGCCGACTCGTTGCCCGCGGCATCGTAGGCGCTGATCCGGTACTCGTGGGTCGTGCCCGGCTCGCGCCCCGCGTCCTGGAAGGTCGTCGTCGTGGTCCGCGCGACCAGTTCGCCGTCGCGGAAGACCTTGTACCCGGCCACCGCGACGTCGTCCACCGACGGCAGCCAGCTCACGTTCACCTGGAACGGCGACGCCGCTCTGAGGGTCACGCCGACCGGGGCCGACGGAGCCTTCTCGTCATCAGAGACCCGAGGCGGAGCGACGGCCACGGGCGCGGAGTTGTCCTTCGCGCCCACGGCGCGCACGACGAACTCGTAGCGCACCGTGGGGTCGTCGGAGATGGGCTGGACGAACGTGTACTGCTCCTTGCCGGTCTCGGCGGGGATGTACGCGCTCCAGTTCACGCCCACGCGGTCGTTCTTCTCGTAGATGCGATACCCGCGCACGGGCTCGACCGAAGCGGTCGGCGCCTTCCAGGAGAAGGACGCCGCGCCGTCGGCGATGCGCACGCTCGCGTCGCGTACCGGATCGGGGGTGCCGTCCGTGCGGGTGATCGAGTAGTGGTCGAACTCGCGCAGTCCGTCGGAGCCGGCGATCTCGTCCTCCTTGGCCGCCGTGTACGCGGTGAAGGACAGGGTGTCGCGCGACACGGAGAAGTCCACGAACATCTTCTTCTCCGGCTGGGCATTGATCGCCGCGAAAGAGGTGTCGCACCCTTCCGGCGTCTCGTAGAACTTGTTGCCGAGCGCGTTGGGCATCAGGTAGAGCACGCCGTTCGGATCCGTCACGTCGTACTGCACGACGATCTGACCGTTCTCATCCGTGATGGTGTCGACCGGGTGGCCGTCGCGCATCTGGTGGGAGCGCATGTACATGTGGTCGTGCGCCTCGAGCACCACGTCGACCGCCGTCTCCTGGAAGATCGGAACGAGCGTCTTCTCGTAGAACGCGACGCGGTCGGCCTCCCAGTTGCAGACGTTCTCTCCTGCGGAGTAGACGCCCTTGTGCAGGGACACGAACTTCCACCGCTTGTCGGTCTCGGCGACGGTGCGACGAAGCCAGTCGAGCTGCTTGCTGAACTGCGGATCGACCCAGGCGGTGTCACCGTTCTCGTCGAGTCCTCCGCCGTACTGAGAGTTGAACTGCATGAACAGGGCGTCGCCGTACTCGAACGAGTAGACCGAGCCCTCGTGGGCGCCGGTGCCCGCGGCATCCCGGGGCTCGTTGAAGTGGTTGAAGAAGTTGTTGTTCGGAAGGGTTCCCGAGTCCTCCACCTCGTGCCCACCGAGGACCGGTACGTAGGGCACGGTGGCGAACTGGTCGGCGGCGCTGTTGAGCATCCACTGCCACTGCTCCTCGAGGTCCCCGTTGTCGACGAGGTCGCCCGTGACGAGGAGGAACTTCGGGTCGTCCACCTTCGCCGACGCCTTCTCGAAGGTGTCCTGCCACTCCAGGAAGCTCCCGAGATCGGAGGCCTGGGAATCGGATCCGAAGAGGAAGTGGAACGGCTCCGCGATCGCCGAGTCCGTGGTGAAGCTGCCGATCCCGCCCCAGCCGTTCGGTGTGCCGTCGCCGACGCGGTACACGTAGGAGGTTCCGGGGGCGAGCCCGTCCGCCGTCGCCTTGTGGCTCGCGTACTTCGTGGTGCGGCGCGCCTCACGGTCGCTCTCCGTCACGAACGTGTCGATGATCTCGCTCTTCCCGTCGAACTCGATCACGCCGTCGTCGGGGAACTCCTCGCCGTCGCGGGCGCCTGCGGGAGCGATCTGGACGTGCGTCGCCGTGACCTCCGGTGGGGTGTACCAGGCGAAGCTCATCGAGGTGCGGGTGTCGCCGTTGAAGTTCATCGAGAACGCGGTGGGTGTCTTTGCCAAGGTGCTGAAGCTCCAGACGATGTCGCGGACGGGGGAGACGCCGTCGGCACCCGCGATCGACGCGGCCGGAACCGTGACCGTGTAGCGGTGTCCGAATCCGAAGTCCCGGTGGGCGATCGACACGAGGTCGTCCTTCGCGGTCGGGACGACTCCGGATGCCGCGGCTCCGGTCTCGTCGACGATCGAGATGGAGGAGGCGTCGACGATCGAGACGTCCTTGTTGACGCGAAGGGTCACGGGCGCGGCGAGGTCGACGGTCGCCGCGGCATCGACCGGGGCCGTCTGCACGTCGACGGTCGGGATCACGAGCGGGGCGCCGTCGATCCGGTCGCCCGTGATGCGGATGTTGCGGAGGAAGCTGTCGCCGTAGCCGCCGACGGTGGTGTTGTCGTCGGTGTTGGAGGGCGTGTCCGTGGCCTGCAGCCAGCGCAGGAACAGCGTCGAGGCCCCGGATGCGGCCGCGGGCAGCGGGACGTCCGTGAGGCGGCACGTGTCGTCAGGGCAGGTGAAGGTGTGCGTCGCGGTCTTGATCGTGGAGTCGGGGACATCGGTCCAGGTGACCCGGTCGGTGCTCATCTGGACGACGAAATCGCGGGGACCCGAGCCCGAGGCGCTGTGCTCCGACGAGAGGGCGAGGTTCTCGAAACCGACGGAGGACAGCGAGGCCAGCCAGTACTTGGTGCCGGCGCCTCCGCCCCAGCCCTGCACGGAGATCGCGTTGCCGCGGTCGGCGTGGAAGCCGTACTCGCCGCGGGTGCCGACGCTGGTGAGGGCGGAGTGGTCGGCATAGGCGCCGTCGGTGGCCCAGAAGACGCCGTCGTCGCCGTCGTCGGTGAACGCCCACTCCGCCACGGAGTCGCGAGGGGCGGCGGGGGTGCGGAAAGACCACACGATGTCGGATGCCGGGGCGATGCCGTCCGCCGCTCCGGCCACCGCGGCGCGGGGCACGGTGACGGTGTATCCGCGTCCGGGCTGGAGCGGAGCGTGGGTCAGCGAGAGCTGGGTGCCGTTCGCGGTCGCGGCGACGCCGGCGACGGGGGAGCCACCGTCATCGATGACCGATGCCGTGGCGCCCGATGCGAGCGCGATCGGCTTGTTGAACGTCACGGTGAGCGCAGCGTCCAGCGGCGCGTCGACGGCGCCGTTCAGTGGGGAGAGCGCGGTCGCGACGGTGGGCCGCTCGACCGGTGTGCCGGTGGATGTGCCGGAGACCGAGATGTCGCGGATGCGGCTGGAGCCGGTCGCGCCGACGGTCGATCCGCTCGCGCTGGTGGTGGAGGTCACCACCCAGCGGATCGCGACGTCGGCGCGGTCGGCGGCGGATGCCGGCAGCGGGAGCGACGCGACGGAACCGCCGCTCGCGAAATCGGTGCCCACGGTGACGGCGCCACCCGGCACGTCCTGCCAGGTGCTCTGGCCGTCGGTGCTGACCTGCACGGCGAAGTCGCGCGGCCCCGAACCGGACGAGCGCTGCTGCGAGGTGAGAGTGAGGTCGGCATAGCCACGGGTGTCCAGGGCGACCACCCACCCCTTGATGCCCACGCCGTCGTTCCAGCCCTGGTATCGCACCGAGCGCTCGGCCTCGTCATACGTGTAGGAGAGCAGCGGGTCGGTCGTGACGGGACGCAGGCTCGCGGCGGTGTCCGCGCCGCCCGTGGCAGTGAAGACGTTCGCGGCCGGACTGGCGTCGACGACGGAGGGCGCCGTCGCGAAACGCCATTCCGCCACCGATTCGGGTCCGGCGGCCTGCGCGGCCGGAGCGATGAGCGCCGAGAGCGTGAGAGCCGCGGTGATCGCGGCCAGGGTGCGCACGACTCCGGAGCGGGAGAGCCGGTGCGGGTGCGTGGTGTCCGAGGAGGTCATCGAGTGTCCTTCGTGGGGCGGTCGGCGGCAGCGACCTGTGAGGCGAGGGTGGATTTCGATAGTAAAGATCATTTACGATCTGTTACGGGAATGCTATCCACACGCGAAGGCACGGGTCAATGACGAGAGACCGAACGGGAGGAGAGTTCATCCGCCGGCACGAAAGGCGCATCGGCCGTTCATCGGCCGGTACGGGACGCTACGGAAGCAGAGCGATGACCTCGCCGAGGTCCTGTGGGCCGATGACCAGGCTGGCGGCGGCGCGGACGGCCGGCTTCGCATTGAACGCGAGTCCGAGGCCCGCGGCCGCCATCATCCTCAGGTCGTTGGCGCCGTCGCCGATCGCGATCGTCGCAGACGACGGCACGCCGAGATCCGCGGCCCATTCCCGCAGCGATGATGCCTTCGCTTCGGCGTCGACGATCTCGCCGTCCACGCGACCCGTCAGCGCTCCGTCGGAGACCTCGAGCCGATTGGCGCGCCAGCGGTCCACACCGAGACCCGGAGCCACGTGGTCCAGGATCTCGTGGAATCCGCCGGACACGACGCCCACGACCCCGCCGCGTTCGTGCACCGCCGCCGTGAGCTCTCGGACTCCGGTCGTGGGCTCGATGCGGGCCAGAACCCGTTCGAACGACGACACCTCGACGCCCTGGAGTGCCGCGACGCGTGAGCGCAGGCTCGTGGCGAAATCGACCTCGCCGCGCATGGCCGCCTCGGTCGCCGCCTGCACCTCCTCGCGCCGTCCGGCTTCGTCGGCGAGCAGCTCGATCACCTCATTGCGGATGAGGGTGGAATCGGCATCGAGGACGACGAGGAAGCGCGCGGAGGTCACGGATTCGAGCCTAGCGACAGCCGCCGAGCTCGAACGCCGCATGACGTCAGCGGTCGACGAAGACGCCCTTGCCGACCACGGTGATCCCCGAATCCGTGACGGTGAAGCCACGAGCCAGGTCGCGTTCGCGGTCGACGCCGACCGTCGCGCCGTCGGCCAGCACGACGTTCTTGTCGAGGATCGCCCTGTGCACGCGGGCGCCGGCGCCCACGCGGACGTGATCGAACAGGACAGAGTCGGTGATGGTCGAGCCGCCTCCCGCGAGGGTCCACGGGCCGACCACGCTGCGTTCGACGTGCGTTCCGGAGAGCACGCAGCCGAGGGACACGATCGAGTCGATCGCGTTGCCGATGCGTCCGACCGAGTCGCGCACGAACTTCGCCGGCGGGGAGTTCACCGCCTGCGAGTGGATCGGCCACTCCATGTTGTAGAGGTTGAACACGGGCAGCGTGGAGATCAGATCCATGTGCGCGTCGAAGAAGGAGTCGATCGTACCCACGTCCCGCCAGTACGAGCGGTCGCGCGGTGAGGAGCCCGGCACGTCGTTCTGCTTCATGTCGTAGTAGCCGGCCTCGCCCCGTTCGACGAAGTAGGGGACGATGTCGCCGCCCATGTCGTGGCCGGAGGTCGGGGACTCCCCGTCTGCCTCGACGGCGGCGATCAGCGCGTCGGCGTCGAAGATGTAGTTGCCCATCGACGCGAGGACCTCGTGCGGCGAATCGTCGAGCCCCTCGGCGTCCGTGGGCTTCTCCAGGAACTGCTTGATGCGTCCGGACTCGATGTCGGCGTCGATGACCCCGAACTGCGAGGCGAGGGCCAGGGGCTGTCGGATGCCGGCGACCGTGGCCTTCGCGCCCGACGCGATGTGCGCGTCGAGCATCTGCTGGAAGTCCATCCGGTAGACGTGGTCGGCGCCGATGACGATCACGATGTCGGGCTTCTCGTCGTTGATCAGGTTGAGGCTCTGCAGGATCGCGTCGGCGGAGCCGGAGAACCAGCGCTTGCCGAGCCGCTGCTGGGCGGGCACCGAGGTGACGTACGAGTCGAGGAGGGCGGACATCCGCCAGGTCTGCGAGATGTGACGGTCGAGGCTGTGGGACTTGTACTGGGTGAGGACGACGATCTGTCTCAAGCCTGAGTTTATGAGGTTCGAGATGGCGAAATCGATCAATCGGTACTGTCCGCCGAAGGGCACTGCAGGTTTTGCGCGGTCAGCCGTGAGGGGCATGAGACGCTTGCCCTCGCCGCCGGCGAGGATGATGCCGAAGATCTTCTTTGGAGCGGACATGGCTCCACCCTAGAGTGCCAATCCCTGCGTGTACTAGCGTTTCGCACATGCGAGTTGAAATGATCACGAAGGAGTATCCGCCGGAGATCTACGGCGGTGCTGGCGTGCACGTCGCGGAGCTCGTCACGGCTCTGCGAGAGAGCATCGAGGTGCGTGTCCGCGCCTTCGGCGCGCCCCGTGACGAACCGGGGACGTTCGCGTATCGGACCCCCTCGGAGCTCGCCGACGCGAACGCCGCGCTGCAGACGCTCGGCACCGATCTCGAGATCGTCTCGGCGATCGCCGACGCCGACCTCGTGCACAGTCACACCTGGTACGCGAACTTCGCCGGTCACATCGCCTCGCAGCTGCACGGCATCCCGCACGTGCTCACCGCGCACAGCCTCGAACCCCTCCGACCATGGAAGGCCGAGCAGCTCGGCGGTGGCTACGCGGTGTCGAGCGGGATCGAGAAGCTCGCGTACGAGAACGCCGCCGCGGTGATCGCGGTGAGCGCCGGCATGCGCAACGACATCCTGCGGAGCTACCCGAACGTCGACCCCGCGAAGGTCCGCGTCATCCACAACGGCATCGACGTCGAGCGCTGGCGTCCGGTCCAGAACCCGGAGTTCCTGGCGTCGATCGGCATGGACCCGTCGAGGCCGTCGGTGGTCTTCGTCGGACGCATCACGCGCCAGAAGGGGCTGCCGTACCTGCTGCAGGCTGCAGGGCGGCTGCCCGCCGATGTTCAGCTGATCCTGTGCGCCGGCGCTCCGGACACTCCCGAGATCATGGCGGAGGTGCAGGAGGGCGTGCGCCTGCTGCAGCAGACCAGAGAGGGCGTCATCTGGATCGAGCGGATGCTGCCGCGCGACGAGCTCTCCGCGATCCTCACGGCGGCGACCACGTTCGTCTGCCCCTCGGTCTACGAGCCCCTCGGCATCGTGAACCTCGAGGCGATGGCGTGCGGCGCCGCTGTGGTCGGCACTGCGACCGGCGGCATCCCCGAGGTCGTCGCCGATGGTCGCACCGGACGCCTGGTTCCGATCGAGCAGGTGCAGGACGGCACCGGCACCCCCGTCGATCCGGAGAAGTACGTCGCAGACCTCGCCGCGGTGCTCACCGAGGTGGCGTCGGATCCGGCGAAGGCGAGGGAGTACGGCGAGGCCGGTCGCGCTCGTGCACGCGACGAGTTCAGTTGGGGTGCGATCGCCGACACCACGCGCGCGCTCTACGCGGAGCTGACGGACTGAGCAGATAGGCTGGCAGCATGCCAAGCGCTCTGGAATTCACCGACGTCGTCGTGCGCCGCGAGGGGCGCAACATCATCGATCACGTGACCTGGCAGGTCCAGGACGATCAGCGCTGGGTCGTCCTCGGGCCCAACGGTGCGGGCAAGACCACGCTCCTCCAGCTGGCCGACACGCTCATGCACCCGACCTCGGGAACGGTGACGGTGCTGGGGGAGACCCTGGGTCGCACGGACGTCTTCGAGGTGCGCCCGCGCATCGGCTTCGCGTCGTCGGCGATGGCCAAGAGGGTGCCGAGGGACGAGACGGTGCTGAACACGGTCCTCACGGCCGCGTACTCGGTTCTCGGCCGCTGGAACGAGCTCTACGAGAGCATCGACGAGCGCCGTGCGCTGCGCGTCCTCGCCGAGTGGAAGCTGGACCACCTCGCCGACCGCACCTTCGGCACGTTGAGCGACGGCGAGCAGAAGCGCGTGCAGATCGCGCGCGCCGTGATGACCGATCCGGAGCTCCTGCTGCTGGACGAGCCGACCGCCTCTCTCGATCTCGGATCCCGCGAGGAGCTGCTGAGCCTGCTCAGCGGCTACGCCTCGTCGCCCACGACCCCGGCCATGCTCATGGTCACGCATCACGTCGAGGAGATCCCCGTCGGCTTCACCCACGTGATGCTGATCCGCGAGGGCAGGGTCGTCGCGGCAGGGCCGATCGCGGAGACCCTCACGGCCGAGTCCCTCACCGAGGCGTTCGGCATGCCGATCGTGCTCACCGAGGATGGCGGACGCTACGCCGCGCGCGCGGCATCCTGACCGCCCATCTGCTAAACTCGATCCTTGGTGCTCACCGCACCGCAGACTTCCCCGACTCTGGCACAATCCAGGGCATCAACTAAGGAATCCCATGAAGACTGACATCCACCCCGACTACAAGGCCGTCGTGTTCCGCGACCTCGGCTCGGGCGAGACCTTCCTCACCCGTTCGACCGTCACGAGCGACAAGACCATCGAGCTGGACGGCGTGGAGTACCCCGTCATCGACGTCGAGATCTCCTCGGCCTCGCACCCGTTCTACACGGGCAAGCAGCGCATCATGGACTCGGCCGGTCGCGTCGAGAAGTTCAACCAGCGCTTCAAGGGCTTCGGCGGCTCCTCCAAGTAAGGACCGCCGCGAAAGGCCCCGCTCTCCTCGGAGAGCGGGGCCTTCGTCATTTGCGCGCACACAGTCAGATATCGACCGTGATGCGTCCCTCGTCGATCGTCCAGGGCGGATCCCCCGGAGCCGGCGCTGGGGCGGTTCTCTTGGTCTGGCGATCCCGTTCGATGCCCGCCTCATGCGCGGTGGGAGACCAGACGCTGTCGAACACGCCGACCAGGCCCCCGTTCGCCATCTTCTCGTACTTCTTCTCGATCGGCCTGCGCGAGAAGGAGTGCACCATGCCCGACACGAGCATCACGGGACCGATGCCCAGCACGATGACGATCGTCGCCCATCCCAGCACGTCCTCCATGCGCCCAGGCTACGCGGGGCGCGCGACGTCGGCATCCGTCGTGCGGGGGATTCTCAGCGGAGGCGGCGGCCCTGCGCGAGATCGACGAGGTGCGACAGCACGGGGCCCGACCGCAGGCCGTTGTGCTCGTGCTCGCTGGTGACCCAGAGCTGCACGCCCGGCAGCAGCGCGGCCGTCTCGAGCGAGAACTCCAGGGGCACGTAGACGTCGTTCACATACACCGCGGCCGCTCCGGTGGCGCCGGACGACGCGATCGTGTCGGCGTCGTAGATCGACGGCCACTCGAACTCGGCGAGCTCCAGGACGACCTCACGCCACGGCTGGAACGCGGGGACGGTCTCCGTCCACTCGCGGCGGATGTGCTCGCCGGTGAACAGCGTGACGTCGTCGACGAAGTCGGCGGGCTCGACGCGCTCCGCCGACCACCGCGTCGCCTCACCGCTGGCGTAGCTCGACTCGTGGAATGCGAAGTAGAGCGGGTTGCGGCCGTCGAACGGCATGGCGTGCATCAGGTCGTAGCGGAAGGCGTTCGACGAGGGCTCCCGCTCCAGGAGCGACCAGAGGGTCTGCCAGCCGTCGTTCGTTCCCAGGGCGGAGCCCACGGAGCGCAGACGGGACGCGGAGACGACCTCGCCGTCCGGCAGGGTGATGCCACCCGCGCTCGCGAGGTCGACGAGGCGGCGCATCGCGTCGCGGTGCTCCGGGAAGCGGCGGTAGTACTTCTCGGATGCGGTCCGCATCTTGTCGTAGCAGAGGGCGTACACCTCGTCGGCGGAGCGCGTGACGGTGCTGAGGCCGCCGGTGATGAAGACGTTCTCGAGGGATGCGGCATCCGTCGTCAGGTATGCGAGGGTGGTGAACCCGCCGAAGGACTGCCCGAGCACGCTCCAGGTCGCAGCGCCCAGGTGCTCGCGCATCGCCTCGCAGTCGCGCACGATGGAGTCTGCACGCAGATGGGTGAGGTGCTCGGCGACGGCCGTCGAGCCCCGCTGCAGATCGGCGTCTCCCACCGGGGTCGACAGGCCCGTTCCGCGCTGGTCGATCATGACGACGCGGTGGTGGGCGAGTGCCTCGTCGAGCCACGCGGGGGCGGTCGACGAGTGGAACGGCCGCGGAGCCTCGTGGCCGGGGCCGCCCTGCAGGAAGACCAGGTAGGGGAGCGCCTCGCCGCCCTCGCGCGACACCACACGGGCGAACACGTCGATGGTGCGGGGATCGGACGGATCCGACCACACCAGGGGAACGGTGAGCGTGTGCTCTTCGACGGTCAGATCCAACAGGCGACGGACAATGGTGCTCACCCGTCGAGCCTATCGTCCGCGACGACGGGAATGCCGTCGAGAGCGACTACATCACGTTGCCGATGTAGGAGTACTTCACGAACACCTCGGAGGCGAGGCCCGATTCGTCGAGCACGCCCTGCACCGCGGTCATCATGTAGTTGCTGTCCCAGCCCATGTAGAGGAAGTGCGATTCGTCGAGCTGGTCCCAGTGGCCCTTCCACGCCATCTCCGCGTAGATCGGCCCGCCGTGCGTCGCGCAGTAGGAGAGGGCGGCCTCGCGCGTGTCGGTCCAGGCGCGTCGCATGACCCGGTTGAAGAGGTACTTGACGTCGGGCACCTCCCAGCGCTCTCCGCGGTACTCGACGTAGTCGAACTCCCGCTCCCAGCCGGCCGGCCAGCCACGTCGCCGCACGGCGTCGAGGATCGGGGTGAGGCCGTCGTCGTCGATCTCCGGCAGCGCAGGACGCGCCCAGATCCGCAGCAGATCGGAGGTGAGGAGGATCGTGCGCCGAGTGATGGCCGCGGTGCTCCAGGCCTCCGTGTGCTCGAGGTCGCGGGTCGCCGGCACGGAGCTGCGAGCGTAGGCCTCGGCTCGCTTCACCGGATAGGCCGCGCCGAAGACGCGCTCGGCGAGACGCGGCTCCAGGAGGGTGAGGTTGCCGAGCGTCGGGGCGAGCGCGCGGAGGCTGTTCTGCTCGTCGTCGCTGTAGTCGTTCCAGCTGCGGACGCCGTCGCCGGACCAGGTGTCGTGGGGGACCGCGGGCACGATCCGTTCGACGTCGTAGTCCTGGGGATTCTCGACGCCCTCCAGCCTGCCCAGCACGTACGCGGCGTGGGGGAGCTCGCTGTACTTGAGGACCGCGCTCACACGCTCGTCGGAGGGGGTGATGCGGGCGAACGCCCGGGCCAGCGCGTCGCGACCCTCCGCACGCGCGCGGCAGAGTCGGGCGACCAGACGCTCGTTCGGCAGGTTGACCAGGGTGCGGCGCAGATAGAGGGTCTGGATCCACTCCAGCGTCTCGATGAGCTCGTCGCGGTCGATGACCCCTCGGGAGTGATCGCTGTAGACGCTCAGGACCAGCGGATACGCGGCGCGCCCGAACGTGTTCACGTATCCGAGCTGCCGGGAGATCTCCGCATCGGGCTCCCGAGAGGGATCGAGCAGGATGCCGTAGATCTCCGCGTAGTGGCGCCAGACCTCGGCATCCGACTGGAGATGCTCGACGTCCACCCGCGGGAAGGACTGACGGAAGGCGCTGTACACGCCGTGCTCGCCGTTGGCCGCCACCTCGCGCCCCGTCGTCATCACGAGGTAGTGGCGCCAGAACGCGCCGATCGTCTCGCCGGTGTGCTGCTCGATCGGCAGCCAGAAGCGCGCCTCGACGTCGAGCTGCTCGGCGTGCGTGAGTCCCATCAGGATGTAGTTGTGGATGAGCTCGTGGTCGCGCAGCGGCTCCCCGGTGGAGTTCAGGCTCTCGAAGATCTGCTGCGCGTTCGCGTCGGCGCCGAGCGTGATCGAGACGTGCTCGAGGCGCTGCAGCCCGCGCCAGATGCGGGGCGCTTCGTCGACGTGCACCTGGCTGCGGAAGAAGGCGTAGTTGTCGTCGAACCGCGACTCCCGGTCGACGTCGTCGCGACGGTCGAGCACCACCGACTCGTACAGGTCGGC
Organism: Microbacterium sp. LWH10-1.2; assembly: GCF_038397765.1. NCBI lineage: Bacteria > Bacillati > Actinomycetota > Actinomycetes > Micrococcales > Microbacteriaceae > Microbacterium > Microbacterium sp. LWH10-1.2. The sequence continues at coordinate 1,314,648 of NZ_CP151638.1, forward strand.
CCAGGCCTCGTGCGGGCGGAGCCGGGTGCGGGAGGAGTCCTCGTCGCGGACGAGGACCGCGCTGAGCTCCGCGGCCAGCTCAGGGTCGGTGTCTCCGACCGCGTGGTGCAGTGCGGCGACGAGCAGCATCAGCGTGGTGAGACGCTGCTGTCCGTCGATGAGGATGAGATCGCCGTCGGCAGCCGTGTCGTGCGCCGAGAGGATGGACCCGATGAAGTGCCGGTGGCCGTGCTCCTGATCGGCGACCGCGCGGATGTCGCTGAGGAGGCGTTCGCATCCGCCGATGTCCCAGCGGTACTGGCGCTGGTATACGGGAACGACGATCGTGGTGGATCCGGCGGAGAGCCACTCGATCGTGTTGACAGCTGTCGCCTCGACGTTGGTGGCAGAGCTCATGGGAAAAAGTCTATTCGGTTATGCACGGCGACCCTCCGGTGCGCGATCAGGGCGCCCTGTTAGGCTTGCCTTATCAGGGCCTGTTAAAACGTGCTGGCCCCCGATGAAAGGATCTGGTTCAGATCATGGGATACATCAAGTCCGCAGCACTCGAGGACAAGGGCTTCGTCGTCCTCGACAGCTACAACCAGGAGCTCGATCCCCAGGAGTGGCTCGACATCGAGTACAACGACTGGAAGTCCTCGGGCGACACCCGTTTCGCGCCTCTCGCGAGCGCCAAGGGCGAGATCGAGTGCAACGGCTTCTGGAACCACAAGCCGCCGCGCACCGACAAGGACGGCGTGTGGATCGACTCGCAGACCGCCAAGGCGCCGAACCTCACGCGCCGCGCGCAGGAGCCGGGAGCCAACGTCGGCCGCTGCCGCGTGATCGAGCTGCAGCCGACCCCGTACGGCGAGTGCCTCTACAACCTCCACCAGGACGACAACAACCGTCTGAACCCCGACGGCACCGGCTGGGTCGTGCGCGGCTTCTTCAACCTCACCGATGACAAGGACAGCTTCTTCGTCCTCCGTGAGAACCGGACCGACCCGAGCATCGAGTACCGCATCGCCCTTCCGGCCGGCGCGCAGCTGATCGTCGACACCCAGCGCCTGTGGCACGCCGCCACGCACGTGGGCACCGACCCCCGCTACTGCCTGATCACCTCGTGGACCTCCGGTCCCGAGCTCGACGCCTACATCGAGAAGTACAACGGCACGCAGGACGTCCCGAACGTCGAGGTCCCGCAGGATGTGCTCGAGGCGGGCTACGCCGAGCAGGCTCAGCGTGACGCCGCTCGCGCCGCCTACTACGCGGCCAAGGGCCAGCAGGTCAAGATGGCGATGAGCGAGGCCTGAGCCTCCGTCTCATCGAAAGGGCCCCGGTCGACATCGACCGGGGCCCTTTCTCTCTGTGAATCACATGCTTGTGATTTCTCCTGATCTGGGCGACAATAGGCGCACAACCGCATATTCTCGCCAGTTCTCGTGGTTCAGGTCGTTGGGGAAGACGCACCTGATGAAACGGAGAGATCATGGCGACGGCTTACGCACGCGGAGTGGTGTTCATCCACTCTGCGCCTCGCGCGCTCTGCCCGCACCTTGAGTGGGCAGTTGGACGCGCTATCGGGCGTGCGGTGAACTTCGACTGGACCGAGCAGCCGGTGCTCGACGGCGCCCGTCGCGCCGAGTTCTACTGGGACGGTCCGGTCGGAACGGGTGCAGCTCTGGCGACCGCGATCCGCGGGTGGGAGCACCTCCGTTTCGAGGTGAGCGAGGATCCGACTCCTCGCAGCGACGGCGGCCGGTGGATGCACACGCCCGATCTCGGCATCCACTATGCGCAGACGGACGCCGCGGGCAACGTGGTGATCGGCGAGGACCGCATCCGCTACGCGATGGAGATCGCGGCGGGAAACGTGGCCGAGCTGGAGCGTGAACTCGACATCGCGCTCGGCTCGGCCTGGGACGAGGAGCTGGAGCCCTTCCGGCACGCGAGCGATGACGCCCGCGTGGTCTGGCTCCACAAGGTGGGCTAGCCCCATGCTCCGGAGACCTGGGATGGGAAGGCGTGAGTATCGGATGCCGGTGATTCGCCCCGGACGCTGAGAAGACGTATCCCCATCCTGAATGACGAGGACCCCGCCCCCATCAAGGGACGGGGTCCTCGTCTGTCACACCACGGCCTCGTGCCGCAGCTCGCCGCGCTGAGGCGAGCCGTGCCGCACCTCGTCCCAGGCGAGGCGCAGCCGGTTCATCGCCTCCGCCATGCGCTCAGGCGGGAGGGTGATGGGGATCCTCAGGCGCCTCTCGAGGACGCCCCCGGTCGTGAAGCGAGGGCCGGGCGGCAGGACGAGTCCGTGGGAGCGCGCCGCCAGGGACAGCGACGTCGAGATCGGTGCGCCGAGGTCGACCCAGGCGGAGAGGCCGCCGGGAGTAGGTGGCATCGTGATGCCCTCGAGCCCGATCAATCCCTCGGCCACCGCCGCTCGTCCGGCGCGCAGCCGGGTGCGGACGTGATCGGTGAGCGAAGACATATCGGAGAGCAGCTCGACCGCGATGCACTGCTCGAGCAGCGCGGTTCCCAGCTCGAACGATGGACGGGTGGCGAGAAGCCTCGTGATCACCGCCCGATCGGCGCGGATCCACCCGACGCGCATGCCGCCCCAGGCGATCTTCGACATCGAGCCGACCGTGATCACCTCGGGGCTGAACGCCGCCATCGGGAGCGGGGACGAGCCGCGGTCGATGTCGAGCTCGGTCGTGGTCTCATCGACGATGAGCCGCGTGCCGGAGCTGCGCGCCGTGGTCGCGATGCGCGCCCGCTCCGGTTCCGGCAGCGTCGCACCGGTGGGGTTGTGGAAATCGGGGATCAGGTACGCGACGTGCGGACGGCTGCGCAGCAGCGTGTCGGTGAAGTGCCGGTGGTCCCAGCCGTCGGCATCGACCGGGGTCGGTACCAGCCGGTACCCGTGACGGTGCAGCGCCTCCAGGGCGTGCGGGAAGGTGGGCTGCTCGACGAGCGCCCGCTCTCCGCGTCGGCCCATCGCCGCGAGGATGAGGTTCACGGCGTTCAGCGCGCCGGAGGTGATGATGATCTCGTCGGCATCGGTGTCGACGCCGCGTCGGGTGAACCGCTGCGCGACGGCGTCCCTGAGTTCGGGGAGGCCCTGCAGCGAGTACCCGCTGGTGCCGCGCATGGCCGCGAGACGGGGGAGCGAGCGGACGGTCGCGTCGTACAGTCCGGGAGTCGAGTCCATCGACGCGATGGAGAGGTCGATGGCCGACTCGTCGTCGCCGCTCCTCGCCGACGGCGCGACGTTCGGAAGAGCCACCCTCGTGCTTCCGCCGTGCAGGCGTGTCACGAAGCCGTCGGTCTCCAGCAGCCCGTACACGCGGGTCGTGGTGGAACGCGAACGCCGCAGCTCGAGGGCGAGCGCGCGTTCGCTCGGCAGACGTTCGCCGATGGTCAGACGCCCGTCGAGGATCAGGGCGCGGATCCGCTCGGCGAGGGCCGCGGCGGTGGCGCCGGCGACGTGCTGCGCGCCGAGCTGATCGACCAGACGAGATCCCATGCACCCAGCATGCCGCAAAGTGGCCTCGTCTCGTCAGGCCACTTCTCGTCGAGTGGCCTCCCTTTCGGCCCTCAGGGGCAGGCCACCATGGAGGGATGCTCCTCCGATCCGTCTTCCTCCCGATCACCGCCACGAGCCGGCGCGACCTCGTCGAGCGCATCGTGCAGCTCGTCCTCGGCCTCTTCCTCTACGGTGTGGCGCTGGGACTGATGGTGCGCGGCGGCATCGGTGTCTCGCCCTGGGATGTTCTCGCGCTCGGAGTCTCCGGCCGCACCGGGATCGGATACGGCGTCGTCACGAACCTCGTCGCGCTCGTCGTGCTGCTCCTGTGGATCCCGCTGCGACAGCGGGTCGGGCTGGGAACGGTCCTCAACGCCCTGCTGATCGGCCCCAGCGCCGACCTGACCCTCGCGCTCGTGCCCGCGCCATCGTCGATCTGGGTGGGAGCGCCGATGTTCGTCGCCGGCCTCCTCCTGCTCGCGTTCGCCACAGGGCTGTACATCTCAGCCGACTTCGGTCCAGGACCGCGCGACGGCCTGATGACCGGGCTGGTGCGCAGGACCGGGTGGCGCGTGTGGATCGTCCGCACGCTCATCGAGGGCACCGTGCTCGTCGTCGGGTTCCTGCTCGGCGGACCGGTCGGAGTCGGCACCGTCCTCTTCGCCTTCGGAGTAGGGCCGCTCATCGGCTGGTTCCTGCCCTGGATGACGAGGGTGCGCACGGCGCGTTCTCGCCGGCTGTCCCCGGCTTCGAGCCGCTAGCCGCGGCGCCAACGACGAAGGCCCCCGGGAGATTCCCGAGGGCCTTCGTCGTTCGTCCTGTCGTCAGTCGGCGCTGGCGAAGACGGCGACGGCGTTGTGGCCGCCGAAGCCGAACGAGTTGCTGATGGCGATCTGAGGACCGTCGCCCAGCGGCTGCGGCTCGCCGGACAGCCGGAAGGGCACGGCCGGGTCGGGCTCGGTCATGTTGATCGTCGGAGGAGCGACGCGGTCGCGGAGCGCGAGCAGGGCGAAGATCGCCTCCAGCGCCCCGGTGCCGCCGAGCAGGTGCCCGGTCGAGGCCTTGGTCGCGGACACCGGGATCTCGTCGATCCGGTCGCCGAAGACCTTCTTGAGTGCCACGTACTCGTTGGGGTCGCCCACGGGGGTGGACGTGGCGTGCGCGTTGATGTGCGTCACCTGGTCGGCGGTGATGCCCGCCTCGCCGAGGGCGTGGGTGACAGCGCGGGCGGCGCCGTTGCCCTCGGGGTCGTTGCCGGTGATGTGGTACGCATCAGCCGTCACGCCGCCTCCGAGGACGTAGCCGTAGATCTTGGCGCCGCGGGCCTTCGCGTGCTCCTCGGTCTCGAGGATGAGCACAGCAGCGCCCTCTCCCATGACGAAGCCGTCACGGTCGATGGCGCCAGGGCGCGATGCGGTCGCGGGGTCGTCGTTGCGACGCGAGAGCGCCTGCGCGGACGCGAACGACGCCATCGTGATCGGGTGGATGGCCGACTCGGCACCGCCGGCGATCACGACGTCGGCGAGCCCCTCCTGCAGGTGATGGAAGGCGTGGATGATCGACTCGGTGCTGGAGGCGCAGGCGCTGACGACGGTCTGCGCGTAGGCGCGCGCCGAGAACTGCAGAGACAGGTTGCCCGCGGCCGCGTTCGGCATGAGCATCGGGACCGTGAGCGGCATGACGCGACGGGGCCCCTTCTCGCGCAGCGTGTCCCACGCGTCGAGGAGGGTCCAGAGGCCGCCGATACCGGTGGCGAAGTCGACGCCGAGGCGCTCGGGGGCGACCTCGGGCGATCCGGCATCCTCCCACGCCTCGCGTGCGGCGATCAGGGCGAACTGGGAGGAGGGGTCGAGACGCTTCGCCTCGTGGCGGGGGAGCACTTCCTCGGGGCGGACGATCGCCTCTGCGGCGAAGGTCACGGGCAGTTCGTACTGCGCGACCCAGTCGTGCTCGAGGGTCCGGGTGCCGGAGACGCCTGCGAGGAGGTTGCTCCAGTTCTCGGGGGCGGTCCCGCCGATGGCGGAAGTGGCGCCGATGCCGGTGACGACGATGCGCTTGGTCATGGTGTGGTTCCTTGTCGTACGGGTTGCGTGCGAGGTGAGGATGCCACGCCCCGCGGGTGGCGGGGGTGGCATCCGTGCCCCGGGATTACTCCTGGCCTGCGACGATGAAGCTGACGGCGTCGCCGACGGTCTTCAGGTTCTTGACCTCGTCGTCGGGGATGGTGACGCCGAACTTCTCCTCGGCGTTGACGACGATCGTCATCATCGAGATCGAGTCGATGTCGAGGTCGTCGGTGAACGACTTCTCGAGGGCGACCTCGGAAGCGTTGATGCCGGTCTCGTCGGTGATCAGCTCTGCGAGGCCGGCGAGGACCTCATCGTTGGTGAAAGCCATGTGGTCTTCCTCTTTCTTGCGGGTTGTATTCGGAACCGTGGAACAGTCTAGGGAAGGTCAGGACGTTCTCAGGGGAGGACGACGACCTGCGCGGCGAAGACGAGGCCCGCGCCGAAGCCGATCTGCAGGGCGAGACCGCCGGACAGCTCGGGGTGCTCGGCCATCAGCCGGTGGCTGGCGAGCGGGATGGATGCCGCGGACGTGTTGCCCGTGGTCTCGATGTCGCGGGCGATCACCGTGGTCTCCGGCAGCTTGAGCTGCTTGGCGAACTCGTCGATGATGCGCATGTTCGCCTGGTGAGGGATGAACGCGGCGATGTCGGACGGCTCGACGCCCGCCTTGTCCAGAGCCTCGCGGGCGACCTTGGCCATCTCCCACACGGCCCAGCGGAACACCGTCTGGCCCTCCTGGCGCAGCGTGGGCCAGGGGGACTCTCCGTCGCGGAACTCGGTGAGGGTGAAGTTCATGCCGACGGCATCCGCCTTCGAGCCGTCGGAGCCCCACACGGCGGGCGCGATCCCCGGGGTGTCGCTCGGGCCGATGAGCGCGGCGCCGGCGCCGTCGCCGAGGAGGAAGGAGATGCTCCGGTCGGTCGGGTCGACGATGTCGGAGAGCTTCTCGGTGCCGATCACCAGCGCGTAGCGTGCGGCGCCGGCGCGGATCAGCGCGTCGGCCTGTGCCACGGCGTAGGCGTATCCGGCGCATGCGGCGTTGATGTCGTACGCGGCAGCGGGGTTGGCCCCGACGCGGTCGGCGACGATGGCCGACACCGACGGCGTCTGCTTCGGGTTGCTGATGGTCGCGACGATCACGAGGTCGACCTGATCAGCGGGGACGCCGGCCTTCTCGATCGCCTCGATGCCCGCAGCCGTCGCCAGATCGATCGCGTCGGTGCCCTTGTCGGCGCGCACGCGCGTGACGATGCCCGTGCGCTGACGGATCCACTCGTCGCTGGAGTCGATCGGCCCGACCAGGTCGTCGTTGGGCACGGCGTTCTCGCCGCGCGCCGCTCCATAGGAGTAGATGCGGGTGTAGGCCGGCCCGGTGAGCTGGTTCAGGGTGACGCTCATGCGGCTTCTCCGTTCAGCAGCGCGACGGCTGCATCGAGGTCTTCGGGGGTCTTCACGGCGACGGTCGGCACGCCGCGCAGTCCGCGCTTGGCGAGGCCGGTGAGCGCTCCGGCGGGCGTGAGCTCGATGAGACCGGTGATCCCCGCGTCGGCGAAGGATGCCATGCACAGATCCCACCGCACGGGAGAGGACACCTGGTCGACGAGGTAGTCCAGCGCGGTCGCACCGTCGGTGACGACGGATCCGTCGCGGTTGGTCCACAGCGTGATGTTCGGGTCGGCGGCGTCGACGCCCTGGACGGCGTCGCGCAGCGCGGCCACGGCCGAGGCCATGTAGCTCGTGTGGAACGCGCCGGCGACCTGCAGGGCGATGACGCGGGTGCCGCGCAGAGGCTCCGCCGCGAGCGCGGCGAGGCTGTCGAGCGCACCCGCGGCCACGATCTGCCCTCCGCCGTTGTAGTTGGCCGGGGTGAGGCCGAGCTCCGCGAGACGGGCGAGGACCGCATCCTCGTCGCCGCCGAGCACGGCGCTCATGCCGGTGGCCTCCTGGGCCGCGGCATCCGCCATCGCCCGGCCGCGGATGCCGACGAGCCGCATCGCGTCCGCAGCGGAGATCACGCCGGAGCCGACGAGTGCGGCGAGCTCTCCGACCGAGTGGCCGGCGATGCCGTCGGGCTGACGTCCGGAGCGCTCGAGCAGGGCGCGACCCGCGACGAGGGAGGCCGCGACGATCAGCGGCTGCGCGATGCGCGTGTCGCGGATGGTGTCTGCATCCGATTCCGTGCCGTGGGCGATGAGGTCGACCTGTGCCGCCTCGGAGTAGGCGGCGAGCTGCTCGGCGACGCCGTCGAGCTCGAGCCAGGGGGAGAGGAAGCCGGGAGTCTGAGAACCCTGTCCAGGGCAGGCGTAGACGATCACCTCCCCAGTCTGCCAACGATCACGCAGGAACGGTGGATGATCCATCACAAGATTCCGAAGATCCCTTGTGTGTGGCGTACAGCCTTGGGGCGGGTCAGCGGGTCGGTCGACGCAGCGGCGCGCGACGGCGCACCTGCTCGGCCGCGCCGATCGAGCCGAGGATCAGCGCCGTCTGCAGGATCAGCGCCTCGCGCGGACCCGTCGCGTCCCAGCCGATGACCTCGCTGACCCGCTTGAGCCGGTAGCGCACGGTGTTCGGGTGCACGAAGAGCTCACGCGCCGTGGCCTCGAGAGAGCGACCGTTGTCGAGGTAGCTCCACAGGGTCGTGACGAGATCGGTCGAGTGCGCCTGCAGTGGTCGGTAGATCCGCTCGATCAGCGTCTGCTTCGCGAGCGGGTCGCCGGCGAGGGCGCGCTCCGGCAGCAGGTCGTCCGCCTCGACCGGACGGGGGGCGTTGCGCCATGCCCGCGCGACGGCGAAGCCGGCGAGGGCTGCCCGAGCGCTCTGGCTGGCGTCGACGAGAGCCGCGACGGCCGGACCGAGCACGACGTATCCGGGGCCGAACGACGGCTCCAGCCTGGTGGCGATCTCCTGGAAGCCGAGCTCCTCGTCCTCGCCCTCTTGACCCGCGATGCGGGCACGGCCGAGCACCAGCACGAGGCGGGAGCCCTGCACGCCGATGAGCACGTCGACCGCGAGCTTGCGGGCGGTGCGCCGGACGAGATCGACGTCGAACTGCGGGGGAGTCGTGCCGACCAGGACGGCGACCTCGCCGTGACCGTGCCACCCGAGAGCCGCGATGCGGCTCGGAAGCTCCTCGTCGGCCTCGCCGGTGAGGATCGAGTCGACGACGAGCGCCTCCAGACGCGCGTCCCATAGGCCGCGCGCCTCCGCGGCGCGCGCGTAGACGTCGGCGGCGGCGAACGCGACGTCGCGCGAGTACAGCAGGATCGCCTCGCGCAGCAGGTCGCCCTTGCCCGCGACGCGCTCCTCCGTGACCTCGACGGTGACGCGGATCAGCTGCAGCGTCTGCTGCAGGCTGACGCTGCGCAGCAGCTCACGAGGAGCCGCGGCGAAGATGTCGGCCGCGATCCACGGCGTCGAGGTCGGATCGTCGTACCACTGGATGAACGAGGTGATGCCGGCCTGAGCCACCAGCCCGACCGCAGAGCGGCGGGCCGGTGGCATGTCGGCGTACCAGGGGAGGGTGTCCTCCAGGCGCTTGATCGTCACCGAGGCGATGTCACCGGAGATCCGGCGCAGCCAGGTGAGCGTCGCGGCCTTGTCCATGCCGGTGGGAGACGAGTCTGTCACCGAAGGGCTCAGCTTTCGCCGCCCGCGTTGCCGCTGGTTCCGGCGTTCACGTTGTGCAGGTCGTACTTCTGGATCGCCTGCGCTGCGAGCGACCGGTCGACCTTGCCCTCCTCGGCCAGCGACTGCAGCGTGCGGACCACGATCGACGGACCGTCGATCTTGAAGTACCGGCGTGCGGCGGCGCGGGTGTCGGAGAAGCCGAAGTCGTCGGCGCCGAGCGTGGCGTAGCGGTTCGGGACCCACGGACGGATCTGGTCCTGCACGGCGTGCATGAAGTCGCTCACCGCGACGACCGGACCCTCGGCGCCCTGCAGCTTCTGGGTGAGGTAGGCCGTGCGGGGCTCCTCCTCCGGGTGCAGGAAGTTGTGCTCGTCGGCGGCGAGGCCGTCGCGGCGCAGCTCGGTCCACGAGGTGACCGACCACACGTCGGCGATCACGCCCCAGTCGTTCTTGAGCAGCTCCTGCGCCTCCAGCGCCCACGGCAGGCCGACGCCCGAGGCGAACAGCTGCGCGCGGGGGCCTTCGCCCTCGCCGGCGGACACGCGGTGGATGCCGCGCACGATGCCGTCGACGTCCACGTTCTCCGGCTCGGCCGGCTGCACGTAGGGCTCGTTGTACAGCGTGATGTAGTACATGACGTTCGGGTCGGGGTGCTTCCCGCCGTACATGCGCTCCAGGCCGTCGCGCACGATGTGGGCGATCTCGTAGCCGTACGCGGGGTCGTAGGACACCGTCGCCGGGTTGGTCGAGGCGAGCAGGTGCGAGTGGCCGTCCGCGTGCTGCAGGCCCTCGCCGGTCAGCGTGGTGCGGCCGGCCGTTGCGCCCATGATGAACCCGCGGGCCATCTGGTCGCCGGCTGCCCACTGGGCGTCGCCGGTGCGCTGGAAGCCGAACATCGAGTAGAAGATGTAGATCGGGATCAGCGGTTCGCCGTGCGTCGCGTAGGACGTGCCGATGCCGGTGAAGGCGGCCAGCGCTCCGGCCTCGTTGATGCCGACGTGCACGATCTGCCCCTGCGGGCTCTCCTTGTAGGCGAGGAGGAGCTCACGGTCGACCGATGTGTAGTGCTGGCCGTTCGGGTTGTAGATCTTCGCGGTCGGGAAGTATGCGTCCATGCCGAAGGTGCGCGCCTCGTCGGGGATGATCGGCACGATGCGGTTGCCGAAGTCCTTCGAGCGGAGCAGGTCCTTCAGCAGGCGGACGAAGGCCATGGTGGTGGCGATCTCCTGCGTGCCGGAGCCCTTCTTGGGCAGGGCGTACGCGGTGTCGTCGGGCAGGGACAGACCGACGTGCGTCGAACGGCGCTCCGGGAGGAAGCCTCCAAGGTTGCGACGGCGCTCCAGCATGTACTGGATCGTCTCGTCCTGCGCCCCGGGGTTGTAGTACGGGGGAAGGTACGGGTTCTCCTCGAGCTGCGCGTCCGTGATCGGGATGTGCATCGTGTCGCGGAACGTCTTGAGGTTGTCCAGCGTCATCTTCTTCATCTGGTGGGTCGCGTTGCGGCCCTCGAAGTGGGGGCCGAGGCCGTAGCCCTTGACCGTCTTCGCCAGGATGACCGTGGGCTGGCCCTTGTGCTCGGCCGCCGCCTTGAAGGCCGCGTAGACCTTGCGGTAGTCGTGACCGCCGCGCTTGAGGTGCCAGATCTGGTCGTCGGTGTAGTCCGAGACCAGGGCGGCCGCACGCTCGTCCTTGCCGAAGAAGTGCTCGCGGATGTACGCGCCGGACTCGGCCTTGTACGTCTGGTAGTCGCCGTCGGGCGTGGCGTTCATGATGTTCAGCAGGGCGCCCTCGGTGTCGCGGGCGAGCAGGTCGTCCCACTCGCGGCCCCAGACCACCTTGATGACGTTCCAGCCGGCGCCGCGGAAGTACGACTCCAGCTCCTGGATGATCTTGCCGTTGCCGCGGACGGGTCCGTCGAGGCGCTGCAGGTTGCAGTTGATCACGAAGTTGAGGTTGTCCAGGCCCTCGTTGGCTGCGACCTGGAGCTGACCGCGGCTCTCGATCTCGTCCATCTCGCCGTCGCCGAGGAACGCCCACACCTGCGAGGACGAGGTGTCCTTGATGCCGCGGTTCTCCAGGTAACGGTTCGACATGGCCTGGTAGATCGCGTTGATCGGGCCCAGACCCATCGACACCGTCGGGAACTGCCAGTAGTCCTGCATCTGGCGGGGGTGCGGGTACGAGGGGATGCCGAACGGCGCACGCGACTGCTCCTGGCGGAACCCGTCGAGGTGCTCCTCCGTGAGGCGGCCTTCGAGGAAGGAACGCGCGTAGATGCCGGGGGAGGCGTGACCCTGGATGAAGATCTGGTCGGCACCGCCGGGGTTGTCCGCACCGCGGAAGAAGTGGTTGAAGCCGACCTCGTACAGGGCGGCGGACGACGCGTAGGTCGAGATGTGACCGCCGACGCCGATGCCGGGGCGCTGCGCGCGGTGCACGGTCACGGCGGCGTTCCAGCGGATCCAGGCGCGGTAGCGGCGCTCGATCTCCTCGTCGCCGGGGAACTCGGGCTCGTTCTCCGAGGCGATGGTGTTGATGTAGTCCGTCGTCGGGACCATCGGCACGCCCAGGTGCAGCTCCTTGGAGCGCTTGAGCAGGCTGAGCATGATCTCGCGGCCGCGGCCGTGGCCCTTCGCGTCGACGAGCTCGTCGAGCGACTGCTGCCACTCGCCGGTCTCCTCCGGATCGCTGTCGAGGGGGCCCTGGGAGTACGGATCCTGGTCGTGCACGGTCACGGGGGAGCCTTTCGTCAAGCTGGCAGGTCATGCCAATGAAACGGGAAGCGACGCGGGCAGCCTTGTCGGCTGTGCACAACGCGCGCCTCCCTCACCTTATCCCTCTTCCACGACACGGGCGCGCACCCGCCACCGGATAGACTGGCAGCACCAGGGCCTTTAGCTCAGCTGGTAGAGCGCCACGTTTACACCGTGGATGTCGTCGGTTCGATCCCGGCAGGGCCCACCTTTCTCCTCGGCTCGTCGGGTCCTGCACTCCCGCGGAGCCCGCCGTGGGACGGCATCCTCAGGCGAAGGCGGCATCGACCGCGTTCTGCACGGAGCGGACGATCCGTGCTGGGATGCCGTGGCGTCCGCGCACGACCATGCGCAGCGGCGGAGGGACGGGGAGGCGCGGGACCGGGCGGAGTCCTTCCAGACCCCTGTCCACGACGGGGAGCAGGATCGCTCCGAGGCCGGAACGTGCTGCGGACAGGCCGCCGGCGAGGTCGCCGACCTCGACGGCAGTGCGGAAGGCCCTCCCGCTCGCCGCCATGAGATCGAGGACGGCGGGGCGCATCACGCAGGGGGGATCGAACTGGATGAGCGGCACGGGTTCGTTCAGCGGCGCGGTCCACTCCGGGGCGGCGAACCACCCGAGTCGGAGCCGTCTCTGCGCCGAGCTGGGCTCTCCGATCTCGAGCACCACCGCGAGATCGAGGCGACCGGCCTCGAGCGCCTCGCTGACGCGTGCGGTGCGGTCCAGGCGGATCCTCACCTCCGTGTCGGGCGCGTCGCGTTCGAGCGTCGAGATGATCTCGGGGAGCATCTGCTCGGCCCCGTGCTCGGTGGAGCCGAGCACGAGAGTGCCGGTCTCATCGGGAACCCGCACGGTTCGGAGCACCTCATCGTGGAGGTCGACGATCCGGCGCGCTTCGGCGAGCAGGGACTCTCCGCGAGGGGTGAAGGCCATGAGGCGTCCGCTGCGTTCGACGAGCGGCGCTCCGACGACCTGCTCCAGGCGCCGCACGTGCTGGCTCACGGCCGACTGGCTGAGGTGAAGGGCCGCCGCCGCTCTGTGGAACCCGCCGCATGATGCGATCGCCAGGAAGGAGCGCAGCGGGATGACGTCGAGGGTCTCCATGATCACACCCTAGTCCGATTGCCAAAGCTTATCGATCGCGATCAATAATCATTGTTGGACGGACGGGCCTCGCTGCGGAGAGCATCGGAACCATGAAGCTCCGAGCGACTCACATCATCCTCATCGTCGTGCTGTACGGACTCGGCTACCCCCTCGGCGCGATGGCGCTCGGCGAGCTGTCGGCGCCGTGGGTGCTGTCGATCCGATTCGTGCTGGCCGCCGCGCTCCTCGCCGGGGCGGCTGCATTCGGGCGTCGCCGGTGGCCACGCGGTCGGCAGTGGGGGCATGCGATCGTGGTCGGGCTGCTCACACAGGCCGTGCAGTTCGGATGCGCGTACGAGGGGATGCGCGAGGGGGTCTCGCCGACATTGACGGCGCTCGTCATCGCGATGAACCCGCTGGTGACGGCGGTGCTCACGGCGTCGTGGCTCGGGGAGCGGCCGACCAGACGGGGCGTCGTCGGGCTCGCTCTCGGACTCGTCGCCATCGGGGTCGCGTTCGCGGGGCGGGTCACGGCCACAGGGGTGGATGCGGCGCTGGTCCTGACGCTTCTGGCGCTCCTCGGCATGTCCGCAGGAGGGGTCCACCAGCAGCGTTTCCTCGCGGCCGCCGATCCGCTGCCTGCGAGCGCCATCGGCCAGTTCGTCTCCGCGATGCCCATGCTGATCTGGGCGGCGGTGACGCCGCCCGATCTGGGCGACCCCGGGCTCGCGCTGGCGAGCATGGGCGCGATGATCGTGCTCAGCGCCGCCGTGGGCACCACGGTCTACATGGCGGCGGTGCGGCGGAGCGGCGCCGCCCGGGTGTCGCTGCTCTTCGCGGTGATCCCGTCGGTCGCTGCGCTCTTCGGCTGGCTCCTCCTCGGTCAGGTTCCGGGCCAGGGAGTGATCCTGGGTCTCGCGATCGGCGCGATCGCCTGCGCGGTGGGCGGGTCAGGCGACTCACGACGACGGCCGACCGCGATGGAGCACCCCATCTCAGCGGAGTCGCGGGCGCAGTGACATCCGACCTGCTTCGCGATTCTCCGGTCCGATCCGCTGGAGTCCACGGCCCCGGCACTGCGAGACTGACCGCATGGCAATCATCGAGAACTCGAAGCTCACGGTCGTCGGCGCGGGCAGCGTCGGTTCGAGCGTCGCGTACGCGGCGCTGATCCGCGGTTCCGCGCGACACGTCGCTCTGTACGACATCGCGACCGAGAAGGTCGAGGCCGAGGTGCTCGATCTCGCTCACGGCACCCAGTTCACCGGGTCGAGCGACATCGTCGGCGGCAGCGACATCTCGGTGGCCGCCGGATCGCACGTCGTGGTGATCACGGCAGGGGCCAAGCAGAAGCCGGGGCAGACGCGGATGGAGCTCGCCGACGTGAACGCCGGCATCATCCGCGACATGCTTCCGAAGCTCATCGAGGTGGCGCCGAACGCCGTCTACGTCATCGTGACGAACCCCTGCGACGTGCTGACCGTGATCGCCCAGGAGGCGACGGGGCTTCCGCCGGAGCGGATCTTCTCGTCCGGCACCGTGCTGGACACCTCGCGTCTGCGGTGGAAGCTCGCCGAGCGCGCCGGCGTCTCCACCGGCAGCGTCCACGCGTACATCGTGGGCGAGCACGGCGACACGGAGTTCCCGCTCTGGTCGCACGCGACGATCGGCACCGTGCCCATCCTCGACTGGGAGACTCCGGAGCACCCGCGGCTCACTCTCGACGAGCTGCGCGGGATCGCGGTCGACGTCAGGGATGCCGCCTACAAGGTGATCCTGGGAAAGGGCGCCACGAACTACGCGATCGGGCTCTCCAGCGCGCGGATCGTCGAGGCGATCCTCCGCGACGAGCACGCCGTGATGCCGGTGAGCACGGTGCTCCGCGACTTCCACGGGATCGACGGCGTCGCTCTCTCCGTGCCGTCCATCGTGAGCGCGGCCGGAGCGGTTCCCGTCCGCAACACGACGTTCTCCCCGGAGGAGCTGGAGCTGCTGAGGCTCTCGGCTGGTGCTCTGGCCTCGGCCGTGGACGACCTCCGCGGTTAGGAGTCGCGAGCAGGGCGGACGCGGCGGGGTACGATCGGCGCGGGGCCGCGTCGTCCGACACGAGATCGTCGTCCCGCCCGTCGCCCGCAGCGACCATCGGAGGATCATGACCCGTCGCATCGTCATCAGCGGAGCATCCGGCCTGATCGGATCGGCGCTGGCAGCGTCGCTGCGCGCGGACGGGATCGAGCTGACGACCCTCGTGCGTCGTCCGCCGCGCGCCTCGCACGAGGTGCAGTGGAGCCCGGGAGAGGCGCCCCTCGACCCCGACGTGCTCTCCGGAGCGGAGGCCGTGGTGGCGCTCGGTGGAGCCAGCGTCGGCCGGCTGCCCTGGACGCCACGCTACCGCCGCGAGCTCCTTTCGTCGCGTCTGCGCCCGACGGAGACGATCGCCGCAGCGCTCCGTGCGCAGGGACCGGACGCTCCCGCCCTCGTGTCGGCCTCCGCGGTGGGATACTACGGCTCGGCTCCGGGCGCCGTACTCGACGAGTCCTCACGAGCGGGGAGCACCTTCCTCGCGGAACTGTGCGTGGCGTGGGAGGACGCCGCCCGTCGCGCAGGAGAGGGCGCGCGAGTGGCGCTGCTCCGCACGGCGCCGGTGATCCACCCGCGGGGCGTGCTCAAGCCGCTGATCGCGCTCACGAGACTCGGCGTCTCCGGGCCGCTGGGCACGGGCACGCAGATCTGGCCCTGGATCTCCCTCGACGACGAGGTGCGGGCCATCCGGCACGTCATCGACGAGGGGCTGACGGGGCCGGTGAACCTGACCGGACCGACCCCGGCCTCCGCGAACGACATCGGACGCGCTCTCGCCCGCAGGATGCACCGCCCGTTCTGGCTGCCCGCTCCCGCCTGGGCGCTTCGCCTCGCGCTGGGCCCTGCGGCCGATTCCCTGCTCCTCGGCGATGCGGACGTGCGTCCGCTCGCACTCGAGCGCTCGGGCTTCTCGTTCTCCCACGCGACGGCGGAGGATGCCGTGGAGCACGCGGTCTGAGCGTCAGTTCCCGTGCGGGTCGAGGCTGTTGAGGGTCGCGACCACCTGGTCGTAGTCACCCCGCGCCTCGCCGTAGCGAAGGAACTTCACGTTCTCGACCTGGATCTCGGTCGCGTCCGGCTGCGTCTCGATGAGCCCGACGACCTCGGAGACGAAGTCGTCGAGAGGCATCGCGAAGGCGCTGCTCTCCTGGCCGGGCATCAGCGCCGTGCGCACGGACGGCGGCTCGAGCTCGACGATCCGCACTCCGGTGCCGGCGAGCTGCAGGCGCACCGACTCGCTGAGCATGTGGATCGCCGCCTTCGTCGCGTTGTACGTCGGAGTGACGCGCAGGGGCGCGAACGCGAGTCCCGACGACACCGTCATGATCGTGGCGTCCGGCACCGCCCGCAGCTGCTCGATGAAGGCGGCGATGAGGCGGATCGGGCCGAGCAGGTTCGTCGTGACGGTCGCCTCGGCGGTTTCGAGGAAGCCCTCCGGCGTCGTCCAGTCCTCGACCCGCATGATGCCGGCCATCGTGACGAGCACGTTGAGGTCGGGGTGTGCGGCGATGACCTCCTGGGCGGCGGAGCGGATGCTGTCGGCATCCGTCGTGTCGATCTCGACCGTGTGCAGCTCGGGGGTTTCGGCGGCGATCGTCCGGAGGAGGTCGGCCCTGCGACCGCCGATGATCACGGTGTTGCCGCGTGCGCTGAGCGCCCTGGCGAGGGCGAGGCCGATCCCGCTGGTCGCCCCGGGGATGAAGATGGTGTTTCCGCTGATGTTCATGTTCCCAGCCTGCGGAGGTTCCCGCGGGCGTGGCAGAGAGCGCTCATCCATGGATCGGCGCTCCCTGGATGCGCACGGCGCAGACGGGGGGATACTTCGGGAATGGATCGTGATGCCCTCGCCGACTTCCTGCTGCGACGCAGACAGGAGCTGAAGCCCTCGGACGTCGGCCTGAGCGAGGGGCCCCGGCGCCGCACCAGCGGGCTGCGCCGCGAGGAGGTCGCGATGCTCGCCGCGATGTCCGCCGACTACTACGCGCGGCTCGAACAGCGGCGCGGCCCTCAGCCCAGCGTGCAGATGCTGTCCTCCCTCTCGCGGGCGCTCCGGCTCACGCCCGACGAACGCGACTACCTCTACCGGGTCAGCGGGCACAGTGCGCCGGATCGCGCCGTGTTCAGCGACTACGTCGCCCCGAGCCTGTTGCGCGTCATCGACCGCCTGAGCGACACCCCCGCCTTCGTCGTGTCCGTCCTCGACGAGGTGCTCGTGCAGAACGACGCCGCGCGTGCCCTGTTCGGCGACGCGAGCGCGCGGAAGGGCATGGAGCGCAGCGGGATCTACCGCTGGTTCGCCAGGCCCGAGGAGGAACGCCGCATCTATCCGGTGCGGGATCACGAGCGTCACGGCCGCACTCTCGCGGCGTCGCTGCGCGCGGCGCACGGCACCTGGGGGCCGACGTCACGCGCGGGGGAGATCGAACAGGCTCTGCGTGCCGTGAGCCCCGAGTTCGTCGACTACTGGGAGGACCACGAGGTCCGCCGGAGGTTCGAGGATCGGAAGACCGTCGTGCACCCGGATCTCGGCGAGATCGAGGTCGACTGCCAGGCCCTCCTCACGCCCGATGAGTCTCAGGCGCTCATCGTGCTGACCGCGGCGCCGGGCAGCGAGGCGGCGAGCAGACTCGATCTGCTCAGGGTGCTGGGGACGCAGACGATCCGCTCGTCGTGACGGCTGCGCGGCGCTTCGGCAGACGCGGGATCCAGCAGGACACGGCGCTCCGGTACTCGTCGAACTCGGCGCCGAAGCGCGCGGAGAGGTCGGCCTCCTCCTGCGGTCTGACGAGGGTGTTCCAGATCAGTGAGCCGCACAGGGCGTAGGCGACGACCATCCAGGAACCGAGGGCGAGGCCGACGGCGACGCCCTGGGCGATGCCCGCCACCGCCATCGGATTGCGCACGTAGCGGTAGGGGCCGGAGATCACGAGATGCCGGGCCATATGCGCGGGCAGCGGTGTGCCCTCGCCCTTGACGAGCATCGAGACCGCCGACCAGATGCCGAGCGCTCCCGTCGCGACGAACAGCAGGCCGCCGCCGATCCGCACGGCGACGGGGAGGTCGACGGCGAGCATCCACCGGGATTCCAGAGCGGAGATGCCCAGGGGCAGCACGCCGAGGAAGAGCACCCAGAACAGCAGCATCTGACGGAAGACCCGCACGGCGAGTCTGGTGCGGCCCTCATCGTCTGCCGTGCGGAAGGCGAACGGCCCGCTGACGATCCATTCGACGGGAGCTCGGCCAGACGATGACGATGCCCGCCGCGATCGACCCCATCGCGGCGAGCGCCATGAGCAGTGCGCCCCATCCCGCCAGCGTCGTCGCCGTCGCGTAGACGGCCATGCCCGCGGCCACCAACGCGGTCCAGGGGACGACGATCCACACCGCCCAGCGGATGCCGCATGCGACGAGCGCCGAGGCGAGGACGAAGAGGGGGATGTCGGCGACGGCGATCACGGCAGCGGGGAGGTCGCCGAGCGTCGCGTGTCGCAGGGAGTCCGTCGTGAAGACCCCTACCCACCAGAGCGCGCCCAGGACCGCCTGAAGACCGAAGTACGCTCGCGCGCTCCCCGGGGCGACGCCGATGCCGGCGATCGTGATGCTGCTGATCTCAGGACTCCTCGTGCGTCCGAGGGTCGGCGCCGAACAGCCGGCCGTCCTGGCGCCCGAGCGCGGTGATCGCCTCGACCTCCGCCGCATCGAGCACCACGGAGCCCGCTGCGAGGTTCGCCGTCTGATGATCGAGAGACGTCGCCTTGGGGATGGCGACGGTCTCGCGGGCGACATGCCAGGCGAGCACGGCCTGTGCGGCGCTGATGCCGTGGGCCGCGGCGACCTCGACCAGGACAGGCTCCGAGAGCAGGGCCGATCCCTTGCCCAACGGACTCCAGGCCTGGGTGAGGATGCCGTGTTCACGGTGATAGGCGAGCTGCTCGGTCTGCGGGAAGTAGGGATGGACCTCGATCTGGTTCACCACGGGGCGCACACCTGTCTCGCGCTCGATGCGCTCCAGATGCTCGGGGAGGAAGTTCGACACGCCGATCTGCCGCACCACGCCGCGCTGCTGTGCGTCGACCAGGGCCTGCCACGCCTCGACGTACTCGTCCTGGCTCGGGTTGGGCCAGTGGATCAGATGGAGGTCGGTGGTCTCCAGCCCGAGGCGGGAACGGCTCTCCTCGATGCTCGTCCGCGCCTTCGCCGTTGCATGATGACGACCCGGCAGCTTGGTCGTCACGATCACCTCGGAGCGATCGGCGCCGGACGCCGCCACTCCGCGCCCGACCGCGCCCTCGTTCTCGTAGTTGAACGCGGAGTCGATGAGGCGGTATCCGGCGCCGATCGCCGCGGCGACGGCATCCGATCCGGCATCTCCTCGCAGACCGTAGGTTCCGAGTCCGATTGCCGGCAGCTGGAATCCGTTGTGGGCGGTGAAGCGGTTCATGCCTTCAGCGTACGCTGGGGCCATGGATGACCAGAGATGCCCGTGCGGATCGGGGGATGTGCTCGGCGGATGCTGCGGCCCCCTGATCGACGGCTCTCCCGCTCCGACGGCCGAACGACTGATGCGGTCCCGCTACACGGCCTTCTCGCTCGGCGACACCGCGTATCTCCGCGCCTCCTGGCACGGCTCGACGCGACCCCCTGTGATGGATCTGGAGCCGGGACTGCGCTGGCGACGGCTCCTGATCATCGACCGCGTCGCCGGCGGCCCCTTCGACCGCGAGGGCATCGTCGAGTTCGAGGCGTTCTGGCAGCAGGGCGATGAGCGCGGATCACTCCGCGAACGCAGCCGTTTCGTGAGGGAGGGGCGGCGATGGCTGTACCTCGACGGAGAAGTGCAGTGAGAGACGTCGCACGCACCGACTAGATTTGAAGACGTGAACGCCAGCCCGGAACACCAGCGCATCCTGCTCGACGTCGCCGATCTCGATCGGCGCATCTCCCAGGCGGATCGTGCGCGCACGAAGCCGGTGCAGGGGCCGCGCATCACCGAACTCGTCGCCATCCGTCAGGAGCAGCTGCGGGAGCTGACCACGCTCACCGGAACCCGCGACGATGTGCGCGTCGAGCTGACTCGTCTCGAGTCCGACGTGAAGCTGGTCGAGCAGAGGCGCGCCCGCGACGCCGAGCGTCTCGCCGCCGCGACGAACTCCAAGGAGGCGCAGGCACTCGAGCACGAGCTCGACAGCCTCGCCAGGCGCCAGAGCAACCTCGAAGACGCCGAGCTCGATGTGATGGGTCGTGTCGAGGAGGCGGATGCCGCGGTCGCCGCCCAGCAGGCGCTGCTGGACGCCACGACGGCAGAGGGCTCGGCTCTCACCGCGCAGGCGAAGGCCGACGTGGCGGCGGCCACCGAACTCGGCGAGCAGCTGGCGCGCGATCGTGCCGCGATCACCGAGCAGATCCCCGCGGCACTGCTGGCCGACTATGCGCGGCGCGCGGCCAACAGCGCGGGCGCCGCCCTCCTGACTCGCGGCACCTGCGAAGGATGCCGCATCCTGCTGCCCGGCACCGACCTCAACGACATCCGTCGTGCGGCGGAGGACGCCGTCGTGTCGTGCCCGGAGTGCGGATGCATCCTGGTGCGCACCGAGGAATCCGGGCTGTGATCTCCGCGCCACGAGCGCCACGGCGGTGACCTCGCGGCGTCCCGCCGAGCGCAGGATCGCCCTGGTGGCGACGGGCTCCGGCCGATACGTCGCGGTCGAGATCGGCGACGATGACGTCGAGATCAGCAGGCACGAGCTCTCCGCGAGCGAGCTGCCCGGCTGGGTGGCCGCGCGCGAGGACGAGGCGACACCGAGATGGATCCTCCGCCACGCCAGGGAGATCTATCCGATGCTCCTCGACGCCGGGGTGTTCCTCACCCGCACGCATGACCTGCTGCTGTGCCACGCGATCCTCCGCGACACGGACACGGTGGCGCGTCCCCTGGCGCCGTCGGCGTCCTGGGTGCGCCGCGAACCCTCGGACGACGCACCTGCGCTGTTCGACGTGATGGAGCAACACCCCGCAGAAGACCCGGTCGCCGACGCGCTGGATCAGTACCGGGCGCAGCGTCGGGTCATCGCCGACGGCCGCGACGGGCGCCTCCTGCTGCTCTGCGCGGCGGAGTCGGCCGGCGGGCTCATCGCGGAGGAGATGCGCGCGGCAGGACTCCCGTGGAACGAGGACGTCCATCGGGGGATCCTTGCGGACACGCTGGGGACGCGACCCGTCGGGGGCGGTGTCCCGTCGCGCATGCTCGAGCTGGCCGACCGCGTCCGCGCGATCCTCGGCGACGCGACGCTGAACCTCGACAGCCAGCCGAAGCTCCTGCGCGCCCTGCACCGCGTGGGGGTGCAGGTCGAGTCGACGAACCGCTGGGAGCTCGCGCAGCACAGCCACGCCGTCGTCGAGCCTCTCCTCGCGTACAAGAAGCTCGCGCGTCTGCTCAGCGCCAACGGGTGGACGTGGCTGTCCGAGTGGGTCCACGACGGGCGCTTCCGACCGATCTACATCCCCGGCGGCGTCGTCACGGGACGGTGGGCGTCGGCCGGAGGGGGAGCGCTGCAGCTGCCGCGCATGCTCCGCACGGCGGTGCGCGCCGACGACGGGTGGATGCTCGTCGTCGCGGACGTCGCTCAGCTGGAGCCGCGGATGCTGGCCGCCATGGCCGGCGATCGGGCGATGGCGCGGGCGGCGCAGGGGAGCGACCTCTACGCGGGTGTCGTCGACTCCGGCGCCGTGGGGACGCGCGAAGAGGCGAAGTACGCCGTGCTCGGTGCGATGTACGGCGCGACGACGGGGGACAGCGGGCGACTGGTGCCGAGGCTCCGCAAGGTGTACCCGCGGGCGATGGCGCACGTCGACAAGGCGGCGAGGAAGGGCGAGGACGGCGGGGTCGTCTCGACCTGGCTCGGTCGCTCGTCGCCCCGCCCGTCGGATGAGTGGTCGCGCATGCAGGCCAGAGCGACGGACGCCGACGTCGATCAGACGGAGGTCGCCCTCGCCCGTCGGCGCGCCCGCGACTGGGGCCGTTTCACCCGCAACTTCGTGGTCCAGGGCACGGCTGCCGAGTGGTCGCTGATCTGGCTCGCGGAGATCAGGCATCGGCTGAGGGACTTTCCGGAGTCGGAGGCGCCGGCGTTCGCCTCGGGACCCTTCGCGCGGCATCCGCATCTGGCGTTCTTCCTGCACGACGAAGTGATCCTGCACGTGCCCGCCGAGCAGGCGGAGGCCGCAGCCCAGGCCGTGCGCGAGGCTGCAGCGGTGGCGACCACGCGACTCTTCGGAGGCTTCCCCATCGACGTGCCGCTCGATCTGCGGATCGCCGAATCCGCGGAGAAGTAGTCCCGGTAGACTGGACGGGCGAATGGGTCGACTGGACGGTCGCGTGGCGGGCAACCGCACCGAGGAACGTCCGGGCTCCTCAGGGCAGGACGGTGGGTAACGCCCACCCGGAGCAATCCGCGAGACAGTGCCACAGAGAGCAGACCGCCCCGCAAGGGGTAAGGGTGAAAGGGTGGTGTAAGAGACCACCGGGGGCCGTGGTGACACGGCCCGCCAGGTAAACCTCGTCCGGAGCAAGGTCAGACAGAGGATGTTGACGCGGCTCGCCGAGTCCTCGGGTAGACCGCTAGAGTGCCACGGCAACGTGTCGCCGAGAGAGATGGCCGTCGAAGGGGCGAAGAACCCCGGAACAGAACCCGGCGTACAGGTCGGCCCATTCGCACCCTGGACGCTGGTCTCTCCGCCGATCCCGCGGTAGCGTGCGTCTAGGTCACGCCGCACAGCCGCCACGTCGGCGCTTCTCGTCGCCTTGGCCGCGGTCGTTCTCGCCGGGTGCACGGTTCCGGTGCCGGAGTCCGCGGAGACGCCGGCCGCGGTCGAACCGTCGCCGGAACCGACGGTGGACCCTGCACTGATCGCCACGTCCGAGCCGGTCGACACCGGGTTCATCGACGGCGCCGAGGGAGAAGTCGTCTTCTACGAGGACGCACTCGTGGGCTACGAGGTCACCTATGGCGATTCGCTGGCCGCGATCGAGAAGCGTTTCGGCGTCGCCGGGCTGGCGTCCCTCAACAACATCACTCCGGAGTCGATCGCGCCGGGAGATCGCCTCCTTCTTCGGAAGGGCGCCACCATGCCCGATATCAGCGGATGCGTCGGGCGGTCGAAGCTGGGATTCCTGGGAGGCGGCGGAGTCGACGGACACTGGGTGTACTGGACCGGTCCCGATCTGATCGACCGCGGTCCGAGCGACACCGCCGACGGAACCGTGGCGAGGGATTCCGCCGGACGCATCGAGTCGTACACGGTCGCGCAAGGCGACGGCGAGTTCGCGATCGGCGACCGGTTCTGTCTCGAACCGTACTCGTTCGTGGAGTACAGCAACCTGGACTGGCCGCTCAAGACCGGCGACGTTCTGCAGCTGGCGGTGAATCCCTCCGACCTGTTCGTGGTGAAGCAGTAGCGGGTTCGGCACGACGAAGGCCCCGCTGGATTCAGCGGGGCCTTCGTGTGTCGTGTGGGTTGCGGGCTCAGTCGCCGGCGAGGGATGCCGCGCCGATGATGCCGGAGTTGTTGCGGTGGATCGCCGGGACGATCGGCGTCTTCAGCTCGAGCAGCGGGAGGAAGTCGCCGGCGTTCTTGGAGACGCCGCCGCCGACCACGAACAGGTCGGGGCTGAACAGGAACTCGATGTGCGAGTAGAAGGCCTGCAGCCGCTCCGCCCACTCGGACCAGCTCAGTCCTTCGCGCTCGCGTGCGGAGGTGGCGGCCCACTTCTCGACGGAGTCGTAGGTGCCGAAGTTCAGGTGTCCGAGTTCGGAGTTGGGGACGAGCACGCCGTCGTACAGGAACGCCGACCCGATGCCCGTGCCGAGGGTCGTGAGGAGCGTGAGGCCCTGGACGTCTCTGGCGGCGCCGTGGCGCGCCTCGGCGACGCCCGCGGCATCCGCGTCGTTCACGAACACGATGTTGCGACCGAGTCCGTCGCGGAAGAAGCGCTCGGCGTCGAAGTCGAGCCACTCCTTGGAGACGTTCGCCGCGGAGAGGGTCTTCCCGCGCTTGACGATGGCGGGGAAGGCCACGCCGAGCGGAAGGGTCGACTCGTGCACGTCGAGCGTCTTCAGGACCGTCTGCACGGCGACGAGGACGTCCTGCGGGGATGCGCCCTCGGGCGTGGGCACACGCACCCGGTCGGAAGCCATGGTTCCGTGTGAGAGGTCGACGAGTCCTGCCTTGATACCCGTGCCGCCGATATCGACGCCGATCGCTTTAGCCATGGTCGATAGCTTAGCGACCGGTGCCGTCGCCAGTAGGATCGATGACACCACGTGAAGAAGGGGATCGGCCATGACCAACGGCGATGAGAAGTACTGGTACAACCTGGAGACCGGTCAGGTCGAGTTCGGCATGATCTCGCCGTCCGCCGACCGCGTCGGACCGTTCGACACCGAGGCCGAGGCTGCGAACGCACCGGAGAAGCTCAAGGAGCGCTCGCGCGCCTGGGCCGAAGAGGAAGCCGCCGAGAACGGCTGGGACGCCGGCTCCGGCAAGGTCGCAGAGTAGCGATGGACAAGCAGCGGGATTTCGTCCTCCGGACGATCGAGGAACGCGGCGTCAAGTTCGTCAGGCTGTGGTTCACCGACGTGATCGGCACCCTGAAGTCCGTCGCGATCGCCCCGGCCGAGGTCGAGGGCGCCTTCGCCGAGGGAATCGGCTTCGACGGCTCGGCGATCGAGGGTCTCACCCGCAGCTATGAGTCGGATCTGCTCGCGCAGCCCGACCCGACGACCTTCCAGACCCTGCCGTGGCGCGGAGAGATCGATCCGACCGCGCGCATGTTCTGCGACATCACCACCCCGGACGGACGACCCGCGGTGTCCGACCCCCGGCACGTGCTCAAGCGCACCCTCGCGAAGGCGGCGGACGCCGGATTCACGTTCTACACGCACCCCGAGATCGAGTTCTACCTTCTGAAGTCCTCGTCCTTCGGCCCGGACGGTCCCGTTCCCGTCGACTCCGCCGGATACTTCGACAACGTGCCGGGCGGCACCGCGCACGACTTCCGTCGCCGTTCGGTGCGGATGCTGGAGGATCTCGGCATCTCGGTCGAGTTCAGCCACCACGAGGGCGGGCCCGGCCAGAACGAGATCGACCTGCGATACGCGGATGCGTTGACGATGGCCGACAACGTCATGACCTTCCGCACGGTCATCAAGGAGGTGGCCATCGAGCAGGGCGTCTATGCGACGTTCATGCCGAAGCCCCTCAGCGGCCAGCCCGGCAGTGGCATGCACACGCACATGTCGCTCTTCGAGGGCGAGCGCAACGCGTTCTACGAGGAGGGTGCGAAGTACCAGCTCTCCAAGACGGGACGCCACTTCATCGCCGGACTCCTCAGGCACGCCAACGAGATCGCTGCCGTCACGAACCAGTTCGTCAACTCGTACAAGCGGCTGTGGGGCGGAGACGAGGCTCCGAGCTTCGTCACCTGGGGCCACAACAACCGCTCCGCGCTCGTGCGCGTGCCGATGTACAAGCCGAACAAGGGCGGTTCCACCCGTGTGGAGTACCGCGCCCTCGACTCGGCGGCCAACCCCTACCTGGCGTACGCGCTCATGCTCGCCGCCGGTCTCAAGGGCATCGAGGAGGAGTACGAGCTGCCCCCAGAGGCCGAGGACAACGTGTGGTCCCTCAGCGACGCCGAGCGCCGTGCGCTGGGCTACTCGGCCCTTCCCGCGAGCCTCGACCATGCACTCGAGTACATGGAGAACTCCGAGCTCGTCGCAGAGACACTGGGGGAGTCCGTCTTCAACTACGTGCTGCTGAACAAGCGCAAGGAGTGGGAGTCCTACCGCGGCCAGGTCACTCCGCTGGAGCTGAAGAACAACCTCGAGCTCCTCTGAGTCGCGCATGGCCCGTTCGGACGATTCCGTCTCGCTCTCCGCGCTGGCCAGGCTGGGCTTCGCCGAGCTCAGTGAGGCCGCGGCATCCCTCGCCGAGCTGTCGACCCTTCTCGGCATCGAGAGGGCGGAGCTGCTCGACGGAGCGGATGCGGCTGACCCCGACGCCGCCGTGCAGGGGATGCTCCATGTGGCCTGGCGCGACACCGTCGAACTGCGGGCGCTGCTGGGCGCACCGGAGACGCGGCGCCGCGCGTGGCAGGTGTTCGGCGCGTCTCAGGGCTTCGCCGACTTCTTCCGACGACACCCCGAGCAGCTCGACGTGCTGCGGACGTCGGTGCACGCACTGCCCTCGGCGTCCGACCTCCGTGGGCTGCTTCTCGACGCCGTCGGCGCCGAGGACGGGTTCGCGGCATCCGGAGACGACGCCGCGCTCGGGACTCTGCGCGTCGCGTACCGCCGCCACCTCGTGGCGATCGCGGCCTACGACCTCGGCCACCCCCGTCCCGTCGAGATCGTCGGAGACGTGGCAGCGGCTCTCGCCGACATCGCGGGGGCCGCTCTCGAGGCGTCACTCGCCATCGCGCGCACCCGGCTCGGAGTGACGCTGCGCACCGAGGACGTGGCGGCGACGCGACTGGCGATCATCGGCATGGGGAAGGCCGGAGCTCGCGAGCTGAACTACGTCAGCGACGTGGATGTGATCTTCGTCGGCGGCACGAAAGACGAGGATCTCGTCCCGGAGGCCAGGGCGATCGACATCGCGACGCGTCTCGCGCGCGAGACCATGCGAGGCCTCAGCGGGATCGAGGTCGAGCCCCCGCTCTGGGAGGTCGACGCGGCGCTCCGTCCCGAGGGCAAGCAGGGCGCGCTCGTGCGCTCCCTCGCCTCGCACCTGGCGTACTACGACCGATGGGCCAAGAGCTGGGAGTTCCAGGCCCTGCTGAAGGCGCGTCCCCTCGCCGGCGACGCCGAGCTGGGCGACGCGTACATCGAGGCCGTGCAGCCCAAGATCTGGTCGAGCGCGGCGCGGGAGAACTTCGTCGACAGCGTTCAGCGCATGCGGGAGCGCGTGATGGAGCACATCGATCCGGAGGATGCGCCGTATCAGCTCAAGCTGGGAGCCGGAGGCCTCCGAGACATCGAGTTCACCGTGCAGCTGCTGCAGCTTGTGCACGGGCTCACCGATCCGCGCATCCGCACGCGCGGCACGCTGGAGAGCATCGACGCACTGGTCGAGGGCGGCTACATCGGTCGAGCGGAGGCGGCGACGTTCGCCGATGACTACCGCGTGCTGCGGCTGATGGAGCACCGCCTGCAGCTGAGGGAGCTCAGCCGAACCCATCTGATGCCCCGCACTCCCGCGGGGCTCCGCGTGCTCGCCCGCAGCACCGGCCTCGCGGAGTCCGGAGACGGCGTGTGGGCGCGATGGGAGAGCGTGCGTCGCGAGGTGCGCGAGATCCACATCCGCCTCTTCTACCGCCCTCTGCTCTCCGCCGTCGCCGCCCTGCCGGAGGAGGAGCGCACGCTCTCGACGGCGCAGGCGCACGACCGCCTCGCCGCCATCGGCTTCCGTGACCCCGCCGGCGCGCTCCGCCACATCGGCGCGCTCACGACCGGCCTCAGCCGCAAGGCGACCATCCAACGGCACCTCATGCCGATCATGGTGCGGTGGTTCGCCGACGGCAGCGACCCCGACTACGCCCTGATCGCCTTCCGCCGGATCAGCGAGCGGCTCGGCGACACCCCGTGGTTCCTGCGGATGCTGCGCGACTCGTCCGGCGCTGCCGAGAGCCTCACGCGTCTGCTCTCCTCGTCGCGGTACGTGGGCGAGCTCATGGAGTGGATCCCCGAATCCGTCGCCTGGCTCGACAGCACGGAGCTGCTGCGACCGCGCAGCGGGGCCGCGCTCGACGAGGAGGCCAGGGCGATCCAGACGCGTCACGAGAGCGTCGTCGATGCGCTGCGCGCCGTGCGGGCTCTGCGCCGCAGAGAACTGCTCCGAACAGCGATGGGCGCCGTTCTCGACGTCCTCACGATCGAGGAGGTCGCGACCTCCCTCACGGAGATCACCGACGCCGCCATCCAGGCCGCCCTCAGGGCGGTGCAGCGCGAGATCGTTCCAGAGGAGGACGCGGCGCTCGACTTCGCCGTGATCGGCATGGGGCGTTTCGGCGGCGCGGAGCTCGGTTTCGGATCGGATGCCGACATCCTCTACGTGTACGACGCGAACGGCATCGACCCCGAACGCGCGCAAAAGCTCTCCACGCAGATCGTCGCCGGTCTCCGTGAGCACCTGACGGATCACCGGGTGCCGCTGGACCTCGACGCGGATCTTCGCCCTGAGGGGCGCAACGGCCCTGTGGTGCGCTCGATCGAGGCCTACGCCGAGTACTACCGGCGATGGTCGCTCTCGTGGGAGGCCCAGGCCCTGCTCCGGGCGCGCGGCGTCGCGGGGAGCGCCAAGCTGATCGCGAAGTTCACGAACCTCGCCGACAGCATCCGGTACCCGGAGGCGATCGACCTGCAGGGCACGCGTGAGATCAAGCGCATCAAGGCGCGGGTGGAGGGGGAGCGGCTGCCGCAGGGCGTCGACCCGCGGCGCCACCTCAAGCTCGGTCCCGGGACGCTCAGCGACGTCGAGTGGCTCGTGCAGCTGCTGCAGCTGCAGCATGCGCACGCCGTGCCCGCTCTGCGCACGACGTCGACCATCGCCGCGCTGGATGCGGCGGTGGATGCGGAGCTCGTGCCTGCGGCGTCAGCCGACCTGCTGCGCGCCGCGTGGCGCCTGTCCAGTCGGCTGCGTTCGGCGATCACCCTGTACACCGGGCAGACGAGCGACGTGCTGCCCGTCGAGCCGCGTCAGCTGGACGCACTGGGGATCCTGCTCGGCTATCCGGAGAGATCGGCCTCCGTGCTCGAAGACGACTATCTCGGCGTCACCCGACGGGCGAGGAAGGCCTTCGAGGCGCTCTTCTACGGGTGAGTCCGGTTTGCTATCCGGGCTCCACTCGCGCAGGCTGGCCCCATGACGATCTCGAAGCTCGGTGTGATCTGGAATCCCTCGAAGATCGATGAGGAGCGGCTACGCGCCGCTGTCTCGGAGAGCATCACCGCGGAGGTTGTGTGGTGGGAGACGAGCGAGGACGACCCGGGGCGCGGTATGGCGTCCTCCGCGATCGACGAGGGCTGCGACGTCGTCGTCGCGGTCGGCGGCGACGGTACGGTCCGAGCGGTCGCAGAGGTGCTCGCAGGCACCGAGGTGGCGCTGGGCATCGTCCCGCAGGGCACGGGGAATCTGCTCGCGCGGAACCTCGGTGTGCCACTCGACGACATCACCGCGGCGCTCGAGCGCGTGCAGGACGGCGAGCCCCGCAGCATCGACATCGGCTGGGTCGAGTTCGAGGGGGAGAAGCGCGCCTTCACCGTCATGGTCGGCTTCGGCGTCGATGCGCAGATGCTCGTGGAGACGAACGACGATCTGAAGGACCGTGCGGGCTGGCTCGCCTACGTCGAGGCGATGGGGCGGGCGCTGGCGGGCACGGAGATGACGGACATCACCCTCACGCTGGACGAGGGCGACGCCCAGGAGGTCCGTGGGCACACCATGATCATCGGCAACTGCGGCATGCTGCAGGGCGGCATCCGTCTGCTCCCGGATGCCGTGCTCGACGACGGGCAGCTGGATCTGCTGCTCGTGAGCGCCGACGGGGCGCTGCAGTGGCTCGACACCGTGAGGTCGGTCGTGTGGGACAACGGCATCCGGCGTCTCCTCGGCGGGGGCACGGAGGCGGTCAGCACGGAGTCGACTCGCCACGTGGCTGCGCAGACGATCTCGGTGACCCTGGATTCCCCTCAGCAGTTCGAGGTGGACGGCGAGGAGGTCGGCGAGGTCGCGTCCTTCGTCGCGACCGTGCAGCCGGGCGCTCTCATCGTGCGCTGACGGCGGGCGGCGTGGTCTTCCCGTCCTGAGCGGGGAAGAGCACCTTCTGGACGATGATGATGATGCTCGCCGCGACCGGGATCGCCACGAGGGCGCCGGCGATCCCGCCGAGGGCGCCACCGGCGACCGCGGCGATCACGACCAGCGAGCCGGGGACGGCGACCGCCTTGCTCATGATGCGCGGGGAGAGGACATATGCCTCGATCTGCATGTAGATGAGGTAGTAGATGAAGGCGATGAGCGCCGTGACCGGGCTCACGACGAGGCAGATCAGCGAGTTGACGATGGACGCCGACAGCGTTCCGACGAGCGGGATCATCGATCCGATGAACGCGATCAGGGCCAGCAGGGCCGGCACCGGGGCGCCGATGATCGAGAGCACGATGAGGCTGAGGACGCCGTTCACCAGGGCGAGGCTCACCTGGCCGATGACGTAGCGGCCGACGGCGCCGGAGACGTCCTCGACGAGGCTGCTGAAGGTGTCGCGCTGGTAGGCGGGCACGAAGCGGGCGGCGACCTTCTTCATGCTGCGCAGGGAGGCCATGAAGTAGAGGGTCAGGATCAGCACGATCGTGACACCGGTGAAGCCGCCGGCGATGCCGGTGCCCACGGCGAGCACGCCGCCGCCGATGTTGAGGAGGTTGCTGGGGTCCTTCACGAACTTGAGGACGGCGTCGGTCGCGTCCTGGAAGTTCGCGCCGAACTGGGCGGTGAGGTCCTTGTACCAGGCGGCGTGCTGGATGTCGCTCACCATTTTCGGACCGTTCTCGATCAGGTTGCTGATCTGGTCGACGAGGATCGGGACGATCGCCAGGATGATCCCCGCGAAGAGCAGCAGCACGATCGCGACGACGATCGCGACGGCGCCGGGGCGCGGAATGGAGAACCGCTTCTCGAGGAAGGTCACGATCGGATCGAGGCCGAGCGCGAGGAACACGGCGAACCCGATGTAGACGAGCACCGTTCCGAGCTGGGTGACGATGCCGCCTAGGGTCAGCGCGACGAGAACGCCGAGAGCCCCGAACAGGCCGAACACGAACGGGTTGATGCGCGAGATCGCGGCGGCGGCCGTCGTCGGTTGCGGCTGAGGGCGGGTGCCCTGGTACGGCTGCGCCGTGTTCGTCGTCTCAGGCGTGGTGATCGGTCGACGGCGTCGCATCGTGCCCCCAGGTGTCGGTTCGGAACTGTCAGTTGAGCAGGCGCGCGCTCCGGAGTCAAGCCGGTTGCGGCGGCGTCCGCCGCGGAGTGTCCGAGCCGCGTGGGAGAGTCTGGGCATGACCGCACTGCTGCTCCGTCCCTGGTCCGCGGAAGACCTCCCCCTCCTGACACAGGCGAACACTCCGACGATGACGGCCCACCTCAACGGACCGGAGAGCGAGCAGGAGCTCGTCGACCGGCACGCCCGCTATCTGCGGCTGGGGGAGTCGGGAGAGGCGCGGATGTATGTCATCGAGGATGACGGTGTGCCGCTCGGGTCGATCGGCTGGTGGAACGTCGACTGGCGGGGCTCAGCGGCCCTGGAGACGGGATGGTTCGTCCTCCCCGAGGCGCAGGGGCGCGGGGCGGCATCGGAGGCTCTCGCGCTGCTCGTGGTCGATGCGCGCGAGCACCGCGCGGGGCGCCGGTTCCTCACCGCGTTCCCCGGCGCCGAGAACGCCGCGTCGAACGGCGTCTGCCGACGCAACGGCTTCGCCCTCGTCGGGACCATCACCGAGACCTTCCGGGGCGGCGAGCTCGTCGTGAACGAATGGATGCTGGACCTGGGCGCCGTCGACGACTAGCCGTTGCTCGTTCGACGGGTTCGAGAGGCCGTCATCACAGCTCGCTCACGCGCTGCCGTGATGCGGACAGCTCCTCCGCTGCGCTCACGACGTCGGACGTCGCCGTATCCAGGAGCGCCTGAGCGGCCGAGGCATCCGCCGTCGCCTTGGCGAGTCGATCGCGCATCCGTGCGAGCTCCGTCTCGAGCTCCTCGATCTGCGCGGGCAGCCGAGCGGTCAGAGCCTCGGCGTCCCTCACCGCCCTCTGCGCTGCGTGCTGCTGCTGTTCGGCGTGAGCAAGAGCCTTCTCCGCGTCGCTGACCGCACGTTCCGCATCCCGCCGCATCCGTCGCGCTCGCACCTCGTCGAGAGGAGGAGCGGAAGCGGGCGCCGCATCCGACACTCCGCCCGCGACGGCCGCCTCCAGATCGACCGGGGCGGAGGGCTCGAGCTCTCTGATCAGCCGACCGGAAGCGACGGCCGCCGCTGCATCCGGATCGAAGAACGCCGCGGTGAGTGTCTGCCGCACCGCTTCGGAGGTGGCCGGCGTGATGCGCTCGCCCTGTGCCGACGCCAGTGAGGTCGCTTCCGCAGCCAGGCGCTGAGTGAGTGCGCGGCGTTCACGGCCGAGTGCCGCAAGCGTCGCAGCGTCGAGGTCGGCCTGCGCGTCGCGGAGCTCCTGCGCCAACTGCAGAGCCTCACCGAGTTGGGAGGGCCGCTCGCGGGCGAACAGGTTCACGACCCACGCCGACACCGACGGCTTCTTGAGCGCGCGTATCCGATCGCCCGTGTCGCGATCGGCGGCCGCTGCCGCGAACGCGTTCCGCGTCGCGACGAACTCGGCGGGTAGACCGGAGTACAGCGCGGCCGCCATCTCTGCGAAGTCGTGTGACGTCATCGAACGACGGGTGCGACGATCGGCGCGGCGCGGCGGATGTGGGCGGGCATCGATCGAGAGTACCGAGGAATCGGGGGTTCCGTCAGCCTGTTCTTCGGGACCCGGGCGCAGACGGATGTGCCCGCCTCGACGCAGGTCGGGACGGGCACATCGTGAACGTCGGACGATCAGACGCCGTAGTACAGCTCGAACTCGAACGGGTGCGGGCGCTGGGCCATCGGCAGGATCTCGTTCTCGTACTTGTAGGAGATCCAGGTCTCGATGAGCTCCTCGGTGAACACGCCGCCCTCGAGGAGGAAGGCGTGGTCCTCGCGCAGGGCCTCCAGCGAGTCGAGCAGCGAGTTCGGCACCTGCGGGATGTTCTTGGCCTCCTCGGGCGGGAGCTCGTAGAGGTCCTTGTCCACGGGCTCGTGCGGCTCGATGCGGTTCTTGATGCCGTCGAGGCCGGCCATGAGCTGCGCGGCGAAGGCGAGGTACGGGTTGCCGGAGGCGTCGGGCGCACGGAACTCGATGCGCTTCGCCTTCGGGTTGGAGCCCGTGATCGGGATGCGGATCGCGGCAGAGCGGTTTCCGGCCGAGTAGACCAGGTTGACCGGAGCCTCGAAGCCCTTGACCAGACGGTGGTAGCTGTTCAGGGTCGGGTTGGTGAAGGCGAGCAGCGCCGGAGCGTGCGCCAGGATGCCGCCGATGTACCAGCGCGCGATGTCGCTGAGCTGGCCGTAGCCGGCCTCGTCGTAGAAGAGCGGCTTTCCGTCGCTCCACAGCGACTGGTGGGTGTGCATGCCCGAGCCGTTGTCGCCGAAGAGCGGCTTCGGCATGAACGTCGCGGTCTTGCCCCACTGGTCCGCGGTGTTCTTGACGATGTACTTGAACTTCAGGATGTCGTCGGCCGCGTGCACCATGGTGTCGAAGCGGTAGTTGATCTCCTGCTGACCGGCGGTGCCCACCTCGTGGTGCGAGCGCTCGAGGATGAACCCGGCCTCGATGAGCTTGAGGGTGATGTCGTCGCGAAGGTCAGCCGTCTTGTCGACGGGGGAGACGGGGAAGTAGCCGCCCTTGTACGGCGTCTTGTTGCCGAGGTTGCCGCCCTCTTCCTCACGGCCGGTGTTCCACGCGGCCTCTTCGGAGTCGACCTTGTAGAAGCTCTCGCCCGCGGTGACGGAGTAGCGGACCTCGTCGAAGATGTAGAACTCGGCCTCGGGCGCGAAGAACGCCGTGTCGGCGATGCCGGTCGACGCGAGGTACTTCTCGGCGTTCTTGGCGACCTGACGCGGGTCCTTCGAGTAGATCTCTCCGGTGCGGGGGTTGTAGATGTCGAAGACCATGACGAGCGTGCTCGCCTCGCGGAACGGGTCGACATAGGCGGTCGTGACGTCAGGGATGAGCTGCATGTCGGACTCGTGGATGCTCGCGAAGCCGCGGATCGAGGAACCGTCGAACAGCTGGCCGTTGACGAAGAAGTCCTCGTCCACCGTGGATGCCGGGATGTTGAAGTGCTGCTGCACACCGGGGAGATCGGTGAAACGGATGTCAAGGAACTTGACGTCGTTCTCCGTGATGTAGCTCAGTACCTCGGACGAATCTTTGAACATGTACGACTCCTGTAATGCGGATCGATGGCTTCACGGCCATTCTGCACAGTACGGCTGGAGGATTTCTCCGGGGTGTCCGCTTTGTTTCGAGCTTGTTACGGCGAAGGCATCCGCGGACGCTGGGTAGGCTGGACAAGTGACGGATGCTGTGAACTCGTACCCCGGTGAACGACTCGGTCTTCCGGAGCAAGGTCCCGGGAGCATCGCCCGCCCCGGCCGGCGGATCGGCGCGCTGCTGATCGACTACGCGGCGGCGAGCATCATCGCGACGGCGTTCTTCGGATTCAACCAGTTCGCGCTGCCCTCGGAGGCCGGTCTCAGCCAGTTCGCGCCCATGGCCGTGTTCGCGGTGATGCAGATCCTCTTCATCCCCACCGCTGGCGGCAGCCCGGGGCACCGCATTCTCGGCATGCGCGTGGTTCCCTTCGCCGGCCCCGGCTGGGTCGGCCTGTGGCGCCCCGTCGTCCGCACGCTCCTGCTGGTCATTGTCATCCCCGCGGTGGTGTGGGACGCCGATCAGCGGGGGCTTCACGACAAGGCGTCGGGGCTGATGCTCATCCGCGCCTGACGCGGCTCACTCCTTGCCGCGGTTGCGGCGGCGCGCCTCTCGAGGCGCGCGTCCGCCCACGAAGGATCGGGCGGGATCGACGACGTACCCCTGACGCAGCGCCTCGCGGCCGATGAGCATCCGGAACCCCATCTCGTCGCGGTTGCTCAGCGTGACCTCGGCGAGGACCTCGCGGTCGTGCAGGCGGATGAGCAGCTCGACGACGAAACGCTCCTGAGCGTGGCCAGAGGAGCTGCGGACGGCACGCCGATCGTGCACGGGGCACTCCACCTCGACGGTGTCCTCCTGGCTGTCCTGCCAGGGCTTGACGCGGAATCGCACCCACTCCTCGCCGTCGCGCTCGAACTCGCGGATCTCGAAAGCGTGCAGCGATGAGGTGCGCGCGCCCGTGTCGATCTTGGCTTTCAACCAGTCGACGCCGAGATCGGGCAGGCTCACCCATTCTCGCCACCCGATAAGAGTGTTTGAATGGGATGTCTTACTCACCCGATACATCCTGGCAGGAAAACTTCGTGAAGATCGCTGTGCTCTCCCGTGCGCCGCAGGCGTACTCAACCCAACGACTCCGTGCAGCGGCACTCCAGCGCGGGCACAACGTCAAGGTGTTGAACACGCTGCGCTTCGCGATAGACCTCACGGCCGATGAACCGGACCTGCACTATCGGGGGCGTCAGCTCAGCGACTACGACGCGATCCTGCCGCGCATCGGCAACTCGATCACGTACTTCGGCACCGCCGTGGTGCGCCAGTTCGAGCAGATGGACGTGTACACGCCGAACACGGCGAACGGCATCTCCAGTGCGCGCGACAAGCTCCGCGCGAACCAGATCCTGTCGCGCCACAACATCGCGATGCCGCCGACCGCTTTCGTCCGCAATCGCGCCGACGTGCGTCCGGCGATCGAACGCGTGGGGGGCGCCCCCGTCGTGATCAAGCTCCTCGAGGGCACGCAGGGCATCGGGGTCATCCTCGCTCCGCAGGTCAAGGTCGCCGAGGCGATCATCGAGACCCTGCACTCGACGAAGCAGAACGTGCTGATCCAGAAGTTCATCTCGGAGAGCCGTGGCAAGGACATCCGCGCCCTCGTCGTGGGCGACCGCGTCGTGGCGGCCATGCGACGCTCGGCGGCCGGCGACGAGTTCCGGTCGAACGTGCACCGGGGCGGCTCAGTGGAGGCCATCGAGCTCGACCCCGTGTACGAGCGCGCCGCGGTGCGCTCGGCGCAGATCATGGGCCTGCGCGTCGCCGGAGTCGACATGCTGGAGGGCGAGGACGGCCCGCTCGTCATGGAGGTGAACTCCTCTCCGGGGCTCCAGGGCATCGAGACCGCCACAAAGCTCGACGTCGCCGGTGCGATCATCGACTACATCGCCGGGCAGGTCGCCTTCCCTGAGATCGACGTGCGGCAGCGGCTCACCGTCTCGACCGGCTACGGAGTGGCGGAGCTCATGGTCCACGGGGCCGTCGATCTCGTCGGGAAGACGCTCGGTGAAGCGGGGCTGTGGGAGCGCGACATCACCGTGCTCACGCTGCACAGGGGCGTCAGCGTCATCCCCAACCCGCGCAAGCACGTGATCCTCGAGGCCGACGATCGGCTCTTCTGCTTCGGCAAGCTCGATGAGATGCGCTCCATGATCCCTGAGCGACGTCGGCGCCGTGCGAAGGTGCGTCGTCTGCCCCGTCAGCCGCTCTCCGAGTGAACGACGAAGCGCGGCCGTCCTCCTGATGAGGTGCGGCCGCGCTTCTTCGTGTGCGGGGCGTTCGATCAGCGCGGACGCTGCGAACGGACCTTGGTGGGGTCGATGCCCTTCGGGATCGGCAGCGAGGAGAGCGACTGGGAGACCGAGTCGATGCGGCGGATGACCGCGCCCATCGTCGCCTTGTCGATGGCCTTCGGAAGCTTCTTGATGGTCTTCGCCAGGTCGGCGATCGTGACGTCGTCGTCGCCATGGCCGACGTAGAGCACCGTGACGGGGACGCCGTGCGCGACGCGCTCCGCCTTGCTGCGCTCATCGTTGACCAGGCGGGTGAGGCGTCCGCGAGAACCCTCACCGACGACCACGACGCCGCCGCGGCCGACCGTGCGGTACACGGCATCCTGCGTCTTCGGGTTGATGCCCACCGGCGTCTCGGAGGCCTGCCAGTTGCGGCCGAGGCTCGTGCTCAGCACATGACCTGTCGCGCCGGGCATGCCGTCGATCTTCTGGTACATGGCGGACGTCGACAGGCGCGTCATGAGGAACATCGCACCGAGGATGCCGAGCATGAGACCGGAGATGCCCCACAGGACCAGCGTCCAGATCTGGAACGGCGGGATGACGTATCCGGCGATCAGTCCGACGAGGACGCCGGCGACGAGGATGGCGATCTGCGCCCACGGAAGCCAGGGATAGATCTCACGGGTGAACTTGAAGAGGGACCTGATCTGGGAGAAGAACCCAGGACGCTTCTCAGGTGCGGACGCGCGGTTTGCCATGGGTATCAGCCTACCGATTCCCCGGTGCGTCCGATGTCCCGTTCGCGCCGGGCGGATTCCACTCTTCGTCCACAGCGGTTGATTCGCGACGGATCCATCCACATCACCCGCTTTCGCCACCACGGCGCAGGCGGATGCGCTGTCATGGTCGCATGGTGAGGGAGATGAACGCGACGACCGGGCTGGTGCCCGGTGCGCACCGCGCGATCAGGGTGCTCGATGCGGACGAGGGGCCGTTCCGGGGCACGCTGGTCGCAGACGGCGAAGGGGTCGCCGTCTGCGCGGATGCGGCCGCGTTCAGCGGGTGGACGGGGTGGATGCTCGCGGGGAGCGATCATGTGGCCGGTCCGCTCGACCTCGTGCGTCGTGCCGACGGGCACGACGTGCTGCTGCCGTGGTGCACGGAGCGGATCTCGGCGTTTCTGGGGCGCCGAGCCGCTGCGGGGTCCACGCTCGCCCCTGGGGAGGTGAGCACCCTCGTGGCGAGTCTGCTGCGGGGCGTGGCGGAGTGCGGGGAGAGGATTGCCGAGGGGAGCGGCACCTGGTGGATCACGGACGGAGGCCGGCCGATGTTCGTGATCGGGGAGGGCGAAGACGTGCGGATCGCGACCGCGCGGATCGTCGAGTTGGTGCAGCGGGAATGCACCGACCGGGCGCTGGGGCGGCTGCTCTCCTCCGTGCAGGGTGGGCTCACGGAGGGGAGCAGCAGGCCGCGGATGCTGCCTCAGCACCTCACGCGATGGGAGGCGGAGCTGTTCGAGCTCGCGGCGCCGAAGGCGCTCGACCGGGAAGTCCTGGCGCCAGAGAGGGTTCGCGACATCGAGATGCTCCGCGACGAGGACCCCCGCGCGCAGGTATGGAGTCGGCGGGAACTGCGACGCGCCTCTGACGAGGGCGATGTGTCCAGGGGAGTAGGACGCGCCGTCCGCTCAGCTCTGGTGGGATGGGGGCGGGCTGCTTCCGGGACGATGGCCGACCTGCTTCTCCGCCTACGACCTGACTCCGGTCGGGGTGTTGCGCGGGTGACAGGCGCTGGCTTGCGGAGCCGCATCGGTCAGAAACCGCGTGACGACGGACGGAGTGACAAACGTCGGGAGGGCGACGGCGGACGGGTGCCGAGGCCCCACCGGCGCCGAGCGCAGATGATCGCCGGTGTCGCCGCTGTGGCAGTCCTGGCCGTGGGGTTGCTGTGGCCCACCGATGGCGCAGAGACGGTCGGTGCTGTGACACCGGAGACGCGGGCGTCCACTCCGCCGGAGTCTCCGGCTGCGACACCTGGTGCACGTCCGCACAGCGCGCCGGAGTCGCCGGGCCCAGATGAGGATCCGCTGGCGTCGGGTCCCGTGCTTCTCGACACGATCTCGCAGTGCCTCGCCGAGGCCGATACCGCGTGCACGGAGGCGGTGGCCGAAGGCTCAGCCGGTGTCGTCGATGCGCTGGCGGACGCGCTGCGGGGTGATGGGCGACCGGAACTCGCGCTGGTGGACGAGTACGGCGACGTCGCAGTGGTGCGGATGTCAGCGGTCGCAGGGGAGGACGGCGGCTCTCCCTCCGAGGGCGAGCGGATGCTCGTGCTCGTGCGCCTTAACGGGCACTGGCTGGTCCGCGACGTGTACGACGTCGCGGACCAGCCAGGGTGACGCTGTGATCAGGCTCCGAGGTCTGCCGCGAAGTTCGCCGCCTCGAGGCGGGCCTTGACCGCACCGAGGAAGCGAGCTGCGTCGGCGCCGTCGATGATCCGGTGGTCGTACGAGAGCGCGAGGTACACGTACGAACGGACGGCGATCGCATCGGCGCCGCCCACCTTCACGAGACCGGGGCGCTTGACGACGGTTCCGGTGCCGAGGATCGCGGACTGCGGCAGGAAGACCACCGGAGTGTCGAACAGCGCGCCGCGCGAACCGGTGTTGGTCAGCGTGAACGTGCCGCCGGCGAGCTCGTCGGGCTTCAGCTTGTTGTCGCGAGTGCGAGCAGCGAGGTCGGCGATCTCATGAGCGATCTGAGCGATGTTCTTCGACGCCGCGTCGCGCAGGACGGGAGTCAGCAGGCCGCGCTCGGTGTCGACCGCGATCGACAGGTTCTCGGTCGCCGGGTAGACGATCTGGTCGCCGTCGACCGTGGAGTTCACGATCGGGAAGGCGCGCAGAGCCTCGGCGGCGGCCAGGGCGAAGAACGGCAGGAAGGACAGCTTGTCGCCGGTCTTCTGCAGGAACGATCCCTTGACGCTGTCCCGGTAGTCGGCGAGGGCCGTGACATCGACCTCGACAACCGTCGTCAGCTGGGCCGTCTGCTGCATCGAAGCGACAGCGCGCTCCGCGAGCACCTTGCGCAGACGCGACATCGGCTGCGTCGTACCGCGCAGCGGCGACACCTCGAGAGGAGCAGGAGCAGGAGCCGGAGCAGCGGGTGCGGCCGCGGCGGGCGCGGTGGCCGCGGCCTCGGCGGCCTTGAGCACGTCCTCCTTGCGGATGCGTCCTCCGACACCGGTGCCGGCGACGGTGGCGAGGTCGACACCCTGCTGCGAAGCGAGACGGCGCACGAGCGGCGTCACGTAGACGTTGTCGTTCTCCGCAGCGGCCGGGGCCGGTGCGGCGGCGGGTGCCGGTGCGGCTGCAGGCGCCGGGGCAGCGGCGGGAGCGGGAGCGGGTGCCGGTGCGGCGGCGGGTGCAGGAGCGGCTGCCGGAGCAGCAGCAGGAGCCGGAGCAACAGCGGGCGCCGGAGCAGCGGGCGCCGCGGCGGCGGGTGCTGCACCGGAGCCGACACGCGCGAGCACGGCGCCGACAGCGACGGTCTCGTCTTCACCGGCGACGATCTCCTGCAGGACGCCGGCGACCGGCGACGGGATCTCGGTGTCGACCTTGTCGGTCGAGATCTCGAGCAGGGCCTCATCGACCGCGACGGTGTCGCCGACCTGCTTCAGCCAGCGGGTGACGGTGCCCTCGGTGACGCTCTCGCCCAGTTCGGGGAGGACGATGTCGGTGGCGTCGCCTGCCGGTGCGGCAGGGGCCGCGGGTGCGGACGCAGCGGGTGCGGCCTCGGCCTGTGCACCGACGCTGGGGTCGGCCGGCTCGGGGGTCGCCTCTGCAGCAGGGGCCGCGGCTGCCGGAGCATCCGCGGTCGGTGCTGCGCCGCTGCCGTCGCCGATGCGCGCGAGAAGCGCGCCGACCTCGACGGTCTCGTCTTCGGCGACGAGGATCTCCTCGATCACGCCGGTGACGGGGGAGGGGATCTCGGTGTCGACCTTGTCGGTCGAGATCTCGAGCAGGCCCTCATCCGCCTGCACCGTGTCACCGACCTGCTTCAGCCAGCGGGTGACCGTACCCTCTGTGACGCTCTCACCGAGAGCGGGGAGGATCACGGATGTGCTCATGACGGAGTCTCCTTCAGGAAGTTGTATGACGCTTGTCTAGCTTAGTGAACTGCGCACCGGTTGGTGCTCAGAGAGCGTGGAGCGGCTTTCCGGCCAGCGCCAGGAAGGCTTCGCCCAGTGCCTCGCTCTGTGTGGGGTGGGCGTGGATCAGGGGGGCGATGTCCTCGGGGTGCGCCTCCCACGCGACGGCCAGCTGGCCCTCGGTGATGAGTTCGCCGACCCGGTCGCCGAGGAGGTGGACGCCGAGGACAGGGCCGTCCTTGAGGCGGACGACCTTGACGAGACCCCCGGTGCCGATGATCTCGCTCTTGCCGTTGCCCGCGAGGTTGTACTCGTAGGCGGCGACGGCATCCGCTCCGTGGGCGGCGATCGCCGCCGCCTCGGTGATGCCCACCGAGGCGACTTCGGGGCTCGAGTACGTGACCTTCGGGATCTGGACGTCCGGGACGTTCGCGGGCGACAGGCCCGCGATGCGCTCGGCGACCGCGATGCCCTGCTGGAAACCGCGGTGTGCGAGCTGCAGACCCGGGACGATGTCGCCGACGGCCCACACCCCGGGGACGCCGGTGCGGAGGTCCTGGTCGACCGTGACGAATCCGCGGTCGAGGACGACGCCCGCTTGCTCGAACCCGAGGTCGGCGGTCACAGGACCGCGGCCGACCGCGACGAGGAGGTAGTCGGCGGTGAACTCCTTGCCGTCTTCGAGCGTGACGGTCACAGAGGTGTCGTCCTGCACGGCGGTCTGGAAGCGGATGCCGAGGGAGTACTGGATTCCGCGACGGCGGAATGCGCGCTCCAGGCCCTTGCTGAGCGCGATGTCCTCGTTGGGGACGAGGTGCGGGAGCGCCTCGATGATCGTGACCTCGGCGCCGAACGAGCGCCACACGCTGGCGAACTCGACGCCGATCACGCCGCCGCCGAGGATCAGCACCTTCTCGGGGATGACGTCGAGGGAGAGCGCCTGCTCGCTCGTCAGGATGCGTCCGCCGATCTCGAGACCGGGGAGGGTCCTGCTGTACGAGCCGGTCGCGAGGATCACGTCCGCACCGACGTACACGTCGTCGCCGACGCTCACCGAGCGATCGGCGTTGAGGCGCCCGGTGCCGGCCACCGTCGTGATGCCGCGGGCCTTGACGAGGCCCTCCAGGCCCTTGTACTTCTTCGCGACGATGCCTTCGCGGTATGCGCGGACTCCCGCCGGGTCGATGCCGTCGAGCGACGCCGAGATGCCGACGTGCGCGGCCCCCTGCACGTGCTCCGCCACCTCGGCGGCGTGCAGCAGCGCCTTGGTGGGGATGCACCCGCGGTGCAGGCAGGTGCCGCCGACCTTGTCCTTCTCGATCAGGGCGACGGACTTGCCGAGCTCGCTGGCGCGCAGGGCTGCGGCGTACCCGCCGCTGCCGCCACCGAGGACGACGATGTCGAAGGTGTGGGTTGTCATGATCTTGCCTCCGGGTGGGATGCGTCGGCGAAGGCGATGATCGATCGGACCATCGCCCCCGTTGGGCCCTTCTCAGTGAAGCCGTAAGGTGCGCCGTTGTGCTCGCTGGAGCCGGCGATGTCGAGGTGGACCCACGGAATGCGCGGGGCGTCCTCGGCGTCGGACACGCGGCCGACGAAACGCTGCAGGAAGAGCCCGGCGAAGGAGGCTCCGCCCATGCGATCGCTCATGTTCGCGTTCTGCAGGTCGGCGATGGGGGAGTCGAGCGAGTCCTCCATGTAGGCGGGGAGGGGCATGTGCCACGCCGGCTCGTCCACGGCATCCGCTGCGGCCAGGAACTCCGCGACGGTGTCGTCGTCTCCGAACACGCCGGTGTGCCGATGGCCGAGCGCGGCGATGATGGCGCCGGTGAGGGTCGCGACGTCGATGATGACATCGGGGTGCTCGCGGCTCGCGGCGACCAGACCGTCGGCCAGCACGAGGCGGCCCTCCGCATCGGTGTTGTTCACCTCGACCGTCGTGCCGTCGAGGATCCGCAGGATGTCGCCGGGGCGGATCGCCCGCCCTGAGGGCATGTTGTCGGTGATGCACAGCCAGGCGGTCACGCGAACGGGAAGGCCGAGCTTCGCGATGGCCCGCAGCGCGGCGAGGCTG
Organism: Microbacterium sp. LWH10-1.2; assembly: GCF_038397765.1. Classification (NCBI taxonomy): domain Bacteria; kingdom Bacillati; phylum Actinomycetota; class Actinomycetes; order Micrococcales; family Microbacteriaceae; genus Microbacterium; species Microbacterium sp. LWH10-1.2. Next base: position 1,357,374 of record NZ_CP151638.1, read on the forward strand.
GTCGCGGCTCCCGCCATGTCGAACTTCATCCCGACCATGGAGGCGGCGGGCTTGAGGGAGAGGCCTCCGGTGTCGAAGGTGATGCCCTTGCCGACGAGGGCGATGTGGCGCGCCGCGTCGGCGGGGGAGTAGTCGAGGCGTACGAGACGCGGCGGCCGGTCCGATCCCTGGCCCACGCCGAGGATGCCGCCGAAGCCCTGCTCGGCCAGCGCCTTCTCGTCGAGGATCTCCACGGAGACCTCGAGCCCATCGACGCTGTCGGCGGCGCTCTGGGCGAGCTGCGCAGGGCTCTGCCACTCGGCGGGCACCAGCACGAGGTCCTTGACGAGCGCGACGGCCTCGCCGACGGCTGCGGCGCGCGCCACGGCGGCATCGTCGAGCTCAGCGTGTAGCAGAACGGTGCTCGCCCGCGGCTTCGGGGGATCGGCCTTGTACCCGTCGAACCGGTGGCCTCCGAGCACGGCGCCCTCTGCCGCGGCATCCGCGAACTCCTCGAGCCCCGGCGCCAGTGCGACCGAGATGGTCGCGAACCCCGTGAGCGTGCGCAGTGCGGCGCCGACGGCGTTGCGCACGGCGAGCGAGTTCGGGTTCTTCCCGGCGCCCACCACCGCGAACGGCACCGTCGTCACCTGGGGTGCGTGCACCCGCGCGAAGGCGGAGGCGCCACCCGTGAAGCCGATGCCCTGCAGCGAGTCCGCGAGGCCGGGGAAGCCGGCGAGCGACTCTGCGGAGTCGGAGATGTCGGGCACGACGAGCACTGCGGCATCTGCAGCGCTTCCGGGGAACTGATCTGAGGTGCGCGAGAGCGCGGGAAGCGTCATGTCTCCATCCTAGAGAGCACGGAGGCCGGGGGCGTGTGGTGGCGCCGCCGCGTGTTCGCTCTGAGCAATACGCGTGCCGCCCCCTCATCCGACGCGCCTCGTAGCATGGAGATATGCCCTTCTCCGGAGACATCCTCGAACGCGTCGCCAACGCGCCGGCAGTGCCGCGCGGCCTTCCTCTGGTGATGCTCCTGACCGGATTCACCGACGCGGGCAGCGCCGTCTCCGGACTCATCGACCACCTCCGAGAGACGGCCGATCTCCAGCCCGTCGTCGTGTTCGACAACGACGCACTCCTCGACTACCGGGCGCGTCGCCCCGTGATCTCCTTCGATCAGGACCACCTGACCGAGTTCCGGCCTGCTCGGCTCGAGCTCTCTCTCGCCACGGATGCGCTCGGGCAGAAGTTCCTGCTGCTCTCCGGCTACGAGCCCGACTTCGCCTGGAACGAGTTCGCGCGCACCGTCCTCGAGCTCGCGACCGAGTACGAGGTCTCCGGCGTCAGCTGGGTGCACTCGATCGCCATGCCCGTGCCGCACACGCGTCCGATCGGCACGACGGTGAGCGGCAACCGACGCGACCTCACCGTCGCGCACTCGGTGTGGCGCCCCCGCACGCAGGTTCCGGCGACCGCGGGGCATCTGCTCGAGTTCCGGTTCGCCGAGCGCGGTGATCGTGTGGTCGGCTTCGTCCTGCTGGTTCCGCACTACCTCGCAGAGACCGAGAACCCGGATGCCGTGATCACGGCGGCCGAGCGTCTGATGGCCGCGACGGGTCTGGTGCTGATGCTCGATGAGGTGCGCGCGCGCCGGGAGGACTACATCACCCGGGTGGACGAGCAGGTGCTCGGCAACGACGAGCTGCAGCAGATGGTGCACAACCTGGAGCGCCGCTACGACGCCTACATGGCGGGGCGCGACCCGGAGGACGACTCCTACGACGAGGGTGGATTCAGCGAACGCGACCTGCCCAGCGCCGATGAGCTCGCCGCGGAGCTGGAGAGATATCTGGCCTCGCGCCCGTCGGGCGATGACGACAAGCAGGGTCGAGGCTGACGATACGCGGTATGTTCCGCACCGAATGCAGCCGCACACCTGTACGTGTGCGATACTAGGACTCTGACCCGTTGTCAATCAGTCTTTTCGGAGGCTGGACTTGACAAGGGTCTTACTAGTGTCCGAAAGTTCCGGGGCGTTTCAGCGGCCCCGTGAAAGGCGAAACGTGACTCCTGCCACGACAAACAAATCCCGGACGAAGAAGACCGCCGTCGAACCGGAGATCGACGCCCAGGTCGACGAGACGCCCGAGAAGCCCGCGCCCAAGACCGCTGCGCAGCGGGCCGCGGCGAAGCGCGCTCCTGCCAAGAAGAAGAAGTCGGATGACATCGTCGAAGACGACGATGCCCCCGTCGCCGGTGCGGCCGAGGAGGCCGACGAGGACGACGACGACGCGAAGCCGAAGTTCACCGAGCCGCTGCCGACAGGCGCGATCGTCATCTCCTCGAACGACGACGAGGACGTCCCGGTCTACTCCACGCAGATCACCGGCGCGACGGCCGACCCCGTCAAGGACTACCTGAAGCAGATCGGAAAGGTCGCGCTGCTGAACGCGGCCGAAGAGGTCGAGCTCGCGATGCGCATCGAGGCCGGTCTGTTCGCCGAGGAGAAGCTCGCCGCGATGACCGCGGCGGAGAAGACCAGCCAGCTCGGACTCGACCTGCAGTGGGTCGCCCGTGACGGTCAGCGCGCGAAGAGCCACCTGCTCGGCGCCAACCTCCGCCTCGTCGTCTCGCTCGCCAAGCGCTACACCGGTCGCGGCATGCAGTTCCTGGATCTGATCCAGGAGGGCAACCTCGGCCTGATCCGCGCGGTCGAGAAGTTCGACTACACCAAGGGCTTCAAGTTCTCGACGTACGCCACCTGGTGGATCCGTCAGGCGATCACCCGCGCGATGGCCGACCAGGCCCGCACCATCCGCATTCCGGTGCACATGGTCGAGGTCATCAACAAGCTCGCCCGTGTCCAGCGTCAGATGCTGCAGGACCTCGGCAGGGAGCCCACCCCCGAGGAGCTCAGCCGCGAGCTCGACATGACGCCCGAGAAGGTCGTCGAGGTGCAGAAGTACGGCCGAGAGCCGATCTCCCTGCACACGCCGCTCGGTGAGGACGGCGACAGCGAGTTCGGCGACCTGATCGAGGACACCGAGGCCGTGGTCCCCGCTGACGCGGTCGGCTTCACCATGCTGCAGCGTCAGCTCGAGCAGCTGCTCGACTCTCTCTCCGAGCGCGAGGCCGGCGTGATCCGGATGCGCTTCGGCCTCGGCGACGGACAGCCGAAGACCCTCGACCAGATCGGCGACACCTTCGGCGTGACGCGTGAGCGCATCCGCCAGATCGAGTCGAAGACCATGGCCAAGCTGCGGCACCCGAGCCGGTCGCAGTCGCTGCGGGACTACCTCGAATGATGACGGGCGCACCTCAGGCGCGCTCGGCAGGCATCCGCTACGTCTTCCCCGTTCTGGCGGGCAAGCTCGCCCGGTTCGCCACGCGTCTGCGCGGCGGCGGATCGGCGTTTCCGGGATACCTGACGAACAGACTCGCGCCGACGCTGCTTCCCACGCTCGCCGGACAGTTCCGGTACGGCGTCGTGTTCGTGCTCGGTTCCAACGGCAAGACCACGACGACGCATATGATCAGCGAGGTGCTGCGTGCACACGGTCTGACCGTGTTCACGAACCCGACGGGCGCGAATCTGCCGCAGGGCGTCACCAGCGCGCTGCTCGCTGATGCGACGCTCACCGGCCGCATCCGTGCCGACGTCGCCGTGCTCGAGATCGATGAGGGGTACGCGGCGGATCTCGCGGATCGGCTCTCGCCGTCGGTGATCCTCTCGCTGAACGTGCAGGTCGACCAGCTGTACCGCTTCTACGAGACCGAGCGCGTGGCCGATATGATGCTCGAGGCGTCGAAGCGCGCCACCGGTCATGTCATCGTGAACCGCGACGACCCGTACCTGAGCAAGATCGACACGAGCGCGATGCGCGGTGAGGTGTCGTTCTTCGGCGTCTCGCCTGAGCTCGTCGCGGCCTCAGCACACGGCCTCGCGAATGCCGCGGACACCCGGAGCGGCAACGCCGGAATCCTCGACCACGACGCCTTCGCCGAGGTCGTCAGCGCCCGTGGGCGTGATGTGGTCGTCCGCGTCGACGGTGTGGACGCCGAGATCACCCTCCCCGCCCGCGGCCTGCACTACGCGGCCGACGCGGCCGCTGCGCTGACCGTGGCGTCGCGTGTCCTCGGATCCGACTTCACGGTGGAGAGCGCCGCGAAGGGCTTCGCGCAGATGGCGCCCGCGTACGGACGCGGCGAGGTCATCCCGCTCCGCCGCGACCCGGCGGGCGAGCAGGTCGAGTTCGTCATGTTCAAGAACGCGCCCAGCCTGCAGATGAACCTGGATGCGCTGGAGGGGGCCCCCGAGCGCGCCCTCATCGCGATCGACGAGGGCACGCCCGACGTCTCCTGGCTGTACGACGTCGACTTCGACGTGGTGAAGCGCATCGACGTCGTGACCGGGGAGAAGGCGTACCAGCTCGCTCTCAGCCTCGAGCACGCCGGCGTCGAGATCGGCGTCGTCGAGCCCGACATGGAGAAGGCGGTGGCGCTCATGCGGGCGCTCGAGCCTGCGGCCTCTGGCCGCCAGACCTGGTTCGTCAACTACGAGCTGATGATGATCGGGCGCAGGCTGCTCGGTCACGGAGATCAGGAGATTGCGCGCCGATGACCGAGACCGTGCGAATCGTCCAGCTCTATCCGGTGGAGCTCGGCATCACCGGCGACCGCGGCAACGTGCGCGCCCTGCAGGTGCGTCTGGAGCGCGCCAGAGTGCCCGTCGATGTCGTCCGCGTCGGCATCGGGGAGGCACTCCCCGCGGATGCCGACATCATCGTGCTCGGCAACGGCCCCCTCTCCGCCATGCGCATCGTCGCAGACGACCTCCGGGCGCGCGCCGCGGAGCTCGAGAGGTTCGTCGAGGCCGGCCGTTCGCTCTTCGCGATCGGCGCGTCCGCCGAGCTCCTCAGCGAGGGCGTCGATCTGCTCGACGGTGAGATCTTGGACGGCCTCGGCCTGTTCCCGTTCCGTGTGGCGCGCACGCGCGACCGCAACGTCGGATACATCATCGCCGAGACCCCGTTCGGTCGAGTCATCGGATTCGAGGACCACGCCTCCCGCTGGACCCTCGGCCCGCAGGCCGAGGCCGCAGGCACCGTGGTGGCGGGCAAGGGCAGCTTCTCTCTTGACGGCGCGGCCGGCGAGATCGTCCGCAGGGGAGAGTCCTACGCGTCCAACGTGCAGGGTCCGGCTCTTCCGCTGAATCCGCAGTGGTCCGACGCGATCCTCACCGCGGTGACCGCACGGCGCGGCATCGCGTGGTCCGCCGGCGATGCGCACACGCATCTGAACGAGTACGCAGACGGAGCCCGCGCGGCGATCGAGCACCTCGTTCACAGCAAGGACTTCAGCACGATCGGTCTGTGATGATCAGCAGCGCGCTTCCCCGGGCGGTGATCTCGCGATCGGCGCTCACCGCATCTGCGGCGGCCGCTGTCGCCGCAGGAGGCCGAGTGGCCGATCTGCGCTCCGATGCCTGGGGGCACGGCATCCTCTCCGTCGCCCACGCGGTGACGATGGCGGGAGCCGAAGCGGTGCTCGTCGACTCGGCGAGTCAGGCCGAAGCCCTGTCCTTGGAGGGCATCGGCGCGGTCGTCGGCATCGAGCCCGACATCGACTCCGCGCGGCTCTACGGGCTGCCGGACGATGACGGCGTGCTGCTCACCGATCCCGTGATGCGGCTGGCAGGCCGCGTGATGTCGACCAAGAGGCTCAGACCCGGTGATGCCGTGTCCTACGGGTACACCCACCGCGCGACCGCGCACACCGTGGTCGCGCTGGTGACCGGCGGATACGCGCAGGGGATCGTGCGAGCGCTCGGCAACAGAGCCCACGTCGAGGTCGACGGCAGAGAACGGCCCATCGTCGGCCGGGTGGCGATGGATGTCTGCGTCGTCGACCTGCAGGGTGAGGACGTTCCCGTGGGTACAGAGGTGACGTACTTCGGCGGACGAGGTCCTGCCGGACCCGCCCTCGCCGGGTGGAGGTCTGTGACGGGGCTCTCCGTCGCGGAGCTCGTGACGGTCGCAGGGTCCCACGCCGAGAGGGAGTGGGAGTCATGACCCGTCCGCAGCTGCGACTGAGCAGCGCTCGCTTCATCGCGAACATCGACGCGGTGCGAGAGCGCATCTCGCCGTCCGAGCTGATGCTCGTGATGAAGGACGACGCCTACGGGCACGGGATCACCTGGGCCGTGGAGACCGCGGCGCGTACGAGCGTGGAGTGGTTCGGCAGCTACGACGTCCGCGGAGGTCTCGAGATCCGTCGCATCCTCGAGCGCCCGGCGCGCGTGTTCGCCTGGGCGACGGCGACGGATGACGAGATCGACGACGCGCTCCTGCAGCGGATCGACCTCGGGGTGGGCACCGATGAGTACCTCGACCGGATCATCGCCAGGGCCGTCGCCCTCGGACTCTGCGCGCGCATCCACCTGAAGATCGACACCGGGCTGCACCGCAACGGCGTGCTGCCCGAGGACTGGGCCGCGGTCGTGGAGCGCGCCCGTGCGGCCGACGCATCCGGTGCCATCGAGCTTGTCGGTGTCTGGAGTCACCTCGCGGAGGCGAGCGATGCCGAGGACGACGACGCCCAGAGAGTCTTCCTCGACGCTGTGCAGGTCGTGAACGCGTCCGGCGCTGCTCCGGAAGCCCTCCACCTCACCGCCTCAGCGGCGTCGTGGTGGCGTCCTGAGCTGCGCGGATCCGTCTCCCGGATCGGGGCGTTCTGCTACGGCGTCCGTTCGGCTGACGGCCCTGATCTCGACGGGATCCTGCCGGTGGCGGAGCTCACCGCGACGGTCGTCGAGATCGCAGACGGCGCCGCGGTGATCGGCATCGGCAGCTTCGACGGCCTGCTCTCGACCCTCGCGGGCATGCCCGTCGGGACGGAGTCCGGAACTCGGCTGCTCACGAGCATCGGCCACACCACATCCGTGATGTCCGATGCGGCCGACCTCGCGGTCGGCGACACCGTCTGGATCTTCGGTGCCGGCGCTCACGGAGAGGTGAGCGCGACCTCGGTCGCGGAGCGGGTCGACACGGTGGGCGAGGAGATCCTCACCCGTCTCACCTCACGCGTGCGACGCGTGGTCATCGACTGACAGACGCGGCGCCGGTCGAGAGCAGCGAGTCAGGCCTCGATGAGGCGAGCGGTCTCGTCGTGCCAGCTCGTCGCGATGCTGCGGAGCTTCTCTTCGTACTTGCGTCCGTGGTGAGCGCAGAAGAGCAGCTCGGAGCCGTTGACGACCGCCGCGATGTAGGCCTGAGCGCCACACGAATCACAGCGATCCATGGCGGTCAGGCGGAACTCGACGGCGGAGGTCTCACGTTCGGTCGTTGCATTCATCTCGGTGCCTCCTTGGGTGTCGGGTTCACTGTCGGGGTGTGCTCAATACAACCACGCGCAACCTGTACGCATGCCCGGCTTACGGCGTGTTTCGCTCAGCGCGTACGCCGCGGTGGGCGTCTGACGCAGATCGGGGAGTGTCTGCGGCTCTGGAGGGGGTCGCGAGAATAGAATCAGAGATTGTGACCGCCGAGTATTCCGCCCATCATCTCCAGGTGCTTGAAGGGCTCGAGGCCGTCCGGAAGCGCCCCGGCATGTACATCGGCTCCAACGGCTCGCCCGGCCTCATGCACTGCCTCTGGGAGATCATCGACAACGCCGTCGACGAGGCCGTCGCGGGCAACGGCTCGAAGATCGACATCATCCTGCACGCCGATGGCAGCGTCGAGGTGCACGACAAGGGCCGCGGCATCCCCGTCGACGTCGAACCGCGCACGGGTCTGACCGGTGTCGAGGTGGTCTTCACCAAACTGCACGCCGGCGGCAAGTTCGGCGGCGGCTCGTACGCGGCATCCGGCGGCCTGCACGGTGTCGGCGCCTCCGTCGTGAATGCGCTCTCCGAGCGGCTCGACGTCGAGGTCGACCGCGGCGGCAAGACCTACGCGATGTCCTTCCACCGTGGTGAGCCGGGGAACTTCGCCGACACAGGGGAGAAACGCCCCGACGCGCCGTTCACGCCGTTCCAGGACAAGAGCGAGCTGCGCGTGATCGGGAAGGCCCCCCGCGGTGTCACGGGCACTCGCATCCGGTACTGGGCCGATCGGCAGATCTTCACCAAGGACGCAGCGTTCCAGCTCCCCGATCTGGAGACCCGCGCACGGCAGACCGCGTTCCTCGTCCCCGGCCTCGAACTCGTCGTCCGCGATGAGCGCGCCGAGGAGAGGAACGAGACCTCGTATCACTACGAGGGCGGCATCTCCGAGTTCGTCGAGTACCTCGCCTCCGATGCGCCGGTGACCGACACGTGGCGCATCCAGGGTGAGGGCACCTTCAAGGAGACCGTGCCGGTGCTGCAGGCCGACGGTCACATGGTCGCCACCGAGGTCGAGCGCGTGTGCGCGGTCGACATCGCGATGCGCTGGGGAACCGGCTACGACACGACGACACGCTCATTCGTGAACATCATCGCGACTCCGAAGGGCGGAACGCATCAGCAGGGCTTCGAGCAGGAGCTCCTCAAGGTGCTGCGCACCCAGGTCGAGCAGAACGCCCGCCGGCTGAAGGTCGGCAACGACAAGCTCGAGAAGGACGACGTGCTGGCCGGACTCACCGCCGTGCTCACCGTCAACGTGCCGGAGCCGCAGTTCGAGGGCCAGACGAAGGAGGTGCTCGGCACCCCCGCTGTGCGCCAGATCGTCGCCCAGGTGCTCCGGAAGGACCTCGGCGACCGCTTCAGCTCGACGAAGCGCGACGACAAGAGCCAGGCCGTGCAGCTGCTCGACAAGATCGTCGCCGAGATGAAGGCGCGTGTCTCCGCACGCGCGCACAAGGAGACGCAGCGCCGCAAGAACGCGCTGGAGTCGTCCACACTGCCGACCAAGCTCGTCGACTGCCGCACGAACGACGTGGAGCGCAGTGAGCTCTTCATCGTCGAGGGCGACTCGGCTCTCGGTACGGCGAAGAACGCGCGCAACAGCGAGTTCCAGGCGCTGCTGCCTATCCGCGGCAAGATCCTCAACGTGCAGAAGGCCTCGGTCGGAGACATGCTCTCCAACGCCGAGTGCGCCTCGATCATCCAGGTGATCGGAGCCGGATCTGGACGCAGCTTCGACATCGACGCCGCGCGCTACGGCAAGGTCATCCTGATGAGCGACGCCGACGTCGACGGTGCCCACATCCGCACGCTGCTGCTCACCCTCTTCTTCCGCTACATGCGGCCGCTGATCGAGCAGGGGCGCGTGTTCGCCGCCGTGCCGCCGCTGCACCGGGTCATCGTGATGAACCCGGGGTCCAAGCCGAACGAGACGATCTACACCTACAACGAGCAGGAGATGCACGCGCTGCTGACGAAGCTGAAGAAGTCGGGCAAGCGCTGGCACGAGCCGATCCAGCGGTACAAGGGTCTCGGCGAGATGGACGCCGAACAGCTCGCGACCACCACGATGGATCGGGGCGGACGTCTGCTCCGGCGGGTGCGCATGGAGGATGCGGAGGCCGCTGGTCGCGTCTTCGAACTACTCATGGGCAACGAGGTCGCCCCTCGTCGCGAGTTCATCATCGAGTCGTCCGACCGTCTGTCGCGCGAGGCGATCGACGCCTGAGTCGTCGCGGAGGTCGGTCATGGGTCAGTTGGACGGATTCCTCGATCGGCCGGGCTCCCGCATCGCGTTCGCGGACCACGGCGGACCAGGCCGTCCGATCGTGCTCACCCACGGCGCGGGCATGGACCACCGTATGTACGACGATCAGGTGAGAGCGCTGGCCGCCGCCGGCTACCGGCCGATCGTCTGGGATCTGCGCGGTCATGGCGAGTCGACCCTGGTCGGGCGACGGTTCACCGCGGAGGATGCCGTCGGCGACCTGAAGGCGCTGCTCGCATCGATCGGAACCGAAGGCGCCGTTCTCGTCGGGCATTCCCTGGGCGGCAACCTCTCCCAGGCAGTGATCCGCGAAGCCCCTCTGGCCGCACACGGACTGGTCGTGATCGACGCGAGCTGGAACGCCGGACCGCTGTCCGCGATCGAGCGCTTCGCTCTGCGCATCGCGGCGCCGTCGTTGGCCATGATCCCCGCGCGGGTGCTCCCCGGAGTCATGGCGAGAGCGTCGGCGACCACCCCGGCGGCCGTCGCCCGCACGGAGGAGGTCTTCGCGCGGATGCCCAAGCGCGTCTTCCTCGACGTCTGGCGCGCCACCGCCTCCCTGATCACGCCGGAGCCCGGCTATCGCACGCCGGTTCCCCTCGGTCTGATGCGGGGTGCAGAAGACAGGACGGGCAACATCTCGATCGCGATGCGGGCCTGGGCCGATGCCGAGGGCGTCGTCGAGCATGTCATCGCGGGTGCAGGGCACATCGTCACCTGGGATGCACCGGACGCCGCCTCGACGGCGCTTCTCCGCATCCTGGACGGTGCCGCCTTCAGGGGCCGAGCGTCCTGAGAAGCGGGGAGCGGCAGCCCCCGCACAAACTCTCGGCTCGCGCGGTCTCCGCGACGCGAGGGCGATCGGCGTTCACTGTCGCGCTCATCCCGGCCCCTCGGGGGCGCCGGTTCAGACGATCGTGCGACCGATGGAGCCGATCACGCCGTCGATGGGCTGGCCGGACGCGTCGCGGCGAGAGCCGCTCTCGGGGAGTTTGCGGACCGCGCCGGTCGGGTCGACGGCGAGTGCGGGGTCCGGACCCACCCACGCCACGGTGAGCCGGTCCTCGCCCTTCAGGAAGGCGTGCGCACGGACACCGCCTGTGGCACGACCCTTGGCGGGGTACTCCGCGAAGGAGGAGACCTTGGCGCGGCCGGGATCGGTGCCGGGCAGAGCGCTGTCGGCGCCCGACACGGTGGCGACGACGGCCTCGGCCTCTGGGGACACCGCGCCGAAGAACAGCACCGAGGCGCCGGCTCCGAGCTTGACGCCCGCCATGCCGCCGGCCGGTGCCCCCTGCGGACGCACCGCGGATGCTCCGAACCGCAGCAGCTGCGCATCCGTCGTGATGAACACGAGCTCGGCGTCGTCCGGAGCTTCGGCGGCTCCGACCACGGTGTCGCCGGGCTTCATCCCGATGACCTCGAGATCCGGGCGCACGGGGAGGGTCGAGGGGACGATGCGCTTGACCGTGCCCTGTGCGGTGCCGAGTGCGATCGGCGTCTCGCTGTCGAAGCGCACGAAGCCGATGACGCGCTCTCCGCGCGTCGTGACGCCCAGGTAGTCCCGCAGCGGGGTTCCCGCGGCGAGCTGCACCGACGTCGACGGCACCGACGGCAGATCGACGGGGGAGAAGCGCAGGACGCGCCCCTCGCTGGTCAGCGCACCGAGATCCGCACGCACGGTCGTCTGGACCGTGGTGAGGATCGCGTCGTGCTTGCTGCGGCGCGCCGGGGCCGTCAGCTCCTGCCCCTCGGCGAGGTCGACGCGCACGGCACGACCGGTCGTGGAGAGCACGAGCACGGTCGGGGCATCGGCGATCTGAAGATCGGGGGCGCCCTTCGCGGCCCGCGGCTTCGGAGGTGCGGCGTTCATGAGCAGCGTGCGCCGGGGGGTGCCGTAGGCGTCGGCCACGGCATCCAGCTCCCTTGCCACGGCAGCCCGCAGCAGCACCGGGCTCGCGAGGAGCTCCTGCAGCGCGGCGATCTCCGCGCGCAGGGCATCGCGCTCGGCCTCCAGCTCGATCCGGGAGAACTTCGTGAGACGACGCAGCCGCAGCTCGAGGATGTACTCGGCCTGCGCCTCGCTGAGGTCGAACACCGACCGCAAGCGGGTGCGCGCCTGCTCGGAGTCGTCGGACGAGCGGATGACCTGGATGACCTCGTCGATGTCGAGGATCGCGATGAGCAGACCTTCGACGAGGTGCAGGCGCTCCTCACGGCGGGCGAGGCGGTAGCGGCTGCGGCGCGTGATGACCTCGAGGCGGTGCGCCACGTAGACGCTGAGCATCTCCTTGAGGCCGAGCGTCCGCGGCTGTCCGTCGACCAGGGCGACGTTGTTGATGCTGAAGGAGTCCTCCAGCGGGGTCAGCCGGTAGAGCTGATCGAGCACGGCGTTCGGGTCGAAACCCGTCTTGATGCCGATCGCTACGCGAAGGCCGTGGTTGCGGTCGGTGAGGTCGGTGACGTCGCTGATGCCCTGCAGCTTCTTCGACTGCACCGCGTCGCGGATCTTCTCGATGAGGCGCTCGGGGCCGACCATGTACGGCAGCTCCGAGACGATGATGCCGGTGCGGCGCGGGCCGAGCGGCTCGACGGAGACCTTGCCGCGCACCTTGAGCGCACCGCGTCCGGTCGTGTAGGCGTCCTTGACGCCGTCGAGGCCCATGAGGATGCCGCCGGAGGGGAAGTCCGGCCCCGGCACGAACTCCATGAGCTCCTCGGTGGAGGCGTCGGGGTTCTCCAGCAGATGCGTCGCCGCGGCGACGACCTCGATGAGGTTGTGCGGCGCCATGTTCGTCGCCATGCCGACCGCGATGCCGCTGGCGCCGTTCACGAGCAGATTGGGGAAGGCCGCGGGGAGGACAGACGGCTGCTGGAACTGCCCGTCGTAGTTCGGGATGAAGTCGACGACGTCCTCGTCGAGGTTCTCCGTGAGGGCCATGGCGGGCGACGCGAGGCGGGCCTCGGTGTACCGCGCGGCCGCGGGGCCGTCGTCGAGCGAGCCGAAGTTGCCGTGCCCGTCGACGAGGGGCACGCGCAGAGCCCACTCCTGCGCCAGGCGGACGAGGGCGTCGTAGATGGCCGAGTCGCCGTGTGGGTGCAGCTTTCCCATCACCTCGCCGACGACGCGGGCGCTCTTGACGTGTCCGCGGTCGGGACGAAGACCCATCTCTGCCATCTGGTACAGGATGCGCCGCTGCACGGGCTTGAGACCGTCGCGGGCGTCGGGCAGAGCGCGCGAGTAGATGACCGAGTAGGCGTACTCGAGGAACGAGCCCTGCATCTCGCTTTCGAGGTCGATGTCCTGGATTCGTTCCGGGGCGAGCTCGGGCGGCGGGGTTTTCGGCATGGAGTTCCTGAGGGCGTAGATGGAGCCTGTGTCAGACTGGCTCGGATGTCCCTCATGCTACCGTCCGAGTCCCCGACAGCCCGGAGCGTCGTCGGGGTGGCGGACGACCTGTTCGCGTCCCTGCGCGGTGAGTCCTCGGTGCTGCCGCGGGCGGACTCCGTCGTGCTCGTCCTCATCGACGGCCTCGGGGCCATCAGCCTGCGAGCTCACGCCGGACACGCGCGGAGTCTGACGGCGGGGATGGCGAAGAAGGACGTCGCCCACTCGGTGTTCCCCTCGACGACGGCTGCCGCCCTGACGAGCATCCTCACCGGGGTGTGGCCCGGCGAGCACGGCCTCGTGGGATACCGCGTGCTCGACCGCGAGCGCGATGTGCTGGTCAATCAGCTGTCCGGGTGGGAGTCCGAGGGCATCGACCCCGCCGTGTGGCAGTCGGCGCCCACGGTGTTCGAACGCGGACGCGCCGAGGGCAGACCGGTCTTCGCCGTGGGCGTCGCCGCCTACGCGGGCAGCGGGTTCACGCGGGCCACGCTGCGCGGTGCGGACTTCGTCGCGGCGCAGTCGCCCGCGGATCGCGTCGAGGCCGCCTACGAGCTCGCGGAGCGCCATCCCGGTGCCCTCGTCTACTGCTACCTTCCCGAGGTCGACAAGGCGGGGCACAAGCACGGCATCGCCTCGCGCCAATGGGTGTCGGCGCTCGAGGACGTGGACGCCGCGCTCGCGCGCAGGATCCCTCCGGGGGTCGGTGTCATCGTGACCTCCGACCACGGCATGGTGGACGTGCCGAGCCATCGGCAGATGGTGCTGGAGGCCGAGCACCTCGACGGAGTACGGCACGTCGGGGGAGAGCCGCGGATGCTCCACGTGTACCTGCAGCCCGAGAGCGACGTCGATGCCGTCCTCTCGCGGTGGCGGTCGGACCTCGACGGCGTCGCCGACATCGGGTCGAAGGCCGAGGCCATCGCTTCGGGACTCTTCGGGCAGACGGTGACGGATGCCGCGGCGTCCCGGATCGGCGACCTGCTCGTCGTCGCGCGGGGGAGCGGTGCCGTGTACGACGGGACCGCCGCCGATCAGCGCAGCCGGGGGATGGTCGGGCAGCACGGCGGGCTCACTCCCGAGGAGCGTCAGGTGCCTCTGCTGCGATTCGGCGCGTTCGCTCGCTGAGCGGTCGCGCGCGGATCACTCGTCGGTGCGCGCTCCGAAGACGATCTCGTCCCACGACGGCATCGCGTTGCGGCGACGGCGGCGTCCGTTGTCCTGCGCGGGTTCGGGGGTGGGCTCCGGCTCGTCCTCCGGCTCGTCCTGAGACGATTCGAGAGCGTCGAACAGGGCGATGGGACTCGGCTCCGGCGAACGATCCTCGTCGTCAGCATCGATGAGGGGCGCGCTCTCACGCTGGCCGCGACGACGGCGCAGAGCCTCGAGCAGGTCGGCCGTCTCCGGGCTGGTCGTCTGGGACTCCGGTGCGCGCTTGATCGCGGCATCCTGAGCGGCGGACGGGGAGCGCTCCGGGAGGCTCGGGTCTTCGGCGTCGGCCTCCGGCGTCGGGACGAGACGGGGTCCGAAAGCGCCGGAGTCGAAGCGGCTCTCGTCCTTGTAGGGCGACGCGGGGCGCTCCGCGTCCACGGCGCGCAGCCGGGGGATGAGGCCTTCGGGCAGGGATCCCTGGCGGGAGAGCTGGGTGGCGTCGGCGTTCAGCGGTGCGAGAGCGCTGCGGCGCGGGTCGAAGCTCCAGCGCGCATCGTGCTCGACCTCGTTCGCCGTGAACTCGAGCTTGACGATCCAGCCGCTCTCGTCCTTCCAGCTCGCCCAGCGCTCGGCGGACGCCTCGAGCTCTGCGAGCTTGGCGCGGATGGCGGTGCCGAACGTCGGCTGGGCATCGGGTTCGACTTCGCTGCCGATGAGGACCGGCACGGCGAGCGCCTGCCCGATGACGTGCTCGCGCTCGGCGAGCACTGGCCCTTCGAATCGCGCGACGTCGTCGACGCCGATGCCGAGCAGCTCGGCGACCTCCGGTGCCGTGAGTCCGGCGCGGATCTGCGCCTGGATGTCGCGGGGGCTGGCGGCGAGGCGCTGCACGACGGGCTCGCTCTGTCGCGTCGCGCGGCGGATCTCCCGGTGCAGCACGTCGTCGATGGGCAACGCGAACCGCGCGCCCGATTCGGTCGCGAGTACCAGCACTCCTGCTTCAGTGCCGACGATGGTGACGTTTTCCATGCGAATGCCCCTCTGGTGGGTGTGCTTTCATGGTGTCACGCATGATCCGGCAGGGCCGGGAATACCCTGGGCGTGCCGTGAGTTTGCTCTGTCGCATGCGAGGGCATTTGCGAAATCTCTCGCGGTCATGCAAACTATGGCCGCCGATTACCCGACGGCGCATCCCGACCACTCGCACCATGAAAGTGGAGATTTACCACATGGCAACCGATTACGACGCTCCCCGCAAGAGCGAAGACGACTCCGAGTCGATCGAAGCCCTCAAGGAGCGTGTGCCGGACAAGCTCTCCGGCTCGACCGGGGACGAGGACTCGGACAACCCGTCCAGCTTCGACCTCCCGGGTGCCGATCTGTCCGACCTGGAGCTCGACGTCGTCGTGCTCCCCGCTCAGGAGGACGAGTTCACCTGCATGAGCTGCTTCCTCGTGAAGCACCGCTCGCAGCTCGACCACGAAGACGCTTCCGGTCCGATCTGCAAGGAGTGCGCTGCCTGACGCAGCGACACGCGATCGTCACGCGCTCTGAACCTCACGGTTCAGGGCGCGTCGTCGTATCCGGGCTCTGGTCGCCGCTGTGCCGGAGGGATCGGCCGGTGGCGACGGATCAGCTGGCGAGCGGACGGACGACGGATCAGTCGGTGGCGGACCGGGCGGCGCGGATCGCCGCGGCGAGGCGGTCGGGGGTCCGCGTGGAGATCGTCCAGGTGTCGACAGGGTCGTCCGGATCGATGTTGGGGACGGTCACGACGCCGTCGATGCCGCCGCGGATGAGGTGCCAGCCCCGTGCGGGGAGCCGCGGACCGCGAGCCTGTCGCGCCTCGTCGCCGGTGAAGGCCTCGGGATCGCCGAGGAAACGCGCGTCGATGTGCGCGCTGCCGGCGCGCAGCACGGTGCCCTCGACGGACAGCACTGGAGTGAAGCCGATGAACGCCGCGACGAGCGCAGCCGAGACGGCGGCGCCGGCGAGGAGAGCCACGGTCGAGCCGACCGGGACGAAGATCAGAGACACCATGGGGCCCGCCAGGGCGACGGTCACGAGCAGCCAGAGGCTCGGCGACAGCCGCTCGCGGTAGAGCGGACGTGTCTGTGGGGCGCGGTTCTGCATTAGCCTCGTGGGGTGACTGAATCGGTGGACATCCCCATTATCGCCCCTGTGCTGAACGACGCCGCCGTCGTTCCCGGTTACGCGCACCCCGGAGACGCCGGAGCCGACCTCGTCGCTGCGGAGGCCGTGCACCTCGGACCGGGCGAGCGCGCGCTCGTCGCGACCGGCGTCCGCATCGCTCTGCCCGAGGGGTACGCCGCGTTCGTGGTGCCGCGCAGCGGCCTCGCAGCCAAGCACGGGATCTCGATCGTGAACTCCCCTGGGACGGTGGATGCCGGCTACCGCGGGGAGATCAAGGTGAGCCTGATCAACACCGACATCCGCAGCGCGTACGATGTGGCCGTCGGCGATCGCATCGCCCAGCTGATCATCATGCCGGTGACCCGAGCGACCTTCATCCCCGTCGAGGAGCTGCCAGACAGCGTCCGCGGCGAGGGGGGATTCGGATCCACCGGATACCAGGCAGCATCCCACCAGAACGAAGCAGGACAAGGCTGATGACTGACAACAACGCCACCCCGTCGAAGTCGGCGCCCGACAACCGGGCCACCGAGGGCCCCCTGGACGACTCCGAGGCGAATCCCGTCCGCCCGTACATCGACCTCGGCGGCATCAAGATCCTCCCGCGGGAGGGCCTCAACCTGCGCCTCGAGGTCGAGGAGCAGACCAAGCGCATCGTCGCCGTCGGGCTCGACTACGCGGACTCCTCCCTGCAGGTGCAGCCCTTCGCCGCACCGCGCTCCGGGGGCCTGTGGGACGAGACCCGCGTGCAGCTGCGCGACCAGGTCAAGGCCCAGGGCGGCCGGGTCGAGGAGCGCGACGGCCCCCTCGGCAAGGAACTGCTCGCCGAGGTGCCCGCACCCGCCAACGAGGGCTCCGAACTGCGCCTCGCGCGCTTCATCGGCATCGACGGCCCCCGCTGGTTCCTGCGCGGCGTGATCGGCGGTGCCGCGGCATCCGACCTGGAGGCCGCCGCCAAGGTCGAGGACCTGTTCCGCTCGATCGTGGTCGTCCGCGGAGGTGCTCCCATGCCGCCGCGCGACCTGATCCCGCTGAAGATGCCGGCGACGCCGGGCTCCGCGTGAGCGCAGCAGAGCCCGACGACCAGCGCGAGCCCTCCGCATCCGAGATCCTCGGGGCGGCGCTCGGCGGCGCTGCGCGGCGTGCAGGGCTCGATCCCGCCGACAGCGCGAGCACGCAGAAGGTCGTCTGGTCCGCCATGGGCGGCTGGCGCGGCATCCTGGAGTCGGTGCTGCCGAGCCTCGCGTTCGTGATCCTGTTCACCATCCGCCCCGAGCCGCTCGTCCTCGCGCTGGGGGTGTCCGTCGGTCTCGCCGCCGTGTTCACGATCATCCGGCTGCTGCAGAAGTCGCCGCCGTCGGCCGCGATCGGCGGTCTCGTCGCCGCTGCGGCCGCCGCCGGTCTCGCGCTCTGGACGGGGCGAGGGCAGGACAACTTCGTCCCCGGTCTCATCACGAACGCCGCCTACGGGACGGTGCTGCTGATCTCGGCGCTGATCGGATGGTCGCTCATCGGCCTGGCGGTCGGGTTCCTCATGGGCGACGGCACCGCGTGGCGCCGGGATCGCCGGAAGAAGCGCGCGTTCCTGTGGCTCGGGATCGCCTGGTCCGCGCTGTTCTTCGCGCGGCTGGCCGTGCAGTTCCCGCTCTACCTCGCGGGGGAGGTCACCGCGCTCGGCACTCTGAAGCTGATCATGGGGCTTCCGCTGTTCGCTCCCATGATCGCCGTCACGTGGCTCGTGGTCCGAGCGCTCTACCCCCGCGAGTCGGTTGCCGAGTCCTCTTCCGAGGCATGATAGATTTATCTTGACATCAAGATAAATTGCAGGCTTTCGCCCGAGGCCCGCGGGGAGCAGACTGGGTTAGGTCCACCTTGCTAGCCGGACGGCGTCGGAGGCGAGCAAGATGGAGGCGCCTGTCGCTCCCATCCGAATAGAAGGAGACGGATTCGTGTCCACGGTGAACAGCTTCGGTGCCAAGAGCACCCTGACGGTCGGCAGCACCGACTACGAGATCTTCCGCATCGACACGGTGCCCGGTTTCGACAAGCTCCCCTTCAGCCTCAAGGTGCTCCTTGAGAACCTGCTTCGCACCGAGGACGGCGCGAACGTGACGAAGGCGCAGATCGAGGCGCTCGGGTCGTGGGATGCCGCGGCGGAGCCGAACACCGAGATCCAGTTCACGCCGGCGCGCGTGGTCATGCAGGACTTCACGGGTGTTCCCTGCATCGTCGACCTCGCCACGATGCGCGAGGCCGTGACGGCGCTGGGCGGCGACGCGAACAAGATCAACCCGCTCTCGCCGGCCGAGATGGTCATCGACCACTCCGTGATCGCCGACCTCTTCGGCTCGGAGAACGCTCTCGAGCGCAACGTCGAGATCGAGTACGAGCGCAACGGCGAGCGCTACCAGTTCCTGCGCTGGGGCCAGACCGCGTTCCAGGACTTCAAGGTCGTTCCTCCTGGCACCGGCATCGTGCACCAGGTGAACATCGAGCACCTCGCCAAGGTCATCTACGACCGGAACGTGAACGGCGTCCTGCGCGCCTACCCCGACACCTGCGTCGGCACCGACTCGCACACCACGATGGTCAACGGCCTCGGCGTGCTCGGCTGGGGCGTCGGCGGCATCGAGGCAGAGGCGGCCATGCTCGGCCAGCCCGTGTCGATGCTCATCCCGCGCGTCGTCGGCTTCAAGCTCTCCGGTGAGATCCCGGCCGGCGTCACCGCGACCGACGTCGTGCTGACCATCACCGACCTGCTGCGCAAGCACGGCGTGGTCGGCAAGTTCGTCGAGTTCTACGGCGAGGGCGTCGCATCCGTCCCGCTCGCGAACCGCGCCACCATCGGCAACATGTCTCCGGAGTTCGGCTCCACGGCGGCGATCTTCCCGATCGACGACGTCACCCTCGACTACCTGCGCCTCACCGGCCGCAGCGAAGAGGCCGTCGCGCTCGTCGAGGCGTACGCCAAGGAGCAGAAGCTCTGGCACGACGCGTCGCACGAGCCCGTGTTCAGCGAGTACCTCGAGCTCGACCTCGGCACCGTCGTGCCGTCGATCGCCGGCCCGAAGCGCCCGCAGGACCGCATCCTCCTCTCGGAGGCGAAGTCGCAGTTCGAGCACGACATCCTCAGCTACGCGACCCCGTCGACCTCCGACGACCTCGTCGACCTCGAGGGCAAGCACTCGTTCCCGGCATCCGACCCCGGTCAGGTCCCCGGAGAGGAAGCCCCGACGACCCGTCCGGTGC
Source organism: Microbacterium sp. LWH10-1.2 (assembly GCF_038397765.1). Lineage (NCBI taxonomy): Bacteria > Bacillati > Actinomycetota > Actinomycetes > Micrococcales > Microbacteriaceae > Microbacterium > Microbacterium sp. LWH10-1.2. The sequence goes on from NZ_CP151638.1 coordinate 1,376,949, forward strand.
ACATCAACAGCGGTGCACCCGCCAACGCGTCGAAGCCGGTTCCGGTGACCACGCCGTCGGGGGAGAAGTACATCCTCGACAACGGCGCGGTGACCCTCGCGGCCATCACCTCGTGCACCAACACGTCGAACCCGTCGGTCATGATCGCCGCCGGTCTCGTGGCCCGCAAGGCGCTCGAGAAGGGGCTCAAGCAGAAGCCGTGGGTCAAGACGACGCTCGGCCCCGGCTCCAAGGTCGTCACCGACTACTACGAGAAGTCGGGTCTCGACAAGGACCTCGAGGGTCTCGGCTTCTACACCGTCGGCTACGGCTGCACGATCTGCATCGGCAACTCGGGTCCGCTGATCGAGGAGGTCTCCGAGGCGATCAACTCGCACGACCTCGCCGTGACCGCGGTGCTCTCCGGAAACCGCAACTTCGAGGGTCGTATCAGCCCCGACGTCAAGATGAACTACCTGGCGAGCCCGCCGCTGGTCATCGCCTACGCCCTCGCCGGTTCGATGCACTTCGACTTCGACAACGACGCCCTCGGCAAGGGTTCCGACGGCAACGACGTGTTCCTCAAGGACATCTGGCCGACGCCAGAAGAGGTGCAGGAGATCGTCGACTCGTCGATCTCTCGGGACCAGTTCATCAAGCAGTACGCGACGGTGTTCGACGGCGACGAGCGCTGGCGCAGCCTCCCCACTCCGGATGACGCGATCTTCCAGTGGGACGAGGACTCGACGTACGTCCGCAAGGCTCCGTACTTCGACGGCATGACGATGGAGCTCACCCCGGTGCGCGACATCCAGGGCGCCCGCGTCATGGCGACGCTCGGCGACTCGGTCACCACCGACCACATCTCGCCGGCCGGAAACATCAAGCCGGGCACGCCCGCCGCGAAGTACCTCGAGGCGCACGGCGTCGACCGCAAGGACTTCAACTCCTTCGGTTCGCGCCGAGGCAACCACGAGGTCATGATCCGCGGCACGTTCGCGAACATCCGCCTGAAGAACCTCCTGGTCTCCGCCGTCAACGACGGTCAGGTCATCGAGGGCGGCTTCACGCGCGACTTCACCCAGCCTGACGGCCCGCAGTCGTACATCTACGACGCGAGCATGAACTACCAGGAGCAGGGCACACCGCTCGTCATCTTCGGCGGCAAGGAGTACGGCTCCGGCTCGTCGCGCGACTGGGCGGCCAAGGGCACCAGCCTCCTGGGCGTGAAGGCGGTCATCACCGAGAGCTTCGAGCGCATCCACCGCTCCAACCTCATCGGCATGGGCGTCGTCCCGCTGCAGTTCCCCGCGGGGGAGAGCTGGGAGTCGCTGGGCCTCGACGGCACCGAGATCGTCTCGATCACGGGTCTCGAAGAGCTCAACAACGGCGTGACCCCGAAGACCGTCCGCGTGACCGCCACCCCGAGCGAGCACTCGCCCGAGGGCAAGCAGGTCGTGGAGTTCGACGCGGTCGTCCGCATCGACACCCCCGGTGAGGCGGACTACTACCGCAACGGCGGCATCCTGCAGTACGTGCTGCGCTCGCTGGTCTGATCAACTGAGCGCGGAAGCGGGCGGAGCGTCTACAGACGTTCCGCCCGCTTCTGCATTCCCCAGCGCACGCAGCCACACGGCGCCGAGGATCACAGGGGGGATGAAAGCGGCGACGAGGTCGAGCATACGCACGGACGGAATCAGCAGGAGCGGAGAGGTCAGAGCGAGCAGAGGCAGGCTGGGGAAGCGCCATGTCGCGAGCCCGCACATTCTCAACAAGCTCAGCAGCACCGCTATCGCCAGTGCGACCAGCGCCGGACCCACCCAGCGGAGAACGTCGTGCAGCGTTCCGGTCCCTGAGGCGACCACCAGCTCCGGCGTGATCCTCCCTGCGCAGTCGAGCGCCGTCGAGACGACAGCGGCCAGCGAGAGTGCGATCACGATCGGACCGAGTGCGTGTCCACGACGAAACGGTCGCAGACGCGACGCGATGATGGCGACAGCGACGGCAATCGCGATCTGAGCCGCAGCGAGGACGATCTGCGCGACCGCGAACCCGGCCATCATGCCTTCGAAGATCCCGGTCATCTCGTCCCAACCCGACTGCGGGCTCGCCGGCTTCGGGGTGAAGGCGCTGACGATGCCGAGCGCGAAAACCGAGAGGACGAAGGATGCGACGATCGAGAGCGGAGACAGAGCGAGCATCCGGCCGAGCACGAGATCGGAACGGCGCCACACGTACTGCGGTGCGGCTGCGGGCATGGAGACTCCTTCGGATCTGTGACGATGCTAGGGCAGACATCCGCCGCGACGGGCGGGGCGAACGCCTTCTCACCGAGGATTCCCGGCCTTGCGCGATAGGATCGTAGCGGCCTTCGAACCGGAACTCGGATGCCGCGTACAGAGCCTGTGAGGAGGCGCAGATGCCCATTCTTCCGAGCATCTCAGGACCCCGAGATCTGGACGCCCTGTCCACCGAGCAGCTGATCGAACTCGCTGCGGAGGTCCGCGACTTCCTCGTGGAGAACGTGTCCCGCACGGGCGGTCACCTGGGTCCGAACCTGGGTGTCGTCGAGCTCACGATCGCACTGCACCGGGTCTTCTCCTCGCCCGACGATCCGTTCATCTTCGACACGGGTCACCAGTCGTACGTCCACAAACTGCTCACTGGGCGGCAGGACTTCTCCGATCTGCGGGTCCGCGGCGGTCTCGCAGGGTACCCGCAGCGCAGCGAGAGCCCGCACGATGTCGTCGAGTCGTCTCATGCGTCGAGCTCGCTGAGCTGGGCCGACGGCGTCTCTCGTGCTCTCACCGCGACCGGTCGCGCCGACCGCCACGTGGTCGCCGTGGTCGGCGACGGCGCCCTCACGGGCGGCATGACGTGGGAGGCGCTGAACAACATCTCCGACGACAACGACCGCAACCTCGTGATCGTCGTGAACGACAACGGGCGCTCCTACGCGCCGACCATCGGCGGAATGTCCCGCTACCTCAACCGCGTGCGCACCGCGGCGGCGTACAAGGACCTGCACCGCAAGTCCGACCGCCTGTTCCGCGCCTTCGGGCCGGTCGGTCGCGCGGTGTTCCGCGGCGTGCGCGGCGGAACGCACGGGTTCCTCTCCCGCTTCACGAACAACGAAGCGCTCTACTCGAACCTCGACATCAAGTACCTCGGCCCGGTCGACGGACACGATCTGCCGGCGCTGCTGGAGACGCTCGAGCTCGCGAAGTCGTACGGGGCCCCGGTCATCGTGCACGCGATCACCGAGAAGGGCAGGGGCTACCAGCCGGCGCGTGATGACGAGGCCGACCAGTTCCATGCCGTCGGCAGGATCGATCCGGCGACGGGGGAGACGCTCTCCTCCGGCGGGTTGGGGTGGACCGATGTGTTCTCGAAGGCTCTCGTCGATGTGGGCGAGCGCCGAAGCGACGTCATCGCCATGACCGCCGCGATGCTGCGCCCCACGGGCCTCGCGCCGTTCGCCGAGCGCTTCCCCGATCGCGTGTACGACGTCGGCATCGCCGAACAGCACGCGGTGGCATCCGCCGCGGGTCTCGCCTACGGCGGCCTGCACCCGGTGGTCGCCGTGTACGCGACCTTCATGGGGCGCGCATTCGATCAGGTCCTGATGGACGTCGCTCTCCACCGCGCGGGCGTCACGTTCGTACTGGACCGCGCAGGCGTCACCGGACCCGATGGGCCCAGCCACCACGGCATGTGGGATCTCGCGATGCTGCAGATCGTCCCGCACATCCGCATCGCTGCTCCCCGCGATGCCGCGCGCCTCACAGAGGCGCTGGAGGAGGCGGTCCTCGTCGACGACGCCCCCACGGTCATCCGTTTCCCGAAGGGTGAGGTCGCCCCCGACCTCCCCGCGCTCGAGCGTCTCGACGACGGCGTCGACGTGCTCGCGAGGGGCGAATCGGAAGACGTCCTCATCGTCGGCATCGGCCCGTTCGCCGCGCTCGCGATGGACGTCGCCGCACGCCTCAGGGCGCAGGGCATCGGGGCCACCGTCATCGATCCGCGCTGGGCGATCCCCGTGCAGCCCTCCGTCATCGAGCTGGCCGCGCATCACCGTCTCGTGATCACGCTGGAGGACGGCATCCGCGTGGGCGGGATCGGCACCCGCGTGCGTCAGGTGCTGCGCGAGGCCGGGATCGACACGGCCGTCGACGAGCTGGGGCTTCCCGACGAGTTCATCGATCACGCCTCGCGCGAGCAGGTCCTGGCGGATGCCGGCCTCACCGCGCCGAAGATCGCCCAGGACGTCGTCGCACAGGTGCTCGGCACGCGTATCCCCGTCGCCCGCAACGCCGGTGAGACCGGAGCGATCGACCTTCCGCTGCACGAACGGCACTGATCCCCGGCGAGGAAGCGCTCCCGGGCGCACCGCCCTCGGTGTGGGGTCGCCCTGTGCGGTGCTCCGTTCGACGTCGATCCGCGAGCAGGAGCCGGTGAGCGGTGCACCACCAGCCGAGCGGAACCGCGAGTGACGCAGAGACGGCGGGGACGAAGAGTACGTAGTCCCATACTGAGCGAATCGGGGCGAACACCTCACCGCCCCGCAGCAGCGCGATGTATACGAGGCCGATGGCGATGCCGAGCGCGGTGTAGACGACGACGTGCACCCAGAGCCGTCGGCTACGCGACAGAGCGCGCCCGAGAAGTATCGCCAGCATGACCCCCACGGGCATGACGATGAGGGAGATCGTCCCTCCGATCACGAGTGCGCAGAAGGCGGCGAACAGGAACACGTTGATGTTCGAGGGAGACGTCTCGACGCCATCCGTGAGATCGAGGGCTGTACACCAGACGCCGATGCCTATGACGAGGAAGACGAGGAAGATCCACCACACGTCGATGCCACCGCGCAGCGCTTCACGGTCCGTGAACGCCATCGGTCTCGCCTGAGTGCGCGGAGGGATCGCGTCCTTCTTCGCGATCATGGGCGCACCTCGGCGACTGCATCCTGAATGCTCTGCACTCGCGCAGCTTGAGAGCGAGCTCTGCTGTCTTCGAGCAGGGCGCGCCACGCCGTGTACCACCACCCCAGTGGTACCGCGAGCGCCACAAGCACGGCCGGGAACGCGAGCGGTGCGCCGAGTACGCCCACGCTCTGAGGAATCTGCATCAGCAGGAGAACGAGGACGTAGGTCTTGCCGACTCCGACGCCGAGAGCCGTGAAGATCGCCACGTGAACGCGCAGAGATGCCTCGTGGCGCAGCAAGGATCCGAGCCTATGCGCGAGGAGTGTCCCAAGGACCGTCACGAGAGCGGAGACGACGCCGCCGATGATGAGTGCTGCGGCGTCGACGATGAGGACGCTGGGAAGAAGGGTGCCCGGCGAACCCCAGCCGGGGAAGGACGAGTACGCGGCTGCGGTGATCGTCGTGGACAGAAGCAGCATGGTCATGAATATCGCCCATGCGGAGACGGCGCCTCGTACGAGCTCGGCACCAGTGAACGCCATGGGTTCCGCCGGTGTGCGAGGCGAGCGCCGCACCGATTGCGGGGTCATGATCGGACTTCCGCGATCAGTGTCAGAAGCTGCATGGTCGCTCGGTGCAGTCCTGGGACCCGCACGAAGGGCAGCGCGACGCTCAACAGCCGCAGGCCGGCGTCGAGCAGCCGTGTCGTCTGCTCGTGTGACGGAGAGGTGTCGTACGTCCAGCGGAGCACAAGCGCGAGATAGCCCACGAACAGAGCTTCCGGCAGGAGCGCCGCCACGTCAGCTGGAAGGCGGTGCTGTGCGCCGTCGATCGCCTCGCGGAACAGCCCGATCGTGATGGCCCGCGCCTCCGCCGATTCGGCAGAGAGCGGGTTGATCGGCGAGTCCGGGGGGATCATCGCCGTCAGGAATCCTGCAGCGCTGCGCTGGTACGGAGTCAACGTGGACAGCCCGGATTCGAGCACCAGCCGTAGACGATCCACGAGGCCGCGCTCTCCTGAAAGTGCCGCGCGCGCCGCCGTTGCGTGCTCTTCCTGCACGCGCCGGTACAGCTCCTGGACGAGATGATCCTTGGAGGGGAAGTAGTAGTAGGCGTTTCCCGCCGAGACTCCGGCCTTCTCGGCGATCAGCCGCATCGTGGTCTCGGCGTATCCGCGCTCTGTGAACGACTCGACCGCCGCCGCGCTGATCCGCGCCTTCGTACGCGCGCTCTTCGTCATCGGCGCTTCAGTTTCGAACATGTTCAAAACTGTACGCCGCCGTGGCGGAATCCACCAGTGGGCGGTTCAGTTCAAGGCGTGCAGAGCGGCGACAGCCTGGGCGCCGCGGTCTCCGTCGCGCATGGCGGTGGACAGAAGATAGCCGTCGGTGAGCGCGTCGCCTGTGACCATCACGCGGACGAGCTCCACGCCGCAGGCTCGACGGATCTCCTCCGCGCTGGCGGCGATCACCCTCGTGTTGATCTCGTCGTTGTGGGGCAGCTCCGCACCGTCGAGGCCGCGGATCACGTCACGCAGCGCGGCGCCGACGATGTTGGACGCACGTTCCTTGACGTTGACGACGTCGAGCTCGAAGACCCGCATATCTCGTCCGGTCGGTATGGGGCGCCACTCGAACGACGCGTGCACGCGGTGCTGGTGTCCGCCTGCCCCGGTCATCTCGCGCGCGGGGAGATCGGTCGCACGGCAGCGCACGTCGATGAGCTTGTACCAGTAGAACAGCGGGAAGGCGCCGTGCGAACCGGGATCGAGCACGACCACTTCGCCGACGGCTCCACGCCGGTTGGCCGGTCGGCGCTGCGGACGATTGCGGATGATCGGCTTGCCGTTGCGCGTGCGGATGGCGGCCCAGCCCTCGTCGACGGTGACCACGAAGAGCTTGAGGAGAGCCGGGAGGACCAGGAGTGTCGTGAGGATCGCCGTGCCGGTCTTCAGCAGCCCCGACATCCCCTTGCCGCCCAGCATCGTGAAGAGCATGTCCATGACACCACTGTGCCGCGTCGTGTCGCAGCAGATCGCCTCCGGAGCGCGTGCGGCGGGGGAGTTCATGCGCTGTTCGTCGGCCGTTCGCCGGAGTGCCCCGCAGCGGTTACGCCCCGGCCCTGATCGGCCGCCGCGTGGCCTCAACCGAGGTCGGCGAGAGTACGCGCGACCAGCTCCTCGACGGCCGGGAGGCAGCGTTCCCGGTCGGCGTCGACGAGTCCGATCCTGGTCCGCCGATCGAGCACATCGTCGGCCGTCATCGCGCCCTCGCTGCGCACGGCGAACTCGACGTCGGCTCGTGTGAGACCGGTGAGCTCGTCGAGGGGTTCCGCACCGGCGACGGTGCGCTCCACCAGACGCAGCGATGCGGTGCGACTCGACGGGGCGCTCAGCTTTCGTGACGAGACGGCGAGGTCGACGGCATCCTCGGCCATCCGACGGTAGGTGGTCAGCTTGCCGCCCAGAACCGTCACGAACCCGGCATCCGACGCCACGACGAGATGCCGCCGGGAGACGTCGGAGGTGGCGTCCGCACCGCTGTCGACCAGGGGCCTGAGGCCCGCGAATGCTCCGCGCACCTGATCGCGCCGGACGGGCACGGCGAGGACCCGATTGAGAGTGCTCAGGAGGAAGGCGATCTCGGGCTCGGTGGGCTGTGCGACGGTCGGCACCGGCCCTGGCGCATCCTCATCCGTGAGGCCCACGATCACCCGTCCGTGCTGCTGCGGCAGGGCGAACACGTATCGACTGATCGACCCCTCGTGCGGGATCGTGAGCGCCGCCGTGGGGGAGCCGAGGTCAGAGGCATCGAGGACGATGTGCGTGCCACGGCTGGGGCGAACGCTGATCGCGCCGTCGAGGGACCCCGCCCAGACGCCGGTCGCGTTGATGACGGCGTGCGCCTTGATCTCGAGCCGTTCGCCTGACATGGCGTCCTCGGCCGTCGCGCCGTCCCCTCGCAGCTCGATCGCGCGCACGCGGGTCAGGATGCGCGCTCCGAGGCATGCCGCGGTGCGCGCGACCGTGGCGACCAGGCGGGCGTCGTCGACGAGCTGCCCGTCGTACGACAGCATCCCGCCGCGCAGCCCTCGGGGGTCGAGGACGGGAGCCAGGCGATGCGCCGTGCGCGCGGAGACGAGCCTCGGGGTGGGGAGCACGGTGCGCGGTGTGCGGGCGCGCATCCGCAGCAGATCGCCGAGACCCATGCCGACCGCCCCGGCCGCGCGCTGGCGGAGAGTGACCCCCGGACTGAACGGCAGGAGCTGTGCCAAGGGGTGGATCAGATGCGGAGCGATCGTCGTCATCAGCAGGTGCCGTTCGAGAGCGCTCTCCCGGGCCGTCGCCACATCTCCGGTCGCGAGATAGCGCAGTCCGCCGTGCACGAGCTTGGAACTGAACCTGCTCGTGCCGAAGGCGAGATCCTCGGCCTCGATCAGCACGACTCTGAGGCCGCGGGAGGCCGCGTCGAGGGCGGCGCCGACGCCGGTGATGCCGCCGCCGACGACGAGCACGTCCGCGGTGCCGTCGGCCGACCTGGCGAGATCGGTCCTGCGCCGAGCGACGTTGAGAACCCTGGGGTCCGGAGTCATGGCCGGAGCAGTCCGTCGAGCGCCGAGCGCAGTTCGCGCTCCCAGGCGGCGTCGGAGATGAGCTCGGACACGGTGCCGTGCGAGAGAACCGCCGACTGGGCGATGAGGAGCAGCATCACGGCGATCTCCAGAGGCTCACCGTGCCGTACCGTCCCTCCGACCTGTGCGGTGCCGATCGCCGTGGCGAGCCACTGCAGGATCATCCTCTGGCTCGACCCCACGCGCTGCAGCGTGTAGCGCGTGAACGCCTCCGGCTCGTCGGCGAGGAGACGGCCGTAGACGGCGTCGGAACGGAACAGCGCGGTGAATCGCAGGACGTCATTCACCAGATCGGCGCGTGTGCGCGCATGCTCGGGAAACGCGTCCAGGATGCCGCCCACGCGGCGCAGCAGGGCTGCGCGGACGACATCGTCGGCGTCGCTCCAGCTGCGATAGATGGTCGGTCGGCTGAGATCGGCGCGGCGGGCGAGCTCGGCGATCGTCACGCCGTGCACGCCTCTGCGCTCGATCAGCGCATCGGCGGCATCGAGAATACGCACCTGCGTGGCGTCCCACATCACTTGACGTTCTTCCATGATGTGTCACACTGTAACGCATGAGCCCAGAAGATGGCAGGGTCGAGGACGACCCGTCGATGAGATGGAACGGCTGGGGCGACCCGGCGAAGGCGAAGGACCTCCCGCTCGCGGTGCGCACGCTGCTGCCCCTTCTGCTCGGACGCATCCGCAAGCCCGAGCAGGCCGCCGCCCTCGGGGAGGTCGTGCTCGGCTCCTCCGCACTCGACGACGACGATCTCGCCGCCTTTCAGGCAGCGGTGGGGGAGCAGCACGTCGACCGTTCCGACGAGGCGCGCATCCGTCACGCGGGAGGACGCTCCACGCCCGATCTGCTGCGGAGGCGGCGGATCGGTCAGGACGCGCCGGACGCGGTCATCCGACCCGCCGATCACGACGAGGTCAGCGCGTGCCTGCGCGTGGCTGCCGATCGCGGCGTCGCGGTGATCCCGTTCGGCGGAGGCACCAGCGTGGTCGGCGCCCTGGAGCCCGAGCGCGGACGACACCACGCCGTCGTCAGCCTGGACCTGCGCAGGCTCAGCGGGCTCGTCCGGCTCGACGAGGTCAGCGGCGAAGCGGTCCTTGCGGCAGGCACCACCGGTCCCGAGGCGGAGGCGCTGCTCTCCGCTCACGGCCTCGAGCTGGGCCACTTTCCGCAGAGCTTCCGCTACGCCACCATCGGCGGCTTCGCCGCTGCGCGGTCATCCGGTCAGAACTCCGCGGGCAACGGCCGCTTCGACACCATGGTGACCGGCATTCGCGTCGCGACGCCGACCGGAGACATCGCCCTCGGCCGCTCACCTGGTTCTGCCGCCGGGCCCGATCTGATCAGGGTCTTCCTCGGATCGGAGGGCATCTTCGGCGTGATCACCGAGGTGGCCGTGCGCGTGCATCCGATTCCGCGTGATCGCGTCTTCGAGTCGTGGTCCTTCCCCGACTTCCTGAGCGGCGCCGAGGGGCTCCGCCACGTCGCCCAGCACGGGAACGGGCCGACCGTCATCCGCCTCTCCGACGAGGCCGAGACCGCGGTGAGCCTCGCTCAGGTCGGGAAGATCGGGAAGGCGCTCGCGAAGGGCGCCAGCGTCGTCACCGTCTACGAGGGCGACGACATCGCGGAGCGCCGGTCCAGGGTCAGCGCTCTGCTCGCGGCAGCAGGAGGCGTCTCCGCGGGCGAGGGAGCAGCGGAGGAGTGGCTGAAGGGGAGATTCGACGGACCCTACCTGCGCGATTCACTCCTGGACGCCGGCGTCTTCTGCGAGACGCTCGAGACGGCGACGACCTGGTCGAACCTCTCGACGCTGCGATCGGCGGTGGAGGCCGCCCTGAAGGACGGCTTCGCGCAGGCCGGGGCCAAGTCCTACGTCATGTGCCACGTCTCGCACGTCTACCCGACGGGGGCATCGCTGTACTTCACCGTGCTGGCCGGCATCCGCTCCGACCCGCTCGCCGTGTGGGAGCCGGTCAAGGCGAGTGTCAACGACGCCATCCTCGCCGCGGGGGGCACCATCAGCCATCATCATGCGATCGGGCGGGACCACGCCGCGTGGCTGGAGCGCGAGATCGGGTCGACCGGCATCCGCATCCTGTCCGCGATCAAGCGGGAGCTGGATCCCTCGGAGATCATGAACCCGGGCGCTGTGATCCCGATCGAGCGGACGCGCTGACGTGGCCGAGCACATCGCCGTGCTCGCGAACCCGTTCTCGGGCAAGGGCCGAGGCAGGCGGGCGGCGGAAGCGGCGGTCGCGCATCTGCGCGATCGTGGCGCCGACGTGCGGGCGTACGCGGGCGGATCAGCCGCCGACACCCATCGGCTCGCCGCAGCCGCCCTCGCCGACGCCCCGCGGGCGCTCGTCATCGTCGGAGGCGACGGCACGCTGTCGGGGGTGCTCGACGAACTGTGCGCGGCATCCGTTCCCCTCGTGCTCGTCCCGGCGGGGACGGGGAACGACCTCGCACGGGCGCTGGGGCTGCCGCGCGGAGACGCCTCGGCCGCGGCGGAGCTCGCGCTGACCGGGGTACCGCGTCCCATCGACGTGGGCGTCGTCGCCACCAGGGACTCGACGCGTCGGTTCCTGACGATCGCCGCACTCGGGTTCGACGCGAAGGTGAGCGATCGCACGAACCGCCTGCGATGGCCGCACGGCGCCCTGCGCTACTACCTCGCGCTCCTCATCGAGCTCGCGCGTCTGCGTCCGATGGACTTCCGCCTGTCCGTCGACGGCGCCGACCCCGAGCACGCTCCGGGAACGCTGATCGCGGTGGGGAGCACGTCGAGCTACGGCGGGGGGATGCCGGTGTGCGCGGGCGCCATCCCCGATGACGGGCTCCTGGACGTGGTGCAGGTCGCGCCGATCGGTCGGATGAGGTTGCTGCGCCTGTTCCCGCTGTTGCTCCAGGGGCGCCATCTGGATCGTCGAGAGGTGAGGCACCGTCGCGCGAAGACCGTATCGGTGTCCGCTCCTGGACTCGTGGTCTATGCCGACGGTGAGCGGATCGGCGAGGATGAATGCACCATCTCGCTGATTCCGGGCGCGCTCACGATGCTGGTGCCGAGGGAGAGCAATGACTGAGTTCGACGAAGACGTCGTCATCGTGGGGTCCGGGTTCGGAGGCTCCGTCGCCGCACTGCGGCTGGCGGAGAAGGGCTACCGCGTTCGCGTGTACGAGGCCGGCCGCAGGTTCGAGGATGAGGACTTCGCGAAGACCAACTGGAACGTGCGGCGGTACCTGTGGGCGCCGGCGTTCGGATGCTTCGGCGTGCAGCGCATCCATCGGCTGCCGCACGTGATGATCCTGGCCGGCGCCGGGGTCGGCGGCGGGTCGCTCAACTACGCGAACACGCTGTATCAGCCGGGCGCGAGCTTCTTCCAGGATCCGCAGTGGCGCGGCATCGCCGACTGGGAGCGGGAGCTCTCCGCGCACTACGCGACGGCGAAGCGGATGCTCGGCGTCGTCGAGCACTATCCACACACCGGTCCCGTCGAGCGGATCATGGCAGGGGCCGCGGAAGACCTCGGCGTGGGAGACACATTCCGGCGCGCACCCGTCGGCGTCTGGTTCGGGAAGCCGGGGGAGCGCACCCCCGATCCGTTCTTCGACGGGGAGGGGCCAGAGCGCACCGGATGCACGCTCTGCGGGAACTGCATGGTCGGATGCCGGGTCGGCGCGAAGAACACGCTCATGAAGAACTATCTCGCTCTGGCCGAGCGCCGAGGCGTCGCGATCGAGTCGCTGCGGACGGTCATCGACGTGGCTGAGCTGCCCGGCGGAGGGTTCGCCGTCACGACCCAGCGCAGCGGCGCGTGGCTCCGGCGAGGACGGCGGACCGTGACCGCCAGGCAGGTGGTGCTCGCCGCGGGCACGTGGGGGACGCAGCAGCTGCTGCACCGCATGAAGGAGTCGGGCTCGCTGCCGCGGATCTCGGATGCCGTCGGGCGCCTCACCCGGACGAACTCGGAGGCTCTCGACGGAGCGATAGCGACGAAGGTCCCCGAATCGCTGGAACTGGCGCGAGGGGTCGCGATCACCACGTCGTTCCACGTGGACGACCGCACCCACGTCGAGAACGTGCGCTACGGCCCCGGCTCGAACCTCATGGGCGCTCTCGCCACAGCTCTGGTCCCCGGCGATCGACGGCTCGGTGCTCGGCTGACGAACCTCGCGGCACAGGTGCTCCGTTCGCCGGTGCGGCAGTTCCGACTCGGCAACCTTCGGCGCTGGAGCGAGCGCGGCATCATCGCTCTCGTCATGCAGACGGCGGACAACTCGCTCACGCTGTCTCTGCGCCGCCGCTTCGGCCGACTGGTGATGACCAGCGAGCAGGGACACGGCGAACCGAACCCGAGCTACCTTCCGCAGGCCCACGCGGCGGCCGCGGCCATCGCCGCACGTGTCGAGCGCGACGGCGGTGAGCCGGCCGAGGCTCGCGGCTCGTGGCCCGAGGTCTTCGGCATCCCGCTCACCGCGCACTTCCTCGGCGGAGCGGTGATCTCGTCGTCGCCGGAGGAGGGCGTCATCGACGCCTACCACCGTGTCTGGGGTCACCCTGGTCTGCACGTCGTCGACGGCTCCGCGGTTCCGGCGAATCCCGGGGTGAATCCTTCGCTCACCATCACCGCCCTCGCCGAGCGGGCTCTGTCGTACTGGCCGCGTGCGGGCGACGACGATGTGAGGCCGGTCCAGTAGGGGAAGGCCACCGCGCGCGTCTCGCGAGGAGCGCGGGATACGCGAAACGCCTCATCCGACGTATGACGTCGGATGAGGCGTTTCGTCTCGCTTCGCTCGCTCAACGACCGGGGATGATCGTCGCTCGCTCGCCGACCGGGAGTCAGCGGGCTTCGACACCCCTGATCTGCGGAGTGTGGAACGACCCGCCGAAGGCGCGCTCCGAGGCCCCTTCGCGGTCGAGGTACGGCGATGCGCCGCCGTCGATGAAGGGCCAGCCCGCACCGAGGATCAGGCACAGATCGATGTCCTCGACCTCGGGCACCACGCCCTCGTCGAGCATGAGCTTGATCTCGGTCGCCAGACCATCCTGAACACGCTGCAGGATCGTCGCTGCGGATGCGGGCGAGTTGCCCACCGCCGGCTTGAGGAGCTTCTCCGCCTGCTTGGTCCAGCCGGTCACGCGACCGCCCTTGTCCTTCTCCACGACGGCATCCAGAGCAGCCAGCTCGTGGAAGTTCTCGTTCGCGTAGAAGCGGTCGGGGAACGCGCGGACCATCGTGTCCTGCACGTGGGCGGCGACCTTCCAACCGACCAGGTCGATCAGCTGGAACGGGCCCATCGGCAGGCCGAGCGGACCGAAGGCCTTCTCGACATCCGCCACGGGGGTGCCCTCGTACACGGCACGAGCTGCCTCGCCCATGACCTTCGCGAGAAGACGGTTCACGACGAATCCGGGGGCGTCGGCGGTGAGCACCGCGTTCTTTCCCAGTCCCTTCGCGACCACGAACGCGGTCGACAGCGCGGCGTCAGACGTCGAGGGCGTCTTCACGATCTCGATCAGCGGCATCACCGCGACCGGGTTGAAGAAGTGGAAGCCCACGAGCCGCTCGGGGTGCGCGAGCTTCGAGCCGATCTCCTCGACGGACAGCGACGACGTGTTGGTCGCGAGGATCGCGTCCCCGGCGATGATCTTCTCGATCTCGCCGAACACCTGCTGCTTGACGCCGACCTCCTCGAACACGGCTTCGATCACGAAGTCGCAGTCCGCGTAGAGGCTCTTGTCGGTGGTGCCGGTGACGAGGCCGCGCAGCTTGTTCGCGGAGTCGGAGTCCAGACGGCCCTTGGCCTCGAGCTTGCCGATCTCCTCGTGGATGTAGGCCACGCCCTTGTCGACGCGGGCCTGGTCGAGGTCGGTGATGAGCACGGGCACCTGGAGCTTGCGCACGAACAGGAGCGCGAACTGGCTGGCCATGAGGCCGGCGCCGATGATGCCGACCTTGGTGACCTTCTTGGCGAGAGCCTTGTCGGGTGCGCCGACGGGGCGCTTGGCGCGCTTCTGCACCAGGTCGAACGCGTACATCGACGCGGCGAACTGGTCGCCGGTCACGAGCTCTGCGAGCGCCTCGTCCTCGCGGGCGAAGCCTTCGGCCTTGGTACCGCTCTTCGCCTTGTCGAGCAGGTCGAGAGCCGCATAGGGCGACTTCGGCACCGTGCCGATCTTCGACTCGAGCATGCCGCGGGCCATCTTGATCGCGATCGGCCACTTGGTGAGCCGCTCGATCTTGCCCGGCTCGTTCTTGCGCTCGACCTTCCTCCCGCCGAGGACCGCATCGGCCCAGGCCAGCGAGTTCTCGAGGTAGTTCGCCGCCGGGAAGATGGCGTCGACCACTCCCAGATCGAAGGCCTGCTGAGGCTTGAGCATCCGGTTCTGCTTGAGCGGGTTCGAGATGACGACCTCGAGGGCGTTCTCGATGCCGATCAGGTTCGGCAGCAGATAGGCGCCGCCCCAGCCGGGGATGATGCCGAGGAACACCTCGGGCAGGGCGATCGCCGCCGCGGAGGCGTCGACGGTCCGGTACGTCGAGTTCAGAGCGATCTCGAGGCCGCCGCCGAGCGCGAGGCCGTTGACGAAGGCGAACGACGGGACGCCGAGCTCGGAGAGCTTGCCGAGCACCTTGTGGCCCAGCTGAGCGATCAGGCGCGCGTTGTCTCGCGACCCGACCTTGCTGATGTCCGACAGATCGGCGCCGGCAGCCAGGATGTACTGCTTGCCGGTGATGCCGACGGCCTGGATCTCACCGGCCGCGGCGCGTGCCTTGAGTCCGTCGAGGGTGGCGCCGAGCTCGGTGAGCGTCGCCGGACCGAGGGTGTTCGGACGTGTGTGGTCGCGCCCGTTGTCGAGGGTGACGAGAGCGAGCACCTTGCCGGAGGCGAGGCGGATGTCGCGCACGGGGGAGTGCGTGATCACCTCGCCCTCGGTGAGAGCCTGGATGGGGGAGAAGTCGATGTCGTCGTAGTTGGTCATCGTGACTTACTTCCTCTTCTTGCCGTTGTAGTGCGGGTTCTCCCAGATGACGGAGCCGCCCTGACCGAGGCCGACGCACATCGCGGTGAGGCCGTAGCGCACGTCAGGACGCTCAGCGAACTGCGCGGCGAGCTGGATCATCAGGCGCACGCCGGATGCAGCGAGCGGGTGACCGAGCGCGATCGCACCGCCCCACTGGTTGACCCGGGGGTCGTCGTCGGCGATCCCGAAGTGGTCGAGCAGGGAGATCACCTGGATGGCGAAGGCCTCGTTGAGCTCGAACAGACCGATGTCGTCGATGGTGAGACCGGCCTTCTTGAGGGCCTTCTCGGTCGACGGGATCGGGCCGATGCCCATGATCTCCGGCTGCACGCCGGCGAAGGCGAACGACACCATGCGCATCTTGGGCGTGAGACCGAACTCCTTGACCGCTCCGCCTCCGGCGAGCAGCGACATCGTCGCGCCGTCGGTGAGGGGAGAGGAGGTGCCGGCGGTGACGCGTCCGTGGGGACGGAACGGGGTCTTGAGGGCGGCGAGGTCCTCCATGGTCGTCTGCGGGCGGCGGCCCTCGTCCTCGGTCGCGAGGCCCCAGGCGCCGTCGGCGTCCTTCGTCGCGACGGACACGAGGTCGGGCTGGATCTTGCCCGCGTCGTAGGCGGCCTGCACCTTGTGCTGGCTGAGCATGCCGAACCGGTCGGAGCGCTCCTTGGTGAGGTGCGGGAAGCGGTCGAAGATGCGCTCCGCCGTCACTCCCATGTTCAGCGCGCCGGGGTCGACCATGCGCTCCGCGACGAATCGGGGGTTCGGGTCGGCGTTGCCGCCGATGGGGTGGTGTCCCATGTGCTCGACGCCGCCGGCGAGGGCGAAGTCGTACATGCCGATGCCGATCGACGCCGCCATCGTGGTGACGCTCGTCATGGCGCCGGCGCACATGCGCTCGACGGCGAGGCCGGGGACCGTCTGCGGAAGGCCGGCGAGGATCGCCACCGAGCGGCCGAGAGTGAGGCCCTGGTCTCCGGTCTGCGAGGTCGCGGCGATCGCGACGTCGTCGATGCGGTCGGCCGGGACGGCCGAGTTCCGCTCCATCAGGCCGATGGTCGCCTTCACGGCGAGGTCATCTGCGCGGGTGTTCCAGTACATGCCCTTTTCGCCGGCGCGCCCGAAGGGGGTGCGCACTCCATCGACGAAGAAGACGTCCGAGATCTCGGCCACTCTGCCTCCAAGTTTGTGCGGTGTCCTCAGTCTAGGAAGGCCGCGGAGGCGGGAGGAATCGGTTGGATCGAACCTACGAAGCGGGTGTGGGGGTCTCGTCGGGCGATTGACCAGCCTCTACAAAGGCGTCGGCGATCTTCTGTGCAGTCTGTGCAATCTGCCACGGGCGCGCTCCCAGCGCGGCGAGCGCTGTGCCGATCTCTTCGACGGTCGTCCCCGGCAGATCCCACGCGACGCGACGGAGGAACTCCGGGGTGAGCAGATTCTCCGTGGGCATGCCGAGCTCCTCGGCGACGGCCTCCACCACGGGGCGTGCGGCCTTGAGCCGGGCGTCCGCCTCGGGATTGCGGTCGGCCCACGCGCGGGGCGGGGGCAGCGTGTCGCTGGGAACGCGCTCGCGCGGCAGCACCTCGGCGGCGCGGCCGTCGACGATCGCCTGCCACCACCTATCGATCTGGGTGCGGCTGGCCCTGCCCTGGAAGTCCTTGGTGCCGGCGAGCGCCGACTTGCTCTGCGGGTTGGCGAGCACGGCGGCCACCAGCGAACGATCGGGCACCAGCCTTCCGGGGGAGACGTCCTGCTCCTGCGCGAAGGCCTCACGCGCCCGCCACAGCTCACGGGCCACCGCGAGGTTGCGCGCACCGCGCACCTGGTGGAGACCGCTCAGCCGACGCCACGGGTCCTCGCGAGGAGGCTTCGGCAGCCGGGTGATCGTGGCGGCGAACTCCTCCGCGGCGAACTCGGTCTTGCCCTGCTCCTCGAGCTCGGCGACCAGCACCTCCTGCACGTCGATGAGGTGGAGGACATCGAGCGCGGCGTACTCCAGCCATGCCGGCGGCAGCGGCCGGGTCGACCAGTCGGATGCCGAGTGCTCCTTCTTCAGGACGATGCCGAGGGTCTCCTCGACGACGGCGGCGAGGCCGACGCGTTCGTGTCCGAGGAGTCGGGACGCCAGCTCGGTGTCGAAGATCGTCGCAGGGACCAGCTCGAGCTCCCGCAGCGACGGCAGATCCTGACTCGCCGCGTGGAACACCCACTCGACGTCGCCGATCGCGGCCTGCAGCGGCGCGAAGTCCCCGATGGCCGGAGGGTCGAAGAGGAAGACCCCCGCGCCCCGGCGGAACACCTGCACGAGGTACGCCCGCTGGGAGTAGCGGAACCCGGATGCCCGCTCCACGTCCACGGCGACGGGACCTGTGCCCTCGGCGAGTGCGGCGCATGCCGCCAGGAACTCCTCGGAATCCGAGATCACGGAGTATTCAGTCACGTGCAGCCTTTCGCGCGCCGATCACGGCGATGCCCTCGGATCCGGGCGGAAGACCCGCCAGCATTCCGACCAGTTCGGCCCATGCCTCGACGTGCGGTCTGAACGGGCCCTCTGGAGTCCAGGACGCCCGCAATTCTATCTGTGCGCCGTCGCCCTCGACGGCGAGCCCGCCGAAACCCTTCGACAGCGTCTTGGTCGAGGTGCCGGATGCAGAGTGGTAGATCGCATCCCTCGAGTCGAGAGCATCCACCAGCCAGGACCAGGCGACGTCCGCGAGCAGCGGGTCCGTGCCGATCTCCGGCTCCAGGGGAGCCTGGGCGAACAGCACGATGCGCCACGGGCCGTCCCACGGCGCCGGAGCATCGGGATCGTGGAGGAGGACGAAGCGCCCGGTGCCGTACACCGAGTCTCCTGTGTCGTCGGGGCGGACGTCCGCGGCGAGCGCGATCGCGAAGGGGGCGAGGCCCTGGGGCGTGGTGATCTCCCGAACGGCGATGTCCGCACGGAAGGCGGTCTCACGCAGTTCGGCCACGGCGGCGTCGAAGAGGGTCCCGTCATCGGGCTGTGCGGTCACGGCAACAGGCTAGAGTCAGGAGGCGATGAAGAGTCTCAGGCACGCCGTTGCGCTCCTTGTCCCCGCACTGCTCGCGCTCGGGGCCGCGGTCGCCCTGCTCGTGTTCGGCACCGCCCGTCGCGTGGTCACCCCGGGCAGGAGGCCGCTGGACACGGTCATCCGCGCTGTCGACACGGGCGCGCAGACGATCGAGCTGCAGCGGACCCTCGACACGGAGCTCCCGGGGCGCTACGGCCTGTTCACGACCGGAACCTACGGCTACGTGAAGCTGGGCGCGGTGCTCAGCGCCGATGCCACGACGGTGCGGCGCAAGCTGCTCACGCAGATCGAGCCGGGCGCCAGGGTCGACCGGGACGCGACGTTCAGCGGCTACTACTACTCGACCCCGAGCGAACTGCACCTGCGCTGGGAGAACGTCCTGATCGGATCCCCCGCCGGTCCGTGCCCTGCGTGGTACTTCCCCGGGGAGTCGTCGACATGGGTGATCCAGGTCCACGGGCGCGGAGCGGTGCGGGCGGAGTGCCTCAGGGCCGTGCCGGTGCTGCACGCCGCAGGGCTCCCGAACCTCGTGGTGTCGTATCGCAACGACGGCGAGGCGCCACGGAGCAGAGCCGGCGCGTATGCGCTGGGTGCTGCGGAGTGGCGCGACGTGGACACGGCGATCTCCTACGCGCTGCGCCACGGCGCCGAGCGCGTCATCCTGATGGGGTGGTCGATGGGCGGAGCGATCTCGCTGCAGACCGCGGTCAACTCGGCGAATCGCAGCAGGATCGCCGGACTCATCCTCGAGTCGCCGGTGGTCGACTGGCGCACCGTCCTGCGGTTCCAGGCGAGGGAGTCCGGGCTCAGGGGTCCGCTGCCGGACATGGCCATGGGTGCCCTCCAGTTCCCGCTCACCGCGCGCTTGAGCGGAGCGGACGACGCCATCTCCTTCGACCGGCTCGACATGGTGGCCAGGGCCGAGGAGCTCGACGTGCCGATCCTCATCCTGCACAGCGACGACGACGGCTTCGTCCCGTCAGACGCTTCCCACGCGCTCCAGCAGGCCCGTCCGGACATCGTGACGATGCCGCGCTTCACGGTGGCGCGGCACACCAAGCTGTGGAACTACGACCAGACGGCGTGGACGGCATCCATCACCGACTGGGTGAGCGGGAACGGCTTCAGCTCTTCTGCCTGACCTGGTTCTTGGCGCGCATCAGCATGCCCGTCATGCCGCCGATGCGCAGCGGGGAGACGAGCTTGGTCAGGCCGATCGACTGCGGATAGTCCTCGGGGATCGAGAGGACCTCGTCGACGGTGAGTCCGGAGATCCCCTGCACCAGGATGCTGGCGAAGCCCCTGGTCGTCGGGGCCTCCGGGGGAGCGGTCGCGTGCATCGTCACGACGCCGTCGTGCACCTCGACGTAGATGTAGACGGGGGACTGGCACTCGGCGACCCGCTCGCACATCTCCGGGTGAGCGGCGACCTCGTCCGACACGGCGGGCAGCTCGTCCGCGAACTCGAGCAGGAGCAGGAGCCGATCGGGCTCCGGGGTCTCCAGAAAGGAATCGCGGATCTCGGCGAGGACGTCGGGGACGGTGCTGGTGGTCATCCCTGACATTCTCGCACCGTCAGAGGGTGCCGGGCTCTGCCCCGGTGACGATCGGCACGCGCACCGCGCTGCCCCATTCGGTCCAGGAGCCGTCGTAGTTGCGGACGTTCTCGAACCCGAGCAGGTGCGTCAGCACGAACCAGGTGTGGCTGGAGCGCTCCCCGATGCGGCAGTACGCGACGACCTGGTCGCCGTCGGCGAGACCCGCGCCCTCGCGGTAGATGGCGTCCAGCTCGGCACGCGGCTTGAAGCCGCCGTCCTCGGCGACCGCCTTGCCCCACGGCACGCTCTGCGCTGTCGGGATGTGGCCGGCGCGAAGGGCGCCCTCCTCGGGATAGGCCGGGGCGGTGGTGCGCTCACCGCTGTACTCCTCGGGGGAGCGCACGTCGATCAGCGGGTTGCCGATGTGGGCGAGCACGTCCTCCTTGTAGGCGCGGATGACGGAGTCGTCGCGCTCGATCACGGGGTACTCGGTCGCGGGGCGGACGGTGGCTTCGCGGGTGATCTCGCGTCCCTCCGCGATCCAGCGGTCGCGGCCGCCGTCGAGGAGGCGCACGTCCTCGTGGCCGAAGAGCGAGAAGACCCACAGCGCGTAGGCCGCCCACCAGTTGTTCTTGTCGCCGTAGATCACGACGGTGTCGTCGCGGGAGATGCCCTTGCTGCTCAGGAGCGTCGCGAAGCCCTCGCCGTCGACGTAGTCGCGGACGACAGGGTCGTTGAGCTCGGTGTGCCAGTCCACCTTCACGGACCCCGGGATGTGGCCCGTCTCGTAGAGCAGCACGTCTTCATCGGACTCGACCACGACGAGTCCCGGCTCGCCGAGGTGCGCGGCGAGCCAGTCGGTGGTGACCAGACGGCCGGGTTCCGCGTACTCGGCGAACTTGGACGAAGACGAATCGAACTCGATGGCCACAGGGATCTCCTCAGACGTTGAGCGGGCGATGACGCAGGTGCGGACGGCGTAGTGTTGAGCCGTCCCTTCGACGATAGATCCCCGCTGCGCCCCCGGCACCGGATTCGTAAGACTTCGACACAGGAAAACGATGACTGACACCACCACCGCCACGGGCGTCGTGCACCTGACCGAGCGCCAGCCGACCGTCACCGGTCCTGAGATGCTCGCGAGCCTGGTGCCCCCGCCCCAGTTCGATGGAGCGACGTTCGACAGCTATCGCGCGGACGCCGCGTACCCCTCTCAGGAGGAGGCGAAGGAGACCCTGATCCGGTTCGCAGGGCGTGGTGCGCCGGTGAAGCGCGGAGGTCTGTTCAGCCGGGCGAAGAAGGAGCCCGAGATCAAGCCGGGCGTGTACCTCGACGGAGGCTTCGGCGTCGGCAAGACGCACCTCCTCGCCTCGATCTATCACGCGATGCCCGCGCGCAGGAAGTACTTCGGCTCGTTCATCGAGTACACCGCCCTGGTGGGAGCCCTCGGGTACAAGAACACGGTCGATCTGCTGAAGGGCGCCGATCTGCTCTGCATCGACGAGTTCGAACTCGACGACCCCGGCGACACCATGGTGATGACGCGTCTCCTCGGAGAGCTCGTCCCCACCGGTACCAAGCTCGCCGCGACCTCCAACACCCCGCCGAACGCGCTCGGCGAGGGGCGCTTCGCCGCCCAGGATTTCCTGAGGGAGATCCACGCCATGTCCGACAGCTTCGAGACGCTGCGGATCGACGGCGTCGACTTCCGCCAGCGTGCGCTCGACGGCCATGCCGTCGTGTCGTCCGATGCGGAGTACGCCGACGCCATCGCGAAGGGTGCGACCGGGGGCGCGGCATCCGATGACGCGTTCGGCGACGTGATCTCCCACCTCGCCCGCGTGCACCCCTCGCGGTACATCCGTCTGATCACGGGCCTCGGGCTCGTGGGCCTTCGCGATGTGCGCGTGCTGACCGATCAGTCGGAGGCGCTGCGCTTCGTCGCCTTCGTCGACCGGGTCTACGACGCGCAGATCCCGATCGTGGCCACCGGCGTCAGCCTGGATCAGGTCTTCGCCGAGGAGATGCTCGGCGGCGGCTACCGCAAGAAGTACCTGCGGGCGATCTCGCGTCTGAACGCCCTCACCCACGCCGAACGCTGACCTGCGTAACGCGATGTTCACACGGGCGCTCAGCCTGTAACGTGCGCGCAACAAACTTCACGCATCCCGGAAATCGGGTGTCGCCACACTGAACCTCACAGTTTCCCGAATGTGAGGTTTACACATGGATGCACCCGGCAACATCTCCTGGGCGATCACAGCGACGGCTCTCGTGCTGCTGATGACGCCCGGAGTCGCCTTCTTCTACGGAGGCCTCGTCAAGGCGAAGAGCGTCGTGAGCATGATGATGATGAGCTTCGGCTCGATCGGTCTCGTCGCGGTGCTCTGGATCCTCTTCGGATTCTCGATGAGCGCCGTCGACAGCCCGACCGCCTTCGCCGGCAACCCCTTCGCGGACTTCGGCCTGAGCTCGCTGGCCAGCGGCGAAGGATCCAACGTCGCCCTGCTCGGGGTCGCGTACGGTGCGACCTTCGCGATCATCACGGTCGCACTGATCTCCGGCGCGATCGCCGACCGCGCGAAGTTCGGATCCTGGCTGATCTTCGCCGGCGTGTTCGCGACGGTCGGCTACTTCCCGGTGGCCGCGTGGGTCTGGGGCGGCGGCTGGATCATGAATCTCGGCACCACCCTGTTCGGCGAGGACAGCGGCATCGCCGTCATCGACTACGCCGGTGGAACCGCCGTGCACATCAACGCGGGTGCGGCGGCCCTCGCGCTGGCGATCGTCCTCGGCAAGCGCATCGGCTTCCAGAAGGGCATCCTGAAGCCCCACAACGTCCCGCTGACGCTCCTGGGGGCCGCCCTGCTGTGGTTCGGGTGGTTCGGCTTCAACGCGGGTGCGGAATGGCTCGCTGAGGACATGGGCGGCGTCGGTCTGATCGGCCTCAACACCCTGGGCGCCACCGCGGCGGCGATCCTCGGCTGGATCCTCGTCGAGCGCATCAAGGACGGCAAGGCGACCTCTGTCGGGGCGGCGTCCGGTGCGGTTGCCGGTCTCGTGGCCATCACTCCGGCCTGCGCGAACCTGACGCCGGGGTGGTCGCTGCTGCTCGGCGCCCTGGCCGGCATCCTGTGCGCGCTGGCGGTCGAGCTGAAGTTCCGCCTGGGGTTCGACGACTCGCTCGACGTGGTGGGCATCCACCTCGTCGGCGGCCTGTTCGGCACGCTCTACCTCGGACTCTTCGCGACCGGCACCGGCCTCTTCGTCGGTGGCGACCTCCGTCAGCTGGCGGTGCAGGCGATCGCCGCGGTGGGCGTGCTGCTCTACTCGTTCATCATCTCCTTCGTGATCGGCTTCGCGATCGAGAAGACGATCGGGTTCCGCATCACGAACGAGGACGAGATCGCAGGAGTAGACCTGGTCGTGCACGGCGAGGAGGGGTACGCGCTCGCGGACGCGTGAGCGCCTACAGCATCGTCGTGCGAACGCGGAAGGGCGTCTCGGTTCCCCTGAACCGAGACGCCCTTCCGGCGTGCGCTGACGTGGTGCGGCAGCGGATAGGGTGACCCTGTGGGCAATGGCAACGGCATCCTGACCTCGATCCTCGAGATCCTCCTCAAGGCGGTGGGATCCGGGCGCAGAACGCCCTCCCAGGGCTCTCCGACACGCCCGAGGGCGCGCCTGAAGACGGATTCTGAGCGCACCGGCTCCGCGGATTCCGGGCATGACGTCGAGCCGGGGCAGGCCGCGGGCACCGACACCGTGCGCATCGATCCGGAGCGCATCCGTGACCTGCGGATCTCCTACGCGCCGGCGCGTGACGGCGCTCCGGACGCCGGAGAGGTCATCTGGACGTGGGTGCCCTATGAGGAGAACGACGGCAGGGGCAAGGACCGGCCGGTGCTCGTGATCGGCCGCCAGTCGTCGGACCGCGTGTACGCGGTGCGGATGACCAGCAAGGCGCACGAACGGGACAGGGACTTCCTGTCGATCGGCTCCGGCTCCTGGGACTCGCAGGGCAGGGAATCGTGGGTCGACATCGAGCAGCTGTACAGCGTCCACGAGCGCGGGCTGAGGCGCGAAGCCGCCGTCCTCGACAAGGTCCGTTTCGGCCGGGTCTCCGGCGCCCTCAGCCGGCGTTACGGCTGGCGAGCTGAGGGCTGAGCGCGGGGAAGGCCTGAAGCACCATCTCCACGAGCTCGCTCGCCGGCCTCGTGAGCGGATCGGTGGCGGGGATGCCGAGCTCCCCTTCGATCTCGTCGATCGCTGCGGCGAGCTGGGGAGCGGTGAGATCCTCATGGTTGACCGTGACGCCGATCACGCGGGTGTCGGCGAAAGACTCGATGAGCGCCACCTCGCTCGCGACGGACGGCATCGCGACCATCGGGAAGTCGCCGAGCGTCTTGCGGGCCGGTGCGTGCTGCACGATGACGGCTTCGGGGCGGCTTCCCCGGAGGATGTGCGCCGAGGTCAGGTACGCGGGGTGGCTGAGTGCGCCCTGTCCTTCGACGATGATCACGTCGGGATCCTCGCCTTCGAAGGCCGCGACGACCTGGTTCTCGACCTCGCCCGAGCAGAACTGGGGCACGAGCGCGTCGAGGGCGACTCCATAGCGTCCCCCCTGGATGATCGTGGTCTGGCCGGTGCCGACGAGGACCGCCCGGATGCCGGCATCGGTGAGGGCACGGACGAGGAGCGTCGCGGTGGTCCGCTTGCCGATGGCGCCGTCGGTGCCGAGGATCGCGATCCGAGGGCAGGTCACGTCGAAGATCCGACCGGAGAAGAGGTGGAGGTCCTTCTTGTCGCGCGGGCGGCGCACATCGGTGATGGTGACTCCTGCGGCGATGCTCGCGGAGACGAACTCGGCATCGTCGCCGAGGAACTCGTGCAGACCGCTGACGATGTGCATTCCCCGTGAGATGCCGTCGAGCAGGGCCCGGCGCACCGCGGGGGAGATGAGCCCGTCGGCGGGGGCGACACCGCAGATGAGGTAGTCGGGCACCCGCCCGGCGTTGACGATCGCCTGGGCGAGGTTCGCGAGGATCGGGATGCCGTTGTCCGCGCCGTCGAGGAACGCACCCGTGTCCTGGAACGCGCGTGTGCTGTCGATGACGCTGAGGATCTCGTACTTCTCGGAGTGGCGCACGAGTCCGTTGGCGGTCTTGCCGTCCTGCTCGCCGAACTGTCCCTCGCAGTACACCACGGCCGTCGAACCGGCAGGAAGCGTCGCGGGGAGTGCCCAGTCGAGCGCAGAGGAGTCGATCGGGTCGGAAAGGGAATGGGCGGGCATGGCGCGCTCCTAGGATCACCCAGAGGAGGCGACGGAGAACGAAATGGCTGATGGAGCCCGTTGGTCGACAAGAAGTCTTCCCTGACGTCGGCGAGGTGCCGACCCGGTCACCGTAGCAGTCGAGCCTGGGACTACCCCGCGAACCCGGTCGACGCCGTGGCGACCCCGCGCTGACGACTCATCGTCCAGACCAGTGCAGCCGCGGCGAGGAGGGCGAGCAGCAGGCCTCCGGCGGTGGCCGCGAGTTGTGCGGCGCCCCGTTCGGGAAGGAGGAATCCGTAGGGGACCCATCCGTCTGTCGCGCCGCGGACGAGCGTCACGACGAGCCAGGTCAGCGGATAGGGGAGGACGATCCAGAGCCGCCGCCAGGGCAGCGGCGGCCGATCGCCGACGAGGAGCCAGTCCAGCACCAGCAGCACGGGGAACACGAGGTGGAGCGTGATGCTGACCCACGCGGGAGCGGTTCCCGTACCCGGGACGATGAGGTTGTAGATCAGGGCGACGATGATCATGCAGGTGACGGCCGCGCCGCGCGCCTGCGGCATCCAGTCCGGCACGGTGCGGGTGACTGCCGCCGCAGCCCCGCTCGCGATCAGGATCAGGCCGGTCAGCAGGCTGGTGAGGTTCGTGAAGTAGCCGAAGTAGTCGAACGGATTCGCTCCCTGTGCCGGGATGCCGATCGCATACGTGTAGATCAGGGTGCCGATGACGGCGGCCCCGACGAGCATGCGTGCGATGGCGACGGGGCGAGAGGCGGGGCGGATCTCGGGCACGTCCCCAGGGTATGCGGGTAAGTCGGCAATCCGTTTCCCCCTGCGCTCCGAACCAGCTGTGAGTCGCGATCCGCGGCGCAGCTAAGGAGGAATCATGCGTTTCATCCCCACCAAGGTCCACGGTGCCCTCGACTACTTCGTCGGCGTGGCGTTGATCGCCGCACCGTGGCTGTTCGGCTTCTCCAGCGTCGGGGGCGCTGCCGTCGTCATCCCGATCGTGCTCGGTGTCGGGCTCATCGTCTACAGCCTCTTCACCAAGTACGAGTGGGGTCCGTTCGGGTTCATTCCGATGCCGGTCCACCTCGTGTTCGACATCGTGGCGAGCCTGTTCCTCGCGCTGTCGCCGTGGTTGTTCGGCTTCTCGGGACAGGCTCTCAACGTCTGGCTGCCGCACGTCGTGGTCGGCGTCGCGGTGATCGTGGTCGTGCTGTTCTCGCAGCCTCAGCCGGCCCGCGTGAAGGTCTCTGCGGCTCACGCGTGAGAGCGACGACGACGGTGCTGCCGGACCTGTCCGGCGGCACCGTCATCGACGTGTGAGGTCACCGAAGGGCATCGCTCAGCCAGCGGGCATAGAGCGTCCACGGCTCGCCGCGTTCGCGCAGAGCCGCGATATGCGCTCTCACCTCGTCGGTCAGGGTGAACCACTCGCCGCCCTCCCTGACCGAGGCGAACTCTCGATGCCGCTGCTGTTCGAGGGCCCTGCCGCCCTGTTCGAAGGCGAGGAGCTCGTCGTGCCGGATGCTCGCGAGGCGCTGCCGTGGCCTCCGGCTCGTGCCGATCTTCACGCGGCGGTCGTATCGGAGGTAGTAGACCACTTCGATCACGGGAAGAGGCAGGTCCGGGTCAGGCGCATCTCCGTAGCGCCAGCCGCAGTCGACGCAGATCAGGGAACCTTCGCGCCGCGTGCCGCGCAGACCCCCGCAGAGTCCGCACGGCCCTGGCAGGGGAGGAAGGTCTGACACGGTGTGAACGGTAGCCGTGGGCTCCGACACCCGAGACTGAGCCGGTCGGGCCTTCTGCTGCGGTGAGACGAAGAAACCCCGCGGAGTCGAAGCTCTGCGGGGTTCTGTGGTGGGCGATACCGGACTCGAACCGATGACCTCTTCCGTGTGAAGGAAGCGCGCTACCAACTGCGCCAATCGCCCATACCCGTGGGGTACGTCAACCGATACTACCCGACCGTCGGAGGCCCTGTTGACCAGATCGCGGGACACGCGCGAGATTCGGGTCTGGTTTTGACAACCGCCGATCGTCGGCTAATGTTTATCAAGTGCTCGGGGCAACAACCCGGGAACAACGCGGATGTAGCGCAGTTGGTAGCGCACAACCTTGCCAAGGTTGGGGTCGCGAGTTCGAGTCTCGTCATCCGCTCAAGTGCAGGGGCCTTCTTCGGAGGGCCTTCGGCACGTGGGGTCAATCCACACGGTGGCGTGGCCGAGCGGCTAGGCACCGGCCTGCAAAGCCGTTTACACGGGTTCGAATCCCGTCGCCACCTCTCAGAAAACTGAATAGCCCCAACGGGCGCGATTGGCGCAGCGGTAGCGCGCTTCCCTGACACGGAAGAGGTCACTGGTTCGATCCCAGTATCGCGCACACTTGAATTCCCAGATCAGCTCCGGTTTTCCGGGGCTTTTTTGTTTCCGCTACCGCGCCGCTACCAGTTGGTATCGCGTTCCGGACCGCTCACTGTTCCGGTTTCCGTGTAGCTTGACCACCGTGACGATCCTCGACGACATCATCAACGCCAGCACCGATTCGTCAGTGGCAACCGCCGATCTCTTGCGCAAGGTGCAAGTCGTTGCTCACCGCCTTGGCGCTACCGATGTCGTGGCCTGGGCCAAGAGCGAGCTAGCTGGATACGACGCCGAAGCTGAGCTCCCCTCGTATCGCACCATGAACACATCTGTCATGGGCGTGTTCACGGGTCCGTATCAGTCGGTAATCAGGCAGCAGCTCACCATCCCGACGCCTGAGTTGGAGTCGATGTGGTTGGTGGAGTTCCGCGTGCCGCTCACGGAGCTTCAGGCGCTGTCGGAACTAGAGAAGGATCCTCAGCGCGAATGGCCGGCGATGATCGTCAAGGCCTATGAGGACTCCGGGGTCTTCCGCATGCAATTTCACAGGCTGTTCTCCGCGCACAACGTGATCACGCGTCAGAGCCTTAAGGGTTTGATTGACATCATCCGCTCGAAGGCGATGGAGTTCGCGCTCGAACTTCAGACTGACTATCCCGAGGCGGGCACTCCCGGCGGGCCAACCGTTGCGTCTGAGCCGGGACTGTCGAGCACAGTGATCCACATGACCAACAACATCTATGGCGACGGCACGAACGTGGCAGCTGGCTCTGAGATTCGGCAGCGGTCGCGAGTCGAAATGGGCGACCTCGCTGCGTTGCGACGCGAGGCAGAAGCGAACGGCCTCTCTGCTGACGTCGCCGAAGAGTTCGTGGCCGCAGTGCAGGCTGAGCGCTCATTGGACGGCACGAAGACCAAACGCATCCTCGACGGGGTGCGGAACGGGGCGATCGCTCTTTCAGGCAGCATCGCCTCCGACGTGGCGGCGGGCGGCCTAGTAGAGATCGTGAAGGGATTCCTGGGTCTGTAGTAACGCCCTATGCCGTGATTCGAATGAGTCACGGCTCCGCTATCTTGTGTCTTGTGCCCACTTGCAATCTCGCATATTCGACGGGCGAGAAGGGGCGATTGCGTGGCTGACGAACGAGAAGTCCTGTCCGAGGTCTTCACTGATTTCTCGAGGAAGCGCGACGCGCTCAAGGAGAATCCCAACGTCGGAATCGACGAGATCGCTCTTCTCCCTCTGGTCGAGGTATGGGTACGCCTTCTTGAATGGGCGGAGACAGCAAAGTTGCCCGACGATGCGGTGAGGCACGTCGCCACCGCCGCGCGAGAGGCTTACACCCAGCAGAACGTCTATCGACAAGTGGCCGGGAACGCGAAGCGCCAAGCACTTTCCGGGGTAGACGGGAATCTCGATGTCTTCTTCCCGATCTTCAATGCACTGGCCGCCCCTGCGCACTCAACCCCGAAGACTGACGCGCTGAAGGGATTCATCAAAGAAGCGCGTGAAGAGTCGCGCCGCTCCTCCTCGGTCATGGCTTACGTGACGCAGCGCACCTCTGGCCTAGAAGAGGCCGTCCGTGACGCGAGCGAGGCCGCAGGACGGGCCGAGGCCGCCCTGGAGCTTGCGGAGAAGGCAGCCACGAAAAGCGCGACTTCCACTCTCGAGCGCTCATTCGAAACGACTGCGAACAAGAACGCCCGCTCAGCGTTCTGGTTCCGAACCGGAACGATTACCACGCTCGTGGGAACTGTAGCTCTAGGCGTTTACTATGCCGTCGACAGCCCGACACATCCGGCTG
The DNA here is from genome assembly GCF_038397765.1 of Microbacterium sp. LWH10-1.2. Taxonomy (NCBI): domain Bacteria; kingdom Bacillati; phylum Actinomycetota; class Actinomycetes; order Micrococcales; family Microbacteriaceae; genus Microbacterium; species Microbacterium sp. LWH10-1.2. The sequence goes on from NZ_CP151638.1 coordinate 1,406,549, forward strand.
ATGACTGGCGTGGCCTCGTGTATCGAGTAGCGATCCTCTCGGCGCTCGCTGGAGTCGCTGCCTACCTCGGGCGGCAAGCCAGCCACTACCACCGCATCGCTACGTGGGCGCTCGGCATCGAGATCCAACTCAAGGCGTTCCGCGGGTTCGTGAACGAGATCGACGATCCCGAGGCACGGCAGACGATGTTTACTCTCTTCGGAAAGCGCGTCTTGGAGGCACCACCGGACGGCAAGTCCGGCAACGACGAAGTGACGAATGTGATCCAACCCATCATCGAGCACGCCACCCGATATCGGCCGTCCAGCCCGCCCAGCACGCCAGGCGCGTAGCCGACTACTCGGGGCGATAGCCGAGCAGCGCGTTCACGCTCTCGCGGACCTCGCTGAGGTCCATGTGATCCCCACGGCCGAGCGTTCGGAGCCGTGCCGGCCGGGAGCGCTGCCCAGCCGATCAGTCCGTCGATGCTCTCGAAGGACCGAAGGTGGCGGGGGACTTTCAGGAACGAGCGCAAGCTGACGGTCATCGCGGTGCGCCCGACACCGTGCGCGGCGTCGATCGCGTCGTCGCAGACTCCAGAGACGACACTGGGAAGGGTTCATGATCCCGACGCTTCGCGTTCTCGACGACGGGATCGTCAGGCACTGGCGGGAGTTTCAGCCGCTGGTCGCAGACGCGGCGGGGCTGACGGAGTCTCAGAAGCAGGAGATGCTGCCGTCGGGCAGTCAGGTCAAGTACGAGAACCGCATCGGCTGGGCGGTCTCGTTCCTCACCAACGTCGGTGCGCTCGCACGGCCGAAGCGGGGCCATTACACGATCACAGACGCCGGCCGTCAGCTCATCGGCTCCTTTCCCGACGGCATCCGCGAGCGCGACATCCGTGTGCTCGGTGCCGACCCGGAATCGCCGATCAGCCTCTACGAGAAGACCGAGCGGGCGAAGCCCAGCGATACGGTCGCGGCGGTCGACGGCGAGTCGATGACACCGATCGAGCAGGTGCAGAGCGGTATCGCGCGCATCGATGAGGAGGTCGCCGCCGAGCTCCTCCAACGACTCCAGGGCAAGGAACCCGGATTCTTCGAGCAGGCGGTCGTAGAACTGCTGCTCGCCATGGGCTACGGCGGAACCACCGGCGGCGGCAGCGTGACCCAGCGCAGCAACGACGGCGGGATCGACGGGGTCATCGATCAGGATGTGCTCGGGCTCAGCCGCGTCTACATCCAGGCGAAGCGCTATGCCGACCACAACGTCGTCCAGCGCCCCGACGTGCAGGGTTTCGTCGGGGCTCTCAGCGGAAAAGCGGACAGCGGCGTCTTCATCACGACGGGCCGGTTCTCCGAGGGGGCGCGCGCCTATGCCGAAGGCGTCCCGATGCGCGTCATCCTCATCGACGGTGCGCGGCTCACGAGCCTGATGATCCGTTACGGCGTCGGGGTCCAGGTGCGCGAGACGTACAAGGTCGTCGAGATCGATGAGGACTTCTTCGCCTGAGCCGACGCGCGACGTACGACGCTTGCGGGTGCGCCCACTGCCGGAACCCCAGGCGGGACACGCGCTGTCAACGGAGCGGGTCGCCACCCTCGGCGGTCGCCCACAGCGCCCAGAGCACGAGCAGCGGCTGCAGGAAGAGACGGCAGAGCCGGCGGGCATCCGTGTCGAGGCCGGGTGCGGAGCGGCGCGTACGCCACTGGTGCACGTTCCCGGGGAACACGGCGACGAAGAATCCCGCCACGGCCCAGCCCATCCTGCGACGTTCGCGGGGGAGGGCGACGAGACCGGCAGCCAGCGCGAGCTCCGCCGCCCCCGAGGCGACGACGATCGTGTCCTTGTCGAGGCGCGTGACCCGCGTCGCCCAGTCCGGGACGACGATCCGAAAGCCCCGGGTGCGGACGAGATGGGCGGCGCCGGCCGCGGCGAGCACCAGCGCGAGCATCCATCGTGCAGCAGTCCTGATCATGTGCCCACGCTATCCGGTGCCCGTCGGCGACCTCAGTCGACCTGCGCCGATCGAGCCGCCTCCCATGCCCGGAACTCTTCGGCGATCCGCGGCGACTGCGTGTGGTGCAGATAGTGCGAGCCGTCGAGGGCGATCACCGTTCCGTCCTCGACGCTCGCGGCCTGCTTCTCGTGCAGCTCCCGCCACTCCGGGACCTCCTCGTTGTGCTCGACGACGAAGAGCAGCAGCGGCAGCGTCGGGGCGAACCCGGTGCCGAGCGCGTCAGCGAAGTTCGTGCGGATGTGCGACATCTCATCGAGATACGTCGCACTCAGCGAGTTCCGGTTGGAGAGCATCACCAGTTGCTCGCGCACCTCTTCGGAGTACGCGTCCTCCTCGTAGCCCGTGGCGGATGTGGCGACGAGTCGGATGAGCCCGAGGTTCTTGGCGGCGCCGAGCAGGCCGATGGGGAACGCGGTGTCCGTTCGGGGCTGACCGGGCACACTGGAGTCGATACCCACGAACGCCTGGACCTCGTCGGGATAGCGACGTGCGAGTTCGATGCCGTACACCCCGGCGATCGAGTGCCCCATCAGCACATACCGGTCGATGTCGAGCTCGTCCAGAGCCTCGTGCACCTCGGAGACGATGTTCGCCGTGGTCCGTTCGCGGTCCGTGCCGTCGCTCAGGCCGTAGCCGAACGGCTCGACCACGACGACGCGGTGATCCGCCGACAGGTCATCGACGAGAGGCGCGAAATCGAGCGCGGGGGACGCCGTGCCGAACCCGGGGAGGAGCACGATGGTCTCGTCGCCCTTGCCGCTGATGACGACGTTCATGTGGCGTCCGTCGACCTCGACGAGCTGGCCGTAGGGCTCGATCCGCTCCTGTTCGGCGTCGGTGGCGACGACGTTCACGATCGTGGTCGTCGCCAATCCGACGGCGATCACCGCGGCGACGGCGGTCACCGAGACGAGCACTCTCTTCACAGACTTCTTCATTCGGACCTCTCCCGCGGCGCACGGTGCGCCCCGTCCTTCCAGCGTCGTTCGGATGCCCGCTCGAGGCATCGCCCCGGCGCAGACATCTCCCTACCGCGTTCGCAGTACGGGGAAGTCATCCTCAGGGCGGACTCCCGATCCGGCCGCGCGCGGAATACTGGAAGGATGCCCGCCCGCCCCGCTTCCGGACTCACCGCGCCGTTCGGGGATGTGATCGCCGTCGCCGTCATCATCCTGTTCGCGGTGCTGCCGTACCCGGAGGCGGTCTTCCAGGTCCCCGGGATGCTGCTCCCGATCGCGCTCCTGCCGGCCGCGGTGATGCCGTTCCGTCGCCGGTGGCCGCTCGCGGTCCTGGGCGTCAGCGTCGTCGTCGCGGTCGTCCTCTCGCTGACGGGGATACTCTCGCCGAGCTCTCTCATCGCGACGGCGATCAGCGCGTTCGCCGTCACCGCGTATACACGTCGCACCGTGGGGCTGATCGCGCTGACGCTGGTCGTCGGAGTCGTCTTCGTCTCCAACGCGGTCCCGCTGCACGGCGAGTTCTTCGATTCGAGGGCCCTGCAGTTCCTGTTCTTCATCGCACTGGCCGGGGCGATCGGCGATGCCACACGATCACGTCGCGAGTTCGGCGCCGCGATGACCGAGCGTGCGGAACGTGCGGAGCGCGGCCGAGAAGAGGAAGCCAGACGTCGGGTCGCGGAGGAGCGTGTGCGCATCGCGCGCGATCTCCACGATGTCGTCGCGCATCAGATCACGGTGATCAGTCTCAACGCGGGAGTCGCGTCGTCGGCACTGGAATCCCGACCGGATCGCGCGAGAGAGGCGCTGACGACGATTCGACGCGCGTCCCGCACGGTCCTCACCGACATCGGGGGCCTGATGGCGCTGCTGCGCTCCGAGGATCCGGAGGACACCGGGGACCTGCGCCCGCAGACCGGGCTCGCGGGCGCCGCCGACCTGATCGCGCGCTTCGTGGTCGCGGGGCTGCGCGTCGAGCTCCACGACGAGTCCGCCGGGGTCGCGCTGTCTCCGTCGAACGATCACGTCGCCTACCTCGTGCTCCTGGAGGGCCTCACCAACGCCCACAAGCACGGGTCGGATCGTCCCGTGCGCGTCCGCCTGGACGTCGTCGGCGGCGATCTCCTCATCGACGTCCGCAACGAGGTGCGTCCGGGGCCGGAGGCGTTCCCTGGCGGTCACGGGCTCGTCGGCCTGCGTGAGCGCGTCACAGCCGTCCGCGGTACGGTCCGGACGGAGAGCGTCGACGGAGTGTTCCGTCTCGACGTACGACTCCCCACAGCCGGAGAGAGTGACGAATGGTCAGCGTGATCATCGCCGATGACCAGCCGCTCATCCGGCAGGCCGTCCGCGACATCCTCGGCGACGCCGGCATCCTCGTGGTCGGCGAGGTCGCCACAGGGCGGGACGCCGTGCGCGCCGTGGAGCGCGAGACGCCGGACGTGGTGCTGATGGACATCAGGATGCCCGACCTCGACGGCATCGCCGCGACGGCTGAGATCTGCGCAGAGGGCGCAGGGGGTCGCACGCGCGTGCTCATCCTCACGACCTTCGAGGAGGACGAGTACGTGGTGGCGGCCCTGCGCGCGGGTGCCAGCGGATTCATCGGCAAGGGCGCCGAGCCGGAGGAGATCGTGCGCGCCGTGCTCACGATCGACCGGGGAGACGCGCTGCTGTCGTCCGCCGCGACTCGCGCCCTCATCGAGCGCTCGCTGCGCGCCGCCGACGCCTCACCCCGCGTTCCGGATCTGGGCCTTCTCGACGCGCTCACCGATCGCGAGCGCGAGGTGATGCTGCTCGTCGCCGGCGGACTGACCAATCAGGAGATCGCCGAGACCCTGACGATCTCTCCGCACACCGCGAAGACCCATGTGAATCGGACGATGATGAAGCTGGGAGCCCGCGACCGCGCACAGCTCGTGATCCTCGCCTATGAGTGGGGCCTCGTCGTTCCCGGCGTCTGACGAGACCTCCTCGTACCGCAGAGGGAGGCGGATTCCATACCCCGGTAGCTGTTCAGCGGCCCGGCGCCTCCGTAGCGTGTCTCCCATGCGCTCCCGTCTGCTGTCCTCCACCGTCATCCTGCTCGCCGTCACCGCCGCCCTGACCGGCTGCGCGGCGTTCGACACGGGGACACGGGTGAGCGAGGACCGACCGATCACGGACATCAACGAGGTGGTGCTGGACACGAGCGGCGATCTCACGATGCGCGTCGGCACCACGCCATCCCTGCGCATCACCGCAGGGGAGAACGTGATCGGCGAGCTCACGTCAGAGATCTCCGATGGGGTGCTGACCCTCGGCATGGAGAAGACGCCCATCGGATGGAACGGTGAGATCCGCTACGAGCTCACGGTGACGACCCTCGAGACTCTCCACGTGCGAGGCTCGGGCGACGCGCAGGTCGACTTCACCGGCGCGACGGCGCCCTCGATCGACGTGCAGGGTTCGGGCGATGTCGAGGCCACAGGCGTCGCCGCGGACTCGGCCTCCGTCGTCGCGGACGGGTCAGGCAGCATCTCCGTCGACGATGTCCAGCTCTCCGAGCTGACCGTCCGCATGACGGGATCCGGGGGCGTCGAGATCGACGGCACGGCCGCCGCCCAGGACGTCGAGGTTGCGGGGTCGGGTGGGTTCAGCGCGGCATCCCTGCGCAGCGACCGCGCCCGCGTGGTCGTCACCGGGTCGGGGGATGCCGATGTCGACGCCCGGCTCTCCCTCGATGTCGTGATCGACGGGAGCGGAGACGTCTCCTACGCGGGGGACCCGAGCGTGACGAAGAGGATCTCCGGCTCGGGGGAGCTGTACCGTCGCTGAACCTCGGAGGTCAGCTCCGGGACCGCGTACGCGAGCTCACCAGGAGCGCAGCCCCTCCCGCGCCCAGCAGGACGGCCAGGGCGCCGAGACCGAGCGCGGCGCGCGCATCTGATCCGGTGGTCGCGAGAGTGCTCCCCGACCCCGGCGAGGTCGGCGCTTCCGGAACGAGGGGACGTGCGGAGACGGTGACCTCTGCGGTGGGCACCGGTGGCTCCACGGACTCTTCCGCGTTCCGGGGCACGACTCCGCGGGCGTTCCCGCTCCAGGAGACGGTTCCCGGACGAGGCCCTGATGCCGTCGCGCGGAACGTGTAGGTCACCACGAGCGTCTCGCCGGGGCCGACGATGCCGGTCCAGCGGACGGCGCGGCCGTCCACCGTCACGGCACCGGAACTCGCGTCCGCATCGCGGAGGAGGACGGAGGCGTCGTTCGCGGCGAGGAGGTCGGCGACGTTCACGTCGAGCGGGGTGTTGCCGGTGTTCGCGATGGTGAGAGCGACCCGTCCGGTCGTCTCTCCGGGGGCGGCGGTGTCGGGGGTCACTGCGCGGTCCACGGACAGCGCCGGAGAGATCGGGGCACCGGAGGCCGCTCCGCCCGAGCCGGCGAAGAAGGCGAGAGTGGACAGCCCTCCCACTCCGTTCCCCCCGCCCTGGTGCCCGCCGACCGATCCGGTCACGATACGGGTGCCGGCGCCGAACACCTTCCGTCCCTGAAGCGGGAGGGCGGTGTTGGGAGCGTCGAACAGCGAGGGGCCCGCCGAGACGAGGTCGTACGCCTGTTCGACGACGATGTATCCGGTCGGAGAACCGGTGACCGTGACGCCGAACACCGGCCCGCCATCGTGCGTCTCCTGCTCGTCCACCGTGTAGTCGACGCCGTCCTGCCACAGGGATGCCGGATCCGTGAACCCGTCCAGGGTGGCGGGGAGCTCGTCCAGCCCGAACACCCGGGTGGTTCCGCTGACAGGGGCGAGTCTTCCGGACCAGTCGCTCGCGCCGCCCACTCCGATCCACTGACCGCCATCTTCGGCGAACTCGGGGACGGCCTCGACGACGGAGCGTGCGAGGAAGCGCAGGGAGCCGGTCGGGCTCGGGACCCACGTTCCCACGGTGCCGGCGGGGTTCCAGGCGAGTCCCGTGTAGGAGGCGCTGAGCGGGAACACGAGGCCGTCGGCCGCGGCCTGAGCCGTGAGCGTGTCTTTCCCCGGGCCCACGGAGTCGGCGCTGACGAAGATCGCGAGCTCGGCCTGCAGATCGACGACCGCGGCGGCTGCGGCGGAGTACGTGACGGTGATGCGGTGTCCGTCGGGTGACACGGCGAAGGTCGCGAGCTCCACCCCGTCCTCATCGCGCAGCGTCCCGGGAGCGGCCGCCGCAGTGAGATTCGCGGAGAGGTCGATGTTCGTGGCTTCGCCTGGCACGGGATCGGCGTCGGAGAGATCGATGCGCAGCGCCCAGGTCGGGTACGCGGTGGACGGCCAGGACGGCTCGCCGGGGAAGTACGGCTCCAGCGACACGGCCACGACCGGAGTCACGTCGTCGGAGGGAGCGACCGCGGCGACCGCGGCCGTCGGCAGCGCGACGATTGCGATGGCGAGAAGGCCGGTGACGGCGGCGGGGCGGGAGCGGACAGAGCGCATGGCAGGGCCTATCGGGTGCAGTGGGGGAGACGGGGATGCGATCAGCTCCCCGTGATCACCGTATCGATCAGGACGGTGAGCGCGGGAACCCTGGAACACTGAACGCATGACCGTTCTGCGCATCAGCATCCTGTTCCTGCTCGCGGCCGTCGCGGAGATCGGCGGCGCCTGGCTGATCTGGCAGACCGTGAAGGAGGACCGCGGGTGGCTGTTCGCCGTGTTCGGAGTGATGGCCCTCGGAGCGTACGGATTCATTGCCGCGCTGCAACCCGATGCGAACTTCGGGCGAGTGCTCGCGTGCTATGGCGGTGTGTTCATCGCCGGCTCCCTGGCGTGGGGCATCATCGTCGACGGATTCCGGCCCACGACATGGGACTGGGTGGGTTCGACCGTCGCGCTGGTCGGTGCGGCGATCATCGTGTTCGCTCCGACGGCTGGCGGCGCGAGCGAGCCGGCAGCGCTGTGAGTCAGGGGAGATCCGCGGAGGTTCGTTTCATCCGCTCATAGGCCGCGAGAGCCGCTTTCCTCGTGGCGCCCAGGTCGACGATCGGCGTCGTGAGGAGGGAATCCCCGGCCCATCGTTCGACATAGCGGGACTGCGGATCGAACTTCTTCGCCTGAAGCTCAGGGTTGAAGACCCGGAAGTAGGGCGCGGCATCGGCGCCGGACCCGGCAACCCACTGCCAGTTGAAGGGGTTGCTCGCCTCGTCCGCGTCGACGAGCGTGTCCCAGAACCACTCCTCGCCGAGCCGCCAATCGATCAGCAGATTCTTCACCAGGAACGACGCGGCCACCATCCTGACGCGGTTGTGCATGAATCCGGTGCTCCAGAGCTCCCGCATCCCGGCATCCACCAGCGGCACGCCGGTGCGTCCCTGCTGCCACGCGGTGAGCTGTTCGACGTCGACCGGCGGCCAGGGGAAGGCGTCGAAGGACGGGCGCAGGTTGCGGGTCGCCAGATCGGGGAAGTGGAAGAGGGTGTGCCAGGCGAACTCCCGCCATCCGAGCTCGGCGAGGAACTTCCCTGTCCCCGGTGCGCCCGCGGCGCTGTGCCACACGGTGAACGGGCTCAGCTCGCCCCAGCGCAGTCGAGGAGAGAGCAGCGAGGTCATTCCCGCCGCGGGCTCATCACGCGTCCGTTCGTAGTCGTCGACGTCTTCCGTGAGGAACTGAGCGAGGCGGTCGATCGCTGCGGGCTCGCCGGGTGTCCACGTCTCTCGCAGACCTCCGGCCCAATCAGGGGACGACGGGCGCAGAGCCCACCCGGCGATGTCGTCGGATTCGAGAGCGGGTGGGATGCCGACGAAGTCGTCAGGTTCCGGCAGCGGATGCCGGGGCGCCGGAAGCGCCTGGCAGGCGCGCCAGAACGGAGTGAAGACGGAGAAATGGGTGCCCCCGCCCGTCCTGACCATCCACGGCTCGTGCAGAAGCGACGCCGAGAAGGACTCGACCAGAAGACCGGCCTCGCGTAGGGAGGACTTCAGGGCGCCGTCGATGTCGCGCTCGGCCGCCCCGTAGCGCCGGTTCCAGTACACGGCGCCGGCGGAGCTCTCCCGAACCACATCCTCGACGACCCGTGACACGGGGCCTCGCCTCAGCACCAGGGGCACGCCCTTCTCGCCGAGCCGCTCCGCCAACGACGCCAGCGAGTGGTGCAGCCACCAGCGAGCAGCCCCTCCCAGGACCCGGACACCGGGTGATTCCTCATCGAGCACGTACAGCGCGATGGTCGGCTCCCCGCGGCGCGAGGCCGCGAGCAGGGCCGGGTTGTCCGCGATTCGGAGATCATCGCGCAGCCAGACGATCGTGGGAGAGGGCATATCTCATTGTCCCCTCTGCGTGCTCTTCACCGCGGAGCTCCCCACGGCTCGCCAGATTCCGAGAGCGAGAGCGGTCTGAAGCACCCGGTCGTGCGGGTAGCCTGGATTCCTGACCCAGATGGAGTGCTCAGTGCCTGAAAACGCCCAGCCGAAAGACGGCTTCGCCCTGTTCTCTGACCGATCCGTCGTCGCGATGCGCGTCGGCGGCGTCCTCAAGGACCTCGCCACTACCGTGACCGACGCCGACGAGGTCGAGCCCGTCACCATCGACAGCCCCGACGGGCTGAACATCCTGCGTCACTCGGCCGCCCACGTGCTCGCTCAGGCGGTGCAGCGCATCAATCCGCAGGCGAACCTCGGCATCGGCCCGCCCATCACCGACGGGTTCTACTACGACTTCGGCGTGGACACGCCCTTCACCCCCGAAGACATCAAGGCCATCACCAAGGAGATGCAGCGCATCGTCCGCGAGGGCCAGCGCTTCGTGCGCCGCGTCGTCACCGACGACGAGGCGCGCGCCGAACTCGCCGATGAGCCGTTCAAGCTCGAGCTCATCGGGCTCAAGGGCTCGAACGCGGACGCGGCCGAGGGCGCGTCCGTCGAGGTCGGCGAGGGCGAGCTCACGATCTACGACAACACGACCCGAGACGGCGAGGTGGTCTGGAAGGACCTCTGCCGCGGGCCGCACCTGCCCAACACGCGGATGATCGGCAACGGCTGGGACCTCACCCGCATCGCCGCGGCGTACTGGCGCGGCAGCGAGAAGAACCCGCAGCTGCAGCGCATCTACGGCACGGCGTGGCCGTCCAAGGACGAGCTGCGCGCGTATCAGGAGCGCCTCGCCGAGGCCGAGCGTCGGGACCACCGCAAGCTCGGCGCGGAGATGGACCTGTTCTCCTTCCCCGACGAGATCGGCTCCGGCCTCGCGGTGTTCCACCCGAAGGGCGGCATCATCCGCTACGAGATCGAGGAGAACCTGCGCCGTCACCTGCTGCGCAACGGGTACGACCTCGTGAACAGCCCGCACATCACGAAGAAGGATCTCTTCATGACGTCGGGTCACCTGCAGACGTACGCCGACGGCATGTTCCCTCCGATGCACCTCGACGAGATCGTCGACGAGGAGGGGAACATCACACGGCAGGGGCAGGACTACTACCTGAAGCCGATGAACTGCCCGTTCCACAACCTCGTCTTCCGTTCGCGTGGACGCTCGTACCGCGAGCTGCCGCTGCGGCTCGCCGAGTTCGGCACCGTCTACCGATACGAGAAGAGCGGCACGCTGTCCGGCCTGACCCGCGTCCGAGGGCTGACGCAGGACGACGCGCACATCTACGTGGCCCAGGATCAGGTCAAGGAGGAGCTCACCACCAACCTGAACCTCGTCCTGGACCTCCTGCGCGACTACGGGCTCAACGACTTCTACCTCGAGCTGTCCACGAACGAGGAGGGGAACCCGAAGTTCCTCGGAGAGCCTGAGCAGTGGGCCACGGCCATCGAGACCCTGCGCGAGGTCGCCGTCGCATCCGGCCTCGAGCTCGTCGCCGATCCCGGCGGCGCGGCCTTCTACGGTCCCAAGATCTCGGTGCAGGCGCGCGACGCGATCGGCCGCACGTGGCAGATGTCGACGATCCAGCTGGACTTCAACCAGCCCGATCGCTTCGAGCTCGAGTACACCGGATCCGACGGGCAGAAGCACCGTCCGGTGATGATCCACCGCGCCCTGCTGGGTTCGGTCGAGCGCTTCTTCGCGATCCTCCTCGAGCACTACGCGGGAGACTTCCCGCTGTGGCTGGCGCCGAGCCAGGTCGTCGGCATCCCGGTGGCCGAGCAGTACGGCGACTACCTCGACGATGTGATCGGCCAGCTGCGCGCGGCGGGAGTGCGCGCAGACGTCGACCACTCCGACGACCGCATGCAGAAGAAGATCCGCAACCACACGACGGCGAAGGTCCCCGTGATCCTCATCGTCGGCGAGCAGGACAGGGCCGCTGGTACGGTCTCGTTCCGCTTCCGCGACGGCACGCAGGAGAACGGCGTGCCGGTGGCGGATGCCGTGCGCCGGATCACCGCGGCGATCTCCTCGCACGCGCTGGTGCTGAAAGCAGGGGACCTGGCGTGACATCGGGTTCTGAGTCGTTGGAGGACGCCGGTCATCTGGCCGGCGTCCCCGACGAGTTCCAGAGGCTGTGGACCCCGCACCGGATGGCGTACATCCAGGCGGGCCCTGAGCCGCTGCGCGAGGAGTGCCCGTTTTGCGAGGCGCCGAAGCACCCGGACCCGGAGAGGCTGATCGTGGCACGGGGCGAGACCGCCTATGTGCTGCTGAACCTGTTCCCGTACAACTCCGGCCACATGCTCGTGTGCCCGTACCGGCACATCGCGACCTACGATCAGGCGACGCCGGAGGAGGTCGCCGAGATCGGCGCCCTCACCCAGACCGCGATGCGCGTGCTGCGCGAGGTGTCACGCTGCGACGGCTTCAACCTGGGCATGAACCAGGGCGCCGTCGCCGGGGCCGGCGTCGACGCCCATCTGCACCAGCACGTGGTGCCGCGATGGACGTCGGACGCCAACTTCTTCCCGATCATCGCCAAGACGAAGGCGCTGCCGCAGCTGCTCGGCGAGGTGCGCGAGGCCGTCGCGAACGCCTGGCCCTCCGCCTGAGCCTCACACGTTTCGTCTCGTCGCTGCGCTCCTCGCTCAACGACCAGACGCGGGAGTCCGGTCGTTGAGCGAGCGAGTGCAGCGAGACGAAGCGCGGTAGCGTCCGCGCCTCAGCGCACCTGGCGTGCGGTGAACTGGAGTCGCGGGTTCGCATAGAACTCCTGCGCCTCGATGAGCTGCAGCTCGCGTTCGCCCGACTCGAGGGTCAACGACAGCAGGTCGAACACGCTCGACGCCGTGCGCTCCAGCGCCGTCTGCGCGCTGCCTGTCTGCACGTAGTGGGCGGTGAACAGTGCGGCGGTGACGTCGCCGGAGCCGTTGGCCTTCATCGGAAGGCGCGGGGTCTGGACGATCCACGCACCGGTCGCGTCGGCGACGAGCATCTCGATCGTGCCCTCTTCGCGGTCGGGTCGCTCGACGCTGGTGACCAGCACGGTCGAGGGGCCCATGGCCATCGCGAGGTCGACGGAGGCGAGGGTCGACTCCAGGGTGTCGGGCTCGGTCTCGGTGAGGAAGCCCAGCTCGAACTGGTTCGGCGTGATGATGTCGGCGACGGGGACGACCTTCTCGCGGAGCAGGATCGGAATCGCGGGAGCGACGAAGCAACCGGACTTCGCGTTACCCATCACCGGATCGCACGCGTAGACGGCCTCCGGGTTGGCGGCCTTGACTCGGGCCACGGCGTCGATGATGACGTCGCCGATGCCCTCTCCGCCCTGGTAGCCGCTGAGCACCGCGTCGATCTCGCCGAAGACGCCGCGCTCCTCGATGCCGGTGATGACCTCGGCGACATCGGCCGGCGCGATGAGCGGGCCGCGCCAGGCGCCGTAGCCGGTGTGGTTGGAGAAGTTCACCGTGTAGACCGGGAGCACCTCGACGCCGATGCGCTGCAGCGGGAAGACGGCCGCCGAGTTGCCGACGTGGCCGTATGCGACGGCGGACTGGATGGAGAGGACCTTCATTCTCCGATCCTTTCGTTCAGAGCGGGCCGGAGACCGCGGGGGTGGATCATCGCACTGCCGCGACGAGGTCGGTGACGAGCGTCGCCGCATCGTCGTCGGAGAGATCGTGGACGGTGAGGCGCAGGTGGCGCGACGGCTCTGCCCTGTCGTCGAGAGCGAAGTCGTCACCTGTGCGGGCCAGCCAGCCGCGCCGCATGAGGCGCTCGGCGACCGTGCGCGCGGCGATCGGCAGGGCGACCCACAGGCTCAGTCCGTCTGATGCGGCGGCCTCGATGCCGTGCTCTCGCAGGCGCGTCGCGAAGTCGTCGTTCTTGGCCGCGTAGTGCTCGGATGCCGCCGCGATCCTCGCTGCCACGGTCTCGTCGGTCAGCTGCGCGAGCGTCAGGCGCTGCAGCAGGTGGCTCACCCAGGTGGTGCCGGGGCTCAGCCGCATCGCGAGACGCTCTGCGGTCTCGGGATCGGTCGCCGCCACGGCCAGGCACATGTCGGGACCCAGGAACTTCGAGACCGAGCGCACGAGCGCGAACCGTCGATGCGCGGGGCCGATCAGGGTCTCGTAGGGGCGGCGCGACAGCATCGAGAAGTGATCGTCCTCGATGATCAGCACGTACGGGTGCGCGGCGAGCACGGTGCGCAGCTCCGCCGCCCGGCGGGCGCTGAGGCTCGCCCCGGTGGGGTTCTGCGCGCGGGGTGTGCAGATCACCGCGCGGACGCCGGCGTCGAGTGCGGCCCGCAGACCGTCGACCGTCATGCCCTCTTCGTCGACGGGCACGGGGACGGCACGGTATCCGCCGAGCCGGACGGTGTGGATGCTGGCCAGGAAGCACGGATCCTCGAGCGCGACGGCGTCGTCGCGCATGAGAGCCTGCGCGAGCAGGCGCTCCACGGCATCCACCGCACCGCTGGTGATCGTGATGCGGAAGTCGGCGTCGCCGAGGTCTGCGGCGACCCAGTCGTGCGCCCACTCGTCGAGCCCGCGGTCGATCACGGGCTCTCCGTAGAGCACCGGGCGGCCGGCGAGGGTGGCGAGTGCGGGGGATGGGTCCGGGATCAGCCGAGGATCCGGGTTTCCGGTTCCGACATCGCGGAGCACCGTGTCGGCGGCGTATCCCTCCTGGGCGACGGACTCGTGTCCGGCGACGACGGTCCCCGCGCGGCCACGCGACACGACGAGTCCCGCCTGGGCCAGCTGACGATACGCGGCGACCGCCGTGTTGCGATTGACGCCGAGGGTCGAGGCGAGCTCACGCACCGGAGGCAGGACGCTGCCCGCACGCAGCAGGCCGCGGTCGCGTAGCCCGCGCACGCTGTCGGCGATCTCCGCCGCTGTGCTCCCTGTGATGTCCGTCATGAGTCCTCGTGACCGATTCTAGGTCGTTCCGGACAGTGCTATCTTTTGACATAGATCAAAACGAGCTTTGGTTCATCCTGACAGGAGCCCCTCATGACCGAACAGACCACCACCGGATCCTCGCGCGTCAAGCGCGGGCTCGCCGAGATGCTCAAGGGCGGCGTCATCATGGACGTCGTCACCGCCGAGCAGGCGAAGATCGCCGAAGACGCCGGCGCCGTCGCCGTGATGGCCCTCGAGCGCGTTCCCGCCGACATCCGCGCCCAGGGCGGCGTGTCGCGCATGAGCGACCCCGACATGATCGACAGCATCATCGACGCGGTCTCGATCCCCGTGATGGCGAAGGCGCGCATCGGCCACTTCGTCGAGGCCCAGGTGCTGCAGGAGCTCGGTGTCGACTACATCGACGAGTCCGAGGTGCTCTCCCCGGCCGACTACGTCAACCACATCGACAAGTACGGCTTCACGGTGCCCTTCGTGTGCGGCGCCACCAACCTCGGCGAGGCACTGCGCCGCATCAACGAGGGCGCGGCGATGATCCGCTCCAAGGGTGAGGCGGGCACCGGAGACGTCTCCGAGGCGATGAAGCACATCCGCAGGATCCGCGGCGAGATCGCCGCGCTCACCGCGCTCCCGAAGGACGAGCTGTTCGTCGCCGCCAAGGAGCTGCAGGCGCCGTACGAGCTGGTCGCCGAGATCGCCGAGACCGGCACGCTCCCCGTCGTGCTGTTCGTGGCGGGCGGCGTGGCCACCCCCGCGGATGCCGCCATGATGATGCAGCTCGGTGCCGACGGCGTCTTCGTCGGCTCCGGCATCTTCAAGTCGGGCAACCCCGCAGAGCGCGCGAAGGCCATCGTCAAGGCCACGACGTTCTTCGACGACCCGAAGGTCATCGCCGAGGTGTCCCGCGGACTCGGCGAAGCCATGGTCGGCATCAACGTCTCCGACCTCCCCGCACCGCACCGCCTCGCCGAGCGTGGCTGGTAGCCCGAAGGTCGGCGTGCTCGCGCTGCAGGGCGACGTGCGCGAGCACGCCGCCCTGCTCGCCGGTCTCGGCGCCGAGGTCGTGCTCGTGCGCCGTCCGGAGGAGCTCGCGACGGTGTCGGGGCTCGTGATCCCCGGCGGCGAGTCGAGCGTGATCGACAAGCTCTCCCGGATCTTCGGTCTGCAGGAGCCCATCCGCGAGGCTATCGCCGCGGGGATGCCGGTGCTCGGCACCTGTGCCGGTCTCATCATGTTGGCGGATGCCGTGGTCGATGCGATCGACGGACAGGAGTCGTTCGGCGGGCTCGACGTCGTCGTCCGACGCAACGCCTTCGGCCGCCAGGTCGAGTCCTTCGAGGCCGAGCTCGACGTGCCCGAGCTCGGCACGGGGTCCGTGAAGGCGGCGTTCATCCGTGGACCGGTGGTCGAGAGCGTCGGAGAGGCGGCATCCGTCCTCGCCGCGCTGCCGGACGGCCGCGTCGTCGCCGTCGAGCAGGGCGGTCTGCTCGGGCTCAGCTTCCACCCGGAGATCATGGGGGAGAGCCGCTTCCACGCGCGCTTCCTCGATCGGGTCGCGGCGCGCGCGGCGTGATTCGTTAGACTGGACGATGCCCTGGGCCAGGCGCCCGGGCGGATTCGACGAGCGGGAGACTTATGTCCGGGCATTCCAAGTGGGCCACGACCAAGCACAAGAAGGCGATCATCGATTCGCGGCGTGCGAAGTCGTGGGCGAAGCTCATCAAGAACATCGAGGTCGCGGCCAAGCTCGGCGGCGCCGACCTGCAGGGCAACCCGACGCTGTTCGACGCCGTCCTCAAGGCGAAGAAGACCTCCGTCCCGAAGGACAACATCGACCGCGCCATCAAGCGCGGCGCCGGTATCGGCGGCGAGGCCGTCGAGTACACCTCGATCATGTACGAAGGCTACGGACCCAACGGCGTCGCCCTCATGATCGAGTGTCTGACCGATAACAAGAACCGTGCGGCGGCCGAAGTGCGCACCGCGCTCAGCCGCAACGGCGGCACCCTCGCCGACCCCGGCAGCGTGGCGTACAACTTCAGCCGCAAGGGCGTCATCGTGGTGAGCTCTGAGGGCACCACCGAAGACGACGTCATGATGGCGGCGCTCGAGGCGGGCGCCGAGGAGATCGAGCCGCACGCCGAGGGCTTCGAGATCGTGACCGAGCCGACCGACATGGTCTCGGTGCGCTCGGCCCTCGTCGACGCGGGCATCGAGTACGAGTCGGCCGACGTCGAGTTCGTCCCGAACCTCAAGGTCGAGATCGACGCCGACACGGCGCGCAAGATCTTCCGACTGATCGACGCCCTCGAGGACAGCGAAGACGTGCAGAACGTGTTCAGCAACTTCGACCTGTCGGCCGAGGTGCAGGCGGAGCTCGAGAACGACGAGTGACGGGCGCGCCGGGCAGCCGGCGCCGCTGACGGCGCATAGCCTGGAGAGGTGACCTCCTCCACGTTGCGCGTCCTCGGCATCGACCCCGGTCTGACCCGGTGCGGTGTCGGCGTCGTCGACGTCGACCGCGCCCGTCGAGGGACGCTCGTGCACGTCGGCGTGATCCGCTCCGCCGTCGACGCGCCGATCGGCGAACGTCTCGCGACGGTGGCCGCCGGCATCCGCGAGGTGATCGCGGCGCACCGCCCTGACGCGGTCGCCGTCGAGCGCGTGTTCGCTCAGCAGAACAGCCACACGGTGATGGGCACCGCGCAGGCGAGCGGTGTCGCGCTCCTGCTGGCAGCCGAGGCCGGTCTTCCTGCGGCGACCCACACGCCGAGCGAGGTGAAGGCCGCGGTCACGGGCTACGGTTCCGCCGACAAGCGACAGGTGCAGGCGATGATCGCCCGCATCCTCCGTCTCGACGCCCCGCCGCAGCCCGCCGACGCCGCCGACGCGCTCGCGATCGCGCTGTGCCATGCCTGGCGCCGAGGGGCTGCGGGAGCGCCAGGGCAGGATGTGCTGACGCCCGCGCAGAAGGCCTGGGCGGATGCCGAGCGTGTCGCTCGAACGTATGTACGATCCGGTGCCTAGACTGGTGAGATGATCTCCTCGCTGCACGGCATCGTCCTGCACACGACGCCGGACCAGGTCGTCATCGAAGTCGGAGGAGTCGGGTTCTCCGTCGCCGTCCCGGCCGACGTCGCGCACACCGCCGCGATCGGAGAGCGGCTGATGCTGCACACGAGTCTCATCGTCCGCGAGGACGCCCTGTCGCTCTACGGGTTCGCGGATCGCAGCGAACTGGAGGTCTTCGGGCTGCTCATCAGCGTCACCGGGGTCGGACCGAAGTCCGCGCTCGGCGTTCTCTCGCACCTCACGGTCGACCAGATCGCCGAGGCCGTCACCGCGGAGGACGACGCGCCGTTCCGCCGCGTGTCCGGCATCGGTCCGAAGACCGCCAAGCTGATCGTCGTGCAGCTCGCCGGCAAGGTGGCGCCCGTCGGGAGCCCGGCCAGGAAGCCCGCCGCCGGGGGCGTCGACATCATCGATCAGGTCGCGGCGGCGCTCATCGGACTCGGCTGGTCCGAGAAGGTCGCCGTCGAGGCGGCGACCCAGACGGCTGCCGACGCCTCGGAGGCGGAGCGCTCGTCCGTCGCGTCGCTCCTGCGCCGCACCCTCGCGATGCTGGGGCCGGCGCGTGTCTGACGCGCGCGACGCGACCGAGCCGGTCGACGAGACAGAGCTCGCCATCGAGGGCGCGCTGCGACCGACCAGTCTCAGCGACTTCGTCGGTCAGCAGAAGGTCCGCGGCCAGCTGCAGCTGCTGCTGGACGCCGCCGGCATCCAGAGCCGCCCGGCCGACCACATCCTGCTCGCGGGCCCCCCAGGGCTCGGCAAGACCACTCTGGCCATGATCGTCGCCCACGAGAGCGGGCGTCCGCTGCGGCTCTCCAGCGGCCCGGCGATCCAGCACGCGGGTGATCTGGCCGCCCTGCTGTCGAGCCTGAGCCCCGGCGAGGTCCTCTTCATCGACGAGATCCACCGCATGGCGCGCTCGGCCGAGGAGATGCTGTACCTCGCGATGGAGGACTTCCGCATCGACATCATGGTCGGCAAGGGCGCCGGGGCCACGAGCATCCCCCTGGAGCTCGCCCCGTTCACCCTCGTCGGCGCGACGACCCGCTCCGGTCTGCTCCCGAACCCGCTCCGGGACCGCTTCGGCTTCACCGGCCACCTCGAGTTCTACGACGAGTCCGAGCTGGAGCGCGTGATCGACCGATCCGCTCGCGTACTCGGAGTCGATCTGCCCTCTGACTCCCTCGCCGAGATCGCACGGCGCTCCCGTGGCACCCCCCGCATCGCGAACCGCCTCCTCCGGCGCGTCCGCGACTACGCACTCGTGCACGGCGGGGGAGAGGCGACCCTCTCCGGCGTCCGCGCGGCCCTCGAGCTCTACGACGTCGACTCGATCGGCCTCGACCGCCTCGACAGAGCAGTGCTGGAAGCGCTGGTCCGCCGGTTCAAAGGCGGCCCCGTCGGTCTCAGCACGCTCGCCGTCGCCGTCGGCGAGGAGGCCGAGACCGTGGAGAGCGTCGTGGAGCCGTACCTCGTGCGGATCGGCTTCCTCGGTCGCACTCCGCGGGGTCGGATCGCCATGCCGGAGGCCTACGCGCACCTCGGCGTCGCCCGTCGCACCGAAGACGGACTGTTCGATCACCTATAATCGCTGAAGACTTCCTTCCGATCCCCCCTGGTGCACGCCGTCGTCGGCGTGTGCGCGACTGAAAGGCATCCGCGATGGATCCCACACTCATCATGCTCCCGATCCTCGCGGTGCTGATCATCTTCATGTTCGTCAACACCCGCAAGCGTCAGAGGCAGATGAAGGCCGACCAGGAGGCCAAGGCGACGAAGACCGTTCCCGGCGCCAAGGTCCTGCTCCAGGGCGGCATCTTCGGGACGATCGTGGCCTACGACCCGATCGACCTGGACGAGCCGGCTCTGGTGGAGATCGCACCCGGCACGATCATCGAGGTGCACAGCCAGGCGATCCTGCGGGTCGTCGAGCCCAAGGACGCCATCGCGGACGACGTGACGGATGCCGTCGACGAGACGCCCGCCGCTGACGCCGCTCCCGGCATCGAGACGGCCGAGGAGACGCGCGCGCGTCTCGAGCGCGACGCGGACGACAAGTAATCCTCCTCAGGACCATGGCGCCGCACCGGCGCTCCGGCATCTCAGAAAGCTGATCACGTGGCTTCTTCCTCTCCGGTCCGTCACGCCTGGAGGGTCCTTCTCGGACTCGTCCTGGTGACAGGCGTCCTCTTCGGCATCAACGCGCTCGGCGTGTATGTGTTCAAGCAGAGCTCGTGGACCCCAGAACTCGCCCTCGACCTCCAGGGCGGCACGCAGATCGTCCTCCAGGCGCAGACCGAAGACGGCGCAGCGCCCTCGCAGGAGCAGATGGACCAGGCGGCCGCGATCATCCGGCAGCGTGTCGACGCCTCTGGTGTGAGCGAGGCCGACATCACGACCGAGGGCGGCCAGAACATCGTCGTGCAGATCCCCGGTGTGGCCGACGAGGCCACGCGCGAGCGGATCAAGTCGAGCGCTCAGCTGGAGTTCCGCGCGGTGCTCTACACGACGGCCGCCGCGACGTCGTTCACCGGGGAGGACGGCAACACCACGCCGTATCCGACGCCGGACCCCTCGCTGAACGCCACCCCGACGGTGAAGCCGACGGACTCGAGCGACCTCGCGTGGGTCACCGACAAGCTGCAGGCCGAGTTCCTCGCCTACGACTGCGCGAACCCGCCGGCCGACGCCTCCCGGGCTCCCCAGGACCAGCCGCTGATCGCCTGCGACCCGAGCGGCACGGCCAAGTACCTCCTGGGCCCGGCCGAGCTCACCGGCACCGCGATCACCGATGCGACGGCCGGCCGCGACCCCAAGTCGGGCGCCTGGCTCGTGCAGCTGACCATGACGTCTGAGGGGGCCGACGCCTTCGGCAAGGTCAGCACGCGTCTGTACCAGAACAAGCTCGCCAACCTCTCGCCGCGCGACCAGTTCGCGTTCGTGCTCGACGGCAGCGTGATCAGTGCTCCGCAGATGAACGGGCAGATCCTCGACGGCCGCCCGAGCATCTCGGGCAGCTTCACCCAGGAGTCCGCGACCACTCTCGCCGACCAGCTCAAGTTCGGCGCCCTGCCTCTCAGCTTCGTGGTGCAGAGCTCGGGAACCGTGTCGGCGACTCTCGGTACGCAGCAGCTGCAGATCGGCCTCATCGCCGGTCTCATCGGCCTCGCGCTCGTCGCGATCTACTCGCTGATCGTGTACCGGGCTCTCGGCGCCGTCATCGTCGCCTCGATCGCGGTGATGGGTGTGCTGACCTACATCATCATCTGCATCCTCGCGTGGCGCATGGGCTTCCGTCTCTCGCTCGCCGGCGTCGCGGGTCTGATCGTCTCGATCGGATTCGTCGCGGACTCGTTCATCGTGTACTTCGAACGAATAAGGGACGAGCTGCGCGACGGCAAGTCGATCACGGCAGCCGTGGAAGACGGCTGGGGCCGGGCGAAGCGCACGATCTACATCTCGAAGTCGATCAACATCCTCGCCGCCGTCGTGCTGTACATCCTGGCCGATGCGACGGTGAAGGGCTTCGCGTTCACCCTCGGGCTCACGACCCTGATCGACGTGTTCATCTTCGTGATCTTCACGCACCCGGTCATGCAGCTGCTCGTGCGCACCCGCTTCTTCGGCGGCGGACACAAGCTCTCGGGCCTCGACCCGGAGTCCCTCGGCGCGGTGTACCGCAGCCGCTCGCAGTACCGCGAAGTCTCTACGGCATCCGCCGGTCGCGGGGCGAAGAACGCGCGCTCGCGCGGAGAAGCAGATCGCAGGCAGACGATCGCCGAGCGCAAGCGCGCGGAGGCACTCGCCGGCGACAGAGCCGGCAGCGGCGGAAATGAGGGGGCGAACTGATGGCTTCCATGAGTGAGTTCGGCAACAACCTGTACTCGGGAAAGACCTCTTTCCCGTTCGTCGCCAAGCGTCGACTGTGGTTCATCATCGCCATCGCGCTGGTGGTCGGGTCGATCCTCGTCCCGTTCATCCGCCCCGTGCAGTTCTCCATCGAGTTCACCGGCGGATCGCAGTTCACGGTCACCGCCCCGAACAGCATCGATCAGAGCACGGCGACCAAGGCCGTGCACTCGGTGGTTCCGGGCGCTGCGACGAAGGTCGTGGTCGTCAGCGGCAAGGACATCCGCGTCCAGACCGATCAGATGAGCGACGAGGAGACGCAGAAGGTCTCCGCCGCTCTCGCCGATGCCTACGGAGTCGACCCGAAGAGCGTCACGTCCTCGTTCATCGGCCCCGCGTGGGGTGAGAACGTCACCAAGCAGTCGCTGTGGGGACTCGCGATCTTCCTCGCGCTGACCTTCCTCATCCTCGCCCTGTACTTCCGCACCTGGAAGATGTCCGCTGCGGCGATCATCGGCCTGCTCGACGTCCTCGTCATCACGATCGGCGTGTACGCTCTCGCGGGCTTCGAGATCTCCCCGGCGGCCGTCATCGGCTTCCTGACGATCCTCGCCTACTCGCTGTACGACACGACCGTCGTCTTCGACAAGGTCCGAGAGAACACCACGGAAGACGGGGAGAAGTCCGGACGCACCTTCGGGGAGTCGGTCAACCTCGCCGTCAACCAGACGCTGGTGCGCTCGATCAACACCTCGGTCGTCGCCGCCCTGCCCGTCGGGGCGATCCTCTTCATCGGCGCCTTCTGGCTCGGTGCGGAGACGCTGACCGACATCTCGCTGTCGATCTTCGTCGGCATCCTGGTCGCGACGTACTCGACGCTGTTCGTCGCCGCTCCGCTCTACTCGCTGTTCCGCGAGAACGAGCCGCAGCTCATGGCGCGTGACGCGAAGATCCGCGAGGCCCGAGCCAAGGCGACCGTCGACGCGTGAGCGTGCCCGTCCTGCGGGGCTCGGCCCCGCAGGACCCGCGTAAGATGTACTGATTGGGGAGGTGAGCGGATGGCGGAACCGCAGACGTCGTCGCAGGGTTCGAGCCTGCGACGCCTGGTTCCCCGCATCTTCTCCCGCGCGCCCCGGATCAATGATCTCGACAACCTGATCCGCACGGTCCGAGCGAATCATCCTCGCGGTGACTTCGCCGTGATCGAGCGCGCCTACGCGGTGGCCAAGGAGAAGCACGAGGGCCAGAAGCGTCAGAGCGGCGAGCCGTACATCACCCACCCGCTCGCGGTCGCGCAGATCCTCGCCGAGCTGGGCCTCGGACCCAGGGCGATCGCCGCGGCACTCCTGCATGACACCGTGGAGGACACCGGCTACGCGCTGAGCGAGCTCACCGCCGAGTTCGGCGACGAGGTCGCGATGCTCGTCGACGGCGTCACCAAGCTCGACAAGGTCAAGTACGGCGAGAGCGCCCAGGCAGAGACCGTCCGCAAGATGATCGTGGCGATGTCGAAGGACATCCGCGTGCTGCTGATCAAGCTCGCCGACCGACTGCACAACGCGCGCACCTGGGGCTTCGTGCCGCCCGAGAAGGCGGCCAAGAAGGCCAAGGAGACGCTGGAGATCTACGCGCCCCTGGCCAATCGACTCGGCATCCAGGCGATCAAGTCCGAGCTCGAGGACCTGTCCTTCGCGGTGCTGCACCCGAAGATCTACAACGAGATCCACAGCCTCATCGCGCAGCGCACGCCGCAGCGCGAGAAGTACCTGAACCAGGTCGTCCAGGAGATCGACGAGGATCTGCGTGACCTGCGCATCCGCGGCAAGGTCGTCGGACGCCCCAAGCAGCTGTACTCCGTCTATCAGAAGATGGTCGTGCGGGGTCGCGAGTTCGACGACATCTACGACCTGATCGGCATCCGGGTGATCGTCGCCTCCGTGCGCGACTGCTATGCGGTCCTCGGAGCGATCCACGCCCGCTGGACCCCGCTGCCCGGCCGGTTCAAGGACTACATCGCCACCCCGAAGTTCAACCTGTACCAGTCGCTGCACACCACGGTGATCGGTCCGGCCGGTCGCACGGTCGAGATCCAGATCCGCACGCAGGAGATGCACCAGCAGGCGGAGTACGGCGTCGCCGCCCACTGGATGTACAAGGAGCGGATGAACGGCGGCAAGGCCGAGGTGCGCGCCGCAGACGCCGACATGGCGTGGCTCGCACACATCTCCGATTGGCAGGCGGAGACGGCCGACCCCGGTGAGTTCCTCGACTCCCTGCGCTTCGAGATCGGAGCCAAGGAGGTCTACGTCTTCACGCCGAAGGGACGTGTGATCGGCCTTCCGGCCGATGCGTCTCCCGTGGACTTCGCCTACGCCGTGCACACCGAGATCGGTCACCGCACGATGGGCGCCAAGGTCAACGGGCGCCTCGTGCCCCTGGAGTCCGAGCTCAAGAGCGGAGACGTCGTCGAGGTCTTCACGTCGAAGAACCCCGACGCGGGTCCGAGCCAGGACTGGCTGGGCTTCGTCAAGAGCACACGGGCGCGCAACAAGATCCGCGGATGGTTCACGAAGGAGCGTCGCGAGGAGGCGATCGAGCAGGGCAAGGAGGCCATCGCCCGGGCGATGCGCCGGCAGAACCTCCCGCTGCAGCGCCTGATGAGCCAGGACTCCTTCGCAGAGGTCGCGCACCAGCTTCGCTACGAAGACGTCTCCGCACTGTACGCCGCGGTCGGCGAGGGGCACGTCTCCACGCAGTCCGTGCTGGAGAAGGTCACCGCGCTGGTGGCGGCCAACGATCCGGCCACGGGTCCCATCGACCTCCCCGGGAGCATCCCGACCAGGGAGCCCCGTGCCGGAGACTCCGGCGTGCTCGTGCGCGGAGCCGCCGACATCCTCGTGAAGCTCGCAAAGTGCTGCACTCCGGTGCCGGGCGATCAGATCGTCGGCTTCGTGACCCGTGGCAGCGGCGTCTCTGTCCACCGGGCCGACTGCGTGAACGTGAAGGCGCTCAGCAGCGAAGAGGACAAGGACCGCTTCGTCGAGGTGTCCTGGGCGCCCACGACCAAGAGCGTGTTCCGCGTGCAGATCCAGGTCGAGGCGCTCGATCGCTCCGGACTGCTCTCCGACGTCACCCGCGTGCTCAGCGAGCACCACGTGAACATCCTCTCCGCCACGGTCTCGACCACCGACGAGCGCCTCGCGCTCAGCCGGTTCGTCTTCGAGATGGGCGATGCCGTGCACCTCGATCGCGTCCTGAACGCGGTGCGGCGCATCGATGCGGTGTACGACGTGTACCGCGTCACGTCCTCCTGAGCCTCAGCCTCTCGAGAGTCGCGAGCGCGCCACGTGATCCGGGGACGCGCGTCCTCGCCGACAGGGAGCGAACGGCCTCCTCGACGAGCGGTGGGCTCTCGGCCGCGAGCAGGCGCATCCAGACGAGCATCCGCGGGTCACGGGTGGTGGTGAGCGCGAGATCGACCATCGTCCTCACCGGAGTGGTCGTGAGGACTCCGCCGAGCACCTGGACATCGGATGCCGGGACGCGCGTGTCGTGGAAGATCAGCCGATGATCGGGGTCCGGTCTGAATCTCCTCTCCACGGCGCGGTGCACGTGGTGGGGTGTCGGGGGCGTGTCGCCGGCACCGTGGATCCACGCGGCTGTCGGTCCCGAGGCCGCAGTGCCGGCCGGGACCAGTCCGGCGATCATGCGAGCCCTGAGAGCCGGCCCCTCGATGAGATCGGCGGGGATGTACCCCTCGCCGAGCTCGACCACGTGCCCGTCGAGCCGCGCGGAGCTGAGCTCGGGCAGCGTCAGACGATCGCCGGGCAGATACACGAACGCGGGATGCATCACGCCAGTGTGGCGTACGGCATCCCGCGTCCGGGCGTCTCTGCGGAGATCTGTGGAGAGGGTCAGCCCCCGAGGGCGTTCAGCCAGGTGCGACGCGCCTCGAGAGCGTCAGCCGCGGTCTTGGCCGCCTTCTTGTCTCCTGCCTTCTCCGCCGCGGCGAGCTCGGCCTCGAGCTTCTCGATGGCCTCGACCAGTTGCGAGCTCATGTCGTTCGCGCGTGCCTTGGTCTCGGGGTTGTTCTTCTTCCAGTCGACCTCTTCGCGGGCCTTGAGCGCCTGTTCGATCACGCGCAGGCGGTCATCGAGAGCGCGCTCCTTCTCGCGGGGGAAGATGCGACCGACCTCGTCCCACTGACGCTGGATGCGGGTCAGCAGTGCGCGGGCGCTCTTGATGTTCGGCTCGTCGGCGACGGCCTTGGCGTCTTCGAGGAGCGCCTGACGGGCCTCGATCTTCGGAGCCGAGTCGGCTTCCTCCGCCGCGGCCTGCTCGGCACGGGCCGAGTACAGCGCATCTCCTGCGGCCTTGAAGCGCGCCCAGAGCGCGTCGTCGGCCTTGCGACCGGCACGGCCGGCGGCCTTCCACTCGTCGAGGAGGTTGCGGTACGACGGGATGCCGTCGGTCCCGCGGGGAGCGAGGGCCTCAGCGCGCTCGACGAGGCGGGTCTTCGCATCGCGGGCCGCCTTGTGCGCGTCATCGAGCTCCGAGTAGAACGCGCGGCGCTGCTTGTCGACGACGGCGCGCGCATTGCGGAATCGCTTCCACAGCTGCTGCGAGACGCCCTTCGACAGACGAGGACCGTTCTGCTGGTGGGCCTGCCACTCGTCGAACAGCGCGCCGAGCTCGGCGGTCAGCTGCTTCCACTGCACCTTCGAGAGGTCGCGGGCGGCGATGGCCTCCGCGCGCTCGACGAGGGCGGTGCGCTCGGCGATGGCCCTGTCGACCAGCTCCTTTGCCTGGCGCGCCTCTTCGGCGGTGGCCTCGGACAGGGAATCGGTCAGGGCGTTCAGGCGGTCGCGGAGTCCGGCGAGATCGCCGACGGCCGCGGCATCCGTCGCCTCCGTCAGAACGTGGCCCGCCTGCTTCGCGAGATCGCCGGCCGAAGCGCCACCGGCCTGGTGGCGCTGCTCCAGCGCGTGCACCTTGAAGGCGATGTCGTCGTACTTGCGCACGAAGTAGGCCAGCGCCTCCTCGGGAGTGCCGTCGGGGTACTGACCGACGACGCGCCAGGTCTCGCCCTCGAGCACCTCGACGGTGCCGTCCTCCGACACGCGTCCCCACTTCGCCACCTCCTCGGGAGTGGACGTGGGGGGCGTCGCGGCGGCTGCGACGGGCGCGACAGCGGCCGGCGACGGCAGCTTGCGCGGCAGCGGCGCGGCAGGGGGAGCGGGAACGGGGGGAGTCGGCTTCGAGGACTCGGGGGCAGACACGATGATTCTCCTTGCGCGGTACGGCCGCGGGAGGCGGAAAGGACGAACTTCAGCCTAGTACGAGGGGCACTCCCGTTGTGGCCCCGCGTTCTCACGCCGACGTTATCGATCTGTGAGGAGAACGTTCGATGCGCGAAACACGGCGCATCACCTCCGGGAAACACCGCGCTCCTATCGTCGCCAGCACGACAGTCCCCGCGTCGACAGGAGATCCATGGACGACATCGCCCCCGTAACCCCCGAGATCGTCGTCGTCGGGGCCGGCATGGTCGCGCATCGGTTCGTGGAGAGTCTGCTCAGCAGGACGGATGCCGCGATGCGCGTGACCGTGCTCGGCGACGAGGGGCGGCATCCCTACGACCGGGTCGGACTGAGCGGCTTCTTCTCCGGCGCGGGGCCAGAGGATCTCGAACTCGACCGATCCGTGTTCGACGACGATCGCGTCGAGCTCGTGAGGGATGACCGCGTGCTGCGGCTCGATCGCGCCGCGCAGACGGTGACGACGCGATCCCGGCGCGTGCTTCGGTACGACACCCTGGTGCTCGCCACCGGCTCGTACGCCGCGAGGGTGGCGGTCGACGGGGCGGACCTGCCCGGATGCTTCGTGTATCGCACGCTCGACGACATGCAGCGGCTGCAGGAGTTCGTGTCGCGACGCGCAGGCATGCTCGGGCGCCCGCTTCGCGGCACCGTGATCGGGGGCGGACTGCTCGGCCTCGAGGCGGCAGGTGCGCTGCAGGGGATGGACGTCGACGTCACGGTGGTGCAGTACTCCGATCGGCTCATGTCCCAGCAGCTCGACGCGGTCGGCGCCTCCATGCTGCGTCGGCTCCTGGAGGCCCGCGGCATCACGGTGCGGACGGAGGCCCGCACGACCCGAATCGACCCCGATGAATCGGGAGCGGTGACCGCTCTGGAGTTCCAGGACGGCTCGTTCCTGCGCGCCGACGTCGTGATCTTCACCGTCGGAGTGCGTCCGCGCGACGAGCTCGCCCGCAACGGGGGGCTGCGGGTGGACCCTCGCGGCGGTGTGCTCATCGACGATCGATGCACGACATCCGACCAGAACATCCTCGCTATCGGCGAGGTCGCCAACTACGAGGGGCGCTGCGTCGGGCTCGTGGCGCCCGGGTACGCGATGGCCGAGGTCGCGGCGACCGGTCTGCTCGGAGGAGAGGCGGCGTTCCCCGGATACGACGACTCGTCCAAACTCAAGCTCTCGGGCGTGGACGTGGCGAGCTTCGGCGACGCCATGGCGACGACGCCCGATGCGCTCGACGTCGTCTACGCAGACCCGGTGGCGGGCGTGTACAAGAAGCTCGTCCTCTCGGACGACGCCCAGACCCTGCTCGGCGGCATCCTCGTCGGCGACGCGTCCGCATACGGAGCGTTGCGTCCGCTGGTCGGCGCGCGTCTGGGTGCTGACCCTGCCGCCTACCTGCTGCCGGAGAACGGCGACGAGCCCGCGCGAGCGGCCCTCCCCGACGAGGCGGTCGTGTGCTCGTGCGCGAACGTGACCGCCGGGCGCATCCGGAGCGCCGTGCACGAGGAGGGGTGTCGGGATGCCGCCGCCGTCAAGGTCTGCACCAAGGCGGGCGCCACGTGCGGCTCGTGCGCCCTGATGGTGAAGAAGCTGGTCGGACAGGAGCTCGTCGCGCTGGGTCAGACGGTCTCCCACGCGCTGTGCGAGCACTTCGAGCTGTCGCGGGCGCAGCTCTTCGACGCGGTGAGGGTATCCGGGCTGAGCACGTTCAGCTCGATCGTCGAGCGCTTCGGACGAGGGCGCGGGTGCGACATCTGCAAGCCGGCGATCGCGAGCATCCTCTCGGTCCTCGTCGGATCGCACGTCCTCGACGGCGAGAACGCCACGCTGCAGGACACCAACGACCACGTCATGGCGAACATGCAGAAGGACGGCACCTACTCGGTGGTGCCTCGCATGCCGGGCGGCGAGGTGACGCCGGACGGTCTGTTGGCGATCGGCGGCATCGCGAAGGACTTCGCCCTCTACACGAAGATCACGGGCGGCCAGCGCATCGACATGTTCGGCGCCCGTCTCGAACAGCTCCCGCTCATCTGGGAGCGGCTGGTGGATGCGGGATTCGAGTCGGGGCACGCGTACGGTAAGTCCCTGCGCACGGTGAAGTCCTGCGTCGGATCGACCTGGTGCCGCTACGGAGTGCTCGATTCCGTGGGGATGGCCGTGCGGCTCGAGCTGCGCTACCGGGGCCTCCGAGCGCCGCACAAGCTCAAGCTGGGGGTCTCCGGATGCGCTCGCGAGTGCGCGGAGGCGCGAGGGAAGGACGTCGGCGTCATCGCGACCGAGACCGGCTGGAACATGTACGTGGGCGGCAACGGCGGATTCGCTCCGAAGCACGCGCAGCTGCTCGCCTCCGATCTGGACGACGACGGGCTGATCCGCGCGATCGACAGGTTCTTCATGTACTACATCCGCACGGCCGATCGACTGCAGCGCACGGCGCCCTGGCTCGACGAGCTCGAGGGCGGGCTCGACACGCTGCGCTCCGTCATCTTCGACGATGCGCTCGGCATCTGCCGCGACCTCGACGAAGCGATGGCTCAGCACGTCGACCGGTACGAGGACGAGTGGGCGGCGACACTGCGCGACCCCGAGAAGCTCGCCAGGTTCCGATCGTTCGTGAACGCGGCTGACACTCCGGACCCCTCGCTCGCCTTTGTCGCGGAGCGAGGGCAGATCCGCCCGGCGACGGCGGCGGAGAAGCGCGGCGGAGTCCTCATCGCCGGCACCGCTCTGGAGGTGCGCCGATGACCTCGCCTGCGGTGCGGGAGAGCATCCGGGTGTGCGGGCTCGACGACCTCGAGGTGGAGCGCGGACGCGCCGCCCTGGTCGACGACCTCCAGGTCGCGCTCTTCCGGCTGCGGGATGGATCGGTGCGCGCCGTCGACAACCTCGACCCGTTCACCGGCGCCCAGGTGATCGCGAGAGGGATCGTGGGCACTCGGGGGGACGCGGACACCGTCGCCTCCCCGCTGCACAAGCAGGTGTTCGATCTCGCCACGGGTGAGTGCCTCGACGCCCAGGGGAGAGAGGTCGTCCAGGACGGGGCGCAGTCCGGTCTGCGGGTCTGGCCGGTGCGGGTCATCGAGGGCGACGTCTTCGTCGAGGTGCCCCGGTGAAGCGGCGGCGTGTGGGACGGGTCGATCTGGTCGGAGGCGGCCCCGGCCCCGCGTACCTGATGACGCTCCGCGGGTACCGGCTGCTCCAGGAGGCCGACGTGATCGTCGCCGACCGCCTGGGACCGTTCGACGAGCTGCGTGCCGAGATCGACCCTGATGTCACGGTGATCGACGTCGGCAAGCGACCGGGGCACCATCCGGTGCCGCAGGAGGAGATCAACGCGCTGCTCGTGGCGCATGCGAAGGCGGGGAGCAGGGTCGTGCGCCTCAAGGGCGGTGACCCCTTCGTTTTCGGACGCGGCGGCGAGGAGGTCATCGCGTGTCAGGTGGCAGGCGTCCCCGTGAGCGTCACTCCGGGAGTGAGCAGCGTGATCTCCGTCCCACAGGCCGCGGGCATCCCGGTCACCCATCGCGGCGTCGCCTCGGCGCTCCACGTGGTGAACGGTCAGGGCGAGATCACGCACAGCACGCTTGCGTCGATGGCCGATCCCGCAGTCACGACCGTGGTGCTCATGGGCGTGTCGGCCCTTCCGCGCATCGTCTCGACCGCCCTCGACTTCGGGGTCGATGCGGCGACGCCCGTCGCCGTCGTCGAGAACGGGCTCACGGATCGTCAGCGGACGATCCGGTGCACACTGGGAGACGTGGTGAGACAGGCCGAGGACGCACGTGTGACCAACCCCGCGGTGATCGTGTTCGGTCAGGTCGCGCGGGCGGACCTCCTGCTCCCCGCCGATCTGATCTCCACAGGTACAGCGTGAGTCCGACGCGTCCGCTCGAACACGCACTCGCCGGCTGCACGATCGTCGTCGCCGCCGATCGACGCTCCGCGGACCTGGCGTCCGCCCTCGAGCGCCGCGGCGCCGCCGTGCACCGGGCGCCCGCGCTCAGCATCGTGCCCAACGCCGACGACGAGGAGCTGCTGCTCCGCACGGAGCGGCTCGTCGCCGCACCTCCGGACATCGTGGTCGTGACGACCGGTGTCGGCTTCCGAGGCTGGATGGACGCCGCCCACGAGCACGGCGTCGATGAGCGACTGGACGCCGCGCTCGACGGCGCGCACTTCGTCGCGCGGGGGCCCAAGGCGCACGGCGCGATCCAGCAGGCGGGATTCTCCGCGGACTGGGTCGCTGAGTCCGAGACGTCAGCGGAGGTGGGGGAGTACCTGCTTGCGTCGGGCGTGTCGGGCAAGCGCATCGTCGTGCAGCACCACGGTGCGGGTGCGGACGGTCTCGACGAGCTCCTGGAGGGCGCGGGCGCCGAAGTCATCAGCATCACGGTGTACCGCTGGGGCCCGCCGCCGAACCCCGAGGTCGTGCGCCGCTCCACGCTGCAGGCAGCCTCCGGTGAGGCGGATGCCGTGCTCTTCACATCCGCCCCCGGAACGGCCTCATGGCTCGCCGTCGCTGCCGAGGCAGGGGCGCTCGACCGGATCCGTCGACGCGCGGAGGCCGGGCGGCTGCTGCTGGCTGCGGTGGGGCCGGTGACCGCGATCCCCTTGAAGGAAGCGGGCCTTCCGCTCACGATCGCCGAACGGGGTCGACTCGGCTCCCTCGCGCGGACCGTGATCTCTCACTTCGGGGGCGGTCGGGCGCCGTCGCTTGTCACGGACGTCGGCCGCGTGGAGGTGCGCAGCAGCGGTGCGCTCATCGACGGGCGCTTCATCGCGCTGTCGCGCACGGGATCGGCGCTCCTGGAGGCACTGGCCGATGCCGGTGGCCGGGTGCTCACCAGGGCGGACCTCGGGAACGCACTGCCCGGAGGCGAGCGCAATCCCCACGCCGTGGAAGTCGCGATCGCGCGACTCCGTGAAGCAGTGGGCGGGACGGATCTCATCCAGACGGTCGTCAAGCGCGGCTATCGCCTCGCCGTCAGCGACCGCTGAACACGACGACGATGGCCCGGAGCTGCATGCTCCGGGCCATCGTCGTTGAGGCGCTCAGATCGCTCCGACGACCTCGGGTGCGCGCTCCGGTGCGGTGCGCGGCGCGCGGCGCTCGCGTTCGGCGCGCTGGGCGCGGATCGATCGGGCTGCGGCCGTCCTCCCGTAGGTGAGGTAGAGCGGGAGGCCCGCGAGGAGGAGCCCTCCGACGAGGTTGCCCACGACGGTCGGGATCTCGTTCCACACGAGATAGTCCATGATCGTGAAGTCGGCGCCGAGGAGCAACCCGGAGGGGAACAGGAACATGTTCACGATGGAGTGCTCGAATCCCATGTAGAAGAACAGGGTGATCGGAAGCCACATCGCGACGATCTTGCCGAGCACGGTCTTGGAGACCATCGACATGATCACCGCCGTCGACACCATCCAGTTGCACAGGACTCCTCGGATGAAGAGGGTCAGCATGCCGGCGGCGCCGTGCTCCGCGTAGCCGACCGTTCGACCGTGTCCGATCTCGCCGATCGCGAGGCCGACCGGGCTCGGATCGGCCGAGAAGCCGTAGGTGAAGTAGATCGCCATGAGCAGCGCGACCAGGAGCGCGCCGGCGAAGTTGCCGAGGAAGACCAGTCCCCAGTTGCGCAGGACGGCGGTGACCGTCGCTCCGGGGCGACGGTCGAGGACGGCGAGCGGGGCCAGAGTGAACACCCCCGTGAGCAGGTCGTAGCCGAGGAGGTAGAGAAGCACGAAGCCGATGGGGAACAGGAGAGCGCCGAGGAGCGGCTGCCCGGTCTGCGTCGAGACGGTGACGGCGAAGGCGGCGCCGAGGGTGAGCACGGCCGCACCCATGAAGGCGCGGATGAGGGTGTCGCGGGTGGAAAGACGGAGCTTGTAGGCGCCGGCATCCACCATCAGGGTGACGAGCTCTGCGGGCGTGGCGTATGACATGGGCGGACCTCCACGAGGATCGAGGCGAGCGGATCACTCGCTGTGCCCACACTCGTGCATACGCGTTTCGGACAGACGCCCGAGGCGTTACATCCGTGGTGCGATCCGCTCACACCGCGCGGCGGCGGGTGTGAGGTCGTCGGTCACTCCGCCGGGGTCTCCGCGGGCGTGGGCTCCTGCGAGGGCTGCACGGTCGGTGCATCCGTGGGGGAGACCGTCGACGTCGGGGTGTGGGTCGGCTCGGGGGCGGTCACCTGCGCGTGCACGAACTGGCTGGCGATGGCCGCGGCGACGACGAGTCCTCCGACGACGCCGGCGATCGTGTTGTCGCGCACCCGACGGCGGATCTGGCCGTCGTGCCAGGCGCCGCGCGCCGCATGCAACCGGGCGCGCTCCGCCTGGGCGCGTGTCTGTGCGCTCTTCGAACCGCGTGCCACCATGCCGTGCTCCCTTACTGGACGTGAATCGACGACGTCGCCTGAGAGCCTATCGCCGCGAGTGTCCCTCTCCCGCATTAGCCTGGAGAGCATGACATCCGCTGCCGCACTGCTCTCAGGGCAGACGCCCCTCGCCGTGCGCATGCGACCCGTCTCGCTCGCCGAGGTCGCCGGTCAGAAGCACCTGCTCAGAGCGGGGTCGCCGATCGTCGCCCTCGCCGATCCCGCGGCGACCTCGCCCGGAGCCGTGTCGATCATCCTGTGGGGGCCGCCGGGCACCGGCAAGACGACCCTGGCGCAGGCGATCGCGCGCTCGTCCGGTCGCCGGTTCGTCGAGCTCTCGGCGATCACGGCCGGCGTGAAGGACGTGCGGGAGGTCATGCAGGAGGCGATCACCCAGCGCGACCTCTACGGCCAGACGACGATCCTCTTCCTCGATGAGATCCACCGGTTCACCAAGGCCCAGCAGGACGCCCTCCTGCCCGGCGTCGAGAACGGGTGGGTCATCCTCATCGCCGCGACGACCGAGAACCCGTCGTTCTCGGTCATCTCGCCACTGCTCTCCCGATCCCTGCTGCTGACGCTGCAGCCGCTCACCGACGACGACATCGGCGTGCTCGTCGACAGGGCGGTCGCCGACGCGCGCGGACTGAACGGCGGCGTCTCCCTCTCCGACGAGGCGCGCTCGGCGCTGGTGCGGCTCGCATCCGGCGACGCCAGGCGTGCTCTCACCGGGCTGGAGGCCGCGGCAGCGGTGGCGCTGTCCCACGGCGAGAGCGACGGCGACGCCGACGGCGTTCCCGTGGTCACCGCCGACGACGTGGCGCAGGCCGTCGACAAGGCGCTGCTCCGCTACGACCGGCAGGGCGATGAGCACTACGACGTGATCAGCGCGTTCATCAAGTCGATCAGAGGATCGGATCCGGATGCCGCGCTCCACTACCTCGCACGGATGATCGAGGCGGGGGAGGACCCGCGCTTCATCGCCAGGCGGCTCGTGATCTCGGCGTCGGAAGACGTCGGCCTCGCCGACCCGCAGGCCCTGGTGATCGCCGTCGCGGCCGCAGACGCCGTCGCCTTCATCGGCATGCCGGAGGGGCGCATCCCGCTCGCGGAGGCGACCGTCTACCTCGCGACGACGGCGAAGTCCAACGCCGCGTACGTCGGCATCGACGCGGCGATCGCCGACATCCGTTCAGGCGGCTTCGGCCGGGTGCCGCTGCATCTCAGAGACGCGCACTACCCCGGGGCGAAGCGTCTCGGGCACGGCAAGGGCTACGTGTATCCGCACGACAGCGAGTACGGCATCCTCCCGCAGCAGTACCTGCCGGACGAGCTCGACGGGCGACGGTACTACGAGCCCAAGAACCTCGGCGCGGAGCGCGACATCTCCGCGCGTCTGGAGCGGATCCGCAAGATCCTCGGGGATCGCTGAGCGGAGCTGCATCCGCGGTCCCGCGCCGCCTTCCCTCTACAGTGGGCTCGTGCCAGGCAGACTCACCCGCATCCCTCCCGATCGCGATCTCTCGATCGACTTCGTCCGCGCGATCTGCCTGCCCGTCGTCGTGCTGCTGCATGCGCTGCAGATGGGCATCGACGGGGATCCTCTCCGCGCCTTCAACGCGCTGGCGGAATGGACCCCGCTGGCCGGGCTGACCTGGGTGGGCATGATCATGCCCACCTTCTTCATCGCCGGCGGGTTCGCCGGCATCACCACGTGGCGTCGGCTGCGTCATCGCGGGGAGACAGCGGGGGAGTACATCCGCGTGCGCGCGCTGCGTCTCGCCCGGCCCGTGCTGCTGGCGATGCTCGGGGTGCTGGTCGTGATCGGCGTGATGGCGGCGAGCGGGGTGGATCCGGAGTTCCTGCGCACCTTCGCGTTCCGCCTGGCCGAGCCGCTGTGGTTCATCGCGGTCTATGCGATCTGCACCTCTTTCGTGCCGCTGATGGCGTGGTTCCATCGCCATGCCGCCTGGGCGACCTATCTCTCGCTCGCGGCTCTCGTCGTGGCGGTGGACCTCGCCGGACGGTATCTGGGGCTGCCTATCGGCGCGCTGAACTGGCTCTTCCTCTGGCTGTTCGTGCAGCAGCTGGGCTTCGGGGTGCGGGACCAGTGGTACTCCCGCCGTCCGCGGTGGCTGCTCCTCGTGCTGGCGGCAGTCGCCTACGGGCTCATGTGCATCGCGGTCTTCGGCATGGGGTACGACCCGGACATGATCGCCAACCTGAATCCGCCGACCGTGCTCCTCCTTCTGCTCGGGCTCGCCCAGGTCTATCTGTTCACCCTGCTGCAACCGGCGATCCGCGCCCTCATGCGCAGACGGTCCGTCCTCGTCGTCATCGGCGCGCTGGGGCTGTACGGCATGGTGATCTATCTCTGGCACACCGTCGCGATGGCCGTGGTCGTGGGCGGGCAGCTCGCGTTCGGTCTGCCGTTCCCGACCGTGCTGACGCCGGAGTGGTGGCTCACCCGCATCCCCTGGCTCATCGCGATCATCGTCGTGATCGGGGTGTTCTGCGTCGTCGTCCCGCCCATCGAGAAGCGGTGGCCGACGGAGAAGGCGCGCGTCATGCCGCTGTGGGCGGCGGCATTGTGCACCCTGCTGCTCGTCGTCGCCGTCGGCTGGGTGCTCACGCAGGGGTATCTGGCTCCTGGCGCCGCGGGCGCGCTGCTCGCCCTCGTGGCTGCGATCGTCTGGCTCACCGTGGGCGGTCCCGGTCCTCGGCGGAGCGTCGAGCCGATGGAGGATGCGGGGAACCCCGGTGTTCCGCGGGAGTGATCGGCGATCTGTTAGACTTGATCGGCTCGAAACCGAGTTTTCGGGCATCTCCTCGTTCACACCCCACCTTGCTGGCGCCCCGGCGTGCGCTCCAAGGCAGAACGCGGGCGATACGTCCGCGAGTCGCGAAAGTCGCGACCGCGTCATCGGAAGGACAGCTTCGTGACCACGAAGTCCCAGGACCGCCGCAAGGTCCGTCTCAGCCGCGCCCTCGGCGTGGCCCTCACCCCGAAGGCCGCCCGCTACCTCGAGAAGCGTCCCTACGCTCCGGGTGAGCACGGCCGCACGAAGCGCAAGGCCGACAGCGACTACGCCGTCCGTCTGCGTGAGAAGCAGCGTCTGCGCGAGCAGTACGGCATCCGCGAGAAGCAGATGCGCAACACCTTCAACGAGGCTCGCCGCCAGGAGGGTCTGACCGGTGAGAACCTGGTCGAGCTCCTCGAGATGCGTCTCGACGCCCTCGTGCTGCGTTCGGGCTTCGCCCGCACCACCGCGCAGGCTCGTCAGCTCGTCGTGCACCGTCACATCCTCGTCGACGGCCAGCTCGTCGACCGCCCGTCGTTCCGCGTGAAGCCGGGTCAGCTCATCCACGTCAAGGCCAAGAGCGAGGGCACCGAGCCCTTCCAGGTCGCAGCAGCCGGCGGTCACGCCGAGGTCCTGCCTCCCGTTCCCGGCTACCTCGAGGTCGAGCTCGACAAGCTCCAGTCGCGCCTGGTCCGTCGCCCGAAGCGCGCCGAGGTCCCCGTGACCTGTGAAGTGCAGCTCGTCGTCGAGTACTACGCAGCTCGCTGATACAGCGTTTCTCACACAGGAGGCGTCGGGGTCACCCGACGCCTCCTGTCGTTTGCGCATACGATGGGATGACCGCGCCTTCGCGGGTCTAATGGCAAGGATGACGACATGAAGAACGTGCTGTGGTTCCTGATCGGCGTGATCGGCGGCTTCGTCGCGGCCCACTTCATGAACAAGGACCCGCGCGGCCACGACATCCTCGCCGAGGTCGACGCCCGGATCAACGAGTTCACGGCGATCATCGGCGACGCGTACCGCGAGCAGGAGGCACGGCTCACCGAGCCGGCCGACGACTGAGACCCGCGCTCCACCACGCGGCACCCTTCCCCTCCCTTCACACGCAAGGACACCCGGCACAGCTATGAAAACTGCGGAGATCGCGCAGCGCTATCTCGATTTCTTCGAGAAGAACGACCACCTCATCGTCCCGTCGGCTTCGCTGGTCAGCGACGACCCGTCTCTGCTCTTCACCGTCGCCGGCATGGTGCCGATGATCCCGTATCTCACGGGCGTCGTCCCCGCGCCGCATCCCCGCATCGCGGATCTGCAGAAGTGCATCCGCACCAACGACATCGAAGAGGTCGGCCGCACGGCACGCCACGGCACGTTCTTCCAGATGCTCGGCAACTGGTCGTTCGGCGACTACTTCAAAGAGGGCGCGATCCGCTACGCGTGGGAGCTGCTGACCTCGTCTGAGGCCGACGGCGGCCTCGGTTTCGACGAGAAGGACCTCTGGGTCACCGTCTACGAGACCGATGACGAGGCGGAGGCGATCTGGCGCGACATCATCGGCCTGAAGCCCGAGCGCATCCAGCGTCTGGGCCGCGCGGACAACTACTGGAACACCGGTCAGCCCGGCCCCGGCGGACCCGACAGCGAGATCTTCTTCGATCGCGGCCCCGCCTACGGCAAGGACGGCGGACCGGCGGCCGACGACTCGAGGTTCCTGGAGATCTGGAACCTCGTGTTCATGCAGGACTTCATCGAGAACATCCGCGGCAAGACCGAGTTCGACATCGTGGGCGAGCTGCCGATGAAGAACATCGACACCGGCATGGGGCTCGAGCGCGTCGCGTTCCTCAAGCAGGGCGTCGAGAACATGTACGAGACCGATCAGGTGCGCCCGGTGCTCGACCGTGCGGTCGAGCTCTCCGGCCGCACGTACGGCTCCGTGCACGAGGACGACGTCCGCTTCCGTGTCGTCGCGGATCACGTGCGCTCCTCGCTCATGCTGCTCTCCGACGGCGTGCGTCCGTCGAACGAGGGCCGCGGGTACATCCTGCGTCGGCTGATGCGCCGCACGGTGCGCTCGATGCGGCTGCTCGGCGTCGATGAGCCGGTCTTCCCTGAGCTCTTCGCGACCTCTCGCGACGCCATGAAGTCCGCGTACCCCGTGCTGGAGCAGGACTGGTCGACGCTGTCGGCATCCGCGTTCGCGGAGGAGGAGACGTTCCGCCGCACGCTCGCCCAGGGCTCGACGATCCTGGACCTGGCGCTCGACGAGACGAAGAAGGGCGGCGGCACGACCCTCAGCGGCACCGAGGCCTTCCTGCTGCACGACACCTACGGCTTCCCGATCGACCTCACCCTCGAGGTCGCCGAGGAGGCGGGGCTCGATGTGGACCGCACCGCGTTCGACGGGCTCATGCAGGAGCAGCGCCAGCGTGCGAAGGCCGATGCCCGCAACCGCAAGCGCCAGCTGGCGGACGTCTCGGTGTACCGCGAGCTCCGCTCGCTCGGCGAGACCGGTTTCGACGGCTACACCGCGCTCGAGGTGGAGTCCCGCATCCTGGGCATCCTCGTCGACGGGCAGCCGGTGAAGAGCGCAGCGGAGGGCCAGATCGCCGAGGTCGTGCTGTCGGAGACCACGCTGTACGCCGAGTCGGGCGGCCAGGTCGCCGACAAGGGGACGATCGTCGGACCGGGGTACGAGCTCGAGGTCCTCGACGTCCAGCGTCCGGTTCCCGGGCTCATCAGCCACACGGTCGAGGTGAGCCGCGGCTCCGTGGCGGTGGACGATGCGGCGACGACCGTGGTGGACGCCGCGAACCGTCGCGCGGCACGCCAGGCGCACTCCGCCACGCACCTCGTGCACGCCGCTCTGCGTGACACCCTCGGCAAGACCGCGACCCAGGCGGGCTCCCTGAACCGCGCCGGCTACATGCGCTTCGACTTCGCGTGGTCGCAGGCGCTCTCCGCGGAGACCCGCACCGAGATCGAGGAGATCACGAATCGCGCCGTGCAGGACGCGCTCGAGGTCACCACCCGCATCGTCTCGCTGGATGAGGCCAAGGAGGCCGGCGCCATGGCGCTGTTCGGCGAGAAGTACGGCGACGTCGTGCGCATGGTCGACATCGGCGGCCCGTGGTCGCGTGAGCTGTGCGCCGGCACGCACGTGAGCTCCAGCGCCGAGATCGGGCTGGTCAGCATCGTCGGGGAGTCGTCGGTCGGCGCCTCCAACCGCCGCATCGAGGCTCTCGTTGGTCAGGACGCGTTCCGCGAGCTCGCAGCAGAGCGCGCTCTCGTGTCGCAGCTGAGCGCCTCGCTGAAGACGCCGCGTGAGCAGCTGCCGGAGCGCATCGCCGACCTGTCGGCGAGCCTGAAGGCCGCAGAGAAGCGCATCGCCCAGTTCGAGGCGAAGGAGCGCGCCGGTCAGGTTCCGGCGATCGCCGATGCCGCCGCCCGCGTGGGCGATTTCCTGCTCGCATCGCAGTCGCTCGGGGAGCTGGCCTCTGCCGACGATCTGCGCGATCTCGTGCTCGGGGTCCGCGATCGCCTGGGGTCGGATGCTGCCGTCGTCGCGCTCGGCGCGGTCGTGAACGGCCGCCCCGTCGTGGTCGTCGCCACCAACGACGCGGCTCGCGTGTCCGGAGCCAAGGCCGGGGTGCTCGCGAAGCGCGCCGCCGGGGTGCTCGGAGGCGGAGGCGGCGGTCGCGATGACGTCGCCCAGGGCGGTGGAACGGATGCCGCGGCTCTGCCCGCGGCTCTCGACGCCGTCTCCCAGGAGCTGCACGCAGCGTGAGCGGGTTCCGCCGCGGAGTGCGGATCGGCATCGACGTCGGCAAGGCGCGCGTCGGGGTCGCCAGGTGCGATCCCGACGGCATGCTCGCCGTCCCCGTCGAGACCGTGCCGCGCTCGGAGACGTCGATCGACAGGATCGCCGAGATCGCCGCCGAGTACGAGCCGCTCGAGTTCGTGGTCGGTCTGCCCGTGAACATGCAGGGCGCAGACACCGCATCCACGACGGATGCGAGGGAGTTCGCCGAGGCGCTGCAGAGGCGGACGGGCACCACGGTGCGTCTCGTCGACGAGCGTCTGAGCACCGTGTCCGCACACGCCGCGCTCCGTTCTTCGGGGAGAAATCAGAAGAACTCTCGTAGCATTGTGGATCAGGTCGCCGCCGTGGTGCTTCTGCAGCAGGCGATCGACACGGAGAAGAGCACGGGGAAAGCGCCCGGTGCCGCGATTCCGTTCGACGAGGAGTCCCACTGATCATGCCCGAACGTGAGAGTGCCGCCCCCCAGCACGATCCGGAAGCGCGCCTCGGCGAGCTGTTCGAGAATCTCCCCGCGCCGACGCACCAGATCCCGACGGTGGACAACACCCCTCCCGCCCCCGGATCCCGTCGTGCCGCCCGCGAAGCCGCATCCTCCGGTGCACCCACCGCGTCGAACGGCCCGGCAGGGGAGCAGCCTGCGGCCCCCGGCCCCGCGCCTGCGGCCGAAGCGCTCCTCGCATCGACCGGGTCAGCTCCGAGCGGCCCGCCTGTGGCATCGGCTGATGCCACGCCGGCGGCAGTGGCCCAGGAGTCCGCTGCGGCGCGATCCGCGGCGCAGGAGCCGCTCGCCCCGACCCCGGTGTCTCCCGTCGTTCCCGCATCGGCCCCCGACAAGCCCGCGGGCGGCGGACTCGAAGACCTCTTCCACCACGTCGACGAGGACGATCACCGGGCAGCGCCCAAGAAGAAGCGCCGCACCGGATGCCTGGTCGCGCTCATCATCGTCCTGGCGCTCATCGGCGGCGTCGTCGCCGGGGGAGTCTGGGCGATGAACACCTACGGCGACAAGATCAACGAGATCATGGGCTGGGGCGACCCCAAGGACTGGGAGCCCGGGCTCGCCTCGGGCGAGGCCATGGTCACCATCCATGACGGAGACACCGGGAAGCCGGTCTCGGCCGCGCTCTTCGAAGCCGGGGTCACCCGCACGAAGGACGTGTTCTACGACTACCTCGTCGACGAGAACATCGCCGTCACCTTCTACCCGGGCATCTACCGTCTGCAGGAGAAGATGACGGCCGCCGACGCCCTGGAGGCGCTGAAGAACCCGGAGAACAAGCTCGAGAACACCGTCGGGGTGAACGAGGGCGGGACGATCGCCTCGATCCTGCCGGGGATCTCGGAGTCGCTGGGCTTCCCTCTGGCCGATCTGCAGGCCGCGGTCGCCGATCCATCGGCGTACGGCGTCAGCGCCCAGAGCCTCGAAGGCTGGCTCTTCCCCGCCGTGTACACCTTCGATCCGGGTGTGACGCCGGTCCAGGTCATCCAGCGCATGGTCGACCGCACCCGCGAGTCCCTGACGAAGGCTGGCGTGCCGGATGCGGATGCCGAACGCATCCTCACCATCGCCTCGATCATCCAGCGCGAGGGCCGCACGGACGACTTCGCCAAGGTGTCGCGGGTCATCCAGAACCGCCTCGACATCGACATGAAGCTGCAGATGGACTCGACGGCGCAGTACGGATACGGCTCCCTGCACGAGGGAGTGGTGTCGAGCTCGGCCGAGGCGCTCAAGGACCCGAACCCGTGGAACACGTACGTCAACACGGGGCTTCCCGTGACGCCGATCGCGAGTTCGAGCGACGCCGCGATCGACGCCGCCATGCACCCCGCTGACGGGCCGTGGCTCTACTTCGTGACGATCAACCTCGCGACGGGGGAGACGGTGTTCTCCACGACGTACGAGGAGCACCAGGCGGCGATCGAGAAGTGGGACGCCTGGTGCAAGGCGAACCCCGACGGCGGCTGCAGCTAGTGAGCCGAACCCGTCTGGCGGTGTGGGGTGACCCCATCGCCCATTCGAAGTCCCCTCAGCTGCACGCTGCGGCGTACGGCGTCCTCGGGCTCGACTGGTCGTACGACCGTCGCCGGGTGACGGAGGGCGAGTTCGCGGGTGCGGTCCGCTCCCTCGACGACTCCTGGCGGGGACTGTCGCTGACGATGCCGTTGAAGGACGAGGCGTATCGGATCGCCGACGTCCGCGACGCGCACGCCGAGCTCACGGGAGTCGCGAACACGCTGACGCTGGGCGACACGGTCCACGCGTTCAACACCGACGTCGGTGGCATCATCGACGCGCTCGGCGAGAGCGGGATCACGACCGTCGAGCGCGTTCGGCTGCTCGGCGCCGGGGCGACGGCGGCATCCGCACTCGTCGCCGTCGCGGACATGGGCGCGCGATCGGCGGACGTGCGGGCCCGTCGGCCCGAGAGCGCGTCGAGCCTTCGCGAGCTGGGTGCGCGGTTGGGCGTGGAGGTGACGGTGCTCCCGTTCACGGAGACGGCGGATGCCGTCGAGTTGACGGTGTCGTCGTTGCCGGGCGGCACCGCGCTGCCCGGGGACGTCGTGGCGCCGCTCGCCGCGGCCGGCGGTGCGCTGTTCGACGTGGCGTACGCGCCGTGGCCGTCGGCTCTCGCGACGAACTGGGGCGAGGCGCCGGCCATTCCCGGTCTGGGCATGCTGCTGCATCAGGCCGTGCGGCAGATCCGCGTCTTCGTGCACGGCGATCCCGGTGTCCCGCTGCCGGATGAGCAGGACGTCGTCGCCGCGATGCGCGCCGCGCTCTAGCCTCTCGGCGACATGCGGCGCGGAGCGGGTCGAAACGCGTGGGAGACTAGAGCAATGCTCCGCGTGCTCACGGCCGGCGAATCGCACGGCCCAGAACTCATTGCCGTCATGGAGGGTCTGCCCTCCGGCGTCCCGGTGTCGTCCGAGGCCATCCAGGCCGACCTCGCCCGTCGCAAGCTCGGCTACGGCCGCGGCTCGCGCATGAAGTTCGAGCAGGACGAGCTGACGATCTCCGGCGGAGTGCGGCACGGCAAGACCCTCGGCAGCCCGATCGCGCTGCGCATCGGCAACACGGAGTGGCCGAAGTGGATCGAGGTCATGAACCCCGAGCCCGTCGAGCTCACCGACAAGTCCCGCGGCCGCAGCGCCCCGCTCACGCGTCCGCGACCCGGGCACGCCGACCTCGTCGGCATGCAGAAGTACGACTTCGACGAGGCGCGTCCGATCCTCGAGCGCGCCAGCGCCAGGGAGACCGCCGCCCGCGTCGCGCTGGGCGCCATCGCCCGGTCCTTTCTCGGCGAGCTCGGCATCCGCCTGGTCAGCCACACGCTCTCGATCGGCCCTGTGCAGGTGCCCTCGGGCTCGCCGCTGCCGACGCCCGACGACGTCCAGGCGCTCGATGCCGATCCGCTGCGCTGCTTCGACCCCGCGACCTCTGCGCTGATGGTCGCCGAGGTCGACGACGCCAAGAAGGACGGCGACACCCTCGGCGGCATCGTCGAGGTGCTCGCCTACGGCCTCCCGCCGGGGCTCGGCTCGCACGTGCACTGGGACCGTCGCCTCGACGCGCGACTCGCCCAGGCGCTGATGAGCATCCAGGCGATCAAGGGCGTGGAGGTCGGCGACGGCTTCGAGACCACCCGCCGCCGCGGATCCGCGGCTCACGACGAGCTGTTCGCGACCGCGGACGGCATCTCCCGAGGCTCCGACCGGGCCGGCGGCACCGAGGGTGGGATGTCGACCGGCACCGTCCTCCGCGTCCGCGCGGGCATGAAGCCGATCGCGACCGTCCCGCACGCGCTGCGCACGATCGACGTCGCCACGGGCGAGGACGCCACCGCCCACCACCAGCGTTCCGACGTCTGCGCGGTTCCCGCGGCCGGCGTGGTCGCGGAGGCGATGGTGGCGGTCGAGCTCGCGAACGCCGTGCTCGAGAAGTTCGGCGGCGACAGCATCCGCGAGACCCGGCGCAACCTCGACTCGTACCTGGAGAGCATCCCGGCCGAGCTGCGGACGACTCCCGCATCCGAGGCGGCGCTCATCGCGCATGACGAGCGCGGCTGATCCTCTGACGCTGGTGCTGGTCGGCCCGATGGGGGCCGGCAAGACCAGCGTCGGTCGACGGGTCGCGCGCGCGCTGGGGGTCGCGTTCATCGACACCGACAAGCGCATCGCAGCCGTGCACGGACCGATACCGGCGATCTTCTCCGAGCACGGGGAGGCGCATTTCCGGGCTCTCGAACGTGAGGCGGTCGCGACGGCGCTCGACGAGGGCGGCGTCGTCTCCCTCGGCGGCGGTGCGGTGACGGACGCGGCCACGCGGCAGCTCCTGCGCACGCATCAGGTGGTCTACCTGACCGTGAGTGCGGAGGCGGTCGCAGACCGGATCACCGGCGGGGGGCGGCCCCTGCTGGCCGGAGACGACCCCGTGCAGCGGTGGAGACAGATCTTCGAGCAGCGCCGGGGTCTGTATGAAGAAGTGGCATCGGCGACCTTCGACACGTCGCGTCGTCCGATGCAGAGGATCGCGGACGATATCGCCGCATGGAGGAGAGAACAGCGATGAGCACGACGACCATCAGCGTCACGGGCGACGACCCCTACGACATCCTCATCGGACGGGGCATCCTCGACAGCGTCTCGGCGGCGCTCGACCCGGCCGTGCGGAAGGTCCTCGTGGTGCATCCGCCCACGCTCGCCGCGCGGGCCGCAGAGCTGCGCGATCGCCTGCTCGCCGACACGGCGAACGGGCCGCGCGAGGTGCTGCTCGCCGAGGTCCCCGACGCCGAGCAGGGCAAGCGCATCGAGGTGGCGGCCTTCTGCTGGCAGGTCATGGGGCAGGCTGACTTCACCCGCACG
Organism: Microbacterium sp. LWH10-1.2; assembly: GCF_038397765.1. Taxonomy (NCBI): domain Bacteria; kingdom Bacillati; phylum Actinomycetota; class Actinomycetes; order Micrococcales; family Microbacteriaceae; genus Microbacterium; species Microbacterium sp. LWH10-1.2. The sequence continues at coordinate 1,450,882 of NZ_CP151638.1, forward strand.
GACGCGGTGATCGGCTACGGCGGGGGAGCGGTCACCGACCTCGCGGGCTTCGTGGCCGCGACCTGGCTGCGCGGCGTGCAGGTCGTGCAGGTGCCGACGACCGTTCTGGGCCTGGTCGATGCCTCGGTCGGCGGGAAGACCGGGATCAACACCGCCGAGGGCAAGAACCTCGTCGGCGCGTTCTGGGCGCCGAGCACGGTGATCGGCGACCTCGACGAGCTCGGCAGTCTGAGTGCGAACGAGGCGACCGCCGGCTACGCCGAGGTCGTGAAGGCCGGGTTCATCTGGGCGCCGGAGATCCTCGACATCATCGAGGCCGATCCGTCGCGCGCCGTCGACACCACGACCCCGGAGTTCCGCAGGGCGGTCGAGCTCGCGATCGACATGAAGGCCAGGGTCGTCACCGACGACTTCCGCGAGGCGGGTCAGCGCGAGATCCTCAATTACGGGCACACCCTCGGGCACGCGATCGAGCACGCGGAGCGCTACAAGTGGCGTCATGGCGCCGCGATCTCCGTGGGCATGATGTACGCGGCCGAGCTGTCGCGGCTCGCCGGACGGCTGTCAGACGACTCCGCCGAGCGCCATCGCACCGTGCTGGAGTCGCTGGGGCTCCCGACGACCTACCGTTCGGGGGCATGGAAGCAGCTGCTCGCCACCATGCAGCGCGACAAGAAGACCCGAGGGGGGATGCTGCGCTTCATCGTCCTCGACGAGATCGGCAAGCCGACCGTGCTGCAGGCGCCCGACGAGTCGCTGCTGTTCGCCGCGTACCAGGAGGTCGGGGCGTGAGCGCACCGCGCCGTCTGCTCCTGGTCAACGGGCCGAACCTCAACCTCCTCGGCACCCGTGAGCCGGGCATCTACGGTTCGGCCACCCTCGCCGACGTCGAGCGGCTCTCGGCAGAGGCCGCCGCCGAGGTCGGCTTCGACCTGCGCGCGCTCCAGAGCAACCACGAGGGCGTGCTCATCGACGCCATCCACGCCGCGCGCGAGGACTGCGCCGGCATCGTGATCAATCCCGGCGGCCTCACGCACACGTCCGTCTCGCTCCGCGACGCCCTCACCGGCGTCGGTCTGCCGTTCGCCGAGGTGCACATCTCCGATGTGTATGCCCGCGAGGAGTTCCGGCACCACTCCTACCTCGACGACGTCGCGGCGGTGCGGGTGGTCGGCCGAGGCGTGGACGGCTACGCCGACGCCGTGCGGGAGCTCGCAGCGCTCATCCCGTAGAATCGACTGTCGGCTCGCGCTTCGACCAAGCCCGGCCACCCGCGAACTTCACACCACGAACGGAACTCTCAGCGCATGGCATCTACCGCAGACATCAAGAACGGCATCGTCCTCAACCTGGAGGGCCAGCTCTGGAGCGTCGTCGAGTTCCAGCACGTCAAGCCCGGCAAGGGCGGCGCGTTCGTGCGCACCAAGCTCAAGAACGTCCTCACGGGCAAGGTCGTCGACAAGACGTTCAACGCCGGTTCCAAGGTCGAGATCGAGAACGTCGACCGCCGCGACTACACGTACCTGTACACGGACGGCGACGGCTACGTCTTCATGGACCAGACCGACTTCGATCAGATCACGGTCGGCTCGGCCACCGTCGGCGACGCGAAGAACTTCCTGCTCGAGAACCAGCAGGTCACGATCGCGCTGAACAACGGCAACCCGCTGTACCTCGACCTCCCGGCATCCGTCATCCTCGAGGTGACCTACACCGAGCCCGGCCTGCAGGGCGACCGCTCCTCCGCCGGCACCAAGCCCGCGACGCTGGAGACCGGCTACGAGATCCAGGTGCCGCTGTTCCTCGAGACCGGAACCAAGGTCAAGGTCGACACCCGCACGGGTGACTACCTCGGTCGCGAGAAGTAAGGCGTGAGCGCTCGGACGAAGGCGCGCAAGCGCGCACTCGACATCATGTTCTCCGCCGACGTGCGCGGAGACGAGGTCTCCGTGGCACTGGCCGCCGAGGCCAAGCGCGCGGCGAGCGAGCCGGCCCGTGAGGCGTCGTGGCTGTACGCCCGCGAGATCGTCGACGGGATCATCGATCACCGCGACGAGATCGACGAGCACATCACCACGCACAGCCGGGACTGGAAGCTCGAGCGGATGCCGGCCGTCGATCGCGCTCTGCTGCGCATCGGCGTGTGGGAGATCCTCTACAACGACCAGGTGCCCACGGCCGTCGCGATCGACGAGGCCGTCGAGCTCGCCAAGGAGTTCTCGACCGACGACTCCGGCGCGTTCGTGCACGGAGTCCTCGCCAGGGTGGCTCGCGCCGCCTGAGTCGCCGCCCGAGTCGCTGCGTCCGCATTGTCCGACGCAGCGGGAAGGATGCTGGCATGCCCGCACCTCACGTCGATCTCCGAGATCTCATGCAGATCACGGATGCGGGAGGCTATACGCGCGGACTGGCGTACTTCCGTGAGGGCAACGTCCTCGATCTGATCTGGCACGAGGATCGCCAGGAGCTCGAGGCGTATGTGAAGGGGAGCGCAGGAGCGCAGTACCTGTGCGAGGTCACCTTCATCTCGTCCGGTGGCAAGAGACGAGTCCGCTCCACGCGTTGCTCGTGCCCGGTCCGCACGGCGTGCAAGCACGTCGTGGCCGCGCTGCTCGCGTCGAACGTGCACGAGTACGCCCAGCAGGCGGGGGCGAGGGCCGTCGATCCGGTCGCGGAGCCCGCTGCGGAGGCTCCCGCGGCTCCCGCAGCCTCGTGGCGATCGCTCATCGGCCCAGCGGTCGCCGCGCACACCCAGTCGCTCGCCCTCGGCGTCGAGCTGCGCCACCGCGAGTCGCGCGGCGACAACCACTGGGCCCCGAGGGCGGTGCGCCCCGCGACGCCTCGAGATCTCGCCAAGCCGTCGGGAGAGCTTCTGCTCGCGATCCGTCCGCTGATGCGCAGCCACCAGACCGGCTCGTGGATCCAGGGGCACGCGGGCTGGGATGTGGTGCGTAGGGACGTGTCGCAGTTCGGCAGGGTCCAGAACCGCTGGTTCGGCGACCTGCTCAGCATCTCCCGCGACTCGCTGCTCTCGGGGAACGCCGGCGAGTGGCTGGTCGTCGACCAGATCGAGTCGACGCTGCTGTGGGGCCATCTGCGTGCCGGGGCGGCGCTGGGCATCCCGTTGGTGCCGAGTCAGAAGAGCGCGACGGTGCGCCTCGCCGAGCGGGCTGAGGTGGCTGCGTCCATCACCCGCCCCGACGGCGGTGATCTGCGCGTCGCCGCGGAGGTGGCGATCGACGGCCGCGCCGTCCCCTCAGCAGAGGTGCATCCGATCGGACGCACGGGCGTGTACTCCGCCACCCTCATCGGCAGTCGGATGGAGATCGTCCTCGCCGAGGCGCCGCTCAGCGAGCAGATGCACGCATTGCTGAGCGCGCGGCTGCCCATCGAGGTGCCTGCCGAAGAGGAGTCCGCGTTCGTCGAGAACGCCTACCCGCTGCTGGCCAGACGAGTGCCCGTCCGCACGGCCGGCGCGGTGTCGCTGCCGGAGATCCCGGCGCCGGAGGCGGTGCTGAATCTCGCCTTCGAGCGGGGCGATGTCGTGAGCTACTCCTTCGAGTGGTCGTACGGCGGGTTCGGCAGGGTCCCCTTCGAGGCGGGGAGTGCAGCGGTGCGCGATCCGGCGGCCGAGTCGGAGAAGCGCGCCCTGCTCGAATCCGTCTGGCAGGAGCACTCGACCACGCGCTTCGCGCCGACCGGTTCCTTCCACGACATCGACGCCGCGGCCTTCGTCGCGCAGGTGGTCCCCGCGTTCGAGGCCGTCGGCGTCATCGTCGCGACCACGGGGACGCGCAAGGAGTACCGGGAGCTGACGGGAGACCCCGAGGTCAAGGTGACGACGCTCGAGACCACCGACTCCGACTGGTTCGACCTCGGGATCCTCGTCACGATCGACGGCAGGAGCATTCCCTTCGGGCCGCTCTTCACCGCGCTCAGCAAGGGCAGGAAGAAGCTGCTGCTCTCCGACGGCGGGTACTTCTCGCTCGCGCATCCGGCGCTCGACAGGCTCAGGGAGCTGATCGACGAGGCCGGCGAGCTCGACGAGTGGGAGACCGGTCCGCGGATCAGCCGCTATCAGACCGACCTCTGGGAGGAGTTCGAGGACCTGGCCGACGAGGCCCAGCCGGCGGTGAGCTGGCGCTCGACGGCGGAGGGACTCCGCCAGGCGACCGGTGTGCCACCGACGCCGGTGCCGTCCGGCCTGCACGCCGAGCTCAGGCCGTACCAGAAGACGGGCTTCGACTGGCTGGCGTTCCTCTGGAGGCACCGGCTCGGCGGCATCCTCGCCGATGACATGGGACTCGGGAAGACGCTGCAGCTGCTGACCTTCGTGCAGCACACCAAGGAGAAGGGGGAGAAGCGGGCGTTCCTCGTGCTCGCCCCCACCTCGGTCCTCAGCACCTGGAAGTCCGAGGCTGCGCGCTTCACTCCCGGGCTGCGGGTTGCAATCGTCGACAGCACGAGCGGGCGTCGCACAGGCCGGCTGGCGGATGCCGCGGCATCCGCCGACATCGTCGTGAGCTCGTACACGGTCGCTCGGCTCGATGAGAGGGAGTTCGGCTCGGTCGACTGGGCGGGGCTGATCCTCGACGAGGCGCAGTTCGTGAAGAACCCGAAGACCAAGCTGCACAGAGCCATCTCGGCCTTCCGCGCCGATGTCACCTACGCGGTCACCGGCACCCCGATGGAGAACAGCCTCTCCGAGCTCTGGTCGCTCCTGAAGCTCTCCGCACCCGGGCTCTTCCCGTCGGCGCGGAAGTTCCGCGATCGCTACATCCAGCCGATCGAGAAGGGCAAGGTTCCCGAGAACGAGGAGGGCGGGGAGTACCGCCAGCGCCGGCTCGCCCAGCTGCGCCGTCGCATCCGCCCGCTCATGCTCCGCCGCACGAAGGAGCTCGTCGCGTCGGATCTGCCCCCGAAGCAGGAGCAGGTGCTCGAGGTCGAGATGAGTCCCGCGCATCGCGCGCTCTACGACGTCGTGCTGCAGCGGGAACGCCAGAAGGTCCTCGGTCTGCTGGACGACCTCGATCGCAACCGGTTCATCGTGTTCCGCTCGCTGACGCTCATGCGGATGCTGAGCCTCGCGCCGGAGCTCATCGATGAGAACGATGCGCACATCGGATCGAGCAAGCTCGACACCCTGCTCGAACGCGTCGTCGAGCTGCAGGCCGAGGGGCACCGTGCCCTGGTCTTCAGCCAGTTCACGTCGTTCCTCGACCTCGCCGCGGCGCGTCTCGATGCGGCCGGCATCCCGTACGCGCACCTCGACGGCTCCACGCGCCGTCGCCAGGATGTCATCGACGGATTCAAGTCGGGGCAGCAGCCCGTGTTCCTGATCAGCCTGAAGGCCGGCGGATTCGGACTGACGCTCACCGAGGCCGACTACGTGTTCCTGCTGGACCCGTGGTGGAATCCCGCCGCCGAGGAACAGGCGATCGACCGCACGCACCGCATCGGCCAGACCAGCCAGGTCTTCGTCTATCGGATGATCTCGTCGGGCACTATCGAGGAGAAGGTGCTGGAGCTCCAGCAGCGCAAGGCGCGTCTCTTCACCGCGGTGATGGACGACGACGAGCTCTTCGCGCAGTCGCTCACCGCCGACGACATCCGCGGTCTCTTCGACGAATAGACCCTCCGGCTCAGTACTCCCGGAACGCGGAGGCCTGTGCACGCTGGGTCGCAGTGGCCTGGGGGTTCAGGCCTGCGCACCAACTCGGATAGACCCGGAAACCGCGCTTTCCCGACGTGCGCCCTGCCGTGATGCCGAGTCGGGAGAGGTCCGCCGCAGCGAAGCGGAAGACGCCGCGACGGTCGTCCTGCTCCACGAACACGAGCAGGCCCGCCGCAGGGTCCTGATCGTCGAACGGTGCGGTCTTCCCCGCGGCGTCGCGCCGCCAGAAGGCGAGGAATGCTCCCGGTTTCGTCGGGGTGACGCGGGCGGTGCGGAGGTGCCAGAGCTCGCCGTCGATCCGCACGGCGCCCGACTCGTAGTCGCCGTTCTGCTCCTGTGGGGTCACCGCCACGTCCATCCCCAGGATGGACGAATAGGTGTGGAACGCACGGAACTCCATCCGGCCAAGCTATCGCGCGTTCCGGTGACGGGCCGCAGAGGTCCGCCGCCGAGAGGGTCAGTGCGGAGCGGGCATGTCATCCATGACCGCGAACAGCTCGGCGTCCGGCGCCGGGCGCGGCGGTTGCGGCCTGGCGGCCTGACGGCGCCGGCTGCGGATGACCAGCAAGATGACGACGGCGGCGATCGCAGCGAGCAGGACGAGCCAGGGGAGTGCCACGCCGATGCCGATCAGCATCGCGCCCCAGAAGGCGACGAATCCGTCCCAGCCGATCGTCAGCGCGTCGCCGAAGTCCTTCGGGGCGGTCTCGACCGGCACGTACTCAGACATGAGGCTTAGCGTGATAGTCGACATGGCCACCTGGTCCTCCAGGGAACGGGACTGGGCCTCCAGCCCCTCCAGCTCGCTCTGGCGCTCGGCGATCGCCGACTCCAGCTCGATCAGGTCCGAGGTCTCGGATGCCGTGCCGAGCCAATCCGTGTAGCGGGCGATGGAGGCGCGAAGAGTGGTGATCCTGGCATCGAGGTCGCGCTGCGTCGCGCCCACCTCGGTCGACTCGAGCGCGGTCTCCTTCACGGCGCCCAGCGCGGCGAGGTCGGTGCGGACCTCTTCGATGGCGTCGGCCGGGATCCGCAGCGTGAGCTCGGCGCTGGCCTGTCCGCCCTCCTCGGCGGCGCGTTCGGTCCTTCCGCTGACGCGGCCCCCCGCATCCGACACGATCGACGTGGCATCCGCCGCCGCGGCGATGGGATCGTCGGCGACGATGGAGATCCGTCCGGTGATCACGACCGCGGTGTCCGGCTCTTCGACCTCGTTCGATGACGCCGCCTCCTGCACCGGGGCCCGACCTCCGCCGGCCGATTCCGCGCCCCCCGACCCACCGGCGGCGCAGCCGGCGAGGCCCAACCCCGCCAGCGAAGCGAGGACGAGCGCTGTCAGCAGTCTCCGTGTCGTGTTCATAGGGGCAGGGTAGTGAGCGGAGACCGGCGTGCAGCAGGGAGTTCGATCACGATCCGGTCAGGGTTGGGTAACGAGTCCGCAACGCGCGCCGAGGCCGGTGGCGGTGCGTATTCACGGCCGGTCTCCGAGGTCGTCCAGGCGGTCGCCGGTAGACTCTACGGGTTCACTTCGAGAGGAATGCAATGCGGATCACGGGACTCGGCCACGCGGGAATGTTCATCGAGACGGTCGGCGGCAACATCATCTGCGACCCCGTGCTGGGCCCCTCGTTCTTCGGATCCTGGTTCCCGTTCCCCGACAACCGCGCCCTGGACTGGGAGCACTTCGGACGGGAGGCGGACTTCCTCTACATCTCGCACAGGCACCGCGACCACTTCGATCCGAAGCTGCTGGAGCGGTACATCCGCAAAGACATCGAGGTGCTCCTGCCCGAGTACCCGATCGACGATCTCGAACAGGACATCCGCGCTCTCGGCTACACGAACATCACCTACGCGCCCGCGGGGGAGATCATCGAGCGCGGGGAGCTCAAGATCATGATCACTCCGCTCCGCGCCCCCAGCGACGGTCCGATCGGCGACTCCTCCCTCAGCGTCGACGACGGCACGGGATCGATGCTGAACCAGAACGACTCGCACCCCCTCGACCTCGAGAAGCTGCTCCACTTCGGAACCCCTGACGCGTACTTTACGCAGGTCTCCGGCGCCATCTGGTGGCCGATGGTCTACGACCTTCCGCTCGACGCCAAGCAGAACTTCGCGAAGCTCAAGCGCGACGCGCAGAACAAGCGCGCCATGTACTACATCGAGAAGGTCGACGCCCCGCACGTCTTCCCCATGGCGGGTCCCCCCATGTTCCTGCGCGACGACCTGTTCGACTTCAACGGGCTCGGCAAGAACGGCGAGTCGATCTTCACCGATCAGAAGCAGTTCCTCGCCCACATGAAGGAGCTCGCGCCGCAGTACGACGGCCAGCTGTTCATCCCCGGGACGGTCGTCACCGTCGAGGGCGGCGAGGTCACGACCGCACAGACGCTGTACTCGGATGCCGAGATCGCCCACATCTTCGACGAGAAGTGGGACTACCTCGAGGAGCAGCGGGCGAGCAGGCAGCAGGAGATCCGCGACGAGGAGGCGTCCCGCGCGGAGATCATCCCGCCCGCGGAGATGCTCGAGGCGATCAAGACCTGGTGGGAGCCGCTGCTCAAGAAGTCGCGCACCATCCGGCTCGGCGTCGGCGGCTGCGTGCGGTTCCGCATCGGCGATCTCGACATGGTGGTCGACTTCCCTAGGGCGAAGGTCCGCGAGTACGCGGGGGAGGAGTGCATCTACTGGTACACGATCCCCGCAGACCTCGTCTCCACGAACATCGTCGACCACGAGATCGACTGGTCGAACTCGATCTTCCTGTCGATGCAGTTCTCCGTCGGCCGCAGCGGGAAGTTCAACGAGTTCCTCACGACCTTCCTCAAGTGCCTCTCGGTCGATCGGATCGAGTACGTCGAGAACTGGTACCAGGAGCAGACCGACCAGACCGAGGACGCCGAGGTCGGCGGGTGGGTCGTGCAGCGGCGCTGCCCGCACCTGCGTGCCGATCTCACCCGCACGGGCACGGTGGATGAGGACGGCATCCTCACCTGCAGCATGCACGACTGGAAGTGGGACCTGAAGTCCGGGCGCTGCCTGTCGACCAGCGGCCACCCGATCCGCGCGAAGCGCATCGACGAGTCCGCCGACGAGGAGCTGCTCCCCACGAGCTGACGTCCAGGGGCTCCGGCTCCGATAGACTGGATCTGCAAACAACCTTTAAGACCGTCCTGTGAGGCGGAGAAGGGAGTGGCTGATGAGTGCACGCACTGTGCTGCACCATGCCGACATCTCGCGGGCTCTGACCCGCATCGCCCACGAGATCCTCGAGTCCAATCGAGGCGCCGAGGACCTCGTCCTCCTGGGCATCCCGACCCGCGGAGTCACCCTCGCCCGTCGCCTCGCGCTCGTGATCAGCGAGATCGCCCAGACGCCGGTGCCCTCCGGTGCGCTCGACGTCACGCTGTTCCGCGATGACCTCTCGAAGCATCCGACGCGGTCTCCGCATCCCACCGAGATCCCGGCGGGCGGCATCGACGGCAAGACCGTGGTGCTCGTGGACGACGTGCTCTTCTCCGGACGCAGCATCCGCGCGGCCCTCGACGCCCTGCAGTCGATAGGGCGGCCGTCGATCGTCCGTCTCGCGATCCTCATCGATCGTGGGCACCGTGAGCTGCCCATCCGCCCCGACTTCATCGGCAAGAACATCCCGTCCTCCCGTCAGGAGCGCGTCAACGTGCGTCTGATCGAGAACGACGGCGCCGAGGAGGTGACGATCGAGGCATGAGGCACCTGCTCGACACCAAGAACCTCGACAGGGCGACCGCCCTGCGCATCCTCGACGTCGCCGAGGACATGGCCGACACCCAGTCGCGCGAGGTCAAGAAGCTGCCGACCCTGCGTGGCAAGACCGTCGTGAACCTCTTCTTCGAGGACTCCACGCGCACCCGCATCTCGTTCGAGGCCGCAGCCAAGCGCCTCTCCGCCGACGTCATCAACTTCGCCGCGAAGGGGTCGAGCGTGTCCAAGGGCGAGAGCCTGAAGGACACCGCGCAGACCCTCGAGGCCATCGGAGCGGATGCCGTCGTCGTGCGGCACCCCTCGTCGGGCGCGCCGCAGACGCTCGCCACCAGCGGGTGGATCTCCGCAGGGGTGGTGAATGCCGGCGACGGCACGCACGAGCACCCCACGCAGGCTCTCCTGGACGCGTACACGATCCGCAAGCGCCGGTTCGGCGCCGACAGCCGCGGGCGCGATCTCAGCGGCATCCGCGTGGTCATCGTCGGCGACGTGCTGCACTCGCGGGTCGCTCGCTCCAACGTCTGGCTGCTCAGCACCCTGGGTGCGGAGGTCACTCTGGTCTCGCCGCCGACCCTCGTTCCGCAGAACGTCTCCCTCTGGCCGGCGAAGGTCGTCTACGACCTCGATCAGGCGCTGGCCGATGGGCCGGACGCCGTGATGATGCTGCGCATCCAGCTGGAACGCATGAACGCCGCGTATTTCCCGACTGAGCGGGAGTATTCCAGGCGCTGGGGCCTCGACGCACTGCGCGTGGCCGGTCTCCCGGACGGTAGCATTGTGATGCACCCCGGGCCCATGAACCGCGGGTTGGAGATCTCCTCTGAAGCCGCCGACTCCGCGCGTTCCACCGTGCTGGAGCAGGTGACGAACGGAGTGTCCATCCGGATGGCTGTGCTGTACCTGCTGCTGGCAGGGGAACGAGACGACGAACGAGGGGGAGACCTGTGAGCGAGACCCTCGTCATCACCGGCGCGCAGCTTCTCGGTGCCGAGAGCGCCGACATCATCGTGGAGAACGGGGTGATCTCCGAGATCGGCTCCGGCCTCACCCGCGCGGGTGCTCGCGTGATCGACGCCGCAGGGCTGGTGGCACTGCCCGGTCTCGTCGATCTGCACACCCACCTCCGCGAACCCGGCTACGAGGCCTCCGAGACGATCCTCACCGGTACCCGCGCTGCGGCTGCCGGCGGATTCACGGCGGTCTTCGCCATGCCGAACACCTCGCCCGTCGCCGACACCGCCGGCGTCGTCGAGCAGGAGCTCGCCCTCGGCGAGGCCGCCGGCTATGCGACCGTCCAGCCGATCGGCGCGGTCACCGTCGGCCAGAAGGGCGAACGCCTCGCCGAACTCGGCGCCATGGCGACGTCCAGGGCGCAGGTGCGGGTCTTCAGCGACGACGGCTTCTGCGTCTTCGATCCGCTGATCATGCGCAGGGCGCTGGAGTACGTGAAGTCGTTCGACGGCGTCATCGCCCAGCACGCACAGGATCCTCGCCTCACCGAGGGTGCGCAGATGAACGAGGGCTCGGTCTCCGCCGAGCTCGGACTCGCCGGCTGGCCCGCGGTCGCCGAGGAGTCGATCATCGCGCGCGACGTGCTGCTCGCCGAGCACGTCGGCTCCCGGCTGCACGTCTGCCATCTCTCGACCGCCGGATCAGTGGACATCATCCGCTGGGCGAAGAAGCGGGGCATCAACGTCACCGCCGAGGTCACCCCGCATCACCTGCTCCTCACGGACGAACTGGTGCGCGGCTACGACGCGCGGTACAAGGTCAACCCGCCGCTGCGTCGTCAGGAGGACGTGCTGGCCGTGCGCGAGGGCCTCGCCGACGGCACGATCGACATCGTCGCCACGGACCACGCCCCGCACCCCAGCGAGCACAAGGCGTGCGAGTGGCAGGCCGCGGCCAACGGCATGGTGGGTCTGGAGAGCGCACTGCGGGTCGTGCACCAGTCGATGGTGCAGACCGGCCTCATCGGCTGGGCGGACGTCGCCAGGGTCATGAGCGCCGCGCCGGCGAGGATCGGCCGTCTGTCGGGCCACGGCACGCCGCTGGAGGTCGGGCAGCCCGCGCAGCTCGCGCTCTACGACGCCTCGATCGCCGGGGTGTTCACGGAGTCCGACCTGCACGGCCGCAGCGTGAACTCGCCCTACCTGGGCCGCGACCTGCCGGGGCGCGTGCAGTTCACCGTGCACGGCGGCGTCGTGACGGTCGCCGACGGCGCAGTGGTCGCGGAGCTCGGCGCGTGACCCGCGAGGTGGCGATCGCCCTCACGATCGTCCTGGCGCTGCTGGTGCTGGGCGCGATGACGTTCGCATGGCGTCGACGTCTTCGTCGGGACTCGGGGCTCTCCGCTCCGCTCGGGGTCCCCGAGCACGCAGAGGTCACCCATCGCCGCGAGGTGCTCTACGTCTCGACCACGAAGCACGATCAGCCTCTCGAACGGCTGACCATCTCCCCACTGGCGTACCGGGCCCGAGGCGAGGCGGCCGTCACCGACCGCGGACTCGCACTCTGCCTCGACGGGGCTCCGACGGTCTTCGTCGCGGCATCCCGACTCGTCTCGGTCGACCGCGCGACGGTCACGATCGACCGCGTCGTCGAGCCGGGCGGTCTGGTCCGAGTCGCCTGGAACGCCGACGACGACACGATCGTCGACTCCTATCTGCGCGTCGCCGACGGCGACCCCACCACCTTCATCACCGAACTGCAGCGGATCGTCCCCGCCGCCCCCGATTCAGGAGCCACATCATGACCTCCCTGCCAGAACCCGCCGTCCTCGTCCTCGAAGACGGCACCCGCCACACCGGCCGCGCGTACGGAGCCATCGGCACGACGCTCGGAGAGGTCGTGTTCGCGACCGGCATGTCCGGATACCAGGAGACGCTCACCGACCCGTCCTATGCGGGCCAGATCGTGCTGCAGACGGCACCGCACATCGGCAACACCGGCATGAACGACGAGGACCCCGAGTCCCGACGGATCTGGGTGGCCGGGTACATCGTGCGCGACCCTTCGCGCGTCGTCTCGAACTGGCGTGCAAACGCCTCGCTCGATGAGACGCTCGTCGAGGACGGCGTGGTCGGCATCAGCGGCATCGACACCCGTTCCATCACCCGTCACATCCGGTCGGCCGGCTCCATGCGCGGCGGCATCTTCTCGGGAGAGGCCGCCGGCCTCGACGCGGAGGAGCAGGTGCGCATCGTCCGCGAGGCGCCCCAGATGGCTGGGCAGAACCTGTCCGCTCAGGTGTCGGTCGACGTCGCCACGGTGACCTCGGCGATGGGACAGCGCATCGGCAATCTCGCCGTGCTCGACCTCGGCGTCAAGCAGGCCACGATCGACAACCTCGCGGCCCGCGGCTTCGAGGTGCACGTGCTGCCGCAGAACTCGACGATCGACGACATCCGCGCGGTCGACCCCGTCGCGGTCTTCTACTCGAACGGACCCGGTGACCCCGCCGCCTCCGACGCGCACGTCGGGCTGCTCCGCAGCGTGCTCGACGACGGACTGCCGTTCTTCGGCATCTGCTTCGGCAACCAGCTGCTGGGGCGCGCGCTCGGTCTGGGCACGTACAAGCTCCCGTTCGGGCACCGCGGCATCAACCAGCCCGTCCTCGACAAGTCCACAGGGCGCGTCGAGATCACCGCTCACAACCACGGCTTCGCCGTCGAGGCGCCCCTGGACGGCGCGTTCGACAGCCCCAACGGCTACGGCAAGGTCGAGGTCAGCCACATCGGCCTCAACGACAACGTCGTGGAGGGCCTGCGCGCCCTCGACATCCCCGCGTTCTCCGTGCAGTACCACCCGGAAGCCGCGGCCGGACCGCACGACGCCAACTACCTCTTCGACCGATTCGCGGCGATGGTCCGCGAGAACAAGGACGCCAAGTAATGCCCAAGCGCGACGACATCACCTCCGTCCTCGTCATCGGATCCGGCCCGATCGTCATCGGTCAGGCCTGCGAGTTCGACTACTCCGGCACCCAGGCGTGCCGCGTGCTCCGCGAGGAGGGCGTCCGCGTCATCCTCGTCAACTCGAACCCGGCGACGATCATGACCGACCCCGACTTCGCGGACGCGACGTACATCGAGCCGATCACCCCCGAGGTCATCGAGACGATCATCGCGAAGGAGCGGCCCGACGCCATCCTCCCGACCCTCGGCGGACAGACCGCCCTCAACGCCGCGATGGAGCTGGACGCCCGCGGCATCCTCGCCAAGTACGACGTCGAGCTGATCGGCGCCAAGGTCGATGCCATCAAGAAGGGCGAGGACCGCCAGATCTTCAAGCAGCTCGTCCTCGACGCCGGTGCCGACGTCGCACGCAGCGTCATCGCGCACACGATGGACGACCTGCTCGCGGGCGCCGCCGAGCTCGGGTACCCGCTGGTGGTCCGGCCTTCGTTCACGATGGGCGGCCTCGGCTCCGGCTTCGCATACGACGAAGAGGACCTCCGTCGCATCGGCGGCGCGGGTCTGCGGGACTCGCCGACCACCGAGGTGCTCCTGGAGGAGTCCATCCTCGGCTGGAAGGAGTACGAGCTCGAGCTCATGCGCGACACGGCCGACAACACGGTCGTGGTCTGCTCCATCGAGAACGTCGACCCCGTCGGCGTGCACACGGGCGACTCCATCACGGTGGCCCCCGCCCTCACGCTCACCGACCGCGAGTACCAGAAGCTCCGCGACATCGGCATCGACATCATCCGCGCCGTGGGCGTCGACACGGGCGGCTGCAACATCCAGTTCGCCGTCGACCCCTCCAACGGACGCATCATCGTCATCGAGATGAACCCGCGCGTCTCGCGGTCGAGCGCGCTCGCCTCGAAGGCGACGGGCTTCCCCATCGCGAAGCTCGCGGCCAAGCTCGCTCTGGGATACCGCCTCGACGAGATCCCGAACGACATCACCGGGGTCACCCCGGCGAGCTTCGAGCCCACGCTCGACTACGTCGTGGTGAAGGTCCCGCGCTTCGCCTTCGAGAAGTTCCCCGCGGCCGACGCCACGCTCACCACGACCATGAAGTCGGTCGGCGAGGCGATGGCCATCGGCCGCAACTACGCGACGGCGCTGCAGAAGGCGCTGCGCTCGCTCGAGAAGCGCGGATCGAGCTTCCACTGGGGCGCGGAGGACCGCACGGTCGACGAGCTCCTGGAGATCTCGAAGATTCCGACCGACGGTCGCATCGTCACGCTGCAGCAGGCGCTGCGCAAGGGCGCCACCGTCGAGCAGGCCTTCGAGGCCACGGCCATCGATCCGTGGTTCCTCGACCAGATCGTCCTGATCAACGAGGTCGCCGAGCTCGTCCGCACCGCGGACGAGCTGGATGCCGCCACCCTCCGCTACGCGAAGGAGCACGGCTTCTCCGACGCCCAGCTGGCGCAGCTCCGCGGCACGACGGAGGCCGAGGTCCGCGGCGTGCGCCACGGACTGGGCATCCGCCCCGTGTACAAGACGGTCGACACCTGCGCAGGCGAGTTCCCCGCGCTCACGCCGTACCACTACTCGAGCTACGACTTCGAGTCGGAGGTGGCGCCGTCCGAGCGGACCAAGATCGTCATCATCGGGTCCGGTCCGAACCGCATCGGTCAGGGCGTCGAGTTCGACTACTCCTGCGTCCACGCGTCCTTCGCGCTGTCGGACGCCGGGTTCGAGACCGTCATGGTCAACTGCAACCCGGAGACCGTGTCCACCGACTACGACACCTCCGACCGCCTCTACTTCGAGCCGCTGACGCTCGAGGACGTGCTCGAGGTGCTCGATGCCGAGGCTGCGAGCGGCAAGATCCTCGGTGTCGTCTGCCAGCTCGGCGGCCAGACGCCCCTCGGCCTCGCCAAGGGCATCGAGGCGGCCGGGTACACCGTGCTCGGGACCAGCCCCGCCGCGATCGACATCGCCGAGGAGCGCGAGCTGTTCTCGCAGCTCCTCGACAAGGCGGGCCTCCTGGCGCCGCGCCACGGCACCGCGATCGACGCGGACGGAGCCGTGGCCGTGGCCGAGGAGATCGGCTACCCCGTGCTCGTGCGCCCGAGCTTCGTGCTCGGCGGACGCGGCATGGAGATCGTCTACGGCACCGATGCGCTGCGCGACTACTTCGTCCGCACCGCCGGGGAGGTCGTGATCGAGGAGGGCAAGCCGCTCCTGGTCGACCGCTTCCTCGACGACGCGATCGAGCTGGACGTCGACGCGTTGTACGACGGCGTCGAGCTGTACATCGGCGGCGTGATGGAGCACCTGGAGGAGGCCGGCATCCACTCCGGCGACTCCAGCTGCACCCTGCCCCCCGTGTCGCTCGGCCGCGCCGACGTCGACCGTGTCCGTGAGGCGACACTGGCCATCGCCGAGGGCGTGGGGGTGCGCGGTCTGCTCAACGTGCAGTTCGCGATCAGCGCCGGCGTGCTCTACGTGATCGAGGCGAACCCGCGCGCGAGCCGCACGGTGCCGTTCGTCTCCAAGGCGCTCGGGATCCCGCTCGCGAAGGCCGCCAGCCGCATCATGGCGGGCTCCACGATCGCGGAACTGAAGGGCGAGGGGATGCTCCCCGCGCAGGACGGATCGCGCGTGCCGCTCGGCTCCCCGGTCGCCGTCAAGGAGGCCGTGCTGCCGTTCAAGCGGTTCCGCACGGCCGACGGCAAGACCGTCGACTCGATCCTCGGCCCGGAGATGCGCTCGACCGGCGAGGTCATGGGCATCGACCGTGACTTCCCGACGGCGTTCGCGAAGAGCCAGGCAGCCGCATACGGCGGCATGCCGACCTCGGGCACGGTGTTCATCTCGGTGGCCGACTCCGACAAGCGCGCGGTGATCCTTCCGGCGCACCGTCTGCAGCAGCTCGGGTTCACGATCGTCGCGACCGAGGGCACCGCAGAGATCCTGTCCCGCAACGGCATCGCGGTGACCGTGGTGGAGAAGTACAGCGAGACCCAGGAGTCCGGAGCGCGGAACATCGTCGACCTCATCAACGAGGGCGAGATCGACATCGTCGTGAACACGCCCTCCGGTGGGGCGGCGCGCGCCGACGGCTACGAGATCCGCGCGGCGGCCGTCGCCGCGGACAAGGCGCTCTTCACGACCATGGCGGTGCTGGGCGCAGCCGTGAGCGGAATGGACGCCGCGCACGAGGGGTTCGAGGTCCGGAGCCTGCAGGAGTACGCCATCGACCGGAAGGCGACGGTGTGAGCGAACGCTTCGGCGAGCGGGTCCGTGCGACGCTGACCGCACGGGGCCCGCTCTGCGTGGGCATCGATCCGCATGCGGCACTGCTCGACGCGTGGGGTCTGCCCCAGGATGCGGACGGCGTGCGAGAGTTCGGTCTGCGGACGGTGGATGCCGCAGCCGATCGTGTGGGCATCGTGAAGCCGCAGGTGTCGTTCTTCGAGCGGTTCGGCTCGCAGGGGATCGCCGCTCTGGAAGACGTGCTCGCCGCGGCGAGAGCGGCGGACCTGATCGTGATCGCGGACGCCAAGCGCGGCGACATCGGCACGACGATGGATGCCTACGCGGCCGCCTGGCTCACTCCGGGCTCCCCGCTGGAAGTAGATGCGCTCACCGTGAACCCCTTCCTCGGCGTCGGGGCACTGGACGGCGCGTTCGACCTCGCGGCCGGGGGTGGCAAGGGGCTCTTCGTCCTCGCCTCCACGAGCAACACGGAGGCCGAGCTGCTGCAGCGGTCGGTGTCGGCGACAGGCAGAACCGTATCCGCCGACATCATCGCCGACGTGTCGGCCCGCAACCGGGAGACCGTGCAGGCAGGGGAGTGGGGCGACGTCGGATTCGTCGTCGGCGCCACCGTCGACTGGGCGGATGCCGGGATCTCCGCGTTCTCCCCGGTCGCACCCCTCCTCGCACCCGGCTTCGGCGCACAGGGGGCGACGCCTGCCGATCTCGTCGCCCGGTTCGGACCGATGAGCGACGCCGTCATCGCGAGCGAGAGCCGCAGCATCCTCTCGGCAGGCCCCGACGGCCTGTCCGCCGCCATCGACGCTCGCGTCGCAGAGTACTCGGAGTCGACACGTGGCTGAGAACCGTTCCGTACCCGAGGTCGATCGGGCAGCCGCAGCGCGCCGGGCCGTCGAGCGCCGCCGCGCGCGCGCCTCGCTCAAGCGCGACCTCACCATGCGCGTGATCACGCCGCAGAAGGTCCTGGAGCGCGCGATCGCCGACGCCGACTCGGTCGAGGGATCCATGCGGATCACCGACTTCCTGCTGGCGCTGCCCGCTATCGGCGCCGGCAAGCGCGACCGCATTCTGGACGAGCTGCAGATCTCGCCGGTGAAGCGCCTGGGGGGTCTCGGCGTGCGGCAGCGCGTCGTGCTGGCCGAGTGGCTCGACGGGCGCTTCCCCGTGCTGGAGCCGCGAGGGGGACGCAGCCGTCTGCTCGTGCTGGCCGGCCCCACCGCGGTCGGCAAGGGCACGGTCGCGGCGCACATCCGTGAGAACAACCCCGAGATCCACCTGTCGGTGTCCGCGACGACCCGCGCCCCGCGCCCCGGTGAGATCGACGGCGTGCACTACTACTTCGTCGACGATGCGGAGTTCGACCGTCTCATCGCCGAGGGCGAGCTCCTCGAGTACGCGGTCGTGCACAACCGGTCCCGTTACGGCACCCCGCGTGCACCGATCGACGCCGCGCTGGCCGATGGCAGGACCGTCCTCCTCGAGATCGATCTGCAGGGAGCGCGCCAGGTGCGCAAGGCCGAGCCGGCCGCGACGCTGATCTTCCTGCTGCCGCCGACCTGGGACGAACTCGTCCACCGCCTCGTCGGCCGCGGCACCGAGAACGCCGAGGAGAGGGCCCGCCGCCTGCGCACCGCGAAGGTGGAACTCGCCGCCCAGAACGAGTTCGATCACCTCATCGTGAACGAGGACGTCGCCACCGCGGCCGCGGAGGTCGTAGAATTGTCCTCAGGCTCTGCGCGCTGACCAGAGGCATCAGCTGTTCGATGGTCCCTGAGCTTGTCGAAGGGTCGCGCGCCCATTGCACCGTCTTCGCGACGAACCCGTCGCCTTATCAGGAGGTCCCATCATGGCCGGACACCACAACAAGGGCATCATCGATCCCCCCATCGACAACCTGCTCGACCGTGTCGACTCCAAGTACGAGCTCGTCATCTACGCGGCGAAGCGCGCGCGTCAGATCAACGACTACTACTCCGACCTGCACGAGGGCAACCTCTTCGACAACGTGGGGCCGCTCGTCGACTCGTCCGTCGAGGACAAGCCGCTGACCATCGCGCTGCACGAGATCAACGAGGACAAGCTCCGCCTGCGTCACGCAGAGTGATATTCGGAGCCGCGCCGCCGCATTGTCGGCGGCGCGGTTCAGAATGGGTTCACACCCTCACACCCTTCGATCCCGTTCTGGAGTCCTGATGAGCGCGCTGCGTCTGTTCACGTCCGAGTCCGTCACCGAAGGGCACCCGGACAAGATCTGCGACCAGATCTCCGACAGCATCCTCGACGCGCTTCTCGCCAAGGATCCGGGCTCCCGCGTCGCCGTGGAGACGCTGGTCACGACCGGCCTCGTCCACGTCGCCGGCGAGATCCGCACCGAGGCGTACGTCGACATCCCCACGATCGTCCGCGATGTCGTGAACGGCATCGGCTACACCTCGAGCGACACGGGCTTCGACGGCTCCTCGTGCGGCGTGAGCGTCTCGGTGGGCGAGCAGTCGGGCGACATCGCGAGCGGCGTCGACAACGCACAGGAGCACCGCGATGGCACGTCGACCGACCCGCTGGACGGTCTCGGCGCAGGAGACCAGGGCATCATGTTCGGCTTCGCGACGAACGAGACGCCGCAGCTCATGCCGATGGCCGCGTGGACGGCGCACCGCCTCGCGGAGCGCCTGACCGAGGTCCGCCGAACCGGGCTGCTGCCGTTCCTGCGCCCCGACGGCAAGACCCAGGTCACGCTGGGCTACGACGGCTTCACGCCGAAGACCGTCGACGCCGTCGTGCTGTCCACGCAGCACAATCCCGACATCTCCCAGGACGACCTCAAGGCGCAGGTCCGCGAGCACGTCATCGATCCTGTGCTGGCGACGACGGGCCTCGACCTCGACGACGTCACCTTCTACATCAACCCCGCCGGTCCGTTCGTGACCGGAGGACCGAAGGGCGATGCCGGTCTGACCGGACGCAAGATCATCATCGACACCTACGGCGGCGCCGCGAGGCACGGCGGCGGTGCCTTCAGCGGCAAGGACCCGTCCAAGGTCGACCGCTCCGGCGCGTACGCGACCCGCTGGGTCGCGAAGAACGCCGTGGCGGCGGGTCTCGCAGAGCGGCTCGAAGTGCAGGTCGCCTACGCGATCGGCGTCGCGCGCCCCGTCGGCCTGTACGTCGAGACGTTCGGCACCGGTGCGGTGTCGGACGACGCCATCATCGCCGCGATCACGAAGGTCTTCGATCTGCGCCCGCAGGCGATCATCGAGGAGCTCGACCTCCTGCGTCCGATCTACGCGCAGACCGCCGCCTACGGGCACTTCGGCCGCGAGCTGCCCGATTTCACGTGGGAGCGCACCGACCACGCCGAAGAGCTTCGTCGCGCCGCCGGGCTCTGACGGCGAGTCGCCTCTGATGACGACGCAGAGCCGACGCATCGCGCGCGTGCTCCTGGACTCGCCGCTGCCGCAGCTCGATCGGCTCTTCGACTACTCGCTGCCCGACGCGCTCGGCGACGTGCCGCTCGGGGTGCGCGTCCGGGTGCCGCTGCGCACCGCAGGACGCGTGATCGACGGGTACGTCGTCGAGATCGACACGGAGGACGACGCGGATCGCCCGCTGTCCGAGGTGGACAGCATCGTGTCGACGGTCGCCGTCCTCCCCGAGCGTCTGCACAGCCTCGCGCGCCGGGTCGCCGACCGTGCGGCGGGCTCGGCATCCGACGTCCTCCGGCTCGTGATCCCGAAGCGTCAGGTCCGCGTTGAGAAGGCCTGGACGGCGGATGCGCCCGCCGTCATCCCCTCCGCCGACGCGCAGGCCAGCGCCGACGACGTGGTCTCCGCCTACGACGGCCTCGCCGACGTGCTCGATGACGGCGGTCGCGCAGCCGTCGAGGCCATTCCCCAGCTGCAGGCGGACACGCCGGGGTGGGCTCTGCTGCTGGCTTCGGCGGCGACGAGGATGCTGGCGTCCGGCCGTTCGAGCATCCTCGTGGTCCCCGACCACCGGGACCTGGATCGGCTCCTCGCCGCTCTCGAACGACTCGTGCCGGCGGAGGCTGTCGCGCGTTACGACTCACGGCAGACGAACCCCGACCGCTACCGCTCGTTCCTCCGCTCTCTCGAGGACGCGCCGTGCATCGTCGTCGGCAACCGTTCCGCGGTCTACGCGCCGACGAGGGCCGGTCTCGTCGCCATCTGGGACGACGGAGACCCGCTGCTCGGCGAGCCGCTCGCCCCCTATGCGAACGCTCGAGATGTGGCTCTCCTCCGCCAGGGAGAAGAGGGATCCGCGCTCATCTTCGCGGGCCACACCCGGACGACCGACGTCGAGCGGCTCGTCGCGCACGGGTGGCTGCAGGACGTGAGGGCCGCCCGCCGCGTCATGCCGCGCGTGATCCTCGCCACCCCGCAGGAGATGGAGCAGCAGTCGCCGCAGCGGATGCCGTCCTCGGCTTTCCTCTCGGCGCGTACCGCGGCATCCGAGGGTCCTGTCCTCGTGCAGGTGTCCCGACCAGGGTTCGCCCCCTCGCTCGTGTGCGCCGAGTGCCGAGCCCCTGCGCGATGCGCCCACTGCGGCGGACCCCTCGGAGCGGCGCACCGAGGAGCGGTGCCGGTGTGCGGCTGGTGCGGCAGGGGAGCGCGGGCGTGGGCCTGCCCCTCCTGCTCGTCGACGCAGCTGCGTCTCGCCTCCTCCGGCAGCGAACGGACCGCCGACGAGCTCGGCCGTGCGTTCCCCGGCATCCGCGTGATCGTCGCCGACAGCGCGCACCCGGTAGAGCGCGTGGCCGACAAGCCCGCACTGGTCGTCGCGACCAGGGGAGCGGAGCCGCTGGCAGACGGCGGCTACCGCGCCGTCGTGCTGCTGGACGGTCCTCGTATGCTGCAGGCCCCCGATCTCCGCATCGGAGAGGCCTGCCTTCGCTGGTGGTCCAATGCCGCAGCCCTCGCCGCGCCAGGGGCGCCCGTCCATCTCGTGGGCGTCGACGGTGGGGTCGCCCGCGCCCTCGCGACCTGGAATCAGGCGGGCTATGCGCGCGCCGAACTCGCCGAGCGCGCCCCCCTGCACATGCCGCCGTCGGCCAGGGTCGCCCTGGTCGAGGGAACCCAGGAGGCCGTCGCACGGGCGCTCGAATCGCTGGCCGAACTCGCCCTGCCCCGGGATGCCGTGCTGGGACCCGTGCCCATCGAGTCCGATGACGTCCCGCAGCGGGTGCGTGCTCTCGTGCGGTTCGACTACGGCGCTGGCAGCCGTGTCGCGGCGACCCTGCGGGCGTCGGTCGTCGCCGAAGCCGTCAGCACCCGTCGCCGCAAGGGACGCACGAACCGCAGCACGCTCTCGGTCCGCCTCGATATCCTCGATCCAGAGCTCTAACCCTTCCGGAGAACCTTTCATGCGCCTCGTCTTCGCCGGCACGCCGTCGGCTGCCGTACCCACCCTGCGCCGCCTCGCGGCGGATCATGACATCGCCGCGGTCGTCACCCGGCCCGATGCACCGCTCGGACGCAAGCGCGTCCTGACGCCGTCGCCGGTGGCCCAGGCCGCCGACGAGCTCGGCCTCCCGATCATCAAGACGACGCGCCTCGACGACGCCGCCACCACCGCCATCACCGCCCTCGGTGCGGAACTCGGCGTGATCGTGGCGTACGGAGGCCTCGTCCGCGAGCCGCTGCTGTCCGCGCCGGTGCACGGATGGATCAACCTGCACTTCTCCCTCCTCCCCGCCTGGCGCGGCGCCGCGCCGGTGCAGCGGGCGCTGATCGCCGGAGACGCCGAGCTCGGGGCGAGCGTGTTCCAGCTGGTTCCCGCCCTCGATGCCGGTGACGTCTTCGCGATGCGCACGGTGGACGTTCCCGCTGATGCGACGGCGGATGCCGCGCTCGACGCACTGGCGATCGACGGCGCGGCGCTCACCGCAGACGTCGTCGCGGGCATCGCCGACGGCACCGCTCGGGCGGTTCCGCAGACCGGGCAGGAGTCCCTCGCTCCCAAGCTGTCCCTGGAAGACGGCCTCCTCGACTGGACCCAGCCGCTGGAGAAGGTGTTCTCCAGGTTCCGCGGCGTGACACCCGAGCCGGGAGCCCACACGACCGTGGAGGGCGTCAGGGTGAAGATCCTCGACGCGGCGCCGTCCGCGGAGAACCCGCTGGAGCCAGGGGAGATCGTCTCGACCAAGAGCGCCCTGCTCATCGGCACCGGATCGGCGCCGCTCGCGGTCACCCGGGTGCAACCGGCGGGCAAGGGAGCCATGAACGCCGTCGACTGGTGGCGCGGCCAGCGCTCCGAGGGTCTGCGAGCAGGGCTGTGAGCGGCGAGCGACAGCGTGACGGACGGTCTTCCCCGCGACGTCCCTCTCCGCAGAACAGATCCCAGTCCCCGCGTGGACCCGTGCGGACCGTGCAGCCCGCTCGACGCGTCGCCTACGACGTGCTGCGCGCCGTGTCGGATGCCGATGCCTACGCCAACCTGATGCTGCCGTCCGTGATCGCCGACGCGCAGCTGAACCCGCAGGACGCCGCCCTCGCGACCGAGCTCACCTACGGAACGCTCCGCCGCCGCGGCACCTACGACGCCATCATCGCGGCCGCCGCTGATCGACCGGCGTCCGACATCGATCCGGCCGTCCTCGACGCGCTGCGGCTGGCGACGCACCAGCTGCTCGCGACGAGGGTCGCCTCGCACGCTGCGGTGAACGAGTCGGTCAACCTCGTCGCCTCCGTGCAGGGGCGCGGAGCGGCGAGCTTCGCCAACGCGGTGCTGCGCCGCATCTCCAGGGAGACGCCGGGGGAGTGGCAGGACCGCATCGAGGCCGATGCCCGCTCCGACGACGAGCGACTCGCACTGCGCAGCGCGCACCCGGTCTGGATCATCCGAGCCCTGCGTCGCGCACTCGCGGCGGAGGGGCGCGCCGAGGAGCTCGAGACCCTTCTCGAGGCCGACAACCTGTCGCCCGAGGTCACTCTGGTCGCTCTGCCGGGGCTCGCGCCCACGGGGGAGCCGCGACGTCCCTACGCTCCGACGGCGTTCGGATCGCCGGGCGGCGACCCGCACCGGATCGTCTCGGCATCCGGCGGCGCCGTCCGTGTGCAGGACGAGGGCTCGCAGCTGGTCGCCCTCGCCCTGGCCGACGCGGCCCCGATCAGAGACGGTGAGCGCTGGCTCGACCTCTGCGCGGGCCCCGGGGGCAAGACGGCCCTGTTGGCGGCGATCGCCCATGAGCACGGCGCCGTTCTCGAGGCCAACGAAGTGGTCCCGGCGCGCGCAGGTCTCGTCCGCAACGCCCTCGAGCCCGTCCCCGCCGAGGTGATCGTCCACGAGGAGGACGGTCGTGCCTTCACGGCCGCGCACCCCGGCCGATTCGACCGCATCCTCGTGGACGCGCCCTGCACCGGTCTCGGGGCGCTGCGGCGCCGACCGGAGGCGCGATGGCGCAAGTCGCCCGCCGACGTGGCCGAGCTCGTGCCCCTGCAGACCGAGCTGCTCTCGGGAGCGATCGACGCGCTCGTCCCCGGTGGGATCGTCGCGTACGTCACCTGCTCACCGCACCTCGCCGAGACGACGGGTGTCGTACAGGAGGTGCTGCGCACGCGCACGGATGCCGAGGAGATCGACGCCCGCGCGATCCTCGCCGACGTGTCGGACTCGCCCATCGATCTCGGCGACGACGGGCCAGGACGCGTGCAGCTCTGGCCCCACCGCCACGGAACCGACGCGATGTTCCTCGCGCTGATCCGGAAGCGGTCCTGACAACGGCGCTGCTCCGCGGGCTTCGCCTGGCGACGCCGTTCTGACGCCGACGGGGCCTTCGTAGCCCGATCGACGTCCGCCGCCGCAGGGAAGGGCTCGTCCGCACCAGGGATAATGGGCGCATGGCCGACCTTCCCGCAGCCCCCCGCATCAACCCCAGCATCCTCGCCGCGGATTTCGTGAACATGCAGCGCGACCTCGCGAAGATCGCGTCAGCCGACTTCGCCCACGTCGACGTCATGGACAACCACTTCGTGCCGAACCTCACTTTCGGGCCGCAGATGGTCGAGCGCATCCAGGCGACGAGCCCGATCCCGCTCGACGTCCACCTGATGATCACGGATCCCGACCGCTGGGCGCCGGGGTACGCCGAGCTGGGGGCGGCCAGCGTCACCTTCCACCTCGAGGCGGCGTCGGATCCGGTCGCACTCGCCCGGCGACTCCGCAGCATCGGCGCACGCGCGGGAGTGGCGGTCAAGCCCGGCACGCCCGCCGACGGGCTCTACGAGATCCTCGACGAGTTCGACCAGATCCTCGTGATGACGGTCGAGCCTGGATTCGGGGGACAGGGATTCATGGGCGAGACCATGCCCAAGCTGCGCGGGCTCGCCGATGAGGCGAAGCGCCGCGGATCCTCGGTCTGGCTCCAGGTCGACGGCGGCATCGCGGACAGCACGATCGAGATCGCCGCGGCCGCCGGCGCCGACACGTTCGTCGCCGGGTCGGCGGTCTACGGCGCCGATGACGTCGAGGCGGCCGTCACCCGGCTGAGAGAGCTCGCGAGAGCCGCTAGCCTGGAACCGTGAAGACTTTCGACGAACTGTTCGCGGAGCTCAGCCTGAAGGCGGAGACTCGCCCCGAGGGATCGGGTACGGTCGCCGAGCTCGACGGCGGGGTCCACACGATCGGCAAGAAGATCGTGGAGGAGGCCGCCGAGGTGTGGATGGCGTCCGAGTACGAATCCGACGAGGCCGCTGCCGAGGAGATCTCGCAGCTGCTGTACCACCTGCAGGTGATGATGATCGCGAAGGGACTCTCCCTCGCGGACGTCTACCGACATCTGTGATGCGCTCCGATACTTCCGATCCGATCTGAAAGCCGATCATGCTGCGCATTGCTGTTCCCAACAAGGGCTCTCTCTCCGAGACCGCCGCCGAGATGCTCGCGGAGGCCGGCTATGCCGGTCGTCGCGACCCGAAGACCCTGCACGTCATCGACGCCGAGAACGACGTCGAGTTCTTCTTCCTCCGTCCCCGTGACATCGCGACCTACGTCTCCTCCGGAGCCCTCGACGTGGGCATCACCGGCCGCGACCTGCTGCTCGACGTGCAGCGGTCTGCGCGTGAGATCGAGCAGCTCGGCTTCGGCGGGTCGACGTTCCGCTTCGCGGGCCCTCCCGGTCGCTTCACGTCCGTGGAGGACCTCAACGGCGTGCGTGTCGCCTCCGCATACCCGGGACTCGTCGGCGCGTTCCTCCGTGAGCGCGGTGTCGACGCCGAGCTCGTCCAGCTCGACGGCGCGGTCGAGTCGGCTGTGCGGCTCGGTGTGGCGGATGCCGTCGCCGACGTCGTCTCCACCGGCACGACGCTGCGTCAGGCCGGCCTCGAGATCTTCGGTCCGGTCATCCTCGAGTCCGAGGCTGTCCTGATTAGCCGCCCAGGCGAGGCCGAGGGCACCGACACGCTGCTGCGCCGTCTGCGCGGCGTCATGGTCGCGCGGCGGTTCGTGCTGCTCGACTACGACCTCCCCGCAGACCTCGTCGACCAGGCCGTGGCCATCGCCTCCGGCCGCGAGTCCCCGACCATCTCGCCGCTGCGTGACCCCTCCTGGGTCGCTGTGCGCGTGATGGTGCCTAGTCGTGGCGTCAATCAGGTGATGGACGACCTCTACGCGCTCGGGGCGCGGGCGATCCTGGTCACCGCCATCCACGCCGCGAGGCTCTGATGACGCTCGCCAGTCGCGTCATCCCGTGCCTCGATGTGGCCGATGGCCGCGTCGTCAAGGGCGTCAACTTCGAGAATCTCCGTGACATGGGCGACCCGGTGGAGCTCGCGCGGCACTATGCGGCGCAGGGCGCCGACGAGATCACCTTCCTCGACGTCACCGCGACCGTCGACGCCAGGGCCACGACGTACGACGTGGTGCAGCGCACCGCGGAGCAGGTGTTCGTCCCCCTCACCGTCGGCGGGGGAATCCGCAGTGTCGACGATGTGGCGCGGCTCCTGGCCGTCGGCGCCGACAAGGTCGGCGTGAACTCGGCGGCGATCGCCCGCCCCGAGCTCATCGGCGAGATCGCCGACCGTTTCGGGGCGCAGGTGCTCGTGCTGTCCCTCGACGTCAAGCGCGCCGACACCACGCCGTCCGGATTCGTCGTGACGACCCACGGCGGCCGCCAGCAGACCACGCTGGATGCGCTGGAGTGGGCCCGTGAGGCCGCGGAGCGGGGAGCGGGGGAGTTGCTCGTGAACTCGATCGACGCCGACGGCACCAGGGACGGGTTCGATCTCGAACTCGTCCGCCTCATGCGCGAGACCGCATCCGTGCCGGTCATCGCCTCGGGCGGAGCGGGAGCCGCGTCGCACTTCGCTCCCGCGATCAAGGCGGGCGCGGATGCCGTTCTCGCCGCGAGCGTGTTCCACACCGGAGCGCTCACGGTCGGCGACGTCAAGGACGCGCTGCGCGCGGAAGGGGTTCTCGTCCGATGAGCGACATCGAGGAGCGCATCGCACAGGTCGCGTTCAACGCCGACGGTCTCGCCCCCGTCATCGTGCAGCAGTGGGACACGCGCGAGGTCCTCATGCTCGCCTGGGTGGATGCCGAGGCGCTGCGTCGCACGCTCACATCGGGTCGCGCCGTCTACTGGTCGCGCTCGCGTCAGGAGTACTGGCGCAAGGGCGACACCTCCGGCCACATCCAGGTCGTGCGGGAGGCGCGCCTCGACTGCGACGGCGACGCGATCCTGCTCCTCGTCGAGCAGACCGGCCCCGCGTGCCACACCGGGACCCGCACCTGCTTCGACACGACCGACCTGGACGCGGTCGTCGGGACGGGCTCCTGATGGACCTGGTGCGCAGAGGGCGCTCGCTCTCCGTCTCCGGATTCCTCCTCGGCGGGGCGATCGGCATCATCTCGTCGACGCAGACCTGGCTGACGGTGCAGCGGGCGGATGCCGGAGCGGACATCCTCGTCCCCGGTGCATCCGCGGTCCCGCTTCTCGCGCCCCTGAGCCTCGCCGTGCTCGCTCTCGGAGCGGCCCTGTCGATCACCGGGCGCGCGCTGCGCCTCGTGTTCGGGGTTCTGGCCGGGGCGACCGCGCTGCTGCTCGGATGGACCACGCTTCAGCTCCTGCTGACCGCTCCGGTGAGCGCCGTCCGCTCGACCGTGACCGAGACGACGGGACTCGCCGGCGGTGACGCCCTGTCCGACGTGGTGAAGGCCATCGTGCCCACCGCGTGGCCGGTGATCGCGCTGGTCGGATGGGTCGTCCTGCTCGCAGCATCCGTGGTGGTCCTGCTCACAGGACGGGCCTGGAAGAAGGGCGGACGCCGCTATGCGACCGATGCCGCGCCCTCGACGCCGACGGCCGGTCCGGTCGACGCCGTCGATTCCTGGGACGAGCTGTCGCGCGGAACCGATCCCACTCGTTGACACCGATAGACTGAAACCGATCCTGCACGTCGTCCCCCGGAGGAGAACATGACCAACCCGATCGCTGACCCCGGCCACGGACACTCGCCTGCGGCCTGGACGGCCGTGATCATCATGCTCCTGGGCTTCACGATGGCCACCGTCGCGTTCTGCTTCGAGCAGCCGGCGCTCGTGTGGGCTTCCGTCGTGATCATCCCGATCGGCGCCCTCGTGGGCTGGATCATGGCCAAGGCCGGCTACGGCGTGAAGGGCCCCAAGTACCAGCCGAAGGGCCACTAGTGGTCCTCGCCGACCTGACGGCCGGCGCAGTCGCAGACGCAGAGCGTCGTGCCCTCACGAGGCCTCTCGCCGAGGTCGAGCGCGCTGCTCTCGCACGCCCGGCTGCCAAGGACGCACTGGCCTTCCTCGCTCCCGCCGAGCGCGTCAAGATCATCGCCGAGGTCAAGCGTGCGAGCCCGTCGCGCGGCGCCCTCGCGGAGATCCCCGATCCCGCTCATCAGGCGTCGCTGTACGAGACCGGCGGCGCATCCGCGATCAGCGTCCTCACCGAGGAGCGCCGCTTCGGCGGCAGTCTGGCCGACCTCGAGGCCGTGACGGCCCGGGTGTCCCTGCCCGTGCTGCGCAAGGACTTCATTGCGACGCGCTACCAGGTGCTCGAGGCGCGCGCCGCCGGCGCCGACCTCGTCCTGCTCATCGTCGCGGGCCTCGAGCCCGCGGTGCTGCGCGACCTGTTCGGCTTCATCACCGATCTGGGCATGACCCCGCTCGTCGAGACCCATTCGGCAGACGAGCTCGAGGCGGCGATCGATCTCGGCTCGCCGCTCATCGGGGTCAATGCACGCGATCTGAAGACCCTCGAGCTCGACCGCGACCTCTTCGGCCGCCTGGCCGATCGCATCCCGGACTCCGCGGTCAAGATCGCCGAGTCCGCGGTGCTCACCCCCGCAGATGTCACGCACTACCGTTCGGCCGGTGCAGACGTCGTCCTGATCGGAGAGGCGCTCGTCACGGGCGATCCGGTCGCCACGCTCAAGACCTTCCTGGAGGTGTGATGAGTCTCCGTGACCAGCACGGACCGCTCTTCGGCGACTACGGCGGGCGCTACATGCCCGAGTCGCTGATCGCCGCGATCGACGAGCTCACCGAGGCCTACGCCGACGCGATCGCCGACCCGGCGTTCCGCGCCGAGCTCGCCGGTCTCCTGAGCTCGTACGCGGGCCGCCCGTCTCCGCTCACCGAGGTGCAGCGCTTCGCCGAGCACGCCGGCGGCGCGAGGATCTTCCTCAAGCGCGAGGACCTCAACCACACCGGGTCGCACAAGATCAACAACGTCCTCGGGCAGGCCTTGCTGACCAAGCGACTGGGCAAGACCCGCGTGATCGCCGAGACCGGGGCAGGACAGCACGGCGTCGCCACGGCCACCGCTGCGGCGCTGTTCGGCCTGGACTGCACGATCTACATGGGCGAGGTCGACACCGAGCGCCAGGCCCTGAACGTCGCCCGTATGCGCCTCCTCGGGGCAGAGGTGGTCGCGGTCACCTCGGGATCCCGCACCCTCAAGGACGCGATCAACGACGCCTACCGCGACTGGGTCGCCTCGGTCGAGACGACCAATTACATCTTCGGCACGGCGGCGGGCCCGCATCCGTTCCCGGCGATGGTGCGCGACTTCCAGAAGATCATCGGCGAAGAGGCGCGCCAGCAGCTCCTCGACGAGGCGGGCAGGCTCCCGGATGCCGTCATCGCGTGCGTCGGCGGCGGCTCGAACGCGATCGGCATGTTCGACGCGTTCCTCGACGACGAGCACGTCAAGCTCTACGGGGTCGAGGCGGCCGGCGACGGCGTCGACACCGACAGGCACGCCGCCTCCATCGAGCGCGGACGCCCCGGCATCCTGCACGGCTCGAAGACCTACGTCCTGCAGGACGTAGACGGGCAGACGATCGAGTCGCACTCGATCTCCGCTGGTCTCGACTATCCCGGAGTCGGACCGGAGCACTCCTGGCTCGCCGACATCGGGCGCGCCGAGTACATCCCGGCCACCGACGACGAGGCGATGCAGGCGCTGCGCCTTCTCAGCCGCACGGAGGGCATCATCCCCGCCATCGAGTCGGCGCACGCCCTCGCCGGCGCGCTGCGGCTCGGCCGCGAGCTCGGGCCCGATGCGATCCTCGCGGTGTGCCTCTCCGGGCGCGGAGACAAGGACATGGACACAGCGGCCAGGTACTTCCACCTGTACGACGAGGGAGCAGTCGGATGAGCCGCGTCGAAGAGGCGATCCAGAAGGCCGAGGCCGCCGGTCGCAGCGTGTTCGTCGGCTACCTCCCGGTCGGCTTCCCCGACCTCGAGACCAGCATCCAGGCCGCCATCACCCTGGCAGAGAACGGCGTCGACATCATCGAGCTGGGTCCGCCGTACAGCGACCCGGTGATGGACGGCGCCGTGATCCAGGAGGCGACCACGGCGGCGCTCGCCAACGGCTTCACCATGAAGGATCTGTTCACGGCGGTCCGCGCGATCACGGCGGCAACGGACGTGCCCGTCCTCGTCATGACGTACTGGAACCCCGTGTTCCAGTACGGGGTCGACCGCTATGCGGACGACCTCCTCGCCGCCGGCGGCGCCGGGCTCATCACCCCGGACATCACGCCGGATGTCGCAGGGGAGTGGATCGCGGCCAGCGAGCGCACCGGCCTGGACCGCGTGTTCCTCGCCGCGCCGACGTCGACGGACGCACGCCTCGACCTCATCGTCTCGGCGTCCACCGGCTTCATCTACACCGTCTCCACCATGGGCATCACGGGGGAGCGCGCCGAACTCGACCGCGCGGCCCGCACCCTGGTCGGACGCCTGCGCGCCCACGGCGCGACCCGCACCTGCGTCGGCATCGGCATCTCCACCGCCGAGCAGATCGCCGGCGTCTCGGAGTACGCGGACGGCGCGATCGTCGGCACCGCACTCGTCCGAGCCCTGCGCGACGGCGGCCTCCCCGCCCTCGCCGAAGTCACCCGAAACCTGGCCGTCGGCACGTCGTCGGCACGCCCCGTACACGAGAACTAGAATCGCACTCATGTCCCTCGCGCTCCACAGCACCGTCACCGGCGTGCTCGCCAGCATCCCGAGTCCTCCGGTCGCCTACTTCGACCTCGGACCCATCCGGATCCACTTCTACGCCCTCTGCATCATCGCCGGCATCATCGCCGCGGTCTTCCTGACGAACCACCGCCTCACGCGGCGCGGCGCGGAGCCGTGGGTCGTGATCGACATCTCGATCCTGGCCGTGCCGCTCGCGATCATCGGCGCGCGCATCTTCCACGTGCTCACGCACCCGAACTTCTACTTCGGCGAGGGCAAGAACACCTGGAACCCCTTCGAGCCCGGCTCGGTGTGGGCGATCTGGGAGGGCGGCATCGCGATCTTCGGCGCCCTCATCGGCGGTGCGGTGGGCGCCTACCTCGGCTGCAGGTGGACCGGCATCCGCTTCTGGACCTTCGCCGACGCCCTCGCGCCCGGCCTTCTGCTCGCGCAGGCGATGGGACGCTTCGGCAACTGGTTCAACCACGAGCTTTTCGGTCTGCCCACCGACCTCCCCTGGGGACTCGAGATCGAGTCCACGAACTCGGCATTCCCTCCCGGCCTCGCCGAGGGCACTCTGTTCCACCCGACGTTCCTTTACGAGGTCATCTGGAACGGCCTCGGCGTCATCGTGCTGCTCTGGCTGAGCCGCAAGGCCACGTCCCTCCAGTGGGGCCGCCTGTTCGCGATCTACCTGATCTGGTACAGCGCCGGCCGTGTGGTCTG
This sequence comes from Microbacterium sp. LWH10-1.2, assembly GCF_038397765.1. Lineage (NCBI taxonomy): Bacteria > Bacillati > Actinomycetota > Actinomycetes > Micrococcales > Microbacteriaceae > Microbacterium > Microbacterium sp. LWH10-1.2. The sequence goes on from NZ_CP151638.1 coordinate 1,482,667, forward strand.
GGAGTCGATCCGCATCGACCCGAGCGAGATCATCCTCGGCCTGCGCAGCAACGTGTGGGCTGCGATCATCGGCATCGTCGTCGGTCTCGCCATCCTCGTCGTCCAGCGTCGTCACCTCGGCCTGGAGCCCTCGCCCTACCAGCCGGGTCGAGGTCGGAAGGATCTCGACGCTGTTGTAGACTCGCAGAACAATCCCTCCGATTTCGTAGACCTGAGTGAGCCTCCGGTCGAAGAAGTCCCCGCAGGAGCCAGGGCCACAAGCACCGCTCCCACGGACGCGGAAGGCTCTCGATAGCCGCCGGTCCGTGAGGACCACACTGCATTCGCCCGGCCAATGACGTCCCCGGGTCACTCGAAGATCTGAGGACGGTACAGGTGTATTTTCAGCCTCCGTACGGCGCTTCCGGCGCTTACCCCCCGAAGCAGGGCATGTACAACCCGGCGTTCGAGAAGGACGCCTGCGGCCTTGCCATGGTCGCGACACTGCGCGGCGAGGCGGGCCACGACATCATCGCGCTGGCGCTCGAAGCGCTGCGCAACCTCGAGCACCGCGGTGCGATCGGCTCGGATGCCGGCACCGGAGACGGTGCGGGCATCCTGACGCAGATGCCCGACGCGTTCCTGCGTGCGGTCACGGATTTCGAACTGCCACCGGTCGGCGAGTACGCCGCGGGTCTGGCGTTCCTCCCGCGTGACTCCAGCGAACGCCGCCAGCAGAAGGCCGGCATCGAGAAGATCGCCCGCGCCGAGGGCCTGCGCGTCCTTGGATGGCGCGAGGTGCCCACGGTCAACGAGAACCTGGGCAAGCTCGCCGATGAGGCTCGCCCCGCGTTCGAGCAGCTCTTCGTGAGCGCCGGGGGAGCGACCCACTCGCAGGCGCCGCTCACCGGCATCGCCCTCGACCGCATCGCCTATCGTCTCCGCAAGCGCGCAGGTCATGAGCTCGGCGCCTACTTCGTCTCGCTGTCCGCCCGCACGCTCGGCTACAAGGGCATGGTCACGACGCTGCAACTCGAGCCGTTCTACCCCGACCTGCAGGACGAGCGGTTCATGTCCGAGCTCGCCGTCGTGCACTCGCGCTACTCGACCAACACCTTCCCGTCGTGGCCGCTCGCGCAGCCGCTGCGGATGCTCGCCCACAACGGCGAGATCAACACGGTCGGCGGCAACCGCAACTGGATGCGCGCCCGGCAGTCTCAGCTGGAGTCGGAGCTGCTCGGCGACGTCGAGCCTCTCCTGCCGATCTGTACCGACGGGGCCAGCGATTCGGCCTCCTTCGACGAGGTGCTCGAGCTGCTGACCCTCACCGGCCGCAGCCTGCCTCACGCCATCATGATGATGGTCCCGGAGGCGTACGAGAAGCAGTCCGACATCTCCCCGGAGCTGCGTTCTTTCTACGAGTACCACTCGAACCAGATGGAGCCGTGGGACGGCCCCGCCGCGCTCATCTTCACCGACGGCACCCTCGTCGGCGCCACGCTCGACCGCAACGGTCTGCGTCCTGGTCGCTGGACGGAGACCACCGATGGGCTCATCGTCATCGGCTCCGAGACCGGCGTGCTCACGTTCGAGCCCGAGCGCATCAAGCGCCGCGGCCGTCTGCAGCCGGGAAAGATGTTCCTGGTCGACACGGCGCAGCGCCGGATCATCGAAGACGAGGAGATCAAGCGCGATCTCGCGACGCTGCACCCGTGGCAGGAATGGCTGGATGCCGGCGCGGTCCGGCTCGCTGACCTCCCCGAGCGCGAGCACATCGTGCATCCGCCCGCGTCGATCACCCGCCGTCAGCGGACCTTCGGATACACCGAGGAGGAAGTGCGCATCCTGCTGACCCCGATGGGGCAGACCGGCGTGGAACCGCTCGGCGCCATGGGGTCGGACACGCCGATCGCGGTGCTCAGCAAGCGCCCGCGCCTGCTCTTCGACTACTTCACGCAGCAGTTCGCCCAGGTGACGAACCCGCCGCTGGACTCGATCCGTGAAGAGGTCGTCACCAGCCTCAAGCTCGGACTCGGCCCTGAGGCGAACCTCCTGAGCTGGGGGCCGGAGCACACCCGCACGGTGTCGCTGGACTTCCCAGTGATCGACAACGACGAGCTCGCGAAGATCCGCCACATCGACAAGGCCCTCCCCGGCCGCTCCAGCGTGACCATCAAGGGGCTCTACCACTTCGACGCCGGACCCCAGTCGCTCGAGGATCGGCTGACGGAGATGTGCGCCGAAGCAGACGAGGCGATCGAGCAGGGGGCGGAGTTCCTCATCCTCTCCGACCGCGACTCCAACAAGGACCTCACGCCGATCCCGTCGCTGCTCATGCTCTCCGCGGTGCATCACCACCTGATCCGCCGTGAGAACCGCATGAAGGTCGGTCTGATCGTCGAGGCCGGAGACGTCCGCGAGGTGCACCACGTCGCGACGCTCATCGGCTACGGAGCATCCGCGATCAACCCGTATCTCGCGATGGAGACCGTCGAGCACCTCGTGCGCACCGGCTACATCACCGGCATCTCGCCGGAGAAGGCCGTCCGCAACCTGATCTACGCCCTGGGCAAGGGCGTGCTGAAGATCATGTCCAAGATGGGCATCTCGACGGTGTCGTCCTACGCGGGAGCGCAGGTGTTCGAGGCCGTGGGCCTCAGCCAGGAGCTCATCGACGCGTACTTCACGCGCACCGAGTCCAAGCTCGGCGGCATCGGCATCGAGGACATCTTCGCGGAGAACCAGGCGAGGCACGACTACGCCTACCCCGAGGATGCAGCGGCCAGGGCGCACGAGCGCCTGTGGACCGGTGGCGAGTACCAGTGGCGTCGCGACGGCTCCCCGCACCTGTTCAGCCCGGAGACGGTCTTCAAGCTGCAGCACTCGACCCGCGAGCGCCGCTACGACATCTTCCGCGAGTACACGCGGCTCGTCGACGACCAGGCTGCGGAGCTCAAGACCCTGCGTGGCCTGTTCCGTCTGCGCACCGGCACCCGCAAGCCCGTCCCGCTGGACGAGGTGGAGCCGGTCTCGGAGATCGTCAAGCGCTTCTCGACGGGTGCGATGAGCTACGGCTCGATCTCCAAGGAGGCGCACGAGACCCTCGCGATCGCCATGAACCGGATCGGCGGCAAGTCGAACACCGGCGAGGGCGGAGAGGACTCCGACCGCCTTCTCGACCCCGAGCGCCGCAGCGCGATCAAGCAGGTCGCGTCGGGTCGCTTCGGCGTCACGAGCCTGTACCTCACCGAGGCGGACGACATCCAGATCAAGCTCGCCCAGGGCGCCAAGCCGGGCGAGGGTGGTCAGCTGCCCCCGCAGAAGGTGTACCCGTGGGTCGCCCGCACACGCGGCGGCACACCGGGGGTGGGCCTCATCTCGCCGCCGCCGCACCACGACATCTACTCGATCGAAGACCTCAAGCAGCTCATCTTCGATCTGAAGCGCGCGAACCCCGAGGCGCGGATCCACACCAAGCTGGTGAGCCAGTCGGGCATCGGCGCCGTCGCGGCGGGCGTCGCCAAGGCGCTCAGCGACGTGGTCCTCGTGTCCGGTCACGACGGCGGCACGGGCGCGAGCCCGCTGAACTCCCTCAAGCACGCCGGGACGCCGTGGGAGCTCGGCCTCGCCGAGACCCAGCAGACGCTCATGCTCAACGGCATGCGCGACCGCGTCGTCGTGCAGGTCGACGGCCAGCTCAAGACCGGTCGCGACGTGATCATCGGCGCCCTCCTCGGCGCCGAGGAGTTCGGCTTCGCCACGGCGCCGCTGGTCGTCAGCGGCTGCATCATGATGCGCGTGTGCCACCTCGACACCTGCCCGGTGGGCGTCGCGACGCAGAATCCGCTGCTGCGCGAGCGCTTCAGCGGCAAGCCCGAGTTCGTGGTGAACTTCATGGAGTTCATCGCGGAGGAGGTCCGCGAGCTGCTCGCCGAGCTGGGCTTCCGCTCGCTCGACGAGATCGTCGGCCGTGCCGAGCTCATCGAGGTGAACGCGGCCGTCGACCACTGGAAGGCGGAGGGCCTCGACCTCAGCCCGATCCTCGACGGCCCCGCCTTCCCGGCGGGAGAGCCCCGTCGCAGTGGGCGCGAGCAGGATCACGAGCTCGAGAAGCACTTCGACGTGCAGCTGATCGACATCGCGAAGGGCGCGCTCCTGAACGGCGAGCACGTCGTCATCGAGCTCCCGATCGCGAACACCGAACGAGCGGTCGGCACGATGCTGGGCCATCAGGTCACCGCCCGATACGGCGCCGCCGGGCTCCCGCGCGAGACGATCGACGTGACGCTGCACGGCACGGCCGGGCAGTCTCTCGGCGCGTTCATGCCATCGGGCATCGTGCTGCGGCTCGAAGGCGACGCCAACGACTACGTCGGCAAGGGCCTGTCCGGTGGCGACATCACGATCAGGCCGCCTCGCGGCTCCTCGATCGAACCGCATCGCAACGTGATCGCGGGCAACGTGATCGGCTACGGCGCGACCTCCGGCTCGATGTTCCTCTCCGGCGTGGTCGGAGAGAGGTTCCTCGTGCGCAACTCTGGCGCCACGGCCGTCGTTGAGGGCGTGGGCGACCACGCGCTCGAGTACATGACCGGTGGCGTCGCGGTGATCCTCGGCTCGACCGGACGCAACTTCGGCGCCGGAATGTCCGGGGGAGTGGCGTACGTCCGCTCCCTCGACACCGCGAAGGTCAACGCGCAGTCTCTCGGCAGCGGCGAACTCCTGCTGATGCCCTTGGACCGCGCGGATCTCGAAGTGCTGAGAGGCCTGATCTCCGAGCACGTGGAGCGCACCGCGTCCCCGCTCGGATCGGAGATCCTGTCGCGGTTCGAAGAGACCGCCGCAGAGTTCGTGAAGGTCCTCCCGCGTGACTTCGCCGCCGTGCGGAGCATGAGAGAGGAAGCAGTGGCCGAGGGGATCGACCCCGACGGCGACGTCGTCTGGAACCGCATCCTGGAGGTGACCGGTGGCTGATCCCAAAGGTTTTCTGAAGGTCACGGAGCGCGAGCTCCCCGCCCGGCGCCCCGTGCCGGTACGGATCATGGACTGGAAAGAGGTGTACGAGCCCGGCGACCAGGCCGTGCTCCGCCGCCAGGCGAGCCGCTGCATGGATTGCGGCGTGCCGTTCTGCCACCAGGGATGCCCCCTGGGCAACCTGATCCCGGAGTGGAACGATCTCACCTGGCGCGGCGAGGGCCGCGCGGCGATCGACCGACTGCACGCGACGAACAACTTCCCCGAGTTCACGGGACGTCTGTGCCCCGCTCCCTGCGAGAGCGCCTGCGTGCTGGGGATCAATCAGCCCGCCGTCACGATCAAGCAGATCGAGGTCTCGATCATCGACGAGGCCTTCAGCAAGGGCTGGGTCGAGGCGCAGCCGCCGGCGCGTCTCACGGGCAAAACGGTCGCCGTCGTCGGATCGGGCCCCGCCGGGCTCGCGGCCGCGCAGCAGCTCACCCGCGCCGGCCACACCGTGGCCGTGTTCGAACGCGACGACCGCATCGGCGGCCTGCTCCGTTACGGGATCCCGGACTTCAAGATGGAGAAGTCGCAGCTCGAGTCCCGCCTCCGCCAGATGCAGGAGGAGGGCACCCGGTTCCGCGCCGGAGTCGAGATCGGCAAGGACATCACCTGGGCGGACCTCCGTGCGCGCTACGACGCGGTCGTCATCGCGACCGGTTCCACCGTTCCTCGCGATCTCGCGATCCCCGGTCGAGACCTCGATGGCGTCCACTTCGCGATGGAGTACCTCGTGGAGTCGAACCACGCGGTCGCCGGCGACAAGGTCACGGAGCAGATCACCGCCGAAGGCAAGCATGTCATCGTCATCGGCGGCGGTGACACCGGTGCCGACTGCATCGGAACCGCCCACCGCCAGGGCGCGCTCAGCGTCACGAACCTGGCGATCGGCCAGCAGCCGGGTGCGGAGCGTCCGGGCCACCAGCCCTGGCCGATGATGCCGACCGTCTTCGAGGTGTCCTCCGCGCACGAGGAGGGCGGTGAGCGGGTGTTCCTCGCCTCCACCGTCGAGTTCCTCTCCAACGAGGTCGGTGAGGTCCGCGCGCTGCGCGTTGCCGAGACCGAGTACGTCGACGGACGTCGCGTGCCCAAGAGCGGTACCGAGCGGGAGATCCCGGCCGATCTCGTCCTGATCGCCATGGGATTCACCGGTCCCGAGCAGGACGGGTTCACCGAGGACACGCGTCCGCAGGTGACCGACCGTGGCAACTTCCAGCGCGACGCATCCTACGAATCCACCGTGTCCGGCGTGTTCGTCGCCGGGGACGCAGGCCGCGGACAGTCGCTCATCGTGTGGGCGATCGCCGAGGGCCGCGCGGCGGCCGCCAACGTCGATCGCTTCCTCATGGGCGAGACGGTCCTCCCTGAGCCGGTGCGGCCCACGGATGTCGCGATCGGACTCCAGCCCGCGTAGGCTGAGCGCGGCACCGTCGCCTGATTTCTAATCCCCCCCCTCTACCCTGGAGAATCTGTTGAGACGCGCGAAAATCGTCGCCACCCTGGGCCCAGCCACCTCTACGTATGACACCGTGCGAGCGATCATCGAGGCTGGTGTGGACGTCGCCCGACTGAACCTCAGCCACGGCGACTACTCCGTGCACGAGGCGAACTACGCCAACGTCCGCCGCGCTGCGGATGACGCAGGCAAGGCGGTCGCGGTCCTCGTCGACCTGCAGGGGCCGAAGATCCGCCTCGGCAAGTTCGAGGCCGGACCCTACGAGCTCGCGGTCGGGGACATCTTCAAGATCACGACCGAGGACATCATCGGCAACAGGGAGATCTGCGGTACGACCTTCAAGGGTCTGCCCCAGGACGTCAAGGCGGGGGACTTCCTGCTGATCGACGACGGCAAGGTGCGCGTCGAGGTCGTCGACACCGACGGCGTCACGGTCACCACTCGCGTAATCGTCGCGGGAGCGGTGTCGAACAACAAGGGCATCAACCTGCCCGGTGTCGCCGTGAACGTCCCCGCGCTGAGCGAGAAGGACGAGGACGACCTGCGTTGGGGTCTGCGCACCGGCGCCGACCTCATCGCGCTGTCGTTCGTGCGCAACGCCGCCGACGTCGACCGGGTCCACGAGATCATGGCCGAAGAGGGCGTGAAGGTCCCCGTCATCGCCAAGATCGAGAAGCCGCAGGCGGTGGATGCTCTCGAGGAGATCGTCGACGCGTTCGACGGCATCATGGTCGCCCGAGGCGACCTCGGCGTCGAGCTCCCGCTCGAGGCCGTTCCGATCGTGCAGAAGCGCGCCGTCGAACTCGCCCGTCGCATGGCGAAGCCCGTCATCGTCGCGACGCAGATGCTCGAGTCGATGATCAGCAGCCCGGTGCCGACGCGTGCAGAGACGTCCGATGTCGCGAACGCCGTGCTGGACGGTGCGGACGCGGTCATGCTCTCCGGAGAGACCAGCGTCGGCGAGTATCCGGTCGTGGTCGTGGAGACCATGGCCCGTATCGTCGAGTCGACCGAGGAGCACGGCCTGGAGCGCGTCGCCCCGCTCACGACCAAGCCGCGCACGCAGGGTGGCGCGATCACCCTCGCGGCTCTGGAGGTCGCGGAGTTCGTCGAGGCGAAGTTCCTCTGCGTCTTCACCCAGTCCGGTGACTCCGCTCGCCGACTGTCGCGGCTGCGCTCGCGCATCCCGATGCTCGCGTTCACGCCAGAGCCCGGCATCCGCCGCCGTATGGCGCTGACCTGGGGCATCCACTCGACCCTCGTCGAGATGGTGCAGCACACCGACCTCATGTACCACCAGGTCGACGAGTACCTCCTCGGCAACAAGCTCGCAGAGGAAGGGGACAGGGTCGTCGTGATCTCCGGTTCCCCTCCCGGGATCATCGGGTCGACGAACGACCTCCGCGTCCACAAGGTCGGCGACGCGATCCGCGGTGCGGCGCCGATTTACAAGGCCGGCGTCTGACGATTTCGTACACTGCGCGCCGCACCCCCTCATCGGGGTGCGGCGCGCAGTCGTCTATCGGGCGTGCGATAGGGTCTACGGTGGGCCGGCGTGGCGGAATGGCAGACGCGGAGCACTCAAAATGCTTTGTCCGAAAGGGCGTGTGGGTTCGAGTCCCACCGCCGGCACCCAGAATCGCGAGCGGTCCGAACGTCGCTCGCGACAAGCGCTCGACACGGCGGATCGCGGCACGGCATCGCCCCGCGGCCAGCGCCGGAGCCTGGTTCGATAGGATAGACCTGTGACTGAGCAAGAGCAGGCTGAGCAGCCCACGGCATCCGCACCCCGACGCGTCGTCGTCGCCGAGGACGAATCGCTGATCCGCCTCGACATCGTCGAGATCCTCCGCGACAACGGCTTCGACGTCGTCGGAGAGGCGGGCGACGGCGAGACGGCCGTCGCACTCGCCACGGAGCTTCGCCCCGACCTCGTCATCATGGACGTCAAGATGCCGCAGCTCGACGGCATCAGCGCCGCCGAGAAGCTGCACAAGGGCAACATCGCCCCCGTCGTGCTGTTGACCGCATTCAGCCAGAAGGAGCTCGTCGAGCGCGCGAGCGAGGCCGGCGCCCTGGCCTATGTCGTGAAACCGTTCACGCCGAACGACCTGCTTCCCGCGATCGAGATCGCTCTGGCCCGCCACGAGCAGATCATCACGCTCGAGGCCGAGGTCGCCGACATGGTCGAGCGCTTCGAGACCCGCAAGCTCGTCGACCGTGCCAAGGGACTCCTCAACGAGAAGATGGGGCTGTCCGAGCCGGAGGCGTTCCGCTGGATCCAGAAGGCGTCCATGGACCGTCGTCTGACCATGCAGGATGTCGCCAAGGCCATCATCGAGCAGCTCGCGCCGAAGAAGTAGCAGTGCGTCCGCTTGACGCGGAGCACACTCTGCGGGCGGTGCGGATCGGTGATGGCGCCGCGCTGGCTCGCGCTTACACCTCCAATCGGAGCCATCTGGCTCCGTGGGATCCGTCGCGGCCTGCGGAGTTCTTCACGGAGGCCTGGCAGGAGAACCACTCCCGGCTGAGCGTCGAAGAGGCCGCTGCCAGACGGAGTGCGCGTTTCGTGATCGTGTCCGGCGACGGCGAGATCCGCGGACGCATGAATCTCAACAACATCGTCCGGGGAGCATTCTGGAGCGCCGATCTCGGCTATTGGATCGACGCGACCCGGCTGCGACGAGGACTCGCATCGAAAGCGGTCGCGCAGGTCATGGCGTACGCGGCCGACGAACTCCATCTGCACCGCGTGCAGGCCGCCACATTGGTGCACAACACCGGCTCGCAGCGTGTGCTGCTCGGGAGCGGGTTCGCTCAGATCGGGATGGCCCCTCGATACCTCCGCATCGCGGGGGAGTGGCAGGATCATCTGCTGTTCCAGCGAGTCCTCGGCGAAGCCTGACTCTCCCTCCCCAGCACGTCATTGTGGGGGATCTCTCCACTGGTGCCGGTCACCGGGCGCGGTGGCCTGCGCGGGCGGCGTATCTTCGACGCATGGCGATGACACCCACGCAGGCAGACCTCCGGATGGAACAGAACACCAACGACATCTCCGCGATCTACGAACTGCTCGAGGAGATGAATGCACGGCTCGCCGGGCATGATCTGCAGCTGGGCAGCATCGGCGTCCGCTTGGACGGGATCGATGGTCGTCTGGACGGGCTCGACGGTCGTCTGGACGGGATCGATGGTCGCCTCGACGGGCTGTCGTCTCAGATGACCGAGGTGCTCAGTCTCTTGAAGAGCCGTCCCTGATCAGGCGGGGAGATCCTTGATCATGTTCGTGATGCGAATCGTGGAGCACCGACGACCCTGATCATCGGAGATGACGATCTCGTGCACGGTGATGCTACGGCCGAGGTGGATCGGCGTGCATACGCCGGTCACCGTGCCCGAGGTCGCGGAGCGGGTGTGCGTCGCGTTGATATCGACGCCGACGGCGAGTCGTCCCGGTCCGGCATGGAGGTTCGCCGCCATCGATCCGAGCGACTCGCCGAGGACCACGTACGCACCTCCGTGGACGAGCCCAACCGGCTGGGTGTTGCCCTCGACAGGCATCGTGCCGACGGAGCGCTCGACGGAGAACTCGGTGAACTCGATGCCCATCTTCTCGGCCAATGCGCCCATGCCGCGGGCGGTCGCCCACTCGAGTCCTTCGCTCGTCGTGACGTCGCTCATGAATCCTCCTCAGCGGGTGTCTGTCGTCCTCGTTAGGCTGACAGGGTGACGGACTCCGCAAAGCCTACCCTCATGGTCGTCGACGGCCATTCGCTCGCCTATCGTGCCTTCTTCGCCCTTCCGGTCGAGAACTTCACGACCAAGGACAACCAGCACACGAACGCCATCTACGGCTTCCTGTCGATGCTGGTCAACCTCATCAAGGCCGAGCAACCCACCCACATGGCCATCGCGTTCGACACGTCGCGGCACTCGTTCCGCACCGACGAGTACCCCGAGTACAAGGCCACGCGGTCCGAGACGCCTCAGGAGTTCCGAGGCCAGATCCCGCTGCTGCAGGACTGCCTCGCCGCGATGTCGATCCCAGTGCTGACCAAAGAGGGCATCGAGGCCGACGACATCCTGGCCACCCTCGCATCGCAGGGCGCCGCCCAGGGCTACGACGTGCTGGTCGTCTCCGGAGATCGCGACACGATCCAGCTCGTCACCGATGACGTCACCCTCCTGTATCCGTCGGTGCAGGGCGTCTCCCAGCTCAAGCGTTACGACCCGACGACGGTGCAGGAGCGCTACGGCGTCCGCCCCGAGCAGTACCCCGACATCGCGGCGCTGGTCGGCGAGACGAGCGACAATCTGCCGGGAGTGCCGAAGGTGGGCGAGAAGACCGCCGTGAAATGGCTCACGCAGTTCGGGTCTCTGGACGATCTCCTCGAGCGCTCCGGGGAGATCAAGGGCGTCGTCGGCGGCAACCTGCGAGATCACATCGAGGATGTTCGACGCAACCGCAAGCTGAACAGGCTGCTCACCGACGTCGAGCTGCCCGTGGCGCCTGACGACCTGGCGGTCACGCCGATCGATGCGCAGGCCGTGCGCGACATCTTCGCCCGACTCGAGTTCCGCACGCTCCTTCCGCGCGTGTTCGAGGCCGTCGGCGCAGGAGAGGTGGCAGACGACCCGGCATCCGTCGTCGTGCTCCCCGAACCGGTCGAGGTCGATCCGGCGGCCTTCGTCGCATGGGCGACGGGCGTGCAGGGCGACATCGCGCTCACCCTCACCACGCAGTCGGGCGCTCCGTCACGCCTGGGTGCCGCGACGGAGACCGAGCTCCGGGAGCTCGACTGGAGCGCCGAAGCCGAGGAGGCTCTTCGCGGCTGGCTCGAGTCCGACGCTCCGAAGATCATCCACGACGCGAAGCCGCAGGTGAAGGCTCTTCTCCGTCGCGACGTCCGCCTCGGCGGGCTCGTGTACGACACGAGCCTCGCAGGATGGCTCCTGCGGCCGAGCTTCCCCGACAAGTCCCTCAGCGACCTCGTGGAGCGGTACCTGGGAGAGAAGCTGCCCGAGGCCGATCCCTCGCAGCTCGTCCCCGAGACCGAGGGCGCGACGCCCTCGCAGGAGGCATGGTTCGCCCTCCGCGTCGCGGCGGCACTGCGTGAGGACATCCCGGACTCGGTCGCGGCCGTCCTCACGGACATCGAGCTGCCGACCCTGCTCACGCTCGCCGACATGGAGGTCGCCGGCGTCGCCGTCTCTCACGACGTCCTGTCCACGTTCTCGGGCGAACTGGGAATCCGGGCCGAGGGCATCGCTCAGGAGGCGTTCGCTCTCGTCGGACGCGAGTTCAACCTCGGTTCGCCGAAACAGCTCCAGGAGGTGCTGTTCGACGATCTGCAGCTGCCCAAGACGCGCAAGACCAAGACCGGATACTCGACGGATGCCGCGGTGCTCGCCGATCTCCAGGAGTCGAACCCGCATCCGTTCCTGGGACTGCTGCTGCAGCACCGCGAGGCGACCAAACTCCGCCAGATCATCGAGTCCCTCGACACGGCGATCGGCGACGATCACCGGATCCACACCACGTACGTGCAGACGGGGAGCCAGACGGGCCGTCTGTCGAGCACAGACCCGAATCTGCAGAACATCCCCGTGCGCACCGAGGAGTCTCGGCGCATCCGCAGCGCCTTCCAGGTCGGAGAGGGCTACGAGTCGCTGCTCACCGCCGACTACTCGCAGATCGAGATGCGCATCATGGCGCACCTGTCGGGAGACGAGGGGCTCATCGAGGCCTTCAACAGCGGCGAGGACCTGCACCGCTTCGTCGGCGCCCGGGTCTTCGGGGTCGAGCCGAGCGATGTCACCTCTGCCATGCGCACGAAGGTGAAGGCCATGTCCTACGGGCTCGTCTACGGCCTCTCGGCGTTCGGTCTCTCGAAGCAGCTGCGCATCGAGCAGTCCGAGGCGAAGCAGTTGATGGTGGAGTACTTCGCCCGTTTCGGCGCCGTCCGCGACTACCTGCGGGCTTCTGTGCTCAAGGCCAAGGAGGTCGGCTACACCGAGACGATCTTCGGACGGCGTCGGCCGTTCCCCGACCTCGCGAGCCCGAACCGCGTGCTCCGCGAGAACGCCGAACGTGCTGCCCTCAACGCGCCGATCCAGGGGAGCGCAGCCGACATCATGAAGATCGCGCTGTTCCACATCCACGACGATCTCCGCACAGAGGGGCTCGGGTCGCGGGTACTGCTGCAGATCCACGACGAACTCGTGCTCGAAGTCGCCCCGGGGGAGTGGGATGCCGCAGAGCGCATCGTCCGCGCCCGTATGGGTGACGCTGCAGCGCTGACTGTTCCGCTCGATGTGCAGGTCGGTCGGGGCCAGGACTGGAACGAGGCCGCCCACTGATCTCGGCGGCGACCCGGTTCCCGATATGTTGCGAGGGGGTGCCGCGGGCTACGCTGGAGGGATGACTTCCGCACCCCGCACCCCGTCAGCCATCGACAAGGTCGCCGACGAGTGGGTCGACACGATCGCCGTCCTCGCTCCCACCCTCGGCACCTACATCGGCCGTTCCGAGGTAAACGATCGCTTCGGTGATCTGAGCCCGCAGGGTCACGAGGAGGTCGCCGCGGCGACGAGGGCGACGCTCGCGAAGCTGGCCGCCCTCGAGCCGGTCGATGCCATCGATGAGGTGACCAAGAACGATCTCAGCGCCGAGCTGAGCCTCGATCTCGAGCTCCACGAGGCGAACTGGCACCTGCGCGACCTCAACGTGATCGCGTCTGCCGCACAGGATGTCCGTGCCGCGTTCGACCTGATGCCGACCGCGACGAGCGACGACTGGTCGGTGATCGCCACGCGACTCGCTGCCGTCCCCGATGCGCTCCGCGGCTACACCGAGACGCTCCGCGCCGGTATCGCGGCGGGCGTCACACCCGCACGCCGTCAGGTCACCGAGGTCGCCACGCAGATCGATCGCTACACGGCCGATGACGGCTTCTTCGCCGAGTTCGTCGCGAACGGCGGCCCCGAGGAAGGCAACCTCCCGGCATCCCTCGCCCGTACCCTCGCCGACAACTCCGCAGCGGCCCGCGTCGCCTACCACGAGCTGCGTCGTTTCCTCGCTGAGGAACTCGCGCCGGTGGCGAGCGAGGTCGATGCTGTGGGCCGGGAGCTCTACGCGCTGAACTCGCGTCGCTTCCTCGGCGCCACGATCGATCTCGATGAGACGTACGAGTGGGGGCGCGAGGAACTCGCGCGCATGGTCGCGGAGCAGACGGCGATCGCGAATGAGATCTTCCCCGGAGCCTCGGTCGAGGAAGCCGTCGCGCACCTGGAGTCCGACCCGTCGCGAAAGCTCGTGGGCACCGACGCGCTCCAGCGCTGGATGCAGGAGACGAGCGATCGTGCCGTCGCCGAGCTCGGTGCGACCCACTTCGACATCCCCGAAGCGATCCGTACCCTCGAGTGCATGATCGCGCCGACGCAGGAGGGCGGGATCTACTACACCGGCCCGACCGATGACTTCTCGCGCCCCGGTCGCATGTGGTGGTCCGTCCCCGAGGGCGTCACCGAGTTCGACACCTGGCGTGAGCTGACCACCGTGTACCACGAGGGCGTCCCTGGCCATCACCTGCAGATCGCGCAGGCGGTGTACAACCGCGCGGAGCTGAACTCCTGGCGGCGCCTGCTCGCCGGCACCTCCGGCCACGCCGAGGGGTGGGCTCTGTACGCCGAGCGCCTGATGCAGCAGCTCGGCTATCTCGACGATCCGGCCGACCGTCTCGGCATGCTCGACGGCCAGCGCATGCGTGCGGCGCGTGTGGTCCTCGACATCGGCGTGCACCTGGGCAAGCCGCGGCTCGAGGGCGATGGGGTCTGGGATGCGGACTACGCTCTCGCCTTCATGCGCAAGAACGTGAACATGTCGGATCAGTTCGTCCAGTTCGAGGTCAACCGCTATCTCGGCTGGCCGGGGCAGGCGCCGTCCTACAAAGTCGGGCAGCGCATCTGGGAGCAGGTTCGTGAGGCGTACCAGGCCGAGCGCGGTGCAGACTTCGACGTCAAGGAGTTCCACAAGAGGGCGCTCGACATGGGTGGAGTCGGTCTCGACACGCTGCGCACCGCATTGCTCGAGAAGTAGCGGGAATGGTCCGGCCTGCACCGGTGTTCATGCATCTGAATGGAAAGGGATGACATGAGCATCGAGTTCGGGCTGGACACCTTCGGCGACATCACCAGAGACGCGGGCGGCGACCTCCTCAGCGGCGCGCAGACGATCAGGAACGTCGTGGCGCAGGCCGAGCTGGCAGACGCCGTCGGCGTCGATTTCTTCGGCGTGGGGGAGCACCACCGTCCGGAGTTCGCCGTGTCCGCACCCGAGATGGTTCTCGCGGCGATCGCCGGGAAGACCGAGAACATCCGCTTGGGCACCGCCGTCACCGTGCTGTCATCGGACGATCCTGTCCGTGTCTTCGAGCGCTTCGCCACGCTGGATGCCGTCTCGAACGGCCGCGCGGAGGTCGTTCTCGGTCGCGGCTCGTTCATCGAGTCCTTCCCCCTCTTCGGGTATGACCTGCGCGACTACGAGGCTCTCTTCGAGGAGAAGCTCGACCTGTTCGTCCAGCTCCTGAAGGAGGAGCCCGTCACCTGGTCGGGCACGATGCGCGCGTCGCTGGAGAACGCGGATGTCTTCCCGAAGACGGAGAAGGGCCTGCGCACATGGGTCGGCGTCGGCGGCAGCCCTGAGTCGGTCGTGCGCGTGGCTCGGCACGGACTCGGGCTTATGCTGGCGATCATCGGCGGGCCCGCTGTGCGGTTCAAGCCGTTCGTCGATCTGTACCACCGCTCCGTCGCATCTTTCGGGACGACGTCGCACCCCGTCTCCGTGCACTCGCCCGGCCACATCGCGGACACCGACGACGAGGCATGGGATGCCGCATACTCCGGCTTCGAGGCGATGAACAACACGATCGGACGCGAGCGCGGGTGGCCTCCGTACAGCCGGGCGCGCTTCCAGAACGACGTCGGCCCCGAGGGCGCGCTGTACGTCGGCTCGCCCGACCGCGTGGCGACGAAGATCGCCGACACCGTCAAGACTCTCGGCCTGGGTCGCTTCGACCTGAAGTACGCCACGGGGACCCTCTCGCACGAGGCGATGATGCGCAGCATCGAGCTCTACGGCACCGAGGTCATGCCGCGCGTGCGCAGACTCCTCGCCGACTGACGGGGGAGGGGCGGCGCCGGCCCTACGATGAAGGACATGGCCAACACCTCTCTGCCGAGTCGTGCGTCTCTCGCCCAGCGCCTGGATGAGGTGCCGTTCACCAGGAGGCATCTGCGGCTCCTCACCGGTTCGGGTCTGGGCTGGGCACTCGACGCGATGGATGTCGGGCTCATCTCGTTCATCATCGCGGCGCTCACGCAGCAGTGGGAGCTGACGAAGCCCGAAGCCGGATGGGTCGCCTCGGTGGGCTTCATCGGAATGGCCGTCGGCGCGACGCTCGGAGGGCTGCTGGCGGACCGCCTGGGGCGCCGCCAGGTGTTCGCCATGACCCTGCTGATCTACGGGCTTGCGACAGGGGCGAGCGCGCTCGTCGGCGGCCTGGCGATGCTCCTGGTGCTGCGCTTCTTCGTGGGACTCGGGCTGGGTGCTGAGCTGCCCGTGGCGTCGACCTACGTGAGCGAGTTCGCTCCGGTGAAGATCCGCGGGCGCCTGATCGTGATCCTCGAAGCGTTCTGGGCGGTCGGGTGGACGGCCGCGGCGCTGATCGGTTTCTTCGTGATCCCGGCATCCGACGACGGCTGGCGCTGGGCTTTCGCGCTGGGGGCGATCCCCGCGGCGTACGCGCTGTTCGTGCGGTGGGGCATGCCGGAGTCGCCGCGGTGGCTCGCCATGCGCGGCCGCATCGCGGAGGCCGAGCGGATCGTCGTGTCCTTCGAGCTCGATGCGGGAATCGTGGCGGGTCCGGCGATCAGGAGGGAACCGCCGTCCAGGGCGATCACCGCGACCACGAGGTCACGCGTCACGACGCTGTGGCATCCGGAGTTCCGACTCCGTACGGTCTGCCTGTGGGTGGTGTGGCTGGGAGTCAATTTCGCCTACTACGGCGCTTTCATCTGGATACCGAGCATCCTCGTCGACGCGGGTTTCGATCTGGTCCGGTCGTTCGGGTTCACGCTGATCATCACACTCGCCCAGCTTCCGGGGTACGCCGTGGCCGCATGGCTGATCGAGGTATGGGGGCGGCGCAGCACGCTCTCGGTGTTCCTCGTCGGGGCTGCGATCTCCGCGGTGTTCTTCGGCACGGCGAGCACGGCCGGCACGATCATCGCCGCGGGGATGGCGCTGTCCTTCTTCACTCTCGGTGCATGGGGTGCGCTCTACGCCGTGACTCCGGAGGTCTACCCCACGTCTCTGAGGGCGACGGGCGCAGGATGGGCGGCCGGCATCGGGCGGGTGGCGTCGATCATCGCGCCGCTCGCGGTTCCGGCACTGCTGCTCATGGGAGGCGCGCCCCTCGTCTTCGTGATCTTCGGCATCTGCTTCCTCGTCGCCGCGCTGGCGGCCTGGGGTCTCAGCGACCGGAAGGGGCAGTCGCTGGACGACCGCTGAGCGCCGATGTCGCCACCCGGCCATAGGCTGAGGGGGTGGCAGATGTACGTTTCGTGGCGATCGGCGACTCCTTCACGGAGGGTGTCGGCGACGTCCTCCCCGACGGGCGGGAGCGCGGCTGGGCAGACCTGACCGCGCAGGGCTGGGCGGATGCCGCGGGGCACCCGATCCAGTACGCGAATCTCGCGATCCGGGGCAAGCTCGCCTGGCCGATCGTCCAGCAGCAGCTCGAGGCTGCGCTGGCCCTGCGTCCGACGCACCTCTCGTTCAACGGCGGAGGCAACGACGTGCTCCGGCCTCGAGCCGATGTCGAGCACATCGCCGACGCCTTCAGCCGCGTGCTGCGACGTTGCGACGAAGAGGGCGTGACCCTCATCCTGCTCTCCGGAGCGAACCCGAGCGGGCAGCTGCCGATGGGCAAGGTGTTCCAGAAGCGCGGAGATCTCCTGTCGGATGCCGTGCTGCGGCGGGTCGCCGAGCGTCCGGACGTCGTCACGGCGCTGAACTGGGGCGATCACGAGCTCTACCGACCGCAGTACTGGTCGGAGGATCGTCTTCACATGAACGCGGCCGGGCATCATCGCGTGGCCGCTCGCGTTCTGCACGCGCTCGGATTCGAGCCGCCGGAGAGCTGGTGGGCGCCGCGGGAGGAGCGGGCAATGGGCCCGGGTGGACTCGCCTACTATCGCGAATTCGTCGGGCCGTGGGTCAAACGGCGCGTGACAGGGACGTCGTCGGGGGATGGGCGCACCGCGAAGTACCCCGACTGGGTCGAGCGGACGCCACGGACGCCGTGACCGACATCGAGATGCGGCGGATCGCCGGCGGCGCCGTCACCCTGCATGACGCGCGACGCAAGGTCGAGCGTCTCGTCGAGGTGGAACCCTTCGAGATCGGTGTCTTCCCGATCACCGAGGAGCAGTTCGCCGAGGTGCTGCCGGTGCCGTCACGGCATCCGCGTCGTCCGGCGTCCGACCTGAGCTGGCTGAGAGCGGTGCACTTCTGCAACGCCGCATCGGAGTGGGAAGGACTCGACCCCGTCTACCGGTTCGACGGAGAGGACGTCAGCTGGGATGTGACCGCAGAGGGATACCGGCTGCCCACCGAGGCGGAGTGGGAGTTCGCCTGCCGCGCGGGCTCGACGGGCCCCCACTACGCGCCTCTCGCCGATGCGGCGTGGACCGGTGCGGACGGGGTCGCCTCTCCTCAGGATGTCGGCGGGAAGCTCCCGAACCTCAATGGCCTGTTCGACACCCTCGGCAACGTCTGGGAGTGGTGCTGGGATCTGCTGGACCCTGCGCGCTACGACGACTACCGCGTGTTCCGCGGGGGCGGCTTCGCGGATGATGCATGGAGCGTGCGCGCATCGGTCCGACGCGGGGGAGCGCCCCGCATGCATCATGAGGACGTCGGTCTCCGGGTCGCGAGAGGCGCTTTCGACACCCCTGGCGAAGCACAGGGGTGGTCAGCGAGGGCGGACGAGGAGAGAGCGGTCGTCGACGGCCCTGTGCCGTTCGGGTGGACGCCGCTCAGACGCCCCACCCGGTGACCTTCGTCCGGCCTCAGAGTCGCCGTTCGAGGCCGTCAACGACGCCGGTCGGGATCCAGGCCGACGCGGATGCGAGTGCGCTTGCGCTCGATGAGGATGAACACGGTGCCGAGGATCCACAACGGGATCGGCATGAGGAATGCGACGCGGAACGCATCGAGCGTGTAGGTGGCGGGTGTTCCCGCGCCCTGCAGATCGAGCGCGAGTCCGATCAGGAAGATCGCGATGAGCGCCGCGATGAAGCCACCCGCGTTCGTCACGCCCGTCGCGGTGCTCAGCCGGTGGGACGGGTTGTGCGTGCGGGCGTGGTCGAAGGCGATCATGGAGGCGGGGCCTCCGGTCGCGAGCGCGACGGCGAGCACGTACAGCATCCACTCGGGCGCTCGTGTGGGGAGCGCGATCACCGCGACCCAGGCGACCAGCTGGATGCCGACGGCGGGCAGGACGAGCCCGAAAGAGCGCTGGTTGGGCATGCGCCGAGACAGGTCGCCGATCACCGGGCCGAGTGCCATGCCCGCGACGACATACACCGAGATGATCGCCGCGGCATGCGCCGTGTCCAGTCCCTGTGCGGCGGTGAGGAACGGCATTCCCCAGAGCAGGACGAACGCGGTGCCGGCGAACGGCGTGGTGAAGTGGGACCAGAACGCGAGGCGGGTGCCCGGGTGCGCCCATGCGGCTCGGATGCCGACACCGGTGTCGATGGCGGAGGTGACGACGCGGATGACCCCCGTGTCCGTGTCGACGGTGACGTCCGCACCGCGCTCGGGCGGATGGTTGCGGATGACGAGGAAGACGAGGATCGCGAACAGCACTCCGAGTCCCGCGATGCTTCCGAAAGTGATCGTCCAGCTGGTGGCGTGCAGGAACGCGGCGAGCGGAACGAGCGCGACCAATTGCCCCGCCTGCCCGAGGATGCCGGTGAACTGCACCATCAGCGGCCCCCGCTGCGCCGGGAACCAGGTCGCCACGAGACGGAGCACCGCAGGGAAGATCGCGGCATCGCCTGCCCCGAGCAGGATGCGGGCGAGGATCGCGATGCCGATGCTGGGGGAGACCGCCATGGTCAGCTGCCCCGCCGCCATCAGGATCATGCCGATGGTCATGATCGGGCGCGATCCGTACTTGTCGAGAAGGACGCCGACCGGAATCTGCATCCCGCCGTAGACCGCCAGCTGCACGACGGCGAAGAGCGCGAGCGTCGAGGCGTCGGCTTGGAACCGGTCTGCAGCATCGACGCCGACGGCGCCCAGAGAGGTGCGATTCGTGATGGCCAGGACATAGGCGGCGACGCCGACGGACCAGATGAGCCAGGCCCGCCATCCCGGTGTGGCTGCGGGGGAGACGTGTACCTGCTTCACGGTTCAACGCTACTCCTGCTCGGCGGTTCGGATCGCGCCACCCGACGTCGCGGAACGACGAGTCGGCGTCCGCGGAGGAGGTCAGACGGAGCCGCTCAAACTCCGACGACCGGTCAGATGGACGGTGACGGCGTCTCCATCGGTCTTGCCGATCCTCTTCCTGATCGCGGACGCGACGGGCAGCTTGTGGGTTCCGTCACCGAGAGCCATGAAAGCGCCCCGGAACGGCACGTCATCGATGGTGCCCTCGACTTTGACCAGGCCCCGAGTGGCGAAGATCGACGCCGAGTCCGGCAGTTGCACACAGGTCCACGTGTCTCCGGCGCGAACCTTTCCCAGTGTCGCGGTGAAGGTGATGTCCAAGGGGGTCGTGCTGGTCATGAGGTTCTCCGATCGGGCTTCGTGTCAGAGGAAGAGGCCGATGATGACCCCGATGAGCGTGAGCTTGATGATCCAGTCGAGCAGATGCACGCCGGCTGCCGACAGGGCGGTGTTCTCATGCACCACGCCGCCCATGAGGAGGATGAGGGGGAGTGTGGAAAGGGCGAGGCCGAGCGCTGCGCCCGTCGCAGGGCCGTGCCAGTCGGCAGCCAGCATCAGCCCGGCGATCAACACGGAGGCGAGGATGCTCCGCAGCAGCACGCTGAGCATCTGGACGACGACGGGGAGACCGGGTCTCGGCGTCGCCGTTCGCGCGATGAGCGCAGAGACGGCGGGTATTGCATAGAGGGCGGCGCTGGCGAGGAATGAGGCTACCGACGCGACAAGGATTCCGATGACGATCATGACACTCCTTTAGTACCGATTAGTACTGAATGCTATTCCGCCAACTTTAGAACTGTCAAGTACTAAAGTAGTGACCATGACAGACAGCGTTCGCGGCCCCGGCCGACCTGCGGGGAGTTCCGGTGCCGACTTGGTCGCGGTCGCTCGAGGGGTGTTTCTGGAGCGTGGATACGCCGGGACCTCGATGGATGAGGTCGCCAAGCGCGCGAAGATCTCGAAGGCGTCCCTGTACCGGGAGCACTCGTCGAAGCCGGCACTCTTCGCCGCGGTCGTGCGCGATTGGGCGCACGCGGGGAGGGATGCGATGCGGCCGGCGTTGGCACGCCTGGGGGAGAGCGGTGACGTGAGGGCAGGGCTCGTGGAACTGGGGGAGACGATGCGAGCGGGCATCCTCAGCGCCCCCGTGCTGGAGATGCGTCGGCTGGTGACGGCTGAGGCCACGGCACACCCGGATGTGGCGGAGCGGTACCTCGAGGAGAGTTGGAACGCGAACATCGAGAACCTCGCCGCAGCGCTGCAGGGGATCAGTGAGCAGGGGCGGCTTCAGATCGAGGATTCTCACGCGGCCGCGGAGCAGTTCACCTGGCTCGTGATCGGCGCCCCGCTGAACGCGCAGTTGCTCGGAGGCGCTCCCGCCGGTGTCGACGTCTCACGAGCGGTCGCACTGTTCCTCGCAGGTTACGGGGTCGACGGCTCTCACTGAGCGTCCATGCACCGACACGTCCGCTCAGGGGAGTGCAGACAGGACGATCTCGTGGTCCCACTCATCCGTGAGTACCGATCGCAGCCGGTCGTCGCGACTCCCGACGCAGTACGGGGTGTGATCCGGATCGAGTACGGCGAGTCGCACAGGCGTGCCCAGAAGGCCCCACGGCTCGATGGCGTTGGCCACCAACCCGTCGACGACCAGGTCGGCGTACTGCGCCGACCACCACGCGTCAAAGACGCGGCGAAGCTCGCGGGGATCGATGGCGATCCAGATCCCATACGTGACCGTGTGTCCTGCGGTCAGGTGCACCGGCAGCAGGGCGCGTACGAACGCCCCGACGTTGTTCACCTGCATCATGACCGATGCATTGGCATCGGCGTCCGTCATCCAGATATCGGATGTGGGGATCTCTCCAGCATCCACGACGGGATCGGGTTTGACGAACCGCACGTGACGATCATGAAGATCCACGGAGTGACCGCATCGCTCGCATCTATCGGCGTTGGTCATGCTGAGAGCCTAGACGAGCGACTCCCACGCGACCGGGACGCAGCGGGACCGTCTCGTCAGCGAGATGCGCATCGCACGGGGATGTGAACCACTGAGCCGCCGACGGATACCCTTCAGGGGTGGACAACGAGGATCCGTGGAAGCTCTCCATCAGCGCGCTGCCCGAGCCGACACTGGATGAGGGCACGCTCACCAATCACCGGCTGCCGGACGGCGCAGGATTTCCGCCGTCGTACGTCTCTTTCGTCCGCTCGTTCGGCTGGGGGCGGCTGTTCGGTCTCTGGCTCATCTACACACCGGCCCCCACGGGATTCGGTGACGGCGTGGTGGGTCGAGGCCAACACCTGACTGATCGATTGCATGAGGACTTCGATGAGGGCCGGACAGACGGCTACGACTGGAAGGTCGAACCCCACGGCTCGTGGGAGATCGCGCAGCGACTTGTGGTCTTCGCCATGAGCGAGAACGGCGACTATCTCGCCTGGGACATCGGCGCCCGCGATGACGATGATGAGCTGACGATATATCACACGACCCGATTCGACTCGCTGACGAACATCGGCCGAGACCTGCACGAGGCGATCGAATGGCTTCGAGCACGCCACCGTGACTCAAGTGTCGACTTCACGCCGTTGACTCTCACCGCGCTGTGAGCGTCACCTCGGCTGGCGTAGGCGATGGCGCCGTCAGGGGAGGATGCGTCGGTTAGTCCCGGGACGCTTCCCACATGACTGGATAACCGGCTTATCGGTTCGAGGACTATTCGCCTGCAGGAGTGCGCGAGTGCTGCGTCGTTGACGAGAGCGCGGCGGCTAGCCGCGACTAAGTCCCATAACCTGAACATCAGGGGAGAGGAGCCCTAGTCTCCGCCATCCGCTCCGTTCATAGAGCTTTACGGCGGCATCGGAGGCGTCGGTTGTTGTGCTCAGCAAACACCGTCCCGTCACGCCATCGAGGAGCGCGTCATGGAGCGCGCGCCCGGTTCCAGCACGGCGGTTGGAGGAAAGGACACCGAGTTCGACGAACTCGAAGTGATCACCCATCCATTCTTCGGCGATGTGGGCGGGAAGACTTCTGGTCGCGAGGTCGGTCCAGTACTGTCCCGGTTTGCCTATGTATCCCCAACTGAATCCCAGCACCGTGTCGTCCTCAGCAGCGATCACAAGTCTGAATCCGTCGCGTTGCGCATGACGTGTGAACATCTCACGGTTCCAAGTTTCGTAGTCCTGGCTGTCGTCGAATACTGATGAATAGCACCGCCAAATTGCCGCACTCACTTCAGCGGCCTCCGCGCCGTTGAGTAGGACGAGCTTGGAGGGGCCGAACTGAGCCTCAGACATCGCGGCAGACGTCAACGATCAAGTTGCCTGGACCGCGGAGGTAGGCGGCCTCGGTTCCCCAATCGGTGCGTAGGGGCCCCTTCACAAGTTCAGCGCCTGCGTCGATAGCGCGAGCGACCGCAACTGTTACGTCCTCGACATACTGGTGGAGGATCACGCCATCCGCCGCGCCCCACGGCACCATCGCATCAACCGAGAGCATTACTCGAATCTCGCCGGCGTCGAGCTCTCCAAAATTGGGATCGTCAGACAAGACTCGCCAACCGTAGGCGCCCGCAAGCAGCCGGGTCGCTGTAGGAACGTCATCCACTTGAATGTCCACTGCTTGCACTCCCATGCGCCGCTCTCCGCTCAGTATCGTTTCTCAAGGACCGAGTTTCTCATAGCTGCTGGCGCTTGGTGGCGGGGTAGCTCGCCATCGCGTTGCCGGTTCGCGCGGAGTGGTTCGCCATGACCTTCGCTGAGTAGCCGAGGGGCGCTCCGAGCGTAGATGCATCGAGTTCCTTGGTCAGATTGAACAAGGTTGTGTTTCGAGTTGGTTGAGGCTGGATGCCGAAGATCTTGAGTCGATTCCAGAGAGTGTTCGCTGAGATGTGCTGGCCGGGTTTCGTGGACGGGAAGAGCCAAGATGAGTCCTTGTTCATCGATCGACTGCCGACGCCGTTGAGGTGCTCGTTGAAGAGTGGAATGAGCGATTCGGGAACGGGGGCCGGCTGATTTCCGAGCTCGATCGTCATGCCGTCGACCGCTGATGTGATTGCGTCGGCTTGCAGCGCGACGATCCGCCCGATGGGCGTGCCGTAGAGCAAGAAGATGATGGCTGCGACTCGCGTTGAGGGTATGACGTGGGCTGCCTCAAGGACGACGCGGATCGCGTCGAGTCGTTCTCGAGTTGCGGCCATCGGGGTGGTTTCGGCAGTCCGAGCTTTCGCTTTGAGGGCGCGGCGGTGGCCTGTGAGTTTCCTCTGCTGGAGGAAGGCTCGGACATGTTTGCGACTCGATGTTCCCTCTGACCAATAGAGGTCGATCTGCTCCTGGCGAAGGTCGTCGATCTTGGTGCGCTGTTCGGTGTCGAGCCAGACGAGGAACTTCCCAGATGAGGGCCTTTGTTCATGCTGTCAACGGTTGGCGTACCAGGGGAGGACTGTCTGCAAATCATGCCGATAGTCCTCTTACGACCTGACATAATGTGCATTATCGGCATTACCTCACGAGGTCGCTGGGCAGGTCGCGTATCCATTCGTTCGCGGCCGCGGGATACAGCGGAACCGTGAGCTGAGCGTCATCGAACGGACGCCACACGACAGGGACCGTCGAGCCGTCGGATTCCGTGAGCGCGCCGCCTTCGCTGGGCGGCATGTACGCCAGACGTCCGGTGTACAGCGCGACGATCTCATGACCGAGCTCACCGTTGAACCGGAAGATGTTCTCGACGACGCCCACATGCACCAGATCCAGGATCTCGGAGTCGAGTTCCTCCCGAACCTCGCGGATGATCGCCTCACGATGGGTTTCTCCGAGCTCGACGCTGCCGCCGACGAGACGGTCGTATCCGTCCGGGTTCTCCGTGGTCGGAGCATTCCTGCTGACGAGGTGCCGGGATCCATCGGGATGCGGTGCGATGAGCATCGTCTTGACGCGGATGTACGAGCGATCTACGGACATCCGTCCATTCTCCCGCTGCACTGACGGCCCGGCGTGCACCACGGCGGATAGGCTCGCATCGTGAACGAGAGCAACGTGGAGATCGGGTGGGAGGATGCGCGGGCGACGAACCGGGAGAACTGGGAGGATCGCGTGCCGCTGCACGAAGAGGCGTACGGGCTGGACGCGTACGACGATCCCGCGCACCTGAGCGATGTGGTCCGCGCGGATCTCACCGCCCTGGCGCCGTTCCTTCCTTCGGAGAGCCTCGCCGGGCTCGACCTGTGCCACCTGCAGTGTCATATCGGCACCGACACCGTCTCGTTGGCGCGTTGGCGCGATCGTCACGGGTGTGGACTTCTCCCCCTCTGCGCTCCACGCGGCGTCGAAGCTCGCGGAGCGCGCAGGTGTCGACGCGACCTGGGTCGAGACCGACGTCCTCGACGCCCGACGTGTCGTGACCGGAGACTTCGATGTCGTCTACACGAGCATCGGGACCATCACGTGGCTCGACGACCTGGACCGATGGGCGGCGCAGATCGTCGCGCTCCTTCGGCCCGGCGGGACGTTCTTCATCCGAGACGGTCATCCTCAGCTCTATGCGCTTGATGAGGACTCACCAACGCTGACCCTCCGCTACCCGTACTTCGGTGACGGCACCGCGCAGCAGTGGGACGACGAGTACACGTACGTCGGCGACGGCACGCTCGCGCATCCGCGAACCTACGAGTGGCCGCATCCGCTCTCCGAGATCCTCGGCTCCCTGCTCAGGGCAGGCCTGAGGCTCCTCCACTTCGACGAGGGGAAGACACTCCCCTGGCGGTTCAGTCAGCGGATGATCGAGGTGCCGGGCGGCTTCGCCTGGCCGGAGGCGGAGCAGAACCTCGTCCCGTGCACCTATACGATCATCGCGCGCCGCGACTGACCCTTCACGCCCCGACGTACTCGGCGAGGTGCTCCCCCGTCACCGTCGCCCTGCCGGCGACGAGATCGGCCGGAGTGCCCTCGAACACGACCCGGCCGCCGTCGTGACCTGCGCCGGGACCGATGTCGATGATCCAGTCGGCGTGAGCCATGACAGCCTGGTGGTGCTCGATGACGATGACCGTCTTGCCCGATTCCACCAGTCGATCCAGGAGCCCGAGGATGTTCTGCACATCGGCGAGGTGGAGTCCGGTGGTGGGTTCGTCGAGGACGTAGATGTCGCCCTTCTCCCCCATCTGGATCGCGAGCTTGATCCGCTGACGCTCGCCGCCCGACAGCGTCGACAGCGGCTGTCCGAGCGAGAGGTAGCCGAGTCCGACGTCTTGGAGCCGTCCGAGGATCGCCGCGGCCGCCGGCAGCTTGGCCTCACCCTCGGAGAAGAACACGCGCGCCTCGGCGACCGGCAGGTCGAGCACCTCGGTGATGTCCTTGCCCGCGAGCTTGTACTCCAGCACGCTGGCCTGGAAGCGCTTCCCGCCGCAGTCCTCGCACGGCGTCTCGATGGTGTCCATGAAGCCGAGCTCGGTGATGATCACGCCCGCCCCCTTGCAGGTGGGGCACGCTCCCTCGGAGTTGGCGCTGAACAGCGCAGGCTTCACGCCGTTCGCCTTCGCGAAGGCCTTGCGGATCGGCTCGAGCAGGCCGGTGTAGGTGGCGGGGTTGCTGCGACGGGAGCCTTTGATGGCCCCCTGGTCGATGGCGACGACGCCCTCGCGCTTCGAGACGGAGCCGTGGATGAGGGAGCTCTTGCCGGAGCCGGCGACGCCGGTCACGACCGTGAGCACGCCCTTGGGGATGTCGACGTCCACGTCCTGCAGATTGTTCGCTGTCGCTCCCCTCACCTCGATGGCGCCGTCGCCCGTGCGCACGGAGTCCTTGAGAGCCGCCCGATCGTCGAGATGCGCCCCGGTCTTGGTCCCGCTCGCCTTGAGCCCTTCGACGGTGCCCTCGAAGCAGATCTCGCCGCCGGCGCTGCCAGCGCCTGGTCCGAGGTCGACGACGTGGTCGCCGATGGCGATCGTCTCGGGCTTGTGCTCGACGACCAGCACCGTGTTGCCCTTGTCGCGCAGGCGCAGCAGCAGGGAGTTCATGCGCTGGATGTCGTGCGGGTGCAGGCCGATGGTCGGCTCATCGAACACATAGGTCACGTCCGTGAGGGATGAGCCGAGGTGACGGAGCATCTTGATGCGCTGCGCCTCTCCCCCCGACAGCGTGCCCGACGGGCGCTCCAGCGACAGGTAGCCGAGACCCAGAGTGACGAAGGCGTCGAGATTCGCGCTCAAGGCCTCGAGCAGCGGCCCTGCACCGGGCAGATCCAGCCCGCGCACCCAGGCCGCGAGGTCGGTCACCTGCATCCGGCATGCGTCGGCGATGCTGACACCGTCGATCTTCGACGAGCGGGCGCCCTCCGTCAGACGGGTGCCGTCGCATTCGGGGCAGACCGCGAACGTGGCGACGCGCTCGACGAACGCGCGGATGTGCGGCTGCAGCGCGTCGAGATCCTTGGAGAGCATCGACTTCGTGATCTTGGGGATGAGACCCTCGTAGGTCATGTTGATCCCGGAGATCTTGACCTTCGTGACCTCGCCGTAGAGGAAGAGGTGCCGCTGCTTCTCGCTGAACGCGGCGATCGGCTTGTCAGCCGGGTAGAACCCCGATTGCGAGAAGCCCTTCACCATCCATCCGTCTGCGGTGTAGCCGGGCACCATGATCGCGCCCTCGTCGAGGGACTTCGACTCGTCGACGATCTGGGCGAGGTCGAGATCGGAGACCGCTCCCCTCCCCTCGCACCGCGGGCACATGCCGCCGAGGTAGATCGCGTCCTTGACGATCTTCTTCTCCCCGCCGGGGCCCGTCATCACACCGCTGGCCTTCTGGGTGGGGATGTTGAAGGAGAACGCGGTCGGGCCGCCGATGTACGGCTGCCCCAGCTTGGAGAAGAGGATGCGCAGCATCGCGTTCGCGTCGGTGACCGTGCCGACCGTCGAGCGCGGGTTCGCTCCGAGACGCTCCTGATCGACGATGATCGCGGTCGTGAGCCCCTCGAGCACGTCGACGTCGGGACGAGGCACGGACGGCATGAATCCCTGCACGAAGGCGCTGTAGGTCTCATCGATCATCCGACGCGACTCCGCGGCGATGGTGTCGAACACCAGGGAGCTCTTCCCCGATCCGGACACCCCGGTGAAGACGGTGAGGCGTCGCTTCGGGATCTCCACGCTCACGTCTTTGAGGTTGTTCTCACGCGCGCCCTGCACGCGGATCAGGTCATGGGTGTCGGCGGCGTGCTGCTGCATCCTCTTGCTCTTCTCTCGATCAGGCGGTCTGCTGCAGACGCACCATGTTTCCGGCCGGATCGCGGAATGCGCAATCGCGGATGCCGTAGGGCTGGTCGATCGGCTCCTGGACGACGTCGGCGCCCCTCGCTTCGATCTCAGCGTACGCGGCGTCGACATCCGACGTCGCCAGGACGATCCCGCCGTAGCTGCCCTTCGCCATGAGCTCGAGGATCGTGGCGCGCTCCCCTTCGCTGATGCCGGGATCGACCGCGGGCGGCGTGAGGACGATGGCGGTGTCGGGCTGGCCGACCGGACCGACGGTGACCCACCGCATCTGCTCGTACCCGACGTCCTTGCGGACCTCGAATCCGAGCACGTCACGGTAGAAGGCGACGGATGCCTCGGCGTCCGTGTGCGGGAGGAAGCTGGCGTTGATGGTGATGTTCATGCCCACGACGCTACCGATCCCCTCGCTCCGACACTTCTCGATTCCTGATCGGTCTCGTCGCCTGTTTCTCCACCCATGAGGGGATGCCGGGTCCGGGCTCGGGATGACGGCGGTACTCGCGCGGCGACCGGCCGACGAGCTCCGAGAAGCGCGTGCTGAAGGTGCCCAGGGATTGGAACCCCACCTCGAAGCACACCTCGGTCACGCTGAGGTCGCCCCGTCGGAGCAGAGCCATCGCGCGCTCGATCCGACGCGTCATCAGGTAGGCGTACGGTGACTCCCCGTAGGTCTCGCGAAACTTGCGGCTGAGGTGCCCCGCCGACATATGCACGCCGGCCGCGAGGGCCGGGACGTCGAGCGGCCTGGCGTACTCGCGATCGATCCGGTCGCGCACGCGCCGCATGGCCGAGAGCTCGCGCAGCCGGGCATCGTCGACAGGGGTCACGTTCCGATACTGCCATGTCGTCGGATCACGGCCTATGACCGTGTGCAACGCCCCGCCGTCGCGCGTCCCCGCGCGCGGAACGGTCAGCGCTACAGTGTTGGGCATCCCTCACAGGATCTTCCCAGAAAGGATCCACATCATGTCCGAATCTCTCGTCGCAGACGCCAAATCCGCCTTCAAGGCCATCCGCCTCTCCCTGGCCGTCTCCGGTGTGCTGTCGCTCATCGCCGGCATCGTGCTCCTGGTCTGGCCCGTCAAGTCGGCCGTCATCGTCACCGGCATCTTCGCCACCTACCTGATCATCGCGGGCGTCGTCTACGTCGGCCTCGGGATCTTCTCGAAGGCGAAGGGCGGCTGGGCCCGCGTCGGCCACATCCTGCTCGGTCTCCTCTACGTCGTCGCCGGCGTCATCGCGTTCGCGAACCTCAAGGAGGCGGCGCTCACGCTCGCCCTCATCACCGTCATCTTCATCGGCGTCAGCTGGCTGTTCGACGGCATCGTGTCCCTGACGCTGCTCGGCAGCGACGGATCACGCGTCTGGACCCTGCTGTACGCGATCCTCAGCATCGTCGCCGGCATCTACGTCCTCTTCAACGTGCTCGCTGCCGGTCTCGTGCTGTGGGTGTTCCTCGGCGTCTCGCTCGTCGTGCTCGGCCTGGTGCAGATCATCCGTGCCTTCACCCTCGGTCGCGATGCGAAGATCGTCACGCAGGCGGTCGCGGGCGAGTAGTCACGCCGCTCACGCAAAAGCGGCCCCGTCCTTCGAGGACGGGGCCGCTTCTTTGCGTGAGCAGACGGTTACTCGGCGGCGAATCCGCTGGTGTCGCCGACCAGACGGGTGTTGTCCGCCGGGACGGGATCGATCGCGGCCTGGGCCACCTCCGCGGCGAACTCCGAGACGTTGTAGAGCTTGCCCGCCGACTCGCGGCGCTCGGAGATGGCACCGGGGTTCGCACGCTCGAGGAGCGTCGCGGTGATGGTGCCCTCGATCATGTCGCCCGACACGACGGTGAAGCCGATGCCCTTCTCGGCGAGCCCGGGAATGAGCTCACGGAGCGCGTCCTCTCCTGCGCGCTTCGAGAGCGCGACCGGGAGGTACTCCGGCATCGTGGGAGTGGTGCGGATGAAGTGCGCCTGGTGGCTGGTCACGAACACGACGCGCGCGCCGTCGCCCAGGAGGGGCGTCGCGGCGTTCAGGACGTTGAGCTGCGCATCGCGGTTGAGGGTGAGCGCGTAGTCCTCGGCCATGCCGGACTCCATGCCGCCGGAGGCGTTGAGCACGAGGACGTCGAGGCGTCCGAACTCGGACCGCACCTGGTCGAACATCGCGGAGACGGACGCCGGGTCGGTCAGGTCGGCGCCGACCACGAGCACCCGACGACCGAGCGCGCGCAGCTCGTTCGCGAGCTTCTCCGCACGCGGCGCCTTGTTGCGGAAGTTGATGACGACGTCGGCTCCGGCCTCGGCGAAGTAGCGCACGGTGTCGGCGCCGATGCCCCGCGATGAGCCGGTGACAAGGGCGACCTTGCCATCGAGGGAACCTGCGGGAAGAACGTCGGTCACGGTGACTCCTCATGATGCGTGAACGCCGCGATGACGCGGCTCTCTCACATTACCAACTGCCCTCCGTCGCGCCGTGCCGCGGCGCCGGCCGCGTGATAGGTTGACCGAAAAGGAGGCCGCATGAACGAATTCTCCGTCTTCATCGACCTGATCGAGAACTGGGCGTGGGTCGGCTGGATCATCCTGATCGCCGTGTTCCTCGTCATCGAGATGCTCTCACTCGACTTCACCTTCCTCATGCTCAGCCTGGGCAGCGCCGTCGGCCTGGTGAGTGATCTCTTCGGCATCCCCGCCTGGGCGCAGGTGATCATCGCGATCGCTGCGACAGCGATCTTCATCCTCTTCCTCCGGCCGCCGCTCTTGAAGCGTCTTCATCGAGGTGAAGACCCCACGAAGTCGAACGTCGATGCCCTCATCGATCTGCGGGGTCTCGCTCTGCAGGAGGTGACGCAGATCTCGGGCCAGGTCAAGCTCAGCAATGGTGACACCTGGACCGCCCGCACGTTCGCGCCGATCGCCATCCCGGAGGGCGCGAGGATCGCGGTCACCGAGATCAACGGCGCCACCGCCATCGTCCGTCCCGTCAACGACTAGGAGCCTCCGTGGACGACACATCGTTCATTCCGACCGCGATCCTCTGGATCGTGTTCATCGCACTGATCATCTTCCTGATCGTCACCCTCGCTCGATCCATCCGCATCATCCCGCAAGCCACGGCCGGGGTCGTGGAGCGGCTGGGCAAGTATCACAAGACCCTCATGCCCGGCCTCAACCTCCTGGTTCCTTTCATCGACCGGCTCCGTCCGCTCATCGACATGCGCGAGCAGGTCGTCTCGTTCCCTCCGCAGCCGGTGATCACCGAAGACAACCTGGTCGTCTCGATCGACACGGTCGTGTACTTCCAGGTGACGGATGCCCGGGCCGCGACCTATGAGATCGCGAACTACCTCGGCGCGGTCGAGCAGCTCACGACCACGACGCTCCGCAACGTGGTCGGTGGCCTGAACCTCGAGGAGGCGCTGACCAGCCGTGACAACATCAACGGCCAGCTCCGCGTCGTCCTCGACGAAGCCACCGGCAAGTGGGGCATCCGCGTCGGTCGCGTCGAGCTGAAGGCGATCGACCCGCCCCTCTCCATCCAGGACTCGATGGAGAAGCAGATGCGCGCGGAGCGTGACCGACGCGCCGCGATCCTGACCGCCGAGGGTTCCAAGCAGTCGCAGATCCTCGAGGCCGAGGGGCAGCGGCAGGCCGCGATCCTTCAGGCCGAGGGTGACAAGCAGGCCGCCGTGCTCCGTGCACAGGGTGAGGCCGAGGCGATCCAGAACGTGTTCACGGCCATCCACCAGGGGCAGCCGGACGACAAGCTCCTCGCCTACCAGTACCTGCAGATGCTCCCGAAGATCAGCGAGGGCCAGTCGAACAAGCTCTGGATCATCCCGAGCGAGCTCACCGAGGCCCTGAAGGGCATCGGCAGCGCGTTCACGCCCAAGCCCGGCCAGCCGCCGACGAACTTCCCGGGCGCGTGACCCACCCGTACTTCGAGAAGGCACGGCATCCCCGAGTCCTCGCCCACCGCGGCCTCATCACCGCGGCGGGCGAGGACTCCGGTGTCTGGGAGAACACCGCTGCCGCCTTCGCCGCCGCCCACGCCGCCGGGGCGGAGTACATCGAGACGGACTGCCACGTCACTGCGTCCGGTGACGTGGTGCTGTTCCACGACCCGACCCTGACGCGCCTCACCGGTGACGATCGTGCGATATCCACCGTGACCACCCGCGAGTTGCGCCGGCTCTTCGCCGACCACGGCGGTCTCCTGACCGTGGAAGAGGCGCTGAGCACGTTCCCGGGCATCCGCTTCAACATCGACGTGAAGACGGATGCCGCCGCCGACCCGCTCGGACCGATCCTCGCGCCGCACGCCGATCGCGTGCTCGTCACGAGCTTCTCGGATGCCCGTCGGCGCAGGGCCGTCGCGGCCGTCCTCAGGTCCGGCTCGAGCATCCGACCGGCGACGTCGGCCGGCAGCGGGACGATCGCGTCGCTCCTCGCCCTGTCGACTCTCCGCCTCTCCCCTGCGAAGGTCCTCCAGGAGATCGATGCCGTGCAGATCCCGGAGAAGCAGGCCGGTCTGAGGGTGTTGAGCCCGGCGCTGATCAGGGCGGCGCATCGCCACGGCGTGGAGGTGCACGTCTGGACGATCAACGAACCCGATGACATGACCCGCATCGTCGCCCTCGGCGCCGACGGCGTCGTCTCGGACCGCGCCGACGTGGCTCTTCGGGTTCTCGCGCCCGAATAGCCTTCTGCGCTGGGATTCGGCTGTGAATCCTGAGCAGAAGGCGTCCGCTCGGATGAAGCGCACAGGCTGGAGCGTTATACCTGACAGCGACGAGAGGACCACACAATGGCAGATCGCAGCCTACGCGGCATCCGACTCGGCGCCCAGAGCCTACAGAGCGAAGAGGGCGTCGTTTTCATGGAGCGCCGTGAGACCACCTACACCTGTGACACCTGCGGCCACGTGACGAACCTGATGTTCGCGGCCGATGCAGAGCCGCCGCAGACCTGGGAATGCCGCTCCTGCGGCGCGGAGGCCCGCCTGAACGTCGACGGCCAGGCCGTCACGCTCGAGGCCACCGATGAGAAGGCCGCACGCACGCACTGGGACATGCTCCTGGAGCGACGGACACGGGCAGAGCTCGAGGAGCTCCTCGAGGAGCGTCTCGCGTACATCCGCGGCCGCCGCGGCGCCGGCGAAGACCCGACGCGTCAGAAGATCGGCGCCTGAGAGCGCCGGGCGCGCCACCACCCGACCACGAGCGCGCCCAGTCCGCCCCAGAGCAGCAGTTGTTGCAGCCAGGGGCCCACGACCACTCCCCCGGTGAGGCCGGTGCGGAGCTCGACATCCTCGAGCATCGCACCGGCCTCATCCGCGTCCAGGCTCGTGACCGTCGACCCGTCGGCCCTGATGATCTGACTCGTTCCGACGGTCGAGACGTTGACCACGCTGCGGCCCGTCTCGATCGCCCTCATGCGTGCGAAGGCGAGCTGCTGCAGGTTCTCGTCGGTGCCCCGGAAGTCGGCGTTGTTCGTCTGGAACACGAGCACCTGCGCGCCGTCCTGCACGCCCTCGTGGATCAGGTCGTCGTAGATGACGTCGAAGCAGATCGCCAATCCCACCTTGACGCCGTCGATGTCGACGATCGGCGGATTCGTGCCCGGCGTGTATTCGCGACCGATCAGTCCGATCAGGTCGGGGACGATCGCGTTGTAGAACGCGCGGTCGGGGACGTACTCCCCGAACGGCACGGGATGGCGCTTGTCGTGGATCTGATCCGCGCTCCCCTCCGACGTCCAGAGCATGGAGGTGTTGTAGAACAGATCGCCGCGCCCCGTAGCGGCGTTCGCGAGAAGAGGTGCGCCGATGCGGGCGCTCACGTACGACATCCTCCGCGCGAGGGCGTCGTACTCGAACGGATCGGCGTCGAGAGACCCCTCGGGCCAGACGAGCAGGTCGACGTCCTCGCCGTACAGCGGCTCGGTGGCGGCTGTCTGCGCGTCGATCACCGCAAAGGGCTCCCGGTCGTCGAAGTACCCGGTGGGCCCGTTTCCCTGCACTGCGGCGATCCGCATCGAGCCGCTGGGGGCCGTCGGGAAGAGCGGAGTGAACAGGAGCACAAACACGAGCGCCGCGGGGACGACGAAACGGAGCGGCCTGTTCCAGAGCCGGAGCCTCACAGCCTCGATGAGCATCGCGACGAGCAACACCATCAGGAAGCTGAGGCCGCTGACTCCCACCCACGAGCTCACGGGGGCCAGCGGGCTCTCGGCCTGACTCATGCCGAGACGCGCCCAGGGGAAACCCCCGTACGGCCAGTTCCCGAGGAAGAGCTCACGCCCCACCCAGAGCGCCGCGACGACGGAGGGCAGCAGGACCAGGCGCCCGGTGGGCCCGGAGAACGCCTGGGGAAGCCACCGGTAGGCCAGGGCGAGCGGAACGATCGCGAGGGCCGTGAGGCCGCCCTCGACGACGCTGAGAGCACCCCAGGGGATCGGTCCGAGGTAGCGCGAGGTCCAGGACACGAGAAGCGCGAAGAACAGGATGCCGTACACGAGACCGACAAGGAGGGCTCCCCCCGCGCGTCGACCGATCACGCTGAGCAGCAGCAGTGCCGTGGCGGGAAAGGCGAGTATCCACATCGCGGCCCCGGGATACGAGAGGTGCATGAGCACCGCGGCACCGGCCGCCGAGAGGACGGCAGCCCAGAGCGGGAGCAGAGGGCGCGGCCGCGCCGGAGAATCGGACATCAGGTCCTATTCTCACATCGACGAATATGCGACGATGCCGCGGCGCACGCCGTCGAGGGCTGCGCGGGCGTTGCGCGCGAGCGCGGCATCCTCTGCGACGATCGACAGCTGATCGAGCAGGTCGATCGTCTGCTTCGCCCATCGCACGAAGTCACCGGCGGCCATGTCGGCGTCGATCAGCACGCGATCGAGCATCCCTCCGCGCGCCCAGGAGTGCATCGCTCCGGCGAGTCCCGGCGCCAGCGGCTCGGAGCCGGGAAGGTGGTGGTCCTTCTCCAGGTCGTCGAGCTCGGCCCACAGCGTGGTCGTCTTCTCGTAGGCGACCCGGAAGGCGCCCCGAGGGAGGTCGCGCTCCCCCGAGTTCGCCTCGTCGCGACGGGGTTCGTAGACGAGGCAGCACGCCATGGCGGCGAGTGAGGGGGCGTCGAGTCCCGACCACAGTCCCTGGCGGAGCGACTCGGCGACGAGGAGATCGCGCTCACCGTAGATGCGGCGCATCGTCCGACCGGCATCCGTCAGCGTCGTCTCCCCCGCGGCGTCGACCGTCAGGTAGTCGAGCGTCTCGAGAACCTCGACGACCCTGTCGAACACGCGCGCGACGGTGCCCGTGCGGGTCTCGATCTGGCGGCGGATGCGGTCGGTCTGGCGCTTGAGCTTCCAGTAGCGCTCCGCCCAGCGCGCGTGCGCCTCCCGATCAGGACACCTGTGACATCCGTGCCGCTGCATCTGCCCGCGGAGGGACTGGATGCGCTTCATCCGCTTCTCCCGTGCGCCTCGCGGGGCGTGGGAGTCCTGACGGTTCTTCTTCTCGAGGTCGCTGAGTTCGCGGCGGATCGCGGCGTATTCGGTGAAGTCCCCGTGATCGCAGGCCATCGACTTCTGGTATCCGGCCAGCGACTCCTCGGCCTCGCGCACCTGTCTCGCCAGCCCGACCACCGAGCGATCCGCCTGGAACTGCGCGAACGACGACTCCAGGATCTGGCGCGCGCGGGTCTTCCCGAACAGATCGATCAGGTTGACGGCCATGTTGTACGTCGGGCGGAAGCTGGAGTTGAGCGGATAGGTCCGTCGCGAGGCGAGAGCGGCGACAGCCTGCGGATCCATGCCCTCGGTCCACTGCACCACCGCATGACCCTCGACGTCGATCCCCCGTCGGCCGGCGCGACCGGTGAGCTGGGTGTACTCGCCCGACGTGATGGCGACACGGGCCTCGCCGTTGAACTTCTCCATCTTCTCGAGCACGACCGTGCGCGCCGGCATGTTGATGCCGAGCGCCAGCGTCTCCGTCGCGAACACGACCCTGACGAGCTTGCGCTGGAAGAGCTCCTCGACGACCTCCTTGAACGCGGGCAGCAGGCCGGCGTGGTGAGCGGCGACACCGCGTTCGAGGTTGTCCAGCCACTCCCAGTAGCCGAGCACGCCGAGATCCTCGTCCTGCAGGGTCCGCGTGCGCTCCTCGACGATAGCCCTGATCTCCGCGCGCTCCTCCGTGGTCGTCAGCCGCACGCCGGAGCGGCGGACCTGCTGCACGGCGGCATCGCATCCGACGCGACTGAAGATGAAGAAGATCGCCGGAAGGAGGTTCGCTCGATCCAAGAGGTGCACGACCTCGGGCCGGTCCATGCGCTCGATGCGCCGCGCGTTGGGTCGGCTCCCGCCGCGTTGCGGGCGCTGGGCGTTCCGCCCGGCGTGCCGGTTGCTGTTGTATGCCTGCGCGCGGCGGTTGTTCTCGTAGTTGGAGCCGGTGAAGGAGCGGATGCGCATGAGCTCCTGGTTCACCGTGGTCGTGGCGAGGCCGGCCCGCTCATCGAACAGCGGCAGCAGGTCGTCGCGCACGAGGACGTGCTGCTCGAGAGGGACCGGACGGATCTCCGACACGATGACCTCGGTGTCGCCGCGCACGGTGTCGAGCCAGTCGCCGAACTCCTCGGCGTTCGACACGGTCGCGCTGAGGGAGACGAGGCGGACGTGCTGAGGGAGGTGGATGATCACCTCTTCCCACACTGCACCGCGGAATCGGTCGGCGAGGTAGTGCACCTCGTCCATGATCACGTAGCGCAGGTCGCGCAGCGCGGGTGAGTCTGCGTAGATCATGTTGCGCAGCACCTCGGTCGTCATGACGACGATGCGCGCGTTGCCGTTGATGTTCGTGTCGCCGGTGAGGAGGCCGACCTGATCCGCACCGTACACATCGACGAGCTCGCGGAACTTCTGGTTCGACAGCGCCTTCATCGGCGTCGTGTAGAACGCCTTGTCTCCGGGGGTCTGCATCGCCAGGTGGATGGCGAACTCCCCCACGATGGTCTTCCCCGCCCCGGTCGGCGCGGCGACGAGCACGCTGCGGCCCTGCTCCAAGGCATGGCATCCGGCAACCTGGAACGGATCGAGATCGAATCGCTGCTTCGCTGCGAACGCACGGGTCTCCGGATGCTCCGATGCGTCGCGTGCCGCGGCGTAGCGGTCGGAAGGAGACGTCATGCGGCGTCGGGCAACAGACCGGCCGCCTTGTCGCGCTTGCGCTTGCGGCGGTCGAACAGGAGGGAGACGAATGCCGCCGCAAAATACAGGAGCACGAGGATCCCCGCCAGCATGAGCATGCTCACGATGTCGGCCGCCGGCGTCGCGAGGGCGCCGAAGACCGCGGCCACCAGGACTGCGATGCGCCAGCCTTTGAGGATGTCCCGACCGGTCATCACGCCGGCGAGATTCAACGCCACGAGGAACACCGGCAGAACGAACGAGACGCCGACGACGATCATCAGCTTGAACACGAAGTCGTAGAACGTCGACGCCTCGTAGAGGTTGTTTCCGCCCTCAGGGGTGAACCCGGCCATCAACTCGATCACGTGCGGGACGACGAGCGTGCCGACGTAGCAGCCGGCGAAGAAGAGCGGAATCGCCGCGCCGACGAATCCGACCGTATAGCGGATCTCTTTCTTCGTGAGCCCAGGCATGATGAACGCCCAGATCTGCCAGAGCCAGACGGGAGCAGAGAAGAAGAGCCCGATCGAGAACGCGATCCGCATGCGGAGATCGAACGGGCTGGTCACCGAGGAGAACGTCAGCGCCACGATCTGGTCGCCGCGCTCTTCGGCGATCTTGCGTACAGGCTCGGTGATGAAATGGATGATGGGGTCGGTCACAAGGAACGCGACCACCATGCCGAGGACCAGCGCGATGGCAGCGATGATCAACCGCTTGCGCAGCTCAACGAGATGCGCGCCGAGCGACATGCGGCGTTCGGCGCGCCCGTCGCTCTCAGCCTGCGCGGCCGATTCGATGGCGGCCACGAAGGTCAGCTGACGCGATCGGGCCCGGCTACAGTGCCGCTGTCGGATGCCGTCGAGCCGCCGTTCTTCGGCGCTTCAGTGGAATCCGCCTGCCCCGCGGGCGCGTCTTCCTCGCGCATTGCCTTCATCTCGCCCTTGAAGACGCGGGCAGACTGCCCCATGCTCTTCGCGAGTGCCGGGAGCTTTGCAGCCCCGAACAACAGCAGCACGATGACGACAAGTGCCAACAGGTGCCAACCGGTCAAGCCAGCCATGGGGAACTCCTTAAGTCGGGGTTAACTGAGTCTAACGGGCAAAGCCGTCGGCAGGTTGGTGATAGAGCGCGAGTCCTGCGGCGGCCCACTCTCGGGTCGCACAGCGCGCGACCCCCGGATCGATCACTTCAAGCGCTCCCCCGAACCGCGCGGCGAGTCTCTTGATGCTGCGCGGGTCTGCGAGATGCAGCTGCGCGGTGACGAGTCCAGCGTCCGCGGCGACGTTGTCGGCCGACAGGAACGCGCCCAGCAGCGGGGCGACACGCTCGGGCACGCGTACGGTCACCTCTCCCTCGTCCGCCACCGTGGAGAAGGCCTCGGGAAGGTGATCTCCCCCGTGCGTGATCGGGATGTCCGTCAGGTGCGGGTCGCTCACCCTGTCGAGGTGGAACGTGCGCATCGCCTGACGCAGATGGCACCAGCCCTGCAGGTACCACTGCGCGTTGGTGATCAGGATCTGCACGGGGTCGACAGTGCGCGTCGTGGGGGTGGCATCCGGCGCCTGGTAGGTGAACGAGACGGCCACGCCGTCCTGCACGCCGCGGGCGACGACTTCGCGCACCTCGTCGACCGCGCTCGGCGCCACGACGACCTCGGCCGGAGCATCCGCCGCACCGCGCGAGAGCTTGGAGATGAGCCCCTTCACCAGCCCGGTGTCGGAGACCGCGGGCACGGCGGCGACCATCTGCAGGCCCGCCAGCAGCGCTGCGGCCTCGCGGGCGGTGAATCTCGGCACGCGACGGAGTGCGACGTCGTTGGTGATCTCGATGACGTCCTCGTCGTCGAGGAGATCCCAGTTGATGTCGAACATCTCCTGCGGCTGCTGCCAGTACCCGGAGTCCCCGGGCAGGCCGATCACCGTGAGCTTCTCGACCATCGCGCGCATCTCGTCGCGGCCCACGCCGAACTCGGCTGCCGCCTCATCGAGCGACACCTGACCGTGCTCCAGCAGGTAGGGGACGAGTGTGAGGTAGAGACGCACGCGCTCCGCAGCGAGGAGGGGCTTCGGCTGGGCGTTCATGCGCTCTTCTCCGAGTTGGCGTCGACGACCGCCTGCAGTCGTGCGATGACGGCGTCGCGGAGCGCGGCCGGCTCGACCACGCGCACCTCGGGGCCGTAGGACGCGAGCTCATCGGCGAGGATGTGCAGATCGACGAACGGCACGCGGATGCCCTGGGTCGCCGGACGAGCGCGGCGTCCCAGTCGCAGGGAGGCCTCCGTACCGGGGGTCACCTCGAGCAGAGCAGAGTTCCTCGCGGCGACCTCTTCGAGACCGGCCAGAGCCCGCTCCCCCGCACCCTCCCGCAGCTCGGGGGCGAAGGATGTGTTCGTGAGCTTGACGGCGCCGACGATCCGGCTGAGCAGGAACATCCGATCGGCGTCCGCGTCGATGTCGATGCCGAAGACGTGCCACCTGGCCTCGTAGTCGACGAGCGCGAGGGGACGAATGCTGCGGCGTCGGGGCGCGTCCTCCCCGGGCTTGAGGTAGTCGAACGAGACGACCCTGCTCTTCTCGATCGCATCCTGCAGCGGCGTGAACGCGGCGTCACGGGCCGTGATCCGCGGGGCGAACCCGATGATCGGCTCGTCGCCGTCGATGCCGAGCGCCCGGATCTTGCGGACGCCGGCCTGGGCATCGCCCGACACCGACTCCGCGCTCCACACGCTCCCGGCGAGCTGCAGGACAGCGAGCTCGGCGGGAGTGAACTCGATGTCGCTCGGGAGGTCGTACTCCGCCTGCGGGATGCGATAGCGGGCCTCGCGCAGATCGTTCGGGTCAGCGGCTTCGCCGATCGTCTCCACCGGTACGCCGAGCGTGCGCAGCTCGTCCTTGTCGCGCTCGAACATCTTCTCGAGGGCATCGGACCGCGCACCGGCATCCGCGCGCTGACGGTATCCGGAGACGTTGTCGAGGATCTGCTGCTTGGTGAGCCCGATGTCCGTCGCCATCAGGGCGACGACGAGGTTCGTCAGTCGCTCCTCTGCCGGGATGCGGGCGGCCATCACTTCCCCGCGGTCGTCACAGCGCCCAGGATGTCGACGACGTACGCCACGGCGCCTCCGCCGTTCGCAGCGGGGGTGACGACGAGGATCTGGGATCCGACCGGCTTGCCCACCAGGGCCTCCGCGACGGCCGGCGCCGAGGACGCGAGGTCGAGCATCGGGTTGGCGCCCCACGTGGTGTTGAGGACGGACTTGTCGTCCCAGTTGACCGCCGTGACGTTGACGACGGGCGTCTGCGTCTTCTCGAGCGGGTCGCCGTCGCCCTCGATGAGGGTCTGCACGACCTGCGAGGTGGGAGCCGCGGCGTCCGGGATGATCACGCCGGGGCGGCCGTCGGGGGCGCGCACGACGGTCGGGACGCCCCGGGCGTCGTTGAACTGGAGGGCGCCCTCTGCCCTGGAGCGGAACGTGTCGACGACGTCGATCACGAAGACGGGGTGGTCGTCGGCCTTGAGGCCGAAGTTCGACAGCTGCTCGGCGCCGAAGTCCTTCGGGGTGAGCGAGGCGATCACACGGGAGCCGCCGGTGACGCACTCCAGCACCTTGGCGAGCCCGGGCACCTGACCGGACCACGTGTCGATGTTGGAGAGGTTGCCCGTGCTCTTGTCGTACGACGTCGCATAGACGAGGTCGCCGGTGTTGCCGCTGAAGATCGACAGCTCGGCCGTCATCACCTGCTGGCCGTTGACGAGCGGCAGCCCCTTGCCGGTGATGGTGTCGGCGTACGTCGTCTTCGTGCCCTTGACCGGTGTGTAGACGGTGACCTTGGGCTCGGTTCCGAGGTCGCCCTTCACGGTGACGGCGTCCTCGATGCCGGAGGAGTGCGTCGTCCGGTCGCACGAGGCGCCGTTGAACGTCGGCGCCGACGAGCAACCGGTCAGGGCGAGGACGGCAAGGCTGAGAGTGGCCACAACGGCGGACGTTTTACGCACGCGCTCAAGTCTATTCCGTCGGCGCGTCCGATTTGCGCGATGTCGCGGCGAGGCGCGCGCCGTCCGCGGCTTTCGCGGCCTCACGCGCGCGCTTGCGGAGGTTCTTGTCGTTGATCTCCCTGTCGCCGACCGCGCCGGGCGTCCAGAGCTCGACGTCCTCGTCGCCGTAGCTGCTCTTCGATGCTCTGCGCTTCACCGACGGCGCCACAGCACCGGGTGCGAGGCGGCGAGCGGTTAGCAGGAAGCCGGTGTGGGCGACCATACGGTGATCGGGGCGCACGGCGAGGCCCTCGACGTGCCAGCCGCGCACCATCGTCTCCGAGGCGTCGGGATCGGT
Source organism: Microbacterium sp. LWH10-1.2 (assembly GCF_038397765.1). NCBI lineage: Bacteria > Bacillati > Actinomycetota > Actinomycetes > Micrococcales > Microbacteriaceae > Microbacterium > Microbacterium sp. LWH10-1.2. The sequence continues at coordinate 1,524,437 of NZ_CP151638.1, forward strand.
GAACAGCCCGGTCCCGCGGATGTACTCGGCGACGCGGGACAGCTGCGTCGCGGTGGCCACGTAGCAGAGCACCACGCCGCCGGGGGTCAGTGCGTCGGCCACGACATCCATGCACTCCCACGGGGCGAGCATGTCGAGCACGACGCGGTCGACGCTCCCCGCGGGGAACTGGACGGGGAGCTCCTCGGCCAGGTCGCCCACCACGACGTCCCAGGTCTGCGGGGTCTCGCCGAAGAAGGTCGTGACGTTGCCGCGTGCGACGTCGGCGAAGTCGTCGCGACGCTCGAAGGACACGAGCCTTCCGGCCGGGCCGATCGCCCGCAGAAGGGAGAGCGACAGGGCGCCGGAGCCGACCCCTGCCTCGACCACGACGGCACCGGGAAAGATGTCGGCCTGCATGACGATCTGCGCCGCATCCTTCGGGTACACGATCGCCGCGCCGCGCGGCATCGACATCGCGAAGTCGCGCAGAAGGGGGCGGAGCGCGAGGTAGTCGTGCCCGGAGCTGTTCGCCACGACCGATCCGTCTGGCAGGCCGATCAGATCCCGGTGACGGAGGACGCCCTGATGCGTGTGCAGCTCGCCGTCCTCTTTGAGGGTCACCGTGTGCAGGCGCCCCTTCGGCCCCGTCAGCTGCACGCGGTCACCTTCGCGGAAAGGGCCGCTGGGGCGCTGTGCGCTGGAGGGGGTCATCGGGTGGCTCCTGTCAGGGACGTGATGCGGGTGAAGAGCTCGGAGAGGTCGGTCGCGCCGCGGTCGGCCAGTGTGGGCCAGAGCTCGTGTGCGCCGACCCCGTCGAGCGGGACGATGTGCGGCACCCCGAGGGCGACCGCTCCGGAGGCGATTCCGGCGCGCAGACCGGTCGGGGAATCCTCGATCACGACCGCATCGGCGATGTCGACGCCCAGGAGCGCCGCCGCCTGCAGATAGGGCTCGGGGTGCGGCTTGGCGTTGTCCACGTCGTCACCGGCGACGACGATGTCGAAGGCCTCGAAGTCGATGAGCTCGACGACGCTCAGAGCCATCCGCCGGAGCGACATGGTGACGAGGGCCGTCGGGATGCCGGCGTCGCGGAGGTCCTGGAGCAGCTCACGCGCTCCCGGGCGGAAGGGGACTCCCTGCGTGCGCAGAGACTCCTGCACGGCATCCGTGAGATGCGAGACGATCGCCTCCGCATCCATCTCGACCCCCGCGTTCTGAATGATGATCGCGCTGTCGATGAGGCCGCTGCCGACGAGCTGCAGAGCGTCCTCATGGGTCCAGGTGCCGCCGAACGACTCGATCAACGCCGTCTCTGCCGCCATCCAATACGGCTCGGTGTCGACGAGTGTTCCATCCATGTCCCAGAGGACTGCGCCCGGCTGTCTGCTCACCGGTCCATGTTAGCCGTGGCTCCGCCCGGGACCCGCCGCCTCGGACTAGCCTTGAGGGATACCCATCCACCGTCACGAAGGGAGCTCACGATGGATGTTCTCGGCTCGCGCATCATCATCGCCGCCTTCGACGGCTGGAACGACGCCGGCGAAGCAGCGAGCGGCGCCATCGCCGCACTCCGCGACATGACCGAGTACGACCTCGTGCACTCGATCGATCCCGAGCTGTACTTCGACTATCAGTACACGCGCCCCGCGACGAAGATGGATGCCGAGGGCCGACGACAGCTCACGTGGCCCGAGGCAGGACTCTGGCGCCCGCGTGATCCGGGCCCCGGACCGGAGTTCTGGCTCCTCACGGGTGTCGAGCCCGCTCGCACCTGGCAGGCCTTCGCCTCCGAGTTCATCGACGTCGCCCTGCGCGACGACGTCTCGGGTCTCGTCACGCTCGGGGCCATGCTCTCCGACGTCCCGCACACGCGGCCGATCTCGATCTTCGCGTCGAGTCAGAACGACGAGGTCCGCGAGGCGCACGGGCTCGAGCGCTCGCTGTACGAGGGGCCGGTCGGCATCCTCAGCGTGTTCGAGCACTTCGCCGAGAACGCCGGGATCCCCACCGCGAGCCTCTGGGCGAGCGTTCCGCACTACGTGGCGACGGCGACGCCCTCCCCCAAGGTCACGCTCGCGCTCCTGGATCGACTCGAAGAGCTCACCGGAGTCGACGTTCCCCGCGACCACCTGCGCACCGAGGCCGCCGCGTGGGAGGCGTCGATCGACGCGGCCGCGGCCGACGACGAGGACATGACGGAGTACATCCGCCAGCTGGAGCGAACCCGCGACACCTGGGACTCCCCCGACGCCTCCGGCGACGCGATCGCGCAGGCCTTCGAGCGCTACCTGCGTCGCCGTGGCGACGGGCCGGGCGACCTCAAGCGCTGATCACGCCCGTTCCGAGCAGGATGAGCAGCGCGGTGCCGAGAAGGATCCGGTAGACCACGAACGGCATGAAGCTGCGCTTGGAGATCCAGTTCATGAAGAACGCGATCACACCGAGGGCGACGACGAACGCGATGCCGGTCGCCGCGAGCGTCTCCCCGAACGAGAAGTGCTGGTTCGGCTCGTCCCACTTGTCGAAGAGCTGGTAGAAGCCACTGCCGAACACCGCCGGGATCGCGAGCAGGAACGCGTAACGAGCCGCCGCGGCGCGCTCATACCCCAGGAACAGCCCCATCGTGATGGTGCCGCCCGAGCGCGAGACTCCGGGGACGAGAGCGAGCGCCTGAGCGAAACCGTAGGCGATGCCGTGGGGGTAGGTCAGGTCGTTCAGGGTGCGCCGCTTGGCTCCGACGTAGTCGGCGATGCCGAGCAGGATGCCGAACACGATAAGCATCACGGCCACGATCCACAGGGACCGGAACACTGTCTCGATCTGATCCTTGAACACGATGCCGAGGACGACGATCGGGATGCTGCCGATGATGATCAGCCAGCCCATGCGCGCATCCGGATCGTTCCGCGGCACCTTGCCCGCGAGGGACTGGAACCATCGCGAAATGATCCGGACGATGTCCCGCCAGAAGAACACGACCACGGCCGCTTCCGTGCCGATCTGCGTGATGGCGGTGAACGCGGCGCCCGGGTCCTCCCCAGAGGGCAGGAAGCTGCCGACGATGCGCAGGTGCGCGCTGGACGAGATCGGCAGGAACTCGGTGAGTCCCTGCACGATGCCGAGGATGAGTGCTTCGAGCAGGTGCATGAAGGGCCTTCAGATCATGGATGCGCCGTACGGCGTCGGCTCAGTACGAGCGCAGCAGATCGGCCAGCACGCGCTGACCGAAGACAAGCGATTCTACGGGCACGCGCTCATCGACTCCGTGGAACATGCCTGTGAAGTCGAGATCGGCCGGGAGCTTGAGCGGGGCGAACCCGTACCCGGTGATGCCCAGATACGCGAGCGCCTTGTTGTCGGTCCCTGCACCCAGAAGGTACGGGATGACAGGGACACCGGGGTCGTGCGCGCCGATGCTCGCCACCATCGCGTCGACGAGGTCGCCCTCGAAGCCCGTCTCCATGCCGATGTCCTGCACCACGATCTCGATGGCGATCTCGTCGCCGACGATCTGCTGGAGCTGGGCGAGCACGTCGTCTTCGGTGCCGGGGATGACACGGACGTCGATCAGCGCCTCGGCCCGCTCCGGGATGACGTTGTGCTTGTACCCCGCCGTCAGCACGGTGGGATTGGTCGTGGTGCGGAAGGTCGAGCGGAGGAACGCCTCAGCAGGACCTGCGGCCGCTGCGAGGGCGTCCGGATCCTCCACGGAGCGTCCGGTGAGCTCGCTGAGCCCCGCCAGGAGCGCCTCCGTCGTCGGGGTGAGCCTGATCGGCCAGCGGGTCCGCCCGATCGCCGACACAGCCTCCGCGAGCCTGATGATCGCGTTGTCCTCATGCAGACGGCTGCCGTGCCCCGCGCGCCCCTTGGCGACGAGGCGGATCCAGATCAGCGCCTTCTCGCCGACCTGCAGCAGGTACGCCCGGTGGTCGTCGACCGTGATCGAGTAGCCGCCGACCTCGCTGATGGCCTCGGTCGCCCCAGCGAACCACTCCGGTCTGTTCTGCACGACGAGGGCGGAGCCCTCGACGCCGCCGTTCTCCTCGTCGGCGAAGAACGCGAGCACGAGGTCGCGCTCCGGCTGCTCTCCCGCGCGGAGGATGTCGGCGACGGCGGTGAGGATCATGGCGTTCATGTTCTTCATGTCCACGGCGCCACGGCCCCACAGCATGCCGTCCTTCACCACGCCGGCGAAGGGGTCGACGCTCCAGTCCTCGGCCATCGCGGGGACCACGTCGAGATGCCCGTGCACGACGAGCGCGGGCTTGCGGGAGTCACGGCCGGGAACGCGGGCCATGACGTTGGTGCGCCTGTCGATCGGCTCGTAGTACTCGACATGGAGTCCGAGACCCTCCAGGTAGCGCCCGACGTATTCGGCCGCCTCACGCTCCCCCTTGGCGTTGCCGCCGCCGAAGTTCGAGGTGTCGAAGCGGATCAGATCGCTGGCGATGCGGACGACCTCGGGGAGCGACGGATCTGTCATGCGTTCAAGGCTATCGAACGGCTGAGGCGCGCCCGGGCGTCGCCGCCGGTTTCTGAGTCCCCCTCCGCTCGTGCTAATGTAAATCTTCGTTCGGCAACGAACATCCAACACCTGCGCGGGTGGCGGAATGGTAGACGCGCTACGTTGAGGTCGTAGTGCCCGTAAGGGCGTGGGGGTTCAAGTCCCCCTCCGCGCACAGAACGAAGAAGAGCCCCGATCCGGTTGGATCGGGGCTCTTTTTCTTTTCGTCGCGCGTGCGGATTCGTCGCGCGACGAAGTGCACGAGAACGATGCGGCCGGGGCCGGCGCGGTCTCAGACCGCGCCGACTCCGAACACCAGTCCGAGCACATAGGTGATGGCGGCGGCGCCGAAGCCGATCGCCAGCTGGCGCAGGGCGCGCCGCAGCGGCGGACCGCCCGACAGGATGCCGACCATCGCGCCCGTGGAGAGCAGCGCCACGCCCACCAGGACCAGGGCCACGACGACGGCCGTCGTCCCCTGCAGGCCGAAGATCCACGGCAGCACGGGAATGATCGCTCCTGATGCGAACAACAGGAAGCTCGAGATGGCGGCCGTCCAGTCGCTTCCCACGATCTCGTGGTCGTCTCCCTGGGTGCGCACCGGTCCGGTCGTCGTCCGCTGAACGCCCGCGCGGGCGGCGGCCACGATCCGATGTGCGCGCCGCAGGGCCTCCTCCTGCTCCATGCCCCGGGCGCGGTACACGAGGGCGAGCTCGTTCTCGTCGATGTCGAGATCGCCGGCGGAAGCCGCGGCATCCTCGTTCGCCTCCGTGGCGGCCAGCAGCTCGCGCTGCGAGCGCACCGACACGAACTCCCCCGCGCCCATCGACAGGGCGCCGGCGAGCAGTCCCGCGATGCCGCTGAACAGCACGAAGCCGGAGCTGACTCCGGTCGCCCCGATGCCGAGCACGAGGGCGAGGTTGCTGACGAGACCGTCATTCGCTCCGAACACCGCAGCGCGGAAGGAACCGGAGAGCCGTCGGCGGCCGCGTGCGGCGAGCCCTCTGACGACCTCGAAGTGCACCTTCTCGTCGGCGCGCATCGCCGGCGTCGCCCACTTCTCGGTGTCGTAGGGTGATCGGGCCTCTGCGCTCTGGGCGAGGGCGAGCACGAAGATCGAGCCGAACCGCCCGGCCATCCAGCCGAGGGTGCGGGAGCGCAGACCGGCCTTGGGCAGGCGTGCGGGTTCCGCACCGAGCAGGTCGAGCCAGTGCTGCTCGTGGCGACGCTCGGCATCCGCGAGGCTGAGCAGGATCTCGCGCTCCTCGCCCGTGCGCCTGGCGGCCAGCTTCTGGTACACGAGGCCCTCGGCGCGCTCCTCCACGAGGTAGCGCGCCCAGCGGCGGCGGTCGGCGGTGGTGGGCTCTGCGGCAGCGGGGGCTGTCATGCTTCCTCCTGGTCGGGGACAACCGTTCCACGCTATCCGGGAGGGTGGCGGCGGCTCCCACTCAGGCGAGGATTGCCAGGATTTCGGGTTTCCGAAGGTCAGGAGCGCACGCGCTTGCGCAGCACCTCGATACGCGACTGGAGCTGCGTCACCGTGGCCTGAGCGACCGCGGGGCCGCCGCAGATGCGACGGAGTTCGGCGTGCACCGATCCGTGGGGCTCGCCTGTCTGGCGCGCGTAGAGGCCGACGAGGCTGTTCAGCAGCTGCCGCTGCTCTTTGAGAGTGCGATGCAGGGGCGCGGGGAGCGTCGTGGTCTCGAGCGGATCCGCCGTCGCCTCGCGCGTCTCCCGCAGACGGGACTGGCGCGCCTGGCGCTGCATCAGGAGCTCGTGCACGTGCTCCGGTTCGAGAAGCCCGGGGAATCCGATGAACTCCTCCTCCTCCGGTGTGCCGGGCTCGGCGAGCTGGCCGAACTCCTTGCCGTCGAAGACCACCCTGTCGAAGTGGGCGACCGAGGAGATCGCCTGGTAGCTGAACTCCTGCGTCAGCGCGTCGGAGGCGTCGTCCTCACGGTTCGCGCTCTCCAGCAGCGAGTCGTCGAGGCCGTCGGCATCCTTGTCCTGGCGATCGAGCGCGTGATCGCGCTGCTTCTCCAGCTCGTTGGCGAGCCCCATGAGCACAGGGACGTTGGGCAGGAAGACGCTCGCGGCCTCACCCCGCCTGCGGGCGCGCACGAAGCGACCGATCGCCTGCGCGAAGAACAGCGGCGTGGAGGATGATGTGGCGTACACGCCGACCGCGAGGCGAGGCACGTCCACGCCCTCCGACACCATGCGGACGGCGACCATCCAGCGCTCGTCGGTGGCGGAGAACTTCTCGATCCGCTCGGACGCGGAGGCGTCGTCCGACAGCACGATCGTGGGCTGTCGACCCGTGATGCTGTGGAGGATCTTCGCGTAAGCGCGTGCGACGGTCTGATCCGTCGCGAGCACGAGTCCGCCCGCGTCGGGGATGTGGTGCCTGATCTCGGTGAGACGACGATCCGCGGCCGACAGCACTGCGGGCATCCACGAGCCCTCCGGATCGAGAGCGGTGCGCCAGGCCTGGGAATTGACGTCCTTGGTGTTGTCCTGCCCGAGGTGCGCCTCGAGCTCATCCCCTGCGCTCGTGCGCCAGCGCATCTTGCCCGCGTACATGTGGAACAGCACCGGCCGCACGACGCCGTCGGCCAGAGCGCGCCCGTACCCGTAGCTGTAGTCGGTGCTCGAGATGCGGGCTCCGGACTCGTCGGGCAGGTACTCGACGAACGGGATCGGAGCGGTGTCGCTGCGGAACGGAGTACCCGACAGCAGCAGACGGCGCTTCGCTGGTCCGTAGGCGTCGCGGATCGCGTCGCCCCAGCTCAGCGCGTCGCCGCCGTGGTGCACCTCGTCGAGGATCACCAGGGTCTTCGCATCTTCGGTCAGATGCCGGTGCACGGAGGACTTCGCGGCCACTTGCGCGTAGGTCACCACGACGCCGTGATAGTGCCGCGCCGGCGCCCAGTGGCTGTTCTTGAAGTGCGGATCGAGCCGGATGTGCACGCGCGCCGCGGCGTCGGCCCACTGGGTCTTGAGATGCTCCGTGGGCGCCACGACGATGATCCGGTTGACCTCGCCGATGCGCATGAGCTCGACCGCGAGGGTGAGGGCGAAGGTCGTCTTGCCTGCGCCCGGCGTCGCGGCGACGAGGAAGTCCCGCTGATCCGCCTGGAAGTACTGCTCCAGCGCCTCCTGCTGCCAGGCCCGCAGCTTGTTCGCGGTACCCCACGGGGCGCGCTGAGGAAAGGAGGGGGAAAGCATCCCTTCAACGATAACGCCGCCTCCGACACTCGACGCGCGCCCGCCGTGGCGAGCGATTGCCGGGTAGGCTCGGACACTGCGCCGCCGCGATCAATGGACGGCGCTCGTTCGCGAAGGAGAGCTGGATGACAGACCAGGATTCGACTCGGACCCCCTACGTGGCCAACGAGACCTCGCATCCGTGGCGGCGCTTCGTCGCCGTGGGCGACTCGTTCACCGAAGGCATCGGCGATCCCGATCCCTCGGTGCCCGGGGGCCACCGGGGCTGGGCGGATCGCGTGGCCGCTGTGCTCTCCGAGCAGGTCGACGACTTCGCGTACGCGAACCTCGCCGTGCGCGGGAAGCTCATCGCGCAGATCGCCGAGGACCAGATCGAACCCGCCGTCGCGCTGCGGCCCGACCTCATCTCGATCTGCGCGGGCGGCAACGATGTGATCCGCCCCGGCACCGATCCCGACGCGATCGCGGTGCAGCTGGAGGACGCCGTCACGCGTCTGGCGTCGACGGGCGCGGCGATCGTCCTGTTCACGGGCATCGACACCGGCTTCACCCCCGTGTTCCGCCCGTTCCGCGGCAAGGTCGCCATCTACAACGAGAACGTCCGCGCGATCGCCGACCGCCACGACTGCATCGTCGCCGATCAGTGGGCGCTCAAGGTCGTCCAGGACATGCGCTTCTTCGACGACGACAGACTGCACTACAACGCACTGGGTCATCATGAGGTGGCCCGGATGGTGCTCAGGGCGCTGAACGTGCCCAACGACCTCGAGGCCATGCAGCCGGAGCCGCTTCCGGTGCGTACCTGGCGCGAGGCCAGGGCCGAAGATCTCGGGTGGGCGCGCGAGCACCTGGTGCCCTGGGTGCTCCGTCGCCTGCGTCACCAGTCGTCGGGCGACCACGTCGAGGCGAAGCGGCCGGAGCCTGCGCCTTTCCTCCGCCGCGAGGACTAGGGCTTCATCGCCCACAGTGCGACGGCGGCCGCGGCGGCGACGTTGAGCGAATCCACGCCGCCCGTCATCGGGATGGTCACGATCGCGTCGGCGTTCGCGAGCGCGTCGGCGGAGAGTCCCTCCCCCTCCGAGCCCATCATGAGCGCCACCCTCTCCGGGCGGTTCTTGGCGTAGGCGTCGAGAGACACGGCGTCGTCCCGCAGCGCGAGCGCGGCCAGGCGGATATCCGCTGCCCGCAGGTCGGCGACCGCGGCGTCCCAGTCCGTGATGCGGGTCCACGGCACCTGGAAGACCGTCCCCATGCTGACGCGCACGCTCCGTCGGTAGAGCGGGTCCGCGCAGCGCGGCGACACGAGCACGGCATCCGCGCCGAGCCCCGCCGCCGCGCGGAACGCCGCTCCGATGTTGAGAAGCGCCGCAATTCCCTTTAGCTCAGATTTGAGGCAAGTCGGTCCGGGGTCGAGCGTTGGGAGGATCCCCGTCGGCGGTGATTACCCAGGTCAGTCGGTCATTTCGCATGGCAGCGCTCAGGATGCCCGACGAGCCATGTTCAATTAGGGTATGACCTCCCCGCCTTCCTCATCCCGTTTCCTATGGTGAGATTCGTCGGTCTGGTTCGAGTGACAAAGGTCGCGGAGGAAGTGGAGCATCAGCGGGCGACGCTGAACGCGGTTTGCTCGCAGGTCTTCGAGGAAGAAGCGAGCCGGCGGTTGCTGATCAGTAGCCGCCCTGCACTCCAGGCGGCTGTGGGGGTGCTCGGCACCGACGACGTACTTGTGGTCGTGTGCATCAAGGACCTCGCGCAGAACTTCGTCGATGGGTGGCGTGTCCTACTCGACCTGCTTCGGCAAGGCACGCCAGTTCGAGTGATGGAAGGAAGTGCTACGGGGCGGAGTCTGAGTTCGACGCCAATGCGCGAGAGATCACGCGGATGCGGGCGAAGATGAGGAGCGACGACATCAAGAGGGGTATGGAGGCCGCTCGACAGCGCGGCTCCGTGATCGGCCGTCCGCGAGTCGTGGACGAGGAAGTCCGGCTGGCGATCCTGTCCCAACGGCACGAAGGAACATTACTCCGCTCGATCGCGCGGAACGTCGACGTCTCCGTCGGCACCGTCAACGCCGTCGTAGCGAACGCATAGCGATAAGCCTCTCAGAGTCTGCCTTCGCGTCAGAGTCAGCCCACCTACTGGACGGTCGCATCCCGACCTACCGCGATCCGGAACGGACGCAGCCGGGCGAGCAGCCACGCGCCGCGACGACGTTCCCGGCGCTGGGCCCACACGCGGAGCGTCGCACGGGTCTCGCGACGGGACGCGACGAACACGACATGGATGGGCCCGAGGCTCACATGGGTGCTCGTCATGTCCTCATCATCCCAGAGTGGACAAGCAGTCGATCTCGGCATCGGTCAGCTCACGCTCGTGCCAGCACGCGGCCGGTCGTCCACCACTCCCGGATCCCGATGACGAGGACGGCAGAATGGCCGAGCACGACCCGGCGCGATATGTCGTCGTCGGCGACCGTCGGCGGGTCGTCGTCAATCGACCCCTCCGGCCAGATCGCGCGTAGCCGCTGCCACCGACCGTCGTGGGACCCGCGTTCACGACGCCTTCGGCGTGCGGCGCGGTCAAACACATCCACGCGAGCCAGCCTCGGCGAAGGTCGACGACGATCCGACCGCGGTGCTTGCGTCAGGGCGATTGGTACTTCTTGACGCTCTTCAACCAACCGTCGAGCACGTCGATCTCGGCCTTCAGCGTCTCTACCGAAGGCGGCGTGTAGTTCAGTTCCGGGTGCGGGTCGTGACGAGCCGCCCAACCGGAAATCCGACTGTACGAATCGTCATAAACCTTGACGTCTTCGTTCGTTACTCGCCCGACGACGCGCAACTTCCCTACGCGGACTTCCAGAGACTTGTAGTCGACGAGGGGCTCAGCGAGCACCTGGCTGATGATGCGCTCCCAGGTCTGGGACATATGACCTGCGATCTCCTCGGTCTGCCTCTGGTACTCCGTCTCGGACATGCCTTCCTCGCCCCGACGCAACGCCGCCACCTCTTGACGCAGAGTGTCCACGCGCTGTGCTGCGTCTTGTGCTGTCCATGGGTGACTCAAGGTCGTGAATCCGGGCCCGACCTTCCGCTTCCGTTCGATTCCGCGAGTGGTGAACGAAACCGCTGATGCATCCGCGATCTTACGAAGCGACATGGTGAATGCGATGTCATGGGTGAACACGATCACCTGCCGTTCCCCGGCGAGGTCGACGATTCTCTTAGCGACAGCCTCGCGTCGCATGTGATCGAGCGAGGAGACAGGGTCGTCGAAGACCAAAGCGGACCTGCTCGTGTCGAAATGCACCTCGGTCAGGAACCCCGCGAAGCCGAGAGCGGTCTGCTCACCCTCGGACAGCACCGCACGGAGACGCGCGCCCGTGCGCGCGTTCAAGAAGTCGGCCTTGTGCATCAATCCCAAGCCTTGACGCGATTTGGTGGCCTTGAACGTGACGCGTTCGAGCTCCAGCCGGTCCGACTCGCGGGTGAAGCGGTCACGTGCTTCCTCGGTCACGTACTTCTTCGTCAGTTCGCCAACCTTGTCAGTGATGGCGCGCGTATTCGTCGCCGCGAACTTTTCGTTCAGCAGCATGAGCTCCCGCAGCCGGTCGCGTTCTGATTCAATCAGGCGCTTCCCATCGCGCATCGCGATCTGGTCTCGCAGCCGGTTCTCTTCAGCCTGAGCTTGGGAAAGGTATTCGGTGAAGTCGGCGGCATCAAGCGAGCCGACCTGATCCCGGAGGCCTTGAGCTTGGGAGGCAAGTACCTCAATCTCCTTAGCCACGCCAACATCCGCTGGTTGTTCGTCGGCGATCATCCCGACTTGACGGTCGCGGAGCACGTCGAGCAACACCTGAATCCGCGCGGTGAATCCAGGTTCCGATTGTTCGATCGTCGCGATAGCGACCGCCAACGGTTGCGTCTCGATCGGCTGCCGTCCAAGTGCCGCCAGGAACGCCTCGAGCTCAGTCTTCGCCGTCTCCGCGTCCTGAGCTGTCGTATCCGAGACGAACGTATGGAATCGCCCAAGCCGCTCCGCACCTCCGCCGTCGAGAGGCTGCTGGCACAAGACGCACACGGCTCCGCCATCTGCGTGCGGGAATTCGTGCTCCGGGTAGACAACGAGGGAGTACTTCTCCGCCGCCTGCCAGAGCACCTTCCATACCGGAGAGCCGATACCGGCGAGCGGTTCGTCTCCGAACGTGGTCGCTGAGGCAGCATCCGCTGCCTGCTGTGCCGTGCGCACCTTCTCGCGCAGTTCGCCGAGCTTCCCACGCACGTTTGGTCCGAATGCGCGATCGAGATTGCTGAGGTGTCTGGAGACTTCGTCGAGTGCTGCAGCCGCGTGGTTCAGCCTCTTCTTCTCCTGTGCGGGATCCGCGGTCCGGAGCCGAGCCACTTCGTCGACCTGATCGCTCAGCTTCTGGTCAATGTCTTGAGGGCATGAGACCGCAGCGGCGATCTCTGCGTCCGTCGTCTTCGCCGTAAGGGCCTTCAGGAACACCGCCGCCGAGCCCTGCTCGCCGACGACCGGGAGAGCTCCGGTCCTCTCCTTCTCCGACTTCCACCCGTCTATGACGCGTCGAACGCCCGCGGTCACGGTCGAGAGGTCGTCGAGAAGCTGCACGGCCGAGGGCCGGTAGGAGATCTCTGCCTCTTTCTCGAGATAGGTGTCCCCGCAGTGCTCGTCATAGAGGGCGATTCGGCCGAGAGCAGGATCTGCCGTGGCTCCGAGCGACGAGGTCTGCTCGACCTCGCCGACGAGAAACACTACTTCGCCGGACTGTGCTCCTGGGGATTCGGAGAACACATCAGGGAGGATGTCCGCCCGGTGACGCGCACGCACCATTGACTGCAAGACCCGCGCGTATCCGGACTTGCCGCTGCCGTTGTTGCCGTAGACAACAGTGAGTCCGTCGGGCGCGAACGTCAGCTCTTGGTTCTCCGCCAGTCGGTTGACGTTCGACACGCCTTTGACCGCGAGGAGGCGCACCGGCTCGTCGTTGGTGCTCTGAGGGGCGGTCACCGATGCGAGCCAGCCCCCTTCTGGAGCAACGGGCGGCTTATCGAACAAGCTCCTGGCGATCTCTTCGTACTCGGTTTCACCGATCGTTTCGCCGTTCGCGATGCGTGCCAGCGCGTGTTGCTGCCACCAGGGTCGGGTAGCGATCCAATCGAGTACGTCTTCGTAAGCGGTCACTGTGTCTCGTTCTGTCTGGGGCGTTGCCTGGGCAAGATCAGTGCATCATGCTGCTGCTTGCGTCTAGGGCGTCAGCGCCTACGGCTTTGTCGAAGCGTTCTCGGCCAGTTTCAAAGCGCTCGCGGCTTCCTTGACCAGTCCGGGCAGTTCCTCGGTCTTGACCTCACTGGCGTGCTTTGCGGCGTCACGGTGCGAGAAGCGGGAGAGCACATTCTTTACGAGCACCGCATCGCCGAGCTCGACTCGTGCCGCCAGGCGGATTCCGTCAGCTGAGTTCGCATAGAACGGAGCAAGCGCCTTGAGGGAGAGAGCGACGTCCTCGGCGGTGTCCGCCTCGCGGAAATGCCTGCCTGCCTCGCGCAGTAGCAATCCGCCAAACGCACCAATGACCACCGCAATCGAAGCGCGGAGAATACCTCCGCCGACGGAGATGTCGAAGTTCTTGATGATGGCTTCGTTGACGATGTAGAAGCCAACGGCCCCTGCAAAGAGAAAAGCCGCCCACGCCCCGAAACGGATCCAGTGCGCGGCGCTACGCTCCCGCTTCGCCCGACCGTACCAGTCGACGGCGCTAAGGTCGCCGGCTGCGTGTTCAGCAAGTGCCTCACCGGCCTTGGTCGTCGCCGCGAGCGCGGCGATGCTTGCCAGCGCTTGCGTGTCGTGCTCCAGGTCTGTGGCCTCGCGATCCTTGTGCCAGGCTTCGAGTGCTTCTGTCCACGCGTCACGCATGTCGGTATCGGCAGATTGACTAACTGCCGTGATGGCTTCGCGTTCGGTTTGGATTTCCGTACGCAGCGTTTGGACGTCGATCGTGATCTTATCCAGCTCAGCGAGGCGCAATTTCAGTGATTGCTCGGTCTCGGCGATACGCTGCTCCAGCTCGCCAAGTCGGTCGTTCCGGGCGATGACTTCCTGGTCGAGGAGCTCGACATAGCTTGCCTTCAGATCTTTGGGCGGTGGCAGCGGCAGCGCGCGAAGCGCCTGTTCTAGTTGTTGGAAAGCATGGCCGTTCTGCTGGCGATACGCGATGAACTGCTGGAAACCGGCAGTGTCGACGGGGAGTTGGTTGAGCGCCGAACTGAGGACGTCCAAGGTGCTGAGATAGAGCGCGGGCTGCCGGGCAGCGCGCGTCTTGAGCGCTTCGTCAAGCCACTCCACGATGTCCTCACGCCATTGTTCGGCGTCGGCATTGTCAAACCGTGCCGCGTTGAGCGACTCCCGCTTGAGCCGCAGGGACTCCCAGACCGCGTGCTTGCTGTACCGCTCATAACCCGTCGCCATCACGCCGCCCTACCTATTTCCTTTGGCGCGATTGTGAGGGACACAGAGCATCTCGCAGTTTGCGAGATTGGTAGGCCCGTCCTTGGACCATGCCGTGACATGATCTGCATCCATCTCGCTGTAACTGTAGATGCGTTCGGCATTGTTGTTCGTGCCGCTGGCGCACATGGGGCAGTTCGAGATTCCGGCGGCCTCTGCCTCCTTGCTCTGCTTCTCGTAGGCAGCCAGCTTGGTCCGCTCGTCGAAGACTCGGACTTCGATCAACCTGGTCTCAACCTCGCCACCGAGGACGAACTCGTAGATCCCGCGCTTGTTCTTGACATCGACGTCGCCCATGAGCTCGGCGATCCGCAGATCGAGTTCGGCGGGGTCGAAACGGCCATCCTTGAACTGCCGGTGAAGCGGGCCCCATTTGACCGACTTCATCGGTGCGCGCTTCTTGGGAAAGGTGGTCTCAACCCAGTCGATGACACGCTTGAAGTACAGCCACAGTTCGTTGGCGTTCGTGTCGTGCTGGTGGGCTGCCATGTACTCGTCGATCTTGCCGTCGTTGTACCACTCGATCACGGTCTCGAGGAAGTCCTGGCGGATCGGCGTGCCGGACATGTAGTCAGAGGCAATGCCGTAGGCAGGGCAGCCGTTCTTGCTGAAGTACTTCTTGGCCGCCGTCACCCAGGGGCCGTGGTAGACGGCGTTGCGGAGCTCCTGGTCGGTGAGCTTCTCACCGGCGATGTTGATGGTCTTGAACCAATCGAGCTTCTCGGAGTCAGTACCCTCACAGAGATACACCATGAGTTCGTAGTCGAGGATTTGGTCTTGCTGGTCACTCTGAAGGTTATGGAAGGCGAGCTGGTGCCCATCGATCTGGATCGAAAAGTCGCCTTCGACGTACTGGCAGATGGAGATGGTGCGCTGCTGACCATCGATGATTTCGTAAGCGACCCCATCGTCACCCGGATTGTCGATGACCGCCCAGTACATGACGTTCAGCGGGAAGTTCCTGCGGAGCGTCTCCATGACTGCGTCGCGCTGCTTGTCTTTATACACGAACTCCCGCTGATACGGAGGGCGTACATCGAGCTTCCCTCCGTACGCACGCACACCCAGCTCGTCGTTGTCTTCGTAGTCCGCGATCAGATCGCGGACCTTGATGCGTTGAAGCTCGATCTTCATTCAGCGACCGACTTTCGTCGTATGAAGATCCGCTTATAGGTGCGCCTCAACGGGTAGCCCACGTCGAAGTAGGTGCCTGACCCAAACGAGTCTGCGCGGACATAGGCTCCACCTGATCCAGTGTTCGATCGCACCGGTACACCATTGACGACCTTTCTCTTACCCCTGTAGGTCTTGGTCGCTGGGAAGTCCGACTCGTCGGTACCAAGGATCTCGAACTGATCGGGGTTGTACTTCCCTAGAAAGGTGACAGGAACCCCCATGACGCCTTCGTAGTCGACCGGGATCTCCACGGTCTTCGCCACCTCGATCGCATCGAAGTTGTCGTAGTGCGGATACTCCTGCGGATTGTAAGTTTTGTAGAGGATGAGCTCTTCGTGACGCTTCGCGTGGTCTACGTTCGTGAACCAGGCAGTATTGCCGATTGTCTGATATCGATGCCCGTCGTCACCGATTTTCTGGCCCGACTTGACAGGAAAGTTCTCCGATACCCGGAACCACATCTGTCCGGTGCCAGTTCGTGTCACACCGAGCCACAATCTGTCAGCCTTAATGTGTGACCAGATCTCCTTGTAGGCGACCGCGTTCATATTGCCGAGGACAATGAACTGCTTGTCATGGGCGATGAGCTGGGCAATGTACTCGCGGAACAAGCTGAACGGAGGGTTGGTAACAACGATGTCGGCCTGCTGGAGGAGTGCGATACTCTCCGGTGACCGGAAGTCGCCATCACCCGTGAGCGGCTGTACCTCGATCTCGTCGCGGCTCGGGATCCGATCACCATCCTTGTCGCCGGTGTATTCGAGGTACACGGCCTGCTCGCTGTCCTCGGTGGAGAACAGGTCAATGTCCTGGCTCTTGTAGCAGGCGGCGATAAGCTTCTTTAGCCCGAGCTTCTCGAAGTTGTAGCTGAAGTAGTGGAAGAACTCCGACTCACGCGGATCGTCGCAGTTGAGGTAGACAACCTTGCCCTTGAAGTGCTTCTTGTAGTGCCGCATCTCCTTCTCGATGTCCGAGAGCTGGGTGTAGAACTCGTCGTCCTTGGCAGCCTTCGCATTGCCTAGACTGCGTTGCTTCGATGCCATCCATTCCCCCGCTCACCTGGCTGCTTCGCACCGCCGGGCACGGGGTGCGATCACGTCACAATCCTATCGACGGGTTGTGACAACGCCTGCGAGGCGCAGCCGACCAGTCAGTCTCTCTCGGGAGAGTTCCGGTGGCGGATTTCCCTGGGAGTAGCGTTCATGCCTACCTCGTCGCGTAGAACGTGACAGCGGATGCTGCTGCGACGTTCAGCGAGTCGACGCCGCCCATCATCGGAATCGTCACTCGGCGATCGAGCAGGGCATGAGCGCGTGGCGTGATCCCGAATCCCTCGGACCCGAACACAAGAGCGAGCTTCTCATGGTCTTCAGCGACGAGCTCATCCAGCGTGATCGCACCCTCCCCCAACGTCATCCCGGCCACCACGTAGCCGGCGTCCTTGAGAAGGTCAATGCCCGAGGGCCACTCAAGGATACGCGTCCATGGCACCTGGAAGACGGTGCCCATCGACACCCGCACGGAGCGGCGATACAGCGGATCGGCGCAGTCGGGCGTCACCAGGACAGCATCCACGCCTAGTGCAGCGGCCGACCTGAAAAGCGCCCCGACGTTCGTGTGATCGGTCACGCCTTCCAAGATCGCGATGCGAGACCGAGTCTTGGCTTTCGGTGTTTTGGAACACCCCACGTTGGTGTGGTCGCCGATCCCCTCGAGGATCAGAACCAGCGAGGCGCCCGCCACGACGTCGGCGACAGAGTGCAGTGGCGGCCTGTGCATGGAGGCCAGAGCTCCACGGTGCACCGCGAACCCCGTCACCGCCTCGGCCACCTCATCCGGGACGACGTAGACCGGGACGTCGTGCTCCGAGAGGAGGGAGCGGATGCCGTCGACCCATCGCCTCTGCACCATCACGGAGCGCGGGCGGTGGCCGGCACGCACCGCACGCTCGATGACCTTCGCGGACTCGGCGATGTACAGACCGCCCGCCGGCTCGGAGATCGCCCGCAGCGCCGTGTCCGTGAGGGCGCGGAAGTCGTCCAGTCGGGGGTCCGCTGCGGAGGTGACGTCGATGAGTTCCATAGACCTCCACTGTGGCACGTGCGACGCCGTCGCCTCCGCCGAGCGTCGTAGACTCGCACAGGGAGGTGCCGTGACCGCGATGACCGATACCGAGCTGCATGCCCGGATCACTCAGGCAGCCGATCTCCTCCGGGGTCGGAAGGTCGCGCTCCTCACCGGAGCGGGCATCTCCACGGACTCGGGCATCCCCGCGTACCGTGGCGAGGGCGCCCGCACCCGCGCCGATCCCATGACCATCCAGCGCTATCTCGGCGACGAAGCCGCACGCAGACGCTACTGGGTGGGCGGTCATCTCGGCTGGCGGGCCTTCGCGCAGGCCGAGCCGAACGCGGGCCACATCGCCCTCGCCGAACTGGAATCCGGCGGCGTCGTGAGCGGCATCATCACGCAGAACGTCGACGGCCTGCATCTGCGCGCCGGCAGCTCGCACGTGATCGAGGTCCACGGGACGATGCGCCGGGTGACGTGCCTGCACTGCGGCCAGGTCTTCGACCGCCGCGACATCGCCGTGCAGATCGAGGAGAGCAATCCCTGGATCGCCGTGCCGGAGAACGTCCTGCTCGCTCCCGACGGCGACGTCCTCCCGGAGACCACGGAGGGCTTCGTGGTGCCGGTGTGCACGGTGTGCGGCGGGATGCTCAAGCCCGACGTCGTCTTCTTCGGAGAGTTCGTCCCGCAGGACAGGTTCAAGGCGGCCGAATCGCTGCTGCGCGCCAGCTCCGCGATGATCGTCGCCGGCTCCTCCCTCGTCGTGAACTCCGGCGTCCGCCTGGTGGAGCGCGCACGTCGCCGCGGCATCCCTCTCGTCATCGTCAACCACGAGCCCACCCGTGCCGATTCGTGGGCGGACATCACGCTCGCGGCGGGCACGAGCGTCGTGCTCCCCGCCATCCAGGAGCTTCTGCTGTGACCCTCATCACCCTCGTCCGCCACGGTCAGACCGACTGGAACCTGGAGAAGCGCATCCAGGGATCCACCGACATCCCGCTCAACGAGAGCGGACGCGGGGATGCCCGGTGGGCGGCGTCGCAGCTCGGCGCGACCACGCATCACGCGATCTACGCCAGCCCGCTGCTGCGCGCCCGTGAGACCGCGGAGATCATCGCCGCCGAGCTCGCCCTCCCCGCTCCCGCCCTCGTGCCCGATCTCCGCGAGAGGGAGTTCGGCGAGGGCGAGGGGATGCTGGTGCCCGACTACATCGCCTCCTACGGAGACTGGCACGCCGAGGTGCCAGGGGCCGAGACCCTCGACGAGGTCGGGGTCCGCGCGCTGGCGGCGCTGCATCGGATCGCGCGCGAAGCCCGTCGTCGTTCCGCCCCGGTGGCGGAGTCCCTCATCGTGGTCTCGCACGGCGGCGTGATCCGCTCGCTGATCGACCACGTCTCCGGCGGCACCCTGCCCCGGGAAGGAGAGGTGCTCGCGAACGGCTCGATCCACCGCTTCGAAGCGTCGCCCGGGTCGCTGCGCCTGCTCGAGCAGGCCTACGTCCTCTGAGTCATGGACGTCGACGAGACGACGGAATGGCTCAGCCGCAGCCGGGTCGCCTTCGACGCGGTCGATCCGGAGGACATACCGGACGAGCAGCTGGAACCGCTTCTGTCCTTCGTCGGGGACGCACGCGTCGTCGCTCTCGGCGAATCGATGCACCGCACGCACGAGTTCCTCGCCTGGCGGAACAGGCTGCTGCGATTCCTCGTCGAGCGGGCGGGGTTCACGGCGATCGTTCTGGAGAGCGGCGTCGTCGAAGGGCTCATGGTCGATGACTGGGTGCGCTCCGGCGAAGGGCGTCTGCGCGACGTCCTGAACGACGGGGTCACCTACCACTTCGGCAAGTGCCAGGAGACGCTGGACCTCGTCGTGTGGCTGCGCGAGAAGACGGTCGCCGGTGCGCCGGTGCGCTTCTACGGGATGGACGTGCCCGACTCGGCATCCTCATCGCTCCCGGCTGTGCAGCACGTGGTCACGTTCCTGGACTCCGCGGATCCGCACTACGCCCGGCACGTGCGCGACATCCTGCTGCCCGAGTTCGAGTACCTGCCCGCCGACCGCGCCGGCCTCGCGAGAGCGGCCACCGCCCTGCACGCCTACCTGGGTCTCGCCGAGGAACGGCGCCGCGCGATGACCTCGACGATCTCGGGCATGACGGAGCGGGTCAGAGCTCGGAGGACCGACTACGTGCAGGCGGGAGCCGACGCCGACGTGGTCGACGTCGCCGTGCGGGCCGCGGAGCTCGCACGGAGCACCGACGCCTTCCTCGCGGCGATGGCGGAGGGAGCGTCACGCACCTGGGCGCCGGCGAACATCCGCGATTCGGCGATGGCCGACGCGGTCGAGTGGGTCCTGCAGCGGGAGGAGCGCGTGGTCCTGTTCGCGGCGAACGGGCACGTCCGCACGACGCCCTACCTCGCGCCGCCGTTCGTGACCGAGCCTCTCGCGACCGTGGGCACGCATCTCCGCGGACGCCTTGGCGACGACCTGCGCGTCATCGGCACGACGTTCGGCGGTGGTGCCGCGTGGCTGCACCGCCCCGCTCCGACAGACGCCCCCGGGCATTCCACGCCCTTCGTGCAGCAGCTGGATCGGCCGCGCGCGGAGACGCTCGACGCACTGCTGAGCACGCGCGCGGAAGGGTCGTTCTTCGTCGACCTCGCCGGGGCTCCCGCCTCCGTCGACCTCGTGACGGGCACACACAACGGACCCGAGGTCGAGCTCGCAGACGTCCGCGCGTCCTACGACGGGATCCTGCACGTCGACCGCATCAGCCCGTGGCACACCTGGATCGACGAGCGTGGACTCTGGCGGTGATCAACCGGCCCGGTCGATCACCGAGCGGGCGTGCCGGAGCACCGGCTCATCGATCATGCGGCCCTGGAAGCGGAACACGCCCCGCTCGCTCTCGGCCGCGGCGATCACCGCATGCGCCCAGTCGACCGTCGCGGCATCGGGACGGTACGCGTCCCTGATGGTGGCGACCTGCGAGGGGTGGATGCACGCGGTGGCGCGGAACCCGGATGCTGCGGCATCCGCTGCCTCTCGAGCGAGGGCCGGCAGGTCGTCGATCGCGATGTGCACGGCGTCGACGGCGGCCTTGCCCTGCGCTCCCGCCTCCAGCAGCACACGGGAGCGGGCATAGCGGGCGATGTCGCGGTAGCCGCCATCGGGCGTCCTGCTGGACGTGCCGCCGAGGGAGGCGACCAGGTCCTCCGCGCCCCACATCATCGCGACCACTCGCGGATGCGCGGCGATGCGATCCGCCGCATGAATCCCCCGGGCGGTCTCGCACAGGGCGATGAGGGAGTAGCGCTCGTCGAAGGCGTGGAGGCGCTCGGGATCCTCCGTCTTGGCGACCATCACGGTGCGGAAGTCCGTCTGAGCGAGGGTGGCGAGGTCGGAGACGAACGCCTCGGTGTCCGGAGCGTTCACCCTGACGATGACGCGGTCGGGGTCGAGGTCGGCGTCGATCAGGTTGCCCCGTGCCGTCGCCTTCGCCTCGGGGAGGACCGCGTCCTCCAGATCGAGGATGACGGCGTCCGCCTTCTCCAGTGCACCGCGGAACCGTTCAGGGCGATCGGCGGGGCAGAACAGCAGCGTGGGTCCGAGATCGAAGGTCATCGGTTCTCCTCCTCGGGGCGGCAGCGGACGAGGACCGTCCTGCTCGCGGTCGCGACGACGATGCCGTCCTGGTTGCGCCCGGTGTGGGAGATCGTGACGATCCCCTGACCGGGGCGGGACGACGACGGTCGCTTCGCGACGATCGTGCTCTCGGTGTACAGCGTGTCCCCCGCGAACAGCGGATGCGGGAACGCGATGTCGCCGAGACCGAGCTGGGCCACCAGGGTCCCCTGAGTGAGCTGGGCGACGGATGCTCCCACCATGGTCGACAGGGTCCACATGGAGTTCATCAGCCGCTGGCCGAACTCCTGGGTCTGCGCGAACGCGGCATCCAGATGCAGCGCCTGCGTGTTCATGGTGAGGGTCGTGAAGAGCACGTTGTCGGCTTCGGTCGCCGTGCGCCCCGGCCGATGCAGATAGCGGGCGTCGACCTCGAACTCCTCGAAGTAGAGACCTCGCTGGATGATGTCCCGTGCGGTCACCTCGCCGCCCTCCCGTCGGTCAGTGCGTCTGGCATGCTGACACGCTACCCGGCGAGACCCAGAGCCCTGGCGATGACGAGCAGCTGCACCTCGGTCGTCCCCTCGCCGATCTCGAGGATCTTCGAGTCGCGGTAGTGCCGTGCCACGGGGAACTCGTTCATGAAGCCGTTGCCGCCGAAGATCTGCGTCGCGTCGCGCGCGTTGTCCATCGCGGCTTCTCCCGCGACGAGCTTGGCGATCGCCGCCTGTTCGGC
Organism: Microbacterium sp. LWH10-1.2; assembly: GCF_038397765.1. Lineage (NCBI taxonomy): Bacteria > Bacillati > Actinomycetota > Actinomycetes > Micrococcales > Microbacteriaceae > Microbacterium > Microbacterium sp. LWH10-1.2. The sequence goes on from NZ_CP151638.1 coordinate 1,546,279, forward strand.
GAAGGGCTTCCCCGCATCGCGCAGTCGGGCCGCGTGGTGCCACGCGAGACGGGCGGTGTGCACACGTGCGCGCATGCGTGCGAGCGTGAACTGCGCGTTCTGCCGGGTGCTCAGGGCGCTGCCGAAGATCGTGCGGCTCTTCGCGTAGTCGACGGCCGCTTCGAGACACCCCTCCGCGGCGCCGGTCGAGAGGGCCGCGATGGCGATGCGTCCCTCATCGAGGATGCTGAGGAAGTTGCGGAACCCGCTCCCCCGCTCGCCGAGCAGGTTGCCCGCGGGCACGCGCACCCCGGAGAAGGTGAGCGGGTGGGTGTCTGAGGCGTTCCAGCCGACCTTGTCGTAGGGCGCTTCGACGGTGAACCCCGGCGTCCCGTTGGGCACGATGATCGTGGAGATCTCCTTGCGCCCGCCCTCGTTCCCGGTGACGGCGGTGACGGTGACGAATCGCGTGATGGGCGTGCCGGAGTTCGTGATGAACTGCTTGGTCCCGTCGATCACCCACTCATCGCCGTCGAGGCGGGCGGTGGTGCGCGTGGCGCCCGCGTCGCTCCCCGCCTCCGGCTCGGTCAGACCGAACCCGGCGAGGGCGCGGCCGGCCAGCAGATCGGGCAGCAGATCGCGCTTCTGCTCCTCGGTGCCGAACCGGAACACCGGCATCGCTCCGAGGCTGACGCCGGCTTCCAGGGTGATGGCGATGGACTGATCGACCCGCCCGAGCGCCTCGATCGCGATGCCCAGAGCGAAGTAATCTCCGCCCTGACCGCCATGCTCCTCCGGGAAGGGCAGGCCGAACAACCCCAGCTCGCCCATCTGCGCCACCACGTCCATCGGAAGCGTGTGCGTGCGGTCCGCCTCGTAGGACTGCGGCGCGACGACGGTCTCGGCGAACTCCCGGACCATGGCGGCGAGCTCGCGCTCGTCCTCGTTCAGATCTTCACTCATCGGATCTCCTCTGCGGCCCCGTCGTGGGGACTCGTCGTCACGCGGGCGACCGGTTGGTCGCGCCGCACCTGATCGCCCACGGCGACCAGAAGATGCACCGTGCCGTCGTGCGGCGCGAGCACCGGGTGCTCCATCTTCATCGCCTCGATCGACAGCAGCGGCGTGCCTGCGGCGACGCGCTCGCCGTCGGCGACGTGCACCGCCACGACGCTGCCCGGCATGGGGGCGCGGCCTTCGGGCTCTGTGGCGACGGCGGCCCGCTGCGCTGTCGCGAGGCGTCGCCGCATCCGTGCCCGACGATCGAGGGGACGAAGACGCATCGTGCGGCCGCGCTCGGCGACCCAGACCGCGCCGTCGGCATCGAGCGCCGTCGGCAGCTGCGACGGCGTCCCCGATTCGGACTCGACCAGCGCGTCGTCATCCGTGAGGAACGCCACGTCTGCGGCATCCCTCTCCGTGAGGGCGGTCCAGACGGCGCCCGCGTCGGAGACGGTCGGCGCGCTCTCCTGCACGCGGGCTCTCGCACTGGCGAGCATGCGCGCAGAGGGAGAGGGCACAGGCAGCCGCAGGAGGGTCTCGATGAGCCCGGTGTCGAGATCGCCGGCGATGACCCTCTCGTTTCGGCACAGCGTCCGGAGGAAGTCGATGTTGGTGTCGACGCCGAGCACGACCGTCCGGCTCAGCGCCTCATCCAGTCGGCGCAGCGCCGTGACCCTGTCGGCGGCGAGGGCGATGACCTTCGCGATCATCGGATCGTAGAATCCGGTGACCTCGCTTCCGGTCTCGATCGCGGCGTCGACCCGCACACCCTGCGGCGGATCGAAGAGCAGCACCCGTCCGGTGGACGGCAGGAAGCCTCGCTCCGGAGACTCCGCATAGATGCGGGCCTCGACCGCGTGTCCGTGGACTCGAGGCGCGGGATCGAGTCGTCCCCCGGCAGCGACACGGAGCTGCAGCGCGACGAGATCGAGCCCGGTGACCTCCTCGGTCACGGGGTGTTCGACCTGGAGACGCGTGTTCATCTCGATGAAGAAGATCTCATCGGGCTCATCCGCGTCGATGAGGAACTCGACCGTTCCGGCGCCGACGTAGGAGACGCTCTCGGCGGCCCGCACTGCCGCGGCGAGCAGCCTCTCGCGGGTCTCGGCGGGCATGCCTGCGGACGGCGCCTCCTCGATCACCTTCTGATGCCGGCGCTGCAGCGTGCACTCCCGCTCGCCGAGCGCCAGCACGGTGCCGTGCTCGTCGCCGAACACCTGCACCTCGATGTGCCGAGGGCGGCGGATCAAGCGTTCGAGGACGAGCGAGTCGTCTCCGAACGCGGACGAGGCGACCCTGCGCGCGGACGCGAGGGCCGCGGTGAGCGCGGAGGCGTCGGCGACGACTTCCATGCCCTTCCCTCCCCCGCCCGCGCTGGGCTTGACGAGGAGCGGGAATCCGATCCGCTCCGCCTCCTCGGCGATCTCGATGTCGGAGAGACCCGTGGCGTCGAAGCCGGGGACGACGGGCACGCCGTATCGCGTCACGTGCTCACGCGCCCTGGCCTTGTCTCCCATGATCTGCAGCGCCTCGACCGAGGGGCCGATGAAGGTGATGCCGCTCTCTGCGCAGGCCTCGGCGAGACCGACGCTCTCGGAGAGGAATCCGTAACCAGGGTGTATCGCCTGGGCTCCCGCCGTCCGTGCGGCCGCGATGACGGCGTCGATGTCGAGGTACGACTCCGCTGCGGGCGCAGGGCCGACCCGCACGGCCGCGTCGGCCTCGCGGACGTGCGGCGACTGCTCGTCCGCATCGCTGTAGACCGCGACGCTGCGGATGCCGAGCTCGCGCAGGGTGCGGATGACCCGGCGTGCGATCTCGCCGCGGTTGGCGACGAGGACGGTGTCGAAGAGGTGGTCGCTCATGAGTCTCACATCCGGAAGACGCCGAAGCGCGGTTCGGGCAGCGGGCTGCGTGACACGACGTCCAGGGCGAGGCCGAGGAGGTCGCGGGTGTTCTCGGGATCGATGATGCCGTCGTCCCACAGGCGGGCCGTGGCGTAGTACGGCTCGCCCTGCTGTTCGTACTGGTCGCGGATCGGCGCCTCGAACCCGGAGCGCTCCTCCTGGCTCCACGACTCCCCCCGAGCGGTCAGCTGATCCTCCTTGACGGTCGCGAGCACGGACGCGGCCTGTGCTCCGCCCATCACGGAGATCCGGCTCGCCGGCCACGTCCACAGGAAACGCGGCGAGTAGGCACGCCCGCACATCGAGTAGTTGCCCGCCCCGAAGGAGCCGCCGATGATGACGGTGAGCTTCGGCACCCGGGTGCTCGCGACGGCGGTGACCATCTTGGCCCCGTCCTTGGCGATGCCCCCGGCTTCGGCATCCGACCCCACCATGAAGCCCGAGATGTTCTGCAGGAAGAGCAGAGGGATGCCGCGCTGGTCGCACAGCTCGATGAAGTGCGCGCCCTTGAGGGCGGACTCGCTGAAGAGCACGCCGTTGTTCGCGACGATGCCGACGGGATGACCGTGCAGTCGGGCGAACCCGGTGACGAGAGTGGTTCCGTACTCGGACTTGAACTCCCGGAACGTGTCCGCGTCGATGAGGCGGTCGATCACCGCGTGCACGTCGTAGGCGGCGTTCACGTCGACGGGGACGACCTCGTACAGGGAGGACGTCTCCGCCGGATCACGACTCGGCACGATCTCCCAGGCCGGGGCGTGCGGCGCCGGCAGCGTGGAGACGATGTCGCGGAGGATCTCCAGCGCATGCTCGTCGTCTTCGGCGAGGTGGTCGACGACGCCGCTGCGCCGAGCGTGCAGCTCTCCCCCACCCAATTCCTCGGCGCTGACGATCTCGCCGATCGCGGCCTTCACCAGCGGCGGGCCGCCGAGGAAGATCGTGCCCTGTCCGCGGACGATCACCGTCTCGTCGCTCATCGCGGGGACATAGGCTCCGCCCGCCGTGCACGAACCGAGCACGGCCGCCAGCTGCGGGATTCCGGCGGCCGACATGCGCGCCTGATTGAAGAAGATGCGGCCGAAGTGGTCGCGGTCGGGGAACACCTCGTCCTGCTTGGGGAGGAATGCGCCTCCGGAGTCGACGAGGTAGAGACAGGGCAGCCTGTTCTCCAGAGCGATCTCCTGCGCGCGCAGATGCTTCTTCACGGTCAGCGGGTAGTAGGTGCCGCCCTTGACGGTGGCATCGTTGCAGACGACCATCACGTGACGCCCGTGCACGAGTCCGATGCCGGCGATCACCCCGGCTCCCGGCGCCTCTCCCCCGTAGAGACCGTCAGCCGCGAGGGGCGCGACCTCGATGAAGGGGCTCCCCTCGTCGAGCAGCCGCGCGACACGGTCTCGCGGCAGGAGCTTTCCGCGCGAGAGATGACGCGCACGCGACGCCTCCGGGCCGCCGAGCGCCGCGGCGGCGAGCCGCTCGCGCAGCTCCTCAGCCAGGGACTCCTGGGTCATCTGCATCGTGACGTCCTCCTCGACCCACGCGAGCGCGCGACACACGGTGGCGCGCCGCACGCATTCTCGGTTAGTGTTCACTAACCCGATGATTCAGGTTAGCGAGGATTAACTGAGATGACAAGCCCGCTCACCGCCCGAGACCGTGCCAAGGCCGAGCGCTCCGACGCCATCCTCCGCGAGGCGGCGCAGCTGTTCGCCGCACGCGGCTACAACGGCGTGAGCCTCGAGGACATCGGGGCGGCCGTCGGCGTATCAGGGCCGGCCGTGTACCGGCACTTCGCCGGAAAGCAGGCGCTGCTCGGAGCCGTCCTCGTGAAGGTCAGCCAGGACCTCGTCTCCGGCGGCACCCGGGTCTCCGCGGAGGTCGACGACAGTGAAGAGCGGATGCGAGCGCTGATCGGCTTCCACGTCGAGTTCGCGTTGGGGAACGCCGAGGTCATCCGCGTGCAGGATCGAGACGTCGCTCATCTCGCCGAGTCCGACCACGCCGACGTGCGTCGACTGCAGCGCTCGTACATCGAACTGTGGATGGAGGCGCTGCGTCCCCTCGTCGACACGTCGTCCGATGAGCTCCGCCTGCGCGTGCAGGCGTGCTTCGGACTGATCAACTCGACGCCGCACTCCACCCGCTCTGCGGCGAGAAGCCACTCCGCCACCGCGTCCGTCCTGGCCGCGATGGCGGAGGCCGCTCTCCGCGCGACTACCTGAGCAGCATCGCCCGCCCCGGTTCCTCGAGGATGTCGGCGACGTCCTTGAGGAACCGCGCTCCCTCCGCGCCGTCGACGAGGCGGTGATCGAACGACAGGCTCAGCGTCATCATCTGGCGCAGCACGATCTCGCCGCGGTACTCCCACGGCTGACGGCGCACGGCGCCGACGGCGAGGATGCCCGACTGACCGGGGGGAAGGATCGGCGTCCCGGCATCCACTCCGAACACGCCGATGTTCGAGATCGAGAAGGTCCCGCCGGCGAGCTCGGCGGGGGTCGTCTTCCCCGAACGGGCGGTCTCCGCGAGGGCCTTCAGCGCGTCGGCGAGCTCGGTCAGCGTCAGGCGCTCCGCGTCCCTGATGTTCGGGACGATGAGGCCCCGCTCGGTCGCGGCGGCTATGCCGAGATCGACGTAGTTGCGCTGCACGATCTCGCCCGCGGCCTCGTCCCACCGGGCGTTGAGCCCTCGGTTCCGCCCGAGCGCCAGGCACACGGCCTTCGCGATCACGGCCAGAGGGCCGATCCTGTGCGCGGCCAGGGAACGGTCCTCCCGCAGCGACGCGAGAAGATCCATCGTCGCAGTGACGTCGACGGTGTGGAACACCGTGACGTGCGGAGCCGTGAACGCGCTCTCGACCATCGCAGCCGCCGTGTGCTTGCGCACGCCGCGGATGGGGATCCGGAGTTCGCGGTCATCGTCAGCCAGGGCCGCAGCGGTGAGCGGAGCCGACACGGTCGTCTCCGCCTCCTCCGCGCGGATGCCGGCGCGCCGCGCGAACTCGTCGATGTCATCACGGGTGATGACGCGGTCGCCCACGACGGCGGACACCAGGACGAGGTCGACGCCGAGCCTCTTGGCATAGGCGCGCACGGGTGGCGTCGACCGAGGACGCTCGATCACGGTCTCGACGCTCGCGCTGGGCCGCGCATCGTGCGGTGCGGCCTCAAGAACGGCGGTGTCCGCGGTCATCGACGGGCTTCCGACCCGACGTGCACGCCGAGCGGGACGTCCTGAGCGGGCCGGTGCTGCGCCGTAGCCGACGAGGTTCGGCTGCGCCTTCTCCTCGGCATCCGATGCCCCCGCGGGAGGTGTCTCCTCCGTGCCCGCGACATCGAAGGCGATCAGCGGTGCGCCGACGGCGACGGTCTCCCCCGCCTCGGCGTGCAGAGTCGAGACGACGCCCTCGTACGGCGACGGCAGTTCCACGATGGCCTTGGCGGTCTCGACCTCGGCGAGGTTCTGATTCAACGCCACGCTGTCGCCAGGCGCGACGAGCCACTGGACCACCTCTGCCTCGGTGAGCCCTTCTCCCAGGTCGGGCAGGCGGAACTCGGCGATCATGCGTCGGCCCCCGTCAGGCTGTGCGGGCGATCGAGCACGCGGTCGACCGCGTCGAGAAGTCGATCGAGGTCGGGCAGGTGGTACTTCTCCAGCTTCGCGGGCGGATAGGGCACATCGTGACCCGTCACGCGCAACGGGGCGGATTCGAGGTACTCGAAGCAGCGCTCCGTGATGCTCGCGATGACCTCGGCGGCGACCCCCGCCTCGCGAGAGGCCTCGTGCGCGACGACGACGCGACCCGTCTTGCGGACGGATGCCGCGACCGAGTCGTAGTCGACGGGCGACAGGGAGCGCAGATCGATGACCTCCAGGGAGATCCCTTCGTCCTCCGCGGCCTCCGCCGCCTGCAGCGCCGTCGTCACCATGGCGCCGTAGGTGATGAGCGTGGCATCGGTCCCCTCGCGCACGACGCGGGCGAGCCCCATCGGCGGCGCATCGGCGAGCGGCGCCTCGAGATCGACCTCGCCCTTGTGGTGGTAGAGCCGCTTGGGCTCGAAGAAGATCACGGGATCGTCGCTGGCGATCGCCTGTCGAAGGCTGCGGTAGGCGTCCTCGGGGTTCGAGACGGCGACCACGCGGAGGCCCGCTGTATGCACGAAGTACGCCTCGGGCGACTCCGAGTGGTGTTCGGCCGCTCCGATGCCGCCGGCCCAGGGGATGCGGATCGTGATCGGCATCTTGACCCTGCCCTGCGTGCGGTAGTGCAGCTTCGCGACCTGAGCCACGATCTGGTCGAACGCCGGGTACACGAAGCCGTCGAACTGGATCTCGACGACCGGTCGATAGCCGCGGAACGCGAGGCCGACCGCCGCACCGACGATCCCCGACTCCGCGAGAGGCGTGTCGATGACCCTCTTCGCCCCGAACTCGTCGAGGAGTCCGTCCGTGATGCGGAAGACGCCGCCCAGCTTGCCTATGTCCTCTCCGAGGAGGACGACGCGATCGTCGTCGCGCATCGCCTGCCGGAGACCCGCGCCGAGGGCCTTGCCCAGAGTCAGCTCGGTCATGATCACACCTCGCCGTCGAACGACGCGAGGTACGCGGCGTACTCGTCGCGCTGGCGATCGAGTCCCGTGTGCGGCTCGGCGTACACGCCGTCGAACACCGCGAGCGGAGGACGCGTGACCATGCCGAGGCACGCGGCGCGCATCTCCTTGGCCACGGCATCCGCCGCAGCCTGGGTCTCTGCGACATGCACGTCGCTCAGCTCTCCGCGCGCTCGCAGATGGGCCTCGAGACGGGAGATCGGGTCACGGCGGCGCCACGATTCAAGCTCGGCCTCGTCGCGGTAGCGCGTCGGGTCGTCGGCCGTGGTGTGCGGGCCCATCCGATACGTGACCGCCTCGATGTAGGCCGGCCCCTTGCCCGAGCGCGCGTGCTCCAGCGCCCAGCGCATGGCGGCCATGCAGGCGAGGACGTCGTTGCCGTCGACGCGGAGGCTCGGGATGCCGAAGCCCGGTGCGCGACCGGCGATCGGGAACTGCGACTGCACGGCGACGGGCTCCGAGATGGCCCAGTGGTTGTTCTGGCAGACGAAGACCACGGGAGCGCGGTACGAGGCGGCGAAGATCATCGCCTCGTTCACATCCCCCTGGCTGGTCGCACCGTCGCCGAAGTAGGTCACGGCGACCTCGTCTGTCTCGTCGTGCTGGATCCCGAGCGCATAGCCGACGGCGTGCAGGGTCTGCGCGCCGATGATGATCTGCAGCGGCGCCACGCGCAGCGCCGCCGGGTCGTGACCGGCTCCCTCTTCGCCGCGCCACATGCGGACGTAGTCTCCCGGCTTGGCTCCTCGCGCGTAGATCACGCCGGTCTCGCGGTAGCTCGGGAACACGTAGTCCTGCGGCGCGAGCGCACGAGCCGTGCCGATCTGCGTCGCCTCCTGCCCGTTGCAGGGCGCCCAGAGACCGAGCTGGCCCTGGCGCTGGAGCGCGACGCCCTCGGCGTCGATGCGACGGAGGACGACCATGTCGCGGTGCAGGGCGCGCAGCTGCTCGGCATCCACATCGGCCACATAGGGGTCGAGCTGGGCGTTCGCGATGCGCGTGCCGTCGGGGCCGAGGATGCGCTCGGAGAGCTCGAGATCCTGCGCTGCGTCCGCGATGGGCGTGAGTTGCGGTGACATCATCGTCCTCCTCTGTCGTGGCTGCCCTCGTGGGGCTCTGCACGTCGGTCATCGGCAGCTCCGCCGATGACCTGAGCGTACGTCTGTTCAACACGACGCTCAAGCAATTGCGAGGCTGTTGAGCATGTTGCTAAATCCGGGTCGATACGAGACTGCTACTCTTTGGCACTATGCCTGGACTTGACCGCATCGATCTGGAACTCCTCGCCGCCCTCGCCGACGACCCGCGCATCACGATCGTCGCGCTCGCCGAGAATCTCGGCCTCTCACGCAACACCATCCAGGCGCGCATGGCGCGGCTGGAGCAGACCGGGGTGTTCCTCTCGTACGAGCGGTCCTTCTCCCCCGATGTCCTCGGATTCCCCCTGCAGGCGTTCGTGAGCATCGGCGTCAGGCAGACCGAGCTGCCGCGCATCATCAACGAGCTCGCACGCATCCCCGAGGTCGTCCAGGCCCACGGCCTGAGCGGCTCGATCGATCTGCTGGCCAGGGTGGCCTGCCGCGACGCGCGTCACCTGTTCGACACGGACGCGCGCATCCTCTCGATCGACGGCGTCGAGCGGACGGAGACGTCACTCGCCATGGGCGAGGTCATCCCCTTCCGGGTGGCAGGGCTCATCGGCCTCGCGCGACGGGAATCCTGAGGAAGCGACGGATCGCGCCGGCAGCCTCGGCCGGCGTCTCGTAGTGGATGAGGTGCCCGACATGGGCGATCTCGACCAGTTCCGCATCGTCGAACAGCGTCACGAGCACCCGCTCCGCCTCGATCGGCGTGATGTCGTCGCGGTCGGCCGCGATCAGCAGCGTCGGCACGTGGATCTTCGGGGCGAACTCCCGCACGTCATGCGAGACGCTCGCGACGAACGCGTCGCGCAGCACGTCACGATCCGCGAACCGTGAGAAGTACGTGTCGTGCTGGTCGTGGATGAACCTGCGGAGCTCCGGATCCTGCGTCTTCGCCATCGTGACGCTCATGATGCGGACGATCGCCCGGTTCCGCAGCAGAGCCGTGCCCAGCGTCTCCGGCAGGCGCGCCCCCATCGCGTAATAGAAGACGGCGAGTCGGGTCATCAGCCCCTTGGGCCCCTCGAGGGCGGGGGCGCCGATCGGATTGATCAGGATCAGCCGGGGCGTCTCCAGGCCGGACGCGATCGCGGCCGACACGACGATCGATCCGAACGAGTGCCCGAGGATGACGGCACCCGGCGCGACCGCGGCGGCGAACTCGACGAGCCAGGACGCGTACTCGTCGAGGTCGTACGTGCGCCCGGGCACCGGTGCGCTCTCGCCGAAGCCGGGGAGGTCGGGGGCGATGACCCGCGCCTCCGGGAGGAAGGCGAGCACCGGCTCCAGGCCGTGGTGATCTCCGCGGAAGCCGTGCACGGCGATGACGGTCGTCTCGGCATCGGCCGCCCCGTACTGCCAGTACGCGGTGACGCCGTCGCGGACCTCGACCTCGTGCCGCTCCACCGGAAGGCGGCGGAGTCGTTCGGCGTAGGGCGAGGATGCGGTCATGATCCGAGTCTACGGAGTCGCCGTGCGCCTTCCTGGCAATGTCCGAGGCCGCGCCTACCGTGAGGGCATGCCCGCAGATCCCGCACTCCCGACGTGGCTCACCCGCGTCGGAGTGTTCGATCTCGAGACCACGGGCGTCGACGTGGAGAGCGACCGCGTCGTGACCGCGCACGTCGGCGTCCTCGACGCGAACGGGCGCGAGATCGCCGCGCGGGACTGGCTCGCGGACCCCGGGATCCCCATCCCCGACGGAGCCACCGCCGTGCACGGGATCACCACGGAGCAGGCCCGTCGCGCCGGCAGACCGGTGCGCGAGGTGGTCGCCGAGGTCACCGCGGCCCTGCGCTCGCTGCTCGACCAGGGCGTCCCGATCGTCGCCTACAACGCCTCCTACGACTTCTCGCTGCTCGCCCACGAGTGCGTGCGCCACGGCATCCCTCCGCTCGTCGCTCCGTCGCCCATCATCGACCCGCTCGTCATCGATAAGGCGTACGACAGGTACCGCCGCGGCAAGCGCACACTGGAGGTCGTCGCCGCGCACTATGCGGTGCCCCTGGAGGGCGCGCACGACGCCTCGGCGGATGCGGTGGCCGCAGGCCGCGTCGCTCAGGCGCTTGCGCGACAGTTCCGCCTCCCAGAAACCCTGAGCGAGCTGCACACGCGACAGATCGGATGGGCGCGCTCTCAGGCCGAGAGCCTGACGGAGTACTTCATCAGCGTCGGACGACTCGATCCTGAGGATGCGCTCGACGGCACCTGGCCGGTGCGCAACAGCTGACGGCGCCCGCGCTCTCCTCGCGCCCAGCACCTTCCCTCCCCTCGGGAGGGCCCACACCACTCTCTTCGGCGCGACTCGTCTTCGCGCGTCAGTGCATCGACGGAGCAGGCATCCCCCTGGACAGGGAAAGGACCCGGGGAGAGTGCAGATGCACCTTCTCCGGGCCCTTCCCTTCACGCGCCGACTAGATTCAGGCGGTGCGCTTCCGGGTCACGAGCAGGACTCCCGCACCGACGAGCAGGAGGACTCCTGCGGTGACACCGTAACCCCACGGAATGTCACCACCCGTGGCTGCGAGATTCCCGGCGACCGGGGCGGGAGGCGGCGTGGTCGCCGGCTGAGGAACGACGGTCGTCAGGTCAGCGGTGGCGCCGGCATCGACCGTGACGCCTCCAGGCGATACGCCCGTGGCGGAGGCGACGTTCGTGAGGGGCTTCCCGGTGAGGTCGCCGGCACCGGCGACGTAGGTCGCGGTGCAGGTAAGGCTCTCGTCGACGGCGAGCTCGGTGACCTCACCGCAGTCGATGTCGCCGAAGGTCCCGGTGCCGCCGACGGGGCCCGGGTCGGACACCTCGACGTCGTGCAGGGGCAGCTCACCGTCGTTGAGGACGACGAACGTGTACACGACCTCCTGGCCGGCCTTGGTGACCTGTGCCGGGTTCACGGACTTCGTGAGCGACAGCGAGGGGACGAGAGCGCGGATGGACGCCGACGGCTCCCCGTTCAGGCCCGAGGCGCCGTCGATGACGTTGGTGTAGTCGCCGCCCGCGCCGAGGACGACGTTCACGGCGATCTCGCAGCTCGTCTGGCCGGTAGCGAGCGATCCGGCGTCCACGACGACCTCGGAGCCGGCAGCGGGAGCGTCGATCTCCGCAGAGCAGCTGGAGTCGACGTTGGGCTCGTCGGCGATCGTCATGCCCTCGGGGAGCACGTCGGTGAAGGACCAGCCGGTCTTCTCCGACAGCTCGCTGGTGTTCACGATCGTCAGATACATCGTGACGGGCTGCCCCACCTCGACGGTCTCCTGATCGAACGCTTTGTAGATGCTCGGCGTCGCGTCGAAAAGGCGCAGGTTGTCGTACGCGAAGTCGTTGCCGCCACCGCTCGTCGCGCGGTTGCGGACGAGGAGCTCCGCCGAGCTCGACTCCTCGGCGCGGAAGCCGCCGCTGTAGAACTGCCCGCTGCGGATGGCGAACCCGTTGACCGTCTGCACGTTCGGCGAAGAACACGCCCTGGCGGGGTTGCCGGCGATCATGATCTCGCCGTTGGGCAGAGAAAGACCGAAGTCGAGGGTCGACTGCACAGCGCCGATGCCGCAGTTGACCTCGGCCGTGTCGATGCTCGCGACGTAGAAGCGGCCTTCGGTCAGTTCGATGCCGCTGTCGATCGACTGGGCGAGCAGCGTGTCTGCGGCGCCCCCGTTGGCCTCGGTGTATGCCGCGACGGCGCGGTTGTCGGCGTTCCCGCCGCCGAGGACCGTGGCGAGGTTGACGAGTCGATTGGAGGCGTTGACGTTGCAGGCCGCGCCATCGCCTGCGAACGGGATGGGGGTGTTCCCCTGCAGGACGAAGCCGTTGCACGCTGCAGCGTTCAGCCAGAACGGCGAGGCGGTGTACGTGGCTCCGTCCACGCCGGTGTAGTTGACGAGTCCGACGACGTCGGCGCCGGTGACGTTCTCGAAGGTCTCCTCGAACACGAGCGAGGGGTCGGCGGGGGCGGCCGGCGTGGGTGGTGCGGCTTGAGCGGCTGTCGGCACGAGTGCCGCACCGGCGAGTGCGAGGAAGGCGACGGCTGCTGCTGCAGACGTTCGCACGGCTTTCTTGGGGATCACGGTTCGCAGTCTCCTTCGTATCTGGGGTTGACGGACAACGACCGGTCGCCACGTTAGGGAACTCCCCGCGTCAGATGGGCGATCGCGACATATTGGTGTATCGATGACCCCCGGCGGAGGTCACGTGCGCGACCGAACGTCAGAATCCGGCTCATCTCGACACTCGTGCCACGGCCGGAGAGGCTTTCATCACCCGCGAGCCGCCTCTCGGCCCACGATCGCATCGCACGAACACATCGTCGAAGTCGAGCGAGCCCCCTGCGGACTGGGGAGATGACGCAGGGGGCTCGACCCCATCGATGCTCGGAGAGGAGAGGGAGCATCTGCGGTGGAGGTTCGCTGTTCCGCGATCACCGCGAGGTCATCGTGGCACCAGACCTTCGACTCCACCAGACCTTGACCCCGAACGGGGTCAGTCCAGGAGCGAGACGCACGAGGCTGCGCTCTCGGCGCGTACCTGGCTCACTGGGTACGTCCGAACAGCGCACACCGGGAGCGTGCCGGACAGGAGTAGGGCGGGCGGGACTTGAACCCGCGAATCGTTGGGTTATGAGCCCACTGCCTTAACCAGCTTGGCCACCGCCCCGTACGCACCCAGCCTAGCGGGCGCGCAGACTCAGACGGAGGTCGCGGACGTGTGCGTCAGCAGGTGGCCGAGGTAGGTGTCCGCGTTCGCGATCAGGCCGGCGCGCTCGTCATCGTTCAGCGCTCGGCGGACCTTCGCAGGGACACCGGCGACGAGCGATCCCTCGGGGATCTCCGTGCCGCCCAGCACCACGGCTCCCCCGGCGATCAGGCAGCCCGCTCCGATCACCGCGCCGCTGAGGATCACCGCACCCATCCCGATGAGCGAACCATCGCCGATCGTGCAGCCGTGCACGACCGCGTTGTGGCCGATCGACACCTTCGATCCGATGACGACGGGGTGTCCGGCATCCACGTGCACCGAGACGTTGTCCTGCACGTTGCTGCCGGGGCCGATCACGATCGGCGCCGAATCGCCTCGTAGCACCGCGTTGTACCAGACGCTCGATCCGGCCGCCAGAGAGACCGCACCGACGATGCGCGCGCCCTCCGCCACGAAGGCGCCGTCGGCGATCGACGGCACGCGATCCTGGAGGGCGAGGACGGATGCTCCCTGCGCGATGCTCATAAGGCGAGACTACCCTCATTACCGCGTGTTTCCGCGGATTTCTGCCCCACTAAGCCCAGCCTTCGCTTGCTTGCGGAATGTTTCAGGATGAGTAGCGTTGACTCCAGCACCACAGAAACAGATGATCTCGGAGGAGCACAAGATGAGCAAGGCACAGACCGTTTCCACCACCGCCAGCGACCCGACGGTCGCCGCAGCGGCCGCACAGTTCCTCTCCCCGCTCGTCCTCGGCCTCGAAGCCCTGACGGTCAACGGCAAGCAGGCCCACTGGCACGTCCGCGGAGCGAACTTCGTCGGCGTCCACGAGCTCCTCGACACGATCGTCGCTCACGCCGGCGACTTCGCCGACACCGCCGCAGAGCGCATCGTCGCCCTCGGCCTTCCGATCGACGCCCGCATCTCCACCGTCGCAGAGAAGGCGGGCGCCACCTCGGTTCCCGCCGGCTTCACCCAGTCGGATGACCTCATCCGCGCGGTCGTGGCCGACATCGACGCGATCCTCGTCGACGTCCAGGCGGCGATCGACGGCCTCGACGAGGTCGACCTGACCAGCCAGGACGTCGCGATCGAGATCAAGCGCGGACTCGACAAGGACCGCTGGTTCCTCGTCTCGCACATCGCAGCCTGACTACTCACACCACACGACGAAGGGCACCGGAATCCGTTCCGGTGCCCTTCGTCGTGTTCAGGAGCGGTGGGTGACGCGTCCGGCGAGCAACGTCGCCTCCACCGGCATCCGTCTCAGTCCGTCGCCGTGCGCGGCTCGCGGATCCTCGCCACACAGAACGAGATCGGCCGGCTCTCCTGGCCGCACTGAGGACCGCACGCTCGCCTCGAGCGCCTCATCGATCGTGAGCCGCTCCTCGGGATGCCACGGCTCCCGCGCATCGTCGGTGCGATCCACGGCTGCTCCGATCCCCTGCCACGGGTCCAGCTCGGCGACGGGCGCATCCGATCCGAAGCGGAGCTGCACCCCCGCTCGGCGCAGTGCGGCGAGCGGATAGCCGATGGACGTCTGCCCCGCCCAGTGCGTCTCGACCAGGTCGCGATCATCGAGGGCATGCTGCGGCTGCACGCTCGCCACGACGCCCAGGCGAGCGAAGCGTGAGAGATCGGCGTGCCGGACGAGCTGCGCATGCTCGATCGTGCCCACGGCGCCCGACACGGTGAACGCGTCGAGCGCTGCGGTGACCGCGCGGTCGCCGATGGCGTGGACGGCGACGGCGAGGCCTGCCCCCGTCGCGGCGACGAGCAGATCCGTCAGCTCCTCTGGCGGCACCGTGAGCACGCCGAAGTTCGCGGGGTCCCCCGGGTAGTGATGAGAGCAAGCGGCGGTCCTCGTGCCGAGGGATCCGTCGGTGATGATCTTGAGCGCGCCGACCATGATCAGCGGGCTCCCGTGGCTCTCGCCGGTGCGCAGTCCGCTCTCCACCGCGCGGTCGAAGTCGAAGGGGTACACCGAGAACTCCACCCGATGCGCGGAGAATCCGGCGGCCACGCGCCGAGGCCAGGCATCGGCGTTCCAGGCCATGTCGAAATCCACGAGGCCGATGACGCCCCTCGACGCCGCGCGCTCCCCCGCCCGCAGCACGGCGTCATCAGCTCTGGCGGGGTCGACCGCATTCAGACGTCGCGAGATCTCGAAGGCGTCCTCTTCGCGGAGGACTCCGTCCGGCGCACTGAACCCTTCGCGACGCAGGGCCGCGGAGTTGAGCCACGTGCTGTGGACGTCGGCATTGATGAGATAGGTCGGCACCTCCCCCGTCGCGTCATCGAGCAGCGCGAGCGACGGCTGATCCGACCACAGCGCGTCTCGGAAGCCCGCCCCGACCCGTCGCCCGTCGGGGAGCGGCTCCGCGTCCGTCATGAGCCGCGCGGCCTCGGCGGCCGATCCCACCGCGAGCAGCGGCACGCGTTCCGCAGCCAGCGCCCACTGCACCGTGTGGACATGGTTGTCCCAGAGCCCAGGGACGACCCACGCGCCACCGGCGTCCAGGACCTCCCCTGCGGGCCGCAGGGCACCGGTGGGGGCGATGTCGGCGATCGCTCCGCCGTCGATCACGATGTCGACGGGCTCGTCGTCGATGAGGAACTCGCGACCGGGACCGGCGATGCGAACCCCCTTCACCATGCTGACATCGGTGCCGATCATCGCCGTCCTTCCGCGAGAGCCTCATGGGCTCTCCTCATCTCGCGGGCGAGGTCGGGCTGCGCATACGGGCCCGAGCCCTCCAGTTCCGCGATCACGGTCTCGACGGTGTCCGCGGGCTTGTTCTGGCTGAGCTTGCGCTTCGCGACCACGCGCGTGGGGGTGAGTCGGAACCCCACGGTCCCCGCGGCGAGACGCTGCACGAAGCTCTCATCGTTGGGACGCTCCCACATGCGCCGCGGCTCCGGCATCCGCCCCTCGAAACGGTCGACGAGACGGTCGAGCACCTCGAGGTTCTCCTCCGGGCTCAGGATCTCGGGGATCCCCGAGAGATGCACGGCGACGTAGTTCCATGTCGGCACAGCCTGCACGTCTCCGTACCAGCCCGGGGAGATGTATCCGTGCGGCCCCTGGAAGACGACGAGGAGCTCGCGGTCACCGAGACCGTGGATCAGATCGTCCGGGCGTCCCACATGCGCGACGATCGTGAGGTCGTCGCGCGACTCGTCGAGGAGCACGGCATAGTGCGATGCGACCAGACCTTCGGGGCCGGCGCTCATGATGGTCGCCCACGGGCTGGCGTCGATCACCCGACGCATCTCGGTCACATCCGCAAGGGTGAAGCTCGGGTTCTGACGCATGAATCGAGCCTAGACCGGAAGGTCGGAGCGACGGCGGCGAGAGGACCGCGTCAGGCCTGACACCGTGGGCACCAGTAGAGCTTGCGCGCGCCGATCTCCTCCAGGGCGATCTCCGTGCCGCAGATCCGGCACGGAAGCCCGGCGCGGTGGTACACCCAGTGACGATCGTCGCGACTCGCCATCGCGGCACGATACTGCTCGGGAGACAGGTCGTCCATCGTCATCATCTGCCCGGTCTCGACCCCGATCGCGAGCAGCCGAACCCAGTCGCGCCACAGCTCGCGCACGATCTCCTCGGGGACGTCGCGTCCTGGCGTGTGCGGATTCAGCCGGTGTCGGAAGAGGATCTCGGCGCGATAGACGTTGCCGATTCCGCTGACCACGGCCTGGTCCATCAGGAGCAGCGCGATGACGGTCTGCTTCTTGCGCACCGCACGGACGAAGCGCTCCTCGTTCTCCGCGGGGTCGCCGACGAGGGGATCCGGACCGAGCTTCGCGACGGTGGCGAGCATCTCCTCCGGCGTCTGGATCACGCAGGCGGTCGGGCCCCGGAGATCAGCAGCGGTGATGTCCGTCATCAATCGCAGACGCACTTGCCCGACGATCGGCGGAGGCCACTCCCCGTCCTCGTCGGCGAGACCCTTGGTCTGCTCCGACATCCGGACGTGCACTCGCGTGCGCCTCGGCGCGCCGATCGACGCGAGCGAGTTCTCTCCCGCATCGTCGAGGATGGCCTCGCCGAGATCGGTGCCACGCTGGTTGGTCTGCCCCATGCGCCCGTTCGCCGAGGCGATTGTGGGATCGATCAGGATCTCCCCTGCGAAATCCCAGGCGCCGTAGAGCCCGAGATGCACCCTCAGCCAGAGGTCGCCCTCCACCTCGAGGAACATCTGCTTGCCCACGGCCTGCACACTGACGGCCTCACGACCGTCGAGCACCGCGGCGCCCTCTGCGAATCGCCCCTGCGGACTCGACGCCCGCATCGGCTTGCCGACGAAGTTGCGATCGAACTGCCGCGCGATGCGATGGACGGAATGCCCCTCGGGCATGTCAGGCCCGGGGGTCCGGCAGCAGCGAGCCGTCGCGCTCGAAGTCGGCGATCTGACCGATGCGGCGCACGTGCCGCTCCTCGTTCGAGAACGGCGTGGAGATGAACGTGTCGATGAAGGTGGTGACCTCGTCGAACGTGTGCTGACGGGCGCCGATGGAGATCACGTTCGCGTCGTTGTGCTCGCGGGCCAGCTCGGCCGTCGAGACGTTCCACACCAGCGCGGCGCGGATGCCCTGCACCTTGTTCGCCGCGATCTGCTCGCCGTTGCCCGATCCGCCGAAGACGACGCCGAGAGCCTCGACACCGGCCGTCTGATCGGCGACGACGGCCTGCGCTGCCCTGATGCAGAACGCGGGGTAGTCGTCCACCGCGTCGTACTCGATCGGCCCGTGATCGACCACTTCATGGCCCGCGGCACGCAGATGCTCCTGCAGCTGCGTGGAGAAGTCGAGGCCGGCGTGATCGGTGGCGATGTGGATGCGCATGGCTCCCATCCTATTCAGGGCAGCCGACGTCGAATCCGTCTCACGGCGCGATGCCGGCGGCGGCGGGCTTGAAGCCGGCACGGATGTTCTCGCAGCAGCCGGGGCGGCAGACGTCGAACCCGCCGGGCAGCGACGTGACGTGCGGGCGCTCCTCGTTGGGACGCCCCTCCAGACGCTCCTCGATCAGATCGACGATGCCGGCGACGAACGTCGGAGACACACCCGGCGTCGGCGTCCTGGTGAAGGCGAGCCCCGCCTCCTCCGCGGCCTCCGCGGCCTCCGTGTCGAGATCCCAGAGGACCTCCATGTGATCGCTCATGAACCCGACGGGCACGACGGCGACGGCCTTGCGCCCCCGTTCGGGCAGCTCTCCGATCACATCGCACACGTCTGGCTCGAGCCACGGCTGCGACGCAGGTCCGGAGCGCGACTGGTACACCAGCTCCCAGGAGACGTCGGCGGCCGCGGGGATGCTCTCCCGCACCCGGTCCATGACCCAGGCCGCGACCGCGAGGTGCTGCGCCGCGTACGCTCCGCCCTCGCCCCACTCGATGTCGCGCGCGCCCGAGCGCTCCGCGTCTGCGGTGGGGATGCTGTGCGTCGAGAAGAGGATCTGGATGTCGGCGGCGGCGATGCCGTCGGCGAGGAAGGCCTCGACCGCGTCGCGGACGCCGGTCTCGAATGCCTCGACGAAGCCGGGGTGGTCGTAGAACGGGCGGATCTTGTCGATCGTCACGGTCTCGCCGAGTCCGGTGTCCTCGAGGATCCGCGCGAAGTCCTCGCGATACTGGCGGCAGCTGGAGAACGAGCTGTACGCGCTGGTGGCGAAGGCGAGAAGCGTGTTGTGCCCCTTCGCGGAGGCCTCGGTCACGACCTCCTCGAGATAGGGGCTCCAGTTGCGGTTGCCCCAATAGACGGGGAGGTCGATGCCGCGTCTCTGCAGCTCGGCTTCGAGCGCCTCCTTGAGCACGCGGTTCTGCCCGTTGATCGGGCTCACGCCGCCGAAGTGGCGATAGTGGTGCGCGACCTCCTCCAGACGCTCGTCGGGGATGCCGCGCCCTCTGGTGACGTTGCGGAGGAACGGGATCACGTCGTCCTGCCCCTCGGGTCCGCCGAATCCCGCGAGCAGGATCCCGTCGTAGGCGACCGGCGTCGTCACGTAGGGGGCGCCGCCTGCAGCGGCCGGAGAGGCAAAGGGAACGATGGTGGGCTCGGTCGCAGTCACCCCTCCATCCTTCCATCTCCTCGCGGGTGCGTCGCCCTGGCGGCATCCCTCGACGACTGGCGTAGGCTGTCATGGTTGCCGTGGGCGCCAACTGCGCCTGGACCGCGGCAGCATCCCCTCACCCCTGGGAGTACAGCTGTGCCTGGAGAGAACCTCACCCGCATCGAAGCGCAGGAGCGCCGCGACGTCATCGACACGCAGTCGTATGAGGTCGCCCTCGATCTGACGAAGGGCGCCGAGGTCTTCGGCTCTCGCAGCGTCGTGCGCTTCACCGCGACCCCCGAGAGCTTCACCTTCATCGACCTCATCGCCCGCGAAGTGCGCGAGATCTCGCTCAACGGAGAGCAGCTCGACCCCAGCGAGGTCTTCGCCGACTCGCGCATCGCGCTGACCGGCCTGCAAGCCGAGAACGTCCTCGTCGTCGACGCGGACTGCCTGTACACCAACACCGGCGAGGGACTGCACCGCTTCGTCGACCCCGTTGACGGCGAGGTCTACCTCTACTCGCAGTTCGAGGTCCCCGACTCGCGCCGTGTGTTCGCGGTCTTCGAGCAGCCCGACCTCAAGGCGACCTTCCAGTTCACGGTCACCGCGCCCTCCGCGTGGAAGGTCGTGTCCAACTCCCCCACGCCCGAGCCCATCGTGCACGACGACAGCGCCGTGTCCACCTGGGGCTTCGAGCCGACCCCGCGCATCTCCTCGTACATCACGGCGCTCGTCGCCGGCCCCTACGAGTCGACCTTCTCCGAGCTCACCAGCTCCTCCGGCGATGTCATCCCGCTCGGCGTCTACGGCCGCAAGAGCCTCTGGCAGCACCTCGACGCCGACTACATCTTCGACAAGACCCGCGAGGGCTTCGCATACTTCGAGTCGAAGTTCGGCGTCCCCTACCCGTTCGCCAAGTACGACCAGCTCTTCGTCCCGGAGTTCAACGCCGGTGCGATGGAGAACGCGGGCGCCGTGACGTTCACCGAGACGTACGTCTTCCGCAGCAAGGTGACGGATGCCGTCAAGGAGCGCCGCGTCGTCACGATCCTGCACGAGCTGGCGCACATGTGGTTCGGCGACCTCGTCACCATGAAGTGGTGGAACGACCTGTGGCTGAACGAGTCGTTCGCCGAGTGGGCATCGACGATCGCCACGGCCGAGGCCACCGAGTGGACCGAGGCGTGGACGACGTTCAACGCGATGGAGAAGACCTGGGCGTACCGCCAGGACCAGCTCCCCTCGACGCACCCGATCGTCGCCGAGATCAACGACCTCGAAGACGTCCAGGTCAACTTCGACGGCATCACCTACGCCAAGGGCGGGTCCGTCCTCAAGCAGCTCGCCGCATGGGTCGGGATCGAGGCGTTCTTCGCCGGCGTCTCGCAGTACTTCCAGAAGCACTCCTGGGGCAACACCGAGCTCAGCGACCTGCTCACCGAGCTGGAGGCGACGAGCGGCCGCGACCTCAGCACCTGGTCGAAGAAGTGGCTGGAGACCGCCGGCGTCAACACGCTCGAGCCGGTCATCGCCGAAGACTCCGACGGCACCATCTCCCGCTTCGCGGTGACGCAGACCGCGCCGGCCGACTATCCGACCATCCGTCCGCACCGCCTCGGCATCGGCTTCTACACGCTGCGCGACGGGACGCTCGTGCGCACCCACTACGCCGAGGTCGACATCGACGGCGACCGCACCGAGGTCCCCGAGCTCAAGGGCATCGCCCGTCCCGACCTCGTCCTGCTGAACGACGAGGACCTGGCCTACGCGAAGATCCGTCTCGACGACCGTTCGCTCGCCACCGCGATCGCGCACCTCGCCGACATCAGCGATCCGCTGGCCCGCTCGCTCGTCTGGGGCGCGGCCTGGGATCAGACGCGCGACGCGGAGAGCGCGGCATCCGACTACATCGATCTCGTACTGGGCAACATCGGTCGCGAGACCGAGTCGACGACCGTCCGCACCACTCTGGCGCAGCTGCGCACGGCGGCGACGCTCTACGTGACGCCGGCCGAGCGCCTGGCCGCCCGTCAGAAGATCGCCGACGGCCTGTGGGCTCTCGCCGAGGGCGCGGAGGCCGGCAGCGACAGCCAGCTCCAGTTCGTCACGGCCTTCGCCGGCGCCCTCGTCACCCCTGAGCACGCCGGTGTCATCGGCCGCCTCCGCTCGGGCGAGGAGACGCTGCCCGGGCTGGAGATCGACGCCGACCTGAACTGGCAGCTGCTGGTCGGACTGGCGACGATCGGCGCGACCGACGCCGCGACGATCGACGCCGCCCTCGCAGCGGACAACACCGCCAAGGGCGGCGAGTTCGCGGCGCAGGCGCGTGCCGCCCTTCCCGACCTCGCCTCCAAGAAGGCCGCGTGGGCCTCCCTCATCGAGCGCGACGACGCACCGAACACGATCGTGCGCTCCGCTGCTCTGGGCTTCGTGCACCCCGCGGGCGTCGAGGCCCTCGCCGAGTTCGTCCCGGCGTACTTCGACATGCTGCTGCCGATCTGGGAGTCCCGCAGCTACCAGATCGCCCAGTACCTCGTCGTCGGACTGTTCCCGACCGCGCTGGCGAACGCCGAGCTGCGGGACGCGACGCGCGCCTGGCTGTCCGCACACCAGGACGCCGCCCCTGCCCTGCGCCGCCTGGTGCTGGAGAACCTCGCCGACGTCGAGCGCGCCCTCGCGGCGCAGGCGCGCGACGCCGACGACTGAATCCGAGCGTTCCCCCTCTCGATCAGGCCTCTGCGCGGTGCATCCAGCCCGCGCAGAGGCCTGATCGCTAGGATCTGGAAGTGATGATGATCCCCTTCCAAGTCAGCCCTCCCCCCGCCGAGACGCCGCTTCCCGAGTGGCTGCAGACGCTGCCCGAGTGGCTGCGGAGCGTCCTGACGGTCCTGCTCCCCGTCGGCGGGGTCATCCTGTCGATCGCCATCATCATCGTGAGCTGCGTGCTCATCGCCCTCGTGCTGCGGGTCCTCATCCGCCGCGTGGTGCACCGCATCGTTGACAGCGCGAAGAGCAAGGCCGCGGTCGACGACACACAGGCCCTCGAACGCTCACCTCTGGCCGACATGCGTCTCGTGCAGCGGACGCGGACTCTCGGCAGCATCCTGCAGAACATCGTGAACGTGATGCTCGTCATCATCGCGATCGTGCTGATCGTCAACGCGATCGACAACAGGCTGCTCGGCTCCCTGACGCTCCTCACCGCTGCGGTGGGCGCCGGTCTCGGCTTCGGCGCCCAGAACATCGTCAAGGACGTCCTGAACGGCATGTTCATCGTCGCCGAAGATCAGATCGGCATCGGCGACGTCGTCGACCTCGGCCTCGCCAGCGGCGTGGTCGAGTACGTCAGCGTGCGCATCACCCAGGTTCGCGACGTCAACGGCACGCTCTGGTACGTCCGCAACGGCGAGGTCACCCGCATCGGCAACATGTCCCAGGGGTGGGCCCGCGTCATCATCGATCTCGGCGTCGCAGCCGACTCGGATCTGGAAGCGGTCGAGCACACCATGCTCGAGACCGCTCAGGGTCTCGCGAAGGATCCGAAGTGGCGCACCCGCATCGTCGAGAAGCCGGAGCTGTGGGGACTGGAGTCCATCGGGGGCGACGCTCTCGTCGTTCGCATCGTCATCAAGGCGCGCGCCAACGCGAAGGACGACGTCTCGCAGGAGCTGCGCAAGCGCCTGCGCGCGGCGCTCCTCGAGAAGGACGTCACGATCCCCAGCATGGTCGGCGTGATCCCGACAGGGCTGGAAGGCGCACAGCGCGTGCGCGGCGCGAACCCGCCGAAGACCCGACCGAACGCCGTCACCGGCGTCCCCGCTGTTCCCGAGCGCGGGATCTGGCGGCGCAAGAAGTCAGACGATGACAAGAAGACCGGCGACGAAGGGACCCCGCAGCGATGACGTTCTACGACGAGGTCGGCGGCTACGAGACCTTCGAGAGGATCGTCGGGGTGTTCTACCGCGAGGTCGCCCTCGATCCGGTCCTCAAGCCCATGTACCCCGAGGAGGATCTCGGTCCGGCCGCAGAACGGCTCACGCTCTTCCTCGTCCAGTACTGGGGCGGCCCCGCCACCTACGGCGAGACCCGCGGACACCCGCGACTCCGCATGCGCCACATGCCCTTCCACGTCGACCCCGATGCGCGCGATCGTTGGCTGGCTCACATGCGCACCGGCGTCGCAGAGGCGCAGTTGTCGCCTCTGCACGAAGCGACGCTCTGGGACTACCTCGAACGCGCCGCCTATGCCATGGTGAACACGTTCGAACCGTCCGGAATCGGCCCCGCCGCCTCGGGCAGGCCGACGCTCGAGACCAGCTCACGTCAGGAATCAACAGAGAACTCATGACGAACACGCCCCTGTCCGCAGATGTCCTGGTGATCGGGTGGGGGCTCGCCGGTCTCGTCGCGGCCTCCGAGGCTCTGGATGCCGGCAAGCAGGTGATCCTGATCGATCAGGAGCCCCGCACCAACCTCGGCGGTCAGGCCTGGTGGTCGTTCGGTGGACTGTTCTTCATCGACTCCCCCGAGCAGCGCCGTATGGGGATCAAGGACTCGCTGGAGCTCGCCACGCAGGACTGGCTCGGCACCGCCGGATTCGACCGTCCAGAGGACGAGTGGCCGCGGCGCTGGGCCGAGGCCTATCTCCAGTTCGCCGCCGGGGAGAAGCGCTCCTGGCTGCGAGAGCGCGGCGTCGGGTTCTTCCCCGTGGTGGGGTGGGCGGAGCGCGGCGGTTACGGCGCTCTCGGTCCGGGCAACTCGGTGCCGAGGTTCCACATCACGTGGGGAACCGGTCCGGGGATCGTTGCGCCGTTCGCTGCCCGCGTGGAGCAGGGAGAGCGGGAGGGCCGCATCACGATCCTCCCGCGGCATCGCGTCACCGATCTCGTCATGACCGACGGCGCCGTCACCGGCGCACGTGGCGCGATACTCGTCAGCAGCGGTTCGGAGCGAGGAGAGGTCTCGTCTCGCGAGGAGATCGGCGACTTCGAGATCAGCGCGTCGGCGACGATCGTGTGCTCGGGCGGCATCGGCGGAAACCACGACATGGTGCGCGCCGCCTGGCCCGAACGGCTCGGCACGCCCCCTGCGCACATGCTCACCGGCGTTCCTGCGTACGTCGACGGCTCGATGCACCCCGTCGCAGAGTCCGCCGGTGCGCGGCTCGTCAACGGCGACCGGATGTGGCACTACGTCGAGGGCATCACGAACTGGGATCCGATCTGGCCGTCACACGGGATCCGCATCCTCCCCGGTCCGTCGTCGCTGTGGCTCGACGCGACCGGCGCCCGACTCCCCGTTCCGCTGTTCCCCGGCTTCGACACCCTGGGTACGCTCGCCCACCTGCGCACGACGGGCCACGATCACTCCTGGTTCGTCACCTCGCGGCAGATCGTCGAGAAGGAGTTCGCCCTGTCGGGGAGCGAGCAGAACCCCGACCTCACGGGCAAGGACGTGGGCCTGCTGCTGAAATCGCGCCTCGCCAAGGGCCCCACCGGTCCCGTGCAGGCGTTCCTCGACGAGGGCGAGGATTTCATCGTGGAGAACGACCTGGAGTCGCTGCTCGAGCAGATGAGCAACCATCCGGGTGGCGAGTCTCTCGACATCGATCGGGTCCGCCGCGAGGTGATCGCCCGCGATCTCGAGATGGAGAACGAGTTCACGAAGGACTCCCAGATCGGGATGCTGCGATCCATGCGGGGCTACCGCGGTGACAGGCTGATCCGGACTGCAGCTCCCCACCGCTTGCAGGACCCGGCTGCCGGCCCTCTGGTGGCTGTCAAGCTGCACGTGCTCACGAGAAAGTCTCTCGGCGGCATCAACACCGATCTCGTCGGCCGTGCGCTGCGGGCGGACGGCTCGCCGATCGACGGTCTGTTCGCCGCGGGAGAGGCGAGCGGATTCGGCGGGGGCGGCGTGCACGGCTACCGCGCGCTCGAGGGAACCTTCCTGGGCGGCTGCCTGTTCTCGGGCCGCCAGGCGGGACGTGCGGCGGCCGGCTGAGTCCGGGGTTGCGGCGGAACAGCCGTCGTGCGCGGCATCCGTCCATTCGCCCCTCGACATGGCGCCCCCAAGCGGTCCCGGTGAGGGCGCTGGTCTGTTCGGCGGGTCGCGGCCTCAGTCCGCGGCGCCGGTGCCCCGGACTGCGGTGAGGCCCATGGCCACCGGCCCCCTCAGCAGCACGTGACCTCGGCGGAACGCGAGTCTCGTCCAGCGGCCCGAGGTCATCACCTTGACCTGCTCTTCGCCCGAGATGAAACCGAAGGCGTCGGCGGCGAAGGCGGCCCCCCGGGGGATGCCGCCGAGGTCCTCGTCGGGCTCGCCCCAGATCGCGGCGCGCAGGGCCCGTACGGCCTCCTCCCCTGCTCCCGGTGTCGCTCCGTGCGCCACCGCGCTGATCCCCCACTGCGCGCGCTGAGCGATCAGCGATGCCGGCAGCTCCGCACTCGGCTGCCACGCGCCGCGGGGCGGAGCGATGCCCGCCCATGCCGGGGAGAGTCCCGTGTCGGGGAGGTCCAGCACGCGTGCATCTTCCGTGTTCTGGGTGAGCGAGTCTACGACGATGTCGCATTCGAGCTCGGGGTCGGCGTGCACGATGCGCATCGCGAGAATCGTGGGCGTCTGATCGAAGAGCCCGTGGGGTGAGAGCGCCGCCGCGGTGAGGGCGAGAACACCGTTCGACGCCTGCAGCCGAACGCCTTCGTCGGAGATCCTGGCGGAGCGTCCGGCGAAGGTCAGGACGTCCTTGGACGTTTCGGCATCGGCGAGGAGAAGGGGATGCGGCACGCCCTCTAAACTAGCAACGCCAGCGGCCGCCCCGGCGCGGGAAGGAACACATGACCGTCGACACGCACGCGATCCGCACCGTCGAGCAGCTTCTCGCAGTTCTCGATCTGGACGAGACCAGGGCGCGGACCACGGAGGACATCTTCACGGGCTCCTCGCATCCGATGCCGAGCGGGCGCATCTACGGAGGTCAGGTCCTCGCGCAGAGCCTGATCGCCGCGGAGCGGACCATGCCGGAGGACCGCGCGGTGCACTCGATGCACGGCTACTTCCTCCGACCGGGCGACGCGAGCCAGGGCATCACGATCGCCGTGGATCGCATCCATGACGGCAGGTCCTTCTCCACCCGCCGATCGCAGGCGTATCAGAACGGCGTGCCGATCTTCTCGATGATCGCGTCGTTCCAGGATCAGGATCCGGGGCTCGATCACGCGGTCCCGATGCCCGCGGACGTGCCCGATCCGGAGTCACTGCTCCCGGACGAGGCGCGCGTCGACGGCCTCCCCGCGGGTACGGCTCGGATGCTGAGCGATCGTGCAGCAGACGTCCGTCACGTGGAGTCCCCGCTCTTCCTGCCGAGCGACGATGCGAATCGTCCGCGTCAAGCGGTGTGGATGCGGCTGCGCGCCCCGCTCCCCGACGACCAGCGCCTACACCGGGCGGCTCTCGCCTACCTCAGCGACATGACGATCCAGGAGTCCATCCTGCGCGCCCACGGAGTGTTCTGGGGCCTGCCGGGACTCAAGGTCGCGAGCCTCGATCACGCGATGTGGTGGCACCGACCGGCGCGCGTGGACGAGTGGCTGCTGTACGTCCAGGAGTCCCCGAATGCGCGAGGCGGTCGCGGTCTCGCGCAGGGACGCATCTACACGCGCGCGGGCGAGCTGGTGGCGAGCGTCGCGCAGGAGATCATGATCCGCGTACCCGAGGGGCAGCGCTGAGTCCAGGCAGCGCGGTGACTTGAGGTGCCTCGGTGAGTCGAGGCGCCGCGTTGAGTCGAGAAGCCGAGGTGGCTCGAGGCGCCTCGGTGAGTCGAGACGCCACGTTGAGTCGAGAGGCCGCCTTGAGTCCAGGTGCCGCGTTGAGACGGGAAGCCACGTCGAGTCGAGGCGCCGCGTTGAGTCGGGGCCGTCGTATCCGGGGTGTGCTCCGCGCTCAGTGACGCGTCCGCTCGCTCAGTGGTGCGAATCCTCGATCAGCGATGCGTGTGCTGGCTCAGCGGTCCAGGAACGTGATCCGCGATGCACGAGCGTGATCAGCGGTACACAAGCGTGATCAGCGGTGCGCGTACTCGATCGACGGTCCGAGGTACGGCTCCCAGGCGTCGCGCATCTCCTGAGTGAGTCGCGTCGGTCGCCCGGACGCGGCGTCCACGAGAACGATCACGGCGGTCGAACGCGCGTAGATCGTCCGAGGTTCGGCCGTGGGGTCGTTGTGCACCTCGTAGCAGACCTCGACGCTGGAACCGCCCAGCTTCCCGAACCACATCTGGACCTCGAGCGGCCGACGCTGATACGGGACCGGTGCCAGGTACTCGATCTCCTGCCGGGCGATGAGGGTCAGGATGCCCTCGTCCAGACCGGAGTCGAGCACCGCCGTCGACGGCGCCTGTTCGCCGGGACCCGCACGCCAGAACGCGCGCACACGAGCCTCCTCGAGCAGTTTCAGCATCGAGGTGTTGTTGACGTGGTTGAACGCATCCAGATCGCCCCAGCGGAGCTGGATCGGTATGTGCAGGCGGGGTCCCGGCGTCGGCGCGGTCATCGTGTTCTCAGTCGCGCGTGAGCTTGCGGTGCGTCGAACGGTGCGGCTTCGCGGCGTCGGCCCCGAGACGCTGGATCTTGTTCTGCTCGTACGCATCGAAGTTGCCCTCGAACCAGTACCACTGGTCGGGGTTCTCGTCGGTGCCCTCATACGCGAGGATGTGCGTCGCGATGCGGTCGAGGAACCACCGGTCGTGGGTGATGACCACGGCGCAGCCGGGGAACTCGAGCAGCGCGTTCTCCAGCGAGCTCAGGGTCTCGACGTCGAGGTCGTTGGTCGGCTCGTCGAGGAGCAGCAGGTTGCCACCCTCCTTGAGCGTCAGCGCCAGGTTCAGACGGTTGCGCTCACCGCCGGAGAGGACGCCAGCCTTCTTCTGCTGGTCGGGTCCCTTGAACCCGAACTTCGACACGTACGCGCGAGAGGGGATCTCCGTCTTGCCGACCGTGATGAAATCGAGCCCGTCGGACACGACCTCC
The DNA here is from genome assembly GCF_038397765.1 of Microbacterium sp. LWH10-1.2. Classification (NCBI taxonomy): domain Bacteria; kingdom Bacillati; phylum Actinomycetota; class Actinomycetes; order Micrococcales; family Microbacteriaceae; genus Microbacterium; species Microbacterium sp. LWH10-1.2. The sequence continues at coordinate 1,574,695 of NZ_CP151638.1, forward strand.
CACAGGGTCTTGTTCGGGTCGATGTTGGAGCGCGACTGGTCGACGTAGCTGATCTTGACGGTCTCGCCGATCTTCAGGTCGCCGCCGTCGAGGGGCTCGAGGCCGACGATCGTCTTGAAGAGCGTCGTCTTTCCCACGCCGTTCGGGCCGATCACGCCGACGATGCCGTTCGGCGGAAGGCTGAAGCTGAGGCCGTCGATGAGCGAACGCCCGTCGAATCCCTTCTTGAGCTTCTTCGCGTCGATCACGATGCTGCCGAGGCGCGGACCTGCGGGGATCTGGATCTCCTCGAAGTCCAGCTTCCTCGTCCGCTCGGCCTCGGTCGCCATCTCCTCGTACCGGGCGAGACGTGCCTTGGACTTGGTCTGACGGCCCTTGGCGCTCGATCGCACCCACTCCAGCTCCTCCTTGAGGCGCTTGGCGAGCTTCGCGTCCTTCTTGCCCTGGATCTCGAGGCGCTCACCCTTCTTCTCCAGGTAGGTCGAGTAGTTGCCCTCGTAGCCGATCAGGCGCCCGCGGTCGACCTCGGCGATCCACTCGGCGACGTGGTCGAGGAAGTACCGGTCGTGGGTGATCGCGATCACCGCGCCCTTGTACGCCTGCAGGTGCTGCTCGAGCCAGAGCACGCTCTCGGCGTCGAGGTGGTTGGTGGGCTCGTCGAGGAGCAGGAGGTCGGGCTTCTGGAGCAGGAGCTTCGCCAGCGCCACACGGCGCTTCTCACCACCGGACAAAGGGGCGATCGCCGCGTCTCCCGGCGGCGTGCGCAGAGCATCCATGGCCTGGTCGAGCTGGGAGTCGAGATCCCAGCCGTCCGCCGCGTCGATCTCCTCCTGGAGCGAGCCCATCTCTGCGAGGAGCGCGTCGAAGTCGGCATCGGGGTCCGCCATGAGCGCGGAGATCTCGTTGAAGCGGTCGAGCTTCGCCTTGATGGCGATTCCGTCCTGGATGTTCTCGAGCACCGTCTTGGACTCGTCGAGCTCCGGCTCCTGCATCAGGATGCCGACGGAGAAGCCGGGCGACAGCTTCGCCTCGCCGTTCGACGGAGTGTCGAGCCCCGCCATGATCTTGAGGATCGTCGACTTTCCGGCGCCGTTGGGACCGACCATGCCGATCTTCGCGCCCGGGAGGAACGCCATCGTGACGTCGTCGAGGATGAGCTTCTCACCCACCGCCTTGCGCGCACGGACCATCGAGTAGATGTACTCAGCCATACCGTTTAAACACCTTTGCTGATCAGAACCGAACCTGCAGTCGCACCGCGGAAGCCGCGGGGAAATCTCACTAAAGACTACCTCCGGGGCGGCGGTCCGACGATTCCTAAGCGCTGGGACTGCGCTTCACTGCCTGTCGGCTCCCACGGGCGTCCAAGATCATCGACGAGTTCGGTCTCGAATGGCTGGAGCTGCAGCAGACCACTGATCACCGCGTCGACCTCGGCCTGCACATCCTCAGGTCGCACGCACTCCGTGGAGAACGCGCCTTCGGGCGCATCGATGACAGCAACCCAGCGACGCGTCTCAACTGGAAACACTTCAACGCGCAGCCGCATATCCTCAGCTTCCCACGTCGGTGCGCAGCCGACCGATCACCAATCGATCGGGCGAGTGTTCCCGATCAGGCAGCGCCCTTCGGCGAGCTGCGGCATCACCGCGGTCACGGGTGCACCCGTGGACGGCCCGACCTGCCCGATCAGGCACTCGGCATCACCCCAGCGTACGGAGAACTGCAGGCTCTCCGCGGCGTTCCCCACTGTGGATTGGTCCTGGGTCACCTGCATCGCGGCGCGGTCGAATCCGGCGGCGATCAGGGCGTCGATGTATGCGCGACCCGAACCCCGCTGATCCGTCGCCCAGATCTGCTCCGTGATCGCGGTGAACACGGGGAGGTTGTCCTCTGCGGTGCCGTCGGGCACGTAGGCCGGCCCCTCAGCAGTGGCCGACGGCGTCGGCGACGGGCCGGCATCCGAAGCAGAAGGAGACGGCGAGGCTGTCGGGCCGCAAGCGGTGAGCAGGAGGATCAGAGCCGCGGCGAGACCCGCGACCGCCGCCCTAGGAACGGATGAGGCCGGTCGTCGTAGCACGACTCCGAGTCTACGGGCCGACCTCACCGATCTTGAGCATCCGCCGAGAGATCCGTCGCGCTCCGCTCAGAACGGCACCGACGCCCCGACAGTCATCGCGTCAGCCCCGTCCTGAGCTTCCCACTCCCCGTCATCGGTGACGGAGTCGCCGTCCGGCGCCGATTCCGTCGGCGGTGCGAGCGCGCCGCGCGTTGCTGCGCCGGCGGGGAGATCGCGTGCGCGCTCAGCCGAGGCTGCCCGTGACGCGGAGAGGAAGGCACTCGTCCCCCACCGCAGATCGTGACCGATCGACTCCGCGTCGATGTCGACGCTCGTTCCCTGCTTGCCGTTGGCCTCCCAGGCGCGGATCTTCAACCTGCCCGTCACGATCACGCTGTCCCCGGTCCTCAGCGAGGCTTTGACGTGCTCGCCCAGCTGGCGGAACGCCGCGATGGAGTACCAGTTGGTACCGGCATCCACCCATGTCTGCGTCGCCTGGTCGAATCTCCTGTGCGTGGTCGCGAGGCGGAAATTCGTCACGGGGATCCCCGTCGTGGTCCGGCTGTGAGTCGGGTCTGTCGCGACCTTCCCCATGACGGTCAGCGTGTCGGTCATCGTCGTCTCCTCTGTACGCCGGGTCGAATCGCCCGGATCGCTCCAGAGTGCGCTCTCCTCCGCCCTGACGGACACCGGAAACCCAGTAACCGTGGAGAACCCGGGCAGCGCACATTCATGTGCAGGAGAACTCGACTCGTGCGCGGGCCGCACAGACCGGTGCCGCCGGACCGAATGTCCGAGGTCGGTCATATGTTCGATTCAGAAAGGAGTCGACGATGTCGCACAGCCTGATCACATCATTGCCCGAGGTGCCGTTCGCCACCCCGGCACTCGCGTCCCCCAGGGAGCACCTCGTGCGAGCCTCCGCGCATCTGTGGCGTGTGCAGGATCGCGCGGGGCGCGTGCTCGGCCACCTGAGGGTCATGCCCGACCCTCTCGGCATGCGCTATCGCGCCGAGCGGCTGCACCTCGCGACCGGATCGTTTCGACTCGTCGGCGACTTCTGGCGTGCCGACGATGCGGTCGCCGCTCTCCGGAACGGATGAGGATCGTTGCGCCCCCGGCAGGATTCGAACCTGCGACCAAGAGATTAGAAGGCTCCTGCTCTATCCCCTGAGCTACGGAGGCGTATGCACCTACCGTACCGCGCCGGACGGGCGATGTCGGTGCCGTCGATAGGATGACGTCATGGTATCTGCTTCCGAGAACGACCGACTCGTCTGGATCGATTGCGAGATGACGGGACTCGATCTCTCGGTGGACGAACTCGTCGAGATCGCCGTCGTCATCACGGATTTCGAGCTTCAGCCGGTGGACCCCGGCTTCCAGATCGTGATCCGGCCGAGCGAGGCAGCACTCGCGAACATGAACGATTTCGTCACGAAGATGCATGAGACCTCAGGTCTGATCGACGAGATCCCTCTGGGCGTTCCCCTCGCCGAGGCCGAGGCGCAGACGCTCGCGTACATCCGACGGTTCGTCCCGCAGGAGCGGAAGGCGCCGCTCGCCGGCAACACCATCGGGACCGACCGGATGTTCCTCGCGAAGTACATGCCGCAGATCGACCAGTGGCTGCACTACCGCAACGTCGACGTCTCGAGCATCAAAGAGCTCTCCCGCCGTTGGTACCCGCGGGTGTTCTTCCACGCTCCGTCCAAGGACGGCGGGCACCGGGCCCTGGCCGACATCCTCGAGTCGATTCGCGAGCTCCAGTACTACCGCGAAGCGGTGTTCATCGACGAACCAGGACCCACCAGCGACGAGGCGCGCGACATCGCGAGCGACGTCGTGTCAAAGTTCGCTCCCAACATGTAATACACTCGAGTGGTTGCCTGCTACGGCGGGCACATGGTGGGTATAGCTCAGCTGGTAGAGCGCTGGCTTGTGGTGCCGGATGTCGCGGGTTCGAGTCCCGTTACTCACCCCACGTGCGAAGGCCCCGGTTCATAGAGCCGGGGCCTTCGCCATTCCCGCTCCCTGTTCGACGCTCAGTTGATGATCTCGGCCTGGTCGTCGGCGCGGATGGCCGCCAGACGCTCGCGCCACATCTGCAGCGCATCCGGGGTCAGTCGCGTCCACTCGGTCACCTCACGCACGACACGCAACGGAGATGTGCTGCGGAAAGAGCGCGTCGGGTTGCCCGGGAACTTCTTGTCGGTGACGTTCGGGTCGTTCTCGAACTCCCCCGTCGGCTCGACCTCGTACACCCGCGGCTTGCCGTCGCCCAGTTCCCCCGCGATCTCCGCGGCAAGTCCTGCTCCGTCGCGCAGGGCCGTGAAGTAGATGTGGTTCATCACGATCTCCGGTCGATAGTTCGACCGGAAGCCTGCGGTGAGCAGGTCTCCGACCCGCAGATCCGCGGTCGTGCCATGGAAGAAGGGACCGTCGTCCAGGTTCACGCTCATCGGGTCAGCCTACCGATTCCGGGTGTTTCGGAATACCCACCGGGGGTATCCGAGTTGTACGAAGCATGAACAGTCACGAGCATGTCGCGCAGGGACATACGCATCACTCGGCTCCGCAGTCCCCGGACGATCACGGTTCCCCCACACATCGCCACGAGCAGAGCCACACGCCCAACGACGACCAGCACGCTCACGCCGACCAGCACGCTCACGCCGACCAGCAGGCACACGGCGACCAGCACGCTCACGGAGGCCACGACTCCCACGCCGGTCACGCCGGTCACACGGAGCGCTTCCGGCGCCTGTTCTGGGTGATGCTCGTCGTCGCGGCGCCGGTCGTCGCAACCTCCCCCATGTTCGGAATGATCCTCGGCTACGAGATCGACGGCTGGGCACGCTGGATCGCCCCACTCCTCGGCACGGTGATGTTCGTATGGGGCGGCGCCCCCTTCCTCAGCGGCGCAGTCTCCGAACTGAAGGCGCGGAAGCCCGGCATGATGCTGCTCATCGCGCTCGCGATCACCGTCGCCTTCCTCGCGTCCTGGGGTGCGAGCCTCGGTCTCCTGCACCACGAACTCGAGTTCTGGTGGGAGCTCGCCCTCCTTATCGTCATCATGCTGCTCGGCCACTGGCTCGAAATGAGGTCTCTCGCTCAGACGACGTCGGCGCTCGACTCGCTCGCGGCTCTCCTCCCCGACGAAGCGGAGCGTGCCGACGGCGACCTCATCGTCAAGGTCTCCCCCGCAGACCTGCGCCTCGACGACATCGTGGTCGTCCGTCCTGGCGGACGCCTCCCGGCCGACGGAATCATCGTGCAGGGTTCGGCCAGCATCGATGAGTCGATGATCACGGGAGAGTCCAAGCCCGTGCGCCGTGAGACGGGCGACCGTGTCGTGGCGGGCACCGTCGCGACGGACTCCGGGCTGCGGGTGCGAATCGACGCCGTGGGCGATGACACCGCCCTCGCCGGCATCCGCAGGCTCGTCGCCGATGCGCAAGCGTCGTCGTCGCGTGCGCAGCGCATCGCCGATCGCGCCGCGGCCTGGCTGTTCTGGTTCGCGCTCGGAGCCGCGCTGATCACCGCGGTGGTCTGGACAGCCGTCGGCATGCCCGACGAGGCCGTCGTGCGAACCATCACCGTCCTCGTGATCGCCTGCCCCCACGCTCTGGGACTCGCGATCCCCCTCGTGGTGTCGATCGCCACGGAGCGGGCGGCGAAGGCGGGGGTCCTCGTGAAGGACCGGCTGGCACTCGAGACGATGCGCACGATCGACACGGTCCTGTTCGACAAGACCGGAACCCTCACGAAGGGCACTCCTGCCGTCACCGCAGTCGTGCCGTCTGGCGACCTGTCCTCCGAGGAGGTGCTGGCTCTCGCCGCGGCCGCCGAGCGCGACTCGGAGCATCCCCTCGCCAAGGCCCTGGTCCGTGCCGCTGAGGATCGTGAGCTGGCTGTGCCCGCATCCACCGACTTCTCCTCGTCTCCCGCGATCGGCGTGAGCGCCAGAGTCGACGGACGCGTGGTCCAGGTGGGCGGTCCCCACCTACTGGAGGAGCACGGCCTGTCAGAGCTTCCGGTCTCCGACGACTGGCGTACGGAAGGAGCGATCATCCTCCACGTCCTCGTCGACCACCGGGTCGTCGGCGCGCTGCGTCTCGCCGACGAGGTCCGCCCCGAGTCCCACCAGGCCGTGGGCGACCTGCACGCTCGCGGCGTGCAGGTCGTGATGATCACGGGCGATGCGCAGGCGGTCGCCGACCACGTCGCGGCCGAGCTCGGCATCGACCGGGTCTATGCGGGCGTCCGTCCGGAGGACAAGGCGAAGATCGTTCGGGAACTGCAGCAGGAAGGGCGGCGCGTGGCGATGGTCGGCGACGGCGTGAACGATGCTCCCGCACTCACCCAGGCCGACGTCGGTCTGGCCATCGGCGCGGGCACCGACGTCGCCATCGCCTCGGCGGGAGTGATCCTGGCGGGGAGCGACCCGCGCGCCGTGAAGTCCGTCATCGACCTGTCCGCGGCGAGCTACCGCAAGATGACGCAGAACCTGTGGTGGGCCGCCGGATACAACCTGATCTCGGTGCCGTTGGCCGCGGGCGTCCTCGCCCCGGTGGGATTCGTCCTGCCGATGTCGGTGGGCGCGGTGCTGATGTCGCTCTCGACCATCGTGGTCGCTCTGAACGCCCAGCTCCTCCGGCGCCTAGACCTGCAGCCGTCGCGGTGAGCCGAGCGCGGTGGGCGGCGAGCCCTAGAATGACGACGTGTCTGTCGCGCTCTGGGTCTCGCTGCTCACCGCGTGCATCGTGATCAGCTTCACCCCCGGCGCCGGTGCCATCAACACGATGTCGAACTCGCTCAGTCAGGGCTGGCGGCGATCGATCTGGGGCATCATCGGGCAGCAGATCGCCCTCATCATCCATGTGGTGATCGTCGCAGCGGGCGTCGGCCTCATCGTCTCCCGCTCGGAGATCCTCTTCAACGTCATCCGCTACGCGGGCGCCGCCTACCTCGTGTATCTCGGCATCCGGCTCATCCTGACGAAGCCGACGATCGCCTCCGAGGACGAGGCCGCGCTCGCCGAGGTCCCCCGCGAAGGCCGCTGGTCGATGATCCGTCGCGGCCTCTGGGTCAATCTGCTGAATCCGAAGGCCATCGTCTTCTTCCTCGCCTTCATCCCGCAGTTCGTCCGTCTCGACCAGCCCCAGCTCCCCCAGTACCTGACGATCATCACGACATCGATCGTCGTCGACGTGATCGTCATGTGGGGCTTCTTCGCCGCGGCGGCCCGTCCGTTCCGGCGGCTCACGCGGTCCGCGAGAGGTCAGCGCGTGCTCAACACCGTCTTCGGCGTGCTCTTCATCGCGGTCGCTGCGCTTCTGGTGCTGTTGCACTGAGGTCGCTGACATAGACTCGCGCTGTGTCTACCCGGGTGCTCGTCGTCGATGACGAACCTCTGCTGGCCGGCCTCGTGGCACGGCATCTCCAGCGTGAAGGGTACGAGACGGAGACGGCCGCCGACGGCATCGCCGCCCTCTCCGCGGCCTCGACCCGGAGTTTCGATCTCGCGATCGTCGACGTGAACATGCCGGGAATGACCGGATTCGAGTTGTGCCGACGTCTGAAGCAGCATGACGAGCAGATCAAGGTCCTCATGCTGACAGCGCGCAACGCGATCGACGACCGCGTGCACGGCCTCGATTCCGGCGCCGACGACTACCTGATCAAGCCGTTCGACTTCGCCGAGCTGTTCGCGAGACTCCGCGTGCTGACCCGCCGCGACGCCTCCCTCCGGCTCCGCCTCACGGCCGGCGATCTCACGCTCGCCGTCGACCGGGGGACGGTCGCCGTGGGTGGCGAGGAGGTGCTCCTGAGCAGGCGCGAGTTCGACCTGCTGAAGACGCTGGTCCAGCGGCTCGGGTCGACGGTGGCTCGATCGGAGCTGCTCGCGGAGGTCTGGGGTTCAGAGCACTTCCAATCGAACGTGGTCGATCAGTACGTGGGCTACGTGCGCCGGAAGCTGGAGGCCGCGGGGTCCGATGCGCAGATCGTGACCGAGCGCGGAGTCGGTTTCCGTCTGCTCGCAGAGGACGATCGATGAGACGTCGACTCTCCCTGCGCGCCAGGGTCACGATCGGCTCCACCGTGGCCGCCGTGCTCGTGCTCGCCATCGCCTCGGCCATCGTGTTCGCGCAGTTGACGGGCATCGTCGAGCAGAAGGAGAAGGCGGTGCTCCACGGCATCACCGAGGTCTACCGCGGGGTGATCCAGGACAATCCGGATGCACGATTCGAGAAGCCCGGTGCGAACCAGCACGTCGCGATCGTCGCTCCGGACGGCGTCGAACGGATGAACACGCTCCCCGAGGGCGTCGCGGACCGCGTCGCCGAGTTCATCGCCGACGGACCCCGCCTGCACAGCGTCAGCACGCCGCAGGAGGGCTTCTACGTCTACGTAGACCCCGTGGAGACGGCAGACGGCACCTGGTACGTGCTCGCGACGAGGGACGCGGACATCGCCGACGACGTGCTCTCCGAGGTCATCCTCCTGCTGACCGGCATCCTGCTCGTCGGAGCGCTCGTGTTCGCTCTCGGCTCGTGGTTCGTCACGGGCGCCGCGCTCCGCCCGGTGGAGAGGATGCGGCGCAGTGCGGAGTCCCTCGTCGTGTCGCGTCGCGGCGAGCTGCTTCCCGTCGGAGCATCGCGCGACGAGCTCGCCGATCTCGCCCGCACTCTGAACGACCTCCTCGAACGCATGCGTGCGGCCAGCGACCGGGAGCGCCAGATGGTGTCCGACGCGAGCCATGAGCTCCGCAACCCGCTCGCCGTCCTGCAGGCGCAGCTCCAGCTCGTCGACGGGTTCGATGCCGCCGCCGACGCCGCCGTCCTCGACGACGCCCGCGCGACTCTCACTCGTCTGACGAGAACCGCCGATGCGCTTCTGCAGCTGTCACGGATCGACTCCGTCGACGGCACCGGTGCGGCCACCGTGTCTCAGCTCGCCTCGACCCTGACCGACAGCATCGACCGACTGCGTCTGCGCTCCTCGGAGCTCGGCCCTGAGCATGAGCTCGATCTCGACTTCCACGTCGTGGTCGATGCGGAGTCCGCCGTCGTCCCGATCTCTGCGGACGACTTCGGGAGGATCGTGGAGAACCTCGTCGACAACTCGATCGGCGCGGCGGACGGCCCGGTGAGCGTCACCGTCACCCTCACGCAGTCTCTCGCCGCGATCGAGCTCTCCGTGAGCGACGACGCGGGAGGATTCGACCCGGAGGTCGCACAGCGCGCCTTCGAGCGATTCGTGCGCGGAAGCGCACCGACCTACCCCGGAAGCGGCCTGGGCCTCGCGATCGTCGCCCGACTCGCCCAGAAGGCGGGAGGGGTAGCTCGCATCGAGAACCGTCAGGGCGTCGGCGCGACCGTCGTCGTGACCTTCACGGCCTCCCGGGTCTGATCTCCGCGCTCCGCGAAGACCCACCAACGATACGCCGCGAAGCGGACGGCCGAGCCGGCGAGCAGGCCGATCACGTTCGCGGACACGTTGTCATCGACCGTCGTCGTGAGGTTCAGGAGGTAGTGCGACACACCGAGGCACAGCAGCGAGACCCCGCTTCCGATGAGGCTGGCGATCAGGAACTCGACCGCTTCGCGCGCGGCATCCGCTCTGCGGCGATCCCGGAAGGTCCAGAGCCTGTTGCCGACCCAGTTCACGACGATCGCGAGGGCCGTGGACACGACCTTCGCGACCATCGGCCAGGCCGCGACCGGCATCGGATGCAGCAGGAGCAGGTTGAACACGGCGACGTCGACGATCAGTCCGACACCGCCGACGGCGGCGAACTTCACGATCTGCGCGGCCAGTCCCCCGAGACGCGGCCGACGGCCCTCAGACACGGGCCACCTCCGCATGCGTCGTGTCGAGGCGGTCACCCTTGCCGAACCTCCTCTCGATGCCCCAGCGGGTGACCTGGCGCAGCGCTTCGAACACGATGCGACCCGACATCTTCGACTCGCCGTGCAGGCGGTCGTCGAAGGTGATGGGAACCTCGGCGATGCGGCATCCGGTGCGCACGGCACGGTCGAGCATCTCGATCTGGAAGCAGTAGCCCCGGCTCGTCACCTGATCCGGTGCGATGCGGCGGAGAGCCTCGGTGCGGAATGCGCGATAGCCGCCCGTGATGTCCTTGTTCGGAATGCGGAGGAGGAGGCCGGCGTAGAGGCTCCCTGCTCGAGAGAGGAGATACCGTCCTGCGGACCAGCGCTCCACCGCGCCGCCGGCGGCCCAGCGCGATCCGATGACGACATCCGCCGAGTCCAGCGCGGAGAGCATCGCGGGGAGGTCCTCCGGGCGATGGGAGCCGTCCGCATCCGACTGGACGATCACCTCGTACCCGAGCGCGGCCGCCTCGGCGAAACCGGCGATGTATGCCGGGCCGAGGCCCTGCTTCTCCGCGCGATGCAGCACCCTCACCTGCGGCATGCGAGACGCGAGCAGGTCGGCCAGCTCCCCGGTGCCGTCGGGAGAGGCGTCATCGACGATGAGCACGTCGACGTCGGGCGCTTCCGCACGCAGCCGCCCGACGACCTCGGGAAGGGATTCGATCTCGTTGTACGTGGGCAGGACGACCACGATGCGCTCGTTCATGATGGTGTTCCCTTCTGGAACTCGTAGACGACGGTGCGATTGATGTCCGTACGCGAGACCTCGGTGAATCCCGCCCGCTGGATCGCTGCGACGTCCGCGTCAGCGGACCCGGTCGATCCGGTCTCCAGGAGCCACACGGTCCCGGCGGAGAGGTCAGGAGCGACGGACGCGACGGTGGCCAGGCGATCCCAGAGCCCGTCGGTGTCATCTGCGGCGGTGATCAGCTGCGGATCGCTCATGCCCTGGAACGCCTCCGGGTACAGGCGGTAGACGAGCCGCGGGGCACGCGAGGGCCTGGTGCCCGTGCCGAACAGAACCGTGTCACCCGGTCGCCCGATCGACGCGACCTGCGCGGCGGCGGCCCTGCCGTCGGCGCCGCCGTCCTTCGCATACACGCCGCGCTCGTGCACGAACTCAGGCGCGAGCAGGAGCGCTCCGAGGATGATCAACACTGCGGACGAGCCCAGGAGGCCCCGTCTGCCTGCCGCCCCACGCGCCAGATCGAGGATCGCCCAGACCCCTGAGGCGAGGAGCATCGCGACGGCTCCGAGGCTGAAGGAGAGATAGCGGGGGTTGTAGGTCGGCGAGATCAGGACGTCGATGAGCACCAGCACGATGCCGGGGGCGAGAAGCCAGACGATGACGGGGGCGGCGCCCTCCCTCCGCGGCCTCCGCAGCACGACGGCGATGATGCCGATCAGGAGCACGGGGATCAGCAGCGCCGCCGCTTCGACGTGGCCGAACCACGGCGTCACGAACCAGCCCGTCGGCGTCATGTACCCACGGCGGGCGAGGAACTCCACCTGGCCCTTCTGCTGCTGGGCGCTCATCATGATCGGCAGCGCAAGGACGGCGGCGAGCACCATCGACACCAGCCAGCGGCGGAGGACCCGAGGATGGCGCGTCCACGCGCGGTCGACGAGGAGGACGGTGAAGTGCACCAGGGGCATGAGAAGCAGATAAAGGAAGAACGTGGCGCTCACGGCCACGGCGACGCCGTAGAGGATCCAGCCGCGCCGTCGTCCGTCTCGATCCACGAGCCGGACGAAGAGGATCGTGACCCACACGGCGGCGGCCGCGGCGATCGCGTACCCTCGCGTCTCGATGGCGAGAACCCCCGCCCGGGGGATCACCGCGATCAGGATGCCCGCGAGCACGCCGGTGCGGCGATCGAACCAGCGCTCGCCCAGGACGACGACTCCGGCCGCGAGGACACCGATGCCGAGCGCGCTGAGCGCCCGCGTCGACCATTCGGTGCTGCCGAACACGCCGATCCACAGGTGGAGCAGCGAGTAGTAGAGACCGTGCACGGCATCCACCGTGCTCAGCTCGGCGAAGAGGCTCGGCCATGAGCGCTCGGCCGACAGCACGCTGGCGGCCTCGTCTCCCCAGTAGGACGGCACCCCGGCGCCCAGATACGTGACGAGCGTGACGCCGACGCCGATCGCGATCGGCGCGCGCCACCGCGCACGGGGACCGCGGACGGCATCACCGATCCGCGGGACCTCATCTGCTGCGCGCTCCAGAACGACCATGCACCGAGCTTCCGCCCCGCGCTTCTCCATCCGCTCCGAAAAGAGGCCGCCGTTCGTGAGAGAACTCACATCCGCCTCTAGCCGAATAGGCTGGACGAGATGGAGATGGATGCGGACGCCTTCGAGGAGCTCGTGATCGACGAGCTCGATCGCCTGCCCGACGACATGGTCGACGGGCTCGACAACGTCGTGTTCGTCGTCGAGGACCGCCCCGAGGACGGCACCCTCGACCTTCTCGGGTTGTACGACGGACTCGCGATCACCGAGCGCGGCCAGTACGGCATGGGAGAGCTGCCGGATCGCATCGTCGTGTACCGCGAGCCGCATCTCGCCGAGTGCGACGACCTGGATGAGCTCCGCGACGAGGTGCACACGACCCTCGTCCACGAGATCGCGCACTTCTACGGCATCGATGACGAGCAGCTGCACGAGCTGGGGTGGGCATGAGCGCTCCTGCCGCCTCCCCCGAACTCGATGAACAGCTCGATCTGTCCGCGGCTCCGATGGAGCCCTGGCAGGTCGTCGTCTGGAACGACCCCGTGAACCTGATGAGCTACGTCGTACGCGTCTTCCGCACGTACTTCGGCTACTCCCTCGACCGCGCCACCCAGCTCATGCTCGCCGTCCACCACGACGGGCACGCGATCGTCGCCACCGGGCCTCGCGAGACCATGGAGGTGCACGCGCAGGCGTTGCACGACTTCGGGCTCTGGGCCACGGTCCGGAAGGCGCCCACATGAGCGCGGCGACGGTGCGGATCAGCATGGCGCCGATCGAGGCGGTCCAGCTCGCGGAGATCCTGGGCGAGTTCGCCGATCTGGTCGGCGGGCAGCGCGACCTCAGCGACCCCGCCGTCGCGCGGTTGACACCGAGCGCGTACCCCGACGACGCGGATGCCGCTGACGAGTTCGCGGCGGCCACACGAGACGACCTGCTCGACCGGCGCTCGGCGGACACCGCGACCGTCCGCGCCGCGCTGGAGCCGCTGCGCTCCGAGTTCGCCGATCTCACGGAGGAACAGGCGTTCGCCGAACACGATCTCGCCATCGAGGCGAGCGACGTCGACGCGTGGCTGCGGACGCTCACGGCGGTGAGGCTCGTCGTCGCCACCCGACTCGGCATCGTGGACGATGAGCATCACGATCCGGAGGACCGACGGTTCCACGTCTACGACTGGCTGGGCTACCGACTCGAGCTGCTCATCGAGGCCGCGGACGAGTCTCTCGACTGACCGACTAGGGAACGTCGATGATCCGCGTGGCCAGCTCGCGTGGAGCATCCCGCTCGATGTGCCGCGACTCCTGAGCGGCCCACCTCTCCCAGTGCGGACGGTAGGTCTCTCCATCACGCGCGAGCGCCCTGGCCTTGCGACCGGTCTCGGCGGACTCCACCCACACGCGCACATCGGCGATCGCCGCGCTCGCCGCGGTGAGGATGCCGCTTCCCTCGATGATCAGCCCGAGTGCCGGGTTCACCGCGTAGCTCTCGGCCTCTGCGCCCTGCTCCCAGTCCCAGCGGTTCCAGGTGCTGTGATATCCCCGCCCGTGCGGCCGCAGGATCCGTTCGAGCGCGCGTTCCGCGCCCGCGTCGAGGCCATCCCACCCCGGGTAGATCGAGTCCAGCGCGATCAGCTGCACCGGCCCCGCGACGGGCCAGCGCGACGCGACACGACGCGCAAGCGAGGTCTTGCCCGCGCCGCTGCGGCCGTCGATCAGGACGACGGGGTTCGCTGCCGCGAGGGCGCGGATGTCGGCCTCGATGAGCCCGGCCGCACGGTCGAGCGCAGCGGCTACCGGATCGTCACTTCTTGAGAGCACGGATGATGCGGGTGATCGCACGACCGGCGATCCAGACGAACGGACCGGCGACGACGAGGAGGGTGATGATGTTCGGCTCGAACCGGAGGCCCTCTTCGCGGCGGATGTAGACGCCGACGGGCACCGCGATGCCGCCGCCCGTTCCGCCCTCTCCCGCCTCGGCGCTGCCGCCGGCGAACCCCGTGATGGCCAGGGCGACGGGCGTGATGCTCGCGCCGTCGACATCCTGGGGCTCGCCGTACGCGCTCTTCACGCCGAACGAGGCGGCCTGCTTACCGAGTTCCAGTGCAATGTGGGGCATGTGTCCACGCTAGCCGACGCATCGGACGGATGGGCCTCAATCCAGGCCGTGATCCTTCGGATGCCGCGCGGCTCCTCGCCCCTCTCCCCGTCCGATGTGGCGCGCGCGGGTGATGGTCGCCGTGCCGAACCTCGCGACGGCGTCGTCCATGGCGCCCTCGACCCTGCGCCAATCCTCATCGTCATCCCACAGGCCGATGCCTCCGCCGCCCGCGGGGCGCAGCTTCTCGGCGCGGACCCCCACGAGACGGACCGGATCCCGGCTCTCGATCTGCTCGAACAGCGTCTGCGCCGCCTCGCCGATGCGCTGACCGACTGCTGTCGGCTCCGCGAGGGTCTGCGATCTGCTCAGGGTGCGGAAGTCGTCGAAGCGCACCTTGATCGCCACCGTCCCGGTCTCCCACTCCGCGCGTCGCAGGCGAGCGGCGACACGGTCGGCGAGTCGGAGCAGCTCCGAGCGCAGGAACACGCGATCGGTCACGTCCGTCTCGAAGGTCTCCTCATGCCCGATGCTCTTCTCGATGCGCTCTGTCTCGACCATGCGCGCGTCTTCGCCCCGAGCGAGCTGCGCGAGACGGATGCCGAGCGCCGGCCCCACGGCACGGTCCAGCATGTCCTGAGAGCTCTCGCGGATGTCGCGGATGGTCCGGATGCCGCGCCCCTCCAGTGCCTCGGCTGCTTTCGGCCCCACACCCCACATCGCCCGGACCGGCCGCGGCGCGAGGAAGTCGAGCGTGTCGGCCGCGGCGACCACGAGCAGTCCGTCGGGCTTCGCCATCGTCGACGCCATCTTCGCGACGTGCTTGGTCGCGGCGACCCCGACGCTGCAGGTGATCCCCACCTCGTCCTGCACGCGTTCGCGCACGAGCTGCGCGATGCGAGCGGGACTCCCCCAGAGCCTTCTGACGCCGTGCACGTCGAGGAAGGCCTCGTCCACAGACAGCGGTTCGACCAGCGGGGTGAACGATTCGAAGATCGCCATCACCTGCTTCGACACCTCCTGATACCGGTGGAAGTGCGGCAGGACGATGCGTGCGGACGGGCAGAGCCTGATCGCCTGCGACACGGGCATCGCGGCGCGGACGCCGTACCTGCGGGCTTCGTAGGAGGCGCTGGAGACGACCGAACGTCCGTCCGGCGCCCCGATGATCAGCGGCAGACCGCGAAGACTCGGGTCGTCGAGAACCTCGACGCCGGCGTAGAACGCGTCCATGTCGACGTGGAGGATCCGCGTGCCCGTATCGTCGGCGCCGTCGGGCGAGACGATGCGCCCTCTGCCGTCGCCGTGTCCCATGAGTCCATTGTCTCCCGGGCCTCTGACATCGGGCCCGGGAGACGATGACGACTACTGCGCCGCGCGCTCCAGGACCAGTTCGCGCACGCGGGCGGCGTCGGCCTGGCCCTTCATGGCCTTCATGACCGCGCCGATCACGGCCCCGGCGGCCTGGACCTTGCCGTCCTTGATCTTGGCGAGGACGTCGGGCTGTGCGGCCAGTGCCTCGTCGATCGCGGCGATCAGCGCGCCGTCGTCCGACACCACGGCGAGTCCGCGTCCGTCCACGACCTCCTGCGGGGTGCCTTCGCCGGCGATGACGCCCTCGAGCACCTGCCGGGCCAGCTTGTCGGTGAGCGTGCCCGCGTCGACCAGCTTCTGGAGCGCGGCGACGTTCTCCGGGCTGATCAGGTCGGACGCATCCTTCTCCTGCGTGTTCGCGAGGCGGGTGATCTCGCCTGTCCACCACTTGCGCGCGGTGGCGGGCGTCGCACCCGCGGCGATCGTCGCCTCGACGACCTCGAGCAGGCCGCCGTTGCGGACGTCCTGGAACTCCAGGTCCGTGAAGCCCCACTCCGCCATCAGACGGCGACGACGTGCCACCGGCTGCTCTGGGAGTGCGGCGCGCAGCTCCTCGATTAGTTCGGCGGCGGGCTCGACGGGCAGCAGATCGGGCTCCGGGAAGTAGCGGTAGTCGTCGGCGTCCGACTTGGGGCGGCCCGGCGAGGTCGTGCCGGTGTCCTCGTGCCAGTGACGGGTCTCCTGCGTGATCGTCCCGCCGTCGGCGAGGATCTGCGCCTGGCGCTGGATCTCGTAGCGGACCGCGCGCTCGACCGAGCGCATCGAGTTGACGTTCTTGGTCTCGGTGCGGGTGCCGAGCTTCTCCTGGCCGCGGGGGCGCAGCGAGACGTTCGCGTCGCAGCGGAGGTTGCCGCGCTCGAGCCGAGCCTCCGAGATGCCGAGGCTGCGGACGATGTCGCGGATGGTCTGGACGTACGCCTTGGCGACCTCCGGTGCACGGTGCTCGGCGCCGAAGATCGTCTTGGTGACGATCTCGACCAGCGGCACGCCCGCACGGTTGTAGTCGACGAGCGAGTACTCCGCACCCTGGATGCGCCCGGTCGCGCCGCCCATGTGGGTCAGCTTGCCGGCGTCCTCCTCCATGTGCGCGCGCTCGATCGGGATCTGCACGATCGTCCCGTCCTCGAGCTCCACCTCGACGGACCCCTCGTACGCGATCGGCTCGTCGTACTGCGAGATCTGGTAGTTCTTGCCGAGGTCGGGGTAGAAGTAGTTCTTCCGCGCGAACCGGCTGGACTCGGCGATCGAGCAGCCGAGCGCGAGACCGAGGCTGATCGACGAGCGGATGGCCGTCTCGTTCACCACCGGGAGGGACCCGGGCAGGCCGAGGTCCACCGGCGCGATGAGCGTGTTCGGCTCGGCCGCGTGATAGGCCTCGTTCGCCGGGTTCGGCGCGTCCGAGAACATCTTCGTGTTGGTGTTGAGCTCGACGTGCACCTCGAATCCGAGCACGGGCTCGAACAGTTCCAGCGCCTTGTCGAAGTCCATGAGCTTGGCGGTGGCCATCAGCGGGTCCCTCCCACGAGCTGCGGTGCACGGCTGAGCAGCGGGGCACCCCACGAGTCGAGCAGCACGGCCTCGAGAGCCGCGCCGACCTTGTACAGACGGGCGTCCTCACGCGCCGGAGCGATGAACTGGATGCCGACGGGCAGGCCGTCCTCGGCGGCGAGGCCGCTGGGGATCGAGATCCCGGGGACCCCGGCGAGGTTCACCGGGATCGTCGTGATGTCGTTGAGGTACATCTGCAGCGGGTCGTCGATCTTCTCGCCGAGCTTGAACGCCGTGGTCGGCGCCGACGGCGTGGCGATCACGTCGACCTCCGCGAAGGCGTTCGCGAAGTCCTGCTGGATGAGGGTGCGGACCTTCTGCGCGCTGCCGTAGTAGGCGTCGTAGTAGCCCGCCGACAGCGCGTAGGTGCCGAGGATGATGCGGCGCTTGACCTCGTCGCCGAAACCGGCGTCACGGGTCGCGGACATCACGTCCTCGACCGTCGGGTTGCCCTCGGGGGTGACCCGCAGACCGAAGCGCACCGAGTCGAACTTCGCGAGGTTGCTCGACGCCTCCGCGGGAAGGATCAGGTAGTACGCGGCGACGCCGTACTCGAAGTGCGGGGCTCCGATCTCGACGATCTCGGCTCCCTGCGCCTCCATGAGCGCCAGCGACGCACGGAAGGACTCGGCGACACCCGTCTGGAAGCCGCTGTCCGGCAGCTCGCGGATGACACCCACCTTGAGGCCCTTGAGCACGTCGCCCCTGGCTCCCTCACGAGCGGCTGCCGCGAAGGACGGCCACTGGTCACGCAGCGAGGTGGAGTCCTTGGGGTCGTGTCCGCCGATCGCATCGTGGAGCAGACCGGAGTCGAGCACCGTGCGGGACACGGGTCCGACCTGGTCGAGGCTCGACGCGAGTGCGATCGCACCGTAGCGGCTCACGCCGCCGTAGGTGGGCTTCACTCCCACCGTGCCGGTGACGTGCGCCGGCTGCCGGATCGAGCCGCCGGTGTCCGAACCCAGCGCCAGCGGAGCCTCGAAGGCGGCCACTGCAGCGGCGGAGCCTCCGCCGGAGCCGCCGGGGATGCGGTCGAGATCCCACGGGTTGCGCGTCGGACCGTACGCCGAGTGCTCGGTCGACGAGCCCATGGCGAACTCGTCCATGTTCGTCTTGCCGAGCGGGATGAGGCCCGCTGCGCGAGAACGCGCGACGACGGTCGCGTCGTACGGGGACCGGTAGCCCTCGAGGATGCGCGAGCCGCTCGTGGTCGGCTGGTCGGTGGTGACCAGCACGTCCTTGATCGCGAGCGGCACTCCGGCGAGGGGGCCGAGGTCCTCCCCCGCGGCGCGGCGGGCGTCGAGCTCGGCGGCGGCGGCGAGAGCGCCCTCGTTCACATGCAGGAACGCGTGCACGTCGCCGTCCACGGCCGCGATGCGGTCCAGGTGCGCCTGCGTCGCCTCGACGCTGGACACCTCGCGGGCGGCGAGCTTGTCGGCGAGCTCCGCCGCGGTAAGGCGGATGATGTCGCTCACTGCTCTTCTCCCAGGATCGCGGTCACGCGGAAACGGCCGTCGGCCTCGTCGGGTGCGTTCTGGAGCACCTGCTCGTGCGTGAGCGTCTGCCCGACGACGTCGGGGCGGAAGACGTTGCTCAGCGGGATCGGGTGGCTCGTCGCCGCGACGTCGGCGGTCGCGACCTCCGACACCTTCGCGATGTTGTCGACGATGGCGTCGAGCTGGCCCGTGAGCCGCGTCACCTCGTCGTCGTTCAGCTGGATGCGCGCGAGCACGCCGAGATGGCGCACAAGATCAGGGGTGATTTCAGACACGCCTCAAGTCTAGTCAGCGCACTCACCGCTCCCGCGCCCCTCTGCGGACCCGGCATATGCTGAGCACGTGAGCACGTTCCAGCCTCCTCGCCCGTGGGTCGCCAGCTACGCAGCCGGCGTCCCTGAAGACCTCGCTCCCGTCGAGGGTTCGCTGATCGACATCGTCGCGGCATCCGCGAGGGACTACCCGGATGCCCCGGCGCTGCAGTTCTTCGGCAGGGAGACGAGCTATGCGCAGCTGCAGGATGCGATCGACCGCGCCGCCGCGGGGCTGCGCGATCTCGGCGTCAAGGCCGGCGACCCCGTGGCGATCGTGCTTCCCAACTGCCCCCAGCACATCGTGGCGTTCTACGCCGTGCTCCGGCTGGGCGCGGTGGTCGTCGAGCACAACCCGCTGTACACGCCGCGGGAACTGCGCAAGCAGTTCGAGGACCACGGCGCGAAGCACGCCATCGTCTGGAACAAGGTCGTCTCGACCGTGCAGGAGTTCCCGGCCGATCTGGCCGTAGCCAACCTGATCTCCGTCGACGTCACGCGGGCCATGCCGTTCCTCACGCGCGTCGCCCTGCGTCTGCCCGTCGCGAAGGCGCGCGAGTCCCGCGCGGCCCTCACGGAGAGCGTGCGCGGCACGATCACGTGGGACACGCTGGTCGGCTCATCCCCGATCCCGGCGTCACACGCGAAGCCGCAGACCGACGACCTCGCGATCATCCAGTACACGTCCGGCACCACGGGAACCCCGAAGGGGGCCGCACTCACGCACCGGAACCTGCTGTCGAACGCGGCACAGGCCCAGGCCTGGGTGCCGTCGATCCAGCGCGGCAAGGGCTGCGTCGTCTACGCCGTGCTCCCGATGTTCCACGCCTACGGTCTTACGCTGTGCCTCACCTTCGCGATGTCGATGGGTGCGCGCCTCGTGCTGTTCCCGAAGTTCGACCCCGACCTTGTGCTCGACGTCATGAAGAAGCATCCGGCGACGTTCCTCCCGCTCGTCCCGCCGATCGCGGACCGGCTGCTCTCTGCCGCGAACGCTCAGGGCGTCTCCCTGGAGGGCATCGAGGTCGCGATCTCCGGCGCGATGGCGCTGCCGCACGAGCTCGTCGTTCCTTTCGAGAAGGCCACGCACGGGTATCTGGTGGAAGGCTACGGACTGAGCGAGTGCTCCCCCGTGCTGATGGCGAACCCGGTCGCCGAGAACCGGGTCCCCGGAACCGTCGGACTGCCGCTCCCCGGCACGGAATGCCGCGTCGTCGATCCCGAGAACCCGACGCAGGACGTGCCGGAGGGCTCGCCCGGCGAGCTGATCGTGCGCGGACCGCAGGTGTTCTCCGGCTACTACGGCAAGCCGGAGGAGACCGACGCCGTGTTCGTCGACGGCTGGTTCCGCACCGGCGACATCGTCACCGTGGACGACGCCGGCTTCATCCGCATCGTCGACCGCATCAAGGAGCTCATCATCACCGGCGGCTTCAACGTCGCGCCGACCGAGGTCGAGAACGCCCTGCGGCAGCATCCCGATGTGTCGGATGCCGCCGTCGTCGGCCTTCCGAGCGATCACTCCGGCGAGGAGGTTGTCGCCGCGATCGTCGTCGACGGAGCGAAGGACGTGGATGTCGAGGCCATCCGCGAGTTCGCCCGCGGCATCCTGACCCCGTACAAGGTGCCGCGCCGCATCTTCGTCGTCGACGAGCTGCCGAAATCGCTGATCGGCAAGGTCCTCCGCCGCCAGGTCAAGGAGAAGCTGCTGGCGCTGACCAGCGGTTCCTGACTGCGCGCCCAGGCGCGATGGGGTCGGAGACGCTACCCTTGGTCAGTGACTGAAGAAGACGCTGTGCCCACCGACGCCCCCTCGACCCCCGGATTCGAGGAGCTCGGCATCACCGGGCCCGTCCTCAAAGCCATCAAGGACCTCGGCTACGAGACCCCCTCGCCCATCCAGGCGGCGACGATCCCCACCCTGCTGGCCGGCCGCGACGTCGTCGGCATGGCGCAGACCGGAACCGGCAAGACCGCTGCGTTCGCCCTGCCCGTGCTGGAGCGCCTCGACATCTCGCAGAAGACCCCGCAGGCGCTCGTGCTCGCTCCGACCCGCGAGCTCGCGCTCCAGGTGTGCGAGGCGTTCGAGTCCTACGCGTCGAAGATGAAGGGCGTGCACGTGCTGCCCGTCTACGGCGGTCAGGGCTACGGCGTCCAGCTGTCGGCGCTGCGTCGCGGCGTGCACGTGGTCGTCGGCACCCCCGGTCGCATCATGGACCACCTCGCCAAGGGCACGCTCGACCTGTCGGAGCTGCAGTACCTCGTGCTCGACGAGGCCGATGAGATGCTCAAGATGGGCTTCGCGGAGGACGTCGAGCAGATCCTCGCGCAGACGCCGGAGGAGAAGCAGGTCGCCCTGTTCTCCGCGACGATGCCTCCGCAGATCCGCCGGCTCGCGCAGCAGTACCTGCGCGACCCCGAAGAGATCAGCATCAAGTCGAAGACCGCGACGGGCACGAACATCACCCAGCGCTACCTCGTGGTCTCGTACGCGCAGAAGGTCGATGCACTCACCCGCATCCTCGAGGTCGAGAACTTCGACGGAATGATCGTCTTCGTCCGCACGAAGAACGAGACCGAGACCCTAGCCGAGAAGCTCCGCGCCCGCGGCTACTCCGCCGCCGCCATCAACGGCGACGTGGCGCAGGTGCAGCGCGAGCGCAGCGTCAACCAGCTCAAGGACGGCAAGCTCGACATCCTCGTCGCCACCGACGTCGCGGCGCGCGGTCTCGACGTCGAGCGCATCAGCCACGTCGTCAACTTCGACATCCCCACCGACACCGAGTCGTACGTGCACCGCATCGGCCGCACCGGACGCGCCGGGCGCAAGGGCGACGCGATCAGCTTCATCACGCCTCGTGAGCGCTACCTGCTCAAGTCGATCGAGCGCGCGACGCGCCAGGAGCCGACGCAGATGCAGCTGCCGAGCACCGATGACGTGAACACCACGCGTCTCGCACGCTTCGACGACGCCATCACCGCGGCGCTGAGCGAGACGGCACGCATCGAGAAGTTCCGCGACATCATTGCCCACTACGTGCGCAACAACGACGTGCCGGAGTCCGATGTCGCCGCCGCTCTCGCGATCGTCGCACAGGGCGAGACGCCGCTGCTGCTCGACCCGTCGAACGACCCGCTCTCCAAGGCCGTCGAGGCCGACAACCGTCCTCCCCGCGAGCGCGGAGCGCGTGACGCGCGCGAGCCCCGCACAGAGCGTCGAGGACGCGGCGACTACGCCGCCTACCGCATCGAGGTGGGCCGCCGTCACCGCGTCGAGCCGCGCCAGATCGTGGGCGCGCTGGCCAACGAGGGCGGTCTCGGCCGCGACGACTTCGGTGTCATCAACATCCGTCCCGACTTCTCGATCGTCGAGCTTCCGGCGAACATGGACGCCTCCGTGCTGGAGAAGCTCCGCGACACGCGCATCTCCGGCCGTCTCATCGAGATCAAGCCCGACCGCGGTCCGCGCGGCGGTGCACGCCGAGACGGCGACCGCCCGTCCTACGGCGACCGCGGTCCGCGACAGGACCGCGGAGAGCGCTCGTTCCGTGACGATCGCCCCGCCCGCGAGGACAAGCCGTTCCGCAAGCCGCGCCACAAGGCCTGATCGGCGCCGACCGGGCGCTCAGGGAGTCCTGAGCGCCCGGTCGCGCTGCATCAGCCTCGCGCCAGCCGGGCGGCGAGATTCACCAGAGCCTTGGCGCGATCAGTGGACCGTAGCGCTTCACTCGAGTGCCGACGGGCCCTCGGTCACCAGCAGGTGGAACTGCGCCGCGTCCAGGATGCGGATGCCGAGCTCCTCCGCCTTCGCGAGCTTGGATCCGGCGCCGGGGCCTGCGGCGACGAAGTCGGTCTTCTTCGAGACGCTCGAAGCGGCCTTGCCTCCCGCCTTGAGGATCGCCTCCTGCGCGCCGTCACGCGTGTACCCGTCGAGAGAGCCGGTGGCGACGACCGTGAGACCGTCGAGCACACCTCCTTCGACGACTGCAGCTCCAGGACCCGGATGCCCCGGAGTCGACCACTGCACGCCCGCGTCCGCCCA
Organism: Microbacterium sp. LWH10-1.2; assembly: GCF_038397765.1. Lineage (NCBI taxonomy): Bacteria > Bacillati > Actinomycetota > Actinomycetes > Micrococcales > Microbacteriaceae > Microbacterium > Microbacterium sp. LWH10-1.2. The sequence continues at coordinate 1,597,764 of NZ_CP151638.1, forward strand.
GCTCCGGACGATGTCCTGATGCCAATCGACCTCGAACCAGGCGAGGAGGGAGTCGGCGATGATGCCCCCCACGCCCTCGACAGCCGCCAGGTCTTCACGCGAAGCCGCACGGATCGCATCCAGGGACCCGAACCACTGCGCCAGGGCGCGTGCCGCGACCGGTCCGACGTGGCGGATGTTGAGCGAGACGAGGAGACGCCAGAGCTCCTTCGTCTTCGCCTTCTCGAGCTCGGCGAGGAGTTTCGTGGCGGCCTCTGACGGCAGCACCTCGCGATAGTCCTTCCTGACTCCGAGGCGGCGGCGCTCCGCGGCATCCATCGCCTCCGTGCCCGGCGGGTACTGCGCAGGGCCGAGCTTCTGGAACGGCGCCCGACGCACGAGCTCACCGGTCTCCTCGTCGACCTTGGGCTCGCCCGTCTCGGAGTCGCGCACGACCACCGAGATCGGCACCAGATCGCCGAGCGCGAGGGAGAACAGCCCCGCCTCCGTGTCGAGAGGTGCGACCGCCGGCGGCTCCGCCTGCGTGAGAGCGGCGGCGGTGACCTCACCGAGCACCTCGACGTCGAGCGCGCCGCGAGAGCCGATGTGCTCGACGCGACCGCGGACCTGTGCGGGACAGGAGCGCGCGTTCGGGCAGCGGAGGTCGATGTCGCCCTCCTTCATCGGACGCAGCGGGGTCCCGCACTCCGGGCAGTCCGCCGGCATGACGAACTCCCGTTCGGTGCCGTCGCGCTTCTCCACCACGGGTCCGAGCACCTCGGGGATCACGTCCCCCGCCTTGCGCAGGACGACCGTGTCGCCGATCAGCACGCCCTTGGCCTTCACGACGTCCTTGTTGTGGAGGGTCGCCTGACGAACCACGGAACCGGCGACGTGCGCAGGGGCCATCACGGCGAACGGCGTCGCCCGGCCGGTGCGTCCGACGGACACCACGATGTCGAGGAGCGTCGTCTGGACCTCCTCCGGCGGGTACTTGTACGCGATCGCCCAGCGCGGGGCGCGACTGGTCATGCCGAGCTCGTCGTGCAGCGCGAGTTCGTCCACCTTCACGACGATGCCGTCGAGCTCGTGCTCGATATCATGACGGTGCTCGCCGAAGTGCTCGACGAACCCGATGACCTCGTCGATGCTCGTGCAGACCTTCGCATGAGGGCTCGTCGGCAGGCCCCAGCCCGCGAGGAGCTCATAGACCTCGCTCTGCGCGGAGACCGGAGGGTTCTCCCACGCGCCGATGCCGTGCACGTACATCGCGAGCGACTCGATCCGCAGCAGACCGGCCTCGAGTTCGAGCCCGTCCTTCTTGTCGATCTGCTGGCGGAGACCTCCGCTCGCGGCGTTGCGGGGATTGGCGAATGCCGGGAAGCGACGAGCGGCCGCCGCACTCGCTTTCTCCTCGTCGAAGGGCTTCTTCGCTCCGCTGCGGGACTCCCAGCGCGCGAGGGCATCGGCGTAGGCGCGCTCGCGGAAGGACGCCTGCGCGGCGTTGAGGCGCTCGAAGGCCGCCACGGGGATGAAAACCTCGCCGCGTACCTCCACGATCGACGGATGCCCCGTGCCGCTCAGCCGTTCGGGGATCTCGGGCAGGCGCAGGGCGTTCTCGGTGACGATCTCGCCGACACGGCCGTCTCCGCGTGTCGCCGCGGACGTAAGCACGCCGTCCTCGTATCGCAGGTTGATCGCGAGTCCGTCGATCTTGAGCTCCGTGAGCCAGTTCACATCGCGCCCCGCGGCGGCCCGCGTCTTCGCTGCCCATTCGCGGAGCTCCTCGATGGAGAAGACGTTGTCGAGGCTCAGCATCCGCTCGGCGTGCTCGATCGTGTCGAGCCCCGTCGACTCGGCGGCGCCGACCATCTGCGTGGGCGAGTCCTGCCCCTGCAGCTCCGGATGCAGCCGCTCCAGCTCTTCGAGGCGGTGCATCCAGCCGTCGTAGGTGAAGTCGTCGACCACCGAGGTGTCGCGTCCGTAGTACGCGTCTTTCGCCTCGAGTATGAGCGTGGTCAGCTGTTCGGCCTCGGTACGGGCGTCTTCCAGCGAGATGTTCTCCGGCACCCCGTCAGTCTACGATCGGGGGCCGACATCGCACGGCTCTAGACCCCGGCGGGCACCGCCGACACGGTGCGGTCGATCGTGAACTGCCCGAGGACCCTGGTTCCGACGTACAGCACGGCCGTCTGCCCCGGCGCGACACCGTCGAGCGGCACCTCAGGCACCACCCGCAGTCCGTCCGGCTCCACGAAGGCCTGCGCGGGCACCGGCTCGGCGTGGGCGCGGATCTGCACCTCGCAGGCGAAGGATCGCTCATCGGGCCCCGCACCGGCCCAGCTGAAGCGGCGACCCGAGATCTCCGCCGTCGCGAGAGCCTCCTTGGGGCCGACGACAACGGTGTTCGAGACGGGCCGCACCTCCAGGACGAATCGCGGCTTGCCGTCGGCCGCCGGCACCCCGAGCTTGAGCCCCCGACGCTGGCCGACCGTGTACGCGTGCGCGCCCTCGTGCGAGCCGACGACGGCGCCCGCGCGATCGACGATGTCACCGGTGGCCGTGCCGACCTTCTCGGCGAGCCAGCCGCGCGTGTCCCCATCGGGGATGAAGCAGATGTCGTGGCTGTCGGGCTTCTGCGCCACGCTCAGGCCCCGCTCCTCCGCCTCCGCGCGGACGAGCGCCTTCGACGGCGTCTCTCCGAGCGGGAAGTACGTGTGGGCGAGCTGCTCTGCGGTGAGCACGCCGAGCACGTAGGACTGATCCTTCGCGTCATCGGCGGCACGATGCAGCTCGAGCCCTGAGCCGGTGGGGACGAGGTTGGCGTAGTGCCCGGTGCAGACCGCGTCGAAGCCCAGCTCCAGCGCTCTTTCGAGAAGAGCGGCGAACTTGATCTTCTCGTTGCAGCGCATGCACGGGTTGGGCGTGCGACCAGCCTGGTACTCGGCGATGAAGTCGTCGATCACGTCGTCGCGGAAGCGCTCGGAGAAGTCCCACACGTAGAACGGGATTCCGAGCAGGTCCGCTGCTCTGCGAGCGTCGAGGGCGTCCTCGATGGTGCAGCAGCCGCGACTGCCTGTCCGCAGCGTGCCGCCGGCGCGAGACAGCGCCAGGTGGACGCCGACGACCTCGTGCCCGGCGTCGACAGCGCGCGCCGCAGCGACCGCGGAGTCCACTCCCCCGCTCATCGCCGCAAGAATTCGCATCCGTCCAGTCTACGAGGGCGCGGCTGGACGGGCTCCGAGTGCGTTCAACGCGCCGCGGACGCCCTCGCGTACGCATCCGCGATCGCGGAGAGCACCGCGTCGACGTCGGCATCGATCGAGGTGCGCCCGAGCGAGAACCTCAGAACGCTGCGCGCGTCCTGCTCGCTGCGCCCCATCGCCATGACGACGTGCGACGGTTCGGCGACGCCCGCCTGGCAGGCCGACCCCGTGGATGCCGCGACCCCTGCCATGTCCAGGAGGAACAGCAGGCTCTCACCGACGGCTCCGGGGAACAGCAGGTGCGCGTTGCCCGGCAGGCGGTCCACCGGGTCGCCCAGCAGCACTGCCGCGGGGACGAGCGAACGGATGCCGTCGACCAGCCGGTCGCGGAGCAGGATCAGCCGCTCCGTCTCCGCGTCGAGCTCGGTGGAAGCCAGTTCGAGGGCGGCGGCGAACGCGGCGGCGCCCGGCACGTCCTGCGTACCCGCCCGAAGACCGCGCTGCTGCGCTCCGCCATGCAGGAGAGCGGCGATCCGCGCCGTGCGGGCGACGACGAGCGCCCCCACTCCGACGGGGGCCCCGATCTTGTGCCCGGCGACGCTCAGGGCGACGAGACCGCTCCCGCCTGACGCATCCCCGCGGAGAGCACGGAACGAGAGCGGGAGATGACCGAGGGCGGACACGGCGTCGAGGTGCAGCGGCACACCGGCATCTGCAGCGGCCGCGCTCAGTGCACGCGCGTCGTTGACGGTTCCGACCTCGTTGTTCGCGACCAGCGCGGTCGCGAGCGCAGCACCGGGCAGCGCCCGGGTGAAGCCGAAGACGGGGATGCGCGCCTCCGCAGTGACCGCGACAGGACGCAGCACGGCGCCCCCGGCGACCAACGAGGCGACGGTGTCCATCGTCGCGTGGTGCTCTGCATCCGGCATCACGATCGCGTCGGCGCCCTCCGCCCTCGCGCTCCACAGCCCCTGCAGGGCGAGGTTGATCGACTCCGTCCCGCCGGAGGTGAACACGACTTCGATGGGCTCGCATCCGAGCACCGCGGCCGCACGCTCGCGCGATTCCTCGAGCAGACGGCGGGCGTCCTGCCCCGCTCCGTGCGTGGACGACGCGTTTCCCACCACGTCGGTCGCCGTCAACCAGGCCTCGCGCGCCTCCGCACGGAGGGGCGTGGTCGCTGCATGGTCGAGGTAGTGGCGCATCCCTACAACTCTCCCCTATTTCCGGCACCGTGGCACACGGAACTGAGTACGCCCTGTCGTGAGACCCGAGCCCCGCCCCCTAATGTGTACCTATGCCCGCGAACCGAGACTTCACCGTGCCCGGCGGTCCAGCACTCGACAACCTCGGCGTCCGTCTGCACGACGGCGTCGGCACCCTGCGCGTCTGGTCTCAGAACGCCTCCTCCGTCGAGCTCGTCGTCTTCGACGCCACCGACCTGGACTGGGTGACCGACCAGGCCGACCTCGAGCGTCTCCCCGGAGGCGTCTGGGAGGTCACGACCCCGCTCCTCCAGCCCGGAGTCCGCTACGCCCTGCGCGTCGGTGGACCGCACGGCCCGGGCAACACGTTCAACCCGGAGACCCTTCTCCTCGACCCCTACGCCCGCGGACTCGCCCAGGGCGACGGTTACGAGGAATGGCGCTCCGTCGTCATCGTCGACGGCTTCGACTGGGGCCAGTCGCAGAAGCCCCGAGTGCCGCTCGACCGCACCGTGATCTACGAAGGACACCTGAAGGGGCTCACCAAGCGCCAGCCCGATGTTCCTCCGGCGCTCCACGGCACCTACGCGGGCCTCGCCCACCCCGCGATGATCGAGTACTTCCACTCTCTGGGCATCACGTCCATCGAGTTGCTGCCCGTGCACGCGTTCGTGCCGGAGCCGCGGCTGCTCGAACGCGGACTGACGAACTACTGGGGCTACAACACCCTGAACTTCTTCACTCCGCACACCGCCTACGCGACGGAGGAGTCCCGCAAGGGCGGCCCCGAAGCCGTCCTCGCCGAGTTCAAGGGCATGGTCCGGCTCCTCCACGAGGCAGGTCTCGAGGTCATCCTCGACGTCGTCTACAACCACACCGCCGAGGAAGGTCTCGGCGGTCCCCGGTGGAGCATGCGCGGCATCGACAATGCCAGCTACTACCGACAGGACGCGAACGGCGCGTACATCGACACGACCGGATGCGGCAACACCGTCAACACCTCGACGGATGCCGGCGCCCGACTCGTCCTCGATTCGCTGCGCTACTGGGCCGAGGAGATGCAGATCGACGGGTTCCGCTTCGATCTCGCGACGGCTATCGCCCGGGACGCCGCGCACACCTACACCCCGGAGCACCCGTTGCTCACCGCGATCTCGAACGACCCGGTCCTCAAGGACACGAAGCTCATCGCCGAGCCCTGGGACGTGGGCCTCGGCGGCTGGCAGACCGGGAACTTCCCGGCGGGCTGGCACGAGTGGAACGACCGCTACCGCGATCGCGTCCGCAACTTCTGGCTCAGCGACATCGACTACGCACGACGCGCATCGGCCCCCGTGGGCATCGGCGGTTTCGCGACCAGGCTCGCCGGATCGTCCAACACCTTCGCCGATGAGCGCGGCCCCCTGGCCAGCATCAACTTCGTCACCGCGCACGACGGCTTCACCCTGCACGATCTCGTCTCCTACGACGTGAAGCACAACGAGGCCAACGGCGAGCAGAACCGCGACGGCGCCGACATGAACCGCTCGTTCAACCACGGCATCGAGGGCCCCACAGACGACCCGGCCATCCTCGCTGCACGGCGCAAGGCGATGCGCAACCTGCTGGGCACTCTGCTGCTCTCGGCCGGCATCCCCATGCTCACCGCCGGCGACGAGGTGGGACGCACGCAGCGCGGCAACAACAACGCCTACGCGCAGGACTCGGCGATGACGTGGCTCGGCTGGGATGAGGAGCCGTGGCAGGAGGACCTCCGCGCGCACGTGGCTCGTCTCATCTCGCTCCGCTCCGAGAACCCCGCCCTGCGCCCGAGCAAGTACGCGCGGCTCGGCGAGCACATCCCCAACGCGAGCGTCATGGACTGGTTCGATCAGAACGGCGAGACGATGGAGAGCGAGCAGTGGACGGACCCGGGAAACCGGACGATCCAGTACGTCGCCGCCTCGACCCCCGACACGGAGGCCGCCAACAGGATCCTCCTGATCGTGCACGGCACCGAGGCGCCGATCGACGTGCGGCTGCCCGAAGAGATCGAGGGAGCGACGCGCTTCGTCGAGCTCTGGTCGAGCGCCGACGAGCGTCCGTCGGATGCCGCGGAGGTGTTCGCACCCGGCGACGTGCTGCCCATTCCGGGCACGTCGATGCGCCTCTTCCGGGTCGAGTGAATCGTAGCGCGACCCGCCCTGTCACCTCGCTACCCGCGTTGCTCGGGTAGCGGTACATTCAGGGTGTGGCAGCACGCGCGAGTACCCGGACCACGGCTCTTCGGAGCCCCTCTCAGATCCCCCTGCGCCCCCTCGGCGCCCATTCGGACGGCGAGGATCTGCGCACGACGCGCATCCCGCTGCTGAACGGCGCCCCCCGGGTGCCCGGAGGGTTCGCCCCCAAGGCCTTCGTCGGAGAAGTGGTGCCGTTCAGCGTCGTCGCGTTCCGAGAGGGGCACGACATCATCGGCGTCCAGCTGCGGCTGGTCTCCCCCGAGGGCGAGGAGTCACTCCACCGTCTCCGCCCTCGGAAGGACGGCACCGACACCTGGGCCGCCGAGCTCGCCGTCGACGTCCAGGGGGCATGGGCCTTCGTGTTCGAGGCCTTCTCCGACGACTTCGCGACCTGGGCGCACGCCGCGGAGCTGAAGATCGCAGCCGGCGTCGACGTGCCGGTGATGGCCGCGCTCGGCGCAGAGCTCCTCCTCCGCGCCGCGGCGGAGAAGGACCGCCCCGCTCCGCAGCGCAAGCACCTCGCCTCGGTCGCCGCATCCCTCGCCGACGGGGATGCCGACCTCGCTCTCGCCGCGTCGACGGATGCCGAGCTGGCGCAGATCTTCCACGATCGCCCGCTGACCACCCTTCGCTCGGCGACCGCACCGCAGACGCTCCTCGTGGAGCGCCCGGCCGCGGGCGTCGGCGCCTGGTACGAGTTCTTCCCGCGGTCGGAGGGCGCGAAGCGACTGAAGGACGGCACCATCAAGAGCGGCACGTTCCGCACGGCCGCCAAGCGGCTCCCCGCGGTCGCCGCCATGGGGTTCGACGTGATCTACCTGGTGCCGATCCACCCGATCGGCACCACCAACCGCAAGGGCCGCAACAACACCCTCACGACCGAGCCGGGAGACCCTGGCTCCCCCTATGCCATCGGAGCGGCAGAGGGCGGTCATGATGCGATCCACCCCGACCTCGGCAAGCCCGCCGACTTCCGAGCGTTCGTGCGGGCGGCGCAGGCCGAAGGGCTCGAGGTCGCCCTCGACCTGGCGCTCCAGGCATCCCCCGACCACCCCTGGGTGGTCGAGCACCCCGAGTGGTTCACGACCCTCCCCGACGGCACGATCGCGTACGCGGAGAACCCTCCGAAGAAGTACCAGGACATCTATCCCCTGAACTTCGACAACGATCCTGAGGGCATCTACCAGGAGATGCTGCGCATCGTGCAGCACTGGGTCTCGCAGGGCGTGAAGATCTTCCGCGTCGACAACCCCCACACCAAGCCTCTGCAGTTCTGGGAGTGGCTGATCTCCACCGTGAACGCGGCCGACCCCGACGTGATCTTCCTCGCCGAGGCGTTCACCCGCCCTGCGGTGATGCGGGCACTCGCCGCTGTCGGATTCCAGCAGAGCTACAGCTACTTCACCTGGCGCAACACCAAGGCGGAGCTCGAGGAGTTCCTGACCTCCGTCTCCCACGAGACGAGCGACTACATGCGTCCGAACCTGTTCGTGAACACGCATGACATCCTCACCGAGTACCTGCAGTTCGGTGGACGCGCCGCGTACCGGATCCGCGCGTGCATCGCGGCGACCGCGGCCCCCGTCTACGGCGTGTACGCGGGCTACGAGCTGTTCGAGAACGTCGCCCGCCCCGGGTCGGAAGAGAACATCGACAACGAGAAGTACGAGTTCAAGCTGCGGGACTGGGAGGGAGCCGAGGCCGCCGGGGAATCACTGGCCCCGCTCCTCCGCCGTCTCAACGGCATCCGTCGCGAGCACCCTGCACTCCGTCAGCTCCGCAACCTGTCGGTCCACTGGAGCGACGATGACGCGGTGCTCGTCTACAGCAAGCACCTCGACGCCGAGTTCACCGGCACGGGGGCGTCAGACACGATCATCGTCGTCGCCAATGTCGACCCGCACTCGGTGCGAGAGACCACGGTGCACCTCGACACGACCGTGTGGGGTGTGCCGCTCGGTGAGAGCTTCGAGGTCGAAGACCTCGTCACGGGGGCTGTCTGGACCTGGGCAGACCACAACTACGTGCGCCTCGACTCGTTCAGCGAGCCGGTGCACATCCTGAAGGTGAGGGAACGAGCATGAGCTACGTCGAAGACGTGACGGCATCCGCAGACTGGGCCACCGTCGCTGGAGCGTCTCATCACGATCCGCACTCCGTGCTCGGCGCTCATCCGTTCAAGGATGCGGCGGATCGCACGATGACGCTCATCCGCGTCCGTCGACCGCTCGCCTCATCGGTCGCGGCCGTCTTCTCCGACGGCACCCGCCTCGACCTCACCCACATCGCCCACGGGATCTGGGAGGGTCAGCACGACGGCGCTCCGGTGGCCTATCGCGTCGCGACCGCGTACAACGACGATCCGGAGACCATCGTGGGCGACCCCTACCGCCACGTTCCCACACTCGGCGACATCGACCTGCACCTCATCGCCGAAGGGCGTCACGAGAGGCTCTGGAAGGTGCTCGGAGCCCATCCCCGCACCCTCGACGGCGACACCGGCGTCTCATTCGCGGTGTGGGCCCCCAACGCCACCGCCGTGCGGGTGGTCGGCGACCACAACGGCTGGAACGGCGAGGCGCATGCGATGCGCTCGATGGGCGTCAGCGGTGTCTGGGAGCTCTTCATCCCCGACCTCGATCTCGGTGCCAGGTACAAGTACGAGATCCGCACGCGGTCGGGCGACTGGATCCTCAAGGCGGATCCGATGGCCCAGGCCGCGCAGGTGCCCCCGGAGACGGCGTCCGTCGTCACGGAGTCCTCGCACACCTGGTCCGACGGCGCCTGGATGACGCGCAGAGCCGCCACGCACGCCGTGGCGCAGCCGCTCTCCGTGTACGAGGTGCACCTCGGGTCGTGGCGCGGCGGCCTCGGCTACCGAGATGCGGCGGAGCCGCTCATCGAGCACGTCACGAACGCCGGCTTCACGCACGTCGAGTTCATGCCGCTCGCCGAGCATCCGTTCGGCGGCTCCTGGGGCTATCAGGTCTCCGGCTACTACGCGGCGACCAGCCGTTTCGGGACGCCGGACGACCTGCGGTATCTGATCGACCGCCTCCACCAGGCCGGCATCGGCGTGATCATGGACTGGGTGCCCGGGCACTTCCCGAAGGACGCCTTCGCTCTCGCGAAGTTCGACGGCCAGGCGCTCTACGAGCATCCGGACCCTCGTCGTGGCGAGCACCAGGACTGGGGCACCCTGATCTTCGACTACGGTCGCCCGGAGGTCCGCGGCTTCCTCGTGGCGAACGCCCTGTTCTGGCTGAGCGAGTTCCACGTCGACGGACTGCGGGTGGATGCCGTGGCCTCGATGCTGTACCTCGACTACTCGCGCAAGGACGGCGAGTGGGAACCGAACGTCCACGGCGGGCGGGAGAACCTCGAGGCCATCCGCTTCCTCCAGGAGGTCAACGCGACCGCGTACCGTCTGCACCCCGGCATCCTGATGATCGCCGAGGAGTCGACGGCCTTCCCCGGCGTGACCGCGCCCACCGACCACGCCGGCCTCGGGTTCGGATTCAAGTGGAACATGGGCTGGATGAACGATTCGCTCCAGTACATCGAGCGCGATCCCATGTACCGCGCCCACCACGAGGGCGAGATGACGTTCTCCTTCGTCTACGCCTTCGGGGAGAACTACCTGCTGCCCATCAGCCACGACGAGGTCGTCCACGGCAAGGGCAGCCTGCTGGCGAAGATGCCCGGCGACCACTGGCACAAGCTCGCGAACATGCGCGCCTACCTCGCCTACATGTGGGGGCACCCCGGAAAGAAGCTGCTCTTCATGGGGCAGGAGTTCGGTCAGCTGGCCGAGTGGTCCGAGTCGCGTGAACTCGACTGGTGGCTGCTCGAGCAGCCGTCGCACGCGCAGCTGCAGGACTTCGTCGGCACGATGAACCGCACCTACCGCGCACAGGCTCCGCTCTGGGAGCGCGACAACGACGGATCATCCTTCTCACGCCTCGGCGCGCCGAGCTGGGACCCGACGGTGATCGCCTTCGAGCGACGCGACGGACACGGCGGACGCCTGGTCGTGGTGAGCAACTTCGCCGGCGTCGAGCGCACCGGATACCGGCTGAGCCTTCCGCGGGAGGGCGTCTGGAACGAGATCCTCAACACGGATGCGGCGGAGTACGGCGGCCGCGGTTCGGGGAACCTCGGCGTCGTCGTCGCGAGGTCCGACGGGGCGGAGGCGCCGACGGCGACGATCACCCTTCCCGCCCTGTCGACGATCTGGCTGCGCTATCAGGGCGAGCCGCACGTGCCGACCATCAACCACGGCTGATCGATGCGCCGTGGGCCCGTGACGGGCCCACGGCGCATCGATCAGAACAGCAGCGAGGTCAGCCGGTTGCGTGCAGCGCCGACGCGGGGGTCAGCGGCCCCGATGAGACCGAAGAGCTCGACGAGGCGCTCCCTCACGGCGGTGCGCTCGTCGGACGGCAGCTTCTCGAAGAGATCGAGCAGTCGCCCGAACGCGTCGTCGATGTGTCCGCCTGCGAGATCGAGATCGGCGACATCGAACTGCGCCTGCACGTCGAGCGGACCTGCGGCCGCCGCCGCACGAGCAGCCTGGAGGTCGAGAGACTGCACGCGATCGAGAAGACGCACCTGGCCGAGACCGGCGATCGCCTCCTCATCGCGAGGGTTCTCCGCGAGCGCCTTCTCGTAGGCCACGATCGCGGCGGCGTAGTCGCCCGCCTCGATCGCGGCGTAGGCCTCGGCATGCAGCGGGGGCAGCGGCAGCTCTTCGGGCTCGGCAGCGGGCTCCGCGCCCTCTCCCACCGTGAGCGTGCCGGTGACGCCGTTCTGCGCGGCGAGCTGCAGCAGCTGGGCGAACACGTCCCGCACCTGCTGCTCCGGCACCGCACCGGTGAACATCGGCACGGGCTGACCGGCGATGACCGCCACGACCATGGGGATCGACTGCGCGCGGAACCCCTGCGCAAGCTGGGGGTTCGCGTCGACATCGACCTTGGCGAGCAGCACGCGGCCGTTCAGCTCGCGGGTCACCTTCTCGATGATCGGGCTGAGCTGCTTGCAGGGACCGCACCACTCCGCCCAGAGGTCAACGACGACGGGGACGGTGCGAGAGATCTCGAGGATCTCGCCGAAGGACTCGTCGGTGGCGTCGACGACGAGGTCGGTCACGCCGGGCGCGGGGGCTCCCTGCGCGGGGGCAGCGGGGCGGTTGCGGAGCGTCGAGAGGTCGACGGCGCCGCGAAGGGCTGCGGGCGAGATCTCGCTCACTTGATCACCTCGACGGAGAGAAGGTCCTGCCGCACGGCGAGGAGACGGATCTGCTCCGTCGACCCCTGCGCCGGAACGGCGAAGAACAGCTGGAACTCGTACTTCGTGGCCACGCCCTTGGCGGACTCGGTGACTCCGGTCAGGGCCTTCGCCTCGGGGTTCTTCTCGAACCGGATCACGGCCTCCGCCGACGTCGGAGTGACCGTCTGCGTGTCGATCAGGGAGACCGCGACGATCGCTCCGCTGTCGAGGGTCGTCATCGAGACCGGGGGCGAATCCGACGGGACGATGTCGAAGGCGGTCTGCGAGGTCTCGGCGGCGTTGTTGGCGGCGAGGTTGTCCACCACGGCCTGCCGGCTGTCGCGGATGGAGGTCGCGTACTTGAGCGCCAGTTCATCGAATGCGCCGTAGGACGCGCTCTGCTCGTTCGCATCGACCACGTCGGCGAACGCCGCGGCGAGCTTACCCGGAGCCAGGCTGAGGAACGCGGAATCGTCCGGGACGAGCGAGGTGCCGAGCCACGGGGCGACGACCTCAGGGAACACCGAGTCCGCCGACATCTCCGCGATGTTGGTGACCTTGTAGTTCGACCACGGGTCCTGCTGCGTCATGGTGAGGATGACGGGCGGCACGGTCTCGTCGCCCTTGCTCTTCGACAGCAGGAGCACGGTGCGCGGCCAGCGATCGGTCGCCTCGGGAAGCACGACCTCGACGTCATCGGTGGGGATGACCGCCGGGACGGGAGTCTCGGGGATCGCGGCGCGCAGTGCGTAGTCCGTCGCGCGCGTCGCCAGCGCGGCGCCGTCGAGACGGGTCTTCGCGAGCTCGATGTCCATCGCGGAGTCGGCATCAGCCACGGTCGACGAGATGCTCTCGAGGATCCGCTTCGCCTGCGCCTCCGTGACAGCCGGTGGCTTCTGGTTCTCCGGGGCAATCACGGTCGGCGTCGGAGTAGGGGTGGGCGTGGATGCCCCGAGCTGCGGCCACGAGTCGGCGGTGCACCCGGTCGCCAGGACAGCTGTGACCGCGAGAGCGGGAAGGGCGAGCGCCCAGCGGCGGCGAGCCGGTCGCGCGCTCCGCATCTCGGTCTTCGGCGGCGCGGACTCCGGATCGTCCTCCTTCGGCGCCTCCGGCGTCTCTGCGGCGTCTGCGGCGGCGGGCGTGGACGAGGATTCGATCACTGCACGCTCGGCAGCGGGCAGCGCGGCCACGTCGATGGGCTCGGTCACCGGGAGCGGGCCGGGACCCTTGCGGCGCGGACCACGTCCGCGGCGCTGGTGACGGATCGCGAGGATGTAGAGGACGAGGCCGACGAGCAGGACGAGCACACCGGCGGCGACGAGGGGGCCCGCGAGCGGCGTGGAGGTGTCCAGCGGCCAGGAGACCTTGATGTCGTCGGGTGCGTTCTTCGTGCCGTCGTAGGCGATCAGCATGCTGACACCGTCGGGCAGCTGCATCTTGTCGGCGATCAGGGTGTCGGCGTTGGTGAAGGAGTCGAGCCAGAGGTCGGATCCGGCGGGGTTGTGCCCGCCGGTCGTCGCATCGGTCGATCCGTCATCGGCGGCCGGCGTCTCGGTGGGTGCCGGCGTCGAGCCGTCGCCGGTTCCGGGATCCGCAGCATCCGACGTCTCCGCCTCGACGAGCTTCACGTTCAACGCGCCGCTCTTGCCGACGGTGACGTGGTTGTACGAGGTGTCGGCGAGCCAGGCCTTCATGTCTGCCGTGCGACCGTACGCGGCGAAGATGTCTCCGCCTCCCTGCACGATCAGCGTCTGCATACCTGGGTGCTGGCGCAGCACGTCACCATCCAGCATCACGAACGGAGCGGGCTCCTCGACCTTGACCGTCGTCTGCTGCGAGTCCGGACCCAGGAAGATGGTTCGCTGTGCGATGCCCGCACCGATCAGAACCGTGGCCAGCACGAAGGCCACGACGGCCCATACGAAACGCACGAATAGTCTCCTCACGCGCCTCGGACATCCGTCCGAATCGCAACACTCGACGTTCCAGACTAGCGAAAGCTCCTGTGTGTTGCCCACGAGGGCGTCGACGGGCCGGCTCCACGGCACGTCGGGAGCGTCTGGAAGGGCTCTGCTCGATAGCCTTGCTTCAGCCGATTCGCCCGAGGAGCTCCGATGAAGATCCACAACCCGTTCCGCACCGCCCTCGTGGCGACGCTCGGCGTGGGTCTGGGCGTGATGCTCATCGGCAGCCTGCAGAATCTGTCGACGATCCTGCTCTACGTCGGCACCGCACTGTTCCTCAGCCTCGGCCTCGACCCGCTCGTGTCCTTCCTCGAGCGGCGCCGTCTCCCCCGCTGGCTCGCCGTCCTCGTGACGATCCTGGCCGTGCTCGGCGTCTTCGCCGGTATCGTCCTGATCGTCTTGCCGGTGCTGGTCGATCAGATCTCCGAGCTCGTCGCGCAGATCACGGCCATCGTGCAGCGCAGCAACCTGATCGACGACACGCGGGACTGGATCGTCGCCACCTTCCCGAATCTGGATGTGGACAAGGTCTTCAGCTACCTGGAGGACTGGCTCAACACGAACCTCACGGAGATCGGTCAGGGCGTGATCGCCGCGAGCGGGGCGATCCTCAGCGGCCTCTTCGGCGCCTTCATCGTGCTGATCCTGACCATCTACCTCACCGCGTCGACCCCGTCGCTCAAGCGGGCGGTCTACCAGCTCGCCCCCGCGTCGAAGCGCGAGCGCTTCATCGACCTCGCCGAGCAGATCACGGACTCCGTGGGGTACTACGTCATGGGTCAGGTCGCGCAGGGCGCGATCAACGGCGTGCTCAGCATGATCTTCCTCTCGATCATCCAGGCGCCGTTCACCGCGGTCCTCGCCGTCGTCGCCTTCTTCTTCTCTCTCATCCCGCTCGTCGGCACGCTGACGGGATCGACGATCATCGTGCTGGCGTGCCTGATCCCCGGCCTCGGCTCCCCCGCGACCGCGATCGCCGCAGCCATCTACTACCTCATCTACATGCAGATCGAGGCGTACATCATCTCGCCGCGCATCATGAGTCGGGCGGTATCGGTCCCCGGTGCGGTGGTGGTCGTCGCCGCTCTCGCCGGTGGAAGCCTCCTGGGCCTGCTCGGCGCTCTCATCGCTATCCCTGTGGCCGCGAGCGTCCTGATCATCTACCGGCAGGTGCTGATCCCCCGGATGAACGAACGCTGATCCGTCGTCAGTCCGTCGGCCAGTGCGTGGCCAGCGGAAGCGCGGAAGGATTGACGGCCGCGACGATCTCGGTGAGGACCCGTCTCGTCTGGCTCTCCCCCACCCAGAGGTGCTTGCCGCCTTCGACGGCGATCAGCCGGGCATGAGGGATCGACGCGAATCGATCCGCTGCCTCTTTCGGGCGCAGATAGTCGTCGAGTTCCGGAACGAGGATGACCACCTCGTGATCGGTCTCCGCCCATGCGGCCACCTCCGCCTCGGTGGCGCGGTGCAGCGGCGGGGACAGCAGGACGATGCCTTCGATATCGTGCTCTCGGCCGTACTTGAGGGCGAGCTCGGTGCCGAATGACCAGCCGACCAGCCAGGGCCGGGGAAGAGCGCGCTCGCGGACGAAGTCCATCGCGGCCGCGACGTCGAACTGCTCGGCCGCTCCGCCGTCGAACGCGCCGTCGCTCGTTCCCCTGGGCGACGTCGTCCCGCGCGTGTTGAAACGCAGCACCCCGAGGTCCGCGAGCGCAGGGAGGCGGGCGGCCGCCTTCCGGAGGATGTGGGAGTCCATGAAACCGCCGGCCGTCGGGAGCGGATGCAGCGTCACCAGCGTCGCGACAGGCGCATGCGCCTCGGGAAGAGCCAGCTCGCCGACGAGAGTGAGACCGTCCGCCGTCTGCAGGACGATGTCCTCACGCGCCGCCGGAAGCTCCAGGGGGCCACGGATCTCGATGGTCATCCAATCCTCCAGCAGTGCGAATGCCAATGACGGCGCGCAGCGAGGTCGGCGGCATCGCCGAGCACCCCGTCCGCGCGCCAGGCCACGAGATGAGCCGTCCCCGCCTCGACGGAGCGACCGCATCCGGGGCAGATGTAGTCCTTCAGAGCCTGGGCGCCCGAGACCGGCTGCACGGTCCACTCGACGCCACGGCGCACCTCAGTGCGCTTCCAGGAGGAGAGCAGACGATCCAGGGAGTCCTCGGTGTCAGGGCGCGCCGGACGGCGTTTCCGTGAGCGGGCCATGACCCGAGCTCACCACCAGTGGTTCTTCGACCAGAACGCCTGCGCGCCGGCCCAGCTGCCGTAGCGGCCGGTCGCGTAACCGGTCGCCCAGCGCAGGTTGTCCACCGGGTCGTAGCCGTTGCCCGGGACCTTGCTGCACGGGAGAGCCTGGACGAGTCCGCAGGCACCCGAGCTCCTGTTGGTCGCGTTGGGATTCCATCCGCTCTCGCGGGAGACGATGTAGTCGACGTATCCCCAGTCGCCTTCGGAGATCCCTGCGGCCGACATCCACTCGGCGGGAGCCCCGCCGCCCGTGTAGAAGAGCGGTCCGCCGCCCCCTCCGCCACCCGTCGAGGCCGGCTTCGCCGTCGCCGTCGGGGTCGGCTTCGGGGTCACATAGACCGAGAAGGTGCCGCGCTCGATCGGAGCGATCGTCGCACCCTCGACCGTGACGGTGAGGTTCTGCGTGTCGACCAGAGCGGCCGAGAACGCCGATTCGGTCGCAGCCTCTGCGGGCGGATCGGCCAGCGCAATACCGGTCGGCGCGACCATGGCGCCCGCGAATCCGACGACCGCGAGAGCGGCGACGATACCTGCCGCCCGACGTCCGCGGGTTCCCGTGCGCGACGACAACGCCGTGGATGCCGGAGCAGCCTTCACGTCGTTTCGTTCGGAGATCATGTCTTTTCGGGAGTTCACGATGCGTCGAAGTCTACCGGTCATCTCTGAGACGGGCCTCTGAACTCTCAGCGAACGGCCAGGATGACGTCGACCGTCGCATCGATGAGCGCATCCACCTGCTCTTCGCGGTACCCGCCGCGCTGCATGCGGAAGGCGGCAGAGCGCAGCTGCTCGGCCGTGAGCGCCTCACCGTCGCGAAGGTAGCGGACGATGCGTGCGGCGACGTGGTCCACCTCGTCGATCCGGTAGCCGAACGTGAGCACACCGGTTCGAGCGAAGCGATGACGCTTGCGCCGCGCCAGATGATCCAGGATCACCTGGGCCTCCTCGCGGGCCTGCTCGACCCAGACGCCCGCTCCCTGAGAGCGCACGACCCTGTCGCGCTCGCGTCCGGCGAGGGCGTCCTCGACACGACCGAGAGCCGCGTCGACCTCCGCCACCACGTAGCCGTTCTTCACCAGGGGGAAGGACGCGATGCGGACATCCGCCGCGGTCAGGTCACCGCCGCCCTCGAACGCCGTGCGAGCCGCAGACAGGAACGTGTCGACGGCAGCGCGGTGGTACCCGCGGGTCCGTCCACTGACGAGAGAGAACGCCGGCGGAGCCTCGGTCTTGTCGAGAGCGAGAGAATCTTCTGAAGCCATCACAGCACCACCCAGGGAGAGAGAAGGAAGTAGAGGCACAGGGCGGGGATCGTCGACGGCAGGATGCTGTCGAGGCGATCGAGCAGCCCCCCGTGCCCAGGCAGCCAGGAGCTCATGTCCTTGATGCCGATGTCACGCTTGAGCATGCTCTCGGCGAGATCGCCGAGAGTGGCCGACAGCAGGATCGCGACTCCGAAGATCGCTCCGGCCCACCACGGCAGCTCGAGGAGGAACAGCGCGAGGAGCACGCCGGCAGTGATCGACGCGACGACGGCCCCGGCGAATCCCTCCCAGGTCTTCTTGGGGCTGATCCTGGGGGCCATCGGGTGCTTACCGAAGGCCAGGCCGGCAGCGTAAGCTCCCGTGTCGGCCGCGACGGCGATCGCGATGAAGCTCAGCACCCACCACTGTCCACCCTCCTGACGGAGCAGGATCAGCGCCACTGCAGCGAGGAAGGGCACATAGATCTGGACGAATCCGCCGATGACGGCATCCGAGAGGACATCCCCGTAGGTGCGCCCGTCCTTCTCGACCATCTGCGCGACAAGTCGCCACACGATCACGAAGGCCACGGCGAGGAAGAGCATCACCCAGACGAGCCAGATCTCGACGAAGTACGCAGGACCGACCAGCAGAGCCGCAGCGATGAGCTGCGGTGCCAGATCGATCCGTCGACCGGCACCACGCAGCGCGAGCGTGACCTCGTACACCCCGAGAAGGGCGGCGGCCAGCGCCAGCGGCACGAAGTAGACCTTGTCGAACAGAAGGGAGGCGAGCAGGGCTGCGCCGAACGCGAGGCCGATCCCGATCGCGAGGATCAGGTCCCGACCGGTGCGCTGCTTGATCCGCTCATTGCGCTGCTTGATCCGCTCGTTCGCCTGATCGAGCTGGTCACGAGCATGGGAGACGTGGCTGCCCAGCTCATCGCGAGCCGCTCTCCACTGCTCCCGGATCGCGTTGTGCTCCCCCGTGCTCAGAAGAGCATCGGACTGGGCGGGAGCGGGCAGCGAGGGTCGCGGCGGGATGCTCGATGCGTCGAAGGCCGGAAAGGCCTCATCGGCCAGCGGAACGCCGCCCGACGGGGTCGCCGAACCGCGCGCCTCTCGGCGCCCCGGCGGCGTGCCGTCGACGGCCTCGCGCGAATCGTCGGACATGTCCGATCACACCTCGAGGAGCTCAGCCTCTTTGCGCTTGAGAGCGTCGTCGATCAGATCGACGTGCTGGCGCGTGAGTGCGTCGAGTTCCTTCTCGCCTCGAGCGATCTCGTCTTCGCCGAGCTCGCTCTTCAGGGCGTCCAGCTCGTCCTTGGCCTTGCGACGGATGCCGCGGACGTGGACCTTCGCGTCCTCGCCCTTGGCCTTCACGAGCTTGACGTACTCCTTGCGACGGTCAGCCGTCAGCTCGGGCATCGTCACGCGCACGATGTTGCCGTCGTTGGTCGGGTTGGCGCCGAGGTTCGGCATGTCCCTGATCGCCTGCTCGATGGCCTTCAGCGCGGACTTGTCGTACGGCGTGATGATGAGCGAACGCGCCTCGGGGTTCGCGAGCGAGGCGAGCTGAGCGAGCGGGGTCGGCGTGCCGTAGTAGTCCACCAGCACCTTCTGGAACATCTGGGGGTTCGCACGTCCCGTACGGACCGTGGCGAAGTCCTCCTTGGCGGCATCGACGGCGCGCGTCATGCGAGAGGTGGTTTCAGCGAGGACATCCGCGATCACGGTGACTCCTATCGTCGGGGTGTTCTGAAAATTCTATCGGTCGCGGGCTCTGAGCCCGCTGAGGCGCTCAGGCGGTGACGAGAGTGCCGATGGGCTCGCCGAGCAGCGCACGAGTCACGTTGCCCGCGGGCTCCATGCCGAAGACGCGCATGTCCATGTTGTTGTCCATGCACAGGCTGAACGCCGTGGAGTCGACGACCTTCAGGCCGCGCTGCAGCGCGTCGCGGTAGGTGACCCGCTCGATGCGCTCGGCATCGGCATGCTTGTTCGGGTCGGCGGTGTAGATCGCGTCGACGCCGTTCTTGGCGACGAGGACCTCCTGGGCGCCGATCTCGAGCGCGCGCTGAGCGGCGACCGTGTCGGTCGAGAAGTAGGGCAGGCCTGCCCCTGCACCGAAGATCACGACGCGGCCCTTCTCCATGTGCCGCTCCGCGCGCAGCGGGATGTACGGCTCAGCGACCTGGGTCATCGAGATCGCGGACTGGACGCGGGTGGGTGCGCCTGCCTGCTCGAGGAAGTCCTGCAGGGCGAGGGCGTTCATGACGGTGCCGAGCATGCCCATGTAGTCCGCACGACCACGGTCCATACCGCGCTGGCTGAGTTCGGCGCCGCGGAAGAAGTTGCCTCCACCCACGACGATCGCGATCTCGACGCGATCGACGGCGGCCGCGATGTCACGGGCGATCTGGCTGACGACGTCGGGGTTGACGCCCAGCTGACCGGCGCCGAAGGCCTCACCGGAGAGTTTCAGAAGGACGCGGCGGCGTCCGGTGCGTTCGGTCATGGGTGTTGTCCTCTCGTCCCGATTCAAGATAGTGCCTCTTGGGCATGAAGAAGGGGTTCGGATCGAGACGATCCGAACCCCTTCGACGGTGCTACGCGCCGACCTTGAAGCGCGCGAAGTCCGTCACGGTGATACCGGCGTCCTTCGCCACCTGGGCGACAGAGAGCTTGTTGTCCTTCGCGTAGTCCTGCTCGAGCAGGGCGACCTGCTTGATGAACGCGGACACACGGCCTTCGACGATCTTCGGCAGAGCCGCCTCGGGCTTGCCCTCGTTGCGGGAGATCTCGGTGACGATCTCACGCTCCTTCTCGACGGCGTCGGCCGGGACGTCCTCGCGGGAGAGGTACGACGGGTTGGCGAACGAGATGTGCTGCGCGATGCTGCGAGCGGTCTCCGCGTCGTCACCCGAGTAGGCGACGACGACGCCGATCTGCGGCGGCAGGTCCTTGCTCGTGCGGTGCAGGTAGACCTCGACCTTGTCGCCCGAGATGGTGCGGACGCGACGGAGCTCGACCTTCTCGCCGATGATCGCAGCCTCTTCCGAGATGATCGTCTCGACGTTCTTCTCGCCGGCCTGAGCGGCCAGAGCCGCCTCGACCGAGTCCGCCTTGACAGCGGCAGCAGCGTCGGCGACCTTGTCGGCGAGGGCGATGAAACGCTCGTTCTTCGCGACGAAGTCGGTCTCGCAGGCGAGCTCGATGAGCGTCACAGCGCCATCCTGCTCGCGGGCGACGATGAGGCCCTCGCTGGTGGAGCGGTCGGCGCGCTTCGCGTTGCCCTTGGCACCCTTCAGGCGCAGGATCTCGGTGGCCTTCTCGACGTCTCCGTCAGCCTCCTCGAGCGCCTTCTTGGTGTCGACCATTCCCGTTCCGAGCTGCTCACGCAGCGCCTTGAGGTCGGCGATGGTGAAGTTGGCCATGTGTGGTGGCTCCTTGCTTCGTAGGTGTGTGTGCGTGGTGTTCGCGTGGATTACTTGGAGTCTGCTGCCTCGGCGGCGGCGACCTCTGCGGTCTCCTCGCCGGACTCGACCGCGACGGCCTCGTCGTGCGCCTCGGCGCCGGCCTCGTCGGCTGCAGCGACCGCGGGGGCCTCGACGAGCTCGGCGGCGTCAGCCGGAGTCTCCTCGGCCGGGGTCTCGAGAAGCTCGCGCTCCCAGTCCGCGAGCGGCTCGGCGTCACCGGTCTCCGGGTTGTGCTTCTGCTGGAGGCCCTCGGCAGCTGCATCCGCGATGATGCGGGTGAGCAGCGAGACGGAGCGGATCGCGTCGTCGTTACCGGGGATCGGGTACTGGAAGTCGTCCGGGTCCGCGTTGGTGTCGAGGATGCCGATCACCGGGATGCCGAGCTTCTTGGCCTCGTCGATGGCGAGGTGCTCGCGCTTGGCGTCGACGACCCAGAGCGCGGACGGCGTCTTGGTGAGGTTGCGGATACCGCCGAGCGACTTGTGCAGCTTGTCGAGCTCGCGCTTCTTGAGGAGGAGCTCCTTCTTCGTGAAGCCCGAAGCGGCCGGGTTCTCGTAGTCAAGCTCCTCGAGCTCCTTCATGCGAGCGAGACGCTTCGCGATGGTGGAGAAGTTGGTGAGGAGTCCACCGAGCCAGCGCTGGTTGACGTAGGGCTGGCCGACGCGGGTGGCCTGCTCTGCGAGGATCTCCTGCGCCTGCTTCTTGGTGCCGACGAAGAGGATGGTGCCGCCGTGAGCGACGGTCTCCTTGACGAAGTCGTACGCCTTGTCGATGTAGCCCAGCGACTGCTGCAGGTCGATGATGTGGATGCCGCTGCGCTCGGTGAGGATGAAGCGCTTCACCTTCGGGTTCCACCGGCGGGTCTGGTGTCCGAAGTGCACGCCGCTGTCGAGCAGCTGGCGGATGGTGACCACAGCCATGGTCGTCTCCTTGTTCTGGCGCGGTTCTGCGCCGTTGAGGTTATCGCCGATCGGATGATCGGACTGCCTGGTGCCCGACACACGCCCGCCACCTCTTGCGAGATGGACCTGTGGGAGTGGATGCCACGACCTCCGCAGAAATGCAGTGGTCGCTCAGGGCACGCGTAGTCACCTCGATTTCGAGGTGCCCCTTCAGCATACAGGATGCCGTCGCCTCCATTCCTCCTTCACAACGGCAGACCCGAAGCCACTTCTCCCCCGCTTCCGTCCGGTACGCGATCTGCATCGCAGCGTCTCTGTCCGTGCGGGGCAGTATGACGCTCATGCGCACACTGGAACGTCTCGGCACCGGCATTCTCCTCATCGCTCTCCTCCTGCTCTCGCACATGCCTGCGGACGGCGCGCTCGCGTCAGCGGACCGAGCGTTCACGCCTGCGCGAGCCGTCTTCACGCCGGTCAGCGGATCCCTCCTGTCTGCCAATGGAACGGTCTCGCCCGGGAGCGGGATCCTCACGACAGGGATCCTCACGCCTACAGTCCAAGTCGTCGCGTCTGTAAACGGGATCCTCACACCTGCGAGCCAAGCCGACGTGTCTGCGAGCGGGACCCTCACACCTGCAAGCCAAGCCGTCGCGTCAGCGAGCGGCACCCTCACACCTGCAAGCCAAGCCGTCGCGTCAGCGAGCGGGGCCTTCGTTTCAGCAGGGGATCCGGACGGCGACTATCCGCGGTGGGCGTGGCCGCTCGACGGGGCGCACGAGGTGACCGCTCCCTATCGCGCCCCCGCGCATGAGTACGGCCCTGGCCACCGGGGTATCGATCTGGCCTCCGCACCCGGCTCTGTCGTTCACGCACCGGCAGACGGCGTCGTGGCGTTCCGCGGGATCGTCGTCGACCGCGCCCTGCTCACGATCGAGCATCCCGGCGGCTACGTGTCGACCTTCGAGCCGCTGACGTCAGACCTGTCTCCCGGAGACGTCGTGTCGGCAGGCCAGCCGATCGGGACCGTCGCGATCGGCGGGCACGCGTTCGCAGGCACACTGCACCTCGGAGTTCGGCTCGGCGGCGCCTACATCAATCCGATGCTTCTCTTCGGAGACGTGCCCAGGGCGGTGCTGCTTCCGTGCTGCGCCCCACTCTAGGCCGGGGCGGCCCGCCGCACACGGTCGAGATTGCGTCGGAGAAAGGCAGCCGCTCACGCGCTGGCATGCTCATGCACGGGGATGCGCCAGACGATACGTCGCCGTCAGACGTTCGGCCGACACGTGGGTGTAGATCTGGGTCGTGCCGAGACTGGCGTGCCCGAGGATCTCCTGCACCGCGCGGAGGTCCGCTCCCCCGTCGAGCAGGTGAGTGGCGGCCGTGTGCCTGAGTGCATGTGGCCCCACGGTCTCCGCCCCGACGAACGGGGCGAGCGCGTCGGCGACCAGCGAGTACACGGCTCGGGCACCGACGCGAGCCCCACGAGCCCCGAGGAACACCGCGGGCGTTGCGGTCTCGGCTCGTGCACGGAGCGACGGACGCGCTCGGGTGAGGTAGCCGGCGACCGCGATGCGCGCCGGCACCCCGAACGGAACCACCCTCTCCTTCGCACCCTTTCCGAGAACACGGGCGGTGCCGCGGTCGAGATCGAGATCATCGATGTCGAGTCCGCACAATTCTGAGACGCGGATTCCTGCTCCGTACAGGAGCTCCAGGATCGCGTGGTCTCGCAGCGCGATCGGATCTCCGTCAACCGCCGCGGCCCGTTTCGTTTCGAGAAGTTCGCGCATCGCGTCCTGGGAGGCCACTGTCGGCAGCGTTCGCCCACGCTTGGGCGCGACGAGGCGAAGGCTCGGATCGTGATCGATCAGCTCCTGCTCGAGCGCCCACGTGAAAAACGAACGGGCTGCCGCCGCACGCCGTGCGAGCGTCGATCGCGCATCACCTCTCTGCGTGGCTTTCCAGAGCCAGTCGCGCAGCACCTCGAGATCGACCGCCGCGAGATCGGCGCCGTCGAACGAATCACCGAGGTCACGCAGGTCCGACCGATAGGCGCGCACCGTCGCCGGCGACAGCCGCCGCACCTGCTGCAGATGCTCGGTGAACGCCTCCGCCGCCGCCGCGAACTCCATGGCTACAGCTTGCCCCGCCCTACATCCATCACCGCTCAGCCTCGCCGCTTCGGCGTCATGCTCACCACGGCTCACCCCGCCGCTTCAGCCTCATGTTCCTCCCGCCGCTTCGGCCTGACGCTCACCACGGCTCACTCTGGCCGCTTCGGCGTGATGCTGACAGATGTGCCGTCGATGCTGTCAGAGATGAGGCGCTCTCGAGATCGCGCCGCGCCCATCGCTGCGGTCGGAGATCTCTTATCCCCCGTCGCGTGTCGGTGTTCGTCGCCATCCGTCGTCTCTGCGATCAACCACGGACTCGACTTCGAGAAGGCCGAGAAGGGCATTGACCTTCTCCGGCGCCAAACCGCTCCGTCGCGCGAGCTCCTGCGTCGAGACGCGCGAGCGGGTCGACAGGGCGTCGAGCAGCCTCGTCAGTTCAGGGTCGGTGACATTCGCACTCTGGTCGCGAACGGGCTCACCCCACAGTTCTCGGATCTCCGCTGTCGTCGTGACGCAGCGTGCGTCGTACTCGCGAAGCAGACGATGGCAGCCCGCTGACGCCGCGGAGGTGACCGGCCCGGGGACCGCACCGAGCGGACGCCCGAGGGACGCCGCGTGCCCGGCCGTGTTGAGCGAGCCACTTCTCCACCCCGCCTCGATGACCACCGTGGCCTGGCCGAGCGCCGCGATCAGCCTGTTCCTGCTCAGGAACCTCCACTTGGACGGCGCCGTACCGCAGGGAACCTCGCTGACCACCGCGCCACTCCTGGCGATCGCCCCCAACAACTCCTGATGTCCCTGCGGATAGGCCCGATCCACACCGCCTGCCAGCAGCGCAACGGTCGCCCCGCCGACACCGAGCGCTGCCCGATGAGCCGCTCCGTCAATTCCGTACGCGCCGCCCGAGACGATCACGACTCCGCTCGCTGCGAGATCCCCTGCGAACTCCGACGCGAGCAACTCTCCATAGGTGCTCGATGCCCTGGCGCCGACGATCGACACACGAGGCGACGCAGTGAGGACGGCAGCATCCCCGCGCACCCACAGCATCGTCGGTGCATGGTGCCCGAGGTCATCGAGGGACTCAGGCCAGAGGCCGTCGCCGGGGAGGAGCAGGGTCGCCGCGACGTGCTCCGCGTCAGTCACGGCGCTGCGGACGGCATCTACAGAGGCACGAGGACGCCATCTGCCGAGTGCGTCTCTGAGCGCGCGCGACCGTCTCTGATAGGCGAGGGAGCCCCCGTCGTCGGCGAAGGCGAATCGGAGCGCCTCCTCTGCACCCAGTTCCGCGATCAGAGCTCCGGCGACGGCATCGCCCGGTTCGACGAGCACATTCCACGCGACACGGGCCGCGACTTCCGCGATGTCATCGTCGGGGCGCGCCCGCCGAAGGGCCTTCACGAGCGCCTCGTCCTGACGCAGAGCATCCATCACGACGCGCCGCCTCTCTTGAGCACCAGCGCTCGCCCGACCTCGTCGAGCCCTGGTCGCTCGCGGCCTTCGAGGTCTGCCATGGTCCAGGCGAGCCGCAGCACGCGGTCGTACCCTCGAAGTGTCAGGGCGCCGCGTTCCAGGGCGCGCTCCAACGGCACCCGTGCAGCCTGATCGATCCGCTGCGATGTCTGGCGGAGCCAAGTTCCGGGAACATCGCCGTTCAGACGCCATGGCGTGCCCTTCAGCCGAGCGGCCGCCCGCTCCCTTCCTTCGATGACACGCTGCTGCGCCTCCGCCGACGACAGTGCGGATCGCCCAGCGGACATCGCCCGCGAGGTTGCGACGCGCGCCACGGGCAGATCGATGTCGATCCTGTCCCGGAGGGGACCGGAGAGTCGCGTCGCATACCGTCGAATGGCCATGGACGGGCATACGCACTCCGCCCCTCGCACACCGTAGTTGCCGCAGGGGCAGGGATTCATCGCGAGGAGCAGTTGGAACCGCGCGGGGAAGTGAGCGGTGAAGCCGGCGCGGTGCACGTCGATCTTCCCTGACTCCAGCGGCTGTCTCAACGCATCCAACGCGACCCTGGAGAACTCCGCCGCTTCGTCGAGGAACAACACCCCGCGGTGCGCACGGACGATCGCCCCCGGGCGCACGGCACGGGACCCTCCGCCCACGAGCGCGGTGACCGATGCGCTGTGGTGCGGTGCCTCCAGCGGAGCTCTGTGGTCGAGCACTGCGACGGAGCCGCCGGTCAGAGACCTGATCGATGCGACCTCCAATGCCTCGCCCTCCGTCAACCTCGGGAGTATCCCCGGCAGTCTTCGGGCGAGCATCGTCTTTCCCGCGCCGGGAGGACCGCTCAACAGCATGTGGTGGCCTCCAGTGGCCGCGACGATGAGCGCCGTCACCGCTTCGTCCTGGCCCACCACGTCCGCCAGATCACCGTGAGCCTCGGGTTCGACGGAAGGAGCCGCGGCGGGCACGGGATCGACCTCCGGAACCACCACATCGGCTCCGTGCCAGACGGCGACCTCCGCCAGCGAGCGAGCGGCACGCACATCGATGCCCGGCACGAGACGAGCTTCGTCGGCATTCGCATGAGGGACGATCACCTGGTCGAAGCCGGCGCGTGCCGCCGCGAACACGGCGGGCAGCACCCCTGGCACCGGTCTCACCCGACCATCCAGGCCGAGTTCGCCGATGTGCACCGTGCGGGAGATCGACCTCTGCTGCACCGCTCCCCCTGCAGCCAGCGCCGATACGGCGATCGCCAGGTCGAATCCCGATCCGTGCTTGGGAAGACTCGCGGGTGACAGGTTCACGGTGAGTCGTCGGCGCGGAAGGTCGAGCTCCGCGTTCTTGCACGCATTGTGGACGCGCTGGACCGCCTCACCCAGGGCCTTGTCGGGGAGGCCGATGATCTTGAACTCCGGCGTCTGATTCGAGAGGTCTGCCTCGACCTCGACCAGATGCCCGTCGACCCCCGACAACGCGACCGCCCAGGTCCGCGCCGTCGTCATGACAGATCCTTCAGGTGTTCGAGCTGTCCGGCATCCGGATCGGGTCCGATCACGCCGATCGCGTCGAGCCGGACCGTCCTTCCCCGAACCTGATCGGAGTGCCGCTCCATCCAGGCATGTGCGAGCTGCCAGAGCCTACGTCGTTTTCGTGCGTCTATCGCCTCGAACGGATGGCCGAACGCCGTCGACCGACGGGTCTTGACCTCGACGATCGCGAGCACCTGGCCCTGCGCGGCGACGATGTCGATCTCGCCCTGCGGACATCGCCAGTTCCGGTCGAGTATCTCGTACCCGTGGTCGATCAGATAGCGGGTCGCCCGCTCTTCCCCCGCTGCGCCGAGGTCGTCTTTCGCTGCCATGTCGACAGCCTGCCGATCCGCCTCAGGAGGAGCGCGGGCGCACTCTCACCATTCCGCGAATCGGTGGACAACTCGCCGAGGATCGCCTCTTGGGGACGGCTACTCGCCGTCGAGGGAGAGCTCCTGCGGAAGTTCGAACTCCCGACGCTGCAGCTCTTCGACGTTGACGTCCTTGAACGTGAGGACGCGCACGGCCTTCACGAAGCGATCAGCGCGGTAGATGTCCCACACCCAGACATCGCTCATCGAGATCTCGAAGTAGAAGTCGTGCTCGGTGTCACGACGGACGACGTTCACCTCGTTCGCCAGGTAGAACCGGCGCTCCGTTTCGACGACGTACTGGAACTGGGAGACGACGTCCCGGTACTCGCGGAACAGCGCCAGCTCGAGTTCGCGGTCGTAGTCGTCGAATGCTTCCTCATCCATGATGTGTCCATCCTAGAGTCGTGCGCACCACCGCGCGGCACGGAGCCGCTCAGAACGCGGATCAGAACAGCGTGGGAGCGTCCGTGATCGCCCACGATGCACGGTGATGAGGAGACAGTCCCCGTGCGCGGATCGCATCGCGATGCTCGGGGCTGGCATAGCCCTTGTTCCTGTCCCATTGGTAGTCGGGATGCGAGAGATGCAGCTCGGCCATGTGCGTGTCTCTCGCGACCTTCGCGATCACCGATGCCGCCGACACCGATGCGCAGTCGCGGTCGGCCTTCACCTGGGAGCGCACGCGGAGCGGCACCGGGTGCACCCGAGAGACGTAGTCATGGTTCCCGTCGAGCAGCACGAGAGCGCTCTCGATAGCGACGCCCTGATCCACTACGCTCTGCACCGCTCGTGACGCCGCAAGCCCCAGCGCCCTCATGATCCCGACTTCGTCGATCTCCGCCGCACTGGCCCAGCCGACACCGGATGCACGCACCCAGGCCGCGGCGCGCGCTGCGACGTCCGGACGACGCTTCTCGGTGACGAGCTTTGAATCACGCAGGCCTTCGGGAACGCGGCGACGTGCACCAGCCGCATCCATCACGGCCGCTCCGACGGCGACCGGTCCCGCGAGTGCGCCCCTGCCCACCTCGTCGAGCGAGATGATCAGCTCGCACTCGCTCAGGAGCTTCCGTTCGAGGGTGAGCTTGGGTGCGACGACGGTCATTCCGGATCCGGCACGCCGTTGAAGGTGTCGTGGTGGCCGTCGATCGTCCCGAAGCGGTTCAGGGGCCAGGTCGTGAGGAACGCCTTGCCCACGACGTTCGCGAGAGGCACGAAGCCTCCGCTCGGGAGATCCTGATGCTCACGGGAATCGCGCGAGCGATCGCGGTTGTCTCCCAGCAGCCAGAGGGAATCCTTCGGAACCACCACGTCGAAGGGCGCGTTGGAGGCGGCTGTGTCCCCCTGCGGGAGGTTCAGATAGGACAGCTCGTCGATGGGGGTGCCGTTGATGGTGATCTGGCCGAGCGCGTTGCAGCACACGACGTGATCGCCGGGGAGCCCGATGATCCTCTTGACCAGATGATCCTGCGAGTCGGTCGCGGAGATGCCGACGAGGTTGAGAACCCAGTCCACCGCCTGCACGAGCGGCGGCGCCGCCGGGGTCTGCGGCTGCGGGTCGAGCCAGCCGCCCGGGTCCTTGAACACCACGACGTCACCGCGGTCGTATCCCGTCCAGTGCGGGGTGAGCTCGTCGACCAGGATGCGGTCGTTGACCATGAGCGTCTGCTCCATGGACGCCGACGGGATGTAGAAGGAGCGCACGACGAAGGTCTTCACGACGAAGGACACCAGCGCGGCGATCAGCACGATCACCAGAACGTCGCGCAGGAAGATGAGGAACCCGCGGCGCCGCTTGACGGGTGGCGTGGACGCGGTGGCGGGCTCAGTCGTCATCAAGGTTCCTTCACAGTCTCGCACCGCTCTGAGACGGCACTACCAAGGGTCGCACATCCGGCGCAAAACACAGCACCCCGGAACATCGTGTCCCGGGGTGCTGTGGAGAACCTGCGCGTCAGTTGTCGCGCTTCTCCTTGATCTTCGCCTTCTTGCCGCGCAGCTGGCGGAGGTAGTAGAGCTTCGCGCGACGCACGTCACCGCGGGTGACGACCTCGATGTGGTCGATCACCGGGGAGTGCACCGGGAAGGTGCGCTCGACGCCCACCTGGAAGCTGATCTTGCGGACCGTGAAGGTCTCGCGCACGCCGTCGCCCTGGCGGCCGATGACGACGCCCTTGAAGACCTGGACGCGAGAGCGGGTGCCCTCGGTGATGTTCACGTGGACGTTGACGGTGTCTCCGGGGTTGAAGACCGGGATGTCGGAACGGAGCGAAGCCGCATCGACGGCGTCGAGGATCTGCATGATCGTCTCTTTCTGCACTCGCCTCAGGTCGGTTGCATGTTTTCAAA
This sequence comes from Microbacterium sp. LWH10-1.2, assembly GCF_038397765.1. NCBI lineage: Bacteria > Bacillati > Actinomycetota > Actinomycetes > Micrococcales > Microbacteriaceae > Microbacterium > Microbacterium sp. LWH10-1.2. The sequence goes on from NZ_CP151638.1 coordinate 1,627,309, forward strand.
GGAACAAGAACGGATGTGCATCGTACGGCGCTTGCGCGTCCGCGGGTTCCCCTGAGGCAGAACCGGTCACGGCACAAACATCCATTCTGCCATGGATGCGTGCCGCGGCCAAAACGAGGATCAGTCGCGGGGGTCGGTCTCCCGCACGACGATGACCTCGTGCACGGTGGTCTGCGGCGCGGGCTCGTCCGGCGCGGGAACCGTCGACCACGAGATGGTCTCCCGGAGACGGGCGCCGCTGCCCTTCGCCTCGCTCCAGAGCTGCCACAGCTGGAGCCAGACGAGCGCGATGCCCACGATGATGGCGCCGGCCAGCAACCAACCGAATGCGCCCTCGATGAAGCAGCCGACCGCGATGGTGAGCGCATGCCAGAGCGTGAAACCGGCGACGTCCCACCAGGACACCGCCCGTTCGATGCGGACCGACGGGCGAGAGCGCGTGAGCAGCGTGAGGAGAAGCTGCCCGACGAAGACCGAGGGCACCGCGATGAACAGCACCCAGAGCATCCCCCACCCCGCGTGGAAGACGATCCCCCCGATGACCAGCCAGAGCGGGAGCAGGAAGGCAGCCGGAAGCAGCCACCGGAAGAACGCCTGACGCAACCACATGTTCAGATCGTACGACGCGCGGCCCACCCTCACCCCGGTGTTCGCTGTGAGCGCGCGGATCTCCGCGGCCGCCGCATCAGGGAGAATGGAGTGGACGAGAGGACACCCCATGATCGAACTGCGCACCCCTGCCGAGATCGACGAGATGCGCGCAGCCGGGCGATTCGTCGCCGAGACCCTGGCGACCCTGCGCGACGAGACGAAGGTCGGCACGAACCTCCTCTCGATCGACCGTCGCGCACACGACATGATCCGCAAGGCCGGCGCCGAGTCCTGCTACATCGACTACCACCCTTCGTTCGGAGCGAGTCCGTTCGGCAAGGTCATCTGCACCTCGGTGAACGACGCGGTCCTGCACGGACTCCCCCACGACTACACGATTCGCGACGGGGACCTCGTGTCGCTCGACTTCGCCGTGTCCGTGGACGGCTGGGTCGCCGATTCGGCGGTGTCGTTCGTCGTCGGCACACCGCGCGACGAGGACCTCCGCCTCATCGAGACCACGGAACGCGCGCTGGACGCGGCGATCCAGGCCGCTGTCGTCGGCAACCGCATCGGCGACATCTCTGCGGCCATCGCCGCCGTGTCACACGGCGAGGGCTACTCGATCAACACCGATTTCGGCGGCCACGGGGTCGGACGCATCATGCACGGCGACCCGCATGTGCCCAACGACGGGCGAGCCGGTCGTGGCTTCCCGCTGCGCGCGGGACTCGTGTTCGCACTGGAGCCGTGGCTGCTCGCCACCACGGACGAGCTGATCACGGACCCCGACGGCTGGACGCTGCGCAGCGTGGACGGCTCTCGGGGTTCGCACTCGGAGCACACCGTCGCGGTCACCGAGGACGGTCCGATCATCCTCACCGACCGCTCCTTCCTCGGCGTCGACTGACTCAGCCGCCGAGTCGCGTCGGCTTCCACGACGCGACGGGCCCCCACACGCCGTCGTTCGGGCGAAGAGGACAGTCCCTCAGGCGCGACGGTACAGGTACACGTCCGTGAGATGCGGCAGATCGAGTTCCGCGCGCCCTGCGGTGTCGACATGCTCATCGAGCACACGATGGACGTCGGCCAGCATCTCCGCGCGTCGCGGCTCATCGGCGACGAGGAAACTGCTCACCGTGGTCCATCGACCGATGTAGTCGTCCCGTGAGATGACCTCCCGCCAGGTGAGCTCCTCGTGGCGGAAGAAGCGGAATCCGGGAAGCTCCTCCGCGGCGGCGCGCGTGGTGTCGTCTGACGCACCGACGGCCGGGTGCACGATTCGATGGCACGAACGGTCCCAGGCGCATGCAGGATCGGCGCGGTTCCAGATCAGCGCCATCGCGCCTCCGGGAGCGAGTACCCGGGTGATCTCGGCGCACGCCGGCTCGCGATCGAACCAGTGGAACGCCTGAGCGACGGAGACGGCGTCTGCGGCCCCATCCTCCAGCGGAATCCGCTCCGCGGTGCCACTCAGGGCGGTCACCTCGGGCAGCTTGGCGTGCAGCACGTCGAGCATGGCGGTCGACGGCTCGACGGCGACCACACGATCGGCGCGCCCGATCAGCAGTTCGGTGAACTTGCCGGTGCCCGCTCCGAGGTCGAGTATCGTTCCCACCCTGTCGGGGGCGAGGAGCTCGACCGCCCCGACAGGGAACCCTGGTCGGTACCTCTCGTACTCCGACCCGATCCCCTCGAAGGAGCGCGCCAGGGTTTCATCGACCATGACTCGACGCTATCAGCGCAGGGCGCGCCCGGATCGACACGGCTGTGCCATATTGAGTGCATGATTCCCCAGGATCGTCACGTGCCCGACCGCGTGTACCTGGTGCGCCACGGGCAGACGATCTGGAATCTCGAGCACCGCCTCCAAGGGCAGCTCGACTCCCCTCTCACCGTCGACGGCGTGCGTCAGGCCGCGTCCACGGCCCTGCGGGTCAGCGCTGTCGGCATCACGACGATCTGCAGCAGTCCTCTCGGCAGAGCCGTGCACACGGCGGGCATCATCGCCGAAGTCCTCGGAGCGCGCGTCGTGGAGATCGACGAACTCGCGGAGCTGCACCACGGCGAGATGGCGGGGATGACGTGGGACGAGATAGACCTCGCATTCCCGACCGCCCGTGAGGAGCGCGCCGAGAACCGCTACGGCTGGGCGTTCCCCGGCGGCGAGAGCTACGCACAGGTCCGTGCGCGGGCGCGTCGAGCTCTCTCGGCATGCGGGTGGGCTGCTGAGGGTGCACCGCTGATCGTGAGTCACGAGATGATCGGACGGATGCTGCGTGCGGAGCTGCGCGGGCTGGATTCCTCGACGGCCCTGGGCCTCCGGCATCCGCCCGGCGTGGTCTTCGAGATCGACCACGGTGCGGAGAGGATGCTCTAGTCGTCCTGCTCCGACAGGAGGTCGGGTCGGCGCCGAGCGGTGCGCTCGAGCTGCTGCTCGCGGCGCCAGGTCGCGATCGCCGCATGGTTGCCGCTGAGCAGCACGTCCGGCACAGCGCGATCGCGCCACATGGACGGCTTCGTATAGGAGGGGTACTCGAGCAGCCCGTCCTCGTGGGACTCCTCGACGAGGCTCTCGGGGTTGCCGACCACTCCGGGGATCAGTCGACCGATCGCCTCGATCATCGCCATCGTGGCGACCTCTCCGCCGTTGAGGACGTAGTCCCCGAGGCTGATGAGGCGCACCTCGCCGACGGTGTCCGCGTACTCGAAGACGCGCTCGTCGATGCCCTCGTAGCGTCCGCACCCGAAGATCAGGTGCTCGCGCGTCGCGAGATCCCTCGCAGTCGCCTGGGTGAAGACCTCGCCCGCCGGGGACGGGAAGATGATCGTCGGCCGTTCGGATGCCGTGGCGAGCTCGTCGAGTGCGACGCCCCAGGGCTCGGGCTTCATCACCATCCCGGCGCCGCCGCCATACGGTGTGTCATCGACGGTGCGGTGACGGTCGTACGTCCAGTCGCGGAGGTCTCGGACGTTCAGATCGAGGATCCCGGCGTCCTGCGCCTTGCCGAGCAGCGACAGCGTGAGCCCGTCGAAGTACGACGGGAAGATGGAGAGGACGTCGATGCGCACGGCGGCCGCGATCACTCGGCCGCGTCTGCGGCGGCGTCCTCTTCCGAACCTGCGGCATCCGGCAGCTCCTCGAAGAGGCCGGCAGGAGGGGTCACGATGACCTTGCCCGCCGCCACATCGACGGTCGGCACGATGGCCTCGACGAACGGCACCATGATCTCCTGGTCGCCGGCCTTGACGATCAGCAGGTCCTGCGCGGGGAAGTGCTCGATGCGAGCGACCTTCCCGACGACGACGTCATCGCGGACGACATCGAGGCCCACGAGCTGCTGGTCGAACCAGGCGTTCTCCTCGACCTCGGACGTGTCCTGGTCGATCCAGAGGATCGCACGGACGAGTCCTTCGGCGGCGGACCGGTCCTCGACATCGTCGAGGAACACGACGGGGTTGCCGTTCATCACGCGGTACTCGCGGACGGTGACGGTCTTGCCGTGCCACGGAGATGCCTCTGGCACCTGCAACGTGAACTCGGCTCCCGTGACGAATCGACGCTCGGGATTGTCGGTGTACAGCTCCAGCTTGAGCGCGCCCTTCAGGCCGTGGGCCTTGACGAGGCGGCCGACGCGAAGCTGGTTCTTGCCCTGATTGCGGTCCTTCTGCACCACGTCAGTCGTCCGCGACATCGACACGGACACGACGCCCGTCCGCCAGAGCGGAGATGAGGGTGCGAAGTGCCTTCGCGGTGCGGCCGCCGCGCCCGATCACGCGTCCACGGTCGTCGGGATGCACACGCACCTCGAGCAGATCGCCTCGCGGCGAGGTGGATGCGGTGATGTGCACATCTTCGGGGTGATCGACGATCCCCTTGACGATGTGTTCGAGCGCGGCGGCGAGCACGACGATTACTCTGCGTCGGCGGCGGGGGCCTCAGCGGCCTCCGCGTCGGCCTCGACGGCGGCGGGAGCCTCCGCAGCGGGAGCCTCCTTCTTCTCCGCCTTCGGCTTCACGACGGACTTCTTGGACGCGTCGATCTCGAACGCGGCCTTGGGCTCGGCGACCCGAAGGGTGGACTTCGCGTCCTTGTCGCCCTTGAACTTGCCCCAGTCGCCCGTGATCTTGAGGAGGGCGGTGACCTGCTCGGTCGGCTGAGCGCCGACGGAGAGCCAGTACTGGGCACGCTCGGAGTCGACCTCGATGAACGAGGGCTCCTCGGTGGGGTGGTACTTGCCGATCTCCTCGATCACACGACCGTCGCGCTTGGTGCGCGAGTCGGCGACGACAATGCGGTAGTAGGGCGCACGGATCTTGCCCAGGCGCTTGAGACGAATCTTGACAGCCACGATTCTCCTGAATTGTGTGGAAGGAAACGAACCGATCGCCTGGAGAGTGGGGTGCACACCCGGCGGAAGCTCTGAAAGGGTGGATGAGTGCTGGATAGAGGGTCGAGCACGTCGTCCAAACCTCTATTCTGCCAGATGCGGGCTCCTGGCGCGAAACGTGGCGACACGGGGGTTGCCGTGTCGCGAGAGCTGCGTGCGAGACTGTGCTCGTGAAGCTCGAATTCGCTCCATCCGCCAGGTCCACCGTCGGCCTGGAATGGGAGATCATGCTCGCCGATCCGGTGAGCGGCGACCTCGTCGGCCGCGCCCCCGAGCTGCTCGCCGCGCTGGAAGCGGAGAGCGCCGATGAGCGCCACACCGTCACCGGCGAGCTGCTCACCAACACGATCGAGGTGACCAGCGGCGTCGGCACGTCGGTCGCGCACGCGGTGGACGACATCGCGAAGGCGATCGCCGCGGTCCGCGCGGCGACGGACCCGGCGGGCATCGAACTGCTCTCGGCGGGGAGCCATCCGTTCGCGCAGTGGTACGAGCAGCAGGTCACCGACAAGACCCGCTATCACAAGCTCATCGAGCGCACCCAGTGGTGGGGCCGCAACATGATGATCTGGGGCATCCATGTGCACGTGGGCGTCGAAGATCACCGCAAGGTCTTCCCCATCATCAACGCTCTCGCCGGCTTCCTCCCGCATCTCCAGGCTCTGGCCGCGTCCAGCCCGTTCTGGGCGGGCGAGAGCACGGGGTACGCCTCCAACCGCGCTCTCGTCTTTCAGCAGCTCCCCACCGCGGGTCTCCCCTGGCCTCTGCACGACTGGTCGCAGTTCGAGGGGTACCTCGACGACATGATCCGCACCGGCGTGATGGCCGACGCCTCCGAAGTGCGCTGGGACATCAGGCCCGCGCCGCGCTGGGGCACCATCGAAGTGCGCGCATGCGACGGGATGTCGACCCTTCCCGAGCTCGCCGCCGTGGCGTCTCTGGTTCAAGTCCTCGTCGAGCACTTCTCGCGCGAGCTCGACGAAGGACGCACTCTGCCCGAGCTCCCCGCCTGGTACCACCGTGAGAACAAGTGGCGAGCGGCTCGGTACGGGCTCGATGCGCGCGTGATCGTCGATGCCGACGGCATCCAGCGTCCCGTCAGGGACCACCTCGCCGAGACGCTCGAGCAGCTCGCACCGGTGGCGCACGATCTGGGGTGCGCGAAGGAGTACGCGAGCATCGGCACGATCCTGGCCGACGGCGCAAGCCACGCGCGGCAGCTGGCGGTCGCGGATGCCGCAGGTGGCGATCTGTCGGCGGTCGTGCAGCACCTGATCCGCGAGTTCCGCTCAGGGCCGGAGACGTCGACCCACGACTGACCTCAGTCCTCGACGAGCTGGCGGGCGAGCCCCTCGTCGAGGACGACATCGGTGACGAGGTCGGCCGCGATCGCCGATCTCAGGCTGACCAGCTTCGGGATGCCTGAGACGACGCAGACCCGTCGGGGAACGCGACGGAGCCGATCGAGTCCGGGGCCCGTGGCCCTCGCGTTGACCCGGATGTCGCGCCATGACCCGTCCGCACGGAAGAAGACCGTCGCGACGTCGCCGATCGCGTGATCCTCCCGAAGACTCCGGTAGTCGTCCCGGCTCAGATACCCGCCGACGTAGACCCGGCTGGGCACCTCCGCGGCCGGGGAGCCGAGGCTGAAGACCGCGATGTCCATCTTCGCCTGCAGATCGAGCACGCGCCGGGTGCTCCTCTCCCGCCACATCGCCTCACGCGTCGACGGATCGTCGAAGAAAGCGGGAACGGGGAACTGCTGGACCTGCGCGCCGAATGCGCTCCCGAACCTCTGCAGGATGTCGCTCGAGTACTCGACGCCGCTGGTCTGGGTGTTGCCCGCGCCGTTGAGCTGCACGAACGTGGTGTTGTGCGTCTCCTTCTGCGTCAGTCCACGACTCACCGCGCTGATGGTCGACCCCCAGGCGACGCCGATGATCATGTTCGAGTCCACGAACTGCGAGAGCAGCCGCCCCGCGGTGAGGGCCACGCGCTCCAGCCGCTCCACCTCGCTGACGATCTCGGGCATCGGGACCACGTGCGCCGCGACGTGATGGCGGTCGCGGATGCGCTGCTCCAGCATGCCCAGGCGTTCGAGCGGGGAGTTGATGCGGATGTCGACCAGTCCGCTCTCCCTCGCGAAGCTCAGCAGCCGTGACACGGACGACCTGGAGGTGCCCAGCTCCTGGGCGATGACCTCCATCGTCTTGTCCTGCATGTAGTAGAGCTGCGCCGCGGTGAGCGCGGCGATCAGCTTCGAATCGCGTGAATGCGCGTCTGCCTGTGCCATCACGACCTCCCGTACCCCGATCCTTGCACATATGTGCAGCGGACTTGCGCGCGCCGGTCCACCGGGTCGAAGCTGGGGGCAAGCAGAGAAGAGAGGTCGAGGATGATCGAGTCGACACACTCATCGGCGGAGCGCGCCGAGGTCACAGCAGTCCGCGAAGCCGAACGCACCAGCGTCCTGGTCATCGGCGGAGGCATCAACGGCATCTCGACGTTCCGCGATCTGGCGCTCCAGGGCGTCGACGTGGTCCTGGTCGAGCGCGGGGACTTCGCGTCCGGCGCATCGTCGGCGTCGAGCCACATGATCCACGGCGGGATCCGCTACCTCGAGAACGGCGAGTTCCGTCTCGTTCGTGAATCCGTGGAGGAGCGCAACGGCCTGCTGAAGATCGCGCCGCACTACGTGAAGCCGCTGCAGACGACGATCCCGATCTACTCCACGTTCTCCGGCATCCTGTCCGCTCCCCTGCGCTTCCTGACGCACAAGAGCGGGAAGCCCCAGGAGCGCGGCGCGTTCCTGATCAAGGTCGGCCTCACCATCTACGACACGTTCTCGCGTGACGGCGGCATGGTGCCGCGCCACCGCTTCCTCGGTCGCAAGAAGTCCCTCGCGGAGCTGCCCGCGCTCGACCCGCACATCAAGTACACGGCGACCTACTACGACGCCTCGATGCACGACCCCGAGCGTCTGGCCCTCGACGTCCTCCAGGACGGCCGCGCTGCGCACCCTGGAGCGATCGCGCTCAACTACGTCGAGGCCATCGGCCGTGACGGCGACAAGGTCCTGCTGCGCGACCGCGAGAGCGGCACCGAGTTCAGCATCGCCTCCGACGTGGTGGTGAACACCTCCGGCCCGTGGACCGACCTCACGAACGATGCGCTCGGCGACATCACGCGCTTCATGGGCGGCACCAAGGGCTCGCACATCGTGCTCGACCACCCGGAGCTGCTCGAGGCGACCCGCGGTCGCGAGATCTTCTTCGAGCACTCCGACGGCCGCATCGTGCTCATCTACCCGCTCAAGGGCCGCGTGCTCGTCGGCACCACCGACATCGACGCCGACCCTCGCGAGGTCCCGGTGTGCACGGACGAGGAGGTCACGTACTTCTTCGACCTCATCCATCACGTGTTCCCGCAGATCGACGTCTCCCGCGACCAGATCGTCTACAACTTCTCCGGCATCCGTCCGCTGCCCCGCCACGAGGACACCGCGCCCGGTTTCGTCTCCCGCGACTACCGCATCGAGGTGGACGGGAAGGGCGCCACTCCCCTGGTCAGCCTCGTCGGGGGCAAGTGGACCACGTTCCGCGCCCTGGGAGAGTCGCTCTCCGATGTGGTGCTCGGCCTGGTCGGCCGCACCCGCACCGTGTCGACCGCCGGTCGCGCCATCGGCGGCGGTCGTGACTTCCCCCGCACCGAGAAGGCGCGCCGCATCTGGATCCAGGAGAACCTCCCCGGCGCCGGCGCCCGTGCCGATCACCTCCTCGCCCGCTACGGAACGCGAGCGGCTCAGGTCTGGGACTACATCGAGCAGGGAGAAGACGCCCCCCTCGCCGGCGGCGACCTCTCCACTCGCGAGCTCGAGTGGATGGTGAAGAACGAGCTCGTCGCTCGACTGCAGGACGTGATCCTGCGGCGCACGAGCATCGCCTTCACCGGACATGCGAGCGCAGAGGTTCTCGACGAGATCGGCGACGCGCTCGCTCCCCTGCTGGACTGGGATCGCGACCGCCACGATGCAGAGATCGAGCAGACCCGACTCCTCCTCAACGAACGACACGGCCTGAACATCTCGTCCCGCGCACGCGGCTGACGAGATTCCCACCGTCGCCCTCCTCTGCGACGTGAAATCCCTCATAACGCGGCAGGACTGAGGGGTCCTGCCGCACAAGAAAGGTCAATGAAGACATGACTGATGTGAATCTCGGTCTCTACTTCCTGTCTGAGCTCGTCGGCACGGCGATGCTCATCATTCTGGGTTGTGGAGTCGTCGCGAACGTCGCGCTCGCCAAGAACAAGGGCAACGGCGGCGGCTTCCTCATGGTCAACTGGGGGTGGGGCCTCGCGGTGTTCGCGGGTGTGCTCGTCTCCGCATACTCCGGCGCGATCCTGAACCCCGCCGTCGGCATCGGACTCCTGGTCGCCAAGAAGATCGACTTCGCCATGTTCGCCACCGCCACCGGTGCAGAACTGCTCGGCGCGATCATCGGTGCCATCATCGTCTGGCTCGGCTACAAGCAGCACTTCGACGAGGAGCCCGAAGCCGCCAACAAGCTCGGCGTGTTCTCGACCGGTCCCGCGATCCGCTCGTACGGCTGGAACCTCGTCACGGAGATCATCGGCACGTTCGTGCTCGTGTTCGTCATCTTCGCGTTCGCGGACTACGGCGACATCGAGGTCGGAACCCCCGGAGGCCTCGGCCCGCTCACGGCACTGCCGGTCGCCCTCCTCGTCGTCGGCATCGGCGCGTCCCTCGGTGGCCCCACGGGCTACGCCATCAACCCCGCCCGTGACCTCGGTCCGCGCATCGCTCACGCGATCCTGCCCATCAAGGGCAAGGGCTCCAGCGACTGGTCCTACTCGTGGGTCCCGGTCGTCGGTCCGCTCATCGGCGGTGTGATCGCCGCTCTCGTGGCGCCGGCACTGCTCCACCTCGCCTGACCCCTGAATTCAAAGGAGAACACACCATGGCTGACTACATCATCGCCATCGACCAGGGAACCACCTCCAGCCGCGCGATCATCTTCGACAAGAAGGGCAGCATCATCGCGACGGGCCAGAAGGAGCACGAGCAGATCCTGCCGCAGGCCGGCTGGGTCGAGCACGACGCGGCCGAGATCTGGCGCAACGTGCAGGAGGTCATCGGCCTGGCCCTGAGCCGCGCCGACCTGACCCGCCACGACATCGCCGCAGTCGGCATCACCAACCAGCGCGAGACCGCGGTCGTCTGGGACAAGACCACGGGTCAGCCGGTGTACAACGCGATCGTCTGGCAGGACACGCGCACGCAGGCCATCGTCGACCGTCTCGCGGCGGAGGGCGGCGTCGAGCGCTTCAAGCCCGTCGTCGGCCTGCCCCTGGCGACCTACTTCTCCGGCACGAAGATCGCGTGGATCCTCGAGAACGTCGAGGGCGCTCGCGAGAAGGCCGAGGCGGGCGACCTCCTCTTCGGCACCACCGACTGCTGGGTTCTCTGGAACCTCACCGGCGGCGTCGACGGCGGCGTGCACGCCACCGACGTCACGAACGCGTCTCGCACCATGTTCATGGACCTCGAGACGCTGGAGTGGCGCGACGACATCCTCGAGGCGTTCGGCGTGCCGCGCTCGATGATGCCCGAGATCCGCTCCTCTTCCGAGGTCTACGGCGCCGCAGAGGACTCCTCGCTGCTTCGCGAGACGCCGATCGCCGGCATCCTGGGCGACCAGCAGGCCGCGACCTTCGGACAGGCCGCGTTCAACGCCGGCGAGAGCAAGAACACCTACGGCACGGGCTGCTTCCTCATCTTCAACACGGGCGAGGAGATCGTCCACTCGAAGAACGGGCTGCTCACCACCGTCGGCTACAAGCTCGGCGACGGACCGACCCACTACGCTCTCGAAGGTTCGATCGCCGTCACGGGATCGCTGATCCAGTGGCTGCGCGACCAGCTCGGCATCATCGACTCCGCCCCCGAGGTGGAGGAGCTGGCGAAGCAGGTCGACGACAACGGCGGCGTGTACATCGTCCCCGCGTTCTCCGGTCTGTTCGCGCCCTACTGGCGTCCGGACGCCCGCGGTGCGATCGTCGGCCTCACCCGCTACGCGAACAAGAACCACATCGCTCGCGCAGCGCTCGAGGCCGTCGCCTTCCAGACGCGTGATGTGCTGGATGCCGTGAACGCAGACGCCGGTGTCGACCTGACTGAGCTGAAGGTCGACGGCGGCATGGTCGCCAACGACGCGCTCATGCAGTTCCAGGCGGATGTGCTCGGCGTCCCGGTCGTCCGTCCGGTCGTGGCCGAGACCACCGCGCTCGGCGCCGCCTATGCCGCAGGTCTGGCCGTTGGATTCTGGAACGGCCTCGACGACCTGTCCGCGAACTGGCAGGAGGACGAGCGCTGGGAGCCGTCCATGGAGGTCGCTGAGCGCGACCGCCAGCTGCGCCTGTGGCGCAAGGCCGTCACCAAGTCGATGGACTGGGTCGACGACGACGTGAAGTGATCTCGCTTCGCTGAACGACAGGGCGGGTCCGGAGTCCTCTCCGGGCCCGCCCTGCTGCGGTCAGCCGAGATCTGCGGTCTCCAACTCGACGAGAAAGGCCCTGGCGACGGTCCTCGGCGCCTGCTCATCCCACGCCGCGTACTCGACCCGGATCGGACCGTCGTCGACCGGCACCGACTCGACCGCGGCCTGCGACCGGGCGACGACACCCGGAGCGAGCAGGGTCATCGCCAGTCCTGCGGATACGAGGCCGAGGATCAGCTCTGCCGAGTCGGCCTCGAACGCCACATCTCTGACCACACCGGCGCCCGCGAATGCGGAATCGCTCTGCGCGCGCCCTGACGTGCCCGCGGGGAAGTCGGCGAACACCTCGCCGGCGAGATCGGCGAGTCGGATGCTCTTCCGGCGGGCGAGTCGATGATGCGGCGGCATCGCGGCGACGAGCCGCTCCCTGGACAGCGTGCGCAGGGCGACACCGCTCGGGATGCTCTCCTCTCGAAGCCCGAGGAGGGCGACGTCGAGATCGCCGTGTCGGACGGATGAGATCAGGGTGTCGCTGTTGCCCACGGTGAGCTCGACGCGAACGGACGGATGCGCCGCGCGGAACCGCGCGATGAGGGCGGGGACGTCCACCGCGGCGACGGTCGGGATCACACCGAGGCGCAGAGTCCCGATGACCCGTCCCACGGCAGCCGCGGCATCCTCCCTCGCGCCCTCCGCGGCGGCGAGGGCGACTCGTGCCCTCCGCACGAAGGCCTCACCGGCCTCGGTCACCCGGACGCTCCGACTCGTGCGGGTGAACAACCGCTGACCGAGTTCGCTCTCCAGCGCGGCGATCCGATGACTCAATGCGGACTGCGTGACGAAGCAGCGTTCGGCTGCGCGGGTGAAGCTCGATGCGTCCGCGATCTCGACCGCGTATCGCAGTTGCTGAAGGTCCATTCATTCATGATCTCTGCTCATGCATGAGTTGACAACTATGCGTTGGACTCATTCCTCTGCAGCCATCACGCTGGAATCATGAATCGACTGACCACGGTGCTCCTCACCGCTCTGGCTCCGATGGCCTGGGGCACGACATACCTCGTCACCACCGAGCTGCTGCCCGCCGGGCATCCGCTGCTCGCGGGTCTTCTCCGCTCGCTTCCCGCCGGACTGGTCGCCATCGCGATCGGACGGTCCCTTCCCCGCGGCTCCTGGTGGCTCAAGTCGCTCACCCTCGGCGTCCTGAACATCGGGGCGTTCTTCCCCCTGCTGTTCCTCGCGGCCGAGCGTCTTCCCGGTGGAGTGGCGGCGGCCGTCGCCGGCGTGCAGCCGCTGATCATCCTCGCACTCGGTTCTCTCGTGCTGCACGAGAGGATCCGTCCGCTCACCGCGGCGGCGGCGACCGTCGGCGCCGGCGGCGTCGCACTCGTCGTCCTCGGGCCCGCAGCTGAGCTGGACGCCATCGGCATCCTGGCGGCCCTGGGGGGCGTCACGGCGACCGCGGTCGGAATGATCCTCACGAAGCGCTGGGGTCGTCCGGAGGGCGTCGGACCCATCGCCTACGCAGGATGGCAGCTCACCGCCGGAGGACTTCTGCTGCTGCCGCTCACGTTCCTGATCGAGGGCGCGCCGCCGCAGATCGACGGCGGTGCCGCGCTCGGCTACCTGTGGCTGGGCACTGTGGGCGGCCTCTTCGCCTACACGCTGTGGTTCCGCGGCATCCAGCGACTCCCGGTCATCGCCCCGGGGCTGCTCGCGCTGCTCTCGCCCGTCGTCGCGACGATCCTCGGAGCGACCGTCGCCGGAGAGAGCTTCACGCCCCTGCAGGCGATCGGAATGACGCTCGTGCTGGGCGCGCTCGTCTCAGGCCAGCTCGTCACTCGACCGAAGCCCGTGCCGGCCGTTCCCGGCGCAGCCGAGACCGCGCTCGTCCGACGCTGAGGGGATCAGCCCTTGCCGAAGAGCTTCTGGATCTCGGCGAGGTCGGCCTCGCTCGGTGCCGCCTTCGCCCCGCCGAGGCCGAAGCCCGACCCGGTGGGAGTGGTCGGGGCGGTGAGACCGGCGTTCTCCGCGGCGCGCTTGGCCGGGTTGCCCGACCTCGAACCGCCGGAGGACTTGCCCTTCTTGCCGCGCTTCGACGACGCTCCGGGGCGTCCCATCCCGGGGACGGGTCCCATGCCCGGGATGTTCGGCGTCCCCCCACGGGCGACCGTCTTCATCATCTTCGCGGCCTGGTCGAAGCGCTGCACGAGCTGATTCACATCCGTCACCGTCATGCCGGAACCGCGCGCGATGCGCAGTCGTCGGGAGCCGTTGAGGATCTTGGGGTTGCGGCGCTCGACCGGAGTCATGGAGCGGATGATCGCCTCGGTGCGGTCGATCTCGCGCTCGTCGAAGTCCTCGAGCTGCTGCTTCATCTGGCCCATGCCCGGCAGCATGCCGAGCATCTTCTTCATCGAGCCCATCTTCTTCATCTGCTGAAGCTGGCCGAGGAAGTCCTCGAGCGTGAACTGCTCGGTCGCGAGCTTCTCGGCCATCTTCATGGCCTCTTCCTCATCGAAGGCCTGCTGGGCCTGCTCGATGAGTGTGAGGATGTCGCCGAGGTCGAGGATGCGGCTCGCCATGCGATCGGGGTGGAAAGGCTCGAGGTCTTCGAGGCGCTCGCCCGTCGAGGCGAAGATGATGGGGCGCCCGGTCACGGAGGCGACGGACAGAGCCGCACCGCCTCGGGCATCGCCGTCGAGCTTGGAGAGCACGACGCCGGTGAAGTCGACGCCGTCCTGGAAGGCCTTGGCCGTGTTGACGGCGTCTTGACCGATCATCGCGTCGATGACGAAGAGCACCTCGTCGGGGTCTACGGCCTTGCGGATGTCGGCGGCCTGCTTCATGAGCTCCGCGTCGACGCCGAGACGTCCGGCGGTGTCGATGATGACGACGTCGTGCTGGTGGCGACGGGCGTGCTCGACGCCGTCGCGCGAGACCTTGACCGGGTCGCCGATGCCGTTGCCCGGCTCGGGGGCGTAGACGGTCGCGCCGGCTTGTTCCGCGACGACCTGGAGCTGATTCACGGCGTTCGGACGCTGCAGGTCAGCGGCGACGAGGAGCGGGGTGTGCCCCTCGCCTTCGAGCTGCTTCGCGAGCTTTCCGGCGAAGGTCGTCTTTCCCGAGCCCTGAAGGCCGGCGAGCATGATGACCGTCGGCGCCGTCTTCGCGAACTGGAGGCGACGCTGTTCGCCGCCGAGGATCTGGATGAGCTCCTCGTTGACGATCTGCACGACCTGCTGGGCCGGGTTGAGGGCCTTGTTCACCTCATCGCCGAGCGCGCGCTCGCGCACCTTCGCGGTGAACTCCTTCACGACGGACAGCGCGACGTCGGCGTCGAGGAGTGCGCGACGGATCTCGCGCACGGTGCCGTCGACGTCGGCGGCGGTGAGCTTTCCCTTCGTGCGCAGGTTGCGGAAGGTCTCGGTGAGCCGATCGGAGAGCGTGCCAAACGTAGCCATGGTGCTTCGATTCTACGCGAGCGGAACCTCGATGCTCAGCGCGGCACGGAGTTCCTCCTTCGCACGCTGATAGCGGCCTCTGGCCGTCGATGCAGGGATGCCGAGAAGCTCGGCCGCCTCCGTGAGCGAGAAGCCGTCCCAGTGCACGAGACGCACGATCTCGGCGCGATCGGGATCGAGACGCGTGATCGCGTCGCGCACCTCCGCACCTGCATCCGCCGCCGGGCCGCTCCTGCCCTCGGCCGCATCGCCGCGGATCCGATCGACCAGAGCCCAGCGTCGGCGCTGGCCGCGCGCGTGGTTGAGCAGTGTGCCTCGCGCGATGCCGAAGAGCCACATCCGCGCTCGTTCCGCGTCGACGGGGAGTTCCCGTACTCGGCGCCAGGCGACGACCATGGTCTCCCCGAGCAGGTCGGGGGCGTCGTCCGGACCGACGCGGCGCGAGACATAGGAGAGGAGGTCGGATGCGTTGGCCTCGACCGCCGTGGTGAGACGGACGGAATCGGGACTCACTCGGCCTCGCATTTGACTCCGCCATCCGCGCTGAACATCCACGTGTCCTCCGGGAACCCGGCGCCGACGAGATGATCGATCATCGCCTCGTGCACCGCACGGTTCACCGCGAACGCTCGAGCGTCATCGGCATCGGGACGCCCCGGTGCGATCGCGGCGTCGGCGAGCCAACCATCCGCGCCGATCAGCACGGTCATCCCGTACCTGTCCGCCTGTTCCGCGAGGATTCGCGCGGCCTCGTCGTCCGCCGCTTCCAGGTCGAGCTCACGCTCCAGCGCGCCATCGCGCAGCCAGGTCGCGACGGAGTCCTGCACGTCACGTGTCGACACGTCGTCCTGACCGGCATCGGTCGTCGAGGCCGTGCGATCCTCGACGAGCAACCGCACCTCACAGGCTCTGCCGCTGGGAAGCGCGAACCCGTAGGAGCCGTCCGGATGTTCGAGCGAGCCGGGCCACGTGACGAGACCGGCGGCGACGGCGACTCCACCGCCTCCGACGATCAGGGCGAGCGCAGCACCGGCTGTCAGAGCCGTCCTCACGCGCCGTCGGGGTCGCTTCGGCCCCTCAACCACCCGGGCCTCCGCCATCATCGCCCGCACGTCGCGGGGGTCGAGTGACCAGGCGACGGGTGCGGAGGAGTCGAGCAGATCGTCCAACTGTCCTGTGTCCATGAGTGCGTCCCTTCTGGATGGGTTCACTCCGTACGTGTCCGGCATCGCGCCGGATGTCCGCGGACTACTTCCAGCGCAGGTCGTCGAGGCTGTGCAGCGCCTCGTCGAGGACGGCCTCCGGGGTCCGCGACCCCGCACCGTGCTCCGCCCAGACGCGCAGCGACGACATCAGCGCCGCCGCAAAGGCGGCCCCCAGGATGTCGGAACGGATCTCTCCGACCCCGCCGGCTCGCGCCGCATCGGATATGGCGGACGACAGCCGCGCGTGACGCATGCCGGTCTCGCGGACCAGTTCCTCGTCGAGGCCCATGGCCGCACGGTTGCGGAGCGCGAGGGCGAGCGGGTCGGGCGCGAAGTCCTGCACGACCGTGTGCAGCACGCCGCGGACCTGAGCCGCCTCGGCGCCGGTCGAGAGCGCGCCGAGAGCCGCAGCCGCCTCCGCGAGCCGTGCGTCGAACTCCGCCCAGATCACGTCGCTCTTCGAGGCGAAGTAGTTGAAGAAGCTGGAGCGGCTCACGCCCGCGCGCTGCGTGATGTCCGCGATCGACGTGGACTCGTAGCCGCGCTCGAGGAACAGCTCGCAGGCCGCTTCGGCGAGAGTCTCCCTCGACGACGCCTTCGGGCGTCCTGCTCGGCTGATGGTCATGGTCACACGCTACCGCGCGGCGCGCGGAGGCGCGAAAGCCTCCACCTCGGAGTATTGTTAGACCGCATCCAACTAATAGAGCGAAGGTGGCACGAGCATGCTCGACGTCCTCACCGCGGGTCTCGCCCCGGATTTCGTCCCCTACACCGACGGCTGGGATCTGCAGCGCCGCATCCATGCGGATGTCGTCGCGGGAGTCCGCTCCGACACGCTGATCCTCCTCGAGCACGAGGCCGTGTACACCGCGGGGAAGCGCACCGAGGCGCACGAGCGCCCGCAGGACGGCACGCCGGTCGTCGACGTCGATCGCGGCGGCAAGATCACCTGGCACGGGCCGGGGCAGCTGGTCGGCTATCCGATCGTTCGCCTCCCCGAGCCCCTGGACGTCGTGGCGCACGTCCGTCGACTGGAGCGCATCCTGATCGAGGTGCTCCGCCCGCTCGGCGTCGACGGCTACCAGGTCGATGGACGCAGCGGCGTCTGGGTGCGCCGTCCCCTCTCCGAGGACAAGGTCGCGGCGATCGGCGTCCGCGTCCAGCAGGGCGTGACCATGCACGGCTTCGCCGTCAACTGCGACAACACCCTCTCCGGATTCCGCGGCATCATCCCCTGCGGGATCACGGATGCCGGTGTCACCACCGTCAGCGAGGTCGTCGGCGCCGACATCTCGCCGTCCGACATCCTCGGCGGCGTGATCGCCGCCTTCACCGACGAGTACGCATCCGCCGAGTACGCAGGAGCACCCGCATGACCGCCGCCCCGGAAGGCCGCAAACTCCTCCGCCTGGAGATCCGCAACGCCGAGACCCCCATCGAGCGCAAGCCCGCCTGGATCAAGACCAAGGCGAAGATGGGACCGGAGTACACCGCCCTGCACTCGCTCGTGAAGAGCGAGGACCTGCACACGGTGTGCCAGGAGGCCGGGTGCCCCAACATCTACGAATGCTGGGAGGACCGCGAGGCGACGTTCCTGATCGGGGGGTCGCAGTGCACGCGCCGCTGCGACTTCTGCCAGATCGACACGGGCAAGCCCGCCGACTACGACACCGACGAACCGCGTCGCGTCGCCGAGAGCATCGTCCGGATGAACCTCCGCTACGCCACCGTCACCTGCGTCGCCCGTGACGACCTGCCCGACGGCGGGGCATGGCTCAACGCCGAGACCATTCGGCAGATCCACGCGATGAACCCGAACACCGGCGTCGAGCTCCTCGCCACGGACTTCAACGGCGACCCTGCGCTGCTCGGCGAGGTCTTCGAGGCCCGCCCCGAGGTCTTCGCGCACAATGTCGAGACCGTCCCGCGCATCTTCAAGCGCATCCGCCCCGCTTTCCGCTATGAGCGCTCGCTCGACGTGATCACGCAGGCTCGGGATGCCGGTCTCATCACGAAGTCCAACCTCATCCTCGGCATGGGCGAGGAGCCGGAGGAGGTCGTGCAGGCGCTGAACGATCTGCACGACGCCGGGTGCGACATCATCACGATCACGCAGTACCTCCGGCCCTCACCCCGCCACCTCCCCGTGGCCCGCTGGGTCAAGCCAGACGAGTTCGTCGCGTTCAAGGAGGAAGCGGAGCGGATCGGCTTCCTCGGCGTCCTCGCCGGTCCCCTCGTGCGCTCGTCCTACCGCGCCGGGCGGCTGTGGGCGCAGTCGATGATCTCGAAGGGGCGCGAGATCCCTCCGCACCTGGCGCACATCGCGGAGAGCGCCGACCTGGGATTCGCTCAGGCCGTCTGACCGGCCTCGTCTCGCGTCGCCCCGCTCCGGCGGGGCGGCGCGGGAATACGTCTCCGACCTCAGTCGGCGCTCATGACCGACTGCACGCTGCCATCGGAACCGAGGTTCACGAGCAGCACGTCATCGGTGGAATCGGCGTCGAGAGCGTACTCGAGGACGGCGAAGGGCTCGGAGCCCCCGTGCTCGTCGGCGAGGATCGTCATGCTCATGAGGCGCAGGGAGCGGATGATGTCGACCGCGGCATCGCCGCTCACGTCGACGAGGACCTCCTCGAGTTCCTCTCCATAGGCCTCCTGCTGCTGCAGGATGTACTCGGTCACCTCGCTGGTGCGATCGTCCACCTCCGACAGCATCCCTCGCCGTGCGGTGGCGTCGACGTTCTCCAGTCCGGAGATGAGGGATGCGGCGATGTCGAGCGCGTCGGCGGAGACGTCGTCCTGGTCGGGCGCCGTCAGATCCACGGTGACGCTCTGGTCACCGAGCTCCACCGTCTCCGACCAGAAGATCGAGCCGTCGGGACCGGAGGAGAGCAGTCCGAAGTAGTCGTGTTCGATCGCCATACCGCTATGAAACCAGCCTCGTGCTCGCGGCGGTAGTCCCGCTCTCAACCGACAAGGGACTGCACGAACACGTGGGGGGTGAAACCGGTGAGATCGTCGATCCCCTCGCCCTGTCCGAGAAGCTTGACCGGGATGCCGGTGCGCTCCTGAACGGCGAGGACGAAGCCGCCCTTGGCCGAGCCGTCGAGCTTGGTGAGCACGAGTCCGGTGACCCCGGCGTGCTCGAGGAAGGCCTCGGCCTGCATCACGCCGTTCTGGCCGGTGGTCGCGTCGAGAACGAGGAGAACCTCGCTGATGGGAGCCTGCTTCTCGATCACGCGGCGGATCTTGGACAGCTCGTCCATCAGCCCGCCCTTGGTGTGCAGTCGACCCGCGGTGTCGATGATCGCGATCTCGATGCCTTCGCGCTGCGCGAACTCGATCGTCTGGAAGGCGACGGATGCCGGATCCTGCCCCTCCTGCTGCGGGCGGACGATCGCCGCTCCCCCGCGCTGCGCCCAGGTCGCGAGCTGGTCGACCGCGGCCGCGCGGAACGTGTCGGCTGCGCCCACGACGACGCTGCGCTGATATCCCCGGAGGAACTTCGTGAACTTGCCGATGGTGGTCGTCTTGCCGACGCCGTTGACGCCGACGACGAGCACCACCGCGGGGCGTTCCGTGAGCTTGAGAGTGGTGTCGAACTTCGCGAAGTGCTCTTCGAGGGTCTCGCGGAGCATCCGCTGGAGATCCTTGGGATCGGTGGTCCGGTAGCGCTCCACCTTCTCGCGCAGCTCCTCGACCACCCGCTCGCTGATGTCGGGGCCGAAGTCAGCCGTGATCAGCGCCGTCTCGAGGTCCTCCCACGTCGTCTCGTCGATCGTGGGCTTGACGAACATGCCGCGCAGTGCGCGACCGAGGGACCAGGACTTCTCCGCCATGCCTCCAGCCTACGGGTAGCATGCGGGAATGATCCGCGAGCAGCCGCTCCGGTCGAGGCCTCCCTGCCACGCTGACGTCGGGAAACCCAGGACGAGACGGATGCCGGGCGGCGTGTCGCGCCTCGACTCACCGTGTCGACACGGAACGGTCAGGGTTCTCCGACCGGCGACGGCGATGTCAGCTCACTGTGGCCGCCCGGTCGCCCACGCGCTGTCCGACGACGGCCGAGACGCCGTCCTGGCGCATCGAGACGCCGTAGAGGGCGTCGGCGATCTCCATCGTGCGCTTCTGGTGAGTGATCACCAGAAGCTGAGAGCTCTCGCGCAGCTGCTCGAACACGCTCAGAAGCCGGCCGAGGTTGGCGTCATCGAGCGCAGCCTCAACCTCGTCGAGGATGTAGAAGGGGCTGGGCCGCGCCTTGAAGATCGCGACCAGCAGCGCCACCGCCGCGAGCGAGCGCTCCCCACCGGACAGCAGAGACAGGCGTTCGATCTTCTTCCCCACGGGGCGCACAGAGACCTCGATCCCGGTCGTGAGCATGTTGTCGGGATCGGTGAGCGAGATGCTCCCCGTTCCACCGGGGAACAGCAGCGGGAAGACCTCGCCGAAAGCCGTCTTCGTGTCGTCGAATGCGCTCGCGAAGATCGTCTGCATGCGCTCGTCGAGGTCGGCGATGATCGTCAGCAGATCCTGCCGGGTCTGCGTGAGATCGGCGAGCTGCTCGGTGAGGAACGCATGCCTCTGCTCCAGCGCGGCGAACTCCTCCAGAGCGAGCGGATTGACTCGTCCGAGCTGCGCGAGCTTGCGCTCGGCATCCGCCAGTCGACGCTGCTGGATACGGCGATCGAAGGGGATCGCGGTGTCGTCTGCGCCGTCGCCCTCGGGTGGCTCGACGCCAGGATCACGCGGAACGAGCTGATCAGGTCCATATTCCGCAATGAGAATATCTTCGTCGAGTGCGAGTTCTGAGGAGACGCGCTCGAGCAGGCTGTTCAGATGCAGCTTCTTCTCGTGGATCTGCAGCTCGAGCCCGTGGACGCTCTCGGTGAGGCCGGCGAGACGCTCGCGGAGCGAGTTCTCCTGAGTGCGCAGCGCGGTGAGCTCCTCGTTCTGCGCGGAGCGAGCGGCCTCCGCCTCGGCCAGGGCGACACGGGCTTCCGTCACCGAGCGGTCGAGGGAGTCGAGGATGCGCGGAAGCTCCTGCGCGACCCCGGATGCCGACTCGCGCTGAGCGCGGCGCACGACCGCCCTACGAGCAGCTTCGGCCGCGGCATCGCGCTCCTGTTCCCGCTGCCGTTCCAGAGACGCGACGCGGGCTTGGCCCGCTCGCACGCGCTCCCGCAGGGTCTCGATGTCGAGGCGTGCCCGCACCTCCCCCTCACGGGCGAGCTCGAGCGCCTCGAGAAGGCCGTCTCTGGCAGAGGCGTCGAGGACCGGGCGAGGTGCGTCGACGGCCTTCTCCAGCTCCGCTTTCGCGGCGTCGGCCTTCGCCTCGGCCTCGGCGACGGCGGCCTGCGCCTGGTCGAGTCCTGACTTCAGCCGCTCGCACTCCGCGACCGCGGACTCGTGTCGCACCGTGATCCGGTTGACCTGCTCCGCGTGGCTCGCCAGTGCGGCGTCGTGCTCCCGCAGCGCGCGCAGCGCGTCCTTCGCCTGACGGCGGGTCGTCTCCATGAGGTCGTTCGCATCCTCGCGGGCCTCGCGGAGCGAGTCGACGATCACCTGCACCTCGGCGAGCCGCTCCGTGGCGGCGTCGCGCTCGGCGGCGAGTTCGATGCGCGAACGCTCCCCGCCCGAACCGGTGCGCAGGGTCTGGGCGGTGACGACGTCTCCACCCAGCGTGACGATCGTGGTCGTGGTGTCGCCCGTCGCATCCAGGGCCGACCGAGCCGCGCGTGCGGCATCGAGGTCGTCGGCGATCAGGACGTGCGAGAGGATGCCGAGGACTCCCTCTGGCGCGGTGACGGTGTCGATCGCGGGGGTCACCCCGGGCATCGACGGCAACGACGCCGACGGACGCGGCGCCTCGGCGACGACGAAGTCCACGACTCCCCTGCGCTGCTCGGCAGCCTCCGCCGCAAGCGTGAACGCATCGACGGGCGTGTCCACGAGCACGCCCTCCACGAGGGGACCGAGTACGGCGGCGACGGCCGCCTCGAAACCCGAGCGGACCTGCACCGAGTCGCCCACGAGTCCGCGGATGCCCGCGCCCCCTGTCCTGACGATCTCCGCGGCCCCGCCGGACAGGGACAGCGCGCTGCCGAGGGCCGCGGCCTTGGCCGTCAGCGAATCCACCTCGCGCTCGGCCGCGTGCAGCCGTTCACGCAGGGTCTCCCGTTCGGCCTCGGCGGCCGTCGCCGCCTTCTGCGCCGCTTCGTATGCCGCGGCGTGCTCGGCGGCCGTGCCATCAGGCGCCTCGGCGTCATCGATCGACTCCAGAGCCTCCGCCGCTTCCCGGCGACGCGCCTCGGCCGCCTCCAGCGCGTTCTCCTGACGGAGCACAGCGCCGCGGACGGCGGCGAGAGTGGATGCGGCGGCCTCTGCGGCTCCTCGAAGCGCGGTCAGACGCATGTCGTACTCGGAGACGAGCGCGCTCTGCTCGGCGATGTCGACGTCCAGGGTGTCCAGCTCTGCGCGAGCGTGCACGACCTCTCTGCTCGCGACCGTGGCCGCATCCTGCGCGTCGCCCAGACCGGCGGAGATCTCGGTGATCTCGTCCTTCACCTCGTCGATGGTCGCCTGTGTGACGGTCACCGCGGTCACCGCGGCGTCGTCCTCCTCCGATCCGAGGAGCGCGAGGCGCTGATTCGCGAGCGTGTAGAGCCCGCGCATCCGCTCCTGCACCTGCTCCAGGCCGAAGGCGATCCCGCGCGCCCTGTCGACCGCGACGGAGTTCTGATCCTGCTCGAGGCGGGTGATCCCCGCGCGCACCGCCTCCGCCTGGTCGGAGAGCACCAGGCGCTCGGTGTGGCGCTCGTGCTCGGTGCGCGTGTGATCCGCGAGAGCCGCGCGGAGCGCGACGACGTCGTCGGCGAAGATGCGGGCCTTCGCATCGCGCACGACGGCGGCGATCGTCTGCGCCTCGCGGGCGATCTCGGCCTGGCGTCCCAGAGGCTTGAGCTGTCTGCGGATCTCGCCGGCCAGGTCGCTGAGGCGCGTGAGATTCGCCTCCATCGCGTCGAGCTTGCGCAGGGTCTTCTCCTTGCGCCGTCGATGCTTCAGGATGCCGGCGGCCTCCTCGATGAAGCCACGACGGTCTTCGGGCGAAGCCTGGAGAACGGTGTCGAGGCGCCCCTGACCGACGATGACGTGCATCTCACGGCCGAGACCGGAGTCGCTGAGCAGCTCCTGCACATCGAGAAGCCGGCAGTTCTCCCCGTTGATCGCGTACTCGCTGGATCCGTTGCGGAACAGCGTGCGACTGATCGTCACCTCGGCGTAGTCGATCGGGAGGGCTCCGTCGGCGTTGTCGATCGTGAGCTGGACCTCGGCGCGCCCCAGGGGTCCTCGCGTCGAAGTCCCGGCGAAGATGACGTCCTCCATCTTGCCGCCGCGGAGCGTCTTGGCCCCCTGTTCGCCCATGACCCAGGCGAGCGCGTCCACGACGTTCGACTTGCCGGATCCGTTCGGCCCCACGATGCAGGTGACCCCGGGTTCGAAGACGAAGCTCGTCGGCTGCGCGAACGATTTGAACCCCTTGAGCGTCAGGCTCTTCAGATGCATGCGGAGGCCACTCGGTCAGGGAGAATCACGCCCATACGCTACCGGAATCACGGGCGTCGGCGGGGATACCGCGCGGAACGCGACCGAACCCGATCGCCTCGCGACACGCCGTGCGACACGCCCGGTGCTTGACTCCCGATCCGAACGTTCGCTACGGTAACCACCGGATCGCAACACGAAAAGGAGGTTACCGATGATGATTCTGCTCAACGCACAGGCCACTGGCCTCGCCGCGCGTGTTTATGCCGCGCCGCGTTCTGCGTTCTCGGTGACCGCTTTCGGCGACCGTCGCAGCGCGCTCTCGTAGAACCGCACTCTGAGATTCGCCCGCCACAGGTGGGTTCTCTCTTCGTGGTCTCTCCGCGCCCCGTCCTCTGATCTCCTCGCAGATCACGGCCACCGCCGTTCCGGCTCCCGCTCTTCTCAGCGGCATCCGTCGGCGGACCTCCACCGCACCCACCGCTCCCGCCGAACGGCTCCGGTCGTCGTCGGTGGCGTCTCCGCACCCCATCACCATCATTCATCGAAGGAATCACCGTGAATACCACGCTGTACGCCAGCACCACCCACCCGCCGGATACCGAGGACCAGCTGGTCCTGCAGATCCCCGCACCCCGCGATCAGCGGCGCCTGGCGCTCGCCGATCGGCTGTCCCTGAGGATCGGTCTGTGGCTGCTCCAACGGGCGCAGCGGCCTCGTCGGGCACCGCGCGCACTCGCGCTCGCTCCCGACGACGGCTTCTTCATCGAGCGGCGGGAACGTTCTGCCGCCGAGACCCACGCCCTGCTCATGTACGAGCTGCAACGGCAGATGCGCTGACCAACGCGCAGTGAAAGCTGCGCCGACAGGAGAACACACATGAGCATCCCGCTCACCGATACCGCCACGCTGCATCCGCTCGTGCTCCCCGCACGGGCGGATGCGGCGGACGCGGCCGACCTCATCGAGTACGCGCGAGTGCGGAACGCCTCGCTGACCGAGATCACGGGCAGAGACGACGATCACCTCGCGCCGGCTGCCCTGCTGGCGCTCCTCCGGTCGGACGCCGACCTGGAGCGCCGGCAGTGGCTGATCCGCATCGGCGAGGAGGCCGTCGGCGTCGCCGTCCTGAACATCATCGCGGACGACGGCGGCCGCGCGGCCTTCTTCACGATCAACCTGCTCCGCTCCGTATGGAGCAGGGGCATCGGCACTGCGGCGCTGCGCTTCATCGAGCAGCAGGCCGCGATCGCAGGAGTCGCGCGGTTGCTGGTCTGGATCGAGCACACCGACGCCGACGAGTCCCGGCTGGACTCGCCCACCGGCTTCGGAAGCATCCCGAAGGACCACGGCGCTCGTTTCCTGCTCCGCCACGGATTCGCGCTGGAGCAGGTCGAACGCGTCAGCGCCTTCGAGCTGAGTGGCGACGCCGACCGGCTCCGCACTCTGCACGCGGAGGCCGCTGCGCACGCGCCGGGATACCACATCGTGAGCTGGCAGCTGCCCACTCCCGCCGAGTTCGTCGACGGGTACGCCCGCCTGAAGCAGGCCATGTCGACGGACGCCCCTGACGCCGACCTCGACATGCCGGAAGAGGAGTGGGACTCCGAGCGTGTCGCTCGTCACGACGACCGCTACCTCCAGCGTGGGGAGACGGTGCTCGTCACCGCCGCCCAGCACGCGGAGACGGGTGAGCTCTGCGCCTTCAACGAGCTGTCGATCGGCGGGGAGCTGGGTCTCACGACCCACCAGGCCGACACCCTGGTGCGTTCTGCGCACCGCGGGCATCGACTCGGGATGCTCGTCAAGACGGCGGGGCTGCTCGACTGGAGGGATCTCCGACCCGACAGTCCCCGCGTGATCACCTGGAACGCCGAGGAGAACCGGCCGATGCTCTCCATCAACGAAGCCCTCGGCTTCACCCCGATCGCCTACGAAGGCGCCTGGAGGAAGGACCTCTCATGACCACCCCGCCCATCACGATCTCTCCGCTCGTGGTGCCACGAACCCTGAGCGATGACGACGCCGGCGACTTCCTCGCGTTCGCCGCCCTGAACCGCCGCATCTGCGATGAGGCCGTCGGACTGCCCGATCTCTCCCCCTCCGCCGAGGAGCTGCTGCCCTCATGGCTGGACGACACGGACACCCAGGAGGTGGGTTTCGTGGCTCGTGTCGACGGAGAGATCCTCGGCATGGTTTCCGTCGCGTTCGCGCAGGAGGACGGTGCGCAGACGGCCGAGATCGACCTGCTCGTCGCGGAGGAGCACTGGGGCCGCGGCGTCGAGGAGGCGCTCCTCGCAGGCGCCGAGGAGGAGTCCCGGTCGCGCGGACGCAGCATCCTGCAGACGTGGACCCTGCACCGTCCGATCGACGCGGAGCGCATGCTGACGCCCGGCACGGGGTGGGGCCGCATCCCGGCCACTCCCCTGGCCGATCTCTTCGCCGGCGCGGGGTACGGCCTCGAGCAGGTGGAGCGCAACAGCGAGCTCGATCTGCATGCCGACGACACCGGCATCCGGCAGGCGCTGGCGGACGCCGAGGCCTTCGCGGGGGCCGACTACCGCGTCATCTCCTGGAACCTGCCCACCCCTGCCGAACTGCGAGAGGGGTACGCCTCCATCCTCGCCCGGCTGTCGACGGATGCTCCGAGCGGTGACATGGAGTTCGTCGCCGAGCACTGGGACGCCGAGCGCGTGATCCGCCGAGAGTCGCGGCTGCTCGACGGGGGTCAACTGGTCTCCGTCGCCGCGGTGCAGCATGCGCCGACCGGCGCGCTCGTGGCCTACAACGAGCTGGTCATCGCGAAGGAGCGCGCAGGGGTCACCCATCAGTTCGGCACCCTCGTCGCGAAGGAGCACCGCGGGCACAGGCTCGGAACGATCGTGAAGTGCGCCAACCTTCTGCGGTGGCGCGATCTCGTCCCCGCGGCGACGGTGGTCTCCACCTTCAACGCCGAGGAGAACCGGCCGATGCTCGACATCAACGAGGCCATCGGTTTCGTCCCGGTCTCGTACGCCGGCGCGTGGCAGAAGAGGATCTGAGACATCATCCGTCCGATGTAGCCGGATCACTCCTCTGGCCGATGACGGCGGTGAGGGCGTGACGAGAGGCTGGGAAGCATGAACTCCTCCGTCCTCGAAGCTCACGCCCTCACCAAGACCTACGGCACGACCCGTGCCCTCGCCGGGATGGACCTGGCGATCAACCGCGGCGAGTCCGTCGCGATCATGGGCGCGTCGGGGTCGGGCAAGACGACCCTCCTGCACGTGCTCGCGGGGATCGTCACCCCCGACAGCGGCTCGGTGACCTTCCGACCCGCTGTCGGCGACCCCATCCTTCTCACCGGACTCGGCGAGTCCGCGCGCTCGCGCCTGCGGAGAGAGCGTCTCGGCTTCGTCTTCCAGCAGGGTCTCCTCATCCCCGAACTCACCGCCGTCGAGAACGTCGCACTCGCCTCCATGATCAACGGGACCAAGCGAGCGGATGCCGTGCAGCATGCGGCATCCTGGCTGTCCGCGCTCGGACTCGCAGGCATGGAAGACCGGCGCATCGGCGAGCTGTCCGGAGGTCAGGCGCAGCGCGTGGCCATCGCGCGCGCCCAGGCGACCGGCGCCGAACTCGTGTTCGCCGACGAACCGACGGGGGCCCTCGATTCGCGCACCTCGCACGAGGTCATGGACGCGCTGCTGTGGTCGACCACCGGTCAGGGCCGCACGCTCGTCGTCGTCACCCACGATGCGGAGGTCGCCTCCCGCTGCTCACGGACGATCGCGGTCCGCGACGGCCTGATCGTCTCGTCGGCGGTGTCGGCATGAACCCCCGCGTCCTCGCGCTGCTGCTGCGCCCATCCCCCGGGCAGGCGGGAGTGCTGATGCTCCCCGTCGTCGCGTTCGGCGTGGTGACGACGCTCGTGCTCACGGTCGTCGGCGGCGCTCAGTCGTTCTGGTCCTGGACCGACGAGTTCGCGCCCCTCTACCAAGCGCTCGCGGCGATCGCCCTCGCGCTCCTCATCGTCCCCCTCATGAGTCTGGGCGGCGCCGCCGCGCGGCTGTCGGCTCGACGCCGCGACGAGCGCCTGTCGACTCTGCGTCTGCTGGGCGTCACCCCGCTCGGCGTCGGGGTCGCCACGGTGTTCGAGTCCGTGCTCCTGGCCGGTACCGGTGCACTCGTCGGGGTGCTCGGTCATCTCGCCATCAGTCCGCTCATCGCCCTGATCCCGTTCCGGGGTCAGGCGCTCGGGCTCGGCGCGGTCCTGCTCCCGCCCCTGCACGTCCTCGCCGTCATCGCCGGGGTGCTGCTCGTCGCGGCCGCCAGCGCTGCGATCGGCCTGCGTCGAGTCGTGATCTCGCCGCTGGGAGTGCGGATGCGGGCCACGGCATCCGGTGTGCACTGGATCCGCTTCGTGCTCGGCGCCTCCGTGATCGCGATCGCCTTCCTCCTCATCAAGCTCGTTCCGCAGATCGCCGGTCTCGTGACGACCATCGTCGTGCTCGCCGCTCTCTTCGGCGCCGCTCTCGCGGTCCTCAACCTCGTCGGACCGTGGGTGCTCAAGGTGTCGGCGTCCCGTCAGCTGCGCCGAGCCGAGGTGCCCGAGAGACTGCTCGCCGCACGGATCGTGCTCGACTCCCCCAAGTCCGCATGGCGCCAGGTGAGCGGCATCGCGATGGCGAGCTTCATGGCCGTGTTCGCCGGAACCGGAGTCTCGCTCATGAACGTGATGAGTTCCGCGGGCGCCGAGAGCGGAGACATCGCGATCGCGCGCGACATGCGCACCGGACTGATCATCACGCTCGTCGCCTCGTTCCTCATGGTCGCGGCATCCGTCGGAGTGAACCAGGCCTCGTCGATCCTCGACGAGCGCGAGCTGCACCGCAGCCTGCACTATCTCGGTGTGCCCATGGCGACGGTCGACCGAGCCCGTCGGCGGGCGATCATGTCGCCGCTGCTCATCACGTCCATCGGTTCCGCGCTCTGCGCCGGGCTCCTCGTGTTCCCGCTTCTGGGGATCGCCATGATCATCGCCCCGGAGTCGCTCCTCACCATCGCGCTCGTCGTCGCGGTCGGCATCGGGGTGGTCTGGGCGGGTGCACTGGCCACGCGACCGCTCCTCGCCCGCTCGTTCCAGGCGGCCTGAGTCGCCTGCTAGTCTGCTCGCTGACCGTGAGGAGACGAGAGTGTCGGAACGCCGTGTGCCCATTGCCCCGCAGCAGGTCGATGCGCCGCTGACGAGGACGGCGATCTTCCTGGTGGTCACCCTCGCGGACACCGGGACGGATGCCGCGCGGGAGGTCGTCTCCGGCATCGAGGACCTCGTGAAGACCGTCGGCTTCCGAGACCTCGGCGCGCGACTCTCCTGCACCGTCGGGGTCGGCGCGCGGGTGTGGGAACGGCTCACCTCGCACCCGCTGCCGTCGGAACTGCACGCGTTCCCCGAAGTGCAGGGGCAGGTGCATACGGCGGTTTCCACTCCGGGGGATCTGCTGTTCCACATCCGTTCCGAGAGGCAGGATCTCTGCTTCGAACTCGAACGGCTGATCCTGGAGCAGCTCGGCGACGCCGCACACGTCGAAGACGAGACCTGGGGGTTCCGCTACTTCGACGCGCGCGATCTGCTCGGCTTCGTCGACGGGACGGCCAATCCGGTCGGTCCCGATCTGCCCGAGGCCACCCTGGTCGGGGCGGAGGACTCGGCGTTCGCCGGCGGCAGCTACGTCGTGGTGCAGAAGTACCTGCACGACCTCGGTGCGTGGCAGAGTCTGTCGACCGAGCAGCAGGAGGCGATCATCGGGCGACGCAAGGCCGACAACGTCGAACTCGACGATGCGGCGTCGGGCACCCAGCAGGCGCACAAGTCGCTCGCCACGATCGTCGATGAGACGGGCGAGCACGACATCCTCCGCGACAACATGCCGTTCGGGCGGCCAGGCGCCGGTGAGTTCGGCACCTACTTCATCGGCTACTCACGACGTCTCTGGGTCACGGAGAAGATGATCGAGCGCATGTTCATCGGTGACCCGCCGGGCCTGCACGACCGCATCCTCGACTTCTCGACCGCGCGCACGGGGACGACGTTCTTCGCGCCCTCTGCGACGTTCCTGGCCTCGCTCGGCTGACTCCGCCATCGTCGCCCGGCCTGAGCCGCGACCAACGACGCTGATCGAATCTCAGGTGTCGTACTCGCCCGAATCCCAGGGGGCGTAGACCGCCATGTAGTCCCCCGGCTCGACCGTGACGTTCCAGTACCATTCCTCGTCCGGATCGTCGGCGTCGGGGCCGTTCAAGACCATCCCGAACGCGTGTCCGTGCGCCACGATGCTGAACGGGGCGATCGTGATGTCGTCGAAGGTCACGGGACCGAGCTGCGCCAGGAGGGCGGCAAGGGCATCGGACTGCTCCGTGGAGTCCGCAGGATTGCCCGGGAGCGCCGAGTCCTCCGGCCGGGGTCCGAGTGCCACGATCTGCGCGTCCATGAGATCGCCCTCGCCGTCGAACAGGTACCGCGCGACGAACTCGGCGCTCGCTCCGGACGTCACGGCACTCGTGAAGGGCGTGGTGATGAAGAACTGCTGACCGTCCGCGGTCCTGCCGACGTACCGTGCGTGATAGTCGTCATGTGCGATCAGGAACACGTCGGGCGCCGGCGCGTCATCGTGATCGAGGAGGGCTCGGTCGAGAGGGGCGGGCATGCCATCAAGCTACACCGGACGCCGGACCGCTCATTACGCAGTCAGCCTGCCGCTCAGCGTCGTCGCTGACACCTCGGGCAGAAGTGCGATCCTCGGTTCATGAAGCTCTCGCGCACGATGGGTGTCCCGCATCGATGGCACGGCGTGCCCTGCTGCCCGTAGGCGTTGAGCGAGTGCGCGAAGTACCCGGCCTGTCCGTTGACGTTCACGTACTGTGCATCGAAGCTGGTGCCGCCCTCTGCCAGCGCCTTCGCGAGCACCGAGCGCACCTCGGCGAGGAGTCGCCGAACGGCCTGCGTCGACAGCGCGTTCGCCGGTGTCTCGGGGTGGATGCGCGACGCCCACAGCGACTCGTCCGCGTAGATGTTGCCGACGCCGCTGATCACGCCCTGATCGAGCAGCACGCGTTTGACGGCGCTGCCGCGGGTGCGGAGCGCCGCGCGGAACGCACCGTCATCGAACTCGGGATCGATCGGATCGCGAGCGATGTGGACGACCTGGGACGGGATCGACGTCCGTCCGTCGATGACGAGCGGATCGACCGCGAGCGAGCCGAACGTGCGCTGATCGGAGAAGACGACGGCCAGCTCGCCGTGCGTCGGATGTTCCAGATGGATGCGGATGCGCTCATGGCGCTCAGCCGGAGCCTCCGGCGCCCGGAGCAGCATCTGTCCGCTCATGCCGAGGTGCGCGATGAGAGCATCGCTGCCGGTGTCGAGCGGGAGCCAGAGGAACTTGCCACGCCGCTCGGCTCCGGTGAAGGTGCGTCCTTCGAGGCGTCCGACGAAGTCTGCTGCTCCGGCGGGATGCCGGGTCAGTGCGCGCTCGTCGAAGACACTGACCGCGGTGATCTGCGAGCCGATGGCGGCGGGAGCGAGACCCGCTCGCACCACCTCGACCTCTGGCAGCTCAGGCACGCTCGTCGAGCACGCGCCAGGCGTTGAGCGCCGCCGCCATCTCCGCGGTCTTCTTGCTGGTGCCGTTGCCCGTCATGCTGACGTCCCCGACGACGACGGTCGCGGTGAACCGACGGTCGTGATCAGGCCCGCTGGCCTCGATCGAGTACTGCGGCGGCGTCGCGCCGACGCGCGCGGCGAGCTCCTGCAGGCTCGTCTTCGGGTCCATCGCTGCCCCGTACCGTTCGGGGTCGGCGAGGAGCGGCTTGGTCAGCCGGAGCACCAGTTCCGTGGCGGCATCGGGACCAGCCGACAGATAGGTGGCACCGATGACGGCTTCCATCGTGTCGGCGAGGATCGAGTCCTTGTCGCGTCCACCGGTCTGCTCCTCGCCGCGGCCCAGCAGGAGATGATCGCCGAGGCGGATGCCCCGGGCGACCTCTGCCAGTGCCACGGTCGAGACGACACTCGCCCTGCGCTTCGCCAGCTCGCCCTCATCGAGGTCGGGATTCGTCGTGAAGAGCATGACGGTCACCGCCTGCCCGAGGACCGAGTCGCCGAGGAACTCCAGGCGCTCGTTGTGAGGGATCCCGCCGTGCTCGTACGCGTACGAACGGTGGGTCAGGGCCAACTCCAGAAGCTCCGCGTCGATATCGACGCGGAGCTTATCCGGAAGAGGCCGTGCCCCGTCGGGCGCCTCTGTCAGCGACGTGATGAGCGTCTCAGACGTCGGCGACCTTGCGGCCCTTGTACTCGAGGAAGAGCTCGGTGCCCTGCGAGTCTGTGACGACCTTCGCCTGGTGGGGGCGGCTGTAGACGACCTTGCCGTTCTCGATCGTCTTGACGAGGGCAGGAGCCTCCGCCTTCCACTGCGCACGGCGCGAGCGGGTGTTCGAACGGGAAACCTTGCGCTTCGGGGGGTTACCAGCCATGACTAGCTCTCTTCTTTCTCGGCGGCGCGGCTCTCTGCCGTTCCGTCTTGGTCTGTGATCTGCTGGAGCGCACTCCATCGAGGATCGATGGGAGCGGCCTGCTCCGTTCCGGTGCTCACGGTCAGCCTCTCGCCCGTTCTCGGGTCGAGACCCAGGCAATCCGGCTGACACACCGGCTGAAAAGGAAGCGACAACACGGCCGCATCCCTGACCAGAGTTTCAAGATCCACGTGGTCGTCTTGAACCTCGAAGTCAGTTTCTTCCTGACCAGGATACGCGAAAAGCTCCTGGAACTCGACTTCGACAGGCTGTGCGATGTCGATCAGGCATCGGCCGCACACTCCGGAGTACTCGCCTTCGGCCGTTCCGGACACCAGAATGCCCTCGTGGACGGACTCGAGACGCACATCGAGGTCGAGTTCAGAGCCCTCGGCATAGGTGACGATCCCCTCGCCCCACTGCTCGTCGAGACGGACGGTGAAGGCGTGCTCGCGCATCTCTCCCGGGTGGCGGACGATGTCGCGGACAGGGAGGATGAAGGGGCCATTCAGACGGGGACGCACCCCGCCATGTTACCGGCTCTCACCTGGGTGATCGCCGACTCAGATCCCGCGTGCGCCGGTGTCGAGGAAGGCCGCGACGGCCGGAGGCACGAAGGGCGTGACATCTCCGCCGAGGCCCGCCACCTGACGGACCAGCGAGCTGGACACCATCGCGTGCGAGGGGTCGGGCAGCAGGAACACGGTCTCGATGTCGGCCAGGTGCCTGTTCACGATCGCCATGGGTGATTCGTAGGCGACGTCGATCTGCGATCGGATGCCCTTGACGAGCACCCCCGCGTTCACGTCGCGCGCGTAGTCGACGAGCAGGCCCATGCTCCACGAGCCGATGACGATGTTGCCGCCCATGCCGTCTTCGGCGATGGACTGCTCCAGCAGCGCGAGGCGCTGGGCGATGGGCAGCATGGCCTCTTTGCCGGGATTGTGCACGACGAGCACGTGCAGCTCGTCGTACAGCTTCGCCGCACGACGGATCACATCGAGGTGACCCAGGGTCGGCGGATCGAAGGAACCCGGGACGACGGCGATCCGGCTGCTCACTTCGACTCCTTCGATCGCTCAGTGCACCGCATGCCACAAGCCTAAGGCACGTCAGTTCTTCGCCAGCGCCGCACGGTCTTCGTCAGTCACACGTCGCTCGATCGCCGCTCTCAGGCCGGGGTGCGCGTCGAGGGAGGGATCGGATTCGAGGATCGCCTCCGCGAGTTCCCGCGCGCGCACGATGAGGCCGGAGTCCTTCACCACGCGCAGCAGCTTCAGCGAGGAGCGGACGCCGGCCTGAGCCGCTCCGAGCACATCGCCCTCCCCCCTGAGCTCGAGGTCGACCTCCGCCAGCGCGAAGCCGTCGAGGGTGGCGGCGACGGCATCCACCCTCTCGCGCGCGACAGAGCCGGATTCCGCCTCCGTCACCAGCAGGCACAGCCCGGGGACGCCGCCACGCCCGACGCGACCCCGGAGCTGGTGCAGCTGCGAGACGCCGAACCGATCGGCGTCCAGCACGATCATCGTCGAGGCGTTGGGCACGTCGACGCCGACCTCGATGACCGTGGTCGCGAGGAGCAGGTCGATCTCACCTCTCGCGAAGGACTGCATCACGGCGTCCTTCTCATCGGAGGGCATCTTCCCGTGCAGCACCGCACGTCGCAGGCCGCCCAGCGTCGGATGCGTGGCGAGGGCCTCATCGAGCTGCACGACGCCCCAACGGGGCCCGTTCGCGCCCTCGGCCGCGGGAAGCGCTCCGGCCTCGGCGGTCTTCTTGGTCGTGTCGATGGCCGCGCACACGGCGAACACCTGCCGCCCCTGGGCGATCTCCTCGGACGCGCGCTCCCACACGCGGTTGAACCACCCCGGATGCTCTGCGAGGGGCGCCACGAACGATTGGATGCCCGCTCGTCCGGCCGGCATCGTCCGGATGACGGATGTGTCGAGATCGCCGAAGACCGTCATGGCGACGGTCCGCGGGATCGGCGTTGCCGTCAGCACGAGGGCGTGCGGACTCGATCCCTTCGCTCGCAGAGCCTCGCGCTGCTCGACTCCGAAGCGATGCTGCTCGTCGACGACGACGAGGCCGAGATCGGCGAATGTCGTCTTCTCACCGAGCAGCGCATGGGTTCCCACGACGATGAGCGCCTGACCCGATGCCACGCGAAGCGCCGCCTTGCGCCGGTCGGCGGCCGGCATCTGACCGGTGAGGAGCGTCGGCATCACGAGCGGCGCGAGTTCGGGGCCGAGCATCTTCGCGATCGACCGCAGATGCTGGCCTGCAAGAACCTCCGTCGGAGCGATCAGCGCCGCCTGGCCTCCGGACTCCGCCACCTGCAGCATCGCCCTGAGCGCGACCAGCGTCTTGCCCGAGCCGACCTCGCCCTGCACGAGGCGGTTCATGGGCCACGCGCCGACGAGGTCTTCCGCGACCTGCTCGCCGACCGTCTGCTGGTCCGGGGTGAGGGTGTACGGGAGCGCCGCGTCGAATCGTTCGAGAAGCCCACCGGGCCGTGCGGGGCGCGTCGTCGCCGCGAGCGCGCGCACCGCATCGCGCTGCTGCAGCAGTGCCGTCTGAAGGGTCAGCGCCTCGTGCATGCGCAGCGTCCGCACCGCAGGATCGATGTCGTTCCGGGTCTTCGGGCGATGGATCTGGTCGAGAGCCTCTCTCGCGGTGAGCAGCTCCTCTCGACGGCGGACGGCGTCGGGCAGCGGCTCCGGGACATCGCCGAGATCGTCGAGGACTCTGACCACGAACTTCGCGATCTGCCAGGTCTGCAGGCTCGCGGTCGCGGGATAGATCGGGATGAGGACGGCGGCTCGCGCGTCGGCGCGTCGACGCGCCGCATCCTCGTCGTCGAACAGCTCGTACTCCGGATGGGCGAACTGCGTGACGCCGTTGAACTCCCCCACCTTGCCGGAGAAGACCCCGCGTCTCCCGACCGCGAGCTCCTCGGAACGCCACTTCGCCGCACCGAGGTTCTTCGCGAAGAAGGTCAGGGACATCTTGCCGATGCCGTCGCCGATCACCACATCGACCATGGCGCCCTTGCGGTTGCGCATGGCCCGCGCGCTGGACGAGAGGACCTCGGCGACGATCGTGACGGTCTCCCCGAGCGGCAGCTCGCGGATGGGCGTGAGCTCGCCTGGGTCGGCGTAGCGACGTGGGTAGTGCGACAGCAGGTCGCCGACGCTCTGCATCCCGAAGGCGCGGTTCAGCGTCTTCGCGGGCGTCGGCCCGAGCGCCTCGTCCAGCGACGAGTCGAGAGTGAGCGGCATGACAACGACTCTATCGACGCCGACGGACACCGAAACCGGTGACCGGCCCTGGCCATCCCTCCGTCGCCTCTGTCGTATCGTGAACAGGTGACTAGGATCATCGCCGGCAAGGCCAGAGGAGCGCGCCTCGACGTGCCGAGCTCGGGCACCCGCCCGACCAGCGACCGGGTGCGGGAGTCGCTCTTCGGTGCGCTCGAATCCGCGGAGGCGATCGCGGGTGCGCGTGTCCTCGATCTGTACGCCGGCTCCGGTGCGCTGGGCCTCGAGGCGCTGAGTCGAGGGGCCCTGAGCGTCGACCTGGTCGAGCGGGGGCGCCCGGCCGCCGCGATCGTGCGACGCAACGCCGCGACCACGGCGAAGGCCGGAGGTCTCGAGATGGCCCGCGTGCACGAGAGCGCGGTGCATCAGTTCCTCCTGCGCGCCACAGGACCCTACGACCTGGTCTTCTCCGACCCGCCCTACGACATCGAGGACGCGGCGATGAACGCAGACCTCCTCGCGCTCGCCCCGCTCCTCTCCCCCGACGCGCTGGTCATCGTCGAACGCGCGAAGCGGTCGGCCGCACCCGACTTCGACGGCGCCGGACTCTCCCTGTTCCGGGAGAAGAACTACGGCGACACGACGCTCTGGTGGGCCGAGCCCGCCGACGATCAGCCCGCCGCGGAGTCCCAGTCCCGATAGGGATCCCAGCCGCTGATGTCGACGAGTGCCTCATCGCAGAGGAGCGACTCGGCGCCGGCCGTGCGCACGACGCCGATCGTGCGGAAACCGGCCGGAACGGAATCGGCGGGGAAGGTCGCGAGCAGGGCGTGGTCCTCGCCGCCCGCCAGCGCCCTCGTCGGGTCCGCCCCGAGGCGGGCGCCGTCCAGGGCGATCGTCACACCGGATGCCGCCGCCAGGCGCCGCGCGTCCAGCGCGAGGCCGTCGGAGATGTCCATCATCGCCGTCGCCCCGGCGACGGCGGCGAACGGACCGAGTCCGATCGGCGGAGACGGGCGCAGCTGGGCGTCGAGCGCCGCACGCTC
The DNA here is from genome assembly GCF_038397765.1 of Microbacterium sp. LWH10-1.2. Classification (NCBI taxonomy): domain Bacteria; kingdom Bacillati; phylum Actinomycetota; class Actinomycetes; order Micrococcales; family Microbacteriaceae; genus Microbacterium; species Microbacterium sp. LWH10-1.2. Next base: position 1,663,879 of record NZ_CP151638.1, read on the forward strand.
CCCCTCGGCGAGCCGCGTGGGGTCGACCGGGACAGGCGTCTCGCCGTCTCGGAAGCGGCCGAACAGCACGGCGAGTCCGCGGGCCGCTGCTCCCAGCTCTCCCGCAACCGCCACGACGTCACCGGGCCGAGCCCCCGCCCGCGTCACGGCAGCTCGACCCTCGAGGTCTCCGAGTGCCGTCACCGCGACCGTGAGCACGTCGGACACGGTCAGGTCACCGCCCACGACCGAGCACCCTGGAGCGAGGGCTGCGCAAGCGTCTCGGAAGCCGTCGGCCAGACTCTCCACGAGGGACAGCCGGAGGTCGCGGGGCACGGCGAGAGCCACCAGCAGCGCGGTCGGGCGCGCCCCCATGGCCGCGACGTCGGCGAGGTTGACAGCGGCCGACTTCCAGCCGAGGTCGTAGCCGCTCGACCAGGCGAGACGGAAGTCCGGACCGTGCACGAGCGTGTCCGTCGTCGCGACGACGGTTCCCGACGGCGCAGCGATCACGGCGGCGTCGTCGCCGGGCCCGATGATCGTGTGCGAGGCGGGAGCGGTCCTGGCGAGGATGGCCCGCAGGATCTCTCCCTCGGACAGCTCTCCGAGGTGCGGATCGTCGGCATCGGGTCGGGAGGGCATGAAGTCAAAGGTAGCCTGGAAGCATGCGCCTCTCTCGCCGTCTCGCCGTCGCCGCGGGTGCAGTGACTCTGCTCGCCGCACTCTCCGGATGCTCGACGACGATCCACCTCGAAGCGGCCAAGGACGCGAACAATCCCGCCTGCGCCGATGTGTCGGTTCTCCTGCCGTCGGCGCTCGGAGAGCTCGACAGGGTGTGGACGGATGCCCAGGCCACCGGAGCCTGGGGAGACGACCCGACGGTGGTGCTCCGCTGCGGCGTCGCCGTGCCTGCTCCCTCTGCGCTGGTCTGCCAGACCTTCAGCGGCGTCGACTGGCTCGTGCTCGACCAGGAGGAGGACCGCCAGCGACTCGTCACGTTCGGCCGCGACCCCGCGATCGAACTGAGCATCCGCCGGGGCACCGAGGTGGACTTCCGCACGATCGTGGACAAGCTCTCCACGAGCATCCAGGCCGGTCTCCAGCCCGCGACGGCGAAGTGCACGGCTCGGGAGGGCTGATGAATCCCCTGATCCCCACGGAGTACGACGTCGCCATGAGCGTGCTGGCCGTCGCGGCGATGCTGTTCACGCTGTGCGCGTTCGTCTCGATGGTGCGCGATCGGAACGCGACCGGGGTGACGTTCCTGGTCTGGCTCCTGATCGTCGTGCTGGCGCCCGTGCTGGGGCCTGCCGCATGGTTCTGCTACGGACGCACGGCCGTCGCCGCACGCCCGTAGCGGGGGACGCTCAGCGGCGCAGGCCGGCCTCGATCAGCTCGGAGATCAGATCGCCGTAGCTCAGCCCTGAGGCGACCCAGCACTTCGGGAACATCGAGATCGGCGTGAAGCCGGGCATCGTGTTCAGCTCGTTGACGACCAGCTCGCCCGCGGGCGTCAGGAACATGTCGACGCGAGCCAGACCACGACCGTCGACGGCCTCGAACGCGCGGACACCGGCCTCCTGGATCGCCGAGACCTCGGCATCCGTGAGCTCCGCCGGGCACACCACGTCGACGCCGTCTCCGCCGAGGTACTTGCCCTCGAAGTCGTAGAAGCCGCGCGAGGTCAGGACGATCTCCCCCGGCAGCGACGCCCGGACGCCCTCCGCGCCCTCGAGAACGGCGACCTCGATCTCGCGGCCGGACACTCCGGTCTCGATGAGCACCTTGTCGTCCTCAGCGAACGCGATGGCCAGAGCCGCATCCAGCTCGGCGAGGTCGTCGACCTTGGACACGCCGACGCTGGACCCCGCACGGGCGGGCTTGACGAAGAGCGGCAGCCCCAGCACCTCAGCCGAGGTGCGCACGCCTGCGGCATCCGTGGCCCATTCGCGGGCGCGCACCGTCACCCAGGGCGCCACGGCGATGCCTGCGGCCCGCAGCGCGATCTTCATGAAGTGCTTGTCCATGCACAGCGCGGAATCGAGCACGCCGCCACCGGCATACGGGACCTCGAGCGTGTCGAAGTAACCCTGGATGGTGCCGTCCTCGCCGTGCGGTCCGTGGAGGATGGGCAGGACGACGTCGATCTCGCCGAGCCCGTCGATCGAGCCGTCGGGCTGCACGACGCGCAGGGTGCGGTCTCCGCCGGGCTCCGGCCACAGCACCCGGGTGCCGTTGTCCACGACCTCGGGAAGGTGCGCGGCATCCAGCGGGAACTTCGCCGGGTCGTCCTCCTCGAGCACGAACGCCCCCTCGCGGGTGATCCCCACGGGGATCACGGCGTAGCGGTCGCGATCAATCGCGCCCAGAACCCCGCCCGCCGTTGCGGAACTGATCGAATGCTCGCTGGAGCGCCCTCCGAAGAGCACCACCACCGTCTGCTTGTCCAAGATTGGTCCTCTCCCCCTGCGGGGTGTCGTCGTCCGTCGTCAGGTGCGGTGCGATGTCACGGGGATCCATCTTCCCGTCCAGCACCATCTTCACCTGTTCGACGATGGGCATGTCGACCTCCGACTCGCGTGCCAGCTGCAGCACCGGAGCGACGGACGCGAGTCCCTCGGCGGTCTGCTGCATCTGCTTCACGACGTCCTGGAAGCTGTACCCCTGGCCGAGCAGGCGCCCGGCCGTGTTGTTGCGGCTCAGCGGAGACTGGCACGTGGCGATCAGATCGCCCAGGCCTGCGAGGCCCTGCAGAGTCTCCGGGTGCGCGCCGTTGGCGACCGCGAAGTCGGTCATCTCCACGAGTCCGCGGGTGATGATCGACGCCTTGGTGTTCTCACCGTACCCGACGCCGTCGACGATGCCGATCGCGACGGCGATGAGGTTCTTCAGCACGCCGCCGAACTCGGTGCCGATGACATCCGTGTTCACGAAGGTGCGGAAGTAGCTGTTGCGCGCCGCCCTGGCGATCGTCTCCGCCGTCTCCAGGCTCCGCGAGGAGATCACGGCCGCGGTGGGCTGCTCACGCGCGATCTCGAGCGCGAGGTTGGGCCCCGAGGCCACCGCGATCCGCTCCGGGTCGCAGCGGAGCTCCTGCTCGATGACCTGGCTCATGCGCAGACCCGTCGAGCGCTCCACGCCCTTCATCAGGCTGACGATCTTCACGTCGCTGTCGGCGAGAAGAGGGCGCAGCGCCTTGAGGTTCTCGCGGAGTGACTGGCTGGGCACCGACAGGTACACCTGCTCGACGTCGCGCATCGCGATCGCGAGCTCATGCGTCGCCGCCATCGTGCGGGGCAGGTTGATGCCCGGAAGGTAGCGGGAGTTCCGCTTCGCCTCGTCGATCTCGTGGGCCAGCTCGGCGCGACGCGCCCACATCGTCACCTGGGCTCCGCCGTCGGCGAGGATCTTGCCGAAGGTCGTCCCCCAGCTTCCGGCGCCGACGACGGCGACCTTCGGCCCCGCCTGCGGGGTTCTCTTAGGAGTCAAGGCGACCCGTCTCCTTCTGACCGTGCGACGCCGGGTTCCAGCGCTCCGCGGGAGCCTTCTCGTCGCGGAGGTCTTCCAACAGCGCAGTGATGGCGTTCATCAGACGGTTGGTGGCCTCGGTGAGCGCGGACTGCTCCCCCGCACGCCCGCGGAGGTCCGAGAGGTCCACGGGGTCGCCGATGACGATGTTCACCGGCTTGCGCAGAGGCCACAGGCTCAGCCCCTTCTGGTAGCGGCCCATGATCGCCTGCGTGCCCCACTGCGCCATCGGGATGAGCGGGATGTCGTCGGCGAGTGCCAGACGCACCGCGCCGGACTTCCCCCGCATCGGCCACAGGTCGGGGTCGCGGGTCAGCGTGCCCTCCGGATAGACGATGACGCCCCTCCCGTGCTCGACGAGCTCCTCGGACTGCTTCATGGTCTGCTTCGCGGCGGTCGCCGACGAGGAGCGTGCGACCGGGATCATCCCGGTGCGGCGGAGCAGCCACCCCAGGACCGGGATCTTGAACAGGCTGTCCTTCGCCATGAACCGCGGAGCACGTCCCAGCCGCCACACGGCGACGGCGACGATCAGCGGATCGAACTCCGAATAGTGGTTGGGCGCGAGCACGAAGGCGCCCTGAGCGGGCAGCTTCTCCTTGCCCGTGACCCGGATCTTCGCGAGCAGCGAGATCAGCGGGACCACGATCACCGCGAGCGGCCAGAACAGGCTCGGCCGCCGGGTCTCCGACCTGGCACCCATTCCGGTCACCGGATGACGTCGAAGTCGGCCCCGAGGGCGTCGAGCTTCGCCAGGAACTTCTCGTAGCCGCGGCTGAGGATGTCGACGCCGGAGACCTTCGACTCGCCGGTCGCCGTGAGCGCGGCGATCACGTGGCTGTAGCCGCCGCGAAGGTCGGGAACCACGATGTCGGCGCCGTGCAGCGGCGTGGGCCCGGTGATCACCGCAGCCTGCTCGAGGTCGCGACGGGGCACCCGACGCGGACCGTCCTGGAGGCCACGCGGATGCACGACGATGTCGGCGCCCATCTTGACGAGCGCGTCAGTGAAGCCCATGCGGTTCTCGTAGACCGTCTCGTGCACGACAGAGCGTCCGTGGGCCTGCGTGAGCGCCACGACCAGCGGCTGCTGCCAGTCGGTCATGAAGCCGGGGTGCACGTCGGTCTCCACGACGACGGGCTTGAGCTCGCCGTCGCGGCGGAAGAGGATGCCGTCCTCCTGGATGTCGAACCAGCCACCCGCCTTGCGGAACACGTTGAGGAAGGTGAGCATCTCCTGCTGCTTGGCGCCTCCGACGAAGATCTCCCCGTCGGTGGCGAGGGCGGCGGAAGCCCAGGATGCGGCCTCGTTGCGGTCGAAGATGGAACGGTGGTCGTAGCCGCGCAGCGTCTCCACGCCCTCGATCACGATGACGCGGTTGGGCTCGTAGGAGATGATCGCGCCCATCTTCTGCAAGACGGCGATGAGATCCATGATCTCCGGCTCGATGGCCGCGTTGCGCAGCTCCGTCGTGCCCTCGGCGCGGACGGCGGTGAGCAGGACCTGCTCGGTCGCCCCGACGCTCGGGTACGGGAGGTGGATGTTGGCCCCGTGCAGTCGGGCGCCGCCGGTGGACAGTCGGATGCCGCTGGGCAGCTTCTCGACGATGGCGCCGAACTTGCGCAGCGCGTCCAGGTGGAAGTCGATCGGACGGTCGCCGATGCGGCAGCCGCCGAGATCGGGGATGAACGCCTGCCCGAGGCGGTGCAGAAGCGGGCCGCAGAACAGGATCGGAATGCGCGACGCACCGGCGTGGGCGTCGATCTCCTCCATGTGCGCGGACTCGACACCGACCGGGTCGAAGACCAGGGAGCCCGGCTCGTCGCCCGGCTTGACCTGGACGCCGTGCACCTCGAGCAGCGAGCGCACCACGGCGACGTCGCTCAGATCAGGCACATCCCGGAGCGTGCTCGCTGTCTCGCCGAGGAGGGTCGCGACCATCGCCTTGGTGGCGAGGTTCTTCGCCCCCTTGACGTCGACGCGGCCGCGCAGCGGGCGCCCTCCGCGAATGGCGAGGACGTCTCCGGTGAGAGCGGGAACTCCGTCCGGAAGAGCATCGCGCACGGGTGTCGTCATTCGGAGCCTCACTTCAATCCACTGTTTCGGGGGCGGGTTTGCCCCTGGCTCGCCCGCCCCTTCCGTGTCACTGAACGGGGAGGGTTCGAGGCCGCCACGACTCGCGTCGGGCCTCGAACTGCGCGATCTTGTCTTCGTTGCGCAGCGTGAGCCCGATGTCATCGAGCCCTTCGAGGAGCCGCCATCTAGTGTAATCGTCGATCCCGATGTCGGCCTGGATCCCGCCGATCGACGCGGTGCGCTCCTCGAGGTTCACGGTGATCCGCGCCCCGGGATTCCGGTCGATCTCGGCCCAGATGCTCTCCAGATCCTCTTCGGAGATCGTGGCTGCGAGCAGGCCCTGCTTGCCCGAGTTCCCCCGGAAGATGTCGGCGAATCGCGGGCTGAGCACGACCGAGAAGCCGAAGTCGCGCAGCGCCCAGACGGCGTGCTCGCGGCTGGACCCGGTGCCGAAGTCGGGCCCGGCGACGAGCACGGATGCGCCCTGGAACGGCTCCTGGTTCAACACGAAGTCGGGGTCCTGACGCCAGGCGTGGAAGAGGGCGTCGTCGAAGCCGGTCTTGGTGACGCGCTTCAGGAACACCGCGGGGATGATCTGGTCGGTGTCGACGTTCGAGCGCTTCAGCGGCGCCGCGATGCCGGTGTGGGTGGTGAACTTCTCCATGATCAGACCTCCGCCGTCTCGTTCAGATCGCTCGGGCTGGACAGGGTTCCGCGGATGGCGGTCGCCGCGGCGACCAGCGGCGAGACCAGATGAGTGCGCCCGCCCTTGCCCTGACGGCCCTCGAAGTTGCGGTTAGACGTCGAGGCGCAGCGCTCCCCCGGAGCGAGCTGATCGGGGTTCATGCCGAGGCACATCGAGCAGCCGGCGAAACGCCACTCCGCACCGAAGTCCGTGATGATCCGGTCCAGGCCCTCGGCCTCGGCCTCGAGGCGCACGCGCGCAGACCCGGGGACCACCATCACGCGGACCCCGTCTGCCTTCTTCTTGCCCTCGATGATGGACGCGAAGGCCCGCAGATCCTCGATGCGGCTGTTGGTGCACGAGCCCATGAACACGGCATCCACGGGCACCTCCTTGAGCGGGGTGCCCGGAGTCAGGTCCATGTACTCGAGCGCGCGCTCGGCGGCCGCGCGCTCGTTCGGGTCGGCGATGTCGGCCGGGTTCGGGACGGATGCCGACAGGGAGCTGCCCTGACCGGGGTTGGTGCCCCACGTGACGAACGGCTCCAGCGCGTCGGCGTCGATGAACACCTCAGCGTCGAAGACCGCACCCTCATCGGTGGGAAGCGTGCGCCAGTAGGCGACGGCGTCCTCCCAGTCCTGACCCTTCGGAGCGTGCGGCTTGTCCTTCACGTACGCGAAGGTCGTCTCGTCGGGGGCGACCATGCCCGCGCGGGCTCCCGCCTCGATCGACATGTTGCAGATCGTCATGCGGCCCTCCATCGAGAGCGCGCGGATGGCGCTTCCGCGGAACTCGAGGACGTACCCCTGACCTCCGCCGGTGCCGATCTTCGCGATGACCGCGAGGATGATGTCCTTGGCCGTGACGCCGGGTCGCAGAGTGCCCTCGACGTTGATCGCCATGGTCTTGAAGGGCTTGAGCGGGAGCGTCTGCGTCGCCATGACGTGCTCGACCTCGCTCGTGCCGATGCCGAACGCCATCGCGCCGAACGCGCCGTGGGTGGAGGTGTGCGAGTCGCCGCAGACGACCGTGATGCCCGGCATGGTCAGTCCCAGCTGGGGGCCGACGACGTGGACGATGCCCTGCTCAGCGTCGCCGAGAGAGTGCAGGCGGACACCGAACTCCGCGGCGTTGCGGCGGAGGGTGTCGATCTGGGTGCGGCTGGTGAGGTCGGCGATCGGCTTGTCGATCTCCCACGTTGGCGTGTTGTGGTCCTCCGTGGCGATCGTGAGGTCGAGCCGCCGCAGCGGGCGCCCCTCGCTGCGGAGACCGTCGAAGGCCTGCGGGCTCGTCACCTCGTGGACGAGGTGCAGATCGATGTAGATGAGGTCCGGTTCGCCGTTCTCACCCTTGACGACGAGGTGATCGTCCCAGACCTTCTCGGCCAGGGTGCGTGCGGAAGCGGATGCTGCTGCGGGGGTGTTCATCGAATGTCTCCTGAAGCTGGCGGTTCGGCCCACAGTGGACTCCGCGACGAGGAGGGGCTCAGAACGAGGTCTCGTCGCGGCCGCTAAGAAGGAGCACGATCCGCATGACGTCAGATTACCACCGGTTCCGCGTGCTCCGGCACGGCGTGACACGCTGAGGAATCCGCACCACCGAGAGGCACCGCATGACCGTCGACACCGCCAGCTTCTTCACCCGAGCGCTGCACGCGGGGCGCGATCGGGAGACGGCTTCATCGCGCGCGACGCCGATCTACCTCACGGCGGGCTTCGAGTTCGACGACTTCGACCACGCGGCCCATCACTTCGGCACCGGAGACGGATTCGGGTACACGCGCACCGGCAACCCGACGGTCCGCGCCGTCGAACGCCAGCTCGCGGCTCTCGAGTCTGGCGCGGACGCCGTCCTCGTGGCCAGCGGCCAGGCGGCCGTCGCCGTCGCCCTGCTCACGGTCGCAGGGGCCGGCGACCACATCGTCTCGTCCGCACACATCTACGAGGGGACCCGCGGGCTGCTCGTCGACAACCTCGCCCGTCTCGGCATCGAGACGACCTTCATCGACGACATCGGCGACCCCGATGCCTGGCGTGCCGCGATCCGCCCCACCACACGCGCGCTGTTCGCGGAGTCGATCGCGAACGCGCGCAACGACATCCTCGACATCGCCGCCATCGCCGCGATCGGCGACGAGCACGCCGTCCCGCTCATCGTCGACAACACCCTCGGCACGCCGTATCTGGTGCGGCCGCTCGAGCACGGGGCATCCATCGTGGTCCACTCCGCGTCGAAGTTCCTCGCCGGCCACGGCTCGGTGCTGGGCGGCGTGGTCGTCGACGACGGACGCTTCGACGCCGATCGCGCGGGTCACAACGCCCCGCACCTGGTGCTCCCCGGGCGCGGCGGACTGCCGAGCGTCGCCGCGCGACACGGCGGCCTCGCCCGCATCGCGTACGCGCGGGAGTCCGTGGCTCCGCGCTTCGGCGCATCGCCGTCGCCGCTCAACGCGTTCCTCATCGGGCAGGGAGCCGAGACGCTGGGGCTGCGCGTCGAGCGCCAGTCCAGGAACGCGCTCGACGTCGCCCGTTGGCTGGAGGCGCACGACGCGGTGGAGAGCGTGGACTACGCGGGGCTGGAGAGCCACCCCGACCATGCTCTCGCGCAGCGGTACCTCGGCGGAGGCCACGGCTCGATCTTCACGTTCACTCTCCGCGGCGGTCTGGAGGCGGCGCGTGATGTCGTCGAGAGCGTGAGCGTGTTCACGCACATGACGCACATCGGCGACGTCCGCTCGCTCGTGCTTCATCCCGCGACCACGAGCCACGCGTACCGGACCCAGGAGGAACGCGACGCGCTCGGCATCCGACCGGGCACCCTCCGTGTGTCCATCGGCATCGAGGACGTCGACGATCTCATCGCCGATCTCTCGCGGGCACTCGCCACCGTCTGGGAGAAGGTCGCATGACGCGCCAACAGCACTTCGGCTGGTTCCTCGCCCGCGGCTTCGGCCCGCAGGGATGGGGATACCCGTCTCTCGACTGGGACTACGACTGGACCCGCCCCGACATCTATCAGGAGGCCGCCCGCACTCTCGAGCAGGCCGGATTCGACCTGGTGATCATCGAGGACGCCCCGTCGCTCGGCTCCGCCGAGACGATCGGCCTCCGCGTACGACACGCCTTCGGCGGCCCCAAGCACGACCCGCTGCTGCTCGCGCCCTACATCTTCCAGGCGACCCGCCACCTGGGCGTCGTGCCGACCGTGAACCCGGCCGCCTATCTCCCCTACACGGCGGCACGGCAGTTCTCGACCCTCCAGCACCTCAGCGGTCACCGACTGGGCCTCAACGTCGTCACCGACACCGGGAGCGCTCGGCACTTCTCCGCCGCACCGCAGCTCGGACACGACGAGGCCTACGACCGCGCCGAGGAGTGGCTCGACGGCATCCGCTCGCTCTGGCGCAGCTGGGACGACGGCGCTCTCCTCGCCGATCGAGCGAGCGACGTGTACGCCGACGGTTCCCGGCTGCGCGCCGTGCAGCACCGTGGCGAGCACTTCGCCTTCGACGGACCGCTCAACGCGATCCCGTTCCCACACGGCGAGCCCGCGATCGTGTCGCCGGGCGGCTCAGGGCGAGGCCTCGGGTTCGCAGGCGCGAACTCCGATGTGCAGCTCGCACTGGCGCCTCTGCATGAGGCTTCTGTGCGCGCCTACCGGGCGAAGATCCACGACGCCGCGATCGCCGCCGGCCGGACGCCCGAGGACATCAAGATCCTGTTCGCGATCCAGCCCGTGATCACCACGTCCGCCGAAGAAGCCGACCGCATCGTGGCGGCCTCGGCTCGACCGGACGACACGGCACTCGTGCAGATCGCGCGCAAGCAGTCCAGCGATCTCGAGACCGACCTCACGGCGCTCGACCTCGACCGCCCTCTGGACGTCTCGATCTTCGGGGCGCATGTGTCGCGGGGCAGCATCCAGCGCCTGATCGGCGACCGCGGAGAGGACGCACCGCTGCGCGCGCACCTGACCGCCCTGGCCAAGGCCGGTCGCATCTCCGACCGCACGGGATTCGTCGGCACCGCGGAGGAGTTCGCCGATCTCATCGAGGAGCTCGGCGAGTGGGGCAACGACGGCGTGCTGCTGTGGGGCGACTTCCACCCCGTGACGTTGCACCGCACACTCGATGAGCTGGTCCCTGTGCTGCGTCGCCGCGGCATCCTCCGCCGGGAGTACGTCGACGGCGGGCTGCAGGCGAACCTGCGCGCCTTCTGAGCGCGCAGGTCCGCCTCAGGACTACTCGCTGATCGACGCCTTCTCCGCACGCTTCTCGCGCGCCGAGGCGATGAGGCTGGCGACGGTCGCACCGACCATCGAGACCAGGATCACCGTCAGCGACAGCCAGATGGGGATGTCGGGGGCCCACTCGATGTGCTGCCCGCCGTTGATGAACGGCAGCTCGTTCACGTGCATGGCGTGCAGCACGAGCTTGATGCCGATGAACCCGAGGATCACGGCGATGCCGTAGTGCAGGTAGCGCAGGCGGTCGAGCAGGTCGCCCAGCAGGAAGTAGAGCTGGCGCAATCCCATGAGAGCGAAGATGTTCGCCGTGAACACCAGGAAGCTGTTGTGCGTGATGCTGAAGATCGCGGGGATCGAGTCGATCGCGAACATGAGGTCGGTGACGCCGATCGCCACGAAGACGATGAGCATGGGCGTCCAGACGCGCTTGCCGTCGACGACGGTGCGGAGCTTGTTGCCGTCGTACTCGTCGCTGATGTCGACACGACGACGCAGCAGACGCACGATGAAGTTCTCGCGCTGCACCTCTCCGTCGTGGTCGCCCTCGGGCATCGCCTGCCTGATCGCCGTCCAGATGAGGAACGCGCCGAAGATGTAGAACACCGGCGAGAAGTTCTCGATGATCGCGACGCCGAGGAGGATGAAGATGCCGCGCAGGACGAGCGCGATGATGATGCCGACCATCAGCACCATCTGCTGCAGTCGCCGTGGAACCGCGAACTGCGCCATGATCAGCACGAACACGAAGAGGTTGTCGATGGAGAGGCTGTACTCCAGCGCCCACCCGGTGAGGAACTCGCCCGCGTACTGACCGCCGGCGAACAGATAGAGCAGACCGGCGAAGATCAACGCCAGCGCGACGTAGAAGACCACCCAGAGCGTGGATTCCTTGGTCGACGGGATGTGCGGTCGGAATTTGGCGAGCAGCAGATCGCCGATGAGGATGAGCACGAGGACGACGAGGGCGCCTACCTCGAACCAGACGGGGATGTTCACGGGTGCGCAGCACCTTTCGGGGAGGGTCGGAAAAGAACCGAAAGTCTCTCCCCCGCACAGTGTGCGTCGCGCGCCCGGAGCAGCTCAGTCGATGCTCGTGATGACGTTACGCGCGGAATCGGGATACTCCCTCTCGCTTCTGCAATGCTAGCGGAGTTTTCTGAGACGATCGGAGCTCAGCCGACACTTTCCGGGTGAGAGACACCGAACGGAAGAACGATGCCCGTACAGACGAGTGATCAGAAGTGGGCGGCGAAGGCCGCTGGAGGCGACGAGAGCGCCTTCCGCGAGCTCTACCGCGCCTACATCCGCCCGGTCTACTGGATCGCCCACGGCATCCTCGGCTCCGCACCGGATGCAGAGGACGTGGCCCAGGAGACCTTCGTCGCCGCGTGGCGGAAGCTCCCCGGCTTCGAGCTGCAGGGACAGTCGATCCTGCCCTGGCTCGCGACGATCTGCCGCTTCCAGGCCGCGAACAGGCTGCGCCAGAAGCGACGGGACCAGGCCTACACCGCGGAGGCGATGGACGAGAACCTGCCTGCGACGGTCAGCGTCGAGGACCAGGTGATCACCTCGGCGCTCGCGGAGCGGATCGCGCAGGAGGTGGGCTCGCTGAGCGAGCTCGATCGCGAGATCTTCCGCCTGTGCGCCGCCGAGGGGTACGCCTACCAGGCCGCCGCAAAGGAGCTGGGCGTCAGTCACGCCGTGGTTCGGAACCGTCTCTCGCGAGTGCGCACCCGACTGCGCGGTGCCGTCAAGGAAGCGAGCGAGGCATGACCGACAACACCACCACCCCAGACCTCCCCGAGCTGTCGGATGCCGCGATCGCACGCATCGAGTCGGCCGTGTTCGACGAGATCGAGAGCGAGCGCGCCCCCAGGAGGACGCCCGCGGAGCGCTCCCGTGCGCGCCGTCGCGGCTGGCTCACCGGCGCCGGGGTCGCCGCGGCCTTCGCCGTCGGCGTCCTCGTGACACCGCCGATCCTCTCCGCCGTCGGCGGGTTGGCATCGAGCACGGCGGACGGCGCGATCTACTCCAACGGAGTGGCGTCGGACACCTCCGGCGGCTCGCAGGACAAGAGCACCGAGCTCGCCCCAGGGACCGCCCCTGACGGCGCCCTGCAGAGCGCCGATACCGGAACCGGTCGAGAGATCATCGCGACCGCCGACGCGACCGTTCAGGTGAAGGACATCGCGAAGGCCGCCGAGGGCATCGCCGCGCTCGCGGAGAAGCACGGCGGGTTCGTGGAGAGCACCCAGATCGGCAAGGGCGGAGGCGTCGTGTACGACACGACTCAGCCGGCCGCACCCGACGACGGCGGATACGGCTGGATCAGCATCCGCGTCCCCTCGGCCGACCTCACCGCGGTCATCGACGCCCTGTCGGAGTCGGGAGAGGTGCTGTCGACGTCGATCTCGAAGCAGGACGTCACGTCGACGGCCATCGACCTCCGCGCTCGCGTCGATGCGACCAAGACCTCCGTGCAGAGGCTCACCGAGCTGATGGCGCAGTCAGGGTCCGTGTCCGAGCTCATCGAGGCCGAGGTCGCTCTGACAGATCGTCAGGCGCAGCTCGAGTCCTACGAGCAGCAGCTCGCATCCCTCGAGGATCAGATCGCGATGTCGACGCTGCAGGTGCAGCTCACCCGCGCCTCCGCTCCGACGACGGCGGACCCCGCAGGGTTCGGCGACGGCCTCCTCGCCGGCTGGAACGGCCTCGTGGTCTCCCTGAACGCCCTCGTCATCGCGATCGGGTTCATCCTCCCCTGGCTCGGGATCGCCGCGATCGTCGTGCTGCTCGTGTGGCTGATCCGGCGTGTGCGCCGCTCGCGCCGAACGGCAGCATCGGACGCCACCGCCGACGAAGGCTGAGAAGCAGCATCCGAAGAAGCCGTTCCCGCACGGGCGGGAGCGGCTTCTTCGTTGTCTTTCCGGGGTATACAAGAAGTCTTGTGCGTCTGTGCATCCGCCTCTAGCGTTGCATCCCGTGGAAGACATCTCCGTGATCACCGCTGTGCATCACCCGCTGCGCCGGCGCATCTACGACTATCTGCTGCTCTACGGGGCGTCTCAGGTCACGACGCTGGCCCGCACGCTCCACAGCCAGGTGGGCAGCATCAGCCACCACCTCCGGATGCTCGAGCGCGCAGGAGTCGTGGAACGCGCGGACGACCCGACCGGCGACAGGCGGACCAGCTGGTGGAAACTCGCGCGCAGAGGGTTGACGTGGTCGGCGGATGACTTCGCCGACTCCCCCGCCGACGCCCTCCTCGCTCGCGAAGCGCAGCGCCAGGGCATCCGCATGCAGATCGAACGCCTGCAGCGCTGGCACCGCAGGCACGGCGATCCCGCGGTGGCCGCCTACGACGGCTCGAACACCGAGACGACGGCGTGGGCCTCACCTGACGAGCTGCGCGATCTGAGCGCCAGGCTGCTCACGACGCTGCGGGAGTGGCAGGAGTCGATCGACCTCGACGACGGCCAGGAGCGCACGCCGATCTTCTTCTTCGCCCACGCGTTCCCCACGGAGCCCTGATGACCACGGCAGAGCCTCGCCAACTCGTCGAACCTCCCGAGTTCCGGCGCGACGCCCGTGTTCACGCCTGGATCGGCGTCAAAGCCCTCTCCGACGCCGGAGACGCGCTGTGGAGCATCGCCCTCGCGTGGACGGCCGTGCAGATCGCCTCTCCCGCCGTCGCGGGGCTCGTCGTCGCCGCGGGCACGGTGCCGCGCGCGCTCGTCCTGCTCTTCGGCGGCGTGCTCGCAGACAGGGCGAACGCGCGGAGAGTGATGATGCTGTTCAACGCGCTGCGCGTCGTCGTGCTGATCGCGGTCGCCCTGTGGGTCCTGGCGGAACCTCCCTCCATCGCCGTGCTGCTGTTCGCCGCCATCGCGTTCGGGGTGTGCGACGCCTTCTACGAGCCGTCGGCTGGCACCATCGCGCGGCAGCTCGTGCGGCCATCGGATCTGCCTGCGTACGGAGCCGTGGCGCAGACCGCCTCCCGCCTCGGCACGATGGCGGGCGCCGCGGCGGGCGGCGTGCTGGTGGCGTACGCCGGGCTCGGCGGGAGCGCGACGGCGAACGCGCTCACCTTCACACTCGTCGTCGCGTTCATCGCGATCTGGCTGCGGCCGCGCTTCGCCCTCGCTCGAGCGCCCAGGGAGTCGGCGCTGCGCGGCATCGCTCAGGGCTTCGCCCACCTGGGGCAGAACGCGACGACCCGCACCCTGGTGCTGGCGCTCTCCGGTCTGAATCTGGCCGTCGGCCCCGCCGTCGGCATCGGACTCGCTCTGCGCGCCCACGAGCAGCACTGGGGTGCGCAGGCGGTGGGACTCTTCGAGGCGCTCCTCGGACTCGGCGCCGCGCTCGGCGCGATCTCGGTGGCACGCTGGCGACCGCGCAGAGAGGCGCGGGGCGGGTTCTGGGCGCTCGTCGTGCAGGGCGCGGCGATCGTCGCCCTGGGCCTCGGTCCGCTGTGGTCGGTCGCCGCGGCCGCATTCGTGATCGGATGCACGGCGGGGTACGCCTCCGTCCTGCTCAGCGCGACGTTCTCGGCGACCGTCGACACGGCCTATCTCGGCCGCATGAGCTCGCTGACCCGGCTCGGCGACGACTGCCTGATGCCGCTCGCCATGGCCGTCTTCGGGCTGATCGCGTCGTCGTCGGCCCTGTGGCTGCCGTTCGCCCTGTTCGGCGGAGGGATGATGGCGCTGATGATCCTGCCGCTGCGCAATCCGCTGTTCCGTGCCCTGTCGCTCCGCCCCGCGGCGGCGTGAAGCGCCACGGCATCCCCGTCTCGCGACGACGCCCACCCGGACGGAGAAGGGACCGACGCAGGAGCACTCCCCCCGGAGACGACGAAAGCCCTCGGAGAACCGAGGGCTTTCGTGTGTTGTGTGACCCCAGCGGGATTCGAACCCGCGTTACCGCCGTGAGAGGGCGGCGTACTAGGCCGCTATACGATGGGGCCGTCTTGCGGAGCGTTTCCGTCCCGCGACAACTGTTCAAGTATGCCACGACGATTCTCGCGTCGCCAAATCGGGGCCGCGCCGACCAGAATCCCGGGCGTGGCGCACGCTCGCGGATCCGGTTTGCCACCGACGCGGAACAGGAGTTGACTCATCCCATGCGCGTCACGAAGTACGAACATGCCACCCTCCGCATAGACGAGAACGGCGAGACCCTCCTGGTCGATCCGGGCTCGTTCACCGCTCCCCTCGACGACCTCGGCGATCTCGTCGCCGTGGTGCTCACCCACGAGCATCCAGACCATTGGACGCCCGAGCACCTCGATCGCATCCTGCGCGCCGCACCGGGAACGCCGATCTTCGCTCCCTCCGGCGTCGCACGAGCAGCGGACGGCTACGAGATCACCGAGGTGGCTCCAGGCGACACCGTCCAGGCAGGACAGTTCACGCTCAGATTCTTCGGCGGACGGCACGAGGTGATCCACTCCTCCCTCCCCCTCGTCGAGAACGTCGGAGTCCTCGTGAACGACGACTTCTACTACCCCGGCGACTCCTACGCCGTCCCGGAGGGCGTCGAAGTGGGCACTCTGGCCGCGCCGCTGGGCGCCCCCTGGCTCAAGATCGGCGAGGCCATGGACTACGTCCTGGCCGTGAAGCCGCGTCGCGCCTTCGGCACCCACGACATGACCCTCTCGGTCGCGGGGAAGACCATGCACCGGCAGCGCCTGCAGTGGGCGACCGAGCAGAACGGCGGCGAGTTCTTCGTGCTCGAGCCGGGCGAGTCCCTCGACCTGTGAGCGTCAGACGGCTTCTGCCGGCTCCGACGGCGCGGCTGCGATTCCGGGAGATGGCGCTCGACGATCTCGACGACATGGCGGCCTTACTCGGAGACCCTGACGTCATGTCGTTCTACCCGGCGCCGAAGAGCCGTGCCGAGTCCCTCGACTGGATCGAGCGGATGCAGCTCGGGTACGCGGAGCACGGGCATGCGCTCTGGATCATCGAAACGCACGACGGCGCGTTCATCGGCGACTGCGGGATCACCTGGCAGTCATACAACTCGGTACCCGTCCGCGAGGTGGGCTATCACGTCCGCAGGGATCAGCAGCGAAAGGGATACGCGACGGAAGCCGCTCTCGCGTGCGTCGAGCTGTTCCGTCAGGAGTTCGCGCCAGGGGTGCTGACCGCGATCATCCATCCTGACAACGACGCGTCCCGCGGGGTCGCGGAGAACCTCGGCATGACGCACATCGCTGACGATCACGCCCACCCCTGGATCGTTCGCACGGTCATGGGGATGGACGTGTCGCCCGTCTAGCTCTGCGCCGCCCGTACCCGCAGGTCGCGGGCGAGGTGGTCCCTCTGCTCCACGACGATCCGGGTCAGCGCCGCCGGCGCATCTTCGTTCTGTGCGAGCCAGGCGTCGACGAGGTCGAGGGACTCCGTCGCGGGGAACAGTCCGACCACGAGCCGCTGGGCGAGCTCGATGCTGCGGGTGCGCCATGCGTCGGCGATGCGGGAGAAGTACTCCTCGTCGAACTCTGCGATGAGGTCGCGGCGCCCACCGGCACGGAAACCGCCGATCGACGCATCGAGATGATCGTTGCTGAGAGTCAGATCGTTCCAGGCCGCATCCCAGGCGGCTGCGCGCACCGAGGCGCTCGGACGCGATGCCAGCGCACGTCGCGCCGCCGTACGGCCGCTCCCCGTGTCGTCGCGCTGCTCTTCGGCGGCGATGTCGTCGGCGGTGGCGTGACCCGTGGCCGCCAGTGCCGTGAGCAGCTGCCAGCGCAGGTCGGGATCGATCGTCAGGCCCTCCGGGGACTCGCCGTCCAGCATCGCGCGCACCTCGACGTGACGGGCGTCGTCCAGCACGGATGCCGCCGCGAGCGCTCGTGCCCATGAGAGCTGCGCGTCGCTTCCCACGTCGGCCGCGCTCATCGTGCGCCACGTGCACTCGGTCCATGCGCGCTGCTCCTCATCGCGACGCGCATCCGAGACGAAATGGCGGAGGGCGAACGCCGCGTTGGCGAGGATCCCGGCAAGGAGCCCGACGTTGGGCTCACCGGGGGCATGATCACGCACGATCGCCAGGTAGCGGGCGGCATCCAGTTCGCCGTCTCGCGTGGCATTCCACAGCGACGACCAGAGGAGCGCCCTCGCGAGGGGATCCTCCACGGAGGACAGCGAGGACGCGACGGTCGCGAGCGACTTCTCGTCGAGCCGTACCTTCGCATAGGTCAGGTCGTCGTCGTTCACGATGACGAGCTCCGCATCCGGCAGCTCGAAGGGCGTGCGCTCCTCGGCGATGTCGAGCGCCGTCTGCCCGATGCGCACCAGACGGCCGTCGCTCCAGCCGTACGCCCCGACACGAAGGCGATGCGGGCGCGCATCGCTCTGCACGAGCACCCTGCGTCCGTCGGCGTCGCTCTCGAGGTGGAGCGTCGACACGCCGGATGTCTCCAGCCACGCGCGAGACCATCCCCTCATGTCACGCCCTGACACATCGCTCAGCTGCACGAGGAAGTCGTCGAGCGTCGTATTGCCGAAGGCGTTCGCGGCGAAGTACCTGCGCGCACCCTCGAAGAACGCGTCATCACCGACGAAGGCGACCAGCTGCTTGAGCACCGCAGCGCCCTTGGCGTAGGTGATGCCGTCGAAGTTCAGCTTCGCCGCTTCCAGATCGGTGATGTCGGCCACGATCGGATGCGTGGTCGGCAGCTGGTCCTGCTGGTACGCCCACGCCTTGCGATTGGCGGCGAACTTCACCCAGGCGTCGCGGAACCGGGTGGCGGCGGCCGAGGCATGGGAGCCCATGTAATCGGCGAAGGACTCCTTGAGCCACAGGTCGTCCCACCACTTCATGGTGACGAGATCGCCGAACCACATGTGCGCCATCTCGTGGAGGATCGTGTTGGCGCGAGCCGCGCGCTGCGCATCCGTCGCGGCCCCGCGGGAGAGATACGACTCGGTGAAGGTGACGAGGCCGGGGTTCTCCATCGCGCCGAGGTTGTACTCGGGCACGAAGATCTGGTCGTACTTGCCCCAGGGGTACGGGTACGCGAACGCGTCGGTGAAGAAGTCGAGCCCCTGCCGCGTGATCTCGAGGATCTCGTCCGATTCGAGGTGCTGTGCGAGCGAGCGGCGCGCGAAGACCCCCAGCTCGATGCGCTGATCGTCGCGAGCCCATTCGCCGTCGACGCGCGCGTAAGGACCGGCGGCCACGGACGTGATGTAGCTGGAGATCGGAGGGGTCGGAGCGAACTCGACGCGCTGGACGCCGACGCCGACGTCGACCTTCGCCGGGGACTGATTCGACAGCACCTCCCACCCCGCTGGAGCGTCCACCACGAACGTGTAGGACGCCTTCATGTCGGGCTGCTCGAAGCACGCCATGACACGACGGGAATCGGCCGGCTCGTACTGCGTGTAGAGGTAGGTGTGCTGGTCGACGGGGTCGTGGAAACGATGCATCCCCTCCCCGGAGCGGCTGTAGGCGCCGACGGCGTCGACGATCACGACGTTCGTCGAGGAGAGACCACGCAGTCGGATGCGCGCGCCGTCAAAGTCGACGTCCACCTCGCTGCCGTTGAGCTCGACACGATCGACGGACTCCCCGATGAAGTCCAGCCAGGTCTCCCCCGTCGCCGCCTCGAACTCGACGACCGTCCTCGTCGGGAATCCGGTGCGGGCGCGCTCCGGCGCTCCCGTGAGGTCGAGTTCGACGCGGATGCTGCGCACGGTGACCGCTGCGGATCGCGCTGCGGTCTCCTCGCGGGTGAGGTTGGCTGTGTCCATGCCTCCATCCTGTCATCTGACGCCGGAAGCTATTCCTCCCGCGATCGCGACGGCGGCGATGATGCCGACGATGATCCAGCCGGCGACCGCGAGGTAGCCCAGCACCAGTCCGGTGATCGCGAGACCGGCGCCGGCATCCCCGCGCTCGCGGATCTGACGGAGGGCGATGTGCCCGAGGATCACCGGGAGGATCGCGAATCCGCAGATGCCGAGGACGAGGGTCGCGATGGCGAGACCGTTGGTCGGTCGGGGCGCCGGGACGGCGGGGTGCAGGGGGGCGGCGGGCGGTACCGGCGCAGCAGGTGTGGTCATGCCTCCAGCGTACGAACGAGAGCACCGCTCGTGGTCGCGCCGCTGTCGCAGTCCTGTCGCGGTCCTGCGACAATCCCTCAGTTGCGGAATGCAACATACGAGCGTAGCGTTGCATAAGACAACAGGAGGTCGATATGGACAGCAGGAAGAACGACAGTGCGACGGTCCTGCGCAGCCTCGTCGCGATCTCCCGCCGCGGTCTGGTCGATGCGAGCTTCGGCGACGCCCCGCTCTCGATCACCGATCAGTCGATCGTGATGGCCATCGCCGAGCGCCCCGGCATCCGCTCGATCGACATCGCCAGGATGTTCCGTTTGAACCGCTCGACGGTGTCACGGCAGCTGGCCGGACTCATCGCGCTCGGTATCGTGCGCGACACCGCTCCTCCGTCCGGCCGAGGGCGCCCGCTCGAACTCACACCCGAGGGGATGGATGCGTATCGCGGCACCCTCGGAGCTCTCCAGCAGATCATCGACCAGCACCTCGCCCGCTGGACGGATGCCGAGGTGTCCCGCTTCGCGCACGACCTCGAGCGATTCGATCGAGGCGACGCCTGAACTCCGGCCGACACGGCCGCCCCAGAGACCCACGAGGTCGCAACAGAAGGAAGAGAAATGAAGAACATCACCGTTCTCGGCACCGGCGTGCTCGGATCGCAGATCGCGTTCCAGACCGCCTTCCACGGATTCGACGTCGTCGCCTACGACATCGATCAGCCTGCGCTCGACCGTGCGGCCGACCGGTTCCGCGGCCTCGCCGCCCGCTACACCGCCGACGGCGTCGCGGGAGCGGCCGACGGCGGCGCCGACGCGGCGATCAGCCGCATCCGGCTCTCCTCGGATCTCGCCGACGCGGCGCGTGACGCGGACCTGATCATCGAGGCCGTTCCCGAGAACCTGGAGCTCAAGCAGGGCATCTACCGCACCCTCGCCGAGACGGCCCCCGCGAAGACGATCTTCGCGACCAACTCCTCGACGCTGCTGCCCAGCGACATCGTGGACTCGACAGGACGCCCCGACCGGTTCCTCGCCCTCCACTTCGCCAATGAGATCTGGGCCCACAACACGGCGGAGGTCATGGGGACCCCCGCGACCGACCCCGCCGTGTACGCCGAGGTCGTCGAGTTCGCCGCGCAGATCGGCATGGTCCCGATCGAGATCAAGAAGGAGAAGGCGGGCTACCTGCTGAACTCGCTCCTGGTGCCGTTCCTGCAGGCGGGCGCGGAGCTGCTCGTCGACGGGATCGCCGAGCCCGCCGCGATCGACGCCACCTGGCGCATCGGGACAGGGGCTCCGAAGGGGCCGTTCGAGATCTACGACATCGTGGGCCTCACGACCGCGTACAACATCTCCCGAATGGGCGGAGAGAAGCAGCAGCGCTTCGCAGACCTGCTCAAGGAGCAGTACATCGACAAGGGCAAGCTGGGCATCGCCACCGGCGAGGGCTTCTACACGTACCCTCGCAAGAGCTGAGTCGCGGCATCCACGCCCTCGGGCCGGTCGTCGCTTATCGTGCGACGACCGGCCCGACGCGCATCAGCCGAGGAGCCGGCGTATCGCCGTCTCGGGTGCCACCGACAGGTCGAGCGTCCTGCCGCGCGCGTACTCTCGGAACACCCTCGGGTCGATGTAGCTCCCCCGCGCCACCGCGACGGTGTTCCCGAGCGCTCCGGCCGTCGCCTGCACGGCGAGCCTCTCGGCCCGTCGTCGCTCCTGACGCGCGTCGAGCACCCCTATCCTCGCGAGAGCGTCCGCGGCGAGGATCGTGCCGTGGAGCGTGCGGAAGTCCTTCGCCGAGTACGCGGCGCCGGCGATCTCCCTCAGGTATCTGTTGATCTCGCCTGACGTGATCCTGACGCGTCGACGCCCCTTGCGATAGGCGAGCAGCGCCGAGCGAGGCGATCCGGCGGAGAACTCCGCGATCGCGTCCGCGAGGTCGGCGTCGTCGACCTCGATCGCCGCGATCCGACCGCTCTTCGCGGGGAAGCGGAGAGACACCCTCGCGCCGTCCACCCGCACGTCCTGCCGCTGCAGGGTGCTGAGCCCTCGGCTTCCGTGCGTTCTCAGATAGCGCTCCGACCCGATGCGCAGCGCTGCGTCGTCGAGCAGGCGGAACGCGACGGCAAGCGCACGCTCGCGCGTGAGACCCTCGGCCCGCAGAGCCCCGGTCGCGCGCCGTCTCGCGAGCGGCAGCGCCTCGGCCAGCATCAGCGCTCGGGAGAACTTGCGACGATCACGGCGAGTGCGCCACAGCGAGTGGTAGAGATACTGCCGCCGTCCCGCATCGTCGACGCCCACCGCCTGGATGTGGGCGTGCGCGTCGGCGGCGATCCAGACGTCCGTCCAGGCCGGCGGGATCACGAGCTCGCGGATGCGCGTGCGATCCTCATCCCCCGCCGCTTCGCCCTGCGCGTCGAGATAGCGGAACCCGCGCCCCGCACGCACTCTGCGGAACCCGGGGTCCTCTCCAGGCACGACCCGCACCAGCGTGACCATGCGCGCTCCCTCCGCCCGAGCTCCTCCGGTCGACCTTGCCCCGTCTTACCGGGCGCCGTGAAGGGCGTGGCGCGCAGCGAGAGGTCGTGCTAAGTGCCGCGCTTCTCGGGTGCGGCGAAGACCGCGCGCATGTGATCACTCGTGAGGAAGTCGGCGATGCCGATCATGATCAGACTGAACACGATCTGCTCGGTCACCATCCACAGCGGGTACAGGCCGGGGATCGCCGCCAGCACCAGGGTGATCACGGGGAAGATCTGGGCGAACAGCCTCAGACGCAGGTATGCCCAGCGCCATCCGAGCGACGCCCGCCATGCGAAGTAGAACAGGGTCGCCGTCATCGCGAGCACGACCAGCGTGCGCATCCACACCGAGAACGGCACGGGCTCGCCCTGCGTCGCAAGGATCAGCGCCACGACCACGGCCCCCACCCCGAGCACCAGCTCGACGACGAGCAGCCAGATGATCCAGGTGAACGCGCGTCGCGTCCGAGGATGCGTCCGGTCCCCCTCGTCGATCGCGTAGCCGGCCTGACGCCCGCCCGCGATGCGGTCCAAGCGGAGGAACAGGGATTCGAGAGGCATACGCGAAGCCTATTCCGGGCAGACCTCTCCCCCATCGTCCGAACGATGGAGATCAGCGGATGCCGAAGCGCGGCACCTCGTTCAGACGGTTCATCGGACCTCCCCTGGGCCGCCATCGGCTGCGGTGCTAGTTTGTGCGGATGACCGACGTCGCCCTCATCACCGGAACCTCCTCAGGCATGGGCCTGTTCACCGCCGTCGAACTCGCGAAACGAGGGCTGCAGGTCGTCGCGACCCTGCGCGACACCGGACGATCGGATCGTCTTCGCGCCGCTGCAGCCGCCGCGGGTGTCGACCTCGACATCCGCGCACTCGACGTCGTCGACCATGCCGCCGCCGCAGAGCTCGTCGACGCCGTGACGCGCGACCACGGGCACATCGACCTGCTCATCAACAACGCAGGCCAGGGCAACGTCGGCACCGCGGAGCTGTTGCCCATGTCGCAGATCCGCTCCCAGCTCGAGGTCAACTACCTGGCGCCGGTCAACCTCACCAAGCTGGTGCTGCCCGGCATGCGCGAGCGCGGTCGAGGGAGGATCCTCACGGTGACGAGCGTCGGGGGCGCCGTAGGGCAGCCGTTCGCCGATGCCTACTGCGGCGCGAAGTTCGCGGTCGAGGGCTTCATGCAGTCTCTCGCGGTGGTCGCCGAGCGGTTCGGCGTGCAGGTCGGGGTCATCGAGCCGGCGGCGGTCGCGAGCGAGTTCGTCACGAATGTGGAACGGCCTTCGGATGCGGGCCCGTACACTCCGCTGCTCGCCGCGTACATCGCGCGCTCCACGGGTGCGTTCGCCAACGCGCAGTCCGCGGAGAGCGCCGCGGTCGCGATCGCCGACGCGGCGACCGCGCAGGACTTCCGGTTCCGCACCCAGACCTCACCCGGTGCGACCGCCTTCGTGAGCACCTCGCTGGCGGATGCCGACGGCGAACGCGTCCTCGGTTTCACTCGACCCTGGATCGTCTGATCACCGTCACGCGTCGACGGTCACGCCGTTCGCCGCCTGCGGAACGACCCGCTCGAGCGCGAGCGCGAGGAGGCAGACGATCAACGCGCCGGCGACCATCACGCCGATGAACCAGCCGCCCAGCCCCTCCCCGAGCATGACCCCGGCGACGAGAGGCCCCGTGATCGCGCCGCCCTGGAACGCCGCCGCGTTGATCGCGTTGTAACGTCCGCGCGTCCTGTCACTGGCGAGGTCGTTGTAGATCGCGGGGACGGTCGGCTGCAGCATGGTCTCGCCGAACGCGAAGACCCCCATGTACGCGATCACGCCGATCGCCGCCGCGAGCGTACCGGGGAGGAAGCCCGTTGCGCCGAGGATGATCCAGGACGCCGCCCAGATCAGCGCCATCACCTGCATCACGCGGGTGCGTCGCCTGCCGTTGATGAGCTTGAGCACCGCGAACTGCAGCAGCACGATCACCGCCGTGTTGACGGCGAACGCGAAGCCCACGACCTGCGTGGAGACACCGGAGACCTGCCGCGCGAAGGCCGGGAATCCCGCCTCCATCTGGCCGTAGCCGATGAACACGGAGATGAACGTCAGAAGCGTGAGCCAGAGCACGGCCGGACGCCGCAGTATCTCGCGATACCCGCCGGACTTCGCCTCGCCGTCGGACTCCTCCGAGTGGGTGCGGACGTTGCGCAGCGGGCCCAGCAGCAGGCCGAGCGGGATGAGGCATGACAGCGCGTCGACGAGGAAGATCGCGGTGAACGTGCCCGGGTCGTCGACGTTCACGAAGAAACCGCCGATCACGCCGCCGACCCCGATCCCGAGGTTGACGAGGGCGAAGTTGACGCCGAAGTACTGCTGGCGCACCTCCCCGTCGACGACGGCTGCGATGAGGGCGTTGAATCCGGGCCACGAGACGCCGAAGTTCACACCGATCAGCATGACCGCGATCGTCGCGACCGCAGGGTGGGTGGCGAAGGCGAGCAGCACGCAGCCGGCGATCATGGCGAGAAGCCCGACGATCAGGACGCGTTTCGCCCCGATGCGGTCGATCAGCGTGCCTCCCGGCCCCGTCACGACGAGACCGGTGATGGCGATGAGACTCATCAGCGCGCCGGCGAAGCCGAGGTCGAACCCGCGCACCTCATGCAGATAGATGATCGTGAACGGCAGCGTGAGTCCGCGTCCGAGCGTCTGGATCGCGACGGTGGACAGCAGCCACCGCCCCTCGACGGGCAGGGCGTTCCAGAAGCTTCTCATTCCGACCACCCGTGCATTCTTCCGGATGCCGGGGACATTCTCGGACCACGCCGGATTGTCCACGCCGTCCCCTGTCTGAGATCATCCTGAGTATGGCCATGTCTTTCGAGGATTTCCGCGCATCACTCCTGAACGCCGATCAGCGGGCAGCGCTGGGGATCCAGCTGTCGGACGCCGACGCCCAGCTCGTCGTCGCCGATCCGGCATCCGCGCAGAACTGGTACGGATACTGGCTCTCCACGCTCCCGCAGACCCCGCCCCCGCCTGCCGCGCCTGCACCGGCTCCGCAGCCGACGCCCGCCCCGGAGACGACGCAGCAGCCTGCGCCGTCGCCCGAGCCACAGCATGCCGCCACGTTGCCGTACGAGGCGACCCCTGCGCCCTTCCCCGGCGACGTCCAGCAGACTCTCCCGATCCACGACACCACGGTCCACGATCCGCAGCAGCCGACCGCCTACGCCGCGGCGTCTCCGTACCCCGGCTACGCTGCATCGCCCGCGGAAGCCCCTGCGAAGAAGTCGCGCGTCGGGCTCTGGGTCACGCTCTCGATCCTGTTCGCACTGATCCTGATCGCCGTGGTCGTGGTGGTCTTCGCGCTCGTGACCGCGCGGCACTGGGTCAAGACCGACGTGGCGGCGCAGCCCGAGACGTTCCACAGCGAGGAGTACAAGACCGGAAGCTACGACGTCACGATGGACACGGTGGACCCCTGCTGGGTCGACCAGGACTGGACCGACTGCATCAACGCGATGGCGGCGCAGTACGACGCCAACTGCGCCGGCGTCACCCTGACCGACACCGCGACCTCCCTCTGCAGTGACTACCTCGCCGAGATCGATCGCATGAGGGCCGAGGACACGGGAGACTTCATCGTGGCGACGCTCGGCGGCTGGGGCAGCCTCCACCGTACCGAGGAGGTCTCGACCAGGCAGGTGTCGAACAACGACGACAAGCCGGCCGTGACGCACAAGGCCGTCTGCTACCTGGGCTTCCTCGGAGAGTGCAAGTAGCGCCTACACGCGTGCGATGTCCGCTGCGCCGCGTATCGACTGCGCGGCGACCTGATCGAACGCGTCGATGGAGTGCTCCGCACGCGCCATCGCCACAGCGCCCTCCGTGGAGGCCAGCAGCTGAGCGGCGAACGCGTTCGCCGCTCCCGCTTCGGCCCCGCCGTCGACGAGGAGACGCGCGAGCACGGCCCGCCACTCCCTGAAGAGGTCTCCGGTCTTCGCCCTCAGCGCGCCCTGACCGGCGGATGTGGCGACCGCGAGAAGGGAGCACCCGACCGCGAAGTCCGTGAGCAGGAGCCCCTGCCTCCATCCGTCCACGAAGCTCCTCGCTACCTCCTCCGGAGGCTGTCCCGACAGCGCCTCCAGCCGGTCGAACGTGCGCGCGATCTGGACGTCGAGGGCAGCTGCGACGAGTTCATCCTTGCCGCCGGGGAAGTGATGATAGATCGAACCTCTGGGCGCACCCGACCGTGCCAGCACCTCGCTGAACGACGTGGAGCGGTAGCCGTCTTCGGCGAGCAGCCGAATCGCGGCATCGATCATCGCCTCTCTCGCATCGGACGCCACGGGTCACGCTCCCCCGAGCTTCGCGATCTCCGCACGCGCCGCACCCACCAGTTCGTCATTCGTGTGCGCGTGGCCCCAGAGGCCCCAGCCGCCCTCGGCCGCTTCTGTGAGCAGGACCCACGTCCTGTCGACGAGGGTCGGATCTCCCGCCGCCTTCGCGACCGCCTCGGTCAGCTGCTCCACGACGGCGATCTGCTTGGATCGATCGAGCGCTCCGGCGTTCGTGAGCACCTGGATGCGGACGTGGTCGTGATCTCCGTCGACGTTGCGGATCGCCCCTGACGGGAGTTCGTGCACGAACGCGGCGGTGTTCTTGCGGAACATCGGAATGTCCGGCACCTGCTCCACACCCATGACGATCTCGGCGAGCCGACGCGCCACGACCTGCGGCTCGGCGAGAAGACCCTCGGTCACGTACAGATCGATCATCGGCATGTCGTCCTCCTGAAGAATATGATGCCCGTCATACTATGACGTACGTCATAAACGCGTCAAGCACTGCGCCTCGGCACCGTACCGACATAGTGTGGAGTCGCTGACTGCGACGGAGACGAGGACCGATGACGGAACTGCAGAACACCCTGGATGGCCACATCGCACGCGGCACGGCTCCGGGAATCGTCGTCGCCGACGGCGACCGCTCCGGGTCGATCGCGATCACCTCGTCGGGCGACCTCTCCCCCGACGCCATCGTGCGGATCCAGTCGATGACGAAGCCCGTCGTCGCCGTCGCCGCTCTTCGCCTCGTGCAGGACGGACGTCTCGACCTGGATGCCGCCGTGCACGACTGGCTCCCTGAGCTGCGCGACCGGCGCGTGCTCCGCACCCCGGGGTCGCCCCTGGATGACGTCGTCGCGGCGGAGGGTCCGATCACCGTCAGGCATCTGCTCACCAACACCTCCGGGTACGGGATGACGACCACGCCATGTCCTCTGCACGACGCGATGGTCGCGAACCGCACGGAGGCCGGGCAGGAGGCCGTCGAGCTCGGTGCGCAGGACTGGCTCGATGCTCTCGCGACCCTTCCGTTGATGTGCGAGCCGGGACACGGGTGGCGCTACCACCACTCGTTCGGCATCCTCGGCATCCTCCTGTCCCGCCTCGTGGGTCGACCGCTGGAGGAGCACCTCGCGGTCGATGTCTTCGAGCCGCTGGAGATGATCGACACGGGGTTCACCGTCCCGGCCGAGAAGGCCCATCGACTCCCTGCCGCCTACCGCCACGATGACGAGCAGGGCCTGATCGAGATCGAGCCGGCCGGCGCGGGCTTCTACGTGGCACCCGCCCCCTTCGATCTCAGTCACGCCGAACTCGTCTCGACGGCCGCCGACTACTCGGCGTTCGCGACGATGCTCGCGAACAGCGGGCGAGTCGGAGACGACACGTTCCTGAGCGACGACCTGGCCGCGCTGCTGCGCAGCGATCAGGTGCCCGCGTCGGTCAAGACCCCGGACAGCTTCTTCCCGGGGTTCTGGGACGGCATGGGGTGGGGATTCGGCGTCGTCGTGCACACCGAAGGCCCGCGCCGCGGACGCTACGGGTGGTCGGGCGGACTCGGCACCGACTTCTACGTCGACGCGAACGGTTCCTTCCGCGTCGTGTTGACGCAGGTCGAGATGGGCGCGCAGGTGATGGGTCTCTTCGCAGACCTCAGCTGACCTCGCCGCGCGACGACCCGCCGCCGTCGATCAGAGCCAGCTGCGTGCCGTCGAGATCGACGAGATAAGCGATGCGCAGCCCCGAGCTCTCCAGCCGGGGTGCGTGCAGGCGCGGAAACCCCGTCTGCGCGATGGGGATGCCCGCCCCCGTCGCCGCGGCCCACAGGTCTTCGAGGTCGGCGGCGCGGATGCTGCAGCGGAACGAACTCGACTGGGGGTCGAGATCGGGGTACGGGAAGAACTCGAGCTCGACCGAGCCCCGTTCGAGGATCAGCCAGCCGTCGTCTCGAAACGTCTCGCGGAAGCCCATCCGCCCGTAGAAGCGACTGGTCGCCGGGAAGTCCCGCGACGGCAGGTTCGGAACCGCGCGGTCCTGGCTCATGACTGGCCCTCGTTCTCGACGAGGAGCCTTTCGAGATCCGCGCGCAACGCTGTCGCCCGTTCCGGAACGCGAGGGAGAGCCACGTCGACGATCCGACGCGCCAGCCCCCGATCCCCCACCAGGAGCGCGACGCGCGCCCAGGTGCGCAGCTGCGCCGGATGGAGGTCCCCGTCCAAGGAGCGGCGAGCCTGCTCATGGAAGCCGGCGGGGAAGTCGCTCAGCGGTCCGAAGAAGGCGACCGACTGCCTCTCCCACTCGGACACCATGAAGGCGACGGACTCGGAGGCCTCGGCATCCGTCCGCCCGTACGCGAACTCGGCGTCGGAAGCGTTGCGGAAGCCGGAGATGATCGAGCCGCGCCACGCGCAGTCGTACTCGCGCATCGACGCGACCGGAACAGCATCCCCACCGGCGACACCCCCGAGCGCCGGCAGGTGGGCGCCGAGGTTGATCTGGAAGACCGCGCTGCGCGGGCGGTGCTGCACCTCCACGACGTGCACGACGGGACCGTCGAGCTCGCGTCGGAGCACGTCGCCCGTGCGGGCGAACCCGGCAGCGGTGAGCAGCGGGAAGAACTGCCTGCGCAGCTCGCTCGTGATGGTCTTGCGATCCATGAAGCACTCCCCGGTTCGTCTGCGGCTCAGCTTAGCGATCAGACCCCGCCCGAGAAACGACAAAACCCCCGGGTGACCGGGGGTTTTCATCGTGCTGGGGTACCTGGACTCGAACCAAGAACAACTGAACCAGAATCAGCCGTGTTGCCAATTACACCATACCCCAAGGGCGAAACCTGAGCCTCGCACCGAGATTCAAGCTTACCCGAGCGGTGGCCGAACGCCAAAACCGCCGCTCCGGCACACCGCCCGGGCGCGTCGTCAGCTCTGGAGCGAGGACGACAGCGCGCGAAGGCGACGCAGCGACTCGTCCTTGCCGAGCAGCTCCATCGACTCGAACAGCGGCGGAGACACGCGGCGGCCCGTGATCGCGACGCGCGGAGGACCGTAGGCGACGCGCGGCTTGAGCTCCAGGTTCTCGACGAGTGCGGTCGCGAGGGCGTCCTGGATCTTCTCGGGCGTGAACTCCTCGACCGGCTCGAGCGCGGCGACGCACGCGTCGAGCACCTCGGCGGCGTTCGCGGGGAGACCCTTGAGCGCATCAGCCTCGTAGGAGATCTCGTCGGTGAAGAGGAAGCCGAGCATGCCCGGCACCTCGCCCAGCAGCTGCACGCGCTCCTGGACGAGCGGCGCGGCGCGGAACGCCAGCACCAGCTGCTCGTGCGTCGGCTCGTCGAACAGACCGGCGGCGGCGAGGTACGGGATCGTCCGCTCGGCGAAGTCCTTCACATCCAGCATCCGGATGTGGTCGCCGTTGATCGACTCCGCCTTCTTCTGATCGAAGCGCGCCGGGTTCGGGTTCACGTTCACGATGTCGAAGGCCGCCGTGAACTCCTCCAGCGAGAAGACGTCGCGGTCGGGGCCGATGGACCAGCCGAGCAGCGCGAGGTAGTTCAGCAGACCCTCGTGGATGAAGCCGCGGTCACGGTGCAGGAACAGGTCGGCCTGCGGGTCGCGCTTGGAGAGCTTCTTGTTGCCGGTCTCCCCCAGCACGAGCGGCATATGCGCGAAGCGCGGCACGAAGGTCGTCACACCCGCGTCGATGAGAGCCGCGTACAGCGCCAGCTGGCGCGCGGTGGACGGCATGAGGTCCTCGCCGCGCAACACGTGGGTGATGCCCATGAGCGCGTCGTCGACCGGGTTCACGAACGTGTAGAGCGGCACCCCGTTGGGGCGCACGACCACGAAGTCGGGGAAAGAGCCGGCCGGGAAGGTGACCTCGCCGCGGATCAGGTCGACGTAGGTGAGGTCTTCATCGGGGACGCGCAGACGCAGCGCGGGCTGGCGGCCCTCTGCACGGAACGCCTCCTTCTGCTCCTCGGTGAGGTCGCGGTCGAAGTTGTCGTAGCCGAGCTGCTTGGCGCGGCCGTTGGCCTCGTTGCGCGCATCGATCTCGGCGGCGTCGGAGTAGCTCTCGTAGAGGGCGCCGCTCGCGACGAGCTTGTCGATCACGCCGCGGTAGATGTCGTGGCGCTGCGACTGGCGGTACGGCTCGTGCGGGCCGCCGACCTCGACGCCCTCGTCCCAGTCGATCTTGAGCCAGGTGAGCGCGTCGACGAGCTGACGGAAACTCTCCTCGCTGTCGCGGGCCGCATCGGTGTCCTCGATGCGGAACACCATCTTGCCGCCGGTGTGGCGGGCGTACGCCCAGTTGTAGAGCGCGGTGCGCACCATGCCGACGTGCGGCAGGCCGGTCGGAGAGGGGCAGAAGCGGACGCGGACGTCGGCACCGCTGGCGGTCGTGGTGAGGGGGTGAGGATTAGCCATATCCCCTCGATTCTACCGGGAGCGGATGCCGTCTCCCGGTCTGCTCCGTGGGCTCAGCGGGCCGCGCTCACCGCGATCGCCGCGGTGTGCTCCAGTGGCAGCTGGTCATCGATGACGCGTTCGGCCACCACGGCGTCGAACGCGTGGCGGAAGCGCTCCCTGTCGGCGGCACCGAGAGAGGCATAGAGCGCACCGGCGCCCGCCACACCGCCCTCCACCGACGTCCACAGCGCGCCGGGATCGACCTTCCAGATCCAGGTGTGCTCTGCCACATCGAGTGCAGCGAGGCCCGCCTCGCGCAGCATCCGTTCGAAGCCCTCTGGCGTGCGCTCGAACTCCTCCTCCGGGGCCAGGCGCCCTCCGGCCAGAGGCACGACACCGGCCCGCTCCGTGACCTCGGCCCACAGCCAGGAGGGCGACCGCGTCCAGATCGAGGCGATGACGGCGCCTCGACTCACCCTGCGCAGCTCGGCCGCGGCGGAGCGCGGCGAGTCGACGTGGTTGAGCACGAAGTTCGCGACGGCGACGTCGAAGTCCTCGTCATCGAACGGAAGAGACGGCAATCGCCCCGCGAATGTCCGGATGTGCGGATGCCGGCGCAGCGACGCGTTCCGCATGGTCTCCTCCGGCTCGCAGGCCGTGACACTCCAGCCCTGCTCCGCCCACGCGCCCGCCAGGGTGCCGTCACCGGACCCCACATCGACCAGGTCGCGACCGACCGCCGGTCCGAGCATCGCGCTCATGACGGGCAGCGTGCCGGCGCAGAGCGCCGCATACGAGGCGGAGTAGGCCTCCCCGACGCCCGCCCAGTCCTTCATCGCGAACCGGAGCGGCCGAACGGCGACATCACGACGATCGCGAACACGATGACGGATGCCGCGATCCCGAGTCCCGCGTACTGGAAGTTCGACAGGATCACCCCGGCGAGGACCGCCCCCGCCGCGGCGGACAGGCTCATGAGCGAGTCGCTGCGGCCCTGTCGACGCGTGCGCAGCTCGGGGGCGCTCGCCTCCGTGAGCAGCGCCGCACCAGCGACGGTCGCCGCGCTCCATCCGAGGCCGAGGAGGATCAGAGCGACGATGACGCCCCACGCCTGATCGTTCGCGAAGACGGCGAACCCGAGGGCTCCGGCCAGCAGCGCCTGCCCCAGCAGGACGACGCGCAGCCGACCCCAGCGGTCGGCGAGGATGCCGAAGAGAGGCGACAGCGCGTACATGCCTCCCACATGGAGAGCGATCGTGACACCGACGAGCGCGGAGACGTCGGCGGGCGTGGTGTCCATGCCGTGCATCGCGTGCGCCATGTGCGAGAGATGTACGGGCGTCATCGCCATCACCGAGGCCATCACCACGTGAGAACCCGCGACCGCGAAGATCGCGTACCGCGCGACGACGGGGCTGTCCTTCCTGACGACCCCCGCGGCAGCCGCGGCGGCCGCAGTGGCGAGCTTCTGCGCAGCCAGCAGCGGATCGGGGCGCAGCGCCACCAGGTACAGGATCAGCGCGGCGCACTGGGCGACGAAGGAGAAGGCGTACGAGCCCGTCTGCGGCGGCATCCCGAGCGCGTGCCCCACCACCTCGCCCGGCCCCAGCAGCAGCGGCCCAGCCACTCCTCCGATCGTGGTGGACCACACGACGATCGACAGGTCACGGCCGCGATGCTGCGGCGCCGCGAGGTCGGTCGCGGCGAACCGCGACTGGAGGTTGCCCGCGTTGCCTGCCCCGATCGTCAGTGTGCCCAGCAGGAGCAGCGGGAAGATGCGCAGCGCGACGGCCAGCACGACGATCGCGATGCCGATCAGCGCGAACACGTTGCCGAGGGTCAGCGCGCGACGGCGCCCGAACCGTGCCGCCATGCGGGCGAGCGGGATCGAGCACAGCGCGGGCCCGAGCGTCACCGACGCGGTGGCGAGTCCGGAGAGGCCGTCGTTGCCGGAGAGGTCTGCGGCGAGCAGCGCTCCGAGGGAGACCGTGGCGCCGAACGCGATGCCACCCAGCACCTGCCCGAGCGACAGGACGAGGACCGTGCGGCGCTGGACCTCGACCTGTCGTTCGGGAGTGAGGGTGGTCACTGCGCGTCGCGGACGGAGTTGCGCAGGATGCCGAGGCCGGTGATCTCCACCTCGACCGTGTCGCCCGCCCCGAAGGCGCCGACTCCGGCCGGAGTCCCGGTGAGGATCACGTCGCCGGGGAGCAGCGTGAACACCGCGGAGGCGTACTCGATGATCGCGGGGACGGAGTGGATCATGTCGGTCAGCGGCGCATGCTGACGCACCTCGCCGTTCACACGGGTCTCGATGGTGGCGGATGCCGGGTCGAAGTCGGTCTCGATCACGGGGCCCAGAGGGCAGAACGTGTCGAACCCCTTGGCGCGCGACCACTGGCCGTCCTTGCGCTGGAGGTCGCGCGCGGTGACATCGTTGCCGATCGTGTAGCCGAGCACGTGGTTCAGCGCGTCCGCCGCCTTCACGTTCTTCGCGACCCTGCCGATCACGACGGCGAGCTCGCCCTCGTACTCCGTCTGCTGCGACAGCGCGGGCCGGATGATCGCATCACCCGGACCGATCACGGCCGTGTTCGGCTTCAGGAAAAGCAGCGGCTCCTCCGGCGCCACTCCCCCCATCTCGGCGGCGTGGTCGTGGTAGTTCTTGCCGACGCACACCACCTTCGAGCGCGGGATCACGGGAGCCAGCAGCACGGCATCCGCCAGCGGCACGCGGGCGCCTGTCGTCTCGTATCCCGTGAACAGGGGGTCACCGGCGAGCACGACCAGGTCGGACTCGTCGACGATCCCGTACATGATGGCGTCGTCGTGGCTGAATCGTGCGATCTTCACCCGTTCAGCCTAGCCAGCCGCGCTCCTCTTCGAGACCCCGACCGACGTCGAGACCCCCGCCGGCCCGGTGGGGCAGACGGGGGTCTCGGAGATGCGGCGCGCTCGGGACGCGAGCGGCGTCAGGCGTCCAGACGGACCAGCCAGCCGTGCCGGTCCTCGCGGCGGCCGTACTGGATGTCGGTGAGCTCCTCGCGCAGGGAGAGTGCCAGCTCGCCGAGGGGCTGCGGCTCGTCGAACCCCTCTCCGACCAGCGCGCCGATCGGTGTGACGACCGCGGCGGTGCCGCAGGCGAAGACCTCGACGATGTCACCGGAGGCCACGCCCTGGCGCCACTCGTCGATCGAGATCGGCCGCTTCTCCACGGTGTAGCCGCGGTCCTCCGCGAGCTGCAGCAGCGAGTCGCGTGTGATGCCCTCCAGGATGCTGTCGGACTCGGGCGTCACCACGCGGCCGTCCTTGAAGACGAACACGACGTTCATGCCGCCGAGCTCCTCGACGTAGCGGTTCTCGTTCAGGAACACGACCTGGTCGCAGCCCTTCGCGCTCGCCTCGCTCTGCGCGAGCAGGCTCGAGGCGTAGTTGCCTCCGGTCTTCGCCTTGCCCGTGCCGCCCTTGCCCGCACGCGCGTAGTCCTCGGACAGCCAGATGCGCACCGGCTTCACGCCACCGGAGAAGTACGCCCCGGCGGGGCTCGCGATCACGTAGTAGGCGACCTTCTGCGCCGCGCGGACACCGAGGAAGGCCTCCTTGGCGAACATGAACGGGCGCAGGTACAGGCTCTGATCGGCGCCGGACGGAACCCAGCGGCCGTCGACGGCGATGATCTCGCGCAGCGACTGGATGAAGTACTCGGTCGGCAGCTCCGGCAGCGCCAGGCGACGGGCGCTCGCCTGCAGCCGCGCTGCGTTGCGATCGGGGCGGAACGTGTGGATCGACCCGTCGGCGTGACGGTAGGCCTTGATGCCCTCGAAGATCTCCTGCGCGTAATGCAGCACGGAGGCTGCGGGGTCGAGCGGGATCGGGCCGTAGGGCTGCACCCGGGGGCGGTGCCAGCCGCCGTTCACCGACCAGCAGATGTCGACCATGTGGTCTGTGAACACCACGCCGAAGCCGGGGTTCTCCAGGACCTCGGCGACCCTCGCCGGCGTCGCCGCGTTCAGGTTCTTCGTGACCGCGAACTCCAGCGGAGCCACGGTCGCCTCGGTGTCGATCGTCGTCATGTCGTCATCCGTTCCTCGTGGGTGGGCGCATCATCGCGCTGCTTCAGCCTACGCCTGTCGTTCAGAGGCGCGCGGCGATCGCGGAGCCGATCTCCGCCGTGCTGCGGGCGCCGGTGCGCGCCGCGATATCGGCCTCGACGGCCGCGCTGACCCTCGCCGACTCCTCCGCCAGACCGAGGTGGTCGAGCAGGAGAGCGATCGACAGGATCGCCGCGGTCGGGTCGGCCTTCTGCTGGCCCGCGATGTCGGGCGCGGAGCCGTGCACCGGCTCGAAC
Organism: Microbacterium sp. LWH10-1.2; assembly: GCF_038397765.1. Classification (NCBI taxonomy): domain Bacteria; kingdom Bacillati; phylum Actinomycetota; class Actinomycetes; order Micrococcales; family Microbacteriaceae; genus Microbacterium; species Microbacterium sp. LWH10-1.2. Next base: position 1,699,083 of record NZ_CP151638.1, read on the forward strand.
ATCGAGGGGAAGGCGCCGTCGGGGTTGATATTGCCCGACGCGGCGAGACCGATGCCGCCGGTGACCGCGCCGGCGAGGTCGGTGAGGATGTCGCCGAACAGGTTGTCGGTGACGATCACGTCGAACCGCGACGGGTCGGTGACCAGGAAGATCGTCGCGGCGTCGACGTGCAGATAGTCGACCGCCACATCCGGGTGCGAAGCGGCGACCTCGTTCACGATCCGCTGCCAGATGGCGCCCGCGTGCACGAGGACGTTGGTCTTGTGGACGAGCGTGACCTTCTTGCGACGGCGCTCGGCGAGCTCGAAGGCGTAGCGGACGACGCGCTCGACGCCGAACGCCGTGTTCACGCTGGTCTCGTTGGCGACCTCGTGCGGAGTGCCCGTGCGGATCGCGCCCCCGTTGCCGACGTACGGCCCCTCGGTGCCCTCTCGCACGACGACGAAGTCGATGTCGCCGGGGTTCGCGAGCGGTCCGGGGGCGCCGGTGAAGAGCTTCGACGGACGCAGGTTGACGTAGTGGTCGAGCGTGAACCGCAGGCGCAGCAACAGTCCCCGCTCGATGTTCGCGTCCTTGAGGCGCGGGTCTCCGGGCTGGCCGCCGACCGCCCCGAGGAGGATCGCGTCGTGTGCGGCGATCGCCGACAGGTCGTCGTCCGTCAGGGTGTCGCCGGTCTCCAGGAAGCGCGCTGCTCCCAGCGAGAACCGGGTCTTGTCGAACGTGACATCGCTCGCGGCGGTCACGGCGTCGAGGACCTTCTCCGCCTCGGCGATGACCTCGGGTCCGATGCCGTCACCCGGGATGACGGCCAGCTTCACGACACGCGACATGACACTCCTTGCATGAGGGAACCGGCACCCATCGGAACGGATGCCGGTCCCCCCAGCGTACTGGTCAGTGAGACGGGGTCGTGCGCAGTGTGACAGCGGCGATGGCACCCGCCGCGACGACGAGGCCCGCACCGATCAGAGACGTCACCATGACGCCCGACCCGAAGGCCGTCGCCGCGGCATCCCACAGCGCGCCCCCGAGCTGCTCCGGCAGTTTCGCGGCCGCGGTGTAGGCGCCGGCGAGGGTCTCGCGGGCGGCGACGGCCGCATCCTCCGGCAGTCCGGGCGGGAGCACGAGGGCTCCGCGGTAGAACGCGGTGATGATGCCGCCGAGGATCGCCGTGCCCAGCACGGCACCCAGCTCGTAGGCGGTCTCGGAGACCGCGCTCGCGGCTCCCGCCTTCTCCGCGGGGGCGCTCGACAGGATCAGCTCGTTCGAGATCGTCTCGGCCGCGCCGATGCCGATGCCGAGCACGATGAAGGCGACGACGAGCGGCAGGACGCCGTGATCGGAGGTCGTGAACGCCACCAGCAGGTACCCGGCCACCGAGAACAGCAGCGCGGCGGGGATCAGCACCCGCGGACGCACCCGTCTCGAGATCGGGACGACGAGGAGACCGGCGATGATCATCGCCGCCATGCCGGGGACCAGCGCGAAACCGGCCTCCATCGGAGAGAGACCGAGCACGAGCTGCACGTGCTGGGAGACGAAGTAGAGGAAGCCGACGAGGGCGACGACGCTCAGGAGGTTCACCATGATCGCCCCGGAGAAGGATCCGCGGCGGAACAGACCCATGTCGAGCATCGGGATCTCGGCGCGGTTCTGCCGACGCACGAACAGGTATCCCATGAGGAGGCCGAACGCCGCAAAGGCACCCGCCTTCCACGAGGGGCCGTCCACGGCCAGCGTCTTGATCGCGTAGACGACCGGGATCATCGCGGCCATCGACAGCACGATGCTGACGGGATCGATGCGACCGGGATTCGGGTCACGGCTCTCCGGCACCAGCAGCGGCGCGAGGATCAGCAGAGGGATCAGAACCGGGACCGCGACGAGGAACACGGAACCCCAGGCGAAGTGCTCGAGGAGGAAGCCTCCGACGATAGGTCCGAGTGCGGCGCCCGCCGAGAAACCGGCCGCCCAGACGGCGATGGCCATGCGGCGCTGCTCGCGATTGCGGAAGATGGAGCGCAGCAGCGACAGCGTCGACGGCATCAGCATCGCGCCGAAGAAGCCGAGCAGTGCGCGCGCACCGATCAACAGGCCCGCCGTCGGGACGAAGGCGGCCAGCGCCGAGACGGCCGCGAAGCCGGTCGCGCCGATGAGCAGGAGTTTGCGGCGGCCGAAGCGGTCGCCCATGGTCCCCATCGTGACGAGGAGTCCGGCGAGGACGAGCGGGTAGACGTCGATGATCCACAGCTGCTCGGCGCCCGACGGCGAGAGCGCCATCGAGATCTCAGGCAGCGCGAAGCTCAGCACGGTGTTGTCCACCGACACCAGCAGCACTGGCAGCATGAGCACGACGAGCGCGGCCCAGCCTCGCGCCCCTACACGGGGAGCATCGGTCTCGGCGTTGTCGACGACAGTGGGGATCGACGCTGTGCGCGTCATGAGGCACCTCTCAGGATCTTCTGCGGCTCAGTTACTGAACCGTCCAGATGGTATAGTAACAGATATGCCCCGACCTCCTCTCGCCCGAGAACGCGTCCTGGACGCGTTCGAGTCGATCCTCATCGCCGACGGAGAGCGGGCGGCGACCCTCGATGCGACCGCGAAGGCGGCAGGAGTGTCGAAGGGTGGACTGCTCTACCACTTCGGCTCGAAGGAAGAGCTCGCCGCAGGGCTCCTCGAGCGGCTCGACGCGCTCACGACGGCCGATCTGGAGCGTATGACGGCGGCGGAGGAGGGTCCGGTGGCCTACTACGTCCGTACCTCGGTCATGGAGGACGATGCGCTGGACCGCGCTCTCATCGCCGCCACCCGCCTGGCCCAGGGCGGATCCGCGGCGGCAGCGGACATGCTGCGCCACACCCGTCACCGCTGGGAGGACACGATCCGCCCTCACGTCCGCGACAGGGCGAGCCTCGACCTCGTCATGCTGCTCAGCGACGGGCTCTACTTCAACAACTCCCTCGACGTGCACGGCCCCGAGCGCCTGGTGCCGCGCAGCGAGGAGCTCGCCGAGCTGATCGCGCTCGTGCTGAGCGTCACGTCACGCTAGTCCCCCAGAGACGCGATGCGCCTCTCCAGGTGACGCCGCACCACCGGGTCAGCGATCCGCACACGCGAGAGGCGGGAGAGGCATCGCGCCTCCCCCGCCTCTCGTGGGCCCTGGTCAGACCTCGGTGAGCTCGATCTGACGGAACAGGTCGGCGTCGATCGCCGTGCGGACGTCGTCGAGGAGCTCCTCGGACACGGGCGAATCGAGGGTCAGCACGCTGAGCGCCTGGTCGCCCGCCGCGAGGCGGCCGATCTGCATACCGGCGATGTTGATACCGGCCTCGCCGAACTTCTGTCCGTAGACCGCGACGATGCCGGGTCGGTCGGTGTAGAGCATCACGACGTGGTGCTTCTCGATCGGGAGCTCGAGCGCGTGGTCGTTGATCCCGACCAGCTTCTCCGTCTGCTTCGGGCCGGTCAGCGTGCCGGAGACCGAGAGCTGCGTGCCGTCGGAGAGCGCGCCGCGCAGCGTGATGACGTTGCGGTACTCGTCACTGACGTCATCCTTCAGCAGGCGCACCGCGATGCCGCGCTGGTCGGCGAGCAGCGGAGCGTTCACGTACGACACGGTCTCGCTGACGATGTTGGTGAAGACGCCCTTGAGCGCGGCGAGCTTCAGCACGCTCACGTCGTAGTCGTTCAGCTCGCCGTGCACCTCGACGTCGAGGCTGGTGAGGGGCGAGGTCGCGAGCGCCGAGAAGATCTGGCCGAGCTTCTCGACCAGGGAGATGCCGGGGCGCACATAGGGATCGATCACGCCGCCGGCGACGTTCACGGCGTCGGGGACGAGGTCGCCGCCGAGGGCCAGGCGCACCGAGCGGGCGACCGAGACGCCCGCCTTCTCCTGCGCCTCGTCGGTGCTGGCTCCGAGGTGTGGGGTGACGACGACGTTCGGCAGCGCGGTGAGGGCGCGCGCGGAGCTGCCCTCCGCCGGGGGCTCCGAGGTGAAGACGTCGAGTCCGGCGCCGGCGATCTCGCCGGCGTTGAGCGCCTCGATGAGCGCCGCCTCGTCGATCAGGCCGCCGCGGGCGACGTTGACGACGTAGGCGGTCTTCTTCATGGCCTGGAACTGCTCGGTGCTGAGCATGCCCGTGGTCTCGGGCGTCTTGGGCATGTGGATCGTGATGAAGTCGGACTCGGCGATCAGCTCGTCGAGCGACAGGAGCTGCACGCCCAGCTGCTGGGCGCGCGCCGACGTGACATAGGGGTCGTAGGCGACCACGCGCATGTCGAAGGCCGCGAGACGCGCGGCGACGAGAGCCCCGATGCGCCCGAGGCCGATGATGCCGACCGTCTTCTCGAAGAGCTCTGCGCCGGTGTAGGAGCTGCGCTTCCACTGCCCCGCGGAGAGCGAGGCGTGCGCCGCGGGGATGCGACGGGCGAGGCTGAGGATGTGGCCGATCGTGAGCTCGGCGGCGGAGACGATGTTCGACGTCGGCGCGTTGACGACCATCACGCCAGCGGCCGTCGCCGCCTTGATGTCGACGTTGTCGAGGCCGACGCCCGCGCGGGCGACCACCTTGAGCTGCGGTGCGTGCGACAGCGCCTCCTCGTCGATGCGGGTCGCCGAGCGGATGAGAACGGCGTCCGCCTCCGCGAGCGAGGCGAAAAGTGCCTCGCGGTCGGTGCCGTCGACGCTGCGGACGTCGAAGTCGGGGCCCAGAGCCTCGATCGTGGCGGGAGAGAGTTCTTCGGCGATGAGCACAACAGGCTTCGGCACAGTGGATCCTTCGGGGCAGCGCGACATGCGGGAGAGGGCCGATGCGCCGCACACCATCGGGGGCGCGATCACGTCAACTGTACCGGAGCAGGATCGCTGCCCCGTGCCGTGTGACGGCAGGATCAGGCAGCCACCAGCTGAGACATGTTGAGGATGCTGTAGCCGAGCAGGCTCAGCCAGAACACCGCCACGACGCCCAGACCGGCGAGCAGCACGAGGCTGAGCTCACCCACGCGGCGCCGACGGCCGATCACGAGGGCGAACACGAAGACGAGGGCAGGGAACACGACCCCGAAGAGCAGCGTCGCCCACCCCGTCGCCGTCAGGCCGCTCTGCGCCATGGACACCAGGTGCGCCACGGCGTTCCACACCGCATAGGCGTAGAAGAGGCCGCTGAGACCGATGACCAGCCAGACGATCCACCGCGGAGAACCCGCCGAGATCGAGGGCGTCGTCGTGGATGCGGTCATGATCCGATCACCCCCACGGTGACGAAGGGCCAGGGAACGAGGAGCACCACGCCCAGGAGGAGAACGAGCACGCGGATCCACGCGGCCCTGCCGCGCGTCAGCACCCACGTCGCGAGGAACCACAGGGCGGGGGCCGCGACGGCCAGCACGAACCAGGGCACGTACATGCTGTCGGCGACGATCAGGTTCGCCAGCGGCTTGAGACGGAGCCCGCCGACGACCCAGCCCACGGTGTACAGCAGGTAGACCCCGCCGACCACTCCCAGGGTGAGGAGCATCCCGGTGCCCAGTGCGGCGGGCGCCTCGTCAGCCTCGGTCGGATCGTCGGATGCCGCGGCATCCGACTCCCCACCCTCCTCGACGACCCTGTCGCTGCCCTTGCCGACGGCGTTCCAGCCCGCGGGCAGGGCGGGTTCCTTCGGCGACGTGCCGTCGTCGCCCTCCCATGTCAGGGCGTCATCGGGATCGGTGCTCATGTCCTCCAGCGTAGGACACCGCGTCCACTAGGCTCAGGGGTGCAAATCGGCTGTGCACGCGGGTGCGCAGGGGGAAAGGGTGTTGATCGTGGCAGAGAGCAAGAGCGGCGAGTCCGTCGAACCGGCGGCGAACTGGAAGCCGACGGCCGAAGCCAAGTCCAAGGCGACCACCTTCCGCTGGATCGCCGCCGTGCTCTGGGCCGTCGCCATCGCGAGCGAGGCCGTCGCGATCTTCTGGCTGCTGCGCCAGCGCGACTACGTCGGCGAAGACGGCGTGCTCGTCCGCGATCCCGACACGGGGCTCCTCTCCGACCCTGGCGTGACCGCGCAGTTCCCGCAGTGGGCCTTCATCACCCTCCTCGTGATGCTCGTCGTCATCGCCGCGCTGTCGATCACCGGTTCCCTCCTCTGGAAGAAGGCGAACCGCCTCGACCCCGCGCGCAAGTCGGAGACCCTCCGCTTCTTCGTGCAGAACCAGCTCGGCGCGATCATCGCGATCGTCGCCTTCCTCCCGCTGATCATCCTCATCTTCCTGAACAAGGACATGAACAAGGGCCAGAAGGCCACCGCCGGCATCGTGGGCATCGCGCTCGCTGTCCTGGCGACCGTGATCGGCGTCGACTTCAACCCGCCGTCCGTCGAGCAGTACACGGCCGATCAGTCGGCCGTCATCCAGCTGCTCGGCAAGGACGAGGTCGTGTGGGTCGACGGCGGCTCGGTGTACCACGTGTGCGACCAGGTCTCCGACATCCAGACCGGCAGCGAGAAGCGCACCGGCACCACCGCTCAGGCGATCGAGGCAGGCAAGATCCGCCTCACCCTGAAGTTCGCCTCCGAGCTGAAGACCTGCGGCCTCGCCGTGCCCGACAACGCCGACGCGATCACCGAGGCGCTGCGGTCCATCCAGGCCGGCCAGGTCGACACGCCGCTGCCGGCCCCGGTCTGGGCAGACCCGACCGACGCCCCCATCGAGATCGAGGACGCCGCGCCCGCGAACTGAGCGCTCACCGGGCGCCGAGCGCCTCCACGAGCCGCTGCTCCGCGGCGGAGAGATGGGCGTGGAGCAGCTCGGCGGCCCGCTCGCCGTCTCCCCCGGCGAGGGCGTCGAGAATTCCCGCGTGCTGCTCGGCGATCGCCGAGGCGTCCAGCAGCTGCCTCCCCTGCACCTGCGCCATGCACAGCCGCACCTCGTCGATCACGCTGCGGTACATGCGCGCGGTGCGTTCGCTCTCCAGCGCGTCGATCAACGCCGTGTGGAATCGCAGATCGGGATCGACGGTCGCGGCGTCCGGCCCCGGCGGCATCGCCGCGATCTCCTCGTTCGCGGCGACCGCAGACGCGGGGACCGTCCGGGAGAGAGCGAGCTCCCGAAGGGCGGCACTCTCCACCCTCGCCCTGGTGCGGTAGACGTCGCGCACAGTCTCCGGGTCGATGCCGACGACCCGGGCGCTGCGATGAGCGGTCCTGGCGAGGAGGCCGGAGGCCACGAGCTGCTCGATCGCCGCCTTCGCGCTCGGACGCGCGACCCCGTAGGCCATCGACACCGCGGCCTCGGTGAGCGGCGCCCCCGAGCGGATGTCTCCGCTGAGGATGCGGGAGCGCAGTCGCGCCGTCACGGCATCCACTACGCCGATCACTCCGAGGTCGGCATCCGTCGTCGTCATGCGGCCATGTTATCGAGACCTGCGCCCATCGGTACACTTGTCAGACAATCCGTCCCGCACTGTCGAGGAGCACCGTGCCCACCACGCTCGCCGAACCCCTGAATCCGGAACTGCTCGGCCCGTCGACGGCGGTGCACCTCCGCTCGATCGACCGCTTCGCCCGCGCGCACGACGCCTCCCACTACCTGCTGGTGCCGGATGCGGTCCTGTCCCCCGTCGATGCCGCCGGGGTCGCTCGCGCCTTCGATGCCGTACGAGCGGCCGGGCGGACGCTCACGTTCCGCTCCGGCGGCACGAGCCTGTCGGGCCAGGGCGTGAGCGGCGACATCCTCGTCGACACGCGCAGCGGCTTCCGCACCATCGCGATCGAGGACGAGGGGCGCTCGGTCCGGGTCGAACCAGGGGCGACCGTGCGTCAGGTCAACACCCGACTGGCACGGTACGGCCGCAAGCTCGGCCCCGACCCCGCGAGCGAGATCGCCTGCACCATCGGCGGAGTCGTCGCGAACAACTCCAGCGGCATGGCCTGCGGCATCGTCGAGAACTCGTACCGGACGATCGAGTCCCTGCTGCTGGTCCTGCCCAGCGGCACGGTCCTCGACACCGCCGCCCCCGATGCCGATGACCGGCTGCGCGCGGCCGAGCCCGAGATCGCCGACGGTCTTCTCGCCCTGCGTCGACGACTCCTCGACTCGCCGGCGAACGTCGAGATCGTGCGTCGGCAGTTCTCCATGAAGAACACGATGGGCTACGGGCTCAACGCGCTGCTCGACTTCGACGACCCCGTGCGAATCCTCGAGCACCTGGTCATCGGCTCGGAGGGCACGCTCGCCTTCGTCGCCGAAGCGCGGTTCCGGACGATCGAGATCAAGCCGGCGATCGCGACGGGACTCCTCGTCTTCGACACGCTCTCCGACGCGATGGCCGCCCTGCCCGGGCTCACCGCGCTCGGCCTCGCCACGATCGAGCTGCTGGATGCCGCGTCCCTCCGCGTCGCACAGGGGCTCAGCGATGTGCCGCCCGCGATCGCGTCGATCGAGGTGCGCGACCACGCCGCCCTCCTCGTCGAGGTGCACGCGCAGGACGCGGAGGCGCTGGCCGTGGACACGACGACGGCCCTCGGACACTTCGCCGCGCTCCCGCTCGCGATCGACGCGACCCTCACCACCGACGCGGCCGAGCGCGCCGCCCTGTGGCACGTGCGCAAGGGCCTCTACACCGCGATCGCCGGGGCGCGCCCTTCGGGCACGACCGCCCTGCTCGAAGACATCGTCGTCCCCGTGGAGCGTCTCCTCGTCACCTGCGAGCGGCTCATCGAGCTCTTCTCCGCGCACGGATACGAGGACTCCGTCATCTTCGGACACGCCAAGGACGGCAACGTGCACTTCCTGCTCAACGAGCGCTTCGACGATCCGGAGAGCCTCGCCCGCTACCGCCGCTTCACCGACGATCTCGTCGAGCTGGTGCTGGAGCAGCAGGGCTCCCTGAAGGCGGAGCACGGCACCGGTCGCATCATGGCGCCCTTCGTGCGCCGCCAGTACGGCGACGAGCTCACCGACATCATGTGGGACGTCAAGCGGCTGCTCGACCCCTCCGGCATCCTCAATCCCGGTGTCGTGCTCTCCGACGACCCCGATTCCTACCTGCACGATCTGAAGCGCGTGCCGACGGTGGAGAAGGAGGTCGACCGCTGCGTGGAGTGCGGGTACTGCGAGCCGTCATGCCCGAGCAAGAGCATCACGCTCACCCCGCGGCAGCGCATCGTCCTCCGCCGCGACATGGCCTGGGCGGAGGAGCGCGGCGATGACGCGCTCCTGGCCGAGTTGCGCGCCGACTACGACTACGAGGGCGTGCAGACGTGCGCGGTCGACGGCATGTGCGGCGTCGCCTGCCCCGTCGACATCAACACGGGCGATCTCGTGCGGCGCCTGCGCGCCGATCAGGCCTCGACGATCGAGGACGGCCTGTGGGACGTCGCCGCGAAGAGCTGGGGCACGGTCACGAAGGTCGGCGGCGTCGCCCTCACGGTGGCCGATGCCCTGCCCTCGCCTCTCGTGACGGCCGCGACCCGAGTCGGCCGCGCGGTGCTCGGCGCCGACACCGTGCCGCTGTACGACGCCGGGCTCCCCCGAGGCGGCTCGACGCCTCCGCGTCCGGACTCGCCCGCCGACGCCAGGGCGGTCTTCTTCGGGGCGTGCATCGGCACGATGTTCGGCGCGGAGGGGCACGGGGAAGGATCGAGGGATGCCGTATCGGCGCTGCTCGACCGTGCGGGCATCCCCGTCGTGATCCCCGACGACGCCGGAGGCCTGTGCTGCGGAACGCCGTGGAAGTCGAAGGGACATCTCGCCGGATACGACCGCATGACCGAGCGCGTGCTCGCATCGCTGTGGGCCGCGAGCCGGCAGGGCGCCCTTCCCGTCGTGTGCGACGCCGCCTCCTGCACGGAGGGCCTGCACGTCATGCTCGCGAAGGGCGTGGACGCGCACCCCGAGTACGCCGGACTCGTCATCGAGGACGCGACGACCTTCGTCGCCCGCGAGGTGCTGCCCCGCCTGGACGTGCGGAGGAGGCTCGACCGGATCGCGGTGCATCCGACCTGCTCCACCACCGCGCTCGGTGCGACGGGGGCGCTGACCGCGCTCGCATCCGCCGTCGCCGAGGACGTCTACGTTCCCGACGGCTGGGGATGCTGCGCGTTCGCCGGGGACCGCGGCATGCTCCATCCCGAGCTCACCGCCAGCGCCACGGCGGTCGAGGCCGCAGAGCTGCGCGACGCCGAGAGGGAGCGCGGATTCGACGCCTTCGTGTCGGCGAACCGCACGTGCGAGATCGGGATGACCCGTGCCACCGGCCGCGGGTATCGACACGTGGTCGAGGTGCTCGAGGAGCTCACGCGCCCCTGAGACGCGGCGATCGGCGCCGGCCCCGCCCGTCGCGGGCAGTTCGGCCGGCGCCGACCGGGAGATCAGCGTTCCGCGTGGAGGGCGGCCGCAGCGCGCGCGACGATCCCGCCGTCCGTGATGTCGAAGCCGGTGTCTCCACCGCCGGGTCCGCTGGGCGCGAGGTCTCCGGACGACGTCTTGGCGGAGAGGTGGACCGCGTGCACACCGCACGCGCGCAGGGCGACGATGTCCTCCACGCGCACTCCTCCGCCCGCCATGATCTGCAGGCGTCCGGCGGCCTCGTCGACGAGACCGGCGAGGACTCCGGCGCCGTCGATGCTGCGTGCGGCTCCCCCGCTGGTGAGGATGCGATCCACGCCGCAGTCGACGAGCTCTCCGATCACGGATCTCGGGTCGCTCAGGGTGTCGATCGCCCGATGGAACACGAACTCGGCAGTGCCCGCGGCGCTCTTCCAGAGATCGAGCGCGCGACGGTCCACGCCGCCGTCGCGGGTCAGCGCGCCGACGACCACGGCACCGGCACCCCGGCGCACGACCTCGGCGACATCCGCCGCGACGAGCGCCACGTCCTCGTCGTCGTAGACGAACCCTCCGGTGCGCGGACGGACGAGCACCGCGAGCCGCTCGGGGCGACCGACTGCGGCGAGGACGGCATCCACGGTCGCGGGCGACGGCGTCAGCCCGCCCGTCGCGCTCAGCGCCTGGCACAGCTCGACGCGATCGGCGCCCGCCGCCCGCGCGACCCGTGCGCCCGCGGCATCCTGCACGGCGATCTCGAGGGCGGGAACGGACATCATGGCGCCACGGTAACCGTGGCCACCGGGGTCTCGCGCAGGGCGTCGGGGATGCGCGCGCTCGTGGAGCCGTCCGCCGCACGGATCACCTCCGCGTGAGACCCGTCGGCCCACCGCGCCTCGCCCGCGGACAGTTCGGACGGGATCGGCAGCTCGCCGGCGCTCGGATCGAGCGCGTGCACGTGGACGCCCGCATCCGATCGCGTGTACCGGACGGGCGCGCCCGCGGCCTCGCCGAAGCGCACCCACGGACGTGTGCCGTAGATCGCCGAGCCGTTGACCCGGAGCCAGGCGCCGAGCTCCTGCATGGTCTGGCGCTGCAGCTCGGGGATCCGTCCTGCCGCGTCGGGTCCGACGTTGATGAGGAGGTTGCCGTTCTTCGACACCACGTCGACGAGCATCCGGATGAGGTCGGGACCCGACAGCGTGTGGCGCGTGTCCTCCGCGCTGTTGTAGCCGAAGGAGTACCCGAGCCCCCTGGTCGACTCCCACGGCCGCGGGATGATCTCGTCGATGCGGGTGTACTCGCGGGTGAGGAAGCCGTGGTACGGGACTCCCCACCGGTCGTTGACGACGCCGTCGGGGACCGCGGCGAAGTACCGCGACAGCGTCTCGGCGACGCCGTAGTCCTCACGGCCCTTGCCGCCGTCCGGCCACTCGATGTCGTTCCACAGGAGGTCGGGCGAGAAGCGCTCGACGAGCTCGTCCAGCTGCGCGGCGGCGTAGCGGGCGAAGTGCTCGTCGTTGCGACGGTACCGGAAGAGATCGGTGTCGGACTCGATGGCCGGGAAGTCGCTCACGTGCCAGTCCAGCGCCCCCGAGTAGTACACGCCGAACTTCGCCCCCGCCCTGCGGGTCGCGTCGTGGAACTCCGCGATCAGGTCGCGGCGGGGCCCGCGTGCGATCGCGTTGAATCCCGTCGTCCCTGTCCCCCAGAGGCAGAACCCCTCGTGGTGCTTGGTGGTCGGGACGACGTACTTCGCCCCCGCGTCGACGAGCTCGCCGACGAACGCATCCGCGTCGAAGGCGGAGGCGTCCCACACATCGGCGAGGTCCTCGTAGGACGTGCCCGGTCCGTAGAGGCGCTGATGCCGCTCCCAGGTCGGGCTGCCCGCGATGCGCACGGTGTTGCCGTACCACTCCGCGTACTGGTGCCAGGCGTAGGCGTCCTCGGTGGGGATGTTCACTCCCTCGCCGTGCTGCACGGCCCACGCGGGCACCGAGTACAGCCCCCAGTGCACGAAGAAGCCGAGCTTCGCGTCGCGATACCAGTCGGGAACGCCGTTGGTCGGGTAGACGGGGGCCTCGGCACCGAAGTCGGGTCCGGTGCGCTTCTCGAAGTTCATCATCAGCGGATCTCCTCGCCGCGTCGCACGACGACGGCGGTCAGGTCGGGGGCTCCCGACGTGTCGAAGGGGTAGACCCCCGGCGCGAGTCGGTGGTGGCCGAGGCGCAGCAGGTCCTGGTCGACGCCACCGGGGGTCAGCGCGAGAGTCCAGTCGGCGGCGAGGTCGTACAGCTCTGGCTCCAGGTAGCCGATCTTCACGACGACAATGTCCGCCGTGGTCGGCTCCAGACCGAGCATCCGGAAGTCGTCGAGGTGATGGAACGGCTTGCGGCGCTCCGTGATGATCGCGTGGAGTCCACCGACCGCGATCACGACCTGCGTCCCCGCATCGTGGTCGTCCTCGGTGATCGAGAAGACGGAGCCGGTGATCTCGACGGGACCGTGGGGGCCGTCATCCACCCGCGCACCCGCCGAGAGGGTGACGGTGGCGCCGACACCCGCCGCGACGGCCTGCGCGACCGCGTCCCTGTCGAAGATCGAGGCCACGAGTGTCGTGCGAGAGCCGTCGGTCAGCTCTGCACGGCTGAGCAGTTGCGCGAGCGTCCAGGTCACGTCGCCCGCTCCCCCGGCCGTCGGGTTGTCTCCGGAGTCGGAGATCAGATAGGGATGCCGGGCCTCCGGCGCGAGCGCCTTCGCGAGGGCCTCGTCGAGCGAACCGGTTTCCGCGACGAAGACGAAGTCCTCGCGTGCGTCCCAGAACAACCGTGCGACGCGCTCGGCCTCGCGCGCGATCAGGTCCCGGTCGTCGCCCGTGACCACCACGTAGGCCTGGCAGCGCGGCTCATCAGCCCAGGCGTAGCCGATCCACACCGAGGCGTCCACGACGCCGTCGAGGGCCTCGATGCCGGGCAGCTCCGCATAGATGCCGCGGGCGGGCTCGAGGCGCGTGCTCGTCTTCTCGCCGGGGAGCAGGACCGGCACGGGGACCCAGGCGCTGAACGGGCGACGACGCAGCGGGTCGGCGCCGTGCTCGCCGCGGAGTCGCGCCAGCAGATTCCAGACCGCGCGCTCTTTCGTGTTCAGCCAGTCCTCGTGGGGGGCCATGCGGTAGCAGGTGAGGAGGTCGACCGCATCGCGGAGCGTCTCGGACACGTTCCCGTGGAGATCCATCGAGGTGGACACGAGCGTGTCGGGTCCGAGGGCCTCGCGCACGGCCAGGGCCAGGTCGCCCTCGGCGTCGTCCATACCCACGACGCTCATCGCGCCGTGGATGTCGAAGAAGAAGCCGTCGAACGGCCCCTGCTCGCGGATGCCCGCGACGATCGCCTCCTTCATCCGCCGATACGTCGCCGGATCGACCGCGCCTCCTGGCAGTGAGCGTCCGTGGGTGAGGGGGATCCACTCCGCTACCTCCGCGAGCTCGCGCCCTGCATCGAGGAACGGGTAGTACGCGCGCAGATCCTCGCCCGTGCGGATCGTGAACGCCTCGTCGCCGGAGATGTGCGGGGAGAAGGTGCTCGATTCGATCGAGATCCCGCCGATGCCGATGCGCGGCGTCGCGAGACCTCCGTCGGCGACGGGCGGGAGGGCGCCCATCCAGATGTCGCTGGCTTCGGGGCGTTCGGTCACGTGCTGCTCCTTGGTCTGTGTCGTCGTCTTCAGTGTGCGTCGGCGGGGACGAGGGCGCGACGCACGGCCTCGATCGCACCGAGGGCCACGGCATCCCCGCCCAGTGTCGCGGGGACGATGCGCAGCGGCAGCCCGGACACGGGGGCGTCGGTCCGCAGGGTCTCCTCGATCGTCGGCGCCAGGAGGTCCCAGGCTTCTGCGACTCCCCCGCCGACAATCGCGCACGGGAGGTCGAGAAGGGTCGCCGCGCTCGCGCAGGCGAGGGCGAGGGCGCGGCCCGCCGCCCGGAACACCGCGACGGCGTCGGGATCGCCGCCACGCGCACGGTCGGCGACCTGGCGGGCGTCCAACGGCGTCGCGCCGATCCGCTCGGCGTAGCGCCGCCCGATCGACGTTCCAGACGCGAGGGTCTCGAGATGTCCGATCTGGCCGCACGTGCACACCAGATCGCTGTACCCGGGCGTGTGTCCGATCTCCCCCGCGGCGCCGTGCGGTCCGTGCCGCAGTGCGCCGTCGATGATGACCGCTCCGCCCACGCCGGTGCCGAGCATCACGCCGAGCACATCGCGCTCGCCTGGGGCCGTGCGCGCCGCCTCGCCGAGGAGGAACGCGTTGACGTCGTTCTCGACACGCACCGGCACGGAGAGTCGTGCGGAGAGCTCGTCTCCGAGCGGGAACCCTGCCCAGTCGGCGAAGGTCGCGGAGGCGGCGCGCACGACACCGGTCTCGTGATCGATGACTCCCGCCGCGCCCACCCCCACCGCGGTCAGCGGAGAGCCGGAGCGGGCGGCGATATCGAGGGCGAGAGAGGCGGCGGCATCCGCCATCGCCGCCCCGCCGACACTCGCCGGTGCAGGCACGCTGCCCCGCGCCAGCACGGAGCCGTCCGCGGCCACGGCGATCCCGGCGATCTTCGTGCCGCCGATGTCGATGCCGATCACGCCATCGACCGACGCGATGGGCAGGGCTGTCCCCTCCACCTGCGCGCCCACGGTCAACGGCCGCCGAGCCCGGCCATGGCGATGCCCTTGACCAGGTGCTTCTGCAGCACGATCACGAGCACGGTCGTCGGGACCATCGAGATGATCGCCGCGGCCATCTGAAGGTCCCACCGTGTGCCGGTGAGTCCAGAGAAGCTCGCGAGCCCGACCGGCAGCGTGCCGTGGGCGTTGTAGTCCACGGTCACGATCAGCGGCCACAGGTAGCTGTTCCAGAACGACAGGAACGTGAACACCGAGAGCACGGCCACGGCGGACTTCGCCAGCGGAAGGATGATCTGCACGAAGGTGCGGACGGGACCCGCACCGTCGACGCGCGCGGCCTCCTCCAGCTCGTAGGGGATGCCGCGGAAGAACTGCCGCATGAGGAAGGTGCCGAACGCGGTGAAGGCGAACGGGAAGATCAGCGCCTGATAGGTGTCGACCCAGTTGAACCACTGCATGACCTGGAACATCGGGATGACGAGAACCTCGGCCGGCACCATGAGGGTGGCGAGGAAGAGCACGAACACGGCATCCCTCCCCTTCCAGCGCAGGCGCCCGAACGCGTACCCGGCCGTCGTCGAGACGAACAGCACCACCAGGGTGCCGGCGATCGCCACGAAGAACGAGTTCCCGATGTAGGTGAGGAACGGTCCGTAGGCGAACACGTCGAGGAAGTTCGTCCACCGCACCTCGGACGCGATCAGCGACGGAGGCATCGTGAACATCTCGGAGTTGGGCTTGAGCGCCGAGAAGAACGCGTACACGATGGGCGACACGAAGATCGCGGCGGCCAGATACACGAGCACGTGCGCGATGACCAGGCGCACGCGCTCCGGCCCGCTCAGCGGTGCCTTGGTGCGTCCGGTGCGCTCGGTCTCGACGTGGTCGTCGTCGAGGACGACGGATGCCGTCGACAGGTCAGTGCTCATAGTGCACCCACTTCTTCTGCGCGCCGAACTGGAGCGCAGTGATCACGATGATGAGGGCGAAGAGGATCCAGGCGCCGGCTGCGGCGAGTCCCAGCTCCTGGAACTTGAAGCCCTGGTTGTAGATGAACTGCACGAGCGGCTGGGTCGCGTTGCCCGGGCCGCCGCCGGTGAGCAGCTGCGGCTGCACGAAGACCTGGAGTGCGGTGATCATGGTCATGATGGTCGCGAAGAAGATCGCCGGGGAGATCATCGGGATGACCACGCTGAGCTGCATGCGCAGTCCGCTCGCTCCGTCGATCCGGGCCGCCTCCATGACGGACTCGGGGAGCTGCTCGAGCGCAGCCGAGAAGATCAGCATGTTGTAGCCGACTCCCTGCCACACGCTCATCACGACGACCATGATCATGGCCCACTGCGGGTCGGCGAGGAAGTTCGGCAGCGTCGTGCCGAACCAGGTCTCGGAGACGCCGTTGAAGAGACCCTGCGGCTGCAGGAGCATCTTCCACACCAGCACGTTCGCGACCATCGGGGTCACGACCGGGACGAAGAAGAGCACCCGGAGGGCCCCGCGTCCGCGGATGCGCGGACCGAGCGCCATCGCGAGGACGAGCGAGAGTGCCACGTTCAGCGGGACGTAGAGGATCGTGAACACCGCGGTGTTCCGCAGCGCCGGCCAGAAGTCCGGGCTGGAGGTGAACAGTCGGATGTAGTTGTCGATACCGATGAAGGTCTTCTCGCCGAACGTCGGCCAGTCGAAGAAGCTCATCACGATGGAGAGCACGACGGGCACGACGGTGAACACGGCGAGGCCCGCCAGGGCCGGGGTTGCGAACCCCAGCGCCTGACGGCCCTCAGCCTTGGCGAGAGACCCCCGACGTCGCGCGTTGGTGGTCATCACTCGTCTTCCTGGATTGCTTACTTGCCGAACTGCTGCTGAGCGGAGTCGAGGACGTTCGCCATCGTCTCCTGCCCGTTGTACACGCTGACCAGCTGCGGCTGGATGTACGTGCCGACCTTCGCCCAGTTGTCGCTGACGTACTGGCCCTGGACGTTCTCGAAGGCGGCCGTGAAGACCTCCTTCACCTGTTCGCGGTACTTCTCGTCGATCGACTCGAAGTAGAGCGGCTGGCTCTCGGCGCGCGCCGGGTAGCTGCGACCGGACGACGCGATGTAGTCCTGGGAGTCCTTGCTCAGGAGCGAGCCGAGCACCTTGATCGCGGCGTCCTTGTTGTCGCAGGTCTTCGAGATGCCGTAGCCCGAGCCGAGGATCAGGCTCAGCGGGGTCCCGTCCTCGGACGGCAGCGGCGCCATGCCCGCCGTGAAACCGGACTCGTTGTTGAGGTAGCTGACCGCGTTCCAGGTGCCGTCGACGGCCATCGCCGCGTTGCCGCTGGAGTACTGGTTCTCACCCCAGCCCCCGTCGGACGCCGAGGCGACCGGGAGGGCGACCTTCTGGTCGGTGACGAGACCGGCGTACCAGGTCGACGCCTCGACGAACTTCTCGTCGGTGAGCTGCAGGGTGCCGTCCTCCGTCACCGGCTGCACGCCGGCCTTGGCGATCGGCAGGGCCTGCCACTGGAAGTCGCCCATCCCCACCGCGAACCCGGACTTGCCTCCGGTGGTCGCCGTCTTGGCGGTCTTCTCGAAGTCCTCGAAGGTCCAGCCGGTGGCGGGGGTCTGTGCGCCGGCAGCGGTCAGCTGATCGGCGTTGTAATAGACGAGCATCGTGGAGACGTCGTACGGCAGGCCGTAGAGCTCGCCCTTGTTCTTCAGGATCTCGGTCGCTCCGGGCGCGAAGTCGCTCTCGGCGAGGCCGGCCGCCTTGAGGTCCGCGTCGGTGAGGGTGGCGAACCCGTCGGTGTAGCTGGAGAGCATCCCGCTGTTCATGCCGGTGATGCACGCCATGTTTCCGGAGGCCATGTTGGTGGTGAGCTTCGTGAAGAAGTCACCCCACGGCGCCGTGCGCAGCTCGATCTTGAGGTCGGGGTTCTGCTCCTGGGCGACCTTGATCTGCGCTTCGAGCGCCTTGGTGTCGTCGGCGGAACCTGCCCACATGTCGACGACGATCGTGTCGTCCGAGCCGGAGCCGGTCGAGCCGGCGCAGCCCGTCATGGCGACGGCGACGCCGGCGATGGCGACGACGGCTCCCATACGCATCTTCTTCATTGAATGACTCCTAGCGGATCGGGAAGGTTGCTTCGCGGGTCGAAGCAACCTAGTAGGATTTCGTATGAAGTTACCGTGTCATACTTCACGGGCCGCCGCAAGCGGAACATCCGATGTTTATAGATCCTTGACCTTCCGCGTCATGACCGACATCACGACCCGACACCGATAGCCTGACGAGATTCGCCGACGAAGGAACGACATGCCCCGTACCGCCGATCGCTCTGCCGAGGATCTCCACTCACGACGCATTCTCGACCTCGTCGCCCGCGGCGAGGCCCGCTCCCGGAGCGAGCTCGCCGCTCGGCTCGGCATCGCCGCCTCCACCATCGGCCTCCGCGTCCAGGCGCTGTTGGATGCCGGGATGCTCGAGGAGGCGGGAGACGGCGTCTCCCGCGGCGGCCGGCGGCCACGTGTGCTCCGCGTGGCCGAAGAGGGCGGGATCGTGCTGTCCGCCGATCTCGGCGGCGGGCACGCGCGCATCGGGCGCCACGGTCTCGACGGCCACCTGCAGGAGGTGCGGACGACACGCATCGACCTGACGGACGGACCGCAGGCGACGCTCGCGACGGTGGCCGCGGTCTTCCGGCAGCTTGCGGACGGCTCGACCCTCCGGGCGATCGGGGTGAGCCTCCCCGGTCCGGTCGACATCGAGTCCGGATCCGTCGAACAGCCGTCCCGGATGCCGGGATGGCCGGGGTTCCGGGTCGGCGAGCATCTGCGGGAAGCCTTCGGCGTGCCGGTCGCCGTCGACAACGACGCCAATCTGGCGGCGCTCGGCGAGCATCGCCTGCAGCTCGGCTACACGCAGCACAGCATCACCGTGAAGGCGGGCACCGCGATCGGCAGCGGCGTGATCGTGGAGGGCCACGTGCACCGCGGCGCCACCGGCGCGGCCGGAGACATCACCCACACGCGCATCGACGGGAGCGGGGACATCCCCTGCTCGTGCGGGAACACGGGGTGCCTCGAGACGGTGGCGAGCGGTGCCAGCCTCGTCAGGCAGATGCGAGAGCGCGGACGCACCGAGGTGGCCACGACGGCCGATGTGCTCGCGCTGGCGCGCGACTCCGACCCTGAGGCGACCATGCTGGTGCGGACGGCGGGCACGCACCTCGGGCAGGCTCTGTCCGGCGTCGTCAACTTCTTCAACCCGAACGCGGTGTTCCTCACCGGGAGCATGAGCGCATCGGAGCCGTTCATCGCCGCCGTACGCAGCCGCGTCTACGAGGCCTGCCACCCGCTCGCGACGCAGCGCCTGCGCATCGAGGCAGCCGCGACCGGCGCCGACGCGATCCTGCACGGAGCGGCCAGGCTCGCCCTCGACGATCTCGAGCTGCCGGTCACCTGAGCGGAGCTATTCCCCCGTCAGAACCAACTCGATCACGGGGAGTACCACGTCCGGCCTGCGGACCGGGAGGTGCACGGTGAGCGTTCCCTCCGCCTCCCCCGCCGGAGTCATGTGCGAGGCGCGCTGGTCGGGATCCGAGACGGACGTGCGCAGCCAGGATCCGTCGCTCAGCAGGCGCGCGTAGGAGACCTTTCCCGCGAGCCCGGGGAGATGCACGAATCCGAGCGGCCACGCGAGCAGATGCAGATACAGGCGGTCCCCTCGCTGCGTGTACACGCCCTCACGGGGCGGGGCGAACGGGGCGTGTCCGGCGCCGACCACGGAGCCGCGGTGCAGGCGCATCCACTCCCCGATCTCCGACAGGGTCGCCGCATCCCGCGGCACGACGGCGCCGCGGCCGTCAGGACCGATGTTGAGGAGCATGTTTCCGTCCATGGACACCGAGTCGACGAGCATCTGCACGAGCAGCTGCGCGGACTTCTGATCGGTGTTGTCGCGGTCATAGCCCCATGAGCCGTTCAGGGTCTGACACGCCTCCCACACCACGGGCCGACCGTCCCTCATGAGGGGCGAGGTGGGCTGGTACTGCTCGGGCGTGACGAAGTCCGCCGGGATGCCGAGCCGGTCGTTCACCAGCATCCCCGGCTGGAGCTCGCGGCACATCGCGAGCAGCGCCTCGGCGTCCCAGTCCTGAGGGCCCTTGCCCAGCCACCCCTGCTTCTCCTCCGGATACGTGAAGTCGAAGAACAGGTAGTCGATGTCGCCGTAGCCGGTGAGCAGCTCGCGGATCTGTCCGTGCAGATGGTCGCGGTACCGCGACATGTCGCGGCCCGCGTTGAGGGCCGCTGCATCGGGGTCATCCCGACGGGGATGGTTCCAGTCGATCGTGAAGTCGGGGTGATGCCAGTCGATCAGCGAGTGGTAGAGCCCGACCTTGAGCCCCTCGCCCCGCACGGCGTCGACGAACTCTCGCACGAGATCGCGCGAGACGGCGGTGGCCGAGGTGAAGTCGGTCAGTGCCGAGTCCCACAGGCAGAATCCGTCGTGGTGCTTGGTGGTCAGAACGACGTACCCCATCCCCGTCTCCTTCGCCCGCCGGGCGATCGCGCGCGCATCGAAGAGATCGGGGTCGAAGTGGTCGAAGTAGGGCCGGTACTCGGCATCCGTCAGCCGCTCGCGATTCTGCACCCATTCGTGTCGCGCGGCGGCGCTGTAGAGGCCGAAATGCACGAACATCCCGAAGCGGGCGCGGTCGAACCAGTCCTGTCGCATACCCTCATCTTAGCGTCAGACATCGGATGTCTAAGGCTCTGAGCGCGAAAAAGGGCGCCCCCCGAAGGGGCGCCCCTCTCACGGTGCTCGTCGTCAGCGCGCAGCGCTGCCGTCGACGTAGTCTTCGTCCTGCTGCTTCCAGGCGAAGAGAGCGCGAAGCTCCTTGCCGGTCGCCTCGATGGGGTGCGTCTCCTCCTTGGCGCGAAGCGCCAGGAACTCCTGACCGCCGTTGTCCTGGTCGTCGATGAAGCGCTTCGCGAAGGCACCCGACTGGATGTCCGCGAGCACGGCCTTCATCGACTCCTTGACCTCGGGGGTCACGATGCGCGGGCCGGAGACGTAGTCGCCGTACTCCGCCGTGTCGGACACCGACCAGCGCTGCTTGGCGATGCCGCCCTCCCACATGAGGTCGACGATCAGCTTCAGCTCGTGGAGCACCTCGAAGTAGGCGATCTGCGGCTGGTAGCCCGCCTCGGTGAGGGTCTCGAAGCCGGCCTGCACGAGGTGGCTGACGCCACCGCAGAGCACGGCCTGCTCGCCGAACAGGTCGGTCTCGGTCTCCTCGGTGAAGGTCGTCTTGATGACACCGGCGCGGGTGCCTCCGATCGCCTTCGCGTACGAGAGAGCCGTCGCCCACGCGGTGCCGGACGCGTCGCGCTCGACGGCGATGATGTCCGGGATGCCGCGGCCGGCGACGAACTCGCGACGGACCGTGTGACCGGGCGCCTTCGGGGCGACCAGGATCACATCGACGCCCTCGGGCGCCTCGATGTAGCCGAAGCGGATGTTGAAGCCGTGCGCGAAGGCGAGGGTCTTGCCCGCGGCGAGGTTCGGCGCGATCGACTCGCTGTAGATGCCGCGCTGGTGCTGGTCGGGAGCGAGGATCATGATCAGGTCGGCCCACTGGGTCGCCTCAGCAACGGACTTGACCGCGAAGCCGGCCTCCTCAGCCTTGGGCGCGGACTTCGAGCCCTCCTTGAGGGCGATCGCGACCTCGACACCCGAGTCGCGCAGGTTCTGCGCGTGGGCGTGACCCTGCGAGCCGTAGCCGACGATCGCGACCTTCTTGCCCTGGATGATGGACAGGTCGGCGTCTGCGTCGTAGAAGATCTCGGTGCTCACTTGTTTCTTTCTCCTTGATAGTTGCGTTTCGTCTCGCTTCGCTCGCTCAACGAACGGCGAAGGTCTTGTAGGTGCTCAGCCGCGCAGGACGCGCTCGGTGATGCTCTTGCCGCCCCGGCCGATGGCGAGGAGACCGGACTGCGCGATCTCCTTGATGCCGAAGGGCTCGAGCGCCCGCAGCATCGCATCGACCTTGCCCTTGTCGCCCGTGACCTCGATCACCAGCGCGTCGGCGGCGTAGTCGACGACCGAGGCGCGGAAGAGGTTCACGACCTCGATCACGTTCGATCGGGTGGTGTTGTCCGTGCGCACCTTCACGAGCATGTGCTCGCGCTGCACGGAGGTGGCGAAATCGAGCTCGACGATCTTGATCACGTTGATCAGCTTGTTGAGCTGCTTGGTGACCTGCTCGAGCGGGAGCTCGTCCACATCGACGACGACCGTGATGCGGGAGATCCCCGGCACCTCGGTCACCCCCACCGCGAGCGAGTCGATGTTGAAGCCGCGTCGGGCGAAGAGCCCCGCGACACGGGTCAGCAGGCCGGGGGTGTTCTCCACCAGCAGGCTCAGCACGTGAGTCGACATGGTCAGATCTCCTCGTCGAAGGAAGGCGCGTGTTCGCGGGCGTACTGGACGTAGCTGTTGCTCACGCCCTGCGGAACCATCGGCCACACCATCGCGTCAGCCGACACCACGAAGTCGATCACCACGGGGCGGTCGTTCGTGTCGAGGGCGAGCTGGATGGCGGCATCCACGTCCTCCTCTTTCTCCACTCGGATGCCGAGGCAGCCGTACGCCTCGGCGAGCTTGACGAAGTCGGGGATGCGGACGGTGCCGTGGCCCGTGTTCAGGTCGGTGTTGGAGTGGCGTCCGTCGTAGAACAGCGTCTGCCACTGACGCACCATGCCGAGCGAGGAGTTGTTGATGATCGCGACCTTGATCGGGATGTTGTTGATCGCGCAGGTGGCGAGCTCCTGGTTCGTCATCTGGAAGCATCCGTCGCCGTCGATCGACCACACCACCCGGTGCGGCTCGGCGACCTTCGCGCCCATCGCGGCGGGCACCGAGTAGCCCATGGTGCCTGCGCCTCCCGAGTTCAGCCAGGAGTTCGGACGCTCGTACTTGATGAACTGCGCCGCCCACATCTGGTGCTGGCCGACGCCGGCCGCGTACACGGCCTCGGGGCCGGTCAGCTCGCCGATCCGCTGGATCACGTGCTGCGGCGAGAGGTGTCCGTCGGTCGTCGGCTGGAACCCGAGCGGGAACTCCTTACGGAGGCCGTCGAGGTAGGACCACCACTCCTCGATGTCGGGCGTGGTCTGCGCCGTCGCGCCGCGGAAGGCGGTCTCGAGGTCGACGAGCACGTCGCGCACATCACCGACGATCGGCACGTCGGCCGTGCGGATCTTCGAGATCTCGGCGGGGTCGATGTCGACGTGCACGACCTTCGCGTTCGGAGCGAAGAGCGCGGCCTTGCCGGTCACGCGGTCGTCGAAGCGTGCGCCGAGCGCGACGATGAGGTCGGACTCCTGCAGCGCGAGCACGGCCGGCACGGTGCCGTGCATGCCGGGCATCCCGAGGTGCTGCGGGTGCGAGTCGGGGAACGCCCCGCGTGCCATCAGTGTGGTCACGACGGGGGCGCCCGTGAGCTCGGCGAGACTCTTCAGCTCCGCCGAGGCGCGGCCGCGGATCACGCCGCCGCCCACGTACAGCACGGGCTTCTTGGACTCGGCCAGCATCGCGGCCGCGGCCTGGATCTGCTTGCCGTGGGCCTTCGTCACCGGGCGGTATCCGGGCAGGTCGATCTTCGGCGGCCAGATGAACGGCGCCTTGGCCTGCTGAGCGTCCTTGGTGATGTCGACCAGCACGGGACCGGGGCGACCGGTCGAGGCGATCTCGAACGCGGCGGCGACCGCGCCGGGGATCTCGGCGACGTCCTTCACGAGGATCGAGTGCTTGGTCACCGGCATCGTGATGCCGACGATGTCGGCCTCCTGGAAGGCGTCGGTGCCCATGAGAGTGGAGAACACCTGTCCCGTGATCGCGACGATCGGGATCGAGTCCATGTAGGCGTCCGCGATCGCGGTGACGAGGTTCGTCGCTCCGGGGCCGGAGGTGGCGATCGTGACGCCGACGCGCCCCGACGCAGTCGCGTAGCCCTCGGCGGCGTGCCCGCCACCCTGCTCGTGACGCACGAGGATGTGGCGCAGCTCGGTGGAGTCGAGCAGGGGGTCGTAGACCTCCATGATCGCCCCGCCGGGGATGCCGAACACATCGGTCACGCCGATGAGCTCGAGCGAGCGGACGAGCGCCTGCGCTCCGGTGAGCACGGGCGCCGCGGAGTTCTGGGCCGGAGGCCTCGGCACGGCCGAGACGGAGTCAGTGGTCATGGGACTTCCTTCTGGTGGTCTGTGAGCGACGTCGGATGCCTGGGGCTGCCGACGCGATTCAGCCGGTCGTCGCGCCCTCGGCGGCGGACCGCACGAGACGCGAATACTTGGCAAGTACGCCACGGGTATAGCGCGGGGGAAGCGGCTCCCAGCCAGAGCGGCGGGAGGCGAGCTCCGCCTCGTCGACGAGTAGGTCGAGAGAGCGAGCTGCGATATCGACCCGTATCAGATCACCATCGCGCACGAAGGCGATGGGACCTGCGTCCACCGCTTCGGGTGCTATGTGGCCGATGCACAGGCCGGTTGTGCCGCCTGAGAATCGTCCGTCCGTCAAGAGTAGTACATCTTTTCCGAGCCCCGCGCCCTTGATGGCCGCGGTGATCGCGAGCATCTCGCGCATCCCGGGTCCGCCCTTGGGGCCTTCGTAGCGGATCACGATGACGGTGTTCTTCTCGATCTCGCCGTTCGCCACGGCATCCATCGCCGCCCGCTCGCGTTCGAAGACGCGCGCGGTGCCCTCGAAGACGGCGGCGTCGAAGCCGGCCGTCTTCACGACGGCGCCCTCGGGTGCGAGCGATCCGTGCAGGATCGTCAGGCCGCCGGTCGCGTGGATCGGGTTGTCGAAGGTGTGGATGACCTCGCCGTCGATCGGCATGGGGTCGAGCTCTGCGAGGTTCTCGGCCAGAGTCTTGCCGGTCACGGTGAGCGCGTCGCCGTGCAGCAGCCCCTCGTCGAGCATCGCCTTCATGATCACGGGGATGCCGCCGTGCCGGTCGACGTCGTTCATGACGTACTTGCCGAAGGGCTTCATGTCGGCCACGTGCGGGACGCGGTCGCCGATGCGGTTGAAGTCGTGCAGGCTCAGCTCGACCTCCGCCTCGCGCGCGATGGCGAGCAGGTGCAGCACCACGTTGGTCGAGCCGCCGAGGGCCATCGCCAGCGCGATCGCGTTCTCGAACGCCTCCTTGGTGAGGATGTCGCGGGTCGTGATGCCCTGACGGAGCAGGTTCACGACGGCCTCCCCCGAGCGGTGGGCGAAGTAGTCGCGGCGGCGGTCAGCCGCGGGCGGAGCGGCCGAACCGGGAAGGCTGAGACCGAGGGCCTCGGCGACCGACGCCATCGTGTTCGCGGTGTACATGCCGCCGCACGCGCCCTCACCGGGGGCGATCGCGCACTCGATGCGCTTGAGGTCCTCTTCGCTCATGAGCCCCGCACGGCACGCGCCGACGGCCTCGAACGAGTCGATGATCGTGACGTCCTTCTCGGTGCCGTCCGACAGCTTCACCCAGCCCGGCGCGATGGAGCCGGCGTAGAGGAAGACGCTGGAGAGGTCGAGTCGGGCGCTGGCCATCAGCATGCCGGGGATCGACTTGTCGCAGCCCGCGAGCAGCACGGAGCCGTCGAGGCGCTCCGCCATCATGACGGTCTCGACCGAATCGGCGATGACCTCACGCGACACGAGCGAGAAGTGCATGCCCTCGTGCCCCATCGAGATGCCGTCGGACACCGAGATCGTGCCGAACTGGAGCGGGTAGCCGCCCCCGGAGTGCACGCCCTCCTTGGCGCCCTGCGCCAGGCGGTCGAGGCTCAGGTTGCAGGGGGTGATCTCGTTCCAGCTGGACGCGATGCCGATCTGCGGCTTGTCCCAGTCGGCGTCGCCCATGCCGACGGCACGGAGCATGCCTCGGGAGGTCGTGGCCTCGATGCCGTCGGTGACGACACGGCTGCGGGGTTTGATGTCGATGGGCGCGGGAGACTCGGGATCAAGCGAGGTCATGACGGAAGTCTATTCCCGTCGCGCCGCGCGTTCGTCCGCCAGTGCCTCCAGAAGCTGGGCGATCTCTTGTGGGTTGCGCACACGGAGCCCGGCTGCTGTCTCACCCTCGCCCACTCGCACGCCCAGATCGCCGTCGACGAGCACGCGCATGGCGTCCTCGTCGGTGACGTCATCGCCGGCGAAGAGGATGCCGGTGGCGTCGTAGCGCTCGCGCAGGGCCGTCATCGCGGCGTCCTTGCCCTCGAGGCGCGACGAGAACTCGAGCACGTGGTGGCCCTTGCGGCGCCTCCAGTGCGGGAACCGCTCCGCGACGAGCGCGTCGATCTCGGCGAACAGCTCGCGCTCCACCTCGGGAGTCGCGGCCCTGGTGTGCACGCCCATCCCGAAGGTCTTGGGCTCGAGCTCGGCGCCGTCGAACCGGTCGATGATCGGACGCGCGGCCTCCCACAGCTCCTCCTTCGTGCCGTCCTCCTCCGCCGCCGCGGACTCGACACCGGACTCGCCCGAGCCGGGGTACCAGTACTGGGCGCCGTGCGACCCGGCGAGGGCGACCGGGGACTCGTCGGTGTGCTCAGTGATCTCGCGGAGATCGTGCATGCTGCGCCCGGAGACGTACGCCACCACCGTGTCGGGCATCGCGCTCAGACGCTCCATCTGCGCGGCGACCTCCGGAATCGCGCGCGCGGCCATCGGGTCGAGCACAAACGGCGACGCCGTGCCGTCGAAGTCGAGGGCGACCACGAGTCGAGGGGTGGCTGCGATGGCGCTGAGCGCGGCATCCGTCGTTCCTGGCGTCCAGCTGCGGGTCACGAGATCTCCGATCGAGGGGAAGGGTGCCCTTCCAGTATGGCCGCCGGTCTCAGCGCCCATGCACCTCGGCGAGGGCGCGGAGGAACGACGACGACCACGCGTTCACGTCGTTCTCCAGAACACGGCGACGCAGCGCCCGCATCCGTCTCCCCTGCTCGCGCGGCGTCATCTCCACCGCCTGCATGATCGCGTCCTTCAGCCCCTCGATGTCGTGGGGGTTCACACGCACCGCCTGGCGAAGCTCGTCGGCAGCGCCGGTGAACTCGCTCAGCACGAGCACGCCCCGGTTGTCGGCCCTCGTCGCGATGTACTCCTTCGCCACGAGGTTCA
This sequence comes from Microbacterium sp. LWH10-1.2, assembly GCF_038397765.1. Taxonomy (NCBI): domain Bacteria; kingdom Bacillati; phylum Actinomycetota; class Actinomycetes; order Micrococcales; family Microbacteriaceae; genus Microbacterium; species Microbacterium sp. LWH10-1.2. Next base: position 1,726,211 of record NZ_CP151638.1, read on the forward strand.
TCCCGTCTCGCAGCGCGGTGACCAGCATGACGTCGGCGGCGAGGTACAGCGCGACCATCTCCTCCCTGGGGTAGCCCTGGTGGAGGTAGCGGATCGCCGTGTGGCCCATCGTGTCGGTATCGCCGTTGATGCGGCTCACCGCGAGCTCGATCTCATCCCTGAGGTGGACGTAGGCGTCCACGCGCTCGCGGCTGGGGCTCGCGACCTGGACCAGCGTCACGTCCTCGACGTGCAGCCGTCCCTCGGCGAGGAGCTCGCCGTACGCCTTGATCCGGTGTCTGATGCCCTTGGTGTAGTCGAGACGGTCGACCCCGAGGAAGATGCGCGCCGGATTGCCGAGGCTCTCCCTGATCTCGGCGGCCCGCGCCTGCACGTCAGGACGCGCGGCGAGCTCGAGGTAGGGCGTCGTGTCGATCGAGATGGGGAACGCCTTCGCGACCGCTGTGCGCGTCTCCCCCGGCGCACTGGGCACCGCCACGGCGGAGCCCTTGACCTCGTATCGCAGGCGGCGCCGCACGGCGGTGAGGAAGTACGTCGCGTCCTGCGCGCGCTGGAACCCGATCACATCGGCGCCCAGCAGCCCGCGGAGCACCTGATCCCGCCACGGCAGCTGCGCGTACAGCCCGTGAGCCGGGAACGGGATGTGATGGAAGTAGCCGATGGTCACATCGGGGCGCAGCTCACGCACGAACTGCGGGACGAGCTGCAGCTGGTAGTCGTGCACCCAGACCGTTCCGTTCTCGGACACGGCGGATGCCGCGGCCTCGGCGAAGCGGCGATTCACCGTGACGTAGGCGTCCCACCACTCGCGGTGGTACTGGGGCGGGGCGATCACGTCGTGGTACAGCGGCCAGATCGTGTCGTTCGAGAACCCCTCGTAGTACTCGGCGACCTCTTGGGCGCTCAGCGTGACGGGGATCAGGTCGATGCCGCCGATCTCGAAGGGTGCGAGCTCGAGGTCGGCCTGTCCCGGCCAGCCCACCCACGCTCCGTGGGCGCTGCGCATCATCGGCTCCAGAGCGGCGACGAGGCCGCCGGGCGAGGTCCGCCACTCCTCCTCGCCGTCGGGTCCCTCGATCCGGTCGACCGGAAGGCGGTTGGCGACGACGACGAAATCTGCGACGGCCATGATGGGTCTCCTCACACGAGCGGTTCGGTGTCCCCAGGCTATCGAGGTCGACTACGCCGTGGCGGCAGCGGCGGGTCGGATCGCGCTGAGCCGCCAGTTGAGCAGGCCCGCCGCGAACGTGATGAGAGCGGCGATGATCGGCAGCACCAGCGCCGCGGACGTGCCGACGCTCTCCGCGAGCTCCCCTGCGACCGCCGCGCCGATCGACTGTCCGACCACCACGCCGGAGCCGAGCATCGTCATGACGGTGGCCGAACGGCCGAGCGGGCTGCGCGCCGCGCCGAAGCTGTACTGCGTCACGAGCGTGGGGCCGATGCCGACGCCCATGATCGCGAGGGCGACCATCATCGTCGCTGGCGAGTCGACGAACGGCAGCAGCAAGGTCCCCGCCAGCAGGATGCCGGCGAAGACCAGCCACCGCGCGCGCATCGAGAAGCGCGGAGGCAGCCAGGCGACGCCGAGCGCGAGCACGGCGGAGCCGACGCCCATGACGCCGTAGAGCAGACCGGCCTGCTCCGGCGCGTCGCGGTCGGCCATGAACGACGTGAGCGCGGTCAGCATCGTGCCGAAGAAGATGCCGACGCCGAGGATGCCCAGCACGACGATGAGGAGCTGCGGCCGGAAGAGCTCGGACACGGCAGACGGCGCTCTGCCGTCGGCGTCGCGGTGCAGGGAGACCGCGCGTGCGCTCGGATGCAGGGCGAACGCGCCGACGAAGAGCACGGTGAGTCCGGCGGCGACGACCAGAGGCGCCCACGGCGCGATGGCGGAGGCCAGGATGCCGACGAGGAACGGACCGAACACGAACACGGTCTCGTCGGCGGCGGACTCGTACGCCATCGTCCCTGAGATCGTGCGGGAGCGGCCGACCTCCGGCATCCGATCGGTGATCATGGTGACGAGACGCGAGCGGGACAGCGGCGCGACCTGCGGTGCCGTCGCGCCGATGCCGAAGGCGCTCAGGAGCACGAACGGGTCGGCGGCGGCCCCGTAGACGACGACGGTGAACAGCACCAGCATCGCCGCGTTCGCGACCGCGAGCAGCGTGAGCACCGCGCGCTGACCGAATCGGTCGGCCGCGGCACCCAGGAGCGGGCCGAAGCACGCGGTGCCGAGGCCGACGGCCGCGGAGGTGAGGCCTCCGAGCGACAGCGATCCGCGCGCGGAGACGACGACGGTCAGGACGCCGACCACCATCATCGCGAACGGGAGACGCGCGATGAACGCGATGAGGAAGTAGGGAAGACCGGCTATGCGGAGCAGGGTGGGCTCTGCGGAGGAGTGCGTGTGTGTCATGGCTCTCGCGCGCCCAGAGGACGCGGGGTGGGGTGCCGCCGCTGTCCGTCGGAGAGCCGACGGCCGGTAGATACACGGGTGCGACTGCGGCGGACCGCAGCCCCTCCAGAATACCGCGTCATGGAGAATCCGGCAGATCCCGAGGCGCAGTAGGGTGGTCGTCACCCGCGCACCCAGGAGGTCCCATGCCCAGCCCAGAGACGCTCGTCGCGCTGCCCGGCCGCTCCGAGCGTGCCGGATCCGCGAAGACCTCCCCCGTCCGGGATCTGCTCGCCCTCACCGAACGGCCCGAGGTCATCTCGTTCGCCGGGGGGCTGCCCGCGCCGGAGCTCTTCGACCTCGACGGCATCCGCGCGTCCTTCGACGAGGCCCTCGGCGCACCGGCCGTGCTGCAGTACTCGACGTCGGAGGGCAATCCCGCTCTGCGCGAGATCGTCGCCGGGCAGTACACGGCAAACGGCCTCCCGACGGATGCCGGCGACCTGATCATCACGACCGGTTCCCAGCAGGGCCTCGGACTCCTCTCCACGGCTCTGCTCGACCCTGGCGACGTGATCCTCGTCGAGGAGCCCTGCTATCTCGCCGCGCTGCAGACCTTCGCCCTCGCGGGAGCACGCGTGGTCGGCGTCCCCTATCTCGGAGACGAGCTCGACCTCGACGCCCTCGACGCCCTCGCCTCGGCTCATGCCCCGAAGTTCTTCTACACGGTGCCGACGTTCCAGAACCCCACGGGGCGGACGCACGGCCTCGCCGCCAGACAGCGGATCGCGGATGCCGCGATCCGCCACGGATTCCGCATCATCGAGGACGAGCCGTACCGGCAGCTGCGGTACTCCGGAGACCCGCTCCCCTCCCTCGCGACCTTCGCACCCGATCATGTGCTGAGCCTCGGCAGCTTCTCGAAGGTCATCGCACCCGGCCTGCGCATCGGCTGGGTGCGCACGACCGCGGACATCCGCCCCACCGTCACGATCGCGAAGCAGGCCGCTGATCTGCACACGTCGACCATCGATCAGGCCGCCGCGGCGCACTACCTGGCGTCGGGGCGAAGCGATGCCGCCCTCGCGCAGATCCGCGCGGCCTACGCCGATCGACGGGACGCGATGGTCGACGCCCTCGCGACAGCGCTCCCGGCGGGCAGCTCCTGGAACAGCCCCGACGGGGGCATGTTCGTGTGGGCGCGCCTCCCCGAGGGCATGGACGCCACCGCGGCCCTCCCGCATGTCCTCCGTCATGACGTGGCTTTCGTCCCCGGAGCGCCGTTCTACGCCGGCCCGGCCGACGCCCGGGCGATGCGACTGTCATTCACGACGTATGCTCCCGATCGCATACGCGAGGGCATCGCTCGCCTCGGCATGGGGCTCGCGGGGGTAGCGTAGGGGTATGCGCTACCTGTTCAGCACGGGACTGTTCGCCGCGATCTCCGCGGGGATCTCGCTGCTCCGCGGCACTCGAGAGGCGCCGATCACCTGGCGCGCGGTGCTCGCGTGGGTGAGCTGGGGCATCACCCTGGCCCTGGCCATCGGCGCCGTGATCGACACCAGACGCGACGAGCGCGGCGACATCGTCGCCCCCGACTCGCCGCTGGCGCCGACGCAGGCGAAGCGTGCCAAGAAGGCGGAGAAGGCCGCGGCGAAGGCGCTCAAGCGCTGATCCGCCGGACGGCCCTCGCCGACCGACGAGAAGAGGCCGAAACGTCCCTCACCTCGTCAGGATGAGCGCTTCGCCCTGTCCCCCACCCCCGCACAGCCCGACCGCGGCCGTGCCGTGCCCTCGCCGGGCGAGTTCATGCGCGGCGTGCACGACCAGGCGTGTGCCCGAGGCGCCGATCGGGTGACCGATCGCGATGCCCCCGCCGTGGATGTTCACGATGCCGCTGTCGAGGCCCAGCTCCTGCTGCGACCGGGCGACGACCGCTCCGAAGGCCTCGTTGATCTCCACCAGATCGAGATCCGACGGCGTGATCCCCTGCTTCTCGCAGGCGCGCTCGATCGCGCGCGCCGGCTGCGCCTGCAGCGAGTTGTCCGGCCCTGCGGTCTGACCGCTCGCCCCGACGGTGACCAGCACGGGCCAGCCCTTGGACTCGGCGTTCGCGCGGGTGGTCACCACGACCGCCGACGCGCCGTCGGAGATCTGCGAGGAGTTGCCCGCGGTGATCGAGCCGCCTTCGGCGAAGGCCGGGCGAAGACCCGCGAGGGATTCGACGGTGGTGTCGGGGCGGACGCCCTCATCCGCCGTCACCCGCACGGCAGGGCCACGGCGCTGAGGCACCTCGACGGCGACGATCTCCGCGTCGAACACACCAGCGCCCTGCGCGGCGGCGGCCCTCTGGTGAGACAGCGCGGCCACGGTGTCCTGCGCCTCTCTCGTGAGCTCGTACCTCGCGTTGTGCCGCTCGGTGGAGGCGCCCATGCTCTCCCTGTCGTAGGCATCGGTGAGTCCGTCGAACGCCATGTGATCGAGCACCTCGACGCTGCCGTAGGTCCAGCCGTCACGCGAGCCCATCAGCATGTGCGGGGCGCGGGTCATGGACTCCATCCCGGCGGCGACGACGACCTCCGCGTCACCGGTGCGGATCATCCTCGCGGCGTCGATGATCGCGGTCAGCCCCGAGAGGCAGACCTTGTTCACGGAGTGCGCGGGCACATCCCAGCCGATCCCGGCCCCGATCGCCGCCTGACGGGCAGCGTTCTGCCCTGACCCGGCCGCGAGGACCTGGCCGACGATGACCGCGTCCACCTCGGCCGGGTCGATCCGGGCCTGCTCCAGAGCGCCGCGAATCGCGAACGATCCGAGCTGCGGGGCCGTGAACGACGCGAGCTGGCCTTTCAGGCGCCCCTGGGGCGTACGGGCGGCGGCGACGATGACGATGTCGGTCATGGGTTCACTCCTTCGTGAGGATCAAAACGGGTTCGGTGGCGGCGATGACGTCGGCGGCGGTGACTCCCGGCGCGGTCTCGATCAGGACCAGGCCCGCATCCGTCACGTCGATCACCGCCAGGTCGGTGATGATCCGGTCGACGACGCCGCGGCCGGTGAGCGGCAGAGAGCAGTCGTTCACGATCTTCGCCGAGCCGTCCTTGGCGACGTGCTCCATCAGCACGATCACGCGGGCGGCTCCGTGCACCAGGTCCATCGCACCGCCCGGGCCCTTCACCATCTTGCCCGGGATCATCCAGTTCGCGAGATCTCCCGACGCCGACACCTGCATGGCGCCGAGGATGGCCGCATCGATCTTGCCACCGCGGATCATCCCGAAGCTCGCGGCCGAGTCGAAGAACGCCGCGCCGGGAAGCGTGGTGACCGTCTCCTTGCCCGCGTTGATCAGGTCGGGGTCGACCTCCTCCTCGCGCGGATACGGCCCCACGCCGAGGATCCCGTTCTCGGACTGCAGGACGACGGTGACGCCCTCGGGGACGAAGTTGGGGACCAGCGTCGGCAGGCCGATGCCGAGGTTCACGTAGGAGCCGTCCTGCAGCTCGGCGGCGGCGCGCGCGGCCATCTGCTCTCTGCTGAGTGCCATGTCAGGCTCCTTCCGCGGCGACCGTACGTCGCTCGATGCGCTTGGGGATGTCGGTGCCGACCTCGACGACGCGGTGCACGTACACCCCGGGGAGATGGATGCGATCGGGGTCCAGCTCGCCCGGCTCGACCAGTCGCTCGACCTGGGCGATGCACACCCGCCCTGCCATCGCGGCGAGGGGGTTGAAGTTGCGGGCGGCCTTGTTGAAGACCAGGTTGCCGTGACGGTCACCCGCCGCGGCGTGCACCAGCGAGAAGTCGGTTCTGATCGCCTCTTCGAGCACGAACTCGCGGGGCGCGCCGTCGATCTCGAAGGTCCGCACATCCTTGACCGGCGAGGCGACGGCGATCGACCCGTCCGACGCGTAGAGGCGGGGCAGTCCGCCCTCGGCGACCTGGGTGCCGACGCCCGTCTGCGTGTAGAACGCGGCGATGCCCGAACCGCCTGCGCGCAGCTTCTCGGCGAGCGTGCCCTGCGGGGTGAGCTCGAGCTCCAGCTCCCCGGAGAGGAACTGCCGTTCGAACTCCCGGTTCTCCCCGACGTACGAAGAGGTCATCTTGCGGATGCGCCGCGCCGCCAGGAGGACGCCGAGGCCCCAGTCGTCGACGCCGCAGTTGTTGCTCACGACGCTGAGCTCCTTCGTACCCTGCGCGAGCAGCGCCTCGATGAGCGCGATCGGGTTGCCGGAGAGCCCGAAGCCGCCGACCGCGATCGAGGCCCCGTCGGGGATGTCGGCGACGGCCTCGGCGGCTGTGGACCAGTTCTTGTCGATCACGCGTGCTCCTTCGAAGACGTGTACCCCTCCAGCATCCACCCGCCGACCACGAGGCGACAGCAGGCTCTTGCGATGTGGGCGAACTCGGCGATAGCGTCCACATTATGGAATCCACCCGCAGCGTTCCGGGCGCGCAGGCGATCGCCCGCGCCGCCCGTCTGCTGCGCCTGGTGACAGCGGGCGGGTCCGACGGCGCGACCCTGCAGGATCTCGCCCGGAGCGCGGACCTGTCGCGCTCCACGACCCACCGGCTGCTCAGCGCGCTCAAAGCCGAAGGACTCGTCGATCGTGACGGCGAGAGCACGAGATGGATGCCTGGGCCCGAGCTCTTCCTCATGGGAACCGTGGCGGCTGCGCGCTACGACGTGACCGCGCTCGCCCGCGACATCGTCCGATCCCTGGCCGTGAAGACGGAGGAGAGCGCGTTCTTCTCCGTGCGCAGGGCCGACGAGACCGTGTGCCTGCTGAGAGAGGAGGGGTCGTTCCCGATCCGCTCCTTCGTGCTCAGCGAAGGGGTCAGATTCCCGCTCGGCGTCGCGAGCGCAGGGCTGGCCATCCTGGCCTTCCTTCCTGACCACGATGTGGATGCCTATCTCGACCGGCATCCCGAGCTCGCACAGGAGTGGGGGCGGCAGCATGCTCCCGACCCGCTGCGGGCACGGCTCGCCGACACGAAGGAGCGCGGCTACGCGGTGAACCCCGGTCTCATCGTGGAGGGCAGCTGGGGGCTCGGCGCCGCGGTCTTCGACCGCAGCGGACGGCCGGAGTGGGCGCTGAGCCTCACGGGGGTCGAGTTCCGCTTCGGTCCTGAGCGCCTCGCAGACCTCGGTCGCACGCTGCTGGCGCACGCCCATCAGCTCTCCGCGCGCATCGCGAACGGTCGCCGCTGACATTTACATACCATTGGGTATATACTCATTGGTATGCAACGCGCGGATGTCATCCCCTCCCTCGTCCTCTCCGGGTACGCTCTGGGCAGAATCGCCGCACAGGATGCCGGAAACGACGCCCCGGCGGCGCAGTGGCGCGTGCTCAGCCTCCTCGATCAGAACGGCTCTCGCCGGGTCGGGGAGCTCGCGGCGGCGTCACGCACCACGCAGCCGGGGATGACCCGCCTCATCGGAGGCCTGGAGCGAGAAGGACTCGTGCTCCGCTCCCCCGATCCGGAGGATTCCCGAGCGATCGTCGTCGACATCACCCCTCAAGGCTCCCAGGCGCTGAGCGCCTGGCGCGAGGAGTTCCGCGACACGCTCGCCCCCCGCTTCGCCGATCTCGTCGACGAGGACTGGGCCGCCCTGACCCGCGCCGCGGAGATCCTCGCCGCGCACACCACCACCGAACCGACAGGAGCAGTACGTTGAACACCGCCGCACCATCCGTGTGGAAGCAGCCCGCACAGGTCTGGGCCGTCGCCTTCGCGTGTGTCGTCGCCTTCATGGGCATCGGCCTCGTCGACCCGATCCTCCCCGCCATCGCCGAATCGCTCGAGGCGACCCCGGTGCAGACCGAGCTGCTCTTCACGAGCTACCTCGCGGTCACGGGCATCGCGATGCTGGTCACGAGCTGGATCTCGAGCCGCGTCGGCGCGAAGAAGACGCTCCTGATCGGCCTCGCGCTCATCGTGGTGTTCGCACTCCTGTGCGCCCTCAGCGGCAGCGTCGATGCCGTGATCGGCTTCCGCGCCGGCTGGGGCCTCGGCAATGCCCTCTTCATCTCGACCGCGCTCGCGACGATCGTCGGCGCCGCCTCCGGAGGCAGCGGAGCGGCGATCGTGCTGTACGAGGCCGCCCTCGGACTCGGCATCGCCATCGGCCCGCTCCTGGGCGGACTGCTCGGAGAGCAGAGCTGGCGCGCCCCGTTCTTCGGCGTCGTCGTGCTGATGGCCATCGCCTTCGTCGCCATCCTCGCGCTGCTGCGCGGTCCGAGCGAGAAGCGCGAACCCGTGCCCTTCTCCGCCCCCTTCACGGCTCTCCGGCAGCCCGCACTCGCCGTCCTCGCCGTCGCGGCCCTCTTCTACAACATCGGCTTCTTCGTGCTCCTGGCGTTCTCGCCGTTCCCCCTCGGGTTCGGCGCCATGGGGATCGGCTTCACGTTCTTCGGGTGGGGCGTCGCACTCGCGGTCACGAGCGTCTGGGTCGCACCGCTTCTGATGCGCCGCATGAAGCGCACGCACATCATCCTCGTTGTGCTGCCGCTGCTGGCTCTGGATCTGGTAGCGGCGGGTCTGCTGGTGTCCTCCGCCACCGCCCTGGTCGTATGCATCATCGTGGGCGGACTGCTGCTCGGCGTGATGAACACCGTGCTCACCGAGGCCGTGATGGAGGCGACCGACCTGCCGCGCTCCGTGGCGTCCTCGGCGTACTCGGCGGTGCGATTCCTCGGTGGAGCCATGGCGCCGCCGATCGCGGCGGCACTGTGGCACGCGTTCAACGCGACGGTCCCGTACCTCTTCGCCGCCGTGTCCGTGCTCGTCGCGGCGCTCACGATCCTCCTCGGTCGAAAGGCTCTCGCGCACATCGACGACGAGTCTGAGGGCGGTGCTGCCGAGGACGCGGAGGCGATCCTCCTCGGGGACGCCGCGTAGCACGTCGCCGCCTGACACACGAGCCTGCCGCGTTCGATACGGTGGGGCGATGACCGCCCTCGACCTCCCTGAACGCAGCAGGCTCGTGCTCCGCCACCTCGAGGATGCCGGTGTCGACACCGTCATCCGTGTACTCCCCGACTCCGCTCGCACGGCCGCAGAAGCCGCGGCGGCGATCGGATGCGACGTCGCCGCGATCGCGAACAGCCTCGTCCTCCTCGCCGACGGCGCGCCGATCCTCGTCATGACGAGCGGTGGTCATCGCGTCGACCCGACAGCCCTCGCTCGGAACGTCGGAGCGCAGGAGGTCGTGATGGCTCCCGCCGCTGTCGTCCGGGAGTCCACCGGGCAGGCCATCGGCGGCGTCGCTCCTGTCGGACACCCCGCGCCCCTGCGCACCTACATCGACGCCGACCTGGAGGATCACGGTGAGATCTGGGCGGCCGCCGGCCACCCGCACACTGTGATGCCCCTCACCTTCGACACGCTGAAGGCTCTCACCGGTGGAAAGGTGATCTCCGTCGTCTGAGCGGAATTGCACCGCGACCGGAACCACCGCCACCGGGCCTACCGTGACGAGGTGCACGACGGCCCGTTCCCCGCTCGATCTCGGCGATGGGGAACGGGCCGCGCACCTCAACGACGTCGACGGCGCAGAGTCGCACCCGTCGTCATCGCAAGACCGAGCAGCAGGGCCGCAGCGCCTGCCAGGAGAAGCGGAGTCGGCACGTCCGAACCCGTCGATGCAAGCGAGCCGGTCAGCGGCAGCTCCTTCGGCGGCGCGGGCTTCTCCGGCGTCGCCGGGGTGGGCGGGGTCACCGGCGGCGTTGCGGTCGCCGTGTTGGTCAAGGTGATCGACGCCGCAGCGCCCTCCCCGATGGTGAGCTGTGCCTTCCCACCGTCGAGTACGCGCACTCCGGTGCCGCCGAACACGGGCGTGTTCCACACGACACCGTCCACGACAGGAGGAGCCGCCTCCTCGAGCGTCACGACCGTACCGAGGGGAAGCGCGATGCTCTGCACCGGGGTGCCCGGAACGAGCGTGATCGTCTTCGTCACGACGGGGTCGCCGTACGAGTACGTCACCGTGTACGCGGCATCTGCGGGCACCTTTCCGGCGCCGTCTCCGGCCACTGCCTTGACGAGCGTGAAGGCGCCGGTCTCCTTGCCCGTTCCGGCGCCACCACCCGCGGTCGTCCACACCTGGTTGTCGTGCACGGTGATGCCGTTGACCGTGGCGGTGTTCGCGTAGGTCGCGCCCTCCACCGGGTTGGTCGGCTCCGTCGTGTACTTGACCATGTAGTACTTGGTCGCATCGATGGGACCCGGGATCTCGAGATGGAACGCCGTACCCGTGGCGTTCCACTCCCCCGTCCATCCCGGCACGGTGAAGGGCTTGGTGTTCGTCTCGTCCGTGCCCCACACCGTGAGCACGCCGTCGACGTTGTGGTGCTCCGCGGTACCAGCACCCGCCGGGGTGAGCTCGTCGTCGACGGTGATCTTGCCGGCGTCAGCGAAGGCCGAACCGGGAATCGCGACCACCCACGCGATCTTCCCGTCATCGGTCAGCGACGACCACTTCGCCGGAGTCCCCGGCAGCGGCTTGCCCGGGATGATGCCGCCTCCGGGAATGTCGACGGGTGTGATCTTGCCGTCGACAACGAAGTCGACCGTGGTGTCGGTCGTGGCCTTGTCGGCCTTCGCGACGAACCAGAGCGTTCCTTCGATACCGGTGCGCCCGGTGACGTAGTCGGTCAGCGTGCAGGTTACGACGGGCGCCGCGTCGGATGACACGGTGCAGTTCGCGACGGTCTGACTCGGATCATCCTTCGACGGAATGGAGAACGTGCCGTTGAAGCCGGCGAACTCCTCCGGAAGCGTGAACCCGAACGTCTGTCCTGCGGCGGCGCCGTCGGGCACGGACCAGGCCGCGTCGATCCTGATCTGCTCGCCGACGTTGACCCCGCCGGTGCCGTCGACCGTGGTCACCGAGATCGACGCAGGGTCGATCGCCCCCGGATAGTCGTACTCCGCGGCGGACGCGGGCGCGATTCCGAGCCCGATCGTCGCCCCGAGAGCGATGAGAGCGCCGATCGCGGCGCGCACGCCGAAGCGCTTTCTGTTGCTGAGCATGGTGTTGTCCTCCAGTCACCGTTGCTCCCTCGCGTCCCCACGCGAAGGTCCCCATACGTAAGTAGACCGCAGAAGGTGCGATCCGTTACGCGGAATACCAGCATCTGCTTCAGATCAGGCATTTCTGCCGGTGAAGCCCGCCGCTAGCGCCCTTCGGAGACGAGCACCGCAGCGCGTCGCGTGGATACCCCGAACTTCCGGTAGATCGCGCGGATGTGGGACTTCACCGTGGGATAGGCGACTCCGAGGCGCGCCGCGATCTCCTCGGCGGTCATCGTGGTGCGCAGGAACGCCAGCACCTCCCGCTCGCGGTCCGTGAGTATCCCGGCGAGCGCGGCCGCGTGCGCTCCGCGCCTCTCGAACACGGCGAGCAGGAAGGACTGCTCGCTCGATCCCCAATGGGCATGGGCGCTGAGAAGGTCGGCGATCACCGGGTCGTCCGCGAGGAACGGCGCGAAGACGTGCTCGGACGCGGCGGTCTCCAGTGCTCTCTCGAGCTGCTCGTGGGCATGGGAGCCGCGCCCGGCGACGGAGTGGAGTGCGGCGGAGGTCACCAGCGTGCTCACCCTCGCGTACCGGGGCATCCCCGCAGCGGCGGCGAGCCGGAAGGCCTGGGTCGACATCACCGGCTCACCCATCACCCGATACAGCTCGGCGAGAAGAGCGTGGGCGACGGCGGCGCCGGTCCGAGTGAGCACGGGCGCCGAGAGAGCACGGGCGCGTTCGTCCTGCCCCTCTGCGTGCGCGAGCCAGGCCGAGACCACGCGACGGAGAGTGTCCCAGGGGATGCCGTGCTTGTCGGCCTTGCTGATCCCCCTGAGGAGGCCCGCCGCCGTGTGGTAGCGGTCCTCGCGCTTCGTCGCCACGAGGCTCATCACGTAGTACAGGCGCGCCAGCGCCTCGAAGTTGTTGCCGGGGCTCTCCTCGACGATGACCGATTCGAAGAGCACGATCGCCCGTTCGAAGTCGCCCCGCCAGTAGGCGATGCATCCGCGATTCGTTTCGGGGAGACCCCCCTCGAAGCGATCCCAATCAGACGGGTGCTCCGACGGCGGGAGCGCATCGAGCACCCTCTCGGCATCCGAGAAAAGCCCGGCCTGAGTGAGTGCGAACGCCAGGTTGGACTGGGCGAGTCGATGGGTCTCCGGCCGGTTCCGCAGACGAGCCTCGTCGGCGGCGGAGCGCAGGAGCGCGATGGCCCTGGCGAAATCCCTGCGGAGCCTGACCTCGGTCCACCCGAGCAGGAAAAGCGCCGACGGATAGTCGTCGTCCGCACCGCATTCGGCGAGCGCGACGTGGGCACGATCGGCGACGGCGGCCTTGGCTGCGGCGTCCGGAGCGAGCAGGAGGTCGGTGAAGCACGCGACGAAGTCGTCCTGAGCGACGCGCAGGCCCTGACCGCGCAGGTACTCCGCCCCGTACGAGTCGCCGGCGAGGTCGCGGCAGCAGGCTCTGATGAGGAGGATGTGCGGGTCGTGCGGGTCCTGGTGATCCACGCACAGCTGCTCGAGCTCTGCGGAATGGGACTCGATGATCAACCGCAACCAGTTCTTGCGCAGGATGCTCCGAGCCGCCTCGGGGTCCGCGAGCGCCAGCTCCTCGCGAATCGCCTCGATCATGCCTCCACGATAGCGGCGTCCGGAATATCGGAGCCGGCCGGCGTCTCATCCGCCGAGGATGAGACGCCGGCCGCAGCCGCCATCCGCACGCCAGGCTGGCAGCGATGAACCGTCTGCTCCCCGGCCTGAGTCGCCGGAACCTCGGCCGAGAGCTGCTCGCCGGGGTCACCCTGATCGCGATCTCCATCCCGATCAACATCGGCTACGCGCAGATCGCCGGTCTGCCCCCGGTCGCTGGCCTGTACGCGCTCGTGCTTCCGACGATCGTGTGGGCGATCGTCACCTCGTCGCGTCAGCTCGTGGCCTCGCCCGATGCCTCGGCGGCGGCGCTGGTCGCCTCCTCCATCGGCGGACTCGCGGCGGCCGGATCACAGGGCTATGCGACGATGGCGCTCGCGCAGGCGATCATCTGCGGTGTGCTCTTCCTCGCGATGTCCGCGTTCAAGCTCGGCTTTCTCGCGAACTTCCTCTCCACTCCCATCCTCGTCGGATTCATCGCGGGCCTCGCCCTCGACGTGCTCGTCTCCCAGGTCGCCAAGATGCTCGGCATCCACATCGACTCCGGCGCCGAGTTCGCGGAGAAGTGCGGGGCACTCGTCACCGGTCTCCTCGGCGCGAACGTCTGGTCGATCCTGATCTCGGCAACCGCTGTCGTCGTGCTCCTCCTGGGGCGAAAGACCCTCCCTATCGTCCCCTGGGCGCTGGTCGTGCTCGTGGTCGCGACGGCGGTCGTCGCTCTCACGCACGCCGGTGATGCGGGTGTCGCGGTCCTCGGCGCCGTGCCCTCAGGGCCGCCGGTGATCACCTGGCCGGTGCTCGACTGGCATCAGTGGATCGCTCTCGTTCCTTCGGCCCTCGCCCTCACGGCCGTGGCGACGACGGAGGGGCTGCTCGTCTCCCGCTCCTACGGGGAGCGGCACCGCTATCCGACACGACCGAACCGCGACCTCCTGGCGTTCGGGGTGGCGAACATCGCCGCGGGCGCGAGCGGCTCCTTCTCCGTCGGCGCATCCACGAGCCGGACGGCGGCGATGGATCAGGCCGGATCGCGGACCCAGCTCCCCTCTCTCGTCCTGGCCGCCGGCACCGTCCTCCTGCTCCTCTTCGGTACGGCTCTGCTCGCGGAGATCCCCTCGCCCGCGATCGGGGCGATCGTCGGCGTCGCCGTGGTCCCGCTGCTCGGCGTCTCGGAGTTCCGCGGGCTCTGGCGCCTGTCGCGCTTCGAGTTCTGGATCGCGGCCGTGTGCCTCCTGGTCACCGTGCTGGTGGGGGCCATCGCCGGGATCGTGGTCGCCTTCGTGCTGGCCCTGGTGAACCTCGTCCGTCGCGCCGCGAATCCCGCGATCGATGTGCTCGCCGAGAACGACGACCCCGGTGCGTCCCTGCTGGACGAGGCGCCGACCGGTGTCCTCACCGCAGACGGGGTGATCGTCGTGCGGATGTCCGCTCCCCTGTTCTTCGCCAACGGCACGGTCTTCGCACAGGCCGTCGAGAGAGCCGTCGAGGCCGCAGGCTCCGAGCAGGTGCACAGCCTCGTCGTGGACATGGAGGGCATCACCGATGTCGACGTGACGGCGGCGCACGCCTTCGACGGGCTCCGCACGTGGTTGCGGGACAGGGAGATCGTTCTCGCGTTCAGTCGCACCCGCGTCGGCGCACGTCCTCGCCTCAGCCGCTTCGGGATCATCGGCGACGACGACCCCGTCTACTCGACGAACCGTGCGGCGGTGAGCGCGCTGACCGGCGTCGACCATGGCCCCACCACCACGGAAAGGTCCTGACCATGCTCGCCACCGTCATCGGGGAGATACTGCCCCTCACTCTCGCCATCGCCGTCAGTCCGCTCACGATCGTCGCCGTCATCCTCATGCTGCTCTCGCCGAATGCTCGACGCACGGGGATCGGCTTCCTCCTGGGGTGGGGCATCGGCATCGTGGTGCCCGTGACCGTCTTCGTGCTGGTGGCGGGCGCACTGCCCCCGAAGACCGGTTCCGATGGACCGGACCCGATACGGGCGATCATCCAGTTCGTGCTCGCGGCGCTCCTGCTCCTCCTCGCCGTCGTGCAGTGGCGCAGGCGGCCGGAGCCCGGCGCAGAGCCCGCGCTGCCGACGTGGATGTCGGCCATCGATTCCTTCACCTTCGCGCGCGCCCTGGGGCTCGGCCTGCTGCTCTCGATCCCCCGTCCGAAGAACCTGCTGATCGCCGCCAGCGCGGGAATGCTCATCGGCGGCGCCGGCCTCTCCTCGGCATCCGCCGCGATCGCGACCTCGGTGTTCGTGCTCTGCGCGGTCTCCACGGTGCTCATCCCGGTCGTCGCCTACCTCCTGGCCGCGGAGCGCCTCCGCGCGCCCATGGAGGCGCTCCGCGAGTGGCTCGCGCGGGAGAACGCGGTGATCACGACCGTGCTGCTCGTCGTCATCGGCGTGCTCATGATCGGCAAGGGCCTCGGCTCGCTCTGACTCATCCATCCGTCGGGCCGCGACCTGCGCGCCCGCTCCTCAACGAAAAAAGGAATCACACATGTACTTCTGGGAAATCCTCAGCTGGATGCTCTGGGCCGTCGTCTTCATCAGCTACCTGTTCGCCCTGTTCGCGATCATCACCGACCTGTTCCGGGACCGCGCGCTCAACGGCTGGTGGAAGGCGGTGTGGATCGTCTTCCTGATCTTCCTGCCCTTCCTCACCGCCCTGGTCTACCTCATCGCCCGGGGAGGGGGCATGGCCGAGCGCGGACAGCGGGCGGCAGCGGACGCCGAGGACTCCGCACGGGCCTCACTCCGAGAGCTCGCCGGAAAGAGCCCCAGCGACGAGATCGCCGCCGCTTCGGCGCTCCTGCAGGCCGGCACGATCACCCAGGACGAGTTCGCCCTGCTGAAGTCGAAGGCGCTGTCATGAGCGCGGCCTCCGGTCTCGGACCCGGCACGGCGGGCCCCGCGCCCGTAGCGCGCAACACGTCACCCATCGAGGTCAACGTCCTGAACTTCGCCAGGGCGGAGACCGATCTCATGTTCTCGCGGCTGGATGCCGGCTCGGGCCTCGGCGTATGGAACCACACCTACCAGCTGAAGCCGCTCGACGATCAGCCGATCATCCGCCAGAATCGCGACACCCTGTACAGCAGTTCGATCGTGGACGTCCGGGATGGCGTGACGATCACGATCCCGAACACCCGTGGTCGGTACATCTCCGTGTTCGTGATCAATCAGGACCACTACGGCCAGGCCATCCTCCGCGACCCCGGTGAGCACGTGCTGACCCGCGAACTCGTCGGCACGGACTACGCGGGCATCATCGTGCGCATCCTCGTGGACCCTGCGGACGACGAGGATCTCGCCACGGTGAACCGTCTGCAGGACGCCCTCCGCATCGTCGGAGGCGGCACCGGACCGTTCCCGTTGCCGGTCTACGATCAGGAATCGCACACTGCGACGCGCGCCGCGATCCTCGACCTCGCGCGCGGCGTCAGCAAATACGACCATTCCTTCGGCACGGTAGAAGAGGTGGATCCGATCATGCACCTGCTCGGCACGGCATCCGGCTGGGGTGGACTCCCCGAGTACGAGGCCACCTACATCAGCGTCGACGAGAACCTCCCCGTCGACGAGTACCGGCTCCGCCTCGCCGATGTCCCCGTCGATGCGTTCTGGTCGGTGTCCCTCTACAACGCGGCAGGCTTCTTCGAGGAGAACGCCCTCGGAGTCAACAGCATCAACAGCCTCACGGCGATTCCGGATGCCGACGGCGGCGTCACCGTGCGCTTCGGCGTGCGAGTGGACGGCGTAGCGAACGCCCTGCCGATCATGCCCGGCTGGAACTACGTGTTGCGCCTGTATCGTCCGCGGCCGTCCGTCCTCGACGGCTCCTGGGTCGCGCCCCGTCCGGAGGTTCTCTGAGGAAGACGGGTGGGGGGCGGCCACGCCCCCCACCCGTCTTCCTCCTCTTTCTCCCCCATCCCCGTAAGGACTCGAAGAATGGTCCAGCAGACAGCCGAAGAGCTCACAGAGGAGCTCGCGCGACTCACCGCGGCCAACGCCGAACTCACCCGCGCGCTCGATCAGGAGCGCGAGCGGAGCACCACCGATTCGGAGAAGACTGCCGAGGCTGTTCCGCACACCAGACCACCGCGTCGCTGGGGCCGGACGCTCCTGGCGACGACGCTGATCGCGGTCGGCGTGTTGCTGTCCCCCGTCGCCGTGGTCTCGACCTGGGCGCACGGACAGCTCACCGACACCGCCTACTTCGTCGACACGTTCGCACCGCTGGCGAAGGATCCGGCCGTGCAGGACTTCGTCGCCGACCAGGTCATCGCTGCGATCGAGTCCCAGATCGACATCGATCGCATCGCGGACGACCTCTTCGCCGGTCTCCAGGATCTCGACGTCGGGCCGAGGGCCCAGGAAGCGCTGACGCTTCTGCAGGCTCCTGCCGTGTCCGGCATCCGAACCCTGATGGAGACGACGGTGACGGGCTTCATCACGTCGGACGCCTTCGCGGCGATCTGGGCCGACGCGCTCGAGTTCACCCATCGCCAGCTGGTGAACACGGCCACGGGCAGGGAGGACGCGGCGATCACGATCGGCGCCGGCCAGGTCGAACTGCAGCTCGAGCCGATCATCCAGGCGGTGAAGGACGAGCTCGTCGCCGATGGCTTTCCCCTCGCCGACCGCATTCCGACGATCACTCGGTCGATCGTGATCGCCGAGGGCGATTCCGTCGGCCTCTACCTCGCCGTGTACCACCTCGTCGTCGCGATCGGCGTGTGGGTGCCCTGGCTCATGCTGATCGCCCTCGTCGCGGGCGTGCTGTCGGCTCGCAGCCGGGCGCGCGCGGCGGCCTGGGCATCCGGAGCCGTCCTGGTGATGATGCTGCTGCTGGGGATCGGCGTCGACGCCGGGCGGAACGTGTTCGCGCTGGCCGTTGCCTCCGCCATCCCGCACGACGCGGCGCTGGCCGTCTACAGCGAGGTCCTCGGATTCGTCGCGAGCATGACTCTCGTGCTGGGCACCCTCTCCGCCGCCGTGCTGGTGATCGCGCTCCTCGCAGGCCCGTCGCGCTGGGCTCTCGGTCTCCGACAGCACGCGCGCCGCGCGACCACCGCGTTCAGGAGCAGCGCGGAAGCGCACGGCTTCACCACAGGAGTCTTCGGGGAGCGCGTGGAGCGCGGCAAGAGACCGCTTCGGATCCTCATCGGCGCCTCCTGCGCCGCGTTCATCCTGCTCATGCGGCCACTCACGCCCGGGATGATCGTGGGCACCGCTCTCGTCGGCATCGGCGCGCTCGCGGTCCTCGAGCTCCTCTCGCGTCCGGCACCCGTCCCGACGCGACCAGCACCATCCACCAGCGAAGACCTCTCGAAGGAGATAAGAGCATGAATGACACCCACGACCGCACGGTCCCCCTCGCCAGCGCGCCGAACCTGCGCGATCTCGGCGGGATCCCCACCGAGCACGGGACCGTGAAACGCGGTGTCCTGTATCGGTCGGCGACGCTCTCGTCGCTGACCGATATCGACCAGCACTGGTTCGCCACGGCCGACGTGCGCACGGTGTACGACCTGCGCACAGCGGACGAGGCCGCCGCGTCACCGGACAACCTCCCGGCCGGCACGATGGGCCGGAACCTGGACGTGCTCGCCGACAGCCCGACCAGCGTGGCCGCGGGCCTTGCAGAGCTCGCCGCCGATCCGGGAGCCTTCGCGTCGACTCTCGCGAACGGCCGCGGTGAGGCGCTGTTCGAGGAGACCTATCGCGACCTGGTCCGGATGCCTTCGGCCGTGAGCGCCTACCGCTCGTTCTTCCTGAGCCTGATCGACGGCGACCGTCAGGGTGCTGCCCTGTTCCACTGCACCACCGGCAAGGACCGCACCGGGTGGGCGGCGGCGTCAGTGCTCTCGCTTCTCGGCGCCGACATCGACGACGTGTACGACGACTACCTCCAGACCAACACCGACCTTCTGCCCGCCCTGGAACCGCTGCTGCAGCAGGCGGAGGCACACGGTGTGGAGCGTGACGTGCTCCTTCCCGTCCTCGGTGTGCGCGAGAGCTACCTCGCCGCGGCCTTCGCGGAGGTCGATGAGCGCTTCGGCGGCATGCGCACCTATGCGGCGGAGGGGTTGGGGCTGACCGACGAGGAGATTCACGCACTCTCGGTGCTGCTCACCTGAGCCGCGCGCTCCCGCGCGAAAGCCGACACGTGGCTTCTTCGCCACGGATGCAGAAAAGCCTCGGAGACTGGCGAGAGTCTCCGAGGCTTATCCGTGCACCCCCAGGGACTTGAACCCTGAACCCACTGATTAAGAGAGAGATGAGGTGTGTGCATCGGGCGTACCCGGATCGTGTCGGTTGCGTCTCGGATCCCGCTCGCTACCTGGGCACGACTCGCTCACGACTGACGGAACGTGCTGCACCGTGTACGGACCGTTTGCTAGCAAACAGTTAGCCGATAGCTAGCAAAGACTGCACCCCCCTACCCTCCCGTCTTCGAACGACAGCGCAAGCTAGGCGTAGGTCGCCGCCGCCACAGACATGACGCGCTCAGAAGATCGGGGAGATCAGTGCATCACGACTAACTCATCAAGTAGGCCATGATGTCGGCATGAGCCAATCGAAAGAACCGAGTCGCCATTTCAAGCGCATTGGCATCCTGATGCAAGAATCGCTGGACTTCATCGGCGAATCTGCCGCTCACCACAAGACTCAGATCAAAGTGCTAGCAGTTCCGCGATTTGATCCAGACCACCGGCGCGCGGTGTACGTCGTTCGCGCGCGCGGAGAGCTCGTACCAGTCGAGCTCGAGTACAAGCTCAGCAACATCCTGTTCCAAGCCCGTGCCACGCTTGATCGGGCCGTCTTTGCTGCCTCTCACGCCAACCCTCAACTGACCTGGACGAGGCAAGAAGACGTCCAGACCGCGTTCCCCATCGCCGCGACGGAAGCCATCTGGAACTCGCATGCGGCACGCAAGCACATCGCACATCTCGGGAAACGAAAGATCGCCCAGATACGTTCAATTCAACCGTTCGTGACGGGCGCCTCCCTGCCAGAGCTGCTCAACGACCTTCATCGTTTCGACAAGCATCGAGAACCGCTAACTCTTTCGCTCATCGCTGATCCACAGTTTCCGATGCCGTTCAATCACGTCACAGATCACCCTGCAGGGCCAGGTGAGTGGTGGATCGATTTTGCGCAGCCAAACCCGCCGCTCGCACCCGGCATCGAACTCGTCGAACGTCGAACTACTCGTCCAATGGTCGCCGCCGGGCCCGAGGACATTCCCGTAACGTTGGCTGCACGAATCGGAGGCGAGCTAGTCGACGTGCAGGACTTGCTATGGGACACCATGGAGTATGTGAGCCGCGCCGCCGAAATCCTCGAGGGCCAGAGGCCGACGGTCGCTAACGCGCTGGCAGCCTACTTTGCGGCTGAACGCCGTCAGCTAGCGGCCTTCCAGCGCGGGATGCTCGATGACGATTGGGACGAGTGGCTGAGTATCGCAAACCCCCAGCCTGAGGCTGGCCAGAGCTTTCGTCGTCCGGCGGTCGACCGCGAACATTGAGCAACCGCGACCAACCGAGGACCGGCCACGTGGCAGAAATCACCTAGGCAGAAGAGCCGGGGTGTGCACCATAGAGCGGACGCACCAACTCTCCCAAGTCGATCTCGAATGCCTGGGCGATGCGGAACCATGTGGCCAGAGTGCCAGTCGTCGCTGGCTTCGTAGGGTTGCGCCGGGGACGACCGGACTCGAGGGCCACGATCGTTGCACGACCGACGCCCGATCGCGCAGCCAACTCGTCGTAGCTCCACCCACGGGCATGGCGCAGTTTCGCCAGATGGAGTCGGAGCGCTTCGAAATCGGGGTCAGCTACGGGAGAGGTCACGACACCAGCCCAGCCGTCGGAGCTCTGCGCTACGTTATGGCTAGTCATCACGATGATGGCTAGCCACACTTGAAGGAGACTGACCGTGAAGAGAACCACACCCCGCGTCGCCGCCACGCTTGCACTCGGCATCCTCGCCACCGCGCTCACCGCGTGCTCAGGGGCCCCTGCCTCCTACTCGTCGCCTGAGGCTCTGAAGAGCGCCTACGTCGACGCCGGCGGCGCGTGCGACAAGACGTTGGAAGTAGGCGAGGACATGCTGTCCGAAGGTGCTCACGGGGTCTTCTGCGGGTTCACCATCCTCATTGTGTTCGATGACGAGGATGCGAAGAACCGTTACCTGGCCCGCACCGGCGACGTCGAGAGCTACACAGTCAGCGGTGAGCGCTGGCTCGCCTCGGGGGACGACAGAGACGTGCTCGACAAGCTCGGCGGCTCTCCCGTCGAGTGACAGGGAGATCGCATTCACGCCATGATGAGGGCGTGAATGCGACTCAACTCGAAGCACTTGTCTTGCAAGCGGTCGACGCCGTCAAGGCAGGGGTGAATCCCGAGGACGACCGGATCGAATTCAAGAGGGACTGGCCAGGAATCGACAAAGCACGGCAGCTCGCTGCGGCGGCCAATCAGGCACGAGGTGATCACATCATCTACGTGATTGGGGTCGACGACAAGACTGGCATCGTGCACCCCCTCGACGGCACTGATCCGGCAACATGGTGGGCGCAATTCGAAGCCCGTTTCGATGAGGTGGCCCCCGAGCTTGTACGCCATGTTGCTCTGGCGGTCTCACCTGAGGAGAGAGTGGTCGCCCTACTCTTTCGAACTGATCGAGCGCCGTACTTGGTGAAGGTCGGCGCGGAAGGTGGCGGACAGCTTGAGGTGCCAATCCGTGCTGGGACGAGGACACGCAGCGCCAAGCGTCACGAGCTACTACGAATGCTCTATCCGGCGGTACACGTACCGCAGATCTCAGCCATCGCCGCGGCGCTGTATGTCTTCGACCGCGGCTACTCAGCCCCGCCCGGCGCTTTGGCAATGAGCTTGTGGGTCAAGGCGTACTTCGACTCTTCAGACGATTCGACTCCCTTCCTCCCCTACCACCTTGCCCACGCTGAGGCGATCGGCGGTGAGTTCCACGCTAGGGGCGAGGTCTTCACCGATTCACCCCCTTCAGGCAAGGCCGCTCGTCGTCGTCCCGAGATACGAACCGATGGTGTTGCTGTTGGTGGTCCAGGGACGGCCCCGCTCTACGCCCGCTGGTTTCTCCCTATCGACGCGTTCAGCCAAATACGGGCGATCGCTCGTTGGCGTGTTCGGCTCGCGCTCCCAGTCAGCGGCACAGACAAGATCGCCTCACTCGAGATCGACCTCGGCAATCAGCAACAGGACGTTCAGGATGGCAGGCGCCGGGAGGCGGCCTACGCGTGGTCTCTCTACGGCGATGGGCGCCGCCACGCGTAAAGTAGGTTTCATGTCAAATGACAAGCAAATGACAACGCGAAAGCCCAACGCGAAGTCAATGCAGCGCGTAGCCGACGCGTGGGCGTTACGCGTGCGCGGGTCCACGTGGGACGAGATCGCGGCTGCGGTCGGATACGCGAACGGCCCGAACGCGCTGCGTGCGGTCCGCAACTATGTCGGCCGGCTGCCGGAGCCGTCGATGCCCGAGCTGCGCTCGCTGTGGCGGGAGCGCCTCGAGTTCCTCTGGCCGGTCGCCGTGCGCGATGCCGAGAGTGGCAAGCCGGGGGCGATGCGTGCGGCCGTTGCGGTGGCACAGAGGGCGGCCCAGCTCGACGGCCTGGATCAGCCGCAGCGCGTCGAGGTGAACGCGAGCGCCGCGGAGATCGCGCAGCTGGTGAACCTGCTCTCCCGGTCGCAGGGAGGCGCCACAGAGGCGGACGTCTTCGAGCTTGACGTCATCGACGCCGAAGTCATCGACGGCTGAGCCGCGCCCTGCCGCTCAGCCGTCGATGCTCGGGTTCAGATCGGCCAGCCGCGGTCGGCGTCAGCTTGTCGCGCTTCGGCTTCCTCGAGCGCACGCTGCTCGGCGATGGCGGTGCGCCTGATCTCGTTGACGCGGGCCTGGTAGTCCTGACGCAGGCCATCGGGCAGCGAGCTCGGGTAATTCAGGCGCGCGCTCTCGCGCACCTCGGCCCAGGTATCGGCTGCGTACTCCCAGCGCTCGGCGGTGCCCGGATGCCCCGGGTCGACGAGCTCCGCGAACAGCCGCATGTGCTCGCCGTAGCGGACGCTCATGTCGGCGCCGGACGCCCCGCTAAGCGCTTCGAGCGCGACGGCGCGCAGTCGGAGGATCTCCCTTGATGCGGGGCGCCTGTCTGCAACCTGAGCGCATTCCGCACACCACGGGGCTGGAGCGCCATCCTTCCAGCGGATCGGTGACTGCCGCCAGCCTCGTGAGAGTGCGACACCGCATGCACCGCACGGCCCGTCGGTGCAACGGTGCGCCTCCGTATCGAAGTAGCGCTGGTGCTCAGCGTCCCTGACTGCCTCTGCGAGTGCGTCGCGGGACGTCTCCTTCACGTGCTTCCATGCACCGCCAGCCCAAGCCGATGCAGAGCTGAGCTCCGCGAACCTGCATGCGAAGACCGGGGCGACCTGAGGCAGCGGACGTCCGTCGTCGCCGACGAGTCGCGGCGGCTGCACTGCCCAGAGCGCGTCCTGTGCGATCGTGTCGTTCACGCTCAGCCCGGTCAGTGTGCGCACGACGGCCACGGGATCGTTGCACCCGGTGTGCATGCGCGTCCATCCGTGGAGGGCGGGCAGGCTCTCACGGCGACGCCGGGCATCGATATTGAGTGCGGCTGCCGTTGGCTCGCCGTCGGTGACGCCAGTGCCGGCGGCGACGATTCCGCCGCAGACCGCGCAGACAGCCCGCGGGCGGACAGCTCGGTCGGCGGCGTACTCCGCGAACTTCGCTCGTGCCGCAGCGAGCGGCGTGGTGATTGTGGACATGGGCGGAATCCTCTCGTTGTGCGGAAGAGATGCCGGGGTGACGGGAACCATCGCCACCCCGGCAAGGGCGTGCCGATCGGCGACGCCCACCCGGCCTACGCGCCGGGTGCCTGGTGCGAGGGGCCATGTGGCCATTCGCGAAGTCTGAATCGGTAGGCAGGTGGCTCGGACTTGCTACTCACGCGACGCAGCGTGAGACTTCCGCGCCATTGCGCCCAGCTGATAGCCGCGCCAACGGATCGCTCCGCCCATCCGAGACTCTGCGCGAGCTCCGCGCGCGAGGCGGAGACTTCGCCGCGCGAGTCTGCTCGCCCGCTGAGGGTCGCGAGGAACTCGAGCTCATCGGCAGTCGGCGCGTCGTCGTCGTGAAACGCTTCGAGCAAGCGCGCATGTTCGGCCCCGATCCACTGTGCGCTCATCGGTTCACCGTCCGGCTCTGGGCGAACAGATCCAGCAAGACGGGCGCCCATGCCTCGCGATCGATGGCCGCCATTGTCGTAGCTTCAAGCGGCCTCTCAGGGTTGAACCTCAGCACGCGCTTCGCGATGAGCAGATTCCATGCCTGCTGCGCGGCCTTTACGCCGATCACCTGCTCTGAAACCCGGAGCACGGCGCTCGCTCGCGCATTCGCTCCCGCATTGTCGACGATGGCCATGAGCCGAACGGCGCCGACGATTGGGTCCGGTAGCTTCCGCTGTGCTGCACGAGGCTTGGGCCTCCGCACGGCGAGGACTCGTTGTTGTGCATTGGCGCCTGTCTGCGTGTTTGGGCTTCCTGGCCGCTCAGACCGCGCTGAGCGCCTGGCGGCGATTCTGAGCGCCCAGCGCGCAAGGATCAGCTCATCGACGCCCGGTCCGCCTGCGGAGGCGGTGAGGGAGGCATACAGCTGCTCTGGCACGGCGCAACGCGGATGCATCCCCCCTGCGGCGAGCGCGGCGGGTGTCGGCGCGACGGGACCGCCGCAGAGGTCGCAGCGGAGAGGAAGGACGGAGGCGGTCATGCCTGTGCCTCTCGTTCATTGGCCCACTGCGCGTAGAACGGGCAGCCGGGCTCGTGCAGGACGGCGATGCGTGCGCCGTTCGGGGCCGGACTCGCAATCAGGATGGCGTCGCCGTTGCAGTCGGCGCAGGGGCGGGAGTAGTCGGCACCTGGCGCCGTGGGCAGGTGACTCGTCGGGCGGGTACTCATGGCTGGCTTCCTTCCATCGTGTGCTCGTTGACGTGGGTGAGCATGCCGGGCTCGGCGTGCGTGCGTGCAGCGACCGCTCTCGCTGCGGCGAGCTGAACGTCGGCGGCGGATACCTGTGATTCGAGTTCGCTCACGGCCGCCTCCGCGGCGTCGAGGTGGGTGAACATGTTGGGGATTCGCGCCAGGAAGCGGCTGTGCAGCGCCTCATCCCCCTGCGCGAGCACCGCGAGACGCCTGTCGATCGACTCCCGGCGGCCTCGGTCGCGCTGTCGCACGATCAGGTCTGAGGCCGCGTCGGTCGCGCCCGTCGTGCTCGCCTCTCCGGAGAGCACCTTGGCCGCCTCTGCGATCGCTCGTGTGATGCTCTGGCGAGCGTTCGGCACGCTTGTTGAGACGTGTATCGATGGATCACCTTCATCGACCTGGCAGAAGATGTCATCGCAATCGTCGAGTTCGAGGAGGACACGGAGGTAGGCACTCGCGATGGCGACGAGTGATGTCGCGTAGCCGAGTGCGGTCGCGATGTCATCGAGGGTCAGACCTCGGTAGGTCGCAGCATCCGTCTCCGGATCCGCGTGAAACCAGTTCCGAATGTGGGGGAAGCGCAGTAGCCACGTCTGCCCCTCTCGGGTGAGCGTGCGCACGGTGAGATCGAGAATCGTCATGCCGTCTTCCTTCCTACTGCTCTGATCGCTCGCATTCGCTCCAAGGGGTCTGAGGGCGACGCGCCCGCAGCGGTAGCGGAGGGAGCGGCGGTGTCAGACCCCGCGCTTTCCTTCCCCTCGCCCTCTTCCTCCCTAGGGGTCGGGTCGGGCTCGGGACGGGTACGGGTAGCGGTCACTGACTTGTCATGTGACTGGTCGCGTGACTGGTCACGCACGGCTGAGCAGCGTGTGCATTTCGAGTGGTCGCCAGCGGAGTGCAGCCGACTGCGCTCACGCCAGGTACGGTTCTTCTCTGCGTTGGCCGTCTTGCGCTCCTTGACTATCGCGGCGCTCTCCTGGTCCTTCCACTCGATCTGGTACGAGGTCTCGGCATCGATCCACAGCCCAGCGACCAGTAGTTCCGCAACGACATGCTGAACATCGTCGAGGCCAGCGAGCGCTGCCAACACGGCCGCTGAACGCTTCGGAATGAGACCGTCAAGCAGCATCCGGTTCGCCCACACCAGACCGACGATGTGCAGCCGGAAGGCCTCTGCAGAGAGCCCCATGATGTCTGCGCGGTCGGCGAAGTCGTCAGAGAGGCGAGTCCAGGTCATGGGGTCAGCCTCCCCGTACGCTTTCGGTGTTCGTTGAGGTGCGAACTCCGAGCAACACGACCTCGGGATCGAACCCAAGAGCCCGCAGCACGTCGGAGCCGCGAACGTAGAACCGCGCTCCGATCTGCTGCACGGGAGCCGGGAACTCCCCGAGACGATGCAGCTCGTATGAACGCGCCCGACTCAGTCCGGCGATGAGCCGGCCGGCGGTCGGAAGCGACATACGAGCCGGGATGTCGCGCAGCTCGCCGAGTGCGACGTGCCGGGGTGGTGTCGGTGTGTCCTTGTCCATGCGGTAAGCCTATCCACAAGCAATAATCATTAGTTGCTTTGGTTTATGTGTGACTGCGTATAATCAAGGCATGAACTCTCTCCTGATCCGCCCTCACTTCGCGTACGTATCGCGCTGGGATGACCTTTCGCGACAGTTCGATACACCCGACGCCGCTGCTTTCGTCTCGACCTCCGGCCCGCTCTACAGCGCGTTCCTAGAGAGAACGACACCGCGTCAGATACTGGAGGGAATCACGATTGTCGACTACGACCACGGCGTGCTGTATGAAGTCATCGCCGAGCGCCGAAACGGCGTGCCGACCCTGCTCCGCAAGACGGTTGCACCGTACGGCCGGGATACGTTGAACGATGCCGCTCAGCTCCATGACGGCTTTCTGGCGACCGTCGCAGTCGACTACCTGGAGAACGATGCGCCAAAGACGCCCCTTGGCGCCGTCGAGCGAGAGGTGGAGCCCGAGAACCGCCCTCGCACTACCCGACCCTCGCTCGAGCGAATCGCTAAGTTCGCCCGCGACCAGCAGGCTCTGTACGACGCGGCGCAAGCGGCCGGCGCGAGTCGACAGGAACTGACCAAGCTTGCGGCGCGTCATGCGCTCGCAAAGGCCTTTCACGTGCACGTACAGACCGCCGATGTCTGGCTCAGACAAGCGCGCGAAGCGAAGCTCCTACCAGCAGCCAAAGTAGGGCGACCCAAGAAGGACAAGTCCTGATGAGCATGACGACTGCACGAACCGGCGGCGGCGTTTCCCAGCGCCACACCGCATGCGATTGTGAACGCACCCACACCCCCGGATGCAGCGGCTCCCGCTGCCGGTGTCCGCGCAATCACGGCGCCCGCTGCGCACACCGGGTGCGGCCCGACGGCAAGACGGCGTGCGGCTGCCCCTGGGCGTACGCTGCCAGCGCCGTGCGCGCCGGTAAGCGAGTCCAGGCGACCGGCAGCGGCTACAGCTCGCGCAGTGCGGCGCTCCGCGCTCGCGCGGAGGCGATCGAGACGCTGCGCCGCGCGCCGGCCGCAGCACGCCGCGGCGACACGCTGGGCGAATGGCTGGCGAGCTGGCTCGAACGTCGCTCGAGCGGATCCAACGCACTGCGCCCGGCGACGCTCGCCGAGTACAAGCGCCTGTCCGCGATCATCCGCGACGTGATCGGCGGCGAGCGGCTGCGCGACGTCACGGCAGACACGCTCGACGACCTCGAACGACACCTGCACAAGGCAATCCCCGGCAAGCTCACGACGCACGCCCGCGTCTTCGCCGTGCTGCAGAGCGCGCTCCGCGACGCGTACCGGCGCGGGATGATCGCCGACGACCCCACACGTCGCCGCGACGCCGTGCGGGCGCCGAAGACGCGCCGCGCCATGATGCAGCCGGAGCAGTTCGCTCGGCTCGTCGACTGGATGGCCGGCCGCCGCGAGCGCATGGCACCCGTCTTCTGGGTCGCCGCCGCCACGGGCCTGCGGCGCGGCGAGCTCGCTGGACTCCGCTGGATCGACGTCGACCTCTCAGCGGCGCGGCTGATCGTCGCGCAGCAGGCGGTGCAGGTCGGGCGTGAGGTGATCGTCGGCGCGCCGAAGACGGCAGCGGGCGAAGGTCGAATCGTGATGCTCGACGCGCGCACGGTCGAGACGCTCCGCGATGTGCAGTTGCAGCAGACGAAGGACGCACGAGCGTGGGGCTCGGACTACCGCAACGATGCCGCGCTCGTGTTCACGAACGAAGACGGCTCGGCGCTCGTGCCGGAGCAGCTCACGCGCGCACTCCCCCGCATGATCAAGCGGTACAACGCAGAGCGCCGGGTGTACGCGCTCGACTCCGATCAGGATGCCGCCGAGCTGCAGCGACTCGCACGCGCGCACGGCATGGGCGAGCGTCGCCTCTCGGAGATCCGAGCCGACGAGACGTTGCAGGGCGATGCTCTACCCGCGGTGACGTTCCACAGCTTGCGTCACCTGCACGCATCGATCCTGCTCGCCTCCGGCCGCGGTCTGCAGGCCGTGCAGCGACGTCTGGGCCACAGCTCGATCACGGTGAGCACCGACCTGTACGGGCACATGATCGAGAGCGCCGCGCTGGCCGACGCGGAGGCTGCAGCCGCCCTCATTCCGGCACGGTCACGGGACGTCGGAACGACCTGAACTCAGAGGCTCAGCTAGCAATCAGCTAGCACCGCGACGAATCCGAGCACCCAGCGTCGCGGCGAAGCGTAGCCGTGACACAGAAAGAGCCCCGATCTGGCGAGAGATCGGGGCTTTGTGCACCCCCAGGGACTTGAACCCTGAACCCACTGATTAAGAGTCAGTTGCTCTGCCGATTGAGCTAGAGGTGCGTGGCCCGGTGAATCCCCCGGCCGAGGAATTACATTACCAGCGGATGGGCTCCATGTGAAATCGAGCACATCCCTTCACTCCCGCCGCGCGTGTCGCACTGCGTCCAGCGCGCCGGAGGCCGCTCGCTCCGCCGACTATCCTGGACTGGTGACCGCCTCCCCCAGCGCCGACAGCCTCTCCGCCGACCTCGAACTCGCCCTCCGGCTCGCCGACGCCGCCGATGCGCAGGCGCTGCCACGCTTCGACAGCGCCGACCTCGAGATCTCCACCAAGGCGGACAACTCGCACGTCACCGACGCCGACCTCGCGACGGAGCGCGCGATCCGCGCGATCCTCGAGACCGAGCGCCCCGAGGACGGCATCTTCGGCGAGGAGTTCGGCGCCCAGGGCGACACGCACCGGCAGTGGATCGTCGATCCGATCGACGGCACCGCGAACTTCCTCCGCGGAGTGCCCCTCTGGGGCACCATGATCGCGCTCGCCGTCGACGGCGTGCCGCAGGTCGGCGTGGTCAGCATGCCGGCGCTCGGGCGTCGCTGGTGGGCCTCGACGGGAGCCGGAGCCTGGACGGCGACGGATGCCGGCCCGCGCCGCCTCCGCACGTCCGCCGTCGCCTCCCTCGACGATGCGAGCGTCAGCTTCCAGAGCATCGCGCAGTGGTCGCAAGCGGGTCGCCTCGACACGCTGCTGACCCTGGCCGATCGCGTGTGGCGCGACCGCGCCTACGGCGACGTCTTCGCGTACATGCTGCTCGCGGAGGGGCGCCTGGACATGGTCGCGGAGTTCGACGTCAAGGAGTACGACATCGCCGCCGCCGTGCCGATCGTGCGCGAGGCCGGCGGACGCATGACGGCCTTCGACGGAGCCGAGACGATCTCGGCTCGCTCGACACTGGCAACCAACGGCATCCTTCACGACGCCTTCCTGGAACTCCTGCACGACTGACACTCGACGAGGCCACGAGATGACCCCACGCATCCCCATCGCCGCCGCCGCAACACTCCTTCTCGCGGCGACGCTGACTGCGTGCTCCGGCGGCCCGGATGCGGGCGCCACCCCCACCCCGAAGGCCACGAAGCCTGCTGCGGAGTCGACGGCCGATCCTGCGGCGACCCGGGCTCCGGAGACTCCCGTTGCCGACCCCACGTGCGAGACGATCGTGACAGAGGGAACGGTCGCAGGCCTCACGGACGCGGGATGGACGTCCGAACGCAAGGACTTCATCATCGGCGACATGGCGCTCCCCGACGGCATCCTCTGCTTCTGGGCCGACTTCTCGACCGGCACCGATCACGGCCAGCTGTACGGATGGTCGCCGATCTCCTCCGAAGACGCCGATGCAGCGCAGTCCTCCCTGCTCGCGCAGGGGTGGACGCGCGAAGACGGACCCGAGGGCCGCTACTTCACGGAAGACCCCGAGTTCTCCCTGGGCACCGACGAAGAGGGATACGGCATGACCTACCTCTTCGGCGATGGCTGGGTGAAGCTCGCAGACACGAAGCAGAGTCTGATCCTCATCGACTGGGCGGGCTGACGGCTTTCAGCCATCCAGCATCTTGCCCGGATTGAGGATCCTCCTCGGATCCAGAGCATCCTTGATGGCCCTCATCACGCCGATACCCGACGGATGCTCGTCGATCAGGTCCTGCATCTTGCCCACGCCGACTCCGTGCTCGCCCGTGCAGGTGCCGCCGGCCGCGAGCGCTCTGCGGATCATCCTCGACGTGAGCGCCGCAGCGCGCTCCCTCTCGTCGTCATCGCCGTTCCTGAGCACGAAGGCGAGATGGAAGTTCCCATCTCCCACGTGACCAGCGATCGGCGCCACGAGACCGCTCGCGTCGATGTCCGCCTGCGTCTCCGTGATGCAGTCGGCCAGGTGAGAGATCGGCACGCAGACATCGGTCGACCAGGTGTATGAATCCGGTCTCAGCGCCTGCGCGGCCGGAAGAGCATCATGCCGGACCTTCCAGAACCGCTCGGGATCGTCGCCCTCGATCCGTCGATACTCGAGCATGCCCTGCGCGACCATGATGACCTCGAGCCGCTCCGCCTGATGCGCGATGATCTGCGGATCGCCGCTCAGCTCGACGAAGAGCGTCGGCGCGGCCCGGAAGTCCGTGTGCGAGTACGAGTTCAGCGCCTCGATCTGCACCGTGTCGAGCAGCTCAGCGCGTCCGAGGTCGATCCCCGCATGCAGCGCCCGCTGCACGACGAGGGCGGCGGCTCTCACCGACGGGAAGGAGTACACGGCGAGCTCATGCGCCGCGGGGACGGGCGTGAGGCGCAGAGTCAGCTCGGTGATGATGCCGAGCGTCCCCTCCGATCCGACGAAGAGATGGGTCAGGTCGTAGCCGGCAGCGGACTTCCGCGCCCGACTGCCGGTACGGACGACCGAGCCGTCCGACATGACGACGGTGAGACCGCGCACGTTGTCGGCCATCGTGCCGTGCTTCACCGCATTCGTCCCGCTCGCACGCGTCGCCGCCATGCCGCCGATGGACGCGTCGACCCCCGGGCCCGCCACGAACTGCAGACCGTGGACGGCGAGTGCCGGGTTGAGCTCGCTCCGCCTCACCCCCGCCTCCACGGTCGCGTCGGCCGAATCCGGATCGACATGCAGGATGCGATTCATCCGCATCAGGTCGACGACGACACTCGCGGATCTCGTCGCGTCGTCGAGATCGCTCATGTCCTCGCTGGCGGAGAGGGCGTTCGCTCCACCCTCCAGACCGGTGCCCGCTCCCCGTGCGATCACTGCTATGCCCGCCGCCCCGCAGATCCGCACGGCGGTGGCGACGTCATCCGTCGACTCCGCCAGGACCACGGCCAGCGCGGGCGCCCAAGAGTGACGGGACCGGTCGTGCGAGTAGGCACGGACGTCGGAGAGATCCCGCAGCACGCGTCCTGGCAGCGCGAGCTCCAGCTCCCTGATCGCCGTGTCGGGATCCTTGTCGGCGAGCGCGCCGCCACGGAGTTCGTGCACGTCCATCGCCGACCCCATCACCGCGCACCCTGAGAACGCAGGAACGTGCGTGTGAGCGCGAGCAGGCGGTCGTGCGCCTCGGGAAGCCCGATGGATACGCGGACCCCCTCTCCGGCAAAAGGCCGGACGGCGAGCGCCTGAGCGCTGCACAGAGCCGTGAACTGCTCTGACCCTGCCCCCAGGGGCAACCAGACGAAGTTCCCCTGCGCATCGGGGACGCTCAGGCCGAGAGTCAGAAGCTCGTCCCTGACTCGCGTTCTCTCCCGTACCGTCCGCTCGACGCGATCCCGCACCGCCGGCAGTTCGTCGAGTGAGGCGATCGCCGCCATCTGTCCTGCCTGAGACACGGCGAAGGGGACGGCGACCGTCGTGAGGTGGCGGGCGACCTCCTCCCGAGCCACGCAGTACCCCACCCTCAGCGCGGCGAGTCCATGCGCCTTGGAGAAGGTGCGCAGGATGAGCGCATTCGGGAACTCCCGCTGCAGCGCGAGAGAATCGAGCCGGTCCGCGGTCCGAACGTACTCGATATAGGCCTCATCGATCACCACGAGCACGTGCGCGGGCACCCGAGACAGGAACTCGCGCACCTCGGCGTGGCCCAACGCCGGTCCCGTCGGATTGTTGGGCGTGCAGAGGATCACGATCTTCGTCCGCTCCGTGATCGCGGCGAGCATCCCCTCCAGGTCGTGCGTCAGATCCGGTCTCAGCGGCACGGGCACGGCCCGCGCTCCCGTCTCTCCGATCGAGATCGGGTACGACTCGAAGGACCGCCAGGCGTAGACGATCTCATCCCTGCTGCCGTCCGGTCGCCGTCCGGCGAACACGCGCAGGATGTCGTTCAGGACCGCGAGGCTTCCCGCCCCCGCGACGATGCAGGACGCCGGCACCTGGAGGACCTCGGAGAGCTTCTCGCGGAGCGGAAGCGCCGTGGGATCCGGATAGACGTTGTGTCGGTCGGCGCGACGAATCGCGTCGACGACCGCGGGCAGCGGCTCGAACGGGTTCTCATTGGACGAGAGCTTGAATCCGGTGAGCCCTGCTCTCTGCTGCGCCGGCACACCCGGGCGATAGAGGGGCAACTCCTCGATCTCGGGACGCGGCTGCACCGCTCCCTTCGCGGCTGAGACGGACACGTCAGCTCACCGCGATCTGGCCGGTCTGCGCCGCCGTGTACTCCGGTGGATAGATCATGTCCGCCGGAGGTTTCATCGTCTTCTTCGCCCAGGGATAGTAGACGGCGAACGTGACGACCATCGAGACCGCCCAGGAGATGTCGATTCCGCCGAGGACTCCCGCGAGCGGTCCGTGGAAGTCGCCGAGCATGCTGTAGGTGTCGCTCGTGAGGAAGGGGATCTGCACGAGGATGCCGATGCCGTAGGAGACGATCGCCGTGAGGTTCACGGCGCCGTAGCGGCCGCGACGATCGTAGAGGGCGGGGATGTCGATGCGCTCCTTCGAGATCAGGTAGTAGTCGACGAGGTTGATGATGCTCCACGGGATGAAGACCGCGAGGAGCAGCAGCACGAAGTTCTTGAAGTTGTTGAGGAAGTCGGCGCTGGCGGCGATCGCGATCACCATCGTCAACGCGACGAAGACGAT
The DNA here is from genome assembly GCF_038397765.1 of Microbacterium sp. LWH10-1.2. NCBI lineage: Bacteria > Bacillati > Actinomycetota > Actinomycetes > Micrococcales > Microbacteriaceae > Microbacterium > Microbacterium sp. LWH10-1.2. The sequence goes on from NZ_CP151638.1 coordinate 1,759,781, forward strand.
GATGTAGATCGATCGGGCTCGACGCGAGATCCTCGTCTCGGCATTGAAGCTCGTGATCACCGTCACCGTGCTCATGATGCCTCCGTAGGCGTTGAGTGTGTTCGCGGTGAGCTTGCCGACGATGATGACCAGGTAGATCGCGAAGGCCGCGTACGCCGGCCCTGCGAGGTGCCCGACGAAGCCGACGGGCCCCTCCAGCAGCGCGCCACCCGACACGGCGCCGATCAGGATGCCCAGAGTCATCGAGATCTGCGTTCCGGTCACGCTGCCGAGGAAAGTCGACCAGAACGTCGTCGCGACCGACGTGTCGGCCGGGAGGTATCGGGAGTAGTCGGCGACGTACGGCGCATACGTCATCTGCCAGCTCGCCCCGAGTGTGAGGCAGACCATGAAGGTGGCAGGATCCGTGGCCCCGGTGCCGAGCGTCGCGCCGACGTCGTAGTTCGCGAAGAGCTGGATGAACAGGTACGTGAACCCGAGGATGCCCGCTGCCGTGGCGATCCGGCCCAGCACGTGGATGAGCTGATACCCGAAGATCGAGACGATGACCGTCAGCACTCCGAAGATCAGGATGCCGACGATCGGAGCAGATCCTGCGGCGGTCGGGATGCCGAGCAGATGATTGATCGCACTTCCGGAGAGAGCTGCGCCGGTCGAGGCGAACCCGAGGTACATGCAGATCACGAGGACGAGCGGGAGCGTCGCGCCGAGGACGCCGAACTGCGCTCTGCTGGAGATCATCTGCGGCAGCCCCATACGCGGCCCCTGGCCCGAATGCAGTGCCATGGTCACGCCGCCGATGACATTGCCCACGAGGACGGCCAGGATCGCCGTGAGGGGTTCGGCGCGGAAGATCGCGACGGCGATCAAGCCGGTGACGATCGCCGTGATCTGCATGTTCCCGCCGAACCAGAGCGTGAACTGGTTCAGCGGAGTACCGTGCCTCTCGTCCTTCGGCACCATGTCGATGGTCCGGCGCTCGACGGCAAGGGTTCCGGTGCTGGTCGTCTGTTGACTCGTCATCGGGTCAACTCCTTTCGGGTTGGGAGAACGGGCGTCCGTCATTCGCGCGGATCCGGATGCGAATCCGCGCGCCGACGCACGGCGGGTCCTCTCTGTCAGATGTTCAGCTGGTGTCTCGACAGAGCCTGGGCGGCCGAGACGGTCGCGGAGACGGTGGTGCGCATGAGGCGGGCCGCCCGCAGCACTGGTGCCATGGTCGCCACGGCGCCGACCACGCCCCCATCCGCGAACACCGGTGCTGCGACCCCCCAGACCCCCTCGTCGACTTCGCCTGCGCTCATCGCGAACCCCCGCTCGCGCACGTCGGGCAGCAGCGACAGGACGCCGGACGCGGTCGACCCCGCGACTCCATTGCGGGCGAGGATGCCGTCGACCTCTCCCCGCGGCGTGTGCGCGAGGATCGCTTTCGCGCTGGCGCCCGCCACGAGTGGCACGACCTCGCCGACGACGAAGGAGCATCGCAGCACGCTGGACCCGTCCGCCGTGTCGACGCACACCATGTCGTCTCCGCGACGCACGAGGAGTGCCGCGAACTCCAGCGTTCGACCGGCGAGCGTGTGCAGGACGCGCGACGTCGCATCCCCACTGAGCACGCTGCGTCGGTAACGCTCAGCAAGAGAGATCGAGACGATGCCCGCGTGGTATCTGCCTCGCGACGGCCCCTCCTCGATGAGGCCGGCCTCGAGCAGAGACGTGATGCAGCGGTAGACCGCGCTGGCCGGCAGACCGGTGTGCTCGCTGATCTGGGCGACGCGCGGAGCGTCCATTCGCGACATGGCCAGAAGCACCTGCGCGACGCGATCGAAGCTGCCGCTGGGCGGCCCCGCGGGCAAAGCGACCTGAGACATACGTCGGATGCTACAAGGGCGTCATACTCCCAGAAAAAGGGGATTTGCGCTCAGCGAGAATTCATCGGACTGCATTTCAGGAGACCGAAAATCATGTATGCACTAACTGCATCCCGCATATCCCCATTAGTGATGGAATTCTCACCGAAATCACTCTTCGACACGATGGTCGACGGGCACCGTGACGCGCGCGCTCGCCCTGGTGATGGGCACGGGCGGCGGATCGAACATCTCCGAAACGGGACGCCACGGCCCGGAAGGACGGCGACGAGATCCGAACCTCTCAACGTATCGAGTGGATCCCATGCTGTCTGTAGGTAGAAGAGGGGACAGCGAGGAACAGATTTCATCAATACGTTGTGAGTATGAGTCCACCAACGGCATCAGAATCGTCCACGTTCGAATTCTCGCGGCGAGGTCTACTCTTCGGGGCAGGAATCGCGGCAGGAGTCGCAACGCTCGGAGTGCACGCACTCTATCCGGAATCAGCGTCTGCGGCGGGCCAGGTTCTCTGGCCCAACGGGACGACCACCCGGCCGGCCATCTCGAGCCCGTTCGGGCCTCGCACGGCGCCCACCGACGGCGCGTCCACGTACCACCTCGGGTGCGACTTCGTCGGGTACAGCAGCGTCAAGTCGATCGCTGACGGTCGGGTCACGGTTGTCGGCACACCCCCTGGCTGGGGTCCGGGCGGGTTGCAGGTGTGGGTGCAGCACGACGGCTTCCTGACGAGATCGCTGCACCTCGCGTCGACCTCCGTCTCCGTCGGACAGCAGGTCGGCCCGGGCACCCCTCTCGGCATCATGGGCAAGTCCGGAAACGTCACCGGCGTCCATCATCACCTCGAAGTGGTTGTCGGCGGCGCGCAGATCGACCCCGTTCCCTTCATCACCAATCGCATCAACAACACTCCGATTCCTAGTCCCGTCCTGGAGGACAACATGATCCGCATCTCTTCGCCCAGCCGTGGAACCGCTCTGCTCGGCCCCGGCTACTTCCGCCAGCTCAACACCCAGGAGGAGATCGACAACAGCGCACCGCTCGCTTCGGCGATCATCGCCGGCAATGACCGCCAGTTCGACCTGTGGCGGTCGATGGCACTTCATGGCGAGCACGTCTGAGCGCTCGCCTGCCGAATCACCCACAGACGCAAAAAGGCCCGCCTCCCCAGTGATTACTGGGGAGGCGGGCCTCTTGGTTTGCGACAGCGACCTGGTGGAGCTGGGGGGAATCGAACCCCCGTCCAACGCTGAGTCTCCACGCCTTCTCCGGGCGCAGTCTGTGAAGACGTTCTACTCGGCTCCGACCTTTGTCACAGACACCTAAGTCGACAAGCCCAGCCTGGGAAGAGTCCCACGTGACGTCCAGACGCCGTCACGCAGCAAGATTCCTAGATGACGCCAGGATCCGTATCGGAATCACATACGGCCTGACGGACTATCGGGCTCGCTTATGCAGCGAGGGCGAAGTCGTTGCGCTTGGTTTCGGCAACTATTTTTTTGCAGAGAGCGTTTACGAGATAACTCTGCATCCTCGGCCCGCTTCTCGTGGATTCACAGGCGCTGTCGAAACCGATCAGCCCCGTGGTCCTTCTCTCGAAGGAGCCGCTGTCGCACTGTTGACTTTTCAGTTCGGGAGCCGCAGCACCCGAGCATCACAGACTACAACCATTTCGCCTCGTCCGCCATTCCGGCCCCTGGCGTAGAGTCGGCGCATGAGCGAAGTCACGATCACCGTCCGCGGCGAGCACGAGGCTCGTGTCGCCCCCGAACGCGCCACCATCCACGTCGCCGTCCGCGCCGAAGGTTCGGAGCGGACGGAGGTCGTCGACCGACTCACCCGTCTCGCCGACCCGGTTCGCGCCACGCTCGCGGAGCGAAAAGCCGCAGGCACGCTCGTCGATTGGTCGAGCACTCGTCTCTCCGTGCGTGCCGAGCGCCCGTGGAACAACGAGGGCAAGCGTCTCGCGCCGGTCTACTACGCGAGCGTCGACCTATCCGCGATATTCTCCGAGGCATCCGAGCTGTCGATCTGGGTGAGCGACATCTCCCCCTGGGACGGTATCGAGGTCGGTTGGGTCGACTGGCACCTCACGCCTGACACGCGCTCTCGCGTCGAACAGGAGGTCGCCGCATCCGCGGTCGGCGTCGCCGTCACGCGTGCTCAGGCGTACGCGAGCGCACTCGGGCTGAGCGATGTCGTCCCGACCGCGATCGCCGACAACGGGCTGATCTCCGCGGGCCAACCGGTGTCGTCTGCCCCGATGATGATGAAGGCCGCCGCGGCCGACAGCGGCGGCGCAGCACAGTACGAGCCAGAAGAGATCGTCGTGGCGGCCACGGTGGAGGCGCGCTTCGTGGCGCGCTGAGATCGCAACACCGTCCCGAGGGCGCCGCTGCTAGCGTCGGACCATGTCAACGACGGCTACGAGCGGGATGCCGCTGCGCGATTACCGCATCCACCGCTACGTCAACGCGTTCTGCCCCGAGTGCCATGCGGAAGATCCTGACCGCCCCCTCTCCGAAGTGAAGCGCCTGTCGGGTTGGCTGGCCGATCGAGACGGCACGATCTGGCTGGAACGCGGTTGTCGCACCCACGGACTGCAGCGCACACTGTACGACGAGTCCGCGGAGATCCTGCGGTATCTGGAACAGTGGACGGCTCCGACGAAGGTGCACGAGGCCGACTTCACCGGCAACTTCGCCCCTGTGCCCGAGGCCTACCTCTATGGGCTCCCCGAGATGCAGACGCAGCACACCTGCATCCTGCTCGCCGACATCACCGACCACTGCAACCTGCGCTGCCCGACCTGCTTCGCGGAGTCCAGCCCCGCGGCGACGGCGGTCGCTCCGCTCGACGAAGTGCTCGCGTCCGTCGACGCGAAGCTCTCGCGGGAGAACAACCGCATCGACGTGCTGATGCTCTCCGGTGGTGAGCCGACCCTGTACCCGTGGCTCGAACAGCTGCTCGAACAACTCATCGCCCGACCGATCGTCCGCATCCTCATCAACTCGAACGGGCTGCGCATCGCGAACGACGACGAGTTCCTCGCCGCGCTGAAGCGGCACCGCGAGCGCGTGGAGATCTACCTGCAGTACGACGGCGAGGAGCCTGAGACGTCGCGTTTCCACCGCGGCGCCGACATCCGCCACTTCAAGGAGCGGGCGCTCGCCCGACTGTCGGGCGCCGGGATCTTCACGACTCTGACCATGACCGTGGCCCTCGGCGTGAACGACCACGAGATCGGCGCCGTCATCCGCCGAGCCATGGTCACTCCCTACGTCGGAGGCGTGACGATCCAGCCCGTCTTCGGATCAGGACGATCGAGCGGGATCGATGTGATGGAGCGTCTGACCCACACCGGCGTGCTCGCCCGTCTCGGACCGCAGACCGACGGCGAGGTTACCTGGCAGGACCTCACCGCCCTCCCCTGCAGTCACCCGCACTGCTGCTCTGTCGGCTATCTGCTGCGCGACGACTCCGACTCCTGGCGCTCGCTCACCTCGCTCGTCGGTCACGAGCAGCTGAAGCAGTTCCTCGACCTGAACCCCGATCTGATCGCGAACCGGATCGCCGACAGCAACATCAACCAGGCGCTCAAGGACAGCGTGAAGCAGTCGCTTCTCGACCTCCTCAGCGAACAGTCGTCGCTCTCCCATCCGTCGATCGGGTCGCTGTGGAAGGACATCTGCGCCGGCTGCGATCTCGGGATCGGCACGCTCACGAAGCTCGCCACGGCAGCGCTGCCAGGGCAGCACAAGCGTCTGCGGCAGTTCCTCGGCGAGCGGGTGAAGCGCATCACGGTCAAGCCGTTCATGGACATCAACACCATGATCGAGGAGCGCCTGACGCAGTGCTGCGTGCACGTGGCCACGGTCAACGACGAGACCGACGCCCACCAGTGCGCACCGTTCTGCGCCGTGCAGGCGTGGAAGCCGCTGTCCGATCAGAAGCTCTCGACCGCCACAGGTCGCACCTCCCTCCCGCTGATCACGTCTGCCTCGGCGTCATGACCGACTGGCCGCTGAACCAGCGCGACCCGAGCGTCGGAGATCCTCCGAACGCTCGTGATCCGCTGCGGCTGTGCGTCAATGCGACAGTCGCGCTGATCACGTGCGTCCTCGGGCCGATCGCTCTGCTCGGTTTCGCGGGCATGGCCATCGTCGCCTACGCCCAAGCCCGGCGTGCTGGCCTCCTGCGCTCACGCTGCAAGCTCGGCGACACCCGCAACGTGCTCGCCTACCTGATCGTGCTCGCGGTTCTCGCGGCGGTGGCCATCCCGTTCTGGGTGCACCTGTGGATACGGATGCTGGGCTGACGCGTGTTCCCGACACTGAACGACCTGTTCGGCTTCGGCCCGCCCATCGAGACCCACGGGTTCTTCGAGGGGATCGGGATGCTCGCCGGCGGCGTCGTCTTCTGGATCGAAGCGCGTCGGCGAGGCGCGAAGGATCCGCGGATCCCCTACCTCGTGCTCGGCGCGCTGGTCGGAGCCGCGATCTTCGCGCGGCTGGGCACCTGGGCACAGCATCTGGACCCGTCGAAGAACCTCAGCCTGGGTGAGCAGTTCCTGTCGGGCAACGCCTCGATCCTGTCGGCACTGGTCGGCGCGTGGGCCGGGGTGCATGTGACGAAGCGGATCGTCGGCTACCGCGAACGCAGCGGTGATCTGTTCGCCCCCGCCGTCGCGCTCGCACTCGCCATCGGCCGCTTCGGGTGCCTGTTCACCGAGAAGCCCGGAACGCCCACCGGCGGAGACTGGGGCATCGTCCTGACACCCGAGCAGGCGGCGCGAGTGGGCGCACCGGCCGGGGTGGGGCTGCATCCGAGCTTCGTGTACGAGATCGTGTTCCATGCCGCCGCCTTCGCCGTGCTCTGGTTCTGGCTGCGTCATCTCGGCATCCGCAGCGGAGAGACGCTGACGCTGTACATCGCCGCGTATGCGGTCTTCCGCTTCCTCGTCGAGTTCGTCCGCGGCAACGAGGTCGCCTGGCTCGTCTTCACACGTCCGCAACTGTTCCTGCTCCTGACCCTGCCGCTGCTCGCCATCAGGCTTGTCTGGCTGTGGCGAAAGGGCGCGTTCACCCCTGCCGATCGGAGGATCCAGAATGAGCATCAACCCGCCTGACGGCCTTCCCGAAGACCCCGATCCGATCGTTCCGCCGGGGCCGATCGTGCCACCCGGGCCGGTCGTCCCACCCGAGCCCGTCGTACCGCCGGCACCCCCGTCGGCACCGCCCTATCCCGGCTCCGCGCAACCGTACTCGGGAACACCGGCGCCGTACCCCGGCCCGCCGCCGCACCCCGGCCCTCTGCCGCAGCCGGGAACAGCCGGTCAGCCTGCCCTGCCTCCCTATGATCCGTACGCCTACCCGCACCACCCTCAGCAGGGACGAGGACTGGGAAACGGGGCGAAGGTCGGCATCGGCACCGGGATCGGATGCCTGTCGTACATCGTCGCCTTCGTGCTGTTCCTCAGTGTGATCTCAGCGCTCAGTTTTGCGGGCACCGCCGCGTACTTCGTGATCTTCGGGCTCCCGGTCCTGATCGGAATCGGGCTGCTGTTCTCCCCGAGGTCACGAGGCATCGGGGTCGGGATGCTGATCGTCTCGGCGGCCGCATGGCTCATCGTGATCGGGCCGTGCATCGGCCTGATATCGGGCTAATCCGTTCAGTCCCCGTCGGCGAACGGCGCGAGATCTGCCGCGAGCCGCTCCGACACCCGCGCGCGCACGGCGGTTCCCGCCTCGCGGTGCTCGACGGAGAGCAGCATCCCGGTCTCATGGATCGCAGCGACGAGGTCTCCCCTGTCATACGGGATGACGGCATGCACCTCGATCGCCGGCTGAGGCAGCGCCTCCTCGATGGCGGTGCGCAGCTCCTCGATGCCCTCGCCGGAACGCGATGACACGAAGTGCGCGCGCGGCTCCAGGCCGCGGAGCACGAGGCGGTCGTCCTCGCTGATCAGATCGGCCTTGTTGAAGACGACGATCTCCGGCATGTCCCGCACGCCGACGTCGCCCATCACATCGCGGACGGTCTGCAGCTGTCCTGCCGGGTCGGGGTGCGAACCATCGACCACGTGCAGAACGACATCGGCGTCGCCCACCTCTTCGAGCGTCGAACGGAAGGCCTCGACGAGCTGGTGCGGCAGGTTGCGCACGAAGCCCACGGTGTCGGTGAGCGTGTACACGCGACCGTCCGAGGTCTCCGAGCGTCGCACGGTCGCGTCGAGCGTCGCGAACAGCGCGTTCTCGACGAGCACTCCGGCGCTGGTGAGCGCATTCAGGAGACTGGACTTGCCCGCGTTCGTGTAGCCCGCGATCGCCACGGAGGGGATCGTGTTGCGCTTGCGTTCAGCTCGCTTCGCCTCCCGGGCGGGTCCGAAGTCACGGATCTGACGGCGCAACAGCGCCATCTTCGTGCGGATGCGGCGGCGATCGAGTTCGATCTTCGTCTCACCGGGGCCGCGCGAGCCCATACCCGCGCCGCCGGCGCCGACCTGTCCACCGGCCTGCCGGCTCATGGACTCGCCCCAGCCGCGCAGACGAGGAAGGAGATACTCGAGCTGAGCGAGCTCGACCTGGGCCTTGCCCTCGCGGCTCTTCGCGTGCTGGCTGAAGATGTCGAGGATGACCGTGGTGCGGTCGATGACCTTCACCTTGACGACGTCCTCCAGGGCACGACGCTGGCTCGGTGCGAGCTCGGTGTCCGCGATGACGGTGTCCGCGCCGGTCGCCGCGACGATGCCCTTGAGCTCCTGGGCCTTGCCGCGGCCGATGTACGTGGCGGCATCCGGGTGCGGCCTGCGCTGCAGAACCCCGTCGAGCACGACGGCTCCAGCCGTCTCCGCAAGTGCTGCGAGCTCACGCAGGGAGTTCTCGGCGTCCTCCTGCGCTCCCTGCGGGTACACCCCGACGAGCACGACGTTCTCGAGTCGAAGCTGCCGGTACTCGACCTCGGTGACATCCTCGAGCTCGGTGGAGAGGCCGCCCACACGACGCAGCGCATGACGATCTTCGAGATCCCACTGATCTCCGTCCGAACGGGTGTGCGCGGCGGTCGATTCATCCTGCAGCGCCTGTGCGGCGCCGAACACGCGCACCTCCGTGCGCTTCTCGGCGTTCGCGAGAACGCGGTCGACGGCTTCGTCGTCGGTGGAGGGGTTTGTGGTGTCCGTCATCCGTTCCTGATCTCTGGGTTTTGTTGCGAGTCTTAACCTTAGCCCGCCCTGTCCGGTACGCTCACGGTATGGGGTCCGACCATTACTTCACTGCGGCCCCGGCAAGCCCCGAGAACCTGCGGACGATCAGTGTGTCGCTCGCAGGCCGTGAGGTCGACGTCACCACCGCCGGCGGCGTCTTCAGCCCGGATCGGCTGGATGCCGGAACTGCGGTTCTCCTCGCCAACATGCCCCCGGTGCCGCCGGGAGGCCATCTTCTCGACCTCGGCAGCGGCTGGGGTCCCATCACGCTGTCGATGGCGTTGGCCGCTCCGCACGCGACCGTGTGGGCCGTCGACGTGAACGAACGCGCCCTGGACCTCGTGCGGCGCAATGCCGCAGCGCTCGGGCTCACCAATGTCAACGCATCGCTGCCCGATGATGTTCCCGGAGACGTGACGTTCCGCACGATTCGCTCGAATCCTCCGATCCGCGTCGGCAAGAACGAGCTGCACGGGCTTCTGGAACGATGGATCCCCCGGCTGGACGAGCGCAGCGACGCCTGGCTCGTCGTGCAGCGCAATCTCGGGGCGGACTCGCTGCAGCGCTGGATCGCCGCTTCCTTCCATCCCGGGTACAGCGTGTTCCGCACGGCGACCGGCAAGGGCTATCGGATCCTCAAGGTCCGCAAGCACGGGACGCCCCCCACGGAGCCGATCGCACTCACGGGGCTGTGACCCGCGACGGTCACCGCTGAGCGGTCATCCCGAGCAGGCCGGGAAGATCGGCCATGTCCGCGAAGACGGTCGTCCCCTCACCGTCCAGCCAAGAAGGCGGTGTGAGCCCGCCGACGTAGCCGAACGATCGCATTCCGGCCGCACGCGCCGCCGCCACGCCGAAGCGGCTGTCCTCGACGACGACGCACCGGGTCGGCTCGACTCCCATGCGCGACGCCGCATGCAGGAAGAGGTCCGGCGCGGGTTTTCCCTCATCCACGTCGTCGGCGCTGAAGATCCGCCCGTCGAACGTCGGCAGCAGTCCCGTCAAGCCCAGATTCCGTCGGATCTTGTCGTGCGAACCGCTCGAGGCCACGCACATTGCGCCGTCTATCGCGGCGATCGCCGCTTCGACGCCCTCCACCGCGGTGAGGTCGCTCTCGAAGACCTCCAGATACCACTGCTGGTAGGGCGCCTCCCAGTCGTCCGGCAACGGGCGCCCGAGGTGTGCTTCGACGTCGGCGCGGAAGTGAGCAGCAGAGCGCCCGACGAAGCGATGAACGATCTCCTCGGTGGTCAGTGTCCACCCGAGGTCCGCCAGAACCCGTCGATCGACCTCCACGGACAACCGCTCGCTGTCGACGAGCACGCCGTCGCAGTCGAAGATGACCAGGTCGATCGGCTCCGCCACCGACATCAGACCAGATCGACCTCGCCGTGGAACACGAGCGTCGCGGGACCGGACAGCGCGACGTGCTCGCCATCCTCCGCAGGGAACATCCGCACTCCGAGCGTCCCGCCCGGCACCTCGACACGCCAGTTGTTCGGGGCCTTCTCCCCCGCCCAGTACCGGACGGCGAGAGCTGTCGCAGCCACCCCTGTCCCGCAGCTCAGCGTCTCGCCCACACCGCGCTCGGAGACCCGCATCTTCACATGACCGATGCCGTCGCGGACGAGCGGCTCACCCGGGACGACGAACTCCACGTTCGCTCCGGCCGGCAGCGCGGGGTCGAGTTCGGGAGTGCGGTGCAGCTCGAGCGATGCCAGCTCGGCATCCGATGCCAGCGCGACGACGACGTGAGGATTGCCGACGTCGATGCCGAGACCGGGGCGGGTCACGGAGAGCCCGCCTGCGGTGACCAGGGGATCGTCTCCGGAGAGCTTCCAGAGTCCGAGATCGACCTGATATCCGCTCTCGCTGCTCGTCACATCCCGTACTCCGGCGCGCGTGCCGATCGGCAGCGTGGATCCCGGTTCGATCGCGGCGAGTCCCGAACGCACCAGATAGTGTGCGAACACGCGGATGCCGTTGCCGCACATCTCCGCGATCGAACCATCGGCGTTGCGGTAGTCCATGAACCACTCTGCGGCGGGCTCCTCCGCCAGCGCCGCAGCACCGTCAGGGATCGCGGAGGACCGTACGACCCGAAGGATGCCGTCTCCGCCGATGCCGAAGTGGCGATCGCACAGAGCCGCGACCTGTTCGCTCGTGAGGTCGAGTTCCCCATCGGGGTCGGCGATGATGACGAAGTCGTTGCCGGTGCCGTGCCCTTTGGTGAATGCGACCATGTCCCCAGTCTAGGGAGGTCGGCTATGCGTCGGCGATGAGCCGCTTGCCCGTGTTCGCGACGGCGAAGCGTTCGTACCCGAGGGTGTCGTAGAACCCCAGGACGCCCTCGTTGCCTTCGCGCACCATGAGCTGCACCTTCGGGCAGCCCATGTCGAGAAGTCGTGCCTCTGCGTCGTGGACGAGGGCGCGAGCGACTCCCCGACCGCGATGAGAGACCGCGGTGGCGAGGTAGTACAGCCACCCTCGATGACCGTCGTAACCGGCCATCACGCTGCCGACAGGGACACCGGGCATCGACGGATCCTCGGCGACGAGGAAGAGCTCCGGCTGCACCGAGAGCTTTCTCTCTATGTCGATCCTGGGGTCGTTCCATGGTCGCGTGAGACCCGCTTCCGCCCAGAGGGCGATGACGCCCCCGGTGTCGTCGCGGCGGAAGGGTCTCACATGCCAGGTCATGGCCTCCACACTATTGCGCGCGCTCACTCGCCCTTCAGCACCCTGTACCGCCCGCAGACGAAGTTGCGGTTGCGGGCGACGTCGATCAGCTCGAGGTCGAGCGCGCGCGGGAGAAGCGGGGCGCCGGAGCCCAGGGTCACCGGCGCATACTGCACCCAGACCTCGTCGAGGAGACCGGCATCCGCGAACTGCCCCGCCAGGCCGCCGCCGCCGACGATCCACAGGTCCTTCCCGTCGGCAACCTCGATCATCTGGGCGTGCACGTCCCGCACGTCAGATGAGGTGAGGCGCACGTCGCCCGTCTCGGGAAGCGCGAGCTCGCGATGAGTGAACACCCACGTCGGCTGCGCGTAGCCCCACCGGCCTTCTTCGGCGCGCATCACCCACTCGTAGGTCGACGCCCCCATAGCGAGAGCCCCGATCGTCTCGACGAAGCCCGGATAGGCCATCGGCCCGTCCATGTCGATGTCCTGCTTCAGGAGCCATTCCAGCGAATGGTCTGCGGTCGCGATGAAGCCGTCGAGGCTGGACGCCGTGTAGTAGTGGGTGGTCATGCCTCCAGCATGCCGCGGACGTCAGACATCGGCTCGCGCCACTCGATCCCCGGGTACCGCTTGAACCACGACACCTGCCTCCGGGCGTAGCGTCGAGTCAGGGCCTGGGTCTCAGCGATGGCTTCCGCCGGCGTGAGCCGACCGTCGAGTTGTCCGAGTGCCTGTGCGTAGCCGATGGCCCTGCTCGCCGTGACCCCGCTCTCGAGGCCCCGAGCGCGCAGTTCGGCGACCTCGTCGACGAGACCGGCCTCCCACATGCGGTCGACGCGCGCGTCGAGACGCTCGACGAGCGCGGGCCTGTCGATGTGGAGCCCGACGAGCCTGGTCTCGGGATGCCAAAGAACCGGGGCCTCCGGCAGCGCAGCGCCGTGTGTGGTGCCACCCTGCTCCAGCACTTCGAGGGCACGGACGATACGGCGGCCGTTGTGCGGATCGACACGGGCTGCCGTCTCGGGATCAGCCTCACGCAGCCGTGCCATCAGCGCCGCGCCGCCGAGTGACTCCAGCTCGCTCTCCAGTCGCGCTCTAAGCGCGGGGTCGCGAGGCGGGAATCGGAAGTCGAAGACGACGCTCGACACGTAGAGGCCCGATCCTCCGACGAGGATCGCATCACCGCCACGGGAATGGACCTCTTCGATCGCTGCGCGGGCGAGCGGTTGGTACCACGCGACCGCCGCCTCCTCGGTGACGTCCCTCACATCGAGCAGATGGTGCGCGATGCCGCGGCGCTCCTCCGGGGACAACTTCGCGGTGCCGATGTCCATGCCGCGGTAGAACTGCATCGCGTCGGCGTTCACGATCTCCGCGGGGTTGCCGCGTGCGCGGAGCTCCTCGGCGAGATCGAGAGCGAGGTCGCTCTTCCCGGTGCCGGTCGCGCCGACGACCGCCCAGAGACGCGGTCTCGTCACACGCCCACGCGCAGCGTCGGCAGCCCCAGCGAGACCGCGCGCGGCCCGCCGTCCGCCGCCGGAGCGGGCACTGCGCACGATTCGGCCTGCGAGCGGTCCCAGGCGTCTCCGCCGCGGGTGCGCCGGATGCGCAGCGGCCGTCCAGAAGGATCGTCGGCGAGCAGGTGGAACGGAGCAGCGTGCGTGATGGTCACGGTGACGACGTCGCCCGGACGCGGGAGCTCGGAGCCGGGGGTGACTTCGAAATGCACGAGACGGTTGTCCTCGCCGCGACCGGTGAGCCGATGCGTCTCGGCATCCTTCTTGCCTTCGCCGACGGAGACCAGCACCTCGACCTCTCGGCCGACCTGCTTCTGGTTCTCCTCGAGGGAGATGCGCTCCTGCAGGGCGATCAGCCGTTCGTAGCGCTCCTGGACGACGGCCTTGGGAACCTGGTCTGGCATGGTCGCTGCAGGCGTGCCCTCGCGGATCGAATACTGGAACGTGAACGCCCCTGAGAACCGGGACTGCTCGACGACCCGCATGGTGTCTTCGAAGTCCTCGTCGGTCTCGCCGGGGAAGCCCACGATGATGTCGGTGGTGATCGCCGCGTGCGGAATGCGCTCCCGCACGCGCTCGATGATGCCGAGGAACCGTTCGCTGCGGTACGAGCGTCGCATCGCCTTGAGGATGCTGTCGCTGCCCGACTGGAGCGGCATGTGCAGCTGCGGCATGACGCTCGGAGTCTCTGCCATGGCGTCGATCACGTCATCGGTGAATGCGGCGGGGTGCGGACTGGTGAAGCGGATGCGCTCGAGCCCCTCGATCTCACCTGCGGCGCGGAGCAGCTTGCCGAACGCCTGCCGGTCGCCGAACTCGACCCCGTAGGAGTTGACGTTCTGACCGAGCAGCGTGACCTCGATCGCGCCGTCCTCGACGAGCAGTCTGATCTCGTTCAGGATGTCGCCGGGGCGGCGGTCCTTCTCCTTGCCGCGCAGATGCGGGACGATGCAGAAGGTGCAGGTGTTGTTGCAGCCGACCGAGATCGACACCCAGCCGCTGTGTGCCGAGTCGCGCTTCGTCGGGAGCGTCGAGGGGAAGACCTCGAGCGACTCGAGGATCTCGAGTTCAGCCTCGCCGTTGTGACGGGCCCGCTCCAGAAGCCCCGGTAGAGAGCCCATGTTGTGCGTGCCGAAGACCACGTCGACCCACGGCGCCTTGTCGAGCACGGCCTGCTTGTCCATCTGGGCGAGGCATCCGCCGACGGCGATCTGCATGCCGTCCTTGCGGCGCTTGACAGAAGCGAGCTGGCCGAGGGTTCCGTAGAGCTTGCCTGCCGCGTTGTCGCGGACCGCGCACGTGTTGATGATCACGACGTCGGCCTCTGCGCCATCGACCGCCCGGACGTAGCCGGCGCTCTCCAGCGAGCCCGAGAGCCGCTCGGAGTCGTGCACATTCATCTGGCACCCGAAGGTGCGCACTTCGTACGAGCGCTGCCGCCCGTCGCTGTCGACTGCTGCCGACGAGGCATCGATGATCGTCGGTTCACTGCGCGGGATAGTCATGATGGGTCAATTCTACGTTCGAGTGGCATCCTCTCACGCTCAGGAAAGCCCCGTTCCCTTGACCGCGTCGGAACGTCGGCCTGGAACCCGTTGAGATCATGCTCGAAGAGCACGCGGTCGAACGCGACTACTCGAAGCGCACGCCCGAAGAAGGCCGCCGACCGCCGAACTGCTCGGCGGTGACCGTCCGAACCACGTTCGACACCACTCCTCCCGGATAGCCTCGACGAGCGAGCTGGCCGGTGAGTCGGCGCTTCGCGGTCTCCGGATCGAGTCGCGCCAGCGACCGCATCTTGGTGCGAGCGAATTCGAGCGCTCGCTCGATGTCGTCGTCGGGGAGCTCGTCGAGCGCCGCATCGATCACATCGCGAGGGAGGCCACGCTGGGCGAGAGCCCGTGAGACGGCGACCCTCCCCTGCTTCTTCCGCTCCACTCCGGAGGAGACGAGCTGGGCGGCGAGGACCGCATCGTCGAGGTAGCCGCGACGGCAGAAGTCGTCGATCACGTCGTCGATCTGCGCCGCGTCGAGTCGGTGCCCCTGCACCTCGAACCCCTTCAGCACCATCTGCGCTTCCGAGATGGAAAGCGATCTCGCACGCAGCTTGCGAACGAGAAGCTCCTCCGCCGACTCTCGGATCTCGGCCGGATCGAGCCCATCGCCGCCTTCCTCCACCGCATCCGGAGACTGCAGGGCACGCAGTCTCGGAGCGGACCGCTCCAGACCGCCCCGTGCCGGATGACGGTCGCTGGGACGGCCTGCGTCGGCGACGCGACTCGTCGCCGTACGATCGCTCGACGCATCCCAGGTCGACCGCCATGCACCGTCACCGGTGCGGTGAGAGAAGACGTCTTCGACGTTCTCCCCCACCGCACCGGGCTCAGGAGCATCCACGGCAGCGGCCTCACCTTCGACCGGAGCACCGAATCTGTCGCTGCTCGCTGCCGCAGGGTCGCCGAACAGCGGGATCACCGGCGCAATCCGCTCAGACTCGTCCATGGGTCACTCCGATCTTTGAGCAGGGCGGCACGCCCCTTCGGGCCGATACCGCAGCACGATCACGCCGGGCGACGCTCGGCGAGCTCGTCGGCCGGGGCCGCCTCGGCCTGCACACCGATGCCGAGCTTCTGCTTGATCTGGGTTTCGATGGCCAGCGCGATGTCGGGGTTCTTGAGGAGGAACGACCGCGCGTTCTCCTTGCCCTGGCCGAGCTGGTCTCCGTCGTAGGTGTACCAGGAACCGGACTTCTTCACGATGCCGTGTTCGACGCCGAAGTCGATCAGGCTGCCCTCGCGGGAGATACCGATGCCGTAGAGGATGTCGAACTCCGCCTGCTTGAACGGCGGAGCCATCTTGTTCTTGACGACCTTGACGCGCGTACGGTTTCCCACGGCGTCCGTGCCGTCCTTCAGCGTCTCGATACGACGGATGTCGAGGCGGACCGACGCATAGAACTTGAGCGCCTTTCCACCGGCGGTGGTCTCCGGAGACCCGAAGAAGACTCCGATCTTCTCACGCAGCTGGTTGATGAAGATCATCGTCGTGTTGGTCTGGTTCAGGCCACCCGTGAGCTTTCGCAGCGCCTGAGACATGAGTCGGGCCTGGAGACCCACGTGCGAGTCACCCATCTCGCCCTCGATCTCCGCACGAGGCACGAGCGCCGCCACGGAGTCGATGACGATGAGGTCGATGGCACCGGAACGGACGAGCATGTCAGCGATCTCGAGCGCCTGCTCACCCGTATCGGGCTGCGACACGAGAAGAGCGTCGATGTCGACACCGAGCTTCGCCGCGTAGTCGGGGTCGAGCGCATGCTCGGCGTCGATGAACGCTGCGATGCCTCCCGCACGCTGCGCGTTGGCGATCGCGTGGAGGGTCAGGGTCGTCTTACCCGAGGACTCAGGGCCATAGATCTCGACGATGCGGCCACGCGGCAGACCACCGACGCCGAGCGCGACGTCGAGAGCAATGGAACCGGTGGGGATGACGGCGACGGGAGCGCGCTCGTCGCTCCCCAGCCGCATGACCGAACCCTTTCCGAACTGGCGGTCGATCTGAGCGAGTGCTGTCTCGAGGGACTTCTCGCGGTCTGCGGGTGATGGCATGATGTGTTCCTTCTGCTCGCGTGTTGCCGTCTGTAGGCTGTCGCGGCTCTCCCTGGCTGGGTGAACTCTCCGACAAGACGTATGGCGCCGTGGCCATGTCTTCACCGTACGGGGGGCCTCCGACATCGAGTCGGAACACCCACGAACTGTGCAGAACACGGTTCCTGAACCACTTGTGCAGAAGACTACGCGGCATCGAACAGATATTCGAGCAGGTCGCGCTCTCGGCGTGTCGGAATGCGGAGCACTCGAACACTTGTCATCGGTTCAACGCTTGCGCGGTTCCAGACGTCCGGCGCCATGTCGACGCGCCAACGGGACGTCGGTCTCATCGCACAGCGCGAGCCAGATGTCGCGCGGAGGAACACCGGCATCCAGCGCTTCGAGCGCGGTACGACCCGCGAGCTGGGACAGGACGAGGTCATTCACCAGGGAAAGGGCTCTGCCCTGGAACTCCGCATCGACCGCACGGAGGAACTCGCTACGGCGCATGGAGATGCGGGAGACCGATCAGCGCAGCGAGAGCTGCGGCTCGATCGACGCGACCAGATCGTCGGGAACGACGTCAGGGAACACCTGTAGACCCTCGAGCACGGAGATGCGATCTCCGACCTCGCGCATGATGATCGAGATGGGAACGTCGAGCGCATCGGCGACCGACGCGAGGATCTCGCTCGAGGCCTCCTTCTGCCCGCGCTCGACCTCACTGAGATAGCCCAGCGCCACAGACGCCTTGCTTGCGACCTGCCGGAGGGTGCGCCCCTTCTGCAGACGGAAGTCCCTCAGCACATCGCCGATTTCCTGCCTGACAAGAATCATCGGAACCTCCTCCCCGTTCGGTCCGCCGGAGTCTCCTCCGACGAGATCGCCAGTCTAATACCACTGGCATGCACAGAATCTACTCTTTCACCCTGTGGTTTGAATGTGAGCACACTCATGTCAACTTTGCCCTGGGGATTTCTATTCCCCGACGAACTCTCGCAGGATCGCAAGAGCAGCGTCGACAGCCTGGGCTCTGATCGCAGCCCTATCGCCCGTGAACACGAACGCGCGGCTCACCTCCGCGATGGGCGTCGCCACGCCGATGTGCACCGTTCCCACCGGCTGTCCGTCCGGCGAGTCCGGCCCGGCGATGCCCGTCGTCGACACTCCGACATCGGCGGAACGTCCTCCGACGGCCACGGCGCTCCTGACACCCCGCGCCATCTGCGCCGCGACCTCCGAGTGCACAGCCCCGTGCGTGTCGAGCAGGTGTGCGTCAACTCCCAGGAGGGTGTGCTTGACCGGCGTCGCGTAGGCGACGACCCCGCCGAGCAGTACGGCGGACGCGCCGGGGACGCCGACCAGCGCCGAGCAGAGAGCGCCGCCGGTGAGGGACTCCGCGACGCCGAGGGTCCACCCGCGCGCGCCGAGCGCGGCCAGGGCGTCGGAGGCTGCGCTCACGACGCTCGCCGGGCTCCGCGGACCTGGGCGACGATGTAGTCGATGCCGCTGGCGACCGTGAGCACGAGGACGATGACCATGAGGACAGCGGTCACGAGCGTCCACGGCTCTCGTCCGATCAGCACGTGCAGCGGAAGCAGCGCCCACGACAGGGCAACTCCCTGCACAGCCGTCTTGATTTTCCCCATCCAGGCCGCGGCGACCACGTGTTCGTTCACGATCATCAGGCGATGGAGGGTGATGCCCCACTCGCGCACGAGAATGATCGCGACCAGCCACCAGTTCACCTCGCCGAGGATCGCGAGTCCGATGAACCCCGCCCCCGTGAGGAGTTTGTCGGCGATCGGGTCCCACAGCTTGCCGAAGTCGCTGACGATGTCGTATCGGCGAGCGAGGTAGCCGTCTACCCAGTCCGTCGAGATCGCGACGATGAACAGCGCTGCAGCGACCCAGCGCAGAACGATGTCGCCATCCCCGTAGGTGCCGCCGAGCAGAAGAAGCACGAAGAAGACGACGGCGAGCGGGATGCGGGCGATCGTGATCGCATTGGGCAGCTGCCGGGGAATGGACATCAGTCGCGCCCCGTCAGGCCCCAGGCGTCTTCATCGCCCTCTGCCTCGACGACCGGCAGTCCTTCGAACTGCGCCTCGATCGGGTCGTAGGAGTGCGCCGGCACCGCAGGCGCCTGCGCGACCGGAGCCGCCGGCGCGGCCGAGGCCGAGGCCGAGGAAGCTGCGGGCGCGTCGACTCCCCTGAGCTTCGCGAGCACCTGCGGAAGCTGCTCTGCAGTGGCCAGCACGTCGCGGGCCTTCGACCCTTCGGACGGGCCGACGATCTCGCGCGACTCGAGAAGATCCATCAGGCGTCCCGCCTTGGCGAAGCCGACGCGGAGCTTGCGCTGGAGCATCGAGGTGGATCCGAACTGAGAGGACACGATGAGCTCCGCAGCGGCGAGCAGCAGTTCGAGATCGTCGCCGATGTCCTCGTCGACGTCCTTCTTCTTCGCCGGATCCATCGCCTCCTGCACGTCGGAGCGGTACTCCGGGCGCGCCTGGCGGGTGACGTGCTTGACGACGGCGTCGATCTCCTTCTCATCGACCCAGGCGCCCTGCAGACGGAACGGCTTCGACGAACCCATCGGCGAGAACAGGGCGTCGCCCTGGCCGATCAGCTTGTCGGCGCCGGGGCTGTCGAGGATGACGCGGCTGTCCGTCACGCTGGTGACGGCGAAGGCGAGCCGCGACGGCACGTTGGCCTTGATCAGACCGGTCACGACGTCGACGCTCGGCCGCTGCGTGGCGAGCACCAGGTGGATGCCGGAGGCGCGGGCGAGCTGCGTGATCCGCACGATCGAGTCCTCGACGTCTCGCGGGGCGACCATCATGAGATCGGCGAGCTCGTCGACGACGACGAGGAGGTACGGGTACGGCTTGAGCACCCGCTCGCTGCCGACGGGCACCTCCACCTCCCCCGCGCGCACGGCCCGGTTGAAGTCGTCGATGTGGCGGAAGCCGAACGACGCGAGGTCGTCGTACCGCATGTCCATCTCCTTCACGACCCACTGCAGCGCCTCGGCTGCCTTCTTGGGGTTCGTGATGATGGGCGTGATGAGATGCGGCACGCCGGCGTAGCTGGTGAGCTCCACGCGCTTCGGGTCGATCAGCACCATGCGCACGTCGGAGGGGCGCGCGCGCATGAGAAGGCTGGTGATCATCGAGTTCACGAAGCTCGACTTACCCGAGCCGGTGGAACCGGCCACGAGGAGGTGGGGCATCTTGGCGAGGTTCGCCGTGACGAAGTTGCCGCCGACGTCCTTTCCGACGCCGATCGTGAGCGGATGGGTGTTCTTCAGCGCCGCCTGCGATCGCAGGACGTCACCGAGCGCCACCGTCTCGCGGTCGGTGTTGGGGATCTCGATGCCGATCGCGCTCTTGCCGGGGATCGGCGAGAGGATGCGCACGTCGTTCGACGCCACGGCGTAGGCGAAGTTGTTGCTCAGCTGGAGGATCTTCTCGACCTTGACGCCGTGGCCGACTTCGACCTCGTACTGCGTGACCGTCGGACCGCGCGAGAAACCGGTGACCTTGGCGTCGACGTTGAACTGCGACAGGACGCTCGTGATCTGCTCGACGATCCGGTCGTTGGCCTCGGAGCGCGCCACAGAGGGCGGGCCCTCGGCGAGCACGCCGGGAGACGGAAGGATGTAGGGAGCGAGCGGCGCCTGCGGGCCGCCCTCCCCCGGGCCTTCGGTGCCGAAGCCGTCGAGGCCGGGGAGCTCGGGCATCTCGCCCGTGTCGGAGTCGTCGAGGAGCGCGGTCGCCTGCTGCTCCGCCAGCGCGTCGGTCACGGAGCGCACATCGGACAGCACCTCGGTGGCGGCGTCGTAGGGGTCGGCGACGGTGATCGCCTGATCGTAGGCGGGTGTCGCATCGGTCGTGGTGAGCAGCGCCGTGATGTCGTCGGAGTCGAGCGAGCCCTCATCGGGATCCTCCTCGCGACCGGTCTTGTTGCGGCGCCACCACGGCAGGACATCGGGATCGTCGACCTTGTCGGCCTCGTCGATCGCCGCGGCATCCTTCGCCGGCTTCTCGGCGCGCTCCGCGTCGAACATCCAGGCGTACAGGTCGCCGAGGCGCTGCCCGATGCGGTTCGGCGGCGTCTTCGTGAGGATGAGGATGCTGAGACCTGCGAGCAGCGCGAGGACGATGTAGGCGGGGATCGTGGTCAGGTAGCTCAGCGGCTGACCGACCATCCAGCCAAACAGACCACCCGCAGCGCTCAGGGAGACCATGCCCTCCTTGGGCTGCGGCATGCCGCCGGCGATGTGGCAGAAACCGGCCATCGTGATGGCGAAGAGGCCGAAGCCGATGCCGATGCGCCCGTTGTCATGCACCGACGAGGGGTGCCGGAAGAGCCAGCCGGCGAGCAGGAGCAGCAGGACGGGCATCACGAACGCGACGCGCCCGACGAGGAGTCCGACCGAGTAGGCGCTGATGTTGCCCGCGACCTCGTTGCCGATGAAGAACCACTCGTTCACGGCTCCGGCGATGGCTAGCAGGACCAGGAGGAACGGGAATCCGTCACGCCGGTCGTCCTTCTCCAGCGTCTCTGGGCCGAAGGCGCGGAACATACCGCCGACGCCGTGTGCGATGCCGTTCCAGGCACGAACGACGACGGGAGGCTTCTCGGCCTCGTCGATGTACTTCTTCGGCGCGGCCTGGACGCGCGGCGCGGCCTGCCGCTTCGGAGTGGCCTGCCGCTTCGGGCGCGACGGCGCGCTCTCCGATGCGCGCTCGGACTTCGTGGTGCTCCTGGCCATGGGACTCACGTTACGGCCAGCAACCGACAAAGCCGCGTAATGACGCGGCATTCCGGTGATCCGGGCGCTCAGGACAGACGATGCACCATGGTGTCGCGATCGGGCAGAGCGTGCGTGACCACGAAGCCCTCCGACCGGTAGAGAGTGCGCGCGAAGTTGTCGCGCTCGACGCTCAGGCTGAGCCTCCGGTGCCCCTGCTCGCGTGCGCGACTCAGAAGCCGTCGCAGCAGGGCTCGCCCCGCGCCGTGAGCCCGCCAGATCGGCTGCACGCCGATGATCAGCTCGGGGACAGCCGTCTCGACGAAGCCCAGACCCGGATCGCTCGGCGGCAGCATCCGGTACCAGGCCGCCCCGATCGGTCGATCATCGGAGTCGACCGCGACGAAACCGGCATCCGCGGGCCTCATCCACCCGGCGATGTACCGGCGATGCTCGACGGAGGTGAGGATCTCATGCCGAGCACGAGGTGAGCGCCCCCGCCAGTTCGCCGCTTCGACGACCATGTCACCGAGAAAGCTGCCGTCGCTCTGGACGGCGGCGCGGATCGTGAAGTCCTCTGGCATGACCAGAGCCTAAGCCGGTCCCGTTACAACCGGATGACGCGCTCCTGTGAGTCGGAGCCCGCCCTCACGCCTCGATGACGAGAGGGACGATCATCGGACGGCGACGGAGCTTCTGGTTGACCCAGCGCCCGATCGTGCGTCGCACGACCTGCGACAACGCGTGCGTGTCGCGCACGCCGTTGCCCGAGGCCTCCTTGAGCGCCGCGACGATCTTCGGCACGACGTCGTCGAACACGGAGTCGTCCTCGGCGATGCCGCGCGCGTGGATCTCGGGGCCCGAGATGATGCGACCGGTTCCGGCATCCACCACCACGATGACCGAGACGAAGCCCTCCTCGCCGAGGATCCGACGGTCCTTCAGGTCGGCGTCCGTGATCTCTCCGACGGTCGAGCCGTCGACGTACACGAATCCGAGGTCGAGCTGTCCGACGACCTTGGCGTCACCGTCCTTGAGGTCGATCACCGTGCCGTTCGAGGCGATGATCGTGCGCTCCTCGGCGATCCCGGTGTCCTGCGCGAGCTTGGCGTTCGCGATCAGGTGGCGGTACTCGCCGTGCACGGGGAGCACGTTCTTCGGCTTGAGGATGTTGTAGCAGTACAGCAGCTCTCCGGCCGCGGCGTGCCCTGACACGTGCACGCGGGCGTTCGCCTTGTGGACCACGTTCGCGCCGAGCTTGGTGAGCCCGTCGATCACGCGGTACACCGCGTTCTCGTTGCCGGGGATGAGGCTGGAGGCGAGTATGACGGTGTCGCCCTCGCTGACCTCGATCGCGTGGTCCATGTTTGCCATGCGGCTGAGCACGGCCATCGGCTCGCCCTGAGAACCGGTCGACATGTACACGATCTGCTCGTCGGGAAGGTCGCGCGCCTTCTTGAAGTCGATCAGCACGTTGTCGGGCACCTTGAGGTAGCCCAGCTGCTCGGCGATGGTCATGTTGCGCACCATCGAGCGTCCGAGGAACGCGACACGGCGCCCGTGCGCGTGCGCGGCGTCGATGACCTGCTGCACGCGGTGCACGTGGCTGGAGAAGCTCGCGACGATCACCCGACGAGGAGCCTTGCCGATCACCTGATCGAGCACGGGGCCGATCGACCGCTCGGTCGGGGTGAAGCCCGGCACGTCGGCGTTCGTCGAGTCCACGAGGAAGAGGTCGACGCCCTCTTCGCCCAGGCGCGAGAACGCACGGAGATCCGTGATGCGTCCGTCGAGCGGGAGCTGGTCCATCTTGAAGTCGCCGGTGGCGAGCACCATGCCCGCGGGCGTGCGGATCACGACGGCGAGTGCATCGGGGATCGAGTGGTTCACCGCGACGAACTCGAGGTCGAACGGGCCGACCTTCTCCTGCTGCCCCTCCTTCACCGTCAGGGTGAATGCCTTGATCCGGTGCTCCTTGAGCTTCGCCTCGACGAGGGCGAGGGTCAGCCCCGAGCCGATGAGCGGGATGTCGCTCTTCATGCGCAGCAGATAGGGCACGGCGCCGATGTGGTCCTCGTGGCCGTGCGTCAGCACGACGCCGACGATGTCATCGAGGCGGTGTCTGATCGGCTCGAAGTCGGGAAGGATCAGGTCGACGCCCGGCTGGTGCTCCTCGGGGAAGAGCACACCGCAGTCGACGATGAGGATCTTGCCGTCGAACTCGAAGATGGTCATGTTGCGACCGATCTCGCCGAGGCCGCCGAGCGGCGTGACGCGCAGGGTCCCCTCGTCGAGTGCGGCAGGATCTGCGATGGGGATGGACATGCTGTCTCCTCAGTCGGACACTGTGCGCGTCCGTTCGTTCATGGCGACGCGGGTCAGCGCGTCGTGCCGTGCACCTTGGGCAGGGCGCCGCCCGCAGCCGCGTTGCGGTCGGGGCGGAAGTTCGAGAAGTCTGCGCCCGGCACGTCAGTGACGAGAGCGAGCTCGTCCTCGATGAGGGCGGCCTCCCACTCCTCCGGACCGACCAGGGGCAGACGGACGCGCGGGCTCGAGATGCGGCCGAGTCCGTGCAGGATGTACTTCGCCGCCACCGTGCCGGGCACATGCGTCATCGCGGCGCGCACGAGAGGCTCGAGGCGCTTGTGCTCTGCGGTCGCCGTGGCGAGGTCGCCGCGGTTCACCGCGTCGACGATGGTGCGGTACGGGGTGGCGGTGATGTTCGCGGTGACGCCGATGAGGCCCGTCGCGCCGATCGCGAGGTGCGGGAGCACGTTCGCGTCATCGCCCGAGAAGTACATCAGGTCGGTCTGGTTGAGCACCCGGCTGACCTCGGAGAAGTCGCCCTTGGCGTCTTTCACGGCGAGGATGTTGGGGTGCTTCGCGAGGCGCAGGATCGTCTCGTACTTTATGGGCACGCCGGTGCGGCCGGGAATGTCGTAGAGGATCACCGGCAGATCGGTGGCGTCGGCGACGAGCCGGAAGTGCGTGAGGATGCCCGCCTGGGTCGGCTTGTTGTAGTACGGCGTGACGATCATGATGCCGTCGGCACCGGCCTTCTCGCTGGCCTTGTACAGCTCGATCGCGTGCGCGGTCTCGTTGGACCCGCCGCCGGTGATGATCTTCGCGCGTCCCGCCGACACGGACTTGCCGACCTCGACGAGCTTGAGCTTCTCAGGGTCGGTCAGAGTGGAGGTCTCGCCGGTCGTTCCCGTCACGACGATGCCGTCAGCACCCGCGGTGATGACGTCATCCATGTGCTTCTCGACGGCGGGCCAGTCGACTTCGCCGTCGGCCGTCATCGGAGTGACGAGCGCGACGAGAACCTGTCCGAAGGGGTTGCCCGAGTGCGTCATGCCTCCAGCGTATCGGTTCGGATGCCGCTCACGCTGACGAACGAGCCCGGATGACGTCGCCCCGGGCGATGTCGAGCTTCCCTCGGAGCAGAAGACCTGCCATCGTCCCGACGGTCGCCTCGTTCGCCTTCTTGCGGAACATCTCGATGCCGGTGATCTCCGAGACCGCGACCTCGGACGCGCCGCGGTGCACGGTCACCGCGTCACCGACACGGAGCACGCCTGACGAGACCGTGCCGGTGGCGACCTGTCCGCGGCCGGTGATGGTGAAGACGTCCTCCACCGCGAACTCCGCCGCGGATCCCGCTGCGGAGAACGACGGCCGTGCGGCATCCGCTGACGTGCCGTTCGCCAGCCCGGCCAGACGGGCGGCCTCCGCGTCGTTGTACTGCCGCAGCATCTCGTTCGCGTCCTGGGGATCGCGCTTCCTCCCGAACCAGCCCATGAGTCGATCCTAGGCAGACCGGCACCTAGGCTCGTCCCATGGTCTGGGAGACGCACGAATCGACGACGGTCTACGCGAACAGCTGGATCTCGGTCAGGGAGGACCGGGTCACGGGTCCTGCGGGCAACGGCATCTACGGCGTGGTGACGATGAGGAATCCCGCCGTGTTCGTGGTGGCCGTCGACGACGAGGACCGCATCTGCCTGGTCACGCTCGACCGGTACACCACCGGCACATCGATAGAGGTCCCCGCGGGCGGCAGCGACGGCGAGGATCCGCCGGTCGCCGCACGCCGGGAGCTCCTCGAGGAGACGGGGCTCGAGGCGTCGGAGTGGACCGCGATCGGCACCATGAACGCCCTGAACGGCATCGCGGATGCGCCGGAGCACGTGTTCCTCGCCCGTGGCCTCCGGCGTGCGGCCGAAGACCCGAAGCACAGTCAGGCCGAGGAGGGCATCGCCGCCGTCACACGGGTTCCGTTCACGGAGGTGCTGGCGATGATCGCGGACGGACGCATCACCGATGGCGAGACGGTCGCCGCGATCGCGTACGCCGGGATCCGCCTCGGACGCTTCCGCTGATCCCCGTCCTCAGACCCGTCCTCGGCGCGCGACACCCGAGGTGAGCCCACGCGGGAGGATGCGCGTCAGAGCGACGACGGCCTTGTAGCGCAGGGACGGGATCGAGACCGCCCTGCCGCGCGCCGCGTCGCGCAGACCCGCGCGCACGACATCGGGAGCCTGCAGCCACAGGATGCTCGGCACGCCCTCGTGCCCCTGTTCGAGTCCCATGCGCTCGTGGAAGGTCGTGTGCACGAATCCCGGGCACAGGGCCGTCACGGTCACTCCGTCGCGTGCGTACTCCGCGTTCGCCCAGCGGCTGAAGCCGATCAGCCAGCTCTTGCACGCCGAGTAGGTGGAACGGGAGATGAAGCCGGCGACCGAGGCGACGTTGATGATCCTGCCGCCGCGACCGCGCATCGTCTGCAGAGCGGCGTGCATGAGGCGCATGGAGGCCTCGACGTGCACGCGGAGATGGCGCACCTCGTCGGCGATGTCGTTGTCGGCGAACTGCAGCGGAAGGCCGAAGCCGGCGTTGTTGACGAGCAGATCGACGGGGTCCGCGGTGTCGAGCAGCCGGGCGGCCACCCGCTCGACGTCCCCCTCGACGGCGAGGTCGGCGGGGAGCACCTCGACGGCGACACCGTACGCTCCTCGCAGCTCGGTCGCGAACTCCTCGAGGGCGTCGACGGAACGCGCGACCAGGATCAGGTCGGCGCGGCGACGGGCCAGCTGACGGGCGAACTCGGCGCCCAGGCCGGCGCTGGCTCCGGTGATCAGTGCGGTGGGCATCTCAGCGCTCGTATCCGAGGAAGCGGTAGCGGATGCCGGTGCGGGAGGTCTGCCACTCCCCCTCGTCGACGAGACGCCACCCCGCCTTCGACGGGGCGTAAGCGTCGCCCGCGACGTCGACGTCGAGCTCCGTCACCTCGAGACGGTCGGCATCCGCCGACACCTGACGGAAGATCTCGGCGCCGCCGATGACCCATACCCGCTCCTGCCCGCGGACCGCTTCGGCGACGGTGGCTGCGCGCCGCGCACCCTCCCCCGCCCAGTCCTGCTGTCGCGTGATGACGATGTTCTCGCGCCCGGGAAGCGGACGGAACCGCTCCGGCAGCGAATCCCAGGTCTTGCGACCCATCACGACGGGAGCGCCGAGCGTCACGTCCTTGAAGTGCGCGAGGTCCTCGGGAACATGCCACGGCATCCCCCCCTCGGCGCCGATGACGCCTCCGTGCGCCTCCGCCCAGATCAGGCCCACCCACGTCATACGGCCACCGCCGCGCGGATCGGGGCGTGGTGCTGGTAGCCCTCGACGACGAAGTCCTCGTACCGGTAGTCGAGGATCGACTCGGGCGTCCGCGCGAAGCGGAGCGTCGGATAGGGGTACGCCTCACGCGAGAGCTGCTCGCGCACCTGCTCGACGTGGTTGTCGTAGATGTGGCAGTCGCCACCGGTCCAGACGAAGTCGCCGGGCTCGAGGCCGACCTGCTGCGCGACCATCAGCGTGAGGAGCGCGTAGGAGGCGATGTTGAACGGGACGCCGAGGAAGAGGTCGGCGCTGCGCTGATACAGCTGGCACGACAGCTTGCCGTCGGCGACGTAGAACTGGAACAGGGCGTGGCACGGAGCCAGCGCCATGTCGGGGATGTCGGCGGGGTTCCAGGCCGACACGATGAGCCGACGCGAGTCGGGGGTGGCCCTGATCTGCTCGATCACCTCGGACAACTGGTCGATGCTCTCGCCGTCCGGCGTCGGCCACGAGCGCCACTGCACTCCGTAGACAGGACCGAGGTCGCCCTCGGCATCCGCCCATTCGTCCCAGATGGTGACGCCGTTCTCCTGCAGCCATCGCACGTTCGAGTCGCCGCGCAGGAACCAGAGCAGTTCGTACGCGATGGACTTGAAGTGCACGCGCTTCGTGGTGATGAGCGGGAAGCCCTTCGCGAGGTCGAAGCGGATCTGCCGTCCGAACACGCTCGTGGTGCCGGTTCCGGTGCGATCCGACTTGTGCGTGCCGGTCTCCAGCACGTCGCGGAGCAGGTCTTCGTACGGCGTCAGGACGGCTTCGCTCATGACAGCCAGACTACCGTCCCCACGCGGAACGAGCTCGGGCGTCTTACTCCGAAACATCGACCCCGTCGGGGGCGGGACGGACGTACGCTCTTCGCATGTCGCCACTTCTCGCCCTTGCGATCGCGGGAGTCCTCCTCGTGGTCGCCGTGCTCGTCGGAGTGGTCCTGCGCGTGCTCGACGGTCGCCGGCGAGGGGGCGGACATCTGCGATTCGACCCCGCGGATGCCGCCGCAGAGCTGGGCGCCAAGGCCACGCTCGTGCAGTTCAGCACGGAGATGTGCGCGCGATGCCCGCAGGTCAGGCGGATGCTCAGCACAATCGCCACGCAGGACGACGGGCTCGCTCACATCGAGGTCGACTTGACCCATCGCCCTGACCTGTCCACGCGCTACCGGGTGCTGCAGACGCCGACGACGTTCCTCGTCGACGGCTCGGGAGCCGTCCGCGCACGATTCAACGGCGTACCGCACCGGCACGCCCTCACCGAAGCCCTCGCCGCCGTCTGAGGCACAGTCTGGAGTCCCCCATGTCCACTCCCGCCGGCATCGACCCCCGCGGCCCCCGCTTCGCCGCGACGATCACGACCGTGCTGCTGCTCGCGGCCACGTTCCTCGGACTCATCGGGATCTCCACCGCACGCGCGGGCTTCGGCTGGTTCGCCTATCAGCCGCTGGCGGACGCGACGTTCCCCTCGGACGGGTGGGCGCTCTCATCGGCGTCTCTCGTGCAGCGCGTGTTCGACCCCGCGTTCCTGCTCACGCTCGTGATCGCCCTGCTCTTCCTGTGGAGCGTCGTGTCTCCGTCGACCGCCCCCTGGGGCGTTCTCTTCCGCAGAGCCGTGCGCCCTCGCCTCGCTCCCCCGACCGAGCTCGAAGACCCGCGCCCTCCGCGATTCGCTCAGGGAGTGGGCCTCTTCGTGGTCACGATCGGACTCGTGCTCCACCTGCTCGGCGTGCCGTGGGCACTCCCCATCGCGACGGCCGCCGCCTTCATCGCCGCTTTCCTGAACGCCGCGTTCGGACTCTGCCTGGGTTGCCAGCTCTACCTGCTGCTCCAGCGCGCCGGGCTCGTCGGTAGGGCCGCCTCCCCCGCCTGAGCGCGCTGTTCCGCAGGGTCGCCCCGGTAGGTAGGCTGGCCGGGACGCGACGCTGCCGCTCGGGCAGTGCGAGAACCGGAGGTCACCATGCCCGTCACCAGCGAAGCCACCAGCACCTGGACCGGATCGCTCATGGAAGGCTCGGGCACCGTCGCGTTCTCGTCGTCGAACCTGGGCACCTTCCCGATCGACTGGAAGGCCCGCAGCGAAGGCAGCGACACCACCACCACGCCGGAGGAGCTCATCGCGGCCGCCCATGCGTCCTGCTTCAGCATGGCGCTCTCGCACGCCCTCGCCGAGAACGGCACCCCGCCGGAGCGCGTGAACACGAGCGCATCGGTCACCTTCAAGCCCGGCACCGGCATCACCGGCAGCCACCTCAACGTGAACGCCTCCGTGCCGGGGCTCACCCCCGAGCAGTTCCAGGAGATCGCCGAGGGTGCCAAGGTCGGCTGCCCCGTGTCTCAGGCGCTCGCGGGCATCGAGATCACCCTCGAGGCGACGCTCGCCTGATCAGGCGCGTTCGAGGCGGATCGCCTCGCGGATGCTGGCCCGGGCGTCCTTGCGGCGCCCGGCGGCATCCTGCACCACACCGAGCCGATAGCGTGCACGCCAGTCGTCCGGCGCCTCCTCGGCGGCCGCGGTGTACTTCGCGATCATCGGCTCCACGTCCTCGCGGGGCAGACGTCCGCTCGCGCTGACCTCGCCCTCCGCCTCCGGCATCCCGCCCTCGGCGTCGAGCGCACGACCCAGCCGATCAGCGGCGAACCCGAAGCGCGTCTCGCGATAGAGCGCCCACGCGCCGATCAGCGGCATCACCAGGAGCGCGACGCCGATCGCGATGGCGATGGGCTCGCCCGTCATCAGCATGACGATGGCGCGCTGCCCCACGACGACGAGATACAGCGCCAGGCAGGCGCCCATCACGGCGACGCCGATACGCGACATCATGATCGGATGCCGATGTCGATCATGTTCTCCAGCCCCACGACCACGCCGGTCGCGGTCAACGCATGCGGCACGGCCAGGCGGATGCCGGGGGCGTAGGCGAGAGCGGAGTCGACGGTGTCGTGCGTGAACGTCAGCGACTCTCCCGGTCCGGAGAGGATGACCTCCTGCTTCGCGATGACCCCGGGGCGTCGCAGCGAGTGGATCGGCACACTGCCGACCTGCTGGCCACGGGCGCGCTGGTCGGCGTGCGGGGCGCTCACCGGCCCCTGCTCCGCACGCGCAGCGGCGATCAGCTCCGCCGTGCGCACGGCGGTGCCGCTGGGGGAATCGATCTTCGAGGCGTGGTGAGCCTCGATGATCTCGGCAGAGCCGAAGAACGGGGCGGCTGCCGCTGCGAGAGCCGATCCCAGCACCGACCCCAGCGAGAAGTTCGGGATGAACACGGCGCCCGTCCCCGCGGCCTCGACGAGCGGACGGACGAGAGCGATGCGCTCCGCCGACCAGC
Organism: Microbacterium sp. LWH10-1.2; assembly: GCF_038397765.1. NCBI lineage: Bacteria > Bacillati > Actinomycetota > Actinomycetes > Micrococcales > Microbacteriaceae > Microbacterium > Microbacterium sp. LWH10-1.2. Next base: position 1,790,395 of record NZ_CP151638.1, read on the forward strand.
CGGAGGTGGCGACGAGCACGTTGATGCCGCGTTCGACCGCTGCGCGCACGACGTCGATGCTGATCTGGGGCGTCGTCGCGTCGATGACGAGATCGACGCCGTCCATCTCCGAGAGGTCGCTCGACGACGTCAGCACGCGGCTCACCTCGATCCCGTCGAGCTCGTCGATCACCGCGTGGATGATCTTCCCGAGCTTTCCGGTTCCGCCGACGAGTGCAACGTGCTGGGTCATGGGTCCAGTCTATTTCGGGTGGAGCAGCGCCCGGTCCGCAGCGGAATCCGCCCGCAGTTCGCGTCTCCTGCTCAGACGGGCATGCCGTCGGGGATGCCCGTGCGGAGCTCCACCGGGAGGTGCCCGGTGTCGTTGTGCGTGAGGAGCGTCCAGGGACGCCCCTGCTTCTGAGCGATCACGGTGAGCCCGCAGTGGGCCTGGTTGAGGGTCATCCAGCGCCACTCGGGCGCGCCCAGCACCTCCCGGACGAACCAGGAGATCACGAAGTTGTGCGTGATGAGCACCTCGTGCACGTCACCGGTCTTGCGCACGAGGAACTCGTTCACCGCGTCGGCCATCTGCGCACCGCCCGCCTCGATCTCCGCCTCGGTGACCGAGCCGAAGAAGGGCTCGAACGCCGCAGGCGTCTCCTCCGTCATGCCGGTGGGAACGCAGTCGAAGAGCAGCGCCGTCGGCTCGGGGTCGACGGACGGGAGGCGCTCGGCGACCGCACGCGCCGTCTCGTTCGCCCGCAGCAGCGGCGAATGCCACACCGCGTCGAGAGGGAGCCCGGAGAGGCGGTCGGCGATCAGCTCCGCCTGACGCTGCCCCCTGGGCGAGAGGGGTCCGTCGGCGAGGCCGTGCTCGGCATCCTGATGTTCACCGTGTCTGACCAGATATATGTAGTGCGTCACAACTCGCTCGCTTCATCGCCAGCATCTGCCGGGCTTCACTCCACCATATGCCAGGTATGTGACGGCCGCGTGACGACGCTCAGTTGCCCGCGCGAGTGAGGTCGGCGACCTGCGCGCGGGACAGCGTGACCCCTGCGCCCTGCATGAGCTCGTCGACGTGATCGGTCGCGAAGGTGTTCACGATCGGCGCCGCGATGGTGCGCTGAGCGAGCAGCCAGGCGATCGAGACGGCGGCGACAGGCACCGACAGCTCGGTCGCGACCTGGTCGAGCGCCCGCAGGATCTTGATGCCCCGACGGTTGAGGTGGCTCCTCAGCTGCTCGCCCCGAACCCCCTGGGATGCGAGCGCCTTGCTGCGGTGGCGCCCGGACAGGAAGCCGTGCTCCAGCGCGTGCGACGGCGTGACCGCCAGGTTCTGTGCGCCGGCGACAAGTCGCAGGTCGCCCTCGAAGGGCTGACGGCGGACGAGGTTGTACGGCGCATCGATGACCTCGATGCGCGGATAGCCCGCGGAGGCGAGGATACGCGCTTCGACGAGGCGCTCCGGCGAGAAGCCGAAGGCGCCGACCGAGCCGATCTTCCCGGCCTCGACGAGCCACTCCACCGTGGCGAGCGTGTCTTCGAGGTTGGTCGTGACGTCGAGCGTGGCGTCGAGGTACAGCACGTCGATGCGCTCGACGCCGAGTCGCGTGAGCGAACCCTCCACGGCGCGCACCAGGTTCACCGAACCGAGGCCGGGGTTGTCGGCGTGAGCGCCGATGCGGACGCTCAGCAGGGTGCGGTCGCGGAGCCCGCGAGAACGCAGCCACTGGCCGATGATGTGCTCGCTGCGACCGCCGGAGAATCCGTCGGCGGTGTGGATCGCGTTGCCGCCGAACTCGATGTAGCGGTCGAGGATGCCGTGGCTGGTCTCGAGATCGACGTTCCAGCCGAACTCGGCGGCTCCGAGCATGAGGGGGAACGTCTCGAAGCCCGTCTCGCCGAGCGCGACGCGAATGTTCTCGCCGACGCCTGGGCCGACGATCGGAATGGGCGCGGACGGGTGCTCAGCGGTCTCGTGCTGTGCACGCTCGACCGGCGCTCCTGCGCCTACGCTGAACAACCGCATACTTTCACCCCCGCGTCGATCGGTGCGTTCCGACCTGCGTCACTGCTTGTGTGTGCACCCCCCGGTGCGTACTTCGAGGGTAAGCGACATCTGGGAACGGGCCGTCCATTCCGGCGAACGCCGCGGAAACTTCCCGTAACGTTTTGGTCACATCGAATACGACGGAACCCGGCCCCTCCACGAAGGAGGAGCCGGGTTCCGTGCGAGCATCGATGCTTACTCGGCGGCGGCGTCCTCCGCAGGAGCCGCATCGGCTGCCGGAGCGTCGTCGAGGACGGGCTCGAGCGACAGCTTGCCGCGGTCGTCGATCTTCGTGATCTTCACGAGGATCTTCTGGCCGACGGACAGCACGTCCTCGACGTTCTCGACGCGCTTGCCACCGGCGAGCTTGCGCACCTCGGTGACGTGCAGCAGGCCGTCCTTGCCCGGGAGCAGCGAGATGAAGGCGCCGAAGGTGGCGATCTTCACGACGGTTCCGAGGAACTGCTCGCCGACCTCGGGGTTGGTCGGGTTGGCGATCGCGTTGACCTGGGCGCGGGCGGCCTCGGCCGAGGGGCCGTCGGTCGCGCCGATGTAGACGGTGCCGTCCTCCTCGATGGAGATCTGAGCGCCGGTCTCGTCCTGGATCGCGTTGATCGTCTTGCCCTTCGGGCCGATCAGCTCGCCGATCTTGTCGACCGGGATCTGGACGCTGATGACGCGAGGCGCGGTCGGCGCCATCTCGTCGGGAGCATCGATCGCGGCGTTCAGGACGTTGAGGATCGTCAGACGGGCCTCGCGGGCCTGGGTCAGCGCGCCCGCGAGCACCGACGACGGGATGCCGTCGAGCTTCGTGTCGAGCTGGATCGCCGTGACGAACTCGCTCGTGCCGGCGACCTTGAAGTCCATGTCGCCGAGAGCGTCCTCAGCACCAAGGATGTCGGTCAGCGCCGCGTAGCGGGTCTCGCCGTCGACCTCGTCGGAGACGAGGCCCATCGCGATGCCGGCGACGGGGGCGCGCAGCGGCACACCCGCGTTCAGCAGCGACAGGGTGGACGCGCAGACGGAGCCCATCGAGGTCGAGCCGTTGGAGCTGAGCGCCTCAGAGACCTGACGGATCGCGTAGGGGAACTCCTCGCGGCTCGGCAGCACCGGCACGAGTGCGCGCTCGGCGAGGAAGCCGTGCCCGATCTCGCGACGCTTCGGCGACCCCACGCGGCCGGTCTCACCGGTCGAGTAGGGCGGGAAGTTGTAGTGGTGCATGTAGCGCTTGCTCGTCGTCGGGGACAGCGAGTCGATCTGCTGCTCCATCTTGAGCATGTTCAGCGTGGTGACGCCCAGGATCTGGGTCTCACCGCGCTGGAAGATCGCGGAGCCGTGGACGCGCGGGATGACCTGCACCTCGGCATCGAGCGGACGGATGTCCGCCAGGCCGCGACCGTCGATGCGGACGCTCTCGGTCAGGATGCGACCACGGACGATCTTCTTCGTGACCGACTTGTAGGCGGCGGAGAACTCGCCCAGCGCCGACTCGGGCAGCGTGCCCGCCTCGACCGCTGCGGCGAGCTCGGCCTTGACGCGGTCCTTGATCGCATCGTCGGCGTTCTGGCGCTCGACCTTGTCAGCGATCTGGTAGACGTCGGTGAGCTCGGCGAACGCGCGCTCGGAGACGAAGTCGAGGACCTCGTCGGCGTACGGCGGGAAGACCGGGTACACGCCCGGCTCCTTCGACGCCGTGGCGGCGAGCTCGGCCTGAGCCTTGACGAGCTGCGCGATGAACGGCTTCGAGGCCTCGAGGCCCTGGGCCACGATCTCCTCGCTCGGCTTGGTGGCGCCGGCCTTGATGAGGTTCCAGCTGCCCTCGGTGGCCTCGGCCTCGACCATCATGATGGCGACGTCTTCCGTGCCATCGGACTTGGTGACGACACGACCGGCGACGATCAGGTCGAACACGGCCTCGGACACCTGCTCGGCGGTCGGGAACGCGACCCACTGGTCGGCGTGCTCGCCGTGACCCGGGATGAACGCGAGGCGCACACCGGCGACGGGGCCGGAGAACGGCAGACCCGAGATCTGGGTCGACGCGGAGGCCGCGTTGATCGCCAGAGCGTCGTAGAACTCGCCGGGAGCGATCGACAGGACGGTGATGACGATCTGGACCTCGTTGCGCAGGCCGTCGACGAACGACGGACGCAGCGGGCGGTCGATCAGTCGGCAGACCAGGATCGCCTCGGTGGAGGGGCGGCCCTCGCGACGGAAGAACGAGCCGGGGATCTTGCCGGCGGCGTAGGAGCGCTCCTCGACGTCGACCGTCAGCGGGAAGAAGTCGAAGCCCTCGCGCGGGTGCTTGCCTGCGCTGGTGGCCGAGAGGAGCATGGTCTCGCCGTCGAGGTACGCGGCGACTGCGCCCTGAGCCTGCTGCGCGAGGCGGCCGGTCTCGAAGCGGATGGTGCGGGTGCCGAAGCGGCCGTTGTCGAGAACGGCCTCGGTGGCGGTGATTTCAGGACCTTCCAAGAGGTCTCTCCTTCTTTGTTTAGACTCGCGAATCCGTATGACGCGCGAGCGTGTTCATGAAGGAGCGGAAGGGCAGGGTTCGGGCGCGCGGGCACTCCCGCGAATGTCGCCTGCGCTGGCCACCAGTAGAAAGCCACCCGACGATCGCCGAGGAACCCACCACAGGGGACCAGCTTCTCCGCCGATCGCTCCATGAGTCGATATGAAGTTGTGGGGTTGACACACGTCAACTCCCCCACCCTACCAGCGAGGGGCGGATTCCGACGTGGCGCCGGGGGCATCGCGGATCGGACACTCCCCGGTCATCGACCGTTCAGGCGGCGGACGCCGCGGCGTGGCCGGCATCCGCTGGTCTGTACCCATGCGCATGTCAGTGATCGGCTGCGGGTACCTCGGTGCCGTGCACGCCGCGGCGATGGCCTCGATCGGACACGACGTCATCGGCATCGACGTCGACGAGCGGAAGATCTCGTCTCTCTCCGACGGCGTCGCCCCCTTCTTCGAACCACAACTGACCGAGCTGCTGCAGGAGGGACTCGCGTCAGGGCGCCTTCACTTCAGCGCGCGCATGGCGGATGCCGCAGGCTCCGCCGTGCACTTCCTCGCCGTCGGCACCCCGCAGGTCGCGGGTGGGCAGGCCGCCGACCTGCGGTTCGTGGATTCCGCGGTCGACTCGCTCCTCCCGCACCTCCGACCCGGGGACGTGCTCGCCGGCAAATCCACCGTCCCCGTCGGCACCGCGACCCGCCTCGCCGCGAAGGTCGCGGAGACCGGGGCCACCGTGGTGTGGAATCCGGAGTTCCTGCGCGAGGGATGGGCCGTGCACGACACCATCTCGCCCGACCGCATCGTGGCGGGCGTGCCGGACGGCACAGACGGGGAGAGCGCCGCCGATCTACTCCGGGAGGTGTACCGCCCCGCCGTGGATGCCGGGACGCCGTTCCTCGTGACGGATATCGCCACCGCCGAACTGGTCAAGGGCGCCGCCAACGCGTTCCTCGCCACGAAGATCTCCTTCATCAACGCGATGGCGGAGATCGCGGAGGCCGCCGGCGCGGATGTGGCGCTTCTCGCCGACGCCCTCGGCCACGACACGCGGATCGGGCGACGCTACCTCGGCTCGGGCATCGGGTTCGGCGGCGGCTGCCTGCCCAAGGACATCAGGGCCTTCGCCGCACGCGCGGAGGAGCTGGGCCGCCGCGAGGCCGTGGGCTTCCTGCACGAGGTGGACGCGATCAATCTGCGGCGGCGCGAGCGCGCCGTCCGTCTCGTCGTCGATGCGCTGGGCGGGCTCGTGTTCGGCGCCCGCATCGCCGTGCTCGGAGCGGCCTTCAAGCCGTTCAGCGACGACATCCGCGACTCCCCTGCGCTGGACGTCGCCGTGCGACTGCGGGGTCTCGGTGCGGACGTGATCGTCACCGACCCCGCCGCGACCGAGAACGCCGCCACCGTGCATCCGCAGCTCTCCTACACGCGAGAGAGGGACGAGGCTCTTCGAGACGCCGATGCGGTCGTCATCGTGACCGAATGGGACGAGTACCGCCGCGATCTCACTCCTGAGCACGCCGGCGCACTGGTATCGAAGCGCATCGTCATCGACGGTCGCAACTGCCTCGACTCGGCCGCGTGGCGTGCCGCCGGGTGGACGTACCACGGCATGGGCCGCCGCTAGCGAGACCGCTGCCCCGCGAGCACGTGCCGCGGGGCAGCGGTCAGCGCACCTCCACCGCGCTCTGCACGGACGAGCGTCCGAGGTACACGTAGTCGTCGTGCTTCGCCGACCTGCCGTCTCCCGCGGCGCGGCCATGCAGCCGGCGCCAGACCCAGGGCAGCGCGTGGCGGCGCCACCAGACTCCTGCACCGATCGGCTCGTGCTCGTGCAGAGCGGCGTCCAGCGTTCCGAGCGCCTCCGCATGCGGCACGCCGAGCACCTCACCGGCGCGGTACGCGAGGAACCGGTGCCCTCTGCTGCTGAGGTGCACGAGGTCCTCCCCCCAGTTGGGCCGGTCTCGCAGCGACGGATGCAGATCGGTGTCGATGAGGATCGCGCCTGTGCGCGCGGCGACTCCGCTCAGCGCGGTCGCGAAGGCGGCGAACCGTCGCGTGTAGATCGCCGCCGCGCGACGTCCGGGGAGGAAGGGGGTGACGAGCACCACGTCCGCGCCGCACGCTCTGAGGCGCTCCACCGCGTCCTCGACCCGTCGTGCCAGGGCCGGGACGTCGACGTTCGGCTTCACCAGGTCGTTCGCCCCGACGAGGATCGACACGAGGTCTGGGCGGAGCTGCAGCGCTCGCTCGAGCTGGGGGCCGCACACGTCCGACACCCGCTTCGAACGGATCGCGAGGTTCGCGTAGTGCAGTCCTCCGCGGGCCGCGAGCAGCAGTGCGAGGCGATCCGCCCAGCCCCGCAGCGCGCCGTCCGGCGCCGGATCGCACAGCCCCTCGGTCAGGGAGTCGCCGAGGGCGACGTAGCGCCGCCAGCGCGTCTGCGGGGCCGGCGTCGACCGCTCCGGCCTGACCACGCGGCGAGCGCGCAGGCCGCGGTCCACCGCCCCCAGGAGCATCGCGTCGTCGAAGTGCGAGAGCAGCTGATCGCATACGCCGGCCCAGCTGCGCCCCTGCACGGCCTCGTGCCCCGCTTCCCCGAAGGCTCTGCGCTTGCGGACGTCGCCGGCGAGATCGGCCACGCGCATCCGCAGATCGTCGAGGTCGCCGGGTCGGTAGAGCCATCCGTCGATGCCCATGCGCACGAGGTCGAGGGGGCCGCCGCGCCCCGTGGCGACGACGGGGACGCCGCTCGCGTGGGCCTCCTGAAGGGTCTGTCCGAACGTCTCGCTCTCCCCCGGGTGCACGAAGACGTCGAACGAGGCCAGCGCCGCGGCGAGCGCATCGCCGTCGAGATGGCCGAGGAACAGCGCCTCGGGGAGCAGAGCCTCCAGCCGCTGTCTGCTCGGACCGTCGCCGACGATCACCAGTCGGGTGCCGGGGATCCCGCGCAGCGCGACGAGGTCCTCGACCTGCTTCTCCGGGGCGAGCCTGCCCACGTAGCCGATCACGGTCTCCGCACCCCAGGACCCGCGCAGAGCGGGGTCGCGTCGCAGCGGCTGGAAGCGCTCGGCGTCCACCCCTCTCCCCCAGCGCCGCACCCTGTCGACGCCGAGCGTCGCGAGCTGATGGGCGGAATCCGCCGATGGCGCGAGCGTGAGCGTGGCCCTGCGGTGCAGCCGCGCGATGTGCGTCTGGGCGAGGCCGGTGGTGGCGGCGATCCGGTAGCGCTCCGTGTACGCGGCGACATCGGTCTGATAGGCGGCGACCGATGCGACGCCCAGACGCTCGGCCGCGAGCACCCCGCGCCACCCCAGGGCGAACGGCGAGGCCAGATGCACGACGTCCGGTTGGAACCGGCGCAGGGATGCCGCGACGCGGTGCGCCGGGGACGTGCCCACTCTGACGTTGCGATAGCCGGGCAGCGGGAGGCTGGGGATCGACTCGACGACCGCTGCGTGCACGGAGTCGGGGATGCCGACGGCGTCCGGTGCGATCACGTGCGCCTCATGGCCCGTGCGCTCGAGGTGCCTCAGGATCTGCAGCACGGATCCGGTGACACCGTTCATGTGCGGAAGGAAGGACTCTGTCACGATCGCGACTCTCACACGCTCAGGATGCCGTCGTCTCGAGGGCCTCGGCGTCCGAAACAGCTCTGGGCACCAGATGTTCACCGGATGCTGGAGCGCCCGTCACCGGCTATCCCGCCGTTGGTTGCCGTTCACCTGGGCCGCGCACTCTGGAGCCGTGCCGCTCGATCTGCTCTCCACCCCCTGGGCCCTCGCCGTGATGAGCCTCCTCGTCCTGGGCGACGCCTTCTTCGTGGTGATACCCGGGGAGATCGCCGTCACCGCGCTCGGTGCGATCTCCGCGTCGTCCGGTACCCCTCCCCTCTGGGCGGTGATCGGCTGCGCGGGCATCGCCGCCGCGGCCGGAGACGCCGCCTGCTATCTGATCGGGCGCACGGTCGGCACGGAGCGCTGGCGGTGGATGCGCACCGCCAGGGTGCAGCAGGCTCTCGCGTGGGCTCGGCGCCGGCTCGACACGGGAACGGCCACAGTGCTCTTCACGGCGAGGTTCGTGCCCTTCGCCCGACTCGCGATCAATCTCGTGGCAGGAGCCTCGCGCATCCACCCTCCCCGCTACCTGGCCCTCGTCTTCCTCGCCGCGCTGGGGTGGGCCGCCTATCAGGCCTCGGTCGGAGCGATCGTGGCCACACTCATCCCCGGCGGCCCCGTGGTGGCGGTGCTCGTCTCGATCGCCGTCGCGGTCGGGCTCGGCGCGGCGATCGACCTGTCGACCCGCAGACTGCGGAAGTGAACAGCCGACCGGCGGGGGCGTGCCCTAGGCTGGCGGACATGAGCACCGAAGAAGGCGCGTCCTCGACCGAGGACATGAAGCGCAAGTTCAAGGAAGCGCTCGAGAAGAAGAACGCGCACCACCGGCAGGGCGAGGCCCACCTCGACGGCGACTCCGCCGTCCATGGCGCGCCCGCCCCGCAGACGCGGCGCGAGTTCCGACGCAAGAGCGGTTGACCACACGGATGCGGGAACCGGCTTCCACCGGCTCCCGCATCCCTCACCGCCCGCTCACCCCTGGGAGGCGCGTGCTCTCGCCCTCTCCTCCTTCGCCGACATCTCGGCCACGGCGGCATCGTTGAGCTCGGTCAGATCGGCGGCCTGAGGTGCGGGAGCATCTCCGTGAGCGTCCACTCCGTCGAGCACCGACTCATCGAACGGCAGCTCGCCGCCGAGCACCTGCCGCACACGATCGCGATCGATCTGGCGGGTCCAGGTGCCGATGAGGAGCGTCGCGACCGCGTTGCCCGTGAAGTTCGTCAGCGCGCGTCCCTCCGACATGAACCGGTCGATCCCGACGATCACGCCCACGCCGTCGACGAGGTCGGGACGGTAGGCCTGCAGTCCTCCGGCGAGAGTGGCGAGGCCGGCCCCGGTGACGCCCGCAGCACCCTTGCTCGCGATGATCATGAACACCAGCAGGCCGATCTGCTCGCCGATCGACATCGGCTGCCCCATTCCCGTGGCGATGAACAGCGACGCCATCGTCAGGTAGATCGCCGTTCCGTCGAGGTTGAACGAGTAGCCGGTGGGGACGGTGATGCCGACGACCGGCTTGGAGACGCCGACGTGCTCCATCTTGGCGATGAGGCGGGGCAGCGCGGACTCCGAGGACGAGGTGCCGACGATCAGCAGGTACTCCCGAGCCAGGTACTTCATCAGGCTGAAGATGTTGACCCTCGTCACAGTCCACAGCAGAGCACCGAGCACGACGACGATGAACACGATGCATGTGATGTAGAACGCCACCATCAGCACGCCGAGACTCCAGATCGCCGCGATCCCCGTCTTGCCGACGACGGCGGCGATGGCGCCGAACGCGCCGAGCGGGGCGAGCCACAGGATCATCCCGAGGATGCGGAACACCAGCTTCTGCAGCTGCTTGACGGCGTCCATGATGCCGGCACCGCGCTCGCCGAGCCCCTGCAGCGCGAACCCGACCAGGAGAGCGATGAACAGCACCTGGAGCACGCTCTCCCCCGTGAACGCCGCGAAGAAGGTGGGCGGGATGATGCCGAGCACGAACTCCTGAGTGGTCTTCGCCTCGGTCGTGGTGGCGTCATAGGTCGCCCCCGCCATGTTCAGGCCCTCGCCGGGGTGGATGATGTTGCCGACGACGAGGCCGATGGCCAGGGCGAACGTCGACATCACCAGGAAGTAGCCGAGTGCGAGCCCGCCGATCTTCCCGACGGTGGCGGCTTTCGCGATCGAGCCGATGCCGATCACGATCGTGCAGAAGATGATGGGGGCGATCATCATCTTGATCAGCGAGACGAAGCCCTTGCCGATGGGCTCCAGCGCCTGTGCGAACTCCGGCCAGACGAGTCCGACCACCGCGCCGAGAACGACGGCGATGATCACCGACACATACAGCCAGGTGTGCCGGTCCCAGGCCTGCTTTCCGCGTCGCCAGTGGAATCCCGGCAGTGTGAATCCGGTCGTGATGGCCATGTGTCCTCCTCGGTCATGAACGTCGTCGTGTCATGCGTCTCCCCGCGTCGTCGCGGGGCGTGACATCACCGTCGCCGACTTCACAGACGGGCGCCATTTGTGGTCGTATTGGTCACGACCAGGCCGACGAGGACCGGAGGATGCCGATGACGCAGCGCCGCACGCTCAGCGCCGCCACCCGCGTCTTCCTCGTCCTCATCTCGGCCGCGGCGGTGATCGGCATCCTCGTCGCCGGGTTCCTCGTGGCGGAGACGCAGCGCGCCGTGCAGGCGGAGGCCGAGCGCGTGACCGGGGCCACCGCGGCGGCGATCGCCGCATCCGGTGCGGTGTCGAGCGCCCTCCGAGACGACGATGCCGACGCGGCGACCGCCGCCCTCGAGCCGTATGCGCTCTCCGTCATCGATTCCGCCGGGCTGGACTTCGTGACGATCATGACGACCGACGGCATCCGCATCACCCATCCCGATCTGTCGCAGATCGGCGGACGCTATCTCGGCACGATACCCGAGCAGCCGGCCCCGCTCACCGAGACCTTCACCGGCACGCTCGGCCCTTCGGTCCGGACGATCGTCCCCGTGATCGACGCCGACGGCGTGCTGAGGGGCTGGGTCTCCGCGGGGGTGACGACAGAGACGATCTCCGAGACGCTCGTGCGGCGCCTTCCGCTGTCGCTGGCGATCACCCTTCTGCTCGTGGCGATCGGTGCGCTCGGAGCCTGGGCCGCCCGGCGCTTCACCCGGCGCATCGCCGGCGACCTGCCGCCGGGCACGGTCCGCGACGCCGTGTCATCGTACGAGTCGATCCGCACCCTGGGCGAGGCGCTGCGGGCGCAGACGCACGAACACGGAAACCGGATGCACACCGCTGTCGCGCTGCTGGAGCTGGGGCGCACCGGCGAGGCGATCGACATCCTCACCGAGACCTCCCGGCAGAGTCAGTCGCTGGTCGACCAGGTCACGGCGCGCCGCCACGGGGACCCGGCGGTGGGCGCACTCCTGCTCGGCAAGGCCTCGCAGGCGAAGGAGCGCGGCATCGACTGGAGGGTGCACATCGAACCGGAGGCCCCGCGGTCGCCCCTGTCGACCGTGGACAGCGTGTCCGTGCTCGGCAACCTCATCGACAACGCGATGGACGCGGCCTCCGCGGCGGAAGACCGATGGGTCGAGGTGTCGCTGAGCACGTCCGACGCCGGTGGGATCGTGCTCGACGTCGCCGACAGCGGCGCAGGAGTGCCGACCGAGATCAGGGAGAGGATCTTCGAGCACGGCTTCTCCACGAAGCCCGCCGACGCCCAGGGGCGCGGCGTCGGACTCGCTCTCGTCCGCTCGGTCGTGACGGATGCCGGGGGCACCGTGGAGATCCTCGACGATCCGACGACCTTCCGCGTCACGCTCCCCGCCGCAGGCAGGAGAAGGTCGTGATCCGTACGCTGATCGTCGACGACGACGCCCTGACGCTCGAACTGCATCGCACCTACGTGGAGCGCCTGGAGGGTTTCGTCGTCGGCGGCGAGTGCACCGGAGCCCGTGCGGCCCTCGCCGCGGTGCTCGATCAGCCGCCCGAGCGCGCGTTCGATCTCGTGCTTCTGGACATCACGATGCCGGACGGCACGGGTCTGGATGTGCTGCGCACGCTCCGCGCTCGTGCCGCCGCGATCGATGTGATCGCCATCACCGCCGTACGCGACGCGGAGACCGTGCGGCAGATGGCCGCGCTCGGGGTGTTCCAGTACCTGGTCAAGCCCTTCCCGTTCGCGGTGTTCGCCGAACGCCTCACCGCGTACCGGGAGCATCGCGATCAGGCCCGGACGACCGACGGGGAGGCGACCCAGGCGGAGATCGACGCCCTGCTCGGGCGGACGACGGGCAGAATCGCGCTCCCGAAGGGGCTGTCCGGCGGCACCCTCGACCGTGTCGCCACGATCCTGCGTTCGACCGGCCCGCTGTCGGCGACCGAGGCCGCAGACGCCCTGGGAATGTCGCGCGTCGCCACGCGGCGCTACCTCGAACACCTCGTCGCGGAGGGCGTCGTCGCCAAGGCCGCGCGCTACGGAACGCGCGGGCGCCCGGAGACCGAGTACGCGTGGAGCCGGAACCGGCCCGACATCGGCTGAACACCAACATCCCGCTCGCACCACTGCCCGCTCGGAGATCTTGTCGGGTCGCCGGAACCTACCGGGCGCCACCGCTTTCCGCTTCTCCCGGTCGCCTTGCGACGGAATCCTGCATCGTTCGATTCTTCACCGACCACGCGGGAGAAACGCCCTAGGCGCTGTCTGCGCCTCCATCACGCCCACCTGCGTTCAGGAGACTCTGAAGCTCTCGTGATGCCAGAACATCGCGCATCTGACGTTCGTGGCGAGGATTCTCCATGGTCATCGCGAGAATCGCGGCGACCAACAGGAGCAGTGCGAAACCCACGACCAACAGGGTCACTCCGTCCGGCGCGGCCAGCTGCGTGAGAATCCACCAAGGGAGCGCCACAACCCCGACGCCCCCGATCAGAAGAACCGACACCGCCCAAACGATGGTGATGAGAACGGGCGCGTCGTGGTGAGCACCGACGATCAGCTGGTGCCGTCGTCTATGGCCCGACTCCGATGGAACGATCAGGGGCGCGTCGCGGGGCAGCTTTCTCACGTAGGCGTCCCAGGGGATCCAGGCCTCGTACAAGGGGTTGCTCGACGTGAGATTGCGCAGCTGCAACTCGGCGTAGGCGAAGTATGCCCGCAAGATGTTCATCTCGTGAAAGTGCCGGACGATGACCGCAAAGATGAGCAGTATGACGACGGGAACGATGAGCATTCCCCACAGGAAAGGTGTGCTCTGCCCCCTCGAGGCGAGGGCCGCGGCGGCGCCGACGACAAGTCCCGCGAGCGAGACGAGCCTGATTGCCGCTGCTCCCTGGCCGCCGGCGCGAACCTGGTAGTAGTGCGCTTCACGCTGCCAGAACTGAATGGAGTTCTTGTTCCGGTCGTCGAACGCATCCGTCCCGCCGACCGTGTCGTCCTCGATCAAAATCCCCGCCCTTCGGCTGCCTTGTTCGCGGCGAAACCACGGGTGGCGCGGTCTCGCATGGAGAATACTACTGGCATGCGAACAGTCCGCAGCCTGCCCCGCCCGCGACCCAGCATTGAGGCGCGCAGCACCGTCACCCGCTGGATTCCTGCATCACGCCATGGATTCAACGTGTCGGTGACGAGTCCGAAGGCGCCGGAACGAGCATCTGCGATCGTGTACCCGATGCCGTACGACTATCGAATCGATCGACTGGCGCTGGACCGCATGGAGATTCTTGCCGCGAGAACGAACCGCACCGTGGTGGGTGTGGAGTCTCCGGGCGTCACCTTGGACGAGGCAGACCCGGTCAGTGCCAGCGCATCCTCGGTTCGTGCCGATGTGCTGCTCGCGCAGATCGGTGGCGACTACCGCCCCGCGGCCTCCCTTCAGTTGTCTGCCATAGACGATGTGCTCGGAGGTCTGCCAACTGAGCTTCATCTGGTGGGAGAGTCCCTCGGCGCGCAGTTCAGTGCTGCGATCGCCGGACTGATTCCATGCCGCTCGCTCACACTCGTCGAGCCGACGAACTGCGTGGACAGGGGATGGCGTGGGCTCCTTCGGCAAGGAAAACTCCTTCGGACGATAGAGGAATCGCGGCGCGATCAGTACGTGGCCGTGAACGCGCAGCGCGGATGGCCGCCGACGTTACCGTTCGAGAAGAGCGGTTCGCACGCCGCAGCAGTTGATAGACGACTCAAGCGATTCCGCCATCAGGGCAAGTACGCGCTCGCTTCAGCGCTGGGCATGAGAAAGAGCCTCGCATCGTCGCTGGAACGGGTCGATGCGGGACTCGACGTCGTGCGAGTCTGGCGTGGAATCGACAGCACCGTATGTCTTGCGGCAGATGTCGCAGTACTCTCAGCGAGGATGGCGCCGCGTCTTCGCGTGGAGGAGACGGTGATGGTTCTCGACGGGCTGCCCGCTGGCCATCATTTCCTCACCGAGATGGATGCGATGATGCTGTTCGCCGACACGTTGGCGGGTGATATCCGTCATCCTCCTGAAACGGTTGCTTCCTCATGACGTCGTGAACGGCCGGCGTGTGGCAGGGCGGCAACGCCTGCTGCCCACGACGCTTCGTGCTGTCTGGAACTTCTCTGGGCAGGCTGAGCGTCACGGCGAAGCGCTCACTCGCGTGGCCCCCGTGCGTCGCCGTCAGCCTCGGGGCTGCGCGTTGAGCCAGTCGGCGAAGGTCACGGTGCCGAGGTCGGCATCCGCACTCGGGAGGATGCTGCCGTCGCGGATCGCACGCCCGAAGGCCCCGGGGAGGGAGAGTGCTGGCATCCAGCCGCTCCTGCCTGTGTGCGCGGCCCACGAGCGCATCATGTCAACGAGCTGCTCCTCTTGCGGGCCCGCGATGTCCCGCGCCCGCTCCGACGGTCCTGCCTCGGCGAGGTCGACGAGCCGCGTCGCGACCTCCACGATCGCGATCGGCTGCGTGCGCATCCTCAGGGCGAGATGCAGCGGCCCGACTGCCGCATTGCGGTAGGTCTGCGCGGCGAAGTCGTGGAACTGCGTCGCTCTCTGGATCGTCCACGGCACCTGCCCAGAGCGGACCGTCTGCTCCTGAGCGAGCTTTCCGGCGTAATAGCCGTGGGGCGCCCGATCGATGCCGACGATCGACAGCGCGAGATGGTGTCCCACCCCGGAACGGTGTCCTGCCGCGAGGAGGTGCGAGGAGGTCTCGGTGAAGAACTCGGTGGCCGCACGGGCGCTCTGCGTCGAGGTGCTGAGCACGTCGATCACGGCGTCCGCGCCGGACAGCGCCTCATCGAGTCCGGCCCCGGAGCGCACATCGACGCCGTTGCCACGGGTGAGGACGCGGACTCGGTGACCACGCTGCTGAGCGATCTTCACGACCTCGGATCCTGCGATACCTGTTCCGCCTGCGACTGCGATCTCCATAGCTCTCCATCCGAAGCTGGTGGGTGTGTCGGTTACGACGCTACCCCGAGAGCGGGCGACATCAGCGGGGCAGCCGCCCTTCGTACAGGAGTCCGTTCGGATCGACCTCGGCACGAAGTGCTCTGAGGCGCTCGATCTCCGCCGGTGTGGCGCAGCGGTCGAGCGTCTGCCCCGGGGTGAGGAACGTCGGGATCGTGCGCCCCGCGGCGACCGGAGCGAGAAGGTCGCGGAACCCCGCGATGCTGGCATCTCCCGGCTCCCTCGGCGCGCCCGGGAACAGCGGCGAGAGCGCGTGAAGCAGCCAGCCAGCCGATTCGAGCGAGGCCAGTCCGGACCGACGAGGACGCGCGAGAGCCCCTCCGAGCATCCGGATGTCGATGCCGATGATGGGCCACTGCTCCGGCAGCTCGCGGAAGGCCAGCAGCTCGTCGATCGTGCTGTCGTCGAGGTCCGTGAGCGCCGCGGAGGCGCCCCGGCCAGGCGTGGGATCTGTCGGTTCGTTCGACCCCGCAGCGAGAGCGGCGGGCGACGTCGGACCGGACACCTCTCTGCGCACCGTGCCCGCACGGCGGATGCCGTCGATCAGCCCCTCTGCGGCGCCATCGGTGGACAGCGCCTGCACGGTGAGGAAGCTGCGCCCGCGGATCTCCTCCGGCAGCTGCGGAGCATCGGGCATCCGCATCGAGTTCATGAAGACGTTGAGCGAGGAGGGCGCGGTCGCGGCGAGGTCGCGCACCGCTCGCATGACTGCCGCGGCATCCGCGACGTCGAAGGTCAGCCCGCTGCCCCACAGGTCAGGGGTGCGGACGAGGTCGATCTCGAGCGCCGTGACGATCCCGACGATGCCGCCCGCGCCGCGCAACGCCCACATCAGCTCGGGGTCGCTGTCGTCGTCGACGCGCCCGTGCGTGCCGTCCGGGCGCAGGATCCACGCCGCACGGAGACCGTCGGATCCCAGGCCTGCCGTTCGACTGAACCAGGAGTGACCTCCGCCGAGCGTGTAGCCCGCGACCGTGACGACGGGGCTCGTGCCTGCGGGCGCCGACCAGCCGGTGCCCTCCAGGGCATCGACGACGGCTCCCCATCGAACTCCGCTTCCCACGCGGACGATGCCGGCGTCGAGATCGACGTCGAGCGCGTCGAACGCGCCCATCCGGACGATCACAGCGCCCGCGAGGTCTCCGGACGCGCCGTGCCCGCTCGGCTGCACCGCGAGGCGCACGCCGGTGTCTTCGGCCATGCGCAGCAGAGCCCGCAGATCGGCGACATCGGCCGGCGCGGCCACGCCTTCCGGCCGCTGCTCGACCGCCAGGTTCCACGGACGGCGCTGGGCGTCGAAGCCGTCATCGGACGGCAGGACGAGCGCGCCGTTCACGCCGGCGCGGACGGACTCGAGTGCAGAGGTAAGGGGCATGACGCCACCGTACGATGCCCCACGGACATTGTCGACGGCGCCTGCCCCTGCCGCTCACTCCCCCGCGAGACCGCCCAGCATGTGGCCGAAGGAACGCCCTTCGCCCAGGTAGGTCGCGGGGTCGAACGGGTCGGCCGCCTCGGCTGTGTCCCGAGCGGCGACCGCATCTGCGAGCTCACGTGCGCCCTTCTCCACGCGCTTGGCGAGCGGGGCGACGTCGTCACCCGCACCGCCCCAGTCACTGGAGGCGGCGAACACGCCGGTGGAGACGGCATCCGCGTGGAGGTAGGCGAACAGCGGACGGATCGCGTAGTCGATCGCGAGGGAGTGCCGCGCCGTCCCCGCGTTCGCGCCGATCAGGACCGGCTTCCCGGTCAGCGAATCGGGATCGAGCACGTCGATGAACGACTTGAACAGACCCGAGTAGCTCGTCGAGAAGATCGGCGTCACGGCGATCAGCGCGTCGGCGGACACGACCGTGTTGATCGCGGTCTCCAGCGCCGGCGGGGCGAAGCCCGTGAGCATGTTGTTCGTGATGTCGTGCGCGTAGTCGCGCAGCTCGATCACGTCGATGCTCGCCTCGATGTCATGAGCGGCGAGCGCCTTCACGGTCTCGGCGGCGAGGCGATCCGCCAGCATCCGCGTGGACGAGGGGTTGGAGAGCCCGGCCGAGACGACGGCGATGCGACGCGTGGTGGTCATCTCACGCCTCCTTCCGGCCGAGGCCGAACGCCGAGCCGGCGGGTGCCGGCGTGTCCTGATAGGGCGAGTCGCCGGTGAGGTTGTCGCCGCGGTTCGCACCGGGGCGCGCCTGGCGGGTCGGGCCGTCGCCGTACACCGCCGTGACGCGCGCGGCGTGGGTCGGGGCGTCGGGAACCGACTCCGGGCGGTCCTTCGCGAGCTCCCTGCGGAGCACAGGGACGACCTCGGAGCCGAGGATGTCGAGCTGCTCGAGCACGGTCTTCAGCGGCAGCCCCGCGTGGTCGATGAGGAAGAGCTGACGCTGGTAGTCGCCGTAGTGCTCGCGCATCGCGGCGTAGCGGTCGATCACCTGCTGCGGCGAGCCGACCGTGAGCGGGGTCATCTCGCTGAAGTCCTCGAGGCTCGGGCCGTGGCCGTACACGGGGGCGTTGTCGAAGTACGGGCGGAACTGGGTCACCGCGTCCTGCGACTTCGCCGCCATGAACACCTGGCCGCCGAGCCCGACGATCGCCTGCTCGGGTGTGCCGTGTCCGTAGTGCGCGTAGCGCTGGCGGTACAGCTCGATCAGGCGCTGATAGTGCTCCTTGGGCCAGAAGATGTTGTTCGCGAAGAAGCCGTCGCCGTAGTACGCGGCCTGCTCGGCGATCTCCGGGGTGCGGATGGAGCCGTGCCACACGAAGGGGGCGATGCCGTCCAGCGGGCGCGGCGTCGAGGTGAAGCCCTGCAGCGGCGTGCGGAACTTGCCCTCCCAGTCGACGACGTCCTCGCGCCACAGCTTGTGCAGCAGAGCGTAGTTCTCGATCGCCAGAGGAAGGCCCTGACGGATGTCCTGCCCGAACCAGGGGTACACGGGACCGGTGTTGCCTCGGCCGAGCATGAGGTCCATGCGTCCGCCGGACACGTGCTGCAGCATCGCGTACTCCTCGGCGATGCGCACGGGGTCGTTCGTGGTGATGAGCGTCGTCGACGTGGACACGATGAGACGCTCGGTCTGCGCCGCGAGCGCGGCGAGGAACGTGGTGGGGCTGGACGACCAGAACGGCGGATTGTGGTGCTCGCCGATCGCGAAGACGTCGAGGCCGACCTCCTCCGCGTGCTTGGCGATCGTCGTCGTGGCCGCGATCCGCTCCTGCTCGCTGGGCGTGACGCCGGTGGTGGGGTCGCGGGTGATGTCGCTGACCGACATGATGCCGAACTGCATCGCCTGTGCGCCTGACTGCTCGCTCATGATTCTCCGTGCTCTCCGAAGCGGACGACTCGGCATCCGTTTCTATTCATTTGAATGTATCTGAGTCAACGCGACCGCACCAACTTTATTCCCGGGGGTAGCCTCGGAGGATGAACAGCGCCGGAGCGGATGCGACAGGCCCCGTCACGGGGGCCGTTTCCAGGCCTCGACGCCGCGTGCCGTTCTGGGACAACGCGCGCTACATCTGCATCGTGCTGGTCGTGCTCGGCCATGCCATCCAGCGTCTCATCTACGACTCCGACATCGCGCTCGCCTTCTACCTGGCGCTCTACGCGTTCCACATGCCGGCCTTCGCGATCATCTCGGGGTACTTCTCGAAGTCGGGATCGCCGACCAGGGTCCAGATGGCCCGCGTCATCACCGACATCCTGGTGCCGTACGTCATCTTCGAGCTCGTCTGGACCCTCACGAAGTGGCTCGTCGAGGGGCAGGCGAACCCCAACCTCACCAAGCCGTCGTGGACGCTCTGGTTCCTGCTGGCCCTCGGCATCTTCCGACTGGTGCTCCCCTACCTCGCCCTGCTGCGCTGGCCGCTGCTGTGGACGATCGTCATCTCGATCGGCGTCGGCTACCTGCCGAACATCGACAGCACCTTCTCGCTCTCACGCACGCTCGGCCTGCTGCCCTTCTTCACTCTCGGCTGGTGGCTGCGGGAGCGCGACATCGTCTCGCGCTTCCAGCTTCTGGCACACCGGCCGTGGTGGTCTCGGGTCATCGCCGTCGCTCTCCTGGCGGGAGCCGGGTTCGCGGCGTGGTTCTGGCTTGACGTGTGGGAGAAGATCGACCTGCGGCACTGGCTGTTCTACGAGGACTCGTACGCCGATCTCGGCGGAGAGCAGTGGTGGGCAGGCGGGGCGCGGATCGCCCTGATGGTGGTCGCGGTGCTCCTCAGCGCCGCCTTCTTCACCCTCATCCCGCGGGGGACCTACTGGTGGACCTCGTTCGGCCAGTACACGATGTACGTGTTCCTGCTGCACTCGTTCGTGCTGTACCCCTTCCGCGAGTCCGGCATCCTCCGCGATCTCGAGCCGACATGGCTCTGGCTCCCGCTCGTGACCGTCTCGTCGATCCTCGTCGCTCTCGTGCTCGCCACGAAGCCCGTGCGGCGCCTGTTCCGGCCCCTGGTCGAGCCGCGCCCTGCCTGGCTGTTCGCCGATCCGCAGCTCGCCACCCGCGAGGGGCACCGCAGCGACCCGACCGGCTCCCGGCGACCACGGTAGCGACGATCGCTCTGGAGCATGTCGGGGACAGCGGTTAGCATGCCCCCATGCCCATCACTCTGGAGAACGTCGGGATCGCTGTGAGGGACCTCGACGAAGCCATCGCCTTCTTCACCGACCTCGGTCTGACGGTCATCGGACGGGACACCGTGAGCGGCGAGTGGGCCGACACCGCGGTCGGCCTCGACGGCAACCACGCGAAGATCGCCATGCTCCAGACGCCGGACGGCAACGGCCGCCTCGAGCTGTTCGAGTACATCCACCCCGATGCCATCGAGACCCACCCGACGCTCCCCCACGAGATCGGCATGCACCGCGTCGCCTTCTCCGTCGACGACATCGACGCGGCCCTGGAGACGGCGGCGACGCACGGATGCGTCCCGCTGCGCGGCGTCGCGGACTACCAGGGCGTCTACCGGCTCACGTATCTGCGGGGTCCGAGCGGCATCCTGGTCATGCTCGCGCAGGATCTGACGAAGAGCTGAGGTCGAGCCTCAGGCGAACAGCTCGGCGCCGACGTACGAGCCCGCTGCGGCGCCGCCGGGGATCGCCCAGATCCCCGATCCGACGTGGCGGATGTACTCGTTCATCAGGTCGGTCGAGAGGCGCTTCTGCAGGGTGATGAACTGCTGCGGGTCGCGCTGGTACGAGAGGAAGAACAGTCCGGCGTCCAGGCGTCCGAGCGCGTTGTTCCCGTCGACGTAGTTGAACCCGCGGCGCAGGATGCGGATGCCGTCGTTCTGGTCGGGGTGCGCGAGCCGCACGTGCGAGTTCCGGTCGATCGCCGACCCCGAGAACGCCGGCTCGGTGAACTCGTCGCCACCCGACAGCGGAGCGCCGCTGCCCTTCTCCCGACCGATGATCGTGTCCTGCTCGCTGAGCCGCACACGGTCCCACGTCTCGATGAGCATCGCGATCTTGCGCGCGACGAGATACGAGCCGCCGGCCATCCAGGCGGGCTCGGCGGACGCAGGCACCCAGAGGTTCTCCTCCAGCGCCTTCGCATCGTCGGCGAGGATGTTCGCCGTGCCGTCCTTGAACCCGAAGAGGTTGCGCGGAGTCGCGCCGGCCGATGTGGTGCGCGAGGTCTTGCCGAAGCCCAGTTGCGACCATCGGAGGCGGGCGCGCCCGAACGCGATCCGGCTCAGGTTCCGGATGGCGTGCACGGCCACCTGCGGGTCGTCGGCGCACGCCTGGATGCACAGGTCTCCGTGCGAGTGCGCGGGGTCGAGGTCGTCGCCGAGGAAGGCGGGAAGACGCTCCAGCCCCTCAGGGCGCAGCGCCGCGATGCCGTACCGATCGCCGTCCTCGTTCTCGAAGAGGGTCGGCCCGAAGCCTATCGTGATCGTGAGCCCGGACGCGGGAAGCCCCTGCGCCTCGCCGGTGTCGTCCGGCGGCTGCTCGGCGTCGCCGCCCACCGCTCCGGTCGCGCTCACCTCGAGACCCTGCGTGATGCGAGAGGCCGCGTACGACCAGTCCTGCAGCAGCGAGATCAGATCGCCGCGGTCTGTGCGCGGCATCATGTCGAAGGAGGCGAAGTGCAGGTGCTCCTGCACAGGGGTGGTGATGCCCGCCTGGTGCGCGCCGAAGAAGTCGTAGACGCTCTTCGCGTCGGCATCCGCCCTCGCCCGTCCGAGCGCGACGCCTCCGGCCAGTCCCCCGCCGACGCCGACGGCGAGTCCGGCCACGCCTCCGCCGAGGGCCAACCCCAGCAGCCCACGCCTGCTCAGACCCGGAGAAGCGGATGCCGCGGCCCCCGCATCGTCATCCGACGCGGGGACAGCGGCATCCGTCGTGCTTTCGCTCACCTCGGGATCGTACCTGTTCTGCGAGTCAGTCGAGGACCGTGCCGGTGAGCTGGGACAGCGGCTCCGCCAGCGCGTTGATCAGGTCGGTGAACTCGCGCTTGTCGTCCTCCGTGAGCTGCGAGTAGTTCACGAAGCCGTCGGTGAGAGAGCCATGCTTCGCGAGCGCCGCCTCGAGGGCCGCATAGCCGTCCTCGATCTCACCCACGACCTTCTTACCCTCGGCGCCCTGCGCGTCGGCGAAGTCCTGCACGAGCGAGAAGGCCATCTTGGACCCCTCGACGTTGGCGGCGAAGTCGTAGAGGTCGGTGCCGGACCACCAGTCCTCCTCGCCGGAGATCTTGCCGGTCGCGACCTCGTCGAGCAGCGCGATCGCGCCGTTCGAGATGCCGCCGATGCCCTGGTCGTCGAGCGCCGTGGTGAAGTCCTTCGAGTGCACGTAGTCGTACAGCTCCTGGGTGTCGGCGATCAGCTGATCACCGTATCCGGCGCGCTCCTCGGGAGTGGACGGCGCCCAGTCCTGCCAGGCGGGAGTCTCTCCGTCGGCGTTCAGCGCGTCCTGCGCGGGCACCCAGAGGTCCTTCTCGATGCGGTGGAATCCCGTCCAGTCGAGCCCTTCGGCGACGGCGTCGACCTCGCGGTAGTCGATCCTCGGGTCGAGGTCGCCCAGAGCCTCGGCCACCGGCTCGATGCGCTCGTAGAACGCGCGGGTCTGCGGGAAGAGCGTGCGCGCGGTCTCGTCGTCGCCCGACTCGTACGCGGCCACGAGGGCGTCGACCGCGGGGACGAGCTGCCCGACCTGATCCTTCACGAAGGCCGCGTAGAGGTCGACGGCCTTCTGCTTCTGCTCGGCGTCCTCACCGGTGACGGCGACGCGGTCACCGGTGACCGTGAACTCGGACTTGCCGACGCCGTCGCCGATCATGCCGGGCTTGCAGAGCGTGTAGTAGGTGCCGGGCTGCGCGACGACCGTGAGGGTGCGCGACGCGGCGGGGGCGATGTTCTCGACCTCTCCGACGATCCGGAGGCCGTCCTCGGCCAGCAGGTAGAACTCGCTGGTCTGGCCGCTGGTGTTCTTGACGTCGAAGACCAGCGTGCCGCTCTTCGCGGTGGCACCAGAGACGTCGCACGCGCTGTCGGTCG
The DNA here is from genome assembly GCF_038397765.1 of Microbacterium sp. LWH10-1.2. Taxonomy (NCBI): domain Bacteria; kingdom Bacillati; phylum Actinomycetota; class Actinomycetes; order Micrococcales; family Microbacteriaceae; genus Microbacterium; species Microbacterium sp. LWH10-1.2. The sequence goes on from NZ_CP151638.1 coordinate 1,813,473, forward strand.
AGGAGACATCGAACGAGGCGCCAGCGGCGACGTCGGCCTTGGCGACGCAGCCGCTCAGGACGAGCGCAGCCGCGCCTGCGGCGGCGAGGGCACCGAGGATCCGGCGAGAGGTGGTCATGCTGCTCCTTGCTGTGTGAGTGAAGGGGTCGCGGCGTTCTCGACCCGCGCGACCGCTGCCCGAGCAGTCCTGCGGCCGCGAAGACCGCGGAGGAAGAAGAATCCGACGACGAGGATGTAGACCGCCCACGCCACGACCTGAAGCCAGGTCATGCGCGGCATGAAGCCCACGGTCGCCTGGAGAATGGTCGACAAGGGCTGGCCCGGGGCGATGACGGCACTGACGTCGAAGGCCCATCCGAACGGGAAGGCGGCCCAGCCGACGGCGACGGAACCGGTGACCGGGTCGATGGGCGCCAGGGCGGAAGACGGCCCAGGGAGCGCACCCGCCTCCTGGAGGTCCATGATCGCATACGCGAGGACGCCCGCAGCCACAACGACGAGGAACCCGCTCGTCCACGTGAAGAACCGGCGGAGGTCGAGCTTCACCGCGCCCCGTGCGAGGAACCAGCCGATCACCACGGCGGTGCCGAGGCCGAGGAGCGCTCCGAGAAGAGCGGAGGGCGCGTCACCGAAGACCTGCAGCATCGACCACAGCAGCAAGGTGGTCTCGATGCCCTCGCGCGCAACAGACACGAAGCCGATCGCGATGAGCGCCCACAACCCGCCCTGGGTGAGCGCCCTGTCCAGGCCACCCTCCAGGGAGGCCTTCATGGTGCGCCCGGCCTTCTGCATCCAGAAGATCATCCAGGTGACCATTCCGACTGCCAGCAGCGACAGCAGCCCGCCGATGAGCTCCTGCGCCTCGAAAGTCAGCGAGTACGCGCCGAAGGTGAGCACCGCGCCGATGCCCAGTGCGAGGGCGATGGCCAGTCCGATGCCGGCCCACAGCCGCGGCAGCGCATCCTTCCTGCCGAGCCTGCGGAGGTAGGCGACGAGGATGCCGACGACGAGCGCGGCTTCGAGGCCCTCACGAAGGCCGATCAGAAAGCTGGCGAGCACGGGTGGAGACTCTCTCGATACGGACGAAGGTAAGGCATCCCTTACCGATGAGACTTTAGCACCTGCGCATCATCCGCTCGAATGCCGTCACGCTCGGTAATGCTCTGAAACACTCGACGCCGGTGCCCCACAGCCGATCTACTCTCGGGACATGGCTGAACTCTCGCTCCCGATCCTCGACCTCTCCCAGCTCGATGCAGGCCCGGAGGCGGCCGCACGGTTCCGCGACGACCTGCGGAAGGCGACCCACGACGTCGGCTTCTTCTACCTCACCGGCACCGGCGTCTCGTCGGACCTCGAAGCCCGGCTCCACCGCGCCGCCCTCGAATTCTTCGCCCTGCCGGAGGACGACAAGCTCGCGATCGAGAACGTGAACAGCCCGCACTTCCGCGGCTACACCCGCATCGGCGGAGAGCGCACGCAGGGGAAGGTCGACTGGCGCGAGCAGATCGACATCGGCCCCGAGCGCCCGGCGGTCGACGACGGCCCCGCCTTCAACCGACTGATCGGACCGAACCTGTGGCCCGATGCGCAGCCGGAGCTCCGTGACGTCGTCGGAGAGTGGCACGAGACCCTCTCCGATGTCGCCCGGAGGCTGCTGCGCGCCTGGGCGCAGGCCCTGGGCGCCGAGGAGTCGTACTTCGACGAGCACTTCGGCGAGCCCTCCACTCTCATCAAGATCGTCCGCTATCCCGGCACCCACGAGCCCGAGCCCCAGCAGGGCGTCGGCGCGCACAAGGACTCCGGCGTGCTGACCCTGCTCTGGGTCGAGCCGGGCAAGGGCGGCCTCCAGGTCGAGCGGGACGGATCGTGGGTGGACGCGCCTCCCGTGCCCGGCGCCTTCGTCGTGAACATCGGCGAGCTGCTCGAGTACGCGACCGGCGGCTATCTGAAGGCCACGAATCACCGCGTCGTCTCCCCGCAGGCGCCGGACGAGCGCATCTCGATCCCGTTCTTCTTCAACCCCGCGCTGGACAAGCGGCTACCGCTCATCGAGCTGCCCGCCGACCTCGCGGCCGAGGCGACAGGGGTCACCGAGGACCCGAGCAACCCCATCCACGCGCTCTACGGAGAGAACGCGCTGAAGTCCCGGCTGCGCGCGCACCCCGACGTGGCGGCGATCCACCACGCGGACCTGGTGGCGGCGACCGCCTGACCCGACGGCGCTTCCGTTCCGTCGGTACTGCCACCCCCGTGCAAGGCTCGGCCGACCTCCACAGACGAGCCGGCGGGGTCGGCGCCGTGCAACGTGCCCGCCGTCGGCATCCCCGCCGAGGTCGTCCGTCGCCGCGGCGAACTCGCGAGAGACGTCAGAACCCGACGTGCCCGCCGAGCTCGACGATCTCGCGCAGCGCCCGCAGATGCCCGGAGAAGGCACTCATTCCTGCCGGAGTGGAGCGCACCCAGGTGCGAGGCCGGCTTCCCGCGCTCCCCTTGCGTGCTCGCACGTAGCCGGCGGCCTGCAGGTGCGAGATCGCCTTGCTGAGGGCGGAGTCGTTCGCCTGGAGGATGTCGGCGAGCGTGGCGAAGTCGAGTTCGACGCTTTCTCCGAGCGAAGCCATCAGGGAGAACCTGATGGGCGAGGCGAAGTTGTCGTCGAGACGTGTCCGCGGGTGGGCGTCACGGTCGGTCATCTCCCCTCCGAAGGGGCCTCGGCCTCGGCCGTCGTGTCCGGCGCGGCGACCGGCGCGGGCAGGCACGCAGCGATGCACAGCAGCGCTGCGGCTGCTGCGGCCGCTCCCAGGGCCGACGGCAGGGTCACGGCGTCGGAGTACGCACGCTGGAGCGCGAGCCAGGTGACCACGCCCATGCTCGACAGGTAGGCCGCGATCTGAGGCCACCGCCAGTACCGTCCGAGCGCCTGCGGGCCCGCATCCGTCGCCCAGAGGAACAGCCACACGACCACGGCCATCATCACGAGGATGCCGACGATCGAACCGAGCAGCGCGTTCTCGATCCCGATCGACAGCGCGGCGATGCCGATCAGGATGCCGAGGCCCGCGGTGGCGGCTCGAGTCTGGCCCGGCAACGGCTCCCGCGGTCTCGCGGGTCGCCGTTCCTGACCTCGCTCGCGCCACAGCAGGGCAGCGCCGTAACCGCCGAACCCCAGAAGAATGGCGAGGCCGGGGATGAAGGTCATCCACAGCGGGCGGTTCTGCGCGTCGATGAAGATCAGCAGGAAGAACGCGACCATCGCTGCGCCGTAGGCGACCACCGCTACGACCGACCACGACCTCGCGCCGACCGCTCGCCACTGCACGCCCGCGCGCTCGGCGAACCCTGCGCTGATCTGGCCCGTGATGATGACCAGGAAGACGAACGGCTGCGTCGACGTCGCGTCCGCGCGATTGACCAGCAGCAGGGCGGTGATGAGGACGGCGACGGCGATGCCGCTGAGAATGGCCTGCCACGACGACGCACGCCGGTCGACGCGTTCGTCGCGACGACGGTGCACCTCCTCCACCTCGTCGAGGTACTGGCGCGCGACATCGGCGGACGGCGGCGCGAGCGGTGCGGTACCGTCGATCGGCTTCTGTTCCATGATGACCCCGGTTTCCATCGGGAAAGCTTCTTACTTTCCTACGGGAAAGAAGCCGGGTCGTCAACCTGGACATGACGAAGGCCGCCCACACCGTGGGCGGCCTTCTCAAGAATGTTCTGCGCGATTGAACGCTGGGCTCAATGCCTTATCGACGCAGTCCGAGACGCTCGATGAGCGAGCGGTAACGGTTGATGTCGATGTCCTGGAGGTAACCCAGGAGACGGCGGCGCTGACCGACGAGCAGGAACAGGCCACGACGCGAGTGGTGGTCGTGCTTGTGCTCCTTGAGGTGCTCGGTGAGGTCCTTGATGCGCTGCGTCAGCATTGCGACCTGCACCTCGGGGGATCCGGTGTCACCGGGGTGCGTCGCGTACTCTTCGATGATCGCCTTCTTGACGTCTGCTTCCAGTGCCATAGATTCGATCCCCTCTCTGCTTGTTGCGCGGTGCCCGGCACCTGATGTGCGAGCTCTCTTTATCCGCGGCCGATCAAACGGCAACCTGAAGAGTCTACCAGCCATCCGCACCTGCGGGCGACCATGCGCGGCGCCCACTCCCCCGCCCCTCGGATACGCTCGGAGGGTGCAGGACCGAGAAGAACAGTGAGCGCGACGCGCGGCCATCTCATCGATCTGACCCCGCTGCGGCGGAGCCCGGCGTTCGCCAGGATGTGGATCGGATCCACCCTCACCGGCATCGGCGGGCAGCTCACCATCGTCACCGTGATGCTGCACGTGTTCTCCCTCACGCACAGCACCTTCGCCGTGTCGATGATCGCGGTGGCGGGGCTCGTGCCGATGATCCTCGCGGGCCTGTACGGCGGCATGCTCGCCGACGCCTTCGACCGCCGTCTCGTCGCGTTGATCGCCGCCACCGTGACGTTCGCCTCGACGGCACTCCTCGCCGCGCTCACCTGGACCGGCATGGAGACGATCTGGTGGCTCTACGCGCTCAGCATGATCAACTCCGCCGCGAACTCGGTGGGCATGGCCACCCGCACCGCGATCGTGCCCCGCCTGATCCCGAGAGATCAGCTCGCGGCGGCATCCGCGCTGAACGGCGTCGCGTTCGGGCTCACCGTCATGGCGGGGCCAGCGCTGGCCGGCATCCTCGTCGCCCTGATCGGATACGGCTGGACGTACTCGATCGACGTCGTGCTCATACTGTCGATGTTCCTCGGGCTGTGGACGCTCCCGGCGCTGCGCCCCGAGGGCGAGACCGTGCGGCCGGGCCTCGAGTCTCTCAAGGACGGCTGGCGCTTCCTCCGCAGGGCCGGGAACATCCGGATGCAGTACATCCTCGACATCGTCGCGATGACCTTCGGGCAGCCGCTCGTGCTCTTCCCCGCGCTGGGCACGGTGATCCTCGGCGGAGGCGCCGTCACCACCGGCCTGCTCACCGCGGCCGTCGCCGTCGGCACCTTCGGATCGAGTCTGCTCTCCGGCCGCGTCGTGCAGTACCGGTGGCACGGACGCGGCATCGCGAGAGCCGTCGAGGCGTACGGAGCCGCGATCGCCCTGTTCGGCCTGGTCCTGCTCATCGGCGCCCTCACCGGCTCGGCCACCGGGAGATCTCCGAGCATTCCCCTCATCGTGGCCGCCTGCGTCGCGCTCGCCCTCTCAGGAGCCTCCGACAACGTGAGCTCGATCTACCGCAACACGATGATGCAGGCCGCCGTGCCCGACACCATGAGAGGACGCCTCCAGGGGGTGTTCATCATCGTCGTCGCGGGCGGGCCTCGGGTGGGCGCGCTGTACGCCGGCACCCTCGCCACCTTCACGGCGCTGTGGTTCCCGCCATTGCTGGGCGGGTTCATCGTGATCGCCCTCGTGGCGCTGCTGGCCCGGAGGAATCCGCGCTTCCGCGCCTACGACGCGGAGAGCCCTGAGCCCTGAGCCCTGGGTTCTGACGGCAGACCGCAGCGATGTCGGAGGTCGGGTGCAGTGTGTGGGCATGAGCACCTCCATCCGCACGGCCACGCTGCCGCTCACCGGGCCTTATGACCTCCGCGAGGTCGCACTCATGGGTTTCGGACACCGCGACGAATCGTCCTTCGACGGCGTGATGCGCCTGGCCTTCTGCACGGACGCGCTCGACACGCAGGTCGGCGTCGAGGTGCGCCAGACCGAGGGCGCGCTCACGCTCACCGTGCACGGCGACGGAGATCTCGGAGCGATCTCCGCTCAGGTCGCGCGCGTCGTGTCCGCCGATCAGGACGGAGACGCGTGGTCCGCGGTCTGCGCGGCGGATCCGGTCCTCACGCGAGTGCACGCCGAGGCTCCCGGCTTCCGTCCGTCGAACTTCTACAGTCCGTACGAGGCGGCGGTGTGGGCGACGCTCTCTGCTCGACGCTCGCGACGCCGGGGCATCGGCCTCCGCCAGCGGCTCTCACTCGCGCACGGCGCCGCTTTCGAACTCGCCGGCCGCACGGAAGCCGCCCTTCCCCTGCCGCATCAGCTGCTCGCCCTCGATGCGGTGCCGGGGCTGCCTGCCGACCGCATCCCGCGGCTGCACGCGATCGCCCACGCTGCGCAGGAGGGCCTGCTCGACGTGGCGCGCCTCACCGCCATGGACCCCGCTGAGGCCATGTCCGATGTGCAGCGGCTGCCCGGAATCGGCCCCTTCTACGGCGCGCTCATCGTCATTCGCGCGTGCGGGCTGACCGATGTCCTCTCGACTCAGGAGGACCACTCGCGGGCCGCCGTCCAGAGCCTGTACGGCCTCGACCACACACCGAGCGATGACGAGCTCGCGCGCATCTCCGAGGCCTGGAGGCCCTTCCGCACATGGGCGGCGGTGTCGCTGCGAGCCGTCGGTTCGCGTCTCTCTCCCCCGGCCGAAGGTTGACCGCCGGCGGCTGGCGGCCCAGAGCCGGTCTGCAGGCATCCGACACACCCCGGACTCCGGATACGCCGACGGCGGGCGCCGAGAGTATCGACGCCCGCAGTCGGGGATGCGGGTGCGGGATCGATCAGTCCTGCTGCAGGGCACCCTGGAGGTCGAGGTTGATCGTGATGTCCTTGCCGACGAGCACCCCACCGGTCTCGAGGGCGGCGTTCCAGGTGAGGCCGAAGTCCTCGCGGTTGATGACGGTGGTCGCAGAGGCGCCTGCCTTGTACGAACCCCACGGGTCGGAGCCGAAGCCGCCGAAGTCGAACGCGAAGCTCACGGGCTTCGAGACGCCACGGATGGTGAGGTCACCGTCCACGAAGAAGTCGCCGTCCTCCACGCGGGTGCCGGTCGACACGAACTCCATGGTCGGAAAGTTCTCGGTGTCGAAGAAGTCGGCGGAGCGGAGGTGGGTGTCGCGGCCCTCATCCTTGGTGTCGATCGAGGAGACGTCGACGCTGGCGGTGACCTTGGCCTCGAGCGGGTTCTCCGGAGCGACGAGTGTCGCGGACTTGATGCCGAACGTGCCGCGCACCTTCGAGATCATCATGTGACGGACGCTGAAGGTGACCTCGCTGTGCGCGGGGTCGAGCACCCAGGTGCCGGAGCGGTAGCCGGGGATGTCGATGCTGGTCATGGTGTCTCCTCTGAGGATCTGACGAAAAGTCCGGCCGCGTGCGCGGCGTCAGAGTGGTGCAACTTGCATTCACAGACATGTATTCCCGTGAATGAAGATTCTTCTTCGAAATGACGAAGGCGCCCCGCCCCCGAGGGAGCGAGACGCCTTGCGCAGAAGTGCGGATCAGCCGACGGCGACCAGATCGATGATGAAGATCAGGGTCTTGCCGGAGAGGAAGTGCCCGCCGCCGACCGGGCCGTAGGCCAGGTGCGGAGGGATGACCAGCTCACGGCGTCCGCCGACCTTCATACCAGGGATGCCGTCCTGCCAGCCCTGGATGAGCCCGCGCAGCGGGAACTGGATGGTCTCGCCGCGACCCCACGAGGAGTCGAACTCCTCGCCGGAGTCGAACTCGACGCCGGCGTAGTGGACGGTCACGGTGTCGCCGGGCTTCGCCTCGGCGCCGTCGCCCACGATGATGTCGCGGATGACGAGCTCAGCGGGAGCGGGGCCGGCGGGTGCGTCGAACTCAGGCTTCGTACGATCAGTCATGACTCCATCCAACCCGAGCCCCGACCCCCGGTCAACGCGAGCGCACCTGCTCACAGCGAACACTCCGGCGACCGCCGAACGAGGTCTCAGTCCCTGTCGGCGAGGTCCCTCCCGAGGCGCTGCGACACCCACACCGGGATGAACGAGGCGAGGATGACGACGGTGGCGACCACGTTCACGACGTTCGCCTCGTTGGGCCTCGCCATCTGGTTCATGATCCACAGCGGAAGGGTGTCCACCCCGGGCGGGGCGGTGAAGATCGTGACGTAGACCTCGTCGAAGCTCAGCGCGAAGGCGAGGATGCCTCCGGCGATGAAGGCGCTGCGGAACTGCGGGAAGGTGACAAGACGGAAGGTCTGCCACGGCGTCGCGCCCAGGTCTCTCGAGGCCTCTTCGATGCCGGGGTTCAATCGGCGCAGGCGTGCGAGCACGTTGTTGAACACCATCACGATGCAGAACGTGCCGTGGGCGATGATCATCCCGAAGAAGCCGACCTGGATGCCGATGGGCTCGAGGATCTGGTTGTAGGTGTTGCTCAGGGCCACGCCGGTGACGATGCCGGGCAGCGCGATCGGCAGAACGACGAGCAGGTTGACCGCACGCTGGCCGAAGAACGAGTACCGCTGCAGCGCGAAGGCGACGAGCGTTCCGAGGACGAGGGCGATCGCCGTGGCTCCCGCCGCGACCAGGATCGAGTTCAGGAGAGCCGCGCGCACGGGTTCGCTCGCGAAGGCCTTGCCCCACCACTCCAGGGAGAAGGAGCTCACCGGCCAGCTCGCGATCCGCGCCCCGTTGAAGGAGTTCAGCACCACGAGCAGCAGCGGCACATACATGAACACGAGGATCGCGGCGACGAGGATCCCGAGGATCGTCTTGGAGGTCCTGGACAGTCTCAGCATGGCGGCCTCACATCCTTTCCAGTGCGCCGGTGCGCTGGACACCGACCAGGTAGATCACCACGAAGGCGATGGGCACGAGGGAGAACGCCGCGGCGATGGGCGGGTTGAGGTTGATGTTGGATGCGATCACGCTTCCGATCATCTGCGTCGACCCCCCGACGAACTTGGCGACGAGATAGTCGCCGAGACTCAGCGAGAACGTGAAGACCGAGCCGGCGATGACGGCCGGCTTGATGAGCGGCAGGACGACCGTCCTGATCGTGCGCCACGACCCTGCGCCGAGGTCGGCCGACGCGTCGAAGAGATTCGGAGGCAGCTGTCGGATCGCGGTGTACACGGGCACGGCCATGTAGGGCAGCCAGAGATAGGTGAGGGTGAGGATCACGGTGAAGGCGCTGAATCCCGGCCCGCGCCCGCCGACGGGTCCGACCAGCCAGTTGAAGAACCCGTCCTCCGTGAAGGTAATCCTCATGGCGAGGACCTTCACCAGATAGCCCGCCCACAGCGGCAGCGTGATCGACGCCGCGAGCACTCCGCGCAGCCATGGCGAAGCCACCTTCGCCATGAAGATCCCGAGCGGGATGGAGATGAGGATGCACACCGCGGTGACGGCGAGGGCGATCCCCAGAGTGCGCAACGACGTCGAGAGATAGGCCGGATTGGCGATGAGCTGTTCGAAGTTGCCGAGCGTGAAACCCGGCTTCACCTTCGAGGTGAAGGGATCGGTCACCCAGAAGGCGGTCACCAGCAGCATCACGAGGGAGAAGATGTAGACGCCGATGAGCCAGGCCATCGGCAGGGCGAGCAGCCCCGCGATCCGTGCGCGTCGCTTCATGGTCATTCCTGTCTCGAGAAGTCGAGTGCGGTGGGGCGGAGCCCGAACGGGCTCCGCCCCCGGTGGATCAGTTCTTGACCGTCAACCAGGCGTCTGTCCACTGCTGGAAGTTGGTGCAGGTCACATCGGTCCGCCCGTCGATGCACTGCTCGATCGGCGTCGTCCAGAACCAGACCTTCTTGAAGTACTCCTCGTTCGTGGCGTTGTAGTACTCGCAGTGCGCCTTCGCCTCGTCGCTCGTGTCGCAGAACGCCGCGTTCGCAGGCGCCATGCCGAAGTTCATCGCGATCGCGCCGTTGACCTCGGGCGAGGACGCGTAGTCCATCCACGCGTACGCGCAGTTCGGGCTCTTCGCCTCGGCAGCGAGCATCCACGCGTCCGACCATCCGGTCGACCCTTCCTCCGGCAGCACGCTCTTGAACCTGTCGTCCTCGGTGAGCTTGCGCAGCACCTCCCACGACGTGCCCAGCACCGTGGTGCCGCCGGCGAACGAGGTGATCTGAGCAGCAGGATCGGCCCAGTACTCCGAGACGATGCCGTTCTGCTGCTTCAGCAGGTCGACCACGGCGGCGAGCTGCTCCTCGTCCAGGGCGTACGGGTTCTTGATGCCGAGCTCCGGTTCGTGCGCCATGAGGTAGACCGCGGCGTCGGCGATGTAGATCGGCGCGTCGTAGGCGATGATCTTGCCCGCATACGGACTGTCCTTCTCCCAGGCCACGTCCCAGCTGGTGGGTTCTTCGGTGACGACCTCGCTGTCGTACTGCAGGATGTTCGCGCCGCGGCCGATCGGGATGCCGTAGGACTTGCCGTTGATCGTGTCGTAGATCTGCCCCTTCATCCCCTCGACGATGTCGTCGCCGAAGTTCGGGATCAGCTCGAGGTTGAGCGGCTGCACATCGCCGCCGGCGATGAGGCGGAGGCTCGCGTCACCCGAGGCCGACACCAGGTCGTAGTCCCCCGTGCGCATGAGCTGCACCATCTCGTCGCTCGTGCCGGCGACGCGGCGGTTCACGACGCACCCCGTCTCCTCGGTGAACGCGTCGCTCCAGTCGGACTCGACGAAACCGCTCCAGGCGACGATGTTGACCTCTCCCTCATAGTCGCCGAGCTCCTTCTGCATCGGGATGTCGGGGACGTCGATCTCGAGCTGGCCTCCCCCCTCCGCGGGGGCGTCGGTCGTTCCGGAACAGGCGGACAGGGAGAGCACGGCGACGGCGGTCATCGCCGATACGGTCAGGATCTTCTTACGCATGGATCGCTCCTTTGTGATCGGTGCTGCAGGTGGGTGTACGGGTGTTTCAGGGGAGCCGCGCCGCATGGTCAGGTGTCCACGCGACACGGACGTGGTCCCCGCGGCCGAAGGCGGCTCCCGCCGCGGGGTGGTGTGCGTTCGGGCGTTCGGCGATGATGTCGGCCTCGGCGTCCGTCGAGACGAGGAATCGCGTCGCCGGCCCCGTGTAGACGACCTCGCGGACGACCCCCGTCAGCGAGACCTCGCCCTCGTCGTGCGCGTCGTCGACGCCGAGCAGCCGAACGCGCTCCGGCCGGATGCTCATCGTGCGGCTGTCGCCCGTGAGCTCTCCCGCGAGGTCGCCCCCGATGAGGTTGGAGAGACCGAGGAAACGCGCGACGAACTCCGTCTGAGGGAACTCGTAGACGTCGCGTGCTGTCCCGATCTGTTCGATCCGTCCGTTGTTGAAGACGGCGACGCGGTCGCTGAGGGTGAGCGCCTCTTCCTGGTCGTGCGTCACGAAGATGAACGTGATGCCCACTTCACGCTGGATCTGCTTGAGCTCGATCTGCATCTGCTCGCGGAGCTGCTTGTCGAGCGCTCCGAGAGGCTCATCGAGCAGGAGCACCTGCGGACGCAGGATGAGCGCACGGGCGAGGGCGATGCGCTGCCGCTGTCCTCCGGAGAGCTGATGAGGGAGTCGGCCGGCGACATGGTCGAGACGAACCTGCTGGAGCGCACGACGCACGCGCTCGGTGCGCGTGGCCTTGCCCTCTCCCCTCACCTTGAGCCCGTATCCCACGTTCTCCGCGATGGTGAGGTGCGGGAACAGCGCGTAGTCCTGGAAGACCGTGTTCACCTGCCGCGCGTGCGGCGGCGTGCGGGTGACGTCGACCCCGGACAGGCGGATGACGCCGCTCGTCGCATCCTCGAACCCGGCGATCATGCGGAGCACCGTCGTCTTGCCGGAGCCCGAGGGACCGAGCATCGAGAGGAACTCCCCCGATGCGACCTCGAGTTCCAGGTCGCGGACGGCGGTGAACTCGCCGAACGACTTCGTGACGCCGTGCAGAGTCACGGTGCCATCGGTCTTGGGGGGATCGGCGACTGCGTCGGCGACGGGGGCTGTGGCGATCATCTCGCGCTCCTCGGATCAACGTCGAACTCGGAAGGTTTCCTAAACATATAAACACAGAGGTAATATTTCAAGTACCGATTTTGTCGCGTTCACCGACAAGGGTGGAGAATCTGAGGATGGAACCGATTGCAGCGCCCACAGAGGCCGCCGCCGATTCCGCTGCGACGGCGCCGGAGAGCCGCGTGCAGCAGCATCCTCACCGCCTGCAGGGGGCGCTCTTCCAGCCGATCGGAGACGAGGGCCGCGCCGAGCTCGTCGAGCGCAGGCTCGTCGACGCGATCACCCGCGGCCATCTGCGGGCCGGCGAACGGCTTCCCACCGAGGCGGATCTCGCCAAGAGCCTCGGAGTCGCTCCTGTCACGGTCCGCGAGGCGCTCCTCGCCCTGCGCGGGCGCGGGCTCGTCACGACACGGCGCGGACGCAACGGCGGCAGCTTCGTCGCGGAGCACGCGGACCCGCTCTCCTTCGCCCGCGAGGCCGTCCGGTCGACCTCCCGCGTGGCGCTGCGCGATCTCGGCGCGCACTACGCGGCGATCACCGGCGCCTGCGTGCGTCTCGCGGCACGCCGAGCCGATCCCACGGAGACGCAGCAGGTGCGGCGGCGCATCGAGCGGCTGAGCGAGCTGGACGGCGATCAGCAGCGCCGTCTCCTCGACGACGTCCAGATCGAGATCGTGGCGCTGAGCCAGTCCGCGCGCCTGACCAGGGAGCAGATGAAGCTGCAGGCAGAGCTCTCGCCGTACCTCCGCCTGGTCGCGTCTGAGAGCGATGACAGACTGCGACAGGCCCGGCATCTCGCCGCCGTCATCGACGCGGTCGAGGCCGCGGATCCGGATGCCGCGGGCGCCAGGACCGAGCTCATGGTCTCCGAGACCATCGACGCACTCATCCAGCTGCAGGCTGCAGCCGGCTGACAGATGACCGACATCGACGTGCACAGGAGGACGCGATGACCACAGGAACCGAGACCACAGCGGTCGAGGCCGCGGCCGAGATCGTCCGGGGATACTTCTCCGAGCCCATCCGCGCGCTGCGCGCCTGGGCTCCCCGGTTCGCAGCACAGGTGGCGGACGTTCGCGCCACCAGCCCGCTCACCAGCGCGAGGATCGATGCGCTCGTCGAGCCGCACGCCCTCGCATCCCTCGAGCTGCCCGGCGTTCCCGTGTACGGAGCGGGTTTCATCGCCGCGATCGATCTCCTCGCCGACGCGCGCAGCCACCTCGCGTGGTGGCAGGGCGCCGACCACCGTCAGCTGGTGCTCGCCTCCCAGACGGTGAACAAGGAGGACATCGACTACAGCGCCCTGGAGTGGTATCGCGTGCCGATGACCACGGGAGAGCCGCACGTCGCCGGCCCGTACGTGGACTACCTCTGCAGCGACGAGTACACCATCACGATCGCCGTCCCCGCCGACATCGACGGGGAGCGCATCGGCGTCGCCGGCCTCGATCTGCTCGTGGCCGCCGTCGAGAAGGAGCTCACACCGCGCTTCATGGCACTCGGCCACCAGGTGACCCTCACCAACGGTGTCGGACGCGTGGTGGTCTCGACCGATCCGCGGTGCGCGACGGGCGACTCGGTGCGCGGCAGTCGGCTCGCCGCTCTCCCCCGGATCGCGTGCGAGGGTGTGGCCCTCGATGTGATCGTCGAGGAGGTCTGACCCCGAAGGGGGCGCGAAGAAACCTCTTGACACCCGAGAGCACCGGGTGCACCCTGTTTACAGATCAACTCAGCGCCCGGTAGACATGCAGGCATCGCCGCAGCACCGGGCGCTGAGTCTTGCTACGACGTATCACTGCGACCGGTGCCTCGGCCCGCTCACTCCCGTCCGGAACGGGCCTCTGCGGCGTAGCCCTCGAGCATCACCGCGAGCTCGACGGGGTGGCTGAGCGGAACGCAGTGGCTCCCCGTGATGTCATCCGCGACGACATCGAGCCGCTCGAGTGCGAGCGCCCTGAGGAACTCCGGCGGGAAGAAGCGATCCTCGGTGCAGACGATGTACTTCGTGCTCACGCGGGGCCATTCGGCCAGCGGCCAGGGCGCCGCCATCGCGGCAGAAGACGGATGCGCGCGCTCCTTGCTCATCGCCTCCTCGGCGAGTTCGCGCGGCACGTCGTGATAGAAGCTCACGAAGGGATCCTCGTTGCCCGTGAGACCTCCGTCGCGCTCCGCGGCTGCGGCGACCGCGTCGCCGCAGCGGGTGCGCGACCACCATTCGTCGGGCGACTCCCCCGGCGAAGGGATCATGCCGGCGAGGAGCACGAGAACGTCGGCCGACAACCGCTCGGCGAGGATGGGAGCGGTGAAGGCTCCCATCGAGTGCCCCACCACGACCAGATCGTGCAGCTCCCCCACCTCCGCGACGACGGCGTCGGCGTAGTCCGCGAACCCCTGGGTCTCGTCGCCCCCAGGCAGATCGGGCGCGAACACCTCGTGGCCGCGCGCGCGGAGCTCGGCCCCCACGAGGTGCCAGGACCAGCCGACGTCGCCGGCGCCGTGGATGAGGAGGAACGCGCTCATGACCGTCTCCGCTCAGTACGCCAGCAGTGCTGCCCTGGTGGCGCGGGTTCGCACGAGGAGCGCCTGTTCGTCCTGCGCGGCGAGCGGATCCCGCCCGGTGATCGCACGCTGACGCACCGATGCCAGCGTCGTCGCGTCCTTGATGAACTCGCGCATCAGCGGACGCCTGTCGCCCCGGAGCTGCGCGGCCCAGCTCATGCCGACCTTGCGGCCACCGGGGGTCGCCAGCATGTTCACCTCCTCGGGGGTGAACCATCCGGCCGCCGCGTACTCGCCCAGACGCGATCGCGTCAGGCGCGCCTCCTCCCGACGGAGCGCGACGATCCCGAAGATGAAGCCGACGAACAGCGGCACCTGCAGCGTGAAGTACAGCAGGAAGAAGTCGGAGAAGGTGGCGGTGCCGTTCCACAGCGCGTGCAGGAGCATCGCGCCGATCCAGCCGAGAACCCCGAACCCGAGGGCCGCTCCCGCTGACGCGTGACGACGCGCCGCCAAGCCGATCGCGAGGCCGGTGAGCGAGGTGAACATCGCGTGGGCGAAGGGCGACATCAGAGCGCGCACCACGAAGGTCATCGTCAGCTGGGGACCTCCGCCCTCGATGAGGCTGATCGCGAAGTACTGGATGTTCTCGGTGAACGCGAACCCGGCGCCGACCAGCGCGCCGTAGACCACGCCGTCGACCGGCCCGTCGAAGCTCCGCCTGGCGATGAGGAAGATGAGGAAGACGCCGACGCCCTTCCAGAACTCCTCCACGACGGGCGCCTGCACGACCGCAGCGGCCGCGTCGCTGCGCGGGCCGAAGAAAGCACTGAGACCGAAGTCCACGAGCAGCGTGAGCCCGATGGCGGCGATCGCGCCCCAGGCGATCGCGAAGAACACCAGGAGTTTGGGCTCCGGCTCCCACCTGTCGATCATGCGCACGACGAAGAACACGATCGTGAGCGGGATGAGCGCCAGGACGAGCCCGATGACGGATGCCCAGGTGCCGAGGAACATCGCGAAGTAGCCGATCAGAGCCATCAGCAGGAAGCCGAGGACGCCGAACAGGGAGTAGAGGGCGATGCGGCCGCCGCGCCGCGGCGCCGGGAGCGACGGGAGCCCCTGAGCCGGCGACGGCGCGACGGGAGCGGGAGGCGCGTAGGGAGTGGGCTGGGCGAGCACCGATCCGTAGACCGGCTGCTGGGCGAAGGCCGCCGGCGTGTAGTCCGACCGGGCGTACTGCTGAGCACCGTACTGCGGTGCGGGTGCGCCGTAGGGCGGCTGAGGCGACTGCGCCGGCGGCGCATAGTGCGGTGCGGGTGCGCCGTAGGGCGGCTGCGGCGGGGGTGCGTACTGCGGAGCGGGCGCCGCCTGCGGACCGGGCTGCGGTGCCGGCTGAGGCTGCCCGGCGGGCGGCGGAGTGTACGGCGATGGCTGGAACGGTCCTCCGGAACTCATAGGCACAGCATATTGGCCACAATCAGGATCCTCTCGTCATGGCGACTTCCTCCAGGCGGCGCAGCGGCATGGCGGCTACCGTAGAGGTATGCGGTTCGCTCATCTGCGCCGTGCCGACTCCCCCGCCGCTCATCTCGCGGTCGTGGAGGGCACCGACGCCATCCTCGTCTCTGATCTCCTGTCCGACCCTCCTGCCACCCTGCAGCAGCTGATCGAGGGAGGCGACGAGACCCTGGACGCCCTGCGCTCCGCGCTGTCGTCGGCGTCAGCGCCGCGTCATCCGCTCGACGAGTGGGCGTTCGCATCCGCCGTCCTCGCGCCGCCGGCCGTGCTGGCCGTCGGTCTCAACTACGCCGCGCACTCCAGCGAGCTCGGTCTGAAGACCGATGCCGCCCCCACCGTCTTCACTCTGTGGCCCAACTCGCTCACCGGTCACGGAGAGACGACGACCTGGCCGCGCGCGCTCAGCGAAGCGGTCGACTACGAGGCGGAGCTCGGTGTGCTCATCGGCACGCCGGCGAAGGACGTCGCCGAGGCCGAGGCCCTGAGCCACGTCTGGGGCTACACGGTCGTCAACGACATCACGGCTCGCAACGTCCAGTTCGCCGAGGCGCAGTGGTCTCGCTGCAAGTCCTTCGACGGGTTCACCCCAACGGGTCCGTTCGCGGTCACCGTCGACGAGATCCCCGACCCGCAGGATCTCCACATCTGGGCCGTCGTCGACGGCCACACCGTGCAGGACGCCACCACGGGGCAGATGGTGCGGTCGGTCGCGAAGCTCATCGCGCACCTGTCGCAGTCGCTCACGTTGCTGCCCGGCACGCTGATCTCCACCGGAAGCCCGGGCGGCGCCGGCTACTCGCGTGACCCGCAGATCTTCCTGCGCGACCGCTCCACGGTCACGGTCGGCATCGACGGCATCGGCGAACTCACCACGCACTGCCGCATGATCGACTGACCGCGGTCGCCGTCAGCCGGCGCAGCCGCAGCTCTCACCGCGCTGGAGCCCGACGCCGAGGCGCACGGTCCTCGGCGCCATCGAGCCGTCGCCGGGGTCCGTCAGCAGAAGGTGCGCGGCGATCCTGCCCATCAGTTCCATCGGCTGACGAATCGTCGTGAGCGTCGGCGTCGTCGTGCGAGCCGCGAGGATGCCGTCGAATCCGACGATGAGCACATCGCGAGGCGCCTCGACGCCCTCGGCGCGCAGCACGTCCATGAGGGCGATGGCGACCTGGTCGCTCGCGCAGACGAGAGCATCCGGCAGGGTGCCCGCGCGGGCACGGGTGACGACGTCGGCGAAGTCCGGCGCGATGTCGAGATCGACCTCGTCGAGCTGCTCCCCCGTCACGGCGTCTCCGCGTTCGGCGAGGATCCGGAAGAACGCGTCCCCGCGCTCTGCGTAGTCGTGCGAGAGGCGCGCGCCGATCCACCCCAGCGTCGACGCGCCATGCACGTCGACGAGGTGATCGATGAGTAGTCGTTCGCCGCCGACGTTGTCCACGAGAACGTGGTGGCCGTCGCCGGTCTCGCTGCTGAGCACCACGACGGGGAGGTTCGACGCCACGGAGGCGAGAGAGGCCATCGCCGACTTCCCCGGCAGCACCGCGAGCCCGTCCACCCGTCCCGCGGTGTCGGCGACGTCGGACAGTCCCGTCCCGCCCGTGCTGAGCAGCACGGCGCGGCCGTTGCACTTGCACTCCAGCACGAAGCCGCGCTGCACCTCGTCGACGTAGAGCGGGAACGTCTGGGGCTCGCTGAGGCGGGCGTCCTCCGCGGCATCCCAGGGCACGAGCCCCGCGTCGAGATCCAGCGTCTCGATGTCGACGCGCTTCTCGTGGGCGCCCGGCTGCTGCGGCAGAGCGCCGTCCTGCGGGCCGTCGAGGAGCAGATCGAACAGGTGGAGACCGAGGACACCCGTGCGGCCCCTGGCGAGGTTGCGGGCGGAACCGCTCGGGACGTAGCCGATCTCCCGCGCCGCCTCCAGCACGGCATCCCTCGTCTCCGGGCGGACCTTCTCAGGCCTGCGGAATGCGAAGGACACCGTCGCGATGGAGACGCCCGCGCGTTCGGCGACGTCGTAGACGGTGGGGCGGCTGGACGCCATGGACACCTCGCTCTCTGGGCGATTCTACTGACGGCCGCAGACTCCGGCCGCCGTCAGGTCAGGGTGAGTCCGCTGCGCAGCGGGTACAGCGGATCTGCGGTGTCCCCGGGAACATCGGCCCTCGATCGGCGCACGGCCTCCATGGACCGGGGGATCTCCACGGGCAGGGTTCCGCGGAGCGCGATCCTCCCGGAGAGAGCCGCGAGCACCGCCTCGTCCGAGGTCCCGAAGTCGACGACCAGCGCGGATGCGAAGGGCACGAGCGGGGTGAGGATGCCGGGGCGGTCGAGGTTCACGATCACCACGAGCGGACAGTGCGCGGCGATGCGCTGCAGGCGCACGACCAGTCCGGGAGGGAACTCCAGGGACCCCTGATGGAACCATCGTTCGAGGAAGAGGTCGTCGCGCGGTTCGAACGGTGCTCCGATCCTCACGATCGCGAGATCCGCGTCCTCCGGACGCGGCACCGAGTCCGCGTACTCGTCCAGCGCACGCTCGCGCACTCCCTCCGCGTACACGCGGGGGCGCGCGCCGCCGAAGAGCGGCAGCATCCCGTCGCGGTTCTCGAGCACGGTGACCGACTCCGCCTGCGCCCGGAAGCCCTCCGCGCGGAAGGCGGCCGATCCGACGATGCGTTCGGCTTCGCCCTCGTCGACGAACGGGTCGTCGAACAGGCCCAGCTGGAACTTCACGAGCAGGATCCGCCGCACCGACTCGTCGAGCCGCGCCTCGGGAACCGCACCGGACGCGACGAGTTCGAGGAGCAGCTCCACGCACTCCTCCCCTCCGAACTGGTCGGCGCCCGCGTCGAGGAGCATCTGCATGCGCTCGATCGGCGTGAGATGCTCGACGCCCCATGCCCGCGCCGGCAGCACCTGATCTCCGACGTGGTTGTCGTTGACGAGCTCCCAGTCGGTGACGACGACGCCGTCGTAGCCGAGCTCCTCGCGGAGGAGGTCGGTGATGATCTGACGGTTGTACCCGAAGCCGACCTCGGCGATGCGCTCGCCGTTGCGCACCAGATCGACGGGCATCCCGTAGTACGGCATCATGCCGGCGGTGCCCTGCCTGATGGCCTCCACGAACGGCTTCAGATGCTCCTCGAAGCGTCCGCCGGGGTAGACCTGCTCGCGCCCGTAGGGGAAGTGCGCGTCCTCCCCATCCAGCTGCGGTCCGCCGCCGGGGAAGTGCTTCGTGGTGCACGCCACGCTCTGCACGCCGAGCGTCTCGCCCTGGAAGCCCTGCAGGTACGCCGCGGTGATCTCGGAGACGCGGTCAGCGTCGTAGCCGAAGGTCTGCGCCTGACGCCCCCACCGCGCTTCGGTGGGCAGGTCGATCTGCGGATGCAGCGCCGCACGGATCCCCACGGCGAGGTATTCCTGACGCGCCGTGTCGGCGAAGCGCCGGATCAGGTCGATGTCGTCGATCGCGGCGAGCCCCATCGCCTCCGGCCACTGCGAGAACGGACCGGCGGAGAAGGCGACTCCCGTGTTCTCCACGAAGGCGTGCCGCGGGTCGGTGCTGATCGTGACCGGAATGCCGTGCGGCGTCTGCTCGGCGAGGCGCTGCAGGTTGTTGTTCCAGCGCGCCCCGTCGCGCGCCGTCCGCATGGCGTGCACGTTGAAGTGGTTGAGGTGCTTGCGGAGCACGACGTCCGATGTCGGCGACTTGGAGATCGCGCCCGGGGTCTCGAGCACCTCGCCGTCGGGCCCGATCTCGATGACCGTCTGGAACATCAGCCCGGCCTTCTCCTCGACGGACAGGCGTCCGAGCAGGTCCTCGGTGCGCTCAGCGGGAGACAGACGCGGATCCTCGTACGGATCCATCGTCCCGTTTCCGTTGAGATCGCGGTACTCGACGCCGTCGCTCGACGTGCGGAGGTGGGGGTTCATGCGTGTCCTGCTTTCCGTGGGACGGGGAGATGACGAGGGATGCCGTCTACTTCAGCCCGGTCGTCGCGACACCGCGGATGAACCAGCGCTGCAGGAAGACGAACAGGAGGAGGATCGGCGTGATGACGAGGACCGAGCCGGCGAGCAGCAGGCCGTAGTCGGTCGCATTCTGTCCCGTCGAGTAGAGCGACAGGGCGACGGGGAGCGTGTACATCTCCTGCGTCTGCGCCGCGACGAGGGGCCAGAGGAAGTTGTTCCAGGAGGACAGGAACGTGAGGATGCCGAGGGTCGCCAGCGGCGGCCCGCACAGCGGCATGACGATGCGCGTGAAGATGCGCCACTCTCCTGCGCCGTCCAGTCGAGCCGCCTCCAGCAGCGGCTCGGGGATGCCGAGCATGAACTGCCGCATGAGGAACACCCCGATCGGCGCCGTCAGGAAGGGCAGGATGAGTCCGGGGAACGTGTTCACCAGACCGAGCGCGGAGACCATGACGAACAGCGGGACGAACGTGACGACGCCGGGCACCATGAGGGTGACCATGACGAGCCCGAACAGCGCCTTCTTGCCGGGGAACTCCATCTTGGCGAGCGCATAGCCGACCATCGAGCAGAACACCATGTTGCCGAGCACGGTGACCACCGCGACGACGAGGCTGTTCACGAAGAAGTGCCCGAAGTCGAGCGGACCGAACCAGGCGGCGAAGTTCTCGCCCGTGGGGTTCTCCGGCCACCAGGTCGGCGGTCGGCGGAGGATCTCCCCCTGCGTCTTGACGGAGCCCAGCACCATCCAGACGAAGGGGATCAGCCACAGCACGAGTCCGACGGCCAGGACGGTGTAGGTGAGTGCGCGGCCGCTGCGGCCCGTCGAGCGGCGCCGCTTCGGACGGCGGTGCGCCGCAGCATCCGCAGCGGGGGCGAGCGTGGAGGTCATCATGGCGTCAGTCCTTCGAACGGAGCAGCCGGAACTGCAGCAGGCTGATCAGGGCGATCGCGAGGAAGAGCACGTAGCTCGCCGCCGATGCGAGGCCGTACTCCCCGAAGCCGAACTGCTGATACGTGTAGAAGGCGACGGAGAGCGTCGAGTCCAGCGGGCCGCCCTTGGTCATCACGAAGGCCTCCTCGAAGAACTGGAGGTAGCCGACGGAGATGAGGACGGCTCCGAGGAGCAGAGTCGGCCGCAGCAGCGGCAGCGTCACCGAGATGAGACGACGCCAGGGCGAGGCGCCGTCCATCGTGGCGGCCTCGTTCACGTCTTCCGGCACGGCCTGGAGCCCCGCGAGGAAGATCACCATGAGCGTGCCGACGTTGCGCCACACCGCCATCATGATGAGCGACGGCAGCGCGAAGGCGGGATCGTTGAGCCAGTTGGGGCCGTCGATTCCGACCAGCGCGAGTGCCGAGTTCAGCAGCCCGTCCGGCTGCAGGATGTAGCGCCACACCACGGAGATCGCCACGATGCTCGTCACCACGGGCGCGTAGAAGCCCACGCGGAAGAACGAGACGATCCGTCCGCGCCCGTTGTTGAGCGCGAGAGCGAGAGCGAGAGCCACGATCATCGTGATCGGGATGCCGACGAGGACGAAGATGCCGGTGACCCCGAGAGAGGTGAGGAATCGGGAGTCGGCGAACAGGGTGAAGAACTGCTCGAGACCCACGAAGTTCACCGCGAACGGGGACCTGATGTCGCGCGCCGTGAAATCGGTGAAGGACATCGCGAACGATCCGACGATCGGGAACAGCATGAAGATCGCGAACACGACGACGAACGGGAGGGCGAAGCCCCAGGCGACGAAGGCCTGACGCCTGCGACGCACCGCGCCCAGGCTTCGCTTCCCCTCGCCGCGAGGGCCGCGGACGGCCCTCGCGGCGGTGGCGCTGGATGCGGACATCGGCTCAGTCCAGCCCGATGGTGTCCGCTTCGCCCTGCAGCGTCTTCAGGACGTCGGCGACGTCGCCCGTCCCACGACGGAGGGCCTCCAGCGCCTGGTCGCCCTTGGCAGCGACCTTGACCCAGCTCGTCGTCACCGGCGGCGCCTTGGCGGTCTCCAGCTGCGTGCCGAACGTCGCGAGTCCGGCATCGCCGGCGACGGCCGACTCCTTCCACGCCGCGGTGGATGCGGGCAGGTCACCGGTCGCCTCGAAGAACGCGGCCTGCGTCTTCGGCTGGCTCAGCCAGTCGACGAGCTTCCACGCGGATGACGCGTTGTCACTGCCGTCGAACACGACGAGGTTCGCTCCGCCGCTGAAGGACACGGAGCCGTCGAGAGCCGGAAGCACCGCCGTCGTGTACTTGTCGGCGAAGCCTTCGCCGCCGACGGCTTCGAGCTGGCCGCGCAGGAACGGCCCTTCGACGACCATCGGCGCCGTGCCGTCGACGAACTCGGCCTCGGTCGCGCCGGGAGAGGTGTCGACGTTCGGGTCGGCGATGCCGTCCGTGAAGAAGCTCTGGTAGTACTCCAGCCCCTTCGTCATCTCGGGGGTGTCGAGAGTCCATTTCTTGCCGTCGGTGAGCTCGGCCCCGGCCGACCACGGCATCCACATGGCGCCCTGGAAGGAGTCGTTGCCCGCCGGCAGGCGCATGCCCCACGTGGAGCCGCCCTTGCTCTGCATGTCGGCGGCCATCTGCGACAGCTCTTCCCAGGTCTTCGGCGCCTCGGTCCAGCCCGCCTTCTCCGCGATGTCGGTGCGGTAGTAGAGCACGCGAGTGTCCACGTACCAGGGCACCCCCGCGGCGCGGTCGCCCACCTTCGTCGTGCTCAGTGCTCCCTCGAAGAAGCCGTCGGTGGAGATCTGCTCCGGAACCGTCGCGAAGGCGTCGGCGAAGTCGGCCATCCAGGTCGTCCCCATCATCGCGATGTCGGGGGTGTTGCCACCGGCGATGGCGGTCTGGATCTTGTTGTGCGCGGCATCCCACGGGATCGGCGTCACGTCGATCTTCACATCGGGATTCTCCTTCTGGAACGCCTTCACGAAGTCAGGAAGGGCCTCGCCCTCCGCTCCCATCGCCCAGATGGAGATCGTTCCCGTCGCGGGTCCGTCGTCGATCGTCGTCGTCTCGCCGGGTCCGGATGCGGCGTCATCCGTACGCCCGCATCCGCTCAGCAGCAGGGTTGCAGCGGTCAGAGCCGCCACTCCCCCCAGTACGCTCGTGAACTTCACGTCTTCCTCCTCGAATCGCTCGCTCAGAATCTATGCGCTTAAACTCGCATGTCCTGCTATCTAAGCGCATAGATTCCCGATCGGCAACCCCTGCCGCGCGCACCCCGCTCCCGAAACGCAGAACAGCCCCGGCGCGGTGCGCCGGGGCTGTTAGGAGAGGGGATCAGATCTCTACGAGGTCATCCGGGGTGATGATCGGGATCGCCGCCGTCACGGCCTCGAGCCCGGACAGACGCGCCGGGGAGAGCTGCTTCGCGACCTCGTCGCGCGACATCAGCCCGGCCTCCACGACGAGGTCTGCGACGTTGCGGTTCGTCAGCAGCGCCGTCTTCGCGAGGGCTGCGGCCGCCGCGTAGCCGATGAAGGGGGTGAGGGCGGTGATGACGCCCACCGAGGCTCCCACCATCGCACCGAGACGGTCGCGGTTGGCCGTGATGCCGTCGACGCAGTTCACGCGGAGCGTCCACATGGCCTGGCGCATCCAGGTGATCGACTGGAAGATCGAGTGCGCGATGACGGGCTCGAAGGCGTTGAGCTGCAGCTGTCCAGCCTCCGCGGCCATCGTGACCGTCATGTCGGCGCCGGCGACGGCGAACGCCACCTGGTTGACGACCTCGGGGATGACGGGATTGACCTTGCCGGGCATGATGCTGGACCCGGCCTGCATGGCGGGGAGGTTGATCTCGCCGAGACCCGCCTGCGGCCCCGACGACAGCAGTCGCAGGTCGTTGCAGATCTTCGAGAGCTTCATCGCGTTGCGCTTCAGCGTCGAGGAGAACGACATGAACGAACCGGTGTCGCTGGTGGCCTCGACGAGGTCACCGGCGGTCACGAGGTCGAGCTCGGTGATCTCGCGCAGATGCTTGAGCACGGCGGGCGCGTAGTCGGGGTGGGTGGTGATGCCGGTGCCGATGGCGGTCGCGCCCATGTTGATCTCGAACATCAGCGACGCGTTCTCGGTGAGGCGCGAGTGGTCGTAGCCGAGCGTGGTGGCGAAGCCGTGGAACTCCTGACCGAGCGTCATCGGCACGGCGTCCTGGAGCTGCGTGCGTCCCACCTTGAGGACGTCGTGGAACTCGCGGGACTTGCCGAGGAAGGAGCGACGGAGGAGGTCGAGCTCCTCGAGCAGCGAGCGCAGCGTCAGCGACAGTCCGATCTTGACGGCGGTCGGGTACACGTCGTTCGTGGACTGGCTGCGGTTCGTGTGGTCGATCGGCGACAGGAAGGCGTAGTCGCCCTTCTCCCGTCCTGCCATCTCGAGCGCGATGTTGGTGATGACCTCGTTCGCGTTCATGTTTGTCGAGGTGCCGGCGCCGCCCTGGATGACTCCGACCGTGAACTGGTCGTGGAACTCGCCGTCGATCACCCGCTGCGCCGCGCGATCGATCAGGTCTGCGCGCTCGTGGTCGAGGACGCCGATCTCGCGGTTCGCGCGGGCACTGGCCTGCTTGACCATCGCGAGGGCGACCACCAGATCGGGGTACACCGAGATCGGGCGCTTCGTGATCGGGAAGTTCGCGTCGGCGCGGGCGGTGTGGATGCCCCAGTACGCGTCGGCGGGGATCTCCATGCTCCCGAGGGAATCGGTCTCTGTACGGGTGAGGGAGGGCGCGGCAGAAGCCATGTCACATCCTTGTGGGTCGTGGCGAGTGAGAAGTATGGGGGATGCCACAAGTCTACGCCTGCGCCGCGGCCGCGCCCGTTCAGCGACCGCGTTTGCGGGAGAACGCTTCGAGCCGCTGCTCGGGCGAGAGGCGCGCCATCCGCTCCAGCCACTCCGGCGAGAAGTACGTGCCGGTGTCGGCATCGGTCACGGGGACCACCGCATGCGTGATCGTGTCGGGGTGCACGTGCACCAGCTGGAACGCCTGAGCGGCGTCCATCCCGTTGACCTCCGCCGCGGGCAGCGCCACGTTCATCGTGTAGCACGTCGCCGACGCCACGCTCACGGGAACGCCCGCGAACATCCCGTGCGAGGAGTAGTGCAGGTGGCCGGCGAGGATGCCGCGCACGTCGCTGCCGCGGACGATCTCGGCGAGCTCGTCCTGATGCCTCAGCTCGAGGATGTCGAAGAGCGGCAGATGACTCGGCAGCGGCGGATGGTGCATGGCCAGCAGCGTTCCGTGCGGGGCGGGCTCGCGGAGCAGATCGGCCAGCCAGTCGAGCTGCGCGCGGTCGAGGTCCCCGTGATGCCAGCCGGGCACGCTGGTGTCGAGAGCGATCAGCCGGAGTCCGTCGAGGTCCCAGACGCCGGTGACCGGCTCCTCGGTGGGGCTCAGATCGAGGAGACCGGCCCGCAGCGCGGGGCGCTCGTCATGATTGCCCGCGACCCAGACGACAGTGGTGTCGAGCGCGTCCGCCACCGGTTCGACGGCGTCGCGGAGCCGGCGGTAGGCGTCGGGCTCCCCCAGGTCGGCGAGGTCACCCGTGATGACGATGGCCGCCGGATGGGGGTGCACCGCGCGGATCGCGTCGAGGGTTCGCCCGAAGTTCGCCTCCACGTCGTAGCGCCCGCCCAGCCGCGCACCACCCGCGAGGAAGTGCGGATCGCTGACGTGGATGAGCACGTGCGATGCGGGCCGGTGTCTGCCGAACGCGTACTCGGCTCCCTGGGGCTCGGACATGGCTCCAGCCTAGGCGGCGGGACAGACGCCCCGCCGCCCGCCGTCACTCGACGGTCGCGCGGACGTACTCGGACAGCACGACACCCGACCCGAACGCCGTCGTCCCGATCTCGTCGAACCGCTCCGGACTGTAGGGGCGCGAGCCGAACAGCCGGATGCCGCTGCCGAAGAGCAGCGGGTTCCGCTTCAGCACGAGGCGATCGATCTCGTCGGCGAGGGTCGCCGCGAGAGCGCCTCCCCCGCAGAGCCAGATGGCGCCCCCGCTCTGCCGCTTGAGATCCCTGACCACGCGGACAGGATCATCCGCCGTCACCTCGAGGCTCTCCCCGCTCGCCGTGTTCGAGCGGGAGAACACGATCTGGCGCAGGTGCCGGTACGGGCTCGTGACGCCGAACGGCAGGCCCACGGCGTAGGTGTTCCACCCCATCAGCACGGTGTCGAACATTCCGCCGTCGCGGGAGATCCCCTGCGCCTCGGCGATGTCGGTGGGAACGGTGTCCCCGAAGCGCTCGTTGATCGCCGCCATGTGATCGCCCTCGCTGAGGAGCGCGTCGAACTCCCCCTCAGGCCCGGCGATGAAGCCGTCGAGGCTCACGGCCACGTAGTAGACCAGTTCTCGCATCACTACTCCAATCACAACATCTGTCGTGAATGAAGAGTACATCAGCTGTAGTGGTTGCGCTACAGTGAGCGCATGGCGAAGAACGACACCCGCCGCCGGTCTCTGGCGGATGCAGGCCTCACCGTGCTCGCACGCGAGGGTTCACGGGGTCTCACGCACCGCGCCGTCGACCTCGAGGCCGGCGCGCCGACGGGCACCACGTCCAACTACTTCCGGAGCAGAGACGCCCTCGTCGCCGGACTCGTCGAGCGCATCGGCGAGCGTCTCGCCCCGACCGCCCAGGACCTCGACCGACGAGCCGCGGAGGCCCCGAGCCGGGCGCTGTTCGCCGACTACGTCCGCGACATCGTCCGCCGCCTCACCGGCGATCGCGAGGTCACGATCGCCCTGTTCGAACTGCGCCTGGAGAGCAGCCGGCGGCCCGAGGTCGCCGCCGTCCTCGGCGCGTGGCAGCGCGCGGGCTTCGATGGCGACGTCGCCTTCAACAGCGCGGCCGGACTCCCCGGCGGCCGACGCGAGATCGCCCTCTTCCACTACGCGATCGACGGTCTCCTGCTGGACAGACTGACCACTCCGATCGATCCGGACACCTCGACCGACGACGTGATCGACGACCTCGTCGCCGGTCTGCTGGGCTGATCCTCCTGGCGGGTCAGTGCCCGCCGATGACGATCAGCGCGATGCCGCCGATCACCGCGAGAGCGCAGACGACGAAACAGGCGTAGGCGCCGACCAGGGAGAGGCGCTTCTGCGCGTCGGTGAGCGGACTCTTCTTGGCCGCCTTGGCCGCCTGCTTGGCCGCGCGCTTGAGGTCCTTCTCCGTGATCACCGTGATCGCGTCGGTGAACTCGGCGGGGCTCACCACGGGAGCATGCCCGCCGCGGACGAGCAGACGGAGGCCCATCGCGTAGAACCCGACGACCGCACACGCTCCGATCAGTGCGGCGGCGAACACCAGGATGAAGGCGTTCCAGTCGATGACGACGTTCACTTCGACTCCTCACCGGTCGATGCCGCAGCATCCTTCTTCGCCGACTTGGCCTTCGACGACTTCTTCCTGTCGTCGGCGGCCTTCTTCGCGTCGGCCTTCGCCTTCTCGCGGGCGGCTGCACGCGCCTTGGCCTCCGCCTTCGCCTGCTCGATGCGCTGCTGCCTCCGCGTGGGCGGCGGCGTGTCGGGAAGCTCGACGGCGAGACCGGACTCCGCCACATCGCTCATCGCGTTGGCGTGTGTCACTGCGTCCTTGCGCGAGCGCAGGAAGAGGCCGATGATCACGCCGAGAGCGAGGACGGTGTCGATCGCGATGCCCCACGGACCGAGCCAGGTGATCAGCAGGGCGGCGAAGGCTCCGACCGCGCCGGCGGCCGGAAGGGTCAGCAGCCAGCCGATCGCGATGCGCCCCGCTGTGCGCCAGCGGACGGTCGATCCTCGGCGACCGAGGCCGGACCCGATCACCGATCCGGAGGCGACCTGCGTGGTCGAGAGCGCGAAGCCGAAGTAGCTCGACGCGAGGATCGTCGCCGCGGTCGAGCTCTCCGCCGAGAAGCCCTGCGCGGGCTTGACCTCCGTGAGCCCCTTGCCGAGGGTGCGGATGATCCGCCAGCCGCCGAGATAGGTTCCGAGCGCGATCGTCACGGCACAGGCGATGATGACCCACAGGTAGGGGTCCGCCTGGTCGCGGCTCTGCCAGCCGACGGTGATGAGCGCGAGGGTGATGACGCCCATGGTCTTCTGCGCGTCGTTCGTGCCGTGCGCGAGCGCGACCATGGACGACGTGAAGATCTGCCCCCAGCGGAAGCCGTCGCGTCCGTCGGGCTTGTTGTCGTAGCGTCGCGTGATCGAGTACGCGATCTTGGTGGCGGCGAACGCGATGAGCCCCGCCGTGACGGGGGCGATCAGCGCGGGGAGGATGATCTTGGAGAGCACGGCTCCGAAGTCGATGCCGCCGACGCCGACGCCGACGAGGGTCGCGCCGATCAGGCCGCCGAACAGCGCGTGCGAGGAGCTCGACGGAAGGCCGAGCAGCCAGGTCAGCATGTTCCAGGTGATCGCGCCGATGAGACCGGCGAAGATCATCGGCAGGAAGATGCTCGCCTGATCCTGCAGCCCCTCCTCACGGATGATGCCGTGCGAGACGGTCTGCGACACCTCGGTCGAGAGGAACGCGCCGACCAGGTTGAGCCCAGCGGCGAGGAGCACCGCGGTCTTGGGCTTGAGGGCTCCGGTCGCGATGGGCGTCGCCATCGCGTTGGCCGTGTCGTGAAACCCGTTGGTGAAGTCGAAGAACAGTGCAAGTGCGATGACGAGCACGACGATGAGGGCTGCGGTTTCCACCGTTCGCTTTCGGTCGTTGAGGAAGAAGATTCGTGTCGACGGGATCGACGTGACGAACGAAGAGTTCATCGTGGGTTTGACTTCCGTTAACCGGCCCCGGTAAATCCTCCCACCCGCACAGGGGCCGGTCAACTCGACCTGGGCTAGCGTGGAACGGTGACTGATGCCCCGATCGCCGCCCGCCGCTCGACACTCCGCACCCACCACGGTGACACCTTCGAGGATCCCTACGAATGGATGCGCGACAAGGAGTCCGCCGAGGTCATCGCGCACCTCGAGGCGGAGAACGCCCACACGGACGCCGAGACGGCCCACCTCGAGCCGCTGCGCCAGCGGCTGTTCCAGGAGATCAAGGGTCGCGTCCAGGAGACCGATCTCTCCGTGCCGACGCGCCGGGGCGATTGGTGGTACTACAGCCGCACCGAGGAGGGCGCGCAGTACGGCATCCACTGCCGCACCGCCGCAGCGGCAGACGACTGGACTCCCCCACTGCTCGAGCCCGGTGTGCCCGTACCGGGCGAGAGCGTCCTGCTCGACGGGAACGTCGAAGCCGAGGGGCACGAGTTCTTCTCGCTCGGCGCGTTCGACACCACCGACGACGCGACGAAGCTGCTCTGGTCGACCGACTTCGAGGGCGATGAGCTGTACACGGTGCGAGTCCGCGACCTCGTCACCGGCGAGACGCTGCCCGATGAGATCCCGAACACCGGCGGTGCGTTCTTCACCCCCGACGGCACGGGCGTCCTCTACACGACCCGAGACGAGGCCTGGCGCCCCGACACCCTGTGGCTGCACCGTCTCGGCACGGACGTCGCCGACGATCTGCGCCTCTTCCACGAGCCCGACGAGAAGTTCTGGCTCGGGGCGGGCATCACGCGCAGCCGGAAGTACCTTGTGATCACCGTCGGGTCGAGCATCACGAGCGAGGAGTACCTCGTCGACCTGTCCGGTGACCTCACCGCGGAGCCGACCATCGTCTGGCCCCGCAGCGAGGGCGTCGAGTACTCGGTCGAGCACGCCGTCGTCGACGGCGAGGACCGGCTCTACATCCTGCACAATCAGGATGCCCTCGACTTCGAGCTCGTCTCTGTCGCCGCATCCGCGCCGCAGGGCGCGCGCCACGTCGTGCTCCCGCACCGTCCGGGGAGGCGGCTGCTGGGGATGGATGCGTTCCGCGACTTCGCGACCGTCGAGTACCGCAGCGAAGGCCTCGAGCGCGTGGCGCTGCTCGACTACGGCACGGATGTCGTCGAGGACATCGCCTTCGACGAGCCGCTCTACTCGGCAGGCGTCAGCGGCAATCCCGAGTGGCACGCGCCGTTCCTGCGGCTCGGCTACACGTCCTTCGTGACGCCGGGCACCGTGTACGAGCTCGACCTCGCGACCCGCGAACTCGTGCTGCGCAAGCAGGTCGCCGTGCTCGGCGGCTACTCCCCCGCCGACTACGGACAGGAGCGGGCGTGGGCCACGGCATCCGACGGCACCCGCGTGCCGATATCGCTCGTGTGGAAGAGGTCCTTCGGCGACCCCGGCGCGGCGCTCCGCCCCGTCCACCTCTACGGCTACGGCTCCTACGAGCACTCCATCGACCCCGGTTTCTCGGTCGCACGCCTCTCCGAGCTCGATCGCGGCGTGATCTTCGCGATCGCCCACGTCCGCGGCGGCGGCGAGATGGGGCGCCAGTGGTACGAAGACGGCAAGCTCCTGCACAAGCGCAACACGTTCACCGACTTCGTGGCCTGCGCCGAGCATCTGATCGCGAGCGGCGTGACCTCACCCGATCGACTGGTGGCTGAGGGTGCGAGCGCCGGCGGTCTACTGATGGGCGCCGTCGCGAACCTCGCCCCCGAGTCGTTCGCGGGCATCCTCGCCGGGGTTCCGTTCGTCGACGCCCTCACGACCATCCTCGATCCCTCGCTTCCCCTCACCGTCATCGAGTGGGACGAGTGGGGTGACCCGCTGCACGGCGCCGACGTGTACGAGTACATGAAGTCCTACACGCCCTACGAGAACGTCCGCGACGGCGTCGACTATCCGCGCATCCTCGCCGTCACCTCGCTGAACGACTCTCGGGTGATGTACGTCGAGCCCGCGAAGTGGGTGGCGCGCCTGCGCGAGGCGGGAGCGTCCGACGTCCTGCTCAAGTGCGAGATGGTCGCCGGCCACGGCGGCGTGAGCGGCCGGTACAACTCCTGGCGCGAGCGCGCGTTCGAGCTGGCCTGGATCCTCGACGTGCTCGGCCTGGCGGAGTAGCACCCCGGATACCGGCCGCCGGACGCCGGAGGCCGGATGCCCGGATGCCGGATGTATCCCCGGCGTCCGAGATCCGCACATCCGACCGAAATGCGGAAGCCCCCGCCGGATCGATCCGGATCTCGGGTGAGGTGCCGCACCTCGGCCGGATCGCACTTCTCCTCCACAATGGAGGCGATTCACGGATCCGTCCACAGGCGGCGCTATGGGCCCTGCGATGCACCTCCGCTCCCGCAGACTGTGCGGATGCTCCTCGAAGACTGGCTGCGTCTCCACGACGCGATCGCACACACCTCTGAGCTCTACGCCGCAGGGTTCGGCACGCACGCGCTCGCCTCGGCCGTCGAGCGAGGTGTGATGCTGCGTGTACGCCGATCCTGGATCGCTCTCCCCGATTGCGACGGCGACCTCGTCAGAGCGATCACTGCGGGAGGGCGTCTCACCTGCATCAGCGAAGCGCGGCGCCTCGGCCTGTGGGTCCCGTCGGCTGACCCACGCGTGCACGTCAGGGCGCCCGCAGGATCGGGGAAGATGGCGCTCGACGGCGTCCGGATCCATTGGTCGAACGGTCCTGCTCCCGTTCGTCGGCGCGCACCAGCCGAACCGCTCGTCAACGTTCTGCACCATGTCGCGCAGTGCCTGGAGCCCTCAGCCGCGCTGGCGATCTGGAATTCCGCCCTCAACAAGAGGCTGATCGCCCCTCAGGTGCTCGAACGCGTCGCCTGGCGAGGGCGGCTCGAGCGGAGCCTCGCCTCCCGCTCGACGGCGCTCTCGGACTCAGGGCTCGAAACCGAGTTCGTCGAGATCATGAAGGGCATCGGGGTCAGCGTGCGACAGCAGGTCTGGATAGACGGTCACCCCGTCGACGCGCTGATCGGCGACCGGCTGATCGTGCAGCTGGACGGTTTCGCGCACCATGGCGCCGCGGCACGACGTAGAGACCTCGAGGCCGACGCCCGTCTGAGGCTGCGCGGGTACACGGTGCTCCGCTTCGACTATCAGCAGGTGTTCTTCCGACCGGAGTATGTGCGCGACGTGGTTCGGATGGCGATCGCCCAGGGGCTGCACCTCACCGGCTGACGCGCTGAGTTCCGGAATCCCTCTCGAGATCCGGATGCCGACGACGAATTCATCCGGAACACAGGAGGCCCGCCGCAACTCAGCACGGGCACCACGGGCTACTCCAGCCACGACCCGGACGCCAGACCTCAGGCCCATCCGACCACACGACGCTCAGATCCGGCATCCCTCCCGAGATACGGATGCCGGCAGCGCATTCTTCCGGAACTCGTGCGATCTTCCGGAACTCGGGCGATCTTCCGGACCTCAGGCAGCCTGCCGGAACCGGACAGGCCGAACCCAGCCCAGGTTCAACCGAAGAGCGTGGCCGCGGCGTCGTAGCGGACCTGGGGAACCGTGTTCAGCTCGCCGAGAGCGTCGGCGAAGGGAACCCGCACGATCTCGGTGCCCTGCATGGCGACCATCTGACCCCACGCGGCGTCGACGACGGCATCCGCGGCGTGCATGCCGAGGCGCGTCGCGAGAACGCGGTCGAAGGCGGACGGAGCACCGCCGCGCTGGATGTGCCCGAGGATCGTGGCACGGGTCTCGATTCCGGTGATGCGCTCGATCTCGGGGGCGAGCTGATCCCCGATCCCGCCCAGGCGCGGACGGTTGAAGGCGTCGAGGCCCTTGTCGCTGTAGGCTTCGTCCATGTCGCGGAGCTTGAACCCCTCGGACACGACGACGAGCGGAGCACGGCCGCGGTCGTGAGCGCTCGTGACGAGCTCGCAGATCTCCTCGAGCGACATCGGGACCTCGGGGATGCAGATGACGTGGGCGCCGGCCGCCATGCCGGCGTGCAGGGCGATCCAGCCGACGTGGCGCCCCATGACCTCGGCGACCATGCAGCGGCGGTGCGAGTCTCCCGTGGTCCGCAGGCGGTCCATCGCGTCGGTGGCGATGTTCACGGCCGTGTCGAAGCCGAACGAGTAGTCGGTCGCACGGAGGTCGTTGTCGATCGTCTTCGGCACGCCGATGACGTTGATGCCGTCCTTCGCGAGACGGTCGGCCGCGGCGAGCGTGCCCTCGCCGCCGATCGCGATGATGCCGTCGATCTTGTGCCCGTACAGCGTCTTGGCGATGTTCTCCGCGCCGCCGCGGACTCCCTCGTACGGATTGGTCCGGCTGGTCCCGAGGATGGTGCCGCCGACCTTCGAGAGGCCCTTCACGTCGTGGCGGGTCAAGGGGAAGAAGTCGCCGTCGACGACACCTCGCCAGCCGTCGCGGATGCCGACGAACTCGAGGTCGTACGCACGGGTTCCCTTGAGCACGATCGCGCGGATGACCGCGTTGAGTCCGGGGCAGTCGCCACCGCTCGTCAGGATGCCGATCTTCATGCTGCCGCCTTCGGTTGTTCGGGTAAGTGAGGGGAAGGCGACGTTGCCTGCGAACGACACTAGCGCCCCAGAACGATGGAGCGCCATTCCGGGCGGTGAAAACGGAGGATCTTACGGTCGATTCGAGACGAAACCGCAGAAGTTCGAGAGTTGTGCCGATTACGATGCGAATGGGCGTTAAGAACCGAGATTCTTAACGCCCATTCGTCAGACGGCGCCGAGGGCCTGTCGCAGCAGGTGCATCAGGGCCGCCAGCTGCACGGGCTCCCCCGCCACGTCGTCGACGGTCTCGCCGTCGAGCGCGCGGGCTGCGAGCCCCTGCTTCTGGTCGATGAGCTCGGCGATCTTGGTGTCGATCGTGTGCGCGGCGATGATCCGCCACGCGGTGACCGGCTCGTCCTGTCCGATGCGGTGCACGCGGTCGATCGCCTGCGTCTGCTCCGCCGCCGTCCACGACAGCTCGGCGAGCACGACGTTGGAGGCCGCCTGGAGGTTCAGTCCGACGCCCGCTGCGGTGAGCGAGCAGACCGCGATGCCGACGGCGGGGTCGCCGTTGAAGTCGTCGATCGCCTGTTGACGGGCGGTGGTGGTCTGGTCGCCGCGGATCGAGACGGCGCGGATGCCGGCGGCGGCGAAGTGCGCCTCCGCCTGGTCCATGACGTCGATGTGCTTCGCGAAGAACACGACCTTGCCCACCGAGCGCTGCAGCTGCGCGGCGTAGTCCGCGGCGAGCTGAGCCTTCGCCTGGCCGATGCGGCGGACCATCGTGAAGACGTTGTCCCCGCCCGTTCCCGCCGCCTTGGACTCCTCGAGCTCGTTCTGCGCGACGAGACGGACGATGTCGTCGTCGATCTCTCCCGGCGCGAGACCGCGATCTCCGCGGGCCTCGATGATCCGTCGGTAGCGGACGGCGAGCCGTTCGCCGAGCTCGCGCTCCGCCTGGCGGATGCTGCGGCCGAACTCGTCGTCCAGCTGGACGGGGAGGTCGGCGATGAGCTTGTCGGGGAGGTCGGCGGCGACGTCCTTCTTCTTGCGGCGCACGATACCCATGGAGATGACGGCGTCGCGGGCCTCGGGGTAGAACGACTTGTCGGCGGGCGTGAAGCCGGTCGCGTCGAGCTTCTCCATCAGTTCGGGTCCCGGCTTCTCGCCCGTGGTCCATCCCAGGAAGCGCCAGATCGCGTCGAAGTCCTCGACGTCGTTGATCAGCGGGGTTCCGGTGAGGGCCAGCATCAGCGGGTTGCCGCCGGGAGTCCGCTCCCGCACGCGCGACGCGAGCGAGAGGACGTTCTGGGAACGCTGCGACGAGAGGTTCTTGATGAAGTGCGCCTCGTCGACGACCATGCCGCGCAGCCCGATCGACGCGAGCCACGAGAGATGCCGGTCGAGGATCTCGTAGTTGACGATGAAGATGTCCGCGAAGGCGTCGATGTCGGCGCCGTCGCCCTGGATGACGGTCGCACGACGCTGCGGAGTCCACCGCTCGACCTCCCGCGCCCAGTTCATCTTGACGACGTTCGGGACCACGGCGAGCAGTGGATACGCACCGGCGACGGAGGCCGCGAGGATGGACTGCGCGGTCTTGCCGAGTCCGGGCTCGTCGGCCAGCAGGAAGCTGCGGTGCCCGGCGCGCACGGCTTCGAGGAACCGCGACTGGTGGACCATGATCTCGAGGCCCTTGGGCGACAGGTGGTCGAACTCCGGCGCGGGGGGAAGGTCCATGGACGCGGCGGATCCGCCTGCACCGGTCTCGAACGCCTTGTAGAGCGGACCCATCAGCTCCCAGCCGTCCAGACGGCGGCGCGGGGTCGTGGTCACACGGGGCGTGAGGTCGGGAGCGAGGAACGGGTTCGCGAGCTGGCGCGACTCGACGGACGGCGGAGTCACCTGACGCTCCGCGATCGCGGCCGGGACGACCGGCGCCTGCACGGGCGCGACGTCGGCGATGATGAGCTCCTCCGGAGCGAGCTCGGCGCCGGACTCGAGCAGCCAGTCCCTGCGCATGCGCTTGGCGACCGGCGACGTGGCCTGGTCCGCTTCGAGGAGCTGGATCAGCGACGTGTCCCTCGCCGCGGTCTTGGCGAGGATCGTCGCGACGCCGTCGAGCCGCTTGAGCAGCTCGGAGCGTGCGGCATCGCCGATCTCGGCATCCGCTTTGACCCTGGCGCGCTCTTCGCGCACCAGGAAGGCGATGACCTGGAACTTGACGCGGTTCGTCGGTCCGAGCTTCCCTCGCTGCGACTTCGCCTCGATCTCGCGCACCTTGCGCGCGAGGATCGGGATGAGGGGGGCCTCATCGTCGCGACGGGACGTCTTCCTTCGCCGCGTGGCGGCGGTTGCCGTGGTCGGCATGCTCCTCCTGAGCGTGAGGGCCGCGGTGCCGATGTGCGCCGAAGCCGTCTCGATGTCCGCGTGTGGCGCGAGATCTCACCGGTGTCGGCGAATCGTTACCAGGACCGTACGAACAGTGGTACTGATTCCCGTCGATGCACGAAGGACGTGCGAGGATCACCGGGAACCGATCGTCAGTCTACGCCATACGTCTCGACGTCGGCGCGGCAGGACACGGAGAATTCATGCGCCTCGGGTGTCGAGCACCCGCTGCGCGTCGTCCACGTCGGCCGCCATCTGCTGCTTCAGCTTCTCGATGCCCTCGAACGCGACCATGCCGCGAAGGCGCTCCACGAACTCGACGGTGACGTCGTGCCCGTAGAGATCGAGCCCGGTCTCCCCCATGACATGAGCCTCGACCTGACGCACCAGGACATCGTCGAAGGTCGGGTTGGTGCCGACGGAGATCGCCGACCGGTGGCGGATGCCGGTGTCGTGGTCGACCAGCCATCCAGCGTAGACGCCGTCGGCCGGGACGAAGGCGTCGGTGATCGTCGACAGGTTGGCCGTGGGGAAGCCGAGCTCTCGTCCGCGCTTCAGCCCGTGCACGACCTCGCCGCGCACGTCCACGTGACGGCCGAGCACCTCGGCGGCCGCGGCGACGTCACCGGCCATGAGGAGCTCTCGGATCCAGGTCGAGGAGACGCGACGGTCCGATCCTTCGAGGAAGACGTCGTCGACGACCTCCACGGTGAATCCGAACCGGGGGCCCAGCTCGGCCAGCAGGGCCGGGGTGCCCGCCCCTCCGCGTCCGAACCGGAAGTCGTCTCCCACCAGCACGGTGGAGACCTTCAGCGCCGACACCAGGATGTCGGCGACGAAGTCCTCCGCGCTCCGAGCGGCGAGCTCCGCGTCGAAGGTCAGCATCAGGGTTGCGTCGATCTCCAGCTCGCTCAGGAGCTCGAGCTTGCGCTCGATCGTGACGACGTTCTCCGGGCAGAGATCGGGGCGCAG
This sequence comes from Microbacterium sp. LWH10-1.2, assembly GCF_038397765.1. Taxonomy (NCBI): domain Bacteria; kingdom Bacillati; phylum Actinomycetota; class Actinomycetes; order Micrococcales; family Microbacteriaceae; genus Microbacterium; species Microbacterium sp. LWH10-1.2. The sequence goes on from NZ_CP151638.1 coordinate 1,849,925, forward strand.
CACGGCGAGCGGGTTCCGGTCGAAGGTCACCGCGACCGCGCGCGCCCCCGAGGCCTCGGCCTGCTGCTTCAGACGGCGGATGACCGCGCGGTGCCCGGCGTGGACGCCGTCGAACTTGCCGATCGCAACGGCCGAGGGGCCGAAATCAGCCGGCACATCGAGCGGATCCCGGAAGACGATCATGCGGTCACCTCGGTGGACTCCTCCTGGGCGACCGGCGCCGGTCGATGCGTGCGCAGCCACCAGATGCCGAAGACGGGGAGGACGAGCGGGATGAACAGATACCCCCGCCCGAAGAGGGACCACACGGTCTCGTGCTGGAAGAGATCGGGCAGGAGCAGACTGAGCGCGCCGACGACGAGGACACCCGTCAACTCGAACACGATCGCGATCCATGCGACCGTGTACCACCCGCGCCTCTTGGCGAGCACCAGGGCGAGCGTCGCGAGGATGTAGACGACGGCGGCCAATGCGGACAGTGAATACGCCAACGGCGCCTCGTCGAACCGGCGGAGGATCTGCACGAAGCTGCGGCCGGTCGCCGCCAGCGCCATGACGGCGTAGACGATCACGAGGACACGGCCGATGCCGGTCATCCGAGAAGGGGGTTCGGTGGTGCTCATAGCTCGATCCATCCTAGTTGCGGGTGGATGCGTCGGGATTCGCGCTCAGACGACCTGGATCGTCCAGATCGCGTGCATGCGCCACACCATGATCGCGATGGCAAACGCGGCCACGCCGAGGATCACCGTGCTCCATCTGCTGCGCTCCATCAGGGCCCACAGCACGGCGCCGATCGGCAGGAGGACGGCGGACACCAGGTACACCCAGAACTCGAGGAGATCTCCCGTCGGCGGGTTCCCCACCAGCGGCGCCACGATCGAGACCACGACCTGCACGATCAGCAGCGCCTCGACGGCGGCGAGAGCGCCGACCGTGAAATCGCTGGGGCGGCGGCCCGCGAGTCCGGCCGAGACGCAGAACACGCCGGCGCCGATCGCGACGACGATCTGGACGATGGTCAGCCACAGGATCATCGTGCGACCTCCGGCATGTTCATCGCGCTCTTGAGGTCTGCACCGCGCTTCTCCACGACCCCGACGAGAACGCCGTCGTGATCGATCGCGGCGGCCAGAGCTCCGTCGAGTCGTGACGCCTGTCCCGGCAGCCTCTTGCCGTGGCGCAGATCCCTCGCATCCTCCGCCGAGACGTCGAGCGGCTGCAGGACCCGCGCCGCCGCCTGCGCTGGTGTGAGGGTCGGCGCCCCCTCGAGGGCATCGATGCCGACGGCATCCGCGACGTCGAAGTCGCCTACCCGCGTGCGACGGAGCGCTGTCAGATGGCCGCCGACGCCCAACCCCGATCCCAGGTCCCTCGCGAGCGAGCGGATGTAGGTGCCGGAGGAGCAGTCCACGATCACGTCGAGGTCGATGACGCCCTCCCCGTCACGGCGTGCCAGCACGTCGAAGCGGGACACCGTCACCTCTCTCGCGGCGAGCACGACCTCCTCACCCGCGCGCACGCGATCGTAAGCGCGCCTGCCGTCGACTTTGATGGCGGACACCGAGCTCGGGACCTGCGAGATCCGCCCCGTGAGCGAGCGGATGCCGTCGGCGATGCGCTCCTCCGTGACGTCGGCCCATGCGTCGGACGGCGCCTGGACGATGATCTCCCCGTCGGCGTCGTCGGTGCCGGTCGTCTGCCCCAGACGGATCGTCGCGACGTACGTCTTGTCGGCCCCGACGATGTACGTCAGCAGACGCGTCGCCCCTTCGATGCCGACGACGAGCAGGCCAGTCGCCATCGGATCCAGCGTGCCCGCGTGACCGACCTTGCGCGTTCCGAAAGCGCGTCTGGTGCGTGCGACGACGTCGTGGCTGGTCAGCCCAGCGGGCTTGTCAACGAGGAGGATGCCGGGCGAGACCATCCTCCCAGCCTACCGACGGCCGTCAGGGACGCTGCGCTTCAGCTCTCGACGGACGCACGGCGCGCGTCGGTCGCCTAGGCTGGCGAGATGCCCGCGATGACCTCTCCCGCGAGCGCGGGACTGCCGCGTCTGCCCGAGTGGTATCGCGGAGCCGCACGCGATCTCCCGTGGCGGCGACCGGAGTTCCACGACGAATACGGGGCGTGGGGAACGCTGGTCAGCGAGTTCATGCTGCAGCAGACACCGGTGACCCGTGTGATCCCGCACCTGAACGCGTGGCTCACCCGCTGGCCCACGCCGGTCGCTCTGGCCGCAGCCTCTCCCGCCGAGGTCGTGCACCAGTGGGCGAACCTCGGCTACCCGCGTCGGGCACTGTGGCTGCACAGGGCGGCCATCGAGATCACCGAGCGCCACGACGGCGTGGTCCCGCGCGATGTGGACGCGCTGCTCGCGCTGTCCGGCATCGGCGACTACACCGCACGCGCCGTCGCTGTTTTCGCCTACGGCGACCGGCATCCCGTGGTCGACACCAACACACGACGCGTGCTCGCCCGCGCGATCCAGGGACAGGCCCAGCCCGCGCCCCCGTCGCGTCGCGATCTCGGTCTCATGGAGTCACTGCTGCCCGCTTCGGATGCCGAATCCGCGATCTTCAACGCCGCCGCGATGGAGCTCGGCGCCACGGTGTGCACGTCGAGGGCACCCCGCTGCGAGATCTGTCCGCTTCTCGACGGGTGCGCGTGGGTGGCGGCCGGCCGACCAGACACGGGCGACCGGCGTCGCCGGCAGGCTGCCTTCGAGGGCTCGGATCGTCAGGCCAGGGGCGCCGTGCTGAGGATGCTGCGGGAATCGGCCCCTCGTCCGGTGCCGATCCCCGCGATCCTGCCAGAGTGGCCCGATCCGCAGCAGCGCGACAGAGCGATCGACTCGCTCATCGCAGACGGTCTCGCCGAGGCCGATGGAGAGCTGCTCTCCCTCCCCCGGTGAGCCCGATGCCGGCCACCGGCTAGGAGTACCGTCCGGCGCGATGAGCCAACACAGTCAGCTCGACCCTGTTGCGCACGCCGAGCTTCACGAACACCCGACCGAGGTGCACCTCGACCGTGCGCACCGAGACGCGGAGATCGTCGCCGATCTCGCGGTTGGATCCTCCCGTCACAGCGCGCATCGCGACCTCCAGCTCCCTCGACGTCAGCACCGGCTCCCAGGCGCGGCGGCACGCACTGACGAGGCTGTCTTCCGCGTCAGCCGCACGATCCTCCCTTTCCACCGCTGAGAGACGTTCCTCGGCGTTGCGGGCCCACGCCTCGGCGCCGGCCGTCTGGAACAGGGTCAGCGCCGTCTGGAGATGCTCGCGGGCCACGGCTGGCTCGTCCCTCACCAGTGCACGGGTGCCGAGCATCGACTCGACCCTGGCACGGGAGAACGGGGACGCGAGAGCCCTCGTCGCGAGGACGATCTCGTCGCGCTCCCGTCGCCACCGCGCATCAGGCGTCGCCGCGATGCGCGACATGAGCTCACGCGACAGCCGGGCGTCCGGCGGCTCGATCAACGGGGACGCGGGCGCTCCGTCATCGCGGACGAGTTCGTCGAGCTCGGGGACGGAGAACTGTCCTCGGGGAGAGCCGCGGTCCGCCCAGAGCCTCAAGAACGACGACGCCTCGTCGGCCTCTCCCCTGAGGAACGTCTCGACGGCGTGATCCACGAGCCGGTCGATGCGGACAGCGGACGGCAGCGACGCTGTCAGCGCCTCGGAGATCGGACCGATGCGTCCGCTCACGGCGAGGTCGAGTCGTCGTGCCAGGACCACCCCGAGACCGGCGAAGGGCATCGCGACGGGGAGGGCGAGCGCCGCCTCCCGAATCCGCTCCCTGGCGTGGCCGAGATCGCCCCGCCAGACGAGCAGCAGCACCTCGACGACGGCGCGGTACGCCGCGACGAGCGGGCTGTGTTCGAAACCGGCGACGAACGGGTCGACCTCGGTCCCGAGTCCGGACCCGCCGGCCGCCAGGAACCTCAGCGCCTGATCGAGGTCGCCGTCGACCGAAGCGCGGAGAGCACGGAGCATCCCTCCGGTGAGCGGCCCGGCTCCGACCTCGCCGTCGGTCTCGTCCTCCCCGGCGATCAGCCAGGCGAGGGTGACGACGGGGTCGCGCAGCGTGCTCTCAGCTCCGACTCTCGCGCAGCCTTCACGCAGCGCCTCCAGCCAGGTCCGCATCCCGCGTCGATCGCCGCGCTCCGCGCTGAGGACGGCGGCGAAGGCGGCTGCTCGCGCCCACGAATACCAGTCCTCGTCGTCACCCGACTGCGGCCGGAGCGAACCGGGGTCCACCTCGGGGACCGCGCCCTGAAGGAACGCCTCGGCGACCACGAGTCCTCCGAGCCCCTGCAGGCGAAAGCGCTCCGTTCCGGCCGGGAACAGCGCGCCGAGCCAGGCCGCCGCCTCCGCGGCGTATCCGGCGCCGATGGCGGCGGCGCCGGCGACCTGACGCGCCTCGTCGAGATCCGACCCTGTGGCGTGCGCGGCGGCCTCCGCCGCGAGGAGCAGTGCACGATCGGGGTGTCCTGATTCGGAGAGTCTCCGTGCGATGCGGGTCAGCTCCGGCGCGGTCTCAGGTATCCCGTACGACGAGGCGCGCGCGCGATGCCAGTCCGCGTCCACTCCGGCGCCGGGCGCGCCGAAGATGTGGGCGAGCCTCTCGTGCACCGAGGCCTCGACGACCGGGTCCGCGGTCGCCCGCAGCCAGACCTCGAGAAGAGGATCGACCAGTCGAACCCGCCCGGCGCGCACGACGAGGTGCGCGCCGATCGCACTCCGCATCAGCTCCTCGGCGCTCCGGCCGTCGAAAGCGAGCAGCGGCGCCAGCGCATCGTCCAGGCGCAGAGCGAGGGCGAGGAGGAGATCGCGGTCGCGCTCGCTCCATTCGATGCCGTCGTATCGCGCCGTGATCGACGCGACCAGCGGCAGCGGAGAAGGAAGCGGGCGCATCCCCGTGCGCACGGCAGGGTCGAGGATGCGCACGACATCGCGGATCGCCTCACGGTCGCCGTTCAGCTGAGCGGCGATGCGGGCCATCACATGTGGTGCGCAGGTCAGCGCCTCGTCTCGAAGGTCCGCGAGGACCTCTTCGACCGGCGCCGCGAAGCGACTGCTCGAAACGTTGATGCTGTTCCCCCCGGATGTGCGAGAACCTCCTCGCACAGCCGAGGGTAGCAAAACCCCGGACGGGGATCAGCGATCGGCGTCGTCGTCCGCGTGGACGTACGGGTCCGCGTCGCCGGCGTGCGATGCCGAGGACGCGAGCCTGGCGACCTCTGCATCATGCTCCTGCGCCTGGCGGAGCAGCGCGGAGATGTGGTCCGCGTTCTCCGGCAGGGCGTCCGGGATGAACTCGAGCGTCGGCACGAGGCGCGTGCTGAGCTGCTTGCCCACCTCGCTGCGCAGCATCCCCGTGGCGGAGGTGAGAGCGGCGCCGCTGGCGAGACGCTCCTCCTCCGTGCCGAGAACGGTGTAGAACACGGATGCATGCTGAAGATCGCCGCTGACGCGGACGTCGGTGATCGTGACGAAGCCGAGGCGCGGATCGCGCAGCCCCTTCTCGAGCCTCTCGGCGAGGATCACGCGGATGCGGTCCGCAAGACGAGCCTGTCTTTCACCAGCCATTGTTCTCTCCCTCTACGAAGCCTTCGGGCGAGGATGCGCTCAGCATCCTCGCCCGAAGATATCGAACTCGATCAGCCGCGAGGCTTCTCGACCATCTCTGTGGTCTCGATCTCGTCGCCGATCTGGATGTCGTTGTACTTGCCCAGGCCGATACCCGCCTCGTAGTCCGTGCGGACCTCGGTGACATCGTCCTTGAAGCGGCGCAGCGACTCGATGGCGAGGCCATCGGCGAGCACGACGCCGTCGCGGATGACACGAGCCTTGGCGTTTCGCGTGATCGTTCCCGACCGCACGATGACACCGGCGATGTTGCCGAACTTCGAGGAGCGGAACACCTCGCGGATCTCGGCGACACCCGACTGGACCTCTTCGTACTCCGGCTTGAGCATTCCCTTGAGGGAGCTCTCGATCTCGTCGATCGCGTTGTAGATGACCGAGTAGAACCGGATGTCGACGCCTTCACGGGAGGCGCGCTCGCGCGCCTTCGTGTCGGGGCGGACGTTGAAGCCCACGATGATCGCGTTGTCGATCGTCGCCAGGTTCACATCCGACTCGGTGATCGCGCCGACGCCGCGGTGGATGATGCGCAGCTGCACCGAGTCGTCGACCTCGATCTTGAGGAGCGACTCCTCCAGCGCCTCGACGGCACCGGAGACGTCACCCTTGATGATGAGGTTGAGCGACTCGACCTTGCCGTCTTCGAGAGCACGGGTGAAGTCCTCGAGCGAGATGCGCTTGCGGGCCTTGGCCAGCTGGGCGTTGCGCTCGACCGCTTCACGCTTCTCAGCGATCTGGCGGGCCATGCGGTCCTCCTCGGTGACGATGAAGACGTCACCGGCACGGGGCACCGAGTTCAGACCCTGCACCTGCACCGGGCGCGACGGGTAGGCCTCGAGGACCTGCTCGCCGTTCTCGTCGGCCATGGCGCGCACGCGGCCGTAGGCGGTGCCCGCGACGATCGCGTCGCCGACCCGGAGGGTTCCGGACTGGATCAGCACGGTGGCGACCGAACCGCGGCCCTTGTCGAGCTTCGCCTCGATGGCGACGCCTCGAGCGCCCTTGTTCGGGTTGGCCGTGAGGTCGAGACCGGCGTCGGCGGTGAGCAGCACGGCGTCCAGGAGCTCCTGGATGCCGGTTCCCGCACGGGCCGAGACGTCGACGAACATGACGTCGCCGCCGTACTCCTCTGCGACGAGACCGTACTCGGTGAGCTGCTGACGGACCTTGGCCGGGTTGGCCTCGGGCTTATCGACCTTGTTCACCGCGACCACGATCGGCACGTTCGCCGCCTGGGCGTGGTTCAGGGCCTCCACCGTCTGCGGCATGATGCCGTCGTCGGCCGCGACCACGAGGATCGCGAGGTCGGTGACCTGCGCACCACGGGCACGCATGGCGGTGAACGCCTCGTGACCGGGGGTGTCGATGAACGTGATGGCGCGCTCGATGCCCTCGTGCTCGGTCCAGACCTGGTAGGCGCCGATGTGCTGGGTGATGCCGCCGGCCTCACCCTCGATGACGTTGGTCTGACGGATCGCGTCGAGCAGTCGCGTCTTACCGTGGTCGACGTGACCCATGACGGTGACGACGGGAGGACGGATCTCGAGGTCGTCCTCGCTCTCGTTCTCCAGCTCGGCCTCGAGGTCGAGACCGAAGCCCTCGAGGAGCTCCTTGTCCTCGTCCTCGGGCGAGACCATCTGGATCTTGTAGCCGAGCTCGGCGCCGAGGACCTCGAAGGTCGCCTCATCCAGCGACTCGGTGGCCGTGGCCATCTCGCCGAGGTTGAAGAGGATCGTGACCAGGGTTCCCGGCTGCACCGTGTAACCGGTCAGCGTCTCGATCTTGTCGGCGAAGTCCGCGATCGATGCGCCGCGACGCATGCGGATGGTCTCCCCGTTGCCACGGGTGACGTTGACGCCACCGACGACCGGAGCACTCCGCATCTCGAACTCTTGCCGCTTCGCCCGCCGCGACTTGCGCTGCTTGCTCTTGCCGCCGCCCTTGCCGAAGGCACCGGCGGTACCGCCGCCAGGACCACGACCGCGTCCACCGCCGCCACCCGGGCGACCGGCGAAACCGCCGCCGCCGGGACGTGCGCCGGGACCGGCGCCGGGTGCACCGGCGCCGCCGGGACGACCGGGGCCACCGGGACGCTGCTGGAACGGAGCGCCGGGACGACCGCCCTGTCCACCGCGCGGAGCGCCGGGACGGGGGGAACCTGGGCGCGGAGCGCCCGGGCGGGGCGCGCCGGGGCGCGGAGCCTGCGGACGCGGGATGTTGCCCGGCGTCGGACGCTGGCCCATGCCCTGCGCCGAAGCGAACGGGTTGTTGCCAGGACGCGGACCCGCGGGACGCTGACCCATCCCCTGCGAGGAGGAGAACGGGTTGTTTCCGGGGCGCGGCGCACCGGGCTTCGGAGCTCCGCCATCGGCGGGCTTCGGAGCTGCGGGACCGGGCTTGGCTGCGGCCTCGGAAGCCGCGGGAGCCGCCTCTGCCGGAGCTTCGGCGACCGCGGGAGCGGCCGGAGCAGCGACCTCAGGGGCCGGAGCAGGCTTGGGGCCGGGCTTCGGACCCGGGGTGGGGCCTGAGGGCTTGGCCGCTGCCGGCTTGGCTGCGGCGGGCTTCGACGCCGGGGCGGCGTCTGCCGAGGACTTCAGCGAGGCATCGGACTCGATCGCGGCGCGCAGCTTGCGCGCCACCGGCGGTTCGATGGTCGAAGAGGGGCTCTTGACGAACTCTCCGAGTTCCTTGAGCTTTGCAAGTGCGATCTTGCTGTCGACGCCGAGTTCGGCGGCGATCTCATGTACGCGTGGTTTACCAGCCACAATTCTCCTGTCGGGTTCGGTCCACCCAGACAGGGCAGACCACTAGTCGCGGACGGGTCTCATTTCGAGCCGTTCACTTTGTTTCCATAGCTGTTCAGCCTTTGTTTCTTGGCGAATAATCTTCGATGGTCTGCGTGTCCAGAATCGTGGGCACACGCAGTGCTCGTCCGAAAGCGCGGCGCCGCAGTGCGGCGTCCATGCATTCCCGCGTCGGATGCACCCACGCGCCACGCCCCGGCAGCACAGCACTCTCATCGATGATGATGATGTCGTTCTGGGACACCACCCTGAGCAGAGTGGAGCGGGGAGCACGCGCGCGACAGCCGACGCACGTTCGTACGGGTTCCATCTTACACCTGCGTTTCACCCGGACTCACCGCCCGAGGGGGCGAGTCCGGGAAGCGGATCAATCCAGGACGCTGTCGGGCTGGATGTCGATCTTGGCGCCGGTCAGCTTCGCGGCCAGACGGGCGTTCTGCCCCTCCTTGCCGATCGCGAGCGACAGCTGGTAGTCGGGGACCAGCGCGCGGACGGCCTTGGTGCCGGCATCGAGGATGAACGAGCTCGTCACCTTGGCCGGCGACAGCGCGTTCGCCACGAAGGCCGCGAGCTCGGGGTTGTAGTCGATGATGTCGATCTTCTCCCCCGCGAGCTCCTCGGTCACCGCGCGGACGCGACGGCCGAGTTCGCCGATGCAGGCGCCCTTGGCGTTGATGGCCGGGTCGTTGGCCTTCACCGCGATCTTGGTGCGGTGCCCGGCCTCACGGGCGAGCGAGACGATCTCCACGAGTCCGCCGGCGATCTCCGGCACCTCGAGCGCGAACAGCTTGCGCACGAGACCGGGATGCGTGCGGGAGACCGTGATCTGCGGGCCCTTGAGCCCCTTGGCCACGCTGGTCACATAGACGCGGAGGCGCGAGCCGTGGGTGTACTCCTCACCGGGGACCTGCTCCTCTGGCGGGAGGATGGCCTCGACGGAGCCGAGGTCGACGTGGATCATGCGCGGGTTCGGCCCCTGCTGGATGACGCCGGCGACGATGTCGCCCTCCTTGCCGCGGAACTCGCCGAGCACCGCGTCGTCTGCGATGTCGCGCAGACGCTGGCTGATGACCTGCTTCGCGGCGAAGGCGGCGATGCGGCCGAAGTCGTCGGGAGTCGCGTCCTCCTCGCCGATGACGGCGCCCTCTTCGTCGGTGACGACCTGGAGCACGTCGACGTGACCGGTCTTGCGGTCGAGGGAGACGCGGACGCCCTCAGGCGCGGGGCCGTCTCCGGCGACGTGCTTGTTGTACGCCGTCAGGATGGCCTGTTCGATGATCGACACGAGTTCGTCGAAGGGAATCGCCTTCTCCTTCTCGATCCCACGCAGCAGACTCAGTTCGATGTCCATGACGGCCTCTCTATTCAGCTCTCGCCTCGCGCAATCGACCGCGGGCATCAGTCCAGGATACCGGAAGCGGGCGGCATCCCGCCCTCTCAGCCGGTCAGGGCGACGCGGGGGGCGTGCAGCGATAGCCTGGGCGCGACGCCGGAATGCGGCGAGCCGCACCGCTGCGGCGACGGAACGCAGGAGGAACGCGTGACCAGGTTCGACACCATCGTTGTGGGTGCAGGCATGTCGGGGATGACGAGTGCACGGATGCTGACGGATGCCGGCCAGCGGGTCGTCGTGCTCGAGGGACGCGATCGGATCGGCGGACGGATGAACACCGACCGCGCGGCCGGCTTCCCCGTCGACCTCGGCGCCTCGTGGATACACGGGATCGACGGGTCGCCGCTGTGGGATCTCGCACAGGCCCTCGGCATCCCGACCCTCGAGTACACGGTCGGCAGCTTCCAGGTGGGCGGTCGCCCGATCGAGAACTTCGACGGGGACGGCGCGGCGATGGATGCCGCCGCCACGGAGCAGTGGATCGCCGACGTCGACGAGGCCGATCGCCTGCTCGTCGAGGAGATCGCTTCCTCCGCTCCCGGCGACACCTACCTCGACGTGACCGAGCGCGCGCTGGACCGCTCAGGACTCGACGCGGAGCGCATCGACGAGATCCGCGAGTTCTTCCGCCATCGCGTCGAGGAGCAGTGCGGCGCCTGGATCGGCGATCTCGACGCGCACGGACTCGACGAGGATGCGATCGACGGCGACGAGGTCATCTTCCCGCGCGGCTACGACGAGCTCCCGCGCCGGATCGGCGCCGGACTCGACGTGCGGCTGAACCGCATCGTCACCGGGGTGTCCCGCTCCGCGAGCGGCGTCGTCGTCACCGCGGATGGCGAGGATTTCACGGCCGATCGTGTCATCGTCACGGTGCCGCTCGGCGTGCTCAAGACCGGGAGGATCGCCTTCACCCCACCGCTCCCCGACGAGGTGTCCGGCCCGATCGAGCGCTTGGGCATGGGTGTGTTCAACAAGGTGTTCGTCCAGTTCCCCGAACGGTTCTGGAACGAGGACAGCTATGTCATCCGAGCGCTCGGCGAAGCGGGCGAGCACTGGCACTCCTGGTACGACGTCTCCGCGGTGAGCGGTCTGCCGACACTCCTCACGTTCGCCGCCGGACCGTTCGGCCGGCGCATGCAGGAGCTGTCAGACGAGGATGTCGTGGCCGACTCCGTCGCCGCCCTCCGTGCGCTGTACGGCACGAGGGTCCCCGCACCGACGGCGCACTGGATCACCCGCTGGGGGCAGGATCGCTTCTCGGACGGTTCCTACTCGCACCTGGCCGTCGGTTCGTCGCACCACGACCACGATGCTCTCGCCGGCCCGGTCGACGACGTCTTCCACTTCGCCGGCGAGGCGACGTGGGGAGACGAGCCCGCGACCGTGGGCGCCGCGTTCTACTCGGGCCACAGGGCCGCGGAGAGGATCCTCGGCCGCCCCGTGGACCTCGCGGCGTTCGCCGCCGCGATCAGGGAGCGGGAGCAGACGGCAGATCGTTGATCGCGCGGATCAGGCGGAACAGCTCCCCCACGCGGTACTGATCGAGGTGCAGGGACAATCGCGGCAGATCGAGAAGGTCGTCGTCGGCGACCTCGGGCTGGCGAGGCGCGGTGCGCTCGATGCGACCTGAGATCAGCATCCCGGCGAACCGCTCGTTGAGATCCTCGATCTCGGCGTCGGTGGGCGCGTTCCTCAGCCGGAGCACGAGCGTGCCACCGACCCAGCGCAGGGAGTCGTAGTTGCGCCAGAACCCGGTGATCTCCGCCGTCGCGGCCTCGATCGAGTCGGTGATGACGACACGATCGAAGTCGCCCTCGGAGATGACTCCGGTCGGAGCGAGATCCTCGTCGATGAACCGCTTGAGCCCGGTCCAGAAGGTGCCGCCCTTCTCATCGAGCAGCACGATCGGCATCGGCTCCGCCTTGCCCGTCTGCTGAAGGGTCAGCAGCTCGAACATCTCGTCCAGCGTTCCGAAGCCGCCGGGCAGGCAGATGAAGCCGCGCGATTCCTTCATGAGCATGAGCTTGCGGGTGAAGAAGTACTTCATCGCGACCACGTGGTCCGACGCCTCGATGATCGCGTTCGCCTTCTCCTCGAAGGGCAGACGGATCGAGACGCCCAGCGAGAGGGCAGGACCCGCTCCTTCGGCCGCCGCCTGCATGATGCCGGGGCCCGCCCCGGTGACGACCATCCAGCCGTCGGCGGCGAGCGCCGACGCCACGTCCCGCGCCTGGCGATAGAGCGGATCGTCCTGCCTCGTGCGGGCCGATCCGAACACCGTGACCTTCGGCACTCCGCCGTAGGGTGCGAACAGGCGGAACGCATCCCGCATCTCGGCGAGCGCAGCCGAGGCGATCTTGAGGTCGAGGCGATCGGCGCCGTCCTCTCCGAGGAGGATGGCCGTACGCAGCATCCGCATCACCAGTCGCCGGTCGGACCGCACTCCGGCGTCGTCGAGCACTCTGTTGATCTCGGCGCTGAGCGCTTCGGGGAGTGGTTCCTCAGTCATGCGTCCAGCGTGTCACGCGAACCGCCGCACGGTCGACGCAACGCCGCCGGTCAGCGAGCGTTCACCTCGGCGACCGCCGCCCTGACCTCCTCGTGCGGGAGCGCGTGGCTGACGTGTCCGTCACGGCCGACCATGTCCTCCGCCGCGACCAGAGCGTTCCACACCGCCTCGTCGACGGCTTCGGCGACCGCGGTGAGGAACGGGTCGATGCGCCCCCACGGGATGAAGCGCAGGGTCTCGTACTCTGCACGGTCGTCCGAGGGGAACGAGGAGGTGAGGGCGCCCTCGTTCGCCGTGGACAGCGCGAGCATGATGTCGCCGGAGAAGTGCCCTCCTGCTGTGCCGCTGCGTCCGAGACCGATCGCTCCTCGCCGTGCCAGCGCGCCGCACTGACCGGGCAGCAGGGGCGCATCCGTGGCGATCACGACGATCGCCGATCCTGCCCCACCGGGGGCGCGCAGTCGTTCCCGCTCCCGATGGAACCAGTCGTCGCGCTCCATCGGGTTCGGCGCGGCCGAGCGCGACCCCAGCGGGATGCCGTCCAGGCGCAGCTCGTCGCGCGAGCCGAAGTTGGCCTGGATCAGCACGCCGACGGTGTACTCGTCATCGCCGTGCCGGACGACCCTGGATGAGGTGCCCGTCCCGCCCTTGAATCCGTAGCAGTTCATCCCGGTTCCGCCGCCGACGCTGCCCTCGGCCACTGGCCCCTCGGACGCGGCATCCAGCGCCTCCCGCGCGGTCGACGCCGTGACATGGCCGCCGTTGATGTCGTTGAGGTAGCCATCCCACGTCTCCCCCACGACCGGCAGCATCCACTGCGCGGCGACGTGCGGCGCCACCTCGGCCACCCACTGGTCGATGCCGCTGTGCACCGCACCCACGGAGTGCGAGCTCGTGATCCCGATCGGCATGGACAGCGCGCCGGACTCGTCGATCCACGCGCGTCCGGTGAGCTCTCCGTTGCCGTTGAAGGAGTGGACGGCGGCGGCGCAGGGCACGCCGACTCCGGAACGCCCTCGCGGCAGGATCGCCGTCACGCCGGTCCGCACCGCGCCTGCACCCTCCCCCTCGATCAGCGTCCGCTGACCGACGGCGAGCCCCGGTACGTCGGTGATCGCGTTGAGCGGGCCGCTCCTCCCGGCGAATCCGATGCCGAGGTCGCGTGCCCTGACGGGGCGCTCCGTGCGCGCCGTCTCCGCGGATGACTCCATCACTGCTCCGATCAACTATGAACGATTGTTCAGATTCTAGTCACCGATTTCCCTGTTTTGCTTGACACACACAGGTTAGCCCTTTTGAATCACTGTTCAGAAGATCGCATACGATCCTCACACCCGACCCGTCAGATTCCGGAGCCGCAGATGTCTCACCCGAATCCTCCGTCCGTGCCCACGACGACCACCACCACACTCGCACAGAGGCGTCTCGGCGTGTGGGCGATCGTGTTCTTCGTCGTCTCCGCCGCCGCTCCCCTGACCGTCGTCGCGAGCGCAGCGGCGACCGACTTCCGCCTCGCCGGCATCGGAGGGCCAGGGGCGATGCTCGCGAGCGGCGTCGTCCTCATCCTCTTCGCTTTCGGATTCACGGCGATGTCGCGCTACGTGCGCAACACCGGTGCGTTCTACGTCTACGGCGCGCGCGGTCTCGGCAAGCCGATCGGGATCGGCATCGTGTTCGTGACGATCTTCTCGTACGCGGCGCTGTGCATCTGCTTCTACGGATTCGTCGGCTTCTTCGGCGAGATGACGTTCGCTGCGCTCTTCGGCATCGAGCTGCCGTGGACCGTCTACGCGATCGTGGCTCTGCTGATCGTCGGCGTGCTCGGCTATCGCAAGATCGACGTCGGCGCGAAGGTCCTCGCCGTGCTGCTCACCGCGGAGGTCGCGATCCTGCTGATCCTCGCGATCGCCGTCCTCGCGCAGGGAGGGCCCGAGCCGATCTCGTTCGCCTCATTCGCTCCCGAGAACGTCTTCTTCGCCGCGGGCAGCGGTGCCCTGTTCGTCTTCGGCTTCGGCGCCTACCTCGGGTTCGAGAGCACGGCAATCTACACCGAGGAGGCGAAGGATCCGGCTCGGACCGTTCCCGCCGCCACCTACATCTCCATCGCCTTCCTCGCGGTGTTCTACGCCTTCACGTTCTGGATCCTCACCGTCGCCTTCGGCGTGGACGGCGTGCTCGAGCTCGCGCTGCAGGACGACTTCCAGGACATGGTGTTCCACGCCGGCGACCAGTACCTCGGCGCCTGGGCCGGAATCACGATGCGGATCCTCATCGTGACGAGCTTCTTCGCCTGCCTCCTCGCCTTCCACAACGCCAGCTCCCGCTACCTGTTCTCGCTCGGCCGCGAGCGGCTGCTGCCGTCATGGCTCGCTCAGACGCAGCCCACCACTCAGGCCCCCCACCACGCGAGTCTCGTCATGTCGATCGTCTCCCTCGTCGCCGTGCTCGTCACTCTCGTCACCGGGGCCGATCCCTTCCTGGGTTTCGCGCTGCCGGTGTACTCGATCGGCGTCGCGGGTCTCGTCTTCGCGCAGGCGGTGGCCGCGATCGCCGTGGTGGGCTTCTTCCTCAAGGACAGGAGGGACCACAGCGCGTGGCGCGTGATCGTTGCCCCTGCCCTCGGCGCCCTCGGGCTCATCGTCGGCTGGGTGCTCATCGCGATCAACTTCGACCTCGTGACCGGCCTCACTGGGCCGATCAACCTGGCCCTGCTGGCCCCGACGCCGGTGCTGTTCCTGGCGGGGATCGTGACCGGCTTCATCCTCAGGAGCCGCCGCCCCCAGCACTATGCTGAACTGACCACGCTCGTTCCCGACGACGAGTGACGTCGGGCGAGAAGGAGAAGGACGTGGCCGAGCAGCGAGGACGCGCCGTCCGTCGCGCGGAGCTGATCTCCGCCACCAGGAGGGTCGCCCGCCGGAGCGGCATCGGCGGCACGAACGTGCGGGCCGTCGCCGCGGAGGCCGCGGTGAGCACGGGGAGCGTGCTCTACTACTTCCCCAGCTTCGACGAGCTGATGTACGCCACCGTCGAAGGCGTCCTCGAGGAGATGTACGAGCAGAGGCGGATGATCGCCGAGGGGCAGCCCGATCCGGCGAAGCGGCTCGTCGCGCTGATCACCGCGGGCGTGCCCGATGAGATCAGCGATCACCTGCGCATGGCGTACGAGAGCATCCCCCTGCTCCGTGAGCAGCCGGAGTATCGCCCGCTGCACCGTTCCATCGTCGAACGGCAGGTGTCGCTGTACCGCTCGACGATCGAGGTCGGCGCCGCGATCGGGGTGTTCCGCCCCACGGCCGATCTCACCGTGATCGCACGCAACATCGTCGCTCTCGAGGACGCCTACGACCTCTACCCGCTGATCGGGCTGGAGCACGGCGCCGCCACCTACCGGGCGAACATCGTGTCGTACGCGCAGACCGCGCTCGGCTGCGAGCTCACGCTCTAGACGCGAAGAGAGCCGCGCCGCCCTCAAGGACGGACGCGGCTCTCGTCGTGATCAGCGGCGCGACAGCCGCTCGAGCGCGTCGTCGACGGAGACCGTGTCGCGGTCGCCGGTGGCACGGTCCCACAGCTCGACCTGGCCGTCTGCGGCACCCCGACCGACGATGACGATCTTCGGCACGCCGACCAGCTCGGCGTCTCCGAACTTCACGCCGGGAGAGACCTTGGGCCGGTCGTCGTAGAGCACGTCGAGTCCTGCGGACTCCAGCTGCGCCGAGATGTCGGCGGCCACGTCGAAGGCGACCTGATCGCGGCCCGCCGCCACGACCTGCACGTCGAAGGGCGCGACGGATGCCGGCCAGATGAGGCCCTTGTCGTCGTTGTTCAGCTCGGCGATGATCGCGAGGATGCGGGTCACGCCGATGCCGTAGGAGCCCATGGTGACGGTCACGAGCTTGCCGTTCTCGTCGAGGACCTTGAGTCCCAGCGCCTCCGCGTACTTGCGACCGAGCTGGAAGACGTGACCGATCTCCATGCCACGCGCGAGCTCCACGGGGCCGGAGCCATCGGGAGCGGGGTCGCCCGCGCGCACGTTCGCGATCTCCACGACGCCGTCCGCGGTGAAGTCGCGTCCTGCGACGACCGAGTGCGCGTGCTTCTGATCGATGTTCGCGCCCGTGATCCAGCTGGTGCCCTCGCTGACGCGCGGGTCGACCAGGTAGCGGATGCCGGTGGCAGACTCCTCACCGAGGATCGCGCCGGTCTCCGACCAGGGGCCGATGTAGCCCTTGACCAGCAGCGGGTTGTTCTCGAAGTCGTCCGCAGTGGCGGTCTCGACCTCGGCGGGTGCGAAGGCGACCTCCGCGCGCTTCTCGTCGACCTCACGGTCGCCGGGGATGCCGACGATCACGAGCTCGCGGGTGCCGTCGAGGTGGGTGAGGGCGAGCACGACGTTCTTCAGCGTGTCGGCGGCGGAGTACTCGCCGTCGAGGTTCGCATTGGCGTGCGCGACGAGCGTCTCGATCGTCGGGGTGTTCGGAGAGTCGAAGATCACGGGGGACGCATCGGCGTCGAACGGCACGGCGGCGGGAACCGCCGTCGTGAACGCCTCGACGTTCGCCGCGTAGCCGCCGGCGCTGCGCACGAAGGTGTCCTCGCCGACGGGAGTCGGGTGCAGGAACTCCTCGCTGCGGGAACCGCCCATGGCACCGGCATCCGCCTGCACGATCACGTACTCCAGGCCGAGGCGCTGGAAGATCCGCTCGTAGGCGTCGCGCTGGGCCTGGTAGCTCACGTCGAGACCGGCGTCGGACGAGTCGAAGGAGTAGGCGTCCTTCATCGTGAACTCGCGTCCGCGGAGCAGGCCGGCGCGCGGACGCGCCTCATCACGGTACTTGTCCTGGATCTGATAGATCGTGAGGGGCAGGTCCTTGTAGGACGAGTAGAGGTCCTTCACGAGCAGGGTGAAGGCCTCCTCGTGCGTCGGGGCGAGCAGGTAGTCGCCACCCTTGCGGTCCTGGAGGCGGAACAGCAGATCGCCGTACTCCTCCCAGCGGCCGGTGGCCTCGTACGCCTCACGCGGCATGAGCGCCGGGAAGTGCACCTCCTGAGCGCCCGCTGCGGCCATCTCCTCTCGGACGACGGTCTCGATCCTGGCCTTCACGCGCAGACCGAGCGGCAGCCACGCGAAGATGCCGGCCGCCTGCGGTCGGATGTATCCGGCGCGGATCAGCAGCTTGTGGCTGGCGATCTCGGCGCCAGCCGGGTCTTCACGGAGTGTGCGGAGGAAGAAATTGGAGAGACGAGTGACCACGGGCCCAGTCTAGTGACCCGTGGTCGCCCGCCTTCACGGGCTCAGTTGAGCGCAGGGAGACCAGAGGGGATGACGCCGCCCGCGTACAGGCTCGCCGCGAGCTCCTGTACGGCCGTCAGCGCCACGCGCTGCGGCAGCGGACCGTAGGAGATGCGGGCGACGCCCAACGACTCGTACTGGGCCGCGGTGAGCGCGCCGGGGAGGCCGATCACGCTGACCTTGCGCTCTCCGATGCCCTCGACGAGCTGACGGGTCACCGCCTCGTCGAGGATTCCGGGGACGAAGACGGCGGTGGCGCCGGCGTCGAGATAGGCGCGCCCGCGGTGGATCGCGTCGGCGATGCTCTCCTCCACCGGACGACCTCCCCCGCGCACGAAGGCGTCGGTGCGGGCGTTGAGAGCGAACGGCACACCCTCGGCCTCCGCGGCCTTCACGATGGCCGCGACGGCCGCGACCGACTCGTCGAGAGGCCGGAGACGATCCTCCACATTCGCGCCGACGACGCCGGCGGCGATCGCGAGACGCGTGGTCTCCCCCGCATCGCCGTACCCGTCGTCGAGGTCGGCGGTGACCGGGACGTCGACGGCCGCCGCGATGCGGCCGACCATGTCGATCATGATCTCGCGGGGAGTCGCGCCGTCGTCGTAGCCGAAGGACGCGGCGACGCCGTGGCCGGCCGTGGCGATGGCTCTCGTCTCGGGCAGCGCGGCGACCGCGCGCGCGGACACGACGTCCCACACGTTCACGACGCGAAGGATCTCGGGGGCTTCGTAGAGGCCGATGAGGGTCTGGGCTTTCGCAGCAGTGGTCATGAGACCACGCTAGTGCGGCGAACGGACACAGGGGCCTGTGGATCGCGTCGGATGACGCGTCGCTGAAAGCCTCGGAATCGCCGCGGCATAGTGTGGGGGCATGCCCCAGCGTCGATCGCATGTCGCCCCGTCCGCCGCGCAGACCGAGCTGGCCGCAGCGCTGGCACGCCTCAGGGAGGAGTCGGATGCGCCGAAGGACTTCTCCCCCGAAGCCCTCGCCGAGGCCGAGCGCGTCTCGGGCTCCGAGCCGGACCTGGATCTGAGGGACATCCCCTTCGCGACGCTCGATCCCGCCGGGTCGCGCGATCTCGATCAGGCGTTCCAGCTGGAGCGCGACGGATCGGGTTACACGGTCCGATACGCGATCGCCGATGTCCCGTCGTTCGTCGCTCCGGGCGGGGCTGTGGACGCGGAAGCACGTCGTCGCGGACAGACGCTGTACGCCGCGGACGGCACGATCCCGCTGCATCCGCGCGTGCTGAGCGAGGACCGGGCATCCCTGCTCCCCGATGTCGATCGCCCCGCCCTCGTGTGGACGTTCTCGTTGGACGAGGCGGGCATCGTCGGCGATTTCCGCCTGGAGCGCGCCCTCATCCGCTCGCGAGCACAGCTGGACTATGTGAGCGCCCAAGCGTCCCTGGACCGTGGAGACGACGGCCCCGCTTCGCTGCTCCCCGAGATCGGCGCGCTGCGCATCGAGCAGGAGAGGCTGCGCGGTGGCGCCAGCCTCAACCTTCCCGATGAGGAGGTGGTACGCGCCCCCGACGGCGCATACGCGATCGAGAGACGTCGGCCGCTTCCCGTCGAGGACTGGAACGCGCAGCTGTCGCTCATGACGGGCATGGCCGCGGCATCCCTGATGCTCGACGCCAGAGTCGGGGTGCTGCGCACGATGCCCCAGCCCGACGAGAGGTCCTTCGACGAGTTCCGCCATCAGACGGCCGCGCTGGGTCGCCCGTGGACGACGGGGCGCTACGGCGACTATCTGCGCGGGCTCGACCGTGCGGATCCGCTGACCCTGCCGATCCTCGAAGCCGCGGCCTCGCTGTTCCGCGGAGCGGGCTACGTCACCTTCGACGGCGCCGTTCCCGACGACGTGACCCAGGCGGCGATCGGGGCCCCCTACGCCCACACCACCGCTCCGCTGCGACGCCTGGTCGACCGCTGGTCTCTCGTCACCTGCCTCGCGATCTCACGGGGTGCCGAGACGCCGTCCTGGGCGCGCGACTCGCTCGCCGAGCTTCCCGCGCTCATGCAGGAGTCCGGACAGCGTGCGTCGAAGCTCGACGCCGCGACGATCAACTGCGTCGAGGCCGCCCTCCTGACGCCGCACGTCGGCTCGACGATCGAGGCGACCGTGATCGCCGCGCACGGCCCCAAGGGCAGGGTGCAGATCGCCGAGCCGGCCGTCACGGCGACGGCGCCGCTCCCCGCGGACGCCACCCCCGGTTCCACGGTGCGCCTCACCGTCGTGCGCGCGGACATCGCCCGCGGAGAGGTCGAATTCGCGTTGTGACGGACATGGAAGACCTTCTCGCTCTCGCTGAGCGCTTCATCACCCGGAACTATCCCGACGCGACGATCGCCGTCGTCGGAGGGAGCACCGCCCGCGGCGAGCGCACCGCGTCGAGCGACATCGATCTGCTCCTGCTCGGCGACGGGCTCTTCGACGACTCCGGTCAGACGAGCCGCGCGGCGACATACGAGTTCGAGGGAGAGACGGTCGAGGTCTTCGCGTACACCCTCGACGGCTTCGACGACTGGGCCCATCGCGGCGTCGCGCAGCACCGCCCCGTCATCGTGCACATGCTCACGGAAGGGCGCCCTGTCCGCGACGACGGACGTCTCGACGGACTCCGTGGCGCATGGACCGCGATCCTGGCTGAAGGTCCGACGCTGACAGCCCAGGAGTCCGCCCTCCGTCGCTACATGATCACGGACCTCGTCGATGACCTGCGCGACGCCGTCGATCCGTTGGAGCGCGAGGTGACGGCATCCGCCCTCTTCGAGCGGATCGCCGAGCTCATGCTCCTCTCGGAGGGGCGGTGGATCGCCACGGGGAAGTGGCTGCCTCGGCGACTTCGCGCCCTGAGCGAGGACAGGGCGGAGATGCTGAGCGCTCCCCTGCTCTCAGGAGACCACAGGAGCTTCGCCGACCGTGTCGACGCCGAGCTGGAGCGCGCAGGAGGGCGTGTGCGCGCGGGGTTCGTCCGCTGAGCTCACGCGAGACGAGGCCTGCCGACGTAGGCTCGGCGGCATGGCCATCTCCCCGTATGTGCGCGATCTCCGCAGCCGAGTCGGACACGACCTCCTTCTCCTGCCCGGCGTGACCGCGGTGATCCGCGACGGCTCGCGCTTCCTCCTCGCGCGACAGCACGGATCGCCGAACTGGGGAACAGTGGGCGGGAGCATCGAGCCAGGAGAAGAACCGCAGGAGGCCGTGGCCAGGGAGGTGCGGGAGGAACTGGGCATCGATCCCGTCGTCGGCGGCATCGTCGGCGCGTACGGTGGAAGCGATTTCGTCTTCGAATACGCGAACGGCGACCGTGTGAGCTACGTCAGCATCGCCTACGAGTGCCGGCTGCCTGCGGGCGCGAACATCTCCTTCGTCGACGACGAGCTCGTCGAGACCGGCTGGTTCACCCGAGACGAGGTCGCGACGCTGCCCCGGGACCCCTGGGTCGATCGGATCCTCGAGGATGCCGCGCACAGGCCGGAGCCCGCCGACGCGTGAACATATGACGCGGCCGAGCGCCTGCCCGTCGGGCTACGGCGTCAGGATGCGGGAACGGCGGTCGTCGTCATCACGAGGAGCTGCGGATCGCTCAGGTCGAGCGTCACCGAGATCGAGGCGAACTCCGCCAGCGATGAGACGTGGGTGCCTCCGCAGAGGATCTCCGCCGTGCCCTCCGGGAGCTCGCACACCCAGGTGCGGCGGTCGACGATCGTCGGGCCGTCGGTCACGATGCGGCTCGGAGCGGATGCCGCCACCCACGCGGCCAGCTGCGCGTTGATGCTCGCCTCACGATCGGCGAGGGTCGCCGAGAACGTCTCCGTGTCGAAGCCTGCCCTGCGCAGGCTCTTGCCGAGCCGGTACTCGTCGACGGCGCCGTCCTCGTGGATTCGGCTCGATTGATTCGCGCGCCCCTCGAAGTCGGGCGTCCCGAGGGCGTCCGCCCCCGGGTCCTTGCGCCACAGGTCCGCGACCGCGAGATCCAGCGCCAGTGAGGCGAGGTGGCATGCCGTGTGTCCGCGGCTCAGCCCCGCGCGTCGACCGGCATCCGCCGCCAGCGTGACCTCAGCCCCCTCGACCAGCCAGTCCGGAGCTGCGCCGTCGAGCCGATGGGCGACGAGCCAGGTCCATCCTTCCGCGCCGCGCTTGACCGGGATGTCGACCCCCACCGCGAAGGCGCCGTCATCGGATGCCGCCGCCATGACGGCCTCGGCCACACTCGCGGTGTCGCCGCCGTGAGAGATCGTGCCGGAGTCTCCCGGCTGGTCCGGCCAGGTGTGGTCGACCGGGTGGAACGGCGTCGCGTCCACCACGACCACGGTGCCGTCGGCTCCGCCGCGCTCGACGCGGGTGACGATGCCGTCGCCCGTGAGCGCACCTGCGGCGAATGACACGACAGTGGACGAGGACATGGTTCTCCTAGGGATTCAGCCGAGGGACGAGCGAACGCTCAGTGCCCGGGCGGGATGGTGAAGCTGGCGAGCCTGTCGCCGTCGACCACGAAGATGCCGTCCGACTCGCCGTTGAAGACGCGACTCGCCCAGCCGAAGCGGATGCGCGTGGTGTCGCCCTCGGTCTCGGACGAGAGCACGGTCATGCGCGCGCCTGCGCCGATGGCGTCGCTGTCAGCCCACCCCCGGACGCCGTCGGGACCCGCCTTGACGGTGCCCCAGTCGCTCACGAAGCCGGCGGGGGTGAAGGCCGCGACGAAGGCGTCGGTGTCGGCCGCGTTGATCGCGTCGATCATCGCCAGGACAGGTGTGGGCAGCTGCGACATCTTCGTCTCCTTGCGGTTCTCGGTCAGACCGTGACGACCTGAGCGGCGCCGAGCGGGGCGTCAGGCCCCATCTCCGCGGCGATGCGGTTCGCCTCTTCGATGAGCGTGGCGACGATCTCGGCCTCGGGCACGGTCTTGATGACCTCTCCCTTGACGAAGATCTGGCCCTTGCCGTTGCCCGAGGCGACGCCGAGGTCTGCTTCACGGGCTTCACCCGGACCGTTGACGACGCAGCCCATGACGGCGACCCGCAGCGGGACCGTCATGTCCTTGAGGCCCTCGGTGACGTTCTCGGCGAGCGTGTAGACGTCGACCTGCGCACGTCCGCACGACGGGCAGGAGACGATCTCGAGCTTGCGCTCGCGGAGGTTCAGCGACTGCAGGATCTGGTGACCGACCTTCACCTCTTCGGCGGGCGGGGCCGACAGGGAGACGCGGATGGTGTCGCCGATGCCCTCACCGAGGAGGATGCCGAACGCGGTGGCGCTCTTGATCGTGCCCTGGAACGCGGGACCGGCCTCGGTCACGCCGAGGTGCAGGGGCCAGTCGCCCCGCTCGGCGAGCTGACGGTACGCCTTGACCATCACCACGGGGTCGTTGTGCTTGACGGAGATCTTGAAGTCGTGGAAGTCATGCTCCTCGAAGAGCGACGCCTCCCAGACGGCGCTCTCCACGAGAGCCTCCGCGGTGGCCTTGCCGTACTTCGCGAGGATCCGCTTGTCGAGCGAGCCCGCGTTCACCCCGATGCGGAGAGACACGCCGGCGGCCTTGGCCGCCTCCGCGATCTTGCCGACGTTGCCGTCGAACTCGCGGATGTTGCCCGGGTTCACCCGGACGGCGCCGCACCCCGCGTCGATCGCGGTGTAGATGTAGCGCGGCTGGAAGTGGATGTCGGCGATCACCGGGATCTGGCTCTTCATCGCGATGATCTTGAGCGCGTCGGCGTCGTCCTGGTGCGGCACGGCCACGCGGACGATCTCGCACCCTGATGCCGTGAGCTCGGCGATCTGCTGGAGAGTGCCGTTGATGTCGGTGGTCTTCGTGGTCGTCATGGACTGCACGGTCACCGGAGCGTCGCCGCCCACGAGCACCTTGCCCACCTTGATCTGGCGGGACTTGCGGCGGGGGGCGAGGACTTCGGGGAGCTTCGGCATTCCCAGGTTCACTGCTGGCACCTCTCAAGCCTACGCCGCCCGCACGCGCCGGGGCTGGATGACAGCCCCACGTCATCGGCCCGCCCTGGTCCGATCACCTGTGATAGTTTTCACCACATGCTCGCGAACCTCACCTGGTGGCCCGCCTCCTAGGCGGTGTGTTCGCGTTCCCACGAATCCAGACCGCCTCCAGGGGCGGTCTTTTCGTTTGAGCCGCGCCCGATACCTCGCACAGGAGACATCGATGACCCTCTCACGCCTCGCCGAGCTCAGCGCAGACCCGGCGGCATCCTTCGTGCTGATCGCGCGCGACGGAGCGGACACGGTCGAGCTGCTCACCGGCGACGTCGTCGACGTCGATCTGCTCGCCGACATCCCGCTGATCGTCGACGGCGCCGCACGGGAGGTCTTCGCGATGGTGCCCTATCGCCAGGTGCGGGAACGCGGCTTCGTCGCTCAGGATGACGGCGCCCCGCTGCGGTGCATCGTCGTCGACGAGCACCTGCACCTGCCGACCCCCGAGGTGCTCTCCGCACTTCCGTCGGCCTCCGTCCCGCTCCGCGACGACGGCTTCGACATCGACGACGAGGAGTACGCCGCGATCGTCGAGCGCGTGATCGCCGACGAGATCGGCCGCGGAGAGGGCGCGAACTTCGTGATCCGCCGCGACTTCACCGCGAACATCGACGTCGACGACCGCACCGCCGCTCTCACCTGGTTCCGCGCCCTGCTCACGCATGAGCGCGGCGCCTACTGGACCTTCGCCGTCTTCACACCGGGCCACATCGCCGTCGGCGCGAGCCCCGAGGCGCACGTGGTCGCCCGCGACGGCATCGTCACGATGAACCCGATCTCCGGCACCTTCCGCCACCCCGCGGGCGGAGCCACGAAGGAGACCCTGGTGGACTTCCTCTCCTCCACGAAGGAGACGGAGGAGCTCTTCATGGTCGTCGACGAGGAGCTGAAGATGATGAGCGCCGTCTGCTCCGACGGCGGCCGCATCACCGGGCCGCACCTCAAGGAGATGTCGCGCCTCACGCACACGGAGTACATGCTCCGCGGCCGCAGCCGCCTCGACCCGCGCGACATCCTCCGCGAGACGATGTTCGCCCCCACGGTGACCGGCTCCCCCATGCAGAACGCCTGCGCGGTCATCCGCCGTCACGAGCGCAAGCCCCGCGGCTACTACTCCGGCGTCGCCGCCCTGTTCACGCCGAACGCCGAGGGCGGTCACGACCTCGACGCGCCCATCCTCATCCGCACGGTGTACCTCGAAGACGGTGCGCTCAGCGTTCCGGTCGGCGCCACCCTCGTGCGCCACTCCGACCCGTACGGCGAGGTGAGCGAGACCCACGGCAAGGCCGCCGGCGTACTGGGGGCGATCGGCGCCATCGATCGCGACCGGGTCGCCGAGGCGCGCAGCGATGCCGACGCCCCGACCGAGCCGCGCCCTCTCGCCGAGGACCCGACCGTCGCCGAGCTGCTCTCCTCCCGCAATGCGCGACTGGCCGAGTTCTGGCTCAACCCGCAGGGCGAGGAGTTCACCGGTCCGTTCACGGGACGCACGGCCCTCGTGGTGGATGCCGAGGACCGCTTCACCACGATGCTCGCCCATCAGCTGCGCCATCTCGGCCTCGACGTCACGATCGCCCCGTGGAACGAGGTGCAGGATGCCGCGGTCGACGCGGCGGACCTCGTGGTGGCGGGGCCTGGCCCCGGGGACCCGCGGGACCTGTCCAGCCCCCGCATCTCGCGGATGCGGGAGGTCGTGGCGCGCCGTCTCGACGCCCGGGCTCCGCTGCTCGCCGTGTGCCTGAGCCACCAGATCCTCGCCGATCGGCTCGGCATCGCTCTCACTCCCCTCGCGACACCGCACCAGGGGCTGCAGAAGTCGGTGCCCGTGTTCGGCGAGAACGCCTCGATCGGCTTCTACAACACCTTCACCGCGCGAGTGGATCCCGGCACGACGAGCGTGGATGGGGCCGAGGTGTCGGCGGATGCCGCGTCCGGCGACGTCTACTCGCTGCGCGGAGAGCGCTTCTCCTCCGTGCAGGGGCACCTCGAATCGATCCTGTCGCGCGACGGCATCCGCACGCTCGATCGGCTCGTCACGCACGCCCTGGCCTGACAGGTCCCGCGAGCGCGCAACAGCAACGGGGATCGTCGGCGGCTCAGCCTCCGAGCAGGTTCACCGGGTTGAACAGGTCGGCCACCAGGAGAAGCGCGCCCATCGCGATGAGCAGCGTCGCCACGACCACGGTGAGCGGCACGAGCTTCGTCGCGTCGACCGGCGCGGGCGGGGGCCGTCGGAAGAGCTTCGCCCAGGCCCGCTTGATGCCGTCCCACAGCGCGACCACGATGTGGCCGCCGTCGAGCGGAAGCAGCGGGATCAGGTTGAACACGAACAGCGCGACGTTCAACGATCCGAGCAGCCCGAGCAGCACCGAGAACCGGTTCAGGATCGGCGCATCCGTCGCCGCGACCTCTCCGGCCAGACGCCCGACGCCGACGACGCTCAGCGGGCCGTTCGGGTCGCGCTCGCCTCCGGTGACCAGCGAGGCGCCGATGTCCCACAGCTTCACCGGCAGCGTCACGATCAGCGACGCCACACGTGCGACGCTGTCGGCCGCCATCTCCGGCCCCGCCGTCAGCGGCTGCTGTACGAAGCCCATCTGGGCTCCCATGCCGACATAGCCGACGGTCTTCACGACCTGCTCGCCCTTCGCATCGAGCACGGGCCGACCGCTCGCGTCGGTGAGCTTGCGCTCGG
The DNA here is from genome assembly GCF_038397765.1 of Microbacterium sp. LWH10-1.2. NCBI lineage: Bacteria > Bacillati > Actinomycetota > Actinomycetes > Micrococcales > Microbacteriaceae > Microbacterium > Microbacterium sp. LWH10-1.2. The sequence continues at coordinate 1,876,285 of NZ_CP151638.1, forward strand.
CGGCGACCGGCGTGATCTCCAGCGTCTTCTCGGCGCCGTCCCGCAGCACCACCAGATCCAGGGTCTTTCCGGGAGACGCCTGCACGATCGAGGTCGCCTCCGCGAAGTCGGAGACGGGTTGTCCGTCGAGCGACACCAGCACATCTCCCGGCTTGATGCCCGCCTCCGCAGCGGGCGCCTCCGGGTCATCCGCCCCGCACTCGGTCGCCGTGGAACCGGCGGGGAGCACGCACTGGCTCACCGAGGCGATCGTGGTCGTGCCCTGCTGCACGCCGATCCCCGAGACGAGGACGGTGAAGATGACGACGGCGAGGATCAGATTCATCAGCGGGCCGCCGAGCATCACGATGACGCGCTTCCATACCGGGAGCCGGAAGAAGACGCGCTCCTCCGCCCCCTCCGCGATCGTCTCGTCGTTCGCCGACCTGGCGTCCTGGATGAGAGTGCGGAAGACGCCCTTGGCCGGACCCGAGCCCTTCGAGTCGGGGTACATGCCCGACATCGAGATGAAGCCGCCCAGCGGCAGCAGCTTGAATCCGTACTCGGTCTCGCCGATCCGCTTCGACCAGATCCGCGGACCGAAACCGATCATGTACTGGCCGACGCGCACGCCGAAGAGCTTCGCGGGGAGGAGGTGGCCGATCTCGTGCAGTCCGATCGAGAGGCCGAGGCCGATCAGCATGAACAGGATGCCGCCCACATAGAGCAGTGTTTCCACGTGCCTACGCTACTGGTCGCAGCCTAGGAATCAGCCCGGCACCGCCCCGAGGATAGGCTGAGGATGTGACCTCCCGCCAGCTGCGACTTCTGCGCGCGGCATCGGCGTCCTCGATCGCCACGCTCCTCGCGGCGGTCTCGCACACTCTCGCCGGCGGTTCCGCCCCGCATCCGCTGCTGGTGCTCGCCGTCTCCGCGTTCCTGGTGCCGCCGGCGGCGGTGATGATCGGCGCGGCGCCGTCGAGGCTGCGTGTCGCCGTTACGGTGCTCGTGAGCCAGGCCGCGTTCCATCTGCTCTTCCAGGTCCTCGGCGCACCTGTCGGCGGTGGCGTCATCGGCGCCGCCGGACACACGCACCATCTCCTGCCGCTCGGACCCGTCGCCGTCGCCGCGCTCCCCGACGCCACGATGCTCCTCGGCCATGCCGCAGCGGCCGTCGTCACCGTGCTCCTGCTCTGGCGCGGGGAGTCGACGGTCCGCGCGATCGCCGGCTGGGTCCGCGCCATGCTCCGCCGCGCCGCCGCTGCCGCCCCCGTGCTCCACGAGCGCCCCGCTCCGCTCCGCGCCGAGGTCCGCCCGCTGGCCGACGCCGTGCCCATCGCCGCGGTCTGCCGGCGCGGGCCGCCTGTCTCCGCCTGATCTCCGAACCGCCTCAACGAGGCGACCCCGCGGGGTGCCCGCGCTCACCGGCGCGCCCGCAGATCATGCAGTCCACAGACAGGAGTTCCCTCATGCGTTCCACCACCACCATCACCGCCGGCATCATCGGCGGCGCCGTCCTCGCCGTCGTCCTCCCGCTCGCCGCGAGCGCGCACGTCAGCGTCTCCCCCGACGAACTCGTCGCGGGAGACCACGGCGTCCTCACCTTCTCCTTCTCCCACGGATGCGAGACGTCCCCGACGACCGCGCTGAAGGTCACCATCCCGAAGGGCCTCGCTTCCGTGTCGCCGACCGCGGACGGCGACTGGACGATCGACGTCGAACGCGGAGGCGACGGTCTCGTCAGCGCTGTCACGTACACCGCGCTGACGCCCGTGCCGATCGACCTCCGGGGCGCGGTGAGCATGGGCGTCGGCCTCGATGAGGACACGCCCGACACTCTCGCGTTCCCCGTCGTGCAGACGTGCGTCGAGGGCAGCACGGAGTGGACCCAGCTCGCGAAGGACGGGGAGGACCCGCACAGTCTCGACACCCCGGCGCCGGTCGTGACCGTCGCCCCCGCCTCGGCAGAGGGCGGACACGACATGCCAGACGGACACGCCGAGACGTCCGCGACGTCGGATGCCACGGCGACGGCATCCGATCCCCTCCCGGTGGCTCTGGGAGCAGGAGGTCTGTTCGCCGGCCTCGCGGCCCTCGTCGTCGCGGTGCTCGCGTACCGCCGCAGGGCCTGAGCTCAGGACCCCGCCTTCGTCGCGCCGTCCGCCCGCATCGGGAGGCCTGTGCGACGAAGGCGGGGCCGTGCCGCATCCGGCAACGGGATCGAGCCATGAGATCATGGTGGGGACATGTCGATTGAACAACAACCGAGCCTGCCTCCCGTGCTCCGCCCCGCGAACCCGCCCCGGCGCGAGCTGTCCGAACTCGCCACCCGATTCGCCCGCGAGGTCCGCGGCGATCTCACCGGAGTCGCCCTGACGGGGATCACCCTCGCCACGGCCGACCTCCGCGCCGGCGAGGCGTTCGTCGCGATCCAGGGCGTGAACCGCCATGGCGCCGAGTTCGCCGCCACCGCCGCCGAGAAGGGCGCCGTCGCGATCATCACGGATGCTGCGGGCGCCGTGATCGCCGAGCCCGTCGGACTCCCGACCGTCATCGTCGATGACCCGCGAGCGGTCCTCGGCGCTCTCAGCGCCTGGGTGTACGGCACCGGCGCGGACGACGAGCTGCCGCTGCTCTTCGCGACGACGGGCACGAACGGGAAGACCAGCGTCTCGCACCTGCTCGAGGGCATCCTCGATCAGCTCGGCGTCGTCACCGGGCTCTCCTCCACCGCCGAGCGTCACATCGCCGGCGAGGTCATCGTCTCCCGTCTGACCACCCCCGAGGCCTCGGAGATGCACGCGCTGCTCGCCCTCATGCGCGAGCGGGCCGTCGAGGCCGTGGCCGTCGAGGTCAGCGCACAGGCCCTCTCCCGTCATCGTGTCGACGGCATCCTCTTCGACGTCGCCGGCTTCACCAATCTCAGCCACGACCACCTCGACGACTACGCCGACATGGAGGAGTACTTCGAGGCGAAACTGCCTTTGTTCCGTCCTGACCGGGCGCGCCGCGGGGTCGTCTGCCTGGATTCCCCCTCGGGTGCGACCGTCGTCGCACGCGCAGAGATCCCCGTGGTCACGGTCGGCACCCCCTCCATCGCCGCCGATCCCGAGGCCGCTGCGCGCGCCGACTGGGTCGTGTCGATCGACGACGAGCGCGCTGCGGGCACCACGTTCACGATGACCGGCCCGGCCGGCGTCCTCACCACGACCGTGCCCGTCATCGGACCGCACATGGCGGCGAACGCCGCTCTCGCCATCGTGATGCTACTCGAGGGCGGCTACGACTGGGACCGCATCGTCACGGCTCTGGAGCGAGACGGCGGCATCGAGGCCTATCTGCCCGGGCGCACGCAGCTCGTCTCGGGCGCGGCGGGCCCCGCCGTCTTCGTCGATTTCGGCCATTCGCCCGACGCGTTCGAGAAGACCCTCGCCGCCGTGCGCCGGGTCACGCCGGGCCGCGTCCTCATGCTGTTCGGCGCCGACGGCGACCGCGACGCGAGCAAGCGCTTCGACATGGCGCGCACCGCCGTCGAGGGCAGCGACATCCTCGTCATCACCGATCACCATCCGCGCTTCGAAGACCCGGACTCGATCAGGGCCACACTCGTGGAGGGCGCGCGCACCGCACGTCCGGATGCCGAGATCCACGAGTACTCACCGCCCGAGAAGGCGATCGTCGCCGCCGTCGGCCTGGTCGGCGAAGGAGACGCGATCCTGTGGGCCGGTCCGGGTCACCAGGACTACCGCGACATCCGCGGGATGCGCACTCCGTACTCGGCCCGCGAGCTCGCCCGTCGCGCTCTCAAGGCTGCGGGGTGGCCTGTACCCGATTCGCACTGGCCCGTGCCGTACCCCGACGAGGACTGAGGTCTCGCCGAGGCTCCGCGATCTGATGCCGGATCGACGGGGCTAGGCGGGCGCGCCTGCGGCGATGAACCGGTCTGCGGTGCGGCGCGCCCAGAGCTCCGCCTCGGCCAGGGACTCCACCGTGAGAGTCTCCGGCGGCTCGTGCGCATCGACCACCCTGGCGATGGTGTCCACGATGCCGAGGAACGACAGCCGTCCTTCGTGGAACGCGTCGACCGCCTGCTCGTTCGCCGCGTTGTAGACCGCCGGGAACGTGCGACCGGCGCGCCCCACCGCCTTCGCGAGAGCGACGGCGGGGAACGCCAGGTCGTCGAGCGGCTCGAACGTCCAGGAGGATGCCTTCGTCCAGTCCAGCGGTCGCCCGACACCGCCGACGCGGTTCGGCCAGTCGAGGCCGAGGGAGATGGGCAGGCGCATGTCCGGCGGCGAGGCCTGGGCGATCGTCGAGCCGTCGATGAACTCGACCATGGAGTGCACGATCGACTGCGGGTGGACGACGACGTCGATGTCGTCGTACGCGACGTCGAAGAGCAGATGGGCTTCGATGACCTCGAGTCCCTTGTTGACCAGGGTCGCGGAGTTCGTGGTGACCATGCGCCCCATGTCCCAGGTGGGGTGAGCGAGAGCCTCCTGCGGGGAGACGGTCTCCATCTCGCCACGACTGCGGCCTCGGAACGGACCGCCGGATGCCGTGACGACGAGTCGACGCACCTCATCGTGCGTTCCGCTGCGCAGCGCTTGCGCCAAGGCGGAGTGCTCGGAGTCCACCGGCACGATCTGACCGGGCGCGGCGGCGGCGAGCACCAGCTCTCCTCCGACGATCAGCGACTCCTTGTTCGCCAGCGCGAGCGTGCGTCCGGCCTTCAGCGCGGCGAGCGTCGACCCGAGGCCGATCGACCCGGTGATCGCGTTGAGCACGACGTCGGCATCGACGTCGCGCACCAGCTGTTCCGCCTCGGCGGCGCCCAGAGCGGTCGCATCGACCTGGAAGCGCTCCGCCTGTTCGGCGAGCATCGTGGCGTTCGAGCCTGCCGCCAGGCCCACGAGTTCGAACCGTCGTGGGTTCGCCCGGATGACGTCGAGCGCCTGAGTGCCGATGGAACCGGTGGAGCCGAGGACGATGATGCGACGCATGCCGCCAGCCTATGTCACGCCCTCGGCTCGTCCCGTGTTACTGCGCGACCTCGATCGGGGTGGTCGCGAGGATGTCGACGACGAAGACGAGCGTCTCATTCTGTAGCTCGTTGCCCTCAGACGCGCCGTAGCCGTCCTTCGGGGGCATCACGACGACGACCTGCGAGCCCACCTTCTGGCCTTCGAGGGCCGTCTTGAATCCGGTGACGACGCTCGTGGTCTGGAACTGCGCCGGCATCGCACCACGGCTCCAGCTCGAGTCGAACTCCTTGCCATCCGACCACTTCACACCGCGGTACTGCACGGTGACCAGGTCGCCAGAGGCGACGACCGCACCGTCGCCCTGCTTGAGGACGGCAACCTCGGTCTCGGTCGGTGCATCGCTCTTCGGAACCGTGATCGTCGGCGCGCCGTCGTCATCGAGCTCGACCTCGGGCATGCCCTCGGTCGGGTCGACGGCGGTGCCGGACGCGGTCGTCGGCAGCTCGTCGATGGTCTCGACGTAGAGCACGCTCGGGTGCATCCCCTCCCCCGACGCCGGCAGCGTCAGCACGACGCTCGAGCCGATCGGCAGGCACTCCGCGGCCACCGTGAACACTGTGGACTGCGTGGGGTCGACGATCTGCTGCGACTGCTGGGTCGCCAGCAGAGCGGAGAGGACGCCGTCCGGACCGCGCTCCGAGGTGCTGAGCACCTCGTTGGTCGTCGCATCGACGAGCTGGTAGCGGAGGGAGACGAGGTCGCCGGGCTTGACGTCGTCGCCATCGCCCTTGACCACGACGGAGCGCTCGGCTTCCTTGATCTCCGTGCCCTCGGGGACGGTGACCTTCGCGGCGGCGCCGGTGCCGTCGACGGTGACGGCATCGGAACCGGCGCCGGACTTCAGTTCGGCGAGGCAGGAGCTCGACGCCGTGGGGCTCGGAGTGCTCGACGACTCTGGCTTCGAGCTGCCGGAGCATCCGGCCAGGAGCAGGGTCGCCGCGGCGACGGTGGACAGGACGATGAGCGGACGCTTGCGCACAGTGAAGACCTCAGGATCTCTGGTGGGACATCCCATACTCTCGTACGCGGCTTGGTCCGCGCTGGGAGGCGCGGGGGCTGCGCATTGCATTCCGGTAACGGCATGGGATCGGGAGTAGCCTTCTCTGATGACCTCTGAGCAGTCCGTGGAGCCCGATTCCTCTCCCGCGGAGACCGCGAAGCCGCGTCACGCAGGGTTCACCTATGCGCTCGGCCGCAGCCTGATCAGCCCGCTCGCCCGTCTCATCTACCGCCCTCGCATCGAGGGAAGGGAGAATGTCCCCCTCGACGGCGCCGTGATCTTCGCGAGCAACCATCTGTCGTTCATCGACTCGATCGCCATCCCGGTCGCCGCGCCCCGCCCCGTGCACTTCCTCGCCAAGTCGAGCTACTTCGAAGGCACCGGCGCCAAGGGCTGGTTGAGCAAGACCTTCTTCGAGTCCATCGGGGCGATCCCCGTTCGCCGCGGAGCAGGCCAGGCTGCTCTGGACGCGCTGGACCTGCAGCGTCAGCTCCTCGAAGAAGGGCTTGCTGTCGCGCTGTACCCCGAGGGCACCCGCTCCACCGACGGCCGCCTCTACAAGGGGCGCACCGGAGTCGCCTTCCTCGCTTTGCAGACGGGCGCCCCCGTCGTGCCGGTCGGACTGATCGGCACCGACAAGGTCATGCCGGTCGGCGCGAAGATGCCCACCCTCTCTGAGCGCATCACGGTGAAGTTCGGAAAGCCGTTGGATCTCTCCCCGCACGGCCCGGCGACGAGCGGCAAGGCTCGGCGTCTCGCCACCGACGAGATCATGGCCGCCATCCACGCGCTCTCCGGGCAGGAGCTCGCTGGAGCCTACAACGAGGCGCCCGCGCAGGGCGCGATCGAGAAGATCAAGCAGGCGCTCCCCCACGAGCGCCGCTGACGCTTCACGCTGAGGCCCGCTCAGCCGTGACCGTGGCCTCGTGACGTACGGGGAAGTTCATCGAGTTCGCGATGAAGCACCATTCGTTCGCCTGAGCGTGGGCCCGCTCGGCTGCCTCCACCATCGAGGCCTCCGCCACCACGACCTCCGGCCGCAGCACGACCTCGACGAAAGCGCCCCCGCCGCGGCCGTCCTCCGTCATCAGACCGGACGCCGTGTCGCGGTACGAGACCACGACGACTCCGGCGGTCACGCAGGCGTGCAGATACGACAGCAGATGGCACTCCGAGAGCGACGCGAGAAGGAGGTCCTCGGGGTTCCATCTCGAGACGTCCCCGCGGAACGGCTTGTCGCTCGATGCGAGGATCTCGGGCTTTCCCTGGACCTCGAGAGTGACGTCGCGTCGATAGTCGCGGTATCCGCTGGTGCCCGTGCCGGTGTTGCCCGTCCACGTCGAGGTGAGTGCGTACCTGTGCTCGCCGAGTGCCATGGATACAGTCTGCCAGCGTCACCCCGGCACATGCCCCGACGTACGCCCCGACGGCGGGTGACCGCGAGCGCGCCCGCACCGACGGTAGTCTTGGGTGGTGCTGGAGACTCTCACCGTTCAGGATGCCGTTGAACTCGCCGTCGTGGAAAGAAGCGGCTTCGTGGAGTCCCGCCACGCGGGCGCTGCCGTCGTGCTGTCCCCCGAGGGCGAGGTCGTCGCGAGACACGGCAACATCGACGCGCTGATCCTCCCGCGGTCCAGCCTCAAGCCTCTGCAGGCGATCGCCTGCATCACCGCGGGAGCTCCCCTCGAAGGCGAACAGCTCGCTCTGTCCACGGCAAGCCACGTGGGCACCGATCGCCATGCGGAGGTCGTCCGCGAAGTGCTCACCCAGGGCGGGCTCACCGAGGACGACCTCGGCTGCCCCGAATCCTGGCCGAGCGACACGTCGACGCGTGACGAGCTCGTGCGCGAGCACGGCGTCCCCACCCGCATCCGCATGAACTGCTCCGGCAAGCACGCCGCGATGCTCCGCGCCTGCGTGGCGACGGGTTGGCCGACCGATGGCTACCTCGACCCCGCGCACCCGCTGCAGGTGCACATCCGCGAGGTCGTCGAGCGCCTGACCGGCGAGAGGGTCGCCCACACGTCGGTCGACGGATGCGGAGCTCCCGTGCACGCGATCACCCTGACCGGCCTCGCCCGCGCGATCCACCGGATCGGAAGCGCCTCCGAGCGCTCTCCCTTCGCACTGCACCGCGTCGCGGGTTCGCTCGTCCGTGCGGTGAAGGAGAGCCCGTGGACCATCGAGGGCCCCGGACGGCCGGACACCCTCGCGATCGAGAAGCTCGGCGTCTTCGCCAAGGGCGGCGCCGAGGGCATCATGGTGATGGTCGCTCCGAACGGGACCACCGTCGCCCTCAAGATGCTCGACGGATCCGCACGCGCCTCCACTCTCGTCGCCGCGACTCTCCTCGTTCGTGCGGGCGCCCTGCAGGAAGCCGACTTCGCCGCTCTTGCCGAGGCCCTTCCGCTCGCCGTTCTCGGCGGCGGGAAGGACGTCGGCGCCATCCGGCTCGGAAGCGGCATCTGAGCGGCCCACCCGTCACCGCCCGTCCAGCACGGGTACGATCACCCTGCGCGGCCCTTCGGCCTCACGCAGCGACCACGCCCGCCCGGCATGGGTGCGGGCGAACGGCGGTGTCTCCCTGACCCCTGCGAGCTGACGGAGGTCGGTGGGGTTCTCGGCCCTGATCAGAACCTCGCCGCGCGTGCGCACCGTCTGCCACAGCGACCAGTTGCGTTGCCACGTGTCGGCGTCGGCCACGAGGATGGCGGGCCGCGACGACGACGGAGGGGTCGGAGCGAGGAGCACCTCGCAGTCGGGATAGGCCTCGCCGAGAACCCGCGCCACGGAGTGCGGCCCCGATGTGACGATCGCGGTGACGTCGGCGGTGGGAGTCCAGCCAGTAGACGCGATGGGCGCAGTCCACTCGGATGGCGCCTCCTCCGGCACCCAGGCGAACTGCGTCTCACGTTCTCCCATCCACGCCCGCCCAGGGCCGCGATCGCGATCGAACGTCGCCGAGTCTCCGCCCGCCGCGAGGTGCTCGACCCTGCTGGGCATCCGCAGGAGGGCCCGCCTCGGGAGGGCGTCCAGGAGGCGCCCGACCGGTCCCGATGCTCTGGTCGCGGTGAGGACGAACGTCGTGCCCGAACCTCCTCGAAGGATCCTGTCCCACAGCTGCACGAACAGCTGAGAGTGCTCGGGCGGCAGCTCGGACGCTCTGACGTCGAGATCGTCGCACAGCACGAGATCCGCTCCGCCGGTTCGTGCCAGCTCGGTCACCGCATCCCATGCGCCCTCCGTATCATCGGGGATCCACAACGCATCGGGTCGCTGATGCCGGAGCAGGCGCAGCAGTGAGGAGCGCCCCGAACCCGCGGCGCCGAGTACGGCGAGTCCGCGCTCCGTGCCGACCCGCAGCGTCTCCACCGGTTGGCGTTGATGCGCGGGATCGTCCGATCGTCCCAGTAGGACTGCGCCGCTCTCCTCCTCACCACGGAGAGTCTCGAGAGGGATCGTGGAGGTGAGCACCGGCAGCCACGGGCTGGGAGAACGCTCAGCCTGCGACCACCGCATCGCGACCGCGCGAAGGTCGGCGACACCGGTCAGCGCCGCTCTCATCACCGCCGGTTCGGAGTCCTGCGGCCGGCGTACCAACGCCAAGCCTCTCGACAGCGCACCTCCTGGCAGTTCGGCCGCGGCATCCGTGCCGATCACGATGCGACTGTCGGCCGGATCTCCGACACGCAGGCTCAGTCGGAGCGGACAGTTCGCCGCCAGCGCGTCCTTGATCACGCCCGACGCTCGCTGCGTGCCGATGATCAGGTGCATCCCCAGCGCTCTGCCTCTGGCGGCGATGTCGGTGAACACCGCTCCCAGGTCAGCGTGCTCCTGCAGCATCGCCGCGAACTCATCGATCACGATCACCAGGCGCGGCATCCCCACGGCGCCGATGTCGCGGGCGCCCGCCGCGGCGAGGACGCCCTCTCGACGCCGGAGCTCTGCGGTCAAGCTGGACACTCCGCGCCGTGCGCCCGCCTCATCCAGGTCCGTGATCACGGCCGCCACCTGCGGGAGCGCGCGCAGGGGCTCGAAAGCGGTGCCGCCCTTGAAGTCCGCCAAGACGAAGACGACGCGGTCCGGTCCGTGCACCGCCGCCATCGCCGTCACCCAGGAGACCAGCAGTTCGCTCTTGCCCGTGCCGGTCGTCCCGGTCACGATCGCGTGCGGTCCGTCCTCGACGATGTCGAGGACGATAGCCCCCTGCTCTCCGACGCCGACGGCCGCAGACAGACCTCGCCCCTCGGCAGACGACGTCAGCCCCGACAGCATCACCTCATCGGGCAGAGCTCCCGTCTCGTCGTCTGCCGCCACCACCGCGATCGCCGCTGCCTGCGCCGACGAGATGCCCTCGACGGCGATCTCCTCCATCACGCCCTGAGGCGTCCGCAGACGGGCTCGACGCGGCTCGATGATGTCCAGCACCGTCGTGACGCCTCCAGGGACGTCACCGTCCCCTGAAGTGATCCAGAGCACGGCGTCCGCCTGCGGACACGTATCTCCCTCACGAGCGACCCCGAGCCTGAAGAGCTCTCTGCGCGATCTCCCCGAGGAGACGAATGCCCCGAGGCCCCATTCGACGAGTCGCTCACCCGCGAGCGCGATCCGACCGGCGCCGAACCGCAGATGCACCTGCACGACGAGGGCGCGCACGGCCGCAAGGACCACCGGCTCCGCCCCACGGAGACAGACTCCCCCGCCCAGAGGAACCACGATGGGCGCGTCGGAGAGCACGCCGCATCGTTCCTGGAAGTCTCTCGCCCTCGCGTCATCGGCGCCGACGGCGCGGACGCCGCTGCGAACGATTCCTCGTCCGATGACCAGTTCCGTTTCCGCGTCCACCGGATGGGTTCCGCGGAGAGGCGTCTGCACCAGACACGACGCGGCATCGGGATGACGATGATCGAGAAGACGCCGCTCCTCCTCGTGACGACGCGCGAGTTCTCCCTCTGCCCGCTGCCAGTCGCGCTCTCCTTCCCGCTCCGCGTCGCGCCTGGTCTTTCGGCGCACCCGCGACCCATCGATCACCGACGCCGCGATCATCAGCGGACCGAGAGCCGCGAAGCAGAGCGCGTAGAGGGAGTCGGTCAGCAGCCACAGCACGATACCCGACGCGACGGGGACGAGGGCCGCGAGAAAGGGGATCGGCGGTCTCCGGCCATCGATGGGTGCGGCAGGAATCGAGATCGGGAGGGAGTCCATACCGACCAGTGGACCGCATGCGTGCGGCGCCCGAAGCGTTCTCCACAGCCGAAGGCCGTGGAGCGGCGATCACTCCGCGGAAGTCGATTCCGTGGAGGACGAGTCGTCCACCTGGACGATGATGAGCGTCACGTTGTCCCTGCCGCCGTTCTCGAGCGCGGCTGCGAGCATCGCATCGACGGCGGGACCAGGGGTGCTGTGCTCGCGGAGGAAGTGCTGGATGCCGTAGTCGGTGAGCTCTTTGGTCAGCCCGTCCGAGCAGATGACGAACCGGTCGCCGACCTGGATGTCGATCAGCACGTAGTCGGGCGCCGTCAGCTCGCTCGCTCCGACCGCGCGAGTGATGACGTTGCTGTAGGGGTGCCCCTCGGCCTCCTCGGGGCTGATCTTGCCCGCGGTGATGAGTTCCTGCACCACGGAGTGATCGGTCGTCACCTGCACGAGCCGATCGTCGCGCAGGAGATACACGCGCGAGTCTCCGATGTTCAGGGCGACCCAGCGCGCATCATCGCCGTCGACTTCGAGGAAGACTCCGGTGAGCGTGGTCCCTGTGCCCTCGTCGGTCGTCTCCGGATGCGCGGCGATGTCGCCCACGGCGAGCTCCAGCGCGTTCTCGATCGCCTCGCGTCCGACTTCGCCCGCGGAGACGAGAGCCTCGAGACGGGTGACCGTGCTTTGACTGGCGATCTCGCCGCCGGCGTGTCCGCCCATGCCATCGGCGACCACGAAGAGCGGATACTCGGCGTAGAACGAATCCTGATTCGTCTCGCGCCGGAGGCCGACATCGGTGACTCCGGCCCACGACAGCGCCAGCTGCCGATGCGCGACCGTGACGCTGTGCGTCTTCGTTGTCGTCTCAGCCACGTGCTGCCTCCGGATTGCCTGCGGCGAATCGGGGGGGCCTCAGGATACACACACATCGTAGTGGACTTCGGCACCATCTCACCCACGCGCACGGGCACGGCGGTGACTATCGACGCCCTTCCCCACCCGGCACCGACAACGGCAGAGAGCCCCCGACCGAAGTCGAGGGCTCTCTGCATCAGATCGTCACGCAGGGGGCTGCGTGGGGTCGCTCGGCGCTGCGGGCGGAGCTGCCGGCGGTGCCGCAGGGGGCGCCGGGGGCGTCTGCGGAGCGGCCGGAGGCGTCTGCGGGGCCGGGGGCACAGGTGCGCCGGTCACCGGAGCGGCCGGAGGCGCGTAGCCGGGCTGTGCGGGAGGAGCGGGCTGCGTGTAGCCGGGCTGGGCGGGAGGCGCGTATCCAGGCTGTGCGGGAGGCGCGTAACCCTGCGGTGCGGGCGGAGCGTATCCCTGGGGCGCGCCGTAGCCGGGTGCCGGTGCGGCCGGACGCGGCTGCACGGGAACACCCTGCCAGACGGTCGAGTCGGCGAGGAAGCTGTTCGCCGCCCACGGGGCCGGGGCGATGTTCGGGTTCCAGCGCGACTTGTCGAAGGCGTTGATGCCGAGCCAGATGAGCGACAGGAAGATGTAGAGGACGACCCAGATCGCGTCCTTCTGAAGCTTCAGTCCCACGCGCCACGCCGCCAGGGCGAGCAGCACGACCAGCGCGATGCCGGTGAGGAAGTTCAGGTACGGAATGAAGCTCAGCGCCCAGGCGATGAGCACGGCCCAGGGCGAGATGTCACCGAGCTTCGCGAAGATGAGGGTGTTGTACACGGGCACCCAGGCACGCCACTTGCCTTCGACACCAGCCTTCTCGAAGATCTTCATGAAGAAGATCGCGGAGATCACATAGAACCCCGCGGCGAAGATGAGTCCGATGAAGGCGAAGATCAGGAGGCCTGCCGCAGCGGCGGCGCCTCCTCCGTCGTAGTAGCCGTCATAGAAGTATGAGGATGCGGCGGCCGTCGATGCGGCACCGATAAGTGAGTTCATGATCCCCTCCGGATCCGATGGGCAGTCGCCGAGATACGCTGCGACACAACCATAGCGAGGTCGTCAGCGACGAGCAACGGCCCACGCGGAGCGGACCTCGACGCCGACATGTGGCGTCATTCCTCGACGACGAACTCCAGAACCCCTGACTCCTCGGTGTCGCGCAGCGTTATGCCCTCTCGGCCTGCCCAGTTCCGCAATGACCGCAGAGACCCGATACGAGGACGCTGCTCCGCGAGCGCCCTCACCAGGAGCCCTTTGGACTTCTTGTTGAAGTGGTTGAGGGCGCGACCCTCGTGCGTCACCACGCGCACATAGGCCGCCGGGACGGATGCCGGGATCGGTCCGAGCGCGGCATAGGCTTCGCTGCGCAGGTCGAGGATGAACGGCGGTTCCTCCTCGGCGATCGCGGCGCTCGTCGCCTGCGCCCAGTGCCGGCGAAGCGCGCTCAGACCGGGGAGAGACGTCCCCGCGGCGAGGCGGTAGACGGGAATCGGGTCCAGGGCACCCACCGGGCCGAAGGGCGCCGAATGGACCCAGACGTGCGCGCCAAGCCAGCGGCGCGACGCGGAGCTCAGCGAACCGGCGTCGAGAGCATCGAAGAGGACGCCCGTGTACCGGTCGACGGCCGGCATCGTCGCGGACGTGCGCAGCATCCGATTGTGGGCGATGTCGCCCGCCTGACGCTCGCTCAGCTTGAGCACCTTCTTCGCCGACGCCTCGTCGGCGGAGAGGTCGATGAGCGCGTCGATGACGGCGCTACGGTAGTCGTGCAGTCCGGGCAGCGCCAGCTCGGCCAGGTCGAGCGGGGCGCCCGTCCCTCCCTCGCGCTTGGTCTCCGACGGCGGCAGCAGGATCTTCATGAGAACACCTCGGTGGATACAGACACGTCCGCCTCGGTGCCGCGAGCAGAACTCGCGGCGACCGAGGCGGACGCGGTGAAGATGATCAGGCGATGAGAGCCGCGTTGCCGGCGACGATCGTCAGGTTGTTGCCCTCCATGGAGAGGAATCCGTCCTGAGCGTTCGCCAGCACCTTGGTGCCGTCTTCCTGGGTGATCCGGACCTGGCCCTCGGCGAGGATGGCCAGCACCGGCTCGTGGCCGGTCATGAAGCCGATCTCACCCTCGACGGTCTTGGCGACCACGAGGCTCGCCTCTCCCGTCCAGACCTCCGCCTCAGCGGAGACGAGGCTGACATGCAGCGCCATGGTCAGGCATTCTCCTTCTGGATCTTCGCCCACTGCTCTTCGACGTCGGAGATGCCGCCGACGTTGAAGAACGCCTGCTCGGCGACGTGGTCGAAGTCACCGCGGGTGATCGCATCGAACGACTCGATGGTCTCCTTGAGCGGGACGGTCGAACCCTCGACACCCGTGAACTTCTTGGCCATGTAGGTGTTCTGCGAGAGGAATTGCTGGATGCGACGGGCGCGGGCCACGACGATCTTGTCTTCCTCGGAGAGCTCGTCGACACCGAGGATGGCGATGATCTCCTGCAGCTCCTTGTTCTTCTGGAGGATCTGCTTGACGGTGGTCGCGACGCGGTAGTGGTCCTCGCCCAAGTACCGGGGGTCCATGATGCGCGACGTCGAGGTCAGCGGATCGATGGCCGGGTACAGACCCTTCGACGCGATCTCACGCGAGAGCTCCGTGGTGGCGTCGAGGTGGGCGAAGGTGGTCGCCGGAGCCGGGTCGGTGTAGTCATCGGCCGGCACGTAGATCGCCTGCAGGGAGGTGATCGAGTGACCGCGCGTCGAGGTGATGCGCTCCTGGAGGAGGCCCATCTCGTCGGCGAGGTTCGGCTGGTAACCCACGGCGGACGGCATGCGGCCGAGCAGCGTGGAGACCTCGGAACCGGCCTGCGTGAAGCGGAAGATGTTGTCGATGAAGAGCAGCACGTCCTGCTTCTGCACGTCGCGGAAGTACTCCGCCATCGTCAGCGCCGAGAGGGCGACGCGCAGACGCGTCCCCGGCGGCTCGTCCATCTGGCCGAAGACGAGGGCGGTCTTGTCGAAGACGCCCGCCTCCTCCATCTCGTGGATGAGGTCGTTGCCCTCACGGGTGCGCTCACCGACACCGGCGAACACCGACACACCACCGTGGTCCTGCGCGACGCGCTGGATCATCTCCTGGATGAGGACGGTCTTGCCGACACCGGCTCCACCGAACAGACCGATCTTTCCACCCTGCACGTAGGGGGTCAGGAGGTCGATCGACTTGATGCCGGTCTCGAACATGGTGGTCTTCGACTCGAGCTGGTCGAAGTTCGGCGCCTTGCGGTGGATCGGCCAGCGCTCGGTGACCTCGATGGTCTCACCGGGCTCGCCGTTGAGGACCTCGCCGATCACGTTGAAGACCTTGCCCTTGGTCACGTCGCCGACGGGGACCGAGATGGCCTCTCCGGTGTCGCGAACCTCCTGGCCGCGGACGATGCCGTCCGTGGGCTTGAGGGCGATGGCGCGAACGAGGTCGTCGCCGAGGTGCTGAGCGACCTCGAGCGTGATCTCGGTGGACTCCTCGCCGATGACGATCGTGGTCTTCAGCGCGTTGTAGATGTCGGGGATCGAGTCGTGCGGGAACTCGATGTCGACAACCGGACCGTTGACGCGTGCGACGCGCCCGACGACCGCGGTCGCCGGCTTGTCAGCCGTGGCGGTGGGGGTCATTTTCGTCTCTCTCCTGATGGTCTATTTGCTCGACGAGAGCGCGTCGGCGCCGCCGACGATCTCTGCGATCTGCTGCGTGATCTCCGCCTGGCGCGCGTTGTTGCGCAGACGGGTGTAGTCGGTGATGAGCTTGTCGGCGTTGTCGCTGGCGGACTTCATCGCCTTCTGCGTCGCGGCCTGCTTCGCGGCGGACGACTGCAGAAGCGCGTTGAAGACGCGGCTCTGGATGTACACCGGCAGGATCGCGTCCAGCACGGTCTCGGCATCCGGCTCGAACTCGTAGAGCGGGTACACGGTGTTCCCGGCCTCCGACTCGTCGGCCTCCGCGATCTCCAGCGGAAGCAGGCGCACGGATTCCGGCTCCTGCGTCATCATGCTGACGAAGCGGTTGAAGACGAGGTGGATCTCATCCACGCCGCCGGCGTCTCCCCCGCGGGTGAAGGCCTCGAGCAGCGTGGCCGAGATCTCCTCCGCGGTGTGGAACGTCGGGGTGTCGGTGTCGCCGGTCCACTCCGCCGCCGCGGTGAGGCGGCGGAACTGGAAGTAGCCCACGGCCTTGCGGCCGATGAGGTAGAACACCGGCTCCTTGCCCTGCTCGCGCAGGAGCTCGGCCACCTCGAGACCCTCACGGAGGATCTGCGAGTTGAAGGCACCGGCCAGACCGCGGTCCGACGAGAAGATCACGACCGCGGAGCGGCGGATGTTCTCGGGCTCACGGGTGAGCGGGTGGTCGACGTTCGAGTGCGTCGCGACGGCGGACACAGCCCTCGTCACGGCCCGCGCGAAGGGGCTGGACGCCTTGACGCGTGCCATCGCCTTCTGGATGCGCGAAGCCGCGATGAGTTCCATCGCCTTCGTGATCTTCTTGGTCGTCTGAGCAGAAGAGATCTTCTGCTTGTAGACCCTGAGTTGAGCGCCCATGTTTCAGTACCCCGCGCGATTACGCGCGACGACCCTTGACGATCTTCTCCTGGTTGACGTCCTCAGCCTCGGCTGCAGCGTGCTCCTCGTGACCAGGGGCGCCGATGGCGTGGCCCTTGCCGCCCTGGAACTCCAGGATGAAGGCATCCGTCTGCTTCGACAGCTCCGCGACCGTGTCGTCATCGAGGACGTTGGTCTCACGCAGCGTGTCGAGCACCTTGGTGTTGCGACGCAGGTAGTCCAGGAGCTCACGCTCGAACCGCAGCACGTCCTCGACCTCGATCGAGTCGAGCTTGCCGTTGGTGCCGGCCCAGATCGAGACGACCTGCTCCTCGACGGGGTACGGCGAGTACTGCGGCTGCTTGAGCAGCTCGGTCAGACGCGCACCGCGCGAGAGCTGACGACGCGAGGCCTGGTCGAGGTCGGACGCGAACATCGCGAAGGCCTCGAGCGAGCGGTACTGCGCCAGCTCGAGCTTCAGCGTTCCGGAGACCTTCTTGATCGACTTGACCTGAGCGTCACCGCCGACTCGCGAGACCGAGATACCCACGTCGACCGCCGGACGCTGGTTGGCGTTGAAGAGGTCGGACTGGAGGAAGATCTGGCCGTCGGTGATCGAGATCACGTTGGTCGGGATGTACGCCGAGACGTCGTTGGCCTTGGTCTCGATGATCGGCAGACCGGTCATCGACCCTGCGCCGAGCTCGTCGGACAGCTTCGCGCAACGCTCCAGCAGACGGGAGTGCAGGTAGAAGACGTCACCCGGGTAGGCCTCGCGGCCCGGCGGGCGGCGGAGGAGCAGGGAGACGGCACGGTAGGCCTCGGCCTGCTTCGACAGGTCGTCGAAGATGATGAGGACGTGCTTGCCGCCGTACATCCAGTGCTGGCCGATGGCCGAGCCGGTGTAGGGGGCGAGGTACTTGAAGCCGGCGGGGTCGGATGCCGGAGCGGCCACGATCGTGGTGTACTCCAGAGCGCCGGCCTCTTCGAGCGCGCCCTTCACCGAAGCGATGGTCGAGCCCTTCTGACCGATCGCCACGTAGATGCAGCGCACCTGCTTGGTGACGTCGCCGGACTCCCAGTTGGCCTTCTGGTTGATGATCGTGTCGATCGCGATGGCCGTCTTGCCGGTCTGGCGGTCGCCGATGATCAGCTGACGCTGGCCGCGGCCGACGGGGATCATGGCGTCGATCGCCTTGATGCCGGTCTGCATCGGCTCGTGGACCGACTTGCGCTGCATGACGCCAGGCGCCTGCAGCTCGAGCTCGCGAACGCCGTCGGTGGCGATCGAGCCGAGGCCGTCGATCGGGTTGCCGAGCGGGTCGACCACGCGGCCGAGGTAGCCGTCGCCGACGGGGACCGAGAGGACCTCACCGGTGCGGGTGACCTCCATGCCGGCCTGGATGCCGGTGAAGTCGCCGAGGACGACCACGCCGATCTCGTGCTCTTCGAGGTTCAGGGCCAGGCCCTTGGTCCCGTCGGCGAAGGTGACGAGTTCGTTCGCCATGACGCCCGGCAGTCCCTCGACGTGCGCGATGCCGTCGGCGGCGTCGATGACGGTGCCGACCTCGGTCGCTGCGGCGCCGGTGGGCTCGTATGCTGCGGCGAAGTCCTTCAGCGCGTCACGGATGACGTCGGGGCTGATCGATAGTTCTGCCATTGTCTTCCCTTTGTATCTGGGTGCGCGGTTCCCCGCGCGAAGTCGTGTTAGCCCGCGAGCTTCTGGCGAAGGTCTGCGAGTCGAGCGGAGATGCTGCCGTCGATGACGTCATCGGCGATCTGCACGCGCAGACCTCCGACCACGGCAGGGTCGATGACGACGTTGAGCGAGACCTGACCCTCGTAGCGGCTCGAGAGAGCCGCGCTGAGCCTGGTGCGCTGAGCCTCGCTGAGCGGCGAGGCGCTGTGCACCGTGGCGACGACGCGTCCGCGCTGGCTGGAGACGATGTTCATCGCCCGGCTCAGCAGCTGACGCACTCGACGGTCGCGCGGCTGGCGGACCAGCGACGACACGATGACCGACGTACCCGTGCTGACGCCGCCGGAGAGCAGACGCTCGACGAGAGCGACCTTGGCATCCTCTCCCCCGATACGGCTGCCCAGGGCGAGCTCGAGCTCGGAGTTCTGGGCGATCACGCGGGAGAAGCTGAACAGCTCGCCCTCGATGTCGGCCTTCGGGTCGGCGATCGCCGCTGCGCGGATGGCCAGCTCCTGGATGCCGTCAATGAGCTCATCGGCGTTCGACCAGCGCTCGGCGACGACGGTCTTCAGGACGCTCTGCACGTCCTGGGAGAACCCGCCGAACACCGCTGCCACGACGTTCTGTCGCGCCGCGGCCGGAGCCGCGGGGTCGGCCAGCGCGCCGCTCAGATGCGACGACTCGCCAACGGCGTGCGCAGCGGCGAACAGCTCGCGCGCAGTGTCGATGCTGACGGACGACGCCGCGGCAAGCGCCTCAGTGGATGCCGCGAGTGCCTGAGTGGTCGCGCTGCCCATTACTGAGCCGCCTTCTCGGATGCCTCGAGGTCTGCGAGGAAGCGATCGACGACCGCCGTCGCACGTGCATCGTCGGAGAGCGTCTCCCCGACCACGCCGCCGGCGAGGTCGATGGCGAGCGAGCCCACCTCGCTGCGCAGCGAGACGAACGCCGCCTGGCGCTCGGCTTCGATCTGCGTGTGCGCGGTGGCCGTGATGCGAGCGGCCTCGGTGGAGGCGGCGTCCTTCGCCTCGGCGACGATCTTCTTGCCGTCCTCACGGGCGGCCTCGCGGATCTCACCGGCCTCGGTGCGAGCCTCGGCCAGCTGACGCGTGTACTCCTCGAGCGCGGCCTCGGCCTGCTTCTGAGCCTCGTCGGCCTTGGCGATGTTGCCCTCGATGGCGGCGGAGCGCGCGTCGAGCAGTGCATACATCTTGGGGAGTGCGACCTTCCACACCACGCCAAGGATGACGACGAAGCAGACGAAAGACCAGAGGATGTCGTACAGCTCGGGAATCAGCGGGTTGTGAGGCGCTTCTTCCGCTGCGTACGTGACAAGAGCGTTCAGCATCCTGTCTCCTTATCGAAGAGGTCGGATTACTGGAAGATGAAGTAGGTCGCGATGCCGATGAAGGCGAGCGCCTCGGTGAAGGCGATACCGATCCACATCAGAACCTGCAGGCGACCGGCCAGCTCGGGCTGACGGGCGACGCCCTCGATCGTCTTGCCGACGACGATACCGACGCCGATGGCCGGACCGATGGCTGCGAGGCCGTAGCCCACGGTGGCGATGTTGCCGTTGAGTTCAGCGAGAACCGTAGTTGCGTCCACGGGTTTTTCCTTTCGTTGGGTGGGAAGGCAGTTGTTGCCGACCCGCTCAGTGCTCTTCTGCGACCGCGAGCTGGATGTAGACCGCGGTGAGGATGGTGAAGACGTAGGCCTGCAGGAAGGCCACCAGGACCTCGAACAGGGTGAAGGCGAAGCCGAACGCGAGGGTTCCCGCGCCGAGAGCGATCCACCCGCTGCCCAGGGTGAAGACGAAGAACTGCGTCGCCGAGAAGAACAGCACCAGCATGAGGTGCCCGACGATCATGTTCATCAGCAGTCGGAGGGTGAGCGTCACCGGCCGGATGATGAAGGTCGAGATGATCTCGAGCGGCGTGACGATGATGTAGAGGAACGGCGGCACACCGGACGGGAACAGCGAGTTCTTGAAGAAGTTCTTCGGGCTCTTCTTGATGCCGGCGTAGATGAAGGTCACGTAGCTGACGACCGCGAGCAGCAGCGGCACGGCGATGATGCTGGTGCCGGCGATGTTCAGACCCGGGATGATTCCCGTGAGGTTCATGAACAGGATCATGAAGAAGAGCGTGGTGAGGATCGGCAGGAACCGGCGGCCGTCCTTGCGTCCGAGCAGGTCTTCCGCGATGTTCACCCGGACGAAGTCCAGGCCCATCTCGACGACGCTCTGGAAACGACCAGGGACGACGCGCATCTTGCGGGTTCCCAGCCAGAGGATGAGCACGACGACCGCCGTGGCAAGGAACTGGATCAGGTGGATGCGGTGGATGACCAGGTCGCCGATCTGGAAGACGGCGTCAGGGAAGAACTCATCGATCGACGGTCCGTGGAACTCGCCATCAGTGGCGAGTCGTGGCATCAGGGTCGCAGCAAGATTAAACAGCGCGGGCTCCAGCTTCGGGGCACCGGTCAGAACCGGGGCGACGATGGTCGGTGTGCTTCACAGCGCAAGCGCTCGCGGACGAGCGGCGGGCACGTGTCAACCCTATCAGAATCTGAGGGTCCCCTAAGACGCGGAGCCGCCCTCAGGAGTACTATTCGCGGCCCCGGGAGCCCGGTCCTCCGGCACCTCGGTGGGCAGTGACGCATCGCTCACCACGGGCAGGCGCATCTTCATGAGGGTCACGGCGTCGATCACGAGCGACATCAGCACCCCTGCGACGAAGGAGAAGATGAAGACGGTCGGGTGGATCCACGGCTGGCCGCTGATGAGAACCATGACGAGGAAGAAGATTCCGAGCTTGAGCAGCCACCCGCCGAGGACGATCGCGAAGAACAGCTGCACGTACAGGGGTTCGCCGTACCAGCGGTTGGCGACGAGGATGCTGATGCCGGTGATCGCGAGGAACAGCGCGGCGAGGAGGACTCCGAGCAGTCCGCTCACGAGACCCTGACTCTGGGCGACGATATAGCCGACGCCTCCGGCGATGACCGCGAGGATGCCCGTGGCCACCGCAGACCAGATCAGGGTGCGCCGAAGGATCGGCGTGCTGGAAACGGGGCTCGGGCTCATCAGGACTCCACGGGTGTCGGGTCGGGTGCAGCGCCCGCCGCGTGCGTCCTGCGGCGGGAGGGGTTCAGGGTGATGACGAGGCAGGCGGCGATGCCCACGACGCCGAAGGCCACGCCTGGGAGGTACTGACCGGGCCAGTCCTCGCGCGCGCCGACGTACATGAGGAGCACGGCGAGCGAGATCACGGCGGTCCACGCGTAGAAGATGAGGACGGCGTCGCGGTCGCGGTGACCGAGATCCAGCATCCGGTGGTGGAGGTGCTTGCGGTCGGGAGAGAACGGCGACCTGCCGGCGCTCATGCGGCGGAGCACGGCGAGGCCGAAGTCGAGAAGGGGCAGCAGCACCACGAGCAGAGGCAGCAGGATCGGGATGAACGCGCCGAGGAGACCCGAGCGGCCGATGCGCTCCGGATCGATCATCGACGGGTCGAGCTGACCGGTGAGGGAGATCGCCGAGGTGGCCATCAGGAGCCCGATCACCAGAGCCCCGGAGTCTCCCATGAAGATCTTGGCTGGGCTCCAGTTCAGGGGCAGGAAGCCCAGGCACGCGCCGATCAGGACCGCGGCGATGAAGGTGGAGAGGTTGAAGAACGTCGAGGCGCCGGTGTCACGGGTCACGATGTACGAGTAGGCGAAGAACACACCGTTCGCGATAAGGCAGACGCCGGCGACGAGGCCGTCGAGGCCGTCGATGAAGTTCACCGCGTTCATGACGATCACGATCGCGAACATCGTCATGGTGATGCTCAGCCAGCTCGAGAAGACGAGCATGTCCCCGAACGGCAGCGAGAGGATCTGCAGACCGCCGCCGATGGTGATGATCGCGGCCGCGAGGAACTGCGCCCCCAGCTTGATCATCCAGTCGAGATCCCACAGGTCGTCGACGACGCCGATGATCGCGATCAGCAGGGAGGCGCCGAGGATGGACCAGATCGCCTGGGGCGGCGTCCAGATCGTGGCGAAGAACGGGTTGGCCGCGGAGACGAGCATCGCGACGGCGATGCCGAGGAAGATCGCCACACCGCCAAGGCGCGGCGTGGGCGTCTTGTGCACATCGCGCTCGCGGATGCTCGGGTAGAGCTTGAAGCGGAGGCTGAGCCGCCACACCGCCGAGGTCAGTGCGAACGTGATCGCGGCGGTGAGGATGATCGTGAAGAGGTACTGCTTCACGAATCCCCGTCCTCTTCGGACGGATCGAGGGCCGGCTCCAGCAGGTCGCCGATGACCTCTTCGAGCTGGGCGCGGGAGATCGCGCCGTCACGCAGGATCCGCACGCCGCCCGTGGCCGGTTCGGCGCCGCGGGTCACCAGCGACGTCGCATCGATGATCGTCGAGGCGATGCCGTCGCGGCTCATCCCGTCGGCGAGGTAGACGGCGACGCTGTCGCCGAGCATCCGCTCCGCGTCGAGGGCCGACACGGCTGCATCCTTGCCGGTGAGGTTCGCGCTGGACACCGCGAGCGGCCCGGTCTCGGCGAGCAGCTCGAGAACGACCCGCCCCTCCGGCATCCGCACCGCGACCGTGCCTCTCGTCTCGCCCAGGTCCCAGACCAGCGAGGGCTGCGCAGGGAGCACGATGGTGAGTCCGCCCGGCCAGAAGGCCTCGACGAGACGCTCGACGGGCTCCGGCACGCTCTCCACGAGGGCGGCGAGGGTGTTGCGCGAGCCGATCAGGACGGGCGGGGGCTGGTTGCGCCCTCGACCCTTGGCGTCGAGGAGCCGCTGCACGGCCGTCGGCGAGAAGGCGTCGGCGGCCACGCCGTACACGGTGTCGGTGGGGATCACGATGAGCTCGCCGCGGCTGATCGCCTGACGCGCGTGGCGCATACCGGCGAGAAGCTGCGACTCATCGCCGCAGTCGAAGATGGAAGACATGACGGGTCGATTCTAGTCGGGGATGGCTGTGGGGCCGCCGGTCAGGGGCGGACGGCCGTCGTCACGCGGTCGCGAAGGGTGAGATCACGGTGGGTCGCCGTCGCACGCCAGCCGTCGGCCGCCAGGATGCTGCGGATCTGCTCGCCCTGCAGCTCGCCGTGCTCCAGCACGAGGAGCCCGCCGCCTCGCAGCAGCTCCAGACCCCTGGTGCTGAGGATGCGCACGATGTCGAGGCCGTCCTCTCCCCCGTACAGCGCCATGGCCGGATCGAACAGCCGCACCTCCGGATCGCGCGGGATCGCGGCGTCGGGGACGTACGGAGGGTTGGAGATGACGACGGATGCCGTGCCGGCGAGGTCGCGGAACGCATGGGCGAGGTCCTCGTTCACGAGGGTGAGGTTCGCGACGCCCTCGGTGTTCCTCCGCGCCCACGGGTACGCCTCGGGCGAGAGCTCGGCGGCGAAGACCCGCGCATGCGGCACCTCGGTCGCCATCGCGAGGGCGATCGCGCCGCTGCCCGTGCCCAGATCGATGCCGATCGGCTCGGGCTCGGCCGCAGCGAGAAGCGCGTCGATCGCGTACTGCACCAGGGTCTCGGTCTCCGGCCTCGGCACGAAGACCCCGGGGCCGACCGCGAGCTCGAGGTGGCGGAAGGGCGCCGTCCCGGTGATGTGCTGCAGCGGCTCCCTCGCCGCGCGGCGCACGACCACGGCGTCGATGGCCGCGGCCTCTTCCTCTCCCGGCGCATCGCCGCGGATGATCGCCGCCTGCACCTCTCCCCTGCTCCAGCCGAGCACGTGCCCGGCGAGGAGCTCAGCGTCGACCAGAGGATCGGGGACGCCGGCCTCGGCGAGACGCTGAGCGGCGGCGTGCACGAGGGCGGCGAGCGAGGTGTCGGGCATGGGTTCCAGCGTAGAGTGCAACCGACCGTCATAAAGGCGAGGCGCATAGACCCCTCCCCTAGGCTGTCGGCAGTCACCCCGCTCAGGAAAGGCTCTTCCATGCCCGGCATCCACTCCGACATCACCACGGCGTTCGGCAACACCCCGCTGGTGCGCCTGAACCACCTCACCGAAGGGCTGGACGCCACCGTCCTCGTCAAGCTCGAGTCGTACAACCCGGCATCCAGCGTCAAGGACCGCATCGGCATCGCGATCGTGAACGCCGCCGAGGCATCGGGAGAGCTGAAGCCCGGCGGCACGATCGTCGAGGCGACGAGCGGCAACACCGGCATCGCCCTCGCCCTCGTCGGCGCGGCGCGCGGGTACAAGGTCATCCTGACGATGCCCGCCTCGATGTCCAAGGAGCGCCGCGTGCTGCTCAAGGCGTTCGGCGCCGAGCTCGTGCTGACCGACCCGACCAAGGGCATGAAGGGCGCCATCGAGGCTCTGCAGGAGATCATCGAGAGCACGCCGGGCGCCGTCTGGGCCCGCCAGTTCGAGAACGCCGCGAACCCGCAGATCCACCGCGAGACCACCGCGCAGGAGATCCTCCGCGACACCGACGGCGACATCGACTTCTTCGTCGCGGGCATCGGCACCGGCGGCACCATCACCGGCACCGGCCAGGCGCTCAAGGCGGCCAAGCCCGACGTGAAGGTCATCGCCGTCGAGCCGAAGGACTCCCCCCTGCTCTCCGAGGGTCACCCCGGACCCGCGAAGATCCAGGGCATCGGCCCGAACTTCGTGCCCGCGATCCTCGACCGCGACGTGATCGACGAGATCATCACCGCCGAGTTCGACGAGTCCATCTCGACCGCGCGCGCACTCGCCGCACGGGAGGGCCTGCTGGTCGGCATCTCCAGCGGCGCCGCCGTCGCGCAGGCGCTCAAGGTCGCCGCGCGCCCCGAGAACGCGGGTAAGACGATCGTCGTCGTCGCACCGGACACGGGCGAGCGCTACCTCTCCACGGCGCTGTTCGAAGACCTCCGCGAGGACTGACCCGCACCGATGGGCATGATCGGCCGAATGCGCGAGGACATCGCGGCAGCGAGGCTCCGCGATCCGGCGGCCCGCAGCGCCGCCGAGGTCGCGCTGCTGTACCCAGGGCTCCACGCGATCTGGGCGCACCGCGTGTCGCATGCGCTGTGGCGTCGCGGACTGCGGCTGCCCGCACGTGCGGGCTCGCAGCTCGCGCGCTGGCTCACCGGCGTCGAGATCCATCCCGGCGCCACGATCGGCCGACGCTTCTTCATCGATCACGGCATGGGCGTCGTGATCGGCGAGACCGCCGAGGTGGGTGACGACGTGATGCTCTATCACGGCGTCACCCTCGGCGGCCGCACGCGGGACTCGGGCAAGCGGCATCCGACCCTCGGCGACGGCGTCGCGGTGGGAGCGGGCGCGAAGATCCTCGGACCCATCACCATCGGCGCGGGGTCGGTCATCGGCGCCAACGCCGTCGTGACCCGCGACGCGCCGGCGGACAGCATCCTCGTCGGCGTCCCCGCCAAGGCGCGCAGTCGCACGGCCGGCGAAGACACCAGGGCGCTGCTCACCGCGCCCGACTACTCGATCTGAGCGTCAGCGGCGGCGGTTGCGCACTTCCTTCTTGAGGAAGATCAGCGGCAGCACGACGCTGCCGATCGCGGTGACGAGCCACACGATCACCGCGCCCAGCAGCCAGCCCGTCGCGTCGACGATGCGCAGCCCTCCGATGGGCAGCAGCACGACGACGATGAGGGAGATCAGCGTCGAGAAGATGCCGATGCCGCCCATCAGCACCGGGGCGTAGCGGTCGGCCAGCTTGCTGACCCACGGGGAGAGCACGCTCTGCAGGATCGCGAAGATCAGGATGCAGATGACGAAGCCCCACCACTTGTCCCACTGGATCTGGAATCCGGGGAGCAGCAGGTCGGCGACGATGAGGCCGATGCCCGCGGAGACCAGGTACATGAGCGAGCGGAAGAGAAGCGTGATCACGGGCTGAGCATATCGCTCCCCCGCGCGGCCGGTGGGAGCGCAGCGTCTGCGCGTCCACCGGCCGTCGCGCTCACTGTGCGGCGAAGAACGGGATGGCGCCGGTCAGGATGCCCACGCCAAGCATCACGAGCGACACGATCGCCGCACGCCACAGCACCTTGCGGTGGTGATCGCCCAGGTTCACGCTCGCGAGGGAGACGAGAAGCAGGATCGCCGGGACGAGAGGGCTCTGCAGGTGCACCGGCTGACCCGTGATCGAGGCCCTCGCCATCTCCACCGGATCGATGCCGAAGTTCGCGGCGCTCTGCGCGAGCACGGGGAGGATGCCGAAGTAGAAGGCGTCGTTCGACATGAAGAACGTGAACGGGATCGACAGGATGCCGGTGATCGGGGCGAGGAACGGGCCGAGGGCGGGCGGAAGCACGTTCGTGATCCAGTTCGCCATGGCG
This sequence comes from Microbacterium sp. LWH10-1.2, assembly GCF_038397765.1. Taxonomy (NCBI): domain Bacteria; kingdom Bacillati; phylum Actinomycetota; class Actinomycetes; order Micrococcales; family Microbacteriaceae; genus Microbacterium; species Microbacterium sp. LWH10-1.2. Next base: position 1,903,030 of record NZ_CP151638.1, read on the forward strand.
TCGACCATGCCGGTGCCGGTGAGCACACCGACGAGGACGCCGGCGGCGATGACCATCGAGACGACGCCGACGATGCTCGGCGCGTGGGCGACGATCTCCGACGCCTGGTCCTTGATCCCGCGGAAGTTGATGAGCAGGGCGATCCCGGCGCCCACCATGAAGACGTACGGCAGCGGCATGATGTCGAGCACGAGCAGCACCATCACGGCGAGCGTGAGCACCAGGTTGAACCAGATGAGCTTCGGGCGGAGCGTGGGCCTGGCGGGATCCAGCATCGTGTCGGCCATCGCCGTGTCAGCCGGGTCGACGCTGGCCGCGGCGACCGGACCGTGTCCACCGGCCACCACCACGATGTTGCCGGTGCGAAGCGCCGCCCTGGCGCCGGGCTTGGGCTCCGCACCGCGGAAGATCTTCGGCACCGTGGCCAGCGCACCGCCGTCGCCGCCCGTGAGCAGCCCGTCGGAGTCGAGGCGCCCGAGGCGGCGGCGCTCCTGCAGCCCCAGGATCCAGGCGAAGCCGAGGGTCACGATCAGCCCGGCGCCGAGCGCGGGCAGCATCGGCACGAAGATGTCGGTCGGCTGCAGTCCCAGCGCCGTCGCCGCACGCACGGTCGGCCCTCCCCACGGCACGATGTTCAGGGTGCCGTTCATGAGACCGGCCACACAGGTGAGCACGACCGGGCTCATGCCGAGGCGGAGGTAGATGGGCAGCATCGCCGAGGTCGTGATGATGAAGGTCGTCGAGCCGTCGCCGTCGAGCGACACCGCGCCGGCGAGGATGGCCGTGCCGAGCACCACCTTCGCCGGGTCGTCGCCGAGCACACGGGTGATCACCCGGATGAGCGGATCGAACAGTCCGACGTCGATCATGATGCCGAAGAACATGATCGCGAACATGAGCAGCGCCGCCGTGGGCGCCATCTTGCCGATCGAGTCGAGGATCATGTCCCCGAGCCCGAGTCCGGCCCCCGCGAACAGCCCGAACGCCGTCGGGACGAGGATCAGGGCCACCATGGGCGTGAGGCGCTTCGTCATGATGAGCGTCATGAACGCCAGCACCATGGCGAAGCCGAGGAGCACGAGCACCCACTCCGGCGGCACGAACGCCACGTCGTACGTGGGCGCCTCTTCGGCGGCCGCGAGCAGGCCGGTGAGTGCGTGGGACATGCGGTGACTCCTTCGTCATGGCTCCGTCGTCGGCGACGGATCCTGATGAGACTAGGGAATCGGCACGCTCAGGGTGCGGTATCCCGCATTCCCTCCGGTTGTGCGCGTAGCGTGGGTTCTGCGCATATTGCGCGGGAGGAGCACAGTGCCCAGGACGACGTCGACCAGACCGCGGTTCGCGACGCGTGCGCTCCTGCTGCACCTCGCCACCGTCGCTCTCGTCGTCGCGCTCTGCACCGGCGTGTATCTCCTGCTCGCGGTGCAGCAGCTGCGGGCGGAGGCCGAGTCCACCGCGCTGGGCATCGCCAGGACCCTGGCCGAGGATCCGCAGGTCCGCTCAGAGGTCGCCCGCATCTCCGCATCCGATCGCGAACCGGATGCCGAGGCGCTCCGTCACGGCGAGCTGCAGCGTCTCTCCACCGACGTCGCCTCGCGCACGGGGGCGCTGTTCGTCGTGATCACCGACGACAACGGCATCCGTCTCGCCCACCCCACCCCGTCGCGCATCGGCGAGGAGGTCAGCACTCCCTACGAGGAGGTGCTCGCCGGCAGCGAGATCGTGGACTGGCAGACCGGCACCCTCGGCGAGTCCGCTCGCGCGAAGGTCCCTGTGCGCGATGCGGGCGGGACCCCCGTCGGAGAGGTCAGCGTCGGATTCGAGCGCGCCGGCGTCTTCGACGATCTGCCGCCGCTGCTCGCCGTGATCGCCCTCACCGCGGCGGGGGCGCTGGGGCTGGCCATCCTCGCCTTCCTTCTGCTCCGCCGACGGTGGGAGCGTCTGACCCTCGGCGTCCAGCCCGAGGAGCTCGTGGCGCTCGTGCAGAATCAGACCGCGGTGCTCGACGGCGTGGACGACGGCGTGCTCGCGATCGACCCGCAGGGAATCGTGCGCGTGAGCAACGCCGCCGCGGATCGGCTCCTCGGGCTCGACGCGCCCGTCGGGCGCCCACTCGACGGGCTGGGCCTGCCCGCCGCGGTCCTCGACACGACGACCGGCGCCCGCGCGCGGTCGAGCGCCCTGGTCGGAGACCGGATGCTGTACCTCGACTCGCGCCCGGTGATCCGCGACGGCCGTGCGCTCGGCGACGTGCTGATCGTGCGCGACCGCACCGATCTCGTGGCGCTGACGGAACGGCTGGAGACCGTCAGGACGATGACGGCCGCGCTGCGCGTGCAGCGGCACGAGTTCGCCAACCGCATGCACGTGGCCGCCGGGCTCATCGACGCCGACCGTGTCGCCGACGCCAGGTCCTTCCTCGGCGAGCTCGTCGCACGCGGCCCGGTGGCGTTCCCCGTCGCGGGGCTCGACCTCCTCGGCGACCCGTTCCTGCACTCCTTCCTCGGCGCCAAGGGCGTGGAGGCCGGAGAACGCGGCGTCGCCCTGCGCATCGCCGAGGACACCCAGCTGATCGGAGGCGTGAGCGCCGCCGAAGACGTGGCCGCCGTGCTCGGCAACCTCGTCGACAACGCGGTCACCGCAGCCGTGTCAGGAGAGCGGACGCCGCGCTGGGTGGAGGTCGCGGTGCTGGACGACGGTGACGCCCTCGTGTTCACGGTGTCGGACTCGGGCCCCGGTCTGCGCGGGGTCGATCCCCTGTCGACCTCGACGTCGGCCGACGGCGCCGCGGACAGCGTGCACGGTCACGGCATCGGCATCCCTCTCTCGACCGAGATCGCCCGCCGCAGCGGAGGGGACCTCTGGGTCATCGACCCCGGTGACGACGAGCACGGTGCGGTGTTCGCCGCCCGGGTCGGCGGAGCCGTGGACCCCGCGCGCGCAGAGCAGCCCGCCCGCACAGACCGGACAGAACAGCAGGAGAAGCCATGACCGACCCCCTCCGCGTGCTCATCCTCGACGATGACTTCCGCGTCGGGCAGCTGCACCAGGGCATCGTCGACGAGCATCCCGGCTTCACGGTGACGGGTACGGTGCGCTCGCTCGCCGAAGCCCGCGACAGCATCCGCTCCTCCCGCCCCGACCTCCTGCTGGCGGACGTGTTCCTCCCGGACGGCGACGGCATCGCGTTCGTACGGGAATCAGGGGTGGATGCGATCCTCATCTCCGCAGCCGACGATGCCCCGACGGTGCGCCGCGCACTGAGATCGGGGGCGGTGGGCTACCTGAGGAAGCCGTTCGAGCGGCGCGCTCTCTCCGGCCTGCTCGATCGGTACGTCCGCTACCGCAACCTGCTCGCCGGCGACCGCGCGCTCCGCCAGGAAGACGTGGACAGAGCTCTGGCGATCCTGCACGGCGCCGGCGAGCCGGTGTCGCTGTCGCGGTCGGCGACCGAACAGCTCGTGCTCGCCGCTCTCGGCGACGGAGAGGCCTCCGCAGCCGAGGTCGGCGAGCGCGTCGGCATCTCGCGGGCGACGGCGCAACGGCATCTGGCGGCACTCGCCGCGAGGACCGTCGTGGAGGTGCGGCTCCGCTACGGCGCCACGGGGCGCCCCGAGCACCGGTACGCAGCGCGCACCTGACGCCCAGGGCGGGCGCGCCCGCTCAGGACTCGGAGCCCACCGCGGCGAGGCGGGCCTCTTCATCGGCCTGGATGGCCGACTCGATGATCGGCTCGAGAGCGCCGTCCATCACCTGATCGAGGTTGTACGCCTTGAACCCGGTGCGGTGATCCGCGATCCGGTTCTCCGGGAAGTTGTACGTGCGGATGCGCTCGGAGCGGTCCATCGTGCGGATCTGCGACTTGCGGGCGTCGGATGCCACGGCATCCAGCTCCTCTTGCTGCTTGGCGAGCAGTCGGGCGCGGAGCACGCGCATCGCCGCCTCGCGGTTCTGCAGCTGCGACTTCTCGTTCTGCATCGACACGACGATGCCGGTCGGCACGTGGGTGATGCGGACGGCCGAGTCCGTGGTGTTCACCGACTGGCCGCCGGGCCCGGACGAGCGGAACACGTCGATCTTCAGATCGTTCTGATCGATCTGGATCTCCTCGGGCTCGTCGACCTCGGGGAACACGAGCACGCCGGTCGTGGAGGTGTGGATGCGCCCCTGCGACTCGGTCGCCGGCACGCGCTGCACGCGGTGCACGCCGCCTTCGTACTTGAGGTGCGCCCAGACGCCCTGCGCCGGATCGGAGGACGAGCCCTTGATCGCGACCTGGACGTCCTTGTAGCCGCCGAGGTCGGACTCGTTGCGCTCGAGCAGCTCGGTCTTCCAGCCCTTGGACGCGGCGTACTGCACGTACATCCGCAGCAGGTCTGCGGCGAACAGCGCGCTCTCCGCGCCGCCCTCCCCCGCCTTGATCTCCATGATCACGTCGCGGGCGTCGTCGGGGTCGCGCGGGATCAGCAGACGACGCAGCTTCTCGTGCGCGGCCTGCAGCCCCTCCTCGAGGACGGGGACCTCCGCGGCGAACGTCTCGTCCTCGCGGGCGAACTCGCGCGCGGCGTCGAGGTCGTCGGATGCCGCGACCCATGCGTCATACGCCGCGACGATCCTCGACAGCTCCGCGTAGCGGCGGTTGACCCGCTTCGCGCGCGCAGCGTCGGCGTGCACCGCCGGGTCGGAGAGCTCCTCCTGCACCCGGCGATGCTCGTCGATCAGAGTCTGGACGGACTCGAACACGGCGGCGATGCTCAGCGGATGTTGTTGTCGTGCCCGTGCGCACCCGACGGGAGCGTGGGGATCGACTTCTGCATCTGGACGAGGAACTCGACGTTCGAGTGGGTCTCCTTGAGCTTGCCCAGGACGACCTCGAGGGCCTGCTGCTGGTCGAGGCCGGCGAGGGCGCGACGCAGCTTCCAGGTGATCTTCACCTCGTCGGGAGAGAGGAGCATCTCCTCGCGGCGGGTGCTGGAGGCGTTCACGTCGACAGCGGGGAAGATCCGCTTGTCGGCGAGGGCGCGCGACAGACGCAGCTCGCTGTTGCCGGTGCCCTTGAACTCCTCGAAGATGACCTCGTCCATCTTGGAGCCGGTCTCGACGAGCGCAGTCGCGAGGATCGTGAGGGATCCGCCGTTCTCGATGTTGCGCGCGGCGCCGAAGAAGCGCTTGGGCGGGTAGAGCGCTGAGGCGTCGACACCGCCGGTCAGGACGCGACCGGAAGCCGGAGCCGCGAGGTTGTACGCACGGCCGAGACGGGTGATCGAGTCGAGGAGCACGACGACGTCGCGGCCCAGCTCGACGAGGCGCTTGGCGCGCTCGATGGCGAGCTCGGCGACCGTCGTGTGGTCTTCGGCAGGGCGGTCGAAGGTCGAGGCGATGACCTCACCCTTGACGGTGCGCTCCATGTCGGTGACCTCTTCGGGACGCTCGTCGACGAGCACGACCATGAGGTGGACCTCGGGGTTGTTCTGCGCGATCGCGTTGGCGATCTGCTGCAGGACGATCGTCTTGCCCGCCTTGGGCGGCGCGACGATGAGGCCGCGCTGCCCCTTGCCGATCGGCGCGACCAGGTCGATGATGCGCTGGGTCAGCTTCTCGGGGGCCGTCTCCAGACGCAGTCGCTCCTGCGGGTAGAGCGGGGTGAGCTTGCCGAACTCGACGCGGGTCGCCGCATCGTCGATCGACAGGCCGTTGATCGAGTCGACCTTGACCAGCGCGTTGTACTTCTGGCGTCCCGGCTGCTCGCCCTCGCGCGGCTGCTTGATCGAGCCGACGATCGCGTCGCCCTTGCGCAGGTTGTACTTCTTGACCTGGCCGAGCGAGACGTAGACGTCGCTGGGACCGGCGAGGTAGCCGGTGGTGCGCACGAAGGCGTAGTTGTCGAGCACGTCGAGGATGCCGGCGATCGGGATGAGGACGTCGTCCTCGCCGATCTCGGTCTCGAACTCGTCGGTCGGGGCGCCGTTGGTGCGGCGCTTGTTGCGCTGGCGGTTGCGGCTGTTCGCCGACCCCTGCTCGTCGTCGGCGGGAACGCTCTGCTGCTGCGGCTCGTTCGCGCCCTGCGCGTTGCCGTTCTGGCCGCGACCACGGTTGCGGCTGCGGTTGCGGTTGCGTCCGCGGCCGCCCTGCTCGTCGCCGCCGTCTGCGGCATCGGCCGAGTCGGATCCCTGCGCGCCGTCGGCGGCCGGAGCGGCCTGCTTCTCGGCGGCGGGAGCGGCCTGCTTCTCGGCGGCGGGTGCGGACTCTGCCGGAGCGGCCTCAGCGGCGGGCGCCTCGGCGGTCTCCGCAGCGGGCTTCTTGGCGCCGCGACGGGCGCGGGTGGTGGTCTTCGCGGCGGGCGCCTCGGCATCCGCGGCGGCGGCCGGAGCCTCGGCAGCGGGCGCGGCGGCAGGGGCATCCGAGGCCGGAGCCTCGGTGGTCTCCGCGTCGGCCTTCTTCGCACGGCTGCGACGAGGGGCCTTCGCCTTGGGAGCGGCCTCTGCGGCGTCGGCCGCAGGCGCCTCGGAAGCGGCCGGAGCCTCAGCGGCGGCGGGTGCCTCCGCTGCGGACTTCTCGGCCTTCGCCGCGGCGGTCGCGGTGGTGGCCCTGCGCGGTGCGCGCTTGCGAGCCGGGGCGGCTGCAGCCGCCGGTGCCTCGGCGACGGGTGCCGCCTGGTCGTTCTGGGTCTCGGAGAAATTCTCCACGAGTACTCCCTCTTTGGTCTCGGAGACATGAGCGTCTCGCGCACAACGGGTGCTGCGCGCGATCGCACGGGCTGACGCTCGGCGCCGGCCGGCCTTGGCACCGGATGCTCAGATGAGCGGTGCCTGAAGGATTTGCGTGCGGGTCTTGCAGAGTTGCAATGGGGCCAGATTCACGCAGTTACGTGGAGCCCTCCGCTCGATCCCCCACTGTACCACCACGCACGTCGACCGCGAGCAGCAGCGCTTCCCACGGGGTGTCGGTGACGCGGTTGGCGAGTTCGACGGCGTCCTGGCGGCTGCCCGGTCCGTCGGCGAGCACGAGCACGCTGGGGCCTGCACCCGAGACCACGGCCGCGAACCCTGAGGCCCGCAGGGCCTGCACGAGCCGCTGGGTCTCCGGCATCGCCTCCGCGCGGTAGTCCTGGTGGAGCCTGTCTGCGGTGGCGTCGAGGAGGAGCTCGGGGCTCTGCATGAGCGCGGCGATGAGCAGCGCCGAGCGCGAGACGTTGAAGACCGCGTCCTCCGTCGACACCTGCGGCGGCTGCAGCGAGCGGGCCTTCGAGGTCGACATCGTGTACGAGGGCACCAGCACGAGCGGAGACACGCCGCGGTGCACGAGGAGCTTCTTGTGCTGCGGACCCCGCTCCCCCATCCAGGCGATCGTGAGGCCCCCGAAGAGCGCGGGCGCGACGTTGTCCGGATGCCCCTCGATCTCCGTGGCCAGGCGCAGCAGGTCGGCGTCGTCGATCTCGACGTCTCCGGCGAGCAGCCCCTTGGCGGCGAGGATGCCGGCGGTCACCGCGGCACCTGATGAGCCGAGTCCGCGCCCGTGCGGCACGCCGTTCTCGGCGACGATGCGCAGTCCGGGCATCGGGCGCCCGAGGTCGGCGTAGACGTGCCGGATCGTGCGGACGATGAGGTTCGAGTCGTCGCGCGGGATCTCGGCGGCTCCCGATCCGCTGACCTCGATCTCGAGCTCGCCCGCGGGCAGCTCGGTCACCAGCAGCGAGTCGTAGACGCTGAGCGCGAGACCGAGGGTGTCGAACCCCGGGCCGAGGTTGGCGCTGGTCGCCGGAACGGTGACCTCGACGGTGCGGCCGACGGGCATCGTCACTCGCCTTCCACGCGCAGCACCGACACGACGCGCTCGACGACCGCGCTGCCGGCCAGAGCGTCGACGGTGGCGCTGAGAGCCTCCTCGGTGGCGCGGTGCGTGCCGATGATGAGGCGCGCCGTCGGCTCCGACTCCCCTTCGACCGTCTGCACGACCGTCGCGACCGAGACGCCGCCGTCGCTGAGGATGCCGGCGACGGTGGCCAGGACGCCCGCGGCATCCGCCACCTGCAGGGTGATCTGGTAGCGCGTGGTGACGTGGCCGATCGGGACGACGGGCAGGTTCGCCCTGGTCGATTCACCGACCCCCACGCCGCCCGCGATGTGACGACGAGCAGCGGAGACCACGTCGCCGAGCACAGCGGATGCCGTCTGCACGCCGCCGGCGCCGGCGCCGTAGAACATCAGCGAGCCCGCGGCCTCGGCCTCGACGAACACGGCGTTGTTCGCGCCGTGCACGTTCGCGAGCGGGTGCGACTGCGGCACCAGGGCCGGGTAGACGCGCACCGAGATCGACTCGGCGCCGTTCGCCTCGATGCGCTCGCACACCGCGAGCAGCTTGATGACGAACCCGGCGGCCCTGGCCTCCTCGATCATGGAGGCGGTGATGGAGGTGATGCCCTCACGGTGCACGGCTTCCAGCGGGACGGCCGTATGGAACGCGAGGCTGGCGAGGATCGCCGCCTTCTGCGCGGCGTCGTACCCCTCGACGTCGGCGGTCGGGTCGGCCTCCGCGTAGCCGAGCCGCTGCGCGTCGGCGAGGACGTCGCCGAAGTCGGCGCCCTCGGTGTCCATGCGGTCGAGGATGTAGTTCGTCGTGCCGTTGACGATGCCCATGATGCGCACGACGCGGTCGCCCGCGAGGGAGTCGCGCAGGGGGCGGATGATGGGGATCGCTCCGGCGGCGGCGGCCTCGTAGTAGACGGAGGCGCCCACCCGATCGGCGGCCTCGAAGAGCTCGGGTCCGTGCGTCGCGAGCAGCGCCTTGTTGGCGGTGACCACGTCGGCGCCGGAGCCGATCGCCTGGAGGATGTTCGTGCGCGCCGGCTCGATGCCGCCGATGAGCTCGATCACGATGTCGGAGCCGAGGATGAGCGACTCCGCATCGGTCGTGAACAGCTCCTTGGGCAGGTCGACGTCACGAGGGGCGTCGAGATTGCGCACGGCGATGCCGGCGAGCTCGAGCTCGGCGCCCGCGCGGTCTGCGAGCTCGTCGCCGTGACGCAGCAGCAGCGCCGCGACCTGGGACCCTACGGCTCCGGCGCCCAGAAGCGCCACCCGAAGTCGTCTGTACTCTGTCATTTCGCCGCTCCTGCGTCGCTGGTGGTCATGGGTGTCTTTCAGAGGTGTCTCGCTCGCCGTCCGTCGTCGCGCGCCCGCGCGACGGGAGGATCAGCGCTCGATGTCGATGTCGTCGGCGGAGGCCGGGTCGATCCCGGCATCCCGTGCCAGCACATCGGCGATGGTCTCGCCGCGGACGATGATCTGCGCGCGGCCGTCACGGACGGCGACGATCGGCGGGCGCGGCACATGGTTGTAGTTGCTCGCGAGCGACGCGCAGTAGGCGCCGGTCGCGGGAACCGCGAGCAGGTCTCCTGGCACGAGGTCGTCGGGGAGGTACTCGTGGTCGACGACGATGTCGCCGGACTCGCAGTGCTTGCCGACGACGCGGCTCAGCTGCGGGGCGCCGATCCCCGATCGAGAGGCCAGGCGGGCCGAGAACTGCGCGCCGTACAGCGCAGGGCGGGCGTTGTCGCTCATGCCGCCGTCGACGCTGATGTACCGGCGCACCGCCCCGGACTCCAGCTCGACGTCCTTCGTGGTGCCGACCTCGTAGATCGTCACACCGGCGGTGCCGACGATCGCCCGACCGGGCTCGAAGGACAGCGCGGGGATCTCGATGCCGCGAGCGGCGCACCCCTCGGCGACCGCCGCCACGATCTCTCCGGCGAGCGTCTCGATCGGGGTCGGGTCGTCGACCCGCGTGTACGCGATTCCGAAGCCGCCGCCCAGGTTCAGCTGCGGCACGGGCCCGCCCTCTAGCAGCGACGCGTGCAGTTCCAGCACACGGGAGGCCGACTCGCGGAAACCGGCGACGCCGAAGATCTGCGAGCCGATGTGGCAGTGCAGTCCGGCGAACTCCAGCCCGCGGATCTCGCGGATGCGGGCGACAGCGACCTCTGCCTCGGCGAGGGGGAATCCGAACTTCTGGTCTTCGTGAGCCGTGGCGAGGAAGTCGTGGGTCTCGGCGTGCACGCCGCTGATCACCCGCACGAACACCCGTTGCACGGCATCCGTCCGCGCCGTGATGGCCGCGAGGCGCTCGATCTCGATGGCGCTGTCGACGATGATCGATCCGACGCCGACCTCGACGGCGCGCTCGAGCTCGGCCGTGGACTTGTTGTTGCCGTGGAACCCGATGGACGCAGGAGCGACACCCGCCGCGAGCGCGACCTCGAGCTCCCCTCCGGTGCACACGTCGACGCGGAGTCCCTCGTCGACCACCCACCTGGCCACCGTCGTGCACAGGAAGGCCTTGCCCGCGTAGTACACCTGGGCGGTCGTGCCGTTCTCTCCGGCCGCGGCGTCGAAGGCGAGCCGGAACGCACGCGCACGAGAGCGCACCTCGTCCTCGTCGAGGACGAGCAGCGGGGTTCCGAACGTCCGGGCCAGTCCCGTCGCTGACAGTCCGGCGATGGTGAGCGCTCCGTCGACGTCGCGGCGGGCCGATGACGGCCACACGGCGGGCACGAGGTCGTTCGCGTCGTCGGGGACGACGAGCCACTCAGGGGCGAGCGAGTCGGCAGGGGAAAGCACGGAGCACCAATCGTGGGATGGAGCGCGTCACGGGATGCGCGCGTCGAGTTGACCCGATTCTAAGGCAAGCCCCGGATCGCCTCCGTCACGGAGACGTGCCGAGCCAATCCCCTGCACCGACCGACCCGCGGCTCGTAGGGTGGGGCGTGATGAGCACCGAACAGCACACCCCAGGCCCCGCCCGCCCCGGTCCGATCCCCCGCGCCGTCGCCGCGGTCGTGCGCGGGGCGCTCACCCTCGCCCCGGTCCGCGCCGCGCTCCTCTACGTGGAGCGCCGGGGCCCGATGCTGGCAGACAGCGTCACCTACCGCGCGCTCTTCAGCGTGTTCGCCGGAGTGCTGCTGGGGTTCTCGATCGCGGCGCTGTGGCTCGCGGGCAACCCGGTCGCGTGGAAGGCGATCATCGACGCCGTGCAGGCGGTCGTGCCCGGCCTGATCGGCGAGGAGGCCGTCGTGAAGCCGTCCGAGCTGCGCCGCCCCCTCTCGTTCTCGATCGCGGGCGCCGTCTCCATCGTCGCGCTGACCGGTTCCGCCCTCGGTGCGATCGGTTCGCTGCGCACGGCGGTCCGCGTTCTCGCCGGCACGGCGCAGGACGACATCCTCTGGATCTGGGTGATGCTGCGCAACCTGCTCCTCGCCGTGGGCATCGGCGCGGCCTTCGTGCTCGCGGCCTTCCTCACCGTCACCGGCCGCGTCGGCATCACGTGGATCAGCGGCCTGCTCGGCCTCCCCGCCGACTCCGCGGTCGCGGAGTGGAGCGTCAGGCTGGTGTCCCTGCTCGTCGTCTTCGCGATGGACGCCGCACTCATCGCGGCCGTGTTCCGACTGCTGTCGGGACTGCGGGTCTCTAGGCGGACGCTGTGGACGGGATCCCTGCTCGGTGCCGTCGGTCTTCTCGTGCTGCAGGAGCTGTCCGGCCTCTTCGTCGGCGGAGCCGGGAGCAATCCCCTCCTCGCGTCCTTCGCCTCGCTGCTCGCGCTGCTGATCTGGCTCAACCTGTCGGCGCAGGTCATCCTGATCGCGTGCGCGTACATCGTCACCCTCCACGAGGAGCAGGGCGACAGGGTGCGCTCCCGCTACGGCGCCACGACCTTCGAGGCGCGGCGGGTCCAGCGCGCAGAGGTCGACCTCGCCATCGCGACCGCGGCGCTCCGTGCGGCGCAGGACGCCGCCTCCTCCGCGAAGCCCTGACGGACCACCGCGGCGCCGACGGGGTCAGCCCCGGGGGCAGGTTCCCGGCTGCTGCAGGCTGTCGTCGGTGACGATGGCGCCGTTCACGTCGACGTCGATGACCGCACGGGTGCCCGTGATCTTCAGCCCCGTGATCGTGATGCCCGCCGGGAGCTGATCGGCGATGCAGATCGTCTGCGTCTTGGTGAGGGCGGCGCCGACGGAGCCGAGCGTGTCCTGGACCCGGTCGGCGTCGAGCACGATGCCGCCCACGCTGATCCCCTGCGGCGTCAGCTGCAGGTCGCCGTCGACGACGCCGGGGGTCACGGTGACCGAGACCGGGAGCGCGAGTCCGAGCACCTGCACGCTGCCGCTGACCGTGGCGTCCGGTGCGTCGAAAGCGACCTGATCGACCGGGAGGTCGGTGGACGCGAGCAGCGTCGTGAACTGGCTCTCGTCGACGGTGATCGTGCCGGAGGCTCCGGCGAGATCGCCGCCGCGCAGCGGGACGCCCTTCGCCGTGACGTCGGCGGCGCCCGTGATCCCCTGGATCGTCACGGAGTCCGTCGAGAGGTGCAGGCTGTCGAGACGGCCCCCGATGAGCTGCGGCAGCAGGATGCCGTCGGCGTCGACGTCGAGCTGCTGGTCGGCGGGGAGGTCGAGCTGCTCCACGACGATGGAGCGCACCACGCCGGGAAGGATCGCCCGGACGAGGAGCTCCCCCGCGACGGCGAGGAGCGCGAGCACCACCACGATGATGAGCAGCACCCACGGCCACCGCTTGCGCCTGGCCGGGGCGGCGGCATCCGCCGCCTGCTCCCCTCCGGGGATCACGAGGGTGGGATGCTCGGCATCGGCCTCGGGATACGGCAGGGTCGGGTTCTCATCGCTCATGCCCCAATCCTGCCGTACCCGGGAGGTCACATCCGTTCGGGCGCGGAGACTCCGAGGAGGTCGAGGCCGTTGCGGAACACCTGCCCTGCGGCGTCGTTCAGCCACAGGCGGGTGCGGTGCACGCTCTCGATCGGGTCGTCGCCCTGCGGGATCACACGGCAGTTGTCGTACCAGCGGTGATACAGCCCGGCGAGCTCCTCCAGATAGCGCGCGACCCGGTGCGGCTCGCGCACCTCTGCCGCGAAGCCGACGATGCGCGGGAACTCCTGCAGCGCGCCGAGCAGAGCGCTCTCGGACTCGTGCGTGAGCGTCTCCGGTGCGAACTCGGAGCGGTCGACACCGGAGTCGGCGGCGTTGCGGGCGACGTTGTGCGTGCGCGCGTGGGCGTACTGCACGTAGAAGACCGGGTTGTCGTTGGTTCGCTTCTGCAGCAGCTCGGGGTCGAGGTCGAGCGGCGAGTCGGCGGGCGAGCGCTCGAGAGCGTACCGCAGCGCATCGGTGCCGATCCAGGACTGCAGGTCGTCCATCTCGATGATGTTGCCCGCGCGCTTGCTCAGGCGGGCGCCGCGGATCGACACCAGCTGGCCGATCAGCACCTGGATGTTCTTCTCCGGGTCCTCACCCGCGGCCCCCGCGACGGCCTTCAGCCGGTGCACGTAGCCGTGGTGGTCGGCGCCGAGCAGGTAGATCTTGTTCTCGAAGCCGCGGTCGCCCTTGTTCAGGTAGTACGCGGCATCCGCGGCGAAGTAGGTGTACTCGCCGTTGGAGCGGCGGATCACGCGGTCCTTGTCGTCGCCGAAGTCAGTGGTGCGCACCCAGACCGCGCCGTCCTCGTCGAAGACGTGCCCCTGCTCGCGCAGACGGTCGAGTGCCTGGTCGATGAGGCTGGTGCCGTCCTCGCCCTTCGCGTGCAGCGTGCGCTCCGAGAACCAGACGTCGAACGGCACGTTGAAGCGGCCGAGGGATGCCTGGATCTCGGCGAGCTGGAACGCATAGGCCAGGTCCCGCGCCACGACGAGCTGCTCGTCCTCGGGCAGCCCCAGCAGGTCGGGACGAGCCTCCAGCACGCGCCCCGCGAGCGTCGTGATGTACTCGCCGGGGTACCCGCCCTCCGGCGTCGGGCGCCCGTTGGCCGCGGCGACGACGGACAGCGCGAAGCGCTCCATCTGCGCCCCGGCGTCGTTGATGTAGTACTCGCGGACCGCGTTCGCGCCGCTGGCGAGCAGCAGCCGGACGATCGAGTCGCCGAGGGCGGCCCAGCGCGTGTGCCCGATGTGCAGCGGCCCGGTCGGGTTCGCCGAGACGAACTCGACGTTCACGCTCACGCCGCGCTGCGACTCGTTGCTCCCGTAGGCGTCGCCGGCGTCGACGATGACCTTCGCGAGCGCTCCGGCCGCGGCAGCGTCCAGGCGGATGTTGATGAACCCGGGGCCGGCGACCTCGGTGCTCGCGACGCCCTCGACCTGCGCGAGGCCGTCGGCGATCTGCTGGGCGAGCTCCCGCGGGTTCGTGCCGAACGGCTTGGCGAGGCGCATGGCGATGTTCGACGCCCAGTCGCCGTGGTCGCGGTTGCGGGGGCGATCCAGCACGATGTCGGATGCCGAAAGCCCGAGCGGCTCGCCCGGACGTCGTTCCTCGGCGATCGGTGCGAGGACGGCGATGAGGGCATGGGCGAGCGTTTCAGGATTCATAGGCTCCCCAGTTTACGGCGCGTCGACGGGTCGGAATTTGCGCGGAACCCGGCGTGATCTACAGTCATGCCATGAATCCGGTGTTCGACCGTCGTCGTCTGCTCCTCGCGGGGCTCGCCGTCGGAACCGTGCTCGTCCTCGCGGCGGTGGTCCTCGGCGTGTGGAAGCCGTGGTCTCCAGGGCCGTCGAGCGCAGCCGTGGCGGGCGCCGGACACGATGATGCGGTGACGATCGCCCCTGCACCGCTGACGCTGCCCGAGCACCCGACCGTCCTCGTCTTCGGCGACTCCTGGACGTACGGTTCCGCCGCGAGCGAGCCCACTCTCGGCTACGCCTACCTGCTGGCAGACCTCGTGCACGGGACGACGATCGTGAACGGCGTCCGCGGGAGCGGCTATCTCAAGCCCGGCATCGACGGCCCCGCCTTCGGCGAGCGCATCGCCGCGCTCGACCCCGCTCTCACACCGGACCTGATCATCATTCAGGGCTCGATCAACGACAGGGCGCAGGGAGCGGCCGGGTATCGCGAGGCGGTGACGGCGGCGTGGGACGCGATGGCGGCGAAGTACCCCGAGGCGCAGATCGTCATCCTGGGCCCTGCACCGCACGAGCTACCGGTGGGGGCCGCGACGGCGCGCATCGACAGGGATCTCGCCGCGCTCGCCGGCGCGCGCGGCTGGTGGTACATCTCCCCCGTCGCAGAAGGCTGGATCACTCCGCAGAACTACCGCGACGTGATCGACGTCGACCTCGGACGCAAGCATCCGTCCACCGCAGGACACCGCTACCTGGCCGAGCGACTCGCCGCCGCGCTCGCTGAACTGAGCGGCGCGCCGGTGACGGTGGCCGGTGGTTCGGAGACCACCCCCGAGCAGTGATATTGTCGATCGGTACGCCTCCGTAGCTCAGGGGATAGAGCGCCGGTTTCCGGTACCGTAGGTCGGGGGTTCGAATCCCTCCGGGGGCACACACACGGGTTGAGAAGTGCGAGCGAGAGCGTCGCGATGTGAACCCAGAGACACGGAAGGGCCCCGCCTGAGCAGGCGGGGCCCTTCGTCGTCTCAGACCTGCGCCCGCCGAACGGCGGCGCGGACGACGGGCGCACCGCCCTTGCGCATCAGCCAGACGGCCGCGGCGAGCGTGAGCACCCAGCCGATCACCTCGATGAGCAGGTGATCGGTCGCGTTCGGCACCGACTGCAGCAGGTACACCCGGATGCTGTTGATCGCCCCGTGCGTCAGGACGGCGGGCCACACGCTGCCCGACCGCCAGCGCAGCGCGAGCAGGAGCGGCGCCCACGGCAGCATCCCCGCGAAGTAGATCACGATGTCCCAGAACGGGAGGTCGCCGATGACGGCGAGGACGGGCAGGTGCCAGACGATCCACACCAGGCCGCTCACGACCGCCAGCGGCCAGAAGCCCCACGATGCGGCGCGTGTGGCCAGCCAGCCCCGCCAGCCGAACTCCTCGCCGATGGCGAAGACCGACTGCATCACGAACACCGGGAGTATCCACACCGCGGTCCCGATGATCTGATCCACAGGGTTGAGCGTCCAGATCCCTGTGGCCACCGCGATGGCGGTCTGGATCGCCGCGATCGCCGCGATGATGCCGATGCCGATGCCGATCCAGCCGAACGTTCCGCGCCATCCGGTCGCGAAGGTCGACCGGAAGGTCCCCGGTCTCCGGATGAGCCACATGATGATCGCGGCCAGCAGCGGCGTCATCTGCATGATCGGGGTGATCACGTTGTAGAGGTCTGTCGGGACGAGCCGGAAGACCATCGGCACGGAGATCGCGAAGCACAACAGGATCGCGATCGTGAAGAACCAGGCGACATCGGCGCCGAGGGGACCGGCGGGTCGGCTGCGTGCGGGAGACACCTTCATGGAGACCTCTGTTCGTCGACGGGAGCGGGCGAACTTTCGTCGCCTCTGGCACCGTAGGCGAGGGCGCTCGACGGCAGGAACGGGGGAAACCCGACGACTCCCCGGGGGAAACCCGGAATCACCGATCTCCGGACCCGCGGGCCGTCAGTTCAGAGCTGCGGTCTCCGCGATCAGGTCGAGACGGGAGAGGAGGAGCTCCCCCGCCGACCCCATGGCCGCCACCGCGTTCACGATCACGACGAAGCCGATCAGGACGAAGAGGACGAGCCCCCTTCGTCTCTGCACGATCGTGAGCACCACCGCGGCGAGCGCGCCGAGCATCGCGACGGTCTGCCCGGCCACGGTCGCGAACGCCATGCGCATCGCGGACTCCTCCGTGAGCGGGCCGTAGCTGTTCAGCAGGGCCGACAGCGCAGCGGGGAGCACCAGCACGCTCATCAGGAGCACGAAGCGGCGGCGCAGCCACCAGCGCGGCATCGTCGACACGACGGGGGCGCCCACGGCGACTGTGCTCATGGGGCCACCCTAGAGGTCTCCGGCGTCGACGGACAGCCGTCATTAAATTGTGCACAATTGAATTGTGTGCAAGACTCACCTCATGCCGATCACCGAAGAGATGGTGTGCTTCTCGCTCTACTCGGCGGCACGCGCCACCACACAGGCCTACCGCGCCTTGCTCGCCCCGTGGGGGCTCACCTACCCGCAGTACCTCGTGCTGGCGATCCTCTGGAACGAGGGCGAGCAGACCGTCGGATCCCTCGGCGACGCGATGCAGCTCGACTCCGGCACCCTCTCCCCCCTGGTGCGCAGGCTCGAGCAGGCGGGCCTCGTGACGAAGCAGCGCAGCACGGCCGACGAGCGCGTCGTCACGGTGCAGCTGACCGAAGCCGGTCGCGTGCTGCGCGCCGAGGTCGCCCCGATCCGTGCGCAGATCGCCGATCTCGCCGGCGTGCACGACGATGACCGCCGCCGGCGGCTGATCGCCGAGCTCCAGGAACTCACCGCGCTGCTCCAGAAGAGCACCGCGAACTGACCACTCGAAAGGAATCCACACGATGGACGCTCTCTACACCGCAGAAGCCCTGGCGACGGGCGCAGGCCGCAACGGCCGGGTCGCCACGTCAGAGGGTCGACTCGACTTCGACCTCGCCGTGCCCAAGGAGCTCGGCG
The DNA here is from genome assembly GCF_038397765.1 of Microbacterium sp. LWH10-1.2. Classification (NCBI taxonomy): domain Bacteria; kingdom Bacillati; phylum Actinomycetota; class Actinomycetes; order Micrococcales; family Microbacteriaceae; genus Microbacterium; species Microbacterium sp. LWH10-1.2. Next base: position 1,920,462 of record NZ_CP151638.1, read on the forward strand.
GCAGCGGAGACGGTGCGAACCCCGAACAGCTGTTCGCCGCCGGCTACGCGGCCTGCTTCCACTCCGCACTGCAGACCGTGGCCCGCGCGCAGAAGGTCGCGATCACCGATTCCTCGGTGGGGGCGCGCGTGCAGATCGGCTCCAACGGCGAGGGCGGGTTCGGGCTCGCCGTGCAGCTCGAGGTGGTCATCCCCGACCTTCCCCACGAGCAGGCCGTGGCGTTGGCGGATGCCGCGCACCGGGTGTGCCCGTACTCGAACGCCACCCGCGGCAACATCGACGTCGACATCACCGTCTCCGACGACTGATCCCACAAGGAGAAAACAGACATGCGTGCACTCATCCACCACACCTTCGGCGAGCCCGAAGAGGTCCTCACGGTCGAAGACCGCCCGCTTCCGGAGCCCGGCCCGGGGCAGGTGCGCCTGCGCATCCTCCTCTCCCCGATCCACAACCACGATCTGTGGACGATCCGCGGTACCTACGGCTTCAAGCCCGAGCTGCCGGCGGCATCCGGCACCGAGGCACTCGGCATCGTCGACGCGCTCGGCGACGGCGTCGAGAACCTCGCGGTCGGCCAGCGCGTGGCGACGGGCGGAACCTTCGGAGCCTGGGCGGAGTACATCGTCACCACGGCCGCTGGCCTCGTGCCGGTGTCCGACGCGATCCCCGACGAGAGCGCCGCACAGCTGATCTCCATGCCGTTCAGCACGATCAGCCTGCTGCAGTTCCTGGAGGTCGGCGAGGGCGACTGGATCGTCCAGAACGCCGCGAACGGCGCAGTCGGCCGGATGCTGGCGCAGCTCGGGGCTGCGCGCGGCGTCAACGTGCTCGGTCTCGTGCGCCGCACCGAAGGCGTGGAGGAGCTCCGCGCCCAGGGCATCGAGAACGTCGTCGCGACCGACCAGGACGACTGGCGCGAGCAGGCGACGGCGCTCACCGGCGGCGCCCCGATCGTCGCCGGCGTGGACTCCGTCGGCGGAGCCGCGTCGGGACACGTGCTCTCGCTGCTCGCCGAGAACGGCACGCTCGTCGCCTTCGGCGCGATGAGCTCGCCCGTGATGGAGATCGCCTCGGGCGACGTCATCTTCAAGCAGGCCACCGTCAAGGGCTTCTGGGGAAGCAAGGTCAGTCAGGCGATGGATGCTGCCACGCGCGGCGCCCTGTTCGGAGAGCTAATCCAGCGCGTCTCCGACGGCACCCTCACCCTGCCCGTCGCTGGAGTCTTCGACGCGGCCGACGCCGCGGATGCCGTCCGCGCGAGCAACACGCCCGGCCGAGTCGGCAAGGTGCTCCTGAAGTTCTGAGCGTCTGCGATGTCGAGGGGCGGGGCGCACAGCGCTCCGCCCCTTCTCGTGCTTCACGCAATGTCCGTGCCCAGGGCCACACTGGGGCCATGGACACGATCACTCTCCTGCAGCCGGACGGCCTCGTCGTCAGTCCCGCGTTCAGCCACGTCGCAGTCGTCCCACCCGGCGCGACGACGATCTACGTCGGCGGCCAGAACGGCGTCGACGCGACCGGCGCCGTCGTCTCCGCAGACGCCGGCGAGCAGTCGCTCCGTGCGGTGGAGAACGCCCGCGTCGCGCTCGAGGCCGCCGGGGCGGGTCTCGACGACGTGGTCAGCTGGACGGTGCTGATCCAGCAGGACGCGGATCTGCGTGCCGCGTACGGCGCGGTGGCGTCGAAGCTGGCACGCGAGGGCGCACCTCCCCTCGTGACCGCGGCGCTCGTCGCGGGTCTCGGCGTCCCCGGTGCGGTGATCGAGGTCAGCGCCGTCGCCGCGGTGTTCCGCGACTGAGCGCGCGCCGGGCCTCGCCTCCCGACGTCAGATCCTGCCGCGCACCGGCGTCCGCTCCGCGGTGTCGGCGTCATCGGGCATGGTCATCTCCGCGCGGACCCCGAGCAGCCTGACCTCGCGGTCTCGATCGAGCGTGCCGCCCAGCTCGAGAGCAGCGGCGACCACCTGGTCGCGGTCGAGGGTCGGCTCGGCGAGCTTGCGTCCGAACGTCTTCGTCTCGAAGGGCGCGTACCGCACCTTCAGGTGCACCCGCACGACCGCACGCTCCTCGGCCGCGCAGTCGTCGAAGGCGCTGGCGGCGAGCTCGCGGATCGCCGCCTCGACCTCCTCCGCCGTCGTGAGATTCCGCTGAAAGGTCGTCTCGCGGCTGTGGCTGCGCGCCACCCAGGGAGTGTCGTCGACGATCGCGGGGCCGATCCCCTCGCCGAGATCGCGATACCAGACCCCCATTCTCGGCCCGAACTCCGCGACGAGATCCTGCTGATCGGCATCCGCGAGCTGACGCACGGTGTTGATCCCGTGCGTCGTGAGCCGCTTCTGCACCTTGGGTCCGACGCCCCAGAGGTCGCGCGTGGGCTTCTCCCCCATCACCTCGAACCAGTTCGCGGCGGTGAGGCGGAACATGCCGCGAGGCTTGCCGAACTCCGTTGCGATCTTGGCTCTCACCTTGTTGTCGCCGATGCCCACCGAGCAATGCAGCCCTGTGGCCTCCCGCACCGCCGTCTGCGCATCACGTGCGACCTGCTCCGGATCGTCGGACTCGACGCCGAGGAAGCACTCGTCCCAGCCGATCACTTCCAGCACGACGCCCGGCAGCGAACGCAACGCGGTCATCACCTCGTGCGAGGCGGCCTCGTAGGCCTCATGGTCGACGGGGAGGAAGACGGCGTCATCCGGAGCCTTCCTCGCCGCGATCCTGAGCGGCATTCCCGAACCGATGCCGAAGGCTCTGGCCTCGTACGACGCCGTCGACACGACGGCGCGCTCCGTGGGGTCCCCCCGCCCTCCCACGATGACCGGGAGGCCGGCGAGCTCGGGGCGGCGCAGCACCTCGACGGCCGCGATGAACTGGTCCATGTCCACGTGCAGCACCCAGTCGGCCATGACACGAGTGTGACGGCTGCGAGCCGCGGTGTCACCCCCGGGGACGCGACGACGTCAGGAGACGGCGACGCCGATCGCGGTGGCGACGACGGCCAGCAGCGGCAGCGTGCCCTGCATGAGCGCGGCACGGGTCTTCGACCGGTCCGACAGTACGAGCACGAGCGCGGCGGCGAGCATCATGCCCGTACCGGCGAAGACGAGAGTGAGCCCGACGGTCGCGCTGCCCATGATGTACAGGCCCACCCCGAGCAGCGCCGTGAGCGCCAGGAAGAGGTTGTAGAAGCCCTGGTTGAACGCGAGCTGCTTCATCGTGACGGCATCCGCTTCGCTGGCGACGCCGAAGATCTTCCGCGTCTCCGGCTCCGTCCACTTCAGCGATTCCAGCGCGAAGATGAAGACGTGGAAGGCCGCCGCGGCGGCGGCGAGGACGAGTCCGGCGATGATCATGACTCGATTCTCCCACCGGCGGGGCCGGGAGACGTCGTCAGACGAGGAAGATCGGCAGCAGCCCAGGGTTGTGCGCATGCACGAGCACGCCGAAGACCACCGCGTCGAACAGCAGATGCACCGTGACGACGTATGCGAGCGAGTGCGTGCGGACGAAGATGAACCCCTGAAGCAGGGCGAACGGGATCGTGAGGACGGGTCCCCAGGCGCGGTACCCGAGCTCCCAGAGGAAGGACACGAACACGATCGCCTGCAGCACGTTGGCGACGGCATCGGGGAAGTGCCGGCGCAGCAGGGCGAAGACCGTGCAGATGAAGAACAGCTCGTCCCAGATGCCGACGGCCCCGACGCCGACGAACAGTCGGGCGATCAGCTCGGGCGAGTCCACCACGGGCCAGTTCTGGTAGACGCCGCTGGTGATGAAGTAGAACGGCAGGATCAGCCATCCGAGCACCAGGACGGCGACGAGCCATCCCCACTGCAGACGCCCCCAGCGACGATGCGCGCGCCAGGGAAATGCGATCGCGCGGTCGCGGAACAGGTATCGCGACACGACGTAAGGCACAGCGACCGCCCCGCCGAGGGCGAGGGTGAAGCGCAGCATGGCGAGGTTGTCGAGTTCGGCGGCGAGGGGGATGACGCTGACGATCAACAGTCCGATCGCGATCAGGGACAGGTCGCGCGTGAGAGAGGGCTGCCGACGGATGCCGATCTGCCGCGCCGTCTCGCGCCGCGCTCCCATGCTGACGATCTGGTCGTCGACGGCCTTCCCGCGTTCGCTCAGCCAGGCCGTGCCGATGCCGAGCGCGAGGAGCAGCCAGCCGAGCCATGCGATCTGGAGCACGAAGAACGCCGGCGCGGCCGCGCAGACGAGAACGGCGGGCGCGATGCCGGGCCATACCGCCGTGCCGCGCCCGTCCGCGCTCATGCGCGGTCTCGCCTCCGGTACACGAGGTCACGGATGTCCCGCCCCTTGGCGATGCCCTTGCGCTCGAAGGCGGTCATGACGCGCCCGTCGAAACGCTCGGCCCATTCCCCTTCGAAGGCCCGCTCGAAGAGCGGCTCGGCATCCAGGACCTCGCGCATCTGCAGCGCGTAGTCCTCCCAGTCGGTGGCGAGCCGCAGCAGTCCGCCATCGCGCAGCGCTCGCGCCGCTGCGTCTCCGAACCCGGGGCGCACCAGCCGACGCTTCGTGTGCTTCTTCTTGTGCCAGGGGTCGGGGAAGAAGATCCACACCTCGGCCGCCGCTGCGTCGGGGAGGTACGACGAGAGCACCTCCGGTGCGTTGGCCTCGACGACCCGCAGGTTGCGCGCGCCCTCCCGGTCCGCATCGAGCATGGTGCGCGCGAGACCTGCGCGGAAGACCTCGACGGCGAGGAAGTCGTCTTCCGGGCGCGACGATGCCGCGGCCACGATCGCGTGGCCCTGGCCGGAACCGATCTCGACGTACAGATCGGCGTCGCGGCCGTACTCGGACGACGGGTCGAGTCGAGCGTCGGGGTGGACGGAGGTCCACGCGATGTCGCGAGGGACGTCGAGCAGGTACTGCGGGGCGAGCTCTGCGAAGGCGCGCTCCTGCGCATCGGACATCCGACCGCTCCTGCGTACGAAGGACACCGGCTCGTCGCGGAAGATGCGGGGTTCGGGCATCCTTCCAGGGTAGTAGAGAGGCGCAGCGGCATCCGCTCCTCCCGTCCGGCTACCGCGGCGCGGGGGCCGTCACGAAGTCGATGAGCTCTTCGACCCTGCCGAGCAGAGCCGGTTCGAGATCGCGATAGGTGTGCACCTTCGACAGGATCCGCTGCCACGCGATGCCCGTGTCCGCCTGCGTCTCGTACGGCCACCCGAACGCGCGGCAGATTCCGGTCTTCCAGTCCGTGCCTCGCGGGATCTCCGGCCACTTCGCGATGCCGAGCGCCCGAGGGGTGACGCACTGCCACACGTCGACGAAAGGGTGCCCCACGATCTTCACGTGACGACCGTGCGGACCGCGCGAGACGGCGTCGGCGATCCTGGACTCCTTGGAACCCGGCACGAGGTGATCGACGAGCACGCCGTAGCGACGGTCCGCGCTCGGCGGCTCGGCGGCGAGCAGCTCGTCGAGCAGATCGACGCCCTGCAGGAACTCGACGACGACGCCCTCGACGCGGAGGTCGGCGCCCCACACCTTCTCGACGAGCTCGGCATCGTGCTTGCCCTCGACGAGGATACGGCTGGGCAGCGCCACGCGGGCGCGCTGGTCGGCCACGACGAACGAACCGGATGCCGTGCGCCGGGGTCCCTGCTCCACCGCCTTCGGCACCGTCAGCCGCACAGGGCGCCCCTCGATCAGGAAGCCGCCGCCGAGCGGGAACAGACGCTTGCGCCCCTTCCAGTCCTCGAGCTCCACGGTGCCGCCCTGCACCTTCGTCACCGCGCCGCAGTAGCCGTCGTCGGCGACCTCGACGACCAGATCGAGGTCGGCGGGCACCTCGGGCACCGGCTTCGCCGCGCGCTCGCGCCATCCCGCGGCGAGCACATCCGATCCGTATCTGTCATCCATGCCATCCAGCGTATGTGTCTCCGCTGAGGGCGAACGGCGATCAGCGCCCGAGTGCTGTCGCGTGTCGGCTCGTATGCATAGACTCGACCCATGGGGCACGGCCACCGGTCGGAGGGACAGGCATGAAGACTCGCTGGCTGACGTTCGGTGCGCTGGTGCTCGCCGCCACCGCCGGACTCATCTCGTCTGGAGCCGCGTACGCGACCGATCCGCTGACGCTCGACCAGGGCTACGTCACGGATGCCGCGGGAGTGCTCAGCGCCGACGAGGAGAGCGCGATCGAGGCGCGGCTGCAGACCCTCTCCGAGAACTCGTCGGCCGACCTCTTCGTCGTGCTCGTCGACGACTTCACCTCCCCGTCGGACAACGCGCAATGGGCCGATCGCGTCGCCGAGAACAACAACCTCGGAACCGCGCAGTACCTCCTCGCGATCGCCGTGGAGGGGCGCAGCTACTACATCTCCGCCGCCCCCGGCGGTCCGCTCAGCAACGACAAGCTCGATGACGTCGAAGACAAGATCCAGCCCCTCGCGAGCCAGAACGACTGGGAGGGCGCGATCGTCCTCGCCGCAGACGAGATCCAGGGCGACGGCGGCGCCGGCGCCCTGCGCACCTTCTTCATCGTCCTCGCCGTCATCGCCGCCGCGCTGCTGATCTGGCTCGTGATCTTCCTCGTGCGGCGGTCGCGCCGCGCCGCAGCGATCCGCGAACGCGGAGCGATGCCCGAGAAGCCCGACCCGAACGACCCGTTCTCGACGCTCACCGACGAGCAGGTGCAGACCCGGGCCGGCGCGGCACTCGTCCAGGCCGACGATGCGCTGACCTCGAGCAAGGAGGAGCTGGGATTCGCCGTCGCGCAGTTCGGCGACGGCCCCACGTCCGAGTTCACGGCCGTGATCGACGCCGCGAAGGCGAAGATGTCGGAGGCGTTCGACCTCAAGCAGAAGCTCGACGACGAGATCGAGGACACGGTCTTCGATCGTCGCGCGTGGCACATCCGCATCATCCAGCTCTGCGCCGAGATCGACGCGGTCCTCGACGCCAACACCGATGCGTTCGACGAGCTCCGCAAACTGGAGCAGAACGCTCCCCAGGAGCTCGAGAGAGTGCGCGCAGAGCGCGCGGCGCTGACTCCGGTGCTCGCGGGGGCCGCTCCCGCGCTTGCCTCGCTCGCCGCGGCCTATGATCCGTCGGCGCTGAGCACGGTCGCGGACAACCCGGCGCAGGCTCAGGAGCGCGCTGCGCTGGCCGACCACTCCATCGAGGCCGCCGCCGCGGCCATCGCCGCGGCGAAGACGGGCGATGCCGCGTTCGCGATCCGCACGGCGGAGCAGTCCGTCGCACAGGCGACCCAGCTCGTCCAGGCCATCACCTCGCTCGGCGCCGAGCTCGCATCCATCGAGACGCAGGCCCAGGCTCTCATCACCGAGCTGCAGGGCGACATCGCGACCGCGCAGCAGCTCCCCGACGGCTCCGGCACGATCGCGCAGGCCGCCGCCGCGACGCAGCAGCAGCTGCAGCAGGCCCAGGCGAACCTCACGGGTGCCACGCGCAGCCCTCAGCGGGTTCTGGAGGCCCTCACCGCGGCGAACTCGCAGATCGACGCGGCGATCGCGCAGGGCAGGGAGACCGTCGAGCGCGCGCGCCGCGCACAGCAGATGCTCGAGCAGACCCTCGCGCAGGCCGACTCCCAGATCCGCGCGACCAGGGACTTCATCGAGACGAGGCGCGGCAGCGTCGGCAGCACCGCGCGCACCCGGCTCTCTCAGGCCGAGGCGGAGCTCACTCAGGCGCTGAGCCTGCGCGCGAGCAGTCCGGAGCAGGCCCTCGCCTCCGCGCAGAACGCCGTCGAGCTCGCACGCCAGGCCAGCTCCTCCGCGCAGTCGGATGTCTCGTCGTACGTCGCCGACGACAGCTGGGGCGGCAGTCCCTATGGCGGCTCCCGCTCCGGCGGCTCCGGTCTCGGCGGAGACATCCTCGGCGGCATCATCGGCGGTCTCCTGTCCGGAGGCGGCGGTGGCGGCGGCGGCTCTTCACGGAGCAGCTGGCGATCCAGCGGCAGCGGCGGCTTCCGCAGCTCCGGGTTCGGTGGCGGCGGCGGACGTTCCAGCGGGGGCGGACGCTCCGGACGCTCGGGCGGACGACGCTTCTGAAACTCATAGACGCATAAGTGAAGATCTCGATCAGGACCCTCTGAAAGGAAAACCGCATGACCAAGCAGTCCATCTTCGGACGAATCTCGACGCTCGTCCGCGCGAACATCAACGCGCTCCTCGACTCTGCAGAAGACCCGCAGAAGATGATCGACCAGCTCGTTCGCGATTACACCAACAACATCGCCGACGCCGAGTCCGCGATCGCCGAGACCATCGGCAACCTGCGCCTGCTCGAGCGCGATCACGAGGAAGACGTCCAGTCGGCCACCGAGTGGGGCAACAAGGCTCTGGCCGCGAGCCGCAAGGCCGACGAGATGCGCGCGACCGGAAACGGTGCGGATGCAGACAAGTTCGACAGCCTCGCCAAGATCGCCCTCCAGCGTCAGATCAGCTCGGAGCGCGAGGCCTCTGCGGCCGAGCCGCAGATCGCCGCTCAGACCGAGATCGTCGACAAGCTCAAGACCGGCCTCAACGGCATGAAGGAGAAGCTCGGCGAGCTGAAGAACAAGCGCAGCGAACTGCTCGCCCGCGCCAAGGTCGCCGAGGCGCAGACCAAGGTGCAGGACGCGATCGGCTCGATCAACGTGCTCGACCCCACCAGCGAGCTGGGCCGGTTCGAAGACAAGGTCCGCCGCCAGGAGGCTCTTGCGCAGGGCAAGGCCGAGCTCGCGGCATCCAGCCTCGACGCCCAGTTCGAGAGCCTCGAAGACCTCGGCGAGCTCACCGAGGTCGAGGCGCGCCTCGCCGAGCTGAAGGCGGGCGGCTCCGCCCCCCGCACGGCCATCGAAGGCTCCTGATACACCCGCGGATGCTCCGGACCCTCCCGGTCCGGAGCATCCGCTCCTTCCTCTCTGGAGGCACCCATGGTGCGTTTCCTCGTCGTCCCGCAGTGGCAGGGCTCTCCCGCCGCCCGCGCGATGCTCCTCATCGACGGCGCCACCGCCATCGCGGGTGATCTCCCCCGCGCCGCGACCACCGTGCTCGACGTCCCGGTCGAAGCCGGCGAGTCGCTGGGCACCGGCGTCCGGCGCCTGAGCGCCTTGCTGCGCACCCGCGATCTCGTCCGCGATGCGATGACACACGATACGGTCGTCATCGGCGGCGACTGCAGCGTGACCGTCGCCGCCCTGGCGGCACTGCCCGGAGGCACCGACGACCTCGCCGTCGTGTGGTGCGACGCGCACCCCGACATGCACACCCCCGAGACCTCGCCGTCCGGCGCCTTCTCCGGTATGGCGCTGCGCGCCGTGATCGGCGACGGCGAGCCTCAGCTCGCCCTCTCCCCCGGGATCCCGCGCGAGCGCATCGTGGCCGTGGGCCTGCGCAACCTCGACGACTCCGAGGTCGCGGAGACCGATGGCCTGAACATCCTGTCCGCCGACGACCTCGAATCCGCCGACGCGCTGGCCGACGCCGTCCAGGCGACCGGAGCCGCACGGGTCTGGGTGCACATCGACGTCGACGTGCTCGACCCTTCGGAGCTCTCCGGCGTGTCCGAGGCCGCGCCGTTCGGCCTGGCCACGGCCACGCTGAGCGCGGCGATCCGGCGGCTCCGTGAGAGCGTGCCGCTCGCCGGCGCCACCATCTCCGGCTTCGCGCCGCGGACACCAGCCGACGCCGTCGACGACCTCGGCGCGCTGCTGCGGCTCGTCGGCGCGGTCGCGTGATCGACGACTGGCGGCCCGCCGCCGAGGCGGCGCTGGAGCGCGGGCGGCGATTCGATCGACGCATCCCGTCGTTCCTGCTCCGCTCCCCCGTCAGCCGCATCGGCTACTGGTGGGGGACGTCCGTCGGCTGGCTCTGGGGATCCCTGTGGAGCACGGGGCCGGTCGAACGCCGCGCAGGGCTCTGGGTGTTCCGCGGGATGCCGAGCTGGACGTTCAATCGCGGCGGGGTGTGCGTCGGCGGCTGCTTCCTCACGGGCGATGACGACCCGAGCGACGCCGTGCTGCGTCACGAAGCCGTGCACAAGGCGCAATGGCTGCGGTACGGCTTCCTGATGCCCGTGCTCTACCTGTTCGCAGGCCGGGACCCGCTGCGCAACCGCTTCGAGATCGAAGCCGGTCTCGAGGACGGCAACTACGTGCGTCGCAGTCCTGCTCGGCGCACCGCAGCGCGCAGCGCAGATCGCTCCCCCGCGTAGGCTCTGCCGCTCGGACGGCAGAGGCCGCTGTGCAGCCCTGGTCAGCAGTCGGGGATCAACGCTCGATCGGAAGCAGACCGAAGCGCTCCGGCGCGTGGATCTGCGTCGGCTCGACGTCGAGCGTCGAGGTCAGGTGCTCGATGATGTCGGCTGTGCCGAGGAATCCGCCGAGCAGGGTGACGTGCGTCTCGAACTCGTCGTCGATGAGCATCTCGTCGGCCCAGGCGCAGGTGGCGCGCGCGAGCGCCTGCCCCGGTGCGCATGCACGACCTGTGCCGGGTGCGCCGCTGCGGTCGCCGCGGGCGAGCCACGTCACGGTCATCCGACCGGGGGCCTCGATCACGCCGATGTCGGAGGCCTGAGGAACCTCGATGAAGATCCGCCCCGATGCGCACAGGGGCAGCGTGGTGAGGAAGACCTCCAGTTCGGCGAGCGAGTTCTCATCCGCCGTCACGAGGTGGTGGGAACGCCGACGAGCCGCGCGGCGCTCTGCGCGCGTGCTGCGAGTGTCGAGGGAGGTGTTCATCGTCCCTCCATCGTATCACCCAGTGAAGGCTTGCCTAACCTTGGTCGGCAGGTTCGACCAGCGCAGCCCGCAGCGCGTCGAGTTCGGCATCCGTCAACCCGTTCGCACGCAGGTAGTCGGCCGCAGACCCCCACCGCTCGTCGACGCGCTCGAGCAGGCGGCGCATGACAGGGGCGGGCGACTGCGTCGCCAGGGCGACCGCATGCACGGCCTCCGGGTGCTGCGAGCGCAGATACGCGGCGATCCGCTGCGAGCGCTCTGGTGGCAGCTGCGATTCCGTGAGCGCGTAGTCGGCGATGATCGCCTCGCGGTCGGCGTCGACGGCGGCGAGCGCGAGAGCGACGGTCACCCCGGTGCGGTCCTTGCCGACGGTGCAGTGCACGAGCGTGGGGTGACCGGCGGCGATGATGCGGACGGCCGCGACCAGCCGTTCGCCGCTCTCCTCGAGCAGGTGGAGGTACAGGTCGTCGAGGCTCGTGTCCGCCTCGAAGAACGATCGCACTGAGCCGAGGAAGAGCGGAAGGTGCGTGGTGTCGGGTCCCGCGATCTCGGTCGGCTCCGCGGCGACCTCCTCGCCGTCGCGCAGATCCACGATGTGACTCACCAGCTCGCCCAGCGCGTCTGCGCCGCGCGGGGTCGCCGTCGACAGCTGTCCTGAGCGCAGCAGCACCCCGGAACGGATCCTCCCGCCGGCCGCGGGCATCCCGCCCACGTCGCGGAGGTTGTTCACGCCTTCGACGTCGATGACCGTCATGCCTGAGCCTGCGGCGTGCGAGGCGGGACCGGGTAGCGGCCGGCGATCACGATGCGATTGAAGGCGTTGATCGAGACGCAGGCCCAGCTGAGGGCCGCGTACTCCTTCTCGGTGAAGACCCCTCCGACGCGGTCGTAGACCTCGTCGGAGATGCCCTCCTCGGAGATGAAGGTGAACGCCTCCGCGAGCTCGAGCGCCGCCTGCTCCCGCTCGCTGAACACGCCGCTCTCGCGCCACGTCGCGATCTGCATGAGCGTGTCGGTGTCGATCCCGGCCTTGAGCGCGCGGTCGACGTGGATGCGCGTGCAGTACCCGCAGCCGTTGAGCTGGGAGCAGTGGATCATCACCAGCTCCTTGAGCCGCTCGTCGATGCCGTTCGCGGCGCAGATGTCGCCGACGGTCCGGGAGAACTCGTCCAGCGCCCGGTACGCGGTCGGCTCGGTCTTGGACAGGTGCACTCGCGTCTCGCTCATGACTCCATGCTATTCGCTGCGAGAGCGACTGCGGCGAGCGGCGATTCCGTCGCCGAATGCAGACTGCTCGATCAAAGCGCAACATGAAGACCGAAAATGCAACACAAGGTCATCTTCTGCTTGTCGATATGCTCCCGAGTTTCCGTGCAGCCCCGAAGCGGGAGCAGAATATGCAGGTGGCGATCGACATCAGCGAGTTCAGCTATCTTCCCGCACAGGCCGAAGCGCTCGGGGTTCCCCTCCCCCGTGTCGAGCGACTCACCCTCTCCCTTCCCGACGGACGCGAGCTCAGCGCCCTCCGCTTCGGCACGGAGTCCCCCCGGGTGACGCTCCTGCACGGCGCCGGCCTCAACGCCCATACCTGGGACACCACGGCTCTCGCCCTCCAGCAGCCTCTCCTCGCCATCGATCTCGCCGGCCACGGCGACTCGTCCTGGCGCGACGACCTCGACTACACGCCACGGCCGCTCGCCGCCGACGTCGCTGCGGCGCTCCAGGCATGGACAGACACCCCTCAGCTCGTCGTCGGCCAGTCGCTCGGCGGCCTCACCGCCGCAGCCCTCGCCGCCGCGCATCCCGAGCTCGTCGCCGCGGTGATCGTCGTGGACATCACACCGGGAATCGACGTCACCGCCGGCCCCGCGGCTCTGCGCGAGTTCTACGCCGGCCCGACCCACTTCGCCACGCGGGACGAGCTCGTCGACAAGGCCATCTCCCTCGGGTTCGGCGGCACGCGTCCCGAGACCGAGCGCGGCGTCTTCCTGAACACACGGGTGCGCTCCGACGGCCGCGTCGAGTGGAAGCACCACTTCGCGCACCTCGCCGCCCAGGCACTGGCCGCGCACGACCCCGGGTCCGCGGCATCCCCGTCCGTCCTGCACGAGACGGGCTGGGACGACCTCGCCGCCGTCACCGCCCCGATCACGCTCGTCAGAGCGACGCGGGGCTTCGTCAGCGAAGCGGATGCCGACGAGTGGGAGCGTCGCGTGCCCGGCGCGCGTGCGATCGCGATCGACGCGACCCACAACGTCCAGGAGACGGCGCCGAAGGAGCTCGCCGAGTTCCTCACCCGCGCTTTGTGACGTTCCGTTCCACAGACGACCCTGACCCACCCGACTGATCCCTAGGCTCGATCCACCGGCACACAGCATCTGCCGCACCGAGAGGAAAATCCATGTTCCGTCGCACCCGACGACTCGCGTTGATCTCCGCGATCGCGGCCACCGCCGTGATCCTCAGCGCCTGCACCGGCACCAGCTCCCCTGAGCCCACCGCCACGGCCACCGGCAAGCCCGACCCCGACGCCACCCTGCAGGTCGGGCTCGTCCTCGAGCCGACCAACCTCGACATCCGCCACACCAGCGGCGCCGCCCTCGAGCAGGTCCTCATCGACAACATCTACGAGGGACTGGTCAGCCGCACGCAGGACAACGAGATCGTCGACCGGCTGGCGTCGAAGCACACGGTCTCGGCTGACGGCCTGACCTACACGTTCACGCTGAACGACGGCATCACGTTCCACAACGGCGCGGCGCTCACCTCCGCCGACGTCGTCGCCTCCTACGAGGCCGTGCGTACGGATGCCACCCTGCAGGGCAACTCCGACTTCGCCTCGGTCGCCTCGATCTCGGCGCCCGACGCCGCCACCGTGCAGATCGTGCTCACCGAGCCGAACCAGAACTTCCTCTTCGCGCTCACCGGCCCCGCAGGGCTCGTGTTCCAGGCCGGCGATGCGACCGACCTCAAGACCGCCGAGAACGGCACGGGTCCGTTCACCCTGACCCGCTGGAGCAAGGGCAGCTCGATCACCTTCGGACGCTACGACGCGTACTGGGGCGAAGCCGCCGGCGTCAAGACCGTCGAGTTCCTCTACATCCCCGACTTCACCGCCGGTGTGAACACCGCTCTCGACGGCGGCGTGCAGGTGCTGACGGCGGTCGACCCCAACCTGGTCTCCCAGTTCGAGGGCACCGACTTCACCCTCACCACCGGTCGCACCACCGACAAGGCGACCCTCGCCTTCAACAACAAGAAGGCGCCGCTCGACGACGTGCGGGTGCGTGAGGCCCTCCGCCTCGCCATCGACCACGAGGCGCTCGTCGAGGCCGTGGGCGCCGGCTCCACCCTGTACGGACCGATCCCGGAGCTCGATCCCGGTTACGAGGACCTCTCCGACGTCATCTCCTACGACCCCGAGAAGGCGAAGGCCCTGCTCAAGGAGGCAGGCCAGGAGAAGCTCGAGCTCACCCTGACGATCCCGAACTTCTACGGAACGACCGTGCCGAAGGTGCTGATCTCCGACTTCGCCAAGGTCGGCGTCACCCTCGACGTGAACTCCGTCGAGTTCCCCGCCTGGCTCGAGGACGTCTACACGAACCACGACTACGACCTCAGCTTCGTGCTGCACGTCGAGCCGCGCGACTTCGGCAACTTCGCGAACCCCGACTACTACTTCGGCTACGACAACACCAAGGTGCAGGAGCTCTACGCCCAGGCGCTGAAGGAGGTCGACGCCGACAAGTCCGCGAAGCTCCTCGAGCAGGCCGCTCGCATCGTGTCCGAGGACCACGCCGCCGACTGGCTCTACAACGGCGCCACCATCACCGCCGTGAGCCCGCAGGTCTCGGGCTTCCCGAAGGACTCGATCAACTCGCGCATCGACCTCAGCGGCGTGACCGTCGCGACCGAGAAGTGACGGCGGCCTCCGCTCCGTGATCCGCTATGCGCTCGTCCGAGGAGCCCTGCTCATCGCAGGGCTCCTCGTGTCGAGCGTGCTCATCTTCCTGACGCTGCGGGTCTTCCCCGGCGACGTCGCCCAGCTCATCGCCGGCACCCAGGCGTCGCCCGCCGAGGTCGAGGCCCTGCGTGAGTCTCTGGGCCTCAACCGCCCGCTGCCGGCCCAGTACGTCGAGTGGATCGGCGGCATCCTCCGCGGCGATCTCGGCACCTCGCTGCTCTCCGGCGCCTCCGTGGGCGAGGAGCTGGCCCTCAAGGCCCAGGTCACGGTCCCCCTCGGCCTCATGGCCCTGTCCATCGCCGTCCTGATCGCGCTGCCGTTCGGCGTGCTCTCCGCGCTGCAGCGCGGCCGTCGCGGCGGCACCGCCCTGAGCGTCGGGGCGCAGGCGCTGGCCGCGGTCCCCGTGGTGTGGGCGGGCATGATGCTCATCGTCGTGTTCTCGGTGTGGCTGGGGTGGCTGCCCCCTCAGGGCTTCCCCCGCACCGGCTGGTCGACCCCGGGCAAAGCGATCGAGTCGCTGCTCCTCCCCGCGCTCACGATCGGCATCGTCGAGGGCGCCATGCTCATGAGGTTCGTCCGCAGCGCCACCCTCCAGGCCGCGGGGCAGGACTTCGTCCGCACCGCGGCAGCCAAGGGGCTTACCCGCACGCGCGCCCTGATCCAGCACGGCATCCCCGCGGTCGGCCTCTCCATCATCACCGTCCTCGGCCTGCAGGTCGCCGGCATCATCGTGGGCTCCGTCGTCATCGAGCAGCTGTTCACCCTCCCCGGGATCGGGCGGATGCTCGTCGCCGACGTCGGCACTCGGGATCTGGTGAAGGTGCAGAGCGAGCTGCTCGTGCTCACCGGCTTCGTGCTGGTCGTCGGCTTCCTCGTCGACCTCGCCCACCGTGCGATCGATCCCCGGCAGCGGGAGGCCGCATGACCCCGCAGTGGCTCCGCAGGCTCTGGAGAACCTCCACGGGACGCTTCGGGCTCGTCGTCGTGGCCGTCGTCGCGCTCCTCGCGCTCGTCTCGCTGTTCTGGACGCCTTTCGACCCCCAGGCCTCGGAGATCAGAGACCGATGGATGCCACCGGGATGGCCGCACCTGCTCGGCACGGATGACACGGGGCGGGACATCCTGAGCCTGATCATGGCCGGGGCGCGCACGACGGTGTTCGTGAGCGTCGGCGCCGGACTCGTCGCGACGTTCGTGGGCGTCGCCCTCGCGGCCCTCGGCGCGCTCACCGCGCGCTGGCTCCGCGAGACCGTCGCCGTGTTCGTCGACATCCTCATCGCCTTCCCCGTGCTGCTGATCGCGATGATGATCTCGTCGGTGTGGGGCGGCTCGCTGTGGGTCGTGATCTGGTCGGTGGGCATCGGGTTCGGGGTCAACATCGCCCGCGTCACCCGCCCGGAGCTGCGCCGTGTGCAGCAGAGCGACTTCGTGCTCGCGGCCAGAGCATCCGGGCTCACGACGGGGCAGAACCTCGTACGGCACCTGCTGCCGAACGTCGCTCCCGTGTTCATCGTGCAGCTGTCGTGGTCGATGGCCGTCGCCGTGCTCGCCGAGGCGGGGCTGTCGTATCTCGGCTTCGGCGCCTCCGTCGTCGAGCCGAGCTGGGGCATCCTGCTGTCCGACCTGCAGCGCTACATCGGCGTGCATCCGCTCTCGGTCATCTGGCCGGGTCTCGCGATCACCATCACCGTGCTGGCGCTGAACCTCCTGGGCGACGGGCTCCGCGAGGCCACCGATCCGACGCTGCGTCACCGCGCGGCCGAGGTCCACACCCCGGCGGTGGTCGCATGAGCCTGAGCGTCGACGGCCTCGTCGTCGAGATCGATGGTCGCCGCGTCGTCGACGGCGTGTCCTTCGAGGTCCCCGACGGATCGCGTCTGGGGCTGATCGGCGAATCCGGCTCGGGCAAGTCGCTCACCGCCCTGGCGATCCTCGGTCTGCTCCCCGACGGGGCGACGGCATCGGGCAGCATCCGCTGGAACGGCGTCGAGCTGATCGGGATGCCCGACAGGGACCTCGCACGGCTCCGCGGGGATGAGATCGGCATCGTCTTCCAGGAGCCCCGCACCGCTCTCAACCCCATCCGCACCGTCGGACGGCAGATCGCCGAGTCGATCCGCATCCACGAGCGCATCGGACGTCGCGAGGCCAGGGAGCGTGCGATCGCCGAGGCGGCCCGAGTGCGGCTGCCCGATCCGGAGACGATCGTCGACCGCTATCCGCACCAGCTCTCCGGAGGGCAGCGCCAGCGCGTCGCGATCGCGATGGCCCTCGCCTGCCGACCACGTCTGCTGATCGCCGACGAACCCACCACCGCCCTGGACGTCACCATCCAGGCCGAGATCCTCTCCCTGCTCCTCGACCTCGTCGAGGAGCAGGGCATGTCGTTGGTCTTCATCACGCACGACCTCGCCGTCCTCGCACAGGTCGCCGTCGACGGCGTGGTGCTCGAGCACGGCCGCGTGGTGGAGTCCGCCCCGGTGGCGACCCTGCTCAGCGCACCGCGCTCGCCGATCACGCAGGGGCTGCTGCGCGATGCGACCGCGACGCTCTGGCGACCGGATGGAGCAGCATCGTGAGCCTCATCGAAGCACGCGCGCTCCGCCGCGACTTCGTGGTGCCGAAGAGGTCCGCGTTCGAGCGCACGCGCACCCAGACGGCGCTCCAGCCCACCGACCTCGACGTCGTCGAAGGTTCCTCCGTCGGCATCATCGGGGAGTCCGGGTCCGGCAAGTCCACCCTGATCCGTCTGCTGCTCGGCCTCGATCGCGCCACGTCGGGCACGGTCGCCGTCGACGGACGCGCCGTGGATGCCACGGCGTCCGCCACCTCGCTGCACTGGCTGCGGCGACAGACCGGGCTCGTCTTCCAGGACCCCTACGCCTCCCTCGACCCGCGGATGACCGCAGGGCGCATCATCGGCGAGCCGCTGTGGGCTCTCGGTATCGAGGGCGACCGCCGCGCGAGGGTTCGCGAGGTGCTGGAGCAGGTGGGGCTCGAGCCCGACATGGCCGACCGGTACCCGCACGAATTCTCCGGAGGCCAGCGTCAACGCATCGCCCTGGCACGCGCGATCGTCCACCGCCCGCGCATCCTCGTGGGAGACGAGCCGCTGTCGGCGCTGGACGTGACCGTGCGCGCGCAGATCCTCGAGCTCCTCGTCGAGCTCCGGCGCACGACGTCGCTGACGCTCATCACGGTCTCGCACGACATCGGGGTCGTGCAGAACCTGTGCGACACGGTCGTCGTCATGAAGGACGGAGCGGTCGTCGAGCGCGGCACCACGGCGGAGGTGCTGCTGTCGCCGACGCAGGAGTACACCAGGACACTGCTGGCGGCCATACCGGTGATCCCGCACCCCGACCGCTGACCCGCGCTGCGCCGCTCAGCGTCCGAACAGACGCCGTCGCCCCGTCGGCGTGAGCGCCTTCTTCATGTACACCGTGCCCAGCTCGCGCCCGAACTTGTGGCCGACCCGTCCCATCCGTCCGGCTTCGACGAAGCCGAGCTTCGCGTGCAGCCTGATCGACGCCTCCGCCTTGCTGTCGCTGATCACAGCGACCATCTCACGGATGCCGAGCTGCTGGCAGGCGTCGATCAGCGCCTGCAGGAGCACACCGCCGAGACCTTTGCCGCCCGCCCCGGGGCCGAGGTAGATCGAGTCCTCGACGGTGTAGCGGTAGGCGTTCTTGCCCGCCCACGGCTGAGCGAGCGCGTACCCGAGGACCACACCCGACGGCGACACCGCGACGAGGAAGGGCAGCCCGAGCTTCGTCAGCATGGCGAACTTCTCGCGCCAGTACGGGATGGAGCTGCGCCGCTCGTCGAGGGTGACGACCGAGTTGCTCACGAAGTGGTTGTAGATCTCCCTGACGTGCGGGAGATCGGAGGCGCGTGCGGGGCGGATCGAGTACGAGAACACCTCGGGGGCCGGAGTCGGACGCAGGTGGCGCGGCAGAACACGTCGGCGGTCACCCGGTTCGAACTGCATGCGCTCAGCCTAGAGGCTGCTCTCCGTCGACGCGCCAGTCGACGGCATCCGCCCCCTGCTCCTCCAGCAGGGCGTTCGCGCGGGAGAACGGGCGGGAGCCGAAGAAGCCCCGGCTCGCCGACAGCGGAGACGGGTGCGCCGACGCGATCACCGGCGTGCTGCCGAGGAGCGGCTGCAGGTTCGCGGCGTCCCGTCCCCAGAGGATCGCGACGAGCGGGCGGTCCCTGGCGACGAGAGCGCGGATGGCGAGCTCGGTGACCTTCTCCCAGCCCCAGCCCCGATGGGATGCGGCGAGGCCTGGTCGCACGGTGAGCACCCTGTTCAGCAGCAGCACGCCCTGATCGCTCCAGGCCGTGAGGTCGCCGTGCGGGGCCGGGGGGATGCCGAGGTCGCTCTCGCGCTCCTTGTAGATGTTGCCGAGGCTCCTGGGCAGCGGACGGACGTCCCGGTCGACCGCGAAGGAGAGCCCGATCGGATGCCCGGGGGTCGGGTAGGGGTCCTGACCCGTGATGAGCACGCGCACCTCGCTCAGCGGGCGGCGGAAGGCGCGCAGCACGTTCGCCCCCGCGGGGAGGTATCCGTGGCCGGCGGCCTGCTCCGCGCGCAGCCGCTCCCCCAGCTCCGTGATCACGTCCTGCGCGGGCGACAGCGCCTCGGCCCAGCCGGGATCGATCTCACCGTCGGCGGCGAGCTGCGCGAGGGTCCGCGCCGGCATCAGTCGTCCGTGCGCACGCGCAGCGGGCCGCGCGCGAGCAGGTGGTTCGCAGACTGGGCCACGGGGCGCATCGTGATGAGGTCGAGGTTGACGTGCCCAGGAGCATCGAGCGCGTAGGCGATCACGTCGGCGACGTCGCTCGCGGCGAGCGGCGAGACGACTCCGGAGTAGACGGCCTCCGCGGCGACGGCGTCACCGCCGAGACGGTTCAGCGCGAACTCCTCGGTCTGCACCATGCCCGGCGCCACCTCGGAGACGCGGATCGGCTCGCCGTTCAGCTCCAGGCGCAGCGCGTGCACCAGCATCGCCTCCGCTGCCTTCGCGGCGTTGTAGCCGCCTCCGCCGGCGTAGGCGAGCTGCGCCGCCGTCGACGTGACGAACACCGTGTCGGCGTGCCCGTCGACCGCGGCGGCTCGCCGCAGGAGCGGCAGCAGGCCCTTGACCAGGCGCTGCGTGGACAGCACGTTCGCGTCGTACATCCACTGCCAGTCCTCGGTCGAGGCGTCCTCGATGCGGTCGGTGCCCCTGGCGCCGCCCGCGACCTGCACGAGGGCGTGCACGGGGCCGCTCGCCTCGACATCCGCGACGAGCGCGGCCACGGCATCCGCGTCGGTGAGGTCGCACGGGATCACCTGCGCACCGGTCTCCGCGGCGAGCGCCGCCAGCCGGTCCGCGCGTCGCGCCACGCCGACGACCTCCCAGCCCCTGGCGCGGAGCACACGCACCGTCGCCTCGCCGATCCCCGAACTCGCACCCGTCACCACTGCACGTCTGCCTGTCATGCCTCCACCGTATCCGGGACGCGCGGATCGCGCGGCAGGACCCTCAGACCGTGTCTCCCTGCCGTCACTGCGCGTCGGGAGCGGGAGCCGCTCCCCTGCCCTCGTCGACCGCCGCGGCGATCTGACGCAGTTCGACGATCATCGCCAGCTGACGGCGATTGATCTCGAGGAGCGCTTCGATGTCGGCTTTCGCGGCGAGGTTGGTGGTGAAGTCGTGCTGCGCGAGCGCCGCGGCGATCGCATCCTGCCGCTTGGCCGCGATGAGCAGGATCGCCCCCTGCAGGCCGGCGAGCATGCTCAGGAACAGGTTGAGCAGGATGAAGGGGTAGGGATCCCACGCGAGGCCGTGCAGGGAGTTCAGCACCCACCACACCGCCATGACGAGGACAAAGGCGCCGACGAAGCCCCAGCTCCCCATCGCCCTTCTCATTCCGTCTGCGGCCCGCTCGCCGAACGTCAGCTCCGTCGAGGCCGCCTGATGCCAGGTCATCGACGGCGTCGGGCGGGCGCTGATCGCGGGCAGGTCGCCGAGCGTCTCTGCGATATCGGTCATGGACGTCAGTCTGCACCCGAGGGCCACCGGGGTGTTACGTCACATTTCCCCGTCCTTGTTGACAATGGCCGATATTCCGTACTGTCTCAGCAACGGCATTCGCCACAGACCTCTTCAACAGTTCCAGGGGGAACACATGTCCGCACCCGAGACCTGGCGTTTCGAGACCAAGCAGATCCACTCCGGCGCCGCACCCGACCCCGTCACCAAGGCCCGGGCCACGCCGATCTACCAGACCACGTCCTACGTGTTCGACAGCGCGGACCACGCTGCCAACCTCTTCGCCCTGGCCGAGTTCGGCAACATCTACACCCGCATCCAGAACCCGACCCAGGACGTCCTGGAGCAGCGCCTCGCGGCCCTCGAAGGGGGCACCGGCGCCCTCGTGCTCTCCAGCGGCCAGGCGGCGTCGACCTTCGCCATCCTGAACATCGCCGAGGCCGGCGACCACTTCGTCGCCTCCAGCTCGATCTACGGCGGCACCTACAACCTCTTCAAGTACACGCTCGCCAAGCTCGGCATCGAGGTCACCTTCGTCGAGAACCAGGACGACCCCGAGGAGTGGCGTCGCGCCGTCCGCCCGAACACCAAGCTGTTCTTCGCGGAGACGATCGGCAACCCGCAGATCAACATCCTCGACATCCGCGCCGTCGCCGACATCGCGCACGAGAGCGGAGTGCCGCTCATCGTCGACAACACGATCGCCACGCCGTACCTGATCCGCCCGTTCGAGCACGGTGCGGACATCGTCATCCACTCGGTGACGAAGTTCCTCGGCGGCCACGGCACCACCATCGGCGGCGTCATCGTCGACGGCGGCAAGTTCGAGTGGTCGAAGAACGTCGAGAAGTTCCCCGGTCTCACGGTTCCCGACCCCTCGTACCACGGCGCGAGCTACACGGCCGCGGTCGGCGACGCCCTCGCCTACATCATCAAGGCCCGCGTGCAGCTGCTCCGCGACCTCGGCTCGGCCATCGCCCCGCAGAGCGCCTGGAACCTCATCCAGGGCGTCGAGACGCTGTCGCTGCGCATCGAGCGCCACGTGCAGAACGCACAGGAGATCGCCGAGTGGCTCGACAACCGCGATGACGTCGCGACCGTCAACTACTCTGGGCTGCCGTCGTCGCCCTGGTACGCCAAGGCGAACGAGTACGCCCCCAAGGGCGTCGGCGCCGTGCTCTCCTTCGAGCTGAAGGGCGGCGTGGAGGCCGGTCGCGAGTTCGTGAACAGCCTGTCCCTGTTCAGCCACCTCGCCAACATCGGCGACGTGCGCTCGCTCGTCATCCACCCCGCATCGACCACGCACGCGCAGCTCACCCCCGAGCAGCAGCTCACCGCAGGTGTCACGCCGGGTCTTGTGCGCCTGTCCGTCGGCATCGAGAACATCGACGACCTGAAGGCCGATCTCGACCAGGCCCTCGCCGCGGCTCGCCGCGTGTCGGAGGCCGCACGCGCCTGATCGCCTCCACAGACGCAGAGATGCCCCGGGCTTCGGCTCGGGGCATCTCTGCGTGCGGCCGAGCCGACGTCTGCTCGGCGGGCGCACAGGCGGGGCCGACGAGAATGGAAGACCCTGCCGTGAGGAGCACATGATCGACGCCGACACCCGGACCGCCGTGGTCCGGAGACCCCGGACGCGGGCCGCGCGGATCCTCGCCGTCGCCGGCTTCCTCCTGCTCGTCGCTGTCGTCTGCACGTGGATTCCCGGGCCGATCGGCACGGCCGGAGCCGCCGCTCTGCCGTGGCTCGGCGCGGCGCTGCTCGTCGTGGCGGTGCTGGCGCTGCTGCTCGCCCGCCGCGTGCTCCTCGTCCTGCTCGTCCCCGTCGTCGTCTGGGCCATGGCGATGGCGCCCGCCCTTCCCTCCTTCGGGGCCGCCGGCACTCCCGCCCTCACGATCGTGAGCCAGAACGTCCGGGCGCACTCCGGCGGCGCGGCGGCATCCGCCGACGAGCTCGCCGACACCGGCGCCGACGTGATCGCGCTGGTCGAGCTCGACGGCGACAGCCTCGCCGTCGCCGAGGGCGCGCTCGCCGAACGCTATCCGCACTCCTACGCGGTGGGCACCGTGGGGATCTGGAGCAGGTATCCGCTCGCGGATGCCGAGCCCCTCACCCTCGGTCTCGGATGGAAGCGGGCGATCAGGGTCACAGTCGAGGCTCCGGATGCCCCCACCGAGGTCTACGTGCTGCACGCGGCATCCGTGCGACCGGGGCATCAGGACGCCCGCGACACCATGCTGTCGGGGCTGGCGGCGACCGTCGCCGCGGACCCGGCGGAATCTCTCGTCGTCGTCGGCGACTTCAACGCGGCGTCGACGGATCCCGCGCTGAACCCCCTGCGCGGAGAGCTGGACTGGGTGCGCCCCACCGATGCGAGCCTGGGGCTGACCTGGCCCGCCGCCTTCCCCCTCACCCGCATCGATCAGGTCTTCACCCGGGGGCTGAGCACGATCTCGTCCACGACACTCCCGGCGGGCAACAGCGATCACCTCGCCACGAAGACCGTTCTCGGCCGATAGCCGCGACTCTTCCGCGTAACCTTCGCCGCGGGGCCCGCCGCCCGGGCGAGAATGGAACCATGGACTGGCAGACGACCTCTGAGGACACGGTGCCGTCGGCGCCGGTGACGGAGGCCGACGTCCGCCTTCTGCGCGCGCGCCCCCCGGCGACCGGGGCTTGGCGCGACGGCGACGCGATCGGCGGACGCAGGTTCGCGTCCTTCGGCGCGTTCGGCACGGAGAGCGGCGTGGAGCTGCCCGGCATCCGACTCGCCTTCGAGACCTGGGGCGAGCTGAACGCCGCGCGCAGCAACGCGATCCTCGTGCTGCACGCCCTCACCGGAGACAGCCACCTCCGCGGCGACGCGGGGGCAGGGCATCCGACCGCCGGCTGGTGGGAGGACATCGTCGGTCCCGGCGCTGCCCTCGACACCGACGAGTGGTTCGTGATCGCTCCCAACATGCTCGGAGGATGCCAGGGCTCGACAGGCCCGGCGAGCATCGCCCCCGACGGCTACGAGTGGGCCTCGCGGTTCCCGTACCTCACGATCCGCGACCAGGTGGCGGCGCAGGTGCGCCTCGCCGACGCGTTCGGCATCGACACCTGGGCCGCGGTCATCGGCGGCTCGATGGGCGGGATGCACGCGCTCGAATGGGCGATCTCCCACCCCGAGCGCGTCGATCGCCTCGCCGTGCTCTCGTCCCCTCCGGTCACCACGGCCGACCAGATCGCCCTGAACACGGTCCAGCTCGAGACCGTGCGGATGGATCCGCGGTTCCAGGGCGGCGAGTATTACGACCTCGCAGACGGCGACGGACCGCACAGGGGGCTCGCCCTCGCGCGTCGCATGGCTCTGCTGAACTACCGCAGCCCGATCGAGCTCAATCAGCGCTTCCAGCGCTCGTGGCAGTCCGATGTGTCGCCGCTCGGCCACGGCGGACGTTTCGCCGTGGAGTCGTACCTCGACTTCCACGGCAACAAGTTCACGCGCCGCTTCGACGCGAACAGCTACATCACTCTCGTCGAGGCCATGAACTCGCACGACGTCGGTCGCGACCGCGGCGGCGTCGAGGAGGCGCTCCGCACGGTCACCGCGACGACGCTCGTCCTCGGGATCGACAGCGACCGGCTGTTCCCCGTCGACGGGCAGCACCGCATCGCGCGCAGCATCCCGAACACGCTCGACGGGAACGACGCCGTCGTGCTCACCAGCGACTTCGGCCACGACGGCTTCCTCATCGAGACGGATGCCGTCGGCCGCCACCTACGCCGGCTGCTCGGCAGCTAGGGTCCAGGGCAGCGTCCTGGTCTCGAGGGCGAGCCCGTCCCACCGGAACGCCGACCCCTCGATCCGGGTGCGGTAGAACGCGACCTCCGCGGTCGTGATCGCCTCCGCGGCTCGTGCGAACCCGAGCAGACCGTGGAGTGTCATCCACGTCGGAGGGAACAGCGACCACTCCCCCGCGCCGTGCCGCGCGAGCGCGTCCGCAGGTCGCACCCAGGCCACGTCTGCGACCTCGTCAGCAGAGGGCCGCACCGCGTCATCGAGGGACGTTGCCAGGAAGAACCAGGTGCGGAAGCGCTTCGGGGCCTCGGCGGGCGGCGTCCAGCACGACAGCACCGTCAGATCGTCGATGACGACTCCGACCTCCTCGAACGCCTCGCGGGCGGCCGCCCTGCGCGCGTCCTCCTGCTCCGTCGCGCCGGGTGCCCGATCGGATGCCTCGACCGCCCCACCGGGGAACACCCACGCACCGGCGAACGAGCCGCGGTCAGGCCGGCGCATGAGCAGCGTCTCCGGACCGGCATCGGTGTCGCGCAGCAGCACGACGGTGCCGGCGACGGGAAGGTCTTCGGGGGCGTCCACCCCCACACTCTACGACCGGACGATCGCCGTCTTCCTCGACTCCACGCGGAAGGAGAGCAGGGCGATCAGCAGTCCGGCCACCGCGAGCGCCGCGCCGGTCCACGACGGCGCGGTGAAGCCCCAGCCCGCGGCGATCACGAGGCCGCCGAGGAACGCCCCCATGCTGTTGCCGATGTTGAGCGCCGAGTGGTTGAGCGCCGCGGCGATCGACTGGTTGTCTTCGGCCACGTCCATCAGGCGGGTCTGGATCGTCGGAGCGAGGACCGAGGACACGAATCCGACGACGAAGACGAGTACGGCGAGAGACACGATCCAGAACGAGAGCGCGGCGAGCAGCGCGAACACGGCCGCCATGATCGCGAGGCCGAACAGCAGGGTGCGCCGGAGATCGATGTCGGCGAGGTGGCCCCCGACGATGTTGCCCCCGGTCATGCCGAGCCCCATCAGGACGAGCACGATGGGCACGACCCACTCCGGCGAGCCGGCGACCTCCGTGACGAGCGGGGCGATGTAGCTGTAGACCGCGAAGAATCCGCCGAAGCCGATGGCGCCGACGCCGAGGGCGAACCACACCTGAGGGATGCGGAACACCCGCAGCTCGGAGCGCATCGTGCGCCCCGGCTCACCCGGATGCTCCGGCACGAAGAACGAGATGCACAGCGTCGCGAGGGCGAAGACCAGGGCGACCACGCCGAACGCGGCGCGCCAGCCCCACTGCTGGCCGAGGAAGGTCCCGAGCGGCACGCCCACGACGTTCGCGACCGTGAGGCCGGTCAAGATGAAGGCGACGCCCTTGGCCCTGTTACCCGGGCCCATGACGTCGGCCGCCACGAGAGCGCCGATGCCGAAATAGGCTCCGTGCGGGAGGCCGGCGAGGAAGCGCGAGGCCCCGACGAGCTCGAACGTCGGCAGCACCACGGTGAGGGCGTTGAAGACGGTGAGGGCCAGGGCGAGGCCGATCATGACACGGTGCCGAGGGAAGCGTGCCACGAACCCGGCGATCGTCGGCGCACCCACCACCACGCCGAGCGCGTAGAGGGAGATCAGCCAGCCGGCCTGGCTCAGCGCGTCCTCCGGGCTCGACGCCCACAGGGTCGGCAGAAGGTCGCCGGCGATGTCAGGGAGCAGGCCCATCACGACGAACTCGGTCATGCCGATGCCGAAACTGCCGATGGCGAGAGAGAGGAGCGCCCTCTTCGCCGCACCCCTCGTGTCAGTCGAGGGATTCACCCGTAAAGACTACCGGTCGCGCGCGATCACTCGGGCAGCCAGCCGCGGTAGATCAGCTCCGTGCCGTCGTGGCCGCGAGCGGCGTCCCAGAGATCCAGCCAGCGGCGCCTCGTCCCTGCGGGTCTCCACGGATCGGGACGCAGCTCGCTCGGGATCAGCGGGTCGTCTCGGAGCGCGAGCTCCAACGCATCGGCCAGGCGGAGTTGGCGGGCAACCGGCGACAACCCCGCAGGCAGGGCCACGAGCGCGCGATCGAGCTCCGCGTACGCAGCGAGGGTGGGCTGCGCCGGCCACAGCGACTCCACGATCTCCTGCGGATCCGTGATCCCCCTCATCGTGAGGTCGCCGGATGCGGCTGTCACGAGATACGGACCGGCGCCGGCCGGAAGGAACGCGGTCAGGTCGTGCGGCGTCACGTACAGGCCCGTGGAGAAGGGAGCGGCACCGAGACTCACGATGTCTCTACGGAACGCGTCGCGGATCGCACGGTGCGACTCCGGTGCGCTGATGCCGAGGAGCCGCCAGAATCCGTCCCAGGGCGCCTGCCCCGCGTCCTGGGCGAAGGCCAGCCGGACCGCGATCCGGTCGATGTCCAGCCGTGCTCGTCCGGACTCCGTGAGCTCGACGACTCCCGCACGCCCGCGACCGCGCTGCTCGAGCTCACCGGCGGAGATGAGGCGCCTGAGCGCCAGCCTCACGGGCTGGTCCTCGATCCCCAGCTCGTTGGCGGTGGCATAGATCAGAGCGAGGTCGACCTCGCCGGCGAACGGCAGGT
This sequence comes from Microbacterium sp. LWH10-1.2, assembly GCF_038397765.1. NCBI lineage: Bacteria > Bacillati > Actinomycetota > Actinomycetes > Micrococcales > Microbacteriaceae > Microbacterium > Microbacterium sp. LWH10-1.2. The sequence goes on from NZ_CP151638.1 coordinate 1,947,557, forward strand.
GCGCTTCGATCAGGGTGCGCGGCGAGATCTGGTCGGTCATGAAGACAGCTCCTTGGTCAGCACCGTGTATCGATCGAAACCGTACACGAACCCCAGGAGACCCAGAGCGCCCGACTCGATCGGCACGAAGCCGCGACGCATGTACAGCGCGCGGGCGCGGGGGTTGCTGTCGACCACCGACAACCGCACGGACGTCGCACCCCTGTTCCGGGCAAGACGCTCTGCGGCATCGAGAAGCGAGGTGCCGATGCCTGTACCGCGCTGGTCGGCGTCGACGCAGATCCCGTCGAGCACGAGCGAGCCGGGATGCTCTTCGCGAGCGAGCACGCTGAGGACGAGTGCCGCGCGCAGCGCTCCCCCGATCGAGAGGTGGCTGCGCAGGGACTTCATGCTCAGCTCCACGGCGCCGGTGCCATCCGCGTGGAAGCCGCACACGCCGACGACGCCTCCCTCGGATCGCGCGACGAGCATCCGATCCGAGCGCATCGCCGCACGGATCACGCGGAGCCCCACGGCATCGTCGCCGAAGGCGGGACGCAGCTTCCTCCGGAACGCCCCCCAGTACAGCGCGCCGATGTGCTCCCGCTCGGACTCGTCGAATCCGAGGTCGATCTGCACAGCGCTCATGGTTCAGTTCTATCAGATAGGCTACGTTCGTGCGCAATTTGAACTTTTGGCGAAAGCCCGTCATCATCGCCGGCATCGCCCTCGCCGTGGCGCTCGCCGCCGCGGGTGTGGTGCTCCTCGGAAACGACTACCGTTTCACCCAGACCGCCGTGCAGATCCCGACCACCGACGGTCGACTCGACGGCGTGCTCACCATGCCGCCCACCGACTCGCCCCGAGGCCTCGTCGTCATGGTGCACGGCGACAGCGCCGTGGACGCGACGCAGGACGGCCTGTACTCCCCCTGGTTCGAGGGCGCGGCCGACGCGGGATTCGCAACCCTCTCCTGGAGCAAACCGGGAGTCGGCGGATCGACCGGCGACTGGCTGGACCAGTCGATGGACGATCGCGCCGCCGAGGTGAGCGTCGCCATCGACTGGGCCCTGGGACAGGCCAGCATCCCGACCGAGCGGATCATCCTGTGGGGAGCCAGCCAGGCGGGGTGGGTCATGCCGAAGGTCGTCGCCGCGCGCGACGACATCGACGGCGTGGTCGCGGCGGGGACGGCGATCAACTGGCTCACGCAGGGCCGATTCAATCTCCTCGCCGACCTCGACCACGAGAACGCGACCGACGCCGCCCGCGCGCAGGCAGTCGCCGAGAGCGACGCCGTGCGCGGGCTCCTCGACCGCGGCGCCTCGTACGAGGAGTATCGCGAGATCACCACCGACGATCCGCCGATGACCGCCGCGCGATGGGCGTTCGTCGCCCGCAACATGCACGCCGACGCCACCGCGGACCTCCGCGCCTCCGCGGTGCGGGATATCCCGATCCTCCTCCTCATCGGAGAGCACGACCGCAACGTCGACGTCGATGAGACCGAGCGCGTCTACCGCGACGTCTTCGGCTCGATGCTGAGCGTGCGTCGGGTCGACTCGGCGCACTCCCTGGCGCGTCCGATCGTCGAAGACGACGCGTTCGTCGGAACGCTGATCGGCACGGTGTGGCCGAGGGCTCTCCTCGCTCCGGGCGTGATCGACGCCTACACGGGCTATCTCCGCGACATCGACTGAGACTCCGAGACCCCTCGGGGCGCGGCGTCTGGCGGGCTGCTATTCGGCGGACTCGTCGATCGCCGCCTCCAGGCGCTCGATCTTGGCGTCGAGCTCGCCGGAGTAGCCGGGGCGGATGTCCGCCTTCAGCACGAGCGAGACGCGGGAGCCGAACGGCATCACCGCCTCGGTGGCGCGCTTGACGACATCCATCACGGAGTCCCAGTCCGGTCCCTCGATCTCGGTGAACATGCTCGTGGTGCGGTGCGGGAGTCCCGACTCGCGCACGACGCGGACGGCGGCGGCGACCGCGTCGTGCACCGACGCGTCGTCGCGCTCTGATCCTCCGGACGGTGTGCCGCTCGGGGCGACGGAGAAGGCGATGAGCATGTTCACTCCCTGGTGTTCGATGTGGGGCGGGCCGGCACCCGCAGCAGCGCGCGGATGCCGAGGACGAGGAGGACGACGAGGAGGACGTTGCGCAGCGACAGCACGACGACGGGCAGCAGCTCTGCGCGCAGCAGGGCGTCGTAGTTCAGCGGGTACACGAGGCAGGTCAGCAGCGCCAGAGCCAGCACGACCCCCGCTGGTGCCTTCGCTCTGACGCGATCGAGCACGAGCCAGAGGATGACCGGCGCGAGCAGCCAGGTCTGGAACTGCGGAGACCCCACCTTGTTCATCACGATGAGCGTCGTCGCCAGCGACAGCGCGAGCGGCGGGAACAGCCGGGAGAAATCCGCCCCCCGTATGGCCGTGACGGCGCCGATCGCGGCGATGACGAGGACGACGAGCGCCATCAGCGGGGTGAGCGCGGCGCCGACGGCATCCGCCCCCTGCGCCGAGATCTGGAACGTGAGGATGTCGTAGCTGTACTCGATACGCGCCGAACCGGCGACGGCGAGCCAGAGGAACGGCGTCGCCGCCACCGCCTCTATCTGCAGGCCGCGGCCGGTCTGCTCGGTGAGGAACCCGAGGATCTCCTGCCGGGCGCCCAGCAGGTACAGCGCGACGAGCACCGCGGCGGTGACGGATGCGGCGGCGAGGAGCATCCGCACCCGCACCCTGAACGCCACGACGGCCGCGAGCAGCACTGCTCCCGGCCAGATCTTGATCCACGCGCCGACCGTGAGCAGCGCGGCGGCGAGCGCGGGGCGACGGGTGAGCCAGAGCCCGGCGATCACCACGAGCGGCACCGTCACGGCATCGATGCGGTACAGCGCGATGGGGCCGAGAAGGAGCAGGGCCAGGATCCAGAACCACGCGGCGACACGTCGCGGTCGTGCCGGAGAGCGCCCGAGCAGCACGCCGAAGGCGATCGCGTCGAGGGCCGTCACCATCGCCGCCCACGCGAGGAGATAGGCGCTCGATGCGCCGAGCGCCGGGATGAGCGGCAGCGACAGCGCCTTGGCCAGCAGCATGGGCAGGAGGGCGAGCTGCGGATACACCCAGGTCTCCGTGACGCCCACGATCGGTCCACCCGACAGGGCGGATGCCGCCCACGGCTCGTACACGAGCACCACGTCGCCCATGGGCTGGCTCGGGTACACCCAGCCCACGACGACCGTGAACAGGTGCACGAGCAGGAAGGCCGTCCAGAGCCCGACCAGTCGGACGTCGCCGGAGCGATTCACGAGAGCAGGTCCCCGATCGCACGGGGAAGCGCGGCGGCGACGTCCAGGGCGACGATCGGATGCCCCTGACCGGTCGCCTCCGTGCCGATGACTCCCGCGGCGAGCCTGCCCGCGCGGCCGTGCAGCCAGGCGCCGGCGGCGGCGATCTCCGCGATCGGAGCCTCAGGGCACGCAGCGACCAGTGCGCCGATGACCCCCGCGAGGACGTCGCCGGTGCCCGCCGTGGCGAGCCAGCCAGTGCTCTCGCGGACGCTCAGGACGACCCCGTCGCGATCGGCGACGAGCGTGCGGGCGCCTTTGAGCAGCACGGTGCCGCCGAGCGCTGCAGCGACCTCGGCGACCGCCGATTCAGGGCTCTGATCTGCAGGGCGCAGCCGCAGACTCTCCCGAAGACGCGCGAACTCCCCCGCGTGCGGGGTGACCACGAAGGGCGCCGCCGCGCCGAGAGCGAGATCGAGAGCACCCGCGTCGACCACGACGGGCGCGGCGTCCGCGAGGATCTCCCGCAGCGCGGTCGTCTCCTCCTCGGTGCGCAGAGCGGCATCGGTGCCGGACCCGATCACCCACGCGCCGACGCGCGACCGACCGGCATCCTGGGCGATCACCGTCTCAGGGCGGCGCGCGAGCACGGCATCCGCCGCCCGGCCCGAACCGACGTACCGCACGAAACCGGCCCCCGCCCGCCACGCAGCCTCGACGCCCAGCACGGCCGCGCCTGGGTAGGCGTCCGACCCTGTGCGCAGGGCGACGACGCCGCGCGAGTACTTGTCGTCGGCGTCCGAGGGCGCCCTCAGGAAGCGCGCGGTATCGCTCCGCGACCACTCTCGGACATCGACCATGACTCCACGTTAGTGCGACGACCCTCGGTACCTCCCGCAGCGGCTAGCGTCGGAGGAGTGAGCATCCTCTTCTCTCCCCTGAGCGTCCGATCCGTCACCCTCCGCAACCGGCTCTGGGTCTCACCCATGTGCATGTACAGCGCGGTCGACGGCGTCGTGCAGGAGTGGCACCACACGCACCTCGCCCAGTTCGCGTCCGGCGGGGCCGGGCTCATCATCGCCGAGGCGACCTCGGTCGTCCCCGAGGGGCGGATCTCGCCGCGCGACGCCGGCCTGTGGAACGACGAGCAGCGCGATGCGTGGGCGCCGATCGTGCAGGCGATCCACGACCGCGGCGCCGCCGCCGGAATCCAGCTCGCCCACGCCGGACGCAAGGCGTCGACGTGGTGGCCGTGGGCGGCGGAGCGCGGTTCGGTGCCCGCCGCAGAGGGCGGCTGGACCACTCTCGCGCCCTCCGCCGTGGCCTTCGACGGCTTCGCCGAGCCCCGCGCTCTGGATGGCGCCGGGATCGACGCGGTGGTCGAGGCCTTCGCGGCATCCGCTCGTCGCGCGCTCGACGCCGGGTTCGACGTGCTCGAGATCCACGGCGCGCACGGCTACCTGCTGCACCAGTTCCTCTCCCCCCTGTCGAACCTCCGGGAAGACGAGTACGGCGGCTCGCTGGAGAACCGGGCGAGGCTGCTGCTCCGTGTGATCGACGCCGTCCGCGCCGAGGCGGGGGCCGACGTGCCCGTGTTCGTGCGGATCTCGGCGACCGACCACGCCGACGGAGGCTTCACCGCCGAGGAGGCGACGACCGTCGGCACCTGGTGCTCCGAGCACGGCGCCGACCTCATCGACGTGTCCAGCGGCGGGCTCGTCGCTCATCAGCGGATCGACGTCTTCCCCGGCTACCAGGTCGCGCTGGCCGAGACCGTGCGCCGAGGCGGGAGGGTCCCCGTCTCGGCGGTCGGACTGATCACCGCGGCCGAGCAGGCGGAGCAGGTGCTCGTCGACGGTGCGGCCGATGCGATCTTCGCCGGCCGGGAGTGGCTGCGCGATCCGCACTTCGGGCTCCGCGCCGCGCACGAGCTCGACGCGCAGACGACCTGGCCGCCGCAGTACGAGCGCGCCCGCTGGCGCTGAGCCCCGGAGGGCGCGCGGTCAGTGACCGCGCACCCTCCTGGTCGCGTCCTGGACCTCTCCGACGAGCTCCTCGAGGATGTCCTCGAGGAACAGCACGGCGGTGGTCTCGCCCTCGGCGTTCCGCACCTTCGCCAGGTGGCGTCCGGCGCGGCGCATCACGGCGAGCGCATCCTCGAGGTCTGTGTCCTCCTGCACCGGCACCATGTGGTGGATGCGCTTCGCCGGCAGCGGCTCGGCCATCCTCACCTCGGCGTTCGGCCCCTCGGAGGCGCGCAGGATGTCCTTGAGGTGGACGTACCCGATCGGGGTGTCCTCGGCGTCGACGATCACGTAGCGGGAGAACCCGTAGCGGGCGACCGCCTTCTCGATGTCGTCGGGCGTCGTCGACTGCGGCAGCGTCACCAGATCGCTCAGCGGCACGGCGACGTCGCGCGCCTTCTTGTCGGTGAACTCGACGGCGGCCGCCACGGTGCCCGCGGAGTCGGCCAGCACGCCCTCGCGGCGGGACTGGTCGACGATCGTCGCCACCTCGCCCAGGGTGAACGTCGACGCGGCTTCGCTCTTCGGCTCCACGCGGAACAGCCGCAGCACGCCGTTCGCGGCGGCGTTGAGCACCCAGATGACCGGCATGAAGATCTTCGACACCCAGACCAGCGGCGGGGCGAGCAGCAGCACGGCGCGGTCCGGCAGCGAGAACGCGAGGTTCTTCGGCACCATCTCGCCGAACACCACGTGCAGGAACGACACGATCAGCAGCGTGATCGTGAAGGACACGGCGTCGACGACGGCATCCGTCCACCCGAACGCATGCAGCGGAGCGGCGAGCAGATGGTGGATCGCCGGCTCGGAGACGTTCAGGATCAGCAGCGAGCAGATCGTGATGCCGAGCTGGGACGTCGCGAGCATGAGCGTCGCGTGCTCCATGGCGTAGAGCGCGGTCTTGGCCGAGCGGGAGCCCTGCTCCGCGCGCGGCTCGATCTGCGAACGGCGAGCCGAGATGACGGCGAACTCGGCGCCGACGAAGAAGGCGTTGCCGATGAGCAGCACCACGAGCCAGACGATTCCCGCCCAATCGCTCATCGGGTCACCTCCTCATCCGCGTCCTCGGATCTCGGGACGTAGCGGATGCGGTCGACACGGCGACCGTCCATGCGCACCACCTGGAGCACACCCGATTCGAGAGGCACCTCGTCACCCACCGCGGGCACGCGCTCGAGGACGCTCATGACGTAGCCGGCGACGGTGTCGTAGACATCGCCCTCCGGAACCTCGACGCCCGCACGGCTGCGCAGCTCGTCCGGTCGCAGCTCGCCGGGGAAGGTCACGCCGTCGCGACCGACGATGACGCCCGCGCGGGTGCGGTCGTGCTCGTCGGACACCTCGCCGACGATCTCCTCGATGAGGTCCTCGAGGGTGACCAGACCCGCGGTGCCTCCGTACTCGTCGACGACGACGGCGAGCTGATAGCCGCGGGCCCGCAGCTCGGAGATGAGTCCGTCGATGTGCACCGTCTCCGGCACGCGCAGCGGCTCGGTGGCGAGCGCGCCCACCGGCACCTCGGAGCGCCGGTCGCGCGGCACGGAGATGGCGGCCTTCAGGTGGACCACGCCGGTGATGTCGTCGAGGTCGTCGTCGTACACGGGGAAGCGGCTGTGCCCGGTGCGCCGAGCGAGCTGGATGACGTCATCGGCCGAATCACCCGCGGCGATCGCGTGCATGCTGGGTCGTGCCGTCATGACGTCGGCGGCGGTGAGCCGTGCGAAGGTCAGAGTGCGGTCGAGCAGCGTCGCGGTGTCCTCTTCGAGCAGGCCGGCCATGGCTGAGCGGCGGACGAGCGAGGAGAGCTCCTCGGCGGTCCTGGCGCCGGAGAGCTCCTCCTTGGGCTCGACGCCCATGCTGCGCAGCACGCCGTTCGCGCTCCCGTTGAGCACGACCACGGCCGGCTTGAACACGGTCGTGAACGCCACCTGGAACGGGATGACCATCTTCGCCGTCGCCAGCGGCAGTGCGAGGGCGAAGTTCTTGGGGACGAGCTCGCCGAGGATCATCGACAGCGAAGTCGCCACGACCATCGCCACGACGGTCGAGATCGGCGCGATCGCCGCCTCGGGGATGCTCCACGCGACGAAGGTCGGACGCAGGAGGTTCGACAGCGCAGGCTCCATCGTGTATCCGGTGAGGAGCGTCGTCAGCGTGATGCCGAGCTGCGCCGCCGACAGATGCGTCGACGTGTGCCTGAGCGCACGGATCGTGAGGGAGAGCCGGGTCTCGCCGCGAGCCTGACGCGCTTCGAGTTCGGCACGGTCGAGGTTGACCAGCGCGAACTCGCTCGCGACGAACAGGCCGGTCCCGACTGTGAGCAGGAGCCCCACGCCCAACAGGATGTAATCCATCAGAGGTTCCTCTCGCTATCGAGAGGCGGGCGGTGGGGCGATGTACTGCAACTGGGAGGGTCGTCCATGGTGAGCACGATTGTACAGAATCCGGCTGAGGGTCAGGCGCACCCGTGACGCCCACCCTCTCCTGAATCCCTCGCGCCGAGTGCGGCTCGGGCGCAGCACCCCGCGCGACGGGGGTTCTCGCGGAGCGACTACCAGCTGACGGGCAGAGCCTTGCCCTCCTCGTAGCCGGCTGCCGACTGCAGACCCACGAGTGCGCGGTCGTGGAACTCCGGCACGGACGACGCGCCGGCGTAGGTGAACGAGGAGCGGACACCGGAGGTGATCATGTCGAGCAGATCCTCGACGCCCGGACGCAGCGGGTCGAGGTAGATCTTCGACGAGGAGATGCCCTCGGCGAAGAGCTCCTTGCGCGCGCGCTCATAGGCGTCCAGACGACCGAATCGGGCCTGGACGGCCTTGGTCGACGCCATGCCCCAGGACTCCTTGAAGATCCGTCCGTCCGCATCGCGCTGCAGCTCGCCCGGCGCCTCGATCGTGCCCGCGAACCAGGACCCGACCATGACCGACGCGGCCCCCGCGGCGAGCGCCAGCGCCACGTCGCGCGGGTAGCGCACTCCCCCGTCGGCCCAGACGTGGGCGCCGAGCGACCGCGCTGCTTCCGCGGTCTCGAGCACGGCGGAGAACTGCGGACGCCCGACGGCGGTCATCATGCGCGTCGTGCACATCGCGCCGGGGCCGACCCCGACCTTCAGGATCGTCGCTCCGGCGTCGACCAGGTCGCGCACGCCGTCGGCGGTGACGATGTTGCCGGCGACGATCGGCAGTCCGAGGTCGAGCGACGACACCTCGCGCAGCGCGCGCAGCATCCCCTCCTGGTGCCCGTGCGCGGTGTCGACGACGAGCACGTCCACACCGGCGGCGGCCAGCGCGCGGGCCTTGGACGCCACGTCGCCGTTGATGCCGACAGCCGCGGCGACCGCGAGACGGCCGTCCGCGTCGAGGGCGGGGCGGTACAGGGTCGCTCGCAGCGCGCTGCGAGCGCTGAGGGTGCCGACCAGGTGTCCGTGGCGGACGATCGTCACCATCTCGACACCGGCGTCGGTGATCACGTCGAACGCGTGCCGCTCGGAGCCGATGTCGTCCGCGTCGAGCGAGGGCGTGCCCGTGTGCACGAGATCCCCGAGCTGAGCGTCCGTCAGCGCGGTCGCAAGGCGTGCGGCGGGCAGGATGCCGAGGATCTGCTCGACCGTGTAGGGGGCCGTCCCCTTCGCCACGACGATGCCGTGCCCCGCGGTCGCGGGGAGCAGCCGGAGCGCCTCGGAGACGGATGCCGTCGGCGGGAGCACGAGGGGCGTGTCCCAGAGCACCGGCTGGTCCTTGACGTCGCGGATCGCGGCATCCAGATCCTGCAGCGGCATGTCCTGCGGAAGCACCCCGAGCCCACCGCGTCGCGCGAGCACGGCGGCGAGCCGCGGCCCCGTCACGGAGTTCATGTTCGAGGCGACCAGCGGCAGCGTCGCCGGTGTGCCGTCGTTCGGGGCGAGATCGACCTGCAGACGGCTCGTCACGCCGGATCGGCGCGGCACGAGGAACACGTCCGAATAGGTCAGATCGACGGTGGGCTGCTTGCCTGCGAACTCCATGACTCCACGGTACCGAGATCATCGGCATCTTGGCGCGCCGCGACGACGAATCCCCCGGGGAAACACGTTAGGCTTGTGGGTCGAGAGTGTGCAGACCCGGGCGCATCCTGCGTCCTTGTGAGCACACGTTGAGATTCAGCGATGAAAGAGGGCGATCGAGCGTGTCGAACCAGGTGACCGGCGTCGGGGGCGACGGGGGGTTCGGAGCCAATTCCTGGCTCGTCGAAGAGCTCTACGAGCAGTTCAAGGTGAACCGCGACTCCGTCGACAAGGAGTGGTGGCCGATCCTGGAGAAGTACCAGTCGGATGCCGCGACCGGCACCGCCGCAGCCGCATCTCCCGCTCCCGCTCAGCCCGCGCACCCTGTGACGGCTCCGATCCCCGTCATCGGCGCGCAGCCCGTCGCGCGCACCACGGCCAAGCCCGCAGCAGCCGCCCCGATCCCCGCCCAGGCGCCGAAGCCCGAGGCGAAGGATGCGGCAGTCGACGCGGCCGAAGAGGACAAGGTCACCCCGCTGCGCGGTCTGCCCAAGACCCTCGCCGCGAACATGGACGAGTCGCTGACGGTTCCGACCGCCACCAGCGTCCGCACCGTTCCCGCGAAGCTGATGATCGACAACCGCATCGTCATCAACAACCACATGGCTCGCACCCGCGGCGGCAAGATCAGCTTCACGCACCTCATCGGCTGGGCGCTCATCCGCACGCTCGACGAGTTCCGCAGCCAGAACGTCTTCTACGCCGAGATCGACGGCAAGCCCTCGGTCGTCGCCCCCGCGCACGTCAACCTCGGCATCGCGATCGACCTGCCCAAGCCTGACGGCACCCGCGCCCTCATGGTGCCGAGCATCAAGCGCGCCGACACGATGACGTTCAGCGAATACCTCGTCGCGTACGAGGACCTCGTCACCCGCGCTCGCAACAACAAGCTCACCGCCGCCGACTTCCAGGGCACCACGGTCTCGCTCACGAACCCCGGCGGCATCGGCACCGTGCACTCCGTGCCGCGTCTGATGAAGGGCCAGGGCTGCATCATCGGCGCCGGCGCGCTCGAGTACCCGGCCGAGTTCCAGGGCGCGAGCGACAAGACGCTGAACGAGCTGGCGATCGGCAAGACGATCACCCTCACCAGCACCTACGACCACCGCGTCATCCAGGGCGCCGGATCCGGCGAGTTCCTGAAGAAGGTGCACGAGCTGCTCATCGGGCAGCGCGGCTTCTACGACGACATCTTCGCCGCCCTGCGCATCCCGTACGCGCCGATCCGCTGGAACGCCGACATCGCGGTGGACCTCGCCGAGCGCGTCGACAAGCAGGCTCGCGTGCAGGAGCTCATCAACTCGTTCCGCGTCCGCGGACACCTGATGGCCGACATCGACCCCCTCGAGTACGTGCAGCGCTCGCACCCCGACCTCGAGATCGAGAACCACGGCCTCACCTTCTGGGACCTCGACCGCGAGTTCGTCACCGGCGGATTCGGCGGACGTCGCATCGCGAAGCTGCGCGACATCCTCGGCGTGCTGCGCGACTCGTACTGCCGCACGCTGGGCATCGAGTACATGCACATCCAGGACCCGGAGCAGCGCCGCTGGTTCCAGGAGAAGGTGGAGGTCAAGTACCAGAAGCCCGGTCACGACGAGCAGCTCCGCGTCCTCCGCAAGCTCAACGAGGCCGAGGCGTTCGAGACCTTCCTGCAGACCAAGTTCGTCGGCCAGAAGCGCTTCTCCCTCGAGGGCGGCGAGTCCCTCGTCCCCCTGCTCGACGAGATCCTCCAGGGCGCCGCGAACGCGGGGCTCGAGGGCGCGGCGATCGGCATGGCCCACCGCGGCCGCCTGAACGTCCTCACCAACATCGCCGGCAAGACCTACGGCCAGGTGTTCCAGGAGTTCGAGGGACACCAGACCCCGGGCAACCAGCGCGGCTCCGGCGACGTGAAGTACCACCTCGGCACCGAGGGCACCTTCATCGCCGAGGACGGCGCTCAGCTGCCCGTCTACCTCGCGGCGAACCCCTCGCACCTGGAGACCGTGGACGGAGTGCTCGAGGGCATCGTGCGCGCGAAGCAGGACCGCAAGCCCATCGGCACCTTCACCTGGCTGCCGATCCTCGTGCACGGCGACGCCGCGTTCGCCGGACAGGGCGTCGTCGTCGAGACGCTGCAGATGTCGCAGCTGCGCGGCTACCGCACGGGCGGCACCATCCACGTCGTCGTGAACAACCAGGTCGGCTTCACCACGACCCCGAACGACGGCCGCACGTCGGTGTACTCCACCGACGTCGCCAAGACGATCCAGGCGCCGGTCTTCCACGTGAACGGCGATGACCCCGAGGCCGTCATCCACGTCGCACAGCTGGCGTTCGAGTACCGCGAGCGGTTCCACCGCGACGTCGTCATCGACCTGGTCTGCTACCGCCGCCGCGGTCACAACGAGGGAGACGACCCCTCGATGACGCAGCCGCTGATGACCGACCTCATCCAGGCGAAGCGCTCGGTGCGCAAGCTCTACACCGAGTCCCTCGTTGGGCGCGGCGACATCACCGAGGAGGAGTACGACCAGGCGAAGGCCGACTTCCAGAACCGTCTGGAGATCGCGTTCGCCGAGACGCACGCCGCCGAGACCGGTGCGACCCCGATCGCCCCCGATCTGCTGCCCGTCGACGAGCAGATCGGCGCGCCCGAGGTCACCGGCGTCGCGAAGGAGGTCATCCAGCTCATCGGCGATGCCTTCGTGAACAAGCCCGAGGGCTTCACGGTGCACCCGAAGATCCAGCAGCTGCTCGATAAGCGTCTCGACATGAGCCGCAACGGCGGCATCGACTGGGGCTTCGGCGAGCTGCTCGCCTTCGGCTCCCTGCTCGTGGAGGGCACCCCGGTGCGTCTCGCCGGTCAGGACTCCCGTCGCGGCACGTTCGTGCAGCGCCACGCGACTCTGCACGACCGCGCGAACGGCCAGGAGTGGCTGCCGCTGTCGAACCTCTCCGACGCCCAGGGCCGCTTCTTCGTCTACGACTCGCTGCTCAGCGAGTACGCCGCCCTCGGCTTCGAGTACGGCTACTCCGTCGAGGCGCCCGAGGCGCTCGTGCTGTGGGAGGCGCAGTTCGGCGACTTCGTCAACGGCGCCCAGTCCGTCATCGACGAGTACATCTCCGCCGCGGAGCAGAAGTGGGGCCAGCAGTCCAGTGTGACCCTGCTGCTCCCGCACGGCTACGAGGGCCAGGGTCCCGACCACTCGTCGGCGCGCATCGAGCGCTTCCTGCAGCTGTGCGCGCAGGAGAACATGATCGTGGCTCGCCCCTCCACCCCCGCCTCGCACTTCCACCTGCTGCGCCGTCAGGCCTACGCACGTCCGCGCAAGCCGCTGATCGTGTTCACGCCGAAGGCGATGCTGCGTCTGCGCGGCGCCACCAGCCCGGTCGAGGCGTTCACCAGCGGGCGCTTCGAGCCGGTCATCGACGACGACCGCGGTCTCGACCGCAGCGCCGTCAAGCGGGTGCTCGTGCACTCGGGCAAGGTCCACTGGGACCTCCGCGCCGACCTCGAGAAGAACCCGAACCCGGAGGTCGCGCTCGTCCGTCTCGAGCAGCTGTACCCGACCCCGATCGACGAGCTGAAGGCGATCACCGACTCCTACCCGAACGCCGAGCTGGTGTGGGTGCAGGAGGAGCCGGAGAACCAGGGAGCCTGGCCGTTCCTGGCTCTGGCTTTCGCCGACGTCCCCGGAGACCGCACGTTCCGCCCGGTCGCGCGCGCGGCGTCGGCCTCCCCCGCGACCGGCTCGTCGAAGGTCCACGCGGCCGAGCAGGCGACGCTGATCCGCGAGGCGCTCACCGTCTGAGCATGTGAAAAGGGCGCCCCGACGTCGGTCGGGGCGCCCTTTCGCGTATCTCTCCGGATTCAGCGGAGGGATGCCGTGGCCGGCATCCGCTGGGCGAAGCGCTCGTCCGTGCTGAGCCCCGTGCTCGCCCGCGCGAGTGCTGCGGCATCCGCTCCCGCGTCGCCGAGCGCGAGCAGGGCGGCTCCGAGCACCGGCGGGGCGTCGACGATCGACAGTCTCGCGAACGGGACCCGCGCGGCGAGCCCCTCGGTGATGCCCGCCAGCAGGAGCGGGTCGCGCGCTCTCGCGACGCCTCCGCCGAAGACGACGGGGACGTCGGCATCGAGGAGTCCGAGCCGGTCGATGCACGCGACCACGTACGCGACGACCTCCTCCGCCTGCCGCTGCACGACGGAGCGGGCCACGGCGTCGCCGGCGTGAGCGGCCTGGAAGATGAGCGGCGCCAGTCGGGCGAAGCCCTCGTCGGCCCGGCGTCCGAGGTGGACGTCCTCGATCAGCGCGCTCACGCTCGGCGCATCGATCGCGTCGAGCAGCAGCGGAAGCAGCGCGGTCGCGGGCCCCCGTCCGTCTTCGGCGCGTGCCGCATGCCACACCACGGCGTCGCCCAGCTCGCTCCCGCCGCCCCAGTCGCCGGACAGCGGGCCCAGCGCGGGGAACCGCACCGCGGCGCCGTCCGCCCGCACCCCGATCGCGTTCATGCCCGTCCCGCAGATCACCGCCACCGCGTCACCCGAATCGGTGCCCGCCCTCAGCAGGGCATGCAGGTCGTTCTCGGCGATGACCGATCCCACCGCCCAAGGCAGCGGGGCGATCGCCGACCGGAAGGCCTCGATCTCATCGGCCAGATCGAGCCCGGAGAGGTACAGGCCGACGTGGACGAGCCGCTGCGGATCTCGATCGCCGAGAGCCTTCACGACGAGCTCGTCGATGATCCTCACGGATTCGTGGAGGCCTTCGAGCTGCGGGCTCGAGCCGTGGCCGCGCTCCCAGGCGATCACGGCGCCGGTCACGTCGAGCAGCACGACATCGGTCTTGGAGCCTCCTCCGTCGACGGCGAGGACCAGATCGGATGCCGCGGTCACGCCCACTCCAGGAACCGGGAGTTCGCCGCCAGCAGCAGATCGGTGAGCTTCTCCGCTCTGTCGTGCTGCAGGACGAGCGGGTGCGCGCGCATCGCGCGGAGCACTCGGTCGCGGCCCCCGTGGACCGCGGCGTCGAGGGCGAGGCGCTCGTACCCGGCGACGGCGCTGATCAGTCCGCTGATGTCATCGGGAAGAGGGGCGACCGGCTCGGCGACGAACCGCCCGTCGATGTGCCTGGCCGGCACCTCGATCACATGGTCGTCGGGGAGGAAGGGCAGCACGCCGTCGTTCCGGAGGTTGACCACCCTGGGCAGCTCGGTGCCACCGCGGATCGCGATGAGCAGCTCGATCGCCGCCTCCGAGTAGAACGCGCCGCCGCGCTTCTCCAGGATCTCGGGCTTGGTGTCGATGGCGTCGTCGGCGTAGATGCCCAGCAGCTCCTGCTCGATCGCGCGCACCTCCTGCGCCCTGGTGGATGCGTGCAGCTGCTCGTGCAGCACCTCGTCGTGCGCGTAGTAGTAGCGCAGATAGTACGAGGGGATGACACCGAGCTGCGAGAGCAACGCGGGTGCGAGCTCGACGTCCTCTGCGAGCTCGCCCAGACGCGTCTCGAGCGCATTCGGCAGCATGTCGACGCCGTCGACGAACACTCCGCGCTCCCAGGTGAGATGGTTCAGCCCGACGTGCGCGAGCGCGACACGGTCGGGGGCGACTCCGGCCTCCGAGGCGAACCGGCGCTGGAAGCCGATGGCGACGTTGCACAGACCGACGGCGCGGTGCCCTGCCTGCAGCAGCGCACGGGTGACGATGCCCACCGGGTTCGTGAAGTCGACGATCCAGGCGTCGGGCTTCGCGTGCGTGCGGACCACCTCGGCGATCCGCAGCACGATCGGAACCGTGCGCAGCGCCTTCGCGAGTCCCCCGGGGCCCGTGGTCTCCTGACCGATGCAGTCCACGTCGTGCGGCCAGGACTCGTCCTGCTCACGGGCATCCTGGCCCCCGACGCGCAGCTGGATCAGCACGGCATCCGCGTCGGAGACGCCGGCGACGAGGTCGTCCGTCGTCGTGAGGCGGGCAGGGTGTCCGCCTCGGAGCAGCATGCGACGTGACATGCCTCCGACGAGCTCGAGCCTCGTGCGGTCGGTGTCGACGAGCACGAGCTCCTCGATGGGCAGCTCCCTCTGAAGTCGGATGAAGCCGTCGATCAGCTCCGGGGTGTAAGTCGATCCACCGCCGACGATGGCGAGTTTCATCTGCTCTCCTTGTGCTTTCTTCTGTGCGCCCGTGCGGGTCACTGTGTGGGGATTCGGTCTTCGAGCCGGCTGCGGATCTGCTCCACGAGCAGACGCCTGGCCCCGGCGAGAACGGCGCTGTCGCCGGTCGTACTGAGTCGGACGGAGGGAGTCGGCCGCTCCTCGCTGAGGACGATCTCGCCGACGAGCTCGGCGAGGCGATCCCCGCCCGCGAGTGAGGTCGGACCGCCGAGCACGACGAGCTGCGGATCGAGCACAGCCAGCACGGGCTCGATGGTCACGGCTATCCGCGCGGCGATCTCCCGCAGTGCCCACTCGTCCGCTGCGATCGCGGCGACGCCCTGCGGATAGCGTGCCGTCGACGGCGCTCCGGCGAGGTTCATGACGTACGCGGAGCCGAGCAGGGCGGTGGTCACGGCACCCGGCTCCCCCGGTCTCCCGGCCACGGTCAGGTAGCCGATCTCACCGGCTCCGCCATGAGCGCCCCGATGGATGGAGCCGCCGAGGTCGACCCCGATGCCGAGTCCGACGCCGATCCAGAGGAGAGCGAAGCTGCCGGCATCCTGAGCGACGCCGAAGGCCCGCTCGGCCATGGTGGCGAGATTGACGTCGTTCTCCAGGGTCGCCGACACGCCGAGGCTCGATTCGATCCGTTCTCGGGACCCCTCCGACGGCCAGCCGGGCAGCGTGTCGGTCAGGGACAGCGTGTCGGAGCCGCTGCTGACGGCGGCCTGCAGTCCCACGGTCACGGCCTCGACCGTGCTCCGTTCGGCGCCGGATGCCGCGCACGCCGCCTCGATGGCCCGTCCGACATCGCTCTCCGGCGACCGCTCCACGCCGTGGACCGGCAGCTCGATGATCGGATGCGGTGTGCCGAGAGCATCGACGAGAACGGCCTGGATGCCGTCGTCGAGCATGTTGACGGCGACTCCGTTGATCCGGTCGTTGCGGACGCCCCAGCTCACGGCGCTCGGACCTCTGCTGCCGGCGACCTCGCCGACCGGGGCGACGAGGTCGGCGCGCTCCAGACGGGCGATCATCTGCGTCGCCGTCGGCTTCGACATCCCCGAGAGCTCTCCGAGGCGCGTGCGCGTGAGCGCGCCGTGCTCGAGGAACAGGCGAAGGGCTTCGCGGTCGTTCCTGGTGCGCAACCAGGACGAGGTGCCCGGGTCGATCTGTGACATGGATGCTCCTTTCGCTGATCGGGATGGTCGTTCGGGTCGCCGGATCCGCCTCCCCGCTCGTGCGGGGTGGCGGGCCGTGCGAACGGTGTCAGTGGATGCCGAGCTCGGCGCGGACCTCGTCGCGGAGCCGGCCGAGGTTGTCGGGTTCGGGGGCGGCGGCGAGGAGGGTGCGGGTGTACTCGTGCTGAGGGTGCAGGATCACGTCGTCCGCGGGACCGCGTTCCACGACATCCCCCTTGTAGAGCACCATGATCTCGTCGCTGAAGTGGCGGGCCGTCGCGAGGTCGTGCGTGATGTACAGCACGCCGAGGTTCTCCTCCCGCTGCAGATCCGCGAGCAGATTGAGGACTCCGAGCCGGATCGACACGTCCAGCATGCTCACCGGCTCATCCGCGACGATGAACCGGGCGCCGGGGGCGAGGGCGCGGGCGATCGCGACGCGCTGCCGCTGCCCGCCCGACAGCTCGTGCGGACGCCGGTCCACGTAGTCCGCGGCGGGCGACAGGCGCACGCGATCCAGCAGCCCGAGCACACGCTCCCGCACCTGCGCCGACGACAGACCGGGGTGGTGCAGGCGGATCGGCCGCTCCAGGTGGTGACCGATCGTGTGGAACGGGTTCAACGACGCGAACGGATCCTGGAACACCATCTGCACGTCCGACCGGTACGCGGCCAGAGCCCGTCCCCTGGTGGGCGTCTCGACCCCGTCGATCAGGATGCTCCCCGACGTCGGCGTCTCCAGCTTCATCAGCATCCGCGCGATCGTGGACTTCCCCGATCCGGACTCGCCCACCAGAGCGACGGTCCGCCCGGCCTCGACGGTGAACGACACGTCCTTCACCGCGTGGAGGACGGTCGAGCGGAACCCCGATCGCAGATGGAAGTCCTTGCTGAGATTCCGCGCCTCCAGCGACGCCACCGCTTCCGCGCTCATCGGACACCCTCCTGGCTCGCGCCTGTGCGCACGAAGTCCCCGCGCTCACCCGTCAGCGACGGGAAGCTCGACAGCAGCCGCTTCGTGTACTCGTGCTGCGGAGACCGGTAGATGTCCTCCGCGGTCCCCTCCTCCACGATCTGCCCCTGCAGCATCACCGCGATCCGATCGCTGATCTCGATCAGCATCGGCAGGTCGTGCGTGATGAAGATCACCGCGAACCCCAGCCGCTCGCGCAGCCGCATGATCTCGCGGATGATGCCCCGCTGCACGACCACGTCCAGCGCCGTGGTCGGCTCGTCCATGATCATCACCTGCGGGTCCAGCGCGAGGGCCATCGCGATCATCATGCGCTGCCGCATGCCGCCGCTCAGCTCGTGGGGGAAGGACGTCAGACGCGCGGGATCCACACCCACCAGGGTGAGCAGCTCCTCCGCGCGGGCCTGCTTGTCCCGCCGCGCCATCCCCGGACGATGCGTGTCGAAGATGTCGAAGATCTGCGCCCGCACGTCGATCACCGGGTTCAGGGAGTTCATCGCGCCCTGGAACACCATCGAGATCTTGTCCCAGCGGAACGCCCTGAGGCCCTCACCGTCGAGTGCCACGATGTCGATGTCGCGACCGTCGCGGTCGTGGAACACGATCTCGCCGCTCGTCATCAGCGCCGGGGCCTTCAGCAGCCGGTTCAGTCCGTACGCGAGAGTGGTCTTTCCGCAGCCGGACTCCCCCGCGAGCCCCAGGATCTCCCCGCGGTTCAGCGTGAGCGACACATCCCGCACCGCCCGCACCGGCGGATCCACCTCGTACTCGATCGACACGTTGCGCGCCGACAGCACCGGAACACTCATGCGACAGCTCCCTCTCCGCCGATGCCGCGGCCGGAACGGCGTGCGCGGCGCTGACGCCGCGCAGCGGCCGGGGCCAGGCGCAGCTTCGGGTTCACGATCTCGTCGATCGCGAAGTTGATCAACGACAGACCGGTGCCGATCAGGGCGATGATCGCGCCCGGCGGCACGAACCACCACCACGCACCGCTGCCGACGGCCTGGCCCGTCTGGGCGTCGTTGAGCACGGTCCCCAGCGTGATCGATCCTGTCGGCCCCAGACCGAGATAGGAAAGACCCGCCTCCCCCAGCACTGCGAAGATGACGCCGAAGATGAGCTGGGCCGCCAGCAGCGGCACGAGGTTGGGGAGGATCTCGACGAAGATCACGCGCATCGGCCGCTCCCCGGCGACCACGGCGGCGGCGACGTAGTCGCGCGTCCGCAGCGAGCGTGCGGTGCCCCGAAGCACCACGGCGGATCCTGCCCACCCGGTGACCCCGAGCACGAGGGCCACGAGCAGCGAGCTGCGCGCGAGCGCCCCGAGGCCCTCGGTGTGCTGCACGTAGGCCGCGATGACCATCACGAGCGGCAGACCGGGGATCACGAGCATGATGTTCGTCAGCAGCATCAGCGTCTCGTCGAGGACGCCGCCGAAGTAGCCGGCGAGCACACCGAAGACGAGGGCGAGCACGAGCGACACGACGCCGGCGACGACGCCGACGAACAGCGACCCCTGCGTACCCGTGGCGACCTGCGCGAGCACGTCGTAGCCGAGCTTCGTCGTGCCGAACGGATGCTCCAGGCTGGGCGGGAGCAGCGGATCGAAGTCGGCGTTCCTCGGGTCTCCCGTGAAGAGCGGCCCGAGCAGGCCGAACAGGACGATCGCGACGATGATGACGATGCCCGAGAGCAGCTTGCCCGAGAGCTTGGGGAAGACGCGGCGCGGGCGGTCCGCCCGGGAGACCGCGACGGCATGCGTGGAGTCGGCGACGGGCGCCTCGATCAGATCAGCCATTGCGACGCACCCTCGGGTCGATGAAGCCGTACAGAAGGTCGATGAGGAAGTTCGCCGCCAGCACCGTGAGGGTGATCACGAGGAACACTCCCTGCATGAGGGCGTAGTCGAGGCTCTGCACCGACTGGATCATGAGCTTGCCGATGCCCGGGTAGCTGAAGACCTGCTCGGTCACGATGGAGCCGGCGACGACGAAGCCCAGCGCGATCCCGAAGCCCGCGAGGCTGGGGATCGACGCGTTGCGGGCCGCGTAGGCGCCGCGGATGCGGGAGGGACGCAGTCCCTTCGCCTCCGCCGTGAGCACGTAGTCCTCCGCCATGGTCTGCACCATCATGTTGCGCATGCCGAGCAGCCAGCCGCCGACCGAGGAGATGACGATCGTCGCGGCGGGGAGCAGCGCATGCACGAAGACGCTCCCGAAGAACGGCAGGCTCCATTCGGGGCCTCCGGGGTACTCGAAGACGTCGTAGGCGCCGATGATCGGCAGTATCCCCAGCTGCACCGAGAACACGGCGACGAGCACGAGGGCGAGCCAGAAGTACGGGATCGACTGCAGGAAGGTCGTGATCGGCACGAGCTGGTCGACCCAGGTGCCGCGGAACCATCCGACCCATGCGCCCCCGATGATGCCGAGCACGAAGGAGATGACGGTGGCCGCTCCGACGAGCGTCACCGTCCACGGCAGCGCCGCGGCGATGAGGTCGCTGACCGGGACCGGATACTTGGTCAGGGAGACCCCGAGGTCTCCGTGCAGCATCCGGCCCCAGTAGGCGATGTACTGGTCCCACAGGCTCGATCCCTTGTCACCGCCGAGAAGAGCGGTGACGGCGTCGACCGTCTCCTGCGACAGCTGGCGTCCGCCACGGCGGAGCTTGCCGAGCATGATCGCGACAGGGTCGCCCGGAAGCATCCGGGGCAACAGGAAGTTGAGGGAGACGGCTGCCCAGAGCGTCACGACGTAGAACACGATGCGGCGGATCCAGAACTTCACGCCGTCCTCCTCTCGCAGGATCGAACCATGGAACCGGCCTTACTTCTTGACCGGACGCAGGTGCGTCAGGATGACCGCGGATGCCGTGGACAGGTACGGCAGCGGCGCCGCGAACATGTCGCTCTCGGTCGGCCAGCCCGTGAAGTCCGCCGTGTTGAAGAACGACTGCGAGGCGTTCAGCACCACGGGGATGTAGGGCAGATCCTTCGCGATCTCGGTCTGGATCGTGGCGTAGGCCTGCTGCTTCGTCGCCTCGTCGAGCGTGCTTCCGGCCTGGAGCACCGCGGCGTCGACCGTCGCGTTGCTGTAGCGGGCGTAGTTCTGCCCCTTCGTCGGCGTCTCGCCGACCTTGGCCGTGGCGGGAGTGGCGAAGTACTGGTCGTAGTTCGAGAAGGGATCGGCGACGAGCGACTGGGTGAGGCCGTACAGCGCGAGCTGGAACTGGCCGTTCGCGACCTGGCTCCAGTACTCGGTCTCCGAGACGGTGCGGGCGGTCACCCGGATTCCGGCCTTCGCGGCCTGAGAGCTGATCAGCTTCGCGGCGTCGTTGTAGTCGGTCCAGCCGTCCGGCGAGAACAGGTCGAGCTCGATCGGCGTGCCGTCCTTGCCGTAGAAGCCGTCGCTGTCCTTCGTGTAGCCGGCCGCTTCGAGGATCTCCGCCGCCGATGCGGCGTCGGGCTTCTGCGGGCTGGTCGCGAGCTCGGGGTCGCCGAGCCACTTCTTGTCGCGCGGAAGCAGCGCGAAGCTCGGGGACGCCTCACCGGCGAGTCCCGCGAAGGCCTTCGAGGTGATGGCGCTGCGGTCGATGGCGAGGTTCAGCGCCTGACGCACTGCGGGGTCGGTCTGGGCGCCCTCGCAGCCGAGGGACACGTCGGAGCAGGTGGTGATCACCGTCGGGTCCTGCTGCTGGTTCATGGTGCTGATCCGCCCGTTCGACGTGACGCCGTCGGGGTTCGCGATGAACTGGCCGACCCAGTCGAGCTTGCCGGTCTTGAGCAGGTCCTCGGCCGACTGGTTCGAGTCGATGCCGATGTCCTGCACCTCCTTGACATCGGGTGCGCCCTCGCGGAAGAGCGGATTCGCCTCGAGGGTGTAGGCGGCGTCGGTGAACGACTTGAGCGTGTACGGCCCTGAGCCGACCGGGTCCGTGTTGGTCTCGGTCATGTAGTCGGTGATGTCCGACCAGATGTGCTTCGGGATGATCCACGTCGACCCGAGGATCATGGAGGTCGCGGTGAACTTGGGCGTCGAGTACGTCACGACGACGGTCGTGGCGTCCGGAGCCTCGGCCGACACCATGTCGGGGTCGAGGTTGGAGGCGTATCCCAGGCTGAAGGCGACGTCCTCGGACGTGAGGTCCTTGTCGTCCGACCACTTGAGGTCGGGCTTGATCTTGATGGTGAGGACGGTGCCGTCCTCGTTGAACTCGTACGAGTCGCCGATCAATCCGACCGGTGCGTCCGCCGAGAGCTGGTTGAAGAAGAACAGCGGCTCGTAGATCGCACCGTAGGTCATGTGCGTGGCGGTGTCGACGGCGAACGGGTTGAAGTTGTTGGTGATCGGCGTCATCGATCCGGACCACATCCGCAGCGGGCGGTCACCGGCTGAGGTGGATCCAGCCGGCGCGCACCCGCCCAGGGTGATGGCGAGTGCGGCGGCGCCGGCGACAAGAGGAAGTGCTTTCCTCCAGCGGTTGTCGTGCATGGGAACCTCGTCTCAAGGGCTTCTTTGGCTTGTCGAGCAGAGCGGAAGGGGGATCCGCCCTCGAAGCGAGGTTATAGTAAAGGTCCTTTCCGGTAAAGACCTTTCCAATTATTTTGTGAAGATTCTTTCCGATTGGTGATCGCGAGCGACCGCCACGCCCTCGAACACAGGGATCGACGACGAGCGGACCACTCGTGCGAGGTCAGTACCAGATGTCGAGCGCAGGCACGGGGAACGAGGCGAAGGCCCGATCCAGACGCTCTGCGACGTCGGCATCGGCCGCGATCAGCCCCGCCCCGTGGAGCGTCGAGACGCGCACTCCCCCGGCGTACAGGGTGGACAGCACGGCGACGTCCATCGTCGCGTCGACCTCGGCGGCGGACGCAGGCTCGACGGTCGCGATTCCCGACTCGGCGACACGAAGACGCCAGTCTCCCGACGCGAAGCCCAGTGCGTCCTCGATGCGCAGCACGACGTCGAGCGGCGCGGAGAAGCGCCGCGCCGACAGCGCGGCGGCGACGTCGAGGATCCTCAGCCAGCCGTGGTCGTGGACCGTCTGCACGACACCGCGCGGGTCCGCGACCAGCCAGGGAAGAGGATCGTCGAGGGGACGCAGTTCCGCGGTGACCTCGTCGACCAGGTCGTGCTGCAGGGCGAACCGCCAGAGCGCGGCCATCGCATCCGGGGTCTCGGCGACGAGCATCCTCACGTGCAGTCCGAAGCGGAAGGTGCCGCCCTTCTCGCCGAGCGTGTAGACGAGGACGCCGCGGACCGCGCCACTCTCATCGAGGTACCGGACGCCGCGGACCTTGTCGCGCTCGGAATCGGACGGCGACACGCCTGCGAAGCCCTCCCAGCGCGTGCGCCAGCCCGAGACCTGGCCGGGACGGGTGCGCCGCACGCGGTCGTGCACGACGCCGAGATCGTCGGCGAGCTCCTCGCGTTCGCGGTACTGGATGCGCCCTGCGGGAGACGGCCCCGCCCAGCCGGCACGGCGCGTGTCGACCTCGAAGCGCGACATCGGGATGGCCGAGCCGAATCCATAGCGCCCGTAGATCGTCGCCTCAGAGACGGTGAGACCGGCCATCGGCGCCCCCGCGGACGCCGCGGCGCGGAGCTCTCCCTCGAGCAGCGCTCTGGCGATGCCACGACGTCGGTGTGTCGCGGCCACCGTGACGACGCTGATCGACCACATGTCGATCTCGGAGCCGCCCGGCACGGTGAGCGGGGCGACCCAGGAGTTCACAGTCGCGACGGGGAACTCCGCCGTCGGCGAGGCGGGGTCGAACACCGCCGTGTTGCGCCGCGTCTCGAACGGGGTCTTCCCGTACGCGAGCGCCTCGGCCGTGGGCTCTCCGCCCAGGAAGCCGCGGGACACGGCGCGCTGATAGCTCTTCGCGACGCTCTCGTCTGCGAAGTCGACGAGACGGTACTCGAGCCCTGCGGCGGCGAGTCGTTCTGCGGAGATCGGTTCGGTAGGGACGTCTCGGGCATCGAGGGTGGTCATGCCTCTACCGTAGCCGGGGGTTCCGACGCGCGGATCGGTCGACACCGCTCGCATACGGTGCGGCGCCGATCAGGTCAGTGCGCGCTCGCCTGCACCTCGCGGAGACGCGCGAACACCTGATCGCGCAGCTCCTCCGGAGCGGACTCCTTGCAGGCACGGGCCACGACCTCGGTGAGCGTGGTCGCGACCAGAGCCTCATCGCGGCACGACGGGCAGTTCTCGAGATGCTCGCGGATCTCGGTGTGCTCGGTCTTGCACACCTCGTTGCGGAGGTACTCCTCCAGATCCTGACGGGCCTTGTCGCAGCCGCAGTCGCTCATTTCCTGCTCCTCGTGTCAGCCGCGGCGATGCCCCGCTCTGCGGCGTAGTCGGCCAACAGCTCCCGCAGCATCCGCCTGCCACGGTGCAGACGGCTCATCACGGTGCCGATGGGGGTCTTCATGATGTCGGCGATCTCCTGGTAGGCGAATCCCTCGACGTCGGCGAGGTAGACGGCCAGCCTGAAGTCCTCCGGCACCGCCTGCAGCGCGTCCTTGACGACGGATGCCGGCATGCGGTCGATCGCCTCCGCCTCCGCCGACCGGCTGTGCGACGCCGTGGTCGACTCCGCGCCGCCCAGCTGCCAGTCCTCGAGCTCATCGATCGTGCCCTGGAACGGCTCGCGCTGCTTCTTGCGGTAGATGTTGATGTATGTGTTCGTGAGGATGCGGTAGAGCCACGCCTTGAGGTTCGTGCCCTGCGAGAAGGTCGCCCACGAGCCGTACGCCTTCACGAAGGTCTCCTGCACCAGGTCGGCGGCGTCGGCGGGGTTGCGGGTCATGCGCATGGCGGCGGCGTAGAGCTGATCCATGAAGGGGATCGCCTGCTCCTCGAACTCGCGCCGAGGGTCGCTGACCGTGTCTGCGGTTGCGGTGTCATCCATCACGGGCCAGTCTAGGCCGCTGAGGTCGACGAACTCGCGCTCAAGCGTTGCGAGCATCCTCTCTCCTTCTCCCCGAATGCGGCTCCCGTTCGGTCGGGCGCACATCGGTGTTCACTAAAGTGGGAACCGATGAGCGCCAACAGGTATTCCCCTCCCCTCGTCCAGGGCTCTTACGCCGCGCCCGCCATCGACGGCTCCGTGCATGCGACGGTGACCGTTCCCGGCTCGAAGTCGCTGACGAACCGCGAGCTGATCATCGCCGCGATCGCCGACGGACCAGGGCGTCTGATCGCCCCGCTGCACTCCGACGACTCCCGCCGCATGGTCGAGGCGCTGCGCGCACTGGGCGTCGGCATCGAAGAGGAGGACACGGGCGGCGAGTTCGGCCCCGACCTCGTCGTGACCCCCGCGAAGCTCACCGGCGGCTCCACCATCGACTGCGGCCAGGCGGGCACCGTGATGCGCTTCATCGCCCCGCTCGCCGGCCTCGCCCAGCACGACGTGCACCTCACGGCCCACGAGACGGCCTTGCACCGCCCCATGGGCGGACTCATCAGCGCGCTGCGCGATCTCGGCGTCGACATCGACGACGAGGGAACCTGGGCGCTGCCCTTCACGATCCGCGGCCACGGCCGCATCCGCGGCGGACGGGTCGAGATCGACGCCTCCGCGTCGAGCCAGTTCGTCTCGGGCCTCCTGCTCGCCGCCCCCCGTTTCGACGTCGGCCTGCACCTGGTTCACACCGGCACCCACCTGCCGAGCCTTCCGCACATCGACATGACGATCGAGGCGCTGAGCCGCCGCGGCATCCGCATCGAGCGACCGGCCACCGGCGAATGGCTCGTGGAGGCCGGGGTGCCCCGCGCCAAGGAGATCGCGATCGAGCCGGATCTCTCCAACGCCGCGCCCTTCCTCGCCGCCGCCCTCGTCACGGGCGGATCCGTCTCCGTCACCGGCTGGCCGGTGCACTCGACGCAGCCGGGCCACCTGCTGCCCGAGATCCTCCAGGCGATGGGCGCCCACGTCGGCCGGCACAGCGGCACGCTGACGGTGCGCGCGGGCTCCGGCATCCGCGGCCTCGATCTCGACCTGTCGGCGGCGAGCGAGCTCACCCCGACTCTCGTCGGACTCGCCGCATTCGCGGACTCCCCCACGACGATCCGCGGCATCGGTCACATCCGCCTTCACGAGACCGATCGGATCGCCGCCCTGATCGGGAACGTCCGTGCTCTCGGCGGTCAGGCCGAAGAACTGCCCGACGGGCTGCGCATCATCCCGAGCGCCCTGCACGGCGGCGTCTGGGCCGCGCATCACGACCACCGCATGGCGACGACCGGAGCGCTCATCGGACTCCGGGTGCCCGGAGTCGAGATCGACGACATCGGCACGACGGCCAAGACGCTCCCCGAGTTCACCGTGCTGTGGGAGCGGATGCTGCGGGGCGACTCCGCGTGAGCTGGCTCCCCGACGACGACGACCTCGAGGACGACTTCGAGGACTACGACGAGAGCAGCATCCGCACGCGTCCCAACCCCAAGGGCAACCGTCCGCGGACCAAACGCCGGCCGGCGCACGACGACGCGCAGATCGGACGGGTGCTGGGCGTGGACCGCGGCCGCTATTCGGTGCTGATGGGCGAGGACACGCCGGAGGAGCGAGCGATCACCGCGACCAGGGCGCGTGAGCTGCGGCGCACCCCCATCGTCACGGGCGACCGGGCACGCGTCGTCGGCGACACCTCCGGAGACGAGGGGACCCTCGCCAGGATGGTCGGCATCGTCGAGCGCACCTCGCTGCTGCGGCGCAGCGCCGACGACACCGATCAGGTCGAACGGGTGATCGTCGCCAACGCCGACCAGATGCTCGTCGTGGTCGCCGCCGCCGATCCGGAGCCGCGCGCGCGGCTGGTGGACAGATATCTCGTCGCCGCCCTGGATGCCGGCATCCGGCCTCTGCTCGTCGTGACCAAGACCGATCTCGCCGACCCCACGGAGTTCCTCTCGCACTTCGACGGCCTCGACGACCTGCGCGTGTTCACGAGCGCCCAGGAGACCATGCCCGTCGAAGAGATCGGCGCGGCGCTCATCGGACACTCGACCGTGTTCGTCGGCCACTCGGGCGTGGGCAAGTCGACGCTCGTCAACGCTCTCGTGCCGACCGCGGGCCGCGCCACCGGTCATGTGAACCAGGTGACCGGTCGTGGACGGCACACGTCCTCGTCGACCGTGTCGCTGCGCTATCGGACTCCCGAGGGCAGCGGGTGGGTCATCGACACCCCCGGCGTGCGGTCGTTCGGCCTCGGGCACGTCGAGCCCGCGAACATCCTCGCGGCCTTCACCGAGCTCGCGCTGATCGCCGAGAACTGCCCCCGTGGATGCACGCACCTGGCCGATGCGCCGGACTGCGCCCTCATCGAGGCGGCGGAGCGCGGGGAGCTGGGCGAGACCGGCCGAGCTCGCCTGGATTCGCTGCAGCGCCTGCTGCAGACGTTCGCCGACAAGGCGGAGCAGACACCGGGACGGTGACGCCGTTCGCGTCCACCGCGTGGACGCGTCATGCCGTCGCCCACCCGGTTCGCCGACGTGACGGCGGGTAGGCTGATCGGGTGACTGTGCGACTGGAACCCGGAACCGCTGCCCCTGACTTCTCCCTCCTCGACCAGGACGGCGAGACCGTGCGTCTCGCGGACCTCCGCGGCGAGAAGACCGTGCTCTACTTCTACCCGGCGGCGATGACCCCCGGGTGCACGACCCAGGCGTGCGACTTCCGCGACAGCATCTCCTCCCTCCAGGGCGCCGGGTACCGCGTCGTCGGCATCTCCCGCGACACCCCGGAGAAGCTCGCGGAGTTCCGTGAGCGCGATGGACTCACCTTCACGCTCCTGAGCGACCCCGACCACGCCGTCCACACCGCCTACGGCGTGTGGGGCGAGAAGATGAACTACGGAAAGGTCATCGAGGGCGTCATCCGCTCGACCTTCGTGCTCGACGAGAACGGCACGATCACACTCGCGCTCTACAACGTCAAGGCCACAGGGCACGTCGCCCGGCTACGCAAGCTCCTCGGCATCGACGCCTGATCGGACACTGACAGGCGCCCCGGCCCCGCGGACGCGGCGTCAGTCCTCCTGAGGACGCCCGCCCTCAGCGCGCGCGCTGGCGATGAGCAGTGCGAAGCCGATGAGTCCCGGCAACCCCACCCCGGCGACGAAGGTCCAGGAGATCGGCTGCACGGTGAGCGACGCCAGCGCGAGGGCGATGGCGAGCACCTGGAACACGACTCCTCCCGAGCGCGCCCAGGAGCGCCCCGCCCGCGTGCCGAAGGCGAACGCGATGAGGGCCACTGCGCCGATCAGCGTGAGGACGATGAGGGCGAGCGCGGTGGGGAGGGATGCCGCGTCCCCCGCGCCGAGGCCGACCAGCTCGATGAGGGCGAACACGACGAGCGCGAGTCCCTCGACGGCGAGTACCGCAGCGGCGGCGAGAGCGAGTCCTGGTGCACGCACGACGTCTCCTGAGAATCGAATGAGAAGGAGAAAAGTTCTTGATTTCGATTGTTTCATGTAACAGAATAGAAACAGTCATGTGCTCCCACAGCGGCGTGGGGCGGGCTTCCTGCCCGCATCACAAACAGCGAGCATCCGCCCGCATCTGAACAGGGTAGCCGATCCCCGAATGGCCGCCCGAATCCGAGACGTCGCACTGCGACATCTCTTGAAATCCACACCGAGGAGCCCCCATGGACTGGCGCGACAAAGCCGCCTGCCTGACTGTCGACCCCGAGCTTTTCTTCCCCGTGGGGAACACCGGACCGGCCGTGGACCAGATCGAGAAGGCGAAGACCGTCTGCGCCACCTGCACCGTCACTGAGATCTGCCTGCAGTACGCCCTCGAGACCAGCCAGGACTCGGGCGTCTGGGGCGGCCTCTCCGAAGACGAGCGCCGCGCCCTCAAGCGCCGCGCCGCCCGCGCCCGCCGCGCGTCCTGAGACCGACGACGAAGCGGCCCGAGATCCCCTGGATCTCGGGCCGCTTCGTCGTGTCGCGGACTACTTCGTCAGCCAGCGCAGCGGGATGTCGATGACCACTTCGGTCCCCTCCCCCTCGCTGCCGCGCCACTCGATGGTGCCGCCGAGTTCGCCCTGGATGAGCGTGCGGATGATCTGCGTGCCGAGGCCCTGACCGATCCGCCCCTCCGGAAGCCCGTGTCCCGTGTCTCGGACGGTCACCCTCAGATTCTCCTCCGTGCGGCTGGCGTCGATCGTCACGATGCCCTCCTGCCCGGCGAGACCGTGCTCGACCGCGTTCGTGACGACCTCGGTGAGCGCGAGCGCGAGCGGGGTGGCGTACTCACTCGGCAGCACCCCGAACCGGCCTGTCGACTGAGTGCGGGCGCGCGTGTTCGGCGCCGAGGCGACCTCCGCGACGAGCTTCAGCACCCGATGGAAGACCTCGTCGAAATCGACCTTCTGGGTGAGCCCCTGGGCGAGCGTGTCGTGCACGACGGCGATCGAGTCGACGCGGCGCATGGCCTGGGTCAGCGCGTCCCTCGCCTCGTCCGAATGGGTGCGACGCGCCTGGATGCGCAGCAGAGAGGCGACGGTCTGCAGGTTGTTCTTCACCCGGTGATGGATCTCGCGGATCGTCGCATCCTTGGTGATGAGCTCCTGCTCCTGGTGGCGCAGCTCGGAGACGTCGCGGCACAGCACGATGGCGCCGATGCGGGTGCCGTGGTCCTTGAGCGGGATCGCCCGCAACGACACGGTGACGCCGCGCGCCTCGATGTCGGTGCGCCACGGCGCTCGGCCGGTGACGACCACGGGCAGCGACTCGTCGACCTGACGAGAAGGCGGGACCAGGCGCGTCGTGACCTCCGCGAGCGACTCGCCCTCGAGCTCGTCGTCGAAGCCCATGCGATTGAAGGCCGACAGCGCGTTGGGGCTCGCGAACGTCGTGATGCCGTCGACGTCGATCCTGATGAGCCCGTCGGACGCACGCGGCGCTCCGCGGCGCGGCGACGTGGGTGCGGCCAGGTCGGGGAAGCTCCCGTCGGCGATCATGCGGAACAGATCGTTCGCGCATTCGTCGAATGTGATCTGCTGACGCGAGGGGGTGCGCGCCTCTCCGAGGTTGGTGTGCCTGGTCACGACGCCGATGACGGATGTCGAACGCTCCGCACCCCGGCGGTCGTTCAGGATAGGCACCGCGCGGACGCGGGTCGGCGTCTCCTCGAACCAATCGGGAGAAGAGGAGTCGACGATCTCCCCCGACTCGAACGCGCCCTGCACCTGGGTGCGCCACTGCGGTCGTACCCGCTCGCCGACGATGTCACGGTAGAACAGGGTGGCCGCGCCGCTCGGACGTGCGTGCGCGACGGCCATGAAGGAGCCGTCCTCCGTCTGGATCCACACGACGATGTCGGCGGAGGCGAGGTCCGCGAGGAGCTGACCGTCGCCGGCGAGGCGGTGAAGCCATTCGACGTCGTTGTCGGTCAGGCGGCCCTGCGCTTGGGCGAGATCACTGAGGGTTGACACCCCCCAAGCCTACTGGGGCCGCGCCTCGTCCCCGGCAGGTCAGAGCACAGCGAGGGAGGTGGCTCGCCAGCGGCGATCCACCCCGTCGAGGCGGATGGCCACGGCGCGTGTCCGCCCGGGGCCCGCCACGACCACGACGGCCTCCACGACGCCGTCGACCGGTTCGGCGGTGCGGATCGATCGGATGTCGAAGGTCGGGCGCGCAGGCGAAACCCCCCTCGCGCTGCGCGCCCTTGCCGACAGGTTCGCCCTGGCCACCAGGCTCCGGAATGCGTCTTCGCTGAACCAGCGGGCGAGCTGATCGACCTCTCTGACCCCGGCGAGAACCTCGAGGACGCCCTGGGTGAGACTGCGCAGCAGCGGAACGGGGTCCGGCAGCTCGGCGCGGGGCGTCGGCTGCGGTGCGAAGTACTCGTGAAGCGTCATCGTCGTGCTCTCGATCGGGGAAAGACTGCGGCAAGTAGAGCACGGCGGCTGCGGCCTTCACCCCGTGCCTCATGATGAATGTGGATAACTCGTACGCACTTCTGACGGGTCCTTTAGTCTCGGTCAGATGCACTGGGACAGACTGTTCGACGACCTCGAAGGCCAGCTCGCCGCGGAGTGGGAGGCGGAGCGGGCGACGCTTGATGCGGAATCGGAACGGCTGCGGATCTCCCGCCTCGATCTGCGCAGTCGGCTGCGGCTGCTGTGCGCGGAAGGGACCGCGGTGACCCTGGACCTCCCCGGCATCGGCCGATGCGGTCTGCTGCTGCGCTCGCTGGGAGCGGATTGGACGGCGGCGACCGTCACGGCCGCCGACGGCGCGTCTGCAGCGGCGACGGTGCGGATCGTTCCCCTGCATGCGATCCGCGGGCTCGCCACGGACCACGGTTCGCTGCTCGGAAGCCTCGACGACTCGGCCGGGCAGGAGCGGTCAATGCGAGAGCGGATGACTCTGGGCTTCATCCTCCGCGATCTCGCCCGTCGTCGGGTGCCCGTGCACCTCACGACGATCGACGGCGAGCGGCTGCACGGCACCGTGGATCGAGCTGGTTCAGACCATCTCGATCTCGCCGTGCATGATCGCGGGACCGCCAGACGAGCGAGCGCCGTGCACGGATTCCGCATCGTGCCCTTCACGGCGCTCTCCGCCGTGGACCTCTCAGGGGATCAGCTGCCCTGAGCGGACGACGTCCCCCAGACCTCCGGGAAGCTCGCTTCGTTCGACTGACGCCACAGGGCCATGCGCCTGGCCTCCTCCGACTGCTCGGCGAGATACTCGGCGAGGCTCGGCTCCTCGACGCGCCAGCGCGCGGGCGAGCCCAGCTGCGACCCCCGCAGTCTCCCCGCGTAGATCAGCGCGACCACCTCGTCGACCTCTATGCTCAACAGCTCGGCCACCTGGGCGGGCGCCAGGAAGCGCGGCGCGGGAGCATCGGAGTCGACCATGCGTCCATTCTCCACCGGACCGAGGAGGAACCTCCCCTCGACATCGACCTGTGGAGAACTTTCGAGGCTCTCGTCCGGATTCTGTGACCATATGGCCATGACATCCCTGACACGATCCCGCCGCGCCTTCTGGGGCGATGTGCGTTTCCTGATCGGCATAGCGCTCGTCGTGATCTCCATTGCGGGGGTCTGGGCGATCGTGTCCTCATCCGGGCGCACGACACCGGTGCTCCAGGCCCATCGCACCATCGTCGAGGGCGAGGCGCTGTCCTCCGCGGACTTCCAGGCGGTGGACGTGAGTCTGGGAGCCCTCACCGATGACTATCTCGCACCGCAGGACCTGAAGCCCGGCGAGGTGGCGGCACGGACACTCGCCGAGGGAGAGCTCGTCCCCGCCACCGCGATCGCCACGGCCGAGAGCAGCCGACGCACGACGATCGTGGTCGAGAGCGGCACCGGCATCCCCGAAGACGTCTCGGCCGGAACCCTCGTCGACCTCTGGCAGGCGCCTCCGCTGCCTGACGGCCGAGGTTTCGACGTCCCGCGCATCCTCGTCTCCGACGTCGTCATCGGCACGGTCGTCGAGGCGGAGGGGATGCTGGCCTCGGACACGGCGATGGTGGAGGTCGTCATCGACCGCTCCGACGTGGCCGACGTCCTCGCCGCGATCACGGGCGGCGCGGCTTTGTCCGTCGTACCCATCGGAGCGACGCCGTGAGCACGGTCGTCGTCGCGATCGCCGAGCCCAGGGCGAGCATCCTCGCGACCGAGCTCGAGCTCGAGGGCGTGCGTGTCGCCGCGGTGAGCGAGCCGGGAGCGATCCTGCCCCTGCCCGATGGCGTCATCGCCGTGATCGCTCCCGGCACGCGGGCGGTGCTCAGTCCTGCTCTCATCGCCGCATGCGACCGGGCCGGAGTGCGCATCATCCCCGTGGGAGACGGCGACGATCGTGTTCTCTCCCGTTACGGTCTGCCCCCCGCGCTCCCGGCGGCCTCCGCCGGCTGGGAGATCGCCGAAGCACTCGCCGCCGATGCTCCGGAGGTCGTTCCGCGACCCGCAGAACGTCCGCGTCGAGTCATCACGATCTGGGGTCCTGCCGGGGCGCCCGGCCGCTCGACCCTGGCGGTGCAGCTCGCCGTCGAGATCTCGCGCACGGGGCGCCGCACCGCCCTCATCGACGCCGACACCGTCGCGCCGTCGATCGCGCTCCTGCTCGGGCTCGGCGACGATGCTCCCGGTATCGCCGCCGCATGTCGCCGTGCGGAGCTCGGAGCCCTCGACGGCGCCGAGCTGACCAGACTGTGCAGCACCATCGAGACGAGCGGCGGGGAGATCGACGTCCTGTCCGGTATCAACCGCCCCAGCCGATGGCCGGAACTCTCCGCTGCGCGTCTTCGCGGGGCGCTGCAGGCATGCCGCGGTTGGGCCGACGAGACGATCGTCGACGTGGCCGCCGCCTTCGACGCCGATGAGGAGGCGACCTACGACCTCGTCGGGCCGCGTCGCCACGCCGCCACCGTGGCCGCGCTCCAGGAGGCCGATGCGATCGTCGCCGTCGCCGCGGCCGACCCGCTCGGAATCAGCCGCTTCCTGCGAGAGCATGCCGAGCTGCGTCGACTCACGTCGCCCACGCCCGTCACGGTCGTCGTCAACCAGGTGCGCCCCGGCCCTCTGGGCATCGATGCTCGCGGACAGATCCGGCGCACGCTCGACCGCCTCGCCGGGATCACCGACGTCTCGTTCCTGCCGTTCGATCGGCGCTCCACCGACGCCGCGCTGCTCCACGCGGGACCCGTCGCCGATGTCGTCCCCCGTTCGACGCTCGTCGCCGCCGTCCGCCGCCTCGCGACGTCGCTCTCCCCGTCAGCGGCGACTACTGCCGATAGCTTGAGAGGAAGTTCCCCAGCCGCTCGACCGCTTCGGCGAGCACGCGCGGCTCGGGAAGCGTGACCACCCTGAGGTGATCGGGCGTCGGCCAGTTGAAGCCCGTGCCCTGCACGAGCAGGATGTGCTCCGAGACGAGCAGATCGTAGATGAGCTTGGCGTCGTCGCGGATCTCGTGCACGTTCGGATCGAGTCGAGGGAAGGCGTAGAGAGCGCCCTGAGGCTTCACGCAGGAGACCCCGGGGATCGACTCCAACCCCTCCCACGCGACGTCGCGCTGCTCGTGCAGGCGCCCGGTCGGCGCGATCAGCGCGTCGATCGACTGCACTCCGGAGAGCGCCGCCTGCACCGCGTACTGCGAGGGGACGTTGGGGCACAGCCGCGTGGAGGCGAGGAGGGTGATGCCCTCGATGAACCCCTTGGCATGCGACTTCGGTCCGGTGATCACCATCCACCCCGAGCGATAGCCGGCCACGCGGTACGTCTTGGACAGCCCGTTGAACGTGAGGCAGAGAAGATCCGGCGCGAGCGTGGCCGTGGGGATGTGCACGGCGTCGTCGAACAGGATGCGGTCGTAGATCTCGTCCGACAGCAGCAGCAGTTCGTGCTCGCGCGCGATCTGCACCATTCCCTCGAGGATCTCCTTCGAGTACACGACGCCGGTCGGGTTGTTCGGATTGATGATGACCAGCGCCTTGGTCTGCGGCGTGATCTTCGAGCGGATGTCCTCGAGCGACGGCTGCCACTCGTCATCCTCGTCGCACAGATAGTGCACCGGGGTGCCGCCGGCCAGGCTGGTCATCGCGGTCCACAGCGGGTAGTCCGGGGCCGGGATCAGCACCTCGTCGCCCTCGTCGAGGAGAGCCTGCATGGTCATGGTGATGAGTTCGGAGACCCCGTTGCCGAGGTAGACGTCATCCGGATCGAAACGCGGGAAGCCCTCGATCTCCTCGTACCGGCTGACGACCGCACGACGGGCCGAGACGATGCCCTTGCTGTCGCTGTAGCCGTGGGCGGTGGGAAGCGCCGCGAGCATGTCGCGGACGATCTGATGCGGAGCCTCGAACCCGAAGATCGCGGGGTTGCCCGTGTTGAGCTTGAGGACCCGATGGCCCTCCGCCTCGAGCCGCGCCGCCTCGACGAGGGCGTTTCCGCGGATCTCGTACAGGACGTTCTTGAGCTTCGACGACTGGTCGAAGTGGCGCGATGGTGTCATCGCCCAAGCCTAGCGCCGCTTCGAGACCTCCTCGTCACGCTCGCGAGGCCGCGCTGCGCAGCGCGGCCTCATGCGCCTCTCGCTCGCGTCGGCTGGTGTCGATGTGCGCGAGAGCCAGTGCGCTCGCCCGCTCGCCGTCCCGGTCACTGATCGCCTGGAACAGGGCCTCGTGCTCGTCGGTGACGTGCACGAGGTCGTCGTGCTGGGAGAGTCCCCAGCGCAGCCTGCTGCGCATGCTCCGCATCAGGTCCTGCAGCAGGCGGTTCTCGGCCAGCGCGGTGACCACCTCGTGGAAGTCCGCGGCGGCGCGCCGCGACGTGATCCGATCCTCGATGACGGCGCTGCTCTTCTCCGCCTCGAGCGCCCTCCGCAGCTCCTCGAGTCCGTCTCGGCGATGGCGCTCCGCGGCGAGACGGAAGGCCAGCGGTTCGAGCACCGCACGCACCTCGTCGAGATCCGTCATGTCGGCGGAGGTGAACTCGCGAACCACCGCCCAGGTACGGGGCCGCAGGATGACGAGCCCCTCCCCCTCGAGCACCTTCAGGGCGTCGCGGACAGGCACGCGGCTCACGCCGAACTCCGCAGCGAGGTCGCGCTCGATGAGCCTGCTTCCCGGTTCGCGCACGCCGTCGAGGATGGCTCCGCGGATCCAGTCCGCGACTCTGGTCGATTCGAGGACGCGCTCTTCTGCAGTGCTCACCCCGTCATTCTTCCACCGGGTTCCGTCGAGACCCGATCAGCGGTGCGCGGGTCCTCCACTCGACGTCGCCGGCTCTGACGATGCCCTCGTCGAGCCTCGAAGCGCCCCCGGCGCGGATCCCCCGCGCCCTCCCACGGCGAAGGGGCCGATCCGTGCGGATCGACCCCTTCGTCATCGTGGGCTACTTCTTCTTCTTGCCCTGTGCCCTGCGCTGCTCGCGGTTGCCTGCAGCCGGCGCCGGGGCGGCGGCATCCGTCTTCTGGCCGAAGGCGCCGCGCGGGGCCTCGGCCTCCGCCTCGGGCTGCTCCGCCGCTGCGCGTGCGGCCGCGGCCTGGCGGAGACGCTCGGTCGCAGCCTGCTGGACCTGCCCTCGATCGTTGCGCACCTCGACCTCGCCGGCGTCGTTCGCGGCGGAGTACTCGAGTCGCTGCTCGCCGCCGCCCTCGGAGAGACCCTTGGCCTCGACCTCTGCGGTCTCGGCGTCTCCCGCGCGACGGACCTCGACCTCGAGGTTGTAGAGGTAGCCGACCGACTCCTCCTTGATCTGCCCCATCATGGACTGGAACATCGCGTAGCCCTCGCGCTGATACTCGATCAGCGGGTCGCGCTGCGCCATCGCCCTGAGGCCGATGCCGTCCTTGAGGTAGTCCATCTCGTAGAGGTGGTCGCGCCAACGGCGGTCGAGCACCTGCAGCACGACGCGGCGCTCGAGCTCGCGGGTCGCCGCCTCGCCGAGGGACTCCTCCCGCTTCTCGTAGGCGATCTTCGCGTCGGACAGCAGCTCGCGAGTCAGCCCGTCTGCCGTGATCCCGCCCTTGCGCCCCTGCGCTTCGGCGACGACCTCATCGATCGTGACGCTGACCGGGTAGAGCGTCTTCAGCTCGGTCCAGAGCGCGTCGAAGTCCCAGCTCTCGTTGTGGCCCTCGCCGGTGTGGTCGTTCACGACGCCGGTGATCGCGTCCTCGATGAAGTGCTGCACGCGGTCGGCGATGTCGTCGCCCTGCAGGATGTGGCGACGGTCGGCGTAGATCGCCTCGCGCTGACGGTTGAGCACGTCGTCGTACTTGAGGACGTTCTTGCGCATCTCGGCGTTGCGCGCCTCGACCTGCGACTGCGCGCTGCGGATCGCGCGCGACACCAGGCCGGACTCGATCGGCACGTCGTCGGGGAAGTTGGTGCGGTTGAGGATCGCCTCCGCCGCCCCCGACTGGAACAGGCGCATGAGGTCGTCGGTGAGGCTCAGGTAGAAACGGCTCTCACCGGGGTCGCCCTGGCGGCCGGAGCGGCCTCGGAGCTGGTTGTCGATCCGTCGCGACTCGTGGCGCTCGGTGCCCAGGACGTAGAGCCCGCCGGCCTCGATGACCTTCTCGGCCTCCTCGGCGACGACGGCCTTGGTCGCGGCGTACGCCTCGTCCCAGGCGATCTCGTACTCCTCGGGGGTCTCGACCGGGTCGAGTCCCTTGGACTTGAGCTCCTGCACGGCGAGGAACTCCGCGTTGCCGCCGAGCATGATGTCGGTACCGCGACCGGCCATGTTCGTGGCGACGGTGACGGCGCCCAGACGGCCGGCGCGGGCGACGATCTCGGCCTCGCGAGCGTGGTTCTTCGCGTTGAGGACCTCGTGCTTGACGCCCTTCTTGGCGAGCAGGCGGGAGAGGTACTCGCTCTTCTCGACGCTCACCGTGCCGACCAGCACCGGCTGACCGCTGGCGTGGCGCTCGGCGATGTCCTCGACGACCTGCGCGAACTTCGCGGTCTCGTTCTTGTAGACGAGATCGGCCTGGTCCTTGCGGATCATCGGCCTGTTGGTCGGGATCGGGATGACGCCGAGCTTGTAGGTCGACATGAACTCCGCGGCCTCGGTCTCGGCGGTACCGGTCATGCCTGCGAGCTTGTCGTAGAGGCGGAAGTAGTTCTGAAGCGTCACCGTGGCGAGGGTCTGGTTCTCCGCCTTGACGGGGACGCCCTCCTTGGCCTCGATGGCCTGGTGGATGCCCTCGTTGTAACGGCGTCCGACCAGGATGCGGCCGGTGTGCTCGTCGACGATCATGACCTCGTCGTTCATGACGACGTAGTCGGTGTCCTTCTTGAACAGGGCGAGCGCCTTGATCGAGTTGTTCAGGAACGAGATCAGCGGGGTGTTCGCGGACTCGTACAGGTTGTCGATGCCGAGGTAGTCCTCGACCTTCTCGATGCCGGGCTCCAGGACACCGACGGTGCGCTTCTTCTCGTCGACCTCGTAGTCCTCGCCGACCTCGAGGGTCCGGGCGATCTTCGCGAACTCGGCGAACCAGCGGTTCGCCTCTCCCGACGACGGACCGGAGATGATCAGCGGCGTGCGCGCCTCGTCGATGAGGATCGAGTCGACCTCGTCGACGATCGCGAAGTAGTGCTCGCGCTGCACGAGGTCTTCCTTGCGCCACGCCATGTTGTCGCGCAGGTAGTCGAAGCCGAACTCGTTGTTCGTGCCGTAGGTGATGTCGGCGGCGTACTGCTCACGGCGCACGGCGGGCGTCTGCCCGGAGACGATGATGCCCGTCGTCATCCCGAGCGCGCGGTACACGCGGCCCATGAGCTCGGCCTGATAGGAGGCGAGGAAGTCGTTCACCGTGATGACGTGCACGCCCTCGCCGGCGATCGCGTTCAAGTAGGCGGGGAACGTGGCGACGAGGGTCTTGCCCTCACCCGTCTTCATCTCGGCGATGTTGCCGAGGTGGAGGGCCGCGCCGCCCATGATCTGCACGTCGTACGCGCGCATGCCGAGTGTGCGCTTGGCCGCCTCGCGGACGGCGGCGAACGCCTCGGGCATGAGCTGGTCGAGGGTCTCGCCTGCCGCGTACCGCTCGCGCAGCACGGTCGTCTCGTCGCGCAGCTCGTCATCGGTGAGCTTGGAGATGTCCTCTTCCAGCGCATTCACCGCCTTGACGACCTGGTTCAGACGACGGATGACCCGCCCTTCACCGGCGCGCAGCAGCTTCTCAAGAGGATTGGCCACGGATGTCATCTCCCTGTCAGTGGGTGAACAGCCCGCTCGCCGCATGGCGAACAGCAGGCATACGTGCTCATGTTACCGGTCTGTGACCTGCAGATCGTCTGCACGCCGTCTCAGCGGCCCGCGCGGTACCCCGGATGCACGTCGCGGTCGACCCCGTGGGCCTCGGCGAGCTTGCCCAGGAGCTCCGCGAGCGTCGCGCGCTCCTGCTCCGTCAGCACCTCGATCGTCGCCGCTTCGTGCGCCGCGCCGACCGTGCGCATCTCGGCGAGTACCTCTCGCCCTCGGGCGTCCAGCTCGAGCCGCTGGACCCGCCGATCGGACTGACTGCGCACCCTCCGCACGAGCCCCTTCTCCTGCAGGGAGTCGATCAGCGCCACCACGCGGCTCGGCACGACGCCGAGCTGGCGGGCGAGCTCCTGCTGACTGAGTCCGTCCGACTGCGCGATGAGGCGCAGGATGCCGAGATCGCTCGGCTGCACGCCCAGCGGCGCCACCCGCTCGGCGAATCGCTGGCCGACGGCGGATCCCACTTGGGAGAGCAGGAACGCGATGCGTCGGAACGGCGGGGTGGAGGATGCGGGCATGACGACAGTTTATCCACCCACAGTAATCATTCTGTGCTATGAATGATTCATGACTACGACTGAACCCTCGACGGCATCCACCCGTCGCCAGCCCGGCCCGCCTCTCGCACCGATCGCCATCGTCACCATGGCGCTGTTCATGATGTCCCTCACGATCCCGCTGCTCCTCGCAGGCACGGCCTACCCCTCCCCGTTCGGCGATGATCGGGCAATCCTGGACTACTTCCGCCAGAACACCGCCGCCACGACCATCACCGCGCTCCTGCAGTTCGCCGCCGCCCTACCCCTCGCCATCTACGCGGCGGTCTCGACGACACGGTTGAACCGTCTCGGGATCCGCGCGCCGGGAGTCTCGATCGCCTTCGCCGGCGGCATCCTCTCCTCCGCAGCCATGACGATCTCGGCGTTCGCATCCTGGGGCCTCACACGACCGGCGACCCTCGCGGACGACGCTCTCGTGCGCACGCTCCACGACCTCGCTTTCATCTCCGGCGGCCCCGGCGCCGTCGTCCCTCTGGGCCTTCTCGTGGCAGGCATCGCCGTTCCGGGGCTGCTCGCAGGACTGCTCCCCCGCTGGCTCGCGATCACCGGGCTCGTCCTCGCGGGGATCGCCGTCCTCGGCACGCACGCCGTCGCCGTGCCCGCTCTCGCCGTACTCCTACCCATCGCCCGGTTCCCCTCGATGGTGTGGTTGATCATCGCGGCGCTCCGACTCCCGAAGGACCGCGCACCGCGTAACCGCACGTCCTGACGACGCGGGGGTTCCCCTGCATACCCGGTATCCATATACTCGGTATGCCCGCATCACGCTCAGGGAGGTCCCCCATGTCGGTTCGTCAGAGCCTGCTCGCCATCCTCGATCAGGGCGCCTGCTACGGCTACCAGCTGCGCCATGAGTTCGACCGTCGCACCGGGTCGACCTGGCCGCTGAACGTCGGTCAGATCTACAACACCCTGGAGAGACTCGAACGCGACGGCCTCGTCGAACGCGGCGACGCCGACGAGCAGGGGCACATCTACTGGCAGATCACCGAGGCGGGCTCGGCGGAGGTCGCCGACTGGTTGTCCTCCCCTGTCGTGCGCGCACAGGCGACGAGGGACGAGCTCGCGATCAAGCTGGCCGTGGCGGCGACCCTCCCCGGGGTCGACGTGGCCGGCGTGATCCAGACCCAGCGCACCGCATCGCTCACGCAGCTGCAGACCCTGCAGCGCGCGAAGTACGCCGGCGGCGACCCCGAGGGACCGGAGGAGCTGTCCTGGGCTCTCGTCATCGACTCGATGATCTTCGCGGCCGAGGCGGAGGTGCGCTGGTTGGACCACACCGAGCAGCGGCTCGCGCTGCACCCGCGGCACACCATGGGACTCGAGCTCACCGCTGATCGGCCCAAGCGAGGCCGTCCGGCGAAGACGGATGCCGCACTCGCCGGCGCCGAGCAGAGCTGATGACCGAGACGGTGCTCCGACTCGTCGGAGTGACCCAGCAGTACGGACAGGGAGCGACCGCGGTGTCGGCCCTGTCCGGCGTCGATCTCGACGTATCCCGCGGCGAGCTCGTCGCGGTCATGGGCGCCTCCGGATCGGGGAAGTCGACTCTTCTCTCGATCGCCGGGGGCCTGGCGAAGCCGACGACCGGAGAGGTCATCATCGAGGGTGCGTACCTCAGCGAGCAGTCGCCGAAGGAGCTCGCGCAGCTCCGCCGCCGGTCGCTCGGCTTCGTCTTCCAGGACTTCAACCTCATCCCCACCCTCTCCGCGATCGAGAACGTGACTCTTCCGCTCGAGCTCGACGGGTTCCGCAACGGCGTGGCCAGGCGGGCCGCGGAGGAGGCGCTGCTCTCCGTTGGCCTCGCCGACAGGATCGACGCCTATCCTGACGACCTCTCCGGAGGTCAGCAGCAGCGGGTCGCGATCGCCAGGGCCGTCGTCGGAGGACGCAGGCTGATCCTCGCCGACGAGCCCACCGGCGCCCTCGACTCGGTCACCGGCGAGTTGGTGCTGAGGATGCTGCGGGAGAGGATCGACGCCGGCGCCGCCGGCATCCTCGTGACCCACGAGGCCCGCCACGCGGCGTTCGCCGACAGGATCGTGTTCCTCCGCGACGGACGCATCGTGGACGAGACCAGACGTCAGGGCGCGGAGGTCCTGCTCGCGGGCAGCGGGAGATGACCCGCGGCGGATCCGGTGCGCGCTGGCGCGTGGCCGCGCGACTGGCCCGGCGTCAGGTGCGCAGGGCGATGCTGTCGAGCATCCTCATCGGGGTGCTCATCATGCTGCCGATCGCCGCGATGACCGCGTACGCGATCATCGCGGCCAGCACGATCGCCACCCCCCAGGAGCGCGTCACCAGCGAGCTGGGGCGCACCGAGGCCTGGATCGCGGTGAAAGGGCTCCCCGGCGACGGCTTCTGGCAGTCGCCGACGCAGCCGGACTGGACCGGCTACTCGTCGGATCTCGTCGACGCCCCGTCCGGGACCGCCGTCGCCGACCCGATGGCTCTCCTGCCGGAGGGAACCGCCGCCATCCCCCTCGTCGAGGGCACGGTGCGCGTCGTCACCCCCGACGGCGTGACCGGGATGCCCGCCTGGTCCGGGGAGTCCTGGGATCCGCGACTGTCGGGGCGGTTCGACCTCGTCGACGGACGGAGGCCGCACGGCGCCCAGGAGGCTCTTGCGACACCGGCGACGATGACTCGGCTGCAGATTTCCGTCGGAGATGCCGTCACCCTCGCGGAGAGCGGATCGAGGTTCACGGTCGTCGGGACGATGAGCGCCGCTCCTCTCGCAGACGATGTCCCCGCTCTCTTCCTGCCATCGTCCGACGCTCTCGCCGGAGAGAAGCGCTGGTACCTCCCCGAGCACGAACTGGGCTGGAGCGACGTCACGTCCTTGAACGAGCAGGGGATCGTCGCCTTCTCCCGCGCGGTGGTTCTGGACCCGCCCGACCTCCGCGGCACGGACGCGGAGCTCCCCTACGACGAGTACTGGTCTGCGCGGTACTCGATGCTCATCATCCTCTCCGCCGCCGGGGTGTTCGCCGCCTATGTGGTGGTCATGCTCGCGGGCGCAGCGTTCGCCGTGTCCGCCCGGCGCCAGCAGCATGCACTCGCGGTCGCGGCGAGCGTCGGCGCCTCGTCGGGCGACCTGCGCAGGATCGTGCTCCTGCAGGGCACGACGCTCGGGTCGATCGGGGGCGTCGTCGGGGCGGTCATCGGCGTCGGCGCCGCCGCCCTGATCCTGGGGATGCTCGACGACGGATCCGCGACCGCGTTCCCCGGGTTCCACCTCCCCTGGGAGT
This sequence comes from Microbacterium sp. LWH10-1.2, assembly GCF_038397765.1. Classification (NCBI taxonomy): domain Bacteria; kingdom Bacillati; phylum Actinomycetota; class Actinomycetes; order Micrococcales; family Microbacteriaceae; genus Microbacterium; species Microbacterium sp. LWH10-1.2. The sequence continues at coordinate 1,989,743 of NZ_CP151638.1, forward strand.
TCCTCCTCGCGATCCTCGTGTTCGCCGTCATCGTGGGAACGGTGTCTGCCGCGACTCCTGCGCACACCGTGGCGCGCTCCGACGTCCTGGGCGCGCTGCGCGGCTCTCGCCGCCCTCAGACGCCCCGAGCATCCCGACCGGTGCTCGGGTCCGCGCTCATGCTCCTCGGCGTCGCCGTCACGATCGGCTCGGCACTCGCGGTCGTCGCGGTGACCTCCTCGGCTCTCCCGTGGGACTCGCCGCTGCGCACGATCCCGCCGGTCGGCATCGTGGTCGGCCCGATCGTCGCGCAGATCGGCATCCTGCTCTCCGGGCGCTGGCTGCTCTGGATCACCGCGCGCGCCATGTCCCGGATCGGGCTGGCCGCCCGTCTCGCCGCGCGGGACGCCTCGACGAACGCCTCGCGCACCGTTCCGGCGTTCGCTGCCATCGCCGCGACCGTCTTCATCGGCGTCTTCGCGCTCGGCGCGTACTCGATGCAGAACGCGCAGTCCGCGCGGAACTGGTTCTACCAGGCGCCCGTCGGGAGCATGTCCGTCGCCTTCCAGCCTTCGGATACGGCCGGTCCCTTCGCGCTCACCACGGAGCAGGCCGCCGATGCCGAGACGGCGGCCAGAGAGCTCGCGCACGCGGCGAGCGCCACCGGAATCGCGACCATCGGCGCCCAGGTGCCCGTCTGGATCTACCCGTCAGCCGACGACGTACCCGACGACGTCGTCTCGGCGATCGCCCTGCTGCCCGACGAGCATCTCATCGACCCCACGGAGCAGAACTCCTACACGTCTCGCGGACAGGATCCGTCGAACCCGCTCTCGGTGATCGCGCCGGAGGAGATCGAGACGGCTCTCGGTGTCCAACTGACCCCGCAGCAGTTGCGGGACTACCGCGACGGCGCCGCGCTCTCCGCCGATCCGCGCTTCGTCACCGACGGGTCCGTCGAACTCGCCGCGTGGACGGGCGCGCAGGCGTACGAGGGAGGGATGCCGGACAACATCTGGATCTCCGCGGAATCCGTCGATCACGCCCCTGCCTGGCAGAAGACGATCCCGGCGATCTCGGTGCCGCTCCCCCTTCAGCCGACCCTGATCGCGATCACACCCGACACTGCGGAGTCCCTCGGCATCGCCTGGCAGCCGCGATCTCTCGTCGCGTCCTTCGACTCGCCGCCGTCGGCCGAGACCCGCGACCGCATCATGTCGGAGGCGGACACGCTCAGCACCTCCTCCTGGGCGCTCACCGCCGCATGGGAGCAGGGTCCCCCCGACGATGCGATGTGGATGGCGCCGATCATCGCCGCCGTCGCGACGCTGGTCCTCGGCGCCAGCGCGGTGGCGCTCAGCCTCGCGCGGGTCGAACGCCGGCCCGACGACGCCACGCTCTCCGCTGTGGGAGGGACGGCGGGCCTGCGCCGCCGCATCGGATTCTGGCAGGGCCTGATCATCGCCGGGTTCGGCACGATCGCCGGAGCGGCGGCCGGGGTGCTCCCGCCGATCGGGTTCGCCATCCAGTCGCGCGGCGACCTTCTCCTGGCTGATGCGCCCTGGACCGTGCTCGCGCTCTTCGTGCTCGCTCTGCCGGTGGGCATCGCGCTGGTGAGCTGGCTCGTGCCTCCCCGCAGACCCGAGCTGATCCGGCGAACCTCGATCGCCTGACACACGCTGTGAGCGAACCGGCGCGCTCTCAGGCGGATGCACAGCCTGCGCATTCGCACGGATTACTAGGATCGGATCATGGCTGGAATTTGGGGCAGACGCAAGCGCGAGCAGGAAGAGCTGGCGGCTCAGGACGCCGATCTCGCACGGCGGGCGGAACAGGCACTGGTCGCGACAGACGAGCGGATCCGTTCGACCTCCGATGAGCTGTCGTTCGCGGAGGCAGAGCTCGGCGAGTCGCTGACCGCCGACCTCAAGGCAGCGCTGACAGCCGTGCGCACCCACCTGCGCGAGGCGTTCCAGCTGCACCAGCTCAACCACGACGAGATCCCGGACACGCCAGAGGAGCTGCGCACACGCAACGCGCGCATCGCACAGCTGTGCGACTGGGCTCAGGATCTCCTCGACGAGAAGACGTCCGTGCTGGCGGAGTCGATCGCCAAGGTGCGGCGAGCTCCCGAGGTGATCGCGCAGGTGCGCGCGGATGCCGCCGCCCTCAGCGCCCGCATCCCGCAGACGAACGACACGGTCACGCGCCTGAACTCCCGATACGCCGATTCGGCGATGAACCAGATCACCGCGAGCGCGGCCGAGGCGGAGCAGCTCATCGCGTTCGCCACTCACGGCGCCGATGTGTCGGAGCGACGCCGCGCGTCGAAGCAGAACGAAGAGGCCAACCTCGCGCTGGAGACGGCGACCGAGGCCACGCGGCGCGCGTCCGCACTGCTCGACGCGGTCGAGGACTTCGAGATCGAGGCCCTTCGCGCCGAGTCGACGCTGGCCGAGGTCGTCGCCGATTCCCGCTCCGACCTCATCGCAGCGCGTACGGCCCCTCAGGTCCCCGCGGTGGCCTCCGCCGTCACCGCACTTCAGAGGGCCCTGGACGCGCTCACCCCCGCCGGCACCCCCGGCGACCCGTTCGGCGAGCTCTCCCAGCTCCGCGCCGCCAACACGGCGCTCGACGAGGCCATCGCCAAGGCACGGTACCGCGCCGAGAACCCGCTCCCCAGCATCCAGCAGGTGCAGCACGCCATCGATGACGCCGATCGTCAGCTCGGCGTCGCCCGCGGTCTCATCTCCGGACACCGCGGCTGGATCGGCGCGGACGCACGCACACGGCTCGCCGAAGCCGAGCGTCTGCGCGTCGATCTCTCCGACCTGCTTCCCGCCGAAGAGACGCGCGAGGAGGCGCTCACCGGCGCCCGCCGCGTGGCCCACCTGGCGTCAGAGGCGCTGCAGCTCGCTCAGCGCGACATCGACTCCTCCCGCCCGCAGGATCAGGGCTGGGGCGGCGGCGGATGGGGCGGTGGACCCCGCGGCGGCAGTCGGGGCGGGGGCGGCGACATCGCCTCCGGCATCCTCGGTGGACTCGTGATCGGCAGCATCCTCGACGGGATCTTCGACTGACACGGCGACGCGTCTTCTCACGCCGAAAGGCCCGGCCCCCTGTGGAGGGACCGGGCCTTTCGCATTCCTCTCAGGAGGCGAGTGCCTCGGACGGCGGCGCCTGGGTGCTCAGCGCGATGACGCCGTAGTCCCATCCCTTGCGGCGATACACGACGCTCGGGTGGTCGGTGCGCACATCGACGAACAGGAAGAAGTCGTGTCCGACCAGCTCCATGCGGTCGACCGCCTCCTCCACCGTCATCCATTCGGCGTCGAAGCTCTTGGTGCGGATGACGACGGGCGAGTAGACGTCTTCTTCCTCGCTCTGCACCGGGACGCTCCCGGTGGCGACGGCGTGCAGGACGTCGACGGATGCCGGCTGCACGTCGATTCCCTCCAGGGCTCCGCTGCCCTTCTCGAAGTGCGCGCCTCGTGGGTGCTGGCGCCCGTCGACCCTCTTCTCCTTCGCCCGACGCAGCTGCTCGGACATCTTGTCGACCGCGAGGTCGAGGGCGACGAACTTGTCGCCGTCCGTGGCCTCGGCACGGACCACTGGTCCCTTGCCGACCAGCGTCAGCTCGACGGTCTCGTCAGGTACGTGCCCGTTCCGATACACACGGTGGGTGACCTTCACGTCCAGCCGCTGCGCTCGGGACGCGAGCATCTGGATCCTGGCGATCTTCTCTTCGACAACGGTTCGGAAGCGATCGGTGATACCCACTCCGACGCCAACGATGCTTGTTTCCATTGCTGCCTCCTTGTCCCGGTCCACCCGGCCAAGGGCGGACCGTGGTCGCCTTGTTCTGCCCAACCGTAGTCCGCTCGTCGGCCGTTGTCACCACTCAATTGCTCCGTGTCGTCGGTGCGTCTCCTCTGAGCCCGCTGTGACGCGCCGTCGCCGCGAGCGCCACGGCCGCGACGACCTCGAACCCAGCCTGACCGAGCACTCTCGCGGCCTCGTCGAACGTCGCCCCCGTCGTGACGACGTCGTCGACCAGCACGACGCGTGCGCCCTCACCCCGCCGCCGAGCGCGCATGCTCCCCCGCACGTTCTGCGCGCGCTCCGCCCTCCCCAGCCCGCGCTGGTCGGCGCGTGCACCGGCGTGCCTCAGCAGGCGCCACGGAGCGACACCGGCACGCGCGAGGAGCATGTCGGGCACCCGGTACCCCCGACGGCGGAAGGCCGCGCGTGAGGTCGGGATCGGCGACGCACGGATGCCCTCGTCGAGCTCATCGAGGAGAGCGCCCGACAGCGCGATGCCGAGTGGGCGCGCGAGCACCGTTGCGCCCTCTCCCTTCAGGCTGCGAATGCAGCGCGCCGCCACCCCCTCGAACGGCAACGCCGCGCGCACTCGGAGCCCGGCCGGGGTCCGGAGCTCGTGCGGAGCGGGCGTCAGCGCTTCGCGGCATCCCTCGCAGAGGAAGACGCCCGGCAGATCGCAGCCGGCGCACGAGGCGGCGAGCAGGAACGCCCCGATCTCGGCGCCGATCGCGCGCCAGCGTGGAGGATGCATCCATCGATCCTGCCGTCCTTCGGCACGGAGACGACCTGAGAGCGGTCGTGGTCACCGAGATCGGTGGAGACTCTGCATCCCGCTTCACTCTGGGGAGGAGAAGTCTCTCAGCGCCCTGCGCGCGTTGCGAGCAGCAGGATGCCCGTGGTCGACTCCCGCCAGGCGGACCCGCTGCGCGCGAAGAGCGAGCCGCTCGAGGCGAGCACCCGCATGCCCGATGAGCCCTTCGCCCCTGCGATCGACACGGCGCCGGCCGGCGCGGTCTCGATGGTCCCCGGGCCCCCGACGATCTGCGTCAGGATCTTGGGCCCATCCGCTTCCGTCAGGATGCCGAGGCGATCGGAACCGAGCCACACCACGTCGTTCGCGGGTCCGTCGAGCCGAGCGACCTGCAGGGCGTCGCCGAGACTCGTCGGCATGCCGTTGCCGTCCCGCACCACCGCGGAGACGACGACCCACCGCTCCCCGCCGACCACCACGATCGCGGCCACGCGAGCCCCATCGGAGGAGACCCGGATCGCCGACACCTCGGACGCGCCCGGCCAGGCATCGGCGACATCATGACGCACGACGTCGTCGCCCACCGCGAACAGCTGTCCCGGCGCGTTCGCCGGCACGGACCACGTGTAGCCATAGGGGTCGAGAGACGGCGCGATCAGCCCCGGCCTCGCGTCGAGCTCGTCGAGACTGCCACCTCCTGCGAGGAACACCTTTCCGTCTGCGAGCCGGATGGCCGCGTGGGACTCGTCCACGGACACGTCGATCGCCGTCGCGGGCAGCGGGAGGCCGAGGACCGCCCCGCTGATCCCGGCGAGCGGGGTGATCTCGGTGCCGACGATGGTCCCGAACGCGCCGTCCTTCAGCACGATGCTCCCCACATCCGCAGGCTCTTCGACGACCTTCACCACTCCGGCGTTGAGGGTGCGTCCGTCGATGGTGAACCGCACCTGACTGACGTGGATGCCCGCCGCTTTGAGCGTCGCCTGGAGCTGAGTGCGCATGCGCGAGAGCGTCGTCGGGTCGAGTCCCTGCGCGTCCCGGTTCAATGCGACGTCCGCGACCAATTCGGCGTCGATGAACACGGCATCGCGGGCGAGCTTGACATCGGACGGGAACGCGCTCTGGACCGCCGGCTCCAGCCACGGGCTGGGTGCGCCCTCGATCAGGGTCTGCGTGACCGCCGTCGCGATGCTCTCGCGTCGAGGAAGCCAGCGGACGTCGGGGACCAGCCGCGACCAGCCCTCGTCGAAGTACTGCAGCGGATAGTCGCCGAACACCTGCGGGAAGCGCGACTGGTCGATGACGATGCCGTTCGGGGCCTTCGAGATGCGCCATTCGCCCTCGGTCTTGACGACGGAGAAGGTGAGGGAGGAGGTACCCGTGGCCGCCGAGTACGCGCCCGTTCCGTCCACGCTCGCGACCATGTCGATCCCGACCTGGATCTCCACGGTGTCGCCGTTCTTCGCGTCGGAGACGTCCTCCGCATCGGAGACGAACGTCCGCGAGGACGAGCTCTCGTCGATGGAGACGCCCTCACTGGGGCGCCAGGTCGCCGCGAGTTCAGGCGTGAGGAACTTCCTCGCCACGGCCCAGACGTCGGTCGGCGTCACCGCGGCCTCGAGGAAGTCGTCGACGATCTTCCTCGGACTCGCCCCGGGAAGCGGATCCGACGCGAGCAGGAGGATCTCGGGGACCTCGGACGACTCCCCGAGCGCGAGTCCCTGCTTCGGGTCTCCGCTGGTCGGCAGGCCGGTGCACGACGAGAGCAGGAGGACGGCCGCCGCCGCAGCGACGATCGTGCGCAGGATGCGTGACGTGCGCCGCGCCATCAGAGGCTCCCCTCGTCGAACAGATGCGGGGGCAGGTCGGCGAGCTCGATCGGCTGGGTCGCATCGGTAAGCTCGGCCAGGGGCTCCTGCGGTTCCAGCGGCACCGGGGACGGCCCGTCGATCACTCCCTGATGACGGGGCAGCGTGAGGACGAAATTGGTGCCCACACCGATCTCCGACCACACCGCGAGGGTGCCGCCGTGCAGCATCGCGTCGCCCAGCGCGATCGACAGGCCGAGACCCGTCCCGCCGATCGTGCGCTGGCGCGAGGGGTCGGCCCGCCAGAACCGGTCGAACACGCGTTCTGCGTCGTCCGCTTCCATCCCGAGGCCGGAATCCCTGACCCCGACGGCGACGGCGTGCTGATTGCTGTCCACCGTGATGACCACGGGGCGTCCTTCGCCGTGCTCGATCGCGTTCCCGATGAGGTTGCGCAGCACGCGCCGCACCCTGCGCGGATCCATGTCCACGGGAGAGTATCCGCCGGGGGCGACGAGACGCAGTTCGGTGTCGTGCCCCTCTGCGAGCGGTCGCATCTGATCGATCATGTCCTCGGCGAGGTGCGCGAGACTCGTCGCCTCGAGTTCGAGCTGCACGGAGCCCGCATCGTAGCGGCTGATCTCGAGCAGGTCGGAGAGCAGGGTCTCGAACCGCTGCACCTGGGTGTGCAGCAGCTCCGTCGTCCGCGACATCACGGGGTCGAACTCGTCACGCTGGTCGTTGAGCATGTCCGCCGCGAGGCGGATCGTGGTCAACGGCGTCCTCAGCTCATGCGACACGTCGGACACGAACCGCTGCTGCACGAGCGAGAGCTCACCGAGCTCCTTGATCTGCGCCTCGATGCTGTCCGCCATGGCGTTGAACGAGCGGCCGAGCGTCGCCAGTTCGTCTTCGCCTCGCACCTCGAGGCGGACGCCGAGATCACCGGAGGCGAGCCGGGCACTCGTCTCCGCGGCCTCGACGATCGGCGTCGACACGGTCCTGAGCACGACGAAGGAGATCACGGCGACGATCGCGACGAGGCCGATCCCGGCGATCCACAGCGTCCGCTGCACGAAGGACAGCGTCTGATCGGCGTCGGAGAGATCGTAGGAGAAGTACATCTGGAACGGACCGGCCTGAGGCACCTTGATCTGCTGGCCGACGATGATCCCCGGCACCTCCCTGCCCGACACCGTCAGTGCGACGGACTGCCAGGTCTGCCTGTCGTCGAACTCGACGACGCGGAAGCGCAGCGCCTGCGTGATGAGGTTCTCGCTCAGTCCCGCCGTGAACCCGTTCAGGCGCACGGCGGCCGTGTCCGTCCCGGCCTTCGCGTTGATCCGGATGCCCGCGATCCCCTCCGCGGTCGAGTTGCGTGCGAGGTCTCTCTGCACGCTGTCCCACAGCTCGGACAGCGCAGCGGGGTCGTCGCTGATCGCCGCGGAGTCGAGCACGGCCTGGGCCTGATCGACCGCCCTGCGCGCGTCCTCCAGCACCTCGTTCTTCCGCGAGTCGAAGAGATCCCCCTGGATGACGAGCGCCATCGTGACGCAGGTGACGAGGATCGCCAGCGACGTCAGCAGAAGAGTGACGGTCAGGGTCCGGAACCTCAGTGAGCGCCGCCAGAGCAGGCTCAGGGAGGACGGCCAGCCGCGCCAGTCGCGAAGGACAGCGACCGCCGTGGTGGTCGCTGTCGTCGCGGCCATGATGCGCCTAGCCGACGCTCCCGGCGCGGTAGCCGACGCCACGCACCGTCATGACGATCTTGGGGTTGTCCGGGTCGACCTCGACCTTCGCGCGCAGTCGCTGCACGTGCACGTTCACCAGACGGGTGTCTGCCTTGTAGTGGTAGCCCCACACCTGCTCCAGGAGCATCTCGCGCGAGAAGACCTGCTGCGGCTTGGAGGCGAGAGCGACCAGGAGCTGGAACTCCAGCGGAGTGAGGGCGATCGGAGCCGTTCCTCTGCGCACCTCGTGCGCGTCGACGTCGACGGTGAGGTCGCCGACGCGCAACTGCTCACTGGTCTGCTGCGGGGCCGGACGGAGCCTCGTGCGGATGCGCGCGACGAGCTCCTTCGGATTGAAGGGCTTGACGATGTAGTCGTCTGCGCCGACCTCCAGTCCGCGGACCACGTCGGCGGTGTCGCTGCGAGCGGTGAGCATGATCACCGGCACGCCGGATTCCGCACGGATACGGGTGCAGATCTCGATCCCGTCCATACCCGGGAGCATGAGGTCGAGCAGCACGAGATCGGGGCGCTGGGTGCGCCATTCCTCGACCGCCCGCGCACCGTCGGCGCAGAACACCGGCTCGAAGCCCTCGGTGCGCAGCACGATGCCGATCATCTCTGCGAGCGCGGTGTCGTCGTCGACCACAAGAATGCGTGAGGTCATAACAGTTACCTTATGGCACTCGGTACCACCGATCCGGTGTCTGCGCATCTTGGACGTGTTGTGACACGATGGGAGCGCACGACGGAGGGAGTGCTGTGAGTGGCCAGACCTGGACCCCTGCCCCGAAGAAGGGGCTCATCCCCCTGCATCCGCTGACGTTCGGAATGCTGCTGGGGCGATCGTTCTCGGCACTGCGCCACAATCCGAAGGTGCTGTTCGGCTTCGGAGTCGTCGTGCAGCTGTTCGTCGTCGTGCTGAGCTCCGTCGTGATGGGCTACGTGTTCTTCACCACGTTCGCGCGCCTGCAGTCCGTGTCGATCTCGTCCCCCGACTTCGAGTCGATCTTCGCGGGGACCATCGCCATGAATCTCGTCGCCGGCATCGCCGTCGGGCTGGCCTCGGTGGCCTTCACCGCGATGATGCAGGGCGTCGTCGCGGCCGAGGTCGGATACGGCGCGGTCGGCGTGAAGGCGTCGCTGGGCACGCTGTGGCGCAGAATGGCGCCGTCCTTCTGGCGTCTCGCCGGCTTCTCGATGCTGGCCGTGCTCGCCGTCTTCGGCGTCATCGCCGTCGTGTTCGCCGTGATCGCCGGGATCATCGTCGCCGTGGGCGGCAACGGGACCGACCAGATCGGCATCATCGTGGCGGTCGTCATCATCCTGATCCTCGCGATGATCCCGCTCTCGGTCTGGCTGAGCACCAAGCTCCTGCTGGTGCCGTCCGTGCTCGTGCTCGAGCGCGCGACCCTGCGTGGCGCCCTCGTGCGCTCCTGGCGACTCACGCGCGGGCGCTTCTGGGTCGCGTGGGGCGTGACGATCCTCATCGGCATCATCATGGGTGTGGCCACCCAGGTGGTGAGCATCCCCGTCTCCCTGTTCTCCGGCCTTCTGGGCGGAGTCATCATGCCCACGGGCAGCTCGGCCGACCCCGGCGCCGTGTTCGGCTTCGTGCTGGCTCTGCTGGTGCCGCAGATCCTCCTCCTGATCCTCCAGGCGATCACCCTGGTCGTGCAGAGCACGGCGGGCACGCTCGTCTACGTCGACAGTCGGATGCGCTACGAAGGCCTCGATCAGACGCTGATCGCCCATGTCGAGAGGCGCGACCTCGGCTGGACAGAGGATCAGCTCGGCGATCCCTTCGTCGTCGACCCCGCGCGTGCCGTCACCGACGCTCCCCCGCCCGTGCAGCCGCCGGAATGGGCGGTGGCGCAGGCCACCTATGCCGCGAGTCAGGGGTACCCCGCACAGGGGTACGCAGCGCAGTATCCCGTGCAGAGCAACCCCACCGCTCCGTACCCGGGTCAGGGATACCCGGCTCCGCAGCAGTACGCCCCGGCGCAGCCGTACCCGCAGACCGGCGCGGCGACCCCGCAGCCGCCCGCATACGCACCGCAGCAGCCACCTGCCTACGCTCCGCAGCAACCCTATGCGACGCAGCCGCCGGCATACGCACCGCAGCCACCTGCTCCGACGTCGCAGCCACCTGCTCCGACGTCGCAGCCTCCTGCGTATCCGACGCCCGCGGCGCCGCAGCCGCCCGCCGCGCCCGCACAGGGAGCCGCTCCGTCCGACCGCGCCCCGGAGACCGGGTGGGCTGCTCCCGGTTCCGACGGGGCGGCATGATCCGTCCGTTCGACGACGTCGTCGTCCCCGATGGGGATGACGCGCGACAGTGGGCCGAGCAGGAGCTCTCGAACCCTCGCTACGCGGATGCGAAGCCGACGTGGTTCGATCTCATGGCGCGCGACATCGGCCGCTTCCTCGCCGACCTGTTCTCCTCCGACAACTCGAACGCCATCGGGCCGAGCGCCCTCATCGTCGTGAGCGTCGTGATCTTCGGCGCGCTCGTCGCCGCGCTGATCATCTGGGGCCGTCCGCAGCGCCCCCGAGCGGTGCGGCGAGCCCTGGGTGGACTGCTCGGAGCGGACGACGACCGCACCGCTGCGCAGTTGCGGGCCGACGCCGAGCGCAGCGCACGCGACGGCGAATGGGACGACGCCACGGTCCTCCGGTTCCGGGCGCTCGCCCGCGGCCTCCTCGAACGCGACCTGATCGACCCCGCCCCCGGGGCGACGGCCCAATCGATCGCGCGCGAGGTCGGAACGGTGTTCGCGTCCGAGTCCTCCGCCGTGCGGACAGCCGCCGGCTCCTTCGACGATGTCCGCTACCTGCGGCATCCGGCGACGGCAGACAGCTACGCCCAGCTCGCCGCGGTGGATGATCGGCTCTGCGCGCTGCACCCCGAGGCGGTGACCGCATGACCCTCGTCGCAGAGGACACCGCGACGGCGTCTGCGGCGTCCACCGCGGAACGCCCACCACGTCGGCGCCGTCTTCGCACGCTGGGCGGTTGGGCCATCGTCGCGATCCTCGTGATCCTCGGGGCGTTCGTCGCGATCCAGGTGGGCGTGTCCATGCCGTCGTCACGCGGATCCCTCGACCCGGAGGGCGTCGGCGACTCCGGAGCGATGGCGCTGGCTGAACTCCTCCGCGACCAGGGGGTCGAGGTCACCGTCGCCCGCTCCCGCGACGACGCCCGCGCCGCACTCGACGAGAACACGACTCTCGTCATGTCCAACCCCTACACCCTCACCGACGAGGGGCTGGAGCGCTTGATCGAGCCGGCCGACCGGGTCGTCTTCCTCTCGACGAGCTCGCACCTGCTCAGCGTGCTGGGGATCGGCACGAGCGCGAATGGCCCCTCCACCCCGGTATCCGCGGACTGCACCGTTCCCGAGTTCGCGAAGGTCGGCGACATCCGCCCCGACCGGATGTTCGCCCCCGCGGACGGCGTCGAGGGGTGCTTCGGCGACGCGGATGCCGCCGCCGTGCTGGTCGACGATGACGACGGCATCCGTCGGACCGTCGTCGAGGCCGGACGCCTCTTCAGCAACGCGTACCTCGCCGAGGACGGCAACGCGGCGCTCGGGCTCGCCCTGCTCGGCCAGAGCGAGAAGGTCGTCTGGTACGTGCCCTCCTTCGAGGACTCCGACATCCAGGGCGAGTCGCCCGACACCCTCGGATCCCTGACCCCCGGCTGGGTGACACCGGCGATCCTGCTCCTCTTCCTCGCCGGCGCCGCCGCCGCCTGGTGGCGGGGCCAGCGCTTCGGCCCGCTGGTGGCGGAGACCCTTCCCGTGACGGTGCGGGCATCCGAGACCATGCAGGGCCGCGCGCGGCTGACCGCCAAAGCGGCCGATTCCGCACACGCCGCCGAGGCGCTGCGCGACGGAAGCCGACGTCGGCTCGCCCGACGGCTCGGCCTCGCCGTGACCGCGACCTCCGACGAGATCGCGGACGCCGCATCCGACCGGCTGCGCATCCCCCGGGGCACGCTGCAGACCCTGCTGGCGGGACCGCTGCCCGCAGACGACCCATCGCTGATCCTGTTCGCGCGTCAGCTCGACGAGTTGGAGACCTCGGTCGACGACTCGACCCGTAGCCCGCGCACGCCGGAATGACCCTCTCCACACCGACGGAAGCCGAGGACGACACGTGACCGCTGAGAACTTCAACGACGCCGAGCTGCGGCAGGCGATGCATCGCGTGCGCGCCGAAGTGGACAAGGCCGTCGTCGGCCAGGCCGGCACGGTCACGGGCCTGCTCGTCTCACTGCTGGCCCGCGGGCACGTGCTCCTGGAGGGCGTGCCCGGCGTGGCGAAGACCCTGGTCGTGCGATCGTTCGCACGGGCCCTCGGCCTGGACACGAAGCGCGTGCAGTTCACCCCCGACCTGATGCCCGGCGATGTCACCGGCTCCCTCGTCTACGACGCCCGCACCGGCGAGTTCGACTTCCGCGCGGGCCCGGTGTTCACCAACATCCTCCTCGCGGACGAGATCAACCGCACTCCGCCCAAGACGCAGGCGGCGCTCCTGGAGGCCATGGAGGAGCGCCAGGTGTCCGCAGACGGCGTCAGCCGCGCCCTGCCCGACCCGTTCCTCGTCGCCGCGACGCAGAACCCGATCGAGCACGAGGGCACGTACTCGCTGCCCGAGGCGCAGCTCGACCGCTTCCTCATGAAGCTCGTGGTGGGCATGCCGGAGCGCGACGCGGAGGTCTCCGTCCTCCGCAGGCACGCCTCGGGCTTCTCGCCGCGTGAGCTCACCGGCGTCGAGTCCGTCGTGACGGCCGACGAGATCCGCGCCGCGCAGGCGGCGGCCTCCCTCGTCGAGGTCACGGACGACGTGCTCGGCTACGTGGTCGACCTCGCCAGAGCGACCAGGCAGTCCCCGTCGGTCGAGCTCGGTGCGAGCCCTCGTGCATCCACCGGCCTGCTCGCGGCGGCGAAGGCGTGGGCCTGGCTGAACTCCTCCACCGCGGTCACCCCCGACCACATCCAGACCATGCTGGTGCCGGTCTGGCGGCACAGGCTCCAGCTGCGCCCGGACGCGCAGATGGAAGGCGTCTCGGCGGATGCCGTGCTCACCTCCGTCGTCCAGCAGACCAGGGTGCCGATCTAGGTGTTCGTCACCGGTCGCCTCGCCGTCGCTCTCGGCATCGGCATCATCCCGCTGGTCCTCGCCGGACTCGCGGGCTACTCGGGGTACGCCGCGCTGGGCATCTGGGCGGGACTGTGCGCGGTTCTCGTCGCGGTCGACGTGCTCACGGCGGCGAGCCCCGCGAGAGCCGTGGTGACGCGCCGGGTGCCCGCGCGAGCACGACTGGGCGAGCAGGTCCCGGTGAGCGTCGCGGTGCACAATCTCGGCTCGCGCACGCTGCACGCCCTCATCCGCGACGCCTGGCAGCCGACCGCCGGCGCCGGGCCGGAGCGGCAGCGCCTGAACATCCCTGCGGGCGAACGCCGTCGCGCGGACATCCCCCTGCTCCCCCGCCGACGCGGCGAGCTCGTCAGCGAGTTCGTGGTGATCCGCTCGCGCGGTCCCCTCGGCCTCGCAGGCCGGCAGTCGAAGCACCGAGTTCGCGGTGCGATCCGCGTGCTGCCCGCGTTCTCCTCCCGCAAGCATCTGCCCTCGCGGCTCGCACGGCTGCGGGAGCTCGACGGCAACACGAGCATCCAGGTCCGAGGGCAGGGCACCGAGTTCGACTCGCTGCGCGAGTACGTCCGCGGCGACGACGTGCGCTCGATCGACTGGAGGGCGACCGCACGCGCGGGCACGACGATGCTGCGGACCTGGCGGCCCGAGCGCGATCGTCACGTCGTCATCATCATCGACACCGGCCGCACGGCCGCCGCACGCGTCGGCGACGGCACCAGGGTGGATGCGGCCCTCGAGGCCGCGCTTCTGCTCGCCGCCCTGGCGACCCGCGCCGGAGACCACGTGCACCTGCTCATGTACGACCGTGTCGTGCGCGCGAGAGTCACGGGCGTCGACGGCGCCGCGCTGCTCCCGGCGCTGACCGACGCGATGGCCCCCGTGCACGCGCGTCTCGTCGACACCGACTGGCCGAGCGCCTTCGCCGCCGTCCGCACGCTCACCACGCGCCCCTCGCTGATCGTCGTGCTCACCGCACAGGATGCCGCGGAGTCGGCCCGAGGCTTCCTCGGCGCCTTCCCCGATGCGTCGCGGGCGACCTCGATCCTCGTCGGCTCGGTGACGGATGACGGCATCTCGGACCTCGCCAGGAGGCGCGACTCGCGCGAGGAGGTCTACCTCGCCGCAGCGGCCGAGCGCACCATGCGCGACGCCGAGAACGTGGCCGACGCGATCCGACGCGCCGGAGGCGAGGCGATCGCCTCAGATCCGGAGACGCTCCCCCCGCGCATCGCCGACCGCTACCTCGAGCTGAAGGCCGCCGGACGGCTCTGAACCGCGCTGCCGCGCGTCGATCCCTCGCACGTCGGGGCCTTCGCCCGGCGCGCAGGAGTCGACTCAGCCGGCGACGAGCCGCGGAGTGCCGGCCTCGTACTCCACGAGGTCTCCGGTCTCGCCTCGACGGTAGGCGCGACCTCCGATGACGAGCATGTAGATGAGGAACACGGCGAGCGCCGCGGCGCCGATGCCGATCTTGACCGGCCAGGGCAGCGACCATCCCGTGACGAAACCCTCGATCAGACCGGCGAGGAACAGCGCGAAGATCAGGCCGATCGCGACGGTCGCGAGAGACCGTCCCTCGGCGGCGAGGGACTCCCCCCTGGTCCGATGGCCCGGCGCGACCCACGCCCAGAACAGGTGCAGCCCGCCCGCGCCGGCCACGAAGATGCTCGTCATCTCCAGCATCCCGTGCGGCAGGATGTAGAGGATCATGACGTCGACCTGGTCGTGCGCGGCCATGACCGCGCCGGAGACGCCGAGGCCCATCGCATTCTGGACCATCGCATAGACCGGCCAGATCCCCGTGATCCCGAACAGCACGCACTGCAGGGCGATCCAGAAGTTGTTCCACCACACCATGCCCATGAACACGGCAGCCGGGTTCTCGGTGTAGTACCCGGTGAAGCTCTCATCCGCGTACTGCTTCAGGTCGGCCGGAGTGCCGAGCGTCGCGATCAGGGCCGGGTCGCTGGAGATCCACACGGCGGTGCCGACGGCGATCGCGATGAACGACAGGGCGATCACGAGGGTCGTCCAGCGCAGCCGGTACAGCGCCGCGGGAAGCTGCCTGGCGAAGAAGCGGGCGGCGAGGGTCAGGACGTTGTCGGACGCTCCGGTCAGCCGCAGCCGCGCCCTGATCAGGATCGTCGACAGGTACGCGCCCTGCGGGGACTCTCCGACCGAGGTCTTGAGATCGGCGAGATCCGCGGATGCCGCGCGGTAGCGCACGATGAGCTCGTCGACGCCGGCGCCGTCCAGCCGTGCACGGCTCAGTTCGTCGAGTCGTTCCCACTCGGCGCGGCGTGCATCGGTCAGCGCATCGGCATCCACCTGATTTACTGTACTCATGTCCGTGCCGTTCGATACGTCAGACGAGATGCTCTCCGGCGAAGCCGTGGCGATCGACGTGCAGCCGATCGGCTTCGTGCTGCGGGCGGCCGGAGCGATCATCGACATCCTCGTCAGCGTCGCGGTGTTCGTGATGTGGATCTTCGTGCGTCTGTGGCTGCTCGGCATCGGCGTGCTCGACGAGGCGACCGACACGATCGCCTCGATCATGGCGATCATCGTCAGCTTCGTGGTGCTGCCGATCACGATGGAGGTCGTTCTGAAGGGACGCAGCCTCGGGAAGCTCGCCGTCGGAGGACGCATCGTGCGCCTCGACGGCGGAGCGACCGGTTTCCGCCACGCCTTCATCCGCGCGCTGCTCGGCGTGCTGGAGATCTACATGACCCTCGGCGGCGTCGCCGTCCTCGCCGGCGCGTTCAGCGCTCGGTCGCAGCGCCTGGGCGACATGGTGGCCGGCACGTACAGTCAGCGCGTGCGCACCCCGAAGCTCGTCCCCCTGGCGCCCGTCCTTCCCCCGATGCTCGCGGGCTGGGCGCAGATCGCCGACGTCGCGCGTCTCCCCGATCGACTCGCCCGCCGCATCTCGCAGTTCCTGGTGAGCGCGCCGCGCCTCACGCCGTCCGCACGCGAGCGCGTGGCCAGGGAGCTGCTGGCCGAAGCCTCGCCGTTCGTCTCGCCGATCCCCGCCGCGCCGCCCGAGGTCGTCCTCGTCGGCGTCACCGTGCTGCGCCGCGAGCGCGAGCGCCGCGCGCTGGAGAACGCCGGCGCGCGCGCCGAGAAGCTGACCGGTCGTCGCGTCGGCGTCTGAGCATCCCGCTCAGTAGCGGTAGTGCTCCAGCTTGTACGGCCCCTCGACGGGGACGCCGATGTAGGCGGCCTGCTCGTCGCTGAGTCGCGTGAGCTGCACGCCCAGAGCATCCAGGTGCAGGCGGGCGACCTTCTCGTCGAGAGCCTTGGGCAGCGTGTAGACGCCGGTCGGATACGCCTCGATGTTCGTGAACAGCTCGAGCTGCGCCAGCACCTGGTTGGCGAAGGAGGCGCTCATCACGAAGGACGGGTGGCCCGTGGCGTTGCCCAGGTTCATCAGACGGCCCTCGCTGAGCACCAGCACGCTGCGTCCGTTCGGGAGGCGCCACTCGTGCACCTGCGGCTTGATCTCGACCTTCGAGACTCCGTCGAGCGCCTCGAGACCGGCCATGTCGATCTCGTTGTCGAAGTGACCGACGTTGGCCACGATCGCGAGGTGCTTGAGCGCCAGCAGATGCTCGGTCGTCACGACATCGCGGTTGCCCGTGCCCGTCACGACGATGTCGACGGCGCCTGCGACGTCGATGAGACGCGCCACCTGGAAGCCGTCCATGGCGGCCTGCAGGGCGCAGATCGGGTCGACCTCGCTGACGATCACGCGGGCGCCCTGCCCGCGCAGGGCCTCCGCTGCACCCTTGCCGACGTCGCCGTAGCCGCAGACGAACGCGACCTTGCCGCCCATCAGCACATCGGTCGCACGGTTCAGGCCGTCGGGCAGCGAGTGGCGGATGCCGTACTTGTTGTCGAACTTGCTCTTGGTCACCGAATCGTTGACGTTGATCGCCGGGAACAGGAGATCGCCGGCGGCCGCGAGCTCGTACAGGCGGTGGACGCCGGTCGTCGTCTCCTCCGTCACGCCGATGAGTCCGGCGGCGATCTTCGTCCATCGGTCGGTTGACGCGGCGAGCGAGGCGCGGAGCAGGTCGAGGATGATCGTGTACTCGTGCGAGTCGGCATCCGTCGCAGCGGGCACGGCTCCGGCCTTCTCGAACTCGACGCCCTTGTGCACGAGGAGCGTCGCGTCTCCCCCGTCGTCGAGGATGAGGTTCGGTCCGTCGAATCCGGATGCCGACCAGTCGAAGATCCGCTCCGTGCAGGCCCAGTACTCGTCGAGCGTCTCGCCCTTCCACGCGAACACCGGCACACCGGCCGGGGCGTCGACGGTTCCCGTCGGGCCGACGACGACAGCAGCGGCGGCCTCGTCCTGCGTGGAGAAGATGTTGCAGCTCGCCCAGCGGACCTCGGCGCCGAGAGCGGTCAGGGTCTCGATCAGCACGGCGGTCTGCACGGTCATGTGCAGGGAACCCGCGATCCGCGCGCCCTTGAGCGGCTGCGCCGCACCGAACTCGGCGCGCAGGGCCATGAGCCCCGGCATCTCGTTCTCTGCAAGCCGCAGCTGGTGGCGGCCGGCTTCGGCCAGGGACAGATCGGCGACGCGGTACTCGAGCTCGGGCATGCCCCTATTCTGTCATCCCGTCAGAACCGGATCGCATCGATGACCTTCACCCGCAGCGCGACGATCGCCGGGATGAATCCGGCCACGGCGCCGACCGCGACCGAGGCGATCAGGCCGATCATGGCCGCGCGCATCGGGAAGGGCGGGATGTCCTGGATCCCGTAGAACATCGAGGTGACCACCCAGTCCGATCGCAGGACGGCCACGACGATCGCGATCCCGATCACGCCGGCGACCGTCGTGGCGACCAGGCTCTCCAGCAGCACCGAGACGAACACCCGCCCCGAGGTCGCCCCGAACGCCCTGCGCACCCCGATCTCACGCACGCGCTGCCGCATGGCGACGAGCTGGATGTTGATCAGGCTCAGGGCGCCGAGCGCGAGGATGACCCCGGCGATGCCTCCGACGACCATCTCGAACGTCGCCATCGCGTTCACGTTCCCCGGCTGCGCGGCCCAGTCCGAACGGCTCACCGTGATGGTCTGGCCCTCGGGGAGACCGGCCCGCAGATCCATCGCGAACACCGGCGCGATCTCGTCGACCCTGCTCTGCGAGACCCACACCTCGTACTGCACCTGGGCGCCTTCCGGGAGGGCGTCGACCCTCGCTCGGTAGGAGTCGAAGAGGAGGTCCACCCGCAGCGAGTCGTCCATGTATCCCTGACGCGGGACGACACCGACCACCTGGTAGGTGCCGCCGGCCGGACCCGCGAGCGAGAGCGTCGGATGCTGTGCCAGGGGAACCCTGCCGATCCTCTCCCACAGCGCCTCCGTGATGATCACCGGTGGCGCGAGGGCCTCGACGTCCGCGTCGGCGAGCCAGCGCCCGTCGAGCAGCTCCTCTCGGTGGATCTGCGGGTACACGGGGTCGTACAGCCGTGCGTACACGTCGACGATGCCGTCGGGCAGCGCCACGGGCACGCTGAGCCCCTGCACGACCCTCGCCGCGTGACTGAAGTCGAACCGCGCGGCGGCGCCGGCGACGCGTGCGTCGAAGGCGTCCAGGTCGACGGGTGCGCCGTCCTCGCTCATCTGGCTGACGACCAGGGTCGCTGCACGCCCACCGGATCTGTCCGACTGCTCCGTCTGATACTGGCGCTGATATTCCGAGAACGCGAAGACCGCGGTGAGCGCCGCGACCGAGACGGCGATGCCGATCAGGCTGAGCAGCACCCGCAGCTTGTGAACCCTGATCTCCGCCCAGGCGTCGGCCAGAGCACCGAGGATGCCGGTCACGATGCCTCCTCCGGTTCGGAGGCGGATGACGGCACGGACGCCGCGAGCGTCGACGCCTCGAACGCGAGGCTGAGATCGGCCGTCTCCAGGCGTCCGGCATCGAGTCGATAGTGCCGCCGCGCGCGTGCGGCGACGTGGAGATCGTGCGTGATCGTCACGAGCGCGGCATCCGTCTCGGTGGCGACCTCGTCGAGAAGCGCCATGACGGACGCCCCGGTGTCGATGTCGAGCGCGCCGGTGGGCTCGTCCGCGAGGATCAGCACGGGCCTGCGCACCAGCGCCCTGGCGATCGCCACCCGCTGCTGTTCGCCGCCGGAGAGCCGGTCGGCGATCTGTGCGGTGCGATGCCCGAGTCCGACGCGCTCGAGCATATCGGCCGCGATCCGGCGGCGGTTCCAGAACAGATGACCGCGTGCGTGCCCGAGCGGCATCATCACGTTGTCGAGCGCCGTCCGCCCCGGGAGCAGGTTGAACTGCTGGAACACGAAGCCGACGTTGTTCCCGCGCAGCCGGTCGAGCCTTCCCGCCCGCATGCGCCGGACCTCCGTGCCCTCGAAGGCGACCGTTCCCGTGGTCGGGGCGTCCAGCATCCCGAGGATGTTCAGGAGGGTCGACTTCCCCGAGCCGGAGCGCCCGACGATCGAGACGTGATCGCCCGCCCCGACCTCGAGGCTGATGCCGCGCAGGATCTCGAGCGTCGAGTCGTCGGCGAGCGTCACGCTCTTGGTGACGTCGTCGAGCCTGACGAGGGTCACCAGTTCGTCCCGCTGTCGCACTGCTCCACCCCTGGTGCGACCTCGTAGCAGTTCTCCTGCACGGGGGCGACGAAGCCGGGGACGAACTGCCTGATCGACTCCCCCTCATCGAGACCCGAGACCACCTCGACGATGGTGCCGTCGTTGACGCCGAGCGTGACGGCGCGCTCCTCGGGGTCGGCGCCGTCTCCGGCATCCACCCACACGTTGCCGCTGCCCGCTCCGCCCTGCACCGCCGTCACCGGGATCACGAGGGCGTCATCGACCTTCCCGAGTGCGAGATCGAGCGTGGCCGGGAGTCCTGCGAACACGATCTGATCGGTCGGGATCGCGCATCGCACGCTCGCCGTGCCCTCTGGGCTCACTTCGACTCGCACTCCGGTGCAGGTGAAGGGCGCGGGTCCTCCGGTGATCGTGACGGATGCCTCGGTCGGCGCGTTCACGAGCCGGTAGAGCTGCACGGGCTCGACGGTGGCGAGCAGGTGATACCGGGCCGGGGTGATCTTGTAGATCTCGGTCCCGACGCTGGTGGGCTGCCCCTTCACGAGCGCGATCTCGGAGATCTCGCCCGCCTCGGGCGCGAGGACGTCGATGTCCTTCTTCGGGTCGTCCTGCGTGATCGTGAAGAGCTTCTGGCCGGCGGCGACCGTCGCGCCCTCGCCGACGTGGACGGCGGTGACGGCCCCGGTGATCTCGCTGCGCACGGTGAACGCGTCGTCGCGCGCGATGTTGCCGCTGAGCGAGAGCTCGTTGACGACGGATCCCCGTTCGACCGCGATGACCGGATCGGTGATCGCCGCCTCGGGTACGACCGCCGTCACGGTCTGGTCAGGGAAGAACGCGATCTTCACGAGCGCCACGGCAGTCGCGCCGAGCACGATGACGAGAAGGAGAGGGAAGATCCAGCGACGCCAGACGATCACGGCTGCCTTTCCGGCCACGCCACCTTGGCGCGCCGGGAGTCAGCATAACCAGAAAATGGTTTCCGGGTATAGAGAAATGCTCAGGCGCGAAGAGCCTCGTGCCTCACGACGAGCCAGCCGGCGGGGACCGACAGCCTGTCGGCATGCGGCGCGCACAGGTCGTGGGCGTTGGCGTGGTGCGCGATGCCGAGCGGCCCCAGAGCCGCCATCTGATCGCCGTAGTCGTAGGTGAGCGTCGCCACGGCCTCGCGAGCGCAGCCGACCTTCGAGCAGAGTCTTCCGTCCATCACCGCCAGGCTACGTCCGGCGGACGCCGGTCGGGGGATGCCGCGCCGCATGCGGAGGCACACCGCCTAGACTTCTGAACATGCCCCGTCGTCGCGCCGATCGCGCCTCCGCCGCTCCGCGGAGGGGCGCCCGTCACGGCCGACACGGCCGCCTCGGCCGCAGTGAGGTGGTCCGGCCTCCCCTCGCCCCGCTCGACGGGCGGATCGACCGGTTCGACCTCACCGTCGGCACGGCGGTGGAGTTCCTGCGCGGCACGTGGAGCGAACTGCAGGACGTGCGCTTCGAGATCGGCGCCATGCCGCTGTACGAATCGGGAGACGAGGTGCCCCGCTGGTACCTCGACCGCGACAACCGGCGCATCGTTCTGTTCCGGCTGCCGATCGAGCGGCTGCTGCCGCCCGGTCACGACGACGCAGCCCATCGGCGCATGGCCATAGAAGGCGCCGTGTTCCGCGCAGCGGCGGAGTACGTCGGCCGCGAGCCCTGGGACCTCGGCCACGACCACTGAGCACGCGGCTCAGGGGTAGACGACGACGCTCTTCTCGGCCCCCGCAGGAGGCCACACGGGCCAGACCGCCAGCGCGCCGTCACCGGTCATGGAGACCGACGCGTGCACGGGCGCCGCGCTGCGAACCGAGTAGACGGTGCCGTCGGTCACATCGACCGACGCCGAAGAGCCAGCGGGCACGGTCACCTGCTTCTCCCCTCCGCCTCCGCCCACCGGGCCGACGGTGACCTGCACGTCCTCGGCCTCGTCATTCGTGAGGACGAGGACTGCGGCAGGGCCTGACGGCACGGCGGCGAGAGTCTCACCGGTGAACTCCGGCGCGGGCATCGCCCAGGCGAAGTCGCTGCCAGGACCCGCACCGTCCTGCACGCGCACACCGGCCAGGACCGCGGACTCCGCGTCGACCTGCACGGTGTAGAGGCCCGGGTCGAGGTCGGGGAGCCCGACATCGGTCGCGACCCCTGCGGGGATGTCCATCTGGAACACCGCCGACGCCTCGACGTCGCCGACCGCACGGATCGTGACGGTGGCCTGGGTCTCGGTCTCCGGCGAGAAGAGCCGCAGCATGTTGGCGGAGCTGTCGTCGCCCTCGTTCTGGAAGATCTGCACCCCGGGGATCACCGGATGCTGCTGCGGGGCGGAGACCGCGTCCTGGAGATCCACGCCGACGGGGTCGAGGGTCTGCATGAGCGACGACTGCAGAACCGCACGGACCGGAGACCCGGTGGCCGTGACATTGACCACGGGAGCAGCGGTGCCGCCGGCGATCGCCGCGAGCGGAAGAGCGACCTGGGCTCCTGCGGGGACGATCGACGTCGTCGACGTGCGCGTGGCCCCGTACACGGTGAGGGTCACGGTGGAGGGCACCGCACCGGGGTTCGTCAGAACGACGAGATCCTCGGCGCCCGTCACGACGGCCCCGCCGATGAGCCAGGACTCCGTACTCGCCTCGCGGCACGGCGCCGCCGCGAACCCGGAGAGATCCTCCGCCTGGAGCGTCACCGACTCCGTCGCGCCGATGAGCGGCGCCTTCCGCCCCTCGACGGCCCCGGTCAGACGGCGCACCTCGCCGGCGCCCGCGAGGTCTCCCGCGGTCAGCGAACCGATCTCCGGTTCGCCCTCCGTGCCCTCCATCGTGAAGCGGGGGCTCGCCGCGGAGTCCATGCGGAGCGGATCGGATGTGTCACGCCCGAGCGCGCGGAAGTCGCCGTTGCAGACGAGCACGGTGTCGCCGGGCAGCGGCGTCACCTCCGCCTGCGCGGGTCGGGCGGACACCGACGGCCAGGGCGCGGTGATCGCCACGACCACCCCGGCCACGCAGGCCACGGCCACCGCGGCCCCTGTGAGAAGGCGGGCGCTCGTCGCCACCACGCGGATCGTCCGGTTGCCGCTCATCGTTCCTCCTCCGGCGTCTCGGTGCGATCCCGCACCACCGGCTCGTCCGGCTCCGGCTCGTCACCGGCATCCGTCGACGCCGCCTCTGCACCGGCATCCGTCGGCGACGGGTCATCGACCGGCTCCGGATCCTGAGTCGCGCGATCATCGAATGCGGGGTCGCCCGCGGGGTAGGCGTCTTCGAACTCCCTGTCCTCCGCGTGTCGCGGCAGAACCATCGGCTCGTCCGGCGTGCGTCCCACGATGCGCGACTGCGCTCGGGCAGCACGGCGGGAGGAGCGCGTGGGGATGGAGAGCAGCAGTGCAGCGAAGACCAGCACCAGCTGCACCGTCGTGACGAGGCGCGCCGTCGCATGCTCGCCTGCGGAGAGCTCGGCCCGTTCGGCGGCATCCGCTTCGAGGTGCCAGAGCACACCGCGCGCGGTGTTGCCGGCCTGCACGAAGCCCGCCCGCTGGTCGAGGGCAGTGACCGCCGACGTGCGAAGCGTGAGCGCGCGGTCCCCCTCCCCGTCTGCGACCTTCGCGAGAAGGACGTAGCCGATCCCGAGCTCACCGAGCTTCCCCGCCGCGTCGAAATCGCGTGCCGACAGCAGATCGACGGAGAGCGTGGTGATGTCGGTTCCGCGGATGTCGGTCGCTGTGGTCAGCATCGTGCTCTGCGCTCCGAGCGTCTCGCTGACGCCCCAGGCGACCTCCGCCGCGAGACCTCCGTCGTTCTGTGGAGTGAGGACGAGCGTTCCGACCGGCTTCTCGCCCTCCGCCTGCGCCGCCACGTAGGCGGGGAGCGTCGAGGAGGGACCGCCCGTGAGCACCGGCTTCTCGCCGAGGACGCCGTGGAACGAGAGCAGCGACGGTACGGCGCAGACGAGGACGGCGAGGGCGGAGACGACCGCGGCGACGACGCGCACGCGGGGCATCGTGAGCATGGTGTCGAGCGTGACGAGAGCGGCCCCGGTCAGGCCGATCCAGGCGAGGCTGAGTCCGGCCCCGGGCCAGATCGCGACGGGAGTCCCCTGGGCGAAGGAGACGGCGACGCCGACGGCCAGGAACGCGGTCGCGAGCCCCGCCAGCGAGACAACGAGCAGCGTGATCCCGGCCCGCCATCGCGGTGCCACGGCCGAGGCGAGCGCCAGGAGCGCGAGCGGGGCGAGCAGGACGCCCGCCCATGTGCCCAGCGGCGTGCCCACCACGGCGGTCCAGTCTCCGAACGATGCCGTCGGGAAGCCTGTGGCGAGGGCGAGGCGCCCTGCGGCATCGGCGGCGGCCTGCGGACCAGCCCAGATCTGACCGGGATCGCCGAGGAGAGCGAGGAGGCTGCCGTGCCGGAGCTGCCAGATGACGATCGGCGCGAACAGTGCGATCGCGGGCACCGGCAGCCAGAGCAGCCGGACCGCGCCCCGGATGCGTGCGCCGCCGAGGGTGATGCCGATCGCGACCACCCAGAGCAGCAGCAGGGCCGGGGCGAGAGAGGGCGAGCAGGCGGCGACCGCTGCGAAGAGGAGGGAGGCCGCGCCGGCTGCTCCCCAGGAGCGGTGCGCGACGACGGCGGAGTGGAAGAGCCAGGGAAGCAGCAGGTGGACCAGGACGCCGGTGGGACGCCCGTCCATGAGCGCGGCGAGGAAGGTGGGCGCGAGCGCCCAGACGACGCCGGCGAAGATCCGCAGCCCTGAGCGATCCGTCACCCGGGTGGCCGCGAACCAGCCGCCGAGGACGGCGAGCGGCAGAGCGAGGATCCACAGCAGCACGAGCGAGAAGGACGGTCCGGCCGGCCACAGGGAGCCGAGGACGGCGACGACGGCCGCGAACGGATCCGCCGGTCCGATCAGATCGACGCCGACGCCGCGCAGACCCCACGCCGCATCCGCCCACAGCGCCGCGACCGTCGTGCGCAAGGGCAGCAGGGCGCCGCCGCCCAGCACGGGCCAGGCGAGGAGGGTCGTGAACGTCGCGATGCTCACCACGAGAGCTGCGAGCACGGCCCAGGCCCCACCCCCCGAGAAGAAGCGGAGTTCGCTGACTGCGCCGCCCTCGCTTCCGTGGCCGTCGTCCAGCCTGCGCCGGAGGTCGCCACGGGTGACGCGGAGAGGGGCGACGCTCGCCCAGCTCGATGTGCGGAAGGAGCGGATGCCGCGCCGCGAGCGGCTGACGGCGCCGAAGCGGAACATCGCGGTCAGTGCGGCTCCCCACTCCGGAGCCACGGCTTCAGGGCGTTTCCCGATGAGATGGGTGATCGACCGCCAGAGAGCGAGAGGAAGCAGGGTCAGCCAGTGGAGCGGGAGGGCGATCGCCGGCGCGTAGGCGAGACGACGATGCAGCTGGGCCGTCCTGGTCGCGTACGCGCGACGGGCGCCCCCTGCGGGCAATGCGGCGGGACCGTCGGGTGAGACGGCGATGCGCGCGGAGGGTGTGAGGACGACACGGCCCCCGCCGAGGCGTGCGCGCACGCCGAGGTCGAGGCCTTCATCCGCCCCCGCGAGCGCACGATCCGGCCGGAGGGCGTCCCGCACCTCGCCGCGGATCAGGATGCCGCGGATGTCGGCCCCCAGCGCATCGTCCTTGCCGTCGTGCTGCCCCTGATCCAGCTCGCCCGCGGCGAGTTCCACGGAGCGCCCGAGGGCGGTCATGCTCACTCCGAGCGAGACGATCTCCCGATCGTTGTCGGTCTGCACCAGTTTCGGCGCGATGATCGCCGCCGACGGCGAGCGCTCGAGACTGCCGACGAGGCGTTCGAGCGCACGGGGGTGGGGCGCGGTGTCCTGAGCGAGCAGCCAGATCGCGCTGCCCTCCAGTACACGAGGACGTGCGAGCTCGACGGCGTCGGCGAACGACGTGCCGCTGCGGGCTGCGATGATCCCCTCGACCGTGGCCGCGACGACCTCGCTCTGGCGGATGGATCCCGCATCACCGCACACGACCAGCGTGATCGCCGCGGGCGGGGTCGACTGGGCGCGCAGTGCGTCCAGGGTGCGGAGCAGTTGGGCACGGGCCGATGATCCGGGGCGCGCGACGATGATGGCGTGTACTCGGGCTGGCATGACGTGGTCAGCCTAAGCGCGCACAAGGGGCGGCTGGAGCAGCGGGTGCGGCGCGCCCGCGAAGCGGTGATGCGCGATGCGGTGGATCAGCTGGCGCGGCGCTTGAGCTTCCGGCGCTCGCGCTCGGAGAGTCCACCCCAGATGCCGAAGCGCTCATCGTTGTTGAGCGCGTACTCGAGGCATTCGCCGCGGACGTCGCAGGAGGTGCAGATCCTCTTCGCGTCACGCGTGGATCCGCCCTTCTCAGGGAAGAACGCCTCGGGGTCGGTCTGCGCGCACAGTGCGTCGCTCTGCCAGGCGAGGGCGTTGTCGTCGTCGGTCTGGACGCTGCGAACCCCTGGAACACCGAGGTTGACCGGGTCGACGAACCAGTTCTCCGGTACCTCGGAACGGTATCCCGTCATGTCGATCCCTCCAACCCTTGTCTCCGCCCCCCGGCGGGCCGTGCTCAACTAATTACACCCGTGTCATTCGCTGCGGTCAAGTCGCGGATGGTAAACCCTCAATCAGATCTTGAAGGTTCTTGACGGCGCATCGGCGTGTCGCGATCAGCGCCCGGGGGTCGCGATGAAGGCCTCACCATCGCCCGAGATCGTCAGGGCGGTCTCCTCGACGCCTGCGAATGCCACGGCGCCGACAGCGACGTCGACGCTCTCCCCGTCCGCCGTGCTCGCCGACACCCGACCGCCGGTCGCGAGCACCATTGTCGGACCCGACACCTCGACGCGCACCGGGGTTCCGCTCAGCACGACACGACGCAGGGCGAAGTCCGGCACGTCGACCGGGTAGTCGGTGATCGCTCCGTCGGATTCGGGACGAAGCACGGGCACCTCCCCCGGCGTCGTGTCGAGGATGGACAGCAGCTCGGCGACGTCGATGTGCTTGGGCGTGAGGCCGCCGCGCAGGACGTTGTCGCTCGCGGCCATGATCTCGACGCCGAGGCCCGAGACGTACGCGTGCAGGAGCCCCGCTCTCAGGAAGAGACCCTCACCCCTGGAGAGCACGACGTGATTCATCAGCAGCGCGACGACCACACCCGGGTCACCGGGGTAGCTGTCGGCGATCCCGGCGATCGCACGCAGTCCCTCGGCCCACTCCCCCGTGCTCGTCGCGGCGGCGTCGCGCACCGCAGCGATGATCTCGTCCACTTCGGTGCGCGCGTCACCCGACAGCAGCCATCCGATCGCGTCGCGCAGCACGTCACCCTCGGCGAGGAGCCGATCCCGAAGCGCGGCGACGCCGGGGCCGTCGCCGAGCAGCGCGAGCAGCCGCAGCGTGTCGCCCACGGGACGCAGCCCGCTCAGCGACTCGAAACGCTCGCTCAGCGCGACGATCAGCTCCGGCTTGTGGTTGTCGTCGCGGTAGTTGCGTCGCGGGTCGGCGGCATCCATCCCCGCTTCCCTCGCCCACCCCGCCTGCGCCTGCGCGATCGTGGGGTGCACCTGGATCGACAGCGGCGAAGCCGCGGCCAGCAGTTTCAGCAGATAGGGCAGCGAACCGCCGGTCACGGCGTCGAGCGTCCCTCCGCCTGCCACGTCAGCAGGGTCGCCGGGGTGGTCGCCGAACCACACCTCGGCCTCGGGACCTGCAGCGGGGTCACGGCCTTCGAGAGCGGCGAGGAGAGTACGGGATCCCCAGGCGTAGTCGCGGGGCGTGTTCGACAGGCTCAGCAGCATGCCCCCAGCGTAGAGCCACGGATGCCGCTCGCGAGAAAGGACGCCGCTCTCAGGTGAGAGTCCAGCCCGGGGCGGTAGCCTGAACGCGATGGCGCAGTACACGAAGCACCCGATCTCCGCCCCGCCCACCGCGCCAGAGCGCGAGTCGACGGGGCATCTCCTGCTGCGCGGTTACATCATCCTCGTGATGTTCGCGACCTTCGCGCACTCCGCGGTGTACAACCTCCTCGGCATGGAGGGAGCAGGCATCACGCTGGGCGTGTTCCTCGTCGCGACGCTCGCGATCGGCATCCCGATGCTCGCGAGGAATCGCCCGCAGACGTTCGCCTGGCGACGGCTCCCCTGGTCCGCGATCGGCTACACCGTGCTCGCCCTGGCCTCGCTCGCGTGGTCGCGCTGGCCCTTCGCGACGGCGATCACCTGGGTCCTGCTCGCCACGGTGACGGTGAACGCCCTCTTCATCGCCCATGTCCTGACCTGGCGCGAGATCATCCGTGCGATGGCGTCCGCCTTCAAGTGGATCCTCGGGCTGTCGCTCCTCCTGGAGCTCTGGGTGTCGCTGGTCGTCAAGGCTCCGCTTCTCCCCAACTTCGCCGACCTGCCAGAGGGCAAGCTCGACCCGCAGTGGTACTGGGTGCGCGGCAACCTCTTCGACGGCGGGCGCCTCCAGGGCATCGTCGGCAACGCGAACCTGCTGGGAATCATCAGCCTGTTCGCCCTGCTCACCTTCGGCGTCCTGTTCGCCGCTCGGGCCCGCTGGCGCACCACGCTCGCCCTGTGGATGCTGCTGGCCGCCTTCTTCCTGCTCCGCGCCTCGTCGGCGACGGCGTTCGCCTGCGCCGCTGCCGCAGCCGTGGTCCTCGTCGTCGCGCTTCTGATGCGTCGTGCGAAGTCCCCCGGCGCCCGCACCCGGCTCTATGTGGTCTTCCTCGGCGGCGGGGCCATCGCGGCGGCCGCGGCCTGGTTCCTCCAGAAGCCCCTGCTCGCCCTCCTCGGCCGCGACTCCGACCTCACCGGACGCTCGAACAAGATCTGGACCGCCGTCATCGAGCGCGCGTCCGAGCATCCGGTCTTCGGCAACGGCTTCTCGAGCCCCTGGCTCCCCACCGATCCCGCATTCGCGGGGTGGATCGAAGACCACGACATCACCGTGTTCCACGCCCACAACATGTGGCTCGACGTGTTCATGCAGCTCGGCGTCGTCGGTCTCATCCTCGTGGCGATCGCGTTCCTCAGCCTGCTCTGGCGCTCCTGGTTCTTCGCGATCGACCGCCCGCGGTGGGATCTCGCGTCCGACCGCGAGTACTCTCCCCTGACGCTGCTGCCGAGCCTGCTCACCGTCGCGCTGCTCGTGCAGGGTCTCACCGAGTCGACCCCGATCATGCTCTGGGGGTGGATGCTGCTCATCCTGCTGTCGTTCAAGATCAAGACGACGCCGCTCGTCGGCATCGGCGAGCGGGAGCACGTGATCGAGCGGGGCGAGCGGCGCCGGCGGGTGCCGTGACGGCGGGTCACCGCATGGGGCGGCTGCTCGCCTCGGCCGAGATGGCCAGGGCCTTCACGATCGCGGTGTTGGCCGCCGTGTTCTCGGCGTTCACGATCGAGCGGATGTCGTCGCCGGTGACCCAGGCGACGATCCTCGCCGTGCTGTGCGCGATCGGCGCGGCCATCCTCTGGGTGCGAAGGGAGGAGCTGTCGCTGCTGCGACTCGCCCCCACCTCCCTTCTCGTCTTCCTCGCCTGGGCGCTCGTCAGCGTCGTCTGGACCACCGACCGGTCCGACACGCTGTTCGGCTGGATGGCGCTGTTCGGATACGGCTTCCTCGCCATCACGGTCGGGCATATCAGGGACACCCTGCAGACCGTGCGGGCGCTCGGAGACACGCTGCGCGTGCTGCTCCTCATCTCGCTCGGGCTGGAGATCCTGTCGGGCGTCCTTCTCGACATCCCGTTCACGTTCCTCGGCATCCAGGGCGACCTCGCCATCGGCGGGCCGGTGCAGGGCATCTTCGGCAGCCGCAACATGCTCGGCTTCGTCACGGTCATCGCCCTGATCACCTTCGTGATCGAATGGCGTTCCCAGTCGCTCACGTCGCGTATCGCGATCCCCTCCATCGCCCTCGCGGCCATGCTGGCCATCCTCTCGGCGTCCCCCACTGTGCTGGTCCTCGCCCTCGCCGTCGGCGTCGTCACCGTCGCGCTCACGATCGTGCGGCACGCCCCCGCAGAGCGACGCAACGTCGTGCAGTGGGTGCTCGGCGTCCTCGTCGCGCTGGCGCTGGCCGCCGCATTCGCGCTGCGGCATCCGATCATCGCGCTGATGGACGCCGGCTCCGACTTCTCCATCAGGGCGACGCTGTGGAACACGATCCTCGACTTCAGCGCGGTGAAGCCGATCCAGGGCTGGGGCTGGTTCGGCTCCTGGGCACGCGGCGAGTACCCCTTCACTTACATCAACTTCCAGCTCGACGACCACCACCAGAGCGCCCTCAACTCCTACTTCGATGTGCTGCTGCAGCTCGGCGCCGCAGGTCTGGTGCTGTTCCTGCTGCTCGGCGGAGTCGCCCTGGTGCGCTCCTGGCTCGTGGCCAGCGTGCGTCGTTCGGTCGTGTACGCCTGGACGCCCCTCATGCTCGTGACTCTGGCGGTCGAGTCCATGTTCGAGAGCTTCACGATCGTCGGGGCCGGCTGGTTCATGCTCGTCCTGTGCGCGCTGCGCGCCGGGCAGTCGCGCTCCTGGCGAGAGAACATCGACGCCGCCCAGACCGGCGTGATCCCCACCCTGCGCGCCGAGGGCTGAGTGCACCGCCGCGCCCTCGGGGGATTCCGAACTGCGCCGGGTAGGCTTGAGGTCGCTCGCGGCGTCCTGCGGGCCGAAAGCTTTCGGAGATCCCACTCGTGACCAACGTCCCCTTCGACCCGGCATCCGCGACGATCGTCATCGTCACGTTCAACCGCTCGCACCTCCTCACCGGCCTGCTCGAGAGCATCATCACGATGGATCCGAAGCCCGGCCACGTCGTGATCATCGACAACGCCTCATCCGATGACACCACCGAGGTCGTCGACTCCTTCCGTCCGCGGCTGGGCACCGAACTGGTCTATCGCCGCCTCGACACCAACACCGGCGGATCCGGCGGATTCAGCGAGGGCATGCGCACGGCGTATGAACTCGGGTCCGAATGGATCTGGATGATGGATGACGACGTCGAGGTCCTGCCGGACGGCCTGGCGAAGATGGGCAAGTGGGCGCCTCGGTTCAAGAGCATCCAGGGACGCCGCTACGACTACGACGGCAGCGAGTTCTACTGGCAGTACCGCATCGCCGAGCGGATGGGCATCCCTATCCCGTTCGCACCCTCCGGATTCGACGGCTCCGGCTTCAAGGAGATGAACAGCGGCTGCTTCGAGGGCATGTTCATCCACCGTTCGATCGTGACGCAGATCGGACTCCCCGACCCCCGGTTCTTCATCTACTGGGATGACCAGATGTACGGCTGGCTCGCTTCCCGCAAGACCACTGCCGTCATCGTCGACGAGTTCGTCCTGCGCCGCACCCGCGAGATCAAGCAGTGGGACATGGGCATCCGCCACATGAACGCCTCGAGCAACGCGTACCGCTTCTACATCATGCGCAACCGCGCATACATCAAGAAGTACTATCGCGTGCACGGCAACTACAACCCCGTGCTCTTCGGTCTCGGCACGTCGATGACGTTCGCGAAGGAGCTCATCCGGCTCTTCTTCGTCGAGCGCACGGTGCGCGGAACCAGCAACCTCTTCCGCGGGTTGAAGGAGGGCGGCCGGCTCAGCCGCGATCGCTCCTGGCAGCCCATGGCACCCCTGGAGGCATGACGATGAGCGAAGAACCGCAGCCCGAGCTCCGCTGGGCGCCGATCCCGCCCAAGCCGTCCCGCAAGGGACGCGTGTGGCTCGTGATCGGCCTCGTCGTCGCCGCTCTCCTGATCGTCGGCGTTCTGCTGTTCTTCCTCCTCCCCCGCGGCGAGAACCCTGAACCGGGTTCCTCCGCTTCTCCGAGCCCGTCGTCGAGCACGACCCCGACCCCGTCCGGATCCCCGACCGCCTCCCCGTCGCCCTCCTCGGAGCCGACGGCCCCGATCGAGACCGTGCCGCCATCGACCGACCCGAGCATCGAGGCCTTCCGCAGCAAGGTGGACGTCTGGCTGGACTCGGCACCGAACGGCCTGGACATCATCTCCCGGTCCAGCGGCCAGGACGCGCTCTCCGTCGTCGATTCCATGCGAGAGGATGCTCAGCGTCTCTCCGATGCACAGGCGCCGTCATCGATCTCGGCCCAGTGGCGGGATGCCGTCGACTCCTACGCCCAGAAGCTCTCCGAACTGCGTTCCGCGATCTCCGCCGACTCGGGCGTCTCCGCAGCGGTGGATGCCGCGCGCAGCGCGGTTCAGAATCTGAACAGCGTCCTCGGCGCCTGACCGAGGCTGCGCTCGTCAGCCGGCGTTGTAGTCCTTGTTGTAACGGTCGAGCACCTCTGCGATGGGCGCATCGAGGACGAGCGCGCCTTTGTCGAGGTAGAGCCCCCTGGTGCAGAAGCGACGCAGATCCCGCTCGTTGTGGCTGACGAAGAAGAGCGTGCGGCCCTCGGCGAGCAGCTCGTCGATGCGCTTGTAGCACTTCTCACGGAACGCCTTGTCGCCGACCGCGAGCACCTCGTCGACGAGGAGGATCGGCTCGTCGAGCTGCGACACCACGGAGAACGCGAGGCGCACCTTCATGCCGTTGGAGAGGTGCTTGTACGGCGTGTCCTCGAAGCCTGCGAGCTCCGCGAACTGGATGATCCCGTCGTACCGACGGGACACCTCATCACGGGACATGCCGTGCAGGCCTGCGGTCAAGCGCACGTTCTCACGGACGCTGAGGTCGCCGACGAAGCCGCCGGTGATCTCGATCAGGGGCGCCACTCCCCCGTTGACCGTGACCGTGCCCTCATCCGACAGGAGGACGCCGGCGACGAGGCGGAGCAGCGTGGACTTGCCCTGGCCGTTGCGGCCGACCACGCCGATCGATTCCCCCGGCTGCACGGAGAACGAGACGCCGCGCAGCGCCCAGAACTCACCGGGGCGCGACCGGCGCGCCGCCCCGGCGAACAGATCCTTGAAGCTGCGACGTCCACGACGGTTCCGTCGGAAGCGGACACCGAGGTCCTGGACTTCGATCGCCGCCGTCATCACAGCTCCTTCAGGACGGGTCGCTCGAGCCGGCGGAACACCCACGCGCCGAGAGCGAGGAACGCCAGGCTCATCCCGACGCTGATGGCGAGGGTGAACGGATTCCACTGCTCGGGGAAGAACGGCATCCGATAGAGCATGAAGATGCCGGCGAGCGGGTTGAAGGCTCCGAGGATCTGGGCGATGCCCGGCAGGTCCGTCACGTTGTAGATGATCGGCGTCGCGTAGAACATCGCACGGAGGATGAGCGCCGTGGTGCGCTCCAGATCCACGTACATGACGCACAGGGGGGCGATGAGAAGGCCGAGTCCGACGAGCAGCACGGTCTGCAGCAGCATCGCCACCGGCACCCAGAGCACGCCCCAGCCGACCTGGACGACCTGGTCGGGGTTCTTCTCCACGAGCAGGTTGACGACGACGAAGAGCACGAGGACGGGCAGCGAGAACAGGTACTCCATGCCCTTGCTCAGCACGATGCGGTTGACCCAGATCGACCGAGGGATGGCCGTCGAGCGCACGAGCCTTGCGTCTTTCTTGAACGCTCTCGTGAAGTCGGAGACGGAGGCGTTGAACCACACCCAGGGCAGCAGCGCGCTGATGAGGAACACGATGTACGGCTCTTCCCCGACATCCCGGTGGAAGACCTGAGTGAACACGAACCAGTAGATGGCGCTCATCACCAGCGGGTCGAGCACCGACCAGAGGTATCCGAGCACGCTGGTGGAGTAGCGGACCTTGAGGTCTCTGGCCGAGAGCAGCCACAGTGAATGCAGGTATCTCCGGGGCGTCCCCGGTGCCCCGACCGCAGTGTGACTCACAGTGTCGAGTCTACGAGAGGGTGTTGTTCCACAGCGACAGCGCCGAGCCGATCGCCATGTGCATGTCGAGGTACTGGTAGGTGCCGAGTCGCCCGCCGAAGTGGACGTCCTGCTCCCCCTTGGCGAGTTCACGGTAAGCCAGCAGTCCCTCGCGATCGCTGGAGGTGTTCACCGGATAGTACGGCTCGTCCTCACGCTCGGCGAAGCGGGAGAACTCCCGCATGATGACCGTCTTGTCCGAGTCGTAGACGTCCTTGCGCTCCGGATGGAAGTGCTTGAACTCGTGGATGCGGGTGTAGGGAACGTCCATGTCGGGATAGTTCATGACGCTCGTGCCCTGGAAGTCCCGGACGTTCAGGACCTCCTGCTCGAAGTCGAGCGTGCGCCAGCTGAGCGCGCCCTCGGCGTAGTCGAAGTAGCGGTCCACCGGCCCGGTGTACACGACCGGGACCTGCCCCACCGTCGCCCTCCTGTTCAGCGGCTGCGACTCGTCGAAGTAGTCGACGCCCAGCTTCACCTCGATGTCGGGGTGATCGGCCATCCGCTCGAGCCAGGCGGTGTAGCCGTCGGTCGGCAGCCCCTCCCAGGTGTCGTTGAAGTAGCGGTTGTCGTACGTGTACCGCACCGGGAGCCGGCTGATGATGTCACCGGAGAGCTTCTGCGGGTCGGTCTGCCACTGCTTGGCCGTGTAGTCGCGGAAGAACGCCTCGAACAGC
Organism: Microbacterium sp. LWH10-1.2; assembly: GCF_038397765.1. NCBI lineage: Bacteria > Bacillati > Actinomycetota > Actinomycetes > Micrococcales > Microbacteriaceae > Microbacterium > Microbacterium sp. LWH10-1.2. The sequence continues at coordinate 2,024,162 of NZ_CP151638.1, forward strand.
GGGCGGCCGACGAGGGCGATGCCCTTCTCCTCGAAGTTCGTCGCGGTCTTCGCGTCGAACTCCCCCGCCTGCTCGCGGACGAGCGCGCGGGCCTGGTCGGGCGTGTAGGCCGACTGGAAGAACTGGTTGATCGTGCCGAGGTTCACCGGCATCGGGAACACGGTGCCCTTGTGCGTCGTGTAGACCCGGTGCACGTAGCTCGTGAACGACGTGAAGCGGTTCACGTACTCCCACACGGCGGGATTCGACGTGTGGAAGAGGTGGGCGCCGTAGCGGTGCACCTCGATCCCGGTCTCCGGCTCGGCCTCGCTGTAGGCGTTGCCGCCGATGTGGTGGCGACGGTCGATGACCGTGACCTTGCGGCCGGCTTGTGCGGCGCGCTCGGCGATGGTGAGGCCGAAGAATCCCGAGCCGACGACGAGGAGATCCATCAGTCGTTCTTCTCCGGGAACTCGGGATTGCGCACGGCGATCTGTCGTGCGAGCTGCGTGATCTGGGCGTCCTGAGCGCGACGCTTGCGAACAGTGGACAGCGCGTTCGCGACGAACACGATGAGGAACGCGTAGAGGAGGAGGTCCGTGCCGCGACCGACGCCCACCGTGTGCGCGAGGTCGTCGATCACACCCGGGAAGAGCACGGCGTACACGCCCCCGGCGAGCAGGAGCAGCAGCGTGATGGTGCGGATCGCCTGCGTGCGCGCCGAACCGCCGGGCCGGAGCAGGATGAGGCCGAAGATGACGAAGGCCCCGATCAGCAGGACCTTGATGATGATCTGATCGAACATGACCGTCCTACTTGATGAAGAGTTCGCTGAGGATGTTGACCGAGTTCCAGAGGGACTGGCCCTTCGACCGGGAGTAGTCGGTGTAGACGATGTGGACCGCCTGCTCGGCGTATCGCAGCTTGTGCTCACCGATCTGCGCCACGATCTCGCTCGCATGCGCCATGCGATTCTGGCGGATGTTGAGGGCTCGCGCCGCGACCGCGTTGAACGCACGCAACCCGTTGTGCGCGTCCGTGAGTCGGACGCCGGTGGACATGCGCTCGAACAGCACGGCCATTCGAAGCACCAGCTTCTTCAGCGCGCTGGCATTGGTGCGGTCATCGAGGAACCGCGAGCCGACGATGATGTCGTACGGCTCGGATCTCAGCCTCTCGACCATCGCGAGAGCATCCGACACCTGGTGCTGTCCGTCGGAGTCGAATGTGACGAAGTACTCGGCGCCCTTCTGGCTTCTCGCGAACTCGATGCCCGTCTGAAGGGCGGCACCCTGACCGAGATTGATCGGATGCCGCAGCACGACTGCACCGCCTGCGAGCGCCTCCGAGACCGAATCGTCCGTGCTCCCGTCGTCGATGCACACGATGTGAGGGAAGGTGGCTCGCCCCTCCTGGATGACATCGCGAACGACGGTCGCCTCGTTGTAGAGCGGGATGATCAGCCACGTATCCGCGTTGTCTGACTTTTCGAGCATGTTCCTGTCAACGTCCATTCGAATCGATTGATTCTAGCGAGGGTTCCTGGACCGGTCCCGGAGGACGCGTCCGGCAAGATCCGCATACTGCGTGGCACGCACCGACCAGTGCCAGTCGTCCATGGGCAGAGCGGTCCACCCCTGGTCGAGGAGCGCTCCTGCCGCCTCGGCCAATGCCTCGGGGGTCTTCTGCTCGACGAGTCGAACGGGCTGGCCGGCTTCGCGAAGAGTGCGCACGCCAGGCAGATCGTAGGAGACGACGCTGCCTCCCACCTCGAGCGCTTCCAGGAGAGTGATCTGAAAGCCCTCTGCAAGGATCGACGGATTGATGAGGACCGAACCGGCGAGCGCGCTGCTCACTTCGTCGACGTCCACTCGTCCGCGAAGAACCACTCGGTCCCCGAGGCCGGCTCGCGTCACGGCCTCCTCCACCGCGGGTCGGCTCACTCCGTCGCCGAGGATCTCGGCGGTGACATCCCGACCTTCGCCCCGGAGCCGGGCGACGGTCTCCACGAACACCTCGGCGCCCTTGCCGGGGACCAGGCGACCGACGAAGACGACACGGCTGCGCTGCGTGCGTTCGATCTCGGCAGACGCCGGGTCGATGGCGTTGTAGAAGACGTGAGCGTCGGCTCGGCCGGAGAGCCGCTCGACGAAGGCGACCACGTTCTCCGACACACCGAGCACCTCGTCGGCCGCCCGGAGCACCGCCTTGCCGAAGGTGTGATCCACCAGACGACTCGCGACCGTGACGACGGCACTCGACGAGACGACGTGGTCGCTCCCGTGCTCCGTGTGCAGGACTGCGGCGCCCGCACGCTTCGCCGCACGCAGCCCTACCCAGCTCATGGGGAAGAACCGCGTGTGGATCGAGACGACATCCACGTGACGCTCACGCAGAAGCCGAGCGATCCGTCGCGTCGCTCCGGGCGAAGGGAAACCGAGGATGCCCCCGACCCGCAGGTGCTCCGCCATGCGGATCACCTCGATGCCGTCCTCGTCGGCGATCCCCGTGCTCTCCGACAGCGTCACGATCAGCACATCGTGCCCCTGCTCGTGCAGTCGCCTGGCGAGGTTGCGCACGTGCAGCTCGACGCCACCGACTCGCGGTGGATAGTTGTTGACGACGAATGCGAATCTCATCTGTCCCCCTGGATGCGTCCTGATCTCGACGGCGCGAACGATGCCGCTCGTGACGGAGTCGACGCCCCCTCAGCCGCTCTCAGGGACGAGGACGGACGCCCGGATACTATGTAGAGCGTATCCGATGTGGCCGCGCTCACTCGGTCATGTCCGATCCGACCAGGAGGCGCCTTGCTGCGAGAGTCCACGAGCGCGACGGCGAGCCGTGCGCCCCTCATCGACGATCCGCGTCGTCGAGGCGACCGCTGATGGCTCTCAGTCCCGTCCTCATCCGCGCTGCGCAGTCCACGACAGGGATGGCCATACAGGGCATCGCCCGTTTCGGCTACACCCTCGTCATCGGCCGGCTCGCGGGTCCGGAGACGATGGGCGAGATCACCGCCGTCCTCTCCCTCGCGGTGTACCTGGGCCTGGTGTGGCCGGCCGGAGCCGCCACGGCCGCGACCCGTTACTACGCGACGCCCGAGCTGGCAGGTCCGGCAGCGCGTTCCATCCGACGCGCGTGGCTCCTGGGAACCGTCGCTCTGTCCGCGCTCATCGTGCCGATGACGTTGTGGGTGACCGGTGATGTCGCGCTCGGGATCTCAAGCGCCGTACTGATGTTCTCCTACAGCGCGTACATGTTCACCCGCGGCGAGCTCACCGGAGAAGACCGACTGGGGTGGGCGGTCATCGCGGATACGCTGTCATCCGTCCTCGCGATCACCGCGCTCCTGGTGACCATGCTCTTCCACCTCTCCTGGGCACTGCTCCTGCCTCTGTCGCTGGGATACCTTCTCTTCGCGGTCCTGAGCCGCTCGCGGACGAAGAGCGAGCCGTCATCGCCCGCGATCCGCTCGCAGATCTTCACGTTCACGTGGCGCACCAGCGTGGGCATGCTGGTGGGCGGAGGCCTGCTTCCGATCACCATCGTGTTCGTTCGCGGATTCGAGTCCCCTCACACGGCCGGTCTCTTCGCTGCCGCGTTGACGCTCGCCACCCCTGCGAGCATGGTCTCCCTCGCGCTGAATCAGGTCCTGATCCCGCACTTCGCTCGGCTCGATGACGTGACCCGGCGGGCGTCCCACCGCCAGATCTTCCTCCTCACCCTCGGTCTCTTCACGCTGGTCTTCGGGGCGCTCGCAGCGGCGTCGCCGTGGATCGTGGACGTGTTCTACGGAGAGAAGTACGTCGGAGCCGACGTGCCCATGCGCGCGCTCATCATCGGCGTCTTCCTCTTCTCCATCGCCGCGGTGCCCTCCGCACTGCTGCTGGCAGACGGACGCGAGCGCGCGTACGCCCGCATCTGGCTGGTATCTTTTGTCGTCGGAATGCTTCTCATGGTGACTCTGTCACCGACGCTGGGTCAATGGGGTGCGCTCATGGGTTATCTCGTGGGTGGAGGAGGCGGCGCGATCGCGATCTGCGTCTGCGCCTTCTGGCCGGTCTCCGCCCCCAGTGCCGAACGAAAGGACACGCTCGTACCATGAGCCGACCGAAACAGATCATCGGAACAATCGTCGCCGGTCTGGCGCTCATGCTCACGCTCAGCATGTGGGCGTTCTCCTCCCCGGTCGGCGCGAGCCCCGACGAGGACTTCCACCTCGCCAGCGCCTGGTGCGGAAACGGCGAACGCGAAGGTCTCTGCGAGGCCGGCCATGAGGACGAGACGAGACTCGTCCCCGACAAGGCTCTCGAAGCCAACTGCTACGCCTTCCAGCCTCAGACCAGCGCGGCATGCCAGGGGAAGGATTTCCTCGATGAGGGCTTCTCCCTCATCGAGTCCGATCGCGTCAACTCGGAGGGCCAGTACCCTTCGGGCTTCTACTTCGTGTCCTCTCTCTTCACGAGCGACAACATCGCGGTGTCCACGATCGCGATCCGGCTCGCCCACTCGGCGATCTTCACCGTGCTGGTCATGGTCACCTGGTGGCTCCTGCCCCGCAGGCTCAGGTTCACGATGTCCGCAAGCGTCCTGCTGACTCTGGTTCCTCTCGGCCTCTTCGTCATCGCATCGCCGAATCCGAGCAGCTGGGCTGTGCTGTCCACTGCAGTGCTCTTCCCCGCGCTGCTCGGCTACTTCACGACACGGGGAGCGCAGCGTGTGGGACTCGCCGTCATCTCGGCCATAGCGGCGCTCATCGGATTCTCCTCGCGAGGAGACAGCGCAGCATACGCGGCGGTCGCGATCGCGGCAGCGATGGTGCTCGCCTTCCGCCCCTCCAAGGCCTACGTTCTGCGGGCGATCGTCCCGGCCGCACTCATCGCCGCCGCAGGGATCGCGTTCCTGGCCGCCGGTCAGACCGGGCGTGCCCTCGAGGGATGGACCGATGACGCACCGGGGTCAGGCGGCCTCATGTCGATCGTGAACAATTTCCTTGCTCTCCCGAGCCTGTGGACCGGAGCGCTCGGAATGGGCTGGGGACTCGGCTGGCTCGACACCGGCATGCCCGCGATCCTCTGGGCGGCCACGCTCTTCTGCTTTGTCGGGGTGCTGTTCGCAGCCCTGCGCTGGCAGGGATGGCGCAAGCTCATCGCCCTCATCGGCACGGGCGCGTCCGTCATCGTCATTCCCCTCTACATCCTCTACACCGGCAATGCCATGGTGGGCGAGAACGTCCAGCCCCGCTACCTCCTGCCGCTTCTCACGCTCTTTCTGGCGACCGCACTGGCGCCGAGCATCCATGGCGAGACCGTTTCGGAGAACCGCCCGCCTCATGGGCCCGTCCGCCTCAACGGGATGCAGCTCTGGGTGATCGTCGCCCTGATCAGCGGCGCTCAGGCACTGGCGATCTACACGAACACCAAGCGGTACTCCGGGTCGGGAATCCTCGCCGGCAAGACGGCCTGGTGGTGGGATGCCGGACCCACTCCGCTTGCAGTGTGCGTCGTCGGTGCGCTCGCCTTCGCCGTTCTTGCGGTGCTCTGGGCCGTCGACCACACCAGAGACGGTGTCGACGCGGTTGCACCGAACACGCCCTCGCCCGCCACGTCGGTGGACGCTGCACCGACGTCACTTGTCGAAGAGCACGCCACCGTCGAGGATGGGATCGACACCTCGACGCGACCCTCGCAGCCTTCACAGGCCTGACGCATCCGCCGGAACGCACGCAGCAAGGAGACCCATGCACGTCCTCGTCACCGGCGGAGCCGGCTACATCGGATCCCACACCGTCGTCACGCTGCTGGAGGGCGGCCACGATGTCACGGTGGTGGACAACTTCTCGAACAGCTCCCCGGAGGTCTTCGACCGGATCGAGAAGATCACCGGGCGTCGCCCGGCTGCGCACACCGCAGATCTGCGGGACCAGGACGCGCTCCGCACGATCCTCACGACAGCCCGGCCGGATGCCGTCATCCACTTCGCCGGCCTCAAGGCCGTCGGTGAGAGCGTCGCACAGCCTCTGCACTACTACGCGCACAACCTCGACACCACGTTCTCGCTGCTGAGCGCGATGGACGCCGCTGACGTGCACCGCCTCGTCTTCTCCTCCTCGGCCACCGTGTACGGCGACGGGCAGGAGCCGCCGTACACAGAGGACGGCGGTCCCTTGGACTCGACGAATCCGTACGGTCAGTCCAAGGTGATGCTTGAGCGGATCCTGACGGATGTCGCGTCAGCGGATCCGCGCTGGAGCATCGCGCTCCTCCGCTACTTCAACCCGATCGGCGCGCATCCGAGCGGCCTGATCGGCGAGGACCCTCAGGGGCCGCCCAACAACCTCGCGCCCTACATCTCGCAGGTGGCCGTCGGTCGGCGGTCTCACGTGACCGTCTTCGGCGACGACTACGACACCGCGGACGGCACCGGCGAACGCGACTACATCCACGTCGTCGATCTTGCCGAGGGTCACGCAGCAGCCCTCGCGGAGATCGCGGGCAGGACCGGTGTGCGCGCGTGGAACCTGGGCACCGGAACCCCGACGTCCGTGTTCGCTCTGATCACGGCGTTCGAGAACGCCGTCGGAGAAGCCATCCCGTACGAGGTCGGGCCGCGCCGCCAAGGGGACCTCCCCCGTGCCTGGGCCGACACGTCCCGTGCCCTCGATGAGCTCGGATGGCGAGCGACGCGCTCCGTCGCCGACATGGCGCGCGACGCATGGAACTGGCAGTCGAGCAACCCCACGGGATACGGTCAGAACCCGGATCGCTGACTCAACGTCGCCGGTGGACGGTGACGTTGTATACCTGGATCTCCAGCAGTCGCTGAAGATGGAGCGCGCGACAGATCACGCGCTGCCAGATGCTCAACTGCCGCACACGCGTGCGGACCGCCCGCCGGTCATCCTCGAGACGACGGAGCTCGTCGGCCGTGCCGGCCGCTCTGCGTTCGAAACGGAGAGCGGTCATCCCGGTGTACGCCCGAGCGGGAAGCACCCCGAGACGGATCGCCACGTCGAAGGACTGCGCGTGCGCATGGACGATGTCCGAGTAGTATGCCGCGCTGCGAAGCGCATGCGACACGCTGTCTCCGCGCTGCAGCCAGTAGTAGAGCGCATCCTCGCAGGACACCACCGATGACATGCGCTCGTAGAGCGTCATGGCCACAGCGACGTCCTGTGCGTACCGCCCCGCAGGGAAGCGCACGCCGTCGAACAGGTGAGCGCGGTACATCTTGCCCCAGTTCGCCTCGCTGAAGTAGCGCAGCTCGACGCGGAGGAGCTTTCGATGCGCGAGAGAGAACACGGTCTGATACGCCCGTGCCGGATCATCGAACACCTCATACGCGCCGAACGGATCATCGGCGTGCTTGCGCATCTCGGCGACACCCTGACTCGCGCCGACGTTCTTCCATCGGCAGCAGCTCATGTCGGCTCCCGTCGACTCGATCAGCTCGACGAGCCGCTCCAGCATCCGCGGCGCCATGAGGTCGTCGTTGTCGCAGAAGGTGATCAGGTCCCCGCTGGCGGCATCCAACCCGGCGTTCTGCGCGACGGCGATGCCGCCGTTCTCCTGATGGATGACGCGGATGCGGACATCCTGCGCCGCAAGCCGATCGCACACCTCTCCCGATCCGTCCGTGGAGCCGTCGTCGACGAGTATCAGTTCCAGAGCCGAGTGCGTCTGCTCGAGAATGGAGCGGATACAGGGCTCGAGATGCTCCCCCGCGTCGTAGACCGGGACGATGATCGAGACGAGCGGGCCTGCGCCCGTCATACGATCCGCACGGATGTCGCGACAGGTCCGACGGACGTCGTGTCGCCGAGCACCTCGAACTCCGCGGCGTTCATGAGACCGTGAGATGTGGGCTCGCTGATTCCCGAGGCGTTGACGTTCACCGAGTAGTGGCCCGGGCTCAGACCATCGGTCGTGAACGTGATCTCCACGGTTCGCGACGCGTTCAAGGGGGCGAGCACGATGTCCAGGAGGTCCGTGTTCGAGGCGAGGGCGATCTGCCCGAGCGATGAGTCCACGCTGAATCCGATCGCCCACCGCTCGATGGGCCGGAGCATGTCGACCTGGACGCGGAGCGTCACGTCTTCTCCCGCCCGAAGCTCCTCGATATGACCGCCATCGCCGTCGAGGAGCTCGACCGACCGGATCTCCAGCGCCCGCGAGATCTGGTCAGGACGCGCCTGTCCGACGGTGTTCTCCGAGAGCAGCTTCCGGAACCGCTCGATGGCGGTCACGGGGATGCCGTCGTAGACGAGCTTGCCCTTGTCCATCACCACGACGCGGTCGCACAGCGATTGGATCTGATCCAGCGCGTGGCTCACGATGATGATCGTCCGCCCCTCGGCCTGGAACTCCTTGATCTTGGCGAGGCACTTCTCCTGGAACTGCTCGTCACCGACCGCGAGTACCTCGTCGACGAGAAGGATGTCGGGGTCGGTGTGCACCGCGATCGCGAAGGCGAGTCGCACGTACATGCCCGAGGAGTAGAACTTCACCTGAGTGTCGATGAAGTCGCCGACCCCGGAGAAGTCGAGGATCGCAGTGAACTGCTCATCGACCTCTTCCTTGCTGAGGCCGAGAACCGAGCCGTTGAGGTACACGTTCTCCCGACCGGTGAGGTCCGGGTGGAAACCTGCCCCCAGTTCGAGGAGAGCCGCCACCCGACCGCGCTGCTCGACGGTGCCCTCCGTGGGCTGGATGATCCCGCCCAGTACCTTGAGGAGTGTGCTCTTGCCGGAACCGTTGTGACCGATGAGTCCGATCGTGGTCCCCGCGTTGATGCCGAGACTGACGTCGCTGAGACCCCAGAAATCCTGGCGATGCTGGCGTCCCGCACGTCCCAGGGTCACGACGCGCTCCTTGAGCGAGGAGTCCTTCCGCACGGTGAACCGCTTGGAGACGTGTTCGACCCTGACCACCTCGGGCGCAGCGACCTCGATCTCAGCCATGTTGTTTCCCGTCATGCTCACAGCTCCTGCGCGAAATTGCCCTGCAGCCGCAGGAAGACCCGGTGGCTCACGAAGAGCAGCACGAGGCCGATGGCCAGCGCGACCAACATCCTCAGCATCAGATTGTCCGGCCATGCCACGGCGTCGCCGGACACCCAGAACGCGCGCTGGAATCCCAGGACGGCGAGGGTGAGGGGGTTGTTCGTGTACGCCTCGAGAAGCCACGGCACCTTCACGAGCTGTGCGACCATCTGCCAGGCGTACACGACAGGCGATGCCCAGAAGAGGATCATCGTCAGAACGTCGACCAGGTACTGCGTGTCGCGCAGGTAGACGTTGATCGCACCGCACAGAAGCGCCAGCGCGAGTCCGAACACGACGATGAGAGCCAGCGCCGGGAGGAAGTAGATGAGACCGCTGTGCAGCGGCGGCTTACCGATGGCGATGGTCGCGATCACGAGCACCACGAGCTGGACCCCGAAGTTGAACAGGGCGGCGCCCGTGCTCGCCAGCGGGAACACCTCCCGCGGGACGTACACCTTCTTCACGAGGCCGGAGTTCGCGAGGATGGAACCGGTCCCCCCCACCAGGATCTCCTGGAACAGCCCCATCGCGGTCAGTCCTGCGAACACGTAGATCGCGAAGTCGGGGATGCCGCGGGCCGCCCCGAGGAAATGCCCCAGCACGACGAAGTAGATCGCGAGCTGCATCAGCGGCCGCGCAAGCACCCAGAGGAAGCCGAGCGCCGAATCCTTGTACCTCGCCTTGAGGTCTCGTTTCACCAGGAGCGAGAGCATTTCACGGTGATCGACGAGCTCTCGGAAAGGTGCGAAGAACCCTCCTGAAGCCCCCTTCCCCACCGCTCCGATGCTCCGCATCGGTAGCGTGGCGATCCGCGCGAACCTCGCGCTGGCCGCCGACGGCGTTGCCTCAGTCATTCGTTTCATGCTCCCTTGCTGCCGGGTGTCGGCAAGAGTCTGCGCAGGATCCGCGAGGGGCGCAGTCTTCCGAGACGGCGTCGCCACGGTGCGACTCTCTCGAAGACGGCGCGGAAGCGCGGTTCCAGTTCGGGTCTGTTCATCCGCGCGTACATGTACGCGAAGTCCTCGAGACGTCCCTCGCCGAAGTCGCCGGCCGCGCGCATCCGCTCGATCTGCTGCATCGTCGTGTCCATCATCGTGCTCGACATCTGGTCGAGGTTGTACTCCAGCGCCGTGTAGCTTCTGGCGAGGTATCCGGGCGTCGCAATCGTCCGCGTGTGGTACCCGAGCTCTCCCGCGGCATACGAGGGCATGCGCTCGAGGACATGCGCCAGGCCGCCGTCCTTGTACGCGTCGGCCCCGCCGAACTCGTCATAGCTCCACTCGTGCTCGAGGAGCAGTCGCAGCGCCTCCGGGCGAGCGAAGTACATCGACCCGAATGGCGCCAACGGGGAGAGCTGATCGATCGGAACCCGGATGCCCAGCTCGGCCGCCACCTCGACGAAGCGCGGGCGGTTGTCCCACCAGGCGTGTCCCATGGTTCCGTACCCGATGTGCACCATCGGCGGATAGGCCAGGCCCAGGCCAGGCTCGCGCTGGAACAGAGCGACGACATTCGCCACGTGTCCTTCGCCGGCGAGCAGATTCTCGAACTGCTGACGCGCGAAGAGACGCCCGGGGTTGAACTCGTCCTGTGGAGTCTTCTTGGAGTGGATCTTGACGATCAGCTCGTACTCGCCGCTCAGGAGCTCTGCACGGCACGCGATGAGGAACGCGCTCTGGTCCCGGCCGTCGTTGGAGTCCACGACGCGCACATCCACGCTGCCTCGGGGCGTCCGCTCGGCCAGCGCCTGACGGATCTGCGATGCACGTCCTTCGTCGGCGGTCGTCACGATCAGGTCATAGGGGCCTGGAAGCCGGTCCAGACCGTCCAGCATCTCCGAAGCGAGCTCCGGATAGTAGATGTGCGCCACCGCGAGCGTACGCAATGGCGATGTGGGGTCGTAGGCCCTGTCGTGCTCAGAGATCACGTCGAGGAGCGCGGCATCCGCGTTCAGCGTTCGCGGCTCGACGTTGCGAGCCAGATCCTGCATGAGCATCGGCATCGGGTAGCCGTATCGTGCCGCGGCTTCCAGCGTCCACCGTCCGACGACCGCGAGTCGGTCGAGATAGGGCGGCCATTGAAAGAACGGCCGCCGCTTCAGTGTCGGGCATCCGGCGTCGAGCAGCTGCTCGGCGTAGAGGACGGCATGGTTCTCGATCTTGTCGGTGATCGTGGGGAACGCCACCTCCCCCACGAAGCCGTGAGACGTGAACTTCTCGGTGAAGACAGCCTCGTGCTTCACCACCGCATCCTCGTATCCGTTCATCACGGGGAGGTTCGCCCAGTAGTCGATCCACTCCGTGCTGGAGAAGAGCTCCTTGCGGGCGACGAGCCAGTAGGACTGCAGGTGGTACGCGAGGTAGTCGCGTCCGGTGAACGGGTTCGGCTCGACCCGCAGGTGATCGGTCATGCCCCAGAAGTGCAGCTCCTGACCGTCCATGCGCTCGAACACCGGGTCGAACGGCCGTACGGGACCGAACCAGGTGTCGTTGGCGAGGATCACCTCATCGAACTCGCCGATGCCGTCCGCGACGTGATCGATCCCGTGCTTGTAACCCCAGATGTCGAACCCGGAGTTCTCCCGCTCGAGCACCTCGTCGGCAACGCCCTCGAGAGTCGCACGTCCGGCCGCGGTGAGCGCGCCGTTGGAGATCACCAGGATGCGATCGCAGAAGCGCCGGAGATCTGTGAGCGCGTACGGAACGTAGTCCTCGACCTCTCCGCGACGATCGTAGACGACGTAGATCAGCAGCCGTCGTCCCCCGGGGGGGAAGACCCCCGCCGCACGGGCAGGGTAGGTCGTGAGCTCGGCGGTCCTCATCAGAACCCTCCCCGGTAGTTGCTGATCCGACGGCGGGCGTAGCGCACGGCACGCCTGCCGAGCTTCGCGACATGGATCGCCAGATAGGCGGCCTTGTAGGCCGGGCTCGCGATGGCTGCGAGCACGGGGTGGTTCAGCGTGAGGTACATCCTGGAGAGGCCGAAGATGCCGCTTCCGCTCATCCTTCCGGCCCTCTGGATCAACTGGATCGCATCCACGGGATACCCGCGAGTCGTGGAGAAGAGCTGGTCGACCTTGTAGTCGATCGCGGTGTGACTGATCGCGGCGTGCTCAGGGGTGAGCACGGTCTGGGCGTAGAAGCCCGCGTCCCCGGCGACGTGCGCGACGACGCGCTCCTGCACGCGGGCGAAATCCTTGATGGGTCCGCTCGACGTGTAGTCGCGATAGCTCAACCGCTTCTCGGCGAGCGAGGCGAGCGCCTCGGGGCGGCACATCCACATGCCTCCGAAAGGAGCCAGGGGCGACAGGTCCTCGAGAGGAACCTGCACACCGATCCTCCGGAGGAATCGGGATGCCGTCAGACGATAGCGTCCGCCTCCCCACCCGGTGCCGATGATCGAGTATCCGATGTGCATCATCGGCGGGAAGACGACTCCCAGGTGCGGTTTGGCCGCGAACATGCCCAGGACGTTCTCGACGTAGTGAGGTGACGCGAGGAGATTCTCCGTCTGGTAGCGCGTGAAGTAGCGCACCACGTTGAGCGTCTTCTTCGCGTGCTTGCGGGCGTGGACCTTGATGAGCACGTCGTACTCGCGCTCGAGCAGGAGATCATGGCATCCGACGAAGAAGTCGGCCATGTCCCTCCCCTTGCGCGACGGCGTGACCCGAACGTCGAGACGTGCGTTGCCGAGTCTCCTCGCCTCCACGAAGCGCTCGATCCGTGCGGCCTTTCGCCCGTCGGTGGTCGTGACGACGAGGTCGAAACCCGCCGGGATGTGGGCGAGCTGATCGCACAGCTGCTCGAAGACAGGAAGGTCGCGCGCGTACACGACCGCGGCGACGCGAAGGCCCTTCACGGGAGTGCCCGGTACGACGCTCTGCTGCGGGAGTATCTCCAGCAGGCCGGCGTTCGCATTGAGGGTCCTCGGCTGCACTGTGCGCGCAAGGGCGCTGAGCGCGGCGTCGCGGTCGAGACCGTGCTTCTCCGCGATGTCGAGGATGTCGCTTCCGATGATCCCGTGGCGGTCCAGATACGAGGGGTACCAGCCGAACACGCCTCGATCCAGGAACGGATAGCCGTCCTGGATCAGGAGATCCGGCACGTGCGCGGGGGCGTTCTTCGTGGGGTACGACGACGCGGGAAAGGCGAACTCGATCCGGTGCCCTGACCCGGCGAGCACGGGGGCGATCAGCCGCTCATGCTCGGCCTCGCGAGGACGCTTCGGAAGCTCCTCCCAGAATCGCTTCCAGTCTGCGCTCTCGAAGAGCGACCGACGCGCGACGAACCACGCCCAGGGCATGGCCAGGAGCGGATGTCCCTGGTCGTCGAACGAGGCGTCGAGCTCCCCGGAGATCTCTGCGGCCTGCCAGCCGTCCCCCGGGAGGCCGTCCATGCGCTCGATCATCGCGTCGAACGAGTCGAGCGGGCCGAACCACCCGTCACCGGTGAGCACGATCTCGTCGATCTCGTCCTCGAAGGGCGCCAGCGCGTGGAGCCCCTCACGGTAGTTCCTCGGAGCGAAGCGAGGCGTCTCGACGGGCACGAGTCGGGCATCGAGGTGAGCGAGTGCCGACGCCGCGTCCACCACGCCTGGAGGCACGGTCACGATCACCGTGCTCGCGAGGGCGCGGAGCTCCTCGAGTGCAGAGACCGTTGTCGCCTCGAGAGAACGAGAGTCACCGCTGAGCGCGAAGACAACAGCTCTACGAGGAGCTGCGAGCACGCCGTTCGTCACCACTCAGCGTCCCTGGGCGAGCGCTTTGAGCAGGTACTCGCCGTACCCGCTCTTGCGAAGCGGCTCGGCACGCTCGCGGAGCTCCTCGTCGGTGAGGAAGCCCATACGCCACGCCACCTCCTCAGGACAGCCGATGGAGAGCCCCTGGCGCTTCTCGACCGTGCGGATGAAGTCGGTCGCCTCGGCGAGGGAGTCGAACGTCCCTGTGTCCAGCCACGCCGTGCCGCGCGTCAGAAGCTGCACCTTGAGCTTGCCGCGCTCGAGGTACTCGCGGTTGACATCGGTGATCTCGAGCTCTCCGCGAGGCGATGGCTTGAGGTTCTTCGCGATCTCGATCACATCGTTGTCGTAGAAGTAGAGCCCGGGCACCGCGTAGTTGCTCTTCGGCCGCTCGGGCTTCTCCTCCAAGGAGACCACCTTGCCGGCCTTGTCGAACTCCACGACGCCATAGGCCGTCGCATCATCGACCCAGTATCCGAAGACGACGCCGCCATCGAGCTCGGTGTACTGGCGGAGCTGGGTACCCATGCCCTGGCCGTAGAAGATGTTGTCGCCGAGAACGAGCGCGGCGGAGTCGGAACCGATGTGCTCCTCCCCGAGGACGAACGCCTGGGCGAGGCCGTCCGGAGAGGGCTGCGTCTTGTAGGTGATCGACACGCCGAACTTCGACCCGTCGCCGAGCAGACGCTGGAACGCCTCGGCGTCGTGCGGCGTCGTGATCATCAGGATGTCGCGGATTCCCGCGAGGATCAGCGTCGACAGCGGATAGTAGATCATCGGCTTGTCGTAAACCGGAACCAGCTGCTTTGATACGCCAAGGGTGATCGGATGCAGCCGGGAGCCTGTGCCGCCGGCGAGAATGATGCCACGCATGTTGACTAGTCTCCCTGATCGTCCCCACCTGAACAAACGCTCCGAGTCTTGCGACACGCTCCCGCTACGCTGGATCCCATGCAGAAACTGCTCGTCACCGGCGGTGCCGGATTCATCGGCTCGAACTTCGTGCACCACGTCATCGAGAACACCGACGCCCATGTCACTGTCCTCGACAAGCTGACGTACGCGGGCAACCGCGCCTCGCTCGACGGACTTCCAGACGACCGTCTGCGCTTCGTCGAAGGCGACATCGCCGATGCCGAGCTGGTCGACGGCCTGTTCGCCGATGTCGATGCGGTCGTGCACTACGCCGCGGAGTCGCACAACGACAACTCGCTGCACGACCCGAGGCCCTTCCTCGACACGAACATCATCGGCACGTACACGCTCCTGGAGGCTGCACGTCGTCACGATCGCCGCTTCCACCACATCTCGACCGATGAGGTGTACGGCGATCTCGAACTCGACGACCCCGAGCGGTTCACCGAGTCGACCCCGTACAACCCCTCATCCCCGTATTCGTCGACCAAGGCGGGCAGCGACCTCCTCGTCCGGGCGTGGGTCCGCTCCTTCGGCGTGCGGGCGACGATCTCGAACTGCTCGAACAACTACGGGCCCTACCAGCACGTCGAGAAGTTCATCCCGCGTCAGATCACCAACGTGATCCGCGGCATCCGCCCCAAGCTGTACGGCGCGGGGCTCAACGTGCGCGACTGGATCCACGCGGACGACCACTCCTCCGCGGTGCTGACCATCCTCGACCGGGGCGAGATCGGTGAGACGTACCTGATCGGCGCCGACGGCGAGAAGGACAACAAGTCCGTCGTCGAGCTCATCCTCACCGAGATGGGGCAGCCCGCCGACGCCTACGACCACGTCACCGATCGTGCGGGCCACGACCTCCGCTACGCGATCGACTCCACCAAGCTGCGCACGGAGCTCGGCTGGACGCCGACGTTCGGTGACTTCGAGTCCGGTCTCGCGTCGACCATCGCGTGGTACCGCGACAACGAGGCCTGGTGGGCCCCGTCGAAGGACGCGACCGAATCGTTCTACGCGTCCAAGGGCCAGTGATGACCGAGTTCGGCAAGTCGCTCTCCTTCACGGAGACGACGATCCCCGGGCTGCTCATCGCCGAGCTCCCTGTTCACGGCGACTCCCGCGGCTGGTTCAAGGAGAACTGGCAGCGCGAGAAGATGGTCGCCGCCGGCCTTCCCGACTTCGGTCCTGTCCAGAACAACATCTCGTTCAACGATGAGATCGGCACCACCCGCGGAATCCACGCGGAACCCTGGGACAAGTGGGTGTCGGTCGCGACCGGTCGCATCTTCGGCGCCTGGGTGGACCTCCGTGAGGGACCGACGTTCGGCGCGGTGTTCACCGCCGAGATCGACCCCTCTCGCGCGATCTTCGTGCCCAGAGGCGTCGGCAACTCCTACCAGACCCTCGAATCGGATACGGCGTACGCCTACCTCGTGAACGACCACTGGTCGGCGGATGCCGAGTACTCCTTCCTCAACCTCGCCGACGAGACGGCCGCCATCCAGTGGCCGATTCCGCTCTCCGAGGTGGAGATCTCCGCGAAGGATCTCGCTCATCCGCGCCTGGCCGATGTGACCCCGATCCCTCCGAAGAAGACCCTCATCGTCGGAGCGAACGGCCAGCTGGGCCTCGCCCTGCGTGACCTCTTCGGAGACTCTCCCCGTTACGACTACGCGGGACGCGACTCCATCGACCTGGCCGATCCCGCGTTCCTCTCCTCCCGGCGCTGGCGCGACTACGACACCATCGTGAATGCCGCGGCCTACACGGCTGTGGACCTCGCGGAGACGCCCGATGGCCGTGAGGACGCCTGGGCCTCGAACGTCACCGGCGTCGCCGCGCTCGCCCGTGTCGCCGCTGCGCACGGCATCACCCTCGTGCACGTCTCGAGCGACTACGTCTTCGACGGCACGAAGGACGGGGCCTATGTCGAGGACGACGCGCTACGACCACTCGGTGTCTACGGTCAGACCAAGGCCGCTGGCGACGCGATCGTGAGCACCGTTCCCCGTCACTACATCCTCCGCACGTCCTGGGTGATCGGCGAGGGAAAGAACTTCGTGAGCACCATGGCCTCGCTTGCAGAACGCGGGATCGATCCGAAGGTGGTCGACGATCAGGTGGGCCGGCTGACGTTCACGGACGACATCGCCCGTGCCGTGTCTCACCTTCTGGGCGCAGGTGCGGCCTACGGGGTCTACAACGTCACCGGATCAGGAGAGCCCCTCTCCTGGGCCGATGTCGCGCGGCGCGTCTACGCGCTCGTCGGCAGCGATCCCTCGCGGGTCACCGGGGTGAGCACCGAGGACTACTTCGCGTCCGCGACCACGCCGATCGCTCCCCGTCCACGCAACAGCACGCTGGACCTCACGAAGCTCGGGGCGACGGGGTACGTCACGGAAGACGTCGTCGACGGTCTCGAACGATATCTCGCCCGCGGCTGAGCATCGAACACTCTCTCGCGGCAGACCGGCTTCATGCCGAACGGCCGGAGGATCGTGTTCTGCGCTCCTCCGGCCGTCGCTATTTGACGACGACGGACCGGCAACCGAGAAGCGTGTGTGAACCCGCCCCGTTGTTGATTCCGAACACGCACACCTGGTGTGTGCCAGGGCTCATGTCGATCTTCTGAGAGAAGCCGTGCCGGGTACCGGTTCCGGGATAGGCCGCAGCGACATCCGCACGCTCCAGGTCGGCGACGTACGGGACCCCGACCCCGTCGACGTACATGTGCACGGCGATGGGATCAGTCGTGTCCGGGTCGAGGGTCCAGCCCGCCACGATCGCCGATCCCTGGCCGCCGATGAGCGCCTCGAAGTTGCCGATGGGAGCGCGTCCGAGATCTCCGGAGGGCGAGCCGACCGTCACGTCACGGCACCCGAGCAGAGTGTGAGGTCCCGGCCCCGTGTTGATCGCGTAGGCGCAGACCGTGCTCTTTCCCTGAGGGAGGGTCGCGGTGATATCGAAGCCGTGCGCGGCCCCGTACGCGGGGAAAGCCCCCGCGATGTCGGAGCGAGTCCTGTCCGCGACGTAGGCCGTACCGGAGGAGCCGACGTACACGTGCACCGGGATCGATGCCTTGGTGTCGGGGTCCAGTGCCCAACCGGCCAGGTTGACCGTGTTCGACGTCACGCGGAAGAGCTCCAGGGACCCCACGGGAGAACGCCCGAGCTCGGGCAGCGGCGGCACGACATTCACGTCACGGCATCCCAGAAGGGTATGCACCGATCCCTTGGTGTTGATCGCGTAGATGCAGAGGGACGACTTCCCTGTGGGAAGTTTGATCGTCTCATCGAATCCATGGTTGTCGCCGTAGCCCGGATACCCGCTGCCGACATCCGTTCTCTTCTTGT
The DNA here is from genome assembly GCF_038397765.1 of Microbacterium sp. LWH10-1.2. NCBI lineage: Bacteria > Bacillati > Actinomycetota > Actinomycetes > Micrococcales > Microbacteriaceae > Microbacterium > Microbacterium sp. LWH10-1.2. Next base: position 2,042,195 of record NZ_CP151638.1, read on the forward strand.
CAGCCGTGTACTCCGTGCCACTCGCGCCGACATATGCATGAACCTTGATGGGCTTGCGGGTGTCAGGGTCGAGAGCCCAGCCGCCGATGCGAGCCGTGTCGCCGTCGACCTGCACGCTCTCCAGCGATCCGATCGGCGTGCGGCCCTTCTCGGGCATGTCGGCGACTGCGACGTCTCGGCACCCGAGAGACGTGTTGCCGCCCTGGGCGTTGTTCATGGCGTACGCGCAGACCGTGGCGTTGTCGGTGCTCACCACGAAGGTCGCATCGAATCCGTGCTTGTCCCCGTATCCCGGGAAAGCACTGGCGATGTCCTGACGCGACTTGTTCGCGTCGAATGCCTGTCCCACTCCGGCGACGTAGAAGTGGACCTTGATCGGATCGGCGGTGTCGGGATCGAGAGCCCACCCCGCCGCGGTCACCGTTCCGTCCTTCGACGTGAGCGCTTCGAAGGAGCCGACGGGGGGCCGCCCCTTCTCCTCGATCACCGCGCCCTTCACCTCGACCGTCCGACATCCGAGGACGGTCGTGCTCCCCGGACCGAGATTCATGGCGTAGACGCAGACCTCATGACTGCCCTTGGTCGCGGGCACAGAAAGACTGAAGCCGTGCTTGGAACCGTTTCTCGGGTAGGCGTTCCCGATATCCGCCCGTTCGCGGTCCGCCTTCGTCGCCTGGCCGACGCCGTCCACGTACACATGAACGTCGATCGGCTCGGCCGTGTCGGGGTCCAGCGCCCATCCGGCGACGTCGATGCTCGACACCTGGGGTGAGACCTGTTCCAACGCGCCTATGGGCGGCCCCGTCAGAGCGACCATTCGTTTGCAGCCCATCGTGCGGTTCTTGCCGGCACCGATGTTGATGGCATAGACGCACACGTCGTACTCACCCGCAGAAGGTGGCTTCACCTCCGCCATGAATCCGTGTCTGCTGCCGAAGTTCGGATAGATCCGTCCGATATCCGCGCGCTCGAGGTTCGCCTGGAACGGGAACCCGGCGGCTCCGACGTAGACGTGGATCGCGACCGGGTCCGTCGAGTTGGGGTCGATCGCCCAACCGGCAGCGACGATCACTCCGGGTCTGGTCTCGAAGATCTCGAGTCCCCCGAAGGGGTCGTCTTTCGATACCCCCTGCGTCGAACCGAACCAGTCGGTGAAGTAGTTGTAGAAATTCCGGTTACCGTAGGCGGAGCATCCGTCGCCTTCGCCGTAGCCGGCGCGGAGGGCGGCCGCGTTGGGCTGATACGGGGTGTAGTAGTACAGCGCCGATGTCGCCTTGTTCGCGACGAAGACCGGTGCGCTGCCGCAGTTCCTCTCCGGGTACGGGCTGAAGAGGATGTTCCACGTCTTGCCCGGGGCGTAGTACGTGAAGTATCTGCCTTCCATGTAGATCTGCATCTGACGGGCCGCCCCGTAGATCTGGTGGAAGAAACCGACGAACTTCGGGTCACACGGGATGCCGCCGTCAGGGCAGCCCTGTCCGAGCGCAGCTCGGAACCTCTTCCCGCTCGGCCATGTGTGCGTGACCAGGCCCTGTTCCTTCTGGAGCATCACGATGAGAACCTGCGGGTTGATCCCGCAGCTCTGAGAAACGCGGTAGATGATCGTCGCCGCGCTCTCGTTCGGCGCACCGGTGTAGCCCGAGCAGTAGGAATCGGCCGGCCGATTGACGGTGGACATCCTGAAGTCCTTGAGGCAGACGATCGGCTGCCCCTCCTCATCGATCCCTCCGAGGCAGCGACTGACCTTGCTGTTGAAGAACGACTGGATCTGCGCCTCGGTCATGGCGTTCTTGTCGGTGAACACGGCATCGCTGATCAGATTGCCCGGATCGAACCCGTCGAGAGTCATCGGCTTGATACCCGACAGCGCCCCTGTCGTCGGGACGGAAGCGGATGGCGCTGCGACCGCGGCCCCTGTGGGGACGAGCACTCCGAGCACGAGAGCGGCGACGGCGATGAGACTCGCCATGGTTCGTCGGGGCACGAAGAAGCGATGCGGACGCGGGGCCTGTCCAGTCATGCGCTCAAGTCTGACGGAAGATTCCCAGGAAAGGGCATCTGACACGCATGATCACGCGGAACAGCGGCCCTCAGAGATCGGCGTGCAGTCCCCACACACGCTCGGCCGAACTCGCCCAGGAGAAGGATCGGGATCGGTCGGCGCCGAGCACGCTGAGCCGCCTCGCACCCGAGCCGAGTGCATCTGCGACGGCCTCCGGGATCTCCGACTCGGCGACGACCGCTCCCCCGTCGGCGATCACGTCGCGGTGCACGCCGCTGGCCACGGCGATGACGGGCACGCCGAGCGTCATCGCCTCGACGACGCGCCAGGGCCAGGCGGTCTCGTCGGCGGTCGCGACGAAGGCAGCGGCACCCGCGAAGATCGCGGCTCGGTCCTCCACTGCGAGGGCTCCACGGATGTGGGCGCGGGACTCGGACAGTCCTGCCGCGGCAGCAAGCTCCGCGAGACGCGGCTCTGAACCCTCTGGCACGTCGAGCACCACGGCGTCCGCATCGACGGCGGCCGCCGCGGCGAACCCCGCCGTCAGCGACGAGGCCGTCCCCGTGAGCACGATGTACCGGGCGGGGAGCGAGAGCGCTGCGCGCCGTGCCGACGCATCGAGCGGGACGACGAGCGCCCGTGGGGCGGCTCCGGGGATGACCCTGATGCGATCACCGAGCTTGCTGAGCGCCGCGAGCCGCTCGGCGACCGCGTGCGAGGGGACGACGACGGCGTCCGCGTGCTTCACGGCCCTGCGCAGCATCCCGCGCTGCCAGACGACCGTCGACTTCGACAGCGTCTCGGGCGCCTCCCAGGCACGCAGGTCCCACAGCGTCACCGTGGTCTGGTCGTTGTCGTGCACGCGATCGTGCCGGACGAGCGGAGCCATGAGGGATGCCGAGTGGATGAGGCCTCCGCCGACGCCGGGCGCGAGTCCCATCTGCCACGACGCCGCGAGTTCGCGGCGCGCGAGGCCGAGCGTGCGCACGTCGGCCATGCCGGCGATGGACACGGTCGATCCCGACGGCACGATCGCCTCCACCCCGCACCCGGAGGGCGCGGTCTCGACCAGACCGGCCGCGAGATCGAGCGCCGCGGAGGCGTGGTCGGCATCGGCGACGTGCACGAGTTGATCCAGAACCACACGCAGCCGAGCACCCATGCCCCCAGGGTAATCGCGGTGCCGCCGGGAACCTGGGAGCCCGGCCCGCATGGCCGCCGATTCCCGGCATCCGCTCACGCGCACAGGCGCCTTCGTGCTTGAATGCTCGCATGAGCGACGGGCGTCTTCCGGTACGTCGCCGGTGGCTCCGTTGGACCATCGGCGTTCTCGTGACCCTCCTCCTCCTGGCCGTCGGCTGGGTGACCGTGCGGGGAATCGGGGCCGTGAACGACCTGCAGCAGGTCGCCGCCTCATCCGGTCAGCTGAAGAAGGCGATCGGCGACGGCGACCTCGAGAAGGCGGCGACCGTCTCCCAGCGCATCGCCCACCACGCCGGGTCCGCCCACGACCTCACCTCCGACCCGGTCTGGCATGCCTTCGGATTCGTCCCGTGGATCGGCCCCAACTTCACCGCGGTGAGCGACGTCGCGGAGATCGCCGATGACATCGCGACAGACGCGCTGAACCCCGTGCTGAAAGCGGCAGGGGATCTCGATCTCGCGAGCCTGGGGTTCTCGAACGGGACCATCGATCTGACGCCATTCGCCAAGATCGAGCCGTCGCTCGCGGATGCCGACGCGACGCTCGCCTCGGCCGTGACGAGGGCACGCCAGATCGACGCCGACGCGACGCTCCCTCCCCTCGCGGACGCGGTCCGCAAGCTGCGCACCACCGTCACGCAGGCGGCGACCGTCGTGGGGTCGCTGCACGGCGCGTCAGCGCTCCTGCCGAGCATGCTCGGCGGTGAAGGACCGCGCAACTATGTGATCGCGATGCAGAACAACGCCGAGGTCCGCTCCTCCGGCGGCATCATCGGCGCCATCGCGCTCCTGCACGCCGAGGGCGGGAGGATCACCCTGAGCCAGCAGGCGTCGACGCGCGACTTCCCCGCGCTCGATGCCTCGCTCTCCCTCAGCGAGTCGACCGTCGCACTGTTCGAGGATCGCCCGGGGCGCTACCTGCAGAACATCACCAACATCCCCGACTTCACCGAGGCCGCGCCGCTCATCGCCGCCCGCTGGCAGGGACGCTTCGGCACCACGGTGGACGGGGTGATCGCGGTCGACGCCGTGATGACGAAGAACCTCCTCGCCGTGACCGGCCCGATCGCGTTCGGGCCCTTCACCGCCGACAAGGACAACGTCGTCAGCCTGCTGCTCTCCGAGATCTACGCCGCCGTGCCGGACCCCGCCGTGCAGGACGAGGTGTTCGCCCAGGCCGCGACCGCGCTGTTCGGCGCGACGCTCTCGGGAGCGGCTCCGAAGGATCTCGTCGGAGCTCTCGCCACCTCCGCCGACCAGGGCCGCATCCGCGTGTGGAGCGCCCACGAGGACGAGGAGAGGATCCTCGCCTCGTCGTCGCTGGGCGGTGCGCTCCCGGTCGACGGCCCCAACGGGACATACGTCGGGGTGCTCTTCAACGACACCACCGGCGGCAAGATGGACTACTACACGGATGCCGAGATCACCACGTCGATCGGCTCGTGCCAGGGGCGTCCGACCACACGCGTGCAGGTGACGTGGACCAACGGCGCGCCAGCGGATGCGGCGACAGCGCTGCCTCCCTATGTGACGGCGGACGGCTTCTACGGCGTCGCCGCAGGATCGGTGCGGACGCTGATCACCGTCTACGGGCCCGAGGGGGCGACACCGTCGCGCATCCACCGCGACGGCAAGGAGGACCCCGTGCAGACCGCCACCCTCGGCACACGGTCCGCCGTGCAGCACGAGGTGCTCCTCGCACCCGGCGAGTCGACGACGATCACGGTCGAGTTCCAGGGCGACGGCGCGGGCGCGCGCCTCACCGAGGTGACCCACACCCCTCTCGTGAGGGACCCCGCGATCCATCGTGAGGAACTGCGCTGCGCCTCGTGACATTGCCATGCAGATGATGTAGTGTCGTCTGCACTGGGGAATATCTGGGCCCTATCATCCTGTCGTGGGGACAGGAAGGGCCCACGCAGTCGAATGCAGGGGTGTGTTCGGTTGCGATTCCGCGTGAATTTCTGGGGAGAATCATGCTGAAGAAACTGGCTGCCATCAGCCTTACCGTTGGCGCACTCGTGCTCACCGCACCGGTCGCCGCCAATGCCGCAACGGCCGCGTCCGATTCGTACGCGAAGCCGCCGAGCGTGAGCGTCGACGATCCGATCGTCGACATCTGCGAGGTCTCGACCATCGTCTTCGGCGCCGGCTACTTCCAGCCGTCCGAGCACGTGGGCGTGTCGGTGTCCGGACTCAACGCCGCCGATTCGGCGGTCTCGGGCAACACCGCTGCCGCAGACGGCAGCCTCGTCCTGACGTTCCGTCCGCCGTCCAACGGCGAGGGCTCCTACGGAGTCTCGTTCTCCGGCTCGCGCTCGTACACCGCGACCATCACGGTCTCGCACGGGCACGATGCCGCAACGAGCTGCGACCACGATCCGACGGTCGCATCCGCCGGCAGCGAGCTTCCGCTCACCGGTGGTATGGAGCTCGCTCTGACGGGCGGCAGCGTGTCGCCGTGGATCCTCGGCGGCGGAGCAGCAGCTCTCGTCGCAGGTGGAGCGCTCGTCGCCGTGGGAGTCTCCCGCCGCAAGAGCGCCTAGATCTGATCGCCGCCCTGTGCGGTGATCGACTGGACGACGGTGATCCCTCCCCCTCCGATCACCGTCGTCTGGTAAATCCGGTGGTTCACCGGAGGCCCACGACCGCCCCCTTCACTCTCAGGTGGCGGCCGTGGGCTTTTTCATGCCCGCGTTGCACGAGATGACCCGCCGGTATCAGCTCGGGCCGCAGCCCGCGTCTCATGGGGTCGGCGTCGGAGTCTCCGTCGGCGGGTGCAGCGCATCCTGGATCATCTGGTGGATGGAACCGAAGTCGATGCCCTTCTCAGGCACGCCGTTGTCAGGAGTCAGCTCGATCGTCCTGACCTGCTGCTCCTTCGCCTTCGTCATGAGATCGAAGAACTCGGGCAGCTTGTCCTGGGGCAGGTCGGTGTGCACCAGGGCGGTACCCGCCGCCGCGACCTCATTGAAGCGCGTGAGCACGGTCTGCGGCGTGAACTGCGCCAGAATCGCCTCCTGCAGCTGTCGCTGCCGGAGCATGCGGTCCCAGTCGCTCGTCGTGTACCGCGAGCGGGCGTACCACTGGGCCGTATCGCCGTCCATGGTCTGCTCGCCCGGCTCGATCCAGCCGATCGCCCAGGAGTCCACGTCGTGGGCGCCGGAACCGGGGGGCGGCCCGCCCTTCGGTAGACGCTCGGCGACGGTGATCTTCACTCCACCCAGCGCATCCACGAGGTTCGCGAACCCCTTCATGTCGAGGAAGACGTAGTACGGGATCTTGATGCCGAGGATGCCCTCAGCGGCATCCTTCGTCGCCTCGATCTCGGGGTTGGAACCCTGCGCCGTCGCGTTCGGGTAGAGGCTCGCGCCCTCGTCCTTGCGGCACACCTGCACGGCGTTCGTGAGCTGGTTGATGCCAGGACCCCATCCGCACTTCGAGTCGTTGTGCCCCTCGAAGTAGTTGCGGTAGTCGAAGCCGACGAGCTCCGGATCACGCATCGGGCTGTCTTCGGCGAACGGGAAGTTCGGCATGTCTCGCGGGATGCCGGTGATGGTCACCGCACCGGTGGTCGCGTTCACCGAGACGACCGAGATGCTGTCGAAGCGCATCGAGTCGCGTCCTTCGCCGCTGTCGGCGCCGAGCAGGAGGATGTTGTAGTAGCCGTCGCTGGCGGGGAGACTCGGGCCGCTGCTGCCGAAGATGGTCGAGATCGTGCTGCGCACCGTGCCCACATAGGAGGCGGCCACACCGGTGACCGAACCGACGAGCCCGAGCAGCAGCAGCGTGACGACAGGAAGCGCGAACTTCGACAGCCCCGGGATCTTCACGAGCCGCACGAGTCTCAGCGTGTCGAAGGTGAGGACGATCCACAGGATGACGTAGCCGACGAGCAGCACCTGCACCACGGTCAGGACGACAGCGGAGAACCATCCGGCGCCGATCGTGAGCCACAGCAGCGTGGGCCGCGCGAAGAGCGCGAGGCCCGCCGCGACGATGACCAGGAACCAGGCAGTGAGAGTGGCCCCCAGACCGAAGCGGCCCAGTCGTCGGCTACCCGCCAGGAGCTGGGCGGACCCGGGCAGCAGGACGTTGAGAGCGACGAGCCACCAGCCGCGCTTGATCATGGTCCCGGAGTCGGACACGTCGGGATGCCGCAGCGGGCGCGTCTCGATCAGCGGACGCCCGGCTGCACGCGGCGCGGCCAGCGTCACAGAGACTCCTTCAGCCGTTCGTTCTTGTCCTCGACCTGCGACTCGAGGTCCCGCGCATAGGCCTCGACCCGATCCGCGAGGTCAGCATCAGACGTGCCGAGGATGCGGGCGGCGAGCAGCCCCGCGTTCTTCGCCCCTCCGATGGACACCGTGGCGACGGGGATGCCCGCCGGCATCTGCACGATCGACAGCAGCGAGTCCATGCCGTCGAGATAGGCGAGAGGCACGGGCACCCCGACCACGGGCAGCGGCGTCATCGAGGCGAGCATCCCTGGCAGATGGGCGGCTCCCCCGGCTCCCGCGATGATGACGCGGAGACCACGGCCGCGGGCCTCTCGCGCGTAGGACATGAGCTTGTCGGGGGTCCGGTGGGCGGAGACCACCTCCACCTCGTGCGGGATCCCGAAGTCGGTGAGCGCCTGAGAGGCGTCGCTCATCACCCGCCAGTCGGAGTCGGAGCCCATGACGACGCCGACGAGAGGAGCGGTGGAGGAGTGCAGTGGCTCAGTCACCAGATCAGGCTAAGGTCTCGCGCTGTGAGAACCCCCCAGCGGCACACCTCGACGCGCACTGTCGTCGAGCGGGCGACCGCTCAGACGAAGTGCGCCGCTGCGGCGCGGGCCACATAGACCGCGTCGTCGAGATCGTCACCCGACACGTTCACGTGACCCACCTTGCGCCCAGGGCGGGGCGCCTTGCCGTAGGTGTGGATCTTCGCCGACGGATGCTCTGTCATGGCGGCGGCGAACCGCTCGTCGAGCGTCCCCTCGGAAGGGCCCCCGAGGATGTTCACCATGACCGACCAGGCGGCCCGCGGCGAGGTATCGCCGAGCGGCAGGTCGGCGACGGCACGCAGGTGCTGTTCGAACTGCCCGGTGACGGCGCCGTCCTGGCTCCAGTGTCCGCTGTTGTGCGGACGCATCGCGAGCTCGTTCACGAGGATGCGCTCGTCGTCGGTCTCGAACAGCTCGACGGCGAGCATCCCGGTCACTCCGAGGCCTTCGGCGATCGCACGCCCGATCTCCTCCGCGACCTGGACGAGCCTGTCGGGTGCGGCAGGCGCCGGAGCGATGACCTCGGCGCAGACGCCGTCGCGCTGCACCGTCTCGACGACCGGGTACGCGACGATCTGCCCGCCGGGTCGCCGAGCGACCTGCTGCGCGAGTTCGCGGACGAAGCCGACGAGCTCCTCGACCAGCAGCGCCTCCCCCTCTGCCAGCGCATCGAACCAGTCCTGCGCCTCGTCGGCGGCGCGCACCACTCGTACGCCCTTGCCGTCGTAGCCGCCGCGCGGGGTCTTCACGACCCCCTTACCGTCGTGGGAATCGAGGAAGGTCTTCAGCTCATCGGCATCCCGCACGGCTGCCCATTCGGGCTGCGGCACGCCGAGCTCTGCCAGACGCGCCCGCATGACGAGCTTGTCCTGGGCGAACTGGAGGGCATCGGGACCCGGGTGCACGGAGACGCCCTCCGCCACGAGCGCGCGCAGCACATCCTGCGGGACGTGTTCATGGTCGAAGGTGATCACATCGACGTCCTTCGCGAAGGCCCGCACCGCGTCCAGATCACGGTAGTCGCCCACCGCTGTCGCGGCGAGCTGGGCGGACATGCCGTCGCCCTCTGCGAGCACCCGCAGGTCGAGCCCGAGCTCGACCGCCGGAGCGATCATCATCCTGGCCAGCTGGCCTCCACCGATCACGCCTACACGCAGCGCCATGTGCCGCCTCCATTCGTCATGACCATTCTCCCGCACCGGTGCGGGAGCGGGTGACACGGTCTCTCAACCGACCGAGACTGCACGGCTTCGTCGGCGGCAGAGACGACTCAGATGCCGAAGGGCGTCTCGGCGCCGGACTGCGCGTCTCTGTGGGCGAGGATCTGACTGACCTCGATCTGGTCGGCCAGGGTCTCGTGGACCAGCGTGACGTTGGGCACGTTCGCCAGACGCAGCGGAGCGTCGACGCCGTTGGTGAGCGTGATCGTCCCTGCGCCCCACATGCGCTGCAGCACCCCGCGCCGAACGCCGATCGAGTATCCGCGTGCATGAGACATCTCGCGCCGGTTCCTGGACCCCACGCCGTTGTTGACGATCACCCTGCGCGTGGTCATCGTGACGGTCCGCGAGTGCCAGATCACGTAGGGAACGATGACCAGAAGAACGATGAGCAGCCCGGCCGCCGTCAGCAGCATCCAGTCCTCGAAGGGCGCAGGGAGATTCCCGTAGAAGTACGCCGTGGCGCCGCACGTCGCGATCAGGACCAGCGCCGACCAGAACAGCCGTCGCGCCTGACCACGGAACTTCGCGATGAGGAGCTCTTCCGTGGGCACGCCGGGAGGCGGCATCGTCGGGCGGCCTCCGAGAGTCACGGGCTGGGTCACCCCTCCATTGTGCATGCACCGACCGACAACGGCGCCCGCACTCCGGGCGTGTCAGTCTCGGGCGGGGCGGACGTGGACGACGTCACCGGCCGAGACGGCGTGCTCGACGCCGTCCGCCAGGACCATGAGGCGCCCGTCGTCGTCAAGCGAGAGCGCGGTGCCCTGGAGCGTCCTGTCGCCGGGCAGCGACACCGTCACCTCAGCGCCGATGGTCGCACAGCGAGCGCTCGCGGCGGAGTGGAGTCCGCTGGAGACGGCGTCTCCCGCGTCGATCAGCGCCGTCAGGAGCCGGTCGAGGCCGCGCAGATAGTCGGCGATCAGCCGATCGGCATCGGCCTCCGCGCCGAGCACCGCGAACGACGTCGCGGTGGGGACGGGGAGGTCGGACGCTGCCATCCCCGTGTTGACACCGGTTCCGACGATCACCGCTTCGGTCACGGCTTCGGCGAGGATGCCGCAGATCTTGCCTCCGTCGACCAGGATGTCGTTCGGCCACTTCACGGCGACGTCGTGTCCGGGCAACTGCGCGGCGATCGCATCTGACATCGCCACCCCCGCCGCCAGAGGAATCCATCCCCTCGCCTCGGGACGCTGCGGAAGCTCGCGAAGAAGCACGGAGACGGCGATCGCCGCGCCGGGAGGGGCGATCCAGCTGCGGTCGAGGCGGCCCCTGCCGGCGGTCTGGTTGTCGGTCGCGATCGCGGAGAGATGAGGCCAGCCTCCGGCATCCGCGGACTGAGCCCTCAGGTCGGCGTTCGTCGACCCCGTCTCGGAGAGGACACGCAGCCGCGAGGCGACGGCTTCGGTGAGCGGGAGCTGCACGCTCATTCGTCCACGTCGTCTTCGTCGCCCTCTTCGTCGTCATCGTCCTCATCGGGGCGGACCGCGCCCATCTCGTGGGCGTGCCAGCGCTCCCACTTCTGCATGAGCTGCTCGACGGCGGCGTGGAACTTCTCCGTGGCGACTCCCTGGGTGGTATCGCCGAAGTAGTGCTGCACCCACATGCGCAGACGCGCGATCGCCGCCTCGTCGGCATGGACGCGCTCGACCTCGGCGACGATGTCTCGCGCGGCATCCGCGGTCAGCCACTCGCAGTCGGAGAGGTAGCCGTTCGTGTCCACGGACGCCTGCTCGTCGACCGGACGGGTGATCATGAGGGGCTTGCCCACAGCGAGGCGGTCGTAGACCATGGCGGAGATGTCGACGATCGCGACGTCGGCGGCCGCGAGCTGCCAGCCGAGCTCCGGGCCGTCGTCGTACACGTGCTGGGCTGTCGCGTCGGCGGCATTGGCCGCCGCGATCGCTGCGACGATGCGACGATGCGCGGCGCCGTACCCGTCGTCGATGACGCCGCTCCGCGGGTGGGGGCGGTAGAGCACGCGATGACGGCCGGTGGCGAGCAGCGCGCCGACGAGAGCCTCACCGTGCGACGCGATCGAGCCGTAGTGCGCACTCGGGCGGTCGCCCTCCCAGGTCGGCGCGTAGAGCACGACGGTGCGCTCATCGGGCGTGTACGGCAGTGCCCCGGAGTAGTGATCCGCCTGCGGGCGCCCGATCTCGATCGTGCGCCGGTCGATGTCGTAGTCCCACAGCGTCCGGCTGAGTCGGTCTCTCGCCGCCTGCCCCGCGACGAACGCGTAGTCGTACGCCTTGTACTGATTCGTCGTCATGTACATCTTGTCGGACTCGCCGTGGTTGATGAAGACGTGCCAGCGCCGGCCGTAGCGGAACATCTGGAAGTTGCGCGTGTTCTGATTCACGTACAGCACGATCCGGATGTCCTGATCGGCGATGTACCTCTCGAGGTCTCGCACCGTCGGCACGAAGGCGACGGGAGGAGCGTCCTCGTCGAGGAGCTTCTCGGCGCCCGTGGCGACCCGGGACAGCACGACGACGGGCCAGCGCTTCGCGAGCTCGGCCAGCGGACGGTACCACTGACGCATCTGGTACATGTTCACGGCGCCGTCTGCGAAGTACACGGCGACCTTGAAGTGCCCGGAAGGGTGCGGGCCGTCCTCTGCGAGGCGTCGACGCACGCGCTGCACGGCCGAGCGTGAGCGGAGTGCGCGTCTGAGCAGTCGGTAGGCCTTCTTCGCGTCGGACACTGCACCCATCCCTCCAGAGTACCGAGTCGGGGTCGCGCGCTCGGCTCCTCGGCGGCTCCCGAGAGGGATAGAGATGGTTCCGTTATCCGAGAATCCGGTTCCATGTCGATCCGCGGACGCGCCGACGTCACCGCCGCCCTCGGTCAGCGAACCCCCGATCGCGTCATGACATGATCATCATGTGCCTGACCACGTAACCACCGAGCATCCCGACGGGGTGTCCTTCGTCATGCCGGTGCTCAACGAGCGGGCCTACCTCGAGCACGCCGTGGCCTCCGTCCTGCAGCAGCGGCTCGACATCCCCGCCGAGCTCGTGCTCGCGCTCGGCCCCTCCACCGACGGGACGACGGAGCTCGCGCAGCGGCTCGCGAGTGAGGACTCCCGCATCCGTCTCGTCGAGAACCCGGCAGCGCACATCCCGGTGGGACTGAATGCGGCCATCCGGGCCAGCAGGTACGCGACGATCATCAGAGTCGACGCGCACTCCGAGCTCTCCCCCGGCTATGCCGCCCGCGCCATCGACACGCTGGATCGCACCGACTCCGCGAACGTCGGCGGCGTCATGCACGCCGAGGGGCGCACGCCCTTCCAGAGGTCCGTGGCCCGCCTCTACAACTCCCCCGTCGGCCTCGGCGGCGGCGCCTATCACGGCGGATCCCAGGAGGGCGAAGCCGAATCCGCGTATCTCGGCGTCATGCGGCGATCGGTGCTCGAGGAGGTCGGCCTCTTCGACGAGTCGATCAGGCGGGGCGAGGACTGGGAGCTCAACCTCCGCATCCGCCAGGCCGGACACCGCGTGTGGTTCGATCCCGAGCTGTCGGTGACATACTGGCCGCGCGAGAACTGGCTGCGACTGGCCCGGCAGTTCCGCGCCACCGGTGCGTGGCGCGGCGAGCTCGTGCGCAGGTTCGGTCGGCGCAACGGCATCCGCTTCTTCGCTCCGCCTGCGCTGGTGCTGCTCGTCGCTCTCGCCCTCATCGTCGGCGTGCTGCAGGCGACCGGCGTCCTCTCCGGCGTGGTGTCGCTCGTCGCATCCCTCGTCTACCTGCCGCTCGCGATCTACATCCTGCTCGACGTCGCGGTCGCCCTCGCTCCCGGAGGCGGCGGCATCCGACAGCGGCTCTGGACGCTGCTCGTCATGCCGACCATGCACCTCTCGTGGGGGCTCGGCTTCCTCGGCGGCGTGCTGCGCGGTGCGGGCGACACCGTGGACGCGTCACGGCTGGGCACGAGGAACACCCCGCTGCCCTGACACGGATCAGCGGGTGACGTAGCCCTGGTCGAGGATGCGCGACACGACGCGCTCGGCGGCGTGGCCGTCATCCCTGGTGTTGAACTGGGCACGCCAGGCCGCGTAGCGCTCCGCGTAGGCGGACTCGTGCCCCTGGTCGGCGAGGGCGGCGGCCAGCTCCTCCTGGGTGTGGACCAGCGGCCCCGGCGCCCTCTCCTCGAGATCGAAGTAGAACCCCCGGAGCTGACCCCGGTAATGGTCGAGGTCGGGAACCAGGAAGTACATCGGCTTGCCCGTGACGCTGAAGTCGAACATGACCGAGGAGTAGTCGGTGATCAGCGCGTCAGCGGCGAGGAGGAGCTGCGACGTCTCGGGGAATCCGGTCACGTCGATGACCCGCGCTCCGGCGTGATCGCGTCCGGTGTCGATGGTGCGCGAGTGCCCTCGGACGAGCACGACGGCATCCGCCTGGGCGGCGAGGGCCTCGGGGTCGATGAAGTCGACCATCTCCCGGCGGTCATCCCGCCAGGTGGGCGCGTAGAGGAGCACGCGTTCCCCCTCGGCGATGCCGAGGGCCGTGCGCACGAGCGCAGGATCGCCGGAGACGAGCGCGTCATTGCGGGGGTAGCCCTCCACCCAGATCGGCCGACCGAAGAACGCGTAGGCCTTGCGGAGGATCCGCTCGGAGTAAGTGTTCTGAGCGAGCAGCACGTCCCAGCGGCGCGACTCCTTCACCACGGCCGCCATGCGCCGAGGGTCGAACCCGGGGCGATGCAGCGCCAGCCTCTTCAGCGGGGTGCCGTGCCATGTCTGGAGGACTCGCTGGCCCGCCTTACGGGCGAAGCGCCGACGCAGCCAGTCGTTCACCACCAGCAGACGTGCGGCCGCCCTGGCTCTCCACCACTCCGGGCTGCCTTCGACGACGGCGATGGCGCCGTCGGGAACGGCGACGGAGAGATCGACGACGCTCCAGTACCGGGTGACCCCCGGCGCCAGCGCGGCGAGCGCCCTGTCGATCGCCTGCGGGTTGCAGCCGACCGTCTTGCCGTAGAAGCTCTCGAAGAACACCGCGTTCTCGGTGCCACCCGCCTGCGCCACGTAGCGCTCCTCGAGGGTCGACTGCCCTTCCGCGGTCTCGTAAACCGGATCGATCGGAGCGCCGATCACCACTGCGCCCGCGTGCACCGCGATCCGGAGCCCCGCGAGCAGGGTCGACGGTATCTCCACGGCACCGAGGTCAGCGCCGTCGATCCGCAGCTCGTACTCACCGGCCGGGAGCGGCAGAGGCGCGCCACCCCATCTCGATGCGCGCAGCGGGAAGACCGCCTTCCAGGTCTTGCCGCCGCCGGTGAGGCGCGCGTCGACGCGCGCACGGGCGCCGAGGAGCGTCGCGCTCGCCGGGCGAGCGCCTGCACCCGAGATGATCAGCTCTTCGGCCGACTCATCGATCCGGGCCGTGGTCATACTGCTCCCTTCGGCGCGGGGACTCCCCGCGCGCGGATCACGTCGTAGACCCGCTGTGTGTTGCGTCCGTCGCGGAACGCATGCATCTGAGCGCTGAGCGTAGCGGAACGCGCGGACCTCTCGGCGAACACGCCCTCGTCAGACAGCAGCGGCTCCAGCTGCGCGATCAGCTCATCCCAGCTGCGTGCGAAGTCCTTCCCTGCGACCTCGGCGAACCCTCCGTAGAACCCTCGGGTCCGTGCGTACTCCTCGGCATCCGGCCCGAGGAAGAGCACCGGGGTCGCGAGCAGCCCCACGTCGTAGGCGAGGGACGAGTAGTCGGTCACGAGCACGTCGACCGCGGGGAGTGCGGGGGTGACGTCGGCGAGGACGCCGGCCCCCAGCATCCGCACTCTCCTGCTGGGCAGAGGCGACGCGTACCCGCCCTCCCCGAGCGGATGCGAGCGCACCAGCAGCACGGAGTCGGTTCTCTCGAGAGTCCTGATGATGTCGATCCACTGCGCGGCGCTCGGCACCGCCGGATCTGCCGCGCCGTCGCGCCAGGTCGGGGCGTACAGGATGGTCCTGGCTCCGTCGGGCAGCTCGCCGACGGCGCTCACGAGCAGCGCGGATGCCGCGGCTCGACGCTCGTCGGCGGTCCCTATGGAGAGCACGTCCACCCGGGGCTCGCCGGTGACGACGACCCGGGCGTCACCGATCCCGAACGCGGACTCCAGCCGACCGCGCGAGCGGTGCGAGGCGGCGGGCAGCACGCGGATGCGCTGAGCGGCGCCGCGGTAGAGGAGACCGACCACCCGGCGCAGCAACGACGCTCCAGGGATGTTCGGCACCTGGGTCGTGGCCGGCGAGTCGAGCCCGATGCGCTTGAGCGGGATGCCGTGCCACAGCTGCACGACGAACGCGCCGGCGTTCGCGTAGCGGTTCACGTCGCCGAGGCCGTGGGTGACCACGAGCACCCCGGCCCGCGCGGTGGCCCACCATCCGCGGAGTCCGCCCTTGGGGACCGTGCGGATGCCGAGCGCTGCCGCCTCGCGCTCCTCGCGCTCGGACGAGGTCAGCCACAGCGTGTCGTGCCCGTTCGCCTGCGCCAGCCGCTGCAGAGCCAGCGCGCCGTCGCCGATCCCGGCTCCGCAGCCGAAGACCCAGCGCCGACCGCGCGGCACGATCAGTGTGCCGATGCGGCCGGCGGCGTACAGCGGGATCCGGAGCAGCTTGGCCGCATTGCCGGAGCCGAAAGAGAAGGACGCCACCCCGCGAGCCTATCGCGCGGGTGGCGTCCTTCTCTGTGAGGCGGGGTGCTACTTGGAGAGCGTGCCGAGCGTGACGTCGGCCTCGTACTCCTTGCCTCCGCGGACGTAGGTGACCTTCGCGTCGCTGCCGGCCGCCGCGGCCCGCACCTGGGCGGTGAGGTCGCTGGCGTTCGTGATCGGCACGCCGTTGAACGCGGTGACGATGTCATCGGCCTTCAGCCCCGCGGCACCCGCGGCGCCGCCGTCGGTGACCTCGGCGATGTAGGCGCCCGCCTGAGTGGAGCCCTCGACCGATGCCGCGTCGCGGACCGACGCGCCGAGGAGCCCGTGGGTCGCACTGCCGTCCGCGATGATCTCCTTCGAGACGCGCTCGGCGATGTTCGACGGGATGGCGAAGCCGATGCCGATGGAACCGGACTCCTCGGAGCTGCCGGAGCTCGCGATCGCCACGTTGATGCCGATCAGCTGGCCCTTGCTGTTCACCAGCGCACCGCCCGAGTTGCCGTGGTTGATCGCGGCATCCGTCTGGATCACGGCGATCGAGATCGACTCGGACGTCTGCTGGTTGGTGTTGCCCGGCAGGTCGAACTGGAACGGGCTCGACTGGCCGTCCTGAGGCGTCTGCTGATCCTGCGGCGCATCCTGCGACGACGAGTCCGGCAGAGCCGAGGACGCGATCTGGATGCTGCGGTTCAGCGCGCTGACGATGCCGGTCGTGACCGAGTTCGACAGCCCGAGCGGGGCGCCGAGCGCGACCGCGGTGTCTCCGACGTTGAGCTTCGACGAGTCGGCGAACGTGATGGGCGTGAGACCCTTGGCGTCCTTCAGCTTCACGACCGCGAGGTCGTAGATGGGGTCGGTGCCGACGACGGTGGCGTCGTAGATGCGGCCGTCCGACGTCGTGACCCTGATCGTCGGGTCGGCGACGGCCCCGCCCAGGGTGACCACGTGCGTGTTCGTCAGGACGTAGCCGTCGTCGCTGATGATGACGCCGGAGCCGCTGCCGGCCTCCTTGGAGCCGGCGACCTCGATCGTGACCACGGAGGGCAGCGCCTCGGTGGCGACGGCCGTGGTCTCGTTGACGGATCCGGGGTTGTTCACCGTGACGGTCTGCGGTCCCTCGGCCGATCCGGTCGAGGGGGTGCTGCCGAGCCCGGTGAAGATCGCGCCGCCTCCGAAGCCGGCGACGCCTCCCACGAGGGCGGCGGCCACGACGATCGCCGCGAACTTCACGCCGCTGCGCGGCTTCTGGTCCTTGGTCTTGGCGGCACCGGTGGGGTCGCCCGTCGTGAACGCCTGCGGGGCGCCGAGGGGGACGGTCGGCTGGGTGCCGTCGTGGATGCCGAACGCGGCTCCGGGCGAGGTCGCCGCGATCTGCGGCTGCGCCTGCTGGCCTCCGTAGAACTGGGGAGCCGTGGATGCTGCGGGGGCGTAGGGTCCTGCCTGCGCCGCCTGGCCGAACGGGGTCGGGGCCGACACCGCGGGGGCGACCGGGGCCGACGGAGCGACGGGAGCCGTCTGCGCCGAGGTGAACGTCGACGGGACCTCGTGTCCCTGTGCGACGGGTGCCGCCGGGGCATCCACGACGGGCGTGGAGGCGACAGCGGGCGTGTCAGCTGCGGCATCCGACGTCGAACGGTCGACGAACGGGGCGGCATCGGTGGTCGGCACGGCGTCGTTCGACGGGAGTGCCGGGTTGTCCTGGGTGTTGTCTTCGTTCATGGTGTCTGCTCCTTCAGCAACGCCCCTTCAGAGTGCCGCCCGTGTCTGTGCGTTTCTTATGTCGAAGGTGAGTTTCACCTATGGCCTTAGCCTGTTCTTCATGAGTGTCATTCCCGGCGCATGGAGGCGCACGGCAGCGGGCGCAGGACTGCTCGCATCCGACGGAGGCGTCGCGCCCACCATCTTCGCAGAGATGTCTGGACTCGCGGCGAGAACAGGGGCCATCAACCTGGGCCAGGGCTTCCCCGATGAGGACGGCCCCGCCGAGGTCCTGGAGGCTGCGAGAGCCGCGATCGCGAACGGCGCCAACCAGTATCCGCCCGGTCGCGGTGTGCCCGATCTGCTCGCGGCGATCAGCGAGCACCAGGAGCGCTTCTACGGGCTTCACGTGGACCCCGCCACCGAGGTGATCGTGACGGCGGGTGCGACGGAGGCGCTCACCGCGACCCTCCTCGCCCTCATCGACGGTCCCGGCGATGAGGTCGTCGTCTTCGAGCCGTACTACGACTCCTATGCGGCCGCTGCGGCCCTCGCCGGGGCGAAGCTCGTGACGGTGCCGCTGCGGGCGCCGGACTTCCAGCCCGATCGGGATCAGCTGGCCGCAGCGGTCTCGGATCGCACGCGGATCATCCTCGTGAACGACCCGCACAACCCCACCGGGGCGGTCTTCGGCCCCGACGTGCTCGCCGACATCGTGCGTCTGGCGCACCGGCACGACGCGATCATCGTGACCGACGAGGTGTACGAGCATCTCTCGTTCCGCTCCCCGCACACCCCGATCGCGACGCTGCCGGGAGCGGCAGAGCGCACGCTCACGATCTCCTCGGCGGGCAAGACCTTCTCGACGACGGGATGGAAGATCGGCTGGGTGCACGGCCCCGCCGCGCTCATCACGGCCGTCCTCACCGTCAAGCAGTACCTCACCTACGTGAACGGATCGCCGTTCCAGCCCGCTGTGGCCGTCGGGCTCCGTCTGCCCGACTCCTCCTTCACCGAGGCCGCGGCTGCCCTCGAGCGCAAGCACGCGATCCTCGGCGACGGTCTTCGTGCCGCCGGCTTCACGGTGCACGCGCCGCAGGGAGGCTACTTCACGGTGGCCGACGCGACGGCGCTGGGGGGAACCGATGCCGCGGCGTTCTGCCGTGCGCTTCCGGAGCGGGCGGGAGTCGCCGCCATCCCCCTCTCCGCGTTCGTCTCCGAGGGGCGCCGTGGGGACTACACGGGCCTGGTCCGCTTCGCCGCGTGCAAGCGGGTCGAGGTGCTGGAAGAGGCCGCGAGGCGGCTTTCTGCGCTCGACGCCTGAGTCAGCGCGGCACCACCCGGTAGCGCCGGACCCGCAGTGCCGGGTTCGCCGCCCGCACGCGGTCGATGGCGGAGCGCTCCACCGGGGCGACCGCGATCCCCTCCACGACGCCGATGCCCGCGAGCACCACACCCTGGGGATCGATGATCTGCGAGTGTCCGACGCCGATCGGCGCAGGGTGGTCGGCGGCGATCACGTAGGCGGTGTTCTCGATCGCCCTCGCCGCGAGCAGCGTCGTCCAGTGGTGCTCCTTGAGCGGGCCGCGCACCCACTCGGCCGGGACCACGATCGCGTCGACGCCTGCGTCCATGAGCGTCCGCGCCACCTCGGGGAAGCGCAGGTCGTAGCAGGTCATCAGCCCGAAGCGGATGCCGGCGACCTCGAACGTCGCCGCCTCCCCCACGTCACCGGCCTCCACCCAGTCCGACTCGGTCTGGCCGAAGGCATCGTAGAGATGCTGCTTGCGGTACGTCGCGAGGACGCCGTCTCCGCGGACCGCGACGACCGTGTTGCGCACTCGCCCCTCATCCGAGGCCCGCTCCGCAAAGCCCGCCACGATCGCCACGCCGTGGTCGGCGGCGAGAGCGGTGAGCGTCGAGACGAACTCCCCGTCGAGCTGCTCCGCGTTCTCCGCCAGCGAGATGTCCATCGGCTCGACGAAGTAGCCGGAGTACTCGGGGAACACGACCAGCGCCGCTCCGCGGCGCGCGGCGTCCGCCGTCATCCGTGCGATCCGCTCGAGATTCTCTTCACGGACAGCCGTGGGCGCGAACTGGCATACGGCGACGGGCACGGCTGCGGTCTCGGACATGCACCCATCCTCCCGCATCCCGGGCCGAACGGCCGGAAAAGGCGAAGGCCCCCTGATCAGATTTCCCTGATCAGGGGGCCTTCTCTTGTTGCGGGGACAGGATTTGAACCTGCGACCTCCGGGTTATGAGCCCGGCGAGCTACCGAACTGCTCCACCCCGCGGCACAAGGGATAGCCTAACACGGATTCTGAGGGTGCGCGAATCGAGGCCGCGAACACTCCCCCGAGACGCGAATGGGCGCCCCTCGCGGAGCGCCCATTCGTTCATCGGATCGGTGTCACTTGCCCGTGTCGCCGTCCAGGGCGAGCAGGGTGTTGACGGCGTCCGTCAGCCTCTTGTCGGCCTCGGCGAACGCGGTGAGGTCGCCGGCCTTCAGCGCGGCCTCACGGTCGGCGAGGGCCTGAGCTGCTGCCGAGAGAGCCTGGGCTTCCGCGTCCGACGGAGGAGGCGTCGTTCCGCCCTCGTCGGGAGGAGTCGTGCCCCCTTCCTCCGGAGTGGTCGGCGTGACCTGCCCGTCACCACCCGCCGCCCCGGCCTCGCCGCCGAACAGGGCATCCAGCGCCGCTGTCAGCGTGTCCTCGAAGGCGACGTTGCCGCCGAAGGCGACCAGCACCTTCCGGAGCTTCGGAACCTGGGTGTTGTCGGCGGACTGCACGTAGACCGGCTGCACGTACAGCAGGCCGCCCCCGACCGGCAGCGTCAGCAGGTTGCCGTACGCGACCTCCGACTTTCCGATCGTCAGGACGTTCAGCTTCTCGGCGACGACCGGGTCGGAGTCGAAGGTGTTCTGCACCTGGCCAGGACCGGGCACGGTGGTGTCGTCGGTGATCTCGAGCAATCGCAGAGTGCCGTAGCCGTCCGCCCTCTTGCCCTTGTCGCCGCCGGCATCCGAGTCGACCGCCAGATAGCCCATCAGCACGTCTCGCGAGCTGCTCGACCCCGAGGAGGCGGGGATGAACGTGGAGAACATCGAGAACCGCGGCGAATCCTGCCCCGGCATCTTCATGCTCAGGTAGTACGGCGGCTGGAGCATCTCCTTGCTCCGCGGGTCCTTCGGAGTCTGCCAGCGGTTGTCGAGCTGCGCGAAGGAGCCTGCGTCGTCGATGTGGTAGATCCCGAGGATGTCGCGCTGCACCTTGAACAGATCGGTCGGGTAGCGCACGTGGCTCATCAGGTCGCCGGACATCTCGCTGATCGGCTTCAGCGTGGACGGGTAGACCTTCTGCCAGGTCTGCAGCACCGGATCGCTCTTGTCCCACGCGTAGAGGGTCACGTGACCGTCGTACGCGTCGACCGTGGCCTTGACCGAGTTGCGGATGTAGTTGATCTCGTCGATCGCGAGCGACGGCGTCGGCGTGCTCGAGTCCGCGATCGCCTTGGAGAGGCTCACGCTGGTCGAGTACGGGTACGAGGCGCTGGTCGTGTAGCCGTCGACGATCCACACCACGCGTCCGTCCACGACGCTCGGGTACGGGTCGCTGTCGAGCTCGAGGTAGGGGGCGACCTTCTGCACGCGGGTCTTCGGGTCGCGGTCGTAGAGGATCTGAGACTTCTCGTTGACGAGGTTCGAGAACAGGATCTGCTCGGACTGGAACTTCAGCGCGTACAGCAGCTTCGTGAACGTGTCGCCGATCGCCGGCCCCCCGTTCCCGTCGAAGGTCGTCGTCGTGTTGGCATCGCCCTCCGCACCACGCGGGTAGTCGATCTCGACCGGGTCGGTGCCCTTGGGGGCGCCGACGATCGAGTACTCCGGCGAGTTCTCACCGAAGTAGATCCGCGGCTCGTACTTCTCCGAGTCGGTGAGGTCTCCCGAGGTGGGCATGCCGCGCTCGATGAACACCGGCTCGCCCGACGCGGTGCGCTGGTTGCCCGCCATCGCGAGCAGCCCGTAGCCGTGGGTGTACACCGCGACGCGGTTGTTCCAGGTGTCGCTGTCGCCGAGGTTCGCCATGTCGAGATCGCGGACGGCGACCACCGTGTCCTGGGCGACGCCGTTGACCTGGTACCGGTCGACGTCGAGCGTCTGCGGGAACTGGTAGTAGTCGCGCGCCTGGTCCTGCTGGCGGATGACGTCGTTGACGATCTTCGGGTCGATGATGCGGATGGAGGCGGTGGTGTCGGCGTCCTCGCGGAGCTGGCCGGCCTCGGCATCCGTCTTCGCGGTGAAGGGGGTCACCTCGACGTCCGCGACGCCGTAGGCCTCCTTCGTGCCGTCGATGTTGCGCTGGTAGAACTGCGACTGGTACGCGTTCTGATTCGGCTTGACCTGGAACGTCGTGACGATCCACGGGTATCCGACGCCCACGACGAGAGACGCGACGAGCAGCAGCGCGGTACCGGCGAGCGGGAAGCGCCAGCGTCCGATGATGGCGGTGACGAAGAACAGCACGGACACCACAGCCGCGACCACCGCGAGGATGGCGAGTCCGGGGATCGTCGCGTTGACGCCCGTGTAGGCCGCTCCGGTGATGCGGTCGTCAGGAGCGACGAGGGTCTTGTACCGGTCGAGCCAGAGGCTCGCCGCCTGCACGAGCAGGTAGAGGCCCGCGATGACGGCGAGCTGGATGCGCGCGGGCTTGGAGATGCGCAGCTCGCCCTGACCGATGCGCACGGAGCCGTAGAGGTACGACACCAGCGCGGTGACCAGGAGGCAGAGCAGGAGGACGGCCGAGACGAACGCGAGGAGGATCGTGTAGAACGGCATCGCGAACATGTAGAAGCCGGTGTCGAGGCCGAACTGCGGGTCGACCGCGTCGGTCGCCACGCCGTTCGCCCACAGCCACACGGTCTTCCACTGGCTGGCGGCGGAGAAGCCGGCGAACAGGCCGAAGAAGATCGGCATGCCCCACATCGCGAGGCGCCGGAGCGGCTCGATGACCTCCTGGTAGCGGTCGAGCTGAGAGCTCAGCCGCACGTAGACCGGTCGCAGCCGGTAGGCGAGCTGGATCGCGACGAACAGGGGCGCCGCCATGCCCAGGAAGCCGATGACGAACATGAGCACGGTGGCGAACCACTGCGTCGTCAGCACGGTCGTGAATCCCAGCTGGTCGAACCAGAGGAACTCGGTGTACAGCGACGCGAAGACGAAGAAGCCCGCGATCAGCGCGGCGATGATCACCAGCGAGATCCCGACGATTCGTCGTGAGGTTCGAGGCGTGGCCGGATTCGGAGAAGAGGTCGAGGTCACCGTCCCATCCTAGGCATGCCTTACTATGCGGCGGCTCTCTGTCCGATCACGGAGAGGTCACGGGCGCTGCGCGATCATTTCGTGCAGGTGGGCAGGGCGTCGACGTCTCCCCCGTCGGCGATGACCTCGAGAGCACTCAGGGACTCCTCCAGCGTCGAGGTGCTGATCACGGTCAGCCCCGACGGCACGTGGCCCACCACGTCGGCACAGTTCGACTCGGGAGCCAGGAAGTAGTCGGCGCCGGCATCCCGCGCTCCGTAGAGCTTCTGGCGGATGCCACCGATCGGACCGACCGTGCCGGCGGCGTCGATCGTGCCCGTGCCGGCGACGTCCTTGCCGCCGTTGAGCTCGCCGGGGGTGAGCGTGTCGATGATCCCGAGCGCGAACATCATTCCGGCGCTCGGCCCTCCGACGTTGTCGAGCTGGATCGTCACGTCGATCGGGAAGTGGTACTCGGTGCGCAGCGAGACACCGATCAGCCAGGTCGTGACGTCGCCCTCGGTGTGCTTCTGCGGAGTGACCTCCACCTGCTTCTCCTCGCCGCCTCTGAGCACGGTCAAGGAGACGGGGGCACCGGCGGCATCCTGCACGGCCTTGCGCAGCTGCGTGATCGAGGTCACCTCGACGCCGCCGATGGCGCTGATCACGTCGTCGGCCTGGAGCACTCCGTCGGCGGGCGAGTCCGCCGCGGGCTCGACCACGGTCACCTGCGCGCCCGTGTCGTAGCCCAGCTCGCCGAGAGCCGCCGCCGTCGCCTCGTGCTGCGAATCGACCATCATCGCGGAGTTGCGCTCATCGCGCTGCTCGGTCGTGACGCCCTCGGGGAAGACGGAGTCGAGGGGCACGACCGCGCGCGAGGAGTCCGACCAGGCGAGCGCGAGCTCGAACCAGCTGGGCGTGCGCTCGCGGTTGCCGACGACCTGGACGGTCGTGAGGTCCAGGCTGCCGGCGGTCTCGAAGGTCTCCGCGCCCTTGACGCTGATGAGCGGCACCTTCTCGCCGTCGGCCCCTGCGGCGGTCCCCAGCGTGTTGTACACAGGACCGGGTCGCTGGATCACGTACGGCGAGGGCAGGAACGTGAGCACGGCGAGGGAGATCAGTGCGACGATCAGCGCCCATACGCCCAGTCCGAGCTTCACAGACCGGGTTCGATCCACAGCAATCCTCCGTCGTTCGCGAGCGGCGTACAGCGAACGGGACCGTGCACCTGTCTCGGTGACTAGCGTAGATCCCACGGCTATAGGCGTGCTGAGAGGGCGAGCGAGATGTCAGACAACGATCCGACCCCAGAGGACTTCCAGGAGTTCCTCCGAAGAATGATGTCCGGCCAGGGCGGTGGAGACATCGACCCTGAGGAGCTGCGCAACGCCCTCGGCGGCATGGAGGGTCTTCAGCTCGACCCGGCGATGATGCAGACGATCATGTCCCAGCTGCAGGGCGCCTTCAACGGCGACCCCTGGGAGAACGCGCTGCGTCAGGCCCTGCACATCGCGAACCGCGACGGCCTCGGCATCACCGACGGCTCCCGCACGTCTCTCGTCGACTCGTTCGCCCTGGCGAACCTGTGGCTCGGCGAGGTCACGACGATCTCCGAGCTGTCGGAGGCCCCCAAGGCCATGACCCGCGGTGAGTGGGTCGAGGCGACCCTGCCCGTGTGGAAGGAGATCGCCGACCCCGTGTCGACGAGCATCGCCGATGCGCTGACCGGCGCCCTCGACACCCAGGTCCCCGAGGAGATGCGCGGCATCGTGCAGGGCGCGGGAAAGCTCATGCGGGGTCTCGGCGGCTCGGTGTTCGCCGCGCAGTTCGGTCAGGTGCTGGGCAACCTGTCGCTCGAGGTCGTCTCCGGAGGGGACGTCGGCATCCCCGTGCTCCCTGCGGGGACGGCGGCGGTCATCCCGCAGAACCTCACCGCCTTCGGCGAGGGCCTGGAGATCCCCGAGGATCAGATCGCCCTGTACCTCGCCACGCGCGAGCTCGCCTACGCCCGCCTGTACCGGCACGCGAAGTGGCTGCACCTGCACGTCATGGCGCAGATCACCGATTTCGCCCGCGGAGTGTCCGTCGACATGGACGCCCTCGAAGACGTCGCCAGCCGCCTGGACCCGTCCAACCCCGAGGAGCTGCGGGCCGCCATCGAGGGCGGCGCCCTGCTGCCCGCGCAGACGGAGGCGCAGCGCGAGGCTCTGGCCCGCCTGGAGAACCTCGTGGCGACGATCGACGGATGGGTCGACGTCGTCACGGCGCAGGCGACCTCCCGGCTGCCCGACGGCGCACGCATCGCCGAGGCTGCGCGGCGACGTCGCGCGGTGGGCGGTCCCGCCGAAGACGCTCTCGGCGCCCTGGTCGGGCTCAAGCTCCGTCCGCGCCGCCTTCGCGAGGCCTCCGCCATGTGGCAGGCGGTGACGGATGCCGTCGGGACGGCCGCCCGCGACGCGCTGTGGGACTACCCGGACCTCATGCCGACCGCCGAGGACATCGACGACCCGAGCGCCCTCGTGTCACGACTGCAGGCGCTCGCCCGTGGCGAGCAGCCAGAGGCCGACGAGTTCGACGAGGCGCTCGCACGCCTCCTCGACGGCGATGACTTCTCCGACAGCGGGCCGGACGCCGGTGCGGAAGACGACGAGCCCGGCCCCGGAGACGAACGACCCGTCTGACCGCCGGCGGATGCCTCCGCCACCCTCCACGGACGAGTTGTCCACCGATGAGTCCGGCCCGCCCCACGGCGGCGCCGGACTCTTCAGAATCGGGGCATGCCTCCGCTGACCTCGAAGACGATCACCCGCCTCGACCCCGCGCTGCCGCTGCTGTGGCGCGACGGGGAGACCCTGCAGTTCGGCGTCGACGGGGACGTCAGGGTGCGAGTCGACGCCCCCTGGGTCGAGCTGCTTCTGGCGCGTATGGCGAACGGCTTCCGGCGCGTGTCGTTCGACGTCATCGCCCACGGTGCCGGTGCTCCCCACCGGCAGGCCAGAGCGCTGCTGGCGCGGGTGGAACCGTTGCTCGTCGACGAGGAGGTCTCGTTCCGAGCGGCATGGGTGGAGAGCATCGATCACGTCGACGGACGCTCCGAGTACCGGATGAGGGAGGCTCTCGCCGACGAGGGCGTCTCCCTGGGGCGCCGCGAGAGCCGTGAGGATGTCGGCGTGATCCTCGTGCAGGGTGCCGCCGCTGCGCTCCAGTTCGCCCGCTACCTGCGCGAGGACACGACGCACCTGCCGGTCGCGTTCGAGCGCGGCAGGACGACGGTGGGGCCCCTCGTGATCCCGGGACGGTCGGCCTGCCTGGCCTGTCGAGACGGCCACGAGCGCGATCGTGACCCCGCGTGGCCGCGGCTGCACACCCAGCTGATCGGTCGCGGCGCCGGCCCGATCTCCGCCGCGCGCGTCGCGGAGGCCGCGACGCTGGCCGCCCGCCTGCTCTCCGACGCGGCGGAGGTGGGGACGTACGCGGAGGTCAGCGCGACGCGCGGCCGATCGTGGCGCTCGGTGTCGTTTCACGAAGATTGCCGGTGCCGCGTGCCGTCGTCCCGATCTCTGCGAGGAACCTCGACGGCGCCCGTTCGCCTCGGCCGGCCGAGCGAGACCAGGACAGCGACAGCGTTCGCGCGGCCCGCGTGACGCCGACGTACGCGAGTCGGCGCTCCTCGTCGATCGCCTCGAAGCCCGTCGCATACGAGATCGGCAGCGATCCCTCGGCCCAGCCCGCGAGGTGCACGTGGGGCCATTCGAGGCCCTTCGCGGCGTGCAGGGTCGACAGCGTCACCGTGCGCATGGTCGGCTCGTGCTGGTCCTTGGCCCTGGCCATCAGCGCGTCGCTGAAGCCGCGCAGCGTCGCGTCGGGGCCCGCCTCTTCCGCAAGACGGAGGATCGCGCGCCTGGCCTCCCAGCCGTCGCGCTGCGCACCGCCCGCCGCGGGCGGCTCCTCCGTGAGGCCGAGCTCGCGGAGCACCCGCTGCACCCCGGCGAGGAAGGAGTGCTCGGTCGGGGCCACAGCGGCAGCCCGGAGTGCGAGGATCGCCTGACGCACTTCGGGCATGTTGAAGAAGCGGGTGCCGCCGAGCACGCTCGTCGCGATGCCCTCCGCGGCGAGCGCCTGTTGGAGCACGGCGGACTGCGCGTGTGCGCGGTAGAGCACGGCGATGTCGGCGGGGGAAGCCCCCGCCTCGATCCGCGCGGAGATCGCCGCGGCGATGCCCGCCGCCTCCTCCCCCTCCGTGTCGAAGGCCGTGACCGTCGGCGGATCCGCGCTGAACGAATCGCGCGCGGGGACCAGCTCGAGTGCGCCAGGACGCCCGTGCATGAGGGCGTTTGCTGCTTCGAGGATGGGCGCCTGCGATCGGTAGTTCGTCTCCAGGCGCACGACGGTGGCATCGGGATGACGGCGCTCGAACTCCAGGAGGAACCGCTGCTCGGCGCCAGCGAACGAGTAGATCGTCTGGCTCGCGTCGCCGACGACGCAGATGTCGCGCCGGTCTCCGAGCCACAGCTCCAGCAGCCGGTTCTGCAGGGGCGACACGTCCTGGTACTCGTCGACGGTGAAGTGCCGGTACTGCTCGTGCACGGACGCCGCGACCCGCGGCTCGGCCTCGAGCATGCCCGCACAGGCGAGGAGCACGTCCTCGAAGTCGAGCTGGTGACGTTCGTCCTTCAGCGCCTCGTAGGCCCGTTGCAGCTCGACCAGCTGCGTGGCGTCGACGCCGCTCACCGTGCGGCCGAGCGCGGCATGCTGGTCGATCGAGAGCATCGAGACCTTGCGCCACTCGATCTCCGACGCGATGTCCCTGAGCGTCGCCGTGCTGGGGCGCAGCCGCATGGCGTCGGCCGCCTGTCCGAGCATCCGGACCTTGTTGTCGATGATGCCCGGCGCGGGCGCTCCGGCGAGCGTGGGCCAGAAGAAGTTGAGCTGCGCGAGCGCGGCGGCGTGGAAGGTGCGCGCCGCGACGCCCTCGACGCCGAGGGCCCGCAGTCGGCCCCGCAGCTCGCCGGCGGCCTTCGCGGTGAAGGTCACGGCCATCACCCGCGAGGGCGAGTACGCCCCGGTGTCGACGCCGTGCGCGATGCGGTGCGTGATCACGCGGGTCTTTCCCGTGCCGGCCCCGGCGAGCACCGCGACAGGCCCCCGCAGGACGGATGCCGCCTGCCTCTGCCTTTCGTCGAGTGCCTCCAGCGCGCTCACGCGCGCTCCTCGTACCAGGCGATGATCAGCGCGCGGGCGATGGAGGCCGGCCCCGGCAGACCCACCGGGCCCTCTCCGGCGAGCGCGGAGCCGATCTCTGCGCGGGAGAACCAGCGCACGTCGATGATCTCCTCGCCGTCTGGGCGCGCCTCGTTCTCGTCCACCACGACGGCGCGGAAGCCGAGCATGAGGGAACGAGGGAACGGCCACGGCTGCGAGGAGACGTAGCGCAGCGACGACAGCCGCACGCCGGACTCCTCCTCGATCTCCCGATGAACGGTGGACTCCAGCGACTCCCCCGCCTCGGTGAACCCCGCGAAGCAGGAGTACATGCGTCCGGCCCAGTTGGCGTTGGCGCCCAGCAGCAGGCGCTCGCCGTCAGCGCTCTCGACCGCGACGATCACGGCCGGATCGGTGCGCGGGAAGTGCTCGCGTCCGCACTGCAGGCACCGGCGGGACCAGCCCGCCTGACTCAGCTCGGTGCCTCCACCGCACGCGGGGCAGAACGGCGCGTCGCGCAGCCACCCGCCGAGGGCGAGCGCCTCGATGAGGAGTTCGGTGTCGTCGGCGCCGAGACTCGCACCGAGATCGCGGAGTCCCAGCCAGGTCTCGTCCGGCGCCGCGTCGATCGTGTCGGCCTCAGGCCCGAGAGCCGCGAGCAGGATGGCGGCGCCCTCAGAGCTGCGCCCCAGGAGAGCCCAGGTCGCATCCGCGATCGTCGACGGTGCGACGAGGAGCAGACCGTCGCGGTCGACGCGCACCCGCCCCTCACGCACGGCGACCACCCGGGTCGTCTCCTCCGCACGCAGTCTCTCGATGACGTCCGGCTCCGCGCGGAGATCGGCTGCGCGGTCGATGGGCGTGTGCGGAATGGTCATCGACTCCCTCTCTCACGGGCGTGGCGGGGGCGGAACAGCCCCTGAGCCGACCTACCCTGGGGGTATGGGACGCTCTCCTTTCACTCTAGCCGCGGCAGTGACGGCCGCACTGCCCGGAGCGGAGGTGACGGGCGCACGCGCTCTGACCGCCGATGGCGACGGACGGTTCGACTCCGCGGTCGCCTCGCTGCGCGACGGCCGTGAGCTCGCGATCCGGGTCGCCGACGACGACGAGGCCGCGACGGAGCTGGCCGCCGAAGCCCTCGCACTGCGCGCGCTGACCGCCGGCGCCCGCGCGATGCTGCCGTTCCGCGCCCCCGAGTACATCGGCGAGACCCGTCTCGACGATGCCAGGGCGCTGGTGACCGAACTCCTCCCGGGTTTCCAGATCGAAGCAGCGCACGTCCCCGCCGGGCGCGGCGCTGCGGAGTCGATGGGCGCCGCGATCGCCGCAGTGCACGCCATGCCGACCTCGGTCGTGCGCGGCGCCGGCCTCCTCACCCGCACCTCTCAGGAGAGCCGCGACGAGATCGAACGGCTCGTCGATGCGGCGGCGGCGACCGGCCGTGTACCCGCGCGGCTGACGGTCCGCTGGCGTGAGGCTGTCGCCGACGACGATCTCTGGCGCTTCGAGTCCACCGTGACCCTCGGCGGCGTGCAGTCCACCTCCTTCCTCTTCGACGACGATGCGGAGCGGGGCCCCGAGGTCTCCGGCATCGTGGGGTGGCATGCCCTGTCCGTCGGAGACCCTGCCGTCGACCTGGCATGGCTCTCGACGGCGCCCGATGCCGCGGCCGATGTGCAGGCCGCATACGCCCGCGCGGCCGACCGGACGCCGGATGCCGCACTCGAGGTCAGAGGGCGACTGCTCGCAGAACTGGAGTTCGCCCGCTGGCTCGTGCACGGCGACTCCCTGCGCCGCCCCGACATCGTCGACGACGCGGCCGCTCTTCTCGAGGCTCTGGCCGACGGCCTGCACGCCGATGACCTCACGGTGATCACGGCCCGCAACGAGGGCGTCGACTCCGCCATGGACGCGCTGGACCGCGTGCCCGAGAGCACGGTCGCCGCGGTCGACACCTCGATGCAGACCGATGCCTACAACCCCGACGAGCTCTGGCGCGATGAGGACCTCGACTCCGAGACATCGGAGGCCGCGCACCGTGCCGAGGTAGGCAGCCTGGAGACCGAGGACCTCTCCGCCGTGCGTTCGGTCTCGGCGCAGGCGGACGACGAAGGACGAACCTCCACCGCCCCGCACGACTCCGACGTGCAGCGCGAGCGCGCCGCGACCGAGGGTGAGCCGGAGGACGAGGCTCAGCGTGCTGCGCGCGCCGCACTCCAGCGCTGGAAGAGCTCCGACTCCGAGTAGACGCGGTCGCCCCTGATCACCAGGTCGTCCGCCACGTAATAGAGCGCGACGTCGATCTCCTCCAGAGGCACGCCGAATCGGCGATGGTAGGCCAGCCGGTACAGGGCGAGCTGCAGCATCCGCTCCTCGCGCTCCTCCGCCGTGCGCGGCGCCTTGCCCGTCTTCCAGTCGACGATCTCGATGCGGCCACCGCGATCCTCGCGCCGGTACACCGCGTCGAGCTTGCAGATGACAATATGTCGTGGTTCTGCCAGGGTCGCCGACGCCGAACCGGCGCCCGAGCCCAGCGCGAAGTCGATCTCGATCTCGACGGCGATGGGCTGCAGCGCACCCCATTCGCTGCGTTCGAAGGTCTCCTGCAACGCCGTCAGATCGGCAGCATCCGCTGACGACACGTCTCCGGGCCCCGCCGCGGCATCGTCCTCATCCAGCTCCCAGAGCGCCTCATCGACCCGCGTCCCGATCCCGACCAGCTCGCTCCGATGCTCGACCCACGCGTGGAACAGGGTGCCGAGACGCGTCTGCCGGTACGGCCGTTCGGGCATCGGCCTCACGATCGACGACAGCGTGCCCCCGAAGTCCGTCACGTAGTCCTTGAACTTCGACGCCGGCACGCGCGTCGGAGGCGCGGCATCCGTTCCGCGCAGTCGAGCGGCACGCTCCGCGAGCAGCCGCGCCAGTTCGGGCGTGGGCTCCGGGTCGCTCCCCGCGGCCGCGTGCACCGCGGTCGACGCGGCCTCGACGACCGGCCTCCTCGCTCCGAGGGGATCCAGCGGCCACGTGAGGGTGGCGCCCGGACCGTCGTATGGGTTGTCCTCGGGGTCGACGGGCTCGATCGGATCGGTTCCCAGCACCTCCATGGCCTCGAGCAGGTAGGGGCTCGGATCACGCGGCTTCTTCTGCCCCGCCCAGTGCGCACCGGTGAGCAGCAGATCGGTGCGCGCGCGGGTCACCGCCACGTAGGCGAGACGCCGTTCCTCCTGTTGCTGGTAGTCGCGGTACGCCGCCTTGAACACCGTGAGCGCTCCGGGGGCGTTCTTGCTGGCGCTGGTAAGCGAGGCGACGCCTGCCTTGAGCCTCTTCGCCGGATCGTCCTCGCCGGCGACGGCCTCGTCCGGATCCCAGGTGAAGCGCGGCAGCGCGTCACGGTCGCCGCGCAGCGCGAACGGAACGACCCCGAAGCCGAACCACCCCGAGGTGTCGGTCGGCCGGCTGGGCAGCTCGTCGGCGACCAGCCGCACGACCGCGACGGCATCCCACTCCAGTCCCTTGGAGCCGTGGATCGTGAGCAGCTGCACCACACCGGGTTCCGGCGGCTCCGGCCGCGGCATCAGCTCGTCCGTGCTCTCGGCCTTGTCCAACCAGGCCAGCAGGCTCCCGATGGTCCCCCGCTCGTCGGCCGCGAGGAACGCCCGCACCTCGTCGGCGAAGGCGCGCAGCTGCGTCGCCGCGACTCGAGCCGGTCCTCTGGTCTCGTTCGCGGCGAGCTCGATGTCGAGCCGCAGCTCGAGCTCGATGAGTCTGATCAACTCGGAGATCGGCTGCGATGACGCCCGGCGCAGCCGCTCGAGCATCTCCCCCGCCGCCCGGATGCGTGAGCGGCCCTCGGCGCTGATGCCGTCCAGCATCCGGTAGTCGTCACGCACGGCCCGCACGACGTCGACCGCGTCGATGATCGAGATCGCCTCGTCGGCGCCGCGCGATGAGCGCAGACGGATGCGGACCTCCTCCGGGAGCGGCCCCATCGCGGTGTCGGTCTCCGAGAGACGACGACCGAGGTCGTAGAGGGCGGCCATGTCGGCGACTCCGACGCCGAACCGCGGCCCGGTGAGCAGGCGGATCAGCGCCGAACCCGCGGTCGGGTCGTGCACCACGCGAAGGGTCGAGACGACGTCGACGACCTCGGGGGTCGAGAGCAGACCGCCGAGCCCGAGGATGCGATGCGGGATGCCGCGCGCCGCGAGAGCCGCGGCGAAGGTCTGCATGTGCTTCTTCGAGCGGAACAGGATCGCCCCGGTGTGCGGGCGCCCGGCGGCATCCTGATCGTGCGCGGCCCGGCGGTCGGCGAACCACGCGGCGACGTCGTCCGCCTCGTCGTCGACCGTGAACGCGAAGCGCACCTCGGCCCTGCCGTCTCCGGCGCCGGGGCGCGGGTCGAGCGGCGGGACGTCGAGCCCCGGGCGCTGCAGCGGCACCAGCACCTCGTTCGCGATGTCGAGGATCCGTCTGTCGTTGCGCCAGCTCGTCATCAGGCTGTAGGTCTGCGCGCCGTGACCGCCGGAGAAGGCCCCGGAGAACGCGTACAGGTTGTCGGCGCTGGCGCCGCGCCATCCGTAGATCGACTGGTGCGGGTCGCCCACCGCCATGACGGCGGAGTCCCGGAACAGCTCGGCGAGGAATCTGGTCTGGATCACCGAGGTGTCCTGATACTCGTCGAGCAGGACGACGCGGTGCTGCTCGCGGAGCTCCTCCCGTACGTCGGGCGCCGACTCGACGATGTCGTACGCGCCGCCGACCTGATCGGCGAAGTCCAGCACGCCGCGGCGCTCCTTCTCGGCGATGTAGTCGCGCACCAGACTGGCGAGCGTCGACAGGCTGAGCAGATTGGCCGTGGCCTTCCCGATGACGTCGTTGCTCGTGTAGGGCTCGAACGCACGAGCCTGTGCGACCGCGATGCGCACGGCCTCGTCGAGATCGACCCGATGATCGAGAACGTCGCCGGCGAGGCGCTGGACGGCGTCGATCACAGTGCCGACGGCGAACTCGATCTCCTCGAGCTCGGCCAGGTCGCTGCGCAGCACGACTTCGCGCGCCAGCATCCAGGATGCCGCCTGGCTGAGCATCGCGACGTCGGAGTCCCGACCGATGCGCGCGGCGTGCTCGCGCACGATGCCGTCGGCGAAGGCGTTGTACGTCGACACGCGAGGGCGGATCATCAGCTCCTCGGCTGTGCGCGGGGTGGCAGGGTCCCACCCCGTGCCGTACGACTCCGCGAGCTCGTCGAGCACGTGCCGGCGCACGAGCTCGCGCTGGCGACCAGCGACCGCCTCGTCGACGCGGCGGAGCGCGCCCGATGAGACGATCTCGGGGAGATGGGGCAGGAGACCCCGACGACCGTACTCGTCGATCACCGCGAGCCTGACGCCGATCCGCTCGGCGAGCTCTCCCGCCGCCTTGCGCGTGAACGTCAGCCCGAGGATCTCATCCCGGCGCACGTGACCGTTCGCGACGAGCCAGACGACGCGTCCCGACATGGTCTCGGTCTTGCCGCTGCCCGCGCCGGCGACGACGAGCGCGGGAGCGGGCGGCGCCTCGATCACGCGCTGCTGCGCCGCGGTGGGCGGTGGCTGCCCGAGCGCCGCAGCGATGTCGGTGGCGGAGAGGCCGAGGGTTCCGGGCCAGATCGGGGTCATGCGCTCACCGCCGGAACGGTGTGGATGCGGCAGGGCTTGACCCTGTTGCCCTGCGTGTCGGCGCAGTGCGCTTCGACCTGAGCCGTGAAACTCGACGCCGACATGCCGCGCGCGGCCTCGGACACCCGCAGGAGGAACGCCTCTCGTCCCTCGTCGTCGAGGGTGTGCTGATGCGCGATGCGGTAGTCGCTCTTGGCCAGCGTCTTCGACACGATGACGAGTCGCGCGCCGGCGAGCGCCGTGGGGTCGGCCCCGTCGATGAGTCCCTGTTGCACCGCGATCTGATAGGCCGCGAGCTGGGCGTGGGCGAGCACTCCGGAGTCGGACTCCGGGTCGTTCTTGCCGGTCTTGAGGTCGACGACGACCACCCTCTCGTTCTCCGCAGCAGCGGTGATCGGCGCCGAACCGCGCCCTCGGGCATGACTGTGGTCTCCGGAGCCGACGGGGTACGCCTCGACCCTGTCGATGAAGCCGTGGATGATCGCCTGCCCGCTCCGATCCTCCCCGACCTCGTGCACGGCGTGCTCGCCGTCGACGTCGACGGCGAAGCGGAACTCCACCTCGCTCGCGATCGCCCGACCGCCGTCGGCGCGCACGTCGCCGAGATAGGCGTGCAGCCGATCCACGAGAAGATCGGCGCGTCTGCGCTCCTTGCGTCCGATCCACTCGGTCTCGAAGTCGAGCTCCGGCCAGTGCTCCTCCACGATCGCGCGCATCCGCTCGAGGTCTCCGTCCGGCACCTTCTCCATCGCCTCGTGCACGATCGTGCCGATTCCGGCCGTGGGGGGCATCACCGTGTCCCCGCCGAGCGCCGAGACCACCCAGTTCACGCCGCACTCCTCGAACGACTCCATCTTCGACGGCGACACCTTCGCCCCGTCGACGGCGAGATCGCGCAGCGGCGCGTCGGTCGTCGGCGGAGTCACCCCGTACCAATCGGAGGGGTCTGCGCCGGGCACGCCCTCACGCGCCAGCACGGCAAGCTGCGCAGCGGCCTCGGCTCTCGCCGCGGGTGAGGACGAGGTGGTGAGGATCCGACGATGACGCGCGACCAGGCCGCGAAGGGTGAGCGGATGCTCGGCGGACGCGTGCAGCTCCGGCGGATCAGGCTTCGGCAGGAACCCGAAGAACGGGCTCGGCGTCAGGTCGTCGTCGTCGACCGCGGTGATCAGCAGCCGCGTGCGCGCTCGCGACACCGCACGCACGAACAGCCTCAGCTCGTCGTGCAGGGCCGCACGCCGCCGATCGAGGACACCGGGCTCGGGGACGACCACTCCGTCGCGCACGGCGGAGAGCGCATCGGCCAGCCGCCAGGTCTGCAGCATCCCGCCGCGCAGCCGCACGTTGGGCCAGATGCCGTCCTGCACACCGGCGACGACGACGGCGTCGAACTCGGTTCCCAGCGCCGTCGCGGGAGTCAGCAGCGTGACGCGCCCCGGACGGTCGGGGCTCGACAGCGAGTCCTCCGGCACCTCGCTGTCGAGGATGTCGCGCACGAAGACGTCGGGCTTCTCGTTCGGCGTGCGCTCGACGAACCTCTTGGCCGCATCGAAGAGCGAGACCAGCGCGTCGAGCGCCCGCGCCGTCTCCGCCCCGGACGCCTGCAGCGCCATCTCCCGCCACGCCACCTGCAGACGCCGACCGTCGACGGCGCGTGCCTGGTCCCAGATCCGCCACAGCAGGTCATGGATCGTCTCGCCCCGCTCGGCCGCCGCCGACACCGCGGCGATCGTCTCCGCGAACCGCGAGGCGGTGCGCGACTCGGCCGCATCGATGAGGGTGAAGTGCGCGGGCGCGGCGAACGCCTGGCGCAGGAGCTCGCGCGCCGGGGTGGATCCGCCCTGTTCGAGTTCGATGTGCCGCAGCCGCGCACGCAGGCGACGGAGGCCGATGGCGTCCATCCCGCCGAACGGCGTGCGCAGCGCCTCCTCCAGCATCTGCGGAGTGCGCTCCTCGACGGGCGTGAGCGCGAGCCGCACCGCCTCGACGATGTCGCGCACGATGCTCTCGCTGCCCAGCGGACGCTGCACACCGGCCGCTCTGGTCGGGATCTCACGCGCGGCGAGCTCACCCTCGAGGGTCGTCACCTGACGGGTGTCGTGCGCGATGACCGCCATCCTGTCCCAGGGGATGCCGCCTGCGAGGTGCCAGTCGCGCATCACCCCGGCGATCCTGTCGAGCTCCTCGTAGGGCGACGGGGCGATGAACGTGCTCACCGCCTCGGTCGTCTCGTCCGCGCCGACGGGAGCGGGCGCGCGGCGGTGATCCACCCGGCCGGAGGCGCCGATGGCCTGAGTGACCGTGCGGTTCAGCGCGGTGAGCGCCGGCGCCTGCCGGTGAGGACCGTCGAGCACGTGCACGTCGCCCAGTGCGCCGGCGAGCCGAGCGAAGAGCTCGGGGCTGGCGCCCCGGAAGGCGCCGGAGGAGATGTCGGGATCGCCGAACGCGAGCACGGCGATGTCCCTGCCTCGGAGCGCCTGCACGACGGCCACCCCGCCGCGGGTGAGCTCCTGCGCGTCGTCGATCAGCACCGCTCGCAGCGACGCGAGGGGGCCGAGGGTCGCCGCGTCGGCGGTCCGCAGGATCTCTCCCGCCTCCGCGAGGAGGTCGGCGGCGTCGCGGTGGGCGGCCCTGGCGGCGTCGAGCACCGTGCGGTACTCCACGAGGAAGTCCGCCACGGCCGCCCAGGTCGGATCTCCGGCCGTTCTGAGCTCGTCCGGTGACGCGCCCATCTCGACGCACTCCGCGATGAGCGCGCGCAGCTCGGAGCGGAAGCCCTTCGAGGCCCGCACCGACGGGCTGAGGGCGTCGGGCCACGAGATGTGCCCGTCCTCCTCGTCTCCGGCGAGCAGTTCGGCGATGAGCCTGTCCTGGTCGGCGCCCGTGAGCAGCGCCGGGGGCTCCTGGCCCGCCCTGACCATCGCCCCGCGAACGAGCTGGAACGCGAAGGACCCGAGCGACCGGGCCAGAGGACCCGGCGTGGCCTGGCCGATGCGCACGCCGATGCGGTCGCGGAGCGCGGTGGCCGCCTGGCGGCTCGGCGTGAGGACCAGCACCTCCTCCGGCCGCATCCCCTCGACGTCGAGCAGGTGCACGACGCGGTCGACGAGGGTGCGGGTCTTTCCCGTGCCGGGGGCGCCGATGATCACACCGGACGCCGCCGCAGCAGCGGCGACGACGGCTCGCTGTGCGGCATCCTGAGTCACGGATTCCACGCTACTGGGATGTCCGGACATCGGCCCTCCCGCCCGCGGTGACGCCCGCGTGCGCTCACGGCGAAACCGGCGGCGACCGCCGATCCCCGCGACCGCCGCCGGGGTAGAGTTGGGCACAGTCAGCAGCATCAACCACAGGGAGCACGCGTGGAAATCCGCATCGGCATCGTCAACACCGGCCGCGAACTGAACTTCGAGACCTCCGCCAGCGCCGACGAGGTGCGCGCCAAGGTCACCGCAGCCCTCGAGCAGAGCTCCACGCACCTCGACTTCGCCGACGTGAAGGGCAACTCCTACCTCGTCCCGACCGCGAACCTCGCCTACATCGAGCTGGGCACCGAAGAGTCGCGCCGCGTCGGCTTCGTCGCCTGACCCGCGATGTACATCCTCCTCGCACTCATCGGCGCGTGCGTGCTCGGCATCGCCGCGCACTACCTGATCGGCGGACGTGAACTGCGCGGCGTCGCCGTCACTCCGGCGATCGCGACCGCAGTCGCCGCTCTGGTCTACACGGGCCTGCAGTGGGCCGGTGTCGGCGAAGGCAGCATCTGGCTGTGGCTGGCGAGCGTTCTCGGCTCCGCGGTGATCGCCGCCCTCGCGACGATCGTGCTCGTCCGCGTCCGCACCGGTCGGGACGCCGAGGCCAGGGCCGCGCTCGGCATCTGAACCGGTGGACAGACGCCGGACCCTCTTCTGGATCCGCCTCTGCATCGTCGTGATGATGCTGGGGCTGATCGTCAGCGGCGTCACGGCGTTCCCGCTGCGCGAGGAACTCGGACTCGCGTCGGGCATCCTGCGCGACTCCCCCGTCGCCGCGTGGTTCCCCGACGCCGTCGCCTGGGTCGAGCGGGTGTCGCAGGCCCTCGTCGACGTCGGCGACCGCTACCCGTTCATGTCGTACGGCACCGATTGGCTGGCGTTCGCGCACCTCGTCATCGCGGTCGTCTTCATCGGCCCGCTGATCGACCCCGTGCGCAACGTCTGGGTCATCCAGTTCGGCGTGATCGCCTGCGCCGGCATCATCCCGCTCGCGCTCATCGCCGGTGGGATCCGGGGCATCCCGCTCGGCTGGCAGCTCATCGACATGTCGTTCGGGGTGATCCCGATGGTCATCGCCTGGCGACTCACCCGTCGGCTGGAGCGCGCCACGGAGTGGCGGCACGACGACGTCGTCAGGACGCGAGGCCCATCGCGTCCATCCTGCGGGCGTGCGCGCCCATGAGCTCCGTGTAGACGGGCTCGATCCTCTCGTCGTCTGCGGCGGCGAGTCTCTCGGGGCGCAGCGCCGAGCGGCAGACCAGGATCGTGTCCCCGACGAGCCGTCTGGCCCACATCGACAGCAGCGAACGCCACTCCTCGTCGCTCTCGATCGTCTCCTGGATGATCGCGACGATCTCGTGGCGGGCGTCGTCCTCGCTGAGGATCGTCCGCACCTTCTCGCCGATGTCGCCGTAGCTCGACGCCAGCGCGAGGTAGAAGTCGTCCAGCATGCCCGCGGTGATGTAGACGGCCAGCATGGTCTCGCGAGGGCGGGCGCCGATCGTCTTGCGACGGAACGCGTCGAGGTTCTCGCGGAACGGGAGCATGAGCTGGGTGGGATCCTCGCCGCGTTCGGAGATGAGGTCCACGATCGCCCGATGCTTCGTGAGGGTCGCCCCCGCGGCGCGGGACAGCGACTCCTTCTCGGAGAGCTCGGGGGTGGCGCGGATCAGACGGGTGAGGGTCTCGAAGTAGCCGAGCTGCAGGTAGGCCGCCTGCCCGAGGAAGCGATTCAACTCGGGTGCGAGCTCGGCGAAGTCGACGCGCGTCGCACCGCCCTGATCGCCCCTGCTGCGCAGCGCGAGGGTGCGACGAGGAGCCCTGCTCCGATTCCAGAACCAATTGACCACGGATGCTCCCCAACCGATCGACTACGGGATCACACTACTCGGGGAGAAGCCATCCCGAGGGTCGGAGCACGCCTCGGGTAGGCTGGTCCCGTCCCCGCCGTCGGAGCGGGGCCCCGCGCCTGTGGCACAAGAGACGGCGTGGATCCGTGACGAGGCGACTCTCCATGTCGCCGGACAGGCATCTGAACACAGTGACAACTTTCTCTGATCTAGGAATCGATCAGGACATCGTCGACGCACTCGCCGCAAAGGGCATCGTCGACGCGTTCCCCATCCAGGAGCAGACCATTCCGCTCGGCCTCCCCGGCCAGGACATCATCGGACAGGCGAAGACCGGAACGGGCAAGACCTTCGGCTTCGGCATCCCCGTCGTCCAGCGACTCGGCCAGAACCCCGAGCACGGCGTCAAGGCGCTCATCGTGGTGCCCACCCGCGAGCTCGCGGTGCAGGTGTACGAGGACATCGATCTGCTCACCAGCAACCGCTCGACCAGCGTCGTGGCCATCTACGGCGGCAAGGCCTACGAGGGTCAGATCGACCAGCTCAAGGCCGGCGCGCAGATCGTGGTCGGCACCCCCGGTCGACTCATCGACCTCGCGGGCCAGCGCCTCCTCGACCTGTCGAACGCGACCGAGGTCGTGCTCGACGAGGCCGACAAGATGCTCGACCTCGGCTTCCTCGCCGACATCGAGAAGATCTTCCAGAAGGTCCCGGCGGTGCGGCACACGCAGCTGTTCTCGGCGACCATGCCCGGGCCGATCGTCGCTCTCGCGCGTCGGTTCATGAACAACCCGATCCACATCCGCGCCACCGATCCCGACGAGGGCCTCACCCAGGCCAACATCAAGCACCTCGTCTACCGCGCGCACTCGCTCGACAAGGACGAGGTCATCGCCCGCATCCTCCAGGCCGAGGGCCGCGGCAAGACCGTGATCTTCACCCGCACCAAGCGTGCGGCGCAGCGTCTGGTCGACGAGCTGGGCGACCGCGGCTTCAACGTCGGCGGCGTGCACGGCGACATGGGTCAGGATCAGCGCGAGCGCTCGATGGCGGCGTTCAAGGCCGGGAAGAAGGACGTGCTCGTCGCGACCGACGTCGCGGCACGAGGCATCGACGTCGACGACGTGACCCACGTCATCAACCACACGATCCCCGATGAGGACAAGACGTACCTGCACCGCGCCGGTCGTACCGGTCGCGCGGGCAAGACCGGTATCGCGGTCACCTTCGTCGACTGGGAGGACCTGCACAAGTGGGCCCTCATCAATCGGGCGCTCGAGTTCGGTCAGCCGGAGCCCGTCGAGACGTACTCGTCGAGCCCGCACCTCTACAGCGACCTCGACATCCCCGCCGGCACCAAGGGCCGCCTGGTGACGGCCCCCAAGGCCGAGAAGCCGGCACGGGCTCCGCGCCCCGAGCGCGCAGCGGATGCCGCGGCCGAGGGCACCGACGAAGGAGGCACCCGCCGCCGCCGTCGTCGCCGCGGCGGTTCTGCGGCCGTCGGGTCGACCTTCGCCGAAGGTGCGACCGAGTCGTCGTCATCCGCGTCCGACTCCGGTCAGGCCGCCGATCGCGGCGCCGAGGGCGCCGGAACTCACGACGGCGCAGGCAAGGAGCATCACGACGGCAAGCCGGCACCCGCTCGCCGTCGCCGTCGCCGTCGCGGTGGTTCCGGTGGAACCGGAGCAGCGCCGGTCACCGGCGCCTGAACGATCTGAGAAGGGGCGAATGCTGCGGCATCCGCCCCTTCGTCGTTCCCGACGTTCGTGCCGAGACCCCTCAGGGGTAGCGGGGGGCGGTGCCCGTTGCACGGGCGATGAGCCGCGCCACCATCTCATCGGAGGTGGTGTTCTCCCCCGGGCGGTTCGGCTTGCCGGCGCCGTGGTAGTCGCTCGACCCGGTCACGATGAGGTCATGAGCTGCGGCGATCTCGTGCAGCATCCTCTTGCCCGCGGCCGTGTTCTCCCGATGATCGATCTCGAAGCCGCCGAGCCCCGCGCCGATCAGACGCTCGATGTAGGGAACGGGCATCATCCGATCTCGTCCGGACGTCACGGGATGCGCGATGATCGCGACCCCTCCTGCCTCCGTGATGAGCCGCACGGCGGTGAGCGGGTCCGGCGCGTAGTGCGGCTCATAGTAGCCCTCCCGCGGGTGCAGGATGCCGTCGAACGCCTCCGTGCGGTCGCGCACGATGCCGCGGGCGACGAGGGCGTCGGCGATGTGCGGCCTCCCCACCGTCGCGTCCTCCGTAGTCTGCGCGAGCACGTCGTCCCAGTGCAGGTCGTAGTCGCGGCCGATGCTGCGGACGATCCTCTCCGCACGACCGATCCGGTCGTCGCGGATGCGATCGGTCTCTGCGCGGAGTGCCGGATCCGCCGGGTCGAACAGGTAGCCCAGCACATGCACGCTGCGCCACTCGTGCTTGGCCGACAGCTCCATCCCCGGGATGAAGGTCATGCCCAGCGCGACGGCGGCGTCACCGGCCTCCTGCCACCCGGTCGTGCGGTCGTGATCGGTGAGGGCCGCGGTCCGGACGCCATGGGAGTGGGCCTGTCGCATGACCTCCGCTGGCGCCTCCGTGCCGTCCGACTGATTCGAGTGGAGGTGCAGGTCGGCGGGACCGGCGAACGATGAGGCCATCCTCCGAGCGTACCGAGCCGCGACGGCACGAGGCCCGCGCCGCGGCAGGGACTTCCCAGACACGGCTCATAGGCTGGGAGGGATGCTTCGACTACTGGGGATCCTGTTCACCGTGCTGCTCGCGATCGCGACGGCGATCGCCGTGTGGCCGCAGTTCTTCCGACTCGAGCAGACCTTCCCGTTCACGCAGATCGTCGCCGCTCGCGGCGTCGTGCTCGGGGCGCTGCTCCTCATCGCCGTGCTCTCGCTGCTGCTCCTGTTCGCGCGGCCGCTGCGGGGTTTCGCGGCGTCCGTCCTCATCGTCGCGCTGCTGGGCGCCGGTGCGACCGGAGCGATCGGCATGAGCCGGGGCTTCGGCGGCGACACCCTCCCCGCTGCGACGGAGTCGAGCGTGCGGGTCCTGAGCTGGAACACCGCGGGCGAGGTCGTCCCGGCGGAGACGATCGCACGGCAGATCCTCGACAGCGGGGCCGACGTCGTCGCCCTCCCCGAGACCACGGAGGCCGTCGGAGAGCAGATCGCGATCATGCTGCGCGCGCAGGGGCATCCGATGTGGGTGCACAACGTGCAGTACAAGCCCGACGTCGTGGACGGCCCGAAGTCGTGGCAGACGACGGTCCTGGTCTCCCCCGACATGGGCGAGTACTCGGTGATCGAGTCGTCGACAGACGGCACCAGCAACACGGCACAGGTGCCCAGCGTCGTCCTCATGCCCATCGACGGCACAGGGCCGACCATCGTCGCCGTGCATGCTGTCGCTCCGCGCAGGGAGGAGATGGGCCAGTGGCGCAGCGATCTGCAGTGGATCGCCGATCAGTGCCCGCAGGGCGATGTCATCCTCGCCGGCGACTTCAACGCCACGATCGACCACATGGCGTCGCTCGGCACAGGCGGAGGAGACCTGGGCTACTGCCGGGACGCCGCGTCGCGCACCGGCAACGGCTTCAGCGGCACCTGGCCCAGCTCGCTCCCCGAGCTGCTGAGCGCGCCCATCGACCACGTCATGGCCTCGCAGAACTGGACGCCCACCGGATCGTCGATCATCGGCGACGCCGCAGGGAGCGATCATCGCGGTCTCGTCGTGCAGCTCGAGCCCGCGGGCTGAGCCGAGACGAATCGCCGCCCTGCGGCGCCGAGCACCCTCGGCCACGAGACGAATCGTCTGCACCTCCTTCCGGCGACCCGCACGGCGCGACGAAACAGCCCGCGCAATGACAGACTTGAGGGATGAACACCGGAGAACGCGACACGATCGCCGAGACCAGCGCCGAGACCGTCATCGAGAACAGCACCACGAACCGCAAGCAGCCGTTCCCGCAGGGCTTCCTCGACACCATCTCCACCGGATGGGCCGAGCGCCCCGAGTCGTTGCCGTCCGCGCGGGAGCAAGCTCCGTACGCCGCCGCCCGCCGTGCGGCCGTGTCCGCGGCGTTCCCCGGGAAGCGCCTCGTGATCCCCGCAGGATCCCTCAAGCAGCGCAGCAACGACACCGACTACGTGTTCCGCGCGCACTCCGCGTTCGCGCACCTCACCGGGTGGGCGTCCGACTCCGAGCCCGACTCGGTGCTCGTGTTCGAGCCGACGGATGCCGGCCACGACATCACCCTGTACTTCCGTGAGCGCGCCGACCGCACGACGACGGAGTTCTACGCCGATGCCGCGATCGGCGAGTTCTGGATCGGCCCCCGACCGGCCCTCGCCGGTGTCGCCGCCGATCTCGACATCGCGACCGATCACCTGGACGCCTTCGCCGCCGGAGCGGACGACCTCACGCTCGGCGATTCCGACGAGCTCGACCGCTTCGTCTCCGAGCTGCGCCTCATCAAGGACGAGTTCGAGATCGCCGAGATGCGCCGAGCGGTCGAGATCACGGCGAACGGCTTCGACGACATCATCCGCGCACTCCCCCAGGCCACCTCTCACGCCCGCGGCGAGCGCGTCGTGGAGGGCGTCTTCCACCGCCGTGCACGCGAGGACGGCAACGGCGAGGGCTACGACACGATCGCCGCATCCGGACCCCACGCCTGCTACCTGCACTGGACCCGCAACGACGGAGCCGTCGTGCCGGGAGACCTGATCCTCGTCGACGCCGGAGTCGAAGCCGACAGCCTCTACACGGCGGACATCACCCGCA
Organism: Microbacterium sp. LWH10-1.2; assembly: GCF_038397765.1. Classification (NCBI taxonomy): domain Bacteria; kingdom Bacillati; phylum Actinomycetota; class Actinomycetes; order Micrococcales; family Microbacteriaceae; genus Microbacterium; species Microbacterium sp. LWH10-1.2. The sequence continues at coordinate 2,085,795 of NZ_CP151638.1, forward strand.
CGCTGCCCGTCTCCGGAACCTTCAGCGAGGTGCAGCGCCGCGTGTACGAGACGGTGCGCGAGGCGGCCGACGCCGCCTTCGCCGCCGCGCAGATCGGCGTGCCGTTCCGCGAGGTGCACGGCGCGGCCATGAAGGTCATCGCCGCCCGCACCGCCGAGTGGGGCCTGCTCCCGGTGACCGCCGAAGAGGCGCTGGACGCGGATGCCGGTGGCCAGCACCGCCGCTACATGGTCCACGGCACCTCGCACCACCTCGGCATCGACGTGCACGACTGCGCCCAGGCCCGCCGCGAGATGTACTACGACGGCATCCTGGCGCCGGGCATGGTCTTCACGATCGAGCCCGGCCTGTACTTCCAGATCGACGACCTCACGGTCCCCGCCGAGTACCGCGGCATCGGCGCGCGCATCGAGGACGACATCCTCATGACGGAGGACGGACCGGTCAACCTCTCCGCCGACATCCCCCGCACCGCCGACGAGATCGAGGCGTGGATCGCGCGCGTCCAGGCCTGAGCACCTGCACCGCACACGGAAGACCGCCCGGGTTCCGGATGATTCGCGAGAATCTGTCCGGAACACGGGCGGTCTTCCGCATCTCGGGGCGGGGTCGGCGACCGGATGCCGTGCGCACAGCCCCTCGGGGGCAGAGGTGGTGGGACTGGTCATTCGGGCGGCAGGATGCCCGGAGGCTCAGGGCGCCTCGGCGACGATCTCGACCTTGAACCCCGCGGCGTTCTCGATCCATCCGGCGTAGTGGTCGGGACCGCCCGCGTGCGGGTAACGGTCGGAGTAGAGCGAGGTCCAGCCGCGCCCAGGTGCCTCTCGCATGACGGCATCCACCTCCGCTCTCGTCCCGCCGAGGAAGGCGAGGTGGTTCACGCCCGAGCGGCGCCGGTCGTGCGCGGCATCCGCAAGGTTCGGTGAGGTCGTCAGGGTGATGTAGGCGCCGCCGTCTCCCCAGCTGGCTCCCCCCGGCCACTGCGCCGTCACTGCATAGCCGAGCCGGTCGAGCAGCCACCCCCACGAGGAGATCGCTCCGTCGAGGTCGTCGACCCAGACTTCGATGTGATGCAGTCCGCTCATCGCCGCCTCCTGATCGTCCGTGCTCCGCCCCTCAGGCATGCTAGCTCCCCGCGAAGCCCCTCCGAGTTCCGGAAGACACCCCGAGATCCGGAGAGATCGGCACGGATCTGCCGGAACCGGGGCGAAGCGCCGCAGTTCAGCCGGGAATCGGACGTTCGGACCCGCGCCAGCACCCCATCCCAGGCCCCGGTCACCAGGCCTCGGAGATCCGTGACTGCCGTCAGACGCCGACCGGCGCCCCGCGTCGCGCGAGCGCCGCGGCCATCTGCTCCACGGCCTGCACGATGATCGGGCGCGGCGTGGCCAGGATGAACCGCAGGAATCCGTCACCCGGCGCCCCGCACGCGATGCCGTCGGTGAGCGCGACCCCCGCGTGCTCGCGGAAGAAGTCGGCGGGCGACCCGTCGATGCCGAGACCGCGCGCATCGAGCCAGGCGATGTAGCTCCCCTCCGCTGGGGTGTAGCCGATCTCGGGGATCTGTGCGGCGAGCAGCTCGCCCAGCAGTCGACGGTTCCCGTCGAGGTAGGCGTGCGTGTCCGCGAGCCACTCCCGCCCGTCGTCGTAGGCCGCGGTGTTCGCGATGATCCCGGGGTTGCTCGCGAGCAGTTCGTTGCGCGTCACGACGGGGGTGGCCCAGACGGCGGCATCCGCGTCGTTGCTGAGGATCACCTGCGCGGCTTTCAGACCGGGCAGGTTCCACGCCTTCGACGCGCTCGTCGACGTGATGGTGTGGTTCGCGGCGGCCTCACTGATGCTCGCGTACGGGATGTGCACGTGCGGCGCGAACACCAGCGGGGCGTGGATCTCGTCGGAGAACACGCGTCCGCCGTGCCGCTCCACGATCTCCGAGATCGCCAGCAGCTCCTCGCGCGTGAACACGCGCCCCACGGGGTTGTACGGGTTGCACAGGATGAGCATCCCGCCGCCGTCGGCGAAGGCCCTGTCCAGTCCGTCGAGGTCGAACACGTACCTGCCGTCCTGAACCAGCAGCGGGACCTCGATGATCTCGCGGTCGTGCATCGGCGGGATCTTCAGGAACGGCATGTACGCCGGGGTCGGCAGGATGATCTTCGACCCGGGCGCGGTGAAGTGATCGATCGTGGCGCGCATCGCGATGAGCACGTCGCCGACCGGGCGGATGCGCTCTGCGGGGACCTTCCAGCCGTAGGAATCGTCGAGGAAGCGCGCGCACGCGCCCGCCATCGCGTCGACGAGGGCGGGAGTGGGATACCCGACGAGGGCCCCGACCGACCCGGTCAGCGCGTCGCTGATCGCGGGCGCGACACCGAAGTCCATCTCGGCGATGAACGCGCCGATGGCGTCAGGATAGGTCGACCACTTGAAGCTGCCGGTCTGCCGGAGCTGGTCGATGCCGATCGCGTCGTAAGCGTGTGAGGTACCCATACGCCTCCATGCTCTCAGCGCCCCGCGAACTCCGATACGAATGTGACCAATGATGACCCGATATCGGATGCCTCGCGCCGGTGGCCCTTGATCTCGAAGGTGTGCCCGCCGCCCTCGATCCAGACGACGCGCGCGTCCTGACAGGTCGCGACCACCTCGTCGAACTGCGACACCGGCTGGATGAAGGGATCGTTCGTCCCCTCGATGAACAACTGGGGAACCGCGATAGCCGGCAGATGCTCCGCGCGCGGCTTCTCCGGCTTGCCCGGCGCGTGCAGCGGATACCCGAGGTAGACGAGACCGTCCACCGTCATCCCTTCCGCGACCGCCATCGACGCCATCCGTCCGCCGTAGGACTTGCCCGCAGCCCAGATCGCCGCCTCGGGGTCAACCGATCGCGCGAAGCCGACGACCGCGTTCCAGGTCGCGATCGCATGAGCGGCAGGACCGGGCATCCGCCGCCCCAGCTCGACGTAGGGGAAGTTGAAGCGCAGCGTGGAGAACCCCTGCTCGTACAGCCCGGAGGCGAAACCGGTCAGGAACGGATGGTCCTTGCCCGTGCCTGCACCGTGCGCGATGACGACCGTCGCCCCGTTCGTGCCCTGATCCCAGTCGGCCGACACGGTCGTGACCCCGGTCGGCAGCTCGACCTCGATCGCGACCGTCACGAGGCCGCGCTCACTGCTTCGGCTCGGCCTGCTCGCCGTCCTGCTGCACGGGAGCCTCGGACGCATCACCCTCGCTCTGCGGCGCCGCGACGGACTCATCCGCGGATGCGGCCGCTGCCGACTCCGCGGCGGGTGCGGCATCGGCGGGGGCCGCGTCCTGCGGCACCGGGTCGGCGGGACGCGGCGGGATCACCGGCGCGGCGGGCGTCGCGGGGGCCGCACCGGCGGCCGGGATCCGCTCACCGTACCTGGGCGGCTCGTCGAGGTTCACCGGGGGCCGAGCGACGGTCGTCTGACGCACGGCGCCGAGGACCTTGCGCGCCTTGGCGACCGATGCCGGCAGCACGGTGACCTCGTAGTGGTCGGCCGCGAACTGGGTGACGCTCGCGAAGTCGCGCCGGCGGCGGACGATCGCATAGGTCACCAGGCTGAGCAGCATCCCGAGCGCGACGCCGATGAAGACGAAGCCGACGAAGAGCTGGATCGGCACGTCGGGGTTGCCGAGCACGAGGATCGCGGAGAGGAAGAGTCCGATGAGCACGCCGTTGATCGCCCCCGAGCGCGCGGCTGCGGCGTAGCCGAGGCGGCCGGTGATGCGCTCGACGGTGCGGACGCTCTGGCCGATGATGGCGATGTCACGCGCCGGCACCTCCTCGGCGATGAGTTTCGACACCGTCTTCTGCGCGCTCTCGTAGTCTCGCACCGAGGCGACGACCTCGCCGGTGTCGTTGCTGCCTGCCGGACGGTTCAACATGCTCATCCGGCCATTGTTCCATGCCCCTCTGGACGCTGGCTCTGCGCGGCGAACCGGGGCCGCTCACACGGAGGCGCGCACTACGCTGGACGGGTGAGCACACAACGGGTATTCGCCGCGCGCCTGGCAGGCTGCGCCGTCTTCGACCCCGTGGGCGACCGGCTCGGCAAAGTCCGTGACGTCGTCATCGTGTACCGAAGTACCGCCGCCCCGCGCGTGATCGGTCTCGTGGTGGAGATCCCCGGACGCAGGCAGGTGTTCCTCTCGATCGGACGCGTCACCTCGATCCGCGCCGGCCAGGTCATCAGCACCGGCCTGATCAACGTGCGCCGGTTCTCCCCGCGCGCCGGCGAGGTGCGCGTGCTCGCCGAGCTGCTGGGCAGACGCGTCAGCCTCGTCGACGGCAGCGGCACCGCCGTGATCGAGGACGTCGCGATCGAGCCGAACCGCCTCGGCGAGTGGGCCATCAGCCAGCTGTTCCTCCGCAGGCCGAAGACCAGCGCCTCCCCCTTCGCGAAGGGGCCGACCACTTTCGCCGCATGGAGCGAGGTCTCGGAGGAACGCGCACCCGGCGAGTCCCAGTCGGCGGAGCAGCTGGTCGCCTCGTACTCCGAGCTGCACGCGGCCGACCTCGCCACGACGCTGCTCGACCTGCCTCAGCAGCGTCTGATCGAGGTGGCGGAGGAGCTCTCCGACGACCGTCTCGCCGACGCCCTCGAGGAGATGCCCGAAGACGATCAGGTCGACATCCTCGATCGCCTGGGCGACGAGCGCGCCGCCGACGTCCTCGACGAGATGGAGCCCGACGACGCGGCCGACCTCCTCGCTCAGCTCCCGCCCGAGCGTCTGGAGCACCTGCTGGCCCTGATGGAGCCGGAGGAGGCCGAGGACGTCAGGATGCTGCTGCGCTACGGCCCCGACACGGCGGGCGGTCTGATGACGCCCGAGCCGATCATCCTCTCAGCCGACGCGACGGTCGCCGAGGCGCTCGCGCTGATCCGGCGTCACGAGCTGCACCCCGCCCTCGCCGCCGCGGTGTTCGTGACCCTCCCGCCGTTCGAGACACCCACCGGGCGCCTGCTCGGCGTCGTGCACTTCCAGCGCATGCTGCGCTATCCCCCGCACGAGCGCCTCGGCGCGATCGTCGACGACAGCCTCGAACCCGTCCCCGTCACGGCGTCCGCCGCCGAGGTGGCCAGGATGCTCGCCAGCTACGACCTCGTGTCGCTTCCGGTCATCGACGCCGCCCACCGCCTCGTCGGAGCGATCAGCGTCGACGACGTGCTCGACTACCTGCTGCCCGACGACTGGCGCACGCACGACGACGACGAGCAGCCGGCGAAGGAGGTGCGCTGATGGCGAAGAACAACGCCAGGCTCGATGCGCCCCTCGGCCGCGGCGCGGTTCGCCAGAAGCCCGTCTCGCGCGACCGCTTCGGCCGCTTCACCGAATGGATCGCGCGGGCGATGGGCACACCCGCGTTCCTGCTGCTCCTGAGCCTGTTCTGCGTGCTCTGGATCGGCTGGAACACGCTGATGCCCGACAGCGTCCGTTTCGACGACGCCGCACTCGGGTTCACCGCCCTGACCCTGATGCTGTCTCTGCAGGCCTCCTACGCGGCTCCGCTCATCCTGCTCGCGCAGAACCGGCAGGACGACCGGGACCGCGTGCAGATCGAGCAGGACCGGCAGCGCGCCGAGCGCAACCTCGCCGACACCGAGTACCTCGCCCGCGAGATCGTCGCGCTGCGCATGTCGCTCGAGGAGCGCAACGCGCAGGCCGTCACGCGCGACGTGCTCCGTCAGGAGCTGAAGGCGTTGCTCGCCGAGCTCGACGACACCCCAGACAAGAAGTCATGACCTCCGCCGACGCGATCCGCTCGGCGGTCTCGGCGGTCACCGACCCCGAGCTGCGCCGCCCGATCGGCGACCTCGACATGGTGCGCGACATCTCGCTCGAGGGCACGAGGGCGCACGTCGCCATCGTGCTCACGATCGTGGGCTGCCCCGCCGCAGCGCGGATCGAGTCGGAGGTGCGGGCGGCCGCGGCATCCGTTCCCGGGGTCGACGAGGTCGACGTCGAGGTGGGCGTCATGACACCGGCCGAGCGCAAGGCCCTCACCGAGAAGCTCCGCGACGGCAGGCCCGCGAGGCAGATGCCGTTCGGCCCCGACTCCCTGACCAGGGTCATCCTCGTCTCCAGCGGCAAGGGCGGGGTGGGAAAGTCCACCATGACCGCGAACCTCGCCGTGGCCCTCGCCGAGCAGGGGCTCGCCGTCGGACTGGTCGACGCCGATGTGCACGGCTTCTCGATCCCCGGGCTGCTCGGCATCCCCGCCGGCACGCAGCCGACCCGCATCGACGACCTCATGCTCCCCCCTGTGGCGCACGGGGTGAAGACGATCTCGATCGGCATGTTCCTCCGCGACGGAGAGGCCGTGGTCGCCTGGCGCGGACCGATGCTGCACCGCACGGTGCAGCAGTTCCTCACCGATGTCTTCTTCGGCGACCTCGACATCCTGCTGATCGACATGCCCCCCGGTACGGGCGACATCGCGATCTCGATCGGGCAGATCCTGCCCCACGCCGAGGTCCTCGTGGTCACCACGCCGCAGGCGGCGGCATCCGACGTCGCCATCCGCAGCGGCCTCGTCGCACGCCAGACCGGACAGCGCGTGATCGGCGTCGTCGAGAACATGGCGGCGTTCACACTGCCGGACGGCTCCGTGATCGACCTGTTCGGCTCCGGAGGAGGCGCTGCGGTCGCCGACGCGCTCTCGACCGACGGCCACGTCCCGCTGCTCGCCAGCATCCCGCTCAGCCCTGCGCTGAGGGTCGGCGGCGACGAGGGCGTCCCCGTCGTGATCGGCGATCCGGCGGACGCAGCGGCCATCGCCATCCGCGACCTCGCCCGCTCGCTCACGGAGCAGGGACGCGGGCTCGCCGGGCGCTCCCTGCCGATGCGGGTGAGCTGACGCATGAACGGATCGCTCACGGTCGACGAGAGCCTGCTGCGCCGCATGGCACGCGACGCGTCCATCTACTCGCTCACCCGTCCCTGGGCGCTCGTGATGTGGGCGGCCCTCGTCGCGGCCCTGATCACCAGCATCCTGAACCTCGACGCCGCAGGAAGCGGCGCAGGGGCGCTCACCGCCTGGATGCCGGTCGCCGTGACCCTGCTCGGCCTCTACGCCGTCTGGCTGACCGTGGCGTCCGCACGCCGGGCCGTGCGCGCGGCGATGCCCCCGGGGACGGACGTGTGGGTGTCCGTCGGCGACGATGCGCTGAGGATCGGCGCCGCCACCCGCACCTCCACGGTGCCGTACGCCGAGTTCCAGAGCGTCCGCGCCGGACGGGACGCCGTGCTGCTGAAGCTGCGCAAGGCATCAGTGGTCACCGCCGTGCCCCGCGCGCTCCTCGCCGACGAGGACATCGCGGCCCTCCGCGCGAAGATCGGCTGAGTCAGCGGCGCGCCCTGCGTCGGTCGCGCAGCCGCCGCAGCGGGATGACGATGACGACCAGCACCGCGAAGAGCGGGCAGACGACGGCGCCGAACGCGAGCAGCGTGCCGACCGCGAAGTCGTTCGAACCGGTGCGGCCGAGCCCGATGCTCCCCGTGCCGAACGTGTCTCCCGCGACGAGGTACTCGCCCCCGTAGGTGTCGAGGGAGTCGACGCAGCTCACTTTGTGCGCACCGGCATCCGCGGCGGTGAACTGCGCGAACTGCTCGAATCCCGGGCGCGGATTCATCCACCACACCGTGTCGTCCCAGGTGAGCGCTGGGGGGCCGTGCTGCGTCACGGGGTCTCCATCCGGAGACACGACGGAGCAGTCCACGGTGCCGAATATGACGGAGTGCCCGCTCCCCCAGAGGCCTGCGGATTCGCCGGCCGCGAGTTCCACCGTCATGCTGTCGCCGACCGGAGTCGGAGCAGCCTCGCCGACGGACCGGGCGATGGGCAGAACCCAGAGCATCCAGATCAGCACACCCGCGATCGCGCACAGCGCCGCGGCCGCGAACGCGACCTGATCCTTGTGCCTCTGCTGCGTCGACCCGTCGCTCACGTGGCTTCGATGTCGAACGGCGGAAGGCTCGTGCGCGAGAACTCCGGCCTCTCGATCGGCGAACGCGGTGCGGCGGGGGTCGGCTCCGCGAGCGCCGCGGATGCCGCCGCCGCCGGGGCGGGACCGTCGTCGAACAGTGCGTCGCGGATGATGCGGCGCGGGTCGTACTGACGCGGATCGAGCTTGCGCCAGTCGACGTCGTCGATCTCCGGACCCATCTCCTCGCGCACCCGCGACTTGGTGTCGCGCAGCATCTCGCCGCCGCGACGGACCAGTTTCGCGAACGCCTCGGCGTAGCGGGGCAGGCGGTCAGGACCCACGATGAGAACCGCGATCAGCCCGATCAGCAGAATCTTCTCGAACGAGATCCCGAGTTGCATCTGTCCAGGCTACCGCCGCGCCTGCCTCTTCGATGCACGCCGACCGCATACCCTGGGAGAAGTCACACCTCAGGCGGGAGAACCAGGGCTATGAGCGAGCACGACGCGAACGCGCGTTTCCTCCGCGAATCCATCGTGGAGCCGACATCCATCGCCCGCGCCCGCGCACACGCGGTCGAGCTCGGCGCCGCGCCCATCAGCGCAGCGGTCGGCTCGCAGATCGCCGTGCTCGCCGCGGCCACCGGCGCCCGGTCGATCGTCGAGATCGGGACGGGAGCGGGAGTCTCCGGGCTCTGGCTGCTGCGCGGAGCCCCCCAGGCGGTGCTCACGTCGATCGACAACGAGCCGGAGCATCTCGCCGCGGCACGTCAGGCGTTCGCCGATGCGCGCATCCCCGCGACCAAGGCGCGATTCATCACCGGACGCGCGGCGGATGTACTCCCCCGCATGAACGAGGCCTCCTACGACATCGTCCTCGTCGATGCCGACGCGGAGAACGTCATCGACTACGTCGAGCACGGCCTGCGCCTGGTCCGGATGGGCGGCATGGTGCTCGTCCCGCGGATCCTCGCCGGAGGTCGCGTCGCCGACCCCGTGCAGCGCGATGAGGTCACCTCGGCGTACCGCTCGCTCGTCCAGGAGACGCAGGAGTCCTCCGCGGTGCTGGCGACGGTCTCCCCCGCGGGCGAGGGTCTGCTGCAGCTCATCAGCGTCGAAGCCGACTGAGCTACTGCCGCCGCGCGAGCCCCTCCCCGTGCGCGAGCCGTCGCACGTGGCGGGTCGCTGCACACTGAACCCGCCTTTTCCAACGGTTCGACGCGCCGCGCCGCACTCGCGCTGCCCCGAGACGAGGAAGAGGGCGACGGATCCGAAGATCCGTCGCCCTCTTCTCAGAGTTCGAAGTGTGTCAGGCCGGCGTCACGACCGCGGCGAGCACGTCGTGAAGCTCCTTCGCCTCGGCATCGTTCACGGAGACGACCAGGCGTCCGCCTCCCTCGAGCGGGACACGCACGATGATGAGTCGTCCTTCTTTCACGGCCTCCATAGGTCCGTCTCCGGTCCTCGGCTTCATCGCTGCCATCGTGGCTCCTTTTCCTCGGTGGTATGCGATCAGTTTATCGGGTGTCACCGAGCTCGGGATGTCGCCTGTGAAGAAATGCATCAATCATTTACATTCACGGCACCTGCCAGAAGGTGTTCCCGAGCGCGTAGACGTAGTGGATCCAGGTCCATTGACCGGCGAGACAGGCGAGGAGAACCGCCAGACGCCACAGCCGGGATCGCGGTACCGCCACCGCTCCCCACAGCGGACTCAGCGGGAGCAGCAGCCGGAACGTGCTCGACTGCGGGAAGAAGACCGCGAGGAGATACAGCAGGTAGCTGGCGCTCCAGAGCCTCAGATCGGCGCCCAGCGCGCGCACACTGCGCGAGTAGAGGAGCACGATGCCGGCCGCCACGACGAGAAGCGCCAGGGCGATCGGACCCCAGGACTGCGGCATCCCCCACTGCCCGAACCAGAACTGGGATGCCTGAACCCACCCCTCGAAGGGGATGAAGCCCTCGACGCCGCCGACGATCCAGTTCGAGCGCCAGGCGAGTTCGGTCGCGAGATAGGCGCCGGGATCTCCCGTGGCGATGCCCGCGATCACCTGCCAGGCGAAGCCGCATGCCGTCGCGAGGGCGCCCGCCGCGACGATGTGAAAGATCTCCCTGCTCGGCAGCGGGTCGCTCCGGCGATGGATCCACCGCAGGATGCCGTGCAGGCCGAGGTAGAGCGCGAAGGCGAGTACCCCGGGTCGGGTGAACGCCATCAGCGGGATCAGTAGATACAGCAGCGCATATCGTCGGCGGGCGACCGCGTCGAGCGACAGGAACAGAAGCAGGAGGAACAGCGTCTCGGCGTATCCCACCTGGAACATCGCGGCGATCGGTCCCGCCGCGAAGAAGATCACAGCCCAGGTCGCGGCCGAACGACCGATCCTGTCGCGCAGCAGACGGTGCAGCACGAGGCACGCGAAGTACCCGGCCACCAGCGAGATCAGGAAGGCTCCCGCTCCCCAGGACCCGAACGGAAGGCCCACGATCTTCGCCGCATATGCGTACAGGGGCATGAACGCCCAGGTGTTCTCCGCGACATCGCCGGAATCGGTGAGCGGCAGCGTCGTCGGGTATCCGAAGTCGGCGACCGACCAGTACCACTGCGCATCCCAGCCGAGCACGAAGGTCCCGAGTCCCGGCTGCGCCCCGAAGCGCGACAGAGACGTGGACTGGGTCGCGGCGACGATCAGGAAGGCGGTCGTGACCAGGCGCGCGACCACATAGATCACCGCGATGCGCGCCGCATGCGGGACGTGCGCCCAGCGGCGCGCCGCGATCAGTGCGAGGTGAGCCATGCGCGCAGTCCGCGCTCGACGGCGTCGATCTGGGCGAGCGGCACCCGCTCCTCGTCGTGGTGGGCGAGGTGCGGATCCCCCGGTCCGTAATTCACGGCAGGGATGCCGAGAGCCGAGAACCGGGCGACGTCGGTCCAGCCGTACTTCGGCTGCGGCACCGCGCCGACCGCCTCGACGAACTGCTTCGCGATCGGCGCGTCCAGACCGGGACGCGCACCTTCGGCGGCATCCGTGATCTCGACGTCGAACCCGGCGAGCACGCTGCGGATGTGCTCCTCGGCTTCAGCAGCCGATGCGCTCGGCGCGAACCGGTAGTTGACCTCGACCTCGCACGCGTCGGGGATGACGTTGCCGGCGACGCCCCCGGCGATGCGCACCGCGCTGAGGCTCTCCCGGTACAGCAGCCCCTCGACCTCGACCTCGCGTGCCCGGTACTCGGCGAGACGGGAGAGGATCGGCGCGGCCTTGTGGATCGCGTTCTCGCCGATCCACGCTCTCGCCGCGTGGGCGCGGACGCCGTGGGTGCGCACCACGGCGCGCAGCGTGCCGTTGCATCCGCCCTCGACCTCGCCGTTCGACGGCTCACCCAGGATCGCGAAGTCGGCGGCGAAGAGCTCGGGGCGATCGGCGGCCAGCAGCGCGAGGCCGTTCTTCGACGCCTCGACCTCCTCGTTGTCGTACCACATCCACGTGACGTCGACGACGGGATCGGACAGCTCGGCGGCGAGCTTCAGCTGGACGGCCGTGCCCGCCTTCATGTCGACGGTGCCTCTGCCCCACAGGTAGGGCTGCCCGTCGAGCTCGATGTCCTTCGTCGGAACGTTCCCGTTGATGGGCACGGTGTCGATGTGGCCGGCGATCGCCACGCGCTGCGCGCGACCGAGATCGGTGCGGGCGACGATCGTGTTGCCGTGGCGGATCACCTCGAGGTGTCCGTACGCGGAGATCGCCGCCTCGATCTCATCGGCGAGGGTCTTCTCATCGCCCGAGACGCTGGGGATGTCGCAGATCGCGCGAGTGAGTTCGACGGAGGACGCGGTCAGATCGAGCACCATGTCACCAGCCTACTCAGCGCGGCATCAGCGAGAACTCACGGCGACACATGCGAGAACCGCCCGGCCGATGGACGCTACCGTTGAAGGCATGACTGACGCGCGCACCGTATGGGGTACTGGTCTCTCGACGATCGCCGGAGACGGCACCGTTCTGGACGCCTGGTTCCCCGAGGTCGGCACGGGAACGCCGGATGCCGGCGACGCCGCGGCCGGACTGATCACGTTCGAGGCGCTGGCGGGTCCGGACGAGCGTCGCAACGTGACCGTCGAGACCGTTCACCTCGTGATCGACCTCGATGCGGCGCCGACCTCGACGGCCGACGCCTACCTGCGCCTGCACGCCCTCTCGCACCTCGTGGTGCGCCCGAACGAGCTCAACCTCGACGGCATCTTCGCCCACCTCCCGAACGTCGCCTGGACCAACGCCGGTCCCGTGCACCCCGACGACGCCAACCGGCTGCGTCCGCTGCTGCAGCGCGCGGGCATCCAGGTCGCCGGGCTCGACAAGTTCCCACGTCTGACCGACTACGTGCAGCCCGCAGGCGTCCGCATCGCGGATGCCTCGCGCGTGCGCCTCGGCGCGCACCTCTCCCCCGGCACCACCGTGATGCACGAGGGCTTCGTGAACTTCAACGCCGGCACTCTCGGCGCGTCGATGGTCGAGGGTCGCATCTCGCAGGGCGTCGTCGTCGGCGACGGCAGCGACATCGGCGGGGGCGCGTCGATCATGGGCACGCTCTCCGGCGGCGGCGCGCACCGCGTCTCGATCGGTGCACGCACCCTGCTCGGTGCGAACGCCGGCATCGGCATCTCCCTCGGCGACGACTGCGTGGTCGAGGCGGGTCTCTACGTCACCGCCGGCACGAAGATCGTCCTCGTCGACGGCCCCGTGACCGCCGACGGCACGAAGAAGACCGTCAAGGGCGCCGACCTCTCCGGTCAGGACGGCCTCCTCTTCCGGCGCAACTCGCTGAGCGGGGCGGTCGAGGCCGTACGCCGCACCGGCGTCGGCGTCACGCTCAACGAGGCCCTGCACGCCTGAAACTCGACGCACGAGACGACGCGACGCGCTGATACGGCGCGCGCTCAGCTCACGCCGCCCGGTCACTGATAGACTGGGCGGCGTTGCTCGTACCGCCAGTCGAGCGACGTCGTCGTCGTAACGGGGTCTCCGAGGACCGAAGCGAGCAGAGATCTGCTCCCACAACCAGCAATCAGCCTGGCCTTTTCGAACGGCGAACCGATGCGCTGTCTGCGCCGTCGCCCACCTCATACCCACCTTTATCAGGCTCGCCGTCATACGTGCGCCCTACGGAGCTTTCTCTATGCCTTCTTTCCTTGATCTCGGCGTGCCCGCCGAACTCGCCGCCGTTCTCGCCGCCTCCGGCAAGACCGAGGCGTTCGCCATCCAGCGCGACACCCTTCCCGACTCCCTCGCCGGACGCGACCTGCTCGGTCGCGGACGCACGGGCAGCGGCAAGACCATCGCCTTCGCCCTGCCCCTCGTCGCCCGCCTCGCCGCCTCCGGCGGCAAGCGCCGCTCCGGCCTCCCGCGCGGACTGGTGCTCGCACCGACGCGCGAGCTCGCCACCCAGATCGCCGCGACCGTCGCCCCGCTCGCCGAGGCTGCCGGCCTCTCCGTCACGACCGTCTTCGGCGGCGTCAGCCAGCGTCCGCAGGAGCAGGCGCTGCGCGGCGGCGTCGACATCGTCGTGGCCTGCCCCGGCCGCCTCGAAGACCTCATGAAGCAGCAGGTCGTGCGCCTCAGCGCGATCGAGGTCACCGTGCTCGACGAGGCCGACCACATGGCCGACCTCGGCTTCCTTCCCGGCGTCACCCGCATCCTCCAGGCGACGCCCGCCGGTGGACAGCGCCTGCTGTTCAGTGCGACGCTGGACCGGGGCATCGACAGCCTCGCCCGCCGCTTCCTCTCGAACCCGGTCAGCCACGAGGTCGACGAGGAGAGCGTGCCGGTCGGCGAGATGACGCACCGCGTGCTCGTCGTCGACTCCACCGAGAACAAGACCACGCTCGTGCGCGATCTCGCGTCGGGCACCGGCCGTCGCATCCTCTTCACCCGCACCAAGCACCAGGCGAAGAAGCTCGCCAAGCAGCTCACCGCCGCGGGCATCCCCGCGGTCGATCTGCACGGAAACCTGTCCCAGAACGCGCGTGAGCGCAACCTGGGCGCGTTCTCCTCCGACCCGGATGACGGCGGCGTGCGCGTGCTCGTCGCGACCGATGTCGCCGCGCGCGGCGTGCACGTCGACAACGTCGACCTGGTCGTCCACGTCGACCCGCCCATGGAGCACAAGGCGTACCTGCACCGCTCAGGCCGCACGGCTCGCGCCGGCGCCGCGGGCACCGTCGTGACCGTCGTTCTGCCCGAGCAGCGCCGTGACGTGAAGGACCTCCTGCGCAAGGCCGCGATCACGGCCCCGCTCGAGGAGCTCACGACGGCCGCCGTCACCGAGCTCGTCCCGGAGCGCGCGCCGCATGTGCGCCCCGCACCGGTGCAGCAGCAGCAGCGCCAGGCGCCCAAGCAGCGCCCGGCCGGCGGCGAGAAGAGCGGCGCGGCGAACCCGCCCGCCCGTCGCCGTCGTCGCAGCTCAGGCAGCGGCGCGGGTGGCCAGGGCCAGCCCGCCGGCGCCCGCCAGGGCGGCCAGCGCCAGTCGCAGGGCAGCCAGCGCCGCGGCGGCGCGCCCCGTCAGGGTCGCTGACCCGCACCCTTCCGCATCGACGCCCCATCTGGCCGTCGACGCCCCGCCTGACAGACGTCAGCGCGATGGGGCGTCGATGCGCAGGTGGGGCGTCGGCGTCTGCCCGGGAAGGGGCACGGGCAGGGCTGGGTCAGTGCTGTACAGCCGCGAGGACCGCCGGGTCGGAGCATCCGCTCACGAACCCGGCGAGCCTGCGCCTGATCTCGAAACCGAGGACGCGGGCGCCGATCCACTCGGCCACGGGAGCCAGCCAGCGGGGCCGGCAGGAGAAGTTGTACTTCCAGACCGCGAGCGTCCCCTCCGGGACCTCGGTGAAGCGCCATCCGCCTCCGAGCTTCTCGAAGAACCACGGACCGCGCTCCATCACCATGCCGACGTTGGTCGGCGGAGCGTAGGAGACGTAGCGGCTCACCATGCCGAAGCCGAAGCGCTGGCGGGTGAAAGTCCGCACGCCCTTGGCTGCGGCATCCGCCCCGTCGAGGAGATGCTGCTCGCTGATGAAGCGATCCCAGCGTCGCCGGACGGATCCCGTCGTCTGCGACACCGCGAATGCCGTCGCAGGATCGACCGGAACGATCGCCTCCGCGCTGACGACAGGCATCGCGGCCGGAGCCTCAGCGGGTCTGGAACGTGCGCTCGGGAGACCCTGTGTAGAGCTGCTGCGGGCGACCGATCTTCGTCTGCGGGTCGAGCTGGAGCTCGCGCCACTGCGCAAGCCATCCGGGAAGGCGGCCGATCGCGAACAGCACGGTGAACATCCGCGTCGGGAAGCCCATCGCCTTGTAGATCACGCCCGTGTAGAAGTCGACGTTCGGGTAGAGACGCCGCTCCTTGAAGTAGTCGTCGGCGAGGGCGATCTCCTCGAGCTCCTGCGCCAGGTCGAGCAGCGGATCGGTCACGCCGAGCTCGGCCAGAACCTCGCCGGCGGCTTCCTTGACGAGCTTCGCGCGCGGGTCGTAGTTCTTGTAGACCCGGTGCCCGAAGCCCATCAGCTTCACGCCCTCTTCCTTGTTCTTCACCCGGTCGACGAAGCGCGACACGCTCTGGCCGGAGTCGCGGATCTGGCCGAGCATGGTGAGGACGGCCTCGTTCGCTCCGCCGTGCAGCGGGCCGGACAGGGCCTGGATGCCGGCGGAGATCGACGCGAACTGGTTCGCTCCGGTCGATCCGACGAGGCGGACGGTCGAGGTCGATGCGTTCTGCTCGTGGTCCTCGTGGAGGATGAGCAGCAGCTCGAGGGCCTTCGACATGACCGGGTTGACCTGGTACTCCTCGGAGTGCACCCCGAAGTTGAGCTTGAGGAAGTTCTCGACGAAGCCGAGCGAGTTGTCGGGGTAGAGGAACGCCTGCCCGACGCTCTTCTTGTGCGCATACGCCGCGATCACGGGCAGCTTGGCGAGCATGCGGACCATGTTCAGCTCGACGTGCTCGGGGTTGTGCGGGTCGGTCTGGCCCTCGTAGTAGGTCGAGAGGGCGGCCACCGCCGAGGACAGCACGGACATCGGGTGCGCGGTGTGCGGCAGCGCGGAGAAGAAGCGCTTGAGGTCCTCGTGCAGAAGGGTGTGGCGACGGATCTTCTCGTCGAACTCCGCGAGCTCGGATGCCGAGGGGAGCTCGCCGTAGATGAGCAGCCAGGCGACCTCGAGATAGCTGGTCTGCCCCGCGAGCTGCTCGATCGGGTAGCCACGATAGCGCAGGATGCCCTTGTCGCCGTCGATGAAGGTGATGGCGGACTTCGTGGACGCGGTGTTGACGAATCCGTAGTCGAGTCCGGTGTAGCCCGTCTGGCGGGTCAGGGTCGAGAAATCGATGCTGTCGTGTCCTGCGGTGCCTCGCACCACGGGGAATTCTGCGGTGGTCTCACCGATCGTCAGCTTCGCCGTAGCCTGCTGCTCTGCCCCTGCGCTCACGCGGGCCTCCTCAAGGGTGTTGATCAAGCCGGAAGTGGCGATGTCACGGCGCACAGCGCCAGGTCGGGTCACGACCGAATCGCCTTTACAGCCTAGTAGCCGCCATGACCAACTGTGACATCCGCCAAAAGGACAGCGGACTTCGAGGGAGAACCTACAGATTCTCACCATTCAGGCGACGAGCGGCCTCCAGGATGCGATCCGTCGGAGCCGTCAGCGCCAGCCGGATGTGCTCACCGGAGTGGGCGCCGTAGAACGGACCGGGGCCGGCGAGGATGCCGAGACCGGCCAGGCGGTCCATGCTCTCCCAGGCGTCACGCCCCTCGGTCGCCCAGAGGTACAGCCCCGCCTCGGATCCGTCGACGCGGAAGCCTGCGGCCTCCAGCGCCGGACGAAGCGCGTCACGACGGGTGCGGTACAGCTCCTTCTGCAGGCGGACGTGCTCCTCATCACCCAGAGCCACGGCCATGGCATGCTGCACCGGCGCCGGCGGCATGAGACCGAGATGCTTGCGGGCGGTGAGCAGCTCCCCCACGATGCGCGCGCACCCGGCAACGAAGGCCGCTCGGTAGCCCGCGAGATTGGACTGCTTGCTCAGGGAGTAGACGCTGAGCAGATTCGCCCGACTTCCCCCCGTCACGCGAGGGTCGAGGATCGACGGGATCGACTCAGTCGCCCAGCGTCCGTCCCAGCCGAGCTCCGCGTAGCACTCGTCGCTGGCGAGAACGGCGCCCAGCTCGCGGGCGCGCTCGACCGCGACGCGCAGCTCCTCGACCGTCCAGGTGCGGCCGTCGGGGTTGCCCGGGGAGTTGATCCAGATGAGCTTCGCACCCTCGGGCCATTCCGCGGGGTCGTCGAGGGCGACAGGGGTCGCTCCGGCCACCCGGGCGCCCACCTCATACGTCGGGTACGCGATGCGCGGATGCACGACGATGTCGCCGTCGCCGAGTCCGAGCAGCGTCGGCAGCAGCGCCACCAGTTCCTTGGAGCCGATCGTCGGGAGGACGTTCGCGACGGTCAGGTCGCTCACTCCGCGGCGTCGGGAGTACCAGTCGACGATCGCCTCGCGCAGCGCGGGGGTGCCGACGGTCTGCGGGTACGCGTGCGCGTCCGTGGCCTCCGCCAGCGCCCTGCGCACGATCTCGGGCGTCGGATCGACCGGGGAACCGATGGAGAGGTCGACGATGCCGCGCGGATGCTGCGCTGCCCTGTCGCGGTACGGGACGACCGCATCCCAGGGGTAATCAGCCAGGTCGCGGACGCTCACCGGCTACTCGCCCTGCGGCGGGAGCGCCGAGATGATGGGGTGATCGTGCGCGATGACGCCGACCTTGGCAGCGCCGCCGGGCGAGCCGATCTCGTCGAAGAACTCGACGTTGGCCTTGTAGTAGTCCTGCCACTCCTCGGGGAGGTCGTCCTCGTAGTAGATCGCCTCCACGGGGCATACCGGCTCGCAGGCGCCGCAGTCCACGCACTCGTCGGGGTGGATGTACAGCGAGCGTTCACCCTCGTAGATGCAGTCAACGGGGCACTCGTCGATGCAGGCACGATCCTTCACATCGACGCACGGAAGGGCGATCACATACGTCACGGGATCAGTCTACGCGCGCGCGTCCGCCTCGGGCGCCGGCGCGGCCGCCTCGGTGCGCACCGGGAGGCGCCGGAAAGAGGGCCACGCCACGGTGAGCAGCACCAGACCGGCGACGATGTAGATCCACACCTGTCCGGCCGGCGTGTTCTGGACGACCACGGATCCGCCGGGGCCGACGCCGGAGATCAGCATCAGCATCCCGACCATCCCGAGTCCGGCCGCGACCGTGGCCGCACGGTCATGCGTGAGGGCGCGGATGCCGATCAGGATCGATCCGCAGGCGATCGTGCCGATGATGATCCCGATCGGGACGGGTCCCCACATCACGCTGTGGGCGATGGTCCCGGCGACGCCGAAGACACCGCCGACCATCGCCGCGGCGATCCACGACACGATCTTCGAGAGCCACTTCACCCCTCGATCCTACGCGCGCACCCTATGGACGCACGGGGGCGGCTCAGGCGGCGAGGCCCGTGAGTCGGAGCAGCGCGGCGACGAGCGCCGCCGCGAACACCACGACGAGGAACGACTGCCGCAACCACAGCAGCCCGGCGGCGACCAGGAGCGCGGGCACCCGTGCGTCGACGACGACCGCCTGCCCGGCTCCCAGCGTCTGGACCGCGACGAGGGCGGCGAGCAGCGCGACCGTGAGCAGATCGGAGATGCGAGCGGGACGCGGCTCCTCGAGCACCAGGGGAGGCACCAGATACCCCACGGCCTTCAGGGCGAGGCAGATGATGGCGGCGAGCAGGATCGCGCCCCACAGGCTCATGCGTCGGCCTCCGCACGCGGGGCGGGCGCGCTGAACCAGTTGAACCAGCCGACCAGGATCGCGACGAGGGCGGCGACCAGCACGGGGAGCCCCGGCATGATGAACGGGGTGAGGGATGCCGCGACCACGGCCGCGGCGGCGCCCACCGCGATGGCCTGGCGCTGCTTCAGCCGGGGCCACAGGAGTGCGAGGAATGCGGCGGCCGCCGCGGCATCCAGTCCCCACGCCCGGGGATCGCCGAGAACGTCTCCGACGAGCGCGCCGATGAGAGTGGTGACGTTCCAGCCGGCGAAGATGCCGATGCCCGTCACCCAGAACCCGATCCGTCGCAGCCGAGGATCGCTCTGCGAGATCGCGACGGCGGTCGACTCGTCGATCGTGAAGTGCGCGGCCGAGGCGCGATGCTTCGCTCCCCCGCCGATGATCGGCGACATCCGCATGCCGTAGGCGACGTTGCGCACACCCAGCAGTGCGGCCGAGGCGACTGCGGACGGCAGGGCGGCGAGTCCGCCGGCGGCGAAGACCCCGACGAAGGCGAACTGCGAGCCGCCGGTGAACATCAGCAGGCTCAGCACGCAGGCCTGCCAGACATCAAGGCCTGCCGCCACCGCGAGGGCTCCGAACGAGATGCCGTAGGCACTGGTCGCGAGCACGACCCCGAGCGCCTCCCGCCACACCTCGCGCTCGGCGCTCACGGAGACACCGTTCGATCCGATGAACACATGAACATCATTCTGAACATGCCGGGGGTCATAGTCAAGCGAACGATCGTTTGACATGATGAACACATGGAAGATCTGCGCACCCGCATCGCACGGACCCTGCGTCGAGAGCGGGAGGCCGCGGGGATCTCCGTCTCCGAGCTCGCACGTCGCGCCGGCGTATCGAAGGCCACGGTGTCGCAGCTCGAGAGCGGGGCTGGCAATCCGAGCGTCGAGACGCTGTGGGCGCTCGGTGTGGCGCTCGGGGTGCCGTTCGCTGTGCTCGTCGACCAGCAGTCGCACGCTCCCACCCTGATCCGCGCCGACGACCTCGCCGGGGTGCCGTCATCGGCGGCCGCCTACAGCGCGACACTGCTCTCGGCGAGCCCGCCCGGTGCGCGCCGGGACATCTACCTGATCAAGGCCGAACCTGGAGACGCCAGGAGGTCCGACCCGCATCACCCCGGCACCATCGAGCACGTCGTCCTCATGACGGGTCGGGCACAGGTCGGGCCGGCCGATGACCCCGTGCTCCTGAACCCCGGCGACTACCTCACCTACCCCGGCGACGCCCCGCACGTCTTCGAAGCGGTCGCCGCGGGCACCAGCGCCGTCCTCATCTCTGAGCTGCGCTGACCCCGAGTCGTCGCGAAGGGCGGGCGCCTGCACGAGGCACCCGCCCTTTGCGGCGGTAAGCGTGGCTCACGCAAGCCGCGCGAATCGCGATCAGTACCAGTTGGTGGCCTGGGAGTGACCCCAGGCGCTGCACGGAGTCCCGTACACGGAGGAGATGTAGCCGAGGCCCCAGGCGATCTGCGTGGCGGCGTTGGTCTGCCAGTCGGAGCCCGCGGAGGCCATCTTGCTCCCCGGCAGGGCCTGCGGGATGCCCGTGGCGCCCGACGGGTTGTGGGCCTGGTAGTTCCAGCTCGACTCCTTGTTCCACAGCGAGCTGAGGCAGGAGAACTGGTCCGCTCCCCAGCCGTACTGGCTCGCGGCCATCGACTGGGCAGTGGCCTTCGCCCCGTCAGGGGTGTTCGCCGCTGCGAGGGCCGCTGCCGCTGCGGCTGCCTGCTCCGCTGCCGCGCGGGCCGCATCCTCCGCAGCCTTTTTCTCCTGGGCCGCAGAGAATGCGGACTGCAGGCTGGCCGTCGCGGCGACGACCTCGTCCGTCTCCTGGACGAGGTCGGCCGAGCGCACGGCGAGGATCATCGGCGGCATGACATCGCGCTCCTTGAGCGCGTCGATGCCGTCGCGGAGCTCACTCGTGTCGACGGTCGCATCGATCGGACCGACATCGAGACCCGACGACACGACGTCGGCCGCGAGATTCTCGGCCGCGGTCACGGCGCCTCGCGCCTCCACGAGTGACGTGGAGGCCTCGTCGGCGATCTTCGCCAGCGGCACGGTGCCGGGCACCAGCTGGGCCGCTGCCGGGGCCGGTGCGCCGTTCTCGGCTCCGGCTGCCGATGCGGAGGTGAACCCCACCGTCAGGGCGATCCCGAGGATCGCTGCGGTCGCGGCGCCGAAGAGCAGGGTCGGGCGACGGGAGGTGACGGCGGCTCGGGCGGATGCCGCTGCGGCGGCGCGCTGAAGCGCACGGGTGTTCTGAAGCATGAAGAGGTCGACTTTCGGGTCGTCGTACGCCCTCGCAGGAGACTCATCGGGAGCTCGTCCCAGGCGCAAGTCTTCGAGTCTGTACGCGCTTCCTGAACGAAAAATCTGTCCGACCTGGACAATTCATGAGAAAAGGGCCCCGTACGCGCCATCTCGGCGGTACGGGGCCCTTTCGTGGAGGTGCTGGCTAGCGACCTCGCAGGCTATTCTCAGGCGTTCGCGTCCTGACGCTTGAGACGAGAGGTCTCGCGGCCGCGCACGGTCTGGTCGAGGATCACCTTGCGGATGCGAACGCTCTCCGGAGTCACCTCGACGCATTCGTCGTCACGCGCGAACTCCAGGCTCTCCTCGAGGGTCAGCAGACGCGGAGGCGTCATCGACTCGAAGTTGTCGGCGTTCGCCGAGCGCATGTTGGTGAGTTTCTTCTCCTTGGTGATGTTCACGTCCATGTCGTCTGCACGCGAGTTCTCACCGATGACCATGCCCTCGTAGACCTCCTGCGTGGGCTGCACGAAGAAGGACATGCGCTCCTGCAGCGCGATCATCGCGAACGGCGTCACGACGCCCTGGCGGTCGGCGACGATCGAGCCGTTCTGGCGCGTGGTGATCTGCCCTGCCCACGGCTCGTACCCGTGCGAGATCGCGTTCGCGATGCCGGTGCCGCGGGTCGTGGTGAGGAACTCGCTGCGGAAGCCGATGAGGCCGCGCGACGGGACGATGAACTCCATGCGCACCCAGCCGGTGCCGTGGTTGGTCATGTTCTCCATGCGGCCCTTGCGGTTCGCGAGGAGCTGCGTGATCGCGCCGAGGTGCTCTTCCGGCGTGTCGATCGTGAGGTGCTCGAACGGCTCGTAGGTCTTGCCGTCGATCTTCTTGGTGACCACCTGCGGCTTGCCGACGGTGAGCTCGAAGCCCTCCCGGCGCATGTTCTCGACGAGGATGGCGAGGGCCAGCTCTCCACGACCCTGAACCTCCCACGCGTCGGGGCGGCCGATGTCGACGACCTTCAGCGAGACGTTGCCGATCAGCTCCTTGTCGAGGCGGTCCTTCACCATGCGAGCGGTGAGCTTGTGCCCCTTGACCTTGCCCATGAGCGGCGACGTGTTCGTGCCGATGGTCATGGAGATGGCGGGGTCGTCGACCGTGATCGCCGGGAGAGGACGGACGTCGTCCGGGTCGGCGATGGTCTCGCCGATGGTGATGTTCTCGAAGCCGGCGATGGCGACGATGTCGCCGGGGCCCGCGGACTCGGCCGGGTAGCGCTCGAGGGCGCGGGTCTTCAGCAGCTCGGTGATGCGGGCGTTGCTGGTGGTGCCGTCGGCGCGCACCCAGGCGACCGTCTGGCCCTTCTTGAGCGTGCCGTTGAAGACGCGCAGGAGCGCGAGGCGGCCGAGGAACGGGCTGGAGTCGAGGTTGGTGACCCAGGCCTGCAGCGGAGCCTCGTCGTCGTACGCCGGAGCCGGCACGTGCTCGAGGATCGCCTCGAACAGCGGCTCGAGGTCGTCGTTGTCGGGCAGCGAGCCGTCGGCGGGACGGTTCTGCGACGCGGCGCCGGCACGACCGGACGCGTACACGACCGGCACGTCGAGCAGGGCGTCGACGTCGAGGTCGGGCACGTCGTCGACGAGGTCGGATGCCAGCCCCAGCAGCAGGTCGTGCGCCTCCTCCTCGACCTCCGCGATGCGGGCGTCGGGGCGGTCGGTCTTGTTGACCAGGAGGATGACGGGGAGCTTGGACTCGAGAGCCTTGCGCAGGACGAAGCGGGTCTGCGGCAACGGTCCCTCGCTCGCGTCGACGAGCAGCACGACGCCGTCGACCATGGACAGGCCACGCTCAACCTCGCCGCCGAAGTCGGCGTGGCCGGGGGTGTCGATCACGTTGATCGTGATCTCCTTGCCGTCGGCGTGCTTGCCCTTGTACGTGATCGCCGTGTTCTTGGCGAGGATCGTGATGCCCTTCTCACGCTCGAGGTCGTTGGAGTCCATCGCGCGTTCCTCGACGTGCGAGTGCTCGCCGAACGAGCCCGTCTGGCGGAGCATCGCGTCGACGAGGGTGGTCTTGCCGTGGTCGACGTGAGCGACGATTGCGACGTTGCGGAGGTCTGAACGGAGGGCGTGCGCCATGCAGGAATCCTAAGAAGGTGGTGGGAAACGCCGGGAACCCGACGTTCCAGGATACCGTATGCGCGCAGCCGGTTCCTGAGCGCACGTCGTACGATCGGGTGCGTGACCAGCGTCGACCCGTCCCGCACCCCCTCTCGCGCCCGCATCTGGTGGGAGATCGCCATCGTGCTCGGCCTCGGTCTCGGCCAGTCCGCGGTCTACGCGGTCGTGCAGCTGGCCTACCGTCTGACCGACTCCACTCCCCTCGCGGATCAGACGGCGACGCTCAACCCCTCGCGAAGCGACCGTGAGATCTTCGACCTCGTCTACCAGGTCCTGTCGATCGGATTCTCGCTGGTCCCCGTGATCCTGGTGTGTTTCCTGCTGTGGCAGAGCTCGCGCCCGCACCTGGGTCGGCTCGGCCTCGACGGCACCAGGATCGGACGGGATGCCGGGCGCGGCATCCTGCTCGTGGTGGCGATCGGCGTCCCCGGTCTCGCTCTGTACATCATCGGGCGCGCGAGCGGACTCTTCGTCGCCGTCGACCCCGGCGGGCTCGACGCCTATTGGTGGACGGTCCCCGTGCTACTTCTCTCCGCCGCGCGAGCAGCGCTGCAGGAGGAGTTCGTCGTGCTCGGCTACCTCTTCGCTCGGCTGAAGCAGCTCGGCTGGGGACCGTGGACGATCATCCTGGCGACCTCGGCGCTGCGCGCCAGTTACCACCTCTACCAGGGGCCGGGCGCCTTCATCGGCAACTTCGCGATGGGCCTGCTGTTCGGCTGGCTGTTCCAGCGCACCGGGCGCCTGCTGCCGTTCCTCGTGGCGCACTTCGCCATCGACGCGACCGTCTTCGTCGGCTACCCCTGGGCGGCCGCCACCTGGCCCGCGCTGTTCGGCCTGCCCGGCTGAGCTCGGGCGTCAGGAGTTCGCGATGAGGACCGATGCGACGGCCCAGACGACGATCACTCCGAGGGCGATGAGCGCCCGCAGGTCCCAGGACCGGACGATCGGAGCATCCGCTTCATCGGGGGCTCCCTGCCAGCGATCGCGGATCTCAGTGAGATCCCGCAACCCCGTCGGAGTCTTCGCCTCTTCGTCCTCACGCGGTCGGCGCACGGGGCGCGCCTTGGCTGGACCTCCGAAGCAGCTCACGTCAGTACCGTCATCCAGCGAGAACACGAGCTGCCAGCGCAGATCGATGTCGCGCACACGGCTCCAGCCGAACGAGGTGCGTCGAAGCATGTTCTGCACCGTCGCCCCCTTGTCGTCGATGCCGACCGCTGACACGAAGGCGATCTCATAGACGACCCAGAGACCGAGGAGCACCCACGGCGCGATCAGGAGCGTCTGGGCCCAGCCACCGCGGACCACCGCGTCGCCGAGGAGGAAGATCGCCAGAGCGGAGCACAGCACGAGCGAAACGATCCCCGAGGCCGCACGGATCGTCCGTGCGGCCCCGGAGGACGACTCTGCTGTCACTCTCAGTGACCGCCGAGCGTGATCGACGCACCAGGGATGGCCTGGAGCAGCCGTTGCGTGTACTCCTGCTGCGGATTGGCGAAGATCTCGTCGACCGTCCCCTTCTCCACGACCTTGCCGCGCTCCATGACGCAGACCAGATCGCTCGAGACGCGCACGACCGCAAGGTCGTGCGTGATGAAGAGGTAGGTCAGATCGAGTTCTGACTGCAGCTCGGCCAGGAGCTTGAGCACCTGGTCCTGCACCAGAACGTCCAGAGCCGAGACCGCCTCGTCGAGCACCACGATGTCGGGCTTGAGCGCGAGCGCGCGCGCGATCGCCACGCGCTGCCGCTGACCGCCGGAGAGCTCGTTCGGATACCGTGTGGCGAGAGCGCGCGGAAGCGAGACCTGGTCGAGCAGTTCCTCCACGCGCTCACGCTGGGAGGCCCGATCTCCTACGCCGTGGATCTGCAACGGCTCGGCGATGGTGTTGCCGATGTTGCGCAGCGGATCCAACGACCCGTAGGGGTCTTGGAAGACCGGCTGCATCCGTCGTCGAAGACCGAACGCCTGGGCGTTCGACAGGCGCGAGACATCCTGACCGTCGATCTCGATCGTTCCGCTGGTCGGTTCCTCGAGCTTGAGCACCATCTTCGCAACGGTCGACTTGCCTGAACCCGATTCGCCGACGAGTGCGAGAGTCTTTCCCTTGGGGATCTCGAACGACACGTCATCCACCGCACGGAACGCCTCGCTGCGGAAACTGCCCTGCCGGATCTTGTAGTCCTTCGTCAGTCCCGCGACGCGGACGGTCGGCGGGATGTCAGCCAGATCATCCAGCGTCTCGATTCCACGGTCCTCCACGATCGCCTGGATCCGCTGTGACGCGATGCTCGGCGCGGCCCCGACCAGACGTTTCGTATAGGGGTGCTGAGGATCCTCGAGGATCTGCCGGCTCGGCCCCGCCTCGACGATGTTGCCGTTGCTCATCACGATGATCTTCTCGGCACGTTCGGCAGCGAGGCCGAGGTCATGCGTGATCAAAAGCACCGAGGTACCCCTGTCGCGAGTGAGGGATGCCATGTGATCGAGGATCACACGCTGTACCGTGACGTCCAGCGCCGACGTGGGCTCATCGGCGATCAACAGCTTCGGGTCCGCGGCGAGGCCGATTCCGATGAGCGCTCGCTGGCGCATGCCACCCGAGAACTGGTGCGGGAACTGGTGGAGACGCTTCTCCGCATCAGCGAGGCCCGCCTGCTGGAGGACCTCTACCGCGCGGGCTTTGACCGCCGCCCGACCCTGGGCGATGCCGTTTGCACGAATCGCCTCCTTGACCTGGAATCCGATGCTCCACACCGGGTTGAGGTTGGACATCGGATCCTGCGGGACGAAGCCGATGTCTCGACCGCGCACGTTCTCCATCGCACTACGGTTGAGCGTCGTGAGTTCACGCCCGTCGAGCGTGATCGACCCTCCGGTGACCGTGCCTGTTCCCGGAAGGAGGTTCACGATCGCCGTGGCGGTCGTCGACTTTCCCGATCCGGACTCACCGACGATCGCGACGGTCTCTCCCGGCATGACATCGAAGCTCACGCCGTGAAGGACTTCGCGCAGCCCCTCCTGCGTGCGGAACGCGACCTTGAGGTCGCGCACGCTCAGGAGCGGGATCTGTGGGGCAGTTCGGTCGTTCATCGACGCGCCCTCGCCTTCGGGTCGAGGGCGTCGCGGATGAGCTCGCCCAGAGTCACGAACGCGAGCACGGCGAGCGTGAGCGCGATCGACGGATAGATGAGTGCCATGGGCGCGACTCGCAGTGCGGCCTGAGCCTGGCTGATGTCATTGCCCCAGGACATGACGCTGCTGCCGAGGCCGACGCCGAGGAACGACAGTGTGGCCTCTGCCACGATCGCCGCGGCAAGGCCGAGAGTGGACACCACGAGGAGCGGTGCGATCGCGTTCGGGATCACGTGCTTCACCAGCGTGCCGAACTTGGACTGGCCCAGCGAGCGCGAGGCCATGACGAAGTCGGCCTGTCGCACGCGCAGGATCTCGGCGCGCACGACGCGCGCCGTCGATGCCCAGGCGAACCCGCCGATCGCGAAGGCGAGAGTCCACACCGACCGAGAGTCGGAGAAGACGGTCATCACCACGACGGCGGCGAGGATGTACGGGATCGCGAAGAAGATGTCGCCGACTCGCGAGAGCAGCGCGTCGATCCATCCTCCGTAGAAGCCGGCGAGAGCGCCCATGATCAGCCCGAGCACAGCGGAGAGCAGCGTCGCGATGATACCGACGGCGAGCGACGTCTGGGCGCCCCAGATGAGCCTCGAGTAGATGTCGCAGCCCTGGAACGTGAAGCCGAGCGGGTGCCCGGCGGTCGCGCCCTCGTTGCTGTACATCAGGTCGCAGCTGCGCGGATCGACGTTCGTGAACAACGACGGCCAGGCCGCGATGACGATGAACAAGGCAGCCAGGACCACGGAGAACCAGAACAGCGGACGGCGGCGCAGATCGCTCCACGCGTCTCGCCACAGGTTGCTGGGCTTCTCGGCGATGCGCACGGCGTCGACCGAGATCGACTCCGTCTCGATGGGGGCGACGTAGTGCTTCTGTGTCGTCGGATCAGACATAGCGAATCCTCGGGTCGAGCAGACCATAGAGAAGGTCGATGATCAGGTTCACCAGGACGTACAGGATGACGAACACCGTGACGAACGAGACCACTGTGGGTCCTTCGCCTCGGATCGCCGCCTGGTACAGCGTGTTGCCGACGCCGGGAACGTTGAAGATGCCTTCGGTGACGGTGGCTCCGACGAGGAGCACGCCGAAGTTGGTGGCGGAGTTGGTGATCACCGGGATCAGCGAGTTGCGGAGCACGTGCACGGGGATGACCCGCCCGCGCGACAGGCCCTTGCTGTAGGCGGTGCGCACCCAGTCCTGGTTCAGGGTGTCGATGACGGAGCTGCGCATCAAGCGCATGCTCACGGCGAAGAGACTGAAGCCGAGAACGATCGCGGGAAGCCAGAGCCCGCCCCAGCCGTTGTCGGCGCCAACGGTGGGGTTGAACCAGCCCCACTGGATCGCCAAGAAGTACTGGGCGAGGAAGCAGAGCACGAAGATCGGGATCGCGATCGCGATCAGGGCGACGGAGAGTGCGACGTTGTCGAACACCTTGCCCTTGCGCAGCGCGGAGACCGTGCCGATGATGATCGCGAGCGTGAACTCGATGCCGATCGCCATCACGGCCAGCCGCCCGGTGACCGGAAGCGTATCGGCGAGGACCGCGGTCACCGGCCTGCCGGAGAACGTGGTGCCCAGGTCGCCCTGGAACACTCCGGTGATGTAGTACCAGTACTGGACGATGAAGGGTTCGTTCAGGTGATACTGCTCACGAAGCGCCTCCACGAGCGCCGGATTCGGGGTGCGATCTCCGAAGAGGGCGAGGATCGGGTCTCCTGGCATTGCGAAAACCAGGAAGTAGATGAGCAGGGTGGCCCCAAAGAACACGGGGATCACCTGCAAGAGGCGTCTGAGGATGTAACTGAGCATCCGCTGTCCCTTTCCGTAGGAACGCGAGCAGGGTAGACGAGAACAGCCTACGAGGCGGTGACGAGTTCCGTCACCGCCTCGTAGGTTTCAGTTCTGTCCGACTTACTCGGCAGCCTTCGTGATCTGGTAGTACAGCGGCACGGAGTTCCAGCCGAACGTGACGTTGTCGACGTTCTTGCTGTAACCACCGGTCACGTTGGAGTACCACAGAGGGATCGCGGGGAGGTCGTTGAAGAGGATCTCCTGCGCCTTGGTGAAGTCCTTGAGCTGCTCGTCCGCATCAGGGTTGCTGATACCGGATGCGAGCAGTTCGTCGAACTTCGGGTTCGAGTAGTCGCCGTCGTTGGACCCGGCGTTCGTCGCGTAGAGCGGGCCGAGGAAGTTGTACAGACCGGGGTAGTCGGCCTGCCAACCCGAACGGGCGGCGGTCTTGATGGAGCGGTTGTTGACCTGCTCGCGGATCACCGCGAACGTCGGGTACGGCGCCCCGGAAGCCTCGATGCCGAGGTTGTTCTTGATCTGGTTGGTCACCGCGTCGACCCACTCCTGGTGGCCGCCGTCAGAGTTGTACGCGATCTGGAACGTGCCGTCCCACGGCGAGATCTTGTCGGCCTCTGCCCACAGCTCCTTCGCCTTCTTGGGGTCGTAGGAGAGGACCTCGTTGCCGGGGACCGAGTCGGACCAGCCCGCGATGACCGGGGACGTGAAGTCCTTGGCCGGGGTACGGGTGCCCGAGAAGATCTTGTCCGTGATCTGGTCGCGGTCGATCGCCATCGAGATCGCCTGACGACGGAGGATGCCCTCTTCGCCGGAGAAGTGCGGCAGGAACTGACCGATCGTGAACGACTGGAAGACGGCGGACGGCTGGTTCACAGCGCGATCGCCCAGGTCGTCCTGGAACGTCGGCAGGGAGATCGCCGGGATGGCGTCGATGACGTCTACCTTGTCGCCCTGGAGGTCGGCGTACGCAGCCTCCTGCGTGGCGTAGAAGGTGATGGTGAGTCCACCGTTGGCCGGCTTGCGCCCGCCCTTGTAGTCATCGTTGCGAACCAGGTCGATCTTGACGTCGTGCTGCCACGCGCCGTCTCCGTCGAGCTTGTACGGTCCGTTGCCGACGGGGTTCTCCCCGAATGCGGCCATGTCCTCGAAAGCGACGTCCGGAAGCGGGTAGAAGGCCGAGTATCCGAGACGCAGCGCGAAGTCGGAGGCCGGCTTGTTCAGCGCGATGGTGAAGGTGTAGTCGTCGACCTGCTTGAGACCGGTGAGCTCGCTGTCCTCATCCCAGCTGAACCCCTCGATGTCCTCGAAGAAGTAGCTCGACAGGTGCTTGTTCGACGCCTTCGCGCCTTCGTTCCACGCCTTGATGAAGTTGTCAGCCGTGACCTCTTCGCCGTCGGTGAAGGTCTGGCCCTCCTTGAGCTTGACGGTGAGGTGCTGCGGGTCCTCGGTGGTGATCTTCTCGGCCATGTCGTTGACAGGCTTGCCGTCGGCGTCGTAGTAGATCAGACCTGCGAAGATCTCGTCCAGGATCTTGCCGCCGCCGACCTCGTTCGTGTTGGTCGGGATCAGCGGGTTCTCAGGCTCGGAACCGTTCGCCGTGATGATGGCATCGGGATCGGTCTTGCCGCCCGTGCTGCCCTCTCCGGAGTTGCTGCCTCCACCGCTGGCGCAGCCCGCAAGGGCCAGGGCACCGATGGCGAGCAGCGCGGCGCCCGCAAGGGCGATCTTGTTGCGCTTCACTTTATGTCCTCCTGTGGACGATTTACCAGGCTGCGCACGCGTCATCGAGCGCGCAGGGATACCTGAGCGTAACCCGGTGAGCGGCATCCGGTCGCACCAAGTGAATGAACCGTTACTGACTTGCGATCATCTGGATACATCCCCGTCACATGACGACACCGCGGGACACAGCAGAACGGCGCCGTGCTCCCCTCGCGGGTCAGGCACGGCGCCGTTCGGCGTCAGACGATGCGGGTCAGGCGAAGGCCTCCACCGGCGGGCAGGCGCACACGAGGTTGCGGTCTCCGTACGCCTGGTCGATGCGGCGCACCGGCGGCCAGTACTTGCCGGCCACGAGCGCGTGAACCGGGTACGCGGCCTCCTCTCGGGTGTACGCGTGGGTCCACTCCCCCGAGATGAGCGACACCGCGGTGTGCGGCGCGTGCACGAGCGGGTTGTCGTCGGCGGGCCAGCGCCCGGCGGCCACGGCATCCGCCTCGGCCTTGATCATGATCATCGCCTCGATGAAGCGCTCGATCTCGCCCAGGTCCTCCGACTCCGTCGGCTCGACCATGAGGGTGCCCGCGACGGGGAACGACATGGTCGGCGCGTGGAAGCCGTAGTCGATGAGCCGCTTGGCGACGTCGTCGACGCTGATGCCCGTGGCCTCCTTGAGGGGGCGCAGGTCGAGGATGCACTCGTGTGCGACCCGGCCGTTCTCCCCCGTGTAGAGCACCGGGTAGTGCTCGCCGAGGCGCGCGGCGATGTAGTTCGCCGACAGCACGGCCGCGGCGGTCGCATCGCGGAGACCGGCGGAGCCCATCATGCGCACGTACGCCCAGGAGATCGGCAGGACACCGGCCGATCCGTAGGGAGCGCCCGACACCGGACCGCCCTCGAACACGAAGCCGCCCGCGTGCTCAGCGCGCTGCGCGAGCGGGTGCGACGGCAGGAACGGAGCGAGGTGCGCCTTGGCCGCGACGGGTCCGACGCCGGGGCCGCCGCCGCCGTGCGGGATCGCGAACGTCTTGTGCAGGTTGAGGTGCGAGACGTCTCCGCCGAGATCGCCGAACCGCGCGTAGCCGAGCAGAGCGTTCAGGTTGGCGCCGTCGACGTACACCTGGCCGCCGGCCTCGTGCACAGCCGAGGTGATCTCCACCACGTCCTGCTCGTACACGCCGTGCGTCGACGGATACGTGATCATCAGCGCCGAGAGCTCCGCGGCGTGCGCGGCGATCTTTGCGCGCAGGTCGGCGAGGTCGACGTTGCCCAGTTCATCGCATGCGACGACGACGACCTTCATGCCGGCGAGCACGGCGGATGCCGCGTTCGTGCCGTGCGCGGACGACGGGATGAGGCACACGGTGCGCTGGTCATCGCCGTTGGCGAGGTGGTAGCCGCGGATCGCGAGGAGTCCGGCGAGCTCGCCCTGAGACCCCGCGTTGGGCTGCAGCGACACCGCGTCGTAGCCGGTGACCTCGGCCAGCCAGCCCTCGAGCTGTGTGATGAGGTCGAGGTAGCCCCCGACGTCGGACAGCGGCGCGAAGGGATGGATGCCGGCGAACTCGGGCCACGTGATGGCGGCCATCTCCGTGGCCGCGTTGAGCTTCATCGTGCACGAACCGAGCGGGATCATGCCGCGGTCGAGCGCGTAGTCGCGGTCGGCGAGGCTCTTGAGGTACCGCATCATGGCCGTCTCACTGCGGTGCGCGTGGAACACCGGGTGCGTGAGGTACTCGTCCCTGCGGAGCTGACCCTCGGGGAGGCGGCCGTGATCGGACGCGGCGATGTAGCCGAAGGACCGGCCGCTCCCCGCCGCGAAGAATCCCGCGACCCGATCGAGATCGGTGAACGTCGTCGTCTCGTCGACCGAGACGCCGACGGTGTCGCCGTCGACCTCGTGCACGAGGTAGCCCGACTCGTGCGCGAGTGCCGCGATCTCCGCCGCGCGCCCGGGGACGCGGACCCGGAGCGTGTCGAAGAACGCCTCGTGTTCGAGATCGAGACCGAGCTCGATCAGCCACGTCGCGAGCGCGTCCGCCTTGCGGGCGACGTCGGCGGCGATCGCGCGCAGCCCGTCGGGGCCGTGGTAGACGGCGTACATCGACGCCATCACGGCGAGGAGCACCTGCGCGGTGCAGATGTTGCTCGTGGCCTTCTCACGGCGGATGTGCTGCTCACGGGTCTGCAGCGACAGGCGGTAGGCCGGCCTGCCGTCGGCATCCACCGACACGCCGACGAGGCGACCCGGCAGCTGACGCTCGAGGCCTGCGCGCACCGCCATGTAGCCGGCGTGCGGTCCGCCGAAGCCCATCGGCACTCCGAAGCGCTGCGTCGTGCCGACCGCGACATCGGCGCCGAGCGAGCCCGGCGAGGCGATGAGCGTGAGGGCGAGCAGGTCGGCGGCGACGACGGCCAGACCGCCGGCGAGATGCGCGGCGTCGATCACGGCGCTCGGGTCCCACACGCGACCGGAGGCGGCGGGGTACTGCACGAACACGCCGAACAGCTCGGCCGGCAGCTCCTCCCCCGCGGCGAGGTCGACGGTCACGAGCTCGATGCCGACGGCATCCGCCCTCGTCTTCAGCAGCGACTGGGTCTGCGGGAAGGCGTCGGCGTCGACGACGAAGACGTTCGACCCCGACTTCGAGGCGCGACGGGCGAGCAGCATGCCCTCGACCACGGCCGTCGACTCGTCGAGCATCGATGCGTTGGCGGTGGTGAGGCCGGTGAGCTCGGAGACCATCGTCTGGAAGTTGATGAGCGCCTCGAGGCGCCCCTGGGAGATCTCGGGCTGGTACGGCGTGTACGCCGTGTACCACGAGGGGTTCTCGAGCACGTTGCGCTGGATCACGCTGGGCGTGATCGTGCCGTAGTACCCGAGGCCGATCATCGGCCGGTTCACCGTGTTTCGCGATGCGAGAGCACGCAGCTCGGCGAGAGCCTCGGTCTCGCTCGCGGCGCGCGGGATCACGCTCTCGCCGCGCGCAGGAGTGAAGATCGATGCGGGGACGGCCTGGCGCATCAGCGCCTCGACGGGGCTCCCGTCATCGAGCGCGGACTCGACGCCCAGCGCATCGAGCATGATTCGCTGAGCGGATGCCGGGGTTCCGATGTGACGATCGGCGAAGGAGACCACTGGTCGATCAGCCCTCCGTGTGCGCGACGTAGGCGTCGCGGTCGAGCAGTCCGTCGAGCGCGCCGTCGGCGACCTCGACCTTGACGAGCCATGCGTCCTCGAAGGGCGAGGAGTTCAGCAGTGCCGGGTCGTCGACGACGGCCTGGTTGATCTCCGTGATCGTGCCGGCGACGGGTGCGTAGAGCTCGGAGACGGACTTCGTCGACTCCGCTTCGCCGAACACGGCGCCGCGGGCGAACGTCGTGCCGACGGCCGGGAGCTCCACGAACACGATGTCGCCGAGGGCGTCAGCGGCGAAGTCGGTGATGCCGACGGTCGCCACGGAGCCGTCGAGGGCGACCCACTCGTGCTCTTCGCTGTACTTGAGTGCGGTGAGATCGGTCATTTGGTCCTCCGGTAGAAAGGCAGGGCGGTCACGGTCGCGGGGATCCTGGTCCCCCGCACATCCAGGAATACTGCTGTTCCTTCTTCCGCGGAAGAAGGAGCGACGAAAGCCATCGCGATCGGGTGGCCGAGCGTCGGGCTGAGGGCGCCGCTGGTGATCTCGCCGAGCGGCGATCCGTCCTCGGCGACGACGGCGTATCCGGCACGGCCCGCGCGCTTGCCCTCGGCGGTCAGGCCGACGAGCACGGGGGCGCCTGCTGCGGCATCCACGCCGTCCTTGCCGACGAAGCGCTCCTTGGCGGTGACGACCACGCGGCCGAGACCCGCCTGGGCCGGCTTGGTGTCGAGGGTGAGCTCATGCCCGTAGAGCGGCATGCCCGCCTCGAGACGCAGCGTGTCGCGGGCCGCGAGACCTGCGGGGACGAGCCCGTGCGGGGCGCCGGCGGCGAGCACCGCGTCCCACAGAGCGGTGGCGTCGGGGCCTGCGACGAGAAGTTCGAAGCCGTCCTCACCGGTGTAGCCGGTGCGAGCGAGGAGGATGGCCGCGCCGTTGAAGGTGGCGCTCGCCCAGGCGTAGTACTTCTGCTCCGCCCAGGGCACGGAGACGTCGTCGATGCCCTCGGTCGCGGCGAGGATGCTCTCGGCGGCAGGTCCCTGCACGGCGATGAGCGCATAGGCGTCGGAGACGTCCTCGACGACGACCTCGTGTCCGGCGACCCGCTCCCGCAGCGCCGCACGCACGGCGTCGCGGTTGCCGGCGTTGGAGATGATGAGGAAGTCGTCCTCGCCCAGCCGGTAGACGATGACGTCGTCGATGATGCCGCCGGTCTCGGCGAGCAGCAGCGAGTACTTCGCCTTGCCGATCGCGAGCGCCGAGAGACGTCCGGCCAGCGCGTAGTCGAGGTACTCGGCCGCACCGGCGCCGACGATCGTGAACTCGGCCATGTGCGAGATGTCGAAGATCCCGGCGGCCTCGCGAACGGCGTGGTGCTCGGCCAGATCGGACGTGTAGCGCACCGGCATCTGCCAGCCGCCGAAGTCGGTGAACGATGCCCCGAGCGCCTCGTGGCGCTCGCGGAGCGGTGTGTAGCGGGGGTCGGACATGGAGTTCTCCCGGGCTGGAACGGGCGGAACGGCGGCATCGCCGTTCCTCGGAACTCCCCCTCTGTCATGGGCCTGAGAGCTTCACCCGTGGGGGCTTTCACCGTCGGCGGATCGCGAGATCGCTTTTCAGAGTGGCCGGACCCGCGCGGTACGCGTACCTGAGAGATTGGCGGGGAGGCTTGCTCCTTCGGTGCCCGGCTGCGTTCGCCGGGGCTCTCCCGCGTGGGTCATACGGCCTGTGTTCGGTTGTGGGTTCAGTCTAGCGGCTCCGAGGGGTCCGCTCCCGTCGCACTTTGCGTCGCGCGGGGTGGTCCGGGCGAGGAGGAGTGCGACGGGAGCGGATGCCGTCAGCTCAGGCTGCGCCGACGACGCGCGAGGAGCACTCCGCCGAGCGCGAGCAGGGCGGCTCCGGCCGACATCGCGATGACGGGCACGGTCGCTCCGGCATACTCGTCGCCGTCAGGACGCGAATCCCCCGACTCCCCGGTGAACAGGAGTTCACGGCATGCCGCACGGTGGCGGCAGTCGGATCCGACCACCGCCACCGCTCCGAGCTCAGCCCTTGACGGCTCCGGCGACGAGACCGCTCGTCATCCGCCCCTGCACGATCACGAAGAAGATGATCACCGGGATCGCCACGATCGCCGACGCCGCCATCACCTGGCCCCAGTCGATCGCCTGCGTCGCACTCTGCTGCACGAAGCCCCGCAACCACAGCGGGAGCGTGCGGTTGTTCTCCATGATCACGAGCGCCACCGTGAACTCGTTCCAGCACTGCAGGAAGGCGAAGACCCCGGACGCGACCAGCCCCGGCGCCAGCAGCGGAAGCGTGATCCGCATGAACGCCTGAGTGCGGCTCAGCCCGTCGATCATGGCCGCCTCCTCGAGCTCTGCCGGCACGCCGACGACGAACCCTCTCAGCATCCAGATCGTGAACGGCACGACGGCCGCGACGTACAGGATGCTGAGCCCGAAGACGTTGCTCAGCAGCCCCATCGCGGACATCATCTTGTACTGCGCGATGAACAGCCCCTCGGCGGGGAGCATCTGGATGAGCAGGATCGTGACGATGAAGCTCACCCTGCCCCGGAACCGGAACCGGCTGATCGCGATGGACGCGAGGAACGCGAACACGAGACAGACCGCGACCGAGAGCAGCGTCACACCGACGCTCACTCCGAGGGCGGCGAAGAAGGAGGGGGTGAGCACCCGCTCGAAGTTCGTCAGATTCCCCCCGATGGGGAAGAAGGTCGGCGTCGCCGCCTCCAGCGTCACCGAGGACAGCATGGAGGAGTTCACCATCCAGTACACCGGGAACGCCCACATCACGGCGAGCACGAGGGCGAGGATGCTGAGCAGCCACACGCCCGGTCGGAACCGCCGGCGCCTGCGCACGGCCACCCGAGACGGCGAGACGGCGACGCCCGATTCGGCGCGTCGCTCTGCGACCGCTGTCATCATGATGTCTCCTCCTTGATGAGGCTGCGCACGTAGAACCAGCTCAGCGCGATCGTGATCGCGAGCACGAAGATCGACATCGCAGCCCCCGCGCCGTAGTCGAATCCGGCCACGCCGGTCTTGTAGATGTAGGTGCCGAGCAGGTCGTAGTCGGTGGACTTCGGCCCGGCATCCTGCAGGAGGGTGATCTGCGCGAACACCCGCAGGTCCCAGATCAGGTTCAGCAACAGCACGATCGCGATGACGGGCTTGAGCACGGGGAACATCACGTAGCGGAACCGCTGCCACGCGCCGGCGCCGTCGAGCTGGCTCGCCTCGAGCACCTCTCCGCTGACCTGGGTCAGACCGGCGTAGGCCGAGAAGGCGACGAACGGGACGGACATCCAGATGATGATGATCCCGGCGACCGTGAAGAACAGCGCCGGAGTCGTGCCGATCCAGTTGAACTGTCCGACGTCGACCCCGGGGATGAGGTTCAGCAGGTAGTTGACGACGCCGCGGCGCCGGTCGAACAGCCAGATCCACACGGTCATCGCCGCGATCACGGGCATCGCCCAGGCCAGCAGGAGCGCGATCTGCAGGATGAAGCGGACGACGGCGGGCACCTTCGTCATGAGGAGCGCCATGAGGACGCCCACGACCACGGTGATCGCCGCGGTGACGATGCAGAAGAGGACCGAGCGCAGCGTCACCTCCCAGAACGTGGCGTTCTGCGCGATGGAGATGTAGTTGGCGAACCAGACGAAGTCCGGAGCCTTGCCCCCCAGCTGCTGGAGCGCGCCGTACTTCTGGAACGAGGTGATGATCTGCCAGACGACGGGATAGCCCATGCCGAGGAGGAGGACGAGCGACGCGCCGAGGATCAGGACGTAGGGGGCCCAGTTCCGACGGCGCGCCGGAGGGACGTCGACGGATGCCGTCGACGGAGAAGGTGCGGTGAGGGTCATGAGATCACGAATCCGAGGATCAGAATGCGGCGGGGCTGGACCGGAGTCCAGCCCCGCCGCAGGCGTCAGCCGTTGATGATCGCATCGATCTTGGCGTCGTACTCCTTCGCCAAGGCCTTCACGTCGCCGCCCTCGGCGATCTTGCCGAAGAACTCCTCGAGGATCTTCTGCCCCTCGACAGCCGCCCAGCCGGGCGCTGCCGGGGTGAGCTTCGAGTTCAGCGCGGAGTCGACCAGAGCCTTCGCGAACTGGTCGTCGCCGAGGTCGCCGACGAAGTCGGTGTTGGCCGGGCCGAGGCCGTTCTTGGCCAGCAGCTTCTGGTAGTCGTCGGAGAAGATGATGCGCAGCAGCTCCTTGGCGCCGGCCTGCTTCGTGCTCTTCGCCGAGATGGCGATGTTGGAACCGCCCGCGAACACGGGAGCGGGCTCACCCGCCGTCGTGCCGGGCAGCGGGAAGACGCCGAAGATCTCGTCGTTCCACTCGCGCTTCTCTTTGCCCTTGTCATCGTCGCCGACGTAGTCGCCGATCGACCAGTGCGCCCATCCCGGAGCGATGATGGTCGCGGCAGAGGGCGCCGCGCCGTCCTTGTCGTTGTTGATGTTGACCCACGGGGTCGAGTCGTCCTCGGTCGCCGGCGCGTTCGAGGCGTCCTCGAACAGGGTCTGGAACTGCTCCAGTCCGGTGATCGTCTTCGCGTCGGAGAGGGTCGAGACCCACTTGTCGCCGTCCTTCTTCGCCAGCTCGCCGCCGTTCGCGAACACCCACGACACGCCGTTGCGCCAGTCCTGACCGCCGATGTAGAACCCGGACTGGCCAGGCGTCTTGAGCTTCGCGACGTCGGCGTTGAACTCCTCGAGCGTGGTGGGGACCTCGAGACCCGCGGCCTGCCAGATGTCCTTGCGGTAGGTGACGTAGCGCGAGCCGAAGTAGTAGGGCAGCGCGTACTGCTTGCCGTCGACCTCGCCGACCTCGACGAAGGAGTGGAGCAGCTTGTCGCCGCCGAGGTCCTCGTAGATCGGGCTCAGGTCGGAGAAGGCGCCCGCCGTGGTGAAGGTCGGCGACCACGTGTTGCCGATCTCGGTGACGTCGGGGGTGTTCTTCTCGTCGGGGAGCTGGTTCGTCAGCTTCGTGAGGGCGTCGGTCCAGTCCTGCTGCTGGATCTTCAGCGTGCCGCCTGTCGCCTGCTTGTACTGGTCGACGAGGTACTCGCGCGCCTCGTCCGGCGTGTCACCGCCCATGACCCAGAACGTGATGTCCTGGCCTTTGGCTCCCTCGGCATCGAAGCCGGCGGGAGCATCGCCGGAGGGCGTGTCTCCCCCGCCGGCGCAGCCGGTCAGGGTGAGGGCGAGAGCCGAGGCCCCCGCGAGAGCGGTGAGCGCGAGTCTGCGCTTCCCATTTCGGATCATTCTGGTGTTTCCTCTCGGTGCTGCACTGCAGGAGGGATCTCCGGATGGAGTCGAACCCCGGGTGAGGTCCATTGAACAAACCGCGAAAGGTTTGTTAGGACAGCAACCTAACAAACCCCGCCCGGGGTGACAACCCTCGGCGCCGACCGGAGGTAACGTTTCGGCCTCGACCTTCGGATCCGTCATGATTCCCCCCTAAAGGTCGAAAGGACACTAAGATCGACAGCGGAGGTTAAGGTAACTATGACTCAAAGCATCCGCGTGGCGGTCTCGACCGTCATCCTCACGTTGCGGCGCGCGGAGTCGGGCGCCGCCGTGCTCGCCCTTCCGCTCGTGTTGCGGACGCGCGAGCCCTTCGCGGACCAGTGGGCGCTCCCCGGCGGATGGCTCACGGCAGCGGAGTCTCCCGTCGATGCATCCGCCCGTACACTCGCCGAGACGACGGGCCTCTCTCCGAGCTACCTCGAGCAGCTCTACGCGTTCGGAGCGGTCGACCGCTCCCCCACCAGGGTCGTCTCCCTGGTGTACTGGGCGCTGCTGCGACAGGACGACGTCGATGCACAGATCGCCGCCCACCGCGCCTCGGGTCTCGCCCCCGAGAACGTGCGCTGGTTCGAGATCGACGCTCTGCCCGAGTTGGCTTTCGACCACGCCAAGATCATCGAGTACGCGCTCTGGCGACTCCGCAACAAGGTCGGCTACAGCCGCGTCGCCCACGGATTCCTCCCCGCCGAGTTCACCCTCGCCGATCTGCGCGAGGCGTACGAGGCGATCCTCGGCAAGTCCCTCGACCCGGCGAACTTCCGTCGCCAGGTCGAGGCCTCAGGCAACCTGCTCCCCACCGACCGCTTCCGCACCGGAAGCCACCGCCCCGCACGTCTCTACCGCTACAACACCGATGTCGCGCTGGCCGATCGCGGCCCGCTCGGCCCCGAGGAAACGAGCATCCGATGAGCATCACCTTCATCCCCGTCACCCGCCTCGACCCGTCGGTCGACCACCAGCTCCAGGAGATCGTGAGCGGGGCGTCGACAGACGCCACCTGCAGCACCGATCTCGCGGCCGGCCCCTGGGACTTCGACACCCGTCCCGGCTACGGCCCCGGCTCCTCGATGGGCGACGTGATCCCCACCGGCGCGCCCCGGCAGGGTGAGCTGCCGGTCGAGTATCGCGAAGCGGACGAAGACCAGCTCGACGCCCGCATCCGCGCCGCGAAGGAGACACTGGGAGACCGGGTCGTCGTGCTCGGCCACTTCTACCAGCGCGAGGAGGTCGTGCGCCACGCCGACTACGTGGGCGACTCCTTCCAGCTCGCCACGGCCGCGAAGGGCCGGACGGATGCCGAGGCGATCGTCTTCTGCGGCGTGCACTTCATGGCCGAGACCGCCGACCTGCTCTCCACACCGGACCAGGCCGTCATCCTGCCGAATCTCGCCGCCGGGTGCTCCATGGCCGACATGGCCGACATCGACCAGGTCGAGGACTGCTGGGAGCAGCTCGCCGATATCTACGGCGACATGGACGCGGTCGACGACGACGGGCGCGTCCCGGTGATCCCCGTCACGTACATGAACTCCTCTGCGGCGATCAAGGGCTTCGTCGGCCGTCACGGCGGCATCGTGTGCACCTCGTCGAACGCCGCGACCGTGCTGGAGTGGGCGTTCGAGCGCGGGAGGCGCGTGCTGTTCTTCCCCGATCAGCACCTGGGCCGCAACACCGCCAAGGCGATGGGCGTTCCGCTGGATCGGATGCCGATGTGGAATCCGCGCAGGGCGCTCGGCGGCTCGACCGCCGACGAGCTGGCCGATGCGCAGGTCATCCTGTGGCACGGGTTCTGCTCCGTGCACCGACGGTTCACCGTCGCGCAGATCGACCAGGCCCGCGCCGAGCACCCCGGAGTGCGCGTGATCGTGCACCCCGAGTGCCCGATGGAGGTCGTCGACGCCGCCGACGAGGCCGGTTCCACCGACTACATCCGCAAGGCGATCGAGGCGGCGACCGAGCCCACGACCTTCGCCGTCGGCACCGAGATCAACCTGGTGCGGCGCTTGGCGGCCCAGTACCCGCAGCACGAGATCTTCTGCCTCGACCCTGTCGTGTGCCCGTGCTCGACGATGTACCGCATCCACCCCGGCTACCTGGCCTGGGTGCTGGAGGAGCTCGTCGCCGGACGCACGCCCAACCGGATCACGGTGTCTGACGACGTGGCGGCTCCCGCCCGTGTGGCGCTCGAACGGATGCTCGCGGCGAAGCCCCCGGTCACGGCGGGCGCGAGATGAACGTCATCGTCGTCGGCTCAGGCATCGCAGGGCTCACCGCGGTGCTGCACGCGCACGAGGCCGGGCATCGGGTCTCGCTCGTGACCAAGGGCGCGCTCGGCGACGGCTGCACCGGGTTCGCGCAGGGCGGGGTCGCGGGCGTCTACGGACCAGGGGATTCGGCCGCTCGGCACGCCGCCGACACGATGGCCGCCGGCGCGGGGCTGTCGGACGCCGCCGCCGTCGACGTGCTCGTCGACGACGCGGCCGCGCGCATCGCCGAGCTGATCGCGCGCGGCGTCGCGTTCGACCGGGCACCCGACGGGCGGCTCCTGCTCGGACGGGAGGCCGCGCACAGCCATGCGCGCATCGTTCACGCGGGCGGAGACGCCACGGGCGCCGCGATCTCCCTGGCACTGGTCGCCGCGGTGCGGCGCACGAGCATCGACGTCACGGAGCATGCCTTCCTCGTCGACCTCCTGACGCGCGACGGATCGGTGCGCGGCATCCGCACTCTCGTCGACGGACGTCTGGTGGAGCGCGAGGCGGATGCCGTCATCCTCGCGACCGGAGGAGCCGGGCACCTCTACGTGCACACGACGAATCCGCTCGGAACCACCGGCGACGGGATCGCCGCGGCGCTCCGGGCCGGCGCCGCGGTCGCCGATCTGGAGTTCGTGCAGTTCCACCCGACGATCCTCGTGTCGGAGCCCGCGTTCCTCGTCTCCGAGGCCGTGCGCGGTGAGGGCGCGACCCTGATCGACGACGAGGGCCGCCGTTTCGTGTTCGACACCCACCCCGACGGCGAGCTCGCCCCCCGCGACGTGGTGTCCCGCGCGATCGCCAGGCAGGCGGCGGCGCAGGGTTCCCCGGTCCGGCTGGACGCGACCATGCTGGGCGCGGCACGGCTGGCGGAGCGCTTCCCCACCATCGACCGGGTGACCCGCGAGCGCGGATTCGACTGGGCCCGAGAGCCGATCCCCGTGACCCCGGCCGCCCACTACCTGATGGGCGGCGTCGTCACGGATCTCGACGGCCGCACGACCCTTCCCGGACTCGTCGCCGTCGGCGAGATCGCACGCACCGGCGTGCACGGCGCCAACCGCCTCGCGAGCAACTCGCTGCTGGAGGGCGCCGTCTTCGGGGCCAGGGCAGCCACGGCGCTCTCGGACCCGCACCCGCCGTTCCGGTCGCGGAACCGGTCGGCATCCCCGCGCCTCGCCGACCAGGTTCGCGACCGCAGCGACCAGGTTCGCCACCGGTGCGGTCACGAGAGCTTCACCCGCGCGGCGCTCCAGCGGCTCATGTGGGACGACGTGGGCCTCCTCCGCACAGAGGACGGGCTCGCGCGCGCCATCGACGTCATCCTGGCCTGGCAGGCGGATGCCGTCGCCCCCGCCACCGCCGCCGAGCACGAAGACGCGAATCTCCTCCTCCTCGCCGCCGAGACCGCCTCCGCCGCACGGAACCGCACCGCGAGCGTCGGCGCCCACTACCTCGAAGCCCCTCGTCTGGAGAGAGTCTGATGCTCACCGCAGCCACCGTCACCCGCGTTGTCGCCGCCGCCCTCGACGAGGACGCCCCCTGGGGCGACCTCACCAGCACGACCCTGCTGCCAGCCGACGCGACGGCGACCGCCGACCTCGTCGCGCGCGAGAACGGGGTGTTCAGCGGCGGCGAGGTCTTCACCGCCGCGTTCGCCCTCACCGACCCGTCCCTCGTCGTCGACGTGCACGTCGGCGACGGCGACGAGTTCCGCCCCGGAGATGTCCTCGCCTCGGTCACGGGATCCGCGCGGAGCATCCTCACCGCCGAGCGCATCGCACTGAACTTCACCCAGCGCATGAGCGGCATCGCGACTCTCACGGCGGCATACGTCCGCGCCGTGGAGGGAACCGGCGTCCGCATCGCCGACACGCGCAAGACGACACCGGGACTCCGCGCGTTCGAGCGGCACGCCGTGATCTCCGGCGGCGGCCGCAACCACCGGTTCTCCCTGTCGGACGCCGTGATGGCGAAGGACAACCACCTCGCCGTGCTGCAGCGCGCCGGCGGCGACCTCGCCGGGAGGCTTCGCGACGCCTTCGCGCACCTCCCCCACACGACGCACATCGTGGTCGAGGTCGACCGGCTCGATCAGATCCCGGCCGTGCTCGACGGCGGCGCCCACACCGTGCTGCTGGACAACTTCTCGCTGGACGATCTGCGGGCGGGCGTCTCGCTCATCGGCGATCGCGCACAGGTCGAGGCCTCCGGCGGTGTCAGCCTCGACACCGTCGCGGCCATCGCGGCCACCGGCGTCGACGTGATCTCCGTCGGCGCCCTGACGCACTCCGCCCGCGCCCTCGACCTCGGACTGGACGTCAGGATCGACTGATGCTGTACCTGGATCACGCCGCCACCTCGCCGGTGCGACCGGAAGTGCTCGAGGCGATGCGCCCGTACCTGACCGGGGTCTTCGGCAATCCCTCGAGTCACCACACGGTCGGCGAGGCCGCGGCGAGCGCGCTCGACGACGCCCGCCGACGTGTGGCGCGGGTGCTCGGGATGCGCACGGGAGACGTCGTCTTCACCAGCGGCGGCACCGAGGCAAACAACCTCGCGGTCAAGGGGATCGTGCTCGCCTCCCCGCGGAGGCATCTGGTCGTCTCCCCCATCGAGCACGAATCGATCCTCGAGTCGGCCGACTACCTGCGCCGCTTCCACGGCGTCGAGGTGTCCTCGCCTGCCGTCGACTCGGCAGGGCGGATCACGCCGGATGCCGTCGCCGCCGTGC
Source organism: Microbacterium sp. LWH10-1.2 (assembly GCF_038397765.1). Classification (NCBI taxonomy): domain Bacteria; kingdom Bacillati; phylum Actinomycetota; class Actinomycetes; order Micrococcales; family Microbacteriaceae; genus Microbacterium; species Microbacterium sp. LWH10-1.2. Next base: position 2,129,212 of record NZ_CP151638.1, read on the forward strand.
TCCGCGACGACACCGCGCTGGTCGCGCTCGGCCACGCGAACAACGAGATCGGCACGGTGCAGGACGTCGTCGCGATCGCGGCCGTGGTCGACCAGGCCGGTGCCGCGCTGCACGTCGACGCCGTGCAGTCCGCCGGGTGGCTGCCGCTCGACGGTCTCGGTGCGGGCTCCATCGCGATCGCCGGCCACAAGCTCGGCGCCCCGAAGGGCATCGGAGCGCTGGCCGTGCGCGGACGGATCCCGCTGGAGCCGCTGCTGCACGGCGGCGGACAGGAGCGCGGGCGCCGCTCCGGCACCGAGAACGTCGCGAGCGCGGTGGCTCTGGCGACTGCCCTGGAACTCGCCGACGCGGAGCGCACCGAGGTCGCGGCCGGAGTCGGCGCATTCACACGGCGCTTCATCGCCGGCGTGCTCGCGTCCGCTCCGCAGGCCGCTCTGACCGGCGACCCGGTGCACCGGCTTCCCGGCACCGCGAGCTTCACCTTCGCCGGGGTCAGCGGCGAGGCGGTGCTGCTGGAGCTGGAGCGCCGCGGAGTCGTGTCCTCGAGCGGTTCGGCCTGCGCCGCCGGAAGCGACGAACCCTCGCATGTGCTGCTGGCCTGCGGCATCCCGCCCGAGGTCGCGCAGACCTCGGTGCGCTTCACGTTCGGGCGCGAGGCTCTCCCCGACGAGGCCGCAGGGCAGCTCGCGGCTCTCGTCGCGGAGTCCGTGCGCTCCGTCACCGGTCGCTGAGCCGCCTCCGCCCCCATCCGCTCGCCATAGACTCGGCTGGTGACTGCATCCGCTCCGCTCGTGACCGTGATCGTCCCCGGGCGCGACATCGCCGCGTTCGCTCCGGCCGCTCTCGACTCCCTGCGTGCGCAGACGGAATCACGGTGGCGAGCGATCCTGATCGACGACGGATCGACCGACGAGACCGCGGCGATCTTCGCGGATGCCGCCTCCTCCGACCCGCGATTCCGGATGCTCCGGCATGAGGCCTCTATCGGCCTCGGCGCCGCACGGAACGTCGGGCTGTCCCTCGTCGACACCGAGTATCTCGGGTTCCTCGACGGTGACGACGAACTCGCCCCCACCGCCCTCGCGCGACTCACCGGCACCCTCGCGGAGACGGGGAGCGACTTCGCGGCCGCTGCCTACGTGCGCTCGCGCTTCGACGGCGAGCGCTACGTCGCCGGGCGCGTGCAGCCGTGGGTCGCCGCAGCGACCGACCCCGCACGCCTCGGCACGACGATCGTCGAGCACCCGCGGGCGTCCGCGAACATCGTCGCCTGGTCGAAGGTGAGCCGCGCCGCGTTCTGGGCCGATCTGCGCTTCCCCGAGGGCGTCGCCTACGAGGACCAGATCGTCGCGCAGCAGATGTACACGCGCGCCCGTGCCTTCGACGTGATCCCCGACACCGTCGTGCGCTGGCGGCTCCGCGCCGACGGCACCTCGATCACGCAGGGAAAGGCGCAGCTGCCCGTCCTGCTCGATTACCTCACCGCGCTGCGCGGGGGCATCCGGGTTCTGCGCGATGCCGGGGCCCACGCCGCGGTCACGGCTAGACTCGAGCTCATCCTCACCATGGACGTGCCGCCGCTCCAGGAGATCGCCGGCACCCATCCGGACCCCGCATACGCTGCGGCGGTCTCGGCGTTCATCGCCGAACTGCGGTCACTGCCCGAGTTCGCAGACGCCCACCCCGACCCCGACCTCGTCGCCGCGCTCGCCTGGTGACGCCGGTCCACCTCGGGAAGCCGCAGACCGTCACTCCTCGTACGGCGTGTCACGCCGTGGACACGCCGCCCAGCCGCTGAACGATCCGCGTCTTCCCACATCAGGAGACACATGAACACCTATCTCGACTCCCTCTTCGGGCTCGACGGCCGCACCGCCATCGTCACCGGCGGCAGCTCCGGCATCGGCCGGGGCATCGCCACCGCGCTCGCTGGAGCGGGTGCCGCGACCGTCATCGTGGCCCGCGGGGCCGACCGCGTCGAGCAGACCGTGCGCGAGCTCACCGACGTCGGCGGCCGCGCCGCCGGCGTGGTCGGCGATCTGAGCACTCGCGCCGGCATCCGCGCGGTCGCCGAGGCTGCCGCCGAGCCCTTCGGCGAACCGGACATCCTCGTGAACTCCGCGGGGATCAATATCCGTCCGGCCTTCGCCGACATCACCGAGGACGACTGGGACGCGACCATGACCGTGAACGCCCTCGCTCCGTTCCTGCTCGGCCAGCGCTACGGGGTCGGCATGGCCGAGCGCGGCTACGGACGACTCATCCACATCAGCTCGCAGCAGGCACATCGCGCCTTCGTCGGCAGCGGCATCTACGGTGTCTCCAAGGGGGCTGTCGAGTCGCTCATGCGCTCGGAGGCGGAGGCGTGGGGCGGGACCGGGGTCACCAGCAACACCCTCGTGCCCGGTTTCGTGCTCACGCCCCTCAACGCGCGGCTGCAGGAGGACCCCGTGCAGATCGCCGCCCTCGCATCCCGGACCATGATCGGCCGCAACGGCCTCCCCTCCGACTTCGCGGCGGCGGCGGTCTTCCTCGCCGGCGCGGGTTCGGCCTATGTCACCGGGCACTCGCTGTTCGTCGACGGCGGTCTCTCGGTGCACTGAGCGCCGCTACGCCTCGTTCGGATACACCCGCTCCTCGGCGATCCTCGCGTCGAGGAGCGGGACCGGAGAGGTGAGCGCGGCGACGGCATCCTCGCCCGCCGAATCCGCAGGCGCCCTGTCTGCACGACGATCGGCGAACGCGGCGGCGAGCCCTCCGGTGACGGACTGCTCGACCTCCGTCTCGGTGTCGAGCACCAGCGAGGCAGCGACCTGCTGCGCAGCGAGCTCTGCGTACAGCCCGCCTTGGGCGAGCAGCTCTGCGTGGGTGCCGGACTCCACGATGCGCCCCGCCTCGAGCACGTGGATGACGTCGGCCCCCATCACCGTCGACAGCCGGTGGGCGATCGTGAGCGTTGTGCGGCCCTTGGCCGCTTCGTCCAGAGCCTCCTGCACGACGCGCTCCGACACCGTGTCGAGCGCCGAGGTCGCCTCGTCAAGCAGGAGCACCGGCGGATCCTTCAGCAGCACCCTGGCGATGGCGATGCGCTGCTTCTCGCCGCCGGAGAGCCGGTACCCGCGCTCGCCGACGATCGTGTCGTAGCCGTTCTCGAAGCCGGAGATGATGTGGTGGATGTTGGCCGCTGTGCACGCCGCGACGAGTTGGTCCTCCGTGGCGTCCGGCTTCGCGTAGAGCAGGTTCTCGCGGATCGTCGCGTGGAAGAGGTACGTCTCCTGCGAGACGATGCCCACCTGGTCGATGATCGACTCCTGCGTCAGGGTTCGGACATCGGCTCCGGCGAACAGCACGGCGCCGCCGTGCGCCTCATACAGCCGCGGTGCGAGGTACAGGATCGTGGTCTTGCCCGCACCGGACGGGCCGACGAAGGCGACGTGCTTTCCCGGCTCGGCGACGAAGGACACGCCCTGAAGCGTCGGACGCGCATCGGGGGCGGCATCCGGATACCGGAAGACGACGTCGGCGAACTCGATCCGGCCCCGAGGCCCTGGGGCCTCGGCGACCGTGATCGCCCCCGGAGCATCCTGGATCTCGGGCACGAGGTCGAGGTACTCGAAGATGCGCGCGAAGAGTGCGGACGAGGTCTGCAGATCGAGGGAGACCCGCATGAGCCCCATCAGCGGCATCAGCAGGCGCGCCTGCACTGTGGTGAACGCCACGACCGTTCCGGCGGTGATCGCACCGGTGCCCCCGGCGATCAGATAGCCCGAGACGAGGTAGATGATCGCCGGGACGGATGACATCAGCACCTGCACGACCGCGAAGAAGCCCTGACCGCTCATCGCCCGTCGCACCTGCAGCATCACCTGGTTGCGGTTCTCGGCCTGATAGCGGGCGGACTCGGTGCGCTGCCTGTTGAAGGACTTGGAGAGGAGGATCCCCGAGACGCTCAGCGTCTCCTGCGTGATCGAGGTGAGCTCCGACAGCGACTCCTGCGTCTCGCCCGCGATGCGCGCCCGCAGCTGGCCGACGCGGCGCTGGACCAGGATGAGGAACGGCATCATCACGACGGCGATGAGCGTCAGCCGCCAGTCGATGAGGATCATGGCGACGAGGGACGCCACGACCGTCACCGTGTTGCCGAGGATGCTGGTGACGGTGTTCGTCAGCACTCCGGAGACGCCGCCGACGTCGTTCTGCAGCCGCGACTGGATCACGCCCGTCTTGGTACGCGTGAAGAACCCGAGCTCCATAGCCTGCAGGTGCTCGAACAGCTTCACCCGCAGATCGCCGGTCACGCTGTTGCCGACGGTCGACGTCAGCCACGTCTGCGCGACGCCGAGCACCGCCGACAGCAGGAACAGCCCGATCGTCGCGAGCACGAGCCACAGCAGCAGATCGAGCTGCGGTCCGCCGCCGGACACCGGGAACAGCGCGTCGTCGAAGATCCGCTGCACGAGGAGCGGAGGGACGACGGCGATGGCGGCGCCGATGATCACGAGCGAGGCCGTGAAGCCGATGCGCCAGAGGTAGGGGTGGAAGAGGGCGATCACCCGCGAGCCGAGCCCGTCGATGCGCGGAGCGGCGGCGTTGATGCGCCGCTGCGCCGCCGCGTCGACCCCGTGGAATCCGCCGCGCGGACCGCCGCCCATGCCCATGCTCATCACGCCAGCGTACCCAGCCCCGCCGACACCGGCTCCGCATCCGCTGAGGGCGGATTCCTGTGAGTTCGGAATGAAATGTCCGAGGCAGCCGTTACGCTGAGTGACTCTCGTGCACTCGCACGCATCCCCCCTTCCTCGATGCCTTATGGAGGCCGCCCATGTCTGCCGTCGATACCGGCTCCATCTCGACGACCCCGGCCCCCTCGACAGGCCTGATCCCGCGCAGGGACATGCGCGTGATCTGGGTCCTGCTGACGGCCGCGTTCGTCACGATCCTCAACGAGACCACGATGGGCATGGCGATCCCGCATCTCATCGACGACCTCGGGATCACCCCGATCGCCGCACAGTGGGTCACCAGCGCCTTCATGCTGACGATGGCCGTCGTCATCCCGACGACCGGTTTCCTGCTGCAGCGCTTCACGACCCGTCAGGTGTTCCTGGCCGCCCTCGCGCTGTTCTCCGCCGGCACCCTGCTCGCCGCGTTCGCGCTGGGGTTCGAGATGCTGCTGGTCGCCCGTGTGGTGCAGGCGGGCGGCACCGCGATGATGATGCCGCTGCTCATGACCACGATGATGAACCTCGTGCCGAACGAGTCGCGCGGCCGCATGATGGGCCGCGTGAGCATCGTGATCTCGCTGGCTCCGTCGATCGGTCCGACGATGTCGGGCTTCCTTCTCGACCACTTCGGCTGGCGCTCGATCTTCGTCGTCGTGCTGCCGATCGCTCTGGTCGCGATGTTCGTCGGATGGCGTTGGCTGACCAACGTCGGCGAGACGACGAACGCTCCGCTGGATGTGCTCTCGATCATCCTGTCGGCCTTCGGCTTCGGCGGCATCGTCTACGGTCTCAGCCAGATCGGCGCCCTCGGCGAAGGCGGAGCCAACCCGGCGCCGCTGGTGATCGCCCTGGTCGTCGGCGTCATCGCACTGGGTGCGTTCCTGTGGCGTCAGGTGATCCTGCAGCGCAAGGACGACGCGCTGCTCGATCTGCGCGTCTTCCGCTCGCTCGGCTTCTCGCTGTCCATGGCGCAGATGTTCCTGCTCTCGCTGGCGTTCTTCGGAACCATCACGCTCGTCCCGCTCTACCTGCAGAAGGCGCTCATGCTGCCGACCACCGAGGCCGGCCTCATCATCCTCCCCGGCGCCCTGGCGATGGGCCTGCTCGGACCGATCATCGGCCGCATCTACGACGCGCGCGGCACGCGGATCCTGCTGATCCCCGGTGCGATCCTCGCCGCGGCGACGCTGTGGTTCTACACGACCCTCAGCACGACCACCCCGGTGTGGGTGGTGCTGCTCTCGCAGATCACGCTGTCGATCGGTCTCGCGCTGTCGTTCACTCCGCTGTTCACGGCGTCCCTCGCTTCGCTCACGCCGAAGTTCTACTCCTACGGGAGCGCCGTGATCGGCACCGTGCAGCAGGTCGCCGGCGCCGCGGGCATCGCGGTCATGGTCGCGGTGTACACCGTGGTCATGAACGCGAACGGCGGATCCGATGACCCGGCGGCTGTCGCCTCCGGGTCGCAGGTCGCATTCCTCATCGGCGCGGTCATCGCCACGCTCACCGTGGTGGGCGCGTTCTTCATCCGCAAGCCGGAAGACGACGGCAGCACCCCGCAGCACGCCGGACACTGACCGGCGAGGCGTCTGCCGCTACTCGGCCTTCTCGACAGGGGGCGCCGGGAAGTGGCAGACGCCGCCGCTGCAGTAACCCGCGGCGTCGTCGCCGAGCAGGTTGAGGGTACCGAGAAGAGAGTGGAGCGTCTCAGACGCATCCGCGCCGACGCCGTCCCCCTGTGTCTTCGTCATCCTTCGATGGTACGCCTGCTGCGCGGGGATGGCTCCGTCTTCGACGCCCCTCCGCCCCGCATCGGAGCGCACGACGCGCCCGGGACGAGGAGGCGACGAGACCGACAGCGGATCGACAGGGCTCACCCCCTACGGTTGAGGGATGCTCAGGTCATTCGTCGCCCGCCTCTTCTGGGTGTTCAGCCGCTGGACGCTCGCCTCGGAGCCGGCGCCGACACGGCCCACCGTGCTCATCGGTGCTCCGCACACCTCCAATTGGGACTTCGTGCTGATGCTCGCCATCGCGTGGCGCCTCGGCATCGACGTGCACTGGCTGGGTAAGAAGAGCCTCTTCCGCGGCTGGCGATGGCCGATCATGCGTGGGATCGGCGGCATCCCCGTCGACCGGGCCGATCCTGCGAGGGTCGTGAACGACGTGGTGAGCCAGGTCAACGACGGCGCCGTCTTCGGGCTCGTCGTCACCCCGGACGGGACCCGCGGCGGCAACGAGTACTGGAAGAGCGGCTTCTACCGCATCGCCGTCCAGACGGGGATGCCGGTGACGCTCGGCTTCGTCGACCGCACGACGATGACCACGGGGCTGGGCCCGACGATCGACCTCACCGGAGACGTCGCCGCCGACATGGACCGCATCCGCGCCTTCTACGCCGACAAGGCAGGTGTGCGCCCCGAGCGCCGCACCGAGCCACGGCTGCGCGAAGAGGGCTCCGCGCCCACGACGCTCTAGACGGCTCCCTGCGCGCCCCGCGAGACTGGGGTCATGAGCACTGATCCCGAGGTGGACGACCTCGCCGACGGACGCGACGAGACTCCCAACGAGCGCGCCGATCGCAACTGGGACGAGCTGATGCAGGAGCTGCGGGTCATGCAGACCGGCACGCAGATCCTCACCGGCTTCCTGCTCGCCGTCGCGTTCCAGCAGCGCTTCACCGAGATGGATGCCGCACAGCACGTGCTGTACATCGTGCTCGTCGCCCTCGCCGCCGTCGCGACCCTGCTCTCGCTGACCCCGGTCGGCATGCATCGCGCCCTGTTCGGCCGGAGGCGCAAGCCCGAGCTCGTGCGGATCGCCGCGCGCATCGTGACTCTCGACCTCTTCGTGATCGGCCTCCTCACCGCGGGCGTGACGACGCTGATCGTCGACTTCACCGTCGGCAGGTCGGCCGGTGCGCTCACCCTCGTCTGCTCCGTGGTGCTCGTCGGAGCGCTGTGGGCGGGGCTGTGGCGGATGCTCGCCGCTCGTCGGGCGGGCTGAGGTGTGAGGACCCTCCGAATCCGCGGTCGAGGGTTGCGGCATCCCGTCGGGTGAGGAAGCGTGGCCCGGACATGTCGTGACCTCGGCATGCCCAACCGGAAAGGAGAGCACCCATGCTCACCCTCACCGACAACGCCACCGCGATCGTGACGACCCTGGTCAGCCGTCAGAGCGACGCGGCCGATGCGGGTCTCCGCATCCACTCCACCGCCCCCGAGACGGCGGGCGGCGCACGACTGGCCGTGCAGGTCACCGCGCATCCAGAGCCCAGCGATCACGTCCTCGAGGCGTCCGGTGTGCGGCTCTTCATCGACGAGCCCGCGTCGGCGGTGCTCGATGACAAGATCCTCGATGCGGGAGTAAACGAGGCGGGATCCGTCTCGTTCACGGTGCTCCCCCAGACCGTCTGACCTCGCGGTCGGGACAGCGGATGCCGCGGCCTCCAGGTCGCGGCATCCGTGCTGTCCGGCGCCGGGTGGAACGGTGCCGGTCAGATCACGACGTCGATCCGGAGCGGCGTCCGACACGCGGCGCGGGACGGCTGATCCGGATCAGCCGAGTCCGACGACGAGGTTGATGATCGACGCGAGGATGACGGTGCCGAAGAGGTAGCCGAGCACGGTCTGGGCGATCACGACCCGGCGGAACTCGTTGCGGGTGAGGTTCGTGTCGGACACCTGGTACGTCATCCCCAGCCCGACAGAGAAGTAGACGAAGTCGGTGTACTCCGGGTCCTCCTCCTGGTTGAAGTCGATCCCTCCCACCGGCTCGGAGTAGTACATACGGGCGTACCGCAGCACGTACTCGGTGTGGATGAGCCCCCAGGATGCGGCGACGCTGAGCACGGCGATGCCCGCGAGCAGATACTCCTCGACGCCCGGGGTCTTCTGCGCCTGCACGAGCACGACGAGCACGGAGCCCAGGCTGACGAGGCTTCCGAGGATCGAGATCAGTCGCGCCACGCGGCGACCGGGGGCCTCCAGCGTCGCGTGCGCCCTCGTGTCGGCGGCATCCATCCTCCAGATGAGCAGCAGCACCCAGATCACGTTCGTCAGCGCGAAGACGCCCCATCCGGTCAGGATGCCCGCAGCAACCCCCAGCAACGGCCCCACGGCGATACCTGCGGCGAGTCCGCCGATGATCGAGAGGAGAGCCCGCAGACGGACGAATGCGCGCGCGGAGGGTGTGGCCATACCTGGATGCTATCGGGCGAGCCGCATGGCGGGTCGGAGTGCATCGGCGATCCGGCGCGGCTCGGACGGCCGGATGCCGGTCACAGCTCGGTGACCCGGCCCTCCTCGACGCGCCAGCGGCGGTCGGTCCGCACGGTGTCGAGCATCCGTCGATCGTGGGTGACGAGCAGCAGGGTGCCCTCATACGAATCGAGGGCCTGCTCCAGCTGCTCGATGGCCGCGAGATCGAGGTGGTTCGTCGGCTCGTCGAGCACGAGCAGGTTGGTGCCGCGCGCCTGCAGGAGCGCGAGCCCCGCGCGCGTGCGCTCTCCTGGCGACAGCTCGTCGACCGGCCGGTTGACATGGTCGGCCCTGAGTCCGAACTTCGCGAGCAGGGTGCGCACCTCGCCGGTCGCGTACTCCGGCACCAGGTCCTCGAATGCTCCCGCGAGCGGTCGGGCCCCGGCGAGGAGGGAGCGCGCCTGGTCGATCTCGCCGATCTGCACGCTCGCCCCGAGGCTCGCGGTGCCGTCATCGGGGAGCTGCTGGCCGAGCAGCGCGCGCAGCAGGGTGGACTTGCCCGCACCGTTGGGTCCGGTGATGCCGATGCGCTCCCCCGCGTTCACCTGGAGCGACACCGGGCCGAGGGTGAAGGAGCCCTGACGGAGGATCGCGGCGCTCAGGGTCGACACGACCGAGCTCGATCGCGGCGCAGCGGCGATGCTGAACTCGAGCTGCCACTCCTTGCGCGGTTCCTCGACCTCCTCGAGCCGGGCGATCCTGCTCTCCATCTGACGCACCTTCTGCGCCTGCTTCTCGCTCGACTCGGTGGAGGCCTTGCGGCGGATCTTGTCGTTGTCCGGCGACTTCCTCATGGCGTTGCGCACGCCCTGGCTCGACCATTCCCGCTGCGTCCGTGCGCGGGACACGAGGTCGGCCTTCTTCTCCGCGAACTCGTCGTACTTCTCGCGTAGGTGCCGACGCACGGTCGCCCGCTCCTCCAGGTACGCGTCGTAGCCGCCGCTGTACACGCGGTTCGTGCCCTGCGCGAGGTCGAGCTCCAGCACGCGCGTCACACAGCGGGAGAGGAACTCGCGGTCATGGCTGACGAGCACCACTCCACCGCGGAGTCCGCGCACGAACGTCTCCAGACGCTCCAGACCGTCGAGGTCGAGGTCGTTGGTGGGCTCATCGAGCAGCACGATGTCGAATCGCGAGAGGAGGAGGGCGGCGAGCCCCACTCTTGCCGCCTGCCCTCCGGACAGGGAGGTCATCAGCGCGTCCCCGGCGGCGTCGCCGAGGTCGAGTCCCAGTTCGGCGAGCACGGCGGGGACGCGCTCCTCGAGGTCCGCGGCTCCGCTCGCCAGCCAGCGGTCGAGCGCCGCCGAGTAGACATCGGCCGGGTCTGCTCCCGGGCGCGCGAGCGAGGGGTCGCCGAGCGCGGCAGCCGCGGCATCCATCTCCGCTGTCGCGGACGCGCATCCCGTGCGGCGCGCGATGTACGCCGACACCGTCTCCCCCGCGATGCGCTCGTGCTCCTGCGGCAGCCAGCCGACGAACGCGTCGGCCGGCGCCAGCGCGATGCTCCCCGCCTGAGGTTCGTCGAGCCCGGCGAGCAGGCGGAGGAGGGTGGACTTTCCCGCGCCGTTCGCCCCCACCACGCCGACCACGTCGCCGGGAGCGACGGTGAGATCGAGGGAGTCGAAGAGGGTGCGGTGACCGTACCCTCCGGCCAGGTCCTGGGCCACCAGTGTCGCGGTCATCAGACAATCCTGTCATCGACGCAGGTCGGCGGATGACACGGCATCCCGCTCACTCGCGCTGCCGGCTGTGGTCCTTCAGGTCGGGTGCCGATCGCAGGATGTCGGCGATCTCCTCCTCCGGCCTCGGAGCGACGTTCTCGTCGGCCTCCAGCTCCGGGACGGTCGGCTCGCCGGGCGCGGGGATGTGCCCGTGAGGGGCATGCTCATCGTGGTCGGGCACGGCTGCTCCTTCGGTCGGTGACACGCACAGCGTACGCCGACCGCGTCGCTGCGGCACCGTAGCGACGCGTACGCTGGGGAGTCGACCGCGATCCTCGCGGGAAAGGAACGGCTCTCCGTGAACATCACCCAGCTTCGACGTTTCGTCGCCGTCGCCGAGGAGCTGCATTTCCCCCGCGCCGCAGAGTCCCTCGGCATCCCGCTCGCCGCGCTCTACTCGACGATCGAGAAGCTGGAGGACGAGGTGGGGCACCCTCTCGTCACGCGTGGAGGCGAGACGAAGATCACCGCAGCCGGGCTGCTCCTGCTCGATGAGGCGAGGGAGCGGATCGCCGCGGAGCCGGCTCCCGTCGCGAAGCCTGTCGCCCCGGCCGGCGGCAAGGCCAAGGCCTCCAAGGGCAGGGGCCGCGCACCGGTGGTCAAGGGTCAGCCCAAGCCCTACAAGAAGCGCCAGGGGCGCTGACGCGCGCTAGCGCAGCACGGGCGTCTGGGTCACGCGATCAGCATAGGGCGAACTCAGTCCCAGTCGAGGTACTCCTCGATGACCACGGCGGTCTCGATCGGGTGGTGCATCGGGAAGAGGTGGTCTCCGCCGATGGTTTTGATGCTCGACCGGTCGGGGATCGTCGAGTGCAGGTGCTCAGCATTGACCGGCGGGTTCACGTCGTCATCGGTGCCCTGCACGATGAGCACGGGGATCGCCGGCGCGATCTCGACATCAGCCTCCTCGACGCCGAGCAGCAAGAGGCCGTTCGCGCGGTCGGGGTGCGCCGCGACGAGTGCGCGCGCCACGGTCCCGCCGAAGCCGTGCCCGCCGATCCACGTGTCCTGAAGACCGACATGATCGATGACGGCGAGAGCATCCTCGACCCGCTCCTCGAACGAGGCGCCGGCAGCGTCGGCCCTGTGCCCGATGCGCAGCACATGGAAGCCGGCCTCCTCGGCGAGGTAATGCGCGACGACGCCGAGCACATCGGCGGCGAGACCGTGCTCCTGGATCAGCACGAGCTTGACCGGACCGTCTCCCTCGTCGACGAAGGGGATCGCGCGTCCGTCGGGCTCGAAGATCTGGGTGTCGGTCATCTGCGTCGGTCTCCTTGCACGATCGATGCTTCGTCTGCGGCGCTGCGCCTGGGTGTATGGGCCGTCGCTAGCCTCAAGGACCGAAACGGCCTCTCCAGCGTATCTCCCCACAACCGTGCGGCGGACGCGCGCGTCGCCGGAAGCGCCGGCGCTCCTGCTGCTCGGCCGGTTCAGATCGCTCTATCTGGACTCACCGCACGCCCCCGTCCGCCTGATCCGGCTGGCACCGGGGACAACGCTGCGCGGATGCTCCTCCGAAGATGTGGTCGACGATCGTGGTGCCGCACACAGGGCATGTCTGCCCTCCGCGCCCATGGACGGACATGGCTTGAATCTTTGCGGGTTTGAGGGCGTCAGGAGGCAGTCCCCGGCGGTCGGCGAGCGCTCCGCGCATGATGTCGACGGTGGCGGCGAACAGCCTCTCTCTGGCCTCGGAGTCCAGCACCGCAGCGTGCACGACCGGAGAGAGGCGCGCCCGGTGCAGGATCTCATCGGAGTAGGCGTTGCCGATTCCCGCGATGGACGTCTGCTCCTGCAGCAGCGCCTTGATCTGCTTCTTGCGGGTGCCGAGTGCGCGCTCGAAGTCCTCGCGGGAGAAGTCGACTGAGAGCGGGTCCGGGCCTAGCGCCGCGATGCCCGCGACGTCCGAAGGGGCGTCCACGATCGCAGCTGTGACAGCGAGGAAGTCGCCCGCGTCGACGATCCGCATCACTGCACCGTCATCGAGGGTGACTCTCGCGACCTCCGGAACGAGCTCGTCGACAGAGACATCTCCTGCCGCCTTCCACCGGATCCAGCCGTTGCGTCCGAACCCGATGATCATCCACCCCGCCGAGGTGTCGATCCCGAGGTGCTTCCCGAAGCGCCGTAGACCGGAGATCCGCGCGCCGATGAGCGACGCAGGCGGGCGTTCGCGAGTCTTGATGATGCGGAACTCGCCGATGTCGATCTCAGCGATGACACGGTCTCGGACTCGCTCATCGAAGAACTCGACGAGCGCCTGCACCTCCGGAGATTCGGGCATGCGTCCATCGTCGCACCGGCATCCGACATACGGCGAGGCCCATCGACGACGAGCGGAAGATCGAGGTTCTCGCGAAAAGCACCAGGACGGCGAGCACGGACGTTACAGGCGCAACTCGGACGTTCGCCTTCGCTGCCGCTGGCCGACGCTTCAGTCCGATCTAGCGACCTCGCTCTCCTCGACTGAGATGTACGCCGTCCCGCGTACATCGCAGCCGAGAAGAGCAAGCTGTCCGATGAGGTCGGCGGTCAGTACGAATCCGCCCTGGGTGCTGTCAGAGTCGCCCGACCACCACAGAACGGTCTCCGCATCCTTCCGCAACTCGACAAGTGCCTCCGCCCGCGGAGTAAGCAGCCCGACGAGCGCAGTCAGCGCCGCGAATCCCGTCTCGTCTTCCGCGTCGACCCGGTGGCTATCGGAGTCGACGTCGATCGACCAGTAGGTGCGCTGGTAGGTGAGGTACTGCGGCTTGAGCTTGCGGCCTGCATGCCCGGCTGGCGTCAGTTCTCCGACATCGCCATGCATATCGGGCTCCAGGTTCAGCAGTTCGCTGATCTCCGAGGCCGACCGCCGGCCACCGTATACGGCGAAGCTCGCCCGGTTCCACCTGATCAACGCAGCTCCGTCGGCCGCATCCACACGACGCAGTCGTGGAGTCCGACATGATCGTCCATGCCACGACCATAGCGGTGGAGCCGCCTCACGCGACAGACGGGTCGGTTCTCAGCCGGTGACGACAGCTCAGCTGAGGGCGCCCTGCCGCCGCTCCCCTCCGTGTGTGAGTCAGTTGTTGAAGCGGAACTCCACGACGTCGCCATCCTGCATGACGTAGTCCTTGCCTTCGAGGCGGGCCTTGCCCTTGGCGCGGGCCTCGATGACCGACCCCGTCTCGACGAGGTCGTCGAACGAGACGATCTCCGCCTTGATGAAGCCCTTCTCGAAGTCGGTGTGGATGACTCCGGCGGCCTGCGGGGCCTTCCAGCCCTTGCCGATGGTCCAGGCGCGCGCTTCCTTGGGGCCCGCCGTCAGGTACGTCTGCAGGCCGAGGGTGTCGAAGCCGATGCGGGCGAGCTGGTCGAGACCCGACTCGTCCTGTCCCGTCGAGGCCAGCAGCTCAGCGGCATCCTCAGGGTCGAGGTCGATGAGCTCGGACTCGATCTTCGCGTCCAGGAAGATCGCCTTCGCGGGGGCGACCAGCGCGGCCAGCTCCTCCTTGCGGGCAGCGTCCGTCAGCACGCCCTCGTCGACGTTGAAGACGAAGATGACGGGCTTCGAGGTGAGCAGGCCGAGCTCGCGGATCGGCGCGAGATCGAGGCCGGACACCGAGAGCAGCACGCCGCGCTCGAGGGCCTCCTTCGCCGCCTGCGCGGTCTCGAGCACGATCGGCTCGATCTTCTTGCCGCGGACTTCCTTCTCGTAGCGGGTGATCGCCCTGTCCACGGTCTCGAGGTCGGCGAGCATGAGCTCCGCGTTGATCGTCTCCATGTCGGACGCCGGGTTCACCGCGCCGTCCACGTGCACGACGTCGTCATCGGCGAAGCCGCGGACGACCTGGGCGATCGCGTCGGCCTCGCGGATGTTCGCGAGGAACTTGTTGCCCAGACCCTCGCCCTCGCTCGCGCCCCGGACGATGCCGGCGATGTCGACGAACGACACCGCGGCGGGGAGGATGCGCTCACTGCCGAAGATCTCCGCGAGCTTGTCGAGACGCGAGTCGGGCAGGTTCACCACGCCGACGTTGGGCTCGATCGTCGCGAACGGGTAGTTCGCCGCGAGGACGTCGTTCTTGGTGAGAGCGTTGAAGAGGGTGGACTTGCCGACGTTGGGCAGGCCGACGATTCCGATTGTAAGAGCCACGGAAGTCGAGTCTACCGGGGGCGGATGCCGCGAACCTGCGCCCGGTAGACGCCCTCCCGGATCCGGATCTCCGCTCGAGATCCGGAAGGTTCGCGCGCGACGATCCGGATCCCGGTCGATTGGCCGGGTCTCGGAGCGCCCGGTCGGCAGGATCCCGCCGGCCTCAGCTCCTGATCGCGCGGAACGCCCGCGTCACGTACGGCAGATCGATCACGGCATCCCCGTGGAGTCCCAGCTCGTCGAACAGGGCGTCCATCTCGCCGTGGACACGCGCCTTCTCCTCATCGGATGCCGTGATGATGTAGCTGCGCGACGACGCCATGCTGTGCAGCTGCTCACGGGTGATGGGCCGCACCCATTCCCAGGTCTCCTCCTCGAGCTCCCCGAACGGCGTCGCGATCGAAGGGCCTCCCTCGGCCATCATGATCTCGGCGTTGCTGCCGTGCATGATCTCGGTGAGACGGCGCACCCAGTCGGCGCGCTCGTCACGAAGGTTCCAGATCAGCCCCAGCACTCCTCCGGATTTCACGACGCGCCCGACCTCTGCGGAGGCCGTCACGGGGTCCACCCAGTGCCACGCCTGGCCGAGAACGACGGCGTCGAGACCCGCGTCCGGCAGCGGCAGGGACTCGGCGGTGCCCACGAAGGTCGGCACACCGGGCACGGCATCGCGCAGGGCGGAGAGCATCGCAGGATCCGGGTCGATCGCCACGATCTCGGCATCCGGGGCCGCGGCGAGCACTCGGGTGAGCTTGCCCGTGCCCGCCCCGACGTCGGCGATGCGCGTGGACCCCGCGGGCATCGGCTCGAGCATCCAGGCGACCGCCTCGAACGGATAGTCGGGTCTCCCCGCCTCGTAGTTCCCCGCCTCTGCTCCGAACGACGTCGCCATATCCTCAGCCATATCGCCAGCCTACGGCGAGTCTTCCGGACCCGCTCGGAGGGCGGGGTGAAAGTGGAGAGGTGCCCCTGGACTTCACCGCGATCGACTTCGAGACGGCGAACTCCAGCCCCGCCTCGGCCTGCTCCGTCGGACTCGTCCGCGTTCGCGATGGCCACGTCGTCGCCACCGCGGGCTGGCTGATCCAACCGCCCGCAGGCCACGACGAGTTCCAGGAGTGGAACGTCAAGATCCACGGCATCCGTCCGCACGACGTGCGGGATGCCGCCACCTGGTCCGAGCAGTTCGACCGCCTGTGCGCGTTCGCCGGCGCCGACGTGCTGGTCGCGCACAACGCCGGATTCGATCTGAACGTGCTGCGCCGCGCCTCGGAGGCGACGGGCGAGATCTGCCCACCGTACCGCTCGCTGTGCAGCCTGCAGGTGGCGCGGAAGACGTACGAGCTCGACTCCTACCGTCTGCCCAAGGCCGCTGCCGCCGCGGGATTCTCGGAGTTCTCGCACCACGATGCGCTGGCCGACGCCCGCGCCTGCGCCGAGATCGTGATCGACTCCGCCCGACGTGCCGAGGCGTCGGACGTGTTCGGTCTCGCCAGGGCTCTGGGCCTCCGCGTCACCGAACCGGTCGCCGCCGCGGAGGAACGCGCCGTCGCCTGACATCCCCCCGATGTCGGTGGTCGAGGGCATCATCGGATCCATGGATCCTCTGACGATCGTCCTCCTCCTCATCGCCCTCGCGGCCGGTGCCGCCCTGGGCTGGTACCTGCGCGCGGGCCGAGGAGCGGCGGAGCTGGCCAGAGCACAGGCCGAGCTCGCCGCCGCGCGCGACGACCGCGACAGACAGTACGACCTGTATCGTGATGCCGTCGAGCACGCCCGTGAGGAGCAGCGGGCCGAGGCGATCCGCGTGCAGCAGCAGAACGCCGTCCTGACGGCGCTCGCTCCCGTGCGCGAGAGCCTCCAGCAGATGCAGCACAAGGTCGCGACGATCGAGCAGGAGCGCCATGCGCAGTTCGGGTCGCTCGCCGAGCAGCTGCGTCGCGCGCAGGAGTCCGATGAGGCGCTGCGCGCGACGACCGAGTCGCTCGCCGGAGCACTGAAGTCGACGGCGACCAGGGGCGTGTGGGGTGAGACGCAGCTGCGGCGCGTCGTCGAGGCCGCCGGCCTCACCCGGCACGTCGACTTCGATCTACAGTCGACCATCTCCTCGGATCGCGGCGTCGGTCGGCCCGACATGGTGATCAGGCTCGCCGGTGGCGCGTCGATCCCCGTCGACGCGAAGGTCCCCCTCGACGCCTATCTCGAGGCATCGGCGCTGCCGGCGGGCGACGCGCACGAGGCGGAGCGGCGCATGCTCATGCAGAAGCACGTGAAAGCGGTGCGCGCACACATCGACGCGCTCACCAAGAAGGCCTACTGGTCTGGCCTCGAGTCGAGCCCCGAGTTCGTGATCTGCTTCCTGCCGAGCGAATCGCTGCTCGCCGCGGCGATCGACGAGGATCCGACACTGCTCGACTACGCGTTCAGCCGCCGGGTGGCGCTGGCCTCACCCGTCAATCTCTGGGCGGTGCTCAAGACGGTCGCCTACACCTGGACCCAGCAGGAGGTGTCGACCGAGGCTCGCACTCTGCTCGCCCTCGGCACGCAGCTGTACGACCGCCTCGGCGTGCTGGCCGGCCATGCCGACGACCTCCGCCGCGCCCTGGAGCGCACGGTCGACAGCTACAACCGCTTCGCCGGTTCGCTGGAGAACCGCGTGCTCGTGACGGCCCGGCAGTTCCCCGGCATCGACTCCTCGACGCTCGACGCGTCGCCGCAGGTGATCGGAGGCAGCGCGCGCCGATTCACAGCGGCCGAGCTCGTCAGCGACGTGGATGCCGCCGAGCCCGTGCGGGCCGAGCTGGGCGATGTGCGTCGGCGGCTCGAGGGCGACTGAGGCCGTCGAAACGACCAGAGTCCGACCGGAGTCCGCTCCGATCAGAGACCGACCGGAGTCCGCTCCGATCAGAGACCTGATCAGACGACGCCGGAGACTCAGTCAGGCGACACCGGAAAGCTGCTCAGGCGACGCCGGGGACGCCCGAGAGCAGGAGGATCACCAGTCCGCTGGTGGCGAGGAACGCGCCGATCATCCACCAGGCGCTGACCTCGTGTCCCTCGTCGCGACGCACGCGGAAGAGCACATCGGCACGGCGAGCCGGGTCGACCGCGTGGACCGTGGCGGCGGAGGCGGCTGCTGCTTTGGCTGCCGCGTCGATCTCGTCGACGTTCACCCGGAGGATGCGCCCGGTGTTCGTCGTGACGAACTTGGTCGGCGCGGCCTTCGAATCGCTCGTGTGCTGCGTTGCCATCTGCTTCGCCCTCCTGTGTCTGCGGTGCCTGCGGCTCCGTCGACGGTGAGAAACCCAGAGACAATTGTCACACGACGCGCACGGAAACCACGGCTCAGCGCTCCGGGCAGGGGTTCCGTCTCGATAACGATGCCGCGCGCACCGCAGCTCTCACGATGCCGCGCGTCGCCGTCAGCGCAGGATCAGAGCCACTTCGAGACGAGGTGCTCCGAGGCGATCCGCCGCAGGGTGCCCGATGCGCCGCGCAGCACGACGCTCTCGGTGTAGATGTAGCCGCCCTCGCGACGCACACCCGCGACGAGCTGACCGTCGGTCACACCCGTCGCCACGAAGATCGTGTTGTCGCCCCGGACGAGATCGTCGGCCTCATAGACCTTGTCCATGTCGAGACCGGCGTCGATGCCGCGCTGACGCTCGTCGTCATCACGAGGCCACAGGCGGCCCTGGATGTGACCGCCGAGCGCCTTGATCGCGCACGCGGTCACGATGCCCTCGGGGCTGCCGCCGACGCCGACGCACATGTCGGTGCGCGCGCCGTGGCGTGCGGCGTTGATGCCGCCCGCGACATCGCCGTCGCTCATCAGACGGGTGCCGGCTCCGGCATCCCTGATCTCCTGGATGAGCTGCTCGTGGCGCGGACGGTTCAGGACGGAGACGACGATCTCGTCGACCGGCTTGCCCAGCGCGGCCGAGAGGCGACGGATGTTCTCGCCGATCGGGAGGCGGATGTCGACGACGCCGACGCCCGCGGGACCGGTGACGAGCTTGTCCATGTAGAAGACGCTGGACGCGTCGAGCATCGTTCCACGGTCGGACACGGCGATCACCGACAGCGCGTTCTGGCGGCCGGCTGCTGTCAGGGAGGTGCCGTCGATCGGGTCGACCGCGATGTCGCAGAGCGGCCCGGTGCCCGTGCCGACGACCTCGCCGTTGAAGAGCATCGGGGCGTTGTCCTTCTCGCCCTCGCCGATGACGACCTGCCCCTGGAAGGCGACGGTGCCGAGGAAGGCGCGCATGGCGTCGACAGCCGCACCGTCGGCGGCCTCCTTCGCGCCACGGCCGATGAACGGCACCGCACGGATCGCGGCCGCCTCGGTCGCGCGCACCAGCTCCATTGCGAGGTTGCGGTCGGGACGAAGAGGGCTCAGATCACCAGTCAGACTCACCATGCGGCAAGAGTAGCCAGAATCGCGGTGGCAATCGCCTCCTTTCGGGCAAAATCGCATGAAGGAATCGTGATTCTTAACCGTGCGGCAGAGAGTCCCCCTCCGGAGCGTCATCCCGACGGCATCCCCTCCCCTTCCCGGCTAGAGTGACTGCTGTCCCGGCTCACCTATCGCAGGAGTTCTCATGCCCGTCGCCACCCCGGACCAGTACGCAGAAATGCTCGACCGCGCGAAGGCCGGCGGCTTCGCGTACCCCGCATTCAACGTCTCGAGCTCGCAGACGATCAACTCCGTCCTCCAGGGCCTGACCGAGGCCGGTTCCGACGGCATCATCCAGGTCACCACGGGCGGCGCCGACTACTTCGCCGGCCACACGGTCAAGGCACGTGCCACCGGTGCTCTCGCCTTCGCCCGGTACGCGACCGAGGTCGCCAAGAACTACCCCGTCACCGTCGCGCTGCACACCGACCACTGCCCGAAAGACGCCCTCGCCGGCTTCGTCGAGCCGCTGATCACCGCTTCCGAAGAAGAGGTGAAGGCCGGCCGCAACCCGATCTTCCAGTCGCACATGTGGGACGGCTCGGCCGTTCCCCTCGCGGAGAACATCGAGATCGCCAAGGACCTCCTCCCCCGCATGAAGGCGATCAACGCCATCCTCGAGGTCGAGATCGGCGTCGTCGGCGGCGAGGAGGACGGCGTGCAGCACGAGGGCTCGAACGAGGCTCTCTACACGACCTTCGCCGACGTCGACCAGGCCGTCCAGGCACTGGGCCTCGGCGAGCAGGGCCGCTACATCGCCGCCCTCACCTTCGGCAACGTGCACGGCGTGTACAAGCCGGGCGGCGTGAAGCTGCGCCCGGAGCTCCTCGGCGAGATCCAAGCCGAGGTCGCTGCGAAGTACAACACGGCTGCCAAGCCCCTCGACCTCGTCTTCCACGGCGGCTCGGGCTCGACCGACGAGGAGATCGCCCTCGCGGTCGCCAACGGCGTCATCAAGATGAACATCGACACCGACACGCAGTACGCGTACACGCGTGCGATCGCCGACTACATGTTCAAGAACTACGACGGCGTCCTGAAGGTCGACGGCGAGGTCGGGAACAAGAAGCTGTACGACCCGCGCGCCTGGGGCAAGATCGCGGAGACCGCGATGGCCGCCCGCGTCGTCGAGTCGACCCGCCAGCTCGGCTCCTACGGACAGTCGAAGAGCTGACAGACGAGCATCGTCACGGAATGCCCCGGCCGGGAACGGCCGGGGCATTCTCCGTCTGAGCGGGGCTCTTCCCGGACAGCCGCGAACCCCGCCGTCGGCGGCGCCGCGCACGGACTGCGGGTCACGGACCCCGGTAGATGTCCAGGATGCTCGGGGCGTGATCGGGGCGGTGGACCACGACGATCTCGTCGCCGGCCTCGATCCTGCCGTTCTTCACCACGCGGAGGTAGGGACCGAGACGACGCGCATCCGAGAAGCGCTTCACCCAGCCGCGTTCCGCATCGCCGCCGACGCGACGGGCGAACGTCTGGCACGGCGTGCGCGGCATGGTGACCTCGACGATCACGGTCGAGCCGATCCGCCACTGCTCGCCCACCAGGGCCGCGTTCACGTCGATGCCCTCGACCCGCAGGTTCTCCCCGAACCACCCAGGAGGAGTGTCGCGTCCGAGCTCGGCCGCCCAGTAGGCGGCATCCTCCTCGGAGTACGCGTACAGCGCCTTGTCCGGTCCGCCGTGATGTCTGCGATCGGCCTGCACGTCGGCGTAGACGCCGTAGGAGCCGACCTTCACCGGCCCCTCGACCGCCCTCTTGTCGATCGCGGTGATCCCGACGGTGCCGGCATCCGGCAGCAGCTGATGGACCGCGCAGACGGCGACGAGACGGCTCATCGCGTCGTCATGCTCTCGAGGTACGCGATGAACGCCGGGTCTCCCATCAGAGGGATCGCCGCGAAGACGGAGGTCACCAGCAGCGTCACCGCGGCGCCGACGAGCGGCACCCACCAGGTGAGCTTGCCCTGGCGCAGCCTCCGCAGCGAGATCACGGCGGTGAGGCACCATCCGATGACGAGCACGATCGCGGCGACCGTGCCCCAGATCCTGCCCTGGTCGTAGTTCGTGAACTCCCCGTCGATCCCCATCACCTTCATGACCTCGGTCATGACCCTGCCGAAGTCGAGGTACGACAGGCCAGCGGTGATGACGTTGACGAGGCCATAGGCGAGCAGCACGACGGTCGCGAACCGGTCGACGGGGCGACGGGGCGCTGCTGCGGGCGCGACCTCGGAGGCGACAGGAGCGACGGGCTCGACAGACTCGACCTCGCTCAGCGGCGGGAGGCCGGCGGCTCTGCGCTGTTCTTCCGGAGTCGCGAGTTCGCCGTACTGTGGCCGCTGATCGATCATCACGCCATGCTAACCGCCCTGGCCTGGAGCGGCATCCAGGCGGAGACGAGCGCTGCTCCCCTGGCGCCGAGCCGCGAGAAGAAGCCCCGAACATGATGGCGGCCCCGGCGGAGTGGGGACTCCTCGGGGCCGCGGACTCAGAGCACTGGGGACGCTCGTCATCCAAGTGGGCTGCAGAACGCTGGGGACGTTCCACCTCCTGTAGCGTCGTTGCACTGACGACTACAACTCTGATCATAGGAAAGCGCATGCCATTGCGCTAGATGCAGTTCTTCAAATAGTGAACCGACGGTCAGATACTGAACTCCGCGCCCGGGCCGCCACCGTCCAGAGCATCCGCTCCGAGCTGGAGCGAGAGCCGTCTCGCGGCGCGCCGCAGCGCGGTCACCAGCGTCATGTCGACGACCGCGAGCTCCGCAGGCAGCGAGATCGCCAGGGATGCCGTGACGTTCGGCGCGATGACCGGGACGGCGACGCAGGTGGCGCCGATCGCATACTCCTCGCGGTCGACCGCGAACCCGGGTGAGTGCTCCAGCTGGGCGAGGAGCGTCGCACGGTCGCTGATGGTGCGCGGCGTGAGCTCCTCCAGTCGGTGCCTGGCGAGGTAGTCTGCACGCTGCTCCTCCGACAGATCGGCCAGGATCTGCTTGCCCAGCGCCGTCGCGTGCGCGCTCGACTGCAGCCCGACCCACAGCTCGACCCGGGGGTTCTGCACCGCATCGACGATGTCGACGAGGTGCATCTCCCCGTCGGCGTAGCGGGAGAGGTACGCCGTCGCACCGACCTCCTCGGTCACATCTCGCAGCGCCGCGCGGACCCTGGCGAGGAACACGCCCCTGGCGTCGAGCTCCGTCTGGAAGGCGGGGAACCGACTCCCCAGCACGAGCCCGTCGGGCTCGCTGGACAGATAGCCCTCGTGCACAAGGGTTCGGACCAGGTTGTACGTGGTACCCGGCGTGAGGCCGGTGATGGCGGCGAGCATCTTCGCCGGGAGAGGACGGGGCGAGTTCGCGACGATGTCGACGAGGCGAAGGGCGCGCTGCACCGAGCCGATGAGGGTGGGTTCCGCTTCCGCGGCGCTCACTCCTATGCGCCCCCGGAGGCCCGCCCGCCGAGGGCGCGCGCGTCGCGCTGCCCCGTGGCGTCCTGCCTCAGCTCCTTGGGAAGCGAGAACATGAGGTCCTCCTCAGCCGTGCGCACCTCTTCGACGTCGTGGTAGCCGGCGCCGTCGAGAGCATCCAGCACCTCGCGCACGAGCACCTCGGGAACGGATGCTCCGCTGGTCACACCGACCGTGGCGACGCCGTCGAGCCACTCCTGCTTGACCTCCTCCGCGTAGTCCACGCGGTAGGCGGCCTTGGCGCCGTACTCGAGCGCGACCTCGACGAGACGCACCGAGTTCGACGAGTTCGAGGAGCCGACGACGATCACGAGGTCGGCGTTCGCCGCGACCTTCTTGATCGCGACCTGACGGTTCTGGGTGGCGTAGCAGATGTCGTCGGACGGCGGGTTGTGCAGCTCGGGGAAGCGCAGACGGAGGCGGTTGACCGTCTCCATCGTCTCGTCGACGGAGAGCGTGGTCTGCGACAGCCAGACGACCTTCGACGGATCCTTGACCTGGACGGTGTCGGCTTCCTCCGGGGAGTTCACGACCGTGACGTGCTCGGGGGCTTCACCCGCCGTGCCCTCGACCTCTTCGTGTCCCTCGTGCCCGATGAGCAGGATCTCGAAGTCGTCCCGTGCGAAGCGCACGGCCTCGCGGTGCACCTTGGTCACCAGGGGGCAGGTCGCGTCGATCGCGTGGAGTCCTCGATCCGACGCCGCGTTCACCACCGCCGGCGAGACGCCGTGGGCGCTGAAGACGACGTGGGCGCCCCCAGGCACCTCGTCGACCTCTTCGACGAAGATCGCCCCCTTGGCCTCCAGCTCGGTGACGACGTGGATGTTGTGGACGATCTGCTTGCGCACGTAGACCGGCGCCCCGTAGCGCTCCAGCGCCTTCTCCACCGCCACCACCGCACGGTCGACGCCGGCGCAGTAGCCGCGGGGCGCGGCGAGCAGAACCCGCTTCTGTCCCTGGACCGGGTTATCCTGAAGCCGCCCGGCCGCCGCACGCACTCGTGGGATACGCGGGGCAGGCAGATGCACGGCAGTCGAAGTCACTCTGGAATTCTACCGCCGCAAAGCTGGACAGAGCCGGGTAGGACGGGAGCACATGACGGTCTTCGAAGCCGAGACGGCGCCGGGCGAGGCGCCGCCCGCCGATGCTGTCGCGCCGCGCGATTCGACGGCGGACGCTCCGACTTCGGTCGCACGGCTGAATGCGACCATCCGCGACTTCATCGCCAGGTGGAACACGGTCTGGGTCGAAGGCGAGATCACCTCCTGGAACGTGCGTGCAGGCAACGTGTTCGCCCGCCTCAAGGACACGCGCTCGGATGCCCAGATCTCGATCAGGATCTGGTCGAGCGTGCGCGCGCGCATCCCGAACGACCTCGGCGTCGGCGATCACGTCATCGCCGCAGTGAAGTCCGACTACTTCGTCAAGAGCGGCGACTTCAGCTTCGCCGTCTCGGCCATGAAGCACGTCGGCCTCGGCGATCAGCTCGAGCGCCTGGAGAAGCTGCGCGCGCAGCTGCGTCAGGAGGGCCTGTTCGATCCCGCCCGGAAGAAGCGGCTCCCCTTCCTCCCGCACGTGATCGGACTCATCACCGGCGAGCGCTCGGATGCCGAGAAGGATGTGCATCGCAACGCCGAGCTGCGGTGGCCGCAAGTGCGGTTCCGGACCGAGTACGCCGCCGTGCAGGGTGACCGCTGCGTACCCGACACTCTCGCCGCACTCGCCCGGCTGGATGCCGACCCCGAGGTCGACGTCATCATCATCGCCCGAGGGGGCGGCGATCCGCAGACCCTGCTCGGCTTCAGCGACGAACGCCTCGTGCGCGCCGTGGCCGCTGCGTCCACCCCGATCGTGAGCGCGATCGGTCACGAGAACGATCACCCCCTGCTCGACGACGTCGCCGACCTGCGGGCGTCCACTCCGACGGACGCGGCGAAGCGCGTGGTCCCCGATGTGGGAGAGCAGCGCGCGCTCATCGGGCAGCTGCGTTCGCGCGCGACGACCCGGCTCACGCAGCGCGTCGGCCATGACATCGCGCAGCTGCAGCAGCTGCGCTCGCGCCCGGCGCTGCGCTCCCCCGATCCGATCATCGACAACCGCGCTCAGGAGCTGTGGCTGCTGCAGTCCAGGGGACGCGACACGATCTCCCGCCAGCTCGACGCCGCAGGACGGAAGACCAGCGAGCTGCGTGCCTCCCTGCGCGCACTCTCGCCCGCGGCGACGTTGGCCCGCGGCTACGCGATCGCCCACCTCGACGGCGGTGTGATCCTGCGCGACGCCGCCGACGCCCCCGCGGGCACTCCGCTGACGATCACCGTCGACCGGGGATCGGTCGCCGCGGTTTCCGACGGCGAGATCTCCGAAGCGCCCTGACGACGACCGGGGCCCGAGGGGAGTGTCCCCGGGCACCGCGTAGGATGGTGGGGTGAGCGCGCAGAACGACACCCCGGTTGAGACGCTGTCGTTCGAGGCCGCACGCGACGAGCTCGTGAGGGTCGTCTCCGAACTCGAGCAGGGCGCGCCGACCCTCGAGCAGTCGCTGGCCCTGTGGGAGCGTGGCGAAGCTCTCGCCGCCCGCTGCGAGGAGTGGCTGCTGGGCGCGAAGCGCCGCCTGGACGCCGCCCGTGCCACGGCATCCGAAGAGGACGAATCGTGAACAAGCCCGCCCCCATCGTCGCCGAGCTCGGACGCCCGGAGACTCCCGAAGAGACCGCGGCACGCAAGGCCGAGTCCAGCAGGGCCTACCGCTCCAGCCAGAACGTGCGCAGCCTGGTCGCCGCCCTCATCGTGACGCTGGCGGTCGTCGCCATCATCGTCTTCGCGGTACCGCGGGGCGAGCCGGCATCCGCCCCCAAGGTCGACATCGCCGGTATCGCCGCCGATGTGGAATCCACCATGAAGCGCCCCGTCATCCTCCCCAATACCGGCACCTTCTGGCGCGTCAACGCGGCGGAGCTGACCAGCGGATCCACGGTCGTGTGGGACGTCACTCTCGCTCCGAAGGGCGACGAGGAGCGCGGATACATCAAGATCGCGCAGGCCTTCGACGCCGAATCCAGCTGGGCCCCGCAGCGTCTGAACGGCACGGCTCCCACAGACACCACCACGATCGGCGGTGTCGAGTGGGATGTCTACCGGGTCGGCGACGCCGGCGCGAAGCAGAACATCACCTACGCGATCGGCACCCAGGCCGGATCCGACTACGTGCTCCTGTACGGGTCGCGCTCGGCCGATTCGACGGCCGAGCTCGCCGAATCCCTCATCCCGCAGATCCACGCCCTCTCGGAGGCCTCATGACCACGGCTCTCACCCCCGCCGCCGCCTGGAAGCAGATGCAGGAGGGCAACCAGCGCTTCGTCGCCGACGAGCCCCGCCATCCCAACCAGGACGTCGCTCGGAGGAAGGACCTGGCCGCGGCGCAGAACCCGGTGGCGACCCTCTTCGGATGCTCGGACTCGCGCCTCGCGGCCGAGATCATCTTCGACCTCGGCCTCGGCGACCTGTTCGTCGTGCGCAATGCGGGCCAGGTCATCGGCGAGTCGATCGTCGCGAGCCTGGAGTATGCGGTGGCCGTGCTGAACGTGCCCCTGATCGTGGTCCTCGCGCACGACTCCTGCGGTGCGGTGCGGGCGGCGATCGACGGCACCGCCATCGACGCCGCTCCCCTGCCTCCGCACATCTGGAAGCTCATCGCCCCGATCGTCCCCGCGGCCCGCAAGGTGCTCGTCGAGAACGGCGGCACCACGGTCGCCGACATCGACTCGGAGCTGGTCGGCCGGGAGCACCTGCGCAACACCGTCAGCGACCTGCTGCAGTCGTCGGAGCTCATCTCCAACGCCGTCGCAGAGGGTCGCCTGGGCATCGTCGGCGCCAACTACCGACTGGCCGAGGGCACCGCCGTCCCGGTCATCACCGTCGGCATCGACGCCACAGACCCCCGATAGAAGCACCAGACACACATCCAGGGGAACGACCCCGAAACCAAGGAGGGTTCGGAATGACCGACACCGAGTACCGCATCGAGCACGACACCATGGGCGAGGTGCGGGTGCCCGTGAACGCGCTCTACGGTGCGCAGACCCAGCGAGCCGTGGAGAACTTCCCGATCTCGGGCAAGGGCCTGGAGTCGACGCAGATCGCCGCCCTCGCGCGCATCAAGAAGGCCGCAGCGCTCGCCAACAAGGAGCTCGGCACGCTCGACGGCGCCATCGCCGACGCGATCGCCCAGGCCGCGGACCAGGTCGCCGCCGGCATCCACGACGGCGAGTTCCCGGTCGACACCTACCAGACCGGCTCCGGCACGTCGTCGAACATGAACATGAACGAGGTGCTCGCGACCCTCGCGACGCGCATCCTCGGCGCGACCGTGCACCCCAACGACCACGTGAACGCGTCGCAGTCCTCGAACGACGTGTTCCCGACGTCCGTGCACATCGCCGTCACCCAGGCGCTCATCGACACGCTCATCCCCGCACTCGACCACCTCGCCGTGGCTCTCGAGGCCAAGGCCGAGCTGTGGAAGGACGCCGTCAAGTCCGGCCGCACGCACCTCATGGACGCCACGCCCGTGACGCTCGGCCAGGAGTTCGGCGGCTACGCGCGTCAGATCCGCCTCGGCATCGAGCGCGTGCAGTCTGCTCTCCCCCGCGTCGCGGAGGTCCCGCTCGGCGGCACCGCTGTCGGCACCGGCATCAACACGCCGCTCGGCTTCCCGCAGAAGGTGATCGCGCTGCTCGCGGCCGAGACCGAGCTGCCCATCACCGAGGCGAAGGACCACTTCGAGGCGCAGGCCAACCGCGACGGCCTCGTCGAGGCATCCGGCGCCCTGCGCACCATCGCGGTCTCGCTGACCAAGATCAACAACGACCTGCGCTGGATGGGCTCCGGCCCCAACACCGGTCTGGGCGAGCTGCACATCCCCGACCTGCAGCCCGGCTCCTCGATCATGCCCGGCAAGGTCAACCCGGTCGTCCCGGAGGCCGTGCTCATGGTGTGCGCCAGGGTCATCGGCAACGACGCGACCGTGGCCTGGGCCGGCGCCTCCGGCTCGTTCGAGCTGAACGTCGCGATCCCGGTCATGGGCACGGCGCTGCTCGAGTCGATCCGCCTCCTCTCGAACGCCTCGCGCGTGCTCGCCGACAAGACCGTCGACGGCCTGCAGGCGAACCTGGAGCGCGCAGCGGCGTTCGCCGGCATGAGCCCGTCGATCGTGACGCCGCTCAACAAGCTCATCGGCTACGAGGCCGCGGCGAAGATCGCGAAGCACTCGGTCGCCAAGGGCATCACGGTGCGCGACGCGGTGATCGACCTCGGCTACGTCGAGCGCGGAGAGCTCACCCTCGAGCAGCTCGACGAGAAGCTCGATCTGCTGAGCATGACGCACGCCGGCTGAGCCGGCCGTAACAAGACGGATGCCGCGGGGACCTGGTCCCCGCGGCATCCGTCTTTCTGCGTCTGTCAGCTGAGCTCGCTGCCCTCCAGCAGCTCGGTCACGAGTGCGGCGATCGCCGAGCGCTCGGAGCGCGTCAGGGTGACGTGGGCGAACAGGTCGTGCCCCTTGAGCGTCTCGATGACGCTGGCGATGCCGTCGTGACGGCCCACGCGCAGGTTGTCTCGCTGTCCGACGTCGTGGGTCAGGATGACCCGCGAGTTCTGACCCATGCGGCTCAGGACGGTCAGCAGCACATTGCGCTCCAGGGACTGCGCCTCGTCGACGATCACGAACGCGTCGTGCAGCGAGCGCCCGCGGATGTGTGTCAGCGGGAGCACCTCGAGGATGCCGCGCTCGACGACCTCCTCCATGACGTTGCCCGAGACGACCGAGCCGAGGGTGTCGAACACCGCCTGGCCCCACGGTCCCATCTTCTCGTCGCGGTCGCCGGGGAGGTACCCCAGGTCCTGCCCGCCGACGGCGAACAGCGGCCGGAAGACGATGATCTTCTTCTGCTGCTGGCGCTCCAGCACGGCCTCCAGCCCGGCGCAGAGCGCCAGGGCCGACTTGCCGGTGCCCGCACGTCCGCCGAGGGAGACGATGCCGATGTCGGGGTCGAGCAGGAGGTCGATCGCGATGCGCTGCTCGGCGGAGCGGCCGTGCATGCCGAAGATGTCCCGATCGCCGCGGACGAGCCGGTACTCGCCGTCGCGGGTGACCCGTCCGAGCGCGGATCCCCGCTCCGAGTGGATGATGAGGCCGGTGTTGACCGGCAGCCCCCTGGCGTCCTCGCTGAGGCCGACCTCGCTCTCGTAGAGGTCGCTGATCTCGTCTCCGGAGAGGTCGAGGGTCGTGATTCCCGTCCATCCGGAATCGACGGCCTGCTCGGCGAGGTACTCCTCGGCGCGCAGGCCGAGCGATGCCGCCTTCACGCGCATCGGGAGGTCCTTCGACACGATGGTGACGTCCTGCCCGTCTGCGGCGAGGTGCATGGCCACGGAGAGGATGCGGGTGTCGTTGTCGCTCAGCCGGATCCCGGCGGGGAGCACCGATGAGTCGGTGTTGGCGAGCTCGACGCGGAGCGTGCCGCCGTCGCCCACCTCGACCGGGAAGTCGAGTCGTCCGTGCTCGACCCGCAGATCATCGAGGTGGCGCAGCGCCTGACGGGCGAAGTAGCCGATCTCGGGGTCGTGGCGCTTGCCTTCCAGTTCGCTGATCACGACCACCGGGAGAACGACGGAGTGTTCGGCGAAGCGGAAGAACGCCTGCGGATCGCTCAGCAGCACGGACGTGTCGAGCACGTAGGTGCGGAGGTCCTGATCAGGGCCCTGCGGCGACGCCCCTCGCGTCGTCTTGCGGGTGGACTGCTGCTGCGCGGTGCCTGTGGGCTGCTGCGCTGTACGTGAGGTCACGACCACTCCCGACCCGGGGATTCCCGGCTTTTGCGAACGAGTCGACCAGGGGGTCACGAGTCGAGAACCTGAGGCCGACCCGACCGGGCGCCTTGCCCGATGCCTAGAAGGTACGACCAGGCGCGGACATTTCCGCGCGACGACACGCCATCGATTCGTTACGCGCTGATGAACGTCTCGTTGCCGAACGATGCCAGGGTGTCGTCGAGGAGCTGCAGGGTCGCGTCGTCCGTCCCGGCGTGCGGGGCCAGACGCACCGATGCGCCGCGGGCGGTGACGACGAGCCCGGCGTTCGCGAACGCCGCCGCGAGTCGCGCGGGTTCCTCGGGCGCCAGCGTCACGATCCCCGCGCGGGCCGAGCGCTCACGGGGAGAGCTCACCGCGATGCCGTGCCGGTCGGCGATCTCCAGGACCGCATCGACCCGCTCCGCGAGGCGCTCCTCGATCGACGCGACGCCGGCGTCGCGCACATCGCGGACGCCGATCGCCAGCCGCCCGGCCGCCAGCGTGTCCGGGCGGCTGACCGTGTACGCCTGCCCCGACGCCGCCGGCCCCGGCAGCTCGTCGATGACGAGTCCGGATGCCGTGGTGCCGGTGATCCCGCTGAGGACGGGGACGATGCGCTCTCGCGCCCGCGCGGAGAACCACGCGAAGCCGGTGCCGCGTCCCGCCCTGAGCCACTTGTATCCGTGGCCGACGACGACGTCGGCCGCGGCGTAGTCGGCCTCCACGAGACCGAAGGACTGCACGGCGTCGAGGATCAGCAGACGGTCGGGGCCGATCAGCTCGCGCAGGGCGGCGATGTCGACCCGATAGCCCGTGCGGAAGTCGACGTGGCTCACCGCGACCGCCGACACCTCGTCGTCGAGCACTCCGGCGACGGCATCCGGGGTCACGCGCCCGTCCTCCGGCGAGATCCATCGCGGCACGAGGGCGCCGTGAGAAGCCTGAGCCGCACGCTCCAGCGTGAGGCTGACGCTCGGGAACTCCCCCGTGGCCGCGACGACAGCGCCCGAGAGCCCGTACAGCGCCTGCATGAGGCCGTGCGTCGACGAGCCCTGCAGGGTCACGTCGGCGGCGTCTGCACCGAGGAGCTCGGCGACGAGCTCCTGCGCCTGCCCGAGGCGCTCCTCCACGAGCGCGAGAGACGACGGACGTCCGCTGCCGAGCAGATCGGCGTCGGCGAAGACCTCCTCGCGAACGGAGGGCGACAGCGGTCCGAAGGCGGCCCAGTTCAGATAGCCGGGTTCGGCGTCGAAGGTCGCGAGGTAGTCGTCGAAAGTGCTCACCGCGTCATTCTGGCACGCCGGCTCAGCGGCCGAAGCGGCGGTCGCGATCGGCGTAGTCGCGGATCGCGCGGAGGAAGTCGACCTGGCGCAGGTCAGGGCCGAGAGCCTCCACGAAGTAGAACTCGCTGTGCGCGCTCTGCCAGAGCAGGAAGTCGCTCAGCCGCTGCTCACCGCTCGTGCGGATCACGAGGTCGGGGTCGGGCTGGCCGCCCGTGTACAGGTGCTCGCCGATCATCTCGGGGGTGAGATGGGCCGCGAGGTCCTCCATCGTCCCGCCGGAGGCCTCGTGCTTCACCAGGATGCTGCGCACGGCGTCGACGATCTCGTTGCGTCCGCCGTAGCCGACCGCGAGGTTCACATGGAGTCCGGTGTGATCGCGCGTGCGCTCCTCGGCATCCGCCAGCACCCGCGCGAGCTCCTTCGGGAGGATGTCGGAGCGCCCGACGTGCTTGACCCGCCAATTGCCCTCGCGGGAGAGGGCCTCGGCGAGCTCCGCGATGATCTCGATCAGGTCGGCGAGCTCCGCGGAGTCGCGCTTGCGGAGGTTGTCGCTCGAGAGGAGGTACAGCGAGACCACCCGGATGCCGAGCTCATCGCACCAGCCGAGGAACTCCCGCATCTTGGCGGCGCCGGCGCGGTGGCCC
Organism: Microbacterium sp. LWH10-1.2; assembly: GCF_038397765.1. Lineage (NCBI taxonomy): Bacteria > Bacillati > Actinomycetota > Actinomycetes > Micrococcales > Microbacteriaceae > Microbacterium > Microbacterium sp. LWH10-1.2. The sequence goes on from NZ_CP151638.1 coordinate 2,160,771, forward strand.
TCCGCCGGCGTCGTGTAGCCCAGCTGTCTCGCCCACCGACGGTTGCCGTCGATCATCATGGCGACGTGGTGCGGCATGGACGCGCGGTTCAGGTGGCGGCGCAGTCGGCTGGTGTAGAGCCGGTACAGCGGACCTCGCCCCTGACTCTCCCGTGACATCACTCCCCTACGCTACCGCGCCGGAGGGCCCTGAGCCGGAGCGGAAGCTGTGGATATGTACGCCTCACGGCATGCGGCCCGGCCTAGAGTGAGCACGTGAGCACACCCGAGCCCTCGCTTCCCGACGTCCCGCAGCTGCCGCTCCTCGACGCGGCGGCGAAGGACGCCGCGGTCGAGATCAAGCCGACCTGGCGCGGCTGGATCCACGCCGGCATCTTCCCGATCGCGATCGTCGCGGGCATCGTCCTCATCGCGCTCACGGTCGGAACTCCCGGCAAGTGGGCATCCGCGGTGTTCATGGCGACCTCGCTGCTGCTGTTCGGCAACTCGGCGCTGTACCACCGCTTCAACTGGCGCCCCGCCGTCAAGGTCATCCTCAAGCGCATCGATCACGTGAACATCGTGCTGCTGATCTCCGGAACCTACACTCCGCTCGCTGTGCTCGCACTCCCCCCGGCGAAGGGCACGCTGCTGCTCGTGTTCGTGTGGAGCGGCGCACTCCTCGTCATACTGTTCCGGGTGTTCTGGCTCAATGCCCCCCGCTGGCTCTACGTGGCTCTCTACCTGGCGCTGGGCTGGGCCGCGGTGATGTACATGGGCGATCTGTTCCGCGCGAACGTCGCGATGGTGGTGCTGGTGATCGTCGGAGGACTGCTCTACACGGTCGGCGCGGTCATCTACGCGATGAAGAAGCCCAACCCGTGGCCGGGGCGCTTCGGCTTCCACGAGATCTTCCACGTGTGCACGGTGCTCGCGTTCCTGTGCCACTGGGCGGCGTGCCTGCTCATCGCGCTGGCCCCGCTGAGCCCCTCGCTGGGCATCCCGGGCTGATCGCCCGGAGGGGGCGTCGTCAGCGCCTCAGCGGATCGTCGTCGCCCTCGTCGACGATCGGGAGGTCGGCGTCGGTCTCGGTGGCCCTGTCGGCCGCGAGCGCGGCCTCTTCGGCATCCAGCTCCTCCCTGACCTCCTCGCGGTACCGCACGCGCCGGATGCGGCGATTCATGTCGAGGATGAGCAGGATCACCGCGATGAGGATGATCACGACCGCGGCGAAGCCGACGAAGCCGGGGGTGACCAACTCCGGCTTCACCGTCATCGTGGGCGTCGGCATCGGGGTGTCGGTCAGAGCGAGCATGTGTCGGCCTTTCATGCGCAGGTCGCATAACCTGGAACCACCAGCCTAACGACCGGAAGACCCCACCCGTGACGACCGCACAAGAGCTCGACGAACGCTATGGCCGCACCCGCAGGAAGCGGATGCCGTGGATCATCGCGATCGTCGTCGCCGTCCTCGCGGTCGGCGCGTTCGGATGGATGACCGCTGTACGCGAGATGCAGTCGGTGGATGCCGACGATCTGGGCTTCGACCTCGTCGACCAGCACAGCGTGAACGTGCGGTTCCAGCTCACCGGAGTGCAGGGCAAAGCCGTCACCTGCATCGTCGAGGCGCTCGACGAGGAGTTCGGCGTCGTGGGCTGGAAGGTCGTGGAGATCCCCGCAGGGGACGAGCATTCCCAGGCGCTGTCCGCCACCGTGCCGACCGTGTCGGCGGCCACCACAGGTTTGGTGAACACCTGCTGGGTCGCCTAGACTCGACGCAGACAGACGACGCCCTGGCACCGTGCCGGGGCGTCTTGGCATATCCCCCGCAGGTGCGGCCGGGATACCGAACGAAGGAGCTTCGTCATGTCTACCGATGCTCAGGTTCCCTTCCTCACGCAGGAAGCATACGACCGGCTCGTCGCTGAGCTGGAGCACCTGTCCACCACCGGCCGCGACGAGATCGCCAAGCGCATCGAGGCCGCACGCGAAGAGGGCGACCTCAAGGAGAACGGCGGATACCACGCCGCCAAGGACGAGCAGGGCAAGCAGGAGGCGCGCATCCGCACGCTGGAGAACCTCCTCAAGACCGCGAAGGTCGGCGAGGCTCCCGCGAGCCGCGGCATCGTCGAGCCGGGCACCGTCGTCACCGCGATCGTCGCCGGCGGCGAAGAGGTCTTCCTCCTCGGCAGCCGCGAGATCGCGGTGGGCAGCGACCTCGACGTGTACAGCGAGGCGAGCCCCCTCGGACAGGCGATCCTCGGCCTCAAGGTCGGCGAGAAGTCGTCGTACGAGGCGCCGAACGGCCGCTCGATCTCGGTCGAGATCGTGGACGTCGAGACCTACACGGGCTGATCGCGTCCCGCATCACACGAAGAAGCCCCGTCCTCACGGACGGGGCTTCTTCGTGTGATGCGCTCAGTCGGGGACGACGATGGGCTCGAAGCCGGCACGGCGCAGCGTGTCGAGCGTGTGCTCGGAGTGCTCCGCGCCACGCGTCTCGACGCTGAGCTCGAGGAACACCTCGCTGATCTGCAGGCCGTGCCCGTGCCGGGTGTGCATCGCCTCGATGACGTTGGCTCCGGCCTCGGCGATGAGCTCCGACACGCGGGCGAGCTGACCGGGCCGGTCGGGCAGAGGAATGCGGATGGTGAGGTACCGGCCGGATGCCGCGAGCCCGTGCGACACGACGCGTTGCAGCAGCAGCGGATCGATGTTGCCCCCGGAGATCACCGCCATGGTCGTGCCGGTCGCCGTGACCTTGCCGGCGAGGATCGCCGCCACTCCTGCGGCTCCGGCGGGCTCCGCGACGACCTTCGCCTGCTCGAGCAGCACGAGGATCGCACGCGCCAGGTCGTCATCCGTGACGGTCACCACCTCGTCGACGAGGTCTTTGATGATGTCGAACGGGATCGCCCCTGGGCGCGCCACGAGGATGCCGTCGGCGATCGTGGGCCGTGTCTCGATGTCGACGGGGTGTCCGGCCACGAGCGACGGCGGGATCGCGGCCGCGTTCTCGGCCTGGACGCCGATGATGCGCACCGTGCGTCCGAGCTCGGCGGCACGGGCCTTGACCGCGGCGGCGACGCCGGCGATCAGGCCGCCCCCGCCGATGCCGAGGAGGATGGTGTCGACCTCGGGAGCGTCTTCGAGGAGCTCGAGTCCGAGCGTGCCCTGGCCGATCACGATGTCACGGTGGTCGAAGGGGTGGATCAGCACGGCGCCGGTGCGTTCGGCGAACTCCGCCGCAAGACGGAGCGAGGTCGCGACCGTCTCCCCCTCCAGCACGACGTCGGCGCCGTAGCCCCTGGTCGCGAGCAGCTTGGGGACGGGAACGCCCAGGGGCATGAAGATCGTGGCGGGGATGCCGAGCGACTGCGCGGCCAGAGCGACACCCTGGGCGTGATTGCCGGCGGATGCCGCCACGACGCCGCGTGCGCGCTCCTCAGGACTCAGCCGCGACAGCCGGTAGGCGGCCCCGCGGATCTTGAAGGATCCGGTGCGCTGCAGGTTCTCCATCTTCAGCAGCACGGGCGCGCCCAGAATGTCCGACAGCGCACGGGACGGCAGCGTCGGCGTGTGCGAAATCACCTCAGCCAGGCTCTGAGCCGCGTGCTCGAACTCGGTCAGGCTGGGGACTGCGCTCATCGATTGCTCCTTCTCCGCTGCCGCGGGACTGTACTCCAGATAAGGTCCGCATCGGGCTGGGCGCCGGTGCGCCAGGACCCGGTGCTGACGGTGACGGCCGCGACGTTGACGAACGCCGCGAGGGGAACCGCGAACAGCGCCCCGGGGATGCCGCCGATCATCGACCCGCCGGCGACGACGAGCACGACCGCGAGCGGGTGCACCTTCACCGCGGAGCCCATCATGATCGGCTGCAGGATGTGGCCCTCGACCTGCTGGACGAGGAGCACGACGCCGAGCATAGCCAGGGCGATCCACGGTCCGTTGTAGACGAGGGCGAGCAGGACGGCGATCGCACCCGTGACGACCGCTCCGACGATCGGCACGAACGAGCCGAGGAACACCAGCACGGCGACGGGGATCGCGAGCGGGACGCCGAGCAGCAGCGCTCCGAGCCCGATGCCCACGGCGTCGATGGCGGCGACGAAGAGCTGCGTGCGGGCGTAGTTGACGATCGTCGCCCACCCGTTGCGGGCGGCGCCGTCCGCGGCGGGGCGAGCGGCTCGCGGGAAGAGCCGCAGCGTCCACTTCCAGATGCCCCCGCCGTCGGCGAGCAGGCAGATCAGGATGAACAGCGCCAGCACGGCGCCGGTGACGACGTGCGCGGCGGTCGTGCCGACCGTGAGTGCGCCGTTGAGCAGCAGATCGGCCTGGTCGTTGAAGAAGCCCCGGGCCTGATCGAGATAGCCGTCGATCTGCTTCTGGGTGAGGTTCAGCGGATCGCCCATCAGGAACTTCTGGAGATCGTCGACCGCCTGGGCGCTGCGATCCTGCACGTCCTGAAGCTGGGTGCGGATCTGCCAGACCACCAGCGTGATGAGGGCCGCGACGATGCCGAGAGTGCCCACGAGCGAGGTGGCCACCGCCGCCCAGCGGGGGAATCCCTTACGCAGCATCCATTCGAAAGCCGGCCAGAGCAGGGCGGTGACGAGGATGCCGACCATGAGCGGGATCACCAGGAGCTTCAGCTGGATGACGATCCAGATGAACCCGGCGACCACGGCCGCGATCAGCAGGATGCGCCAGGCGAAGCCCGCCGTGATGCGCAACCCGATCGGAACGGCCTCGTCGGCCTCTGTGATGACGGTGCGGTCGGTCGAGACCGGGCGCGGGCGGAAGAGATCCCTCAGCCTCGGACGCTGCTCTTCACTCATCGCCCAAGTCTACGGGGATCAGGCGTCGGCGAACGCCGGAGCGGCCGGTGTCGGCAGCCGGCGTTACGCTGGCGACGTGACAGACACCCTCAGCGCCGCCCAGGCCAGACGGATCGCTCTCGCCGCGCAGGGCTTCACGCGCTCGCGCCCCGCATCCGTCTCCGCCCGCCACCTGCATACCGTCATGGGGCGGCTCGGCGTGCTGCAGATCGACTCGGTCAACGTGTTCGCACGGTCGCACTACATGCCGCTGTTCTCTCGACTCGGGGCGTACGATCCGGCGCTGCTCGATCGGGTCTTCCTTTCTCGCACGACCCACTACGTCGAGTACCTCGCTCACGAGGCGACCTTCATGCCGATCGAGGACTGGCCGCTGTGGCGCTTCCGCCGCGAGTACTTCCGGAAGCGGCTCTCGAACCCCGATTCCTGGGCCGCCGGCAATGCCCGCACGCTCGCGTGGGTGCAGGACGAGCTGCGGGCACGCGGTCCGCTGCGGCCGGCCGACATCAGGGCCGACGCTCCGCGCGAACGCGGCACCTGGTGGGACTGGGACGAGGTGAAGCTCGCCCTCGAGCACCTCTGGCGCACCGGCGACGTCGCGATCAGCGGTCGCAAGGGCTTCGAGCGCACCTACGCGCTGGCCGAGCAGGTCGTGCCAGCGGGCATCCTGTCGCAGGAGATCGCGGTGCCCGACGCGATCCGCGAGCTCACGCGTCGCGCCGCCCGCTCCTCCGGAATCGCGACGGCGTCCGACCTCGCCGACTACTACCGCATCCGTGATCGGTCCGCGATCAGCACCGCGATCGCCGACCTGACGGATGCCGGTGAGCTGGTGCCCGTGCACGTGAAGGGGTGGGAGCGGCAGGGGCGCCCGCTCCCCGCGTGGCGCCATGCCGACGCCGTCCTGCCGCGGAAGGTGGATGCCGCGGCGCTGCTGACGCCGTTCGACCCGGTCGTATGGTTCCGGGACAGGGCTCTGCGGGCGTTCGACCTCGACTACCGGATCGAGATCTACGTACCGGCCGAGAAACGACGCTTCGGGTACTACTCCCTGCCCGTGCTCGTCGGAGACAGGATCGTCGCTCGCGTCGATCTCAAGGCCGATCGCGCCGCCTCGACGCTGCAGGTGCAGTCGGCCTGGTGGGAGCCGCAGGCCCGGCCAGCGGAAGACGCGGAGCGCATCGCGGCCGAGCTCGCCCTCGCGGCCTCATGGCAGGGCTTGGAGCACGTGTCGGTGTCGGGCTGGGGAACGGCCGCCGACGCCCTGCACAGGGAGCTCGATGCGAGAGGTGACGCCTCGGTGACGCGCCACGTGCACGCCAGGGAGAGCGCTGCGTGAGCAGACGGGCGGGGTGGATCATCGGCGCCGTCGTCGCGGTCCTGGTGACCGCGGCCGCCGCGGCGTGGATCTGGCTGGCGGCGAGCGCTCCGCCCGCGGCTCGACCCACCCCGAGCCCCGTGGCGACCACGGCCGCCCCTGCCGCCGAGCGGGCCCAGGCCGCGCTCGACGACCTGCTCACGGCGTGCGCCGACAGCACGGCGAGCGAACCACCGGAGCACTGCGGCATCCGCATCCCCTGGGGCACCGAGTTCTCCACGGTGAGCAGCATCCGCTATCGCGTCGAGAAGCTGCCGTCGCTGGTGCTGGACGGAGACTCCTTCACGGCGAGCGGCGGAGCGCTCGTCGCGACGGTCAGCGGAACCGGGCAGGACGGTGCCGCGCGCACCGAGACCTATCGCACAGACGACTGGGCGGTGCGCGGCGACGCGAAGGTCACCGACAGCGCGGTCGACCTCTCCGTGTGGTGAGACGTCGGATGCCGCACGGCACCGCAGTCTGGTGAGCCGTCAGATCCGGCGGGACGACACCGCGCCGTGAGGCGCCAAGGCCCCGTGAAGCACCACAGTCTGGTGAGACGTCAGATTCCAGCGAGGCGTCAGAACTGCACGCGCGGAGGCTCGGAGATCGCTCCCCTGTCGGCCACCTCGAAGAACTCGCGCTCGGTGAAGCCGAGCCCCTTGGCGAAGAGGTTGTTCGGGAACACCTTGATCTTGGTGTTCAGCTCGCGCACCCCGCCGTTGTAGAAGCGTCGCGCGGCCTGGATCTTGTCTTCCGTGTCGACGAGCGACTGCTGCACCTGGAGGAAGTTCTGGCTGGCCTGCAGCTGCGGGTACGCCTCGGCGACCGCGAACAGGCTGCGCAGCGCCTGCTGCAGGTGGCCCTCGGCGATGCCGGCTTCGCCCGGCCCGCCCGCCGACAGCGTCTCCGCACGCGCACGGGTGACGTTCTCGAAGACGGCCTTCTCGTGAGACGCGTAGCCCTTGACGGTCTCGATGAGGTTGGGGATGAGATCCGCGCGTCTCTTGAGCTGCACCGTGATGCCGCTCCATGCCTCATCGACGCGGACGTTGAGCTGCACCAGCGAGTTGTACGTCGCCCAGAGATAGATTCCGATGAGCAGAACCAGACCGACGATGATCAGTACCGGCACGAGCCATTCCATCAGAGCCCCACCCTTCCTCGTTTTGTCCCCATCCTATCGACGCTCTCTGCGCGTCGACTGGGTACGCCGCGCGGTGGGGTCAGGCGCCGAGCACGCGGTCGAGGTAGCGGTTGGCGAAGCGCCGCTCGGGGTCGAGTCGGTCACGCAGGGCCGTGAAGTCGTCGAATCGCGGGTAGCTCTCGCGCAGCTGATCCGCGGTGCGCGTGTGCAGCTTGCCCCAGTGCGGACGCCCTCCGTACTCGACCATGATCTGCTCGACCGCCTCGAAGTACGGCGTCGGGTCGGCGCGCCAGTAGCGGTGCACGGCGATGTAGCCGGACGCGCGTCCGTGGGCGGTCGACAGCCAGCGGTCGTCCTCCTGAGCGAAGCGCACCTCGATGGGGAACTCGATCCGCCATCCGCGCTCCCGGATCAGCTCCTGCACGGCGCGGAAGGCCGGAACGACGTTCTCGACCGGCAGCGCGTACTCCATCTCGCGGAAGCGCACCGTGCGGCTCTGCGTGAGCACGCGGTGCGAGAGATCGGTGTACGTGCGGTCGCCCGTGAGCTTCACCGCGAGCCTGCTGAACGGCGGCGTGATCGAGGGCACGGCCTGACCGGCCGCGCAGACCACGCGATACACGCCGTTGGAGAGCAGGGTCTCGTCGATCCACCGCCCGACGGGAGGGAGCGGCTCACGGCGCGTCGACTCGGGAAGCCGCGTCTGCCTCTTGGTGAGGGCGACGTCCGTGTGGGGGAACCAGTAGAACTCGAAGTGATCGGATGAGGCGGCGCGCTCGTCGATCGTGGCGAGCACGTCGTCCAGCGGAGCCGGCTCGTCGATCGCGGTCATGACGAACGCGGGCACGCACTGCAGAGTGACCTCGACGAGGATGCCGAGTGCGCCGAGCCCGAGGGCCACGGCGGGGAGCATCTCGGCGTTCTGCTGCTCGTCGATGCGGAGGAACTCTCCGGCGGCGGTGATCATCGTGACGCCGACCACCTGGGTGGCGAGTCCGCCGTATCCGACGCCGGTTCCATGGGTGCCGGTCGAGATGGCTCCGGAGATCGACTGCCGGTCGATGTCCCCCAGGTTCTGCATCGCGAGTCCGTAGGGCGCGAGCAGCGCGGGAATCCGGTGCAGTCTGGTGCCCGCGAGCAGCGTCACCCGACCGGTCGCGGCATCCGCCGACACCAGTCCCTGCAGGTCGTCGAGCTCCAGCAGCACGCCGGGAGCGACGGCGATGCCGGTGAAGCTGTGTCCTGCCCCCACCGCCTTCACCGTCAGGCCCTGCGAGACCGCAGCGGTCACCGCGCGCTGCACTCCCTCGGGAGAGCGCGGACGCTCCACTCTGAGGGGCTTCACGGATGCCGAGCGCGCCCAGTTCTGCCAGGTGCCGCCGATTCTCGTCACAGGAACGCCTTTCCCTCACCCCGGTACGTGGGCAGCTCGTCGATGATCTCGTCGCCGGAGACGAGGTGGTACGCGTCGATGCGCTCCGCGGCTTCTCCGCTCTTGGAGTGGCGGAACCAGACGCGGTCGCCGACGCCGAGAGTCGTCGCCGCTCTCCCCTGCAGCGGTGTCTGCACCTCTCCCGCGGCCTCGCGCGGCATCGTGCGCAGACCTTCCGGCCAGACGGGAAGCGGCTGGCGAGACGCCACGGGCGGCCCGGAGGCGATCCATCCGCCGCCCAGCACCGTCGCGATGTCGGCGGTCGGCCTGCGCACCACGTCGAAGGCGAAGGCTGCCGCCGGGGCGGGGCGGAAGGAGCGGTAGCCGTCGAACAGGTGCCCGCCGAGCAGACCGCTGCCCGCACTCGCCTCCGTGAGCGACTCGTCGCTGCCCGTGAACTCCAGCGAGCCGGTGCCGCCGCCGTTGAGGAACTCGAGCGGCGTGATGGGAGCGGTCGCGGCGACGATCTCCGCCCTGCGCTCGCGGAGCTCCGATCGGGACCGCGCCTGCACCGCGCGGATGAGCGGAGCATCCGGCCCTGCGGCGTCTCCCTGACCGGCGATCTGAGCGTCGTACATCTGCAGCCCCACCAGCCGGAAGCCCGGACGGGCGACGACCTTGCGAGCGAACGCGGCGACCTCGCCGGCGGTGAACAGTCCGGAGCGGCGCACGCCGATGTGCCCGAGCAGCGGTGAGCGCAGCGAGGCGTCGACGTCGATCGCGACCCTGATCTCCGGACGGTTCCCGGGTCCTGCGACGCTGTCGATGACATCGAGGTGCACCGGGTCATCGATCATGAGGGTGATGCGCGCGGCGGCCTGCTCGTCGGCGAACAGTCGCTGCAGCGCCGCGCGGTCGACGGTCGGATAGCCGAGCACGATGTCGTCGTGCGTGTCGGCGAGCCAGAGGGCCTCCGGCAGTGTGAACGCCAGGATCCCGTGGAACCCCGGAAGCGCCAGCACCGCGTCGAGAACCGCGCGCACGCGCACCGACTTGGAGGCGACGCGGATCGGCAGACCACCCGAGCGCACGAGGAGATCGAGCGCGTTGTGGCGCAGCGCCTCTCGGTCGATCACGGCGACGGGCGCCGGCAGATGTCCGGTGGCCGCGGAGAGCCGTGGCCAGTATCGGGCGGGTTCCTCCCACTCGGGCGCGACCGGTGTGGGGCTCAGTTCTTCGGTGAGGTCGAGCACTCCCCCACCCTACGGCTTCTCGGACTCGGATTCACAGAATCGGGAACCCGGTCGCACCCCGGTCGCGCTTGTAGGCTGGCGACGGGCCCCCGTAGCCCAATGGCAGAGGCAGGCGACTTAAAATCGCTTCAGTGTCGGTTCGAGTCCGACCGGGGGTACTCTCGCTCCCCCGCGGCGTCGAGCACGGCAGCATCGGCGAGTGCTGTGGCCTGGGCTCTCGACTCCCGGACCCTGCGGAGGACCAGCACGACGAACGCCACGGCGATCGCGGCGTACACGACGTAGTCGAGGTATCCGAGGTAGCTCTCGAGCTTCTCGTGCTGCGTGCCGAGGGCGGCTCCGACGCCGATGAGCATCGCATTCCAGAGACCGCTGCCGACGATCGTGTACACGCTGAAGCGCACCAGCCCCATGCGCGAGGCACCGGCCGGTATCGAGATCAGGCTCCGAACACCGGGGACCATCCGGCCGACCAGGACCGTCCACCCGCCGCTGCGCGCGAACCAGTGCACGCCGCGGTCGAGGTCGGATCTGCTGACCAGTCGCGTCGCCGCGAGGAATCGCACGGCGCGCTCCATCCCGATGGCGCGTCCGATTCCGTAGAGCAGCAGAGCGCCGATCCACGACGCGAGCGTGCTCCAGAAGATGAGCCAGCCGAGGTGCAGCTCGCCGCTCTGGCTCAGGTATCCCGCGAACGGCAGGATCACCTCGCTCGGGATGGGAGGGATCAGCACCTCCATGAACACCAGCACCCCCACCCCGACGTCGCCGAGGGCGGTGAGGACATCGGCGGCGAAACCGGTCAGTCCGGTGAAACCGTGTTCGGCGGCTGTCGCGACGGCAGCGGCGGGGCTCATCAAGGGCTCGTCTCTGTCAGGGGCTGTGCGGATATCGGAGAAGGCTCGGCTGAGTCATCCTTTCGGGCGTTCATCTGCCGAACAGGTCGCCGATACCCGGGATGCCGAGGTTCCCCAGCTGCTCTCCCCATCCCGAGGCCGTCTCGCCGAGACCGGACACCGTGTCTCCGACCGAGCCTGCGAGGTCCTCCGCGCCGCCCGTGAGCGACTCGACATCGAACCCGCCGGCGAGCGCCTCGACGTCCAGACCGGCGGCGAGCGACTCGAAGTCGACGCCGAAGCCCGCGGCCTGGTCCAGGAGCGGAGCGGCGACGGTGCTGAGCACGGCGCCACCGGCGACCACCCCGAGCACGCCGACCGCGGCGCCTCCCGCGAGCGCCGCGCCCCCGGCGCCCCCACCGCGGACACGCGAGAGGAGCCCGCGCATGCGGCCGGGGTTCATGGCCTCTGCACGGCCGGCGGCGCGCGACAGATCCTCCGACGAGGAAGAGCGCGGACGCTCGCCCGGCGGGAGCTCCTCGCGCATCCGCGCGGCGACGTGCTCGCGCTGCTGCGGGGTCAGCCGCGCGAAGGCGTCGCGGTGGATCCTCTCGACCTGCTCGGGGTCGGCCGTGCGGAGAAGGTAGTCGTAGCGGGCGATCGCCGCTCGATCCGACTCGGAGACCGAGGCCGCAGAACTCGCCCGCCCGGAGGTCGTCGGCACACCGGCCGGCGGGGGCGAGTACCGGTCGGCGGACGCTGGACGCGCCTCCTGGGGTGCGGGCCGATGGGAAGAGGGCTCGGACGACTCCCGCACGACGTCGGCGGCCCGACGCCCCAGGTCGCCCCACTCGGTCGAGCGGGACGCACCGCCGTGTTCACCGCGTGTCGAACCGGTGGTCTTGTCGAGGGCCTCCGTGGCCAGGCCGAGGAGACGGGAGAGCTTTCCCATGAGTGATCCCTTCGTGGAGCGAAGCGGACCGGCGGGGAGCCACCACGTCGGGACGACGGCAGGGGTACCACGGCGGTCCGCCAGGCGGACGCCAAGGTCTCCTCCACCCTCACGGGCCGGCGGGCCGGGACACGATGACATGTCCGTAGTGACGACTGCGCCGCAGACGGGAGTACTCCCCTTGCTCGCCCGAGACTATCCGGCGGAGCTATGCCTCTCCTCCGAGCCACGAGGGAACGCGAAAGGCCCTCCCCGAGCGGGAAGGGCCTTTCGTGCGAGACGAGGCGGACTACTTGGCGGCGACCTTCTCGGCGGCGGGCTTCTTCGCAGCGGCCTTCTTCGCCGGAGCCTTCTCGGCGACCTCGGCCTTGTCTGCAGCGGCCTTGTCGGCTGCGGATGCCTTGGCGGCGGGCGCGGTCTTCGCGGCCGCCGGAGCGGCTGCATCGGCCGCCGGACGCGGACGAGCGGCGAACTCTTCGAAGACGTAGCGCGGGTTCTGGACCGTCTCGAGGTTCACGAGGTCACGACCCAGCCACAGGTTGTTCCACCAGCCCCAGAGGACTCGCCACTTGCGCTCCCACGTGGGCATCGCGAGACCGTGGTAGCCGCGGTGCGCGACCCACGCCACGAAGCCCTTGAGGGCGAGCTTGCCGGACTGGAACACGCCGTTGTAGAGACCGAGGCCGGCGACGGCGCCCAGGTTCTTGTGGAAGTACTCCTTCGGGTCCTCTCCGCGCAGCACGGCGACGAGGTTCTTCGCGAGGAGCTTGGCCTGGCGCACGGCGTGCTGGGCGTTCGGCACGCAGAAGCCGCCGACGCCGCCACCGGACAGGTCGGGAACGGCCGAGACGTCACCGGCGGCCCAGGCGCCTTCGACGAAGGCCTCCGGGGTTCCGACGCGCAGATCGGCGCGGGTCTGGATGCGACCGCGCTCCTCGACCGGAAGGTCTCCGCCGCGCACGACGGTCGGGTTGGCCATGACGCCGGCGGTCCAGACGATGACGTCGGTCGGGATGACCTCGCCCGTCGAGAGCTCGACGTTGCCGTCGACCGCGCTCGTGAGCTGCGTGTCGAGGTGCACGTTGGCACCGCGCTTGGCGAGGTCCTTGAGCACCCACTCGCTCGTCTGCAGTGAGACCTCGGGCATGATGCGGCCCATCGCCTCGATGAGGTGGAAGTGCGTGTCGTCGAAGCTCAGCTGCGGGTACTTGCCCACCAGGGACGAGGCCAGCGAACGGAGCTCTGCGAACACCTCGATGCCGGCGAAGCCGCCGCCGACGACGACGACCGTGAGGAGACGGTCGCGCTCGGGCCCTGCGGGCAGCGACGCGGCCTTGTCGAAGTTGGACATCACGCGGTCGCGGATCGCGACGGCCTCTTCGATCGTCTTGAGGCCGATCGCGTTGTCGGCGATGCCGGGGATCGGGAACGTGCGCGACACGGCGCCCGCAGTGACGACGATCTGGTCGTACGCGAACTCGTACGGCTCGCCGAGCGGCGGGGTGATCGTGGCGACCTTGTTGGCGTGGTCGATGTTCGTCACCTTGGCGGTGAGGACGTTCGTGCGCTTCAGGTGACGACGGTGAGCCACGACCGAGTGGCGTGCCTCGATCGAGCCCGCGGCGACCTCGGGGAGGAACGGCTGGTACGTCATGTACGGCAGCGGGTCGACCATGGTCACGTCGGCTTCGCCCTTGCGAAGGTGCTTCTCCAGCTTCCACGCCGTGTAGAAGCCTGCGTAGCCGCCGCCGACGATCAGAATCTTGGGCACAGTGCTGTTCTGAGGCACAGGGGGACAACTCCTCGGAGTCAGGAATGTGGCGTGCGAGCGCGCGCCGATCGGATGCGCCGGGCAGCTGCGGTGACGCCAAGCGCTATCAGGATACCAGGGACTGTGAGCGCGACGAGCGGCAGGGTACCGTAGCGCAGTGAATCGGCGCTGGGAAGCAGCGGAGAGCCCGGTTCCGTCGGCGAATCCGCCGCCGGAAGAGGCGGCACGGCGACCGGCGTGGAGGTGGGAACCGGGGCGGGCTGGGTCTGCGCGCGGCGGAACAGCTTGACCCATCCGGCGAGGTCGCCCATGGGGTTCTCCGTGACGGAGGGGACATCGGCGGTGACCGCGCCCTCGGCGTTCAGGAGTCCGTATCCGTAGAGGGGGTCGGGAGCCTTCGTCATGCCGGGAGCGGGAACCGCCGTCTTGATGATGCGGTTGATGACGTTGGCCGCGGACATGTCGGGATGCGCGGACCGGACGAGCGCGGCGACGCCGGCGACGATCGGAGCGGCGCCGCTGGTGCCGCTCCACGAGGCGAGCGTGCCGTCCGCCGACATGCCGATCAGGCCCTCGCTGGGCGCGGCGACGCCGATCGTGATGCCCTGGGTCGACGCCTCGACGCTCGCCGAGCCGGTCTGGTCGACGCCGCCGACCGTCAGCACCCCCGGGATGGTCGCGGGTGCGCCGATGATGTTGGTGCCGCTCCCCCGGTTGCCCGCGGCGACGACCACCACCACGTCGTGCTCGAACGCGTAGAGGAACGCGTCGTCCCAGCTCCGGTCCCAGTCCAGCGTGTTCGTCGTGAACGACAGGTTGATCACGTCGGCGCCGTTGTCGACCGCCCAGCGCATCGCCTTGGCGACCTGCTCGGTGAACGGGACGGATGCCGATGCGCCGAAGCCGACGGAGATCGAGAGGAGTTTCGCCTCGGGCGCGACGCCGATCATGCCCTTTCCGTCGGGGGCTCCGCGCCCTGCGGCGAGGGAGGCGACCCAGGACCCGTGGTTGCCGTCGATCGCGCCGATCGGGGTCCGTCCGTCCGGGGTCCCGCTGCCCGACACGTCGGTGCCGCCCGCGACGGCGCCGTCGAAGATGCCGGGGACCTTGCCGATGCCGGTGTCGATCACCGCGATCGTCGCGCCGGCGCCGCGGGTCGTCTGCCAGGCCTCGCGGATGCGTGCGCCGTCGAGCCAGTACTCGGTCGCCCGTACGGGATCCGAGGGGTCGTCGGGAACGGGCGCGGGCGTCGCCGCCGCTCCGGCGAGCAGGACGGATGCCGCGATCACCGCCACCGCGACGGCGCTGCGCAGCATCCGGCGTCGGCTCATGCCACGGGTTCCTCGCGCACAGCGGCCCCAGGGTCGTCGCACCGGCAGTTCTGCGGAGACCAGGTCGAGCGGGCGAGCGCCTCGTCGCCGATGGGGTTCACGCCGGGGCCCGCCGCGAGAGCGTGACCCGCGAGCGCGTGGAGGCACTTGACCCTCGTGGGCATTCCGCCGGCGGAGATGCCGTCGATCTCGGGCACGTCGCCGAACTGCGCGCGATCGGCGAGATACGCCTGGTGCGCCGTCAGATACGCGGCGGCGATGTCGTCGTCTTCGGCGAGGAGCGCTGCGAGCTCCGGCATCACCTGCGTGGCCTCGAGCGTCGACATCGCGGCGGTCGCCGCGGGGTGCGTCAGATAGTAGAACGTGGGGAACGGGGTGCCGTCCGGCAGCCGCGGAGTGGTGGCGACCACGGTCGGGTTGCCGCACGCGCAGCGGGCGGCGATGCCGACGACGCCGCGCGCGGGGCGTCCCAGCTGTGCGGACACCACGGCGAGCTCAGCGGGCGTGGGTGCGGGGAACGGCGGGGTGGTCACCCCACCAGCGTAGGGGAGGCCGCCGGGAGGATGCTCGGAGCTACCTGCTCCGGGCGCGTCACTGCGCGGGGACGGCCGTCTGGCTGAGTCCGGCGGCTGTCAGGGTGCGCAGCATCTGCGGCATCCAGTCGGCCGGATCCTCCTCGAGCGTGTCGCTCACCGGCTTCTGCTCCTGTGGCAGCGCCGCGGGGTCGAGGTCGTTGTCGATGAGATACACGATCTCGCCCGGCTTGACGTAGTACAGCCGCTCTCGGGCCTGCGTGGTGATGTAGGCCGGGTCGGTCCAGCGATCGCGCTCCGCCTCGAGAGAGGAGATCTTCTCCTGCGAGACCTGGATCGACGACTCCAGGGCGGCGATCTTCTGACGCTGATCGATGAAGGTGCCGAGAGTCGGCACGAGCACCCAGGCGCCGAGGACGACCAGGGAGAGCATGATCACCGAGAAGGCGGACAGCCGGATGCCGGAGGCCCATTCCCTGACGTCGACGCTGCGACCTGCTGCGACCCCTGTCGAGGAAGAGGTCCGCGCGGAGGGCCTCTTCCGAGCGCTTGGTGCCGTCCGCGGCGCGGAGGTCGACGGCCGCGGAGACGGAGAAGGGGGAGCCGGACGTCTCGCCAAGGCTCCCCCTCTCGTCTGCCGCCTCAGGGCGGCACGGTCAATCGTGCGTGCGCGTCAGCCGATCAGGCCGAGAACCGCGGGAACGCCGAGCGACCCGCGAAGACCGCGGCGTCGCCGAGCTCCTCTTCGATGCGCAGAAGCTGATTGTACTTCGCGACGCGCTCGGAGCGAGCAGGCGCACCCGTCTTGATCTGACCGGCGTTCGTGGCGACCGCGAGGTCGGCGATCGTGGTGTCCTCGGTCTCGCCGGAGCGGTGCGAGAGCATCGCCGTGTAGCCGGAGCGCTGCGCGAGGCTGACCGCGTCGAACGTCTCGGTCAGGGTGCCGATCTGGTTCACCTTGACGAGCAGCGAGTTGGCGACGCCGCGCTTGATGCCGTCGGCGAGGCGCTGCGGGTTGGTGACGAACAGGTCGTCGCCGACCAGCTGCACCTTCGAGCCGAGCGCGTCGGTGAGGAGCTTCCAGTTGTCCCAGTCGTCCTCGGCGAGAGCATCCTCGATCGTGACGATCGGGAAGTCGTTGACCAGGCCCTGGTAGTACTCGATCAGCTCGGGGCCGGTCCAGTCCTTGTTGTCGAGACGGTAGACGCCGTCGGAGAAGAACTCCGTGGCGGCCACGTCGAGGCCGAGGGCGATGTCCTTGCCCGGGGTGAAGCCAGCCTTCTCGATCGCCTTGATGAGGAACTCGAGGCCCTCGCGGTTGCTGGGGAGGTCGGGGGCGAAGCCGCCCTCGTCGCCGAGGCCGGTCGCGTAGCCAGCGGCCTTCAGCTCACTGCGGAGCACGTGGTAGGTCTCGACGCCCCAGCGCAGCGACTCGGAGTAGGTCTCGGCGCCGATCGGGGCGAGGAAGAACTCCTGCATGTCGATGCCGTTGTCGGCGTGCTCGCCGCCGTTGATGACGTTGAACAGCGGAACGGGCAGCACGTGCGCGTTCGGGCCGCCCAGGTAGCGGAACAGCGGCAGGTCGGCGGAGTCGGCCGCGGCCTTGGCGACCGCGAGGCTCACGCCGAGAATCGCGTTCGCGCCGGTGCGCTGCTTGTTCTCGGTGCCGTCGGTCTCGTTGAGGATCTCGTCGACGATGCGCTGCTCGCTCGCCTCGACGCCCTCGATGGCCGGGCCCAGCTCGTCGATGACGGCGGAGACGGCCTTCAGGACGCCCTTGCCCCCGTAGCGGGACTTGTCGCCGTCGCGGAGCTCGTACGCCTCGAACGCGCCGGTGGATGCGCCCGAGGGGACAGCCGCCCGCTGGACGACGCCGTCGTCGAGGAGCACCTCCACCTCGACGGTCGGGTTTCCGCGCGAGTCGAGAATCTCGCGTGCGCCTACAGCCTCGATCAGTGCCACAGAAGTGCTC
This sequence comes from Microbacterium sp. LWH10-1.2, assembly GCF_038397765.1. NCBI lineage: Bacteria > Bacillati > Actinomycetota > Actinomycetes > Micrococcales > Microbacteriaceae > Microbacterium > Microbacterium sp. LWH10-1.2. The sequence continues at coordinate 2,178,114 of NZ_CP151638.1, forward strand.
CTTGTTCAGAAAAGGGGTTTGTGGTGGAGCGACGTCGATCCGTGGCCAGTCTAGCCGTGCCGAAAGTCACCGCACGAGAGCGATGGCCACCCCGTCCCAGCCCTTGACGCCGACCGTCTGCAGCGCGGTCGCGTCGAACCGGGGGTCCTCCCCCAGCATCCGCAGTCCCTCCCGCGTTCCGACGACCTTCGGATCGGTCGCGTCCTCGCGGACGATCTCGCCCTCGCGCCCGATGTTGTCGAGCACGATCACGGTTCCGGGGTGGCCGAGCCTCGCGGCCCAGTCGAGGTAGATCGTGTTCGACTCCTTGTCGGCGTCGATGAACACGAGGTCGAAGCCGCCGACGAGGGTGGGCAGCACGTCGACGCCCCTGCCGATGCGGATGTCCACGCGCTCGCCGACCCCCGCGGCGTCGATGCTTGCCCTGGCGACGGCGGCGTTGTCCGCCTCGGCCTCGATCGTCACGACGCGCCCCTCCGCGCCGACCGCTCGCGCCAGCCAGATCGTGGAGTACCCGCCGAGGGTGCCGATCTCGAGCACGCGCCTCGCTCCGCTCATGCGTGCGAGCAGATTCAGCAGCTTGCCGCTGACCGGTGCGACCTCGATCTCGGGGAGGCCCGCCGCGTGCTGAGCGTCCAGCGCCGCGTCCAGGCCGGGATCATGACCGACCAGGGTGTCGGCGAGGAAGACATCGGCAGCGGCCCAGGCCGAGGGTGTGGAGTCCATGCCTTCAGCCAACCCCGCGCCGCGAGTCCGGTCAAGGGGCGTCCGGCAGCGGCGGCGAGGCCTCGGCGGGACGCGCGGGAGCGGCGAGCTCCGGCTGCAGGCGGAACTGCCCCGTAAGCGCGAGCACCGCGACGATCACCGCGACGACGATCCATCCCGCGACGCCGAGCGGACCGGCCAGCGCCATGTCGGGCTGAGTCGCCGCGACGAGCACGATGAGTCCGGCAGCGGCGTTGAGAGAGCCGTGGGCGATGACAGCGGGCCAGACCGAGGCCGAGCGCAACCGCAGCCAGCCGAGCAGGAAGCCCCACGCCACGCAACCCCCGACCATGAAGAGGACCCCGGTGACGTCCGTGCGGCCGAAGTTGTAGCCGAGCAGGATGACCGGGCTGTGCCAGAGACCCCAGATCGCGCCGCTCAGCAGGAGCGCGGGCCAGGTTCCCATCGGCCGGAGCGCCGGCACCAGCCATCCGCGCCAGCCGAGCTCCTCACCGAACGCGAAGACGCTGTTCAGGATGGCGCCGACAGGGATCATGGCGATCTGCGCGGCGACGACCACCCCGACCGGAGGCAGCGGCGTCCCCGGCGGCAGAGCGCTCTCGAGCTGCGCGGCGAACCCGGAGAACGCGAAGTCGAGCTGGACGACGCCGAGCGCCGCGGAGAGCAGGATGCTGAGGGCCACGATGATCGGCGGGGCGAGCCAGCCGAGCACGATGAGCCAGACGACGCGCTTCGCCGGTCGCAGAGGCCAGAGGCCGAGGAACCGCAGCCGTCCGCCTCTCGGCGGCACGCGCATCGCGAACACGACGATGAGAGCGGCGATGGTCGGGGTGAGCATCATCACCGGGAGCAGCACTCCGGAGAGGGGCTCGGCGAGTCCGTCGCCGAGCCACAGCGGCAGGCACACCAGCCAGGCCAGCGCACAGGCCAGGACGGTGAAGGCGATGACGGCTGCCCACGGCACGCGGCCAGCCCGAGGTGCGATCCGATCGGTCATGATGCCGTGTCTCCTGTTCTGTCGCCTCGCGGCGTCGCGGCTCCCCGTTCGACGTAGGCCTGCAGCAGCGCCGCGGCTTCCTCGGCGCCGTCGATCGTGACGATGAACGGCCGCTTGTCGCGTCGGCTGATCTCGATGGCCGCCCCGCGGCGCATGACGATGCCCGTCCTGCCGTCCACCGCGATGCGCCAGCCCCAGCCGCCGAACTCGCCGAAGGGCGAGATGTCGACGGCGCGGGCCGACTCGATCTCTCGGAGGGGAATGCTGATCCGCGGCCAGCCGACGAGCGCCCTGGCGGAGAACCCCTCCGGCGTGACCCGCACGCGGAAGGCGGTGGCTGTGGCCATCGCGATCACGATGACGACCAGCGAGAGCGCGACCACCCACCCGCCGTCGACACCCGTGCCGAGCATGAACGCGGCGAGTCCGGCGATGCCGAGCAGCAGCACGGAGACGGCGATGAGCGCGAGGCGCGGCATCGAGGCCGTGCCGAGCCACACGACCCGCTCCCCGTCTGCGACGTGCACAGCGTGGCGGGGCTCGAGCGTGCGTCCCTGCTCGGCGCGCACGCGGGGCTGCACCGCCCAGGCGACCGCACCGACGACGAGCAGCGCGGCGAAGGACAGAGCCATGACTCCCCCGACGCCCGGTGTCTCGCCCGCATCGGCGAGGCCGTGCTGCATTCCGAGCGAGCCGAGGCTCATGCCGGCGGCGAACGCGGCCATGCCTGCGGCGAGCGCACCCATCAGCCGGGCGGCGCCGCCCCAGTGCGCCCCGACGGCGGAGAGCGTCGTCACTGCCATGAGCACGGGCAGCACGAGTCCGATCCCGAGCAGCAGCCAGAGGTACGTCGTCGGAGGGCCGAACCCGTCCGCGCCGCTGACCCCCCAGTGCGTCACGACCGGGTCGGGCAGCGAGGGCAGCCACGCGATCACCACGACAGCCGCGGCAGCGGTCAGCACGAGGGGAACGATCACGGCGACGAGGAAGAACGTCAGCCGCGCGCGCCGGAGCAGCGACGGGGGCGTGCGGGTCAGGTCGTGGGTGGTCATGGCGAGACCTCCTGGTTCTCCTCGGGAGTGCGATGATCGGTGCGATCACCGCGGTGCGAGTGCACGATGCCGGCGAGCGTCTCGGCGGAGACGCCGAGTGCGGCGGCCTTGCGCACGAGGACGTCGATGTCGTGGGCGAGTTCGGCGAGCGGGGCGGCGGACGCGGCGATCACGGCGCCCCGGCCACGGCGGAGATCGATGAGGCCCTCGTCGCGCAGCCGCTGGTAGGCGTGGAGGACCGTGTGCTGGTTGATCTCCAGCGCACCCGCCACATCGCGCGCCGGCGGCAGGCGATCACCGGGGGCGAGGGCGCCGGCGAGGATGTCGGCGCGGATCGATGCCGCGACCTGGTCGTACAGGGGCCGCGCGCTGTCGGCATCGACTCTGAGCAGCATCTCTCACCTCCCTCTACCGTGTTCTAGTAATTCTAGGAGAACTAGAACAACTGTGGCAACCCTCCAGAGAGCTTTGTGCCGACTCGGACCCTCGTCCAGACTGACGTCATGCGCATCACTCCTCGCCGTCTCGCACTGGGCATGAGCCTGTGGATCCCGAACCTCTTCAGCGGCATCCGCATCCGTCGATTCAGCGAGGACTGGACGCACGCCACGGTCGAGCTGCACGTGAACGTGTTCACCCGCAACTACGTCAAGACCGCGTTCGGCGGGTCGATGTCGGCGATGACCGACCCGTACTTCTTCATGCTCGTGATGCACCAGCTCGGCCGCGACTACGTCGTGTGGGACACCCGCGGCGAGATCGAGTTCCTCAAGCCGGGTCGCGGAGTGCTCACCGCCGAGTTCGAGGTGTCGAGGGAGCAGGCGGAGGAGATCCGCGAGAAGGCGAAGGGCGGAGCGAAGGTGCTCGAGTGGTTCGAGACCGTCATCACCGACCGCGAGGGCGACGTCGTGGCGAGGGTCCGCCGCGAGGTCTACATCCGCGAGAAGAAGCGGGTCACCGCGGCGCGTTCCTGACGCCCTCGCCCGCCGCCGACGCCGCAGGGACCAGCGTGGAGGCGCGGGCCACCAGCGTCGGAGCCAGCCGCACGGTCTCATGCGACGCGGTCGCGCCCGAGACGAGCCCGAGCACGAGCTCGAGCGCCGTCCGCCCGCTCTCCTCGAACGGCTGCCGCACGGTCGTCAGCCCGAGCGCCGCGGCCACCTCGCCGTCGTCGTAGCCGACCACCGCCAGGCGGTCGCGCTCCGGCCGTGCGCGATGCGCGCTCAGGATCGCAGCGGCGAACTGGTCGTGGTTCGCGACGATGGCCGTGGCATCGGCGGCGAGCGCCGCCCGGAAGACGCGGTCGTCGATCGATGCCGGGTCGGAGAAGGCGAGCCTGGTGACCGCCACGTGCTCTTCGAGGCCGTCGATGCGCAGCATCCCCGCCGAGACGTAGGCCTCGGACCGCTGCGGCTCGTGCACGAACAGGACCCGGCGATGGCCGAGCTCCGCGAGGTGACGGCCGATCTGCGCGCCACCGTCGCGGTCGTCCACGAGCACGACCGGTCCGCCGACATCGGCGCGTGTGGGGACGACGTCGACGTACACGACGGGGATGCGCGCCGCGCGACTCGCACGCCTCGCCGCCCCTCCGAGCGGCACCCCCATCACCACGAGCCCCGACACGTCGGTGCGGGTGGGCAGGACGTCGAGCAGCGGCTCGTCGGCGGATGCCGCGGAGTCGAGGTCGTACGGGATGATGTCGACCGCGGCATCCCTGGCCCGCCGCAGCATGCCGGACAGCCGGCGCAGATACGAGGGATAGGTCGTGAACGGCGCGGCGACGGCGATCCGGGCGGCACCCACCCGGCGCCCGGCCGTCATCCGATAGCCGAGGGCGGTGGCGGCCGCGACGATCCGCTCCCTGGTCTCCGGACGCACCCGGTGCGGGGCGCTGACGGCGAGCGACACGGTCGAGATGCTCACGCCGGCCCGCTCGGCGACGTCGTAGATCGTGACCCGTCCAGGGCGTGCGCGCATGTTCCGGCCTCCGCACTTCATCGAAGTTCTTCGATTCCTCAGACTAGTCCGCAGCCGTCGAAGGAGATGACCGATGCCGAGAAGCCCCCGCTACCGCAGACCGACGCTCGACAGCGCCGTCGCCGCGTACGAGAAGAGGATCGCTCCCCTGCTCGCGCCCGAACCGGCCGATCCCTCCGGGCGCCGACGGGTCGCCCAGGAGAACGACACGGCGGTGAGCGCGGCGCTGGGGATCGAGCCGATCGCCGTGGCGACGGAGGACAGCGCCGTCCCCGTGGACGAGCACCCCGACGTGCGGGTTCGCGTGTACTGGCCGGGCGCCGTGCCCGCGCCCCGGGGTGCGGGGCTGCCGATCCTCGTCTACTTCTACGGCGGCGGCTTCACGATCGCCGGCATCGACTGGGTGTCGTGGGACGCACGGTTCCGCCAGCGAGCACGGGATGCCGGGATCATCATCGTGGCGGCGGACTACTCCCACGCGCCGGAGCAGCGCTTCCCCGCGCAGCCCGAGCAGTGCTGGAGCGCCTTCGAATGGGCGTACGCGCACGCCGAGGACCTGGGCGGGTCGCGGGACCGTCTCGCGGTGGGCGGCGCGTCGTCCGGCGGCGACCTCGCGGCAGCCGTGACCCTCATGAACCGCGACCGCGAGAACAGGCCGATCGCGATGCAGGTGCTGGAGAATCCGGCGCTCGACCTCACGATCGGCCACGCGGACATGCGCGGCATCAGCGCGGGGATGCCGGGCGTGATCGTGCGCACGGCCGGACAGGCCCTCGTGCGGCAGTACGTCGGCGACGACCGCGCACTGGCCCGCCACCCGTACGCGTCCCCGCTGCTCGCCGACAGCCACGAGGGCCTCCCGCCCGCGCTCATCCTGACCTCGGAGCTGGATCCGCTCCGCGGTGACGGAGAGGCCTACGCGCGTGCGCTCTCCGCAGCCGACGTCCCGGTGACGGCGATCCGGTTCATCGGACAGACCCACGGATCCCTGGGGTCCACGGGGTACGTGCCGGCCGCGGATGCTGCGCACCGCATCCTCGTCGGCGAGCTCCGCACCCTGCACGATCGGGGGCGCGCATGACCGGATCCGAACACGGCATCCCTCCGCTCGCGGCCCCCGTCCGAGAGTGGATCCGTCGCGCCGAGGAGCTCTCCGCCGCGATCCCCGGCATCGACTCGGACGACCCCGCCGCGCGACGCCTCGCCGCGTGGGAGCTCAGCGACCTGCTCGCGCTGGAGTTCACCGAACCCGCCGGAGACGGCGTGCGCGTCGACGAGACGGTGGTGGCCGGCGGCGACGGACTCCTCCGTGCACGCCGGTTCCGCCCGGAGAGCGCGAGCGGACTCCTGCCGACCGTGCTCTGGCTGCACGGCGGCGGCTGGGTGGGCGGAACCATCGACGAGATCGTCAACGAACGGCTCTGCGCCGACCGTGCTCTCCGCTCTGGAGTGCAGCTCATCTCGCTCGAGTACCGCCTCGCGCCCGAGCATCCGTTCCCGGCCGCGGTGGAGGATGCGGTCGCCGCGCTCGCCGATCTGCGCCTCCGCACCGACGAACTCGGCATCGACCCCTCCCGGCTCGGCATCGGCGGCAACTCGGCGGGAGCGACGATCGCCGCATCGACGGCGCTGTGTGAACGGGACGCAGGGCGCGCGCTGCACCACCAGACCCTGGAGGTGCTGCCGGCCACCCTGCGGCCGACCGGCGGCTCCTTCACGAGACACCGCCGCGCCTCGGGGATGGAGGGCGCAGAGGTCCTCGCCGACGTCTACCGCGCCGGGGCGCCCCTCGCCGAGGCCTCCCCCCTCGAAGCGGCCGACCATCGGGACCTGCCCCCTGCGCTGATCCTCGTCGCGGAGTTCGACCCGCTCCGAGACGGCGCCGTCGCCTATGCGGAGGCGCTGCGCGCCGCCGGGGTCCCCGTCACCCTCCGTGTCGGCGAGGGGCATGTGCACGGCTCCCCCGGTGTCACCCGATGGCAGGGAGCACGCGACTGGCGAGACGCGCTCACCGCCGAACTCGCCGCCGCCTACGCCCCGCTCTCCGTCTCAACCACCGCCCGACCCTGAACCGACCTGACCCGACCTGACCCGACCCCTCACCCGCTCTGGAGACGATGATGTCCACCCACGCAGTCGACCCCGTGTTCCCCTCCCCTCCCGTCCCCCCGCTCGCGGAGGACGCCATCCCCGGCGAGCGCCAGACCCTCTGGTTCTGGATCGCCTTCGTGCTCACCTGGCTCGCGACCGGCATCGCCCAGGGCGTGGCCGGCGTCGCCGTGCCGCAGCTGCTGAAGGAGTGGAATCCCGACCAGGCGACGGGCGACCTCAGCATCGTGCTGACTGTCGGCGGCGCGGCGATCCTCGTCACGACCCCGATCTTCGGACGCCTCAGCGACCGCTCCATGTCGCGGCTCGGCATCCGCCGCCCGTGGATCCTCTACGGCGTGCTCGTCGCGGCCGTCGGCTACGTCGTCCAGGCCTTCGCGACCTCGCTGTTCCTGCTGGGCCTCGGGGTCGTCCTCGTGCTCATCGGCTGGGGCGCCGTGTCCATGACCGTGCACACCCTGTTCGCCGATCAGATCCGCCGCCGGATCCGCGCGATCATGTCGGCGGTCACCGGGGCCGCGACGACGATCGGCATCCTCGGCGGCGTCGCGCTGGCCGGAGCGGTCGCCGGCACCGGCCAGGTCGGCATGTTCCTGATCCCGGGTGGACTCGCGTCCGTGCTCGCGATCGCGCTGTTCTTCGCCCTCCGCGACCTGCACCGCACCGTTCCCGCCCCGCCGATGGACTGGCGCGGCGTGCGGGAGACGTTCTGGCTGAGTCCGCGTCGCTACCCGGACTTCGCGTGGGCCTGGGTCTGCCGCTTCTTCATGACCGCGTCGATCGTGTCGGTGACGAGCTACCTCTACCTCACGATCTCCAGCCGTTTCGGCCTGGACGACCCCGCCGAGATCGCGGGCGTGCAGACCCAGGCGACGGCCGCCTTCACCCTCATGAACCTCGTGATGGCGTTCGTGTTCGGCGTGATCTCCGATCGCACGGGTCGGCGCAAGCCGACGGTGGTGATCGGCGCCCTGACCAGCGCGGTGGGCCTCGTGTTCGCCGTCTCGTTCGGAGACATCGCGTTCTTCCTCATCGGCATCGCGATCGTCGGCGCGGGGCAGGGCGCATACATCGCAGCCGACGTCGCCCTCATGACGGAGTGCCTGCCGTCGACGGAGGACGCGGGCAAGGACCTCGGCATCGTCGCGCTCGCCTACCTGCTCCCCGGTATCCTCGTGCCCGTGTTCGGTTTCTTCGTGACGCGCATCGGCTCCCCCACCGGGGAGAACTTCGTGGCGCTCTATGTCGGCGCCGTCGCGATGGCGCTCCTCGCCGCCTTCGCGGTCACCCGGGTGAAGGCGCTGCGATGAGCGGGCCCCGGCGGATGCCGCGTGCGGCACGCAACGAGTACCGCCGCCTCCGTGCGGCCTCGGACATGCCGCCGGCGACGCACCCCGACGTGCATCGCGACATCGGCATCCCGGTCGCCGCCGACGACGGGGTCGAGCTCCTCACCGACCACTGGTGGGCCGACGGCGCCGGCGATCAGACGCTGCTCATCCGCACGCCCTACGGCCGGAACGGCGCCGCAGGGGTCGCCCGCTTCATCGCCGAGCGCGGGCACCACGTCGTGGTCCAGAGCTGCCGGGGCACCTTCGGCTCCGGGGGCCGCTTCACCCCCCTGCACGACGAGGTCGCCGACGGCCAGGCCACGATGCGGTGGCTGCGCGCGCAGCCCTGGTCGACAGGGCGCGTGCACTCCTGGGGCGGCAGCTACTTCGGCGTGACCCAGTGGGCGTACTGCGATGGAGACCTCCGCCCCGACGCCATGGGCATCGCCGTCTCGGCACGACGCTTCGACGACGCGATCCTCTACCCCGGAGGCGGATTCTCGATCGACACGCCGCTCACCTGGGCCTATGCCCTCGGCATCCAGGAGCGCCCCCTGTTCGCGCGCCTCTGGGCGCTGCTGCGCGCGCGGAGGGCCTTCGTGCGCGGTGCGCTCACCGCGCCACCGAGCGATGCGGTCCGCGTCGCTCTCGGCGAGGACCCGCCGTTCTTCCGCGACTGGGTCGAGCACAGCGACGCCGGCGACCAGTGGTGGGAGCCGATGCACTTCGCCTCGGACCCGCAGACGGTGCCGCCGGTCACGCTGATGGCCGGGTGGCAGGATCTCTTCCTCGTCGGCCAGCTGCACGACCATGCGGCGCTGACGGAGGCCGGGGTCCCTGTCCGACTCGTCGTGGGCGACTGGATCCACGGTGCACCGGAGACCACTGTGCTCGGGGTGCGCGAGGCGCTGCGCCAGTTCGAGGGCACGGGAACGACCACGGGAGCCCGGGTGGAGATCAGCGGGGGCGGCGGATGGCGCGAGCTCGCCTCCTGGCCCCCGGACAGCTCACCGCAGCGGCTCGAGCTGACCGGAGACGGCGGGCTCTCCGCCGCCGACGCGACCCGAGCTCCGACCACGATGTCGTACCGCTACGACCCGTCCGATCCGACTCCGGACGCCGGTGGTCGCACGCTCAACCCGTTCGGGGCCGGCCGTCGCGAGCAGCGTCGACGCGAGGCCCGCGACGATGTGCTGGTCTTCACCGGCGAGCTCCTCGCCGAGCCGCTCACCGTGATCGGAGAGCCGTCGATCGAGCTGACGCTGTCATCGTCGAATCCGCGAGCCGACCTCTTCGTGCGACTGTGCGAGGTCGACGCGAAGGGCGCATCGCTGGCGATCACCGACGGCTACGTCCGGCTCGCCCCGGAGTCCGACTCCGGGACGGCGGCGGGTGAGCCACGGCGCATCCGACTGCCCCTCGCCCCTCTCGCGCACCGTTTCGCCGCGGGGCATCGCCTGCGCGTGCAGGTCTCGTCGGGCGCCCACCCCCTGCACCTGCGCAACCCGGGCACCGACGACCCCGTGCGCGATCACTCGCGACTCGTCCCGAGCACGCAGACGCTCGCGCTCGGCGGAGACTCCCCCGCCGTCCTCTCCCTCCCCCTCGTCGTCGAGGAGGACACCGATCGTTCACCGGTCCGTGGCACGATGACGGAGTGCCCCTCGCCCGCCGCCTGACCCTCCGCGACGCCGTCGCCATCGGCCTCGGATCGATGATCGGCGCCGGTGTCTTCTCGGTGTGGGGACCGGCATCCGCGGCCGCCGGGGGCGGGCTGCTCATCGCGCTCGCGATCGCCGCGTTCGTCGCGTTCTGCAACGCCACGGCATCCGCCCAGCTCGCCGCCGCGCACCCTGTCGCCGGCGGGACGTACGCGTACGCGCGCGCCGAGATCGGTCCGTGGTGGGGCTTCATCGCCGGCTGGGGCTTCGTGATCGGCAAGATCGCGAGCTGCGCGGCGATGGCGATGACGTTCGCGGCGTACGCGGCTCCGGAGGGCTGGCGGGTGCCCGTCGCCGTCCTCGCCGTCGCCGCCCTGTGCGCGGTGAACTGCCTCGGCATCACCCGGACGGCCCTGGTCACCCGCATCCTCGTCGTCGTCTCGCTGCTCGGCCTCGCCGTCGTCGTCGCGGCCGGGTTCTCGTCCGCACCGACAGCCGCCCCCGTTCCGCTCCCCGACGCGACCGCGTACGGGGTGCTGCAGGGAGCCGGGCTGCTGTTCGTCGCCTTCGCAGGGTACGCGCGCATCGCGACCATGGGCGAGGAGGTCGTCGACCCGGCTCGCACGATCCCCCGCGCCATCGTGCTCGCACTCGGCGGAGCCGTGCTCGTCTACGCACTGGTCGCCGTCGTGACGCTGCTGGTGCTCGGAGCGGATGCCGCGACGACGGCCGCCCCGCTCGCGGAGATCGTCTCCCGGTCCGGCTGGGACGGCGCGGTGCCGCTCGTGCGGGTCGCCGCGGCGACGGCCTCCCTCGGCGCGCTCCTCGCGCTCCTCACCGGCGTCGGGCGCACCACCCTCGCGATGGCCAGGGAGTCGGACCTGCCGCGATTCCTGTCAGCAGTCGACGAGCGGTGGCACGTCCCCCGGCGGGCGGAGATCGTCGTCGGGGCGGTCGTGATCGTCATCGTGCTCGTCGCCGACCTCCGCGGGGCGATCGGCTTCTCCTCGTTCGGGGTGCTCCTGTACTACCTGATCGCGAACGCCGCCGCGTTCCGGCAGCACGGCGCGGCTCGACGCTATCCGCGCTGGCTGCAGGTCGCCGGCGCGCTGGGCTGCCTCGTCCTCGTGAACTCCCTGCCGGTCGTGGCCTCGCTCATCGGCACGGGTGTCGTGCTCATCGGCGTCGGCTACCGGATGCTGCGTCTGCGGCTCGCCCGCGCTTGATCAGTCCGCCGCATCGGCCCGGTACGTGCGCGGGGCGATCCCGAGCACGCTGCGGAAGTCACGGGTGAGGTGCGCGTGATCGGCGTATCCGAGCTCGGCGGCGAGTGCTGCCAGATCCGCACCGGGGCCGACCCGCAGCCGTTCGGCGGCGTCCTGCAGCCTCCTCCGGCGGATCATCGCCGCGGGAGAGAGTCCGACGTAGCGGTGCGCGAGACGCTGCAGGGTGCGCACGGACACCGCGAGACGTGTCGCCGCCTCCTCGGGCGAGGTCGCCGCGCTCTCGCCCAGGAGCACGTCGACGAGGGTGTTCGCCTGCAGGGCCACGTCTCCCGGCTCTCCCACGCGTGCGGCGATCCACGCGGAGAACGCGTCGACCGCCCGCTCGCGATGCCCCTCCCCCGACGACATCGCCGCGACGACGGCGGCGCGCAGCTCCGGCTCGTCGAGGACCCGCTCCCCGTCGACCAGGGACGACGGATCGTCGACGAGCGCCGCGACCGCGGCCGGCCGCAGCATGGCTCCGACCGCCCAGCTCGTGCCGCGGAGGTCGCGGTGCGAGGAGCGCGTCGTCGCGCCGGAGAGGGTGACGGCGTCAGGCTCGACCACGAGGTTGAGGGCCGGATAGCCGACGACCTCCTGCCGTGAGGACCGCCCCGGCTCGACGTCCCACTCGGGGACCCAGAACCACACCACGAGCTCGCGCGCGGCATCCGTCGGAGGCAGCCGATGGAACTGCGGCAGCCTCGCCGGATAGAGCACGCCGCGCGTGGGGTTCACCATCGCCCCAGCGTACGGTCCGCCGCCGACACGGCACCCGTCGAGGTTGTCGCGGATGTTCAAGCCCGCGGCATCATCCCCTTCCTACGCTGTCCCCATGACGAACAGCACACCTGCCGGCGCGACCGGCGAGCACACGACAGACGGGCGCCCGCACGGCGCGACCTCGCTGACCCCCTTCCTGGCGATCGCCGGGGCGAAGGATGCGATCGACTTCTACCGCGAAGTCTTCGGCGCGCGTGTGATCGACGTGACGGAGTTCGGCGGGGTGGTCGCCCACGCCGACCTCGACTTCGGCGCAGGGCACCTGCAGCTGGGAGAGCCGAGCCCCGACTACCGCCTCGTCCCCGCCCCGGCCGGGGAGGACGACTGCTACTCGATGGGCCTGTACGTGCCCGACGTCGACGCGGTCGTCGAGCGCGCCGTGGCCGCGGGGGCCGTCGTGCGCGAGGCGCCGTCGGACTTCGTGTCCGGAGACCGGTTCGCGAGCATCCGCGACCCCTTCGGCGTGCGCTGGTCGGTGATGACGCGGGTGGAGGACATCTCCGAGGAGGAGAGCGCGCGCCGCGTCGCCGAGTGGGCGGCGTCGTTCAGCGCCGCACCGGCGGAGTGAGCCGCTCGACGGAACGGCACACGGCGGGCAGCAGCGCCTCGGCCGTCCGACGATAGCCCAGAGCGCTGGGGTGGAACCGGTCGAGGCTGAACATCTCCTCCGGCTCGTCGAGGAACATCGGTCCGACCGCGCGGCGCAGGTCGACGGCCTCTGCCCCCGCCTGCGCCGCCGTCTCCGCCTGCACCTCCGCCAGACGGCGGGACATGCTCGCGGCGAGGCGGCGCAGCGGCTGCGGGACCGCGCGCAGGGCGCCGAGGTCCGGGCAGGTGCCGACGACGACCTCGGCACCCTGGGCGCGGAGTCTCCGGATCGCGTCGTCGAGGTGCTGGGCCGAGACGGACGTCGGGATGCGATGGGTGACGTCGTTGCCGCCGACCACGATCACCGCGACGTGCGGCCGATACCCCTCCGGCACGGCGTCGAGCTGGGCGGCGAGATCGGGCGACTCCGCGCCGACGACCGCGACCGTGCGCAGTCGGACGGGACGGTGCATCCGCGCCGCCAGCCCCTTCGCGAGCCGGCCTCCGAGCGTCTGCTTGCGTCGCTCAGCGCCGAGACCGGCGGCCAGGGAATCGCCGAGCAGCAGCAGCTCGATCGGCTCGCCCTCGAACGCGCGACGCCAGACGCGGTCCGCGTCGAGCGACTCCTCGCCGAGCGGTTTGCCGATCCGGCGGCGGGCGATCGCCGCCTGCTTCGTCAGCAGAAGGCGGATGCCGAAGACGGATGCCGTCGCACCGATCCCGAGCGCGGCGAGGAGACGATAGCGGCCCACCCCATGATTCGACCCGACCGCCGTGAACGCCGGGTGAACGGGCGGCCCGAGACCGTCCGCGGGGCCGATGTCGTGGCAGGAGACGAGCGTGTCGACGCGCTCCGCTCGCTCGACGACCGGCGTCACCCGGTCGTCGAGCGAGGAGCGCAGCGACGAGACGAACGCCTGCACCCGCTCAGCTGAGCGGCTTGAGCTCCAGCTCCGCCGCACCGGGGGCGACGGTCGCGAAGGCGGTGTAGCCGTCGGCGGCCGAGCGCTCGAGCAGCGCCTTGAGGTTCTTCGTGCGGCGCTCCAGGCGCACGCGCGCGCCGTCGGCGACGAGCGCGGCCTTGTGCGCGACGAGCTCCGCGACCGGCACGTCGGCGTCGTGGATGAGCACCACGGCCCGCGCCGCGGCATCCGCGTCGGCGGTCACGAGGTCGACGAGCCGCTCGAAGCCGAGCGAGAACCCGACGGCCGCGACCTGCTGTCCGAGGAAGCGCCCGATCATGCCGTCGTAGCGCCCGCCTCCGCCCAGCGAGTAGTCCACGGAGGGGTGCGCCAGCTCGAAGATCGTGCCGGTGTAGTAGCCCATGCCCCGGACGAGGAACGGATCGAAGAGGAGCGGGATGTCGGTGCGGCCGGTGCCGGCGGCGACGGCGTCTCCGATGCCGACGAGGTGCGCGACGATCTCCTCCGGCGCGTCCTCCGGGAGGGCCTTGCGGATCTGCCGCTCGCCGAACGGGTTGTACTCCATCGTCTGCGGACGCCGCAGGAACGCTTCGAAGGCGTCCACCGCCTGCGCCGCGGCGCCGCGCTCGCGGAGCTCCGCGGCCACGCCGTCGGGACCGATCTTGTCGAGCTTGTCGATCGTGATCAGCACCCCCGGACGCTCGTCGGCGCCGAAGCCGAAGGTCTCCAGCATCCAGTCGAGTACCCGCCGGTCGTTGATGCGCACGGTCGCGCCCTCGAGCCCCAGCGCGTCCAGCGCGTCGAGCGAGGCCACCATGAGCTCCGCCTCGGCCCGCGAGGACTCGTCGCCCATGATGTCGATGTCGCACTGCACGAACTGGCGGTAGCGGCCCTTCTGCGGACGCTCGGCGCGCCACACAGGACCGATCTGGATCGAGCGGAAGACGCCGGGCAGCTGACCGCGGTTGCTCGCGTAGAAGCGGGCGAGCGGAACGGTGAGGTCGTAGCGGAGTCCGAGGTCGGCGAGGGCCGCCGTGTCGTCGGCCGCCTCGCGGATCGCCTCCGCATCGAGTCCCCGGCGCAGGACGTTGTAGGCGAGCTTCTCGTTGTCGCCGCCGATGCCCGCATGCAGACGCGAGTACTCCTCGAGGGCCGGGGTCTCGATCTCGTCGAAGCCGTGCGCGCGATAGCGGTCGCGGATGACGGAGAGGACGCGCTCGCGGCGCGCCTTGTCGGCGGGGAGGATGTCGCGCATGCCGCGCGGCGGGTTCACAGTAGCCACGCCTCCATCTTTCCAGGTCGGCGGAGCGACTCGACGACTCAGCGGTCGGACTCGGCGGCGCGGACCTCGTCTTCGAGCACTCGGAGGCGCTCGCGGAGCGCCCGTTCGGCATCCCACCCGCTGTCGCGAGCCAACGCGACGAGCGAGAGGAGCGCGTCGCCCAGCTCGGCCTCGGACCCCGGGGTCTGTGCGGGCGCCGGCACCACGGCGCCGACGCCCTCGGCGCGGCCGACGACCTTCTGCGCCAGCGCGAGAGCCGGCATGCCGCGCGGGATGCCGTCGAGCACGCTCCGCCTGGTGCGCTTCTCCGCGGCCTTCGCGGCGTTCCAGTGCACCAGCACCTCCTCGGGCGTCTCGGCCGTCTCACCGGCGAAGACGTGAGGATGCCGTCGCACCATCTTCTCGTTGAGCGTGCGGGCGACGTCGTCCACGTCGAAGGGGTCGTCCGGGTCCTGCGCGGCGATCGCCGAGTGGAACAGCACCTGCCAGAGCAGGTCGCCCAGTTCCTCGCGGAGATCGGCGCGCGATCCGCTCTCGACGGCGTCGATCACCTCGTGCGACTCCTCGATCAGGTACGGCACGAGGTCGCGGTGGGTGATCCGCTGCGACCACACGCACCGCTCGCGCACGGCCCGCATGGTCTCGGCGACCTCGCGCAGCGGGTCCTGGTCGGCAGTCGTCATGCGGACTCCTTCGTGGTCATGAGGACGCGGCGGACACGCGACGGTACCAGCCGGAGCGCAGGGACACCACGACCGCCGAGAGCAGGAGGGCGATGAGCGAGCCGACGAGAACGCCGAGGATCGCCTGATCGCGGATGCCGTCGTCCGCCGCGAAGGCGAGGTTCGCGAGCAGCAGCGACACGGTGAAGCCGATGCCGCCCAACGCGCCGGCCGCGAGCAGGTCGGCGAACGGGAGGGCGGGTGCGGCGCCGCGCGGACGGATGCGCATGGCGATCCAGCCGAAGAGGGAGATGCCCACGATCTTGCCGACGGGAAGCGCGATCACGATGCCCCAGAACGCCGGCGACAGCTCGGTCGGCGACACCGCCGGGATCACCACGAACGCCGCGACGAAGGCGAAGAGCGGCAGGATCGCACCGTTTACGGTCGGCTCGAGGGCGTGGCGCACGCGCCCCGCAGGAACCGGGGCCATCACGAGACCCAGCAGCACGCCGGCGATCGTGGCGTGGATGCCGGACGCGGCGACGAGTCCCCAGGCCACGATGCCGACCGCGGCCATCGCCAGCGCGATCGCCGGGTGTCCCGTGGCGTGCAGCAGTCGGCTCAGCGCCCAGAAGGCGGCCACCGCGACCACGGCGAGCACGAGCAGCAGCCACTGCACATCGTGCGCGAACAGCACCGCGATGAAGATGATGCCGATGATGTCGTCGAGGATCGCGAGGGCGAGGAGGAACACCCGCACGCCCGACGGCAGCCCTCGACCGAACATCGCGAGGACGCCGAGGGCGAAGGCGATGTCGGTCGCCGTCGGCACGGGCCAGCCCGACGCGGTGCTCGCGTCGCCGGCGATCAGGAGGTAGACGACGATCGGGACCAGCACGCCTCCGGTGGCGGCGATCGCGGGCTGGAGCGCCTTGCGCGGGGAGTCGAGCTCGCCGTGCGTGAGCTCGTGTCGCAGCTCGATCGCGACGACGAGGAAGAAGACGGCGAGCAGCCCGTCCGACACCCAGTGTGCGATGGAGAGATCGAGCGCGGTGCCGGGCACGGCGATGTGGATGTCCAGGACGGCGGCGATCCCGTCGTGCGTGGGCAGGTTGGCGAGCAGGATCCCGAGGCCCGCTGCGATCAGCAGGAGGACGGCGGGGAACTGCTGACCGCGGAGGGGGTTCGCCGAGATGCGCATTCCCACCATGCTACGTGCGGCCGCGTCCGCAGCGGCCGCACGAGACGCGGAGACCGATCGGACCGGCGCCGTTCATGAAGAGTTCGTTACGACGCGTCATGCGGGCGGAGCACCCTTCCGCTCCCGGCTACTCTCGAAGGGTGACCCCCGCACACTCTTTTCCTGAGCCCACGAACACCGAAGCGATCCGCGTCATCGGCCGGTTCGAAGCAGGCCGCGGCATCCCGGACGCCATGCGATCCGATGTGAGGATGCTGGGCGCGCTGCTCGGCCAGGTGCTGCGCGAAGCCGGAGGCGACGACCTGTTCGAGGATGTCGAGCGCCTCCGCCTCGCCACCATCCAGGCGTACGACGAGGAGACCCCCGACGCCTTCGACAGGGCGGCGGCGATCGCCGAGTCCTTCACGGTGCAGCGCGCCGACGAGGTGGCCCGCGCCTTCACCTGCTACTTCCACCTGGTCAACCTCGCCGAGGAGCACCAGCGCGTGCGCGTGCTGCGCGAGCGCGCGGGTCAGCCGGGCAGAGAGGATGCCGCCGACACCGTCGCCACCGCGTACGCGCGGCTGAAGAGCGAGGTCGGCGAGGACGAGGCGCGCCGCCGGCTGCAGGGCCTGCGCTTCCACCCCGTCTTCACCGCCCACCCCACGGAGGCCCGTCGCCGCGCGGTGTCGTCGAGCATCCGACGCCTGTCGGAGCTGCTGACCCAGCACGACGCGGCGAGCGCGGGCGGGGCCGAGGAGCACCGTGCGCGACGCCGGATGCTGGAGGAGATCGACACCCTGTGGCGCACCGCTCCGCTGCGCGCGCAGAAGCCGTCGCCCACAGACGAGGTGCGCACGGTCATGGGCGTCTTCGACGAGACGCTGTTCACGACGGTGCCCCACGTGTACCGCACCATCGACGACGCGCTGCGCGGCGAGGAGTCGGGCGCGAGCGCCCCCGTCGTGCCGGCCTTCGTGCGCATCGGCTCCTGGGTCGGCGGCGACCGCGACGGCAACCCCTTTGTCACGGCATCCGTGACGCGCGAGGCCTCGCAGATCGCCTCGGATCACGTGCTGCGCGGACTCGAGCGCGCCCTGGAGCGCATCGGCCGCACGCTCACCCTCGACGCGGAGGACACGCCGCCGAGCTCCGAGGTCATCGCACTGTGGGAGGCGTACGCCGCGAGGGAGCCACGGGAGGCAGCCGAGCTGGCGACCCGCTCCCCCGGCGAGCCGCACCGTCGGGTGATCCTCGTGCTCGCCCGTCGGGTCGCGGCGACCCGGCGCGGCGACGAGCTCCGCTACTCCGGCCCGGACGAGCTGCTCGCCGATCTCCGCGCCGTGCAGGGATCGCTGGCGGAAGCCGGCGCCCGTCGGCACGCCTTCGGCGGCGTCCAGCATCTGATCTGGCAGGTGGAGACCTACGGGTTCCACCTCACCGAGCTGGAGGTGCGCCAGCACTCGCAGGTGCACGCGAAGGCTCTTGCGGAGATCGAGAGCGGCGAGCCCGTCAGCGCGCAGACCGAGGAGGTGCTGGAGGTCTTCCGCGCCATCGCCGAGATCCAGCGCGATCGCGGGCTCCGCGCCGCCGGACGCTACGTCGTCTCCTTCACGCAGGCGGCCTCCGACCTGGCGGCCGTGCACCGTCTCGCCCGGCACGCGCTCGGCGACGATGCCCCCGTGCTCGACGTCGTCCCGCTGTTCGAGACGTTCGCCGACCTGCAGGCCGCCCCCGGCATCCTCGCCGAGGCCGTCGAGTTCCCCGAGTTCCGTGGGCGCATGGCCGCGACCGGCAACCGGCTGGAGGTCATGCTCGGCTACTCCGACTCCTCGAAGGACGTCGGCCCCGTGGCCGCCAACCTCGCGCTCTACGAGGCGCAGGAGAAGATCGCCCAGTGGGCGCGGGATGCCGACATCGAGCTGACCCTCTTCCACGGACGCGGCGGCGCGCTCGGACGCGGCGGGGGCCCGGCGAACTCGGCAATCCTCGCGCAGCCGCCGCACTCCGTCGACGGCCGGTTCAAGCTCACCGAGCAGGGCGAGGTCATCTTCGCCCGCTACGGCGAGCCGGCCATCGCGATGCGCCACATCGATCAGGTGGCCGCGGCGACGCTGCTCGCCTCCTCCCCCACGGTCGAGGAGCGCACGAGCAGCGCGGCCGCTCGCTACGCGGACATCGCCCGCACCATGGACGTGTCCTCGCGGGAGCGCTTCTTCTCGCTGGTCAAGGCGGAGGGCTTCGCTCCCTGGTTCGCCACGGTCACCCCGATGGAGGAGATCGGACTGCTCGCCCTCGGGTCACGCCCGGCCCGTCGCGGGCTCTCGGTCGAATCCCTCGAGGACCTCCGTGCGATCCCGTGGGTGTTCGCGTGGACCCAGGCGCGCATCAACCTCGCCGGCTGGTTCGGCCTCGGCACCGCACTCGACGCCGTCGGAGACGAGGCGCTGCTGGTCGAGGCTTATCGCGAATGGCCGCTGCTGCGCACCATGATCGACAACGTGGCGATGAGCCTCGCGAAGACCGACGAGCGCATCGCCCGCCAGTACCTCGCCCTCGGCGACCGCGACGACCTCGCGGCTCTCGTGCTCGACGAGCTCGCGCTCACCCGGCAGTGGGTCATCCGCCTCACGGGCGGTGAGGGCCTCCTCGTGAACAAGCCCGTGCTGCAGCGCGCCGTGCAGTTGCGCAGCCCCTACGTCGACGCGCTCTCGCTGTTGCAGCTGCGCGCCCTCCGCGCTCTGCGCTCCGCACAGGACGCGACGGGTTCGGGTGTCGACGAGGAGCAGCGCCGCCTCCTCCTGCTGTCGGTCAGCGGCGTCGCCGCCGGCCTGCAGAACACCGGGTGAGCGGCGCCCGCACGTCGCAGAGGACGGCCCGCTCCGCGCGGCCGGTAGAGTGAAAACTCCGCCTGATCCGGCGAAGCACTCACGCGACACGATCGCCCGCGCTCAAAATCCCCCTTTCAGAAAGCATTCGCGTGACCGCAACGACGACCCCTGACTTCCATCCGCTCGCCGACTCCGTGCAGCCCGTCTTCGACACGGTGCTCGCCCGCAGCCCGCACGAGCCGGAGTTCCACCAGGCCGTGCACGAGGTGCTGCACTCGATCGCCCCGGTGCTCGAGCAGCACCCGGAGTACATCGACGGCGGCATCCTGGAGCGCCTGGTCGAGCCGGAGCGCCAGATCATGTTCCGCGTGCCGTGGGTCGACGACGCCGGACGTCTGCAGGTCAACCGCGGCTACCGCATCCAGTTCTCCTCGGTGCTCGGCCCCTACAAGGGCGGCCTGCGCTTCCACCCGTCGGTGAACCTCTCGATCATCAAGTTCCTCGGCTTCGAGCAGATCTTCAAGAACGCCCTCACCGGTCAGGGCATCGGCGGAGGCAAGGGCGGATCGGACTTCGACCCGCACGGCCGGTCCGATGCCGAGGTCATGCGCTTCTGCCAGTCGTTCATGAACGAGCTGTACCGCCACCTCGGCGAGCACACCGACGTCCCCGCGGGAGACATCGGCGTCGGCGGCCGCGAGATCGGCTACCTCTTCGGCCAGTACCGCAAGGTCACCAACCGTCACGAGTCGGGCATGTTCACCGGCAAGGGCACAGGCTGGGGCGGCGCCGAGGTGCGCACGGAGGCCACCGGATACGGCGCGGTGTTCTTCGCTCAGGAGATGCTCGCCGTGCACGGCGAGACGCTCGCCGGAAAGCGCGTCGGCATCTCCGGCTCGGGCAACGTCGCGATCTACGCGATCCAGAAGGCGACCCAGCTCGGCGCGACCGCCGTCACGGCATCCGACTCCTCCGGCTACGTCGTCGACGACGCCGGCATCGACCTCGACCTGCTCCGTCAGCTCAAGGAGGTCGAGCGCGCCCGCATCGTCGAGTACGCGAACCGCCGTCCGAGCGCCCGCTTCGTCGAGGGCGGCAGCGTCTGGGAGGTGCCGGTCGACATCGCCGTGCCGTCCGCCACGCAGAACGAGGTGAGCCTGGCCGATGCCGAGGCGCTCATCGCCAACGGCGTGCGCGCCGTCTCCGAGGGCGCGAACATGCCCTGCGTCCCCGACGCGGTCGACGCCTTCCAGAAGGCGGGAGTGCTCTTCGCCCCCGGAAAGGCCGCGAACGCCGGCGGCGTCGCGACCTCGGCACTGGAGATGAGCCAGAACGCGTCGCGCCAGCGTTGGAGCTTCGGCGACAGCGAGAACAAGCTCCGCGAGATCATGGCCGACATCCACTCCGCGGCCTTCGACGCCGCCGAGCGCCACGGCCGTCCTGGTGACTACGTCGCCGGGGCCAACATCGCCGGCTTCGAGCGCGTCGCCGCCGCGATGCTCGCCCAGGGCGTCATCTGACCCCTCATCGACGAGAAGAAGGCCGCCTCCCGCGTGAGCGAGGGGCGGCCTTCTTCATGGCCGGATGCCGTCAGCTCTCGTCGACCGGCACCTTGACGACCTTGTTGTAGCCCGTCACGGCCTGGTTCTCGTCGAACGCGACGACCTTCTTGCGGAATCCCCTCGTGATGACGGCGAGGTAGATCACGCCGAGCACGGTCCAGACGAGCCCGCCGCGCAGCGCATCCTCGTGCAGGTTCGCCCACAGGAGGCCGGTGAGCACCATGCCGATCGCGGGCATCACGATGTAGTTGAAGATGTCGCCCGGCGTCTTCCGACGGCCCTTGCGGATCGCGAACCAGGCGATCACCGAGATGTTCACGAAGGTGAACGCGATCAGCGCACCGAAGTTGATCCACGCGGCGATCAGCTCGAGGGTGAACGGGATGGCCAGCAGGCAGATCGCGCCGACGAGCACGATGTTGAAGGTCGGCGTGTGCGTGCGCGGGTTGATGTAGCCGAAGAAGCGCTGCGGGAGGACGTTGTTGCGTCCCATCACGAGCAGCATGCGGGAGACCGACGCGTGCGACGCGAGACCCGAGGCGAGCGTGGCCGCGAAGCCCGCCGCCGTCAGGACCGCCATCAGGACGTCGCCGCCGACGAGCTTGCCGATGATCGGCAGCGTCGAGTCCTCGACGTACTGCATGTCGCCACCAGGGGCGAACTCGTTCCAGTCGGGGAAGCGAAGCTGCGTGACGTACGAGGCGACGAGGAAGATCGCACCGCCGAGCAGCACGGTGAGCAGGATCGCCTTCGGCATGATCTTGGGATCCTTCGCCTCCTCCGCGTACATCGTCACCGCGTCGAAGCCGATGAACGAGAAGCACACGATCGTGGCGCCCATGAGCACCGCGCCCATCGTGACGCCGTCGTGGATGAACGGCGCGGCCGAGGCGATGGTGGCGGCGCCCTCACCGCGCATGAGCTGTGCGACGACCATCACGACGAACACGGCCATGACGATGATCGAGAACACCAGCAGGATCATGTTCGCGTTCGAGGTGCCGCGCATCGTCATGTAGATGACCGAGGTGACCAGGATGCAGTAGAGCACGACCCAGATCCAGCCCGGGATGTCGGGAAAGAGCGCCTCGAGGTAGCTGCGGAGGATGAGGCAGTTCACCATCGGCAGCAGGACGTAGTCGATCAGCGAGGTCCAGCCGACCATGAAGCCGAGGTTCGGGTGGATCGATTCGCGCACGTAGGTGTACGCCGACCCAGCGCTCGGGATCGCGCTGGAGATCTTGCCGTAGCTGATCGCCGTGAAGACCATCACCACCAGGGCGACGAGGTACGCCGCGGGCACCACATCGTTCGTGTCGCGGGCGACCATACCGAACGTGTCGAAGACGACGGTGGGGGTCATGTAGCCGAGTCCGAGTCCGACGATCGCCCACAGGCCGAGGTTCCGCTTCAGGGTGCCACCGCCCTGGGCGAGCGGCTTGGTCTTTGTCGCCATATGTTCACTCCTTAGGGAACAACGCAAGGGGTCGGAGTCCGGGTCGTCCGACGTTGAGGATCAGTATGTACCCATCCATTCCTCAGCGCGACCCCTAGAACTGATTCGAAACACGCAGTTAACATGACGGAACGGCACGGGATTCGAAGGGGGCGAGTCAGCGACTACCAGCCTTCGCGCAGCACCCTGTCCAGCATCCGGACCACATGGTCGGCGCTCGCGGCCGTCAGACACAGAGGCGGCTTGATCTTGAGGACGTTCGAGCGCTCCGAGGTCGTGAGCACGATCACGCCCAGCTCGCGGAGCCGCTCGCAGATCGCGGCGGCCTCCGCGGCGGCGGGCTCCATCGTCTCCCGGTCGCGGACCAGCTCGACCCCGAGATAGAGCCCCTCCCCGTGCACCGGTCCGACGAGCGGATGCCGGTCGCCGAGGTCGCTGAGCGCCGAGGCGAGCCGCTCCCCGATCTCCAGGGCGTTGCGCTGCAGATCGTCTTCGACCATCGCGTCGAGCACGGCGATGCCGACCCGACAGCTCAGCGTGCTGCCGCCGGCGGAGGAGAAGAACTGCCCCTGCACGGCCAGGGCGTCGGCGATCGTGGCGGAGGTGATCACCCCGCCGATCGGGAACCCGTTGCCCATGGGCTTGGCGATCGTGACGATGTCAGGGAGCACTCCGGAGCGTTCGAACCCCCAGAAATGGCGACCCGTGCGGCCGAATCCGACCTGCACCTCATCGGCGATGCACAGACCGCCGGCGGCGCGGACGAGCTCGTAGGCGCCGGCCAGATACCCGTCAGGCAGGAGCACCCCTCCCGCATTGCCGAGGATCGACTCGCACACGAACCCCGCGACGTCCCTCCCCTCGGCGGCGAGCATCTCGATGTCGGCGGCGAGATCCGCGAGATAGCGTTCGGCCGTGCCGTCGCCGCGGTAGGTGCCGCGGAAGACGTTCGGCACGTCGGCGACGTGCACCCACTCCGGGCGGGTGCCGACGGCATCCGGGTTGTCGTATGCGCTCGTCGTCACGGCATCGCTGGCCATGGTCCAGCCGTGATACGCCTCGCGCAGCGCCACGATCGACCGCCGACCCGTCGCGGCCTGAGCCAGGCGCAGCGCGAGGTCGACCGCCTCCGACCCGCTGTTCACCAGCAGGACCGTGTCGAGCCCGCTCCCCTGCGGCATGAGCGCGAGCAGTCTCTCGCTGTACTCGGCGAGCTCGCGGAACAGGAAGCGCGAGTTCGTGCCGAGCGTGCGCAGCTGCCTGTTCGCCGCCTCGGCGACGCGCGGATGACCGTGCCCGAGTCCCGCCACGTTGTTCACCATGTCGATGTAGGCGCGGCCCGTGGTGTCGACCAGGTGGTGCCGCCATCCGCGTTGGATCTGCGGAGGGTGCTCGTAATAGCGCTCCTGGGCACTGGCGAACAGTCGTTCCCTGCGGCGCAGCTCGGCGGCGGACTCGTCGTGCTGCGCAAGAGACGCGAGCCCGAGCAGCGGGGCGGGGTCGGCGGTGAGACGGCTCCATGCCGCGACGCGGTCGGGAGCGACGAGCGCGGCTCCCGCCGAGGCCTCGGGTGGAAGCTCCGGCGCATCCTCGCGCCGCGCGCCGATCACGATCGTTCGCGCATCATCGGAGGCCGCGAGCGCGCCGATGCGCTCCCCCGCCCGCACCTCACGAGGCACGAGCCCGTCGATCCGCGCGCCTCGGATGCCGAGCACCCATCCGTCTTCGAGCACGATCCGCGCTCCGCCCTCGTGCGCACTGAGCCTGCCGCCGAGCGGCGCGGCGAGGGCGAGCTCCGCCCCGGCCGCGACGTGGACCTCGGTCTCGACCGGCCAGGTCGCGGCGGCATCCGCCCTGTCGATCTCGGTGCGGGTCAGGCGGAACACTCCGTACGGGAGCACCGCGGCCGACGCCCCCGATGCGAACGCCGCGGCGGCGAGAGCGGCCTCGGCATCCGGATCGAGCCAGAGTCCGGACTCCAGCTCCGCCGACTCGACTCCGGGGTCGAGCACGACCACAGGGCCGGAGAGCTCGGGGAGCAGCGCCGCGAGCGGAGCCGCATCCGTCGCCTGCTCGAACCGCGGTGCATCGAACCCCAGGCGCGCCCGCACGTGCTCGACGACCTCCGGCAGCGGGATGAGGGTCGCGGCGTCGAAGATCGCCTGTTCACCCGCGATGCGCTCCCTCGCGTAGTCGTTGTCTCCGTCGATCTCGAGCTGACGCCACCCACTGGCGACGAGCAGGCACGCACGGAGCACGACGAGCGGCCACACGGCACGCGCCTCTTCGTCTGTGAGCGGAGCATGGTCATGGAACGCCGCGATCGTGTCGAGCACCCGCAGCGGACGGTCCGGCTCGTGATGCAGCATCGACGACGCGCACACGGCGAGCTCCGCGACCCTCCAGCCGAGAGCGAGGTCGCCGAGATCGAGGACGGTGCCCGGGTGCAGGCGCGAATCCGTGCCGCGGGTCCCCGTGACGTTGTCGTCGGTGAGGTCGCCGTGGATCGGCTGCACAGGGAGCGCGGGCCCGAGCTCGGCGACGACGGCCTGCGCCTCGTCGGCGGCCGCACGGACCCGGGCGCGGAGCTCCGTGTCGGTGATCGACGACTCCAGCGCGACGGTCTCCGCATAGGCGACGCGCATGTCCCACATGTGCGCCCTGTCGAGGCCGGGATGCCGGAGAGCGGAGAGCGCCGTCACGGAGGCCGCGGCCAGCGCCCCGAATTCGGCCAGCACGACCGGAGCGAAATACCCCGCATCGACCATCGGCTCGCCCGCGGCGAACTCGCTGCGGCGCACCGCGAAGCCCCGCCAGCGCTGCGTGAGCTCGCCGTCGAGCCCTGTCAGCACGGCGGGCACCGAGACGCCGACGCGACGGTAGGCGTCCAGCGCCGCGTGCTGCGCGTCCCGCGCCTCGTCGCCGAAGACCGGGTTGTCGACGCGGAGCACGCTGCGCGCCCCTCCGGCCTCGGTCAGCACGAAGTTGCGGTCCTGATTGCTGCCGAGCTCGCTCGCCGTCGCGTCGAGGCCGTAGCACTCGCGCGCGATCGTGGCGGCATCCTGCTCTGTGACGGCGGGCCTGACCAGGCCTCCGCCCTGTTCCGCGCTCATGCGTCGCGGACCTCGGTGTCGTCGGCGTGCCGTGCGAGGGAGCTGCCGTAGCGCTCCGTGAGCTGCACCATGAGATCGGGGGTGTCGCGGTCGACCCCGAACACGTGACCGGGGAAGTCCAGCTCGGGCTGGGCGGCGGCGATCTCCGCCTCGCGGTCGGGCGAGAGCAGCTGGACCGGATCGCCCACCGCGACCCAGCCGATCGGGACGACGGCGCCCGCGGGGAGGACCGCCCTGCGGTGCACGATCGCGTTGACGCGCACCTCGCAGCGGTCGCCGATCAGCGCGCCGTTGAAGATGCGGGCCCCCGAGGCGAGGAAGACCTCCTCGCCCACCGTGGCGCCGGCGATGCTCGCGAGCGTGCCGACGAGTGTGTGCGCCCCGATGTGCACCGCATTCGCGGCGGTCGCCCTGATGAGCGCGTTCTCCATCACGATCACGTGCTCGCCGAGCGTGATCGGGCCGCCCTCCGCGGTGATCACGGCTCCGTGCAGCACTTGGCAGTTCGGGCCGATCTCGACGTCTCCGGAGATCACGGCTGTGGGAGCGACGACGGCGGTGTCATGGATCCGGGGCCGAGCCCCGAGGTGCTCGTACAACATGCCGCCAGACTAGTGCGACGGACGGACGGACGTGCACGATTCCCCCGCAACCGGGGTGCGGCAGGTGGGTCTCGCCTCGCTCCCCCGAGCACGGCTTCGGAGCGGCAGATCGACACCCCGTCGGCATCCCGCTCGTCCTCGGCGTGTCGCGCCCCTCCTCCGAAGTTGTGCTCCGCCGGATCCCAGGCGGGGGTGTCGGTGCGGAACTCCGACGTCATCTGCGCCGACCACGACTACGCTCGGGGCATGGTCGACGTCCCCTACCGTGCGCTGCCGGCAGCGCGGGATGCGGTGCGGCTCGCATCCGCCGCCGGCATCGTGCTCGGCGCTGCCGTGCTGACGGGATGCTTCCCCTCCCCGACTCCGCCTGCACCGACCCCGACTCCGTCCCCGTCGTCCGTCGTCGTCGACGAGTACGCGTCCTACTACGACGAGCTCTCCCCAGCCGTGGCCCTGGTCGCTCCTGCGTCGATGTGGGGAAGCTTCGGCCCGGAGGATGCGACCCAGCCGGCCTTCTGGATGGATCAGAGCCAGCCACCAGGAGATCTCACCGTGGTTCTGGAGTGCGTCGGCGCAGAGACTCTCGATCTGCGCTTCGCCGAAGGAGATGCCCCGCCCAGCCACACCACGCCGTCTCTGCTGGAGGTGAACTGCCCCTCGACGACGATCACGCAGGTGACGACGGTGGGAGAGGGGTTCGCGGTGGAGGTCGACAGCCACGGGCAGACGGGAGCCTTCCGGGTCAGCGTCGCACCGGCAGGGTGACGACTACTCCCGCGGCGACCCCACGCGAGGCCGCATCATCGCCGCGACGACGGCGGCGACGACCGCGGGCAGGAAGGCGAACCCCACGGTGGGTGCGCCGAGGAAGGCGACACCGAGGAGCAGCCCCGCCGAGACGAGACTCACGACCGGCCACCACCTCCCGCGGACCAGGGCAGGGGCCAGCGCGATGACGACCGGGACCGCCACGACGAGCAGCATGATCGGACCGTTGTACTGCCAGATGCTCAGGGTGCTGGTGCTCTCGTTCCCCGCGGAGTCCGTGCGCACCACGGTGTAGCTGGGCAGGAAGAGCACGAGCGCCCCGGCGACGGCCGCCAGCACCGTCGACAGCACCTGCAGCGCGCGCTTGATGCTCAGCCGCCCCACGTCAGTCCCGCTGACCGGCCGCGACCGGCTCGGGGAAGAGCGCGGTGAACAGCTGCGCCACCCACTCCAGCAGGGCCTTGTCGGCGAGCGGCTCCAGGCCGACGCCGACGGCAGCGGGCACGGTCGGCATCGGCACGACCAGCGCTTCTCCCCCGCCGACGAGCTTCGCCTTCGGGTAGAGCCGCTGCATCCGCACCTTGATCGAGTCCTCGAAGCGCGCCGGGGCGATCCGCAGGTTCGACCCCATCGTGACGACATCCGTCAGCCCGGCCCTCGCGGCGCGACGGCGCAGGCGGGCGATGGCGATCAGCCCCTCGACCTCCTCTGGCAGAGTTCCGTAGCGGTCGGTGAGCTCGGCGATGACGAGGTCGATCGCCTCGTCCTTGGCCGTCGCGGCCGAAGCCGCCGAGAGCTTCTGATACGCCTCCAGGCGCAGTCGCTCGCTGTCGATGTAGAACTCGGGGATCCGCGCGTCGAGCGGGAGCTCGAGCCGCAGCTCCTGCCCGCTCTCGACCTCCTCGCCACGGAACGTGGACACGGCCTCGCCGATCATGCGCAGGTACAGATCGAAGCCGACGCCCGCGATGTGACCTGCCTGCTCCGCGCCGAGCATGTTGCCCGCGCCCCGCAGCTCCAGGTCCTTGAGGGCGACCTGCATGCCGGAGCCGAGGTCGTTGTTCACGGCGATGGTCTGCAGCCGGTCGGCCGCCGTCTCGGACAGCGGCTTCATGTCGTCGTAGAGGAAGTACGCGTAGGCGCGTTCGCGTCCGCGGCCGACGCGTCCGCGGAGCTGGTGCAGCTGGCTCAGACCGTACTTGTCGGCGCGGTCGATGATGATCGTGTTGGCGTTGGAGATGTCGAGCCCGGTCTCGATGATCGTCGTCGAGACGAGCACGTCGAACTTGCGCTCCCAGAAGTCGTCGACGACCTGCTCCAGCTGGTGCTCCCCCATCTGACCGTGCGCCACGGCGATGCGGGCCTCCGGCACGAGCTCGGCGAGCTCCGCCGCGACGCGCTGGATCGACTGCACCCGGTTGTGCACGAAGAACACCTGCCCCTCGCGGAGGATCTCCCTGCGGATCGCGGCCGCCATCTGCTTGTCGCTGCGGGGTCCGACGAAGGAGAGGATCGGATGCCGGTCCTCGGGCGGCGTCGCGAGAGTGGACATCTCGCGGATGCCGGTGACGGCCATCTCGAGCGTGCGCGGGATCGGCGTGGCGCTCATCGCGAGGATGTCGACGTTCGTCTTCATCTTCTTCAGCGCGTCCTTGTGCTCGACGCCGAAGCGCTGCTCCTCGTCGATGATCATCAGACCGAGGTCCTTGAACATCACCTGGTCGGTGAGGATGCGGTGCGTGCCGATGACCATGTCGACGGTGCCGTCGAGGAGGCCGTCGAGCGTGAGCCGGGCCTCTTTGTCGGTCTGGAACCGCGACAGCGGACGCACCTTGACCGGGAATCCGGCGAAGCGCTCGGTGAACGTCTCCAGGTGCTGCTTGACCAGCAGGGTCGTCGGCACGAGCATGGCGACCTGCTTGCCGTCCTGGATCGCCTTGAACGCCGCACGCACCGCGACCTCGGTCTTGCCGAAGCCGACGTCGCCCGACAGCAACCGGTCCATCGGGATGGGTCGCTCCATGTCGGCCTTGATCTCGTCGATCGTCTGCAGCTGGTCAGGAGTCTCAGCGAACGGGAACGCCTCCTCCAGCTCACGCTGCCAGGGCGTGTCGGGGCCGAACGCGTGCCCCTTGGCCCCCATGCGCGCCGAGTACAGCTTGACGAGCTCGACCGCGATGTCGCGCACGGCCTTGCGCGCCTTGCCCTTCGCCGCAGCCCAGTCGCTGCCGCCCATCTTCGACAGCGTCGGGGCCTCGCCGCCGACGTACTTCGAGAGCGAGTCGAGCTGGTCGGTCGGGACGAAGAGCTTGTCGCCCGGGTAGCCGCGCTTGGACGGCGAGTACTCCAGCACGAGGTAGTCGCGCACCGACTTCGTGGCGTTGCGGCCTCCGGTGGAGACCTCCCGCTGCGTCATCTCCACGAAGCGGCCGATGCCGTGGGTCGAGTGCACGACGAAGTCGCCCGGCTTGAGCTGCAGCGGATCGACGACGTTCTTGCGCCGCGAGGCGAGCTTCTTGACGACGCGCTGGTCGCCGCCGATGGTGCGGCCGTAGAACTCGTTGTCCGTGAGGACGGCGAGCTTCGCCTCCGGCACCTGGAACCCGGCCTCCACCGACCCCGTGACGAGGGTCGCGACCCCTCCGTCGGGCAGGCCGGTGAGGGAGTCGACGACGCGGGCGGCGATGCCGCGGTCGGAGAGCACGTCGCGCGCGCGGTCGACAAGACCGGCGCCGGTCGCGATGACGACCACGCGCCACCCCTCCGAGACCCGGGCGTCGACGAAGGAGATCGCGCCGTCGACGTTGCCGTGGAAGGACGGGATCACCACGGCATCCGCGGTGTCGACGTCGGCGTCGCCGATCGAGAACGGGCTCAGCCGCCACAGGACGCCGCCGCGGTCGCGCACGACCTCGCGGAGCTCGGCGATGGTGAGGAAGTCGCCCGCGCCCAGGTCGATGGGGGCGGAGGCGCCCGAGGTCGCCGCGCTCCACGCGGCGTCGAGGAACTCGCGGTTGGTGTCGCCGAGCGTGATCGCGCGTGCGGTCGAGCGCTCCGGGTCGATGATCGCCGTCACACTGCCCTCCGGCAGGTACTCGACCAGCGACTTGAGCGGTCCCGCGACAGCGGGCAGCAGCGACTCCATGCCCTCGACCGGGATGCCCTCGGCCATCTTCTCGAGCATGCCCGCGATGGCGGGGAACGCATCCTTGAGCGCACGCGCGTTGTCGCGCACGTCCTGCGTGAGGAGGAGCTCTCGGCTCGGCTGCAGGTCGACGAGATCGACGTCTCCCGGCAGCGAGCGCTGGTCGGCGACGGAGAACGCGCGGATCTGGTCGATCTCGTCGCCGAAGAACTCGACGCGGTACGGATGCTCGGAGATCGGCGGGAACACGTCGAGGATGCCGCCGCGCACGGCGAACTCTCCTCGGCGCGACACCATGTCGACGCGCGAGTAGGCACGCTCGACGAGCTGCGCCGCGACCGTGTCGAGCTCGTTGCCCCTGCTGCCGATCCTGAGCTCGAGGGGGGCGATCTCGCCGAGGTTGCCGGCGATCGGCTGGAGTGCCGCGCGCACGGAGGCGACGACGATCAGCGGGTGATCCCCCGTCCACTCGGCGATGCGGCGAAGGGCCTGGAGGCGCTGGCCCACCGTGTCGGGGCTGGGGCTCAGCCGCTCATGCGGCAGAGTCTCCCACGCGGGGAAGGTGAGCACCTCGGCGTCCGGCAGGTAGGCGCCGAGAGCGGCGGCCAGGCTCTCCGCACGACGCCCCGTGGGCACCACGGCGAGCGCCGCCGCCGTCTGGCCCGCCGCACGACGCTTCTCGAGCAGCCCGGCGAGCACCGGGGCGTCGAGTCCGTCGACGAGGCCGAGATCGGCGTCGGTCTGCGCCCAGCTGAGGGCGTCACGATACAGAGACGCCTCTTCCAAGGCGCGCAGAATCCCCGGAACAGTCACCGGACAAGCTTAGACCGGGGCCTGCGACATCGGGCCCGGCGCATAGGATGCCGGGATGGAACCGGTCACCCTCACCACCGATCGTCTCGTCCTGCGCACGCCCACGGAGGCGGATGCCGAGGCGATCGATCGCGCCTGCCAGGACCCGGAGATCCCCCGTTGGACGACCGTGCCGAGCCCGTACACGCGCGAGCACGCGGACGGGTTCATCCGGATGATCGCCGACGGCTGGGCGGAGGAGACGGGCGCCGTGTGGGGCATCCGGGCGGACGACGCGTTCCTCGGCGTCATCAGCCTCGACGGATTCACGCCGCAGGTCGGCGGCGCGCACGCCGAACTCGGCTATTGGATGGCGCCGGAGGCCCGCGGTCGCGGATATCTGGTCGAGGCGGGTCGCGCCGTGGTCGAGTGGGGCTTCGCCGAGCTCGGACTCGCCCGCATCCAGTGGCAGGCGGTCGTCGGCAACGTCCCCTCCGCACGTGCGGCGAGGGCGCTCGGGTTCCGCTACGAGGGCCTGCGCCGCCAGGCCCTGACCAGCCCGCGCGGGCGGGACGACGGCTGGACCGCCGGCCTCCTCCCCTCCGACGACCGCACACCCGTGCCCTGGCCGATCCTCTGACCCTGCCGGCCGTGAGGGGTCGCAGAATGCCGCATCTATGCCCCCGTATCCGGCAGATGCTGACCCCTCACGCGGTCAGACCCGCTCGTACAGGGTGACGACGCACGCGCTGCCGAGGCCGAGGTTGTGCTGGAGCGCGAGAGTGACGTCGTCGACCTGGCGGTCACCGGCCGTGCCCCGGAGCTGCCACACCAGCTCTGCGCACTGCGCGAGTCCCGTGGCGCCGAGCGGATGCCCCTTCGAGAGCAGTCCGCCCGAGGGGTTCGTCACGACCTGTCCGCCATAGGTGTTCTGCCCGTCGAGGATGAAGCGCTCGCTCGTGCCCTCGGGCGTGAGGCGCAGCGCCTCGTAGGCGAGCACCTCGTTCGTCGTGAAGCAGTCGTGCAGCTCCACGACCCGCAGGTCGCGTGGATCGACGCCGGCCTCCTCGTAGACGGCATCCGCGGCGCGCTGCGCGATCGATGCTCCGACGAGCGCCATCGCGTCTCCGCCGAACGTGTCGGCTCTGTCGCTCGTCATCGCCTGGGCTCGGATGCGCACCGAGGCGTCGAGTCCGTGCGCCCGCGCGAACTCCTCGGTGCAGAGCACCGCCGCGGCCGCTCCGCAGGTCGGCGGGCAGCACTGCAGTCGTGTGAGAGGCCCGTACACGTGCGGGGAGGCGAGCACCTCCTCCACCGTGATCGGATCGCGGAACACCGCGTAGGGGTTCGCGGCGGCGTGCCGACGGGACTTGACCGTGACGTGCGCGAAGACGGCGGGATCCATCGCGTACCTCTCCGCGTACGCCGCCCCGGCGTCGCCGAAGAACTGCGCGGCCGGTGGCGCATCGGAGGCGCCGCGATGCGCCACCCGCGACTCGGTGAACCGCCACAGCGAGTCCGGGCGGTCGTCGTACATGCTGCCGATCGCGCCACGGGCCATCTGCTCGAACCCCACGACGAGCACGCAGTCGGCCGTGCCGGAGAGGATCGCCTGGCGCCCCAGCCACAGCGCGCTCGATCCGCTCGCGCAGTAGTTGTTGACGTTGAACACCGGGACCCCCGTCGTCCCCACCCCGTAGACGGCCGTCTGTCCGGCCGCCGTGTCGGCGTAGACGTACCCCGCGTACACCGCGTCCACGACGTCGAGTCCGATGCCGGCATCCGCCAGCGCCTCCCGGATCGCCCGCTCCCCCATCACGTCGTACGACGCGGTGCGCGAGGGCGTGACGAACGGGATCATCCCGACGCCGGCGACGACGACGCTCACGACGCGACCCGCAGTCCGCGGCGGAGCGCCGGCTTGTCGATCTTGCCGACCGGGTTCTTGGGGAGCTCGTCGAGGACGATGATGCGAGCGGGGCACTTGAACGACGCCAGGATGCTGCGCGCATGCGCGTCGAGCTCGTCGGGTGTGGCCGCGGCGTCCGCGCTCAGCGACACGAAGGCGACGGGGATCTCGCCCAGCACGGGGTCCGGTGCGCCGACGACGGCGGCCTCCCGCACGTCCGGATGCGTGTAGAGCGCGTTCTCGATCTCCTTGGGATAGAGGTTCTCTCCCCCTCGGATGATCATGTCCTTGATGCGGTCGACGATCTGCAGGTAGCCGTCCTCATCGAACCGGCCGAGGTCGCCGGTGCGCAGCCATCCGTCCACCACGGTCCGCTCGGTCTCCTCGGGACGCCCCAGGTACCCGGCCATGACGACGGGGCCGGAGACCACCACCTCGCCGACCTCGCCCGATGCCAGGTGCCGGCCGTCCTCTCCGATCACGGCGACGCGCTGGCCGGGCAGCGGAAGACCGACGGTTCCGGGCTTGCGGGTTCCGTGCAGTGGATTGATGGTCGAGGCGCAGGTCGTCTCGGAGAGCCCGTAGCCCTCCACGATCGTGACGTCGAACCGCTTCTCGAAGCGCTCGATCGACTCGGCCGGCATCGGCGCCGCGCCGCACACGGCGAAGCGCAGCGACGAGGTGTCCGGCCGCACGTCGTCGGGCAGAGAGGAGAGCAGCGCGTAGATCGCCGGCACGGCGGAGAAGTAGGTGGGGCGCAGCCGCTCGACGTCGGCGAAGAACCTGTCGCGTGAGAAGCGCCCGGTGATGCTGACCTGGCCCCCTGCGCGCAGCGGGGTCAGCGTGCCGAGCACGATGCCGTTCGCGTGGAACAGCGGGAGCACGAGGAGGCTGTGATCAGCGGCTCCGAGCTCGAACCACTCCACGAACGACGCGGTCATCGCGTCGAGGTTGGCGTGGGTGAGCATGACGCCCTTCGGGCTCCCGGTCGTTCCGCTCGTGTAGATGAGGAGCGCGAGATCGTCGGTCGTCGTCAGAGGATGCCCGAGGACGCGGTCCCCCGCTGCGAGCTCGTCGAGGAGGACGGAGGGTGCGCCGAGATCGCGCGTGCCGTCTTCCGCGACGACCAGCACCGCGCCGGCATCCGCGACCTGATACGCCGCCTCCGTCTGTCCGAGGACCGGATTGATCGGCGTGACCGCCGCTCCCAGTCGCCACGCGGCGAACAGCGCGACGATCAGCTCGACCCGGTTGGGCAGTGCCAGGGCGATGACGCTGCCGGCGCGAACACCGCGCGCGTGCAGCGCTCCAGCCGCGGCCTCGACCCTGGCGAGGAGGTCGGCGTTGCTGAGCTCGACGGCGTCGTCGCGCAGGCTGGGCGCTGCCGGGGCCTCGGCGGCGCGGACGGCGGGCAGTGCGGCGAAGTGCATGGGTGCTCCAGAGGGATCGAGGGTGCCTGCGGCGGGGCGCCGCGCCGGGGCGGCGCGGCGCCCCTGTGGGGTGGTCACACCCGGGTGACCACGGGTTCGGCGACGAGGCCGAAGGCGCGGAGCTGCCCCAGCAGCTCGTGGTGCCCGAACGCCTGGCACGCCGAGGCGAATCCGACCCGGCGGGGCGCCTCCTGGATCAGCGAGAACGCGGCGAAGGCCTGCAGCAGTCCGGTCTGCTTGTAGTTGCTGTTGCCGTGGATCACCACGTGCGACCGACCGAGCGGACCGGACGCGTGCACCGAGTCGACCGACCTGTTGTAGCGCGGGTTCTCACGCGGCGGCATGCTCGCCTGGAGGCCCGCGGCGATGTCGGCGAGCGCCTTCTCCTGCGCCTCCGGCTCGAGCGGCTTGATCTGCTCCTCGAACATCTGCACCGTCAGTCCGACGTTCTCCATCACGGCGCGGTTGAGCACGCCGCCGAAGGAGCGGACGCTGGACACTCGCGGGTCGTGCTGGAACCAGATCGGATGCGACATCCCGCCCCACGGCACCGCGACGGCCTGCTCGTGGTAGCCGGGCACCGTCACGTCGAACCTCGAGAGGTGGTCCCACGCGACGAGCTGGTTCTGCTCGAGGTAGTACCAGTCGGCCTTGAGGATCGTGAAGATGGTCTGCGTCGACGCGAACGTCGGCAGCCCCTTCCAGAACACGAGGATGTCGAGGGTGTCGTATCCCCCGGGCTCGAGGGCGATGTTGGCCGCGATCTCGCTCGTCGTGTACATGTGCGCGATGCCGGGAGACAGCAGCAGCCCCTTCGCGGCGAACTGCGCGCCCCATCGGTCGCGCGCGGCCATCACCCAGTCCTGCTCTCCGGTGGTGTCGGTGTAGTGCGCCCCGATCTGCAGGGCGGCCTCGACGACCTCCGGGCCGAACTTGATGAACGGTCCCACCGTGTTGCAGATCACCGCGGCGCCGTCGAATGCCTCCGCCAGCGCTGCGGCGTCGTTCTCGACGCCGACGATCTCGTAGTCGGCCGTCTCGATCCCCGGGATCTTCTCCACGACCTTGCGGACGCGTTCCGCATCTCGCCCCGCGGCCACGAAGGGCACGCCGAGTTCGCGCAGGTACTCGCAGATCAACCGGCCTGTGTATCCGCTGACGCCGTAGACGACGACGGGCTTGTCCGTGCTCATGGTGTTCTCCTCACATCCCCATCGCGCCGTCGATCGACAGCGTCGTCCCGTTGACGAACGCCGAGTCCGAGGAGAGCAGGAACGCGATCCCCGCGGCGATGTCGTCCTCCGTCGCGAGGCGCCCCGATGGCGTCAGGCCGACCACGGCGGTCACGGCGTCCTGCGCCGAGGGGAACAGCCCCAGCCGTTCCATGTCCCCGGCCAGCTGCGCGCCCATCGCGTTGGGGACGAGCCCTGGGCAGACGGTGTTCACGCGCACGCCGTAGCCGAGACGGCCCGACTCCGCGGCGGCGACCTTGGTGAGCCGCTCGACGGCGGACTTGGATGCCGAGTACGCTGCGATGCCCGGGAAGGCGATGGTCGCCGCCACCGAGGCGATGTTCACGATCGCGCCGCTTACTCCCGAACCGTCGTCCTGGCGCATGCTGCGGAAGGCGTGCTTGATGCCGAGCGCCGTACCCAGGACGTTCACGTCGAGGATCCTGCGCATGTTCGCGGCGTCGAGGTCGACGAAGAGGTCGGAGATCTCGATGCCCGCGTTGTTCACGAGGGCATCGAGTCCGCCGAGGGCGTCCAGCGCCTGCGCGGTGGCGGCGGTCCAGGACGCGTCATCCGTCACGTCGAGGGCCACGAACGTCGCCTGACGTCCGTCTGCCGTGAGCGCCGCGGCGGCTGCCGTGCCGGCCGACTCGTCGACATCGGCGAGGACGACGGCTGCTCCCCTCTCGGCGAGGACCTGCGCCGTGCGCAGCCCCAGCCCTCTCGCGCCGCCGGTGATCAGGGCACGTGTCCCCGTGAGATCAGTGGTCATGTCGATCCGTTCCTTTCGTCGTTGAAAGCGATGGGGACAGCAGATCAGAAATTTGGACACTTGACAAGGAAAATCTGGACATCTGCCCAAAAACGCGGATCAGCGCCCTCCGCAGGGCGTATGATCGCTTCACCGAGACCGGAGGAGGCGTGATGGGCGATGCGGCTGTGCGCGCGGAGCGGGCGGGGACCGACAAGTTCGCCGCGCGTCGACGCGAGCTGGCGGATGCCGCGCTGACGGCCATCGCCGAGCGCGGATTCGCCCGCACCGGCCTGCGCGATGTGGCCGCCCAGAGCGAGCTGTCGCACGGGCTGCTGCACTACTACTTCGAGGACAAGGACGATCTGATCGGCCAGGCGATCTGGCAGTACAAGTCGGAGTGCGCACGGCGCTACGACCCCATCGTCGAGTCGTCGAGGAGCGGAGCCGAACTCGCCGAGCGGTTCGGCGCAGAGATGGCGTCCACGCTGCGCGACGAAGCCGACATGCACCGGCTCTGGTACGACCTGCGCAATCAGGCCCTGTTCGACGCCGGCTTCCGCGACACCATCATCGCGATCGACGCGCTGCTCAGCGACATGGTGTGGGCCGTCGTCCAGCGCTTCTCCGAACTCGAGGGACGCGCGCCCGTCGTCGATCCGTCGTCGGCCTATGCGCTGTTCGACGGGATCTTCCTCAACGCGCTCATCGCCTATCTGCGCGGAGACCTGGATGCCGTCGAGCACCTGCGCGCCGCCAGCATCCGCCTGCTGCTGAGCGCCGTCTGAGCGTCGCCCCTAGCCGGATGTCGGATGCCGGTGTCAGGATGAGTCCATGCCGGAGATGCCCGAGGTCCAGGGACTGACGAGGTTCCTCGCCGAGCGCGCCGTCGGGCGCACCATCACCCGCGCCACGGTGGCGGCGATCTCGGCGCTGAAGACCTACGATCCGCCCATCCACGCACTCCAGGGCGCGGAGATCACGGCGGCGTCCCGCCACGGCAAGTTCGTCGTGCTGACGTGCCGCGACGACCTGCACCTCGCATTCCACCTCGCCAAGGCCGGGTGGCTGCGCTGGTACGACACGCTCCCCACCACGCTGATCAAGCCGGGCAAGTCGCCGATCGCGCTGCGCATCGCCCTCGACGACGGCAGCGGGTTCGATCTCACCGAGGCCGGCACCAAGAAGTCGCTCGCGGTCTACGTCGTGCGGGATCCGCAGGACGTCCCCGGCATCGCCCGTCTCGGGCCTGATCCGCTGGACCCGTCGTTCACGCGCGAGGTCTTCGCCGGCCTGCTCGCGGGGAAGCGGATGCAGATCAAGGGCCTCCTGCGCGATCAAGCCGTGATCGCCGGCATCGGCAACGCCTACTCCGACGAGATCCTGCACGCCGCGCGCATGTCTCCGTACGCGATCTCCGCGAAGCTCGACGACGACGAGATCGACCGGCTGTTCGCCGCGACGCACGCGACGCTGACGGATGCGGTGACCGCGGCCTCCGGCAAGCCCCCCGCCGATCTGAAGGATGCCAAGCGCCGCGGCATGCAGGTGCACGCCCGCCGCGGGGAGGCGTGCCCCGTGTGCGGCGACATCGTGCGGAGCGTGTTCTTCGCCGATCGCTCGATGGAGTACTGCCCGACGTGCCAGACGGGCGGCAAGCCGCTCGCCGATCGCCGCCTGTCGCGGCTGCTCAAGTAGCACCGCATTCCCTTTCATGTCGCGGAATGAATCTCTGTCAGACGCGTTGAGTACACTCAGAGCATCAACGTGCTCCGGGGTCGGTGTGAATCCGAACCGGCGGTGACAGTCCGCGAGCGTCTCGGTTCCACCGGGATGCCGATCCGGTGGAAATCCGGAACCGACGGTGATGCGAGAGTCATCTCGCTAGTCCGGAAGGGAGGCAGCACGGCGCGCTCGCGCGCGCGTTCTGCATCCCCCGGAGCCTCAGAGGAGGACGACGGATGGCAGTGACCGAGGCTGAGCGCCGCGCGATGGGTCGCGCGCTCGAACTCGCAGCGCAGGGGCCGCGGGGCGTGAACCCGCAGGTGGGCGCCGTCATCCTCTCCCCCGACGGCGACGTCCTCGCCGAGGGCTGGCACCACGGCGCCGGCACCCCGCACGCGGAGGTCGATGCGCTCTCGAAGCTCACGCCGGGCGCCGCCCGCGGAGCGACGGCCGTGGTCACCCTCGAGCCGTGCAATCACACCGGCCGCACCGGCCCGTGCGCCCTCGCCCTGATCGACGCCGGCGTCGCCCGTGTGGTGTACGCCCTCGACGACCCCGGCGCGGTCTCGGGCGGAGGCGCGGAGCGGCTACGCAACGCCGGCGTCCACGTCGAGTCCGGCGAGCAGGCGGATGCCGCGCACGCCCTGATCGACGGCTGGCTCACCGTGCAGCGTCTCGGGCGACCGCACATCACCGTGAAGTGGGCGCAGAGCCTCGACGGACGCGCCGCAGCGGACGACGGCTCCAGCCAGTGGATCACGGGGCCCGCGGCACGCGCCGACGTGCATCGACGGCGCGCGGCCGCCGACGCCATCGTCGTCGGCACCGGCACCGTGCTCGCCGACGACCCCGCGCTCACCGCCCGTGACGGCGATGCCCTGTATCCGCACCAGCCTGTCCCCGTCGTGATCGGCTCGAGGCCGACCCCTGACGACGCCGCGGTGCGCAGGCATCCGCACTCCCCCGTCTTCTACGACACCCGAGACCTGCGGGCCGTCGTCGCCGATCTGCACGCACGCGGAGTCCAGAGCGTGTTCATCGAGGGCGGCCCGACGCTCGCCAGCGCCTTCATCGCCGCGGGTCTCGCGGATCGCGTGCTCGCCTACGTCGCGCCCGTGCTGCTCGGCGGCCGGCGCCTCGCCCTCACCGACATCGGCGTGCCGTCGATCGACTCGGCCGTGCGCCTCGACATCGACGAGTGGCGGCCGCTCGGACCCGACCTGCTCGCGATCGCACACCCCGCGACCGCGACCGACGCTCACGACGAAGGAGCTGCCTGATGTTCACCGGAATCATCGAGGAGATCGGCGAGATCACCGCCATCGCGCCAGCAGGCGACGGCTGGCGGCTCACGGTGCGCGCACCGAAGGCCGCAGCGGATGCCGTGCACGGCGAGTCGATCGCGGTGTCCGGCGTCTGCCTGACCGTGGTGGGCTCGACCGCCGACACCTTCGACACCGACGTGATGAAGCAGACCCTCGACGTGGCTGCCATCGGCGGCGCGACCGTGGGCACCCGCGTCAACATCGAGAAGGCGATGCCCGTTGGCGCCCGCCTCGGCGGCCACATCGTGCAGGGCCACGTCGACGGCACGGGAGCCGTGCTCCAGGTGCGCCCCGGCGCGCAGTGGAGCGTGCTGCGGATCAGCCTCCCCGCCGACCTCGCCCCGCTGGTCGTGGACAAGGGCTCCATCTCGGTCGACGGCACGTCTCTGACGGTGAGCGCCGTGAGCGCCCCGTCCGAGGCCGACGCGTGGTTCGAGGTCTCCCTCATCCCGGAGACCCTCGCCGCCACCACGCTGGGCGCGCGCTCTGTCGGCGACCGCGTCAACCTCGAGACCGACGTCCTCGCCCGACACGTCGAACGTCTGCTCGCCTTCCGCGAGCTCGGCGTCGCACAGGAAGGAGGCTCGCGATGAGCCTGTCCACCATCCCCGAAGCGCTCGACGCGCTCCGCGCCGGCCGGCCGGTGCTGGTCGCCGACGACGAGAACCGCGAGAACGAGGGCGACGTCATCCTCTCCGCCGAACTCGCGACACCCGAGTGGGTCGCCTGGACCGTGCGCTGGTCGTCGGGGTTCATCTGCGCGCCCATGCCCACCGATCTCGCCGACAGCCTGAACCTGCAGCCCATGGTCGCCACCAGCGAGGACGCGCGCTCGACCGCGTACACGGTCAGCGTGGATGCCGCGTCCGGCGTCACCACCGGCATCAGCGCGCACGACCGCGCGCACACCCTGAACGTGCTGGCGAACCCCTCGTCGACCGCGGGCGATCTGATCCGCCCCGGCCACGTGCTGCCGCTCCGCGCGGTCGACGGCGGCGTGCGCGAACGCAGCGGCCACACCGAGGCGGCCGTCGAGCTCATGAAGCTGGCGGGGCTGCGTCCGGTCGGCGCGATCGCCGAGGTCGTCGCCGAAGACGGCAGCATGATGCGGATGCCCGGCCTCCTCGAGCTCGGCGAGCGCGACGGCGTCCCCGTCATCACGATCGAGCAGCTGATCGCGCACCTCAACGAGATCGACCCCGACGGCGCCGTCGCCTCCCCCGGCAGGAGGGTGAGCCTGAGGGCCGATGCGACGGTTCCGACCTCGCACGGCACATTCCGCTTCCTCGCGTACAAGGACAGGGTCAGCGGCACCGACCACATCGCCGTCGTCTCGGGAGAGCCCACCGAGACCGCGCTGGTGCGCGTGCACTCCGAGTGCCTCACCGGCGAGGCGTTCGGCTCGCTGAAGTGCGAGTGCGGGCCTCAGCTGGACGCGGCGCTCGACGCGATCGAGCAGGAGGGCGGCATCGTCATCTACATGCGCGGTCACGAGGGACGGGGCATCGGGCTCATCAACAAGCTCCGGGCGTACAGCCTGCAGGAGGAGGGGCTCGACACGGTCGACGCGAACCTCGCCCTCGGCCTCCCCGCCGACGCCCGCGAATACGCGGCGGCGGCGGGCATCCTCGCCGATCTCGGCGTGTCGAAGGTGCGCCTGCTGACGAACAACACGGACAAGGTCAAGCAGCTGCGCGAGCTCGGGCTCGACGTCGTGGAGCAGGTGCCGCTGATCGTCGGCGTCGGGCCGAACAACCAC
Organism: Microbacterium sp. LWH10-1.2; assembly: GCF_038397765.1. NCBI lineage: Bacteria > Bacillati > Actinomycetota > Actinomycetes > Micrococcales > Microbacteriaceae > Microbacterium > Microbacterium sp. LWH10-1.2. The sequence goes on from NZ_CP151638.1 coordinate 2,219,056, forward strand.
CAGTACCTCGAGACCAAGCGTGACCGGATGGGTCACATCATCGGAGAGGCGGAGCTCGCAGAGGCTCTCGCCGACGGAAAGGACGACGAATGAGCGGCGCAGGCGCACCCCAGGCCGGGAGCATCGACGGGCGGGGACTCGACGTCGTCATCATCGCCGGCACCTGGCACGACACCATCACGAACGGCCTGATCGCCGGAGCGGAGCGCATCCTGAACGAGGCGCAGGCGACGCATCGCCTGGTGCGCGTGCCCGGTTCGTTCGAGCTCGCGGTGGCCGCGCAGGCGGCGTTCGCCGGCGGAGCGGATGCGGTGGTCGCGCTCGGCGTGATCATCCGCGGCGGCACCCCGCACTTCGAGTACGTCTCGGCGGCCACGACCGACGGCCTCACCCGGGTGTCGCTCGACGCGGGCAAGCCGGTCGGCTTCGGCGTGCTGACCCTCGACGACGAGCAGCAGGGTCTCGACCGTGCCGGCCTCGAGGGCTCCACGGAGGACAAGGGCGCAGAGGCCGCGGATGCCGCGCTGCGCACCGCGCTCCTCATCAGGGAGCTGCGGGGCTGACGGGCGACGGGTCGCGCGATCGGACCGAGCGCGCGACCTCGTCGCACAACGGACGACCCGCGGAATCGCGCTCGAAGGCGTGAGCACTGAGGGTCGCCTATCTGGCACGGAATACCGGTTTCGGCGTACGGTGAGCGCATGGAGATCCTGCGCCACATCGTCCTGTTCGTCCACCTCATCGGATTCGCCGTGCTCTTCGGCTCCTGGGCTGTGCAGGCGTTCGGCGGCACGCGCGAGTTCACGCGGCTGATGAGCGTCGGGATGACGATCGCCGCGGTCGCCGGTCTCGCACTCGCCGCGCCGTGGGGCCTGCCGGAGGGCGCCGAGATGAACTACGTGAAGATCGGCACCAAGCTGGTCATCCTGCTGATCATCGGAGCCCTGCTCGGCATCGGCACGGCCCGCCAGAAGCGCGGCGACGCCATCGCCCCCGCCGTGTTCTGGCTCGTCGGCATCCTGACCGCCGTCAACGCCGGCATCGCGGCCATCTGGCGCTGAGCCCCGACGGCGCGACCCGCGCCGTCCGGCGGGGACGGGTTCAGTCCTCGTCGGCGAACAGCATCCGCACCCGCGGCAGCACGCGCGCGTAGGTCGCGCGGACCTCGGCGTAGGCCTCGGCCAGCACCGGGTCCACCTCCACGCGCGCTCCGACACGCACCATCGATGCGACGGCGGACCCCCAGTCCGGGTGGATGCCGGCCCCTACCGCCGCGCAGATCGCCGCGCCCATCCCTGCCGCATCGCGGACCAGAGGAGTGCGGACCGGCACACCGTACACGGCAGCGAGAATCTGCAGCATCAGCTCCGATCCGCTGCCACCGCCCGTGACGACGAGGGTCCCGCGCGGGCGCCCGAGCGCGACGCGCGCACGGGCGTCGCCGGTCTCGGTCTCGATCGCGAGAGCCTCGAGGATCGCGCGGTAGACGTGGAACCGCCCCTGCGTGCCATCGAAACCCACGAGCGCGCCGCGACGCCACGGCTCGTCGGCCGGCGCGAGCCAGTCGAGCGCGGCGACGAGTCCTCCAGCGCCAGCCGGCACGAGCTCGGCGCCCGAGTTGAGCTCGTCCTCGGAGACCTCCGCGCCCAGCGGCGACACGAGATCGCGGAACCAGCTCACCGTCCACATGCCGCGACGGACCCCTCCGCTCTCGTACAGGTACCTGCCCGGCTCCGATGCGAAGTTCGTCCACACGTCGGGGTGCGCATCGATCGGCTGCGGGCCGGGGGTCATGGTCGCGACATAGGTGCCGAGCGAGAGAAGGGCATCGCCCTCGTCGCGGAGTCCCGCGCCCAGCGCTTCGACGGCCTTGTCGTTCGAGGTCGCGAACACCGGGAGCCCCTCGGGCAGCCCGGTGGTCGCCGCGACCTCGGCCGTCAGCGTGCCCAGCTGCTCACCCGGCGCGACGAGATCGAACAGCATCCCGGGTTCCATGCCGCACCGGGCATATTCCGCTGGATCGTCGCTCCAGGCCCAGTGCCGCGTGTCGATCGGCCACATGCCCTGGTAATTGCCTGCCGCATCCCGCCGCTCTCCCGTGAGGCGATGGCCGAGGTAGCCGGACGAGGTCGTGACGTATACCGAGTCGTCCGTCTCCCGCTCGTAGGCGCGAGGAAGCCGCTCATCCATCCAGCTCATGATCGGCTGGGCGAGCGAGCCATCGGCCCTGAGCACGGCGCGACAGAAGCGGATCGTGCAGAGTCCGACCCCGCGGATCTCCGCGGGGTCACCGTCGAAGTCGTCCAGGGCCGCGCGCACCGCGACGACGATCGAGTCCCACAGATCATCGTCCGGGTGCTCCCATCGGCCCGGCGCCGGGGTGGAGTACGGTCGCAGCGCGACCCGCGCGCTCGCGTGCACGCTCCCTGAGCCGTCGACGATCAGGACCTTGGTGCTCTGCGATCCGTTGTCGATCGCGAGCACGAAGCCCTCCGCCGTCTCGCTCACTCCGCCGTCGCCGTCTCCGCCTGCTCCAGCGGGTAGATGGTCCCCCGGTTCATGATGCCGTGCGGGTCGAGGCCGTCCTTGAGCACGCGGAGCAGCGAGTACGCGCTGCCGTGCTCTTCCAGCGTCCACGGCGTACGGTACTTGCCGATGCCGTGGTGGTGCACCATGGAGCCGCCGAGGCGCAGCGCCTCCTCCACCACGATCGCGTTGAGCGGCTCGTGGTACTCCGTGATCTCCTCGCGCGGCTCGCACGCGATGTCGTAGTCGTACACGAAGTAGAGGTTGGTCCCGGTCTGGTAACTGTGCGAGGAATGGGCGCCGAGCATCGTCAGATCGGCGGCTCGCGGGAACTCCGTGCGAGCCCTGTGCATGACCGACTCGAAGAGATCCTGCACACCCGACCAGTCGATCGAGACCTCGGTCGTGTAGCCCAGGTGCGACTTCTCGAGCATCTCGCGCTTCTCGGCGTCGATCTTGTCCTGACCCCAGTTGAGGTTGTCGAACCAGGTCTCGATCAGCGCGGGGTCGACCTTCTCGTGCGGGATGCGCGCGAAGATCTCCTCGACTCCGGCCTCGGTGGCCTCCGCGATGCCCTTCGGTCCCTCGGCCACGACCACGACCACGGCCTTGCCGCCGGCGAAGTGCGAGAAGTGCTGCGCGGCGTCCTCCTCGGAGTACGCGCGCGCGACCGACGGGTGATAGCCGGCGACGATGATGTCGCGGAGCCCCGAGACGCCGGCGGGGAGCGAGTCGACCAGGTAGCCGAGGAAGCGGTTGTTCTCCGGCTGGTAGCGGAACACCTTGACGGTGACCTCGGTGATGACCGCGAGCGCGCCCTCATTGCCGATCAGGATGTGCCGGATGTCGGGACCGGCCGCTCTGCGGGGCACGTTCTTGATCCGCACGATCTCGCCGCCGGGCAGCACGGCCTCCAGCCCGACCACCATGTCCTCGATGCCGCCGTACAGGGTCGAGAACTGGCCGATCGAACGCGTCGCCACCAGCCCGCCCATCTGCGCGAGCGGCTTGGACTGCGGCGAGTGGCCCGTGGTGAGACCCTGCGCGCGCAGCGTGTCCTCCAGCAGCTGGAGCGGCACGCCGCACTGCGCCGTGACCATCATGTCGATCGGGTCGATCTCGAGGATCGCGTCCATGCGCGACCCGTCCAGGACGATCGAGTCGTCCGCGATCGTCTCCAGACCTCCTTCGGTCGCGGTGCGTCCCGTGCGGGGCACGACGTTGATGACGTTCTCGTCCGCGAAGGCGAGGATGGCCGAGACGTCGGAGGTCGAACGGGCGTAGACGATCGCCGCGGGGATCGGACCGTCGAAGATGCCGTGCACGGAGGTGTACTTCTTGAAGCGGTCGACGCTCGCCTCGCGCAGTGCGGTGGCGTCGGTGTCGACCTGATCGGCGCCGAGAAGCGCACGCAGACCGGAGACGATCTCCTCTCGGGAGAGGGCGGATCGGGAAGCGACCATGGGGATGTGTCCTGTTCGTTCGAGTGTCGTGTGTCGAGGTGCCGCGGTCAGCGCACCAGATAGCCGCCGTCGACGGTCAGCACGTGCCCGTTGACGAAGTCGGAAGCGGGACTGGCGAGGAACACCGTCGCTCCCATGAGGTCGGCGACGTCTCCCCACCTCCCCGCCGGGGTGTGGTCGACGATGCGCCGATTCGACTCGGGATCTGAGCGGGACTCCTCCGTGATGCGGGTGTTGAAATAGCCGGGCGCGATCGCGTTCACCTGGATGCCGTGACCGCCCAGCTCGTCGGCGTAGGCCCGCGTGAGTCCGGCGATGCCGTGCTTGGTCGCGGCATAGGCCGGTGAGCCCAGTCCGCCCAGGAATGAGAACAGCGAGGCGATGTTGATGATCTTGCCCGAGCCCTGCGGGATCATGCGCTTCGCGGCTTCGTGCGACATCTCGAATGCGGCAGTGAGGTTCACGGCGACCATGGGGTCCCACAGGTCGCGTCCGAACTCCGTGACCTCGGCGATCCGGCTGATGCCGGCCGAGTTCACGAGGATGTCGAGACCGCCGAACGCCGCCGCGCACGCCGCCACCGCGCGCGCGGGCGCACCGGTCTCGGTGATGTCGATCCGCAGTTCCTCGTAGCGGACGCCTGCCGCGGCCATGAGACCTGCGGTCTCGCCTCCGTCGTCGAACAGCGTGGGCGCGAAGACGTCGGCTCCGGCCTTCGCGAGAGCCAGGGCGAATGCCTGGCCGAGACCGGTGTTGCCACCCGTGACGATCGCGCTCCTCCCCCGCAGGGAGAAGTGATCGAGGGAGAAATCGGTGATGTGCACAGTGGTTCCTTCAGGAGATGCAGGTTCAGGCGAAGGGGTCGGAGATGCCGATGTAGGTCGTCTCGAGGTACTCGTCGATGCCCTCGAACCCGCCCTCCCGGCCGATGCCCGATTGCTTCACGCCGCCGAAGGGCGCAGCCGGGTTCGAGACGAGGCCGGTGTTCAGGCCGAACATCCCGGTCTCGAGGCGCTCGGCGAGACGCAGCGCCCGGTTCAGGTCGCGCGTGTATGCGAAGCACACCAGCCCGTACTCGCTGGCGTTCGCGAGGCGTACGGCCTCGTCCTCGTCGCTGAACGTGGTGATCGGGGCGACAGGGCCGAAGATCTCCTCACGGAGGATGCGGGCATCCTGCGGCACGTCCACGAGCACGGTGGCGGGGTAGAAGTAGCCGCGGCCCTGTGGGATCGCGCCGCCGAGCGCGACGCGTGCGCCGTCTTCGACCGCGCCCGCCACCAGCTCGGCGACCTTCTCGCGCGTGGACGAGTCGACGAGCGGTCCGAGCGTCGACTCCGGCTCGGTGCCGCGCGCGTTCACGTAGCCCGCCATGCGGTCGACCAGCTTGGCGGTGAACTCCTCGGCGATGCTCTCGTGCACCAGGAAGCGGTTCGCCGCGACGCACGCCTCCCCGCCGTTGCGGAGCTTCGCGAGCAGCGCTCCCTCGACCGCGGCATCCACGTCGGCGTCCTCGAACACCAGGAAGGGCGCGTTGCCCCCGAGTTCCATGGACACCCGCAGCACCTGGTGCGCGGCATCCGCGATGAGCCGACGGCCGACCTCGGTCGACCCCGTGAACGACAGCTTGCGCAGCCGCGGGTCGGTGATGAGCGGCCCGGTGACGGCACCGGCGCGGGAGGTGGGGATGACGTTGACGACGCCGTCCGGCACGCCGGCCTCGCGCAGCACCTCCGCGAACAGCAGGGCGGTGAGCGGGGTGAGCGCTGCCGGCTTGAGCACCGAGGTGCAGCCCGCCGCGAGCGCGGGTGCGATCTTGCGCGTGGCCATGGCGAGCGGGAAGTTCCACGGCGTGATCAGGAGGCTCGGGCCCACCGGCCGCTTGGCCACCAGCAGGCGGTTGCGTCCATCGGGGGCTGTGGCGTAACGACCGGAGATGCGCGGCGCCTCCTCGGAGAACCACCTCAGGAATTCGGCGCCGTAGCCGACCTCGGCGCGCGACTCGGCGAGCGGCTTGCCCATCTCGAGCGTCATCACGAGCGCGATGTCGTCCGCGCGCGCCGTCACGAGCTCGAACGCCCTGCGCAGGATCTCGCCCCGCTCCCTGGGCGCGGTCGCCGCCCACGAGGCCTGCGCGGCCGCAGCCGCGTCGAGCGCGGCCATGCCGTCTTCGGGAGTCGCATCCGCGACCTCGGCGAGCAGGTCGCCGGTCGCCGGGTCGTACACGGGGAATGTCGCACCGGATGCCGATGCCCGCCACTCTCCGCCGATCAGCAGTCCGGTGGGGACGGAGGCGATGACCTCGGTCTCGCGCGCGGCGGTCATGCGTGCACCTCGCGGCGCAGGTCGCGGCCCAGCAGTTCCTCGTACAGCTTGACCGGGGTCATCTCGCCCGCGCGGTCGCCGTAGCTCGCACGGGCCCGGCGGAAGATCTGCTCCACGAGCGACGACAGCTCCACCGGCATCCCGACCGAGCGGGCCAGATCGACCGACAGGCCGAGGTCCTTGCAGGCCAGCGCGATCGCGAAGCCCTCGTCGTAGTCGCCATGGTCGAGGATCGAGAGCACGTCGCGCGTGACGAACGTGCTGTTCGCGGGGCTCGCGACGAGCGCATCGCGGAGCACACCGAGGTCGACGCCGGCGGCGACGCCGACCGAGAGCACCTCGGCGGTCGCGACCAGGTGCGAGAACCAGAGCTGGTTGATCATGAGCTTCACGGCGTAGCCGGCGCCGGGGCCGCCGACGTGGAGGATCCGCTCGGGGTCGCCCATCGCCTCGAACACGGGGCGCAGGCGTTCGATATCCTCCGCTTCTCCGCCCACGAAGATCTGCAGCATCCCGTCGGCCGCACCGACGGACATGCCGCTCACGGGGGCGTCGAGGAGGTGCAGTCCCCTCCCCTCCTCCGCAGCACGCACACCGGCCTGCACCTCGGGCACCGAGGTCGACATGTCGATCCAGGTGCCTCCGTCGGGGAGCCCTGCCACGAGGCCGTCAGCCCCGCCGGCGACATCCGCGACGATCTTCGGCGTCGGCAGCATCGTGATCACGAGATCGCTCGATGCCGCGACCTCACGGGGCGTGTCGGCCCAGCGTGCACCGCCCGCCACGAGCTCGTCGGCGGATTCCCGCCGGACGTCTGTGACGACGAGTGGGAAACCGGCGGCCTGGAGGTTCCTGGTCATGCCGGAGCCCATGTTGCCGAGTCCGATGAACCCGACGGTGGGCCGGGTCTCGTCGAGCGGAGAGGTGGGGGAACTCATCGGTCGTGCGTGTCCTTCGGTGCGGGAGTCGGAGTGTAGAAGGGGTTGGACGGTGCGTGCCTCGCGGCGAGCACCTCGTCGAGGTCGGGGAGGGAGGCCGCGCCGTTCGCGAGCGCGATGCGCGTGGCCTCCCGGTTGTTGCGGTACACGGCGTCGGCGTCGTCGGCTGCGGGGTTGACCCACACCGCGGCGATCAGCGCGTGGGTGTCGGCGTGCTCCCGCGGGATCGCACCGTCGGCGACGGCATCCGCGACTCCTGCGGCGACGCCGGCCTGCGCCGGTCCCCAGATCAGGAGCCCGTGCTCATCGCCGGCCGGGGCGGCCTTGGTCACGAACAGCGTCAAGGGCTTAACGGGGAGCGACGGCCGGAGCACCGCGACGAAGGGGACGTGACCCTGGCTGGGGCCGGCGAGGGCTGTCGCCCACGCCGTCCCTGCCGGACCCTCTCGGTGACCGAGCACCGTGTTGATGTGCGCCGCGTTCACGCCGTCTCCGACGAAGCTCTCGCCGATCTGGAGGGCCGAGGTCATCAGATGAGTCCCTGCTCCTCGAGCCAGTCGATCGCGACGTCCTCAGGGTCGTCGCCGTCGACGTCGACCTTGGCGTTGAGCGTCTGCATGACCTCGGTGGTCAGCAGCGGGCTCAGCTCGGCCATCACGTCGGCGATCTCGGGGTACTTCTTCAGCGTGCTCTCCTTGAGCGTGAAGCCGCCTTGGTAGCTGGGGAAGAACTCCTTGTCGTCCTGCATCACCACGAGGTCGAGAGCCGGGATGCGGCCATCGGTCTGGAACACCTCGCCGAAGTTGCAGTCGTCGCCCTTCTGAGCCGCGGTGTAGATCACGCCGGTGTCGAGCATCGTGACGTTGGAGTCGGGGGCGTCGAAGCCGTAGGCGGCCTTGAGTCCTGGCCAGCCGTCGTCACGGGTCGAGAACTCGCTCTCGATGCAGAAGGTCTGGTCTGCGCTCGGGAGCCCTGCGACGTCGCTGAGCGTCTTCACGCCGAGCTTCTTCGCCTCGCTGGCGCGGATGGCGAAGGCGTAGGTGTTGTTGAACGGGGCGGGGTCGAGCCACGCGATGCCGTTCTCGGCGTCGGCCTTCTTGACCGCGTCGAACTGGGCTTCGGCGCCCTGCACCGGCGCGGTGTTGCCGTTGTAGGTGATCCAGGAGGTGCCGGTGTACTCCCAGTACCCGAGGAACTGGTCGTTCTCGAGGGCCTGCCGCACGTTCGCGGAACCGACGAGCTTGGTGTTGGCTTCGACGTCGGCGCCGTGCGCGTTGAGCAGCTCGGCGGTCATGTAGGCGAGGATGTACTGCTCGGAGAAGTCCTTCGAGCCGATCTCGCCGGTGAGACCCTTCAGCTCGTCGCCCTTGGCGCCGGAGCCGCCGGCGGTTCCGGATGCGCATCCGGTCAGGAGGAGTGCGCCGGCGGCGAGTGCCGCCAACGACGCGGTGGCGATGGTTCGTGATGTCATGTCGAGTTTCCTTTCGGGAGGGAATACGGATGCTGGGGATGTTCAGAGGCCCTTGGGGCGAACGATGTCCTCCACGACGCCTGCCGCCCAGTCGATGAGCACGGCGATCGCGGCGACGAGAATCGCTCCGACGACGAGAACGGGGTAGCGCTGCAGCTTGAGGCCGTTGATGATCATGTCGCCCAGGCCCCCGGCGTTGATGAAGGTCGCGACGGTCGCCACGCCGACCGCGAAGACGAGAGCCGTCCGCAAGCCCGCGAGGATGACCGGAGAGGCGAGCGGGAGCTCCACGCGGCGAAGCACCTGCCCCGTCGTCATCCCCATGCCGCGTGCCGCCTCCCGGATGCTCGGATCGACCTGGGCGAGACCCGCGATCGTGTTCTGCAGCACAGGAAGGAAGGAGTAGACGACGAGCGCGACGAGAGCCGTCGCGAACCCGGTCTGCCACACGATCGCCAACAGGATCACGACGCCGATCGCGGGAGTCGCCTGCCCGACGTTGGCGATGCCGACGACGATGCCGCGGAACACCCGGGAGCGCGAGCGGCTGACGGCGATCCCCGCGGGGATGGCCAGGACGGCGACCAGGATCGATGCGGTGATCGAGAGCACCAGGTGCTCACCGATGCGGGCCATGATGTAGCCGCCGTTGAGCGTGCGCTTCTCGATCGAGTCCAGGTCCAGCCCAGCCACCCAGAGGTAGGTGAGGCACAGCACGGCTGCGACGACGATCAGCGGCATCGATCGTCGCAGCAGCACGGGCATGCCGCGACGCGGAGCGCTCTGCGTCTGGAGCATCGCCGTCGCCGAGGGGACGACCTGAGGGGTCGTCATCGTCATGCCTCCCCGACGCGGCGCGAGGGCACCTCGACCCCGAGCGCGGCGGAGATCGCCGACTGGTCGATGGAGCCGACGACGCGGCCGTCGCGGGTCACGTTGACGCGGGGCGCGCCGCTCAGCACGAGGGTGTCCAGTGCTTCGCGGAGGGACGACCCCTCATCGACCGTCGAGTGCGGGGCCGCGTCGTCCGCTGCGCCGATCCTCGCGTCGGCGACGGGGATCAGGGCGAGGCGCTTGAGCGCCGCCCCCTCGCCGATGAAGGAGCGCACATAGTCGTTGGCGGGTTCGGCGAGGATGCGCGCGGGGGTGTCGAACTGCTCGATGCGGCTGCGCTCGCTGAGAACCGCGATGCGGTCGCCCATCCGGATCGCCTCTTCGAAGTCGTGGGTGACGAAGATGATCGTCTTGCCGATGTCGGCCTGCAGCCGGAGGAACTCGGCCTGCAGCTTCTCGCGAGTGATGGGGTCGGTCGCGCCGAAGGGCTCGTCCATGAGCATGACCGGCGGATCGGCGGCCAGTGCCCGTGCGACGCCGACGCGCTGCTGCTGACCGCCGGAGAGCTGACGAGGGTAGCGGTCGGCGAAGACGCCGGGATCGAGCTGCACCGTGCGGAGGAGCTCGTCGACCCGCTCCGCGATCCGCGCCTTCGACCAGCCGAGGAGCTTGGGGACGATCGCGATGTTCTCAGCGATCGTGAAGTGCGGGAAGAGGCCGATCTGCTGGATGACATAGCCGATGTGGCGGCGGAGCTCGTTGCCGTCGAGGGAGAGGACGTCGTCGCCGTTGATGCGGATCGCCCCCGACGTCGGCTCGATGATGCGATTGATCATCTTCATCGTCGTGGTCTTGCCGCAGCCGCTGGGGCCGACGAACATGATCAGCTCGCCTGGCTCGACGCGCATCGAGAAGTCCTCGACGGCCGGCGACTGCTGCCCTGGGTACTGCTTGGTGATGTGATCGAGGACGATGTCGACCCCGCCCTGCTGGGCCGCGAGAGAGGAGAGAACGCCGGTGTTCGTGGTGATGTCAGGCACGGAGACCCCTTGAGGTGGTGAGACGGGCGACGAGCGCGAGGATGCCGTCGAGGACGAGCGCGAGGATGATCACCGCGACGGTGCCGGTGAGCGCGTAGTTCAGCGCGTTCTTCGAGCCGAGCGAGCTGAGGCCTTTGAAGATGTACTCGCCCAGGCCGGGCCCCGCGACGTAGGCCGCGATGGCGGCGATGCCGACCGTGAGCTGAGCGGCGACGCGCACACCGGTCATGATGATCGGCCAGGCGATCGGGAGCTGCACGGTGAGCAGCACCCGCACCGGGCCGAGCCCCATCCCCCGTGCTGATTCGAGCACGGACACCGGCACCTCGCGGAGTCCGACGACCGTGTTGCGCACGACGGGGAGGAGCGAGTAGAAGACGAGCGCGACGACGGTCGGCAGCCAGCCGAGGCCGAGAACCGGGCTGAGCAGGGCGAGGAGGGCGAGCGACGGGATGGTGATCGCGACGGCTGCCGCCGTGAGCACGGTGGTGCGGGCGATGCGGCTGTCTCGGATGACGATGCCGAGCGCGATCCCGATCGCCGACGCGAGCACGAGGGAGATGAGGACCACGACGAGGTGGTCGCGCGTCAGATCGAGGATGTCGTCTGCGCGGCGGGTGAGGAAGGCCATGAGGTCTTCCCAGTTGAATCCGGTCAAGAGGGCTCCTGTCTCGTCGTTGAGGCCGGTACCGGGATGACTCTCACCGTAGCGCGAGTATCCATTTGGTCAAAGGGTGTTGTGACTATGGCAACGCTCTGCATAGGATGAAGGCGTGACCTCCCCCGCCTCTCCCCCCGCTCCCCGACGGAACTCGTCAGGCCTCGGCCGCGACATCGAGATCCTCGAACTGCTCGGAACCGATGAAGCACTCAGAGCCGGAGGGCTCGGAGTGTCGCAGGTCGCCCAGCTCACCGGGCGCGACAAGGCCGTCGTGTCACGCACCCTGGCCACACTCGCCGAGAGCGGCCTGGTCGAGCGCGACGAGGACTCGCTGCGCTACCTGCTCGGGCCCCGCCTGTACGCCCTCGCCGCCCACACGGCGACGACGACGCTCGTGCATGCGTCGCGCGGGATCCTCCGCCGGCTCGTGCAGTCGACGAGGGAGACGAGCCACCTCTGCGTGCTCCGGGGCGGCAACGTGCTCACGCTGCTCAGCGAGCTCAGCCCCCATGACGTGCGGACCACGGGATGGGCCGGCACCACGACCGCCGCCTGGCGGACGCCGTCGGGCCGGGCACTCCTCAGCGATTGGGACGAGGTCTCGCTGGCGCGCTGGTACGAAGACCACGGGCAGGATCAGCCACTGGTCGGGAGATTCGATCAGGCCGACCCCTCGGTGTTCCCGGTCCTCGACGCGCCGCCTCCGGGGAACTCCCCCGTCGCAGACTTCGCAAGCCTCCTCGCCGAGCTGGAGCGCATCCGCGAACGCGGCTTTGCGCTGTCCGATGAAGAGCTGGAGTTCGGCGTCGTCGCGGCCTCGGCCCCGATCACGGATTTCACCGGCAGGGTCGTCGCGGCCGTCAACGTCAGCGCCCCGAAGGCGCGCATCGGCACCCGCCTCGAAGCCCTCGGCGTGTTCGTGTCGCGCACGGCACGAGAGCTCTCGGCGCGGCTCGGCGCAGCCGCCTAGCGCCTCCGCGGGGGCGCCGTGCTGCCCCGAACCACGAGCTCGGTGCCGACGAGCGGAGTGTGCCGTCGCTCCCCGCTGTCGAGCTCCGCGAGGAGGGCGTCGACGGCGAGTGCCCCGACGCGCTCCGGATGCTGCTGCACGGTCGTCAGAGGAGGCCACAGCTGCGCGGCGTCCGGCAGCCCGTCGAACCCGACGATGCTGACGTCGCCCGGCACGTCGCGGCCGATCTCGCGGAAAGCCCGCAGCACGCCGATCGCCATCTGGTCGTTCGCCGCGAAGACCGCGGTGACTCCGTCGACCTCTCGAAGGCGGAGACCCGCCGCGTAGCCGGACTGCGCGCTCCAGTCGCCGACCAGGGCGCCGGGGACGTGGAGTCCGCGCGATTCGAGGGTCGCCTGCCAGGCCTCCCGACGGCGCTCTGCGGAGTAGGACCTCTCCGGCCCCGCGACATGCCAGACCGTGTCGTGCCCGAGATCGAGGAGATGCTCGGTGGCCAGGCGTGCGCCCTGAGCCTGATCGGTGTCGACGAAGGGATGCTCGACCGTGCGGTTCGAGTCGACGAACACGACGGGCAGCGCATCGGGGATCTCCACGTCGGCCTCGTCGAGCTGGTGGGCCTCGATGACGATGATGATGCCGTCGACGGCGTGCTCCTCCAGGCGACGGAAGGCGCCGGCGACGGTGTCGCGCGCGCTGGACTCGACCGGGATGAGGGTGAGCGCGTATCCGAGCTGGGCGGCGCGCACCGCGATCGCGTCGAGCGTGCGCTGGTTGCCGTACGAGCTGAACGAGAACATCACGACGCCGATGGTGCGGAATCTGCCCGACCGCAGGGCGCGCGCTGCGCTGTTCGGCCGATATCCGAGGCGCTGCATCGCCGCCTCCACGCGCTCTCTGGTCGCCGCGCCGACGTAGCCGCGCGCGTTGACGACGCGCGAGACGGTCTGACCGGACACTCCGGCCTCGCGTGCGACATCCTCCATGGAAGGTTCACGGCGCCGATGCGGCGACTCTGCCGTTTCTGCTGAGGACACGATCACCTCCATTCATGTGTTGACGTTGACACACTAACAGTCCATCGCATATGTTGACGTTGACACATGGCGCACCCGACGCCCGAATCAGAGAAGGTCTCGTCGATGACGACAGAAATCACCGCGGCACGAGGTGCGCTGAGCATCCCCCGCCGCGAGAAGCGCAATTGGAACGGCTGGGCGTTCGTCGGACCCTTCATGGTCGTCTTCGCCCTGGTGTTTCTCACGCCGCTCGCCTACGCGCTCTACCTGAGCTTCTTCCAGGAGAAGCTCATCGGCGGCACGGCCTTCGTCGGCCTGGACAACTACGTGCGAGCGCTCACCGACCCGCAGTTCTGGGAGGCGTTCGGCCGCGTCCTGCTGTTCCTCGTGGTGCAGGTCCCGATCATGCTCGCGCTGGCGCTCGGCGCGGCGCTCGCCCTCGACAGCGCGCGACTGCGGGGAGCATCCTTCTTCCGCATCCTGATCTTCCTGCCCTACGCCGTGCCCGCCGTCGTCGCCGTCCTCATGTGGGGCTACATCTACGGCGACCAGTTCGGCCTCGCCGGCAACGTCAACGACCTCCTCGGATTCGATGCGCTCACGCCGTTCGCGAAGGAGTGGATGCTGGCCTCGATCGGCAACATCGTGACCTGGGAGTTCGTGGGCTACAACATGCTGATCTTCTACTCCTCGCTGAAGACCATCCCCACCGACATGTACGAGGCCGCCTCCCTCGACGGGGCCGGCGCCTGGCGCACGATCTTCTCCATCAAGATCCCGTCCGTGCGCGGGGCGGTCGTCATCGCGACGATCTTCTCGATCATCGGCAGCTTCCAGCTCTTCAACGAGCCCAACATCCTGCGGCCGCTCGCGCCGAACGTGATCACCACGTACTACACGCCCAACATGTACGCGTACAACCTGTCCTTCGCCGGGCAGCAGTTCAACTACGCGGCGACGATCGCCATCATCATGGGCGTCATCACCGCCGTCATCGCCTACGTCGTGCAACTGCGCGGCTCGAAGTCGGAGGTGCGCTGACATGGCTCTCCCCCTCGCCCGCCCGCGGACCCGTCGGAACGACCCCCTGAACCCGCGCAAGTCCAACACGCTCCTCATCGTGATGATCGTGTACGGCCTGTACACGATCGTCCCCCTGGTCTGGCTGCTCTTCAGCTCCACCAAGACCCAGTCGGGCCTCTTCAGCTCCTTCGGGCTGTGGTTCGCCGACGACTTCGCCTTCTTCGACAACCTCGCGGCGACCTTCACGTACCGCGACGGCATCTTCCTGCGCTGGCTCGGCAACACGCTGCTGTACGTCGTGGTGGGGGCGGGCGGCGCGACGCTGCTCGCGACGATGGCGGGATACGGTCTCGCCAAGTACCGCTTCCCCGGCCGCCGTGCCGTGTTCGCCGTCGTGCTCGGCGCGGTCGCCGTTCCCGGCACGGCCCTCGCGGTGCCGACCTTCCTGCTGTTCAGCGAGCTCGGGCTCACGAACACGCCGTGGGCCGTGATCATCCCCTCCCTGATCAGCCCGTTCGGCCTCTACCTCATCTGGGTCTTCGCCTCGGAGTCGGTGCCGACCGAACTGCTGGAGGCGGCGCGCATCGACGGCGCCGGGGAGTTCCGCACCTTCTTCACGATCTCGCTGCGCCTGCTGGCGCCCGGCATCGTGACGGTGGCGCTGTTCACGGTCGTCGCGACCTGGAACAACTACTTCCTGCCCCTGATCATGCTCTCCGACCCCGCCTGGTATCCGCTCACCGTCGGCCTCAACCAGTGGAGCTCCCAGGCGATCGGCGCGGGCTCGCAGCCCATCTACAACCTCGTGATCATGGGCTCCCTGCTCACGATCGTCCCGATCGTCATCGCCTTCCTGCTGCTGCAGCGTTTCTGGCAGTCAGGTCTCACCGCGGGAAGCGTCAAGCAGTAGCCTCCCGTCCCCCTCCCTGCAACACCCGGTCCAGAGCCGGACCACCTCCCGAAAGGACACAGCAATGAAGCACCTTCCCTCACCCGCGGTGCGGCGCGCCCTCGCCGTGCTCGCGGCCGGCACCGTCGCCGCCATCGCCCTCGCCGGCTGCTCCGCCGGCGGCGCCTCCGACGGCGGCGGCAGCGCCGCAGGCGACGGCACGTTCGACTCCGTCAAGGCCGCACTCGAGAAGGGCGGCGAGATCACCTACTGGTCGTGGACGCCCTCCGCCGAGGCCCAGGTCGAGGCGTTCGAGAAGGCCTACCCCAACGTCAAGGTCAACCTGGTCAACGCCGGAACGAACAACGACGAGTACACCAAGCTGCAGAACGCCATCAAGGCCGGATCCGGCGCCCCCGACGTCGTGCAGATCGAGTACCAGGCGTTCCCGCAGTTCTCGCTGACGGACTCGTTCGTCGACCTCGCGCAGTACGGCTTCGCCGACTTCGAAGACGACTACACGGCATCCACCTGGGGCTCCGTGACCAGCGACAAGGCGATCTACGGCCTCCCGCAGGACTCCGGCCCCATGGCCCTGTTCTACAACAAGTCCGTCTTCGACGCGGCCGGCATCGCCGTCCCCACCACGTGGGACGAGTACTACGAGGCCGCCAAGGCGATCCACGCGGCGAACCCGAACGCGTACATCACCAACGACACCGGCGACGCCGGCTTCGCGACCTCGATGATCTGGCAGGCCGGCGGCACGCCGTTCCAGACGGAGGGCACCGATGTCACGATCGACCTCCAGGATGCCGGGTCGAAGAAGTGGACCGAGAACTGGAACCGCCTCGTCTCCGAGGGCCTCGTCGCCCCCACCTCCAGCTGGAGCGACGAGTGGTTCCGCGGCCTGGGCGACGGCAGCATCGCGACCCTCATCATCGGCGCCTGGATGCCGGGCAACCTCATCTCCGGCGCCCCTGACGGCTCGGGAGACTGGCGCGTCGCCCCGATGCCGACCTACGACGGCTCGCCCGCCAGCGCGGAGAACGGCGGCGGCGGTCAGGCCGTGACCACCCAGAGCAAGAACCCGGCCCTCGCCGCGGGCTTCCTGTGGTGGCTGAACAACTCCGAGGACAGCATCAAGATCTTCCTCGAGTCCGGCGGGTTCCCGTCGACCAACGCCGAGCTCTCCAGCGACGAGTTCCTCAGCGAGGCGCCGGAGTACTTCGGCGGCCAGAAGATCAACGAGGTGCTCGCGGATGCCGCGAAGAGCGTCGTCAAGGGATGGCACTACCTGCCCTACCAGGTCTACGCGAACAGCATCTTCGGCGACACCGTCGGACAGTCGTACCAGAACGGCACCGACCTGAACGAGGGCCTCACCGCCTGGCAGGACGCGCTGGTCGAGTACGGCAACGCCCAGGGCTTCTCCGTCAACAAGTAACACCCGGGGCGGGCGCGCCGCACGGCGCGCCCGCCCTCTCATCGAAAGCACTTCATCGTGACCAGCTTCTCCATCGGCGACGACCACTTCCTCCGCGCCGGCCGGCCGCACCAGGTGATCTCCGGCGCCATCCACTACTTCCGAGTGCACCCGGACCAGTGGCAGGACCGCATCCGCAAGGCGCGGCTGATGGGGCTGAACACGATCGAGACCTACGTCGCCTGGAACGCCCACGAGCCGCGGCGCGGAGACTGGGACGCGACGGGCTGGAACGATCTCGGCGGATTCCTCGACCTCGTGCACGCCGAGGGCCTCGACGCCATCGTCCGCCCCGGCCCCTACATCTGCGCCGAGTGGCACAACGGCGGACTCCCCGTCTGGCTCACCGCCGACGGCACCGCGCTGCGGTCGTCCGACCCGGCCTACCTCGCCGACGTGAGCGCGTACCTGCGACGCGTGTACGAGATCGTCACTCCCCGGCAGATCGACCGCGGCGGACCCGTCGTCCTCGTCCAGATCGAGAACGAGTACGGCGCCTACGGCTCGGACAAGGAGTACCTCCGCGCTCTCGTCGAGGTCACCAGGGATGCCGGGATCACCGTCCCGCTGACGACCGTCGATCAGCCCACGGCCCAGATGCTGGAGGACGGCAGCCTGCCCGGGCTGCACAAGACCGCGTCGTTCGGCTCGCGCAGCGTCGAGCGCCTCGCCACGCTCCGTCGGCATCAGCCGACCGGACCGCTGATGTGCTCCGAGTTCTGGGACGGCTGGTTCGACTGGTGGGGCGGCGTGCATCACGTGACGAGCACGGAGGCCGCCGCATCCGACCTCGATGCGCTCCTCGCGGCCGGGGCATCCGTGAACATCTACATGTTCCACGGCGGTACGAACTTCGGCCTCACCAACGGGGCCAACGACAAGGGGCGCTACCTTCCCCTCGTCACCTCCTACGACTACGACGCGCCGCTCGACGAGGCCGGACAGCCCACCGCGAAGTTCTTCGCCTTCCGCGACGTCATCGCGAAGCACGCGCCGGTGCCCGACGAGCTGCCCGCGCCGCGACGCGAGGCCCCGACGTTCTCCGCGCCGCTCAGCGCCGCGGGCTCCTGGACGGATGCTCCGGCATCCGCCGTCCGCACGCACGCCCCCGCGTCCTTCGAGGAGCTCTCGCACCTCAGCGCGCTCGTGCGGTACGACGTCGACCTCCCCGAGGGGCGCGGCGGCGTGCTCCGTCTCGACGACGTGCGCGACCTCGCCTGGGTGAGCATCGACGGCGTGCCCGTCGGCACGCTCGCCCGCACCCGCCACGACCAGACCATCGCGATCCCCGACGGACGCGTGCTCAGCATCCTCGTCGAGGATCAGGGTCGGGTGAACTACGACCACCGCCTCGGCGAGCGGAAGGGCCTCATCGGCGCCGTGACGCTGGAGGGGGCGCCCCTCATCGGCTGGGCGTCCACGCCGCTGGACGTGGCGCAGATCGCCGCGCACCTGCCTCTGACCACGAGCACGGCCGGACCTTCGGCGTGGACCGCGGCGTTCGACCTCGATGAGCCGACCGATCTCTTCATCGACACCGCGGCGTGGAGCAAGGGGTACGCGTTCCTCAACGGATTCTTCCTCGGGCGGTACTGGCGCAACGGCCCGCAGCGGACGCTCTATGCGCCGTCGCCCGCGACACGCTCCGGGGAGAACCGACTCGTCGTGCTCGAGCTGGAGCAGCTGCTCTCCCCCACCGCCGACTTCCTGCCCGGCCTCTCGCTCGGCGTCACGGAGGAGTGAGCGGCCGGGCCACCGTGTCGGCTCCCTCCCCCGGTCTCAGTAGTCCGCGGTGATCGTCTGCACGGCGCCGTCGAGCACCATCGTCCCGCCGTAGGGCAGGATCCACTGCGGACGCGTGTGGCCGAACGGGACGCCGACGCAGACGACGGCATCGGGGTTGTATCGTCCGACCACATCGATCACGACGTCGCGCTGAGCGTCGCGCAGCGCCTTCGCCTCACCGGGCGTCGGCCGGAACTCGACGTCGCTCACCGGGGGCCGTGCCATGACCACGCCCGCAACGGCCCCGAGGATGCCGAGCTCGCCGAGGTAGCGCAGCCAGCGCGCCACCCAGCCGGCCGGCGGGCGTTCCTCGCTCGTCTCCAGCAGCAGGATCGCGCCCTCGAGCTCGTGCGGCTGCGGCAGACGCCCGAGGAACGCCAGACCGTCGATCGACTCCAGGCAGCCGCCCCAGGTCCGCCCCGCCACCCGCGCGGCGGGGCCCGCCCAGGTCCACGGCTCGGTGGGCACGCGATCTCCGTACTCGGTGAGCGCGCGCGGATCGGCCCAGCGCCGGCCCACGTCCTCCGACTCCCCCGGCTCGGTGATCTCGAGCGTCCCGCCGTCGAGGAGCAGGGCGCGCAGCGCACGCAGGTGCACGTCGTCGACGGCGGGGCCGGGGCCGAGGTGCACCGCGGTCGAGCCGCCGTAGTATCCGCTGATGCCGTGGGTCCACAGCCAGTTCAGGATGTTCGTGTTGTCGCTGTATCCGACGAACGGCTTCGGATCCGCCGTCGCGAGCGCGGCGTCGAGGTGCGGCACCACCAGAATCTGATCGTCTCCGCCGATCGTCGCGAGGATCGCGCGGATGCTCGGGTCGGCGAACGCCGCGTTGACATCGGCGGCCCTCGCCTCGGGCGTCGCGTCGAGGAGTCTCGTCGTCGGATACTCCACCGGGACGAGCCCGGTGAGGGTCGCGAGACGGCTCATCGCCTGCTCGTGCAGGGCGGGCGCGACCGCGGGGGCGGCGAAGGCCGGGGACAGCACGGCGACCCTGTCGCCGGACGTGAGCTTCGGAGCAGACAGCATCCGCCCAGTCTGTCTCAGCACGGCGGCCTCCGCACACCGGCGGGCTTCTTCTGGTCAAGAGCGGCCTGATCGACTATTCTTGGACCCGAGCCACGTCGCACTGTGCGTGCCCGCCTCGAGTCATCACGGCGAACGCCTGCGATCGTTAAGTTCTTCTTACAGATCACATGCAGAACTGCTCGATGGACGCCGTCGCAGACGCGCCGACAGACTGCATTCCTGAGAGACCACTCTCGCCCCCGACCCGATGGGGGACCGCCTCACAGGAAGCGCGATCAATGGTGAATCGATCTCGGAAAGTGCTGTTCGGAGGGCTCGCGCTCGTCGTCGCCCTCGTGGTGACCGGGTGCAATGCGAACTCCGGCCCCACGGAGTCCACGTCCGACGGCACGGCGACGGCGATGGAGTCCGTCCCCACCGGCGGCACCCTGCACTACCTCTCCCGTCGTGCGAACGAGTCGTGGGAGACCGCGAACGCGCAGATGGTGCCCACGAGCCGCCTGCGCTGGGTCCACCGCGGACTCACCTCGTGGCAGACGTTCCCCGACAAGGAGACGATCCTCACCCCCGACCTGGCGACGGACACCGGCACCACCGACGACGGAGGGAAGACCTGGACCTTCACGCTCAAGGACGATCTCCTCTTCTCCGACGGCACCCCGATCACCGCCGCGGACGTCAAGTACGGCGTCGAGCGGTCGTTCGCCCCGATGTTCCAGGGCGGCCTCGGCTACCACAAGACCCTGCTCGTCGGCGCGGAGGACTACGAGGGCCCCTACGACGGCGAGGAGCTGGACTCGATCGAGGTCGTCGACGACCAGACGATCGTGTTCCACCTCAACCGCCCGTTCGGCAACTGGCCGTGGATCGTGAGCATGCCCGCGTTCGCGCCGGTGCCGGCCGCCGCCGACACGGAGCCGGAGACCTACGGCGAGCACCCCGTCGCCAGCGGCCCGTACATGATCACCGAGTACTCCAAGGGCTCGCAGGCCGTGCTGGAGCGCAACCCGCACTGGGATGAGAAGACCGACGACGTGCGATTCGCGGGCCCCGACAAGATCGTCGTCGACATGGGTCTGAACAACGACACGATCGTGCAGCGCCTCATCGACGACAAGGGCGATGACAAGGACGCGATCAGCAACGCCCTGATCTCGCCGTCCCAGTTCCAGCGCATCGAGTCCGACCCCTCGATCTCGGACCGCCTCGCCAATGGCCCCTCCGGCTATTTCCGCTACCTCGCACTGAACATGAAGAGCCCCGAGCTGGCGGATGTGCGCGTCCGCCAGGCGATCAACTTCGCCCTCAACAAGGCCGAGGTGCAGAGCGTCTACGGAGGCCCGAAGTTCGGCGGGCAGATCAGCTCCACGATCATGACGCCCGGCATGCCGGGCTACGAGGAGTTCGACCTCTACGGCGGCGGCGACAAGGGCGACGTAGACAAGGCCAAGAAGCTCCTGGCGGATGCCGGCGTCACCGATCTCACGCTGAGCCTCACCTACCCGACCGATGTGAGCGCGATCGAGGAGAAGGAGGCCCTCAGCATCAAGAACTCCCTCGAGAAGGCCGGGATCACGGTCGAGCTGAACGGCCTCGACTCCGACACCTGGTACGAGCTCGTCTCCTCCGGGGGCGGCGACTACGACATGACGACGAGCGGATGGGGAGCCGACTTCCCGAGCGGCATGAGCACGATCCAGCCGCTGTTCGCATCCAGCGAGATCGGGAACGGCGGAGGGAACGCCTCGAACTACTCGAACCCCGATGTCGACGCCGCGATCGACGCCGCGATCTCCGAGCCCGACCTCGACAAGGCCGGAGAGATGTGGGCCGCGATCGACAGGCAGATCATGGAGGATGCTCCGATCGTCCCGATCCTGGTGCAGCGCACCCAGGCTCTCGCCGGATCGAACATCGTGAACTACTTCATCCCCGCCTACCCGCCGTTCGCGAACGAGCTGGTCGTCGGCATCTCCGAGTGAGCACCATGACCCTGGTCGACACGAAGCGCGCGGAGGGCCGACGCCCGTCGGTCCTCCGCCGCTTCACCCGGAAGCGCTCGGCGGTGATCGGACTCGTGATGCTCGCGATCCCGCTCCTCGCCGGGGTGCTCGCGCCGGTTCTCGTC
This sequence comes from Microbacterium sp. LWH10-1.2, assembly GCF_038397765.1. Taxonomy (NCBI): domain Bacteria; kingdom Bacillati; phylum Actinomycetota; class Actinomycetes; order Micrococcales; family Microbacteriaceae; genus Microbacterium; species Microbacterium sp. LWH10-1.2. Next base: position 2,240,634 of record NZ_CP151638.1, read on the forward strand.
GCGCTCGAGGGGCAGGACCCGTACTCGTTCCACACGGATCTCCTCGACCCGAACGGCGGTCGGCCGCTCGGCCCCCTCGGCGGCGTGAGCGCCGAGCACTGGCTCGGCGTCGCCCCGGTGACCGGCATCGACCTGTTCGCGCAGATCGTCTACGGCATCCGCTCCTCGCTGTTCATCGCCTTCGCGGCCAGCATCATCTCGATCGTCTTCGCGGCCGCACTCGGCACCGCGATGGGCTACTTCGGCGGCTGGCTCAACGCGGTCGCCGGACGGGTGATCGACTTCATGTTCGGCTTCCCCGGGCTGATGTTCGTGATCGCCGTGATGGTGATCGTCCCCCCGGAGTTCCCCCGGGAGCTGGTGCTCGTGTTCGTGCTCGCGTTCTTCGGCTGGACGGTGCCGGCCCGGATCATCGGGGCCCAGGCCGGAGCCGTGAACGCCCGCGCGTTCGTCGAGGCCGCACGCTCCACCGGTGCGCCGCCCTGGCAGATCATCCGCCGGGAGATGCTCCCCCACCTCCTCGGACTCGTCGTCGTGCTGTTCGCGATGTCCCTCCCGGCGAACGTCAGCATGGTCGCCGGTCTCTCCTTCCTCGGCGTCGGCCTGCGCGGCGACGTCCCCGACCTCGGCAAGCTGCTGTCCGACTCCCTCCCCTGGATCTACAGCGGCGCCGACGTCTGGTACATGGTCTTCCCCGGCGCTGTGGTGTTCTGCATCGTGTTCGGGGCCACTCTCGCCGGAGACGCGCTCCGCGACGTCCTCGATGTGCGCACGGAGGACGCATCATGATCGGCTACATCTCCCGCCGCCTGTTCACCGCGGTGTTCATGCTCCTCGCGATCGCCTTCGTGACGATCGCCCTCTTCTTCGGCGCATCGCGCGACCCCGCTCGCGCCATGTGCGGCAAGCCCTGCCCCGCCGACACCCTCGCCAAGGTCAGCGCCTACATGCAGACCGACAAGGGCGTGCTCTGGCAGTACGTCGAGTTCGTGAAGGGGCTGTTCGTCGGCCGCACCTACGGCTCCGGTTCGCAGCAGGTGCACTGCGCCGCCCCCTGCTTCGGGTACTCGTTCCCCAACCAGAGCGACGTGACGACGCTCATCGTCGAGCGCCTTCCCGTGACGCTGTCGCTGACGTTCGGCGCCGCGGTGCTCTGCCTCCTCGTCGGCGTCGGCCTCGGCGCGGCATCCGCCATCCGCAAGGGCGGCCTCATCGACAGGTTCTCCGCCGGCTTCGCGATGTTCGGCCTCGCCGTGCCGACGTTCCTCGTGGGCCTGCTCGTGGTGCAGGTGTTCGGGTTCATGCTGAACGCGCTCCCCTACTCGGGGTTCGTCCCGATCTCGGAGTCGCCGTGGGAGTGGGCCTGGCATCTGATCGGCCCGTGGATGGTGCTGTCGATCATCCTGGCGGCCGGCTACATCAGGGTGACGCGCACCCAGCTGCTCGGCGAGCTGTCCTCCGACCACCTGGTCGCGATGACCGCGCGGGGCGCATCGCCCCGCCGTGTGAACGCGCACGCCGTCCGCGGCGTGATGATCCCGATCGTGGCGATGTTCGCCCTCGACGTCGCCGCGCTGCTGGGCGGCTCGGTGATCGCCGAGAAGGTGTTCAGCCTCCACGGCCTCGGCGACCTCCTGCTCGCGGGGGTGAACGAGTCCGATCTCAGCCTGGTGGTCGGGGTCACCCTGTTCTCCGCCTTCCTCATCATCATCGGCAACCTCCTCGCCGACATGCTCATGCCGCTTCTCGACCCGAGGATCCGCCGTGCCTGAACCCGTGCTCCAGATCGACGACCTCTCCATCTCCTTCGCCCTCGGCGGCGCCGACGTCGACGTCGTCCGCGGCCTCTCGGTCTCGGTCGAGAAGGGCCGCACGCTCGCCGTGGTGGGCGAGTCCGGCTCGGGCAAGACCATCACGGGCCGCTCGATCATGCGGCTCCTGCCTCCGGCGGCGAGCGCGCGCGGCAGCATCCGCGTCGCCGGTCGCGAGATGCTCACCGCCGATGAGAGGGCGCTGCGCCGGATCCGCGGAGCCGACGTCGCGATGGTCTTCCAGGACTCGCTCTCCGCGCTGAGCCCCTACCTCAGCATCGGGGCGCAGATCGTGCAGGCGGTGCGGCTCCACGACTCCTCCGTCTCCCGCCGCGCCGCGCTCGCTCGCGCCGTGGAGATGCTGGACCGCGTCGGCATCCCGAACCCCGCCGAGAGCGCCCGACGCTATCCGCACGAGTTCTCCGGCGGCATGCGCCAGCGCGCGGTGATCGCGATGGCGCTGGTGAACCGCCCCGCCCTGCTGATCGCCGACGAGCCGACCACGGCCCTCGACGTCACCGTGCAGGCGCAGATCCTCGCGCTGCTGCGCGGCCTGCAGGACGAGTACGGCATGGCGATGCTGCTGATCAGCCACGATTTCGGGGTCGTCGCGAGCGCCGCCGACGATGTGCTCGTGCTCTACGCAGGGCGCGAGGCCGAGTACGGGACCCTGCGCGACATCTTCGAACGGCCGGCCCATCCGTACACCGCGGGGCTCAGGGCCGCGACCCCGCGTCTCGACGCCGAGGGCGAGCGGGCGCGGCTCCGAGCGATCCCCGGGGTCCCCACGTCGCTGCGGGACGCAGGAGCCGGGTGCGCGTTCGCTCCCCGTTGCGCCTTCGCCGCGCAGCTCGACGGACGGTGCGAGACCGAGCTGCCGGCGCCGACCGTGCGGGGCGCGCGCACCGACGGCCTGCACCGGGCCGCGTGCCATCTCGATCGTCTCCCCGACCTGCAGGAGGCCGCCCGATGAGCAAACCGATCCTCGTGATGACGGACGTCACCAAGCGCTACCGCACGGGAGGCGTGTTCGGCCGGAACCGCAAGACCGCGCTCGCGGTCGACGGCGTCACCCTGCACGTCGGCCGCGGCGAGGCGCTGGGGCTGGTGGGCGAGTCGGGGTCGGGCAAGTCGACCCTGGCGCGGATGGCGAACGGGCTGATCGCTCCGAGCTCCGGCTCCGTCGTCACAGACGGGCAGGACATCGCGCAGCTCAGCGCGAAGGGCCTCCGCGGCCTGCGGCGCAACGTCGCGATGGTGTTCCAGGATCCGCTGGCCTCGTTGAATCCGCGGCAGACGGTGCGGCAGACGCTCGAGAACGTGTTCCGCGCGCACGGCGAGACGACCTCGACGGCGGAGCTGATCGACCTGCTCGCCTCGGTGGGGCTGGGCTCCGACTACCTCGAGCGCTACCCGCACGAGGCCTCAGGCGGACAGCTGCAGCGCGTCGCGGTCGCCAGGGCGCTCGCGCTCAAGCCCGCCCTGATCATCGCGGACGAGCCGACCTCGGCGCTCGACGTCTCGGTGCGCGCGCAGATCCTCAACCTGCTCGCCGACCTGCAGCGCGATCAGGGGATCTCGTTCCTGCACGTCAGCCACGACCTCGCCGTGATCCGCCTCTACAGCGATCGCGTCGCGGTCATGAACCGCGGGCGGATCGTCGAGACGGGGCCGTCGGACGAGATCTTCCGCTCGCCGCAGCATCCGTACACGCAGTCCCTCGTCGACGCGACGCCCGAGGCGGAGCTCCCGACTCATAACGACGCCCCCGTGCGCACGATCGGGCGCACGTGCGACGATCGTGACCATGACTCACCGAATGACCACGACGCCGTGGTTCGGCCAGAAGCCGGCCCGGCACGAGACAGAAAGAGGACACGTGGGTACTGACCTGTTCGTCCGAGAGTTCGGACGGGATGCCGAAGAGGCTCCCGTCATCCTGATCCTGCACGGCGCCGTCGAGTCCGGCGCCTGCTACGGGGATGCGGTGCACCGCTGGGGGGACGACTTCCACATCGTCGCCCCCGATGCGCGGGGTCACGGCCGCTCGCCCGGACGCCTCCCCGAGCACGAGGGCGTGCCGTCGACCGACGTGATGGTGCAGGACGCGATCGACATCCTGGAGGACATCCTCGAGGAGACCGGACGGCGGACGCTGATCGTCGGGCACTCGATGGGCGCGCGCATCGCCGCCTTCGTCGCGGCCGACGCGCCTCATCTGGTGGCCGGGGTGGTGCTGGAGGATCCGCCGTGGTGGGTGCCGGAGGCCGGCCCCAACCCGTGGCTCAGCGTGGAGCAGACCGAGAAGGACCCGTTCGACTTCGCCGACACCGCGACCGTCGACGAGCTCGTCGAGATGCAGCGCACCCAGAAGCCGCACTGGCCCGAGGAGGAGCTGCGGCCCCTCGCCGAGGCCATGAAGGCGGTCGACATCGCCTACATGGAGCAGCGCGTGCACGAGAAGCGCCGCATCTGGACCCCCACGGCCCGCCAGATCACCGTCGGACCGACCGGGGTGCCCGCGCTGCTGGTCACCGGGACCGGCGACGTCATCGTCGACAAGCACTCCCGTGAGCGCCTGACCGCGGTCGCTCCCGGATTCGACATCGTCGTGATCGACGGGGCGCACCACTGCGTGCGCCGCGACAAGCCGGTCGAGTACCACCGGCACGTCGACGCCTTCCTCCGCGAGAACGCTCCGTCGACGGGGTCGGTCACTCCACGCTGAACGTGTCGGAACGCGCGAGCGGACCGTGGATCTCCGAGTCGGGCTCGGCGAGCACGGTCCGCATCGCGTCGAGGCCCGCGCGCACCACCGGATGCCCCTGGTTGTCGCGACGTGTGGTCATGATGACCTTGCGCAGCGGGGCGATCCCCTGCGTGGGAAGGATCGTCACCCACTCGGCATCCCGCGCGGACAGTGCGGACTCCGGCACCAGGCACACCCCGGCCTCGGCGGCGACGAGCGAGACCGCGGCGCGGTAGTCGTCAGACACGTGCGTGATCGTCGGGTGGAACCCCAGCTCCGCGCACGCCTGCAGCACCATGGTGCGCGAGGGGTTTCCGGGAGAGGGCATGATCCAGCCGTCCTCGATGAGCTGCGTCAGCTCCACACCGTCGGATGAGGCGAGCGGGTGGCTGTGCGGGACCGCCGCCTTGAACCGCTCGATGTAGAGCGGGAACTTCACGATGTCGGGGGAATCGCGCTCGGGGTCGGACTCGTACTCCAGGCTGACGGTGGCGTCGATGTCTCCGCGCATGAGCATGCGGTGGCTCATGTGCGCCTCGGCGTCGACGACCTTGACGTCGATACCAGGGGCGTTGCGGCGCAGCTCCACGATCGCGGGGGCGACGACCCAGCTGATCGCGGTCGGGAACGCGCCGATGCGCAGCTGCCCGAGGAGGCCGCCGGAGTGCGCGGCGAGCTCCGCCTCGGCGATCTTGAGGCGGGAGTTGATCTCCTCCGCGTGCTCGGCGAGGATGCGTCCGGCGGGCGTCAGCGCGAGCTTGCGCCCCGTGCGCACCATGAGCTGCTGACCGACCTCCCGTTCGAGCGCGGCGAGCTGCTGGGAGACGGCGGATGCCGTGAGGTGCAGTGCGGCCGCCGTGGCGGTGACGGAGTCGGAGAGCACGAAGGCGCGCAGGACGAGCAGACGTCGGGGGTCGATCGTGGCCACGGGGACTCCATCGGCGGGTGGTGGCCGGTCGCCGTTCCGTGCGGGTTCACGCGGCTTCCGGATGCCTCATCCTATCGAGGCGAAGGGCCGGCGCCCGGTGCCCGGCCGCCCTGTCGGAGGGGACGGACCTGTCGTCAATTCATGTTGACATTCGCCGACTCTTCGATCAGGATGGACGTCAATGATCGTTGACGGAAAGGTCGTGGATCATGGTGAAGGCATCCGCCGTCTCCGAAGACGGGGCAGAACCCCTTGCCGAGCTGCACCGCCTGGCGGGGCTCCGCCTCGACATCGCGCGCGCCGAGGAGGCGCAGGTGCGCAAGGCCCGCAATCTCGGCTACTCCTGGCAGGCGATCGCGAGCGCACTCGGCGTCACGAAGCAGGCCGCGCACCGCCGCTTCGGCCGCAGCTGAACCGGCCACACAGCCCATCCACAGAAACCGCATCGACACGAAGTACGGTCGAAGTACCCACCCCTCTCAGATCGAGGTTCCGCATGTCCAGCACGGCGACGACACGCCGACGCGGACGCGGCGCGCCGCAAGACGGTCCCCGCGCCACGTTCCGCCAGCTCCTCCCCTTCCTCTTCGAGCACAAGCGCACGCTGATCGTCGTCGCCGTGCTCAGCGTGTTCGGCGCCGCGACCTCGCTCGTCCAGCCCCTCCTCGTCGGCCAGGTCATCGAGGCCGTGCAGTCGAACAGCGGCCTCGGCATCCTGATCTGGCTGCTCATCGGGTTCGTCGTCGTCTCCTCGATCATCTCGGGCTACCAGCACTACCTCCTCCAGCGCACGGGCACCGCGGTCGTCCACTCGAGCCGCCGCAAGCTCATCGCCCGCATCCTGCACCTGCCGATCAGCGAGTTCGACGCCCGCCGCACCGGGGATCTCGTCTCGCGCGTCGGCACCGACACCACGCTCCTCTACGCCGTGCTGACGCAGGGCCTCGCGGATGCCGTCGGGAGCGCGATCCTGTTCGTCGGCGCCCTGATCGCGATGCTGCTGATCGACCCCCTGCTCCTGCTGCTCATCGTGATCGTGATCGGCGTGTCCGTCATCGTCGTCGTGGCCCTGAGCGGACGGATCCGCACCGCGTCCACCGCGCAGCAGGTCAAGGTGGGCGAGCTCGCCTCCGGCGTCGAGCGTGCGGTGGGCTCGATCCGCACCGTGCGCGCCTCCGGCGCCACCGAGCGCGAGACCGAGAACGTGTCCGCACTCGCCGCCGACGCGTACGGCATCGGCGTGCGGATCGCGAAGATCTCCTCGCTCGTCGTGCCGATCGCCGGCATCGCCCTGCAGCTGTCGCTGCTCGTGGTCCTGGGAGTCGGCGGCTTCCGTGTCGCCGCGGGCACGATCACGATCGCCTCCCTGATCACCTTCATCATGTTCCTCTTCATGCTGGTCATGCCGCTCGCCACCACGTTCGGCGCGATCACGTCGGTGAACCAGGCGCTGGGCGCGCTCGGACGCATCCAGGAGGTCCTCGACCTGCCGACCGAGACGCAGGACGACGAGGCCATCGCGGCATCCGTCCCCCGCGAAGAGACGGATGCCGCCGCGCCCGCCGTCGAGTTCCGCGACGTGCGCTTCCGCTACCCGGAGAACGTCGTCGCCGCTCGGGAGAAGGCCGCGCGCGAGGCGCGGACCCTGCTCGCCGACGCGCACCTGGAGTCGGCGGACGACCCGGCGCCCTCACCTTCCCGCGAGGTCCTCCGCGGCGTGTCCTTCACGGTGCCCCGCGGCGCCCGCGTGGCTCTCGTGGGCCCGAGCGGCGCCGGCAAGAGCACAATCCTCTCGCTGCTGGAGCGCTTCTACGACCCCACCGGAGGGTCGATCCGACTCCACGGACACGACGCCCGCACCTATCCGCGCGACGAGCTGCGCGCGCAGTTCGGCTACGTCGAGCAGGACGCCCCGACCCTCGCCGGAACGCTGGCGGACAACCTGCGCCTCGCGGCCCCGACGGCATCAGACGCCGACTGCGTGCGTGTGCTGCGCGCGGTCAACCTCGGCGAAGTGCTGGAGCGCGATCCCCTCGGTCTCGACGCCCCCGTCGGCGAGGACGGCGTGATGCTCTCCGGCGGCGAGCGCCAGCGTCTCGCCATCGCGCGGGCACTGCTCACCGACGCGCCGATCCTGCTCCTCGACGAGTCGACCTCGTCGCTCGACGGCGTGAACGAGCAGCGCATGCGCGAGGCCATCGACGCGGTCTCGACGGACCGCACCCTGGTCGTGATCGCGCACCGACTGTCGACCGTCGTCGACAGCGATCAGATCATCGTGCTGCAGGACGGCGTGGTCGCCGGCACCGGCACGCACGCCGAGCTGGTCGAGTCGACTCCCCTGTACCGCGACCTCGCCCGTCACCAGCTGCTGGCCTGAGTCCGGCCGGCGCACGCCGCCGAACGCGGACTGCCGCGTCGGTCGGTGCCCAGCGCGACAGCTCGGCCGGTCGGCTCAGCTCCCGGAAGGAGCGGCGATCTGCCAGGCCGTCACGTGCACGGTCGCACCGGGGATGATGTCGAGTGAGATGTCCGTGGCGGACCGCAGCTCCCCCGGACGCACGGCGATCCACACGCTGCGCGCGGCGAGCTGACCGTTCACCGAGTTCGCGTCCCAGCCGATGACGGCGGAGGCCGTCTCGCCGGGCTGGAGGGTGACGGGTGCGGGTCCAGGGTCCTGCGCCATGAACGCGCCCCCGTGCTCGACGATCACGTCGAGCAGATGCCCGTTCTGGTCGCCGTACGCGACATCGGGATACCCCTCGACGACGCACGGCTCCTCGGAGACGTTCACGAGCTGGATCCACTGACCGCGATGCCCGGTCGCGGCGTCGGTCCCCGGGGCGGTCAAGAACGTGTCCTCCGCGGTGCACGCGCCGTCGGGTGCCGCCCCCTCGGCCGGGGCTGCTGCAGGCACCGGCTCGCCCGGCGCATCGGGGTCTCGCGGAGCGGCGCCGTCGGGATCGGCCAGTTCCTGAGCCTCGACCTCGGCCGCGGCCTGGTCCTGTCTCAGCTGCTCCTGCGCCGCGTTGTTCCCGGCCTCGGCCGCGACGGGCAGCGCGACCAGCGCGACCGCGACGACGGCCGCCAGCACCACGCTCCGAGACCGGAGACGCTCGGCAGGGGTGGCATCCGCCTCCCGCCCCCGCCCTGCCTTGAGGAAGACCAGAGCGGGGAGCCAGCCGACCAGCGCCGCCCACCAGGTCGTCGACATCGTGAACCCCGTGCTCCCCGCGGCGCCCCTGATGCCCGACCAGCTGATCGCCGATGCGACGCTGCCCAGATCCAGGGCGGCGCCGATCGCGAAGGCCGTCAGCACCGCGGCGAGCCAGGCGGCCGCGAAAGCGGTGCGTCCCGTCGCCGTCGACTCCCTGCTCGTCGAGAACCAGGAGGCGAGCAGCGCGAACCCGCCGACGAGCACGACGAGCGTCAGCACGTGCTCGACGATCGCCCAGCCCACGGGGCTCCCGAACATGCCCCATCGCATCGGCGACGGGAGCAGCTGCCCGAGCGTCGCCAGGCTCCCGCCCGCCCCGGACAGGACGTACGGCAGCCAGCCGCAGAAGAACCACAGGACGGCGAGCACGCCGCCCCCGATCAGACCTCGACGCATCGCACTTCCCCCCGGCAGCACCGCGCGGACCGCGGATATCACGACCCTATCGCCGTGAACTCCCCGGTCCGGGGATTCCGCATGCGCGAAGGCGGGATGCCGGAGACCACTCAGCCATGGGTTCGTCTCGAGCATCCCGCCTTGGCGGAAAGGAGGGCGCCGTATCCCCCGATGGCGGCGCCCCGTCCGTGTCAGGCGTTCGACAGCCTGTAGCGCAGCGATGCCAGCTCGGCGCGCAGCGCAGCGGGCAGCTTGTCGCCGAAGGTGTCGTAGAACGCCTCCGTGAGGTCGGCCTCGGTCTTCCACGCCTCGGCGTCGACCGAGAACAGCTCCTCGAGGTCCGCCTCGGGGACGTCGAGTCCGTCGAGGTTGAGGTCCTCCGTGCGGGGCAGACGGCCGATGGGGCTGTCGACCGCGGTGACCTCACCGGAGATGCGGCGGATGATCCAGTCGATGACGCGCGAGTTGTCGCCGAATCCGGGCCACAGGAACCGGCCGTCGGAGCCGCGGCGGAACCAGTTGACCTGGAAGATCCGCGGCGCGCGGTCGAAGCGGAGCGTGCGTCCGACCTTCAGCCAGTGCCCGAAGTAGTCGGCCATGTTGTATCCGCAGAACGGGAGCATCGCGAAGGGGTCGCGGCGCAGCTCGCCCACCGTGCCCTCGGCGGCGGCCGTGCGCTCGGACGAGATGTTCGATCCGAGGAACACGCCGTGCGTCCAGTCGGTCGCCTCGACGACGAGCGGGACGTTGCTCGCGCGGCGTCCGCCGAAGAGGATGACGTCGAGCGGCACCGCCGCCTCCCAGTCCTCCGAGATCTGCGGGCACTGCGCGGCCGACACCGTGAAGCGCGAGTTCGGGTGCGCGGCGGGGCGTCCCGAGTCGGGCGTCCACTCGTTGCCCTCCCAGTCGATGAGGTTCGCCGGCGCCTCGTCGGTCAGACCCTCCCACCAGACGTCGCCGTCGGGGCGGAGCGCCACGTTCGTGAAGATCGTGTTGCCCCAAAGGGTCTCGACCGCGGTGACGTTGGTCGACTCGCCGGTTCCGGGTGCGACGCCGAAGAAGCCGGCCTCGGGGTTGATGGCCCACATGCGGCCGTCCTCACCCGGGCGGATCCACGCGATGTCGTCGCCGAGGGTCTCCACCTTCCAGCCGGGGATCGTCGGGCGGAGCATGGCGAGGTTCGTCTTGCCGCAGGCGGAGGGGAACGCCGCGGCCACGTGGTACGCCGTGCCTGCGGGGTCGATCACGCGGATGAGCAGCATGTGCTCGGCGAGCCAGCCCTCGTCGCGGGCGATCACCGAGGCGATGCGCAGGGCGAAGCACTTCTTCGCGAGGATCGCGTTGCCGCCGTAGCCCGAGCCGAACGAGTAGACCTCGAGCGTGTCCGGGAAGTGCACGATGTACTTCTCCTCGTTGCACGGCCACTCGACGTCGGCCTGTCCAGGCTCCAGCGGGGCTCCGACGGAGTGGACCGTCTTGACCCACGGCGCGCCCTCGGCGATCTGGCGGGTGACGGCGTCGCCGACGCGCGTCATGATGCCGATCGAGGCGACGGCGTAGGCGCTGTCGGTGACCTGGACGCCGATGTGCGACAGCGGGCCGCCGACCGGGCCCATCGAGAACGGCACGACGTACATGGTGCGACCGCGCATCGATCCCTCGAAGATCTCGGTCATCTTCTCGCGCATCTCGGCGGGGGCGGCCCAGTTGTTCGTAGGGCCGGCATCCTCTTCGCGCTCGGAGGAGATGAACGTGCGGCCCTCGGTGCGGGCAACGTCGCTGGGGTGCGAGCGGGCGAGGTAGGAGCCGGGGCGCCACTCGGGGTTGAGCTTGATGATCTTGCCCTCGTCGACCAGTCCGCGCAGCAGCCGGTCGTTCTCGGCGCGAGAGCCGTCGACCCAGTGGATGCTGTCGGGCTGCGTGAGAGCGGCGATCTCGTCGACCCAGGCGGTCAGCTCCGCCATCGCGGGGGTGTCGTAGGTCGGCGCCGTCCCGAACGTGCGCGCGGGGGCGACGGATGCTGCTCGAGGGGTGAAGATCTCGGCGATGGCCATGACTGCTGCTCCTTTGAGTGGGGGGCGTTGCATCCATCTTCTTCTGGGTTGAGGGCGATTTTCTGACGAATCTGGCGATAAGAATCTCCATTCTTTCGATAGGATCAAGGAATGGCGACCTCCGGCATCCACCTCACGACCCTCGGCCACCGCATCCGTCACCACCGGCTGGAGAACGGCTACACCCTCGATGAGCTCGGCGCCCTGGTCGGCGTCGCCGGCTCCCAGCTGAGCCTCATCGAGAACGGCAAGCGCGAGCCGAAGCTCTCCCTGCTGCAGGCGATCGCGCAGGCCACCCGCACCGAGGTCACCGACCTCATCTCGGGAGAGCCGCCGAACCGCCGCGCCGCCCTGGAGATCGAGCTCGAGCGCGCGCAGGAGAGCCCGGTGTTCCGCCAGCTGGGCATCGCACCCGTCCGCGTCACGAAGGGCATGAGCGACGAGACGATCGAGTCGCTGCTGGGGCTGCACCGCGAGCTGCAGCGCCGCGAGCGCGAGGCCATCGCGACCCCCGAGGAGGCGCGCAGGGCGAACACCGAGCTGCGCCTGCGCATGCGCGCCCAGCACAACTACCTCGCCGACATCGAGAAGCTCGCCGAGAAGCATCTGCGGGCCGCAGGGCACGTGCAGGGCGCGCTCACCCACCGCACGGTGAGCATCATGGCCGAGAAGCTCGGGTTCGAGCTCATCTACGTGACCGATCTTCCCCACTCGACGAGGTCGGTCACCGACCTCGAGAACGGACGGATCTACCTGCCCCCTGCGTCCATCCCCGGCGGTCACGGCCTGCGGTCGATGGCCTTGCAGGCGATGGCCCACCGACTGCTCGGCCACACGCCCCCCACCGACTACGCGGACTTCCTGCAGCAGCGCCTGGAGATCAACTACTTCGCGGCATGCTGCCTCATGCCGGAGACGGCATCCGTCGCCTTCCTGCAGCAGGCGAAGAAGGACCGCAACCTCGCGGTCGAGGACTTCCGCGACGCGTTCGGCGTCACGCACGAGGCGGCGGGCATGCGGATGACGAACCTGCTCACGCAGCACCTGGGGATGCCGCTGCATTTCCTGCGCGTCGCGGCGAACGGCGCGATCACCCGCGTCTACGAGAACGACGACCTGCCGCTGCCCATGGACGTCACGGGCGCCGTCGAGGGGCAGCGCGTGTGCCGCAAGTTCCAGGCGCGCGGTGCGTTCACGCAGCAGAACCGCACCACGGAGCACCACCAGTACACCGACACCCCCTCCGGGACGTTCTGGTGCTCCACGCAGACCGGCTCGGCGACCGACGGCGAGTTCTCGGTGACGGTCGGCGTGCCGTTCGACGACGCGCGCTGGTGGCGCGGGCGGGAGACCGCAGACCGCGCCGTCTCGACCTGCCCCGACGAGGCGTGCTGCCGCCGGCCTCCGTCCGACCTCGCTGAGCGCTGGAGCGGGAAGGCGTGGCCGAGCGCCCGCGTGCACACGCACATGTTCTCGCCGCTCCCCCGCGGCGCCTTCCCCGGTGTCGACGACAACGAGGTCTACAACTTCCTCGGGCGGCACGCCGACGAGTGAGCCCTGACGACGCGTCGACGCGAAGAGGGATCAGCGGGCGACGAAGTCGCCGTACCGGCTGAGCGCCGCGTCGACGGCATCCGGATCCAGCGCCGCGTCGAAGGGCTCGGCGATCGGCGCATCGCGGTGCCGCCCCACGGCGGCGGAGTGGGTCCATGCTCCGGCGATGCGCCCGCCCGCGAGCAGGCTCGCCCTCACCATCCCGTTCTTGCCTGGGCCGATGCGCGCCATGGCGTCGGCATCGGCGACAGGGGTGCGGTCTGCGTAGGAGATGTAGTACTCGTCGAACATCGGCAGTGCGCGCAGCTCGGCGTCATCGACCCCACGACCACGGCGCGGCCGCACGGCGGAGACGAAGAGCCCCTCCTCGACCTCGGTGACGCGATGCCGGGCGCGCTCGACCGCCTCGCGAGCCGCGCCGAGGGTCAGCCCCGACCACCACGCGAAGTCCGCGGCGCCCGCGGGGCCGTGGCCGTCGATGTAGCGCACGAAGAACTCCGCCAGCGGGTCGTCCGGCGCGACGGCATCGGGCAGGTGCTCATCGGCCAGCACGAACAGCTGCTCACGTCCGACCGCTCCGTCGCGCGCAACCACCGGCCCCTGCACGAGGACGCCGTCGACGCACAGCGCGCCGATGAGGTGCACCCCGCGCTGCGCCGACGGGTCGATGCCCAGCGCCGCGATGTCGTCGAGCAGCTGCGCCCGCGTTCTGCCGCCGTCGGCGAGGCGCTCTCGAAGTGCCCCTCCGACACGGGCGAGCATCTCCCCGTCGATGCCGAGCTCCCGGTGCCTGCCCGCGACCTGCTTGCGCTGCCGCTCGCCGGTGATCGAGAGCACCCAGCGCAGGTCGGCGGCGGGGATGATGTGCAGCGTTCCCCGCATCGTCCACGACCGCACGAGCTCGCCGCGCGCGAAAGCCCTGTCGACCGCGGAGAGCGCGGGCGCTCCGCTCGTGCGGATGCCGAGAGCCCACCGGCCGGCGAGGAACTCCTGCCCCTGCACCGCGAGCATGTGCGAGGCGGCATCCGTCACGGTGCGCGCGGGCGCTGTGAGCCTGTGGGAGCGGAGCCGTTCGGACAGCAGGGCGCTGGGCGTCATGCCCCCATACTGCCGTGCGGCGCCGACATCCGCCCGCTCAGCCCTCGAGCGTCACCGTGCGGCGCGCCGGCAGCACGACGGGGTGCGACCCCGCCATCGTCTCCAGCACGCGGATCACCTGGCAGGAGTATCCGAACTCGTTGTCGTACCAGACGTAGAGGATCAGCGTGTCCTCGTCGGCGATCGTGGCGAGACCGTCGACGATCCCGGCGCGGTGCGAGCCCACGAAGTCGGTCGAGACCACCTCTGGCGACTCCACGTAGTCGATCTGCTGGCGCAGGCGCGAGTGCAGGGAGACGCGTCGGAGGTAGTCGTTGACCTGGTCCTTCGTGGCGGGGCGCGCGATCGTGAGGTGGAGCACCGCGAGCGACACGTCGGGGGTGGGAACGCGGATGGAGCTGCCCGTGAGCTTGCCCTCCAGCTGCGGCAGCGCCTTGGCGACGGCCTTCGCGGCCCCGGTCTCCGTGATGACCATGTTGAGCACCGCGGAGCGGCCTCGACGGTCGCCCTTGTGGAAGTTGTCGATGAGGTTCTGATCGTTCGTGAACGAGTGGACCGTCTCGACGTGCCCCTTGACCACGCCGTAGGCCTCGTCGATCGCGGCGAGCACCGGCGTGATCGCGTTGGTGGTGCAGGATGCGGCGGACAGGATGCGGTCCGCATCGTCGATGACGCCGTCGTTGATGCCGTGCACGATGTTCTTGAGCGGGCTCTTCCCCGGTGCGGTGAGCAGCACGCGTGCGACGCCCGTGGAGTTCAGGTGCTGCGAGAGACCGGCCTCGTCGCGCCAGCGTCCGGTGTTGTCGACGACGATCGCGTCGTGGATGCCGTACGCCGTGTAGTCGATGGCGCCGGGGTCGTCGGAGTAGATCACCTGGATGCGGGTGCCGTTGGCGATGATCTGCTCGGCCTCCTCATCCACGGTGACGGAGCCGGCGAACCGTCCGTGCACCGAGTCGTGCAGGAGCAGCGAGGCGCGCTTGACGAGGTCGTTCTCCGAACCGCGGCGCACGACGATGGCGCGCAGGCGGAGCCCGCTGCCGCCGCCGGTGTGGGCGATGAGGATGCGGGCGAGCAGGCGCCCGATGCGGCCGAAGCCGTACAGCACGACATCGGTGGGCTCTGCGGCGACGGCGCCGACCGCGGGGGCGAGCACCTCTTCGAGGTAGGCGCTGAGCTCCTGGCCGCTGTCCGCATGCCCCTCGGCGAGACGGGCGACGTCGAGGGAGGAGGCGCCGGGGGTCAGCGCGTGCACGGCCTCCAGCACGGCGAGCGTGTCGTCGAGGGCGAGCGGGGCGTGGCCGAGCCGCTCGACGCGGTCGTGCACCTCGACGATGCCCGTGGCCGAGAGCCCGAGCAGGCGGTGCCCGTGCAGAGACGTGATCACGTCGTGCTCGCGCTTGAGCGCGCCGATGAGGGGGATCATCCGCTCGGCGAGTTCTTCTCGGGCGGTCCAGTCGTCGCGCTGTGCGTCGGTCATCTGCATCCTTGCATCTGTGTGGGCGCGCCGAGGGGTCGCCGGCGCGCGGAATTGCCGGGTGAGCTTCGGGGGTGATACCAGGGTACGCGCCGCCGACACGCCCTCGCGAATCCTCTCGCGCTGCGGAATCTTTTCGTCTACGCTGGTGGAATAATGAGTACGACAGTCGCCGGCGACGACGCCGATCTGATCATCCGCGGTGGACGCATCCGCACCTTCGACGCTGCGGGCACGACGGCATCCGCCCTGGCCGTCCGCGGGGGACGCATCGTCGCGCTCGACGCAGATGCCGAGGCCCTGCGAGCCCCCTCGACCGTCGAGCTCGACGGCCGCACCGTCGTCCCCGGCATCAACGACGCCCACCTGCACGCCGCCTGGCTGGGAGCCCGCTGGCCGCACCTCTTCTTCTCCGACACGCCGCCGGAGCATCAGCCGTCCGGCACCCTCGTGTCGACCGCCGCCGAGCGCCGCGCCGCCCTGCGGCACGCGTGGAGCCTCCTCGCCGAGCTCGGCATCACGAGCTACACCGAGCCGGGCATCGGCCCCGGAGAGGACGACGGCGAGACCGGATGCTTCGGCACCGACATGCTCGACGCCTACGTCGCCCTGCACCGCGAGGGCGCGCAGACCTCACGGGTCACCCTGCTGCGGCTCTTCGGCACGATCGACGGCGAGAGCACGCTCGCGGACTTCGAACGCGGCATCCACTCCCCCGCGCCGGAGACCGACGCGCGATGGCTCTCGATCCCCGGCGTCAAGATCTTCGCCGACGGCATCCCCCCGATGGCCACCGCCTGGGTGTGCGAACCCTACGCCGACGGATCGACGGGCCACCTCCTCACCCGCGGCGACGACCCGCTCGCGGCCTTCCGCCGCATGATCGAGCTCGCGGCGGGCGGCGGCCTGCAGGTCGCCGTGCATGCCACGGGCGACCGCTCGATCGAGGAGTTCCTGCGCGTCCTCGAAGCGCTGCCCGCCCCGCCGAGGGCACCGCACTACGTCGTGCACGGCGATCTCGCGACGCACGATCAGATCGCGCGGCTGCGCGCCGTGGGGGCTGGTTTCGCCGTGCAGCCGATGATCGCCGCGCACACGCATGCCTGGGCGGGAGCCCAGCTGGGTCCCGAGCGCCTCGCCGCGGCGTGGCCGCTCGCCGAGATGCTGTCGTCGGGCGTGCTCACGACGATCACCAGCGACGCGCCCATCGCCTCCCCCGACTGGCGCCTCGGCCTCGACGCCGCGCTCGATCTGCTCGGCTCGGACGACATCGCGACCCGCACGGCGCTGCTGCGCCGGATGACGACGGATGCCGCACGCCAGGACGGCGCCGCCGAATGGAAGGGCTCCCTCGAACCGGGGAAGGTCGCCGACCTCACCGTCCTCGACGAGGATCCCCTCGAGCCCGGCCGCGCCTTCGCGTCGATCGGAGTCGCCAGGACCATCGTCGAAGGACGCACGGTCTTCGCGCGCGACTGAGGTCGTGCGCACCTCACCGCGTTTCGACTCGCTCCGCTCGCTCAACGACCCGCGAAAGCGATGACCGACGAACTCCCGCAGAGACGAAGACCGAGAAGCCCCGCGACTGAGGGCGCGCACCCCTCACCGCGTTTCGACTCGCTCCGCTCGCTCAACGACCCCCGCGAAGGAAGCCCGGCCGTTGAGCGAGGAGCGCAGCGACGAGACGACGCGCCAGCGACGACGACACCCGCCCCAGGAAAACGGCGGGCGACACGCTCTCGCGTGCCGCCCGCCTCTCTGATCCCCCTCGGACCAGCTCAGCTCCCCTCTCGGGGAAGATTCACACCGCGGTGGCGACGAGCACGCGCGGGCTGGCGGGGAGCGCGATCTTCTCGCGCACCTGCCATCCGGCATCCGTCAGCCATCCGCGCACCTCGGACTCGGGGTACACGACCGTGCCGTCGATCACGAGGTACTCGCCCGCGTGCAGCGCGTCGATGCCCCGCTGCTCGGCGTCGTCGTCGAGGAAGAAGTCCAGCACCGTCAGCGTCGCCCCCGTCCGCGCGGCGGCACGCAGGTTACGGAAGATCTGCGCGTTCTCCTCGGCGCTGAAGCGGTGGATCACGTGGTTCGCGAACACCGCGTCGTACTCGCCCTGCGGCGTCGCCGTCGCCGTGTCGCCGACCTCGACCACGGCCCGGTCGGCGACCCCCGCCTCCGCGATCGCCTCGGCGATGCCGCCCTCGAAACCGGGAGCATAGACGAACGTCGTGTGGAGCTCGGGGTTCTGCGCCATGACCGCGAGCGCGAAGCCGGCGGAGAGGCCGCCGAAGTCGAGGGCCTTCGCGGCTCCCGCGAGGTCGACCAGGCGGCCGAACTCCTGCGCGTGCAGCGCGTTGTAGGTCATCACGCCGGCCATGAACGTCGCCCAGCGCGCATCGTCCATCTGCAGGTCGCCCGGCTCGGTCGTGTCGACGGTGTGCGAGAACTGCAGCCAGTGCGGGTAGCTGATCTCGCCGAGGAACGTGAGGAAGGGCGCCAGGTCGATCGCCGAGTCCGCCCCGGTGAGGTAGGCCGCGGCATCCGGCGCCACGCCGTAGACCCCGTCGGCGCGCGTGAGCAGCCCCTTCGCGGCCATCGCGTCCGCGAGGATGCGGGCGATGCGCTCGCTCACGCCGCAACGCTCTGCGATCGCGGAGACCGTGTCGGCGCCGCCAGCGACGGCGGCGAAAAGTCCGATCCGGCTCGCCTCGAAGAGCTGCTTCGAGGCCATGTAGCCCGTCGCGATGTCCAGGATCCGTGCGGCGTCGGGGGTGTTCGTCATGGTGAGTGCCTTTCGTGAGGATGCGCAGGATGCGCTCAGGTGCAAGGAGTGTCTACAGTTGTAGGAATTTGAGGATGGGGAGAGCCCCGAACGCGAACCGCACGCGTCAGTCCGCGAGGAAATCGCGCACGGCGGCGCGGAACTCCGGCGCATGCAGTGCGGCGAGATGGTCGCCGGGCACCCGGACCGCATCGGCATCCGGCAGCAGCGCGGCGAGGTCGTCGATGCCCGCGGCCATGCCGTCCTCGGCGCCGCCGATCAGCAGGACGGGCTGCGTCGGGCCCCCGCTCGCGGGGGTGAAGGGCTCGGCGGCCAGCCCCTCGATCAGATCGAGCAGCTCACCGGCGCGATTGCCGGGGAGGGAGACCAAGTGCAGGATCATCCCGGTCAGCGGATCCGCCGGAGACGCTCCCCCGTCGAGGGCCGAACGCGCGGCCGCGAGATCCACCGAGGCGAAGGGCTCGCCAGCAGCGAGTCCGCCGAGCACGAGCCGTCGGACCCGCACGGACGGATGCCGCGCGAGATCCCACGCCAGCCGTGCCCCGAGCGAGTAGCCGACGAGATCGACCTCCTCCTCGCCCACCGCGGACGCGATGGCGTCGAGCACCCGTGACGTCGGCACCGTCCCCGACACCGGGCTGGAGCCGTGCGCCGGCAGATCGACGACGAGGGCCGGTCGGTCTCCGAGCACGCCCTGCCACTCGGCATCCGGCCAGTCCAGGGCTCCGGACGACGCGAGGCCGTGCAGGAACAACACAGGGCGACCAGAGCCGGGACGGCGGTGAACGGAAAGGGTAGGAGTCACGGCGCGCCGTCCTCTCGGATCAGGCGCGTCGCCGCCGTCGGAGCGGCGTGCGCTCCGACTAGCGCAACCGCGCCAGGAACTGGTCGATGTAGGCCTGGTAGTCGGCGACCCGGTCGCCGTCGGGGTACATGAGGTTGATGACGGTCGCGCCGACGGCGACCGAGATGTACTCGTTCGCCGCGGCCGTGTAGTCCTGCTCTCGGATCGCCCCCTCGTCGCGCGCCGCCTCCATGCGGGCGATCAACGAGGTGCGCCAGTTCGCGAGGTGGCTGCGGTACAGCTCCGCCAGGGACTCGTTCGACATCGCGTACTCCCACAGCGCGAGCAGCACCCGACCGGCCGCGATCTGCTCCGCATCCCGAGGGATCGTCGCCTCCAGCCACCCGCGCAGCGCGTCCTCCGCCGACGCCGACTCCGCGGTGTCCGCGGCCACGCCCTCGGCCATCTGCTGCAGGATCGTCTCGAACGTCGCCGCGACGATGCTCTCCTTGCCGGGGAAGTAGTGCTTCAGCGCCCCGTTCGCGAAGCCCGCCTCCGCGGCGATGCTGCGCATGGTGGCAGCCTCGAAGCCCCCCTTGAGGATGATGCTCTTCGCCACCTCGACGATGTCCCGCCGACGCTGGTCGTGATCGATGATCTTCGGCATGGCGTCCTTTCAGCCTGGTGCTACCGTACAGCCGCATCGCGCACCTCCCGGAGAGCCAGCCATCGGGCACGCCGTTCGCGCTGCGCGGCGGGGTCGGCGACCGGCGACGCCAGCCGCAGACGCTCGGAGTACGGATGCTGCGGGTGACGCGTGACCTGCTCGCCCTCGCCGATCTCCACGAGCTCGCCGCGGTACATCACGGCGACGCGGTGGCAGACGCGACGCACCACGCCGAGGTCGTGCGACACGAAGAGGTAGGCGACGCCCGTGTCGCGCTGCAGTTCTATGAACAGGTCGAGGATCGTCGCCTGGGTGGTGAGGTCGAGCGCGCTCACCGGCTCATCGCACACGATCAGCCGCGGGCCGCGCACGAGCGCCCTGGCGATCGCGACGCGCTGCCGCTGCCCGCCGGAGAACTCGCTCGGGTAGCGTTCCATCGCGGTGCTCGGCAGCCGCACGCGGTCGAGCATCTCGCGGACCTTCGCCGCCGCCCCGTTCGCGCCGATCCCGGTCGTGAGCAGGGGCTCGGCGAGGATGTCGCCGATCGTCATCGCCGGGTTGAGCGAGCCGTACGGGTCCTGGAAGACGACCTGGATGTCGTCGGCCAGCGCGCGGCGACTGCGCCCTCCGAGTCCGCCGATCTCGCGCCCGTCGAAGCGGATGCTCCCCGAGGTCACCGGGGCGAGCCCCAGGATCGCCTTGCCGAGCGTGGACTTGCCCGATCCGGACTCCCCCACCAGCCCTAGGCACTCCCCCGGAGCGATGTCGAGGGACACGCCGTGCAGGGCGCGGAAGGCGCTGCGCCCTCGGCCGTACTCGACGACGAGATCGTTCACTTCGAGCAGAGCGCTCATGCGGACACCTCCGGGGATCCGAATTTCGGACGCTTGCGGGAATCTCGGTCGATCCCGGCCGAACTCTCCGAGAAACGCGCGAGCGTCCGAATTCCGGAGGACGGATGCTGCGGAGTCATGCGGACACCTCCGTGATGCGTGCGGCGTCGAGCGCCGCGCGCCCCTCCGCGTCGTCGAGGGATGCGGCGATCAGCTCCCGCGTGTACTCCTCGGCCGGATGCGCGAACAGATCGTCGACCTGACCGGACTCGACGATGTCACCCCCGCGCATCACGATCACCCGATCGCAGATGTCGGCGACGACACCGAAGTTGTGGGTCACGATCAGCAGCGCCATGCCGTACTCGGCCTGCAGTTCACGCAGCAGCTCGAGCACCTCTGCCTGCACCGTCACGTCGAGCGCGGTGGTCGGCTCGTCGGCCACGAGGAGCGAGGGCTTGCCCGCGATCGCGCCGGCGATGAGCACGCGCTGCGCCATGCCACCGGAGACCTGATGCGGATAGCTGCGCATGACCCGGTCGGGATCGGTGAGGCCGACCCTGATGAGCATGGCCCTGGCCCGCTCCTTCGCCGCCGCCCTGCTCAGTCCGTGCGTGCGACGCAGCGGCTCGACGAGCTGGTGGCCGATCGTGTACGAGGGGTCGAGGTTGCTCATCGGCTCCTGCGGCACGTAGCCGATCTCGCGGCCGAGCAGCGCCTGACGCTGTGTCGCCGTCGCATGACTGACGTCCTCGCCGCCGATCCAGATCGCATCGGCCTCCGCCCGACCGGTCGACGGCAGCAGGTCCAGCACGGAGAACACCGTCTGCGACTTGCCCGAGCCGGACTCGCCGACGATCCCGACGACCTCGCCGGGGGCGACGTCGAGCGTCACGCCGTGCACGACCTCGGTCTCGCCGGTCGGCGTCGCGTGCACGACGCGCAGGTTCTCGACGCGCAGCGCGGAGTCGGCCGCCTGGTGACGTGCGGTTCCGGTGGCCGGCGTGGAGGGGCGCGCCGCGGCATCCGCTCTGCGCCTCGCCACCCGGGGGGTGCGGACCTGCACGAGCTCGGCGAGCGTCGATCCCATGATCGCGAGCACCGCGATCGTCACGCCGAGCGCCGTCGACGGCCACAGCAGCATGAGCGGATAGGTGAGCATGAGACGGAAGCCCTCGAGCATCATGGCTCCCCAGCTGGGGACGTTCGAGTCGCCGATGCCGAGGAACTGCAGGCCTGCCTGCATGCCCATCGCGATGCCCGCGGTCAGGGCGGTCTGGATGATGACGGGCGGGTACACGGCCTTGATCACGTGGCGGAAGATGATGCGCCCGTCGGAGAGGCCGGAGACTCTGGCCGCGTCGATGCAGGTCTCCCCGCGCACGGCGAGGGTCTGCGACCGCGAGATGCGGAAGTAGCCGGGCACCATGAAGACGCCGACCGTCGCCATCAGGACCTCGAAGTTGTTGCGGCTGCCCGCGGCCACGACGAGGAGGATGATCATGCCGGGGATCGACTGCAGCGCATCGCTGATCCACGTCGCCACCCGGTCGAGCACGCCGCCGAAGTAGCCGGCGGCGACACCCGACGGCACGCCGATCACGAGGGCGACGACGATCGTGATGAGCGCGCCCCAGATCGTGGTGCGGGTTCCGTAGATCAGCCGACTCAGGATGTCGCGGCCGGTGGAGTCCCCGCCGAGCAGGTGCTCCGGCCCGGGGGGCGCCTTGGCCGCGGCGAGGTCGACGAGGTTCGGGTCCATCGGCGCGAGCAGCGGCGCGAACACGCCGACGAGCACGATGAGGAGGAAGATCGCGAGCGGGATCCAGCCGCCCGGATGCCTCAGGAAGCGGCGGAACAGGCTCGACCGGCGCTTCTGGGCGGCGCGGTCGAACGCCACGCGGATGTCGGTCGTTGTCATGCGACGCGCACCTTCGGGTTGATCCAGCCGAGCACGAGGTCGAGCAGGAGGTTGATCAGGATGACGAAGACGATCGAGATGACCGTGATGCCGAGGAGCATCGGGATGTCGCCGTTCTGCGAGGACTGGTTGGTGAGCTGACCGAGTCCGGGAAGGCTGAAGATCTGCTCGACGACGATCGCCCCCGAGAGCAGGCCGACGAACATGAGCGCGATGACGGTGAGCGCCGACGGAGAGGCGTTGCGCAGGATGTGCAGGTTCACCCGCGCCGGCGAGAGTCCGCGGCTGCGGAGCGTGCGCACCCAGTCCTGGCGGGTCTGGGCGATCACCGCGTTGCGCAGCTGCTCGGACACCGCGACGATGCCGCCCAGGGCGAGCGAGATCGCGGGGAGCGTGATGGACCGCAGCCACCCGTCGACCGACTGGGTCGGCGTCACGTAGCCCACGGCAGGGAACCACTTCAACTGCACGGCGAACCACATCACCAGCACGAGGCTGATCCAGAATCCGGGGAGGGCGAAGAGGACGACCGAGACGCCCTTGATGACCCGGTCGAACCAGGTGCCAGGACGGAGACCCGTGATCATGCCGAACACGACGCCGACGACCGCGGTGATCAGGGTCGCGAAGGTCACGACCGACAGGGTCACCGGGACCTTGATGGCCAGCTGCGCGCCGACCGGCTGGAAGTTGCGCCAGGAGGTGCCGAAGTCGAGCAGCACCGCGTGCGACAGCCAGTCCCAGAACTGCACGAGCAGGGGCCGGTCCAGGCCGATCTTCTGCGCAAGCGCCTCCTGCTGCGCCGGGCTCGCCGTGGTGCCGAGCAGGGCGGCGGTGGGATCGCTGATCGCCAGGTGGGCGAGGAAGAACGTGCCGATCGACACCGCGACCAGCAGCAGGATGCCTGACAGCACGCGCTTCGCCGTGAACAGGAGCATGGGGACCTCTCGGGAGTCGGAGGGGGATCGATCGGCATCCGGTCGTTGAGCGACGAGCGCAGCGAGGAGACGAAACGCTGCTCGCCCTCGATCGCTCAACGACCGGGCATGAGGGCGTCAGCCCTTGGTGATGTACCGCAGCGTCGGGAACATCATCCCGACGACCGGCTGGAGCGTGATGCCGGGGGCGCTGTAGTACGTGTTGTTCGCCTGGTACCAGACCGACCACCACGCCTGGTCGACCAGGCCCTTGTTCAGTTCCTCGACCGCGGCGGTCTGGGCGTCGCCGCGCTCCGTCTGCACCTTCTCCACGAGGGGCGCGAGCACCTCGTTGTCGGCGTAGTCCGGTGCGGGGTTGAACCACTGCACGCTGGTCACCTGGCGGGCCACGGTGGCGAGCTGGTTGCCGTCCATCGCGAGGAACGAGATGAACATCGGGTAGTTCGGGGCGTTCAGCTGGTAATCCGGCATCTGCATGTTGTCCCACGTGACCTTCACGCCGAGCTCGGTGAGAGCCTGCTCCGCCGCAGGCTTCCACTGCTCGAAGATCGGCGACATCGGCATCGAGATCGAGAAGCCGTCGGGGTAGCCCGCGTCGGCGAGGAGAGCCTTCGCCTTGTCCATGTCGTACGCGTAGGTGTCGTTGAGCGCGGGGTCGTTGATGTCTCCGCCGTCGGGGAACACCTGGTTCGTCGCGACCCCGGCACCGCTGCCGACGGCTCCGAGGATCGCAGCGCCGTCGAACGCGTAGTTGAGCGCCTGGCGGACCTCTAGCGTGCCGAGGGGCTCGCTCTTGGCGCCGGTGTGATCGGTGATCACGAGGCCGGCCCAGCCGGACACACGGGATGCCGTGTTCCAGCCCTGCTCGTCGGCCTGCGCCTGGTTCGCGACGTCGCCGTACTGCACGTTGATCTGACCGCTCAGCATCGCGTTGTGACGAGCGGTGGCGTCCATGATCGGGAAGATCGCGAGCTCGGAGAACGGGTAGGTCTTGGCGTCCCAGTGGTCGGCCACCTTCGTGAAGTGGTACTCGGCCCCGGCGACGCTCGTCGTGCTGTCGAGCGTGTACGGTCCCGATCCGACGGGCTCCTTGCCTAGCGTGCCGGCGTCGATCGCGGCCGGCGATGCCACGTAGCTCCGCCCGAGTCCCATGAAGTAGAGGATCGTGTCGTCGCGCTGGGTGAGGTTGATCGTGAGGGTGTCGTCGTCGACCTTCTCGAAGGAGGCGACGTTGACGTAGGCCTCCCCCGATCTCGCGCCCGCCTTGAGGTAGTCGAGGCTCTTGATGACGGCTTCCACGTCCACCGGGGTGCCGTCGCTGAACGTCGCGTCCGTGCGGATGTCGAGGTCGATGCTCATGTCGTCGTCGGCGACGGTCCAGTCGGTGGCGAGCGACGGGATCGGGTTCCCGTCGGCGTCGAGGGCGATGAGGGCGTCGTAGACGGCGGACAGGTAGGGGCCGTCGAAGCCGATGTCGGCCAGCGACGGATCCCACGAGGTGACATCGAGGAAGTTCCCGATGTTCAGCGCGTCTGGTCCGGCGGCGCCGCTGTCGCCGGACGGTGCGGGGGAGGTTCCGCCGCTGCAGCTGGTGAGCGCGATGGTCGCGGCCACGGCCGCGGCGAGCGCGAGGGGCAGTCGTTTCATGGTTCCTTCTCTCGGGTGCAGGGAGTGGTGAAGAAGGTACGAAGGGCCTCTGGCCGGGGAGCCGGATGCGACGCCACTTCGATGTGTCGTGCTGGTTAGTCTACATGCGTGGAAAAAGAGCGCAAGGGGCGATTTCGCGACGCGGGCGCCCTGACATGTCGCCGGGCGCGCCAGGCTTGCCCAGGAGCGCAGGAGTTCATCTGCCGGACAGGGAATCGTGCGAGCATCCCCCGCGTTCCTCCCCACGAACCCTCCACGAAAGGCACTCGATGACAGACCGCCCCCGGCCGTCGGCCTGGCCGCCGCTCCTCCTCGCGATCGCCCTCGAGGTGACGGCGACGCTCTCGCTGCGCGCCGCCGAGGGGTTCGCGCACCCTCTGTGGCTGATCCTGGTCGTCATCGGATACTCCGGGTCGCTCTGGCTGCTGTCGGTCGTCCTCGATCGAGGGATGCCGGTCGGCGTCGCCTACGGCATCTGGTCGGCGATCGGCGTCGTGCTGACCGCCGTCCTGGGCGCCGTCCTGTTCGGCGAACTGCTCGGCCCCGTGCAGATCGTCGGCGTCGGCGTGATCGTGGCCGGAGTGCTGCTCGTGGAGCTCGGCTCTCGCGCCGGCCACACGGCGGAGGTCTCGTCGTGACCTGGGTGCTGCTCGCGCTCGCGATCGCCAGCGAGGTCACCGCGACCCTGAGCCTCCGCGCCTCGGAGGGCCTGCGGCGCAAGCGCTGGATCCCCGTGATCGTCGTCGGATACCTCGCCGCGTTCAGCCTCCTCGGCGCGATCCTCGCGATGGGCATGCCCGTCGGCGTCGCCTACGGCGTATGGGCCGCGGCGGGGGTCGCCGTCACCGCCGTCCTCGGCCGCGTGATCTTCAAGGACCACTTCTCGCTCCTGATGGGAATCGGCGTCGCCCTGATCGCGATCGGCGTGGGGCTGATCGAGTTCGGCGGAGGACACTGACGTCTCGGAGGGCGATTCCGGCGGTCTCCTGATTGAATGAACCTGAACACAAACCGGCAGGAGAGGAGCCACGACGTGGGCACGTGGGGACCAGGGAACTTCGAAGACGACACCGCCGCCGATGGACTGGGCGAGATCACCGACGACCTCATCGCGAAGATCTCGGAGCAGTTCGCCGATGAGGATGATGACACCGCACTGGAGCCGGACGAGTGGGGAGGGAGCATGGTGCCCGCCTGGCTGGAGCTCCTGACGGACCTGGGCTCCGCCGGACGCGTGGGGGCCACGTTCCCCGCCAGCACGACGATCGAGACCTGGCGCGACCGCTACCTGCGCGTCTGGGACGAGTACATCGACGAACTGGATCCCGACGAGGACTACCGGGTCGACAGGCTGCGCGTCCTCACCTCCACCTTCGAGCGCGCACTCGCCCTCGCCCACAAGCGCGAGGCGTAGCCCCCTCTCACCAGGCCCCGTCTGCGCGCACCTCGCGATCGACCCAGCAGTCCGCGAGCGCCGCACGCACCTCGGGTCCGTGGTCGCGCACGAGGGCGAGGGCCGCGTGGTTCTGCTCGAGCTGCTCGACGCGCGAGGCGCCGAAGAGCACGTTCGCGGTCGCGGGGTTCGACAGACAGAACGCGGTGCCGAGGGCGGAGGGGGTGACCCCGAAGTCCGCCGCGACCCGCGCGACCTCGGGATAGACGGCGGCGATCCGCTCACGGATGCCGCCGACGTCTGCGCCGATCTTGCGCTGCGGAGTACGACCGGTGGCGAGGATCCCGCCCTCGAACACGTCGGACGCCTGCAGCGTGAGCGTGCCGTCGGCGAAGAGCGGCCCGTAGGCGTCACCCTCGGCCATCGCCCGACGCGCGATGCCGTACTTGAGCTGCGCGAACACGGGCCCGGCGAGCCCCTGGGCCGCGGCGTCGGCGAGGGCCTGGCGCGTGTGCTCGATGCGCCAGTTGTTGATGCCCCATGAGCCGACGAGCCCCTGATCGATGAGCTCGTTCACGTCGGCGACGAGGCGCGGGACGTCGGGGGCGTCCAGGTAATCCCCCACCACGAGGGTGTCGAAGCGGTCGAGACCCGCCCTGTCGAGCGACTCGGCGAGCTGCGCGCGGAAGCCCTGGTTCGGCCAATCCCACAGCCACAGCTTTCCGCACAACACGATGTCGGAGCGATCCATGCCACTCTCCCGCAGCGCCCGCCCGAACAGGACGTCGGTCGTCGAGTTCTCCGCGTGCGGACCCATGTTGTAGTACGCGACGTCGAAGAAGCCGGCGTCGAGCTCGACGGCTCGGCCGATCAGCTCGACCGCCTCGGCCTGCGGCATCCTGTCCCAGGTGTTCCACGATCCGAGGGCGAGCGGGGGCACCGGCGCTCCCCCGCGCTGCAGCGGCATGCGGGGATATGTCGGAATGGGCATGAAGGCTCCTTCGGCGTGCACGACTCGGGGTTGTGTTTTTCTATGTTTGTAGAATATAACGGAGACACCCCCGTCAGAGAAGCGTCAGTGAGGACGAGCATGACCGAATCCACCGCCCGCAGAGTCCTGGTCACCGGAGGTGCCTCCGGTCTCGGCCGCGGCATCGCCGCCGCCTTCCGCGCCGAGGGCGCCGACGTCTTCATCGGCGATGTGAACGCGGATGCCGCCTCCGCCGTCGCCGCGGAGATCGGAGCGACCGCGCTCGCCCTCGACATCGGGGACGAGGCGTCCGTGCGCGCCGCTGCCGAGAGGATCGGCACGACCGGGGGCCTGGACGTGCTCGTGAACAACGCCGGGATCGTGGCGGGAGGGGGCACGCTGCAGGAGGTTCCCGTCGACGTGGTCGACGCCGCCCTGCGCGTGAACGTCCGCGGGACGTTCCTCATGCTCCGGGTCTTCGGAGCGCTGCTCGCCGAGGCCGGCCACGGCACGATCGTGAACATCTCGTCGATCGGGGCACGCCAGCCCACCCCCGGTCTCGGGCACTACGAGGCGACCAAGGCCGCGGTCGACGCCCTCACCCGCACGGCCGCGATCGAGTTGGCCCCGTCCGGGGTGCGCGTCAACGCGGTCGCCCCGGGCCCCGTGCTCACGCCGCTCACGGCCGCCTTCGCCTCCGACCCGCAGGCCCGCGCGGCCTGGGAGTCGCGCATCCCCCTCGGCACGATCGCCGAGGTCGACCAGATCACGCCGCTCGTGCTGTTCCTCGCGAGCGACGCCGCCAGCCACATCACCGGGGTCTCCGTCGCCGTCGACGGCGGACAGCTCCTGGTCTGAGAGGACACCCCATGACGCTCCCCGCCACGACCCGCGCCGCCGTGCTCACCGCACACGGCGAGCCGCTCACGCTGCAGGACCTGCCCCTCCCCCAGGACGTCGAGCCGGGGGCTGCCCTCGTGCGCATCTCCTGCACGACCCTGTGCGGCACCGACATCGAGATCTGGGAGGGCCGGATGACGTTCCCCGGCATGCTCCCGATGGTGCTCGGGCACGAGATGGTGGGCGAGATCGTCGCCACCGGACCCGACACGAAGGACGCTCTCGGCCGCCCCCTCTCCCCCGGCGACCGCATCGGCTGGTCGGAGTCGACGTGCGGCGAGTGCTACGGCTGCGTCGTGCTGCGCGAACCTGTCGCCTGCTCGCGCCGCGGCTACGGCTTCCTCCAACGCGCCGACGTGCACCCGTTCGCCACGGCCGGCCTCTCCGAGTACGCCTACGTCACCCCGGGGGCTGCGAAACTGCAGCTCCCGGCATCCGTGAAGGACACCTGGGCGTCGATGGCCGGCTGCGCGGCGAAGACCGTGCTGCGGGCGTTCGAGCGCGCAGGGCGGATCCGCCCCGGCTCGACGGTCGTCGTGCAGGGCTCTGGTGCGCTGGGCATCTTCGCCACGGCGGTCGCGAAGATCGCCGGAGCGGGTCGCGTGATCACGGTGGGCGCCCCGGCGTCGCGCCTCGAGCTCGCGGCACGGTTC
Source organism: Microbacterium sp. LWH10-1.2 (assembly GCF_038397765.1). Taxonomy (NCBI): domain Bacteria; kingdom Bacillati; phylum Actinomycetota; class Actinomycetes; order Micrococcales; family Microbacteriaceae; genus Microbacterium; species Microbacterium sp. LWH10-1.2. The sequence continues at coordinate 2,269,409 of NZ_CP151638.1, forward strand.
GGAGCGGATGCGGTGGTCGACTTCCGCGACGGTCCCGTGGTCGATCAGGTGCTCGAGCTCACCGATGGCCGCGGCGCCGACGTCGTCTTCGACGTCGCCGGGGCGCCGAGCATCGGACCGGACGCCGTCGGGATGGCCGCCCAGCGCGGCACCGTCGTGATCGTCGGATCCACCGGCCCCGCCGGCGACGGCTTCGCGCTCAGCACCGTCATGGGCAAGGAGCTGACCCTGGTCGGCTCGCTCAACGGCGACATCTCCGACTACTCCCGTGCCATCGGCTTCTTCGAGTCCTTCGCCGACAGCTACCCGTGGGACGACCTGTTCAGCCCACCGGTCGGCCTCGCCGAGGCCTCGGACAAGATCGCGCACATGCACCAGCTCGATGAGGTCAAGGCCGTCATCGACCCGAGACGGTGAGGACCCCATGACCACGACACTCCCCCTCCGCGAGATCGGACGCAGCGGCATCCGCTCCTCCCTGTTCTCGCTCGGCTCCTGGCACACCTACGACCGCATGGACTTCGCGGATGCCGTCGGCATGCTGCGCGAAGCGGTGGATCGCGGCGTGAACCTGTTCGACGTTGGCGTGTACTCCGCGCCCGGCTCGCCCCCGGTGTTCACCGACGTGATCTTCGCCGGCATGGTGCGCGCGGCCGGTCTCCGCCGCGACGAGTGGCTGCTGTCGTCGAAGCTGTGGCTCGAGGCCTTCGGCGCCGACGGGTTCCGTCCGCAGCTCGAGAACGCGCTCATGCGGGTCGGGGTGGAGCACGCCGACCTCGTGATCCTCGGCGACCTCCGCCGCGACGACCTGGAGCTGCGCGACCTCGTGCTCGACCTGGCGCGGCTGACGGATGCCGGGCTCATCCGGGCCTGGGGTGTGAACAACTGGTCGGCGACGAGCATCCAGACCCTGATCGACATCGCGGCCGCCGAGGGGGTCGCCGGCCCCCGGATCGCGCAGCTGAAGTACAGCGTGTCGCGGCGCTCGATCCCCGACGGCGAACCGTTCGCGCGGCTGTGGGAGCAGGGTCTGACCCTGCAGGCGTCGGACTGCCTGGAGGGCGGCGTGCTCGCCGGGAAGGTCGACGGCGGTCGCCAGATCGGCCGCGACCCCGGCGACATCCGGGCGCGCATCATCGCCGACGTGCCCGCGTTCACCGAGGTCGCCTCGTCGCTCCGCGTCACGCCGGCGCAGCTGGGCATCGGGTTCACGCTCACCCACCCGGCGCTCACCACGACCCTGTTCGGCGCGTCGAGCGTCGAGCAGCTGCGCGCCAACCTCGACGCCGCCGAACTCGTCGACCGAGTGGGCGCTGCCGAGCTGCGTCGCCTGGTCGAGCCGTTCTGGGCCGATCGCGGCGTCGTCGACCCCGAGGGCCCGTAGCCGATGCCGTGCGCGCCTCACCGTGTGTCGTCTCGCGGAGACTCGTGCTGAGCGAGCGTCAGCGAGTCGAAGCGTCGCTCGACGACCGGGGCAGGAGCCCTCGGTCGTTGAGCGAGGAGCGCTAGCGACGAGACGAAACGCCCATCCCCAACGACCCCAGGAGAACCGCATGACCGCCACCGCCGCCGGACACCCCACCGTCGCCCCCGTGCCCTTCGACCCCGAGGTGCAGGCCGTGCTCGACGAGCTCGCGAAGAACCCTCAGCCTCCGCTGACCCGCGACACCCTGCCTCGGACGGGCACCGATCGGATGTTCCCCGGCACCGACGCGGTGATCGCCGGGCGGGCGATCATCTGGGAGGACAGGATCATCCCCGGCCCCGCCGGCGCCCCCGATGTCGAGATCACCGTCTTCCGCCCACGGGGCAGCGAGGGCGAGGTGCTGCCCGGATTCGTGAACATCCACGGCGGCGGCATGATCGTGGGGCATCGCTCGTGGGAGACCGCGCGCGTCGTCGACATCGTCGAGGAGCACAGGGTCGTCGCCGTCAACGTCGAGTACCGCCTGGCTCCGGAGGATCCGTTCCCCGCGGGTGTCGAGGACTGCTACGCCGCGTTCGTGTGGACGCACGCCAGAGCCGAGGAGCTCGGCATCGACCCCGAGCGCATCATCGTCGGCGGCGGCAGCGCCGGCGGCGGACTCACGGCCGCGATGGCGCTCATGGCCCGCGACCGCGGCGGTCCCGTCATGGCGGGGCAGCTGCTGCTGTGCCCCATGATCGACAACACGAACACCACGGTGGCGAGCCGGCAGTACGACGGCATCGGCACGTGGCAGCGCGAGATGAACCTGCTCGCCTGGTCGTGCGTGCTGGGCGACGAGCTCGCCTTCAGCGCGGACGCCCCCGCCTATGCCGCTCCGTCCCGCGCCGCCGATCTCGCGGGTCTCCCTCCCGCGTTCATCGAGGTCGGCGAGGCCGAGGCCTTCCGCGACGAGGACACCGAGTACGCGCTGCGCATCTGGGCGACCGGCGGCCAGGCCGAGCTGCACGTGTGGGGCGGCGGGGCGCACGGCTTCGACATGTACATGCCGGATGCCGAGATCACCAGGGCGGCCCTGTCGGCCCGGTCGTCGTGGCTCCGCCGCACGTGGGGGCCCGCCCGATGAGCATCCCCGTCCCCTACGACCCCGAGCTCGTCGCCGGGCTCGACGCGTTCGTCGACCTCGTCGAGATCATCCCGCTGCGCGCGGACACCATCCATGCGAACCGCGACCACTTCGCCACGATCATCCCGCCCATGAGCGTGCAGACCGCCGGCCGCGCGGTCTCCTGGGACGACCGCCTCATCCCCGGCCCCGCCGGGGCCCCCGACGTCGAGATCACGGTCGTCCGGCCCGCTCGCCCCTCCTCCGCCCCCGCCCCCGCCGTGCTCTCCATCCACGGCGGGGGAATGGTGCTGGGCACGCGGTTCTTCGGCACCGGGGAGCTCATCGACCTCGCAGAGCGCCACGGCGTCGTCGGCGTCGCCGTCGAGTACCGACTGGCGCCCGAGCATCCAGGGCCGGCGCAGGCCGAGGACTGCTACGCCGCCCTGGAGTGGATGGCGGCGCACGCGGACGAGCTCGGCATCGACCCAGAGCGCATCATCGCGTCCGGCATGAGCGCCGGCGGCGGTCTCTCGGCGGCGGTGGCGCTCCTCTCGCGCGACCGCGGCGGGCCGCGCCTGGCCGGCCAGCTGCTCGGCTGCCCCATGCTCGACGACCGCAACGAGACCGTCTCCAGCCGTCAGTACGACGGCTTCGGCGCCTGGGACCGCAACAACAACGACACCGCGTGGGACGCGATCGCCGGCGCCGACCGGTTCGGTGACGACCTGTCCGCGTACGTCGCGCCTGCCAGAGCGCGCGACCTCTCCGGACTCGCTCCTGCGTTCATCGAGGTCGGCGCCGCGGAGACGTTCCGCGACGAGGCGGTGGACTACGCGCTGCGCATCTGGGCAACGGGCGGACAGGCCGAGCTGCACGTGTGGGCCGGCGGATATCACGGCTTCGCCGGCTTCTCCCCCGACGCCGAGGTCTCGAAGGCCGCCGTCGCCGCGCGCGAGAGCTGGCTGCGCCGCGTGCTGCGCCTCGGCGGATGAGCGTTCCCCGCCCGCGCATGGGGGCGCTGCGCGCCATGCTCGTGCTCGGGATACTCGAGGCCTTCGGCCCGCTGTCGATGGACCTCTATCTGCCGCAGCTGCCCCAGCTCGCGGCATCCCTCGGCACCTCGGAGGCGCTCGGCCAGGCGACCATGTCGGCGTGCATGATCGGGCTCGGGCTCGGTCAGCTGATCGCCGGCCCGCTGAGCGACCGCCTGGGGCGGCGCCTGCCGCTCATGGTCGGCGTCGCCGCGTTCGCCGTGCTCTCGGTGCTGTGCGCCGTCGCGCCGAGCATCGAGCTGCTGCTGCTCGCGCGGTTCCTGCAGGGTCTCGCCGGATCCGCGGGCATCGTCATCTGCCTCGCCATCGCCCGCGACCAGTTCGAGGGCGTCGAGCTGTCGAGGATGCTGTCGCTGCTGTTCCTCGTCTCGGGCACGGCACCGGTCATCGCACCCCTCGTCGGCGGCCAGCTTGCGCGGATCATGGACTGGCGCGGCATCTTCTGGGTGCTGGGAGGTGTCGGCGTCGCTCTGCTGCTCGTGGTCGTGCTGGCGCTCCCCGAGACCCTCGACCGCGATGACCGGCACGGCGGCGGCGTGCGGGTGCTCGCAGGGCACGCGGGCGCCGTGGTGCGGGATCGGCTGTTCCTCGCCGTGCTGTGCGCGGGCGCCGCGGGCGGGGTCGCGTTCTTCACGTACCTGTCGATGTCGCCGTTCGTGCTGCAGGACCGGTTCGGGCTGAGCCCGCAGACCTTCAGCTTCGCGTTCGCCGCCGGAGCGCTCGCGAACATCCTCGGCAGTCAGGCCAGCCGTCTCGTGGTGCGGCGCTGGGGACCGCTGCGGGTGTACCTCGGGGGCATCACGGCCACCCTGATCGCGACGACGGCGTTCCTGATGGTCGCGATCGGCGGCGCCGGGGTGATCGGCGTCGCCGCAGCGCTCATCGGCTTCATGCTGTGCGCGGGGATCGGCGGGCCGAACGGGCAGACCCTCGCGCTGGCCCACCACGGGGCGCGGGCGGGCACGGCCTCGGCTCTCCTGGGTGTGTCGATGTTCCTCTTCGGGCCCGTGGTCGCCCCGCTCGCGGCCGGCATCGGGGGCACGACCGCGCTCACCATGGCGCTCACGATGACGGCGGCCGCGACCGTGGCCGCGATCTCCGCCTGGGTGTTCGTGCGCCCGGCCGCGCGCGACTGAGCGTCGGCCTCAGAACTCGGCTGAGAAGGCCCCGTCGGACTTGAGCAGCTGACCGGAGATCCAGCGGCCCTCGTCCGACACGAGGAACTCCACGGTCGCGGCTACATCGGCGGGGCGTCCGAGCCGGCCCAGCGGAGTCATCCCGCCGAGGGCCGTGCGGGTCTCGTCATCCATCCAGCCCGTGTCGATCGGACCGGGGTTGAGCACGTTCGCCGAGATGCCCTTCGGCCCCAGCTCGCGCGCGGCCGAGATCACGAGCCGATCGAGGGCCCCCTTCGAGGCCCCGTAGGGCAGGTTGCCGGTGACGTGATCGCTCGTGAGCGCGACGATCACTCCGCCGCCCTCTCCCGCCTGGCGGGCGAACGCGGCGATCATCAGCAGGCTCGCGCGGGCGTTCACGGCGACGTGCAGGTCGAAGCTCTCGGCCGTCGTGTCGAGGATGCCGGACTCGACGTCGTGCGCGTGGCTGAGGATGAGGGCCGTGATCGCGCCGTATCGACGGTTCACCTCGGCGATCAGCTGCTCGGGCCCCTCGGGCGTCGAGAGGTCGGCGGGCACGTCGGCATCGGTCAGGTCGCTCGTGACGACCGTCCAGCCGGCGGCGCGGAGACGGGGGACGATGCCGGCCGCGATGCTGTTCGCGCGGGCGGCGCCGGTGATGAGGGCGAGGGGCATCCGGCCACGCTACCGAATCCGCGCCGTGACCGGGAATCGCGGGCCCCGTCGCCGGTTCAGAAGCCGAGGCACATGACGGCGACGCCCGCGGCCATCGCCCACGATTCGATCGTCAGCAACGTCGCCGCGCGCCCCTCGTGCACGGGCTCGACGAACCACTCGGCGACGACCGTCCACAGCACGACGCCGACGACGCCCACGATCCCGATGATCGAGAGGACCCCGTTCAGGCCGTGCCCTGCATGCCCCGAGGTCGCGACGGCGTCGCTCGACGAGCCGGCCGAGGCGCTCTGGAACGCGCAGACCGCCATGACGAGAGACACCAGGGCGCGGTGGCAGCAGGCCGCCGCAGCGGGCGTCCCCCGCACGCCGATCGTCCCGAGCATGGCCGAGAGCAGTAGGACGGCGCCGAGGAGGAGTCCCCGTGCCGCGTCGCCGCCGCCCGCCGCGACGACGAGCATCGCCGCCGCCATGACGAGGGCGGACTGCCGCCCCTGCCAGGGCACCGCGCGCCAGGCCGCGACGCAGGCGACCGCCGACACCAGCGCCGCCAGTGCCATCAGCCACGGTGCTGCGGGCAGAATGGGATCCACCCCCGCATTATATTGATCGAGCGCTCAAAATAGCCAGACTCACTTCGGATGCGGCAGGATGGGCAGGTGCCCCGCGTCGTCGACCATGATGAGCGCCGCCGGCAGATCGCCGAGGCGCTGCTCGCGGTGGCCGCCCGCGACGGGCACGAGAGCGTGTCGTCGCGCGCCGTCGCGAAGGAGCTCGGCGTCGCCACCGGCTCGCTGTGGCACTACTTCGACGGATTCGACGACGTCATCCGCGCCGCCGCCGCGGAGGTCACCCGCCGCACCGACGAGCGCATCGCCGCGGCCACGGCAGGACTGCACGGGCTCGCGCGACTGGAGGCACTCATGGGCGAGGTGCTCCCCCTCGACGAGCGCACCCGCAGCGAGGCGCGCGTCGTCGTCGGATTCTGGGGACGCCTCGCGACGCTCGCGCCGACTCCGGATGCCGCCGCACCCACCCTCGCGACCTGGCAGAGCAGCATCCGCGACGCCCTCGACGAAGCCGTGGCCGCGGGCGAACTCCGCACGGAGACACCGACGGATGCCGTCATGGCACTGCTGCGCTCGATCACCTACGGCCAGCAGGTCGTCGAGGTCACCGAGCCGCAGGATGCCGCGGCCCACGCCGCCGTGCTCGACGGCATCCTCTCCCCCTGGCGCGCCTGACGCTCCGCAGCACACCCCCACCCCCGCACCCCACCCGCGCCACACACCCGCGCCGCACACCCCGCCCGCGCAACGCACCCCACGCCCCCGCCACGCACCCCCACCCACGCCGCACCCGCACTCACACCCGCATTCACACCCGGTCCGGAGGGTGAGGAGCCACACGTCGTCGGATCCTCCGCCCGCGATGCGGCGATACGCGACCCCTCACGCGCTCGAAAGGCTTGTGCGCAGGCCCTGAGCCGTCGTACCATCGTCGAAACCCGTTTATTGAGCAATCGCTCGAAATAGTGAGGTACGCCGATGTCCCACCAGCCCGTCACCATCGACAAGATCGCCGCGCCGCATCCCCTCGACCCGCTCACGGGCGCCGAGATCGCCGCCGCCAGGGCGGTGCTCGAGTCCGCAGGCCTCATGGGCGACACCGTCCGCGTGCCGATGCTCCTCCCCGACGAGCCGACCAAGGCCGAGCTCGCCGCGTGGACGCCGGGCGCCCCCATCGACCGTCGCGTCGATGCCACCCTGCTCGACACCGCCACGGGCGTCGCGACAGAGGTCGTCGTCTCGATCACGCGCGGTGAGGTCGTGAGCGCCGAGCGCGTGCCGAACGACGCGCCGCCCTACGGCCAGCCACAGTACCTGTTCGAGGAGTACGAGCGCGCGGAGGCGATCGCCAAGGCCTCGCCCGAGTGGCAGGCCGCGATGCGGCGGCGCGGCCTCGAAGACCACATGGAGCTCGCGTTCTGCGGTCCCCTCGCCCCCGGATACACGGGGCGCGCCGACGAGGTGGGTCGCCGCGTCATCCGCTCCCTCACCTTCCTGAAGTACGACGAGGACGACTCGCCGTGGGCACACCCTGTCGAGGGTCTGATCGTGCACATCGACCTGACGGCGAACAGCGTGATCCGCGTCGAGGACGTGGGCGATGTGCCGGTGCCCGCCGGCCACGGCAACTACTACCCCGAGGTGCAGGGCGAGGCCCGCACGACCCTCAAGCCCATCGAGATCACGCAGCCCGAGGGCCCGAGCTTCTCCGTGTCGGGCTCCCTGGTCGAGTGGGAGAACTGGTCCATGCGCGTGAGCTTCAACGCCCGCGAGGGTCTCGTGCTGCACGACGTGAGCTTCGACGGTCGCTCCGTGCTCAGCCGTGCGAGCGTGCCCGAGATGGTCGTCCCCTACGGCGACACCGCGCCCGGACGCTTCTGGATCAGCTACTTCGACGCGGGCGAGTACCTCCTCGGCAAGAACGCCAACCACCTGGAGCTCGGATGCGACTGCCTCGGCGTCATCCGCTACCTCGACGGGTACGTCGCCGACGACCACGGGCACCCCGTGCGCATCCCCAACGTCGTCTGCATGCACGAGGAGGACTACGGCATCCTCTGGAAGCACACCGATCTGGCCGGTCGCGCCGACGTGCGCCGCTCGCGCCGCTTCGTGGTGTCGTACTTCTCCACGATCGGCAACTACGACTACGGCTTCTACTGGCACTTCTACCTCGACGGCTCGATCGAGGTCACGGCCAAGGCCACGGGCATCGTCTTCGTCGGCGCGGGAGAACCGGGCGTGCGGCAGAGGCACGCGACCGAGCTCGCCCCCGGCGTCTTCGCACCGGTGCACCAGCACCTGTTCAGCGCGCGTCTCGACGTGGCGATCGACGGCGAGGACAACCGCCTCGTGGAGGTCGACGCGCAGCGCGTGCCCATGGGACCGGAGAACCCGTTCGGCAACGCCTTCAGCTGGTCGGAGACCCCGCTCGTCACCGAGAAGCAGGCGCAGCGCGAGGCCGACACCTCGGTCGCCCGGGTGTGGGAGATCCAGAGCGCCTCGCGCACGAACGCCGTGGGCCGCCCCACCGCGTACCACCTGATCCCCGAGCCGACCGCCCTGCTGATGGCCGACCCCGCATCCTCCGTGGCGGCCCGCGCGGCCTTCGCGACCAAGCATCTGTGGGCGACGAAGCACGAACCAGGCCAGATCTGGCCCGCCGGACGCTACCCGAACGCCCACCAGGGCGGTGCAGGCCTCCCCGAGTACACCGCAGACGACCGGTCGATCGACGGCGAGGACATCGTGCTGTGGCACACCTTCGGGCTCACGCACTTCCCGCGCCCGGAGGACTGGCCCATCATGCCCGTCGACTACGCCGGCTTCTGGTTCAAGCCCTACGGCTTCCTCGACCAGAACCCCGCGATGGACGTGCCGGAGTCGTCCCAGGCGCATGGAACCGCAGACGCAGGATGCTGCGGCGGAGGCGCCGCCTGCACCTGCGGCCACTGAGCTGACGCGCACCTCGAGACGAGGCGCGCGTCAGCTCAGTGCGGCGATCGCCTCGCGCAGGATGCCGTCGGCGCTCTCCAGGGCGGATGCCGCGGCATCCGCCTGAGCGCCCGTCGCCAGCATGAGGAGTGCGAGCTTGACCGAACCCGAAGCGGCGGACAGCGCGACGGCGGCCTCCTCGGCCTCGACGCCGGCGAGCTGCATCACGGTGCGGATGGAGCGCGCGCGGAGCTTCTCGTTCGTGGCGAGGAGGTCGACCATGACCCCTCGGTAGGTCTTGCCGAGCTTGATCATCGACAGGGTCGTGAGCATGTTCACGACGAGCTTCTGCGCGGTCCCCGACTTCAGACGCGTCGAGCCGGAGATGAACTCGGGGCCGGTGACGACCTCGATCGCGATCTCGGCCTCCGCACCGATCGCGGAGTGCGCGTTCGAGGCGATCGCGACCGTCAGCGCACCGATGCCGCGGGCGAAGCGCAGTCCTCCGACCACGTACGGGGTGCGACCGGAAGCCGAGATCCCGACGACCGTGTCGTCTGCGGTCAGGGCCAGGTCGCGCAGCGACAGCTCGGCGGCATCCTGATCGTCCTCGGCGTTCTCGACGGCGGAGCGGATCGCCGTCTCGCCTCCCGCGATCAGTCCGACGACCATCGACGGGTCGGTGCCGAACGTCGGCGGGCACTCGCTCGCGTCGAGCACGCCGACGCGGCCGGCGGTTCCCGCGCCGATGTAGATCAGACGCCCGCCGCGGCGGAACCGCGCGGTGATGCCGTCGACGGCTGCGGCGATCTCCTCGGCGCGATCGGCGACAGCCTCGGGGACCCTGCGGTCCTCCGCGCTCATCGCGCGCACGAGCTCGACGGAGCCGAGCAGGTCGAGGTCGCCGCGCTCGGTCGTCGAGGCCTCGGTGTCGAGGCGCGAGAGCTCGTCGAGGAGCTCGGTCAGACGGTCGTCATTCGGCACGGTGCGCGAACCTTTCGTGGGGGAGGTCGGTGCGGAGCGCGAGCATCAGCGCTCCGTCGATGGCGTCGCCCGCGGAGGCGACGACGGTGCGGTCGGCGGAGTCGAGGGACGAGGTGAGCCGGGCGCGGAACCATCCGTGGTCGGTGAGGCCGCCGTGCAGGGCCGCATTCGCCGTGCGGGAGGCGGCAACGGTCGTGGCGGTGAGCAGCCTGACCGCCTCGTCGGCGATCGCGAGGGCGACGTCGTCGCCGCGCTCGGCGGACTCCAGGACGAGCGGCGCCAGCTGTGCGAGCCGTCTGGCCAGGGGCTCATCGCGGCCGATCCACGACGGGACGGCCGACGCGGGGCCCACCACGGTCTCGACGGCGGCGGTCAGCACGGTCGCAGGACCCAGGCCCGAGGACGCGCGCACCACCGCGCGCAGCGCCTCCCGTCCCAACCAGGAGCCGCTGCCGAAGTCGCCGAGCTCAGGACCCCAGCCGTCGACGAGGCGCACGCCGTCGGCATCCGCTCCGAGTGCGGCGGCGCCCGTTCCCGCGATGAGCAGGGTGCCCTCGGCTCCGTCCAGAGCGCCCGCATGCGCGGTCACGACGTCGGAGGCGACGACGACCGGCGCCCCCGTCTGCCGCGCCAGTCGTCGAGCCAGAGCGGATGCCGCCTGCGGAGCCGCCCAGGCACCCGCAGCCCCCACTCCTAGGGGTCCGATCGGGCCCTCGAATCGCGCGAGCAGCGATACGATCGCATCGAAGGCGGCGTCCGCTCCGTGCGGGGCGGCCAGGCCCGGGGCGCCGACACCGTCGTGACGCACTCGCTCCCGATCGACGACGCGCACGACCCGGCACCGGGTCTTGCCGAGGTCGACGGCGAATGCGGGGGCGGGCGAAGTCATGAAAATAGTCTACGCATAGTCGCGAGGGCGTGAAACAATTATTCAACGCGGAGAGGTCCGCCACGACCGAGAGGGCGGCATGAGCATCCAGACCACGATAGCCACGGCCACCGAGACGCTGCCACCCTCCCTCGCGCGCATCGCCCGCGCCGTGAGCGACAACCCGTCGATCGTCGTCGACCTCACGATCAACGAGCTCGCCGCCGCGTGTGACACCTCGGTCGCATCGGTCGTGCGCTTCTGCCGCGCCATCGGCGTCAGCGGCTACGCGGCGCTCCGCGTGTCACTCGCGACGGAGCTCGGCAGGGAGTCCGCCCAGTTCAGCATGCCCACGGGCTTCGGCTCGGAGATCTCCGCCGGCGACACCCTGCGCGAGGCGACCGCGAAGATCGCCGCCCTCGAGCTCCTGGCGATCGAGGAGACCGTCGGCAACCTGGACTACGACGTGCTCGCATCCGCGGTCGACGCGATCGACGATGCCGACAGGATCCTCCTCTTCGGCATCGGCGCCAGCCGCCTCGCCGCCGACGATCTGGGCCACAAGCTGCTGCGGATCGGCCGATCGGCGATCGTGCTCTCGGACTCGCACGAGGCGAGCGCCGCCGCCGCGCTCAGCGCCACGAAGTCGGTCGCGATCGGCTTCTCGAACTCGGGCACCACGCTGGAGACCGTGCGCTTCCTGCAGACCGCCCGCGACAACGGCACCGCCACGATCGGCATCACCGGCGCCCCCGACTCCCCTCTCGCCCGTGGGGCGGATCACACCCTCTTCACGCACGCCAGGGAGTCGCGCTTCCGCGCGGGCGCCATGGTGAGCCGCATCGCGCAGCTCGCCCTCGTCGACGCGGTGTTCGTCGGCGTCGCGCAGCGGCGACACGCGCACTCCGTGCACGCCCTGCAGCGCACGGCCGACGCCACCCGCGAGCTGCGCGCCGAGTGACCCCGCCCCCTCGGACGACGCTTTCGCATGCCGTCGGGAATACCCTAGGGGGGTATTCCATTGAGTCCTTTCAGAGGATGCCGGCCGTCGGCGTCCCGATCGAGAGGAATCCCGTGTCCACGACACAGAACGCCGGAGCCGCCCCGCTCCCGAGAGCCCCCCGCCGCGGACTGGGACTGGCGCTCATCGCCGCCGCCCAGTTCGTCGTCATCATGGACACGTCGATCATCGGCGTCGCGCTCAGCGACATCGCCCGCGACGTCGGATTCGCGCAGGAGGCCCTGTCGTGGGTCTTCAACGCCTACGTGATCGCCTTCGGCGGACTGCTGCTGCTCGGCGGGAGGCTCTCCGACCTCTTCGGGGCGCGACGCATGTTCACCATCGGGTGGGCGGTGCTGCTCGCGGGCTCCCTCGCCGCCGGCCTCGCCGGAGACGCCGGTGTCGAGATCGCCGCCCGCGCCGTGCAGGGCGCCGGGGCCGCGCTGATCGCGCCCGCCGCGCTGACGCTGCTCATGACGCTGTTCGGCGGGACGCCACAGCTCCCCCGCGCATTCGCCGTCTACGGCGCGGCCGCCCCGATCGGCGGCACGGCCGGAGTCTTCCTCGGCGGACTGCTCACCGAGTACCTCGGCTGGCCCTGGGTCTTCTACATCACCGTGCCGATCGCGATCGCGATCCTTGCTCTCACACCGATCGCGTTCCCTCGCGGCGTGCGAGCGACGGGTCGCGTCGACCTCCTCGGCGCGATCGCGGGCACGGCGGGCCTCGCCCTCGTCGTGTACGGCGTCGTGCGGGCGCCGGAGATCGGGTGGCTGAGCATCGAGGCCACCGGATCGCTGGGCGCGGGCATCCTGCTCCTCGGGCTGTTCGTCGCCCGGCAGGCTCGCGCCGCCGAGCCGCTGCTGCGCCTCGGGATGCTGCGTCTGCCCCAGTTGGCCGGCGCCAACATCGCCCAGCTCCTGCTGGGCGCCTCCTGGATCCCGATGTGGTTCTTCCTGAACCTGTACCTGCAGAACGTGCTCGGCGCATCGGCGTTCGCCGCGGGCGCGGCGCTCGTGCCGATGACGGTGCTGATCGTGATCGGCATGACTCTGGTCGCCCCTCGCCTGTCGGCGCGGCTGAGCACGCGGACCATGGTGGCATCCGGCTTCGTCCTGCTGGGCGTCGGCGTCGGCTGGCTGGCGCTCGCTCCCTCCGACGGCGTGTACGTGGCCCACGTGCTGCCCGCGTCCCTGGTCGCCGCATCCGGCATGGCGCTCGCTTTCGTTCCGTCGCTGAGCACGGCGATCGCGAGCGCGCCGCCGGAAGAGGCGGGCGTCGCGTCCGGCCTCGTCAACACGAGCTACCAGATCGGCTCCGCGGTCGGGCTCGCCGTGCTCACCGCGGTGAGCGCCGGCGCGAGCGTCGACGGCGGGGATGCCGCCGGCTACAGCGCGGCGTTCGTCGGCGCGGCCGTGATCGCCGCGGTCGGCCTCCTCGCCGCCGTCCTCGGCCTCCGCGCACGCCGCGGCTGAGTCAGCGCGACGACGAACCGGGCGGCCCGGCCTCGGTCACCCCTCTGCGGTGACCGGGACCGGGTCGCCCGCCGTGCTGCCGACGACGGACCCAGCGGTCCGCAGGAAGACGATGATCCAGCTGAAGATCAGGACGGCGGCGATCAGCTCGACGGCCGTGAGGTTGTAGTAGCCGACGGCGAAGAACGCCCCGAGCACGGCGATCACGAGCACGTACGCCCACCCGAACAGCACGAAGACGCGGGGGATCGTCCGCAGGAACCAGGGCAGGCCCACCACGACCACGGCGAAGACGACGGCCATGCCGGTCGCGACGGTGTTGTGCAGCAGGAAGAACTCGTCGACGGGGAAGATCCCGACGCAGGCGAGGAAGACGCCCATGAGGATCAGCCCGCCGCGCACCAGGAAGCGACCCCGCCGATCCTTCTCGTCGTCGACCGGCAGCCCGGCCGTCGCGTAGCGGGAGATCGTGGTGATCATGACGCCGGCGATGATCAGCGTCGCGTTGAACGCGATCGACGCGCTGTTGGTGCTCATGCCCAGGGCGGAGAGGTTGTCGCGCCACCAGTTCTCGTCGCTCGAGGCGAGCATCGCGGCGAACGCCCCGACCACCAGGAACACCGCGAGCACCAGCGAGAGCACCATCGGGGTGAGGGCCACCGCGCTGAGGAAGCTCACGTAGGCGGTGAGCGCGAACGCGACGCTGACGAGGATCGCGCCGGGGAAGGCGAACACGGGCGCGCCGATGAAGCTGAGCTCGAGCAGCTTCGCGATGCCGAGCCAGCCGAGATACGCGATCGCCGCGTGCGCGAAGGCGATCGCCGCGAGGTCGTACCAGCGCAGCCGGTCCCCCGGCACGCTGAAGCCGTCGCGCACGGCATCCTCCGCGATCTCGACCGGACGCACGGCGACCCGTCCGAGGACGAACGCGAGCACGGCGGTGAGAGCCCCGCCGTACGCGGCGAAGCCGCCGATCGAGCCGGATCCGCTGATCGCGAGCTCGTGCCCGAAGAACACCGGGAAGGCGATGACGAACCCCAGCACGAGGAACAGCGTCCCGACGATCAGCGCCGTCGCCTCGAACACGGAATCGGATGTGTCCGGCCCCCGCAGCTGTCGCAGCACCCGCATGGCCTGCTCGCCGATCCTCTTCATGCTCCGCCCTCCGCTCCACATCCTAGAAGCCGCGCGGGGCGGGCGCAGTCGGTGATAACATCACGGAACGGATCGTATACAACGTCGTCGTTCCACCACCCGAGGTGATCTTTCATGAACGGTGCACCCACGGCTTCCGCCGAATCGGTGTCGACTCTCGTCGCGCGCAACATCAGCGAGTTCCGCGCCGCGGTGTCGGAGTCCTTCGTCCCCCTGCAGGTCTCCAGCAGCGGAGCAGACCACTTCCGCGGCATGATCCGCGCGGCCTCCGTCGACGAAGTGCACGTGACGGACCTGCGCGCGACGTCGCACGTGGTCGAGCGCACCCCCGAGCTCATCGCCCGCGGAGATCGCTCCTACTTCAAGCTGAGCCTGATGCTCGCCGGCACCGGCCTGCTCATCCAGGACGACCGGGAGGCCGTGCTGCGCCCCGGCGACCTCGCCGTGTACGACACCGACCGCCCGTACTCCCTCGTGTTCGACGAGGACTTCCGCACCATGGTCGTGATGTTCCCGAAGCATCTGATCAGCCTGCCGCCGGAGATGATCGGACAGCTGACGGCCGTGCGCATCTCCGGTCAGGAGGGGCTCGGCGGCATGGTCGTGCCCTACCTGACCCAGCTCGCCGGCAATCTCGACCAGCTCGCGGGGACCACCGGCGCCCGCCTCGCGCACAGCGCTCTCGACCTCGTGTCCACCGTCTTCACCCGCGAGCTCGGTCTCGACGAGGTCTCCGCCGATCCGCACCGCGCGCTCGTGCAGCGCATCCGCTCCTACATCGACCGCAACCTCGCCTCGACCGACCTCGGGCCCGCCTCGATCGCATCGGCGCACTACATCTCGACCAGGCACCTGCACGGGCTCTTCCAGGAGCAGGGCGTCACGGTGTCGACCTGGATCCGCACGCGACGCCTCGAGCAGTGCCGCAGGGATCTGCTCGACCCCATGCTCGCCGACCGTCCGGTCGCGGCGATCGCCGCGCGCTGGGGGTTCGTCGACGCCGCGCACTTCAGCCGCGCGTTCAAGACGGCCTTCGGCATCTCGCCCAGCGAGTACCGCGCCGCGCACTGACGGCTCGCCGACGGCCGCTGCGCGGCGACCGGCATCCTCTCGCCGCCCAGCGCGCCCGTGCCGTCGTCGTCGTGGCGCGCCGCTGCTCGCATCGGTGCGCGGGTGAGAGCCGTCGCCCCGCATCCTGCACTTGCCCCGGAGGGCACGCCGGTTGACTCTCGGCGCGCGATGGTCGCGCGCGCCTTGAGCGGATGAGGCGCCCGGATCGAGCATGAGGCAAGCGCACCGCGAAGCTGCGGTGCCCGGAGCGAGGATGCTCCGCCGTGTGCGACGTCAGGACCTCCATGACCGACATCTCCACCGACCCGGCACTCGACGAGTGGCGCACCTACGACGAGTTCGCCGCGGGCATCGACACCTTCCGCCTGCCGAACGTGTCCCTCGCGGGAACCGCGGTGGCGCTCACCCTCGACGACGGCTCGGCCTTCTCGCTCGTGTTCGATTCCGTGGCCGCGACGTGGACCGGGTTCGACGCCGCGGGGACCGACCCGTACGACGCGGTCGCGGTGCGCGACGACGTCGTGTTCGTCAACATCCCGCTGGAGAGCCGCGAGCGCGAGGCGATCACCGTCGTCTACTCGACCTCGACCCGCAGGGCGACGGTCGTCCGCTCCCGCATCGCCGCCGAGGCTCTCCCCGGCGAGCCGCAGGTCGGCCAGGAGTTCTGGGCCGCGACCGTCGACGGCGGGGATCCGACGGGCGAGATACCCGGTCCGAGCCGCGACCTCATCGGCAAGCGCAACGTCTACCGGTACAGCCCGCACCACCTGTACGAGCACGTCTACGTCTCCAGCCAGCGCTACGCCTGGCAGTGCTTGGAGGGCGTGCAGCGCGGCCACGGAGACATGGATCTCTCGACCGTCTGGAAGTTCGCCGACGGACTGTACCTGTTCTGCTTCCGCGAGTTCCGCATCGCCGTCGCCAGCGTCTGGCTGCACGATCTCGGATACCAGCTCATGACCACCGGCATCTTCCTCGGCCTCAACGGAGACGGGGACGCCGAGCACTCCCGCGGCGGCGGCCACATCTATCCCCTCGGCTCCGTCGCCTATCCCGACGCCCAGCCCGTCTGATCGAGGAGCGCGCACATGAGCAACGCAGACATCATCCGCGAGCACTACGCCGCGAGCGACCGCGGCGATCTCGACGGGATGCTCGCCCCCCTCGCCGACGAGGTGCAGTGGACCGAGGCGGCGGGGTTCCCCTACGCCGGCACCTACATCGGCCCCGACGCGGTCGCCGCCGGCGTCTTCCAGCGGATCCAGGAGGAGTGGGACGACTACACGGTCGCGATCGACGAGGTCGTCGACGGCGGCGACGTGGTCGTCGGCATCGGCACCTACTCCGGCACCTACACGCTGACCGGGCGCTTCTTCGCCGCCAGGGTCGCCCACGTGTGGCGGCTGACCGACGGCAGGGTCACCGCCTTCGAGCAGTTCACCGACACCGAACTGGTCAATCGCGCCCTGCGCGGCTGAGCCGTCGGCACAGCAACACCCGAAATCGAGAGGCAAGGAAGCACATGAACAAGCGAGTAGCAGGCACTGCGGCCCTTATCGCCGTGGCAGCCCTCATCCTGTCCGGCTGCGCCGACGACGGCGGATCGGGCGGAGGCGGGGGCGGTTCGATCGTCGTCGGCTCCGTCAACACGATCAGCGGACCGGCGACCTTCCCCGAGGCCTCGCAGGCGGCGGCCGCCGTCTTCGACGCCTTCAACGAGGCCGGGGGCCTGAACGGCCAGAAGATCGACTACAAGGCGCTCGACGACAAGGGCGACCCCGCCACGGCCACCGCCTCGGCCCGCGAGCTCGTCGGCAGCGACGGCGCCGTCGCGCTGGTCGGCTCGGCGAGCCTCATCGAGTGCGAGATCAACGCCAAGTACTACGAGCAGGAGAGCATCCTCTCCATCCCCGGCATCGGCGTCGACACGGGATGCTTCGACAGCAAGAACATCTCCCCGGCCAACGTCGGCCCGTTCAATGACATGACCCTGACGCTGCAGTACGGCTCCGAGGTCCTGGGGCTCGACGACATCTGCGTCCTGCTCGAGATCGCCGGTTCCACGCGCCCGACCTACCAGGCCGCGATCGACAAGTGGACCGAGATCACCGGCAAGAAGCCGAAGTACGTCGACGACACCGTGCCGTACGGAGCATCCGACTACACGCCCTACATCGTCAAGGCGCGCGAGCAGGGCTGCAAGGCCCTCGCGATCAACCCGGTCGAGCCCGACGCGATCGGCCAGGTCAAGGCCGCGAACGCGCAGGGCTGGGATGACGTGACCTGGCTCTACCTGACGAGCGTCTACAGCGAGAACTTCGCGAAGGCGGTCGACAACGCCGGCGCCGGCATCTACGTGCCCGCCGAGTTCTACCCGTTCACCGACGACAACGACATCAACAAGGACTGGCGAGCGCTGATGGAGAAGAACGACATCCCGCTCACGTCGTTCAGCCAGGGCGGCTATCTCGCGGCGACGTACTTCATCGAGGTGTTGAAGTCGATCAAGGGCGACATCACGCGGGAGAGCGTCAGCACGGCGCTGCAGGACATGAAGGCGATCGACAATCCGATGGTGGGCACGCCCTACGCGTTCGGCACGCAGAACACCGCCGGCTGGCCGATCATCCTGAAGTCCGGCACCAACGCCTGGGAGAAGGTCGCCGACGACTGGCTGCGCATCGGCGAGTAGTCCGCCTCCCCCGGTCGTTGAGCGAGAAGGGCATCACCGCCCCGGTCGCTGAGCGAACGGCACCACCCGGTCGTTGAGCGAGGGAGCGGAGCGACCGAGACGAAACGCCTCATCCGGCGCCGAACGTCCGTCGCGGCGTTTCGTCTCGCTTCGCTCGCTCAACGACCGGGGATCTCGCTCGCTCAACGACCGGGGCCCTCCCCGCTCGACGCTCGAGTTCCCCTCCCCCCTCAGATCAGAAAGGACGCCTCATGCTGCAAGGCGCCATAGCCGGTCTCGCCGCCGGCGGACTCTACGCCGTCCTCGGCGTATGCCTGACGCTGATGAGCCGCCTCGTGCGGGTCGTCAACTTCGCCCAGGCCGCGACCGGGATGTTCGGCGCGTTCACGGCCGTGTGGTTCGTGAGCAGCCTCGGGCTGCCGATCTGGCTCGGCTCCGTGCTCGGCATCCTCGTCGCGGGGCTCCTCGCCGCGGCGATCGGCTGGATCGCCGCGACCTGGCTCTCCGAGGCCTCGACGACGACCCGCTCGGCGATGACCGTCGGTCCGCTGCTCCTGCTGATCTCGCTGTCGTTCATCCTGTTCGGCAACAAGCCGCAGCCCTTCACTCCGATCATCGCGGGCCCCGCCTTCTCCTTCGGGGGCGTCGTCGTCAGCCAGGTCACCGTCGCCACCGTGCTGATGGCCATCGTCACCGCCGTGGTCGTGCGGATCATCCTCCGCCGCACCAGGGTCGGCACGCAACTGCGGGCTCTGTCCGAGCGGCCGACCACGGCCGAGCTGCTCGGCATCCGCTCGCGTCCGCTGTCGATCTCGGTGTGGTTCGTGACCGGGGTGATCAGCGCGATCGCGATCATCATCGTCGCTCCGACCCAGTCCAGCGACGCCACCGGGCTGTCGATGCTCATCGTCCCCGCGGCCGCCGCGGCGCTCCTCGGCGGCTTCCGGCGGCTCGACCTCGCCGTCGTCGGCGGCATCGTGCTCGGCGTGCTCGGCGGTCTCGTCGCGCAGATCGACGAGGTCGCGCTGGTGCGCAACTTCCTTCCGTTCCTGTTCATCGTGGTCCTGCTCCTGTGGACCCAGCGCAAGGAGGTGTGGGATGCCGCTCGCTGACCGCTCGCCCCTGTCCGACAACCGCGTCGTCAAGGCCGTCTGGCCGTTCGCGATCGCCGCCATCGCCGTGGGGGTGGGCGCGATCCTCAGCGCCGCCCTTCCCGGCTACTTCGTGTTCCTCGCGATCAGCGCCGTCGTCGCCGCCATCGCGATCCTCGGCCTCGGCATCGTCACCGGCTCCGCCGGGATGATCGCCCTGTGCCAGCTGACCTTCGCCGCCGTGGGCGCGTGGATCGTCTCGCTGCTGAACGTGATGCAGGCCCCCGGAGGCTTCATCGTCTGGCTCGTGCTCGGCGGCGTCGCCGCAGGGCTCGTCGGCGTCCTCGTGGGGCTTCCCGCTCTGCGCCTGCGCGGCGTCAACCTCGCCGTCGTCACCCTCGGGTTCGCGGCAGCCGCCGACGTCACGCTCGTGCAGATCCAGTTCCCCGGCTCGGTGGACGGCACGTCGATCGAGCGGCCGGAGCTGTTCTCCAACGACCGGCAGTTCTTCTTCCTGTCGATCGTGGTTCTCGCGGTCTGCGCGCTCGGGGTGTTCTTCCTGCAGCGCGGACGCTGGGGCTCGTCGTGGAAGGCCGTCGCCTTCTCCGAGCGCGGAACCGCCGCGGCCGGGCAGAGCGTGCAGGTCGCCAAGCTCACCGCCTTCGCCGTCTCCGCCGCCCTCGGCGGCATCGCGGGTGGCCTGCTCGCCGGACAGGTGCAGCTGCCGTTCGCATCGAGCTTCACGCCCTTGCAGTCACTGGCCCTGTACGTCCTTGCGATCATGTCGGGCGCGCACCTCATCGACATGGCCATCCTCGGCGGCATCCTCTGGGTCCTCGTGCCCGAGCTGCTCAAGCGCTGGGGCATCGACCAGAACTGGGGCTTCGTCGTCTTCGGCGTGCTCGGGGTGCAGGCGCTGACCGGCGGGACGAACCTCGGTCAGACCGTGCGCGACGTGTTCTGGCGCCGCGCCGACCGCAGGACCGCGAGCGCGGCGCTGACAGCGCTGCCCCCGGATGCTCCCGCCGACGCCGCGGCCATCACGACGACCACCACCGCGACGGTGGACGAGGCCGCGCTCGACGGCGCCCCCGTGCTCACCGTGGAGGGGCTCACCGTGCAGTTCGGCGCCCTGAAGGCGCTCGACGACGTGTCGTTCCAGGTGCCCGCCGCATCGATCATGGGGCTCATCGGGCCGAACGGCGCGGGCAAGTCGACGTTCGTCGATGCGATCAGCGGGTTCCTGCCGAAGCACGGCGGCCGTGTGCTGCTGGGCGACCGCGATCTCGCCGGACTCTCCCCCACGCGGCGGGCCCGGCTGGGACTGCGGCGCACGTTCCAGCAGGACCGCGTGCCGCCCGCGCTCACCGTGGGCGCCTACGTGCGGTTCGTCGCGCGGCGGCGGCTCGCGGCATCCGACATCGACGAGGTCCTCGAGTTCTTCGGGTGCCCGCCCGCCCGCGCCCGCCTGTCGAGCGTCGACGTCGGCACCCGGCGGCTGGTGGAGGTCGCGGCGAACGTGATCTCGCGCCCTCGGCTGCTGATCCTCGACGAGCCGGCCGCGGGGCTGTCTCACGAGGAGCACCTGGCTCTCGCCGCCCGCCTGCGGGAGCTGCCGTCGCGCTACGGCGTGGCGCTGATCATCATCGAGCACGACCTCGACCTCGTGCGCTCGGTGTGCCCGATGCTCACGGTGCTCGACTTCGGCAAGGTGCTGGCGAGCGGCCCCCAGGCCGAGGTGCTGGCGAACCCCGACGTCGTCAAGGCGTACATGGGAGAGACGGAGCTGCTGTCATGAGCGAACTCGTCCTGGACGGTGTGACCGTCAGCCGCGGCGCCGGGCCGGTGATCTCCGACGTGTCGCTCACCGTGCGCGGCGGAGAGGTGCTGGCGCTCGTGGGACCGAACGGCGCGGGCAAGACGAGCCTGATCGAGTCGGTGTCAGGCGTGACCCCGCACTCCGCCGGGTCGCTGACGCTGGACGGCGACCCGATCGACAAGCTGTCACGGGTCGCCAGGGCGCGGCGCGGGATCGTGCACATCGAGCAGGGACGGGCCGTGTTCCCCTCGCTCACCGTGCGGGAGAACATCTCGCTCACCGCGAGGACCCCGGCGGAGCTGGATGCCGCGCTCGAGCAGTTCCCCGAACTGGAGAAGCGCATCGACTCCCCCACGGCCCTGCTGTCCGGCGGCGAACAGCAGATGGTCGTGCTCGCGCGCGCGTTCGCCGCGAAACCACGCATCCTGCTCATCGACGAGATGTCATTGGGGCTCGCGCCCGTCGTGTTCATGCGGCTCATGCCGATCGTGAAGTCGATCGCCGAGTCCGGGGTCGGCGTGCTGCTCGTGGAGCAGTTCACGCAGCTCGCACTCGGGCTGGCTCGTGAGGCCGTGGTCGTCGCGGGCGGTCAGGTCTCGTTCCAGGGGACGTCTGAGCAGCTCAAGGGCGACCCCGAACTGCTGCATCGCGCCTACCTCGGCGGCTGACCGGCCGTCATTCGGGGTCGTCCTGAGGGGCGCTCCCGAAGACGCCTCCGGCGAGGAGGGCGACTCCGCCGGCCAGGATCAGCAGAGCGGCGCCGTGCGTGATCCACCCCAGCACGGTGTCCATGCCGACGAGCGTGTGGATCGCCTCGTGGTTGCGCACCGCGAACCATGCGAGCGCGAGCCCGACGAGCAGCACACCCCCGGTGATCAGCATCCCCCTGCGCGTTCTCCGCATCCTGCCCCCTCGGTCTTTCCCGTCGACGCTACCCGACCCGTCCGCGCCCAGGAAGGACGGATGCGGCGGCACTAGCCTGGGAGCATGACCGAGATCGTCCACGTCCGCGCCGCCCTCCTCGACATGGACGGGACCCTCGTCGACTCGACCGCGGTGGTCGAGCGGCTCTGGCTCGCCTGGGCGGCGCCCCACGGCATCGACCCCGCCACGGTGCTCAGCGTCGTGCACGGCCGTCAGGGGCACCAGAGCATGGCGATCATGCTCCCCGAGCGCGACCACGAGATCAACCTCCAGGAGAACCGGGAGATGCTCGCCAACGAGGCGAGCGACGTCGACGGCGTCGTGGCGATCGAGGGAGCCGACGTGCTCCTCGCCGACCTCCTCCCGTTCCCGCACGCGATCGTGACGTCGGCCGACGTGCGACTGATGAACGCCCGCATGGGCGAGGCAGGGCTCACCGTGCCCGCGCTCACCGTCACGGCGGAGAACGTGTCGAGGTCGAAGCCCGACCCCGAGGGCTTCCTGCTCGGCGCGGAACTCCTCGGCATCGATCCGGCCGACTGCGTCGTCTTCGAGGACTCGGGGGCAGGCATCCAGGCCGCCCACGCCGCGGGAATGCGCGTGATCGGCGTCGGCGCCCACGCGACCTCCCACTCCCCCGAATACCACGTCGCCGACCTCACCCAGGTGGCCGTGGTCGCCGTCGACGGTGGGTTCGAGCTGCACGTCGGCTGAGGTCAGGCATCGACCGAGCGCTGCATCGGGACGCCGGCGTGTCGGGCCCGAGTGCGCGGCTCCCGCCCTGCGCCCGCCAACCTGCACCCGGCGTCGCCGAACGGACACCGCCTGCTCAGGCGACCGCGATGAGAGCGCGTCTCGGTCGGCGCTGCTCACGCCACTCGCGACTCGGATCCCACCATCCGGGAACCCTGATCTGCGGAACACCCTCCGACATCCGGATCTCCCATCCGGAGCGATCCAGGGTCCGGTGGTGATGCCAGCACAGGGGCACCCCGTTGTCGGTGTGGGTCGGGCCGCCGCGCGTGCTCGGTGACGTGGTGGATCTCGCACCACGACGCGGGGACGTGGCATCCGGGGATCAGGCACTCGCCGTCGCGGAGCACGATCGCGCGGCGCTGAGTCGCCGTGAAGACGCGGTCGGTCGCACTGATCCCGACGATGCGGCCCTCGTCGAAGAGCACGCGCTGCACAGCCCCTGAGCACGCGGTGTGGACCGCCACGGATGCCGGAACAGGCGCCTCGACGCCGGGCATGGTCGCCCATCCGCCGCTCTCGCGTTCAGAGATCTGCGCCGCGTCGACGTGCACCACGAGGGCGGGGGCCGCGCCGCCGAGCGACGGCATGTCGTCGTGTCGAGCCGCGATGCCCAGTGCGGCGGCCAGCGCATCGTGCTGCTTCTGCGCCCGCGTGCGCGAGTCGGCGTCGCCCCGCTGCTCCGCGTCAGGACGCGCATCTCCCGTCAGCTCCTCGGAGGGTCGGAACATCACGCCGAGATCGGCGGGTCCTTCGACCTTCGGATTGAGCTGGGCGTCGAAGATCAGCTGCAGCTGCGCATACACCTCGGGCAGGAGAGCACCGCGGATCGGATAGGCGCCGTCGCGCAGCCGCCCGATGACCACGGAGCGCCGCTGCGACGCGCGCGCCTCGACCGGCGTCGAGCCGTCGGGGTCGAGGTACAGCGCGATCAGCTGCGAGTACTGCCGCAGGTCGTCGGGAGTGGCGGGCGGAACCGCAGTCGTACGGCCGTCGTCTTCCCTGACGATGCCCCGCGCCTGATCTGCCAGCTCGGCATCGGCGCGCAGACGGTCGGCTGCGCCGATGCGATCCCCGGCCTGCTCCATCGGGCCGGTCGCAGCGAGGAGTCCGGCGACGCCCACCTCCCCGTCGAGCATCGCCTCACGCAGCGCAGGCCACCGCGCAGGCAGGCGCTCCCCGGTGAGCAGGCTCAGCTCTCGACGCAGGGCGGATGCCGACTTCACCATGCGCGCCGCAGTCGCGGCATCCACGCGGAGCACCCGCTGCAGGAGCTCGTTCAACGATCGGCATCCGAACGCATCCGGCAGCTCTCGGGCATCGGCATCGGCGACCGTCTCGACGACGATCGCCTCGAGCCGCCGCAGTGCCTCGCCTGCGCCTCTGAGCACGTCCATCCGCTCGGTCGCGGACAGCCCGCCGAACCCGACGGCACCCAGCATCAGATCGAGGTCGGTGACGACCCGATCGAGGATGCCGGCGGTGCTGCTCATGACTCCATCCAACCGAGGGCCACCGACATTCGAGGCCGGTTTTCGGCTGTTCAGGCCAATATTCCGGAACAGAGCCGTCAGACACGATCGCTCAATGACGGGGAACCCGTCCGGCTGTTGCGCCGATCCCCGACCCCGCCGCGATCCCTACATCCCGGCGCGGTCGAAGGCGATCGTCGGCACGTCCACCACGTGCGAGCCGCCGTCGGCGACGATGACGGCGCCTGTGATGTACGACGACTCGCCCGATCCGAGGAAGCGCACGACCGAGGCGATCTCGGCCGGACGCGCGGGGCGCCGCAGCGGCACGTCAGCGGTCACCGTGGCGTAGGCCTCCTCGCGCGACCCGAGGCCGGCGTGCGTGGCGAACTCGTCCATCTCGTCGTCGGCCATCGGCGTCTGCACCCACCCGGGGCACACCGCGTTCACACGAACGCCGTGCTTGCCGTAGTCGCGCGCGAGCGTACGGGTGAGGCCGATGAGCGCGTGCTTGCCGACCGTGTACCCGGCCACCGACGGCCCCGCGAAGAGCCCGGCGAGCGACGAGACGATCACGATCTGCCCCTTCGACTCCAGCAGTGCGGGCAGCGCCTCGCGCGCCATGACGAACGCCGTCGTGAGGTTGGCGCGGATGGCGGCGTCCCACCCCGCGTCATCGGTGTCGCCGACCGGTGAGAAGCCGTGGCCTCCGGCGTTCGCGACCAGCACGTCGATGCGGCCGAACGTCGCCAGCACCTCGGCCACTGCGGCCTTGGCGGACTCCGTGTCCGCGGCATCCGCGATGATCGCGTGCGCGCCGACCGCCTTCTCCACCGCCTGCAACGGCTCGGCCCGGCGTCCGACGACGACGACGTGCGCCCCCTCGGCCGCGTACCGCTCGGCGATGGCCGCTCCGATGCCCGTGCCGCCTCCGGTGATGACGACGACGCGTCCGGAGACCGTCGATCCGACTACGAGTCCCATGTGCTGCTCCTGTCTGTCTGGCGCGTGCGCGCTCAAGCGGGGAATCCCGACCGGGCGGTGTACCCGAAGTCGCTGAGAAGGGTGGTGCCGTTGACCGCGCGGCTGCGCGGCGACAGCAGGTACGAGACGTGCGCGGCCACCTCGTCGGCCGTCTGCACGGGGAACGCCGCCTCGTCGAGAGCCGTGTCGCCCAGGTCTCCGCGGCTCATGGGGGTGTCGACGACCGAGGGGGCGACGGTGTTCACGCGGATGCCGGTGCCCGCGAGGTCGACCGACAGCGCCCTGCCGAACTGCACCAGCGCGGCCATCGACGCGCAGTACGGCGCCATGCCGGGAGAGGCGACGAAGGCGGAGTCGCTGGAGATCAGGACGACGGATGCCGCGGCCGATGCGCGCAGCAGGGGCAGCGCCGCGCGGAGCACGAGGAAGGGCCCGGTGACGTTGACGGAGAGCACCGCGTTCCACTCCGCGAGCGAGACGTCCTCGATGCCGGCGCCCACGGGGCCGGAGATCCCCGCACAGCACACGACAGCGTCCAGCCTGTCGACCCGCGCGAGAGCCGAGGCGACCTGCGCCTCGTCCGTCACGTCCGCCACGAGGAGCAGGGCGCCCGGGCATCCGCTGGCCGTCCGCGCGAGGGCCGCTCCGTCGCGATCGAGAAGCGCGACGCGCACCCCCTCGGCGGCGAGCGCGAGCGCGACGGCCCTGCCGATGCCGCTCCCGGCCCCGGTGACGAGGGCGGTCGTACCGCTCAGATACAGGTCCATGTCGCCTCTCCTGACCCCGCCGGCGCATCTGTCGACGCGGAGGACGGCGGCGTCCTGACAGTCATCCTGCTCTGCGGCGTCCTCGACGTCGAAGCACCCCGACGCGGCTGTGCACGCTGACACCATCGTCTTTCACTCAGGGTCAAGCGCGGGCGACGAGGGCGGAGCAGACTCGCTCTATCGACGATCCCCCTCGTCGTCGATGCCGTGCGCGCACGGCCGTCACCGAGCAAAGGAGCCGCCGTGGCAGATCCGATCGCACCATCCGCAGAGCACACCTCCCTCCGCCCAGGAGCCCTGGGCGTCGCCGGCATCGTCTTCCTCGTGCTCGCCGCCGTCGCGCCGCTCACGGGCATCGTCGTCGTCGCCTCGCTCGCCATCGCGCTGGGCAACGGCGGCGGCACGCCCATGTCGTTCTTCATCGTCGCGGCGATCCTCCTGCTCTTCGCGGTGGGCTACGCGCAGATGTCGAAGCAGCTCGTCAACGCCGGCGGCTTCTACGCCTTCGTGGTGAAGGGCCTCGGCCGCACCGGCGGACTGATCGCCGGGCTGATCGCGACGCTCGGCTACAACTTCTTCGTCGTGGGCACGATCGGCACCAGCGGCTTCTTCATGCAGACGATCATCCGCGACCTCACCGGCCTCGACGTGCACTGGCTGGTCTGGGGGCTCGCCTCGATCGTGGTGTGCTTCGTGCTCGCCAGGGTCGGCGTCGACTTCAGCTCCAAGATCCTCGGCGTGTGCCTGGTGCTGGAGACGCTGATGCTCGTCGTGTTCGACATCTCCGTGCTCGTGCAGACCGGCTACGACGTCGCGGCGTTCAGCCCGGAGTGGGTGCTCTCGGGCTCTCTGCCGATCGGCCTGCTGCTCGCCGCCACCGGGTTCCTCGGGTTCGAGGCCACGGCGCTGTTCAGTGAGGAGGCGAAGCAGCCGCTGCGGACGATCCCGCGCGCGACGTACACGGCGATCATCGCGATCGGCATCATCCTCGGCGTCACCACCTGGGCCGTCGTCAGCGCCACCGGCGTCGCGCAGGCGCAGGCCACCGCGGTGGAGCACCTGCCCACCGGCGACCTCATCTTCACGCTGTCGCAGCAGTACCTCGGCGGCCCGCTCACCACGGTCATGATGATCCTGCTGCTCGTGAGCCTCTTCGCCGCGATGCTCGCCTTCCACAACTCCGCCACGCGCTACCTCTACTCCCTCGGCCGCGCCCGCATCCTGCCGCAGGCGCTCTCCCGCACCCGCACCAACGGCGCACCGCAGCTCGCCGGCATCGTGCAGGCGTCGTTCGCCGCGATCGTCGCCGTGATCTTCGCGATCGCCGGAGCCGACCCGATCGTCACGCTCGTGCCCGCGATGCTCGGCTTCGGCACGCTCAGCGTGCTGATCCTGCAGGGCCTCGCGGCGATCTCGATCGTCGTGTACTTCCGCCGCAAGGGCGACCCGCGGTGGTGGAGCACGTTCATCGCGCCGGGCATCGGCTTCCTCGGCATCGCGGCGATCTCGATCCTCGCGATCGTGAACTTCGACATCGTCGCCGGCTCCCAGGAGCTCGCGATCCGCCTGATGCCGCTGCTGCTCGTGCTCGCCGTGATCGGCGGCATCGTCTACGGCGCGTACCTGAAGAAGTCCCGACCGGCCGTGTACGACGGTCTCGCCACCGACCTCGAGCGCGTCAGCGCCCGCTGACCCGCCCCATCCGACAGGAGAAGAAATGACGACCCTGAACCCCGCAGACACCTCGACCTGGCTGCCCCTCGAGGGCCTCGCCCCCGGCTTCGACGCGAACAAGGCCCCGCATACGACCGCCCTCAGCGGCCGCGAGATCACCGTCGTCGACGGGCGCGGCACCCGCATCGTGCACCGCTTCGCCGACACCACGGTCACCTGGGACTACCAGCCCGGCGCCGATGACAGCACCGCCGCGGCATCCGACACCGACGATTACGAGGCCGTCGAGGTCGACGAGGACCTGTTCTACGTGCAGTTCCACCACGACTACCTGCCGAACGAGGCCGTCTCCCTCGTGCTCGATCTTCGGCACGGCCGTGCGCTCGCGGTGATCTCGCTCATCCTCCCCGCGCCCGAGAAGGGGAAGACGCGCGTGCAGCACGTCTTCGCCCCGAGCATCATCGAGGGCGCGGAGGTCACCGGAGCAGAGGCCGCTCCCACCACGTCCCTCATCGGCCGCCGCGTCGAGTGGGTCTACAGCACCGAGCACGCCTACGAGCACGTGTACCTGTCTGAGCGCTGGTACTCGTGGCAGTGCCTCGCCGGCCCCGAGCGCGGCCTCGCCGACACCGACGAGAACACCGTGTGGGAGGTGCGCCCCGGCATCTACATCTTCGCGTGGCGTGAGAAGGTCATCCCCTGCGCATCCGTGACGATCGCCGACCACCGCGACGTGAACGCCATCCGCTCGCACGGCGTGCTGTTCGGGCTCGACGAGACGGGCGAGATCCCCACGCACTTCACGTTCGGCGCGCACGGCCGCCTCATCTCGACCACTCACCACAGCGCCGGCCTGGAGCCCGCGGAGTTCGGAAGGATCTGAGATGACGGATGCCGCAGACCTCATCGTCACCGGATCGGTGATCCGCACCGCCGACCGGTCGCAGCCGTTCGCGGAGGCGTTCGCGGTGCGGGACGGCCGGATCTCGGCCGTCGGCGCGCTGTCTGCGGTGTCCGCCCATCGCGGGCCCGAGACCAGGATGCTCGATGTCGGCGACGCTGCGGTCTACCCCGGCTTCGTCGACGTCCACAACCACCACGCGCTCGCCGGTCGCACCGAGCTCTTCGAGCTCTCGCTGCCCCCGTCGCTCACGCTCGACGAGATCCTGGAGAGGGTGGCCGAGAAGGCGGCGACCCTTCCCGAGGATGCGTGGATCATCGGCGGGGTCGTCGCGACGACGCTGCTGCCGACGCTCGCGAACACGGCGACCCGCCTGCGGCTGGACGAGGCCGCGGGTGGACGGCCCGTCGTGATCGTCGAGGACTCCCGGCACAACCGCTGGGCGAACACGCGCGCCCTGGAGCTCGCCGGCATCACGGCCGACGGCCTCCCCTCGGGCGGCGTGACGATCCTCGATCCCGACGACGGCACCCCGACCGGGGTGCTGCTGGAAGCGGCGGGCATCCCCGTGCAGGAGGCGTACGACCGCAGCGGCGGCCTGACCGCGGAGCAGCACGTCGCCGCCTCTCGGCGCGGGGTCGAGCTGCTCAACTCCTTCGGCATCACGACCTTCCAGGATGCGGGGGTCTCGACCGACATCCTCTCGGCGCTCGCGACGCTGGACCGCGACGGCGACCTGAACGCCTGGGTCGTGTCATCGCTGCTCATCAACGACGAGATCTTCGGCTTCGACCCGATCGGACAGGCGCTCGTCGAGCGCGGCGAGGAGTTCCGCACGCCGCACCACCGGCCGGACTTCGTGAAGATCTTCCTCGACGGGGTGCCGCCGGCGAGGACGGCGTCGTTCCTCGAACCGTATGTGGCGGATGCCGCGCACGGCGCGCACTTCCACGGCGAGACGACGATGACCTTCGACGAGCTCCACGGCTGGCTCCGCACGGTCGCGGAGCGCGGGCTGGGCGCCAAGGTGCACTGCACGGGCGACGGCTCGGCCCGTCTCGTGCTCGACGTCGCCGAGCGGATCCGCGCCGACGGCTTCACGACGCCGATCCAGATCGCGCACGGGCAGTTCCTGGCGGATGCCGACATCCCCCGCCTGCACGCGCTGGGCGTGTCGGCCGACATCTCCCCGTTCATCTGGTTCCCCGGTGTCATCACGCAGGCGCTGGCCGAGGTGCTCGGCGAGCGCGCTGAGCACTCCCAGCCGAACAGGGCGCTGCTCGACGCGGGCGCCCTGGTCGCGGGCGGGTCGGACTGGCCGGTGTGCGAATCGCCCAACACGCTGGAGGGACTGCAGGGTCTGGTCACCCGCGCCGATCCGCTGCACCGCGCGCCCGGCGTGCTGTGGCCGGAGCAGGCGATCACCGCCGAAGAGGCCCTGGAGGTCTTCACGATCAACGCCGCCACGGCCATGGGCCTCGGCGACGAGACCGGGTCGATCGCGGTGGGCAAGTCCGCCGACTTCGTCGTCCTGGAGCGGGATGCGATCGCGGGAGACGCGGAGCGCATCATCGAGACGCGCGTGCTCTCCACGTGGTTCTCCGGCCGAGAGGTGTTCGCGGCCGGCTGACCATGCATCGATACGATGAGCCCATGCGCCGCTTCCCCCGCTCCGTCTACTCCGTCGGCGACGAGCCGGATCCGCGGTTCTCCCTGGCGAACGAGCGGACCTTCCTGGCCTGGACGCGCACCGGACTCGCGCTGATCGCCGGCGGCGTCGCCCTCGAAGTGCTCGGCCTCGACCTGCACCCGGGGTTCCGGCTCGCCGCGTCGCTGCTGCTGATCGTGACGGGCACCGCGGTCGCTCCCCTGGCCTGGTGGGAGTGGATGCGCGCCGAGCGCGCCCTGCGCCTGTCCCGGCCGCTCCCCGGAGCCTTCTCCGCCCTGCTGCTCGCCGTCGTGGTCGTCGTCGTCGGGCTGCTGGTCACGGCCGGTGTGCTGTGGCGATGACGGCGTACCGCCCGTTCGACCCGGGGCTGCAGCTCGAGCGCACCGAGCTCGCGTGGCGGCGCACGGCGCTCTCGATCGCGATCGGCTCGCTGCTGTCGCTGCGCGTCCTGCCGATCGCCCTGCCCCCGGAGGCCACGTTCTGGGGCTTCGCTCCGGGCATCGTCGGGCTGCTCTCCGCATGCGCCCTGTGGTTCGCCGCCCACCGACGCCAGCGCAGGCTGGGCGCGTTCCTCTCGGGCGCGACCGGCGTCTCCCCGCACGGCGGCGCCATGCTCGTCCTCCTCGCCGTGCTCGGTGCGGGTTTCGGAGCCGTCGCGCTGGTCTTCTCCGTGCTGTCGGCGCTGCGATGAGTCACGGGATGGTGCGCGTCCCCGCCGGGCTCCTCCGGATGGGCTCTGACGATCACTACCCGGAGGAGGGGCCCGTCGTCGAGCGCGAGGTGGCAGCCTTCGACATCGACGAGCATCCGGTCACCAACGCCGAGTACGCCCGCTTCGTCGCCGAGACGGGGTACGTGACCGTCGCGGAGCGCCCGCTCGATCCCGCCGACTTCCCCGGAGCCGACCCCGCGACGCTCGTCCCCGGCGGGCTCGTCTTCACCCCCACCGCCGGCCCCGTCGACCTCGGCGACTGGCGCCAGTGGTGGCGCTGGCAGCCCGGAGCGCACTGGCGGGCGCCGCAGGGTCCATCATCGGACGTGGACGAGATCCTCGATCACCCGGTCGTCCAGATCGCCTTCGCGGATGCTCTGGCCTACGCGGAGTGGGCGGGCAAGCGTCTGCCGACGGAGGCCGAGTGGGAGTGGGCCGCCCGCGGCGGACTCGTGGGGGCGCGCTACGCGTGGGGCGACGAGCTGCGACCGTCCGGCATCCTCATGGCCAACACCTGGCAGGGCGAGTTCCCCTACCGGAGCACCGGAGCCCTCGGCTGGTCGGGCACCTCGCCCGTCGGCGCGTTCCCCGCCAACGGGTACGGTCTGAGCGACATGATCGGCAACGTGTGGGAGTGGACGGCGGATGCCTGGACCCCGCGCCACGGCATGACCCCGACGGTTCAGCCCGGCGACCGCGTCACCCTCCTCGACTCGGCAGCACGGGGACCTGCACGGCGCGTCACCAAGGGCGGCTCGCACCTCTGCGCCCCCGAGTACTGCCTCCGCTACCGCCCGGCCGCCCGCTCCTCGCAGACCGAGGACTCGGCGACAACGCACCTCGGATTCCGCTGCGCGCTCTGACCGCGCCGCGCCGCACCTGCGCGCTCAGTCGGCGATCGCCTGCACCGCCTCGCCCACGGCCCGCAGCACGGTCCCGTCATAGGAGGAGCGCCGGCCGGGCACGTACCGCACCGATCGCAGCTCGCCCCCGCCGAACGGATAGGTGCGATGCGCCTCGTGCAGCTCCCAGTCGACGGGACCCCCGTAGTCGTAGCCGACGCTGATGCCGGTGAACGGGGCCATCCCGAGCAGCATGGGCACGTCCTCGACGACCGCGACCTCGACGCCGTCGACGTCGACGCCCAGGCGCCAGCGCAGGTGGGGTCGCTCGTCGAAACGGACGAGCACACGATGCGCGCCCTCCCCCAGGCGATCGCCGCGTGCGCGGTGCATGGCGCCGTACGCGTTGTACACGAGGAGCGGCCGTCCGTCGTCGACGGCGAGGAGATAGCCGCCGCCCTGGTCACCGTGCGCCACGATGACGCCCGCCGCCTCCGCGCGGGTCTCGATCTCGATCTCGATCGTGAAGGAGCGCAGCACCGTGAGCTTCGCCGAGCGGAAGCGCTCCAGCGGGGGCCGGAACGGCACGAGCGTCATCGGCGCCGACAGCGGCTCCTCCGTGTCTGGCCGGAGCCGGAAGAGGGAGCCGTCGTCGTCGAGCGGGAACACGGTGTTGCGCCAGGCCTCCGCGTGCCAGCGCTCCGCCATCCGCGCCACGCGCTCCGGATGCTCCGCCGACAGGTCGACCGTCTCGGTGGGATCGGCGGAGAGGTGGTACAGCTCCCACTCGCCCCCCTCGGCGCCCTCGGCCTTCGTCGGCGCCGTCGCCGACAGTGCCTTCCACTCGCCCTCCACCAGTGCGCGGCGGCCGACGCACTCGAAGTACTGCGCCTCGCGCCCGTCGGCGTCGGGATCGGCGAGCACGCCCGCGATGCTGCCGCCGTCCATGTCCTGCGCCGTGCGACCACCGCGCTCGGAGAGCGGGGTCACGCCGGCGAGGTCGAGCAGCGTGGGAGCGAGATCGGAGACGAACACGAACTGGTCGCGCAGTCCGCCCTCCATGGGGGCATCCGGCCACGAGATGATGAGAGGAGCGTGCACCCCGCCCTCGTAGGTCGTCGACTTGAACGAGCGGAACGGGGTGTTCGAGACGCGGGCCCACCCCGTGGGGTACTGCCCGAAGAGCCGCGGCCCTCCGATCTCCTCGACGTCGCGGGGCACATCGGTCACCCAGCCCTCCGGCATCCCTCCGTGCGTGCCGAACTGCGCGAAGTAGCTGCGCGTGCCGCTCGGACCGCCTTCGGCCGTCCCTCCGTTGTCGCTCGCGAGGATGACGATCGTGTTGTCGCGCTCTCCGCTGCGCTCCAGCCGTTCGAGGAGCCGCCCGACGCTCTGATCGATCTCGTCGACCGCCGCCGCATACACCTCCATGTGCCGGGCGAACAGGCGGCGCTCGTCCTCGCCCAGCGCATCCCAGGAGGGGATCCGGTCGCCGTCCGCGATGGCGTCCTCCGGAAGCCGGGCGTGCGACGGCACGATTCCCCGTTCGCGCTGACGGGCGAAGCGCTCCTCGCGAAGGGCGCTCCACCCCGCCTCGTAGCGGCCGCGGTACTTCTCGATGTCGGCGTCCTTCGCCTGGATGGGCCCGTGCACCGAGGTGTGCGCGTAGTAGAGGAAGAACGGCTTCTCCTGGTCGTTCACCCGGAGGTCGTCGATCATCCCGATCGCGCGATCGGTGAGTTCGTCGGTGAGGAAGAACCCGTCGGGGAACTCGCGGATGCCGACGACGGAGTTGTCCTGCACGAGGCGGTGCGGATGGTGCAGCGAGGTGAAGCCGTCCATGCTGCCGAAGTACCGGTCGAACCCTCGCTGCAGCGGCCAGCTGGCGCGATCCGCGCCGTCGTGCAGGCGCGATTCGAGCGTGAGATGCCACTTCCCGACCATGAAGGTCGCATAGCCGCCCGCGCGCAGCGACTCCGCCAGCGTCGGGGCGTCGGCGGGCAGCTCACAGCTGAACCCCGGATAGCCGGGGTCGATGTGGGCGACGAAGCCGAAGCCGGCGCGGTGGGGGTTGAGGCCCGTGAGCAGGGCGGCCCTGGCCGGCGAGCACATCGGCGCCGTGCGGTAGTTCGTGAAGACCCAGCCGTCGTCGGCGAGGGCGTCGATGTGCGGCGTCTCGATCTCGCTCCCGAACGGGCCGAGGTCGCTGAACCCGAGGTCGTCGATGAGCATCACGATGATGTTCGGGGCCTTCCTCCGCGCCCGTCGCGGCGCGGGCCACCACGGTGCGGAGTCCGAGGTGAACTCGGCGACCCGCCCCTCGAACGCCTCGTATCCGCGTGCCGTCCGATCCGCCATCTAGCCGGCCCTCCTGATCAGCTCGAAGATCTCCGTCCGCAGCTCCGCGAAGGCGGGCAGTGCGCGCGTGCGGAGCTGATCGCGGGGGCCGCCGAAGTCGATCTCGATGATCTCGGTCACCTTCGCGGGTCGCTCGCCGAGCACGACGACACGGTCGGAGAGGTACACCGCCTCGTCGATGTCATGGGTGACGACGACGATCGTCATGCCGAACTGCTCGCGGATGCGCAGGCACAGGTCCTCCAGCTCGAAGCGCGTCTGCGCGTCGACGGAGGCGAAGGGCTCGTCCATCACGAGGACCTCGGGGCGATACGCGATGGCCCTGGCGATGGCGACGCGCTGCTGCATCCCGCCGGAGAGCTGCCACGGGTACTTCGACTCGGCTCCGGCCAGACCGACCGCGGCGAGCGCTGCGGACACCCGCTCCTCACGCTCGGCGACGGGCAGCCGCAGGTGCTTCAGCGGCAGCCGCACGTTCTTCTCCACCGTGAGCCACGGCATGAGCGACCGCGTGTACTCCTGGAACACCAGGGCCATCTCCTCCGGCGGCCCGTCGATGGGCCGGCCGTCGATGGCCGCTGTTCCCGCGGTGATGCTCTGCAGCCCGGTGAGGCATTTCAGCAGCGTCGTCTTGCCGATGCCGGACGGGCCGACGATGCAGCACACCTCCCCGACGCGCACGTCGAAGGTGAGGTCGGCGATCACGGGTACCGGACCGTTCTTCGTCTGATAGGACTTGGCGAGGCCTGCGACGCTGAGGCGGACGGGGGCCTGTTCTGCGATGGTCATGAGTTCTTCTCCTGCTGCTGCGAGGCGATGTACCAGCGCAGCACGCGGCGCCGGAAGAGGGTGAAGACGGCCGTGGCCGCGTAGCCGATGATGCCGAGCACGAGGATGCCCGCCCACATGTCGGGGATGGCGAACGACTGCTGCGCGAGCAGCGTGGCCGCTCCGAGTCCGGTCGACGACCCGAGCATCTCACTGGCGATCATCACGACGAACGCCGTGATGAGGCTGACCTGCATGCCGGAGAGGATGCGCGGCCCCGCGGCGGGCAGCACGACCTGGAACAGGCGTTCGGCCGGGGTGAGCCGGTAGACCCTGGTGACCATCTCCATCGTCGGCTCTCCCGCCCTGATGCCGTCGATCGTCGAGATGAGGATGGGGAACACCGCGGCCAGCGTGATCGACAGCACGCGGGTCTCGTTGCCGAAGCCGATCAGCGACACGAAGATCGGCACGAGAGCCACCGGAGGGATGGCGCGGAAGAAGTGGATGGCGGGCTCGGCGAACCAGCTCAGCGGTCGGACGAGCCCGAGTGCGCAGCCGAGGATCACGCCGATGAGGGTGGCGAGCACGAACGAGAGCGCGAGGTTGCCGACCGAGGAGGCGACGCTGCCGAGGAACGCCGGCGTCTGCAGCAGCTGACCCAGGCGGGTGAGGATGGTCTGCAGCGGAGGGAAGAAGGTGTTCGTCGACCCGGCGGAGGCGAGCCACCAGGCGGCGAGCAGCACGACGGGCACTGCGATCTCGGCGCCGATGAGGATCCACCGCGGCGACCCGCTCTGCGACCTGCTGCGGCGCACGCGGGCCCTGGTCTGGATGGAGGTGGTCAGGGTCATCGGTGGTCCTGCTTCCGGTACTGCGGGTGCCAGTGCAGCAGCATCCGCTCCCCCTGTTGGCTCAGACCCTGGATGATCAGGCCGAGCACCCCGAGGATGACGACATAGGCGAACAGCTGCGGCTGATTGCCGGAGATCTGCGACAGCAGCAGGCTCTGTCCGAGTCCTGGACCGCCACCGAGGAGTCCGGCGACCACGGCGACGACGAGCGATGTGGGTGCGGCGACACGCACCGCGGTGCCGATGTAGGGCAGGGCGCTGGGGAGCACCACCCGGCCCAGGATCTCGGCCGACCCCATGCCGTACGACCGCGCCGTCGCCCTCGCCACCGGGTCGGTGTCGAAGACGCCAGCCGCCGACTGCACCGCGATCGCCGTCACGCAGCCGAAGAACACCAGGAACACGCCCATCCCGGAGGTCGGACCGAGCACGAGGACGACGATGGGCAGGATCACGATGGGCGGGATGGGCTTGAGGAACTCCAGCGGGACGCGGGTGGCGTGCAGCGCGAGCGGCGACGTGCCGATCGCGACGCCCAGGAGGACTCCCACCGCCACGGCGAGGACGAGTCCGAGCAGGGCCATGGCGAGCGTCGCGCCGATGGCCTCCCAGAGCTGCGCGGTGCCGAGCATGCGCACCGCCTCACCGATCGCCTCGGTCGCGGTGGGCAGCGGCGACGAGGACAGCGGCCCGACGGTCGCCGCCAGCTGCCACGCCCCGAGACCGCACACGACGCCGAGTGCGCCGACGAGAGCGCCGGCCACGGAGGAGGTGCGCATGCCCGCGGTCACTTCGCGCTGACGATCACGCCGTCGAGCGGAACGGGCTGCGCCAGGAAGCCGAGCGCGACGAGCTTGTCGTTGACGCGCTCCAGCTCCTCGGGGAGCACGGCGAGAGGCCAGTACGGCACCTTCACCTCGTCGAGGGAGAGCGTGGATCCGGTGTACTCCAGACCCGCCGTGATCGCCTCCTCCGGGTGCTCGTTCGCATAGGCGTTGGTCTTGGCCAGCGCGCGCTGGAACGCCGCGATCACGTCTTTCCTGTTCTCGACCGTGGAGGCGCCGGCGGTCCAGAGGCCCGTCGCGCCCTCTTCGAAGAACCGGACGGACGGCGAGGAGAGCCGGACGGCGCCGATCGCATCGGCCTCGGCCGTGAAGGGGTTCACGAGGCCCGCGGCGTCGACCGTCCCGCTCTTGAGCGCGGCCACGGCGGAGGTGAAGTCGAGCACCACCCAGTTCACGGCGGCGGGGTCGATCCCCTCGTCCTGGAGAGCGTCGGCGATCACCACCTCGAGCTGCGCCTTGCGGGCGGGGATCGCGATGGTGGCGCCTGCGAGATCGGCCACGGAGGTGATGCCGCTGTCGGCGCTGGCATACAGGCCGGTGTCGTCGAGGGCGTCGGGGTCTTCGGAGTCCGCTGCGCCGTCGATGTAGCCGTCGGCCGCGCCGATGACCGTGAGCGGGACGCCGCTGGAGAGCGCGTTCAGCAGGGGGATGCTGGGCGAGTACGCGATGTCGACCTGGCCGCTCTGCGCGGCCGCGAGACCGGCGGGAGGGTTCGCGACGATGGAGGTCTCAATCTCGAGACCCTCGTCCTCGAAGAAGCCCTGCGCGATCCCGGTGAGCAGTGCGCCGTCGGACGTGAGGCCGATCGTGGCGACCTTGACCGTGGTCAGCCCGCCTCCC
The DNA here is from genome assembly GCF_038397765.1 of Microbacterium sp. LWH10-1.2. Classification (NCBI taxonomy): domain Bacteria; kingdom Bacillati; phylum Actinomycetota; class Actinomycetes; order Micrococcales; family Microbacteriaceae; genus Microbacterium; species Microbacterium sp. LWH10-1.2. The sequence goes on from NZ_CP151638.1 coordinate 2,306,827, forward strand.
CCGCCCTGAGAAGGCTCGGCAGCCGGAGACGACGAGCAGGCGGCGAGGGCGAGCACCCCGACCGCGGCCAGGACACCGCCGGCGCGACGGGTGAGTCGATGGACGTTCATTGCAACTCCTCTTCGAGTTAGTCACCAGTTGGTGATTAAAAAGATCGTACTCTTGCCTTGTATTTGATTGGTTACGATTGCATCACATTCGTCACCATTTGGTGACTAAAAAGGTCAAAACTAGAATCGTGAGAACGAGGGGAGCCTGCCGTGCCGAAGATCGTCGACCATGACGAACGCCGCGACCACATCGCCGACGCCGCGGTGCAGGTCATCATCCGCGTCGGGTTCGAGAAGCTGACGATGCGCGAGATCGCGACGGAGGCCGGTTACGCGCACGGCGCCATCGCGCGGTACTTCCCGAACAAGCAGAGCCTGCTCACCGCGGCGTTCCTGCGCCTCTACACCCAGGCGAACGATCGGATCCACGCGGGCATCGAGGGGATCCGCGGCCTCGCCGCTCTGGAGCGGGTGTGCCGGGAGATCCTCCCTTACAGCCCCAACGGCCCGCTGTACGCGCGCGTCGTCATCTCCTTCTGGGATCACGCCTCCCAGGACGACGAGGTCACCCGCATCCATCGCGTGAACAACCTGCACTGGCGGGAGCTGTTCCGGCGATTCCTTACCGAGGCGCGCGAAGACGGCGAACTCGCCGACCACGTCGACATCGAGACCGCGGTCAGCGAGGTCGCCTCGCGCAACGCCGGATGGCAGATGATCGCCGTGCTCATGCCCGACTCGGCGGGCGACGGGCGCCTGAACGACGCTCTCGAGGCTCTCCTCGCGACGTTCCGCCGTCCGAAAGCCCGCGCCGCCCGCTGACACCGTCATCGTCGCCTCCGGCGCTCACGCCCCGAGCAGGAACCGCGCCCCGCGCTCCGCGATCATCGCCGCAGGCGCGTTCGTGTTGCCCGTCGGCACCGTGGGCATGACCGAGGCGTCGATCACACTCAGCCCCGCGATCCCCCTGACCCGCAGCTGCGGGTCGACCACGGCGCCCGCATCGCTGCCCATGCGGCAGGTGCCGACCTGGTGGTGGTAGGTGATGGCGGTGCGGCGCACCCAGTCTTCGACGTCGGCATCGGCCACCTCGGGTCCGGGGTAGACCTCGGTCGCTCCCCACTCCCCCGCGAGGGCGGGCTGCGCGCCGATGCGGCGTCCCTGGCGCACGGACGCCGCGAGAGAGGCCACATCGCGCTCGTCGGCGAGGGCCGCCAGATCGATCAGCGGCTCGTCCGAGAGACCGGGGCCCGAGAGTGTGAGCGCGCCGCGGCTGTGCGGGGTGACGAGACCGGCCATGAGCGTGAAGCCGTCGTCGCCCCGCGGCTCGAGGTCGCCCCACATCGGAACCGAGAAGTGGATCGGCTGCGTGTCGGGCTCGGCGAGGTCAGGCCGGCTGCGCCAGAACAGGTGGCTCTGCGTCACCGAGACGCCGGGCTGCGGCGGTCCGATGCGTCGCGACGTGGTGAAGATCACCGGAGACAGGAGGTGGTCGTGCAGGTTCTTCCCGACCTCGGGCGAGTCCTGCACGACCGGGATGCCGAGTGCGGCCAGCTCCTCCGCCGGCCCGATACCGGACCTCAGCAGGATCACCGGAGACCCGAGGGCGCCCGCCGAGAGGATGACCTCGTCGGCCCGCAACTCCTCGGCATCCGCCCCCTCCCCGAGCCGGACCCCCAGCGCCCGACCGTCTTCGACGATCACCGAGTGCACCTCACGGCCGGTGACGACCGTGAGGCGGTCGGTGATCGGCTGCGCGTATGCCATCCACGTGTTCACGCGGCGCCCGTCACGCATCGTGACCTGCTCCTGCGAGACGCCGTCGAGGGTGCCGGCGTTGTAGTCCGGGTTGTGCGGCAGTCCCTCCTGCACGGCGGCCTCGATGATCGACGCCTGGATCGGCGACAGCGGGTAGTCGTCGGTCACGGGGAGCAGGTCGTTCTCGATGGCCTCGTAGACCGGCTCCACGTCGGACCAGCCCCAGCCTGTCGCCCCGTCGCGCTCCCATCCGTCGTAGTCGGATGCCGCGCCCCGCACCCAGATCATCGCGTTCAGCGCGTGCGATCCGCCCGTCACCTTGCCCCGAGGCAGATGCAGTCGGCGGCCGGCCGCGTGTTCCTGCGGAACCGTGAAGAAGTCCCAGTCCTCGGCGGAGTGCCACAGCTCCCCCGCACGGGACGGGTCGTGGATCGCGGGGTTGGTGTCGTAGCCGCCCGCCTCGATCAGGGTCACGGCGACGCCCGCATCGGCCAGCCGTCGCGCGACGATGGCGCCCGATGTGCCGGCGCCGACGACGATCGCGGTCCGCACGCCTCAGCCCTTCCGTCCGGGGCCGGAGACGACCTGCGTCACCGCGACCGACTTGAGTCCCTCGACGCCGAACTCGAGGCCGTAGCCCGAGCTCTTCACCCCGCCGAACGGCACCATCGGGTGCAGCCCGCCGTGCGAGTTGATCCACACCGTGCCGGACTGCATGCGCGTCGCCGCCTCGCGGGCGGCATCCGGGTCGCTCGACCACACGGAGGCGCCGAGGCCCACGTCGACCGCGTTCGCCCAGGCGAACGCCTCGTCGACGTCGGAGTAGCGGATGATCGGCAGCGCCGGTCCGAACTGCTCCTCCTGCACGAGAGCGGCGTCGTTCGAGATGTCGGCGATGATGGTCGGCCGGTAGAACAGCTCGCCCAGCTCGGGGGCGGCCTCGCCGCCCGTGACGACCCGCGCCCCCGAGGCCTTCGCGTCGTCGACGAGCCGCGAGACGATGTCGAACTGGGCCCTGTTCTGCAGCGGCCCGAGGACGTTGTCCTCGTCGAGGCCGTTGCCCATCGGGACCGACGCCGCGATCTCGCCGAGCGCGTTCACGACGTCGTCGTACACCGAGTCGTGCACGTACAGGCGCTTCATCGCCGCACAGGTCTGGCCGGTGTTGATGAACGCGCCCCAGAAGAGGTCCTGCGCGATCGCCGCGGCATCCGTGCCCGGCAGCACGATGCCGGCGTCGTTGCCGCCCAGTTCCAGCGTGAGGCGGGCGAGGTTGCCGGCCGAGCTCTCGATGATGCGGCGCCCCGTGGCCGTCGAGCCCGTGAACATGATCTTGGCGACGTCGGGATGCGAGGCGAGACGCGAGCCGACCTCGCGGTCGCCGGAGACGCCGATGAGGACGTCGGCCGGAAGGACCTCGTTCATGACCGAGAGCATCGCGAGCACGCTCAGCGGCGTGTACTCGCTGGGCTTCGCGACGACCGTGTTGCCCATGCGCAGCGACGGCCCGATCTGCCAGATCGTGATCATGAGCGGCCAGTTCCACGGACCGATCGCCCCGACCACCCCGGCCGCCTTGTACACGAGCTCCGCGTGCAGGTTCTCGTCGTCGACGAGCACCTGCGACTCCAGCACCGTGGCGGCGTTCGTGCGCAGCCACGCCGAGCACGCTCCGAGCTCGAACCGGGCGTTCGGACCGTTCAGCGGCTTGCCCTGCTCGCGCGAGAGGATGTAGGCGAGAGCCTCCGCGTTCGCGTCGATCGCATCGGCCGCGGCGAGCAGCAGCTCGATCCGCTTCTCGTGGCCGAGCGCCTCCCAGGCGGGCTGTGCCGCCCTGGCACGCGCGATCGCGTCGTCGAGGACGTCGACCGAGTCGACGGGGGCCCGTCCGATGATCTCGCGCGTCGCGGCGTCCGGGATCTCTCGTCCTGCGCCCTCCGGCGCCTGGATGCGGTCGAGCAGCGCGGCGGCTGCGGATGCGGCGGATTCGGACATCGGGACTCTCCTTCGAGCGGGGGCTTCGACCGGTGGACAGCCCCGGTCCCCTTCATTGTCGGATGCCGCGGCCCGCCGGACTTGTCGCGGAGCGCGCCGGTGATGTCCGAGTGCGAAGGGATCGAGGGAAGGCGGACACCCTCCCGTGACTCTCAGGCCCTGGTGAAGTCCTCGAAGATCAGCGTGGTCCGCGTCGAGCGGATCGACGGGATCGCCTGGATGTCCTCCAGCACGATGCGGCGGAGGTCTCGCGCATCACTCGCGCGCACCAGGAGGATGACGTCGAAGTCCCCGCCGACCAGCGCCATGTGCTCGATCTCGGGGATCGCGCGCAGCCGAGCGCTCACGTCCTGCCAGGTGGCCTGCTCGATCGCGAGCATGACGTACGCGCTGGCGTGGTGACCGAGCAGCACGGGGTCGGTCCGCACGGCGTACCCCGTGATGACGCCGGCCTCGGTGAGCCTCTTGATGCGGGCGTGGGCGCCGGCGCGGGAGATGTGCACGGCATCCGCGATCGCCGTCATCGAGGCGCGGGCGTCCTGACGCAGCTCTCGGAGGATCGCGTGATCGGTGTCGTCGAGCGTGATCATGGCACCCCTTCGTTCTGACGATGAATTCTGACACTTCGACGCCTGAATCAACAATCCTCATCCATTCGTCCAGGATTCGCGGATAGATCTTGGACAAGTGTGCGGAGCGACGCATGCTGGACCCATCGAGTTCGGCAAGGAGGGCGGACGGATGCAGGACACGGACATGCTCCCGCGTGAAGAGGCGGTGCAGCTGATCGACCAGGACGGCGCTGTCGTCGCCGACGACCACTACGCGCTGCCGGACACCGCCAGCCTGCTGCGCGCGTACCGCGGTCTCGTCGAGGGCCGCCGGATCAACGACCAGGCCAGCGCCCTCGTCCGGCAGGGGCGACTCGCGGTGTACCCGTCGTCGCACGGGCAGGAGGCCTGCCAGATCGGGGTCGCGCTCGCCCTCGCCGAGACGGACTGGCTGTTCCCGACCTACCGCGACTCCGTCGCCGTGATCGCGCGCGGTGTCAGCGCCGCCGACGCCCTGGTGCTGCTCAAGGGCGACTGGCACTCCGGCTACGACGCGAAGACCCATCGGGTCGCCCCGCAGGCGACCCCGCTCGCCACGCAGCTCCTGCACGCCGTCGGCTTCGCCTATGCGGCGAAGCAGCGGGGCGAGGACACGGTCGTCGTCGCACTCTGCGGCGACGGCGCCACGAGCGAGGGCGACTTCCACGAGGCGATGAACTTCGCCGCGGTCTTCCACGTGCCCGTCGTGTTCTTCGTCCAGAACAACGGGTTCGCGATCTCGGTGCCGCTCTCGCGTCAGACCGCCGCCCCCTCCCTCGCGCACAAGGCCATCGGCTACGGCATGCCGGGGCAGCGCGTCGACGGCAACGACGTCGCCGCGGTCCTCGCGGTGCTCGGAGAGGCCGTGGACCGGGCGCGCACCGGCGGAGGGCCGACTCTCATCGAGGCCCACACGTATCGGATGCAGGCGCACACCAACGCCGACGACGACACCCGCTACCGCGAGCGCGCAGAGGTGCAGGCCTGGGTGGCCAGGGACCCGCTCACGCGCCTCCGCGCGCACCTGACGGCCTCCGGCGTGCTCGACGAGGCGCTCGACGCCGAGTACGCGGCCGGGGCCGAGACGATCGCCCAGGCCATGCGCGACGCGCTGAACACGGATGCCGAGCTCGACCCCGAAGACCTCTTCCGCTTCGTGACCGCGACCCGCTCACCGCAGCTCGAGGAGCAGTGGCAGCTGCTCCGCGGAGAGATCGATCGGACCCCCGCCGAGACCTCAGGAGGCGCACGATGACCATCGCCGAGCACGACGTCCGGACAGAGGCGTCGACACCCGCCGTGGCCACGATGAGCATGGCGGCCGCACTCAACCTCGCCCTCGCCGATGCGATCCAGGCGGATCCGGAGGTCGTCGTCTTCGGGGAGGACGTCGGGGCCCTCGGAGGCGTGTTCCGCATCACCGACGGCCTCACGGCCCGGTTCGGCGAGGACCGATGCTTCGACACACCGCTCGCGGAGTCGGGCATCGTCGGCACGGCGGTCGGCATGGCGATGAACGGCATGCGCCCCGTGGTCGAGCTGCAGTTCGACGCCTTCGCGCTTCCTGCGTTCGAGCAGGTCGTCAGCCACGTCGCCAAGCTCGGCAACCGCACGCGGGGCGGGGTGCGGATGCCGCTGGTCATCCGCATCCCGTTCGGCGGCGGCATCGGCGGGGTCGAGCATCACTGCGACTCATCGGAGGCGTACTACGCGCACACCCCCGGTCTCACGGTCGTCAGCCCATCGACTCCGCAAGACGCGTACTCGCTGCTGCGCGCCGCGATCGCCTCCCCCGATCCCGTGATCTTCCTCGAGCCGAAGAAGCTCTACTGGGCCAAGGGAGAGGTCGACACCTCGGTCACCGCCGAGATCGGCACCGCACGCGTCGCCCGCGACGGCACGGATGTGACCCTGCTCGCCTACGGGTCCTCGGTGCCGCTGGCGCTGGAGGTCGCCGAGGTCGCCGCTGCCGAGGGACGCAGCGTGCAGGTCGTCGACGTGCGCTCGCTGTCGCCCTTCGACGACGAGACGGTCACCGCCGCCGTGCGTTCGACGGGCCGCGCGGTCGTGATCGCGGAGGCTCCGGGCTATGTGAGCGTCGCGTCGGAGATCCAGGCGCGGGTGTTCGAGCGCTGCTTCGAGTATCTGGAGGCCCCCGTGCGCAGGGTCACCGGTTTCGACACCCCGTACGCGCCGCCCAAGCTGGAGCACTGGTACCTGCCCGACGTCGACCGCGTTCTCGACGCGATCGACTCGCTGCACTGGGAGGACGAGAAGTGAGCGCCCTCACCGCGCGCGTCTTCCGCCTCCCCGATCTCGGCGAGGGACTCACCGAGGCCGGTCTCGTGCAGTGGCTCGTGGCTGTGGGCGACACGATCACGACGGATCAGCCCATCGCGGAAGTCGAGACGGCGAAGAGCGTCGTCGAGCTGCCCTCCCCGTTCGCCGGCGTGGTCATCGCGCTGCACGGCTCCCCCGGCGACACGATCGACGTCGGAGCACCCGTGCTCGAGGTCGCGGATGCCGCGGCATCCGACGCCCACGAGGCCTACCGCACCGAGGAGCGCGCGGGCTCGGGCAACGTCCTCATCGGCTACGGAACCTCGGAGCGCGGTGCCACGGGGCGGCGCCGGCGCCCCGCCGCGCGTCCGGATGCTCCGACCGTGACTCCGGATCTCTCGTCTGCCGCTCCGGACACCCCGGTCACGACTCCTGAAATCGGAGACCCGCGCATTTCTCGGACGATTCCGCCGACGGCATCCGAGAATCCGACGATCATCCGAAATTCGGATGCAGAGGCGGCAGCCCGTCGACCGGTCGCCGTGCGCTCGCCCCTCGTCCGCCGGCTCGCGCGAGACCTCGGCCTCGACGTGCGCCTCATCGCGCCGACCGGAGCGGACGGAGCGATCACCAGGGCCGACGTGCTCCGCGCCGCCGTCGATCACGCCGTGGACGGTGTGACGGCTGCGGCATCCGCTCCCGTGGAGGGCGCTCCGGCGGCGTCCGCTCTCGAAAGCGACGCACGGATCGACGGCCTGGCCGTGCGCTCCCGCACCCGCATGTCGCCCCTGCGCAAGGCCGCGAATGCGACGTTGAGCCGCAGCAGGGCCGAGATCCCCGAGGCGACCGTGTGGGTCGACGTCGACGCCACCGCGCTCTGGAACGCCCGCGCCGAGATGGCGCCAGAGGGCGGACGTGCGCCCTCGATCACCGCGCTGATCGCCCGCTTCGTGCTGATCGCGCTGGAGGAGCATCCGCTGCTCGCCTCCCGGCTCTCCCCCGACGCGTCGGAGGTCATCGAGTTCGAGGGGGTGAACCTCGGCATCGCCGCCGACACTCCGCGTGGCCTCATGGTGCCCGTCATCCCGCACGCCGACGCCCTCAGCGCCGCCGACCTCGACGCCGCTCTCCGCGAGCTCGCCGGCAGTGCGCGCGCCGGCACGATGCCCCCGGAGCGCCTGCGGGGCTCGACCTTCACCCTGAACAACTACGGCGGCTTCGGCGTCGACGGGTCCGCCGCGATCATCAACCACCCCGACGTGGCGATCCTCGGCCTCGGTCGCATCCTGGAGCGTCCGTGGGTGGTGGAGGGCGAGATCGTCGCCCGACGCATCGCCCAGCTGTCGCTCGTCTTCGACCACCGCGTCTGCGACGGCGGGTACGCCGCCTCGTTCCTGCGACGCGTGGTCGAGCTCATCGAGCATCCCCTCCGCGCCTTCGGGAGGGTGTGACCGGCAGCACGTCAGGACCGGAGCGCCTCGGATGCCGCGGCTCTGGCCTCCTCCGCCGTCCGTGCCGCGAGCACGGCCTCGGCAGCCGCGCGGCATTCCTCATCCGTGACACCGGCGAGGGATGCCGCGACCCGTCCGAGGGCGCGAGGCGTCATCGACAGGCTCGTCGCTCCGAGTCCGACGAGCACCGGCGCGAGCGCAGGGTCTCCCCCCGCTTCACCGCAGACGCCGACGGGCTTGCCTGCCGCCCGCCCCGCGGCGCCGACCGTGCCGATCAGGCGGAGCACCGCGGGCTGCCACGGGTCGTTGAGGTCGCCGAGATCGCTGAGGAGGCGGTCGGCGGCGAGCGTGTACTGGGCGAGGTCGTTCGTGCCGATGCTGACGAAGTCGACGACCTCCAGCATCTCCGCGGCCAGCAGCGCGGCCGACGGCGTCTCGATCATGATGCCGACGCGCGCGAGCCCCGCTGCACGCGCCCGCTCGGCGAACTCCCGCGCCTCCTCGACCGTGGCCACCATGGGCGCCATGACCTCGACCAGCGCGTCTTCCGAGGCGGCCGCGGCGGCGAGGGCGCGCAGCTGATCCTCGAGCAGAGCCGGCGAACGACGGGCGATGCGGAGCCCGCGCACACCGAGCGCGGGGTTCTCCTCGTCGTCGGCGTTCGCGAACGGCAGCGGCTTGTCGCTGCCCGCATCGAGCGTGCGCACCACGACCTTGCGTCCGGGGAACGCTGCGAGGACGCTGCGATAGGCCTCGATCTGCTCCTCGACCGACGGAGCCTCCGTGCGGTCCAGGAAGCAGAACTCGGTGCGGAAGAGCCCGATGCCCTCCGCGCCGGCCGCTGCGGCGGCCACGGCATCCGCCGCTCCGCCGACGTTGGCGAGCAGCGGCACCTCGTGGCCGTCCGCCAGCCTGCCCGCGCCGTCGAACGGCACGATGACGGCGGCGGCGACCGCCGCGTCGATCCTGGCGGGTGACGGCTCCACCTCGACGATGCCTCGGTCCCCGTCGACCAGGACGGTCGCGCCCGAGGCGATCCCCGTCGCCCCCGCGACGCCCACGACGGCCGGCAGCCCGAGGGAGCGAGCGATGATCGCCGTGTGCGAGGTCGGTCCGCCCTGCTCCGTGACCAGGGCGACGCAGCGCCCTCCGTCCAGCGCTGCGGTGTCTGCGGGGGCGAGATCGGTCGCCACGAGCACGAACGGCTCGTCCCGCTGGGGCACCCCCGGCATCTCCACCTCGAGGATCTCGGCGATGATCCGGTCGCGGACGTCGCGGATGTCGGCGGCCCGCTCGGCCATCCGTCCGCCGAGAGCGGCCAGTCCCTTCTCGTGCGCGGATGCGGTCTCCCAGACGGCGCGCGCGGCGGTACGTCCCTTCGTCCGCACGAGCGCGGACGCCTCGGAGACGAGCTCGGGGTCGGAGGCCAGCAGCCGAGAGGCGTCGAGGATGTCGCGAGCCTCGCCTGACGCCTCCGCCGTGCGGCTGCGCAGTTCGTCGGCGACCGCGACCGCTGCCCACTCGATCGCGGAGACCTCCGCATCGCGGTCGGCCTCGTCGATCACGATGTCGGCCTCGGGCTCCGGCAGCGGCGGCGCGAGACGCACGACGACCGCAGCGGCGGCCCCCGCGCTCACGCCACGGCCCCGCAGCACCGCGCCGGCCGCGACGGTCGCAGGGGGCGCCTCGACGGGAGCGGAAGCAGGCGCCGCCGCCTCGACGCCCTCGCCGAAACCGTCGTGGAAGAGGGCGGCGAGACGCGTGAGCGCCTCCTCGGCGGCGTCTCCTGACGCCGAGAGCTCGATCTCATCGCCCTGACGTGCGCCGAGGATCAGCAGGCGCGACAGGCTGGCCGCGGCCGCCTCCGGCCCGTCGGGCAGGAGGCGCAGCCGCACCTCGGCTCCCGTCGATGCCTTGGCGATGAGCGCGGCGGGGCGTGCGTGGATGCCGAGCGGATTGCGCACCCGCACGGTGCGAGTGATCCGCTCCCCCTGCGCCTCTCCGCGCTCGTCCGCGGGTTCCCGCTCGGGCTCGGTCGTGTGCTCTCCCAGCTGCCCGGTCTTCGCCCCCAGAGCAGCGGAGGCCTCGTCGGCGACGACGTCCAGCGACGCCCCGGTCGCCGCCGATACGACGGCGGCGAGGAGTCCCTCGACGAACGGCGCGGGAACGAGCCGCACGGGAACCTCGCTGGTCCGGAACTCCAGGGCGAGCTCGGCGCTCATCACCGCAGACCCCAGATCCATCAGCACGAGCACGCCGTCGCAGTCGGGGGCGAGCTCGTCGATGGCCGCGGCCACCGCGGTCGCGTCTGTTCCGAGGATCGGCGTGCCCTCGGCATCCGTTCCCGCTCCTGCCGCGACGCGCACCTGCACGCCACCGCCCTGCACCATCTGGAGGGCGAGTTCGAGCGCCGCCTCCCCGAGCCGAGCGCTGTGGGAGACGGCGACGATGCCGATCATCAGGAGGCGGCCGCGATCGCGGCGTCCAGCGTCTCGAACAGCAGAGCGGTCGACGCGGCGCCGGGGTCGAGGTGACCCGCGCTGCGCTCCCCGAGGTAGCTGGCGCGGCCCTTGCGCGCCACGAGCGGGAGCGTCGCATCCCGACCCGTCGCCGCCGCGACCGCGGCCGCGTGGGCCGCCTCGCTCACGGAGGCGCCGCCCGCGAGGGCCCCGTCGAATGCGCCGACGGCCGGAGACATCGCGTCGAACATGGTCTTGTCCCCCGCTTCGGGCTTGCCCCGGGCGACGATGCCGTCGAGACCTGCGCGCAGAGCGCCGGCGAGCGACGCGCCGTCGAGGGCGTCGACCGCCCCCGCGCTCATCCCCATGCGCAGGAAGAACGTGCCGTAGAGGGGGCCGCTGGCGCCGCCCACCGAACTGACCAGGGTCATCCCCACCGTCTTGAGCAGCTCATCCGCCGTGACCGGCGCGCCTCCGCTCAGCTTCTCGACGACGGCGCCCATGCCCCGCGACATGTTCGCTCCGTGATCGGCGTCGCCGATGGCCGAGTCGAGCTCGGTGAGCCAGTCCTTCTTCTCGGCGACAGCCGCGCTGAATCGTGCGATCCAGTCCTGCAGCGCCGCGACTCCCACGTTCCCCATCAGGCGCCCCACCGCAGACCGGGGGTCACGACCGGCGCATCCCACAGCCGCAGGATCTCGTCGTCGGCCTTGAGCACGGTGACCGAGCATCCGGCCATGTCGAGCGAGGTGATGTAGTTGCCGACGAGGTTGCGCACGATCTGCACGCCGGCCTTCTCCAGCAGAGCAGCCACCTCGGCGTACATCAGGTACAGCTCGATCTGCGGGGTGGCGCCCATGCCGTTGAGCATCACGATCACGGGTCCCGTGAAATCGAGGTCGGCGAGGATCGGCTCCACCAGCTGCCGGGCGATGTCGGATGCCGGGGCGAGGGGCTTGCGGTGGCGACCGGGTTCGCCGTGGATGCCGATGCCGATCTCCATCTGGTCCTCGGGGAGATCGAAGGTGGGCTTGCCTGCGGCCGGCACCGTGCAGCTCGTGAGCGCCATGCCCATCGACCGGCCCTGGGCGTTGACGCGCTGGGCGAGTGCGACGACGGAGGCGAGGTCCTGCCCCTCCTCCGCGGCGGCGCCGACGATCTTCTCGAGCAGCACGGTGAGACCGACGCCGCGTCGACCGGCGGTGTACAGCGAGTCCTGCACGGCGACGTCGTCGTCGACGACGACCGTGCCGACCTCGATGCCCTCCATCTCGGCGAGCTCGGCGGCCATCTCGAAGTTCAGCACGTCTCCGGTGTAGTTCTTGACGATGTGCAGCACCCCGGCGCCGCGGTCGACGGCCTTCGTGGCGGCCTGCACCCGGTCGGGGGTCGGCGAGGTGAAGACCTCACCGGCCACGGCGGCGTCGAGCATCCCGATGCCGACGAATCCGCCGTGCAGCGGCTCGTGTCCTGAGCCTCCACCGGACACCACGGCGACCTTGCCCTGCGCCTTGGGCGTCGCGCGCGTGATGACGCTGGTGTCGAGGTCCACCGACAGCTCGGGGTGCGCCGCGGCGACTCCCCGGAGCGACTCGATGAGCACGTCCGCAGGGTTGTTGATGAGCTTCTTCATCGTCCGATCTCCCTTGATCACTGCCTGGCTGAAAGTCGTCGAAATCCGAAAGGAATTCGTTAATGTCGAATATGCTCGGAGTCGGACGGGATGTCAAGACCCCGTCGAGTCGCCGATTCGAGGAAGAATCGTCTGAGAGGGAGGGCCGCATGATCCAGGCCATCGACCGCGCCGCGAAGGTGCTCGAGCTGCTGCAGGGCGCCCGACATCTGGGCATCACCGACCTCGCCCTCGCGCTGGACCTCCCCCCGTCGACGGTGCACGGCATCGTCAAGTCGCTCAGGGAGCACGGCCTCGTCGCCAAGGAGCGCGGCGGGCAGCGCTACATGCTCGGTCCCACGCTGCTGCGGCTGAGCAACGTCTACCTCGACACCCTCGACGTCCGCGCCCGCGCGATGCGCTGGACGCAGGATCTCGCCCGCCGCACCGGCCTGTCCGTGCGGCTCGGCGCTCCGCACTTCACCGACGTGCTGGTGATCCACCACAACCTGCGCCCGGACGACAGCCAGCAGATGCTCGAGACCGGGGTCGCGATCCCGGCGCACGCGTCCGCGATGGGCAAGGTGCTGCTCGCCTACGATCAGGGGTTCCAGCGCGACGTGTTCGCGCAGCCGCTGCGCAGTCTGACCGGCGACACCGTGACCGACGTCGCGAGGCTCACGCTCGAGCTGCCGGCGATCGTCGAACGGGGAAGCGCCTCGGAGACCGACGAGGCCGTGCTCGGCGAGACGTCGATCGCCGCGCCCGTGGCCGACGCGCGGGGCGACATCGTCGCGGCGCTCGCGGTCGTGATGCCGACCGCGCAGGCCCCGGCATCCGACGCGGTGCTCGCGGCCCTGCGGGAGACGGCCCGCAACATCTCCCGCGAGCTCGGCTCGACGACGTGGCCCCCGCGAGTCGCGCCGGCCGAGGACTGATCCGGCGCCGCATCGCCGCACCTGATCCCGGCCGACGACCCGAGGTCAGCGCGACTGGAGCCCGTCCAGACTCACGCGCAGGATGTCCTCGCCGAGCTCTTCGGGGTCTACGGGGCCGCCTGGTCGGTACCACTCGACGACCGAGTTGATCATGCCGAAGATGAGCCTGGTCGCGACCGCCGCATCGACGTCATCGCGGATCAGCCCCTCGCGCTGCGCCTCGGCGACGATCGCCGTGACCCGCTGGTCGAAGTCGCGCCGGCGCCGCAGCGCCGTCGTCTCGACCTCGCTGTTGCCCCGCACCCGCAGCAGCAGGGTCACGGAGGGGAGCTTCTCGGTGAGCACGCGAACGGCTCCTCGGACGATCGAGCGCAGACGGTCGGCGGCGAGCGGATGCTGCGCCACGGCGTCGTCCACGACCTGCTCCAGTCCGTCGAGCGCGTCGTTCAGCGCGAGTTCGAGGATCGCGGACTTGGAGTCGAAGTGGTGGTAGAGCGCCGACTTCGTCAGCCCGAGCGCGGCGGTGAGGTCGGCGACGCTGGTCGCGTCGTAGCCGTGGTCGTTGAACACCTTCACCGCGACGGCGAGCACCTGCTCGCGGTCGTAGCCCGGCCTGCCCCGCTTCGGCGTCGGATCTGCGGGATCGGTGCGGGGCATGCGACCAGTCTGTCATCTCGGAGTTGCCAACCGCCGGTTCATCTGAGAATGTATTCCTGACCGATCGGTCTGAAATTATCTGCCAGTGGCGGCAGACAGGAGGATGACGATGTCCGAGGCCTACCTCGTCGGCGGTGCGCGCACCCCGGTCGGCCGCTACGGCGGCGCGCTCTCCAGCGTCCGCCCGGACGACCTCGCCGCCCTCGTCGTCGGCGACGCGGTGAGCAGGTCGACGGCGCCGGTCGATGCGATCGACGAGGTGATCCTGGGCGCGGCGAATCAGGCGGGCGAGGACAACCGCAACGTGGCCCGCATGGCCGTGCTGCTCGCCGGCCTTCCCGATTCGGTCCCCGGGCTGACCGTGAACCGGCTGTGCGCGTCGGGGATGTCGGCCATCGCCCTCGCGGCGAACGCCGTGCGCGCGGACGACGCCGACCTCATCGTCGCCGGCGGCGTCGAATCCATGACCAGGGCGCCCTGGGTGCAGGCGAAGCCGGAGCGGGCATGGAGCAAGCCGGGAGCCGCCTTCGACACGTCGATCGGCTGGCGATTCACGAACCCTCGGCTGAGCGCACGTGACAAGGCGACCTTCTCGATGCCGGAGACCGCAGAGGAGGTGGCGCGCGTCGACGGGATCTCGAGGGCGGATGCCGACGCGTTCGCGCTCCTGAGCCATCAGCGCGCTCTGGCTGCGATCGACGCGGGGCGCTTCGTCCCCGAGATCGTGGGGGTTGAGACGGCCCGCGGGCTCGTCGACACCGACGAGGGACCCCGCCGCGACACCGCGCTCGACGTGCTCGCGGGGCTCCGTCCCGTCGTCGCCGGCGGCGCGGTCGTCACGGCCGGCAACTCCAGTTCCCTCAACGACGGGGCCTCGGCGATCCTCGTCGCGAGCGCGCAGGCCGTCGCCGCGCACGGCCTGCGCCCCCGCGCGCGCATCGTCGCCTCGGCCACGGCGGCCCTCGCGCCCGAGATCATGGGGCTCGGCCCGGTTCCGGCGACCGAGAAGGCGCTGCACAAGGCCGGGCTGACCATCGCGGACATCGGCGCGGTCGAGCTGAACGAGGCGTTCGCCTCGCAGTCGCTGGCCTGCATCCGCCGCCTCGGACTCGACCCCGCGATCGTGAACGCCGACGGCGGTGCGATCGCCCTCGGCCACCCGCTCGGCTCCAGCGGATCGCGGCTGATCGTCACGCTGCTCGGACGCATGGAGCGCGAGGGCGCACGTTACGGCCTCGCCACGATGTGCGTCGGCGTCGGCCAGGGCACGGCGATGATCGTGGAGCTCGTGTCATGACGCTGCGCATCGAGGAGCGCGCCGACCGCGTGATCGCGACCCTGGACCGCCCGGAGAAGCGGAACGCGATCGATCAGGAGACGATCGACGCCCTGCACGAGCTGTGCGCAGGGCTCGAAGCCGCGCCGCGCACACTGATCCTCACCGGCTCCGGAGGAACCTTCGCGGCGGGGGCCGACATCGCCCAGCTGCGGGAGCGCACGGCCGAGGACGCGCGGAAGGGCATCAACGCGACCGCGTTCATCCGCATCCGCGAACTCCCGATGCCCGTGATCGCGGCGATCGACGGCTATGCGCTCGGCGGTGGCGCCGAGCTCGCCTATGCGGCGGACATCCGCATCGCCACCCCCGCCCTGAAGATCGGCAACCCCGAGACCGGGCTCGGCATCATCGCCGCGGCGGGCGCCACCTGGCGACTGCCCGAGATCGTCGGGGAGGCGAGGGCGAGCGAGCTCCTCCTCACCGGTCGGGTGCTGGATGCCGAGGAGGCGCTGGCCTGGGGGCTGATCTCCGCTGTGCACGCCGCGGACGACCTCCTGCCCGCCGCCCACGCGATCGCAGATCGGATCGCCGCGAACGACCCCCTCGCGACGCGGCACACCAAGCGCGCCCTGCGCACGCCGAGGGCCCAGCATCCGGCCATGGAGCTCGAGCTGCAGGCCGAGCTGTTCGAGTCCCCCGAGAAGCACCGCAGGATGACCGCGTTCCTGGAGCGCCGCACTGAGCGAGCGCAGCGAGACGAAGCGAGGAAGAAGCGATGAGCGACCCCGCTCCCACCCCCCGGTCGTTGAGCGAGCGCAGCGAGACGAAACGCCCCCATGCAACCGCGGAACACCTCCCCCGGTCGTTGAGCGAGCGCAGCGAGACGAAACGCCCACCGGCACGCGTCGGCGTCCTGGGCGGCGGTCGCATGGGCGCCGGCATCGCGCACGCGTTCCTGCTGGCGGGGTCGCACGTGACCGTGGTCGAGCGCGACGACGCCAGCGCGGATGCCGCGGCCGACCGCATCGACGACAGCATCCGCCGCTCGGCCGAACGCGACGCCTCTCTCGACGGGACCGCGCTGCGCTCGCGCCTCACGACCGGCACGGACATCTCGGCCTTCGGCGAATGCGACCTCGTGATCGAGGCGGTGCCGGAGGACCGCGACCTCAAGGAGCAGTCGCTCGCCCGCGCGGAGGCCGCCATGCCCGCGCACGCGACGCTGGCGAGCAACACGTCGTCGATCTCGATCGACGACCTCGCCGCCACGCGCCTGCGCCCGGAGCGCGTCCTGGGCCTGCACTTCTTCAATCCCGTCCCCGCCTCCGCGCTGGTCGAGATCGTGCACGGCACGGCGACCGCGCCCGATGTCACCGAGAGCGCCCGCGACTGGGTCGCGGCCCTCGGCAAGACGCCGATCGTCGTGCGCGACTCCCCCGGCTTCGCGTCTTCGCGCCTGGGCGTCATGCTCGGCCTCGAAGCGATCCGGATGCTGGAGGAGGGCGTCGCATCGGCCGCCGACATCGACGCCGCGATGACCCTCGGGTACCGGCATCCCACCGGCCCGCTGCGCACCACGGACATCGTGGGCCTCGATGTCCGCCTCGGGATCGCGGAGGAGCTGGAGCGCGCCTTCGGCGAGCGCTTCGCCCCACCGGAGCTGCTGCGGCGCATGGTCGCCGAGGGGAGGCTGGGCCGCAAGTCCGGCCGCGGTTTCTACGAATGGAATGAGGAGAGATGACCGAGTACCTGTCGAGCTACGTCAACGGCGAGTGGTGGACGCCCTCCTCACCCGCCCGGGCGACGGACGTCCGCGACGCCTCCACCGGCGAGCTGATCACCCGGGTGTCCACCGAGGGACTCGACCTCGCCGGTGCGCTCGAGTTCGCCAGGACCACCGGGCAGCGGAACCTCGCCGCGCTCACCTTCCACCAGCGGGCGGTGCTGCTCAAGCAGTTCGCGCTCGCCCTCACCGCGCGCAAGGACGAGCTGTACGCGCTGTCCTCGCGCACAGGCGCCACGAAGGTCGACTCCTGGGTGGACATCGACGGCGGGATCGGCGTGCTCTTCTCCTACTCGGGCAAGGGCCGGCGCGAGCTGCCGAACGGCACCGTGCACGTCGACGGGCCCGTGGAGCCGCTCTCCAAGGACGGATCGTTCCTCGGCCGCCACGTCTACACGACCCTCCCCGGTGTGGCGGTGCAGATCAACGCCTTCAACTTCCCGGTGTGGGGGTCTCTGGAGAAGTTCGCCCCCGCGTTCCTCGCGGGCATGCCGACGCTCGTCAAGCCCGCGACGCCGACCGGCTACCTGGCCGAGGCGATGGTGCGGATCCTCGTCGAGTCGGGGCTGCTGCCCGAAGGATCGCTGCAGCTGGTGAGCGGCAGCGTGCCCGAGCTGTTCGAGAACCTGCGGCTCGGCGACCTCGTCGGCTTCACCGGCAGCGCCTCCACCGCGGAGAGCCTGAAGGCACACCCGTCCGTGCAGACGGGCGGCGTGCGGTTCACCGCCGAGACCGACTCGATCAACGCCTCCGTGCTCGGCACCGACGCGGTGGAGGGCACCCCCGAGTTCGACGCGTACGTCCGCCAGCTCGTGACGGAGATGACGACCAAGGCCGGACAGAAGTGCACCGCGATCCGCAGGGCGATCGTGCCCGCCGCATCCGCGGACGCCGTGATCGCCGCCGTGCAGGCGCGCATCATCGAGAAGACCGTGCTGGGTGACCCCCGCGCGGAGGGCGTGACCATGGGTCCGCTCGCCTCGACAGCTCAGCGCGACGAGGTGCGGCGCCAGGTGCGGGTCCTGCAGGACGCGGGCGGCCGGGTCGTCGTCGGATCGACCGACGCCCCCGAGGTGCGCCTCGCCGACGGCACGACCGGCCCCGCGTCCGACGGCGCCTTCGTCTCGCCCGTGCTGCTGCGCTTCGACGACGCGCAGTCGGATGCCGTGCACTCCGTCGAGGCGTTCGGCCCCGTCTCCTCGCTGCTCACGTACGACACCACCGCCGAGGCCGCGGCGCTCGTCGCCCGCGGCGGCGGCTCGCTCGTCACCAGCATCGCGACGCACGACCCCGCACAGGCCGTCGAGCTCGCCACGCGCATCGCGCCCTTCAACGGACGCATGCTGCTGCTCGACCGCGACGACGCCCGGTCCTCCACCGGCCACGGCTCCCCGCTGCCGAACCTCGTGCACGGCGGTCCCGGCCGGGCCGGCGGCGGCGAGGAGCTCGGCGGCATCCGCGCCGTGCTGCACCACATGCAGCGCACGGCCGTGCAGGGATCGCCCGAGATGCTGACGGCGCTGACCGGCGTGTGGCATGCCGGCGCCGCGGCGCACAGCGGCGGACGGCATCCGTTCCGCAAGTCGCTGGCCGAGCTGCGGATCGGTGACCAGATCGTGTCGGCCTCGCGCGAGGTGACCCTCGACGACATCGAGACCTTCGCGCACTTCACCGGCGACACCTTCTACGCGCACATGGACGAGGAGGCCGCTGCGGCCAACCCGTTCTTCCCCGGGCGCGTGGCGCACGGCTACCTGCTCGTCTCGTGGGCGGCCGGGCTGTTCGTCGACCCGGAGCCCGGGCCGGTGCTCGCGAACTACGGACTCGAGAACCTGCGCTTCCTCACCCCGGTCTCGCCCGGAGACGAGATCCGCGTCGAGCTCACGGCCAAGCAGATCACGCCGCGCGAGACCGATGAGTACGGAGAGGTGCGCTGGGATGCCGTGATCCGCAACCAGAACGACGAACTCGTCGCCACCTACGACGTGCTGACGCTGGTGAGCAAGTCATGAGGCCGATGATGCAGCGTGACAGCGCCTCGGCGATGCTCGGGATGGTCGTCGAACTCGACGAGCCGGGGCACGCGATCGTGTCGATGCCCGTGCGGGAGGACATGCTGAACGGCTTCGCGATCACCCACGGAGGACTCGTGTTCGCTCTGGCGGACACGGCGTTCGCGATCGCGTGCAACGAGGACGAGCGGGTGACCGTGGCCGCAGGAGCCGACATCACGTTCCTGAAGTCGACACGGGCGGGGCAGACCCTCACGGCGACCGCCGTGCGACGCGTGGTCAGCGGCCGCACCGGGCTGTACGACGTCACGGTCACCGACGAGATCGGCGACGCCGTCGCCGAGTTCCGCGGACGCTCGATCACCACGAACCGGTCGGCTGCGCGCTGAGGCGCGGGCCGTCACGGATGCCGCCGCCATGCGCGCCTCTGACGCAGAGAAGGGCCGGGGTCGTCACGACCCCGGCTCTTCCGCGCGTTCGAGCGGTTCAGTGCTGGATCACCTGGGGAGCGGCGACGGCCTTGAGACCGATGTGGGCGACGACGGTCGTCCGATTGCCGCGAGCCTACGAGCCGCGCACGTGTACGGCAGATCACGCCCGACCGACACCCGCTGAAATGAAGATGCCGCCCCTGCGACGAAGGAGTCGACCATGACCTCAGAGCTTCCCGAGATCGGGACCGAGACCGAACTGCACTCGCGCGATGCGCTCGCCGAGCTGCAGCTGCACCGCCTGCAGTGGACCGTGCGCCACGCGTACGACAACGTGCCGCTCTACCGACGCACCTTCGACGAGCACGGTGTTCATCCCGACGACATCCGCGAGCTCGCCGACGTCCAGAGGCTCCCGTTCACGACCAAGGCCGATCTGCGCGAGACCTACCCGTTCGGCATGTTCGCCGTGCCGATGGCCGATGTGCGCCGCATCCACGCCTCGTCGGGCACCACCGGCCGACCGACCGTCGTGGGCTACACGGCGGGCGACCTGGAGCGTTGGAGCGACCTGGTCGCGCGGTCACTGCACGCCGCGGGCATCCGCGCGGGCATGAAGGTGCACAACGCGTACGGCTACGGGCTGTTCACCGGCGGCCTCGGCGCGCACGCCGGCATCGAACGGCTCGGCGCCACGGTCATCCCGATCTCCGGAGGCCAGACCGCGCGGCAGGTGCAACTGATCACCGACTTCGAGCCCGATGCGATCCTGTGCACGCCGAGCTACCTGCTCACGATCGCGGATGCTCTGGAAGCCGCCGGCCTCGACCCTGCCGCGACCTCGCTGAAGGTCGCCGTGCTGGGCGCGGAGCCCTGGACGAACGAGATGCGCCGGGAGATCGAGCGGCGCCTGAACATCGACGCCGTGGACATCTACGGTCTGAGCGAGGTCATGGGCCCCGGCGTCGCGAGCGAGAGCGTACTGACGAAGGACGGTCCGCACATCTGGGAGGACCACTTCCTCCCGGAGACCATCGACGGCGACACCGGAGTCACCGTGCCGGATGGCGAGCTCGGAGAGCTCGTGTTCACGTCGCTCACCAAAGAGGCGTTCCCGGTGATCCGATACCGCACGCGCGACCTCACGAGACTGCTGCCCGGCACGACCTACCCTGCCGTGCGTCGGATCGAGAAGATCACGGGCCGCAACGACGACATGATCATCCTGCGCGGTGTGAACCTGTTCCCCACCCAGATCGAGGAGATCGTGCTCGGCATCGAAACCCTGACCCCGCACTTCATCCTCGAGCTGCACCGCGCCGGGCGGATGGACTCCCTGACCGTGCGGATCGAGCGGCATCCGTCACTGAGCGCCGAGGAGTGCGAGGGCGCGGCCGCCGTGCTCAGGCACCGCATCAAGATGCACATCGGCACGAGCGTCGAGGTGCAGGTCGAGGAGCCGGGGGTGCTCCCCCGCAGCGAGGGCAAGTACAAGCGCGTGTACGACCTGCGCTGAGGTCTCCTGCGTATCCGCCCCGTGCTGCCGATCAGCCCCGCAGTGCCAGCACGAACGGCAGCACCTCGGTCGCACCGGCCCGGCGGAGCACGCGGGCGGCGATCGTGAGGGTCCAGCGGCTGTCGGCCTGATCGTCGACGAGCAGCACCGGCCCGTCCGGCACATCGAGTCCCTCGGCGCTGAACCGCTCCCAGAGCCCCGCGATGCGGAAGGCGCTGTTGCCGCCGGGCTGACCGGTCGGTCCTCCGCCGACCAGCCCCAGCTCGCCGAGGTACGGCAGCCGGCCGATCTCCGCGATGCCGCGGGCGAGGGAGTCCACCAGCTGCGGGCGGGAGCGCGACGGCATCGCGACGACGGCGACCGGCCGCTGCTCCCATCCCCACCCCGCGAGCACGCGCACGCACCCGGCGAGGAGCTGCGGCGGGACCACAGCATCCGCGGCCCCCGCGCCGAACAGGTCTCGCAGCGCTCCTCCCCAGCCGAGATCGGTGAGCCGCGCCAGCGCGCGCCCCTCGGCCGCCTGCTCGGCCGGTGCGATGCGCCCCTTCACGGGAACGCCCAGCCGGTCGGCGCCGGTCGGCCAGGCTCGTCGTGGCTCGATCGGCACGCCGACCCGATCGAGGGACTCGGATGCCGCGGCCGTCGCCCGCTCCTCGATGTCGCGGGGGAACCACGCCCCGGCGCAGTTGTCGCAGCGTCCGCACGGGACCGCGGTGTCATCGTCGAGCGCGCGCTGGAGGAACTCCATGCGGCAGCCTGCCGTCGTCTCGTAATCGAGCATGCTGCGCTGCTCGGCGACACGCTCCGCCGCGATCCGCTCGTACCGTTCGGCGTCGTAGATCCACGGCTCGCACGTGGCCACCCATCCGCCCTGCACCCGCCGCACCGCACCGTCGACGTCGAGCACCTTGAGCAGGAGCTCCAGAGGTGTGCGCCGGATGTCGACCATCGCCTCGAGCACCGGGGTCGAGACCGGGCTGTCGCCGAGGGCGGCGATCACCCGTTCGGCGCGCTCCCGGTCGGGCATCGACGCGGTGGCGAAGTAGTGCCAGATGTCGCGGTCCTCGACGCCGGGCAGCAGCAGCACGTCGGCGCTCTCGCTCGCACGGCCGGCGCGACCGACCTGCTGGTAGTACGCGACGGGAGAGGACGGGGCTCCGAGATGCAGCACGAACCCGAGGTCGGGCTTGTCGAAGCCCATCCCGAGAGCGCTCGTGGCGACGAGCGCCTTGACCTCGTTGCGCTTGAGCATGCCCTCCGACTCCTCGCGCTCGTCGGCGTCGGTCTGCCCCGTGTAGGCGCGCACCTCGTGACCGCGCTCGCGCAGCAGCCGAGCGGTGTCGACGGCGGCCGCGACGGTGAGCGTGTAGATGATGCCGGAGCCGGGCAGATCGTCGAGGTGGCTGAGCAGCCAGGCGAGACGACTGGCCGAATCGGGCAGCCGCAGCACGCCCAGCCGCAGCGACGTGCGTGCGAGGGCGCCGCGGATGGTCAGCACCTCGGCATCCGATTCGCCGGTGCCGAGCTGCTCGGCCACATCGGCGACGACGCGGCTGTTCGCCGTCGCCGTGGTCGCGAGCACCGGGACATCGGCGGGCATCTGCGCGATGAGGTCGCGCAGGCGCCGGTAGTCGGGGCGGAAGTCGTGACCCCAGTCGCTGATGCAGTGCGCCTCATCGACCACGAGCATGCCGATGCGGCGCACAAGCGCGGGCAGCCGCTCCTCACGGAAGGACGGGTTGTTCAACCGCTCCGGCGACACCAGCAGCACGTCGACCTCGTCGCGGTCGAGCTGCGCGAGCACGTCGGACCACTCGTGCGCGTTCGTGGAGTTGATCGCGACCGCGCGCACCCCAGCCCGCTCGGCGGCCGCGATCTGATCGCGCATGAGCGCCAGCAGCGGTGAGACGAGCACGGTCGGCCCCGCTCCCTGCCGGCGCAGCAGCAGGGTAGCCACGAAGTACACCGCCGACTTGCCCCACCCCGTCCGCTGCACGACGAGCGCGCGACGGCGACGTTCGACCAGTGCCTCGATGGCCTCGTACTGCCCGTCGTGGAACCCGGCGTCCGGCCTCCCGACAAGTTCGCGCAGTGCGGAGAGGGCGGCGGTGCGGGTGTCGCCGGAGAGCGGAGAGGTCATGTCCCCACTCTGCCTCACGTCGCGGACATCGTCGGCGACGCGCAGATGTCGATGCTCTACCGTTGACCCATGATCGCCCGTGAGCTCGCCGTCGCCCTGCGCGAGGCCGGGCTGGTGTGGCACCCCGCCGAGGGAGACCGCTTCCAGCTCGATCTGCCCGATGAGGTGGAGCTCGAGGCGGAAGCCGACATCTTCACCGTGAGCGAGATGACGATCGAGGCGCGTCAGACCCCGAGCGGCACCGACCTCGCGTTCAACGGCACGACGGAGTGGGCGCTCGACGCCGTGACCCTCGCGGACGCCGTGTGGCTGCCCCGAGAGGATCAGCTGCGCGACCTCCTCCGCGGCACCTTCCGTCGGCTGACCCGCCTCAGCGACGCCTTCCTCGTCGAGATCGAGATCGCCGGGGAGACGCGGGCGTTCGAGCATCCGGATCCTGCGGAGGCGTACGGCCTTGCGCTTCTGGAACTGATCTCCCGCTCGCACTGACCCTCCCCTCCCGCTCCGGGACTCCGGAGATCGGGCGGCGCCGGCCATCCGGATACCGCTCGACTCACGCACTGCACAGAAGAGGCAGATCTCGCATCTCCGGTTTCTCCGGAGTTCTGGAGTGCCGACCCCGAGCACGGCGGAGGGCTCTGTCTTGCGCGCGACGACGCCCCGTGTCAGAATTACCTAACGAACGGTCAGTAAAGAAGGCCGGACCCTGAGGAGTCGATGATGACCAGCCCCGCAGACCTCTCCCTCGTGAACGAGGAGCTCTCCGACGAGGAGCGCCTGTTCGACGAGCTCATCGCGAACGAGCAGCGCATCGAGCCCCGGGACTGGATGCCCGACGCCTACCGCAAGACGCTGATCCGTCAGATCTCGCAGCACGCGCACTCCGAGATCATCGGCATGCAGCCGGAGGGCAACTGGATCACCCGCGCGCCGAGCCTCAAACGCAAGGCGATCCTCATGGCGAAGGTGCAGGACGAGGCCGGCCACGGACTCTACCTCTACTCCGCCGCACAGACCCTCGGCATCACCCGCGACGAGATGATGGACCAGCTCATCAGCGGCAGGGCCAAGTACTCCTCGATCTTCAACTACCCCACCCCGACCTGGGCCGACATGGGCGCGATCGGCTGGCTCGTCGACGGCGCCGCGATCTGCAATCAGGTGCCGCTGTGCCGCGCCTCCTACGGCCCGTACGGCCGCGCGATGGTGCGCGTCTGCAAGGAGGAGTCCTTCCACCAGCGGCAGGGCTTCGAGATCCTGCTGACGCTCATGCAGGGCACCGAGGAGCAGCGGCAGATGGCGCAGGATGCCGTGAACCGCTGGTACTGGCCGAGCCTGGCGATGTTCGGACCGCCCGACGACCAGTCCCCCAACTCCGCGCAGTCGATGAAGTGGAAGATCAAGCGCTTCTCCAACGACGAGCTGCGCCAGCGCTTCGTGGGGATGCTCGTGCCGCAGGCCGAGATCCTCGGCATCACCCTGCCCGACCCCGATCTGCGCTGGAACGACGAGACCGGGCAGTACGACATCGGCGAGATCGACTGGGACGAGTTCTTCGAGGTGCTCCGGGGCAACGGCCCCTGCAACGCCGAGCGTCTCGAACGGCGCCGCACGGCGCACGCGGAGGGCGCATGGGTGCGCGAGGCCGCGGCCGAGTACGCCCGCAAGCAGCGTTTCGGCTCGCCTGCGGCTCGCTCGACGACCGGTCGGGGAGCGGCGTGATGGCGACCCCCGGCGCCGACGAGCGCGAACCCTGGCCCCTCTGGGAGATCTTCGTGCGCGCGAACCGCGGACTCAGCCACGTGCACGTGGGCTCGCTGCATGCTCCGGATGCCGACATGGCGATCCGCAACGCCCGCGACCTCTACACGCGCCGCGGTGAGGGCGTGTCGATCTGGGCGGTGCCCGCCGAGGCGATCACGACGAGCGACCCGGACGCGAAGGGCGCGTACTTCGAGAGCCCCGCCGGCAAGAACTACCGCCACGCCGTGTACTACACGGCGTCCGAGGGGGTGCCGCACCTGTGAGCGACGACATCCACGGCGACGTCTCCGTCGACGAGCTCCGGCTGAGCGACGAGCTCGCCGGCTCCGGGGCGATCGCGGCATCCGCCGACATCGCCGAGTACGCCCTGTGGCTCGGGGATGACGCGCTAATCCTCTCGCAGCAGCTGGGCGCCTGGATCTCGAACGCCCCCGAGCTGGAGGAGGACGTAGCCCTCGGCAACATCGCCCTCGACTTGCTCGGCCACGCCCGCTCGCTGCTGCGCTACGCCGGATCCTTCGACGGCCGCAGCGAAGACGACCTGGCCTACTTCCGCGACGAGCCGGAGTTCCGCTGCGCCTGGATCGTGGAGCAGCCGAACGGCGACTTCGCACAGACCATCGCGAGGCAGTTCATCGTCGCGACCTACATGTTCGAGCTGTACTCCGCGCTGCGCGGGAGCACCGACGAGACCTTCGCCGCGATCGCCGAGAAGGCGCTCAAGGAGGTCGACTACCACCGCGACCACGCCGTGCAGTGGGTGCTGCGTCTGGCCGGCGGCACGGAGGAGTCGCGGACCAGGATCGTCCGCGCGTTCGGCGACGTCTGGCCCTACGTCGAGGAGCTGTTCCGCGACGACCCCCTGATCGACCGCCTCGGAGACGCCGCGGTGCGTCCGTCGTCGCTGCGCGCCGGTGTCGACGGGGTCATCGACACCGTGTTCGCCGAGGCGGAGCTGTCGACGCCCGCCGTCGCCGCATCGTCTGCCGGCGGTCGGCACGGAGCCCACGCGACCCCGCTCGGCCACCTCCTCGCGGAGATGCAGGTGCTCGCCCGCCGGCACCCCGGGGCGACATGGTGACCGCGGGCGAGGCCCGGTCGCAGGCTCCCTCGCTCGACGGCCGGGATCACGACGCGTGGCGGGTCGCGGCATCCGTCGCCGACCCGGAGGTGCCGGTGCTCACCATCGAGGACCTCGGCGTGCTGCGTGCGGTCGAGGTGGACGGAGACGCCGTGCGCGTCGACATCACGCCCACCTACAGCGGCTGCCCCGCGATGGACGCGATCCGCGACGACGTGATCCTCGCTCTCACCGTCGCGGGGTACGCGGAGGTCGACGTGCGGCTCGTGCTCTCCCCCGCCTGGACCACGGACTGGATGTCGGATGCCGGCAAGCGGAAGCTGACGGAGTACGGCATCGCCCCGCCCTCCGGCCGCGCCGCCGTGTCGACCGGCCCCATCCGGCTCGCACTCAGCGTCCGCTGCCCGCGATGCGGGTCGCTGGACACGCGTGAAGTCTCCCGCTTCGGCTCGACCTCCTGCAAGGCGCTGTTCGAGTGCCGTGCGTGCCTCGAGCCCTTCGACCATTTCAAGGTGCACTGATGTCGCTGTTCGCCTCCGCTCGCACCGCCCCGGCATCCGCCCCCTCGCGCGGCGTCTCCGGCGAGCGCACGCGCGCTCGCTTTCACACGCTCACGGTGGAGGACGTGCGTCCCCTCACCGACGATGCGGTCGAGGTCACGTTCGCCGTGCCCGCCGAGCTCGCCGACGACTACGACCACCTGCCCGGCCAGTACGTGGCGCTCAGGACGACCCTCGACGGCGTCGAGGTGCGGCGCTCGTACTCGCTGTGCCGCGCGCCGGAGCACAGGGGCGCGGGGCAGCCCACGCGTCTCAGCGTCGCCGTCAAGCGCGACGAGGGCGGGCTGTTCTCGACCTGGGCGCAGACCGGGCTGCATCCGGGGTTCCGCATCGACGTGATGAGCCCGCAGGGGACCTTCACCTCGGGTCTCGACGACCTCGACCAGCGCCATGTCGTCGGCATCGCCGCTGGTTCCGGCATCACGCCGCTCATGGCGCTCGCGCACACCGTGCTCACGCGCTCGGAGACCTCGCGCTTCACGCTGCTCTACACGAACCGGTCGACGCTCGACGTGATGTTCCTGGAGGACCTGGCCGACCTCAAGGACCGCTACCCCACCCGGCTCACGCTGCACCACGTGCTCTCGCGCGAGCAGCGCACGGCGCCGGTGCTCTCCGGCCGCATCGACGAGGAGAAGCTGCGGACGATCCTGCGGGTGCTCATCGATCCGACCGATGTGGACGAGTGGTTCCTGTGCGGCCCGCTGTCTCTCGTCGACCTGTGCCGCGAGGTGCTCGCGGATGTCGGGGTGGCCCGCGAACACATCCGCTTCGAGCTGTTCACGACGGGCGACGAGCCGCTGCGCACCGCGCGCCCGGTCGAGGTGCGCAAGGGCGAGAAGACGTTCCGCATCGAGGTCAACCTCGACGGCGTCTCTTCGACCGTCGAGAGCCCCGTCGACGCCCACGAGTCCGTGCTGAACGCCGCGCTCCGGGTGCGCCCCGACGCCCCGTTCGCGTGTGCGGGCGGCGTCTGCGGCACGTGCCGCGCGCGGGTCATCGAGGGCAGTGTGACCATGACCGAGAACTACGCCCTGGAGCCGGACGAGCTCGAACGCGGCTACGTCCTCACCTGCCAGTCCCACCCCACGAGCGACCGCGTCGTGGTCGACTACGACGTGTGAAGCGGAGCATCCGATGATCGACCTGAGCATCCACGACGACGTCGCCACCATCGTGCTGAACGCGCCGTCGCGCCTCAACGCGCTCGACGAGCAGGCGCTGCACGGCCTGGGCATGGCCTACGACGAGGCGGAGGCCGCAGGTGTGCGCGCCCTGGTGCTCCGCGGCGAGGGCCGGGCGTTCTGCGCCGGCCGCGACATCTCCGGCGTGGATCCGAGGGATGACGACGTCATCGGCTACCTCGACGGCCTCGTGACCCCGCTGCTGCAGCGGATGTCGCGGTTCCCCGCGCCGACCTTCGCCACCGCCCACGGAGCATGCCTCGGTGTGGGACTCGGGCTCCTCATCGCCACCGACGTCGTGTACGTGGCGGAGTCCGCGAAGATCGGCTCGCCGTTCGCTGCCCTCGGCGCCACGCTCGACTCGGGCGGCCACGCGCTTTTCCTCGACCGTCTCGGCGCCCACAAGACGCTCGACCTCATCTACACCGGGCGTCTGATGAGCGGCACGGAGGCGGTGCAGTCCGGCCTGTTCTCCCGGGTGCTCCCCGACGACGAGGCGGCGCAGGCGACGACGGATGCCGCGACCGCTGCGGCCCGCGGAGCCACGGCCGCGTTCCTCGCGAGCAAGCGGCTCGTCGCACGGATCCGCGACGAGCGCCTCGCGCTGTGGGATGCGGTGGGCATCGAGAACGCCGCCCAGGCCGCGCTCTGCGACACCGACGACTACCGCGAGGGCTTCGCGGCGTTCCAGGAGAAGCGGAAGCCGGAGTTCCGCGGCCGCTGACTCGCCTGCTCCCTGGATCTTCCCGTCCTGCCCCACGTCTGTGATGGATCAGAGACGTCGCTGAGCACGTCGTCCCCCGAGCGTTTCTGATCCATCGCCGATCGGTGCGAGACGGGGAGAGGGTGACCGAGGGCCGTCAGATCGCGTGCCGGATGTCGGATGCCGGTGGGATGATTCGGGGATGAAGCTCGGTGAGGTCGTCTCTGCGGCGGACGAGGCCGGGGCGACCGCGTCGCGCCTGGCGAAGATCGATGCCCTGGCGCGGGTCATCGCGCCGGCCGACCCCGACGAGGTGCCGGCGCTGATCGGCCTGCTGCTCGCGGCTCCGCGGCAGGGGCGGCTCGGCGTCGGGTGGCGCACCCTCATGGACCTCGACGTCGTGCACGCGGATGCCGCGGCGCTGACGATCGGCGAGGTCGACACCGCCCTCGACGGGCTCGCCGCCGCGTCGGGAGCCGGATCCGTGTCGGCCAGGCACGCGCTCCTCGTCGAGCTCGCCTCTCGCGCGACCGCGGCGGAGTGGGACTTCCTCGCCCGCTCCATGCTCGGCGAGCTGCGCACCGGCGCGCTCGCGGGCGTCCTGCTCGACGCGATCGCGCGGGCATCCGACCGCCCTCCCTCCGCCGTCCGCCGAGCGGCGATGCTGTCGGGCGACCTCGGCGTCACCGCGGTGATCGCCCTCACCGGCACCCCCGACGAGCTCGACGACGTCGGTCTCGTCGTGGGCCGCCCCGTGCTGCCGATGCTGGCCTCGACCGCCGCGACGCCGACGGCGGCGCTGGAGCTGACGGGAGAGTCGTCGGTCGAGTACAAGCTCGACGGCGCGCGCATCCAAGTGCATCGGCACGGAGACGAGGTCGGCGTGTTCACGCGCAGTCTCGCCGACATCACTCACCGCGTGCCCGAGATCGTGGAGATCGTGCGCGGCCTCCCGGCGAACGACCTCATCCTCGACGGCGAGACCCTCGCGCTCGATGAAGACGGAGGCCCGCGCCCGTTCCAGGAGACCATGTCGCGGTTCGGCGCCGAGGCCTCGCGCGACCTCGCGCTGCGGCCCTGGTTCTTCGACCTGCTCCACGTCGACGGACGCGACCTCATCGATGAGCCGCTCTCGGTGCGGCTGGCCGAACTCGATCGGGTCGCCGAACGCTGGCGGATGCCCGGCGTCGTCACGGGCGACGCCGACGCCGCGGAGCGGCTCTCCCGCGATGCTCTCGCCGCCGGTCACGAGGGCGTCGTGGTCAAGAGCATCGACTCGCCCTACGCCGCCGGTCGGCGCGGGAAGTCCTGGGTCAAGGTCAAGCCGGTGCTCACGTACGACCTCGTGGTGCTCGCCGCCGAATGGGGGTCGGGGCGCCGCCGCGGCTGGCTGTCGAACCTGCACCTCGGCGCACGCGATCCCGACGGGGAGTTCGTCGAGCCAGGGGGCTTCGTGATGGTCGGCAAGACCTTCAAAGGGCTCACCGACGAGCTGCTCCGCTGGCAGACGGAGACCTTCCCGCAGCACGAGGAGAGGCGCACGGCATCCGCTGTCTTCCTGCGCCCCGAGCTGGTCATCGAGATCGCGATCGACGGCGTGCAGCGCTCACCGCGGTATCCGGGCGGCCTCGCCCTGCGCTTCGCGCGCGTCAAGGGCTACCGACCGGACAAGACCCCCGAGGGCGCCGACACGATCCAGACCCTGCGCGCTCTGCTCCGCGGGTGAGTCCCGCGCAGTCCGCGCGCGACGTCCCACGTCAGGCGGAGGGAGCGAGCCCCAGGTCCTCTTCGCGCACCGTGCCCTGGAACGACCACGGGAAGTTGATCCAGAGATCGGTGTCCTTCCAGGCGTAGTCGGGCTGGATGATCGTCGACGGCTTCGTGTAGATGGTGACGGAGCGCACGTCGGCGCCCTTCTCCTTCAGCAGCTCGACGGCGAGCGCGAGGGTGCGCCCGGAGTCGGCGACGTCGTCGACGAG
This sequence comes from Microbacterium sp. LWH10-1.2, assembly GCF_038397765.1. Lineage (NCBI taxonomy): Bacteria > Bacillati > Actinomycetota > Actinomycetes > Micrococcales > Microbacteriaceae > Microbacterium > Microbacterium sp. LWH10-1.2. The sequence continues at coordinate 2,337,049 of NZ_CP151638.1, forward strand.
GAGCACGCGACGTCCGTCGAGGTAGGCCATGTCGAGCTCTGGGGGCAGCACCTCCGGAGCGTCGAGCACCGTGCCGATGCCCGTGTAGAACTCGACGTTGATCGCGCCGCAGTTCTTCGCGCCGAGCCCGTACGCGATCGCGCCGGCCGGGAGCAGCCCGCCCCGAGCGATCGCCACGACGACCTCCGGCTCGAAGCCGCTGTCGAGGATCTTGCGCGCGAGGTCGCGCGTCGCGGATCCGAAGCCGTCCCAGGTGAGCGTCTCGCGCTCGTTCGATGCATCAGTCACCGGTACATTCTCGCTCATGCACGGGCGTCGCGCCGCCGGGTCGGAGGATGCGCTACAAACGAAGGACCATGTGCCGCCTCTTCGCCTTCGTCTCCCCCACCCCGTCGTCGGTGCGCCGCGAACTCGGCGACACCGGTATGGAGCGCCTGATCTCCCTCGCCCGCCTGCACGGAGACGGCTGGGGCTGGGCCGGGGTCGAGCGTCGGCACGAGACGCCCGTGGTGCGCAAGTCCGCTCTCTCGGCGGTCTCCGACCCCGATTTCGAGGGCGCGGCGACCACGATGGCCCAAGCTGCGATGGTGCACCTGCGGTGGGCGACAGCGGGCATCGAGATCGCCGACCGCAACGCTCACCCTTTCCTCCGCGGCGCCGTGGCCTTCGAGCACAACGGCTCGCTGAAGCCGATCGAGAGCGCCCGCGCCCTGCTCTCCCCCGAGAGCCTCGCCGAGATGACCGGGGAGACCGACAGCGAGATGTACTTCACCCTCATCCGCGAACGGCTCGCGCTCGGCATCCCGCTCTCCGCGGCGACGGCCGATGCGGCCCGCATGCTGCGCGAGGTCTTCCCTCTCGCGAGTCTCAATGCGATCATGCTCGACCGGGAGCAGATGGTCGTGGTGCGCGCGAGCGCACGCAGCGTGCTCTCCGACGACGACCTCGACGAGATCGCGCAGCATCCGCTGCTGCCCGAGGAGCACAACGAGGACTACTTCGCTCTGCGTTGGACGCGCACGGACGACGGCACCCTGCTGATCGGCTCCACGGGGGTCTCCGGGTACGACTGGGAGGCTCTGCCGCCCGAGTCGGTCACGACGATCCGCCTCGACGACCTCACCGCATCGACGGTGCTCCTGCACCGCGCCGAGTCGGACGTCACTCGAGCCGGGTGATCTCGACGGAGACGAAGAGCTCCGAGGCGCTCGGCCCCGCGTAGACCCCGCGCAGCGGAGCCACGTCGCCGTAGTCGCGACCGTGCCCCACGTACACGTGAGACTCCCCGATCTCGACGAGGTTGGTCGGGTCGTATCCGCGCCACCGTCCCGAGTACCACTCCACCCAGGCGTGCGACTCGCCGATCACCGGCTGCCCGATCCCCGCTGAGGGGTCGGGGTGCAGGTACCCGGACACGTACCGCGCGGGGATGCCGGCCGCTCGCAGCACCCCGAGCGCGACGTGGGCGATGTCCTGGCACACCCCCGAACGCGTCGGCCAGGCGTCTCGCGCCGTGGAGCTCACCCCGGTCACCCCTCGCCGGTACTCCATCGCCTCCCCGACCGTCCGGCAGATCTCGAAGGCCGTCTCGTCGACGTCGCCGCCCTCCGCCTCGATGCGCAGGGCCAGGTCGCGCATCTCGTCATCGGGTTCGGTCGCCGGCGTCTGCGCCACGCACTCGGCGAGCGCGAGCGACAGCGGGATGCGGGCGGCCAGCTCGTCCCAGTCGATCGAGGCCGCCGCAGCCGGAGCGGGCCGCACGTCGACCACGCTCGTCGCGGTGACCGACAGCAGCTGGTGGGGCGTGAGCACCTCGAACGTGGACACCCTCGTATCCCAGTAGTCCGCGTAGGAGTGCTGGGTGGCGGTCGGCGTGATCTCCAGGTTCGCCTGCAGCACGAACTGCCCGTCGCGCGAATGCGGCAGCATCCGCGCCTCGTTGTACGACGCGGTGGCCGGCTTCTCGTAGCGGAACCCGGTCCTGTGCACGATCCGCAGCCGGCTCACAGCGCTTCTCCGATCCACACCGGCATCGCGATCGACGGGAAGTAGCGCTCCCTGATCGCGTCGCTCGCCATCGACATCCCCACCTGCACCTCTTCCATGCTCTCCGACAGGCGATGCACGATGTCGCCGATCGGCCGGTACTCCAGCTCCGACCGCATCCGTCCGAGCACGCGGTGCGCGCGGTCGGGTGCTCCGAACGCGCCGGCCGGGTCGATGCCGCGCAGACAGTCCTCGGCCTGCAGGATGCTCGACAGCACCGAACGAGGGAACAGCCGATCCACCAGGAGGAACTCGAGGGCGGACGCCGCGGTCGGCATCGCCCTGTGACTCCGGAGGTGCGCCTCGTACGCCCCGCAGCTGCGCAGCAGGGTCGTCCAGCTGGGTCCGGCGGCGTCCGTCAGCGACCGCGTGGCGAGGAGCCGTGCGGTCATGTCCGCGCGTTCGATCGACCGCCCGAGCACGAAGAAGTGCCAGGCCTCGTCGCGGCTGGTCGAGGAGTCCACCACCCCGAACGCGAGGGCGGAGCGGTCGCGCACCCAGCGGAAGAACGGGTGGGTCTTGTCGGAGGCGATGCGACGCGGCATCCGCGCGTTGGACTCGTTGAGCGTCTCCCACAGGTCGGTGGAGATGATCTCCCTGGCGCGCCGCGCGTTCTCCCGAGCGGAGGCGATCGAGTGCGCGATGGATGCCGTGTGCTCCCTGTCGAGGGCGAGCAGGCGCACGACGTCGTCGCGGCTCAGCACGACGTCCGGCTCTGCGCTGGTGCCCATGACCGACAGGAGCGCACGGCACGCCGTGTCCTCCTCGACCCAGGGGTCCTCCAGCAGCAGCTGCAGGTGCACGTCCAGGATGCGCGCGGTGCCGTCGGCGCGCTCGACGTAGCGGCCGATCCAGAACAGCGCCTCGGCGATGCGGCTCAGCACGACGCACCTCCCTGCTGTTGCTGCTGCTGCTGTTGCTGCTGGTGGTGCCGCGCCTCGACGTCCTCGTCCTGCGGGGACGAGAGGAACGGAGGGTGCGGGTCCTCGCGGGGAGGCGCGACCACGGCGATCGCTCCGGTGGCGAGCGAGACCTCGTCGGATGCCGGGTCGGGTGCCCCCGCGAGAGTCGTCGGCCCGGTGAACAGCGAGGGGTCGAGCACCCACGTGTCCTTCGAGCCGCCGCCCTGACTGGAGTTCACCACGAGCTGCCCCTCCGGCAGGGCGACCCTCGTCAGTCCGCCGGGGAGCACCCACACGTCGTCGCCGTCGTTCACCGCGAAGGGGCGCAGATCGACGTGCCGCGGACGGAACCCGTCTTCGACGAGCGTCGGGATCGTGGAGAGCTGCACCACCGGCTGGGCGATCCAGCCGCGGGGGTCCGCGAGGAGGGTGCGGCGCAGCTCCTCCAGGGTGGCGCGGGAGGCGTCAGGCCCGACGACGAGCCCCTTGCCCCCTGACCCGTCGACCGGCTTCACCACGAGCTCGTCCAGCCGATCCAGCACCTCCTCCAGAGCGGCGGGCTCCTCCAGCCGCCAGGTGTCGACGTTGGGGATGATGGGCTCCTCGCCCAGGTAGTACCGGATCAGGGCCGGGACGTACGTGTAGACGAGCTTGTCGTCGGCGACGCCGTTGCCCACCGCGTTCGCGATGGTGACGGTGCCGAGCCGCGACGCCAGCATGAGCCCCGGGGCGCCGAGCACCGAATCGGGGCGGAAGTGCTGCGGATCGAGGTACTCGTCATCCACACGCCGGTAGATCACGTCGACACGCGTGGGGCCTGCGGTCGTGTGCATCCAGACCCGTCCGCCAGAGCAGAAGAGGTCACGCCCCTCGACGAGCTCGACGCCCATCATCCGCGCGAGAAGAGTGTGCTCGTAGTAGGCCGAGTTGTGCACTCCCGGGGTCAGCACCACGACGTTCGGGTGGTCGACGCCCTCCGGCGCGGCCGCACGCAGCGCCTGAAGCAGGCGCCCCGGGTAGTCGACGACGGGCCGCACGCGGAGGCTGGTGAACAGCTCGGGCAGGGTCTGCGCCATGACCCGCCGGTTCGCGAGGACGTAGCTGACGCCGCTCGGAACGCGGACGTTGTCCTCCAGCACCCTCCACGCCCCGGCCTCATCGCGGATGACGTCGATCCCGGCGACGTGGATGCGCACGCCGTTCGCCCCGACGATGCCCGCCGCCTGACGGTGGAAGTGCGAGGAGGAGCTGATGAGGGATGCCGGGATGACCCCGTCCTGCACGGCGAGCTGCGGACCGTAGACGTCGGCGAGGAACGCCTCCAGCGCCCTGACCCGCTGCTTCACACCGGATTCGACGTAGAGCCAGTCGTCCGCCGCGACCACGCGCGGCACCACGTCGAGCGGGAACGGGCGCTCCTCCCCCGCGAAGTCGAAGGTCACGCCCTGGGCGAGGTAGCTGCTGGCGAGCGCATCCGTGCGCGCCCGCAGCTCGCTGTCGTCCATACCGGCCAGCGCCGGGTACAGATCCCGATAGGGGCCGCGCACCTCTCCATCCGGCGCAGCCGGGAACATCTCGTCCCAGGGTCCAGGCCCGGTCCGCACCGCGCTCCGTCGTGAGGTGTATCCGTTGAACAGCGACTCCATGACCGCATGCTTCCGCGTCGCGGTTTCCACGATGTTACGGTCGCGAGACAGCGCCGAGTCGGGCCCTCTCGCGCTAGAATCGACGGGTCCGGCTCTGACGAGGCCGGTGCCTGAAAAAGAGGCACGAAGCGCCCCGCATCGCAGCGGGGGCGAGACACATACGGAACAGCATCCTCCGTCCCTGTCTCGAAAGGCTTTCGCATGCCCACCGTCTCCGCGCACGTCGCACTCACCCTCGCCCAGCACATCGACGCCGTCTTCGGCGTGATGGGCAACGGCAACGCCTACTTCCTCGACGCCATCGAGACCCAGACGGATGCCGTCTTCACAGCCGTCCGCCACGAGCAGGGCGCCGTCGTGGCCGCCGACGCGCACTTCCGCGCCTCGGGGCGCATCGCCGCCGGCACCTCGACGTACGGCGCCGGCTTCACCAACACGCTGACCGCTCTGGCCGAGGCCGTGCAGGCGCACGTTCCGCTCGTGCTCGTCGTCGGCGACGAGCCCACCTCCGGCCCTCGTCCGTGGGACGTCGACCAGATCGCGCTCGCCTCCGCCGTCGGCGCCCGCACCTACACGGTCGGACGGGCAGATGCCGCCGCCACCACCGTCATCGCGATCGAGCACGCCCTGACCTACCGCGTGCCCGTGGTGCTCGCGATCCCCTACGACGTCGCCGCCCTCGAGGCCGGTGACGTGCCGCCGGCGCCGTCTCCGCGCATCCCCGCGCCGCTCGCTCCGCGCGGTGAGTTCGCCGAGGGGATGCTCGATGAGATCGCGCACGCCCTGCGCGGCGCCGAGCGCCCGTTCCTGCTCGCGGGGCGCGGCGCCTGGCTGGCCGGCGCCGGTTCAGCGCTCGGCGAGCTCGCCGCCCTCACCGGAGCACTGACCGCCTCGTCGGCGCTCGGCCGCGGCGTCTTCCCCGAGACGCAGTACGACCTGGGCGTGACCGGCGGCTTCGGCGCCGACGGAGCCATGGAGCTCGTCCGCACCGCCGATGTCGCCGTGGTCTTCGGCGCGTCGCTGAACCAGTTCACGATGCGCTTCGGCGAGCTGTTCGCGCCCGGAACCCGCGTCTTCCAGATCGACACCGCCCCCGCGGCCACCCACCCGCACGTCGGCGGCTTCGTGCGGGCCGACGCCCGCGTCGTGGCGGAGGAGCTCGTGACGCGCGTGGCCGCGGCATCCGCCACGTCTGCCGGGCCTGCCGGGCCTGCCGAGCCTGCCGAGCCTGCCGCGCCTGCCGGGCCTGCCGGGCCTGCCGAGCCTGCCGAGCACAGCTTCGGAGCGGAGACCGGACACGCCGGGCGGATCACCGATGCCCGCGGTGTGTTGGATACCACATCCGAAGCTGTGCCCGGTACCACATCCGAAGCTGTGCCCGGTACCGCATCCGAAGCGATGCCCGGTGTCACATCCGAAGCCGCGCCCGGTGTCATGCCCGCTCGTCCCTGGCGGGAGACGGTCGACGTCGCCGGCTCGCGCGCATACGAGACCGGCGACGACCTCGCCCCGGACGGACGGCTCGACCCCCGCTCGGCGGCACGACGCATCGCCGAGCTGCTGCCGGAGGACCGCGTGGTCGTGTCCGACGGCGGCCACTTCATCGGATGGGCGAACATGTACTGGCCTGTCGCTGCTCCCGACCGCATGATGATGGTCGGCACCGCCTTCCAGTCGATCGGTCAGGGCTGGCCGAGCGTCGTCGGCGCCGCGCTCGCGCGCCGTGAGTCGACCATCGTGCTCACGAGCGGCGACGGCGGCGGCCTCATGGCGATCGCCGACCTCGAGTCCGCTGTGCGCGCGGCGGCCGGACGGGGCATCGCCGTGATCTGGAACGACGCCGCCTACGGCGCCGAGGTGAACCTCTACGGGCTGAAGGGCCTCGCCGAGGGACCGATGCGCATCCCGGAGGTCGACTTCGCGGCGTTCGGCGCGGCCGTCGGCGCCGAGGGCGTCGTGGTGCGCACCCTCGCCGACCTCGACCGTCTCGGCGAGTGGGCGCGGGAGGATGCGGCCAGCCGCCGCTTCCTGCTCCTCGACCTGCGGATCTCGGGCGATGTCATCGCGCCGTACCAGCAGGAGATCATCCGCGTGAACTCCTGAGGTCGCCGACGCAAGTCGCGTTCCGCATGGTGAGATGAAGCATGCGCTACGTGTTCCGCCCCAGCGTCCTGAGCACGCTCATCACCACGATGAAGGCGATCGAGGTCCGCACGGAGACCGGCGCCCTCGTCGGGACGATCAGCCGAGGCACGATCACCGGAGCCAAGACGGCAGGGACGTTCTGTTTCGAGCCGGAGGGTGCGACGCCGACGACAGTGGGGATCGGCAGCTTCAGCCGGTCCTGGCTCAAGCGGCTCGTACGTCCTGACTACCTGGTGCGCCGAGGCGATCGCGAGGACCGGCTGAGCGACCGGCTCGGCGAGAACCTGCTCTACTTCGCGGTGGACGGAAGGATCGACGGCCACGACTACCTCGCCCGACAGGACTGGGACGACTCGGTCGAGGTCAAGGTCGATGGCGCCCTCGCTGCACGCTGGAACATCGACGACCTGAGCGGAACGGTCACGATCGACGCAGATCCGGAGGGCATGATCGCGGACCCGGCCTCCACGCTCTTCGCCGTGACCGTGCTCCTGCCCTTCATGCAGATGATCCACTCCGATGAGTCCGAGCTGATCGAGTCAATTCTCGACTGAGATCGAGCTCGGTTGAGTCAGTCCTCGGTTGAGTCGGTCCTCGACTGAGCTCCATACTCGACTGAGGTCGAGCCTCGGCTTCGATCCATCATCGACTGAATCGGCCCTCGACTGAGGTCGAGCCTTCGGCTGAGTCGGTCGGATGACCTCTGCGGTCCGGAACTGCTCACTGGACCGCAGAGGTCAACCGGTTCGAGCGCCCCTTCAACCGGGACGAACCGCATCGGTCCGACGCGGCTGCTCTCAGGCCTGCTGGTTCGCCGCCGCGTAGTCGGGCAGCTCCTGCAGGGTCCACGTGTTGCCGTCGGGGTCGTCGAACCAGACGAAGCGGCCCCAGCCGAGGTCTTCGACGCCGCGCGTCGTGACGCCGACGGCTTCGAGCTGCGCCTTCGCCTCGTCGGCGTTCGGGACGACCACCTGGATCGTCTTCTGCTGCCCCGGCTCGAGCGGGATGTCGAGACCGGTGCCGAAGGCGATCGAGCAGGCCGACCCCGGAGGGGTCATCTGCACGAACCGAAGCCCCTCGTAGGGCACCTGATCGTGGTCGGGATTGAAGCCGATCTTCGTGTAGAAGTCCTTCGCGCGGTCGACATCGGTCACCGGCACGAAGATGAGCTCGATCTTCCAGGTCATCGCACACACCCTCCATCGCGGGCATCTCCCGCTGCGACCAAGGTACGCGGGGCCTCCGACATAGCGACACCCCCTTCCGCGCGCTTCCGCTGACCGTGCATCCGACGCCGCATCGCCCCTCCGGCGCCTTCTCAGCCCTCGACAGCTCACCCTCTCAGGCCCCGGCCCCTGTCCCCCGACCCTCAGGCCCACGGCCCACGGGCCCTCAGAGCCCCCGATCGCAGGCCGCTCCGGTCCCGAGATCCGGACACCGCCCCCAGATCCGGACACACCAGCCGACAGCATCCGGATATCGGTCGATCCTCCGGACTTCAGCCTCCCGCGCCACATCGCTGCAACACTGCCCCTCTCACGCCCCGACTCCGCCGCGAGCCGCCCAAGCCCCGAACTCCAGCCCCAGGCGCCCCGAGAGATCCGGACGCCGCCCCCAGATCCGGACACACCAGCCGACAGCATCCGGATCTCGGCCGATCCTCCGGACTTCAGCCACCCGCGCGAACAGCTCTCCGGACGTCGACCGATCGGGCAACCCCCTCAGCCCCGGCCGGCTCCCTGCCCCGAGTACCGGACGACGCCCCGAGATCCGCACAACTGACCTGCATCCATCCGGGTCTCGGTCGATCTTCCGGATCTCAGCCGTCCGACGCGGGCCGGCCCCGCCCCTGACCCACCCGACGCGGGCTCAGAGCCATCCCTTGTCGAGAGCGATCCGCACGGCCTGCGCCCTGTTCGCGGCCCCGGTCTTGCCGATCGCCGCGGAGAGGTGGTTGCGCACGGTCCCCGCCGAGAGGAAGACCTCCGCGGCGATCGCGGCGGCCGATCTGCCGTCTGCGGCGAGACGCAGCACCTGCCGCTCCCGGTCGCTGAGCGGGTTCGCCCCGTCGAACAGGCTCTCCTCGGCGAGGGCCGGGTCCAGCACGCGCATGCCCGCGTGCACGCGGCGCACAGCATCCGCCAGCTTCTCCGCCGGACTGTCCTTGACGATGAAGCCGCTGGCACCCGCGTCCAGAGCCGAGCGCAGGTACCCGGGCCTGGCGAAGGTCGTGACGATGAGCACGCGGGTGCCGGGGTGCGCCGCCCGCAGCAGCCGGGTGGTCTCGATGCCGTCCATGCCCGGCATCTGGATGTCCATGAGGCACACGTCCGGCGCGGTCTCGGCCGCCAGGCGCACCGCCGTCTCCCCGTCGGCGGCGAGCCCGACGACCTCCAGATCGGGCTCCAGGTCGAGCAGAGCGCCGAGCGCTCCCCGCACGAGCGCCTGATCGTCGGCGATCAGCAGTCGGATGCCGTCGGTCACCAGGTCACCTCCACGCTCGTGCCGCCGGACTCCCCCGCGCCGAACGCGAACGATGCCCCCGCCGCCGCCGCCCGCTCCCGCATGCCGCGGACGCCGTTGCCCTCGCGCGCTCCAGGGCCGGCGCCGTCGTCGACGATCCGGAGCCGCCCCGGCGCGATCTGCACGTCGACACGGGTGGCGCCGGCATGCCGCAGCGTGTTCGTCGTCGCCTCCCGGAGGATCCACGCAGCGGTCAGCGCCTGCGCGGCGGAGAGCGCCCCCGGCGTCCCGTCGACGGCGAGCACGACGTCGGCCGATCGCAGCGCGTCGCGGCTGGATGCCAGCTGCTCGGTCAGCGTCGTCGCGCGCGCTCCGGAGACCGTGGCACGCACCCCGGCGATCGCCTCCGCGGTGAGTGCCTCGATGTCGGCGAGCTCGGCCTTCGCCCGCTCGGGGTCTGTGTCGATCAGACGCCTGACCAGCTGGGCCTTCAGCCCGACGACGGTGAGAGAGTGCCCGATCAGGTCGTGCACGTCGCGGGCGACCGCCTCCCGCCCCTCGCTCGTGGCGAGCTCGAGCCCCAGTCTCTCCGCCTCGTTCGAGCGCAGGATCAGCCAGGTGGACACGGTGTTCACGACCCCCAGCAGCACGATGATCGCGAGCACCGTGAGGAAGTCCAGCCCGCCGGGCAGGAGGAACACGCACAGCGCGGTGATCGTGACGGACGCCGCGAACGTGATCCAGTGCCAGACGCGGGTGAGCCCGTACGAGGCGAAGGACATGATGAACGGGAGGAAGCTGAGCGCCGATCCGCCCTCCGCGGGGATCGACATCAGGGCGCAGACGATCAGGAGCCCGAAGGTGACCCACTGCCGCGGAGCGACCGGGCGCCCCAGGCCGCCCCCGCCGCGCATGCCGTACATGAAGCCGACGACGTACAGCACGATGAAGGCGACCAGGGCGGTCCAGCCGACCACCACCCAGGCGATCGGCGCCTCGGAGCGGAGCAGCGAGAGGACGGGGTAGATCAGGAAGATGAGCCAGACGACGGCCATCAGCCAGCCGAATCGTGCCCAGGGATCCGCCGGATGCGCGGACCCCGCCCCTGAGCCGGATGCCGCCCATGCCGCGGGCGGAGCACCCGCTGCGGCGAGCGCCGCCGCGTCGTCTCGCTGATCGGTCATGGAACCAACCTACTGACGTGCGCGGGAGCGCTTGGCTCCCGCCATCACCAGGGCCGCGAAGAGGACGACCCACACCGCGACGTTGAGGAGCAGCATCCAGAGCTCGTCGGTCTGCCCCGTGGTGAGCCGTCCTTCGGTCAGAGGCCACCTGCTCAGGGCCACGAAGCCGTAGAGCGGGGTGAACCGGGCGATGTCGAGCATGACCCCGTCGAGGGGCATGAACACGTTGCCGAAGAAGGCGAAGAACGTCATCGAGATCGATGCCAGCGCGGTCGCGGAGTCGCCGTTGAAGAACAGGCCGACCCCGAGACCCCAGAGGCCGTAGATCAATCCGAGTCCGAGGACGATCCCGACGGTCGCGAGCCACCGCCACGCGCCGTCGGCCTCGGCGCCGGTGAGCATCCCCGCCACGAACACCCCGAGCACCGACAGCGCCGCGTAGGAGAAGGCCGTGAGCACCTTGGTGAGCGCATAGCCGGTGGTCGTGAGCGGCGACATCGCCAGCTGGCGGCCCCATCCCTGCTTCGACTCCGTGGCGGCGAGGGAGGTCAGCGAGCTCATGGCGACGGCGGTGCCGTACGCGGCCATCGACGTCATGACGTAGAACGAGACGTTGCCGCGCCCTGCGGAGAGCGTGCCGTAGCTCATGCTCGCGCCGAAGAGCAGGTACATCGCGATCGGCATGGCCAGGGTGAAGGCGAGCGTGTAGGGGTTGCGCAGCTGGCGGACGGCCTCGATGCGCAGCATGGTGGGTGAGAGAAGCATCGGTCAGTCCTCCGTGAGGGCGGTGAAGGCGGTTTCGAGGGTGGGCGCGGCGATCTCCAGATCCCGGGCCCCGGCGTCGAGCAGGGTGCGCGCGGCCGCGTCGGAGTCGGCGGCCGTGAGGCTGAGGCGATCGGCGTCGACGCGGATGCCGACCACGCCGGCGATCGCGGCGAGCCGCTCGACGATCGACATCGACGACCCGGCCGGCAGCGTCGCCGACACGGTGCGCTCGCCCAGGCTCGCCCTGAGCCGCGCGGTGGGGGCGTCTGCGACGATCGTCCCCCGGTGCATGACGACGGTGCGACGGGCGAACTGCTCGGCCTCTTCGAGGTAGTGCGTCGCGAAGATGATCGTGCGGCCGGCGTCGGCGTCGGCGCGCATGACGTCCCAGAAGTGACGACGGGCCGTGACATCCATGCCGGCGGTGGGCTCGTCCAGCACGAGGATGTCGGGATCGGGCACCATCGCGAGGGCGAACTTGACGCGCTGCTGCTCACCGCCGGAGCACTTCGATACCTTGCGCTTCGCGAGCGCGACCAGATCGGCGCGGCGCATCACCTCGGGCACTCGATCGAGCGCCTGGCGTCCGTGGAGCGAGGCGATGAGCTGCACCGTCTCGAGCACCGTGAGGTCGCCGAGCAGCCCGCCGGTCTGCAGCACGGCCGCGATCGCCCCGGACTTCGCCGCGGCATCCGGATGCCCGCCGAGCACCGACACCGTGCCGGAGCTCGGGTCGGTGAGCCCCAGCAGCATGTCGAGGGTCGTCGTCTTGCCCGCCCCGTTCGGCCCGAGAAGGGCTGTGACCTCGCCCCGTTCGATGCGGAGGCTCACTCCGTCGACGGCCTGCACGCGCCGGTCGCCGACGCCGAAGTGGCGGCGGACGTCGGTCAGCTCGATCACCGCGGATGCGGCTCCTGATGTGTTCATGCCTCCAGCATCGCGACGCGCAGCGTGCGGCGCCGTCGTCCGCTGTCACGCGTTCGACGTGACACGTGTCATGCCGGACGCCCCTGGGGCCGGTTCAGGACGCAGGCAGGAACGCGCCCTCCAGGAACGACTCCAGCTCGGCCACGGCATCCAGCGGCAGGATCGCGGCGACGTACTGGTCCGGGCGGACCACGACCACGACGCCGTCTCGGGAGAGCTCACGCGCCTCGAAGATGTCGGCATCCGTCCAATGCGAGGGGCCGGCGGCGTACACCTTCTCCCAGTCCGTGAGTCCCAGCGGGCCGGTCTTCGGCTGGAACAGCTCGGGAGCCGACGTCACCTCGACCTCCTCGTACGACTGCTGGTAGACGGCCTTCACGTCGAAGACGGCGTCGACGTCGGCATCCGACGGGGTGAACCGGGCGAGCACGGGCGCCGCCTCCGCGGCCCACGACTCCAGCGCGGTCCCGTCGCGGTCGCCGAACGCATAGACGCGCCAGCGTCCGTCCGCCTTGGCATGGTGGCCGAGGTGGATGGCGTTGCCGTCGCCGACCCGGACGACCTCGGCGGACTTGAACCGCTTGCCCAGCGGGAACCCGGCGGCGAGCGACTGGTGCGCGTCGGAGCCCGTGATCATCGACGCGGTGTACTGCGTCATGAAGCCGGAGGGGAACTCGGCCGTGCCGAGGTAGAAGGTGGCGAGCTCGTTCGGGTCGGAGATCTCCTCGGGCTTGCGCGCCATGAGCGAGGACCACTCGCGGTCGAAGTCGATCAGCTGCTGCGCCACGGGGCGGCGCTCGGACCCGTATGTCGACAGCAGCGCCTCCGGGCTGCGTCCGGTGAGCACGGCGCCGAGCTTCCAGCCGAGGTTGAAGCCGTCCTGCATCGACACGTTCATGCCCTGCCCTGCCTTCGCGCTGTGCGTGTGGCAGGCGTCTCCGGTGAGGAACACCCGCGGCGTGCGCTCCACGCCGGGGTCGACGTCGTCGAAGCCGTCTGTGACCCGATGGCCGACCTCGTACACGCTGTGCCAGGCGACCTGCTTCACGTCGATGGAGTACGGATGCAGGATCGCGTTGGCCTTGCGGATGATCTCCTCGACCGGGGTCTGACGCACGCGATGGTCGTCGTCCTCGGCCACCTCGCCGAGGTCGATGTACATGCGGCTGAGGTACCCGCCCTCTCGCGGGATGTGCAGGATGTTCCCCGCCTCGGAGTTGATGGCGCACTTGGTGCGCCAGTCGGGGAAGTCGGTGTTCACGAGCACGTCCATGACGCCCCAGGCGTGGGCGGCCATCACGCCGACGTGAGTGCGTCCGATCGCTCCGCGCACGCCGCTGCGGGCGCCGTCGCAGCCGACGACGTACTTCGCGCGGACCGTGCGCTCCTCCCCCTCGCGGGGGCCCGCGACGTAGCGGATGCGCACCTCGACAGGGAACTCGCCGTCGTCGTGGACGGTGAGGCCCGTGAACTCGACGCCGTAGTCCGGCAGGATCCGCCCCGGGCCGTCTGCGGCGGCCTCGGCGAAGTAGTCGAGCACGCGCGCCTGGTTCACGATCAGGTGCGGGAACTCGCAGATGTCGTAGGCGTAGTCGGCCGTGCGCGCCGTGCGGACGATCTCGTCGCGCTTCTCGGGGTTCGGACCCCAGAAGTTCATCCAGCCGATGTTGTAGGCCTCGGCGATGATCCGCTCGGCGAACCCGAAGGCCTGGAAGGTCTCGACGCTGCGCGGCTGGATGCCGTCGGCCTGGCCGAGCACGAGGCGTCCGTCGCGCTTCTCGATGATGCGGGTCACGATGCCCGGGTACTGCGACATCTGCGCCGACAGGAGCATTCCGGCGGGGCCGGAGCCGACGATGAGCACGTCGATCTCGTCCGGCAGGTCTGCGGGTCGGTCGGCGACTCCCGCCGGGAGCACGCGCGGGTCACCGGAGACGTAACCGTGGTGGTGGAACTGCATCGTCGTCGATCCTTCCGGACTTCTCTGTCGGGTCTTGCGGCGCGAACCGGAGTGTTCTATATTCGAACACACTGTTCTACTATTGAACACAGCTTAGACGCGACCCTCTCCGACCGCAAGGGAGCACCATGGCCGACACCGCCCCGGCGTCGCAGACCCTCAGCCGCGGCATCCGCATCCTCGAGGTGCTCGCCGACGCCCGCGGCCCGCTGTCGATCGACGAGATCGCCGCCGCCATCGGCGTGCACCGCTCCATCGCTTACCGGCTGCTGCGCACCCTCGAAGACCACCGGCTCGTCGGGCGCGACGCCGCAGGAGCCGTCTCGCTGGGCGCGCGCATGGCGGCCCTCGCGGCCGGCGTCGCACAGGACCTGCAGGCCGAGGCCCTCCCCGAGCTCACCGACATCGCGAACGAACTGGGGATGACGGCTTTCCTCGCGGTACTCGACGGCGAGGACTGCATCACGCTCGCGAGCATCGAGCCCCGTCACGCGGTCGCCAGCGTGGCGCAGCGACCGGGTGCGCGCCACCCGGTCGCCGTCGGAGCGCCGGGCAAGGCGATCCTGATGCAGCTCACCCCCGCCGAATGGCCGGCGGATGCCGCGGCGGCGCTGCGCGCGGAGGTCGAGGCCTCCCGCGCACACGGCTACACGACGAGCCACGACGAGGTGATCCCGACCGTGCAGTCGGTGTCCGTGCCCCTCGCGCTCCGGGGCCAGCGCCCTGCGGCGATCGCGGTCGTGCACGTGGCGACGTCGGTCGAGGATGCGGCGATCGCCGAGCGCCTGGAGCGCTCGGCATCCGCGATCCGCGAGGCGCTCGAGGGCTGACGCGGCTCACACGTTTCGTGTCGTCGCTCCGCTCCTCGCTCGACGACCGGCGGTCAGGCCTTCGCGAGACCGTGGATCGGGCTGACGGCCTGCTCGGCCTCGTGATCCGGTCCGAGGGGGATGCCGGAGCGGTCGCGCAGCAGCAGCGTCGCGACGAGCCCCAGCACGGTCATGCCGGCGAGGTACCAGGTGACGGCCTGCGTCGAGCCCGTGGCCTGCACGATCGCCGTCGCGATGGTGGGTGCGAAGGCGCCGCCGGCGATCGCGCCGATCGCGTAGGAGATCGAGACGCCGGAGAAGCGGATGCTCGCCGGGAACAGCTCCGTGTACAGCGCGGCCTGGGGGCCGTAGGTGAACCCGAGGCCGATCGTCAGGATCGCGAGGCCGGCGAACAGCAGGCCGATCTGCCCCGTGTTGACGAGCGGGAACAGCGTGAAGACACCCGCGAGCTGCAGCACCCAGCCGATGATGTAGGTGCTGCGGCGTCCGATGCGGTCGGAGACCCAGCCGGCCAGCAGCGTGGTGAGCAGCCAGGTCACGGCGGAGCCGGCCACGGCCCACAGCACCGGCCCGCGCTCGAGGCCGATCGGCCCCTCCGGGTTCGTCGCGTAGCCCTGGATGTAGCCGCCGGTCGTCATGTAGCCGACGGCGTTGTTGCCGGCGAACACCAGCGCGGCGATGATCACGAGCAGCAGGTGCTTGCGGAACAGCTGCACGATCGGCATCTTCGCCTTCTCCTTGCGCTCGGCGAGTTCGGTGAACACCGGGCTCTCCTCGACCTTGCGGCGCACGTAGTAGCCGACGAGGATCAGCACGACGCTGAGCAGGAACGGGATGCGCCAGCCCCACGCGACGAACTGATCTCCGGGGGCGATCGCGGTCATGAGCGCCATCACGCCCGAGGCGAGGAGCAGCCCGAGGGGGACGCCGATCTGCGGCGAGGCGCCGAAGATGCCGCGCTTCTGCCGCGGCGCGTGCTCGACGGCCATCAGCACGGCGCCGCCCCATTCGCCGCCGGCGGAGATGCCCTGGATGATGCGCAGGAGCACGAGGAGGATCGGCGCGGCGAGGCCGATGGCCTGGTAGGTGGGCAGCACGCCGATGAGGGCGGTCGCCGCGCCCATGAGGATCAGCGTCCACATGAGGACGGCCTTACGGCCGAGCTTGTCGCCGAAGTGCCCGGCGAGGAAGGCGCCGAGCGGACGGAAGAGGAAGCTGACGCCCACGGTGGCGAAGCCGATCAGCGCGCTGTTCGCACCGAGCGGCTCGAAGAACAAGTGGCCGAACACGAGGCCGACGGCCGTGGCGTAGATGAAGAAGTCGTACCACTCGACGGTGGTGCCGACGACCGTCGCGAAGATGACGCGCCGTCGATCGGCCTGCGAGGCGATGGTTCCGGTGGGCGTGAACCCGCCCTGTGACTGCCCGCTCATGGGGCCTCCTTTGCTGGTGACTGCACTGTCACGGCGCACATCCGAGGGGGAAACGAGTGCTTGCCGAGGGGTGAACCGATAATATATGATTTCAGATACGACGCACAAGGCGTCGTAGAAAGCGCGAGGAGGCGCATCCGTGACGGCATCCATCCCCCGCCCCGGCAAGATCATCGCGATCCACCTGAGCTATGCCTCTCGCGCCGATCAGCGCGGCAGGCGCCCCGCCTTCCCCTCCTACTTCTTCAAGCCGACCAGCTCCGTCGCCGCATCCGGCGGCACCGTCGAGCGGCCGGCCGGCACCGAGCTGCTCGCCTTCGAGGGCGAGATCGCCCTCGTGATCGGCACGGCGGCGCGCCGCGTCTCCCTCGCAGACGCCTGGTCGCACGTGGGATGGGTCACGGCCTCGAACGATCTCGGCCTCTACGACCTGCGCGCGAACGACAAGGGCTCGAACGTCCGCTCCAAGGGCGGAGACGGGTACACCCCACTCGGCCCCGAGTACATCGACGCCTCCGCCGTCGACCCCGCAGCCCTCCGCGTGCGCGCCTGGGTCAACGGCGAGCTCCGGCAGGACGACACGACGGCCGGCCTCATCTTCCCGCTCGCGCAGCTCGTCGCCGACCTCTCGCAGCACTTCACGCTGGAGCCCGGCGACGTCATCCTCACCGGCACGCCGGCCGGATCCAGCGTGATCGTCCCCGGCGACGTCGTCGAGGTCGAGGTGGACGCACCGACCGCGCACGGCGCCCCCTCCTCCGGTGCGCTCGTGACCACCGTGACGCAGGGCGACGTCCCGTTCGACGCCGAGATCGGCTCGCTCCCCGCGGTCGACGACCTGCAGCGCACCGAGGCCTGGGGCTCACGTGAGGCGGCCGGCCTGCCCCCGGTCGCTGAGGAGTCGCAGAACGCCGCGTCGACCCCCTCGGATGCCGCATCTTCTGGCTCCTCGGCATCCGTGGCCGGGCTCTCCGCCGAGCTGCGCGCCAAGCTGCTCGAGGCGCCGACAGCCGGACTCTCGGCGCAGCTGCGCAAGCGCGGCCACCACTCCTGCTTCGTCGACGGCGTCGCAGCGAATATCGCCGGCACGAAGATCGTCGGCACGGCGAAGACGCTGCGCTTCGTGCCGTTCCGTGAAGACCTCTTCAAGAGCCACGGCGGCGGCTACAACGCGCAGAAGCGCGCGTTCGACGCCGTCGACGAGGGCGAGATCATCGTGATCGAAGCCCGCGGCGACGCCACGACGGGCACGCTCGGCGACATCCTCGCTCTCCGCGCCCGCGCCCGCGGAGCCGCAGGGGTCGTCACCGACGGCGGGGTGCGCGACTTCGACGCCGTCGCCGAGATCGGCCTTCCCGTGTTCTCGCAGGGCGCCCACCCGTCCGTCCTCGGGCGCAAGCACGTGCCGTGGGACGTCGACGTCACGATCTCCTGCGGAGGAGCGACCGTGCAGCCCGGCGACATCATCGTCGGCGACGGCGACGGCGTGATCGTCATCCCCCCGTCGCTCGTCGAGGAGGTCGTCGACGACGCTCTCGCTCAGGAGATCGAGGACGCCTGGATCGCCGAGCAGGTCGCCGCAGGGCACCCCGTCGACGGGCTGTTCCCGCTGAACGCCGAGTGGCGCGCGAAGTACGAGGCTGCGACGAGCCGCGCATGACCACCGTCGAGAACTCCAGCAAGTCGGAGCGCGCCTACGACTGGATCCGCTCGCGCATCTCGGCGCACGCCTTCGGGCCCGGGTACCGTCTCGTGCTCGGCTCGATCGCCGACGAGCTCGACATGAGCGTCGTGCCCGTGCGCGAGGCGATCCGCCGCCTCGAGGCCGAGGGGCTCGTGACGTTCGAGCGCAACGTCGGAGCGCGCGTCACGCTCGTCGACGAGAGCGAGTACGCGCACACCATGCAGACGCTCGGACTCGTCGAGGGCGCCGCGACGGCGCTCTCCGCCCCGCTCCTCGACGAGCAGGCGCTCGCGGAGGCCGCGGAGGTGAACGAGCGGATGCACCGGCTGCTCGACCACTTCGACGCCCACGCCTTCACCGAGCTGAACCGCCAGTTCCACTCCGTGCTGTTCGAGCCGTGCCCCAACCCGCATCTGCTCGACCTCGTCCACCGCGGATGGGCCCGGCTCTCCGGCATCCGCGACTCCACGTTCGCGTACGTGCCCGGCCGCGCCCAGCACTCCGTCGACGAGCACACGCAGATCCTCGAGCTGATCCGCGAGGGCGCAGAGCCCCTCGAGATCGAGCTCGCCGCCCGCAACCACCGCTGGCGCACGAGGGACGCGTTCCTCGATGCGCTGCACACCCGTTCCACCCACACCCCTGGAGAAGGCTCATGACCGATTCCCGCATCCCCGCCGACCTGCCGGACCACATCCAGCACTACATCGACGGCGCCTTCGTCGACTCGATCGACGGCGACACCTTCGACGTGCTCGACCCGGTGACCAACCAGACCTACACCACCGCCGCCGCGGGCAAGAAGGCCGACATCGAGCTCGCGGTCGCCGCCGCGAAGCGCGCCTTCGACGAGGGCCCCTGGCCCCGGATGCTGCCGCGGGAGCGCTCGCGCGTGCTGCACCGCATCGCCGACATCGTCGAGTCGCGCGACGCGCGCCTCGCGGAGCTGGAGTCCTACGACTCGGGTCTGCCGATCACCCAGGCCCTCGGCCAGGCGCGTCGCGCCGCCGAGAACTTCCGCTTCTTCGCCGATCTGATCGTCGCGCAGTCGGACGACGCCTTCAAGGTGCCCGGCAAGCAGATGAACTACGTCAACCGCAAGCCGATCGGCGTCGCGGGCCTCATCACGCCGTGGAACACGCCGTTCATGCTCGAGTCGTGGAAGCTCGGCCCCGCGCTCGCGACCGGCAACACGGTGGTGCTCAAGCCCGCCGAGTTCACGCCGCTGTCGGCATCCCTCTGGGCCGGCATCTTCGAGGAGGCCGGCCTGCCGAAGGGCGTCTTCAACCTCGTCAACGGTCTCGGCGAGGATGCAGGCGACGCCCTCGTGAAGCACCCCGACGTGCCGCTCATCTCGTTCACGGGCGAGAGCTCGACCGGACAGCTGATCTTCGGCAACGCCGCTCCCTTCCTCAAGGGCCTGTCGATGGAGCTCGGCGGCAAGTCGCCCGCCGTGGTGTTCGCCGACGCCGACCTGGAGGCCGCGGTCGACGCCACGATCTTCGGCGTCTTCTCCCTCAACGGCGAGCGCTGCACCGCCGGTTCCCGCATCCTCGTCGAGCGCTCCATCTACGAGGAGTTCGTCGAGCGCTACGCGGCGCAGGCGCAGCGGGTCAAGGTCGGCTACCCGCACGACCCCACGACCGAGGTCGGCGCGCTCGTGCACCCCGAGCACTACGAGAAGGTCATGAGCTACGTCGAGATCGGCAAGACCGAGGGACGCCTGGTCGCCGGCGGCGGCCGCCCCGAGGGCTTCGACGAGGGCAACTTCGTCGCCCCGACCGTGTTCGCCGACGTCTCCCCCGACGCGCGCATCTTCCAGGAGGAGATCTTCGGCCCCGTGGTCGCGATCACGCCGTTCGACTCCGACGAGGAGGCGCTGTCGCTCGCGAACAACACGAAGTACGGCCTCGCCGCCTACATCTGGACCAACGACCTCAAGCGCGCGCACAACTTCGCGCAGTCCGTCGAGGCCGGGATGGTGTGGCTCAACTCGAACAACGTGCGCGACCTCCGCACCCCGTTCGGCGGAGTGAAGGCGTCCGGCCTCGGCCACGAGGGCGGCTACCGCTCGATCGACTTCTACACCGACCAGCAGAGCGTGCACATCACGCTCGCGGAGAAGTCGCACAACCCCACCTTCGGCAAGAACTGACCCCACCTCTCCCGTTTCGTCTCGTCGCTGCGCTCTTCGCTCAACGACCGGCCCTGAGATCCGGTCGTTGAGCGAGCGAAGCGAGACGAAACGAACGCACGACACGAAAGCAAGGACGCTGACATGACCAACCGCGACGACATGACGCTGACCTCGTCTGGCTTCTACGTGAGCCAGGAGGCGCCGATCCATCCCGCCGACCCCACCCCCACGCCGACGAGCACGCCCCCGGACGTGCTGCGCTGCGCCTACATGGAGCTCGTGGTCACCGACCTCGCGGCGTCCCGCCAGTTCTACGTCGACATCCTCGGCCTCTACGTGACGAGCGAGGACGACGAGGCGATCTATCTCCGCTCCACCGAGGAGTTCATCCACCACAACCTCGTGCTGCGCAAGGGCCCGATCGCCGCGGTCGCCGCCTTCTCGTACCGGGTCCGCTCGGCCGAGGACCTCGACCGCGCCGTCGAGTTCTACACGGAGCTCGGCTGCGATGTCCGTCGCAACCCCGACGGCTTCGTCAAGGGCATCGGCGACTCCGTCCGCGTGGTCGACCCTCTCGGCTTCCCGTACGAGTTCTTCTTCCAGACCGAGCACGTCGAGCGGATGTCGTGGCGCTACGACCTGCACATCCCCGGCGAGCTCGTGCGCCTCGACCACTTCAACCAGGTCACCCCCGACGTGCCGCGCGCGGTGAAGTTCATGCAGGACCTCGGCTTCCGCGTCACGGAGGACATCCAAGACGAGGAGGGCACCGTCTACGCCGCGTGGATGCGCCGCAAGCCGACCGTGCACGACACCGCCATGACCGGCGGCGACGGACCCCGCATGCACCACGTGTGCTTCGCGACGCACGAGAAGCACAACATCCTCGCGATCTGCGACAAGCTCGGAGCCCTGCGCCGGTCCGACGCGATCGAGCGCGGGCCCGGCCGTCACGGCGTGAGCAACGCGTTCTACCTGTACCTGCGCGACCCCGACGGCCACCGCGTCGAGGTGTACACGCAGGACTACTACACGGGCGACCCCGACAACCCCGTCATCACGTGGGACGTGCACGACAACCAGCGCCGCGACTGGTGGGGCAACCCGGTCGTGCCGAGCTGGTACACGGACGCCTCGCTCGTGCTCGACCTCGACGGCAACCCGCAGCCCGTGGTCGCGCGCACCGACAGCTCCGAGATGGCCGTGACGATCGGCGCCGACGGGTTCAGCTACACCCGCCCGGACGACGAGGACGCGATGCCGGAGTGGAAGCAGGGCGAGTACAAGCTGGGGCACCAGCTCTAGTCGCGCGTGGCGGCCTACGGGATGTTCTCGTGGGGACAAGAGCGGGGACCCCTACCCCGATTGTCCCCACGAGAACATCCCTCCGGCCCGACACTCGCGCATCAGCCGCAGCGTGTGCCGGTGAGAAGAAGAGAGAAGGAACGGATGCTGTCAGCAGAGGACATCGCGACGATCGCGGCCGAGCTCGCCGAGGCCGATCGCACGCACGGGGTGATCCCGCGCATCACCGCGCGCTATCCCGCCGCGACGGTCGAGGACTCGTACGCGATCCAGGGCGTGTGGCGCGACTCGCAGATCGCCGCCGGCCGCCGGCTGGTCGGTCGCAAGATCGGCCTCACGTCGAAGGCGATGCAGCAGGCGACGGGCATCACCGAGCCCGACTACGGGGTGATGTTCGACGACACCGTGTACGAGTCCGGGGCCGACATCCCCACGGAGCACTTCTCCAACGTGCGCATCGAGGTCGAACTCGCGTTCGTGCTGAAGCATCCGCTCGAAGGCCCGGACTGCACGCTGGAGGACGCCCTGGCCGCGATCGACTACGCCGTTCCCGCCCTCGAAGTGCTGAACTCGCACATCGAGCTGGAGGGGCGCACGATCGTCGACACGATCAGCGACAACGCCGCGTACGGGGCGATGGTCCTCGGCGACGTGCGCAAGCGCCCCGATGAGATCGATCTGCGCTGGGTTCCGGGGCTCCTCTTCAAGAACGGCGAGATCGAGGAGACCGGCGTCGCCGCCGGCGTGCTGAACCATCCCGCCACCGGCGTCGCCTGGTTGGCGAACAAGTTCCACCAGCACGGCGCGCGTCTCGAGCCGGGGGAGATCATCCTGGCAGGATCGTTCACGCGCCCGATGTGGGTGACGCGCGGCGATGAAGTGCTGTGCGACTACGGACCGATGGGAACGATCGCATGCCGATTCGTCTAGACGCCTCCTTCCGCGAGCAGCTCGCGGCATCCGACCGCTCGCTGATCGGGATGTGGGCATGCTCCGGCAGCGCGATCGTCACCGAGGTGGCTGCGGGCTCCGGCCTCGACTGGCTGCTGATCGACATGGAGCACTCCGCGAACTCACTGGAGAGCGTGCTCCTGCAGCTGCAGGTCGCCGCGGCCTACCCGATCGCCCCTGTCGTCCGCGTCCCCTCCAACGACACGGTCGCGATCAAGCAGGTCCTCGATCTCGGTGCGCAGAACATCATCGTTCCGATGGTGTCGTCCGCCGACGAGGCCCGCGCGGCCGTCGCCGCGACCCGCTACCCGCCGGAGGGCGTGCGCGGCGTCGGCAGCGCCCTCGCCCGCAGCGCCCGCTGGAACCGCGTCGACCGCTACCTGCAGGAATCCGCAGCGCACACGTCGCTGACGGTGCAGATCGAGACGGCAGCCGGAGTGGATGCCGCGGCGGAGATCGCCGCGGTCGACGGCGTCGACGCGGTCTTCGTCGGCCCGTCGGATCTGTCGGCGTCGATGGGCCTGCTCGGTCAGCAGACGCATCCCGACGTCGTCGCCGCGGTGGAACGCGTGTTCGCCGCGGTGAAGGCCGCCGGGACCGCCGTGGGCGTGAACGCCTTCGATCCGACCGCCGCCGACGGGTACATCGCCGCCGGCGCCGACTTCGTCGCGGTCGGCGCCGATGTGGCACTGCTCGCCCGCGCCTCCGAAGGACTCGCGAGCCGTTTCATCCCCGTCTCGGACGACACGCGGCGCGCCAGCTACTGACCGTCAGAATCGGAGCGGATCCGCCAGCAGCGGAGCGAAGGCGGCCTCGGCGGCGCCGATCAGCAGACGATCGGCGCCGAGCCCTGCGGCCGTCACCTCCATCTGCTCCGCCGGCGCCTGCAGCGAGCGCGCCCGCACCTCGGCGTCGAAGCTCAGGGCGTCGCGGGCGCGCAGCATGGCGAGGAAGCCGCCCAGGACCACGATCGACGGATTCAGCACGTTGACCGCGTTCGCGAGCGCGGCCGTGAGCACGCGGCGCTGCCGGTCGATCTCGGCGATCACCTGCGGATCGCTCGTCGCCGAGAGCACCGCCGCGAGGGCGGTGTCGTCCACGGGGCCGAGCTGGGCGGCCTGCAGCAGGCGCGAGCGGTTGACCTCGTCTTCGAGGACGCCGCCGTCGGTGCGGCGGTCGTCGTCGGACAGGATGCCGGGGCGCGTCTGCCCCCACTCCCCTGCATAGCCTCCCGCACCGCCGATGAGCCGGCCGTCCAGGATGAGCCCTCCGCCGATGCCGCTCGATCCGCCGTTGAGGTACACGACGTCCTCGTGAGCGCGCGCGGCTCCGAACAGGCGCTCGGCGCTCGCTCCGAGAGAGGCGTCGTTGCCGACGAAGACGGGGAGTCCGAGCGCCGTCGCGAGCGCATCGCCGATCGGAGCATCCCGCCACTCCAGGTGGGGGGCGAGTCGCACGATGCCGTCCTCGGCCCTGACCAGCCCCGGCACGGCGAGCCCGATGCCGACGATCCTCGCCGCCGGCCCGGACGACTCCCGCCACCGTCGTACGAAGCCCTCGACCGCCGCGGTGACGTCTTCGACGGAGGGCGGCTCGACGCATTCGACTCGTACGCGCTCGCGTACACTGCCGCCGAGGGCGATGACGCCGATCTCGATCGCGTCGACCTCGGGATTGACCGCGATCGCGACGACCTGCTCGCTCGGCGCGACGATCGGCGAGGGGCGCCCCACTCGGCGGGTGGAGTCGGGTTCCTGCTCCACGACGAGCCCATGAGAGACCAGCTCGGCGACGAGGTCGGCGACCGTCGACCTGTTCAGTCCTGTGTCGGCGGTGATGACCGCGCGGGATCGCGGGCCGTCGTGGTGCACGAGCCGAAGCACCTCGCCGAGGTTCGCCCGGCGCACTCCCTCGACTCCGGATGCCCGATCCGTCATCCCCCGCCTCCTCCGCGCGTCGTGCTGCTCCTGCCACGATATCCGCCCGACGGGCGCGCTCCGGTCAGGCCCGACCCTCGCGATCACCGAGGGACGTACTCGACGCGCTCGACGCGCATCGTCGAGTCGGTCGCCGCGCCGTTCGACGTGCCGTGGACCCCGATCCAGAGTCCGAGGAAGCCGCCGGTCGCGATCGAGTCGAGCGTGCGTCCGTCCGCCGTGGCGACGGCGGCGAGGTCGTCGCCCGACCTTCCCGCCCGCAGCTCGTAATCCTGGCCGCGCGCCCGCAGCATGAGAACGAGGTCCTCGTGGGGCGCTCCCGCGACGACCGCCTCCCCGAGCACGCGCTCCGTTCCGGCGCTCCGGTGGATGGCGACCACGCGCGTTCCCTCCCCCGTGATGCCGATGGCCGACAGCCGCACGTGGTCGTCCTCCGACTGACGCACGACGAGTCCCGCCTCTTCGCCCTCGCGCAGATCGCAGGCGATGGTCGCCGTGACGTCGACATCTCGATGCTGCTGCCGCACGCCGAGGAAGGCACTGCGGGTGGCATCGGCGAGGGACGCCGGGAGCAGCGGGAGCACCCACCCGTCGCCGTCGGCCGCGGCGATCTCCGAGGGCAGGGCACGCACGGAGGTCCAGCGCGGATCGCTCGACGCGATGATCCCGCCGGCGGGCGCCGCCGCCCGCGGCTGCGCGAACGGCACCTCGACCTCGTGCTCCACGCGACCGATGCCCGGTGCGAAGACCGGCCATCCGTCCTCCCAGACCACCGGCACCAGGAAGGTCTCCCTGCCGAGGTTGCAGT
Organism: Microbacterium sp. LWH10-1.2; assembly: GCF_038397765.1. NCBI lineage: Bacteria > Bacillati > Actinomycetota > Actinomycetes > Micrococcales > Microbacteriaceae > Microbacterium > Microbacterium sp. LWH10-1.2. Next base: position 2,362,172 of record NZ_CP151638.1, read on the forward strand.
GGTAGCCGCCGTACGGACGCATGCCGAGCAGCACCGCCCACCAGCTGCCGTCCGGCGCCTCCACGAGGTCAGCGTGCCCGACCGCAGTGATGTCGACGCCGCGCCCGAGGTGCCGGTGGGTGAGCACGGGGTTGCCCTTGCTGCCGCGGTACGGACCGGTGACGGCATCCGCCCTCGCCACGCTGATGGCGTGATGGAAGTCGGTTCCGCCCTCCGCGGCGAGCAGGTGGTAGGCCCCGGCCACCCGGTAGAGGTGAGGGCCCTCGGCCCACACCGCGCCCTGCACCGCCCCGCGCCACAGGACATGCTCCTCGGCCTCGAGGGTCATCGTGTGCGGGTCCAGCTCACGCAGCCAGACCTCGGTCTGATCGTGCCATTCGGGCTGACGAGCCGGTCGCGTGCCATGCACCCAGATGCGACCGTCGTCGTCGAAGAACACCGACGGATCGATCCCGTCGACGTCGAGCCAGACCGGATCGGACCAGGGGCCGGACGGCTCCTCCGCCGTGACGACGAAGTTGCCGCCCCTCGCGTCGTCCTCCTGGTCCACGAGCGTGCACAGCAGCCAGAACCGACCGTCGTGGTGCCGGAGGGTCGGGGCGTAGAGGCCGCCCGACGAACGGATCCCCTCGAGATCCAGCATCCCCGGCCGATCGATGACGTGCCCGACGACCTCCCAGTCGACGAGGTCGCGGCTGTGGAACACCGGGAGACCGGGCAGGTACTCGAACGTCGAGGTGACGAGGTAGTAGTCCTCGCCGACACGGCAGATCGTCGGATCGGGGTGGCACCCGGGCAGGATGGGATTGCTCACCACCGTCATCGCGACACCGCTCGATCCACGATCATCTCCTCCGATGTCGCCACGCGTGCGTCCGCCGTCGTGACGGGGTGCGGCGCCCCCGTGATCCGCAGGGTCGCCCGAGCCGTCGCCGTGCCCTCCTCGACGGATGCCGCGGCGTGCGCTCCCACCCAGACTTCGACGTCTCCGGGTTCGACCACACGGGTCATCGAGCGGTCGCTGAAGGCGAATCGCTGGGTGGGGATGTCGAAGGTCACCCGCACCGACTCCCCGGCGTCGAGCGTCACCCGGCGGAACGCCAGGAGCTGGGCGACGGGTCTCGTGACGGATGCCACGACGTCGTGCCCGTACAGCTGCACGACGTCGGCGCCCGCCCGGTCGCCCGTGTTCGTCACCGTGACCGCGACCCGGAACGCTCCTCCGGCGGCCACCTCGTCGTCGACATCGAGCCGATCGACCTCGAACCGCGTGTACGACAGGCCGAACCCGAACGGACGCACCGGAGTCGAATCGGTCGCCGTCACCTCCGAGGGGCCGCCCAGGCGAGGGTGCAGATACGAGTAGGGCTGCGCTCCCGCAGAGCGCGGCAGCGACACCGGGAGGCGCCCCGAGGGCACGACCCTCCCGGAGAGGACTCCGGCGAGCGCCGCGGCGCCCTCCTCCCCGGGGAAGAACGCCTGCAGGACGGCCGCCGGTGCAGACACGGCATCCAGCGCCCAGCCGATCGCGTACGGGCGACCGGTCACGGCCACCATGACCACCGGCGTTCCCGTGCGCACCAGCGCCTCCACGAGCTCGCGCTGCACACCGGGCAACTCAAGGCTCTCGGAGTCGTTGCCCTCACCCACAGTGCCCCGTCCGAACAGCCCGGCCTGATCGCCGACGACGACGATCGCCACGTCGGCCGCGCGCGCGACGTCGACCGCCTCCGCGAAGCCCGAGCGGTCGTCGCCCTCCACGTCACAGCCGCGCGCGGCGATCACCTCGACGCCGAGAGCATCCGCCTCCTCCGAGAACGCCTCGAGGAAGCTCGGGATCGAGAAGCCGATCGGATGCTCCGGATGATGCGCGAGCACGTGGTTGGCGAACGAATAGCAGCCCATCAGCGCCTCAGGGCGCGCGGAGTTGGGACCGATCACGGCGATCTTCCCCCGAGGCGTCGCCGCATCGGCGAGGGGAAGGATGCCGTCGTTCGAGAGCAGCACCGCCGACTCCTCCGCGAGCCGTCGTGCGATGTCGCGATGGCGGGGCGAGTCGAGGTCGACCGCCGCGGGCGGCTCGTCGTCGAAGGCGTCGGGCTCCAGCAGCCCGAGCTCCTCCTTCTGGGACAGCGCGCGCAGGACCGCGCGGTCGACGAAGGCCTCATCGAGCGCCCCCGACAGGACGCGCTCCCGCAGCGGCGCCAGATACGCGTCTCCACTCGGGAGCTCGACGTCGACCCCGGCCGTGAGGGCGGCCTCCGCCGCCTCTCCCCTGTCGCGCGCGATGCCGTGCATCATCTCCAGGAACGCGACGGCGAAGTAGTCCGCGACGACCACGCCGTCGAAGCCCCACCTCTCACGCAGCAGGCCCGTGAGATGCTCGGCGCTACTGCCCAGAGGCACCCCGTCGATCTCCGCATAGGAGTTCATCACCGAGCGCGCGCCGCCGTCGATCACCGCCATCTCGAACGGCGGGAGGAACACGTCGGCCACCTCCCTGGGTCCGGCGGAGACCGGCGCGTGGTTGCGCCCCGCACGCGAGCCCGAGTACCCGACGAAGTGCTTGAGCGTCGCGTGCACACCGGCGGACTGCAGCCCGCGCACGTACGCGGTTCCGGTCACCCCGACCACGTACGGATCCTCGGCGATGCACTCGTCCACCCGCCCCCACCGGGGGTCGCGGATGACGTCGAGCACGGGCGCCAGCCCCTGGTGGATGCCGAGGTCGCGCATGGTCTCGCCGATCGACGCCGCCATCTCCTCCACCAGCTCCGGGTCGAACGAGGCGCCCCAGGCGAGCGGCGTGGGGAAGGTCGCCGCCTTCCACGCGGCGAGCCCGGTGAGGCACTCCTCGTGCACGAGCGCGGGGATGCCCAGCCGGGTCTCCCGACGGAGGCGGCGCTGCTCCTCCCAGAGCCACGCCGCGCGCTCGGCGGCATCGACCGGGCGCGTGCCGTAGACGCGCGTGTAGTGGCCTATGCCGTCGCGGGTGATCTCGGCCAGTGCCCCGGGGGCGGCCTTGCCTCCCATCTCGTTCTGCATGGGCGCCACCACCTCGCCGCCCTGGTCGATCCAGTAGCCGACGAGCTGCGCGAGCTTCTCGTCCAGCGTCATCCTGGCGAGCAGATCCCGCACCCGATCGGATGCGTGGGGGAATGCGGGGATGTCAGCGCTCATGTGCGCCTCCATTCGTGGTTCGTGGTCTCTCAGCCCTTGACCGCGCCGGTCAGACCGCCGACGATGCGGCGCTCGAACAGGCTGAAGAAGATCAGGGCGGGAAGCATGGACAGCGAGGTGTAGGCGAGCACACGGGCGGTGTCGACCGAGTACTGCGAGGCGAAGTTCTGCACGCCGAGCGGAAGGGTGAACAGGCTCTGGTCGCTCAGGATGAACAGCGGGAGCATGTAGCCGTTCCACGCGCCGATGAAGGCGAGGATCCCGACCGTGATGACTCCCGGCAGGCTCAGCGGGATCACCATGCGCCAGAAGAACCCCAGACGGGATGCGCCGTCGATCGACGCCGCCTCCTCCAGCTCCTTCGGGATCGCCTTGAGGAACGGCACGAGGATGATGATCGTGGTCGGCAGGGCGAACGCGATCTGCGGAAGGATGATGCCCGCGAGGCTGTTCACCAGCCCCAGGTTGCGGATCAGCAGATAGAGCGGCGTGATCGCGACGGTCACCGGGAACATCAGCCCCGCGGCGAACAGCGAGTACATGACGCCCTTGCCCGCGAAGTCGTAGCGCGCGATGACGTAGCTCGCCATGACGCCGAGGATCACGGCTCCCGCGGTGGTGCCGACGGCCGAGATCGTCGAGTTCAGCATCGCGGTCCAGAACTCGGAGCTGCCGAGCACGTCGGTGTAGTTCGCGAACTGCCACGGGGCGGGCCAGCCCGACGGATCCGTGGTGATCTGCGAGTTCGTGCGGAAGCCGCCGATGATGATGTAGAGGATCGGCGTCACGCAGACCGTGATCAGCACGAGGGCGACGAGGTACACACCGGGGCTGCCCCAGCGCACTTCGGGGGCGGCGCGGCGGCGGCCCCTGGGCCCGATCGTCTGGATCGCGACGGAGGTCTTCAGGGTGTCGGTCATCGTCTGCGCGCCTTTCCGCTGTCTCCGGTGAGTGCGCCCTCGGTGTCACGCCGCAGCACGAAGCGCTGGTAGATGAGCGCCACGACCATGGAGATGAGGAAGAGCATCACGGCCACGGCGTTGCCGAAGCCGTAGTTCCCCGCCAGGTGGCCGTTCTGGTACATGTAGGTCGCCATCGTCGAGGTGCCGGCGGTCGCCGCGATGTACTGCCCCCAGATGATGTTGACGAGGTCGAACAGCTGGAGGGAGCCGATGATCGACAGGAACGCCCAGATGCGGATGGTCGGGCCGAGCAGGGGAAGCGTGATGCTCCACTGCGTCTTCCAGAACCCGGCTCCGTCGATCGCGGCCGCTTCGTAGAGCTCCTCGGGGATCGACTGCATCCCCGCCAGCATGAGGATGACGGCAAATCCGACGTACTTCCACGTGATGATGATCATCAGCGACCACATGGCGATCGCGGGGTCGGCGATCCACGAGTGCTGGAGCGCGCCGAGGCCCCACTTCTCCAGCAGGGAGTTGAGGGCGCCGGCATCCTGCAGCATCAGGCTCCAGCCCGTGCCGACGACGACCTCCGCGATCACGTACGGGGCGAAGATCAGGACGCGGATGACCGAGCGCCCGCGGATCTTCTGGTTGAGCAGCAGCGCGAAGAGGATCGCGACCGGCCCCTGCATGATCAGCGACAGGAAGATGATGATGAAGTTGTGCGACACGGCCGCACGGAACGTCTCGTCCTGCAGCATGAGCACGTAGTTGTCGAGGCCGACGAACTCGGTCGGCCAGCCGAAGCCGTTCCACTTGAAGAATCCGTAGAACGCCGCCATCAGCACCGGGAAGATGACGAAGCCGACGAACACGAGGAGGGCAGGGCCCGAGAGGAGGGCGATCTCGCCGCGCTTGCGCCAGTCAGGGCGCGGCTTCCGCCGCCGTGGGGCCGACGATGCGCCGGCCCCACGGGAGCTCCCCTCAGGCGCCTGAGCGAGCGCCTGGGTGATGGTCATGGCGCGGGTCAGCCCCTGGCCGCCGCGTTCGCGAGGCTGTCGACGAGCTTCTTCGGGTCTCCCTGACCCGCGAGCATCTCCACGACGCCGGTGTTGAGCGCGTTGCCGACGTTCTGGCCGAGGGCCGTGTCCAGCCAGAGCGAGACGTAGGGCGCCTTGCTGTACGCCTCCATGAGCGGGATCAGCGACGGATCGGTGACCGCGCCCATCGCGTCCTGAGAGGCCGGGATCGTCTGGAAGGCGACGGCGTACTTCTCCTGCCACTCCTTCGAGGAGACGAAGTTCAGGAACTTCTCGCAGGTGTCGGGCGAGTCGACGGAGCACGAGTATCCGTCCACGCCGCCCATCATGGCGCCCGGGGTTCCCTTGCCGCCGCTGACCTCGGGGAAGGGGAACCAGCCGAGGTCGGGAAGGGGCTTCTGGTCGGGCGTGAGGCTGGCGATCACACCGACGTTCCACGCCCCCATGAGCTCCATCGCCGCCTTGTGGTTGGCGACGAGACCTGCGGAGGAGTTCGCGCCCTGCTGCGCTGATGTCGTGAGGAACCCGTCGTTGAACGGCTCGGTCTCGGCGAAGTCGGCGAGGTTCTGTGCGGCGTCGAGCCAGCACTTGTCCGAGAAGTCCGGCTTGGTCGACAGGTTGGCGATCACGTCCTGGTCGCATGCGCGCACCGCGAAGAAGTAGTACCAGTGCGCGGCCGGCCAGGCGTCCTTCGCGCCGAGCGCGATCGGGGCGACGCCCGACGCCTTCAGCTTGTCGACGGCGCCCTCGAGCTCGTCCATGCTGCTCGGCTCGCCGGTGATCCCCGCCGCGGCGAACAGGTCCTTGCTGTAGAACATGCCGCCGGGGAGCACCGCGCTGGGCATGCCGTAGATCTTGCCGTCGACCGTGAAGGCGCTGAACGGCGCGTCGCCGAAGGCCGACTTCACGTCGGCGTCGATGAGCTTCGTGAGGTCCTTCACCTTGCCGGCCTTCACGACGTCGGCGAGCTTGCCGCCTCCGCGCGCCATGAAGATGTCGGGCATGTCGCCGGAGTTGACGGCGGTCTGGAGCTTGCCGTCCATGTCCTCGTTCTGGATCGAGGTGACCTTGACCGTCACCTCGGGGTTGGCCTTGTGGAATGCGGCCGCAGCGTCCTCCCAGTACTGCTTGCCCGCACCGGTGGTCGAGTTGTGCCACATCGTGAGCGTGCTGCCGTCATCGGCGCCGCCTCCCCCGCCCGCGCACCCGGTCAACCCGAGCGCCCCCAGCGTCACGATGGCCGCCCCCGCAGCCCACGCTTTGCGCATCTTCATGCTGTGTCTCCTCTTCATCGAGTTCCGTGCAGCAGAGCGAACCTATTTGTTGTCAGCCACACCAATGTGTCGTGCGCCCACTCTGGCATCTGGACGAGATCGTGTCAAACGATATCGATAACGTTTTCCATGATTAGTCTGTTCTGATGAACGCACGCACCACGATCACCGACGTCGCCCGCGCAGCAGGAGTGTCCGTGGCGACGGTGTCGAAGGCCATCAACGGCCGAGACGGCGTGTCCGCGGAGACCCACGCCCGGATCCTCCGCGTCGTCGCCGAACTCGGATACGAGAGCTCCCTGGTGGCGACGTCGATGAGGAGAGGGCGCACGAACGTCATCGGCGTGCTCGTCGCCGAGTTCGAGCCCTTCGCGCTGCAGCTGCTGCGCGGCGTCTCCACTGCGCTGCAGGACACGCCGTACGACGTGCTCGCGTACGCGGGAAGCGTCTCGGCGGGCGAGCACCTCGGCTGGGAGCGCCGCTCCCTCTCCCGCCTGGGCGGGACGCTCATCGACGGGGCGATCCTGGTGACCCCGACCACGACTCCCCCGCGGGCCGCGGTGCCGATCGTGGCGGTGGACCCGCACGAGGGACCGCACGGAACGGCGACGGTCGCGGTGCACAACGTCGAGGGCGCACGCACGGCGACGGAGCACCTCATCTCCCTCGGGCACCGCAGGATCGCGCACCTGCACGGCCGCTCCGATCTCGAGTCGGCGCAGCAGCGCGAGGCGGGCTACCGCTCGGCGCTGGACGCTGCCGGCATCCCGTTCGATCCGTCCCTCGTGGTCGACGGCGGCTACCGCACCGCGAGCGCGACCGCCGGCGCCCACGCCATCCTGGATCTCCCCGAGCGGCCGACCGCGGTGTTCGCCGCCAACGACCTCACGGCGCTCGAGGCGATGCGCGTCGCCGCCGAGCGCGGCCTGCGCGTGCCCGACGACCTCTCCGTCGTCGGATTCGACGACATCCCCGAGGCCTCGTCGAACAACCCGCAGCTCACGACCGTGCGGCAGCCCCTCGCAGAGATGGGGGCGGCGGCGGTCGGCGTGCTGCTGGGGATGCTGCGCGGCGAGGACCCCGCGCACATCAGGATGCACGCCGAGCTCGTGGTGCGCAGCTCGACGGCGCCGATCGGCGGCTGACCGCACCTCCGGCGCAGGATCGCAGTGGACGGACACGTTGCGGAGGCCACCCACCCCTGATATGTTCCTGGCAACAACAATTCGCCCTCACCGTGGAAAGCGATCCGAGCCATGCCCCTCACCCCCACCCGCGACGACAAGTTCTCCTTCGGACTCTGGACCGTCGGCTACAACGGCGCCGATCCCTTCGGCGGACCGACCAGGCCGCACCTCGACGTCGTGCACGCCGTCGAGCGACTCGCGGAGCTCGGCGCCTACGGCCTGACCTTCCACGACGACGACCTGTTCGCCTTCGGCTCCACCGACGCCGAGCGTCAGACGCAGATCGACCGCCTCACCGGCGCACTGGCCGACACCGGGCTGATCGTGCCGATGGTCACCACGAACCTCTTCAGCGCACCGGTCTTCAAGGACGGCGGCTTCACCTCCAACGACCGTCAGGTGCGCCGCTTCGCGCTGCGCAAGGTGCTGCGCAACCTCGACCTCGCCGCCGAGCTCGGCGCCAAGACCTTCGTCATGTGGGGCGGCCGCGAGGGCGCGGAGTACGACTCGGCGAAGGATGTCCGCGCAGCGCTCGAGCGCTACCGCGAGGCCGTCAACCTGCTCGGCGACTACGTGACCGACAAGGGCTACGACATCCGCTTCGCGATCGAGCCCAAGCCCAACGAGCCGCGCGGCGACATCCTGCTGCCCACGCTCGGCCACGCGATCGCATTCATCGACTCCCTCGAGCGCCCCGAGCTCGTCGGCGTGAACCCCGAGGTCGGTCACGAGCAGATGGCGGGACTCAACTTCACCGCGGGCATCGCGCAGGCCCTGTTCCACGGCAAGCTCTTCCACATCGACCTCAACGGCCAGCGCGGCATCAAGTACGACCAGGACCTGGTGTTCGGCCACGGCGACCTGCACAACGCGTTCTCGCTCGTCGACCTGCTCGAGAACGGCGGCCCGAACGGCATCCCCGCCTACGACGGCCCCCGGCACTTCGACTACAAGCCGAGCCGCACGGAGGACGAGACCGGGGTCTGGGACTCCGCTGCGGCCAACATGCGCACGTACCTGCTGCTGAAGGAGCGGGCAGCGGCGTTCCGCGCCGACCCCGAGGTGCAGGAGGCTCTGGCCGCGGCGAAGGTCGCCGAGCTCGCGGCTCCGACCCTGAACGAGGGCGAGTCCTACGACGATCTGCTCGCCGACCGCAGCGCCTACGAGGACTTCGACGCCGACGCGTACCTCGGCGGCAAGGGCTTCGGCTTCGTCCGTCTGCAGCAGCTCGCCACCGAGCACCTGCTCGGCGCGCGCTGATGGCACTGGTCGCGGGCGTCGATTCGTCGACGCAGAGCTGCAAGGTCGTCGTCCGCGACCTCGACACCGGTGCGGTCGTGCGCACCGGCCGTGCACCCCATCCCGCCGGCACAGAGGTCGACCCCACCGCATGGTGGGCGGCGCTGCGAACGGCACTGGCGGATGCCGGCGGACTCGACGACGTGTCGGCGATCGGCATCGGCGGGCAGCAGCACGGACTGGTCGCGCTCGACGAGTCCGGCCGAGTGATCCGCCCCGCCCTCCTGTGGAACGACACCCGCTCGGCGCAGGCCGCGGCCGATCTCACGGCCGAGGTCGGCGCCTCCGAGTTCACGTCGCGCACGGGTCTGGTGCCGGTCGCGTCGTTCACCGTCACGAAGCTCCGATGGCTGGCCGACGCCGAGCCGCAGCACGCCGCCCGTGTGGCGGCCGTGGCCCTCCCCCACGATTGGCTGACCTGGCGCCTGCGCGGGTACGGCCCTGCCGACGAGTCCGAGCTCGGCCCCGCACTCGGCGAGCTCGTCACCGACCGCTCCGACGCGAGCGGGACGGGCTACTTCGATCCCGTCCGCGACGTCTACGACCGCGAGCTGCTGTCGCTCGCCCTTCGCAGGGACGCGTCGGATGTGGTGCTCCCCCGGGTGCTCGGGCCCTCGGAGCACGTGCAGGGTTCCGGTGGGCTCGTGGTGTCGGCGGGTGCGGGCGACAACGCCGCCGCCGCGCTCGGCATGGGCGCGCGCACGGGCGACGTGGGCGTGTCCATCGGCACGAGCGGCACGATCTTCGCCGTGACCGATGCGCCGATCTTCGACGTCTCCGGCACCGTCGCAGGGTTCGCGGATGCCGCGGGCGGCCGCCTCCCGATCGTCACGACCCTCAACGCCGCGCGCGTGTTCGACGTGACGGCCGCCCTGCTCGGCGTGGACCTCGAAGAGTTCTCGCGGCTCGCCCTGCAGGCGGAACCCGGTGCCGGTGGACTGTCCCTGCAGCCGTGGTTCGAGGGCGAGCGGACCCCGAATCGGCCGGACGCGACCGCGACCCTCTCGGGCATGACGCTCGCGTCGACCCGTCGCGAGAACCTGGCGCGGGCCGCGGTCGAGGGCGTGATCGGCGGTCTCGCGTTCGGCCTTGGCGCCATCCGCGACCTCGGCGTCCGCACGGAGCGCGTGCTGCTCATCGGAGGCGGCGCGCAGAGCCCCGCCGTCGCGGCCGTCGCCCGCGAGGTGTTCGACATCCCGGTCGTGGCCCCGGCGCCGGGCGAGTACGTCGCCCTCGGCGCCGCCGTGCAGGCGGCCTGGGCCCTCACCGGCATCCGTCCGTCCTGGTAGACGCCGAGCGCCCCCTCCGCGCCACTCGTCGCGTCGCGTCGCGTGGCAGGATGGTCGGATGCAGAGACGCGAGGACCGCCGATGACGCGCGGGCTCGCCGCGATGCAGGACGCAGGGTTCCGCTGGTTCTTCCTGGCGAGGGCGATCACGATGATCGCCGGATCCATGTCGTCGATCGCGCTCGCCTTCGCCGTGCTGGAGATCGACAACGACGCCCGCTCGCTGTCGCTCGTGCTCGCCGCCTTCACGGTCAGCAACATCGTCTTCCTCCTGTTCGGCGGAGTGATCGCCGACCGGCTCCCCCGAGCGCTGATCATCCAGTCGTGCTACGTCATCGACATCCTGACCATCGGGGCGATGGCCGCCCTGCTGTTCACCGGAACGGCGACCGTGCCGATGCTCGCACTGCTCTCCGTGCTGAACGGGGCGTCAACGGCCTTCGTCCTGCCCGCCATGCAGGGGATCATCCCGCAGCTCGCGTCGCCGGAGCATCTGCAGCAGGCGAACGCGATGCTCTCCTTCGTGCGCTCGGCCACCACCATCGGCGGCCCCATCATCGCCGGCATCGTCGTCGCATCGGCGGGCCCCGCCTGGGCGATGGTCGTGCAGGCGATCGGGTGGGTGATCGCGATCCCCGTGCTGGCAATGGTCCGCCTTCCTCCGCCGGCGCACGGCGGAGGGACGACGCTGTTCCAGGATCTCCGCACCGGCTGGCACGAGTTCCGCACCAGGACCTGGCTGTGGGTGGTCGTGCTGGCGTTCATGGTGATGAACGCCATCCACGTGGGCGCGTGGGGTGTCGTCGGCCCGTACATCGCGAAGAACGACCCCCGTCTCGGCATCACCGGCTGGGGCTGGGTGGTCAGCGCGGAGGGCGTCGGCATCCTCCTGATGACCCTCATCCTCATGTGGTTCCCGCTGAACCGACCGCTCCGCTACGGGATGATCGGCATGGCCGCGTTCGCGATCCCGCTCACCGTGCTCGGCGTCCACCCCGCCGTCGTCCTGCTCGCGATCGCGGCCTTCGTGGCCGGCGCCGGCGCCGAAGTGTTCAGCACCGGGTGGAATCTCGCGATGATGGAGAACGTGCCGGGCGAGACGCTCTCCCGCGTGTCCAGTTACGACATGCTCGGCAGCTTCGTGGCCATGCCGATCGGCACGCTGATCTACGGCTGGCTGATCACCCACAGCGACGTCGAGACCGTGCTGGTCACGTCCGGCATCCTCTATGCGAGCATCGCGCTGATGACTCTGGCCGTGCCGAGCGTGCGGCGCATGGGGCGTCCGGATGGCGCCGTGACGACATGAGCGCTCTGGCGGATTCATAGCAATCCGGGCGAGACTGGGGGTATGACCTTCGCCGCGCTCCAGCCGCTCGCCGACCGCTCCGCCCTCTTCACCGCGCTCCGTCAGGACGCCCTCGCCACGGCGACGGACGAGCTCGGCGACCACCGCTGGGATGCCGACATGACGGCGGGCACGATCACCTTCACCGCGAACGCCGATCCGTCGCGCACGCTGGTGACGACGGCCCATCTGATCGCGACGATCGCACCCGGGCCGCGGTCGCTGCTGTGGGCGTGGGCGCACCCGCAGGGTGACGCGCAGGGCGTCGCCGCGCAGCTCCGCGACTACGGCGTCGAGCACGGACTCGCCGAGCTGGCGGAGCCGGAGCTCCCCTTCCCGGCGGACGCCTCCGGCGACGAGGAGTGGATCGCCGCCGCCGCGCACACGATCGCGGGCGTCGCGGTGGAGATCACCGGACGCTCGCCCTACTACTCCGCCCCGATCTCCGGCGGCACCAGGGCGGTCTTCCTCCTCGACGCGCCCGTGCCCGCACTGACCGTCGCATCGGCGACCACCGCTCTCCCCCGCATCCTCTCCGGCCTGGCTCTGCCCGACGCCAGGACCGCCGTGTGGGACCTCGCCCGCCTCGCCGGCTGGAACCTCGCCTGGACCGACGACGCCTACACCGGCGCCACGATCACCGACGCGACGGCATCGGTCACGTTCCGCTTCGACGAGAGCGCGCGCATCACGAACATCGAGGGCACGCTGCAGCCCCAGGGCTGAGAGGTGGGGTGGATGCCGCCGCGTCCACCCCACCTCCGTCACCGCCCGAGTCGCTGCCGCGCCGTCTTCATGCCCGGGCCGACGGGCACGTGCGTGGTCGCCGCGGCCAGCCCGAACGCGGGCATGTCGACGTACACGGCCTCGAGATCGGCGACGGGCACCTGATACGTCTCGTGCCAGACGCCGACGCTGCCCGACCCCTGCAGCGAGCGCATGAAGTCACGCCACGGCTGCAGGTGCGGGGCGTCGCGGTCGGCGGCGAAGCGCTGCAGATGCTCGGGGCTCTCCCAGTAGGAGAGCAGGATGGTCGTGCGCCCGAACCAGTTGTGGGCGCCGAGCATCCCCGCCTCCGGATGGGTGGCGAGGTGCCGCAGCATCGGCGGCATCTTGCTGGCCGTCCACCACACCTTCCCCAGCTGCCACCAGCGGTTGGCCCGCATGCCGATGACGAAGACGGTGATGTCAGACCGGTCGGGTGCTGCCGTGTAGCGACCGGGGAAGACCTGCTGAGTCATGCGATTCTCCTTGGAACGTTGTTATGTAACTACGTTATGAAACAACGTTACGATAGACTTCTCTCCATGGCAAGACCTGTCTCCTACGACGACGCTCTCCGCGACCGACTGCTCGACGTCACGGCGGAGATGGTCGACGCGAAGGGCCCGGAGCGCATCAGCCTCCGCGACATCGCCCAGTCAGCCGGCACCTCGACCTCGGCCGTCTACTCCCTCTTCGGCGGCAAGGCGCAGTTGCTGGTCGCCGTGATCGAGCACGGCTTCGCGTCGTTCGGAGCCGCTCAGGCCGCGACCGAGCCGGAGGGGCTCCGCGCCCTCGGATACGCGTATCGAGGGTGGGCGAAGGCCAACCCCGCCCTCTACCGCCTGATGTTCGGCGGAGCGATCACGACCGTCGAGGACTGCGCTCCGGATGCCGCCACGACCTCCACCGCGATGGCCCCGCTCGTGCGCGCGCTCGCGGCGCGCGTGCCGGAGGAGCAGGTGATGGCTGCCGCCGTCACGGTGTGGGCGCAGGTGCACGGCGCCGTGAGCCTCGAACTCGCCGGAGTCGCGCCAGAGGTGCCCGACTGGGATGCCGTCTACGATGCCGTGGTCGACGCAGTGGAGCGCTCCTTCCCGCGCGCGTGAGGTGCCGCACGGCGCGCAGATGTGGAAGTCTGGTCGCATGAAGAACGGAATCGTCCGGTTCGCCGCGCTCTACGTGTTCAACGTCGCGGTCCTCCTGCTCATCGGCCTGCTGTTCAGCGGCGTCCGCGTGGGTTTCAACGCGCTGTGGGCGGCCGTGATCCTCACCCTCGCCGCGCTGTTCGTGAAGCCCGTGCTCGGCTCCGCGTTCCGGAAGTCCGCCGCGAAGTCGTCGGCCAGCCGCACGAAGGTCGGCGAGAAGACCGTGCAGTACGCGCTCGTCTACGTCGTCGAGCTCATCGTCTGGGTGCTGACGGTGTGGCTGAGCGGGGTGCGCGCGTCGGGCTTCTGGGCGTTCGTCCTGCCTCCGCTGATCCTGCTCTTCGGCTGGATGATCTACGACCAGTTCGACGACAGGCTGCGCGCCAAGGCGGGCGAGGTGTACGACACCGTCTCCGCGAAGATCTCGAAGAGGCCGGATGCCGCGGCATCCGCTCCCACCCCCGACTCCCCCGCGACGACCGAGGCGCGCCAGGAGCTGAACGACGGCCTCACCCCCGAGCAGCGCCGCATGCTCGACGAGCTCGGCTGATCCGCTCCGCGGAGCAACCCGGTCGTTGAGCGAGGACGCGCAGCGACCGAGCGCCGTGCTGAGCGAGCGCAGCGACTCGAGGTGACGAAACGCCCCACGAGACGTGACGCGTCAGACGAGCCGCTCGGCCGCCTCGACCACGTTCGTCAGGAGCAGGGCGACGGTCATCGGTCCGACGCCGCCGGGGTTCGGGGAGAGGAAGCCGGCGACCTCGGCCACGTCGGGATGCACGTCGCCGAAGACGAGGCTCTTGCCGGTCTCGGCATCCGTCTCGCGCGTCACGCCCACGTCGAGCACGGCGGCTCCGGGCTTGACGTCTTCGGCGCGGATCAGGTGCTTGACCCCGGCGCCGGCGACGATCACGTCGGCCTGGCGGAGGTACGGCGACATGTCGGGCGTGCCCGTGTGCACCTGCGTGACGGTGGCGTTGATGTCGCGGCGGGTGAGCAGGAGGCCGATCGGGCGGCCGATGGTGACGCCGCGTCCGACAACGACGACGTGCTTGCCCTTGAGGTCGTAGTCGTTGCGCAGCAGCAGTTCGATGACGCCGCGCGGGGTGCAGGGCAGCGGCGTGTGGATCGGGTTGTTCACGTTGAGCACGAGACGACCGAGGTTGGTCGGGTGCAGGCCGTCGGCGTCCTTCGCCGGGTCGATGCGCTCGAGGATCGCGTCGGTATCGAGGTGCTTCGGCAGCGGCAGCTGCACGATGTAGCCGTGGCAGTCGGGATCGGCGTTGAGCTCGTCGATCAGCGCCTCGACGTCGGCCTGCGAGGCATCGGCGGGGAGCTCGCGCTGGATCGAGTTCATCCCGATCGCCTCGGACTGACGGTGCTTCATGCCGACGTAGAGCTGCGACGCCGGGTCGGCGCCGACGAGCACCGTCGCGATACCGGGGACGATGCCCTTCTCCCTGAGCGCGGCGACGCGCTCGGTGAGCTCGGCCTTGATGGATGCTGCGGCGGCCTTGCCGTCGAGGATCTTCGCGGTCATGTCGCGCTCTCTTTCGTTCTACTTCTCACGGGGCGTTTCGTCACTTCGACTCCCTGCGCTCGCTCAGCACGTCGCTCGTCGCTGCGCTCCTCGCTCAACGACCGGGGTCACGCGGAACCGGTCGTTGAGCGAGCGAAGCGAGACGAAACGCAGCAGCGTGGTGCTTACTGCTGCAGGTCGGGGTACAGCGGGAAGGCCGCGGCGAGCGCGTCGACGCGGGCACGGAGCGCCTCGACGTCGGCGCCGGGCTGCAGCGCGAGGGCGATGACGTCGGCGACCTCGGTGAACTCGGCGTCGCCGAAGCCGCGCGTCGCGAGCGCCGGGGTGCCGATGCGCAGACCCGAGGTGACCATCGGCGGGCGCGGGTCGTTCGGCACCGCGTTGCGGTTCACGGTGATGTGGATGTCGTGCAGGAGGTCCTCGGCCTGCTTGCCGTCGATCTCGGCGTCGCGCAGGTCGACGAGCACGAGGTGCACGTCGGTGCCTCCGGAGCGCACGGCGATGCCGGCATCCTTCACGTCCTGCTGAGACAGACGCTCCGCGATGATGGCGGCGCCGCGCAGCACGCGCTCCTGACGCTCCTTGAACTCCGGGGTGCCGGCGAGCTTGAACGCCGTCGCCTTGGCGGCGATCACGTGCATGAGCGGGCCGCCCTGCTGTCCGGGGAAGACGGCGGAGTTGATCTTCTTCGCGATCTCGGCGTCGTTGGTGAGGATGAAGCCGGAGCGGGGTCCGCCGATGGTCTTGTGCACGGTCGAGGAGACGACGTGCGCGTGCGGCACCGGGTTCGGGTGCAGGCCCGCGGCGACGAGACCGGCGAAGTGCGCCATGTCGACCCAGAGGAGGGCGCCGACCTCGTCGGCGATCTCGCGGAACGCGGCGAAGTCGAGGGTGCGCGGGTAGGCCGACCAGCCGGCGATGATGACCTTCGGCTTGTGCTCGATGGCGAGGCGGCGGACCTCGTCCATGTCGATGGTCGAGGTCTCGGGGTTCACCCCGTAGGCGACGATGTTGTAGAGGCGGCCGGAGAAGTTGATCTTCATGCCGTGGGTGAGGTGGCCGCCCTGGTCGAGCGAGAGGCCGAGCAGCGTGTCGCCGGGGCGGGCGATCGCGTGAAGCACAGCGGCGTTGGCGGAGGCGCCGGAGTGCGGCTGGACGTTCGCGAACTCCGAGCCGAACAGGCTCTTGGCGCGGGCGATCGCGAGCTCCTCGGCGACGTCGACCTCCTCGCAGCCGCCGTAATAGCGGCGACCGGGGTAGCCCTCGGCGTACTTGTTCGTGAGCACCGAGCCCTGCGACTGCAGCACGGAGACGGGAACGAAGTTCTCGGATGCGATCATCTCGAGGAACGTCTGCTGGCGCTTGAGTTCCCTGTCGAGGACCTCGGCGATCTCGGGGTCGACCTCGGCGAGCGGGGCGTTGAAGTAACGGTCGGTCATGTGACGTGCTCCTCTGACAACGGATTCGAAAGGGGTGCTTCCATCGGCCCAGGCGCGCGGTCGAATTCCGTGGTCAGTCGCTCCCCGGTGGTAGTCCACCCAGACGCCAGTCGCGACGGTTACGAGCATAGCGGATGCCGCGAGCTCGGGCCGCAGAGATGACGCCGAACCGCGCTCACTCGCGCGCGACGACCTTGACCTCGGCTCGGACCCCCGGAACGCCCGCGAACTTCCGATCCGTGGTCAGAAGCGGCACCCCGAGCTCTTCCGCGAGCGCGAGGTACGCCGCGTCGTACACCGTGGCATTGGCGGCGAGCTCGCCGATACGAGGCAGAAGAGGAGCGATCGGAAGAAGACGCATCTCGAACCGTGCCAGCTGAGTCAGCTGCGCGCGGAAGTCGCCGTCGCTCGACCGTCGAGCGAGCCACAGTCCTCTCAGAGCACTCGCCGCTTCCGAGGGGCCGTGCGCCGGCATGACCCAGTCGGCATCGAGCGACATCGCGGTGCGCACCGCCGCCCCGTGCGCGGTGCCGTCGATGATGACGTCGACGACCGCCGAGGCGTCGACGACGATCATGGCTGATCGGGCCGTGTGACGGCGTCGATGATCTGCGTGTCTCGCTCCTCGTGGCCGCGACGGATCAACTCCGAGATCTCCTCTGGCGCAGCCCCGTCGAGCACGGGGATCGGCTTCATCGTGCGCAGAAGCTCGCGGTTGCGCGACTTGCGCGCCTCCGTCTCCAGCACGTCTGCGAGGAACGCCTGGAGCGACTGCCCCCGCTCTCGCGCGGCGCGGACGAGATCGTCTCGCACGCTCTCCGGAACGTCGCGCACTTGGATCGCCACCATGTGGTCGACGATAGCATGCAGATCTGCATGCATGAGAGAGATCATGTTCATGCGGTTGACCGTAGCGGTGCGCAACGACAGCGTGAGGACTTATCCACAGCGCCCGCGTGGGGCCGCTCAGCCGACGTCGAACAGGGCGCTGAGGTCGAACCAGGGGATCCTCTGTGTACTGATCGTGCTCATGCCCGACATGCGTACGAAGGATGGCCGGGCTTCCCGACGCATCAGCCAACGGAACGGACCGTTCGACAGCGCCGCGATCAGGTTCGCGTCGTACCAGGCGACAGCCTGCCGCAGCGTAGCCCCCTGCGCCCAGATGTGGACCCGAAGCCAGGCCAGCGTGGCCACGGGGATCACCACCCACAGCGCGAGCCCACGAAAGACGAAGAGGAGAAGCCAACCTAGCCCCTTGAGGAAGCTCATCCTCTTGGCTCCTTCCGCGCGGTGGTCCCGTCGCGAATCGCGCCCCCTTGCGGTTCGCTCATGATCACACGCCGGCCGCGTAGGTCGCGAGAAGCAGGATGCCGAAGACGACCGCGATCGCACCGTACGTGGCGAGGACGGTTCCGCTGCCCATCCTCACTCGATCACGTGTGGGCATTGTCAGCAAGCCGGAGGAATCGTGCTGCCAGCTCGACCTGTCCTTCCATGCCTGCCAGATGAAGCGCAGGCCGAACAGCATCCCCGCACTGCCTGTGATGACGAGCGCGAGGCTGAGCACAATGCCCCCTGCTCCGAGGATCTCGGAGAGAGCGGTCAGGGCACGCAAGAAGTTGTCCTCACGGCTCCGAAAGGACGTCAGCGGCGTCAGGATCAGGAGGCCGGCGCCGATGAGCAGCTGCATCACGGAGATCAGGACCGAGTAGGTCGTCGCGGACACCCGGGTGCCCTTGACGATTCCGGCCTGCGACATGTTGGCAGCAACCCGACGCCGCCCCACGAGCATGACGACGCCCGAGACCAGCAGCAGGATGCCGATGGCCATGAGGATTCCGGACACCACCGACACGCTTGCTCCCTCGGTCACCGCTGACGCTCGTATCTGGACGATAGCAGCGGTCGTCACCAGTACGCCCCCAGCACCTTTCTGTAGTGGTGGTTCAGGAGCAGATCAGGAAAGGAGGCTTCGAGGCGTTCTTACTCCGACGGCAGAGGACCCGCCTCCGCCAGCGCCCGCTCGCGTTCGACTTCCTCGCGCCAGAAGAGGGCGTGATCCTTCGCCTTCACCCAGAAAACGAAGCTGGGCACGCCGAACACGATGATGGGCGACAAGAGCGCCGGAGCATTCAGCGAGACCCCTTTGACCAGGAGAACCATCTTGAACAGGACCAGCACTACCCCGAGCACGATGCAGATGGCGGCAAGAGTTCGATAGAGCAACCAGCGCCGGCGGATCTGACGGCTGTCGCGAAAGTCGTATCCGCCGAACACGGCCTTGGCGAGGACGCGCCGCCGGCCCCGCAGCCCCTTCACGCCGTCTTGCATCCTCACGCCTTACCCACTCCTCGAGCGCCTCTTATCAGGACTCGATCGTATGTCCCCGGCGAAGTCGACATCACGGGAGTCCGTCGAGTTGTAGTCCACGGCTACGACCCCGCCCCCTCGTCGTCATCGGCCTGCTCCGCGACGCCTGCCGCGATCGCGGCCTCGAATGCCGCTTCGCTCGCGTCGAGGTCTCCCCTCTCGTGTTCGACATCGGCAAGGTCGAGGTACGCACGCGGTTCACCGGCTTCTGCCGCAGCACGGAGCACCTCCGCCGCAGCATCGAGGTCCCCGGCCGCACGCAAGGCATCGCTCAGCTGCCAGCCGGTCGTGGGGTCAAGGGCGTACGCATGCTCAAGTACTGCCCGTCCGGCGTCGTCGGAGCCGAACTCCAACTCCAACGTGCCGAGGTTGACGAGGGCGGCGACGTCGTCCGGATCAAGGAGGAGCGCCGCCCGGTAGTCTGCTCTCGCCGACTCGACATCACCCGCCCGCTCGTAGGCCAGGCCGCGATTCACTCGACTCTGCAGATCCGGTTCCGCCAAGCTGCTGTATGCATCGATGGCTCCCTGATAGTCCTCAAGCCCCAGGCTGACGAGTCCGAGGTTCGAGAACACGATCGAGTCTGCGCCAACTGCACCGGATGCTTCGACGAGAAGATCTCGGGCATGCAGCAGATTCCCCTGATCGAACGCGGCCTTGGCACGCTCTTCGAGTCGCACCCAGTCAGGCTGGGGATCGTTTGTGCTCATCGTTCTTCGCGCTCCTTGTCCGGCTGTGTCTCCGCAAAGGCGAGGACTCTGCGGCCCCTTCTTCATCAAGCCACGCGTTGAGCGCGTGAACCATGTCGAAGGACACGCGGCTGTTGCAGACCGTGCCGCGAAGAACAGTGGTCGTGCCATCCTTCAGCTCAACCTCGACGTCTCTGCTCGCAAGCGCCCCATCGACGATCGTCCAAGCGAGGTAGAAGAAGGGGCCTTCGTACGGCCGGCTTCGGAACATCCGTATGCTGCCCCGATGCAACCGCCTGCGCGACCACCATGACGTCGCCGTGACGACGTCGCCGCTCACGATCACCCCCGTGAACGGTAGCCGCACCCAGAGCCAGGCCGTCATGCCGAGGAGTCCTATCAGGATGACATGAATCGCCTGCGGCGCTCCTGCGCCCATCGGGCTGAGGAGGAACATGGCAGGCACGAATCCGGTGAAGACTGAACTCACGGCCAGCCTCAGCGCCCGCCCCGCCCTACCCGCGGGGATGGCCATCGTCGGCAGAGCCATAGAACCGTCCTATCTGAGGCGACCGTTGTGAACGAACGCCGAGCCATTCAGCCAACACTCCGGCTAAAGGAAGCTGACACCTATGAGAGTAACGATCACCGCTACCTCATAGGTAAGGGCAAACTCGAGGATGACTCGCCGCCGCTCCGGCGGCAGATTCGGCGACCGCTTGGGTTCAGTCGCCGCGCCTTCGTCGGGAACGGATCCGATCTCGGCATGCTCGATCGCAGGTTCGCGCGACCCTAGCCGGATCCGCGCTCGTATTAAGCGGATGACGGCCGTGACGGCCAGCGCGAGAGCAAGAGCGACGACCACAACGCCCAGCACGTTCCAATCCCCGGCGGGGACACACTTCCGCACCCATCGCACCACCCAGTCAATGCCAACGAACAGAATCACTACGCCGGTAGTAAAAGGGATCCACAGAGGCGTCGCGTTCGCAAGCCCGCGCTGGAGAGCAGGGCCGTCACGGTACACAGCACGTTGGAGCTGCACCAGCCACGGGCTGAGCACCACCGCGAAGATCCCCATCCCACAGGCGGAAAGATACGAGAACCCGGCGGGAACACAACTGGACTCTGTCATCGATGTCACCCCTCGCTTGCGTGCCGCTCAGACTGCGCTCAAACTGAGCAGCCCAACAACTATGAATCCGCATAGACGAGGACGGCCTCGACCCCGATGATGACGACCGCACTCATCCTGGGAGCCGCGCTCCGATCGCCATCTGCCAACTCATCCTCACGAGTAGATCTTTCAGACCCATCTATGCCCTCGATTGCAACGGGTCGCTATCCAACTTCTGCAGGGTTCGACCCATCCTTCCCACTCTGTGTGAGATGTTGGCCATATCTACCAGTCTGACGTATCGAGCAGTCGGCATGTACTTACTCGCACGCACTCCGACGAGTCCCGTAGCAAGAGACAGAAAGATGTTCCAGTCATACCACCCCAGGCACGCACCAAAACTGGTCCTCTGTCGCCACGAGTGGACGAAGATCCATCCAAGAAATGTTGCGGGAATCAATACCAGCAGATACAACCCTCTGAATGCACAGAGAGCGAACAGGAGAATGACGTCAAAGATGACGATCATGGCAAGGCTCTCGATCCCGCGGATCGGGGCGTAAGCCTTGGCGGGAGTTCATGTCCAACAGAAGTATCCGATCTCGCCACGTGCTACTCACCGACCTTCCGCATCCCGGCCGGAGCGAGCTCGCCCGTATAGTACCTCTGGACATACTCATCCATGCTCAATCGACTACGTCGAGTCCCTCCGGCGATCTGATGCCCAGTCGCGACGCCGTCGATTCCCGGAGCGTAGGTGACGACGTTGGGATGCAGCGTCTCTCCATCGCGCAGCCGGGCACGCACGTAGGCGACGACTTCCTCACGCGCGGCCTCGTTGCTCCCCTGCATGACACACCCCATCATCTCGCGCACAGTTCCCTCCGCCGTGGTCGCGTACACCAACCAAACTATGAATC
This sequence comes from Microbacterium sp. LWH10-1.2, assembly GCF_038397765.1. Taxonomy (NCBI): domain Bacteria; kingdom Bacillati; phylum Actinomycetota; class Actinomycetes; order Micrococcales; family Microbacteriaceae; genus Microbacterium; species Microbacterium sp. LWH10-1.2. The sequence continues at coordinate 2,383,681 of NZ_CP151638.1, forward strand.
GTCGTTGACTCCACGGGCCAAGACGCAACCGAGACAACTGAATGTCATAGGAGAAAGGACCAGGACTCGGAATCGACGCCCACGGATCCGGCAACGGATCGGGCGCATCGGGCCAGTACAGCGGGTTCGTGCCCGTCTCGATAGACGCATCCGGTTCAGGCAGCCTGGAGACGGAAGCATCTTCCGCGACACCTAGCAGTGCTTCACCGCTAGCGCCATCGGCATCCTTGCCAGGTCGCGGATGCTCCACGCGGTCGCGGAACACCTCGCGACCCGCCGCCACGATCTCGCATCGGTAGTACAACGACGCATCCGCACTGATCACACGCTCCTCCCCCTCTCCCACACCGACGGTATTGAGGGGCTGGTCAAGCTCACGCAACCGCGCGACCAACGTGTCACGGAAGAAGAGAACATCCCGATACGGCAACGCCTCCAATGCCTCCGTCAGCTCCGCGATCTTCTCGTCCTCCAACGACCCGCCAAGACGGTCGATCAGAGACCAGAAGCGATCGTCGTCCATCAATGGCCGCGCTGGAGCGTCCTTCCCGGTCTCCGGGATCTCGACGGTTCCAACCACCGAGTCCACCCAGGCGACCGGATCCTTGAACACCGTAGGCAGCACCCGATCTTGATCACCTTTTGGGACACGCTCAAATCCCCCGCTTCGATCAGAGCATTCATCCCATCACCTTTCCCCTGCGGGTATATAGAGGCGGATGGCGCCCGAGCAGCGTTACTGGGAACGGCACGTCCCTGACCTAACTATTGTCAATGTTGCCTTCATCAGAGCTAATCTACGGTTCTGCCGGTCGTCAACTTCGGGTCACCGTGATGCGGAGAACCTGAATTCACCTGAGTTTCTTCTCTCATCGTGGGCATCATTCAAAACTAAAAGGCACGACCACGAACTGCGCGTATCAGCCGTCCACCAGTTTGAAAGAGATCTCTTGCAGCTTGCGTGACGATTTGAATATTCTTTCGCATGATGTTCGCCCTGGGTACGGCAAACGCGCCGCGCACCGCTGAGCCTACGACGTATCCGACGGCATCTGCCGGAGGGGTCTTGATGCCGATCACCGCGTCCAGGGTGAAATGGGGGACTACTTGGACCATCAGCCGCCCCGGCGACAGTGGTGGAGTCGTCGGCCGTCGTGCGCGTGACCAGACCGTAGTCCCGACGCAGAGCCGTGCCGGGCACGATCGCCGCCGTCGTCGGAGACGACGGCGTCTTCCACTTCAACTGGAGAGTCGACGCCCAGCCGTCCTCTCGATGTTCGATCCTGATACGCCGGGTCTCCCCCGCCGCGACCGTGATAGGCGCCCCGTAACGCTCCGCTACCGTGCGAAAAGAAACAACATTCCCTATATCCAGGGATCACCCCAGGCGATAGGTTTTGTTCATGGTCCTTCCCCATCTTCTGCCCCTCGTTCCAGCGCCCGTGACCGCCACCGCAGGAGAAGGACGGATGCCGCTCACCGCCGCCTCCTCGGTGTCCGGACCCGCAGCCGCCACGGCGCAGCTTATCGACGCGGTCGCCCGACGCAGCGGCATCCGGCTGTCCTCCGTCGAGGGCGATGCCGACATCACTCTGCGCGTCGACGGCACTGTCGCGAAGCCCGAGGGCTACAGCCTCACGGTCGGCGAGCGTGTCGAGGTCGTCGGCGCCGATGACGCCGGCCTCTTCTACGGCATCCAGACCCTGCTGCAGCTGCTGCGCGAAGACGAAGACGGCTCCTGGGGCCTCCTCCTCGCCACCGTCGCGGACGCGCCCCGCTTCGCCCGCCGCGGCGTGATGCTCGACGTCGCACGCCACTTCTTCGGCGTCGACGACGTCAAGACCTTCATCGACGCGACCAGCGCCCTCAAGTTCAACCACCTGCACCTGCACCTGAGCGACGACCAGGGCTGGCGCATCCACATCGACTCCTGGCCGAAGCTCACCGAACTGGCGGCGACGACATCGGCGAACGGCGACCCCGGCGGCTTCTACTCGAAGGACGACTACCGCGAGATCGTCGCGCACGCGGCATCCCGCCACATGATCGTGATCCCCGAGATCGACCTCCCCGGCCACACGCACGCGATCGGCGTCGCGTACCCGGAGCTCGTCGAGGCCCCCGTGCTGAACGACGGACTGATCTCGGAATCCGCGCGCCTCGGTCAGCCGCTCCCCGTCGCCGGCGAGACCTACATCGGCTGGGGCGTCGGGCACTCCAGCGTGCGCATCCACGAGGAGCGCACCTACGACTTCGTGCGCGACGTCGTGCGCGAGCTCGCCGAGATGACCCCAGGCCCGTACATCCACGTCGGGGGCGACGAGTCGCTCGGAACCCCCCAGGCCGACTTCGACCTGTTCGCGGCACGGGCCACCGAGATCGTCGTCGCGGCGGGCAAGACGCCCGTCGCCTGGCACGAGATGGGCTCAGCGGCCGACATCGCGGAGGGCACTGTCGGACAGTACTGGGGCAACACCACCCCGCAGGGCACGCACGCCGAGGAGGCAGCGCAGTTCGTCGCACGCGGCGGGGCGCTCATCATGTCGGCCTCGAACGTCGCCTACCTCGACATGAAGTACACGCCGGAGTTCCCGCTCGGACTCGACTGGGCTGCCATCATCGACGTCCGGGCCGCCTACGAGTGGGAGCCGACAGCCGTGCTCGACGTTCCCGCCACCGCGATCCTCGGAGTCGAGACCCCGCTGTGGAGCGAGACGACCCGCACCATCTCCGAGGTCGAGCAGCTCGTCTTCCCGCGCGCCGCAGCCCAGGCGGAGATCGCCTGGTCGCCGCAGACCGCGCCGGAGCGCACCTGGGACTCCTTCCGCGCACGGCTGGGTGCACTCGCTCCACTGTGGAAGGCTGAGGGGGTCGACTTCCACCCCAGCCCCGAGATCCCCTGGAGCGCACGATGAGCGTCCACACCTCCACGACGGGCTCGCTCGTCATCCACTCCGCACGCGTCGTGGACGGCGGCGAGATCGTCGAGAACGGCTGGGTGCGATTCGAGCACGGCGCCGTGGCCTCGCGCGGCTCAGGGTCGGACTGGGCGCCGGCCGACGAGATCGTCGATGCGTCCGCGGTCGCCGGAGCGGATGCCGTGCTCACGCCGGGGTTCGTCGACATCCACGGCCACGGAGGCGCAGGCGCCGCCTTCGACGACGGCATCGAGGCGATCCGCACCGGCAGGGCGCTGCACCGCGCGCACGGCACGACGCGCGCCGTCATCTCGCTGGTCACGGCGACACTCGACGAGCTCGCGCTCAGCGTCGCCGGCATCGCCGACCTGATGCAGACGGATGCCGACATCCTCGGTTCGCACCTCGAAGGCCCCTTCCTCGACCCCGGGCACCACGGCGCCCACGAGCCGACGCTGCTGCGGCACCCTGTGGCGGGTGACGTCGAGCGCCTGCTGGAGGCGGGGCGCGGCACGATCCGCCAGATCACGATCGCGCCGGAGCTCCCCGGAGGGCTCGACGCCATCCGGCAGATCGTCGCCGCCGGCACCGCGGCCGCGGTCGGGCACACCGATGCGGATGCCGCGATGGCCGTCGCCGCGTTCGAAGCGGGAGCCTCGATCCTCACCCACGCCTTCAACGCGATGCCCGGCATCCACCACCGCGCCCCCGGGCCGGTGCTCGCCGCAGCGGCCGACCACCGCGTCGTGCTCGAGGCGATCGCCGACAACGTGCACCTCGACCCGCACGTGATCAAGCTCGTGTTCGACTCCGCCCCCGGGAGGGTCGCACTGATCACCGACGCCATGGCGGCCGCGGGCAGCGCCGACGGCCACTACGACCTGGGCACGGTGAGCGTCACGGTCGAGAACGGGATCGCGCGCGCCGACGACACCGGGTCGATCGCGGGCTCCACGCTGACCCAGGATGTGGCTCTGTTGAGGGCCGTGCAGGCGGGCGTGACGCTGCCCGAGGCGGTGCGCGCATTGACCGAGACCCCGGCCCGCGCGATCGGGCGCGGCGAACGGATCGGCAGCCTGCGGATCGGATCGGTCGGCGACGCCGTGCTTCTCGATGCACAGCTGCGCGTCGCGCGCGTATGGGTGGGTCAGCGGCTCTGAGAACCGCGCATCGCGCGACGACGCGCAGCTCTGCGCTCTCCGGTCGAAATATGTGCGGGGCGGGAGGCCGCCTTCTCCCCAGATCGGCGGCCTCACCCCCACAACAGAGCAGGTGGGCCGGGAACTCCTCCCCCGAGGCTCCCGACCCGCCAGCTGGTGCTGTTGCCCCTCGCACCAGCGCCTCAGGACTCCGCCCCCCGGTGGAGCCCTTATGGCTGTCTCTACGTGATGAGACGAACTCAGCCGCCGTTCATTACGCGACTTCCCAGAAAATCTTCGAAAATCTTTCCCCTCCGCCAGGCCACAGATTCGGAAATAGTGAACGACCTGGACTTTTGGCCAAAACTCAAGATCTGCTTTGGACTTTCGTCAGGGGTGGCCTAGCTGAAAGAATCGGGAGAGAATGGAAAAGACGCGTGATGAAGAGCGGTCTCACGCGTCTCTTCATGTGAAGGCGCACCCGCGCCCCACGACAGATGGATGACTGTGGACGACGAGAACACACTGCACGACGACGCGATCGCGGACGCCGACCTGGTTCTGCGCACCCGCTCGGGTGACGCGACGGCCTTCGGCGAACTGTGGCGACGGCACTATCCGTCCGGCATGTCCGTCGCGCGCTCGATCACGTCTTCGATCGACCCCGACGACCTCGTGCAGGAGTCCTACACCCGCATCTACCAGGCGATCATCAAGGGAGGCGGACCCAACGGCTCCTTCCGCGCCTACCTCTTCACCAGCATCCGCAACACCGCCGCCGCATGGGGACGCTCCCGCCGGGAGTCCGCGATCGATGAGCTCGACGCGGTCGCCGACCCTGACAGCACCGAGCAGGCGGCGAATGAGGCCCTCGACCGCGGTCTCACCTCGCAGGCCTTCCGCAGCCTCCCCTCCCGCTGGCAGGAGGTGCTCTGGTACACCGAGATCGAGCAGATGAAGCCCAATGAGGTGGCGCCGCTGCTCGGCATGAAGGCCGGAGCCGTGTCGCAGCTCGCCTTCCGTGCTCGCGAAGGCCTCAGAGAAGCGTGGATCCAGGCGCACCTGCGCAGCGCGGCCCCCGGGTCGGACTGCCAGTGGACGATCGAGCATCTCGGCGCGTACACGCGAGGCAACCTGAGCACTCGCGACCACAAGCGCCTCGAACAGCACCTCGACGAGTGCGCACGCTGCATGATCGTCGCCGCCGAGGCCAAGGACGTCTCGAAGCGCCTCGCGCTCGTACTGCTCCCCCTCGTGCTCGGCATCGCCGGCTCGGCGGGCTACCTCGCCACCCTCCAGGGCGGCGGCGCACCCATCGTCGCGCTGGCGGCCATGCCCTCCAGCGTCGTCCAGGGCGGCGTCGTCGCCGGCGGCGCCGCGGGCGGAGCAGCCGGCGGATCAGCAGGATCCGGAGCCGGAGGCTCTGCGGGCGGCGGCGCAGCAGCGGCCGGAGGCATCTTCACCGGAGTCGGCGCGCTCGTCGGGGCAGGCTCCGCGGCACTCATCGTCGCCGGCGTCGTCGCCGCGGCCACCATTCTGCCCGGCCTCAGCAGCGCTGACCCGTCGACCTCGCTGTCGAACGCCGCGGCGAGCGACTCCTCGTCGATCGCCGCCGACATCGCCCCCGACGACTCGATGTCGTCCGAGGAGACGACCGTCGTCGAGCCGCCGGCACCGCCTGCACCCCCGGCCCCGCAGCCGCCGGTCGAAGAGGCCTCCGCTCCGGAATCCGCTCCCGTGGTGACGCCGCCGGCGCCCCCGGTGACTCCGGAGAAGCCCGTCGACCCCGTGAAGCCGGTCGACCCCGAGAAGCCCGTCGACCCGATCGATCCCATCGACCCCGAGCCTCCGGTGCTGCCGGAGGGAGCTCCGACCTTCGTCTCGGCCGACGTGACGTGCACCTGGGACCCGACGGAGCTCATCCCCGTCACGCACTACCGCATTCAGGTATCGGGTGCAGTGGGAGCGACCGCACAGGTGCTCCTCGACGGATCGACCGCAGGGACGACCGGTGCGGTGCTCGACTCCGCCGGGAGCGGTGTGGTCGATGTTCGCCCGACGTTGTCGCAGATCCTCGACAACGTCGGCGTCTCGTTCCAGTACACGCTCCTCCTCCCCGATGGCACGCTGAAGGTCGGCGAGCCCGGCGAGACGACGGCCCTCTGGGACATCGGCCTCCCGACTGAGTGCGTCCGCATCGGTGACGCTCCCTCCGGAACCGACCCCGGCGATGAAGGCACTGCTCCGGCCGAAGACCCGCTCGCGAGCGACACACCCGCGTCGATCGCTCCCGAGTCACCCGTGAGCGACCCTGCTCCGGTCGAGTCCGTCGCTCCGGTGGACCCCGCGGCCTCCGTCGAGCCGGCAGCACCGCCCGCACCGGTCGCGCCCGCGCCCGCGCCCGTAGAGGCTCCCGCCGCACCTGCTCCTGAGGACTCCACCGCACCCGCGCAGGCGAGCCTGCTGGGCGCCGCGGTCGACACCGTCGCAGACGTCGCCGGCACCGCTCCTTCGCCGGCCGAGTAGCTTCCGAGCGGCGAATAGACTGGGGTCATGCCCCAGGAATCCGCACCCGTACCCGGCGTAGACCGCCCGAACATCACCGTGCTCGACGTGGTGCGCGCCATCGTCCTGGTCGTCGCCGTCGGCACACTCGCGCTCTGGGGCTTCGCCACCTGGCCGCTGCCGTGGAATGTCGTCCTGGGCATCGGCGCCCCCGTGATCGTCATCCTCGTCTGGGCGCTGTTCCTGTCTCCCAAGCCTGTCCTCCGGCTGCACCCGTTCCTCCGCGCGGCTGTGGAACTGCTGATCTACGTCGGCGTCACCATCGCATGGTGGCTCATGGACCAGCCGCTCGTCGGCATCGCCTTCGGCGTCGTCGCCGTCGGCGCCGGACTCGTCAGCGGGCGCCGCAGCCTGTCATGACCGCGCTCGAGCAGCTGACAGCCGCTCTCGGCGACCTCGTCGACACCGCTCCCGCCGCGCTCGAGTCCGCACGGGCCGACCGCTCGGGTCACGCCGCTCCCGGTCTCCCCCTCGCCGTCGTGCACGCCGAGACGGTCGAGCACGTCCAGCAGGTCATGCGCATCGCCACGTCGACGCGTACGCCGGTCGTCGTCAGAGGCGCGGGAACCGGTCTCGCCGGGGCCGCGAACGGAGGCGCGGGAGAGATCGTGCTCTCCACGGCGCGCATGACCGCGGTCACCGAGATCCGCGCCGACGATCTGCTCGCGGTGGTCGAGCCGGGCATCCTCAACGCCGACCTCAACGACCTGCTCGCCGAGCACGGGCTCTGGTGGGCGCCCGACCCCGCCAGCCGCGCGATCTCGACCGTCGGCGGCAACATCGCCACGGGCGCAGGCGGGCTCCTCTGCGCCAAGTACGGAGTCGTGCGCGACGCCGTGCTCGGCGTCGCGCTGGTCCTCGCCGACGGCCGACTGCTCCACCTGGGGCATCGGAGCGTCAAGGGAGTGACCGGCCTGGATCTCACCTCTCTCGTGATCGGCTCGGAGGGAACGCTCGGCGTCGTCGTCGGCGCCACCCTGAAGCTGCGCCGGCTCGTCTCCGGCACCACGTGCACGATCACCGCGACCTTCCCCAGCGTGCGGGCGGCCGCCGTCGCATCCGCTGCGGTGACGGCGACCGGCATCCAGCCCGCGATCATGGAGCTGATGGATGCGGCGAGCCTAGCCGCGGTCGCCGCCCTGCTCTCTCTACCCGCACCGGATGCCGGCATGGCGCAGCTGACCATCCAGACCGACGGACCCGCCGCCGTCGCCGAGGCGGATGCCGTGGCCGAGGTCCTCCGCACCAGCGGCGGCGCTGTGCAGGTCTCGCACGATCGCGAAGAGGGCGAACGCCTGCTCGCCGTCCGCCGTTCCATGCACGCGGCCATGGCAGCGCTCGGCACCACGCTCATCGAGGACGTCTCGGTCCCCCGCAGCGCGATGCCGGCGATGTTCGACGAGATCGCGCGCATCGAACGCGAGTACGCGCTCACGATCCCGACCGTCGCGCATGCCGGAGACGGCAACCTGCACCCGAACTTCATCTTCGATGGACCCGACGTGCCCGAGCACGTGTGGGATGCCGCTGGCGCGCTGTTCCGCGCCGCCATCGCCCTGGGCGGCACGCTCACCGGCGAGCACGGCATCGGCACTCTGAAGAGCCGCTGGCTGGCCGAGGAGCTGGGCGACGATCAGTGGGAGCTGCAGCGGCAGATCACCAGGGTGTTCGACCCCCTCGGCATCCTGAACCCGGGAAAGGTGTTCCATGCCTGACATCCACGTGAGCGCGGCCGTGATCGTCGACGACGACGGGCGCGTGCTCGTCGTCCGGAAGAACGACACCGTCCGCTTCATGCAGCCTGGCGGCAAGCCGGAGGAGGGCGAGTCCCCCGCGCAGACGCTCGTCCGCGAACTGCACGAGGAGCTCGGCGTGCTGCTCGACGAGGGCGACCTCGAGCCCCTGGGCACGTTCATCTCGGAGGCGGCGAACGAGCCGGGGCACCGCGTGGTCGCCGAGGCCTTCTCCGCGACGGTCGACCCCGCCGCAGTGACGGTCCAGGCCGAGCTCGCGGAGCTGCGGTGGATCACCCGCGAGGACGCGGAGACGCTCCCGCTCGCCCCGCTGAGCGTGGAGCACCTGCTGCCGATCGCCTGGTCGCGCTAGAGGCGCACGAACCTCACCGCGTTTCGTCTCGCTCCGCTCGCTCAACGACCGACAGCGGACTCGAGTCGCCTCCCCGGTCGTTGAGCGAGGAAGCGCAGCGACCGAGAGGAAACGCTCCGAGTTCGGGTCAGATGCCCTGCCAGGCCGGCTTGTTCGCGAACGTGTAGCGGTAGTAGTCGGCGAGCTTCAGGCGCGACGCGGCGGCCTCGTCCACGACGACGGTCGCGTGCGGGTGCAGCTGGATGGCCGATCCGGGGAGGATCGCCGAGAGCGGCCCCTCGACGGCATCCGCCACCGCCTGCGCCTTGCCCTCGCCGAACGCGAGCAGCACGAGGTGCCGCGCCCGCAGGATCGTCCCGAGCCCCTGGGTGATGCAGTGGCGGGGCACGTCGTCGATCGAGTCGAAGAAGCGGGCGTTGTCCTCACGGGTCTGCTCGGTGAGGGTCTTGACGCGCGTGATGGAGGCGAAGGACGAGCCGGGCTCGTTGAACCCGATGTGCCCGTCGGTGCCGATGCCGAGGATCTGCAGGTCGACGCCGCCCGCCGCCGTGATGGCCGCCTCGTAGTCCTCTCCCGCGTGCTGGATGGTCGCCTCGGCGCCGTTGGGCACGTGGATGCGCTGCGGGTCGAGTCCGAGCGGCTCGACGACCTCTCGGGTGATCACCGAGCGGTAGCTCTCGACGTGCGCGGGGTCGAGGCCGACGTACTCGTCGAGGGCGAAGCCGCGCACCCGCGAGACGTCGACACCGGCGAGCCGCGAGCGCAGGGCCTGGTAGACCGGCAGCGGGGTCGAGCCCGTGGCGAGTCCGAGAACCGCATCCGGACGACCGGTGATCAGCTCGACGATCTCGGCGGCGACCAGCTCCCCTGCGGCTTCCTTGTTCTCGACGATGACGACTTCAGCCATGGGAAACGATCTCCTTCGAAGGGACGGACGCACCCACGAGGGCGGCGCCGAAAGCGGCCGCCGGAGACCCGGCGGGGAGCATCTCGATTCTCTCATCCAGGTGGAGAGAGCGCATGAACGGCGACGATGCAGCGCCGGCCAGAAGAGCAGAGCGGATGCCGTCTTCGAGACGGTCTCCGAGGGCGGTGAGACCACCGCCGATGATGACCCTGTCGACGTCCGCCGAGAGGACGAGGACGCGCACTCCGGCAGCGCCCCCGGCGAAGAGGTCGGCACGGAGGGCGAGCGCGAGCGGGTCGCCGGACTCCGCGGCATCCAGGATGTCCCGCACGGGGAGCGCACCGGGGCGGCCCCAGGCCTTGGCCAGAGCACCGCCGCCGCAGAGCGTCTCCACGCAGCCGACCTGGCCGCATCCGCAGAGCCTGCCGTTCGGGTCGACGGAGAGGTGGCCGACCTCGCCGGCCGTGCCGCGGGAGCCGCGCCAGATCCGGCCGTCGACGACGATGCCGGCGGCGACGCCGGTGCCGAGGTTCAGGTACGCCATCGATCCCGCAGCTCCGCGCAGCACCGCAGCGCCGAGGGCGGCGGCCTTGACGTCGTTCTCCACCCGGAATCCGATGCCGAGACGGGCGCTCGCGAGCTCCGCGAGGTCGAGGGATTCCACGCCGAGGTTGACGGCGTGCAGCACACGGCCGGACTCCTCGTCGACGAGTCCGGGGATGCCGACTCCGACCGACCCGATGTCGGCCAGGTCGAGGCCCGACTCCACGGCGAGCGTGGTGACGGCGTCGACGACGTTCGCGACGACCTCCTCGCCACCCCATCCGCTCAGGCGACGGACGCGTCCGATGATCTCGTCGTCCTCCCCCACCGCGACGGCGTCGATCTTGGTCCCACCGACGTCGAGGCCGACCCGGACCGGCCTCGCGGTCACGAGACTCCCAGCTGGCTGGAGAGCACCATCACCGCGGCTCCGCGCAGGACGATGTCGTCCTGCTGCGTCAGGCGGATCTCCACGTCTTCGAACACGCCCTCCAGGGTGCGGGCGTGCAGGGTCTCGATGGCGGCGTCGATGAGGGTCCCGTCGAGCAGTTCGGCAGGGCCCGACAACACGACCTCGGAGAGGTCGAGCGCGGCGACGATCGGAGCGATGCCGATGGCCATGCGGGTGCCGGCGTCGCGCAGGATCTCATCGCGCGACTCGGGGGTCGCGTCGATCGCGGCGCTGAGCCTGCTGACGCTCAGCCAGGCCTCCAGGCATCCGTCCTTGCCGCACGCGCAGCGCGGGCCGCCGTCGGTGCCGACCACGACGTGGCCGATCTCGCCCGCGGCGAAGCGGCTGCCCAGCAGCGGCTGGCTGCCGGTGATCAGACCGGCGCCCACTCCTCGGCCGATCTTGATGAGCATGAAGTCGGCCTTCGCCTCGCCGAAGGTGTACTCGGCGAGGACGGCGGCGTTGGCGTCGTTGCGCACCAGCACGGGCAGATCGAGGTCGATGCCGAGCTTGGCCTCGAGCGGCAGGTTCGTCCAGCCGAGGTTCGGCGAGCTGAGCACGAGCCCGTCGGGGCGCACGACACCGGGGGTGCCGAGGCCGACGCCGAGCACCGGCTGCGTTGCCGCGGCCACGAGGGTGCGGGCGAGCTCCAGCGTCGCCGCATAGGCGGCGGCGCCGTCTGCGGCCTCGGGGCGCGGCACCTCACGGCGCTCCAGCACGTCGCCGTCGAGGCTCAGGACGGCGCCGACGAAGGCGCTCGGACCCGAGAGGTCGATTCCGACGATCTGGTGGCCGACGCGATCGATGTCGATCAGGATCGGAGGCTTGCCAGGGCCCACGGTCTCGCGGATGCCCATCTCGACGACGATGCCGTCGGCGATGAACTCGGCGACGAGGTCGGAGATCGTCACGCGGGTCAGTCCGGTCTCCCTGGAGAGGTCCGCCCGGCTCATCGCCCCTGCGTGGTAGAGCGTCTGCAGAACGAGGGCGCGGTTGTGCCCGCGGGCGTGCTCGGGGAGCACTTTGGAACGGGAGCGCAGGTGGCGTCCAGGCCCGAAGGCGTGAGTGTTCGCACCGGCGTAGTCTGACGACGATGGAGGACGCGTTTCATCCGATACGGACATGTTTGTTAGTAGACCTTACGAACAAAATTTACGCAACCCCCGCCACACGGTGCGGAACGAGGGTTACCAAAACGTTACATTATTTCGGCGTTGATATCGCCGCCGCTTCCGCCCTCTCTACGAGACGTTCGACCAGTCCCGCGACGATCTCCTCGCGCTGAGCGATCGTCAGCGGCTTCCCGGGGATGCCGGGTCGACGCTGTGCGGGAGTCGGACCGTCGAGGGGACGATACCGCACCCCCGCCTGCGCGAGGCGACGGAGATGGGTCGGCAGGCGTCGCGAGAAGTCCGCGACGTCACCGGAGTCCCCACCCTCCCACAGCCGCTCGGCGATCGCCGACAGGCGGGGGAAGGCCGAGAAGTCCACACGGTCCCTGGTGGGCAAGTGCTCGGTCCAGATGTTCGCCTGGCCGCCCGCCGCCCCCGGCTCGACCCGGAGCGAGTACGCCCGCTCGATCGTGAGCGGCGGCCCCACCCTGATCGGCTCCTCCTCCGAGTCGGACTGCGGATAGTCGAGGTACACCTCCAGATCGGGGCAGGCGATCACAGGGATGCCGCGGCGGAGCGCCTCACGCATGGCGGCGGGTCCGCGCCAGGCGAGGATCTCCACGCCGTCCGGGACATCCCCCTCCAGCACCTCGTCCCAGGCGAGCGCCGTGCGGCCGTTGCGCCGCACCTGCTCCACGAAGTGCGCCGTGAACCACGGCTGCACATCGTGCGGATCGTCGAGCCCGAGCTCGCGCATCCGCTCCCCCGCTGCGGCGCTCTCCGCCCATTCCGTGACCGGCACCTCGTCACCGCCGATGCCGATCCAGGGTGAGTCGAACAGGGCGCACAGCGCGTCGATGGCCGCGTAGCCGAACGCCAGCGACGCGTCCGTCGGCGCGAGTGTGCGCGGATTCACCCCGAAGCGCTCCCACGCCGAAGACGGCGGCTCTCCGACATCGAGGTTGCCGAGCTCCGGGTAGGCGGCGAGCCCCGCCTGGATGTGTCCGGGCAGCTCCACCTCCGGAACGACCGTCACGAACCGCTCGGCGGCGTAGGCGACCAGCTCACGCAGCTCGGCATCCGTGTAGAAGCCCTCGTGCACGCCCGGCTCGACCGTCGCCAGGACGCCGTGACCCCGCTGCGTCGCCTCGCGGCGAGCGCCGACCTCCACGAGCCGCGGGTAGCCGGGCACCTCGAAACGCCACCCCTGGTCATCGGTGAGGTGCAGATGCAGCACGTTCAGGTGGTGGTCAGCGAGCAGATCGATCAGGCGGCGCACGTCCTCAGCCGGACGGAAGTGCCGCGCGACGTCGAGCATCGCACCGCGCCAGCCGTACGCCGGCGAGCCGTCCCACGTTCCCGCGGGTATCCGCGCCGAGTCCGCTCCCGGCTCTCGCAGCTGTCGCAGCACGGTCGCCCCTCGGAACACCCCCGCAGGGCTCGCCCCGCACACGTCGATGCCGTCGGCGGCGACGACGATGCGGAACGCCTCCGTCCCGATGCGCCCTTCGGCGTCCGGAGCCGCGGCGAGCGACTCGTCGATCCGCAGACGGATCCCCGGCAGCGCGCCGTCCGCCTCCCCGCCGAGGCGGGCGACGCTCGATGCGAGATCGGGCGAGGCGATGATCGGCGTGGCCGATGTCCAGACGAACGCCGGTGCCGACGGATCGATCACGCTGCGCACGAGCGGGACCGTCGCGCGGTGCGGAGCGGGCGGCATCCGCAGCGCCGCTCCGGGCGTCGCACCGGTGACGGCTCCCCGCTCGACGACAGGGACGCCGCCGACGAGCACCTCGACGACGCCGATCGGAGCCTCCCTCGGCGACTCGAAGGTCGCTCCGGCCGCCACCGTCTCGGGATCGAACAGGACCAGATCGGCGGTGGCGCCCTCGCGGATCACTCCACGCGGCGCATCGCCGCGGTCGAGACCGAGCCGGGCGGCGGGTGTCCCCGCGAGATGGCGCACGGCCTCCTCCAGCGTCAGCACGCCGAGCTCCCGCACATAGTGCCCGAGATAGCGGACGAACGTCCCGCGCCCGCGAGGATGCGGCCTGGCGCCGATGAGGATGCCGTCGCTGCCCCCGCTGTGGCGCGGATGCGCCATGATCGCACGCACGTTGTCCTCGTCGCCGATGTGCATGAGGATGCCGGTCGCTCCGGCATCCTGCACGATCGTGTCGAGCACGACGTCGACCGGGCGCCGCCCGGAGTCCGCGGCGATCTCCGCCACCGTGCGCCCGACGAGGTCGGCCAGCTCCGGTGCGGTCGTGCCGGAGATCTGGATCGCGCTCCAGTCGGCCTTCTCGCCGTGGAACCCGTCGCAGCCGATGTCCTCCAGCTCGACCCGCACGGCCTCACGGCCCTCGTCGTCCAGCGCGGAGATCGCGGCGAGCAGATCGCCGCGCTCAGAGAGCCTGCTGGGGAGCAGAGCCGCCAGCGTGGTGGCCCCCGGGAGGTAGGGGTAGGTGTCGAGCGTCACGTCGACGCCGTCGGCGATCGCCGCGTCCACGAGAGCGAGCAGCTCGGCTGCCCTCCCCCGATTGGGCGCGAAGTTCATGGTGGCGTGGGTGAGGTGCACCGGGCAGCCCGTGCGGCGGCCGATCTCGATCGCCTCGCGGTAGGCGTCGAGGGCGGCGCCTCCGTAGCTGCGCGTGTGCGGAGCCCAGTATCCGCCGCGCTCGGCGACCACGCGGCACAGCGCCTCGAGCTCCGCGGTGTCGGCGTACATCCCCGGGGTGTAGGTGAGCCCGCTCGACATGCCGAACGCACCCGCGTCGAGCGCCTCGCCGAGCAGATCCGACATCGCGGCGATCTCACCGGCGGTCGCCCTCCGGTTCTCGTGGCCGACGACCATCATCCGGAGGTTGCCCTGCGGAACCAGGACGGCCGCGTTCGCCACCGCCGCGGCGTCGATCGCATCGAGCAGGTCGCCCATCGTGCGCCACGGAACGGCTGCCGGCGTGCCGTTCCAGCCCGCGATCTGCGCGGGGATCACGGATGCCGTCGCCTCGTCGAGCGGCGCGTAGCCGAGCCCGTCCTGACCGAGGACCTCGGTCGTCACTCCCTGCAGGATCTTCGCATCGTGACGTGCGCCCTCGAGCACGGAGAGCTCGCTGTGCGCGTGCATGTCGATGAATCCGGGCACGAGGACCAGACCGGTCACATCGACCTCCACCGCGCCGGGTGGAAGCTCGACATCGCCGCCGAGACCGTCGCGCATCAGCGCGACCACTCTGGCACCCTCGATCGCGACATCCGCGAGGAAGCGCGGGGCGCCGGTGCCGTCGACGACCGTCGCGTTCCGATAGACCCGTACCGGCTTCTCCGAGCTCAGAAGCATCCCGCCACCGCCGCTCGCGCGCACAGGTGAACGGCGTTCGGAATTAGTACAGGCATCTAACAACGCTACTAGTCTTGAGCCATGACTGTGAAGACCCGCGTTTCCACCGACGCCGCCCCCGCTCCCGCACACACGTTCTCCCAGGGTGTCCGCAAGGGCCCGATCGTCCAGGTCTCCGGGCAGGGTCCGGTCGATCCGGTGACCAACGAGTACCTCTTTCCCGGTGACGTCGCCGCGCAGACCACGCGCACCCTCGAGAACGTCAAGGCCATCGTCGAGGCGTCGGGAGCGACCTTCGACGACGTCGTGATGCTGCGCGTCTACCTCACCACGCGCGAGGACTTCCCGATCATGAACGAGGCCTACGGCGCCTTCGTCACGGCGCACACGACCAGCGGAGTGCTGCCGTCCCGCACGACCGTCTTCACCGGTCTTCCGCGCGAGGAGATGCTGGTCGAGATCGACGGACTCGCGGTCGTCGGCTGACCCCTGCGGGATCGCAGGAGACCTGGGGTTTTCCGTTGCCTCCTCGTTACCTGCGATCCCGTACAATTAGTGGACAAAAGAGCCACGTGAGAGCCGGGGGGTGAAGTTCGTGACCGATCTGATTTCAGCGCCGGACGCTGCGACCGGGAAGCTGGTGGATGCCACCGCGCCCAGCGAGGGTCCCGCGTCCGTCTCGCCCGCTGACGACGCGCCCACGCAGGCTCTGCCGCCCACCGATGGCGAGCAGCCTCTCGCCTGGGCCCCGATCGAGCCCGCGCCGAAGAAGAAGCGCCTCGGACTCTGGATCGGCCTCGGCGTCGGCGTCCTCGCTCTCGGAGCCGGTGCGGCATCCATGATCCTCATCGCCCCCGGCACCACCGTCGCCGGCGTGTCCGTCGGCTGGATGACACCGGGAGCCGCCGCCGATGCGATCAGCGCCCACGTCGCCGAGACGAAGATCACGCTCACCGGGGCCGGCGACGACGCCGTGCTGACCGGCGCCGACCTCGGGGCGTCGATCGACGCCCGCGAGCTCGCCGACAAGGCCTTCTCGTCGAACCCGATGTGGAACGTCACCGCGTGGGGCGCCGCTCTTCCCGGCACGATCACCCTCGACCAGGCGAAGTCCGAGGCCGCACTGCGCGACGCCGTTCCGTCGAGCTTCGTCGACCCGGTCGATGCGTCCGTCGCCTTCGACCCCGCCACCGGCGCCTATGCGGTCACCCCAGCCGAGGCGGGCACGGCGATCGACGTCGACGACCTCGCCGCCGCGATCTCCGAGACCGTGTCCGATGGCGGCAAGAACCTGGAGTTCTCCGGCGACCCGACGCCCGCCATGGCTGCGGTCACCGACGAGAACGCCACGACGATCGCGACCTCGCTGAACACGCTGCTCGGCACCATCGGCTTCTACGTCGGCGATGAGCGCACCGTTCCCGTCGACGCCGCCACCGCAGCGAGCTGGCTCAAGGTCGTCGACACCGACGGGAAGCTCAGCATCGAGGCCGACCCTGCGCTGATCCAGGCGACCGTCGACACCCTGCCCGGTCTCGTCGACCGGGCGCCGGTGAACGCGGCGAACGTCACCAACTCGGCCGGCAAGGTGCTGCGCGAGGAGACGGCCGGAGTCAACGGACGCACGATCGGCGACACCTCCGACATCGCGTCGGACTTCGCGACCCAGCTCGAGAGCGGCGACGGCATCTACCCGCTCACGGTCACCGAGACGCCGTTCCAGTCCGTGAACCTGGTGCGCACCGCCGACGTGAACCTCAGGACTCAGACGGCGAGCTTCTACGAGAACGGCCAGCTGGTCAACTCCTGGAAGATCTCCTCTGGGGCCGCAGGACACGAGACGCAGACCGGCAACTTCACGATCCGGGCGCACGTGCGCATCCAGGACATGAAGGGCGCCGACTACGTCACGAAGGACGTCCCCTGGGTCACCTACTTCAACGGAGACCAGGCGTTCCACGGCACGTACTGGCACAACAACTTCGGACGGGTCATGAGCCACGGCTGCGTGAACATGCCCATCTCCGCCGCGAAGTGGGTGTACGACTGGGCGCCGGACGGCGTCGAGGTCTCGGTCCACTACTGAGCAGCTGAGAGAGCGCCCGTCGGTTCACCGGCGGGCGCTCTCTCGTATGTGCTCGTGCGACCTGAGGCGACGTCGACCGCTCGGGCGCATCGGACGGCGACCGATCCCCATGCATCCGAGATTCGGATGATCTGCCGTTTCTCGGAGGTTATCCCCCGGATCATCCGAAAAACGGCGCTGCGTCCTTTGAGCCCGCATCGACAAGAAAGGGACCGGATGCTCTCGGCATCCGGTCCCTCTCGTCGTTCAGATCACGCCAGGGCGTCGACGATCCCGTTCAGCGTGGCCGACGGGCGCATGACGGCGGTCACGAGCGCGTCGTCGGGGCGGTAGTAGCCGCCGATCTCGACCTTCTGACCCTGCACCGCGTTCAGCTCGGAGACGATCTTCTCCTCGTTCGCGGCGAGGTCCGCAGCGATCGGGGCGAAGGCTGCGGCGAGGTCGGCGTCCTTCGTCTGCGCGGCCAGCTCCTGGGCCCAGTACAGGCCGAGGTAGAAGTGGCTGCCACGGTTGTCGATCGTGCCCAGCGCGCGGCCGGGCGAGCGGTCCTCCTCGAGGAACGTGCCGGTCGCGGCATCCAGCGTCTCCGCGAGCACGCGCGCCTTCTCGTTGCCCGTGCGGTCGGCGAAGTGCTCGAGCGACGCCGCGAGCGCGAAGAACTCGCCGAGCGAGTCCCAGCGCAGGTAGTTCTCCTCGACGAGCTGCTGCACATGCTTCGGCGCGGAGCCACCCGCACCGGTCTCGAACAGACCTCCGCCCGCGAGCAGCGGGACGATGGAGAGCATCTTCGCCGACGTGCCGACCTCGAGGATCGGGAACAGGTCGGTGAGGTAGTCGCGCAGCACATTGCCGGTCACCGAGATGGTGTCGAGGCCGTGACGCATGCGCGCGAGCGTGTAGCGCGTGGCCTCCTCGGGGGCGAGGATCGTGATCGTGAGGCCCTTGGTGTCGAGGGTCGCCAGACCCTGGTGCACCTTGGCGATGATCTGCGCGTCGTGCGAGCGGTTGGCGTCGAGCCAGAACACGGCGGGAGCACCCGTGGCGCGGGCACGACCGACGGCGAGCTTCACCCAGTCCATGACGGGGATGTGCTTGGTCTGGGTCGCGCGCCAGATGTCGCCCTTGCCGACCTCGTGCTCGATGAGCACGGTGCCCTCGCTGTCGAGCACCTGCACGGTGCCTGCGGCGGCGATCTCGAAGGTCTTGTCGTGGCTGCCGTACTCCTCGGCCGCTTGCGCCATGAGCCCCACGTTCGGCACGGTGCCGATCGTGGCGGGGTCGAGCGGGCCGTTCGCGATCACGTCGTCGATCACGGCCTGGTAGACCCCGGCGTAGGAGGAGTCGGGGATGACGGCCAGGGTGTCGGCCTCTTCACCGGACTTGCCCCACAGCTTGCCTCCGTTGCGGACGAGCGCGGGCATCGAGGCGTCGACGATCACGTCGCTGGGGACGTGCAGGTTCGTGATGCCCTTGTCGGAGTTCACGTACGACAGACGCGGACCCGCGGCGATGGCCTTGTCGAACGCCGCGGCGATCTCGGCGCCGCCCGTGACATTCGCGAGTCCGGCGAGGATCGAGCCGAGTCCGTCGTTCGCGTTCAGGCCCGCGGCCGCCAGCTGCTCGCCGTACTGGTCGAACACGTCGGCGAAGAACGCCTTCACGACGTGGCCGAAGATGATCGGGTCGCTGACCTTCATCATGGTGGCCTTGAGGTGCACCGAGTACAGCACGTCGTCGGCCTTCGCCGTCTCGAGCGTCTCCGCGAGGAAGGCGTCGAGTGCGGATGCCGAGAGGAACGTCGCGTCGATGATCTCGCGCGGCAGGACCTTCAGTCCCTCCTTCAGCACCGTGACGGTGCCGTCAGCGGCCGTGTGGCGGAAGCTGAGCACGTCGTCGTGGGCGGCGACCCAGGAGCGCTCGTTGTGCTTGAAGTCGTCGTGGCCCAGCGTGGCGACGCGGGTCTTCGAGCCCTCGGCGAACGGCTTGTTGCGGTGCGGGTGCTTCTTGGCGTAGTTCTTCACCGCGAGCGGGGCGCGGCGGTCGCTGTTGCCCTCGCGCAGCACGGGGTTGACTGCGGAGCCCTTGATGCGGTCGTAGCGGGCGCGGACGTCCTTCTCCTCCAGCGAGCTCGGCTCGTCGGGGAAGTCGGGGATGTCGTAGCCCGCGGCCTGCAGTTCGGCGATGGCGCCCTTGAGCTGCGGGATGGATGCCGAGATGTTCGGCAGCTTGATGATGTTCGCCTCGGGCAGGGTCGCGAGGCCGCCGAGCTCTGCGAGAGCGTCTCCCACCTGCTGCTCGGGAGCGAGCTTCTGGGGGAAGGCGGCGAGGATGCGACCGGAGAGCGAGATGTCGCGGGTCTCGACCTCGATTCCCGCCTGGCCGGTGAAGGCCTTGATGATCGGGAGGAGGGAAGCCGTGGCGAGTGCCGGAGCCTCGTCTGTGTGCGTGTAGATGATGGCGTCGTCGGTCACCGGGAGGTTCTCCGTTCACGGGGTGATTTGTCTCGATACCAAGATACCTGAGCGACCCTGCGCCCGCTGTCCGCCGGGTCCGGCATCCGTCCGTCGATGGGAAATGTGTCCCGGCTGCGTGTGCGTGCGCCCGCGAGGGGTTAGCCTGGGATCATGTCCGAACTGCGCATGGTCGAACTCTCCGCCGCGACGATCGTCGCCGTGAACAACCTGTCGCTCAAGCCCGGACAGGAGCAGTTCCTCGCCCCGGTCTCGTACGGGATCGCGGCGACGGTGATGAACCCGAAGACCTCCTGGCAGCGCGTGATCCTCGACGGCGATACCGTCGTCGGCTTCGTCAGTGCCAACTTCGACCCCGAGGCCCCCGAGGAGCACTTCCGCTCCGTGCTGTGGCGCATCAACGTCGATGCAGAGGGCCAGGGCAAGGGCGTCGGCCGCTTCGCGGTCGAGAAGCTCATCGAAGAGGCACGCGCGCGCGGATTCGACCACGTCAACGTGATCTACGAGGCCGGCGACGGCGGACCCGAGGCGTTCTTCCTTCGCGTCGGCTTCACTCCGGTCGGTGAGACCGCCTACGCCGAGGTCGTCGGCGAGATCCGGATCACCTCCTAGACCGGCGGCGGGGTCTCGAATCCCCTCCCCCATCGAGACTCCGTCGCCCTAGACCGGCGGTGACGCATCGTCGGCGCGTCATCCTGCGCGCGGTGCTCGGACGGCAGTACGGACCGGCTCAGCGGTCGTCGCGGCGACCGCGCGTCGTCCACGCGGCGATGACGGATGCCGCCGCCCCCGCCGCGCGATCGATCGCATCGGCGGAACGCGCGAGCACGTCCTGCGCTGCGTCCTGCCAGGCCGCTGCGGTCGGCGACTCCCCCGCGAGGACGTGAGCTCTGTGCTCTGCAGCCTCGAAGGCGCGCTCGAGATCAGAGACCGCCTGGCGGTAGGCCGAGAAGTCGGCCGGCGTCGCGCGATGCTCGACCGCACGACGCAGCTCGTTCGCCCGGCCGGCCGCGCGCAGGTAGGCCGCTGTCGACGGCTGCTTGACGTCGGTCATCGCGGGGTAGGTGATCTGCAGGGCGGGGTCGGTCTCGTAGCGCATCCAGCGGGCGACGATCGCGTCGTGCTCCGCGCGCAGGATCTCCAGCGGACGGGGAGCGGATGCCGCAGGAACCGCCGCCTTCGCAGCGCTGAGCCGCACCCTGCTCGCCTTGGCATCGGCGTGGGCCGCCTTGAGGTCGCGCTCCCGCTCCCGCAGGATCCGCCGAGCGCCCGCGAGCTGGTCGGCGGTCGCGCGCTGGGCGCTCCGCTCGGCGGCGATGCGGGCGTGATCGGCACGAGCGAGCTTCAGAGCCGTCCGTCGATCGGTCACGGTCCGCTGGGCCGTCGTCAGGTCATGACGGGCGGCATCCACGGCGAGACGGCGTCCGGATCTCCGCGTGCGGCGACGCATCCCGATCGTCCCGACCGCGGCGACGGCCCCCGCGCCGACGGCTGACGGCGCGATCCACCACCACTCCGCCACGAACAGGAAGGGGTCCATGACTCGATCGTACCCAGCGACTCGCGCGCATGTCCTGTGCGGCCTCGACGTGCGCCCGGCCCCACCACGATTTTCGGACGGATGCCGGTTTCTCGGACGATCCCGAGAGAATCATCCTCGAAACGGGCATCCGTCCGAAAATGCGGCCGCGCGACCTCTCGTTCACACTTCGGCGCAACGCCGGATCTCTCCACAATCGCCCATCGGCGCCCCGCCGCAGCGTCGGACATCGCCAGAGTGATCCCCATGGATCTGATCACCTGGCTGCGGCAGCGCGATGGCATCGCCCACCGCGCGGACGCCCTGGATGCCGGCTTCACCGTGTCACGCATCCGCACCGCCATCCGAGCGGACGCCGTGCGTCGCATCCGGGCACGATGGATCGCTCTGCACGATGCCCCGTCCGACCTCGTGCGCGCCGCTGAGTCGGGAGGGCAACTCACGTGCGTGTCGCTCGCGCGGCGCCGAGGCTGGTGGGTGCCGCCCGGAGCGGCGGAGCAGGTGCACGTGCACCTTCGTCCGAACGCCGCAACGCCCGGCATCCCGGTCGTCGCGCACTGGTCCGCGTCGCTCGGTCCTTCCCGCCCGCGCCGGGTGCTCGCACGCACGGAGGACGCGCTCGCCCATGCTGCCCGGTGCTTCCCGCTCGATCAGGCGGTTGCGATCTGGGAGAGCGCAGCCCGAGTCGAGCGCGTCTCGATCGACTCGCTGCGCCAGGTCAGATGGCGGGATGCCGTGGCAAGGCGCTGCGCCGCCCACCTGCGCCCCGGCACGGACTCCTCGCTCGAGACCATCTTCCACGTGCGCCTCAGCGCGTGGGGCGTGCGGCTGCGCATGCAGGTGCGGCTCGCCGGCCACACCGTCGACTTCGTCATCGGCACACACCTGATCGTGCAGGTCGACGGATGGAGCTTCCACTCCTCTTCGGCCGATCGCACGCGCGACATCGCCCACGACGCCGCACTGCGGATGCGCGGGTACACCGTGCTCCGCTTCTCCTACGAGCAGGTGATCAATCGCTGGTGGGAGGTCGAGGCGCTGATCGCCGAGGCCATCGCGCGCGGGCTCCACCTGGGCCCCTCCTGACGCCTCTCCAGCCCCTCGGCCTCGGTCACCACTCCGCCTGACGCCTCTCCAGCCCCGCCCCCATCGGCGAACGAAAATCGGACGGATGCTCGTTTTTCGGACGATCCGAAGGGGATCATCCGAAAGACGAGCATCCGTCCGAAATACGCGGCGCATCCGTCCTAAATACGCGGCGGTCCCGTCCGAAACGCGGGACGCATCCGTCACCGACACGGGGCGGTCCGTCCGAGGATCGGATGCCGCGCCGGGCGGCGCCGACGATCAGACGAGCGTCTCCTGCCAGGCCGCATGCAGCTGGGCGAACTTGCCCGTGCCGCCGATCAGCGTCGCAGGGGTGTCGTCCTCGATGATGCGGCCGTGCTCCATCACGAGCACCCGGTCGGCGATCGCCACGGTCGACAGACGGTGGGCGATGATGATCGCCGTGCGGTCCTTGAGCAGCGTCTGCAGAGCATCCTGGATGAGGCGCTCCGAAGGGATGTCCAGCGACGCCGTCGCCTCGTCGAGGATCAGCACCGCGGGGTCCGCGAGGAATGCCCTGGCGAACGAGATCAGCTGACGCTGCCCCGCCGAGACCCGACCGCCGCGCTTGTTCACGTCGGTGCCGTAGCCGTCGGGGAGGGACGAGATGAACTCGTCGGCCCCCACCGCCCGCGCGGCCGCCCGGATCTCGTCGAGCGTCGCATCGGGCTTGCCGAGCGCGATGTTGTCGGCGACCGTCCCGCTGAACAGGTAGGCCTCCTGCGTCACCATCACGATGGCACGGCGCAGGTCCTTGGGGTGGAGCTTGCGCAGATCCACCCCGTCGAGGGTCACCCGCCCCTGGGAGGGGTCGTAGAACCGCGAGATGAGCTTCGCCAGCGTCGACTTGCCCGCACCGGTGGTCCCGACGAGCGCGATCGTCTGCCCGGCGGGGATGTCGAGCGAGAAGTTCGGCAGGATCGTCTTCTCGCCGTTGTAGCCGAAGGTGACCTCGTCGAACTCGATGTGACCGCGGGACTCCCACAGGTCGACCGGCTTCTCGGGATCGGGCACGCTCGGCACCTCCTCGAGGACGCCCGACACCTTCTCCAGCGCCGCCGTGGCGGACTGGTAGGAGTTCAGGAACATGGCGATCTCCTGCATGGGCGCGAAGAAGTTGCGCACGTACAGCACCGCCGAGAGCAGCACCCCCACGCTCAGCGCGCCGTCGGAGACGCGGATGCCGCCCCACAGCACGACGAGTCCGAGCGTGAGAGCGGCCACGCCCATCAGACCGGGCTCGAACGTGCCGAACAGCAGCATCGAGCGACGGTTCACGTCGCGGTAGTCGCCGGCCACCTTCTGGAAGGCGGCGTCGTTGCGCGGCTCCTTGCGGAACGCCTTGACGGCGCGGATGCCGGTCATCGTCTCGACGAACTGCACGATCACCTTGGCGCTGATCACACGGGACTCGCGGTACACGAGCTGCGAGCGGGTGTAGAACCAGCGCATCAGGAAGAACAGCGGGATGCCGGCGAGCGCGAGGATCACCCCCGACTGCCAGTCCCACACGCACAGGGCGATGAAGGTGAAGACGCCGAAGAGCACGCCGGAGACGAGCTCGTTCAGCCCGCCGTCGAGCAGTTCCTTGATCGAGTCGAGGTCGCTGGTCTGGCGCGAGATGATGCGACCGGACGTGTACGACTCGTGGAACTCGAGGCTCAGCCGCTGCGTGTGAAGGAAGATCCTCTTGCGCAGATCGAGGAGCACCGCCTGGGTGATCCGCGCCGCGATCATCACGTACCACGCGATGAGGACGGCGGCGAAGAGACCGGCGAACAGGTAGGCGAGACCGACCATGAAGGTCGGCATCCAGTCGGCGTGGTCGAGCACGGCGGGCAGCGCCCTGTCGAGGCCGATGCTGATGAGGATCGGTCCCGCCACCTGCAGCGCGGTCGAGACGACCAGCACGGCGGCGGCGAGCACGATCTGCGGGCGCAGCGGCACGACGAGCGAGCCGAGCAGCCGCAGCGAACGACGGCGGATCGCCTGGCTCTCCTCTCGCGTGTAGCGGGAGCGGTCCTCATCCTGGGTTCCGGTGATCGCGGAGCTCATGCCTGCACCTCCTTCTCGCTGATCAGGTCTTCGTCGGCGGCGGCATCCTCTCGGATCCCCTCCTGCACGACCTCGTCGATCTCGTCCGCCGTGTCGCGGATGACGGGGATCGTCCCGGTCCGCGCCGCTTCCTCGGCCTCCAGGCTGGAGATGACGTGGCGGTAGTGGCGGCTCGACTTCAGCAGCTCGGCATGGGTGCCGACGGCCGTGATGCGGCCGGCCTCCAGCAGGGCGACCCGATCGGCGAGCGCGACCGTCGACGGCCGGTGCGCGACGATCATCGCGGTCGTGTCGGCGAGCACGTGGCGCAGCGCCTCCTCGACGAGAGCCTCGGTGTCGACGTCGAGAGCCGAGAGCGGGTCGTCGAGGACGAGCACCTTCGGCTTCGCCGCGACGGCGCGGGCGAGGGCGAGACGCTGGCGCTGGCCGCCGGAGAGGCTCAGCCCCTCCTCGCCGATGATGGTCTCGACGCCCTCGGGCAGCGCATCGACGAAGGCCGCCTGCGCCACGTCGAGCGCCTCGCGCAGCACGCGTTCGGCCTCCTCGCTGTGCACGTCGAGGTCGGCGCGACCGAGCAGCACGTTCTCCCGGACGGATGCCGAGAACAGCGTCGCGTCCTCGAAGGCCATCGCGATGTGCTGGCGCAACTCGGCGAGCGTGAGGTCGCGCACGTCGACGCCGTCGAGCGTCACGCGGCCTCCGGTCACGTCGTAGAGCCGCGCAGGCAGAGTGGTGAGCGTGGTCTTACCGCTGCCCGTGAGCCCGACGAGGGCCATGGTCTCGCCGGGGCGCAGCACGAGGTCGATGCCGTCGAGCAGGTCGCGCTCCGAGGCCCCCGCATCCTGGTACCGGAAGTGGGCCGCCTCGAAGGCGAGCTCGCCGCGCGGCTTCTCGATGCTCACCGGGTGCTCCGGATCGGTGATCGAATTCGTCTCGGAGAAGATGTCGAACACGCGGTCGGTCGCCGTCCTGGCGTCGAGCATGAACGAGAACAGGAAGCCGATCGACTCGATCGGCCAGCGCAGCACCACGGCCATCGCGAAGAACGCGAAGAGCTCAGGCACCTCGATGGCGCCCTGCGAGATCAGCCAGATGCCCGACATCAGGCTGAGGCCGAACGCGATCTGCGGCATGAGGTCGAGCCAGAACCAGATCGACGCGATCGCGCCGGCCTTGCTCATCTCGGTCTCGCGGAGCGTCTCGGCCTGACGGCTGAAGCGGCTCAGCGCGTGCTTGCCCCGACCGAAGGCCTTGAGCACGCGGATGCCGTGCACGCTCTCCTCGACGCTGGTGGCGAGGTCTCCTGCCTGATCCTGGCTGCGGCGGGTGAGCGCCCCGTAGCGCTTCTCGAAAAGGTAGCCGCGGATCCAGAGCGGGACGGCCGTGACGAGGAAGATCGTGCCGAGCAGCCAGTGCCAGCGGAAAAGCAGCACCGAGCCGATGATGATCGTGAGGACGTTGACGACGAGCAGCACGAGGCCGAACGCGAGCCAGCGGCGGATGAGGCCGATGTCCTGCATCATGCGGCTGAGCAGCTGTCCCGACTGCCAGCGGTCGTGGAACGCCACCGGCAGCGTCTGCAGGCGCGAGTAGAGGTCGGTGCGCATCTTGTACTCGACCTCGGTGGCGGGGTTGAGCACGAACTGGCGACGCAGCCACACCATCACGGCCTCGCCGACGGCGAGACCGAACACGGCGAGCGCGCCCCAGCCGATGGCGCCGAGGTCGCCGGACTGCACCGGACCGCGGATGATCTGCTCGAGGACGATGGGGATCATCAGGGCGATGATCGCCGCGGCGAGCGCGCTCGCGGCACCGCCGGCGAGTCGCCAGATGACCGGCTTGACGAAGGGCTTGAGACGCCACAGCGCCGCCGGCGTGGACAGGGAGGACGAGTGCGAGATGTTCTGCGATGAAGACGAGGAAGACATGTCTCTCAGACGAGTTTCGTATGGAAAGCGGTTGCTGAACGGGGCGGGCGCGTGAGACGGACTCTGAGAGTCCGGGCGTCCGATGCGGAGAGGCGGGTGGCTCTAGATGAAGAGCGGGCGCGCCGGGGTCGAGCCGAGAGCTGCGATCCGCGCGGTGGCGATCGTGGTCATGGTGTCCTCCTCAGGGGCTCGGTGGCGTCGGCCGGTCGGCGCGAAGCCCTCCAGCCTATTCCTGTGAACAAGCTGAGCACAAGAGGAATTCCGAACTCTTCGAAAAGGACCTTTCATCCATCGAGCCCGACCAACGGAGGCCGTCGCGTTCGGTCGTTCCGACAGCAATCTCGCGTCGGCAGCGTCGCAGGATGGATCCGCAGGGAATCGGCATGCCACAGCAAGGGAGCAGCGATGCCAGAACGCACCGCCGCCATGATCGCGGACATCCAGCACCTGGTGCGGTGCGAGTCCCCGTCCGACGATCTCGTCGCGGTCTCCCGGAGCGCGGATGCCGTCGCCGCCCTGGGCGCGCGGCTTCTCGGCGCCGATCCGGAGCGCATCGTGCCCGACGGCTGCACGCACCTGCGGTGGCGCTTCGGCGGGGGCGCGAAGGTTCTTCTGCTCGGCCATCACGACACCGGCTGGCCGCTCTCCACGATCGTCACCCACCCCGCCGACGTCGAGGACGGCGTGCTCCGTGGCCCCGGCTCCTTCGACATGAAGGCGGGCCTGGTGATCGCGTTCCATGCGCTCGCCGCCCTCGACGACCTCGACGGCGTGACCCTGCTGATCACCGGCGACGAAGAACCGGGCTCGCACACCTCGCGCTCCCTCATCGAGGAGGAGGCCGCCCGGTGCGCTGCGGCCCTCGTGCTCGAAGCCGCCGGCCCCGGCGGCGCGCTCAAGACCGAGCGCAAGGGCGTCTCCCGCTACGAGGTGCACGTCACGGGGCGCGCGGCCCACGCCGGCCTCGAGCCGGAGCAGGGCGTCAACGCGACGATCGAGCTCTCGCATCAGATCCAGGCCGTCGCCGATCTCGCGGCTCCCGACCTCGGCACCACCGTCACCCCCACGCGCATGCGCGGCGGCACGACCTCGAACACCGTCCCCGCGCACGCGTCGTTCATGGTCGACGTTCGCGCCCGCTCCGCGCGCGAGCAGCAGCGCACCCACGAGGCGATGCTCGCGCTCGCACCCCGCATCCACGGCGCCGTCATCACGGTCGAGGGCGGCATCAACCGCCCTCCCCTGCAGGCCGACGCCTCTGCGGCGCTCTTCGACCGCGCCCGCGGGATCGCGGAGCGCCTCGGCATCCGCCCCCTGGAGTCGATCGCGGTCGGCGGGGCGTCCGACGGCAACTTCACGGCCGGCGTCGGCACGCCGACCCTCGACGGGCTCGGCGCCGTCGGCGGCGGCGCGCACGCCGACGACGAGCACGTGATCGTGGCCGAGCTGCCCGACCGCACCCGCCTGTTGACGGCGCTGGTCGCCGACCTGCTGCAGGACGAGCACGCCGTCCGCGCCGCCGAGACGGCACGGCGATGACGATCTCGGAGCGGGCGGACGCCGACGCCCTCGCCGCGGAGCACGCGTCGGGTCTGCGCATCCGCCTCATCGACGACATCGACGAGCACGCGGCGGTGCGCACCCTGATCGAGCAGGTCTGGCGCACCGGGGAGCGCAACCCGCCGGTGACCGCCGACATGCTCAGCGCGATGCGCGCGGCGGGCGGCTACGTCAGCGGCGCCTTCGACGAGCACGGTCTCGCCGCCGCATGCCTCGGCTTCTTCGCACCGCCCGCCGAGCGGCGCCTGCACAGCCACATCGCCGGAGCGCTGCCCCGCACCCGCGGCTCCGGCATCGGCTTCGCGCTCAAGCTCCACCAGCGGGCGTGGGCGCTGCACCACGGCGCCGAGACGATCACCTGGACCTTCGACCCGCTGATCCGCCGCAACGCCTACTTCAACCTCGGCAAGCTCGGCGCCGGCGTCGGCGCCTACCTCCCCGACCTGTACGGCACGATGGACGACGCAATCAACCGCGACGACATCACCGACCGCGTGATGGCGAGGTGGTCGCTGACGGCTCCGGCATCCGTCGCCGCGGCGAGCGGGCACCCGCGTCTGTCGAGCATCGCGGACGAGACCGATGCCGCGATCGGCCTCAGCGCCGACGGCGACGAGCGCCCCGTCGACGGGCGCACGGACGCCGCGACCGTGCTCATCGCCGTGCCCGCCGACATGGAGGCGATGCGCGAGCAGGACCCGCGGAGGGCGGCCGACTGGCGCCTGGCGATCAGGCGCACCCTCGGCGCCCTCATCGCGGAGGGAGCGACCGTGCGCGGATTCGACCGCGCCGGCTGGTACATCGTCGACCGCGAGCCGGTCGACAGAACGGAGATCTCATGAAGCTCGAAGGCGTGGAGATCCTCCACATCGCGATGCCGCTGGTGGGTGCCTTCCGCACCTCGTTCGGCACCGAGGCCGTGCGCGAGACCCTGCTGCTGCGCGCGGTCACCGACGAGGCCGAGGGCTGGGGCGAGAGCGGGGCCAGCGAAGCGCCGCTCTACTCCGGCGAGCACACGCACGGCGTCGCGGATGTGCTCGCACGGCACCTCATCCCCGCTCTCGCCGCAGCGCCCGACCTCGACGCGCACAGCGTCGCCCCTGCGCTCTCGGCCTTCAAGGAGAACCGCCTCGCGAAGGCCGCGCTGGAGACCGCGATCCTGGACGCGGACCTGAAGGCCCGCGGCATCCCCCTCTCCTACGCGCTCGGCGCGGTGCGGCGCTCCGTCGCCTCCGGAGTCTCCGTGGGCATCGCCGACTCGATCCCCGAGCTCCTCGACACCGTCGACGGGTACCTCGCCGACGGCTACCTGCGCATCAAGCTGAAGATCGAGCCGGGGTGGGACGTGGAGCCCGTGCGCGCGGTGCGCGAGCGGTTCGGCGACATCATGCTGCAGGTCGACGCGAACGCGAGCTACGAGCGCAGCGACATCGACGACCTCCTCGCCCTCGACGACTTCGACCTCTCGCTGGTCGAGCAGCCGCTGCCGGCCGACGACCTGCTCGGCCACGCGATGCTGGGGCGCCGCCTCGCGACGCCCATCTGCCTCGACGAGTCCATCGTGTCGGCCAGAGCCGCGGCGACCGCGATCGAACTGGGCGCCTGCCGCATCGTCAACATCAAGGCCGGGCGCGTGGGCGGCTATCTGGAGGCCCGACGCATCCACGACGTCTGCGCTGCGCACGGGGTGCCCGTGTGGTGCGGAGGGATGCTGGAGACCGGCGTCGGCCGGGCCGCCAACGTCGCCCTCGCCGCCCTCCCCGGCTTCACGCTCCCCGGCGACACGTCGGCCTCCGAGCGCTACTTCGCCGAGGACATCACGGAGCCGTTCCGACTCGTGGACGGGCACCTCGCGGTGCCCACCGGCCCGGGGATCGGCGTATCCCCCGACCCCGACGCGCTCGCCCGCTTCACGGTGTCGCGGCAGTGGGTCCCGGTCCGATGAACGCCCGGTGCGCGGTGCTAGCCTCACAAGAATGCGAGCCGCGATGAACCACCGGCCCCAGGCGAGCCTCGTGCACGTCATGGAGGAGCTCGGTGGCACCCTGCTCGAGGTCGTCGCCGGAGAGGTCAGCGCCGACCGCACGATCGAGGCGGTGGCGATCCACGACCCCCGAGACGAGCCGGAGGCCCCGCGCAACGCGATCGTGCTCGGCGTCGGCCTCGAGCAGAGCGACGACGTCGTGCAGGTGCTCACGCGGCTCGGGCTCAGCGGGGCGGCCGGTCTCGTCGTGCGCGCGCCCTTCGCCGCCGACGACGAGCTCCGTGCCGCGGCGCACCGCGCGGGTGTCGTGCTCTTCTCGCTCTCCCCCGGCACCACCTGGGCTCACCTGGCCGGCCTGTTCCGCGCCCTGATGACCCCCGGGGGCCCAGACGACGCGCGCCCTGTGACGTTCGGCGGCATCCTCGCCGGCGACCTCTTCGCGATGGCCAACGCGATCGCAGCCCTGCTCGAGGCGCCCGTCACGATCGAGGACCGCAACTCCCAGCTGCTGGCGTTCTCGCACGCGCAGGAGAGCGCGGCGCCCCGGGGCAGGCAGCTCCCCCCGCACTACACCCGCCTGCTGGAGGAGACCGGCGTCTTCCAGGAGATCAGCCGCAGCGACGACCCCGTGGAGGTGGCGCCGTCGAGCGAGACCGCCGACAGCCGCCGCACCGTCATGGCCGTGCGGGCCGGCGACGAGGTGCTCGGGACGATCTGGGTCGCCTCTCCCGCGCCGCTCAGCGAGGAGCATGTGCGCGTGCTCCGCGACTCGGCGAAGCTCGTCGCGATGCACATGGTCTGGCAGCGCACGGATGCCGACGTGGAGCGGCGACTGCGGGCCGATCAGTTGCGCAGCGTGCTCGACGGCGGCCCGACCGCCGCGGAAGCCGCCCGCCGGCTCGGCCTCCGCGAGGAGCCCGCGGTCGTGCTCGCCCTCTCGCTGCACGCGCCGGCGACCGATCAGCTGCCCCACGCCGCTCTCGCCGCTGAGCGCAAGCGCGTCGCCGACGCCTTCTCCGTGCATCTGCTGTTCGCGCATCCCCGTTCGACGGTCGGGCTCATCGGCGAGGTCGCCTACGGCGTGCTGCCGGTGACCGCGACGACGACGGATGCCGAGGAGAGCGCCGTGCGCCTCGCGAACGAGTTCCTCACCAGGGTGCGCTCCTCGCAGCAGCCGTTCATCGGCATCGGCAGCGTGGTGCAGGAGACCGCGCAGCTCCCCCGCTCCCGCTCCAGCGCCGATCGCGCCCTCCGCGTGCTGCGGGCCGGAGTCGCCGAGCGGCAGGTCGCCCGCCTGGAGGACGTGCACGCGGAATCGCTGCTCCTGGAGCTCGCCGGCTCGTCCCGGGATGTGCCGTCCGGTCCGCTCGCGCGCCTCATGGCCTACGACGATTCGCACCAGGCGAGCCTCGTCGACACGCTGCGCGCGTGGCTCGATGCGATGGGCGACGTGACGCTGGCGTCCGCCGCGATGTTCGTGCACCAGAACACGTTCCGCTACCGGCTGCGCCGCGTCGCCGAGGTCGGGCGGCTCGATCTCGACGATCCGAACGCGCGCTTCGCCGTGCAGCTGCAGCTGCGCCTGCTGGCGATCACGACCGAGCGCTGAGTCCGAGCGCGCCCATCAGGCACGCGAGCCACTCGGCATCCTGCGCCCGCAGCACCTCGGGGCTCGTGCCCGCGCCGTGACCGGCGTTCTCGAAGACGTGCAGCAGGACGGGCGCGTCGCCGCGCTGCGCGGCCTGCATCCTCGCGACGAACTTGCGCGCCTGCGCCGGAGGACACCGGGGATCGGTGGCCCCCGCCTGCACGTAGACGAGCGGGTACTCCGCCTCGACCACGCGCTCGTACGGAGACGAACGGCGCATCCGCTCGACGTCGACGGGGTCGTCGGGGTCGCCCCACGCCTTGCGGATCACGAACTCGAGGTAGGGGATGCGGATGCCGCCGATGAGGTCGAGCAGCGGCGACCGCGGCAGCACGGCGCGCCACAGCTGCGGAGCGGTCGTCACGGCGACACCGCACATCAGCCCGCCGTCGGATCCGCCCGTCAGCGCCAGCATCCGCGGTGCGCTGATCCCTCTGGCGATCAGGTCGTCGGCGACGGCGCGGAGATCGCCGTCGCGCACGCCTCTCCGCTCCCGGTCGGCGCCGCGGAACCAGTCGCGGCCGAACTCGCCGCCGCCGCGGAGGTAGGCCTGGATCAACGTGCCCCCCGCCGCGACGAACGCCGCGAGGTCGAGCTGGTACTTCGGCAGGGTGGGGATGCCCGCAGCTCCGTATGCGGAGATCAGCGCGGGGGCCGGTCCTGTCGCCCCGCCGGCCGGACGCACCACGTGGTACGGGATCGGCGTGCCGTCGGGGGCCGTCGCGCAGACGTACTCGACCTCGGCGTCGACGGCGACCAGCGGGGCGAGGAGCTGGTCGATCCCGACCGCTCCAGGGCGGTGCCGGTACGCACCCCACGACGTCGTGAGGGTCGAGAACGTGAAGAGGAACTCGCCGCTGCCGTCGTCGGGGTCGAGACCGGTGAGCGGGAAGAACGCACCGCCCAGAGCGCCGTCCGCCGGGAGCGGCACGGCGCCCGCGTCGGAGCCGTCGGCGCGCAGCACGCGCACGCGCGCGGCCGTGTCGGCGAAGCCGCTGAGGTACAGATGCCCTCCCACCGGGGTCAGGGAGCGCAGCACCGTGTCTCCCTCGGGGACGAGCACGCGCCAGGACGCCGGGTCCTCGGGCGCCGGTGCATCGAGCGGAATCGCGACGACCCGGCCGCGCGCCGCACCGTGATCTGTGACGGCGATGTACTCGTCGCCGACGATGTGCCCGGCGATCGTGTCGGCGCAGTCGTGGATGAAGGCCCGCCACGGCGTGCCCGCGTGCAGGTCCCTCACGGCGACCGGGATCGGGGTTCCCACGCGATGGCTCGCGACCGCCCAGCGTCCGTCGGCGGAGAACTGGATGCGGGTGTACTCCCGCGAGCCGTCGGGAACGGGGATCTCCTCGACGGAGGATGCCCCTCTCTCGCCGAGTGCGCGACGGTACACGACCTGACGGAAGCCCTCGGCGGTCCCGGCGAGCGCGAGGAAGAAGAACCCCGAGCCGTCGGGCAGCCAGGAGACCCCTCCGGCCCACGAGCTGTGCAGCACCTCGGGCGGAGCGTCAGCGCGCAGCACTCCGGTGGCGACGTCGACGAGACGGATCGTGTTGTGCTCACTGCCGTCGGTGCACACGCCGAGGGCGAGCACCTCGCCATCGGGCGACGGCGCGAACCACGAGAGCACGGCGGGGCGCCCGGGCTCGTCGAACAGCGCGAGCGAGACCAGCGCCCTGCCAGCGCCGTACGGCTCGTCGCTCACGACGACCGCCCCGCTCTCCACCCGGAACCATCGACCTCCGCCGTGCCGCGGAAGCTCGGGACGGGATCCGAGCTCGTGCCGCTCGATCAGCGCCAGCGCGGCATCCCTCCGTCCGCCGGCGTCGATCGTCTCGATCGCGAGCTCGGCCTGCGCGCGCTGCCAGTCGTGCACCTCCGTGCTGTCCGCCTCGAGCCATCGGTAGGGATCAGGGATCGGGATGCCCGCGACCTCCTCGACGACGTCGACCGTGCGCGTCGGCGGATAGATCCGGCTCATGCCTCCGACCGCCCTGGAGCATCGAACTCCGCGCGCAGCCGCTCGAAGGCGCCGGGGGTCGGGCGGACCCGGTGCAGGTGGAGCAGGGCGTCGAAGCTCGCGGGGAAGTCGTCGACCCGCTCCAGGCTCCCGCTTGCCAGCATCCCCTCGACGCCGTCGAGAAGGGCCGCGTCGGCGCGAGAGAGATCCACGAGCACGGCATCCGCTCCGATCGCGTCCAGCCGCTCCTCGATCGATCCTGGCGCGGTGCCGCGCTGACCGAGCGAGACGTCGCAGTCGAAGGGCCGCGGCGAGCGCTGCGTGAAGGTCACCACGGGGCCGGCGCCGTACGTCATGCCGATGACGCGGAGGTCCGCCCCGAGTGCGGAAGAGAGGAGGGCGCCCATCATGGGCCTCCCGTCGAGCGGGGTGCGGCGGACGTGGCCGTTGTGCGCGTAGACGAGGATCCTCTCCTCGCGCGCGGCGATCCACTCGACGGTCTCGGCCATGAACGTCTCGCGGGGGTAGGGGCCCGCGTCGTCGTCCCCGTCGAGCTCCGCGAGATACGCGTCGATCGACGCGGCGCAGCGCAGCGCGATCTCGTCGCCGTCTTCACGGACCCGGGCGATCAGTGCGCGCAGGGATTCCGCGAACTCCGTGCGCTGCCCGTCCGACATCGAGGCGTAGGCGATGGCGGCCTCCGTGCGGCCGCCGAGGTCGGCGAGGCGCTGCAGCTCCTCGTCGCCGTCGCGCGCCGGGATCCGGGCGAGGCAGGCGCGCACAGCTGGCCCCGGCGAGGTGGAGGAGCCGGGCAGGTCCATTCCGTAGAAGCGGATGCCGCCGCCTGCGGCGTTCCATTCCCGCATCCATTCCAGCTGCCGCCAGAGCGACTCCGATTCCCCGAAGCGGTAGGTGATGCCCTCCCTGGCGATGTCCTGCACGGCGCCGGGGCCGCCGCGGATCCACTCGTCCACGAGAAGCCCCTCGGCGAAGCCCGACTCCATCACGAACGCCGTGACGCCGTGATCGCGCACGAGGGTGCGCAGGAAGGCGTCACCGTAGGCCGTGAACTCGACGATGCTGTGGGCGCCCTCGCCGAGCGCGACCACCCTGGACGCGCCGATGAGCGCGCCGATCGCGGCGGAGCCGGGGAGCTCCGGATGCGCGAGGTCGATCTCGGGGATCGGCTGCGCGTATGCGGCGGTCTGCGCGCTCATCGGCGGGTCCCTACTGCTTCTCGGTGAAGTACCACTGCTCCGGAGAGTAGACGAACTTCAGGAGCGATCGGAAGGTCGAGGGAGGACCCGACAGCGTGTCCTTCCAGACGATCAGGTTGTCGGGCGTCGGGAAGAAGAGCACCGGAAGGTCCTTCGACAGCATCGTGACCTCGGCGCTGAGCGCGGTCGGGTCTGAACCGAACGTGCTCGCCTCGATCAGCGCGTCGGCCTCGGGATTGCTGTAGCTGCCCAGGTTGAAGCTGCCGCCCGTGTTGAAGGCGTTGTTGCTGGTCGGGTACGCGGTCTGCACGAAGGCGCCGAAGTCCTGCATGGCCCATTCGTCGGCGTTGTCCGGCGCGTAGCTGTTGCCGTAGTTCTCGTACATGTAGTTCAGCGACTTCGTCACGATCTTCGCCTCGATGCCGAGCTTCTTGAGCTGGGAGACGAACGCGAGATCCCGAGCGCCCACGTAGGCGGGCTCGTTGGCGGAGGCGATCGTGAAGGTGATCTTCTGCCCTTCGGGGATCCCCTCTCCGCACTCGTCGTCGCCGGTGCCCGGCTTGACGCAGGTCGTGCCCTTCTCGGCATCCACCTTCCAGCCGTGATCGGTGAGCAGCTTCTCCGCCGCCTTCGGGTCGAAGGGGTACGTCGCCTCGTCGCCGAACTCCGGCGGGTACGCCGAGTTCAGACCGCCCGTGCTGTAGTTCTCCGTGGCGGTGCCGCTGTGGATGCCGCGGCTCTTGATGTACCCGGCCTGGTCGATCGAGTGCTGCAGCGCCTGGCGGATGTAGAGCTGCGCGATGACCTTGTCGAAGTTGTCGACGGTGTTCGCGAAGTTGAGGACGAGGCCGTCGAACCGGGCCGGCGACGGGGCGCCGTACACGTTGTAGCCCTTCTTCTTCAGCTCGTCGATCTTCGAGGCGTAGCTGGCGTCCAGTCGGCCGACCGTGAGCGTGCCTGCCTCGTACTGGTTGTAGATCGCCGCAGCCGAGGTGAACGCCTTGAAGTCGACGCGCTCGATGGTCGAGTCCCCCGGGCCCGCGTACTCCTCGTTCGGCGTCAGGGAGAACGACCCCGTCGTCGGCTCGAACGCCGACAGCCGGTACGGGCCGTTCACGACCTGCCACAGCGGGTTCGTGGCGAACGTCGACTGGTCGGACGACTGCGCGGTGAGGTAGTGGTAGATCGCCGTGGCGTTCGCGGGGTCGCGGAAGTCGAGCACGGGCCCGCCGGTCTCGGCGATGCTCCAGTCGGCGGACGGCATGACGTAGAGCAGCTGCAGGAGCGACACCAGGTACGACGGGTTGTACGGCGTCTCGAAGGTCAGGGTGAGCGTGTGCGCATCCGCCGCCGTCGCCGTCACGCCGTCGGGGAACTGCCCCGGCGTGTAGAAGCTCCAGTTCGCGGGGCTGTCGGCGATCGCCGCCTTGAGGAGGTCGAAGGAGAACACGACGTCGTCGGCGGTGACGGGCTTGCCGTTGGACCAGGTGTAGTCCTTCAGCGTGATCGTGGCGGTGTGACCGTCGTCGCTGACGACCGGCGCCTCGGCGAGGCTGGTCGCCTCATCGAAGGGCTCACCCTCGAGGCTGGTGCGGTACAGCGCACGCCACATGAGGTCGTAGCCGATCACCGTTCCGCCGGCCTCGGCGGGCGGGAACGGGTAGATGTAGTTCGGGGTGAGGCCCGGCGTCAACGCGATCGTGACGACGCCCCCGTCGACGTGCGAGCTGCTCGCCTCGGGGATCTTGTCGTACGACGCCGTATCGACCTGCGAGCTCGTGCCGGTGCAGCCGGTCAGTGCGAGCACCCCGGCCGTGGCCAGGGCGAGAAGGAGGCGTGCTCGCCTCCGCGGAACCTGCGACATGTGCGGTGCTCCTCGTTCGGGTTGAGATGGTGGTCGGACCGATCGGGTGGTGCAGAGGTCCGATGCTCCGAGAGTGCAGCATCCCCGATGTCGGGCGTTCAGGGATCCCGACAGAATCGCGGGGCGTGATCCGTCGAGGCCTACACAGCCCCGCCGGGGTTCACAGGGATCGGTGCTCGATCGCGTCGCGGAGCGCGTCGCCGAGCAGGTTCAGCGCCAGCACGGTGAGCACGATGCACGCTCCGACCGGGTAGATCAGCCACCAGTAGTCCGCCGCGAGGAACGTCACCCCGCTGGAGAGCTGACTGCCCCAGTCTGTCACCGGATAGCTCAGGCCGAAGCCGAGATAGCCGAGAGCGGCGAGCACGATGATCGAGTCGGCGACCTGGAACGTCAGGTTCACGATGATCACCCCGAAGGTGTTCGGGATGAGGTGGCTGAAGATCAGGCGCCGGTTGCTCGCACCCATGAGGCGCGCGGCCGACACGAACTCCCTGACACGGAGCGACAGCACCTCGCCGCGGATCAGCCGCGCCGCGACGAGCCAGGAGAAGCCGCCGATCACGAGGCTGAGGGTGAGCGGCGTGGCCGTGAACCGCGCAGCGATGATGAGCACGAAGAACAGGAACGGAATCGACAGCAGCACGTCGACGACGCGCATCATGATGCCGTCGACGACACCGCCGACGAGGCCGGCGACCGCTCCGTAGATCGTGCCGAGCGTGGTGGCGAACAGCGCGGCGAGCAGGCCGATCTGCAGCGACACCTGACCGCCCTGCATGAGCCGGCCGAGCACGTCGAAGCCGTTGCTGTCGGTGCCGAGCGGGAAGCCCTCCCCCGGGGCGAGCGCGGCGTTGAGGAGGTCGACGTCGGTCTGGTTCGTGGGGTACACGAGCGGTCCGAGGTAGCAGAACAGCACCAGGCCGACGAGGATGAACACCCCCGCCATGCCCGGCTTGTTGCGCCACAGCGCCTTCAGCACCGCGGAGCGCGAGAGGGGGTTGCGCGTGGCGAGGACGGGGAGCTCCTCGGCCGCGATCTCCGCGCGTGCCGTGCTCATGCTCCCAACTCGATCCGGCGGTCGGCGCGGGCGACGACGAGGTCGGCCACGAAGTTCCCTGCGACGGTGAGCGCACCGCCGATGAGCGTGTATGCCAGCAGCACCGGATAGTCCTCTCGGTGGAGGCTGTTCAGGAAGAGCAGCCCGAGTCCCGGGTAGTTGAAGACCGCCTCGACGATGAGATTGCCCGCGAGGAGGGTGGGGATCAGCACGCCGACGAGCGTGATGATCGGGGTGATCGCGTTGCGCAGCAGGTGCCGGGTGAGCACGATGCGCTCGGAGGCGCCCTTCGCCCGCGCGACCTTGATGTAGT
This sequence comes from Microbacterium sp. LWH10-1.2, assembly GCF_038397765.1. Lineage (NCBI taxonomy): Bacteria > Bacillati > Actinomycetota > Actinomycetes > Micrococcales > Microbacteriaceae > Microbacterium > Microbacterium sp. LWH10-1.2. The sequence continues at coordinate 2,421,561 of NZ_CP151638.1, forward strand.
CCATGCCGAGCTGCTCCAGGGCCGAGGAGCGCTGGTACTGCGCGAACACCACGATGTTCGTGATCGCGAGGGTGATCAGCGGCAGCGCCATCGCCCTCGTGTCGGTGAACACGACCCACGGCGAGGTCGACTGCGACGCCTCGGCGGGGAACAGCGGGACGGTCTGGCTGAAGACGCCGATGAGCACCAGGGCGATGAGGAACGACGGCGTCGCGTACAGCAGGTACGACACCGACGTCGCGGCTCTGTCGACGAAGCGCCCCCGACGGACCGCCTGCAGGATGCCGAGCGGGATCGCGATCACGAGGGCCAGCACCAGACCGCACAGCGAGAGCATCGCGCTGCGCGGCGCGTTCTGGAGCAGGAGGGTGCCGACCTCCTCGTTGAGCTTGTACGAGCGTCCGAGGTCGCCCTGCAGCAGCTGCAGCAGGTAGTCGGCGTACTGGATGAGCACGGGGCGGTCGTAGCCGTTCTCGCGGTTGAACGCGTCGACGGCCGCCTGCGTGGCCTGCTGACCGAGGACCGCGCGTCCGGGGCTGTCGGAGATCAGATGCAGCATGAGGAACACGACGAGCGAGATGCCCAGCAGCACCGCGAGGGACACCAGCACCCGGCGGGCGACGAACCAGATCATGCGTGCGCCTCCTCAGCGGGCGAACCGGTCTTCCGGAGCTTCGGCTGCAGGGGGAAGTGGCAGGCGACCCCGTGGTCGGCCCCGACGGCCTCGAGCGTCGGCTCCACGCTCGCGCACAGCTCCGTCGCCAGGGGGCAGCGGGTGCGGAAGCGGCATCCGCTGGGCGGATCGAGCGGACTGGGCAGCTCGCCCCGCACCCGCTCGACCGGCGTCTCCACGAGGTCGGGGTCAGCCACGGGGACCGCGGCGAGGAGACCGGCCGTGTAGGGGTGAGCGGGGCGGGCGTAGACCTCCTCGGTCTCGCCCACCTCGACCAGGGCGCCGAGGTACATCACGCCCACCCTGTCGACGAGGTAGCGCACGACGGCGAGGTCGTGCGAGATGACGACGCTGGAGAGGCCGCGCTCCCGCTGGATCGTGCGCATGAGGTTCAGCACCTGCGAGCGGATCGACACGTCGAGGGCGCTCACCGGCTCATCGGCGACGAGCACATCGGGGTCGAGCGCGAGGGCGCGGGCGAGGCCGATGCGCTGCCGCTGCCCTCCGGAGAGCTCATGAGGGTAGCGCTCCATGATCGAGGCGCCCAGGCCCACGCTCGCGAGCGACGCCAGCGCCTTCTCGGTGCGCTCGGCCGGAGTGCCGACGCCCTGGATGACCAGCGGCTCCCGCAGGATGTCGTCGATGCGCATCTTCGGGTCGAGGGACGCGTGCGAGTCCTGGAACATCATCTGCAGCTTCGCGCGACGCGGTCCCAGCTGCCTCGACCCGAGACCGGAGACGCGGGCACCGTCGAGCAGCACCTCTCCCGAGGTCGGGCGATCGAGAGCCACGAGCATCCGCCCGAGGGACGACTTGCCGCAGCCGGACTCGCCGACCAGGCCGAACGCCTCCCCCGCTCTCACCTCGAAGCTCACGCCGGCGACGGCCTTGACGGAGCGCTTGCGTCCGAACAGTCCCTGGGCCGACACCGGATGCTCCTTGCGGAGGTCGACGACGCGGAGGCGCGGCACCGCGGTCTCCGGCCGCGGCTCCTGCGCGGCGAATCGACGCTGCACGGCCGTCTCCGACACGGTCGTCACCGGGTTCCAGCAGGAGAACACGTGCCCCTCCCCCGGGCCTGCGACGGAGACGGGCGTGTCGGTGCGGCACTGGTCGGTCGCCGCGGCGCAGCGGGCGGCGAAGCGGCATCCGACCTGCGGTTCTGCCGGGTCCGGAGGCGAGCCGGGGATGCTGAACAGCTCCACGTCCTTGTCCTGCGCCAGCGAGGGGATCGACGACAGCAGCGCGTGCGTGTAGCGGTGGCGGGTGTGGCGGAAGAGATCGGGGGTGGCTCCGGTCTCCACCAGGCGCCCTCCGTACATCACGCCGACGCGATCGGCGTGCCGCGCGACGACGCCCATGTCGTGCGTCACGAGGATCATGGCCATGCCGAGCTGCTGCTTGAGCCCGCTCAGCAGCTCGAGGATCTCCGCCTGGATCGTGACGTCGAGGGCCGTGGTCGGCTCATCCGCGATGAGCACACGGGGTTCGCAGATCAGCGCCATCGCGATCATCACGCGCTGACGCATGCCGCCGGACAGCTGATGAGGGAAGTCGCCCATACGCTCGGACGGACGGGGGATGCCGACGAGTGCGAGCATCTCCTCCGCCCTCTTCCGCGCCGCCCTCTTCGAGAGCCCGCGGTGCAGCAGCAGGGGTTCGGCGACCTGGTCTCCGATGTTGCGCGTGGGGTTGAGCGAGGTCATCGAGTCCTGGAAGACCATCGAGATGTCGTTGCCGCGGATCGCCCGGTACTCGGCGGCGCCGAGACCGACCAGCTCGGTGCCGTCGAAGTCGATCGAGCCGCTCGTGATGCGGCCGCCGCCGGGCAGCATGCCCATCACGGCGAGACCCGTCATCGACTTGCCAGAGCCCGTCTCGCCGACGATGCCGAGGGTCTCCCCGCGGCTCAGCACGAGGTCGACGCCCGTCACGGGGCGCACGGTGCGACCCGACCGGTGGATCTCCACCGAGAGGTCTCGAATCGTCAGCATGCCGCGCTCCCTTGCGAACTACAGTGGCCTGCCCGCGGGGTCCAGGGCGGCCCTGCGTCATCCTCGATACTGCGGCAGAAGCCGCGCATGCCGTTCGTCGGAGCTGTCGAACGGAACCGGCCCCGTTCGTCGGAGCCGACGAATCAGGCGGGGCGTCCGGCGACGCCGAGCTCGGCGCGGAGCAGCCGCTGCACGTTCCCGCCGAGCACGGCGAGGATATCAGCCTCTCCCCACCCTCTGCCCAGCAGAGCCTCGGTCACCAGCGGCAGCCCTGCCGGGCCGTCGAGCCCCGGCAGGTACACATCGGCAGGGACGCCCTCCACCGTGTCCTGCACGCAGCAGGGCGCCGTGGTGTCGGCGAGCACCTCGCGCACGAAATCCGGTCCCATGCCCACGTGTTCGACGCCTGCGACGCCGACCAGGTGCTCGAAGTGATCGAGCAGCGTGTCGATCGTGTACGCGCTCTCGTGCAGGTAGGCGGCGAAGAAGTTCACGCACACGACGCCGCCCGTGGCCGCGATCCCCCGCGCCTGCTCGTCGGTGAGGTTGCGGTGGTGGTCGAACAGCGCACGCGCAGAGGAGTGCGTGGCCATGACCGGTCGCGTCGCGAGCTCGAGCACGTGGTCGACGCCGCCGGAGCCGAGGTGGCTCACGTCGAACAGCATCCCGATGCGCTCCATCTCGGCGACCGCCCTGACGCCGGTCCTGGTGAGGCGGCTGCCCGCGGCGTCCTCGCCGCTGCCGTCGGCGAACGCGCTCCGGCCGAAGTGCGCGATGGAGCCGACGCGCACGCCGAGACGGTGCACGGTCTCCAGCAGCTCGACGTCGTCGCCGATCCCCGGCATGCCCTCGAGGGCCAGCACCAGGGCGATGCGCCCCTCCTCGATCGTGCCGTCGACCTCCGTGCCGGTGAGGCAGAGGGAGACGGCATCCGCGTTGTCCTCCGCGATCCGGTGTGCGGCCTCGATCATGCGGAGCGTGCGGCGCAGCGCCCCCTCCGGACGGTACTGGTCGTCGATGAACACGGGGAGGATCTGCAGATCGACGCCGCCGGCGTGCAGCTGCGGCAGCCACTGCGCACGGAAGTACTCCGACCACTCATCGGGTTCGCGGCTCGCGACGGAGCACAGCAGGTCATTGTGCGCGTCCGCGACGACCGCGCGGCGGTGAAGGTCCAGGCTCATGAGTCCATCCTCCTGTCTGCGCGTCCCGTATGCAGGTGCGCCGCGCGCCCCGTGCCGTCGTCGCCCAGAAAGGCGATGGGCTGGCGCACGCCGCCCTCCGGGTCGACGGGCAGCAGCACGTCGTCCCGCCAGGAGACGAGCTCGGTGCGGTAGGGCAGATCGCCGAGGTCGGCGACGACGCCCCGGGGTGTGCGGTCGAGCCAGAGCCGCCCGTCGTCGGTGCGGCTGATCGTCGTGATCGCCGTGCCGGACTCGTAGCGGCCCACGAAGCGCCCGGCGTCGTGCGGAGCGGGTCCGGATGCGGCGGGCGTCTCCTTCTGGCCGATGCCCGCGACCTCCCGCAGCACCTCATCGACCAGCTCGGCGAACACCGGATGGGGGTCCCCTCCGTTCGCGAGCACGGCCACCGCCACCCCCTCCTCCGGGAGCAGACGGAGGCAGGCCGACTGACCGATGGTGTTGCCGTCATGACCGGGGAACACACGGCCGTCGCGTGCGAAGAGCTCCCAGCCGAGACCCCAGGCGACGCCCTGGTCGATGTCCGGCAGCCGCACCTGGGGGCGGCGCATGTCCTCGACGGATGCCGTGGACAGCAGCCGGGATCCGTCCGCCGCGACGCCTCCGGCGAGATGGAGGCGCCCGAAGCCCAGCAGGTCGCGCGCGCTCATCGCGAGTCGGGACCCCGCCGGACTCCCCGAGCGCTCCATCGACCACACGGTCGTCGGAGCGATGTCTCCCGCCGCGGTGCGCAGATGTCCGACCGCCGTGCGGTGGAGGATCGCCTCCGCCGCATCGACGGCGGCGTGCCGGAGTCCGAGCGGATCGAGCAGGCGTTCGCGGAGCACCCGGTCGTACGGCGCTCCCCGCAGCACCTCGACGAGGCGGCCGAGGGTCGAGAACCCCGCGTTGTTGTACGAGAACATCTCTCCAGGCGCGAAGAGCTGCGGAGTCCCGGCGAGGATGTCGACGTAGCGCTCCAGGTTGTCGTCGCCCGCCCCCGTGTCGACGAACACATCGCCCTCGAAGCCCGAGGAGTGACTGAGCAGTTGGCGCACGGTGATCCACGCCGATGCGTCGGCGTCGGCCACCCGGAATCCGGGCAGGATGTCGCGCACCGCCTGATCCAGCCCGAGCAGCCCCTCGTCGACGAGCTGCATGACGAGCGTCGCCGTGAACACCTTGGTGACGGAGCCGATCTGGAAGACCGCATCCGTCGTCGCCTCGACGCCGGTGGCACGGTTCAGGATGCCGGTCGCGAACTCGATCGTCTCGTCGCCGAGGCCGATCGCGAGCGACAGCGCGGGGACCCGGTGCGTGGCGACGAGCTCCGGCATCCGCCGCTCGACCCAGGTTCTGATCGTCTCGACCTGCGCCATCGGCCCTCCTCGACCTCGTTTCTCGCGTCGAGCATACGAGCGGGGACACAGTGCCGGTTCGTCGCCGCGCACCACTTGCGCGCCGCGGAGTCGTCGGATCGGCTCAACGAGCGGCGGCCTCCCGCGCCAGGAGGCTCTCCTTGACGTCGAGTCCCCACGCGAAGCCGCCGAGAGTGCCGTCCGTGCGGAGCACCCGGTGGCAGGGCACGAACAGCGCGGGGGCGTTGCGCGCGCAGATGGACGCGGCCGCCCGCACGGCACGAGGATTGTCGAGACGCGCCGCGAAGGTCGTGTAGGTCAGCGGCGCACCGGGGTCGATGCGGCGCAGGAGCTCCCATCCTGCGAGCTGCAGGGAGGTGCCGGTCTGCATCACGGCGACCGTGTCGATCGCGGCGAGGTCGCCCCCGTAGTAGGCGACAACGGCGGAGGCGGCATCCGTCTCCGCCTCGATGACCGACTCCGGCCGATGGGCGACGGCGAGCCGGTCGAGGATCGCCTCCTGATCGGCGGTCCACCCCGAGGACAGCACGCGCTGCCGGTCGTCGGCGAGGATCGTGAAGGGGCCGTCCGCGGTGTCGATGGTCTGGATGAGGGCGTTCATGGGGTCTCCTTCTTCGTCGTCTTCGTGCGCGTCGGCCTGACCGGCGCCGCGCGCCACAGGTGCGCGCTGAGGTAGCTGCGCCAGGGCGCGACGCGCTCGGCCCAGTCCGTGAGGGGGCCGGGGTCTCCCGGCAGGCCGGAGGCCGCGGCGCCTGCGCGCAGGGCCACATCTCCGGGGAGCAGGATGTCGGGGTCGCCGAGCACGCGCATGCGCACGTAATCGGCGGTCCACGGGCCGATGCCGGGCATCGCGAGCAGTGCGGAGCGCTGCTGCACGCCGTCGTCGCCGACGGTGAGGGTGAGGGTGCCGTCGGCGAGCGCGGCGGCTGCTCCCACGATCGCCCTGATGCGCGCGGCGGGCCCGCGGAGCACCTCTGCCCCGTGCGCGGCGATCGCCGACATCGTCGGGAACAGCAGCCCCGGCTCACCCGTTCCGTCGGGAACGGGGTGCGGCGTGCGCTCGCCGAGCGCGTCGGCCAGGGCCGTCAGCGCCGTGCGGGCCGCGACCACGGTGATCTGCTGCCCGATCATCGCGCGGATGAGCATCTCCTGCGGGTCGGCCGAGCCGGGGACGCGGATGCCGGGGGTTCGGGCGACCAGCGGCGCGAGCTCGGGGTGCGCGCTCAACGCGTCGTCGACGGCCAGCGGGTCGGCGTCGAGATCGAAGATGCGGCGGACAGTGGCCACGAGCGGGGCGAGGTCGCCGAGCTGGGTGACGCTCGCGCGCAGACGGAGCCGCGAGGAGGCATCCTCCCGCACCTCGAACCACGCAGGACCTCCTGCCAAACGCAGATGCCGAGCGAACGAGGTCGGCGTGACCGTCTCGATGCCAGGTACAGCCCGCGCAGCCATCCACGCGAACACACCGGCCGCGTCGAACGGACCGCGATACGGAAGCACGAGGTCGATCGCACCGGGGGTGGGCTCCGCCGCCGCGTCCTTGCGTCTGCGCGCGCGCAGCTCCCCCGGGGTGAGTCCGAACACCTCGCGGATCGTCTCGTTGCCCTGGCGGATGCTGGCGAACCCGGCCGAGAACGCGACGTCGGAGATGGGCATGTCGGTGCCGACGAGGAGCATGCGAGCCGTGTGGGCGCGATGGGCCCTGGCGAGTGCGAGCGGCCCGGCACCGAGCTCGGCGGCGAGGAGGCGGGTCAGATGACGGCTGGAGTACCCGAGACGCGAGGCGAGCCCCGGCACGCCCTCGCGCTCCACGACCCCGTCGGCGATCAGCCGCATCGCCCGCGCGGCGGTGTCTCCCCGGATGTCCCATGCCGGGGAGCCGGGCGCGGCCTCCGGCAGGCAGCGCTTGCACGCACGGTAGCCGGCCTCGTGCGCGGCGGCGCTGGTCGGGTAGAACGTGACGTTCTCGGGCTTGGGGGTGCGCGCAGGGCAGCTCGGTCGGCAGTAGATCCCGGTCGATCGCACGGCGGTGACGAACTGCCCGTCGAAGCGGGTGTCGCGGGCGCTGATGGCGCGATACCGCTCGTCGAAGTCGATCACGGGGAAGCTCATGGATCCATGCTGTCATGCCCCGCCGACACGCACTGGCGGAAATCGGACATCGCTGTGGTCGTATCAGGGCACGACCGGTTCAGCGACTTCTCGGCAGCGCCTTACCTACCGCGCGAAGCGGTGCCGTCACCTTCCAGCTCGTGCTCTCCTGCAGGGCCACGATGCGCGCGTCCCTCGCCGCCACCTCGTCCGTCAGATACTGGCTCTCCGCCTGCAGCGCGCCGATCTCGCCGCGCAATGAGGAGACCTCTGCTTCGAGACGCTCCGCCCGTTCCACCAGCGCGATGACTCCGCCGAGCCGTTCGAAATCGTTCCGAATGCGATCGGCCGTGGCCTCATCGGCTTCGAAGAGCGCACGGAGCGGCTCGTTCACCACATCGCCCACAGCGAGAACGCCGAGCCCGTGACCGTGTTCGAAGGTGAAGGAGCGCCCCGGTTCCGCGATCTCCTCCCACAGCCGCCATACGCCGAAGTCCTCGCGCCGCTCGGCGATGTCGTGAAAGAGGATCACACCTCCATCGCGCACCGTGTCGCGCCACTGCTCGTAGTCGGCGCGGACGTCGTCGTATGCGTGGCGACCATCGATGTGCAGGAGGTCGGCGGATGCCGGGGCGAACGCCGAACGCACCTCGGAGAAGTACCCACGGTTCAGGACGACCGACGTGCCGTAGTCGTGTTCCGCGATCGCGCGCACCGCATCGTAGACGGATTCGTCGTAGAAGCCCGCGTGGTCGTCGCCCACCCAGCTGTCCACCGCATCGATCCGGACCTCATGGCCGAGACGCTTGGCCGCCTCCGCGAAGGCGAAGCAGGAGAACCCGTTGTGGGTGCCGAGCTCGATGACATCGCGCGGACGCAGCGCATCGACGATCCAGGCGGCGAAGGAGCCGTGCGTCAGCCAGGCCGAGACGACCAGATGCTCGGGCACCCAGTACGAGGTCGGTGTCAGCCACCATGCCGTCTGCGCCGCCATACCTCTGCTCCATCACCCAGGTTTCCCTCAGTATACGGACGGGGAGTCCGCATGCAGCGCTCATGTCGTCGGCGCAGATGCCGAGACCCTCGCGCTCACGTGGGCACGAGGGTCGGCACTGCGGAGGGCTCCCGTCTCGAAGCCCAGGAACGATCAGTGGAAGAAGTGGCGCTCCCCGGTGAAGAACATGGTGACGCCGGCCTTGCGGGCCGCATCCACCACCTCTTCGTCGCGCACCGAGCCGCCGGGCTGGACGATCGCCTTGATGCCCGCGTCGATGAGCACCTGCGCGCCATCGGCGAACGGGAAGAACGCGTCGGATGCCGCGACCGATCCGGTCGCGCGGTCGCCCGCCCGCTCGACCGCGAGACGGCAGGAGTCCACGCGGTTGACCTGGCCCATGCCGACACCGACGGTGGCGTTGTCCTTCGCGAGCACGATCGCGTTCGACTTCACGGCGCGGCACGCCTTCCACGCGAAGATGAGGTTCTCCATCTCCGCGTCGCTCGGGCGCTCGCCCGAGACGAGCTCCCAGTCCTTCGCGACCGACCAGATGTCGTCGGGGAACCGGTCGGCGTCCTGCAGCAGCAGGCCGCCGGACACCAGGCGGACGTCCATGCGCTCCTGCTGCCAGTCTTCGGGGAGCTGCAGCAGACGCAGGTTCTTCTTGGCCTTGAAGACCTCGAGCGCGGCGGGCTCGAACGAGGGAGCGACGATGACCTCGGTGAAGATGTCCTTGAGGTTCTCGGCCATCTTGAGCGTGACCGTGCCGTTCGCGGCGATCACCCCGCCGTACGCCGACACCGGGTCGCACTCGTGGGCCCGCAGGTGCGCGCTGGCGATCGGGTCGAGGGCGTTCGGCGCGGTGGTGGCGATGCCGCAGGGGTTCGCGTGCTTGATGATCGCGACGGCGGGCAGCACCATGTCGTAGGCGGCGCGCAGGGCGGCATCCGCATCGACGTAGTTGTTGTACGACATCTCCTTGCCCTGCAGCTGCGTCGCCTGGGCGATGCCGTGGCCGCCGGCGCGCGTGTAGATCGCGCCGCGCTGGTGGGAGTTCTCGCCGTAGCGGAGGGTCGCGAGACGCTCGGCCTGGATCGTGAGGTGGGCCGGCAGGTCGCCCTGGTCGATCAGGGTCCCCTCGGCAAACCACGAGGCGACCGCAGCGTCGTAGGCAGCAGTGTGCGCGAAGGCGCGCGCCGCGAGCTCGCGCCGCTGCGAGAGGGACGTGCCGCCCTCCTTGATCGCGCCGACGATCGCCGGATACGACTCCGGCGAGACGACGATGGCGACGTTGGCGTGGTTCTTCGCGGCGGCGCGCACCATGGCAGGGCCGCCGATGTCGATCTGCTCGACGACGTCATCGCCCTGAGCGCCAGAGGCCACGGTCTCGACGAACGGGTACAGGTTCACCACCACGAGTTCGAACGGCGCGATGCCGAGGTGCTCGAGCTGTCCTTCGTGATCCTCCAGCCGCAGGTCGGCGAGGAGGCCGCCGTGGATCTTCGGGTGCAGCGTCTTGACGCGGCCGTCGAGCATCTCGTCGACGCCGGTGACGGCGGCGACGTCGGTGACCTCGAAGCCCGCCTCGCGGATCGTCGCGGCGGTGGAGCCCGTCGACACGATCTCGGCGCCGGATTCGGCGAGCGCCGCGGCGAGGGCCAGCAGCCCGGTCTTGTCGCTCACCGAGACGAGCGCGCGGCGGATCGGGACCGCATCGCGATCGCGGTACAGCGAGGGGTCGTGGCGGGGGCCGGCCATGGAGGGCTCCTTCGTGCGAGGGTGAGGGGTCAGGAAGCGGAGGACAGCGCGAGCTCGCCGGTCGCGATGCGTCGCACCACGTCGATGAGGAGTCGGCGCTCGACGGGCTTGATGCGCTCGTGCAGCGTGTGCTCGGTGTCGCCCTCGACGATCGGCACGCGCTCCTGCGCGAGGATGGGGCCGGTGTCGACGCCGTCGTCGACGACGATCACGCTGGCCCCGGTCTCGGCGGCTCCGGCGGCGAGCGCATCGCGCACGCCGTGCGCTCCGGGGAACTCCGGCAGGTAGGCCGGGTGGGTGTTGATCAGACGCGGCGAGTACGCGGCGACGAGAGACGGCGGCAGCAGGCGCATGAGTCCGCTGAGCACGACGAGATCCGGCTTCCAGACGTCGAGCTGACGGCCGACCTCCTCGCCCCAGTGCTCGCGGCTCTCGTGCAGGTGCCACGGCACCGTGAAGCTCGGGATGCCGAACTCCTCGGCGTGCGCGAGCCCGTCGGCTTCGCGGTCGGCTCCGACCACGACGACCCGCGCGGGGAAGTCGGGGTGACGAGCAGCCTCGAGGAGGGCACGAAGATTCGAGCCTGTGCCCGAGATGAGAACGGCGACCGTGAGCACGCGCCCAGTCTACCGGGGCGCCGCGGCGCGCCCGACCCGCATGTCAGCCCCCGGAGCCGCGCGGAGGGAGATCGTCCAGCGGCGTCGTGTCGAAGGAGGAACCGGCATCCGGTGCGTCGTTCAGCGGCAGGTCGGATGCCGCCATCTCGGCGATCCACCGATCGGTGCGCTCCTCCGCGAGCTCATCGCGGTGACGAGGCGCGAGCAGCAGGATCGCGGCGCCGATCAGCACCTCGCCGCCGAGCGCCAGCGCGAAGGGCAGCGCCGCGGGTCCGACCACTCCGAGCCGCCCCGGACCGATCGATCCGTTCGCGACGACAGCGGCCGTCGCAGCCACGCCCGCGGTGAGCACGGCGATGCCCAGCGCGATCGCCCCGCGCTGGGCGAGACCGAGCGGCGTGCCCTCCCAGACGAGACGCGAGCGCACCGCCCAGCCGGCGAAGGCGCCAGCCGCGATGGGGACGAGCACGACCACCAGCATCCACATCGAGCCGTTCTCGGGCAGCAGGCCCAGCACCGGGATGCCGGGCACCACGCCGAGCTGCGTGCCCGCCGGCGACACCGCGGTGCCGGCGCCGACGGCGAAGCCGGGACCGGCGAGCCAGGAGGCGGCCCAGACGATCAGCGTGGGCAGGTAGACGAGATGTCCGAGGGTGAGCACCGTGGCGCCGAGCACGTCGACCCTGGCGGCTTCGAAGAGCGCCACGACCTGCCCTCCGCGCAGCATGGTCATCACCGCGACGGCGAGCGCGGATGCCGCGACCACGCCGACGAGCGCGAAAGCCGCTCCCCGCACCGCTGCGGCGGGCACCGGCCCCCACTCACCCCAGGAGTCCACGGCGTCGTGAACACGGTCGAGGATGCCGCCGTCGCCGTCCTCCCACGCGATGCGCACGGCTCCGCACACGGCGCCGACGAGGTAGACGGCCGACGGCAGCAGGATCGCGAGAGCGAGAGGCGTGCGGGCGACGCCGAGGCTCGAGGTCAGCGCGACGCCCACGGCGATCAGCGCGAACGCGGCGGATCCCGAGAGCGCGCCGAGCAGCCAGGTGCCCGCGCGAGCCGCCCGCGCACCGGATCGCGCGGCGAAGAGCAGCGTGAAGACGAGGAAGGCCAGTGGCGTCACCGACAGCGTGAACGACGCCGCCTCCGGGGCGATCCCGGCGGCGGTCAGCACCTCGGTGGGGATCGTCAGATCCAACGGCACCCCGTGCCCGAACTGCCACAGGGTTCCCGTGAGAGGCCACAGGGAGCCCCAGTCGGCGCCGACGCCGAACGCGAGCGTCCAGAGCAGGGTGAGGGGCGCCAGCAGCACGGCGAGACCGATCGCGGCCGCGATGGCCGCGTCGACGGCCGCGAGGAGCGCGACGAGGAGGCGTTGCATATCCCTTCGAGACTACGACGAGAACCTGCGGCTCCCCTCGGGGCGCGCGCGACTCGGGCGACACGATATCGTCTCCACGGAGGTTCCCCCGATGACAACTGCCCCGTCCCCTGCCCGCGCGAGCGCAGAGCCCACGAACGCTCTCGACCGCTTCTTCGAGATCAGCAAGCGCGGATCCACGATCGGCACCGAGGTGCGCGGAGGCCTGGTGACCTTCGTCACCATGGCCTACATCGTGATCCTCAACCCGATCATCCTCGCCACCCCCGACGTCGACGGCCACGTGCTGTCCGGCCCCGCGGTCGCCGCAGCCACCGCGCTGACCGCCGGGATCATGACGATCCTCTTCGGGCTCGTCACCCGCCTGCCGTTCGCCTTCGCCGCCGGCCTCGGCATCAACGCGTTCCTCGCCTTCACGGTCGTCGGCACCGTGACCTGGCCGGAGGCCATGGCGCTGGTCATGATCAACGGCGTGATCATCGTGCTGCTCGCGGCGACCGGTCTGCGCAAGCTGATCTTCGATGCCGTCCCCGTGCAGCTCAAGCTCGCGATCACGGTCGGCATCGGCCTCTTCATCGCCTTCATCGGCTTCGTGAACGCCGGGTTCGTGACCTCGACCAAGAACGCCTCTCCCCCGGTCGATCTCGGCATCGGCGGCTCCGTGGCATCCATCCCCACCCTGCTGTTCGTCATCACGCTGCTGATCGGCGGCGTGCTCATCGCCCTGCGCATCAAGGGCGCCATCCTCATCGCCCTGGTCGGCGGCTCCGTGCTCGCAGCGCTCGTCAACCTCATCTGGCCCTTCGGTCAGGACTTCGGATTCAACGGCAGCATCGTGGGGCTCCCCGACCTGAGCCTGATCGGCCAGGTCGACTTCGGCTTCGACTTCGCGAAGGTCGGCGGCGTCACCCTGGTGATGTTCGTCTTCACGCTGCTGTTCTCGAACTTCTTCGACGCCATGGGCACCATGACCGGTCTCGCCAAGGAGGCCGACCTCGCCGACGAGAAGGGCGACTTCCCCCGGATCAAGTCGGCCCTCGTGGTCGAGGGCGTCGGCGCGATCGTCGGAGGCGGCACCTCGTCGTCGTCGGCCACGGTGTTCGTGGAGTCGGGCGCCGGCATCGGCGAGGGCGCCCGCACGGGCTTCGCGACGGTCATCACCGGCGCGATGTTCCTGCTCGCGATGTTCTTCACGCCGCTCACGTCCCTGGTGCCCAGCGCCGTCGCCGCGGCGGCTCTCGTGCTCGTCGGCGCCATGATGCTCTCGCAGATCAAGAACATCGATCTGAGCGACTTCCGCGTGCTGCTGCCGGTGTTCCTCACCGCCACGGTGATGCCGATGACCTACTCGATCGCCAACGGCATCGGGGCGGGCTTCGTCAGCTGGATCGTCGTGAACGCGTTCTCCGGCAGGGCCAAGACGATCCACCCGCTGCTGTGGGCGGTCGGCGTCGGCTTCGTGCTGTTCTTCGCCCGCGGCCCGATCGAGGCGCTGCTCGGCGCCTGACACCCGCACGACAGAGGGGCGGATGCTACGGCATCCGCCCCTCCGCCGTCTCACCGCCCCCTCTGCCGTCTCTGCTGCCGCTCTGTCATCTCTGCCGCCCCCTCGGACCGTCGCACGTTCATCGGACGATCGCACGTTCATCGGACGATCCGCCGCCGATCATCCGAAAAAACGACAACCCTCCGAAAAACACGAGGGCGAGCATCCGCCCGACTGCACGAGCGGGCGAGCGGATGCCCGAGCGGATGCCGCAGCCGGACATGCAACGAGCGAGTACGCAGCATCCCCACCAGCCTTCGGACCGTCGCACGCTCCTCGGACCGTCGCACGTTCATCGGACGATCCGCCGCCGATCATCCGAAAAAACGACAACCCTCCGAAAAACACGAGGGCGAGCATCCGCCCGACTGCACGAGCGGGCGAGCGGATGCCCGAGCGGATGCCGCAGCCGGACATGCAAGAAGGCCCCGGGGTGGAGCCCGGGGCCTTCATGTCAAGCGTAGCTCAGATCAGAGAGCTTCCACGATCGCGCGCATGAGGTCGGCGGTCTCGGACGGCGTCTTGCCGACCTTGACCCCGGCGGCCTCAAGGGCCTCCTTCTTGGCCTGAGCGGTGCCCGCCGAGCCCGAGACGATGGCTCCGGCGTGGCCCATGGTCTTGCCCTCGGGGGCGGTGAAGCCCGCGACGTAGCCGACGACCGGCTTCGTGACGTTCGCCTTGATGTAGTCGGCCGCGCGCTCTTCCGCGTCGCCGCCGATCTCTCCGATCATGACGATGGCCTTGGTCTCGGGGTCGGCCTCGAACGCGGCGAGCGCGTCGATGTGCGTGGTGCCGATGACCGGGTCGCCGCCGATGCCGATGGCGGTCGAGAAGCCCAGGTCGCGCAGCTCGAACATCATCTGGTAGGTCAGGGTGCCCGACTTCGACACGAGGCCGATCGGGCCCTTGCCGGTGATGTTCGCCGGGGTGATGCCGACGAGCGCCTCACCGGGGGTGATGATGCCGGGGCAGTTCGGGCCGATGATGCGGGTCTTGTTGCCCTTGCTCTGCGCGTACGCCCAGGCCTCGGCCGAGTCGCCGACGGGGACGCCCTCGGTGATGACGACGAGGAGCGGGATCTCGGCGTCGATGGCCTCGATCATCGCGTCCTTCGTGAAGGCGCCGGGGACGAAGGCGATCGACACGTCGGCGCCGGTCTCCTTCATGGCCTCGGCGACCGAGGCGAAGACGGGGAGCTCGACGGCGTTGCCGTCCTTGTCCGTGTGCGCGACCGTGGTGCCGGCCTTGCGGGCGTTGACGCCGCCGACGACCTGGGTGCCGGCCTTCAGCATGAGCGCCGTGTGCTTGGTGCCCTCGCCGCCGGTGATGCCCTGGACGATGACCTTGGAGTCCTTGTTGAGGTAGATCGACATTTCTCTAGTCCTTGTGTCTCTCTGCGATCAGGCGTTGGCGAGCTCGGCGGCCTTGTCGGCGCCCTCGTCCATCGTGGCGGCCAGGGTGACGAGCGGGTGCGCGTACTCGGCGAGGATCGCGCGGCCCTCGTCGACGCGGTTGCCGTCGAGGCGCACGACGAGGGGCTTGGATGCCGCGGCGCCCAGCGTCTCGAGGGCGCCCTTGATTCCGTTGGCCACGGCGTCGCACGCCGTGATGCCGCCGAAGACGTTGACGAACACGCTCTTGACCTGCGGGTCGCCGAGGATCACGTCGAGACCTGCGGCCATGACCTCGGCAGAGGCGCCGCCGCCGATGTCGAGGAAGTTGGCGGGCTTGACGCCGTTGTGGTTCTCACCGGCGTAGGCGACGACGTCGAGCGTCGACATGACCAGGCCTGCGCCGTTGCCGATGATGCCGACCTCGCCGTCGAGCTTCACGTAGTTCAGGCCGCTCGCCTTGGCCTTGGCCTCGAGCGGGTCAGCGGCGTCCTTGTCCTCGAGCGCCTCGTGCTCGGGGTGGCGGATCTCGGAGGCGTTGTCGTCGAGCGTGACCTTGCCGTCGAGCGCGATGATGTCGCCCTCTTCGGTGCGGACCAGCGGGTTGACCTCGACGAGCGTCGCGTCCTCGCCCTTGTAGACGTCGAAGAGCTTCACGAAGACGTCGGAGACCTTCTCGACGAGGTCCTCGGGGAAGTTCGCCGCGCGGGCGATCTCGACGGCCTTCGCCTTATCGATGCCCGTGAGCGGGTTGACCTCGACGCGGGCGAGCGCCTCTGGGCGCTCGACGGCGAGCTCCTCGATCTCCATGCCGCCCTCGACCGAGCAGAGGCTCAGGTAGGAGCGGTTGGCGCGGTCGAGCAGCACGGAGAAGTAGAACTCCTCGGCGATGCGGGCGCCCTGTGCGACCATGACGCGCTTGACGATGTGGCCCTTGATGTCGAGGCCGAGGATGGCCTTGGCCGCCTCGTACGCCTCTTCGGGGGTCTTCGCGACCTTGACGCCGCCCGCCTTGCCGCGACCACCGGTCTTGACCTGTGCCTTGACGACGACGACTCCGCCGATCTTCTCAGCGGCTGCCTTCACCTCCTCGGGGGTGTCGGCGACGATGCCGGCGAGGACCGGCACTCCGTACTTCTCGAAAACGTCTCGTGCCTGGTACTCGTACAGATCCACTGTGGTTCCTTCACTGGGATGCGGCTGGTTTTTCTCTCGATGTCGAGACATCGACCAGTCCCCCAGCTTACTACCTCGCTCTGAGCGCCCCGTGCCGGGAAAGCCGCCTCGCAGTTCGCCCGCGAGGTTCTAGGCTTTCGTCATGCGAGACTTCCCCGAACCGCGCTCCGCCGTCGTCGCCGCAGCGCTCGAACTGTTCCAGACCCAGGGTTTCGACCAGACGTCCGTCGAGCAGATCGCCAAGGCCGCCGGCGTCTCGCGATCGACCTTCTTCCGCCAGTTCGGCGGCAAGGAGGACGTGGTGTTCGCCGACCACGAGGTCCTCATCGAGCAGCTCAGGGAGTTCCTCGCCGAGGGGCACGAAGACCCGTGGGGCGCCGTCTGCGCGGCATCCGAGTCCGTCTTCTCGCACTTCGCGAACGATCCGGAGCTCGCGCGTCGTCGCTACCAGATCGTCCGGCAGGTCCCGGTGTTGCGTGAGCGGGAGATCATCACCGTGTTCCGCTACGAGCGCCTGTTCGACGACTACCTGCGCACATCCCTCCCCGGTATCGACCCGCTGGACGCGGTGGGCTTCGCCGCCCTCGTGACGGCGGTGCACAACCACGTGCTGCGCCAGCTGCTGCGCGGCAAGAAGAAGGTGCCGCTGTCGACGCTGCAGTCGGCGCTGGCCGATGTGCGGCGCCGCTACGGCGTGCCCGCCGAGGCACCTGCGGAGGCGCCGGACGACGTGGTGGTCGCCGTCTTCCCCCGTTCGATGCCGATAGCCGAGGTCACCCGCCGCCTGCGCACGCAGCTCGACTGAGCCAGGGCCGGCCCGCCCTTCACCCGCGTCGCGGTCCGCCGCGAACGGCCGGTTCTCGACGCACGCACACGCCGTTCGCGACGGCTCGGCGGTCTCGCGCGCCCGGGCTCGTGAAACTGAGTATCGAGGAGTACGATACTTGGTGCCACGAAGGAGCCTCCCATGAGCACTGCAGCTTCCCCCTTCCCCGGCGAGCGCGTCTCGTCGTACGACATCACCGGTCGCCAGGACAGCGACTACTACGCCGTCTTCCTCGATATCCCCGCCGCCGACCGCGAGGCATGGGATCGCGCACGCGCGTACATCGACGAGGTCGGCCCGCAGATGGCGGATGCCTGGGATCGCGCGGAGTACCCGCTGGATGCCGCCCGCCGCATGGGCGAGATGGACCTCGTCGTCGACGGCATCGAGCATCCGTCGCTCACCCGCCTGTCGCCGCTGGCCGCGGGCCTCGTGAACATGGAGATCTCCCGCGGAGACGGATCGCTCGGCACCGTGCTCGCCGTGCAGGGCGGTCTCGCGCTGCGCACGCTCGCGCTGTTCGGCTCCGACGCGCAGCAGGAGAAGTGGCTGACGGGCCTCGCCGACGGCTCGGTCCTCGGCTCGTTCGCCCTCACCGAGCCCGATCACGGCTCCGACTCCGTGTCGCTCGAGACCGTCGCCCGTCGAGACGGCGAGGAGTGGGTCATCCGCGGCGCCAAGAAGTGGATCGGCAACGGCGCCTCCGGCGGCATCACGTTCGTGTGGGCGCGCGTGGACGACCCGGATGCCGCCGAGCACGGCGCCGTCCGCTGCTTCCTCGTCGAACAGGACACCCCCGGCTACGTCGGCACCGTCATCCGCGGCAAGGCCTCACTGCGTGCGATCTACCAGGCGCACATCGCCCTGGACGACGTGCGGGTGCCCCTCGACGCCGTGCTCCCCGGCACCCACAGCTTCAAGGACGCGTCGACCGTGCTCTACGCGACGCGATCCGGAGTGGCCTGGTCGGCTCTCGGGCACGCGACCGCCTGCTACGAGGCCGCACTCGCCTACGCGAAGGAGCGCGTGCAGTTCGGCAAGCCGCTCGCGAAGTTCCAGATGGTGCAGGAGCGGCTCACGCACATGCTCGAGGACCTCACCGCCATGCAGCTGTACTGCCGTCGCCTCGCCGACCTGGAGACGGTGGGCGAGCTGCGGCCGACGCAGGCGTCGCTCGCCAAGTTCCACAACACCCGCGCCGCCCGCCGCATCGCATCGACGGCCCGCGACCTGCTCGGGGGCAACGGCATCCTGCTCGAGAACGGCGTCATGCAGCACATGGCCGACATCGAGGCGATCCACACGTACGAGGGCACCGAGAGCGTGCAGGCCCTGCTGCTCGGCCGCGACATCACGGGGATGAGC
Source organism: Microbacterium sp. LWH10-1.2 (assembly GCF_038397765.1). Taxonomy (NCBI): domain Bacteria; kingdom Bacillati; phylum Actinomycetota; class Actinomycetes; order Micrococcales; family Microbacteriaceae; genus Microbacterium; species Microbacterium sp. LWH10-1.2. The sequence continues at coordinate 2,439,939 of NZ_CP151638.1, forward strand.
GCCTTCGCCTGAGCCAGGCAGCGACGGAACGCGAGATCAGCCGCCGTAGGGGGCCTTCGGAGGATCGGTGACGACGGGCTGCGGCTCCACCGGCGTCTCATCCTCATTGAAGTAGATCGGACCGTCGGCGGGGAAGTAGAACTGCGGCACCGAGTCCGGCCCCTCCGTCGCCGGCAGGTACCGCCACGTCGAAGGGCCGTCGCCGCGGTGCTCGTCGTCGGTCACCATGTACGACAGGTCGCCCGCCTTCCCCGGCACGCACGGCGTGTCGGCGGATACCTCGACCCTCCCCTCGCGCGGACGGATCGTCGCCACCACGTTTCCGAGCGTCTCGTCGTCGGCGATGACATTCCACTCCGCGGACTCGCCGGACCCGTAGGTGGTCGGCGTCCCGTCGAATCCCGCTTCCCGGAACGCGGCCACCGCCGCGGCGCTCACCGCTTCGGGATCCATTCCCGGCAGGTCCACGGTTCGCCGGTAGGAGAACGCGTATCCATCGGCGCCGCCGAATCCGATCGTGCAGCTTCCGGGGACGGCCCCGTCCCCGCCCACGGGGATCGTCCACACACCCTCGTGGATGCCCATCAGCACGGTGTGCATCCGCGTCGCGAGCTCCATGAAGCGCTTCTCGCCATCCCGGTAGAGCGCATCGCCCTCCGGTACCGCCGCACCGCAACCCGTCATCACCAACACCAATCCGACGGCCACCGCCGCCCACGCACGCCTCATCATCGACACCCTAGTATCCGAGCCCATAGCCGCCCTGCGACATCCCCTCGGCCACGAGATCCCAATACCCCTTCTCGCTTCCTTCGCCGCCGGGCTCGGTACCCGGCTCGCCGGTGCGCACGATCTCGCGCACGTTGTAGAAGGATTCGCTGCCCTTGAGCAGATAGCCGCCGGGGGCGTTCTGACCCGGGAAGTTCACGCCCGAGTGGGCGCTGTGGCCGGGGGTCGCCAAGAGCGGCTCGCCCGCGGCATCCACTCCCCCGTCGCTGTCGAACGTGGTGACCCCGTCGAGGCTCGCCGGATCGGTGTGGTGACCCCACCCCGTCACTTTGCCGACAGGCGCCCAGAAGTCATTCGCCGACGTGGTCGCGTAGATGCGCGGAGCATCCGGGGACTGCAGATTGGCGAGCACCTGAGCGTCGTCGGGCAGGCCCGCCGACCCGACCGTGATGAATCTGTCCACGCCGAGCCCGTCCGCTGCCGAACCGATCGCCAGCGCCGCGGTCGTGCTGCCGTAGGAGTGCGCGATCACGTTGATCGTCCGCGAACCGGGTTGCGCATCGAGTCCCAGCAGGAAGGATCGCAGGGCGGGAGCCCCGTTCTGCGCCCTGTCCATGAACGGCTCCTCGGGGACCTCTGGCGAGTCATAGCCGAACCATGCCACGGCTGCGTCGCCGGTGCCGTCGATGAGGTCTCGCGCGGACTTCCCGAACTCCCCGATGCCGTTCACCTTCGACAGCATGCCCGGCACCAGCGTCGACACGTTCGCCGCGTCGAACGGGCCGTACCAGAGCGCGGCGGTCGTCTGCTCCGAACCGTCCGGATCGAAGGAGATGAGCTTGCCGTTCTTCTTCTCGACCTCATCCCACAGCGCCGCCACCTCGGACTTCTGCGGCTCCGAGAGGAACTGCAGCCTGTTGTGCAGCTCTTTCAGCCTGCGCAGGTTGGCCTCGGCGCGGACGTCGTACGGGATGCCGTCGAGATTGCCGATGATGTCCGGGTAGTGGTCGGCGAGAGCATCCCGCAGAGCCGGGTTCGCGTTCCAGAGCTGCCAGACCGCAGCCGGGTCATTGGCCGCGAGGAGCTGATCGAGCAGCGCCTTCTCCTCGTTCGTGAGGTAGACGCTCGCTCCCGAGACGAGCGACGACAGCGCCTTGTCATAGGCCTCGTCCCATGACGTGTAGAGCGTCTCCCACGACGTCCACAGCTCGTCGAGCGCCTTCTTGGCGGCATCCGCCGTCGCCATCGCATCGCGGGCATCGTCGTTGGCTTTGGTCGCCTCGTCGTCCGGCCCGGATCGAGACGACCACAGCGCCTTGAGCCCCGCCTGCTCGGCCTCGCCTGCGGCGCTCTCCCACGCCGCGTGGGCGTTCCGGATCTCCTCGATCATCCTGTTCGCAGGCACCGCATGCGCCGAGTACGCATCGGCGTATGCGGACAACACGCTCGACAGCAGTTGCGCGTCGACGATGCCCGAGCGAACCGGGCCTGCGATCACCTGCGCGTCGCTTCGCGCGCGGCTGATCGCGTCGCCCACACCAGGGAGCTCGGCCACACGATGCGCACGGTCACGCAGGTCGCCGAGATCCTTCGCGATGCGGTCGAACGTGCCCACCCATGTCTCCATCGAGCCCGAGTTGCCCTCGATCCGCTCCAGCGGATAGCCGCGATGGGGAGAGACCAGATTCACGGCTGCTCTTTTCCTGTGAGTTCGACATCGAGTTCGGAGTGACGGTCGCTGATCGCCTGCAGACGCACGGCGATGTCACTCGCATCGGTGATGATGCCCTCGACGGCGCTGCGCAGTGCGATGAACCTCCGATGCATCTCCAGACGGAGCGATGTCCTGTGCGCCGGATTCTCGACGCCGACATCGTCGCCCTGGAGATAGCCGACCGTGGCGAGCAGCGCCGTCGTCGAACTGTTAACCGAGGATGTCTCCGTGATGAGCTCGGTGTAGAACACCTGTACTTCGTCAGCCATGCCCCCCATGCCTTTCGACGATCAGTCGAGCCCGGCCCCCTCCGGCCTGACACCATCAACTTTACAAAACAACGGCCACACAGGGGATGGGCACAACTCCCCATCGCCGAACGAGCTCAGCGATTCGGTCGCAGCTGCCTGCCTCGACCTCGACTCTTTCGTGACGATGGCATTCGTCCGCCTGAGTCCTTCGCACCTCATCCTGAGAAGCTCTCCGCGCCGATGACGGAGAGCAGGCGCAGCTTCTCCTGACTCTCGCTCCCTGGAGCAGCCGTGTAGACGAGAAGCGCGTGGGACTGCTCCGGTTCGAAGAGCGTCTGGCATTCCAGCTCGAGAGCACCCAGTTCCGGGTGGACGAAGTGCTTGACCGCTCGCGGGCGGAGCCCCACCTCGTGCAGCCCCCAGATCCGAGCGAACTCGTCGCTGCGATCGAGGAGTTCCCTGGTCCACCGCGCGGCGCGCGACGAGGGTCCACGGCGCGTCACGACGTCGCGAAGGCCGGAGGCCCAGAGCCGGGAGAGGAAGTCGTGCTCCTCCTCCGCATAGATCCGACGCGACGAGGGATCGACGAACCACCGGAATCCGATGCTGCGTTCCGGCCCCTCGAAGCGTGTGAGGTCGCCGACGAGCGCCGTGCCGAGCGCGGTCTGTCTGAGGGTCTCGCCGAGCTCCGTCACGACCTCCGCGGGGGTGTCGTGCAGGCGGTCGAAGATGCGCAGCATACCGGGACTGATGTGACTGCTCTCCCCTCCCCTCGGCGGAGGCGCGTGCCCGGCGAGGACGAAGAGGTGATCTCTCTCGGCCAGCGTGAGATGAAGCCCCTGGGCGATCGCCGCGATCATCTGCGGCGAGGGCTGAGGACCCCGCTGCTGCTCGATCCGTGCGTAATAGTCGGTCGACATGTGGCTGAGGCTCGCGGCTTCCTCGCGCCTCAAGCCGCCCGTCCGCCGGCGTCCGCCTCTCGCGAGGCCCACGTCCTCCGGCTGCAGCGCCTCGCGGCGCAGCCGGAGGAACTCCGCCAGCCCTGCCCTGTCGATCTCCATGCGCACCCCCGTCCCGTCCTTTGTACCAGCAGCCTTCGGGCGCATCCACGGACGGACGATCCCTGGATGCCGCACGGCGTGCGGAGGAGAGTCGGAAGGTCAGAAACGAGGAGACCATGCCCCGCACACCATCCATCGACATCCCGCACCTCGACGGCCGGCGCGCCGTCGTCACCGGCGCCAGCGACGGCATCGGCGTCGGCATCGCCGCACGACTCGCCGCCGCGGGCGCCGAGGTCGTCATGCCCGTCCGGAACCGGGACAAGGGACGTGCGGCGATCGAGCGCATCCGCACGACGGTTCCCGACGCGCAGATCTCCCTCCGCGATCTGGACCTCTCCGCGCTCGACTCCGTGGCCGCTCTCGGCGAGTCGCTGCGCGCGGAGGGGACGCCGATCGGCATCCTCATCAACAACGCGGGCGTCATGACGCCGCCGGATCGACGCACCACGGCTGACGGCTTCGAGCTCCAGTTCGGCGCGAACCACCTCGGACACTTCGCACTCGTCGGCGAACTCCTCCCGCTGCTTCGAGAGGGCCGCGCACGGGTGGTCTCCCAGATCAGCGTCGCCGCGAATCAGGGCGCGATCAACTGGGACGATCTGCAGTGGGAGCGCGCATACGACGGCATGCGCGCGTACAGCCAGTCGAAGATCGCGTTCGGCCTCTTCGGGCTCGAACTCGACCGTCTCAGCCGATCGCGCGGCTGGGGCATCACGAGCATGCTCTCGCATCCGGGCGTGGCCCCGACGAACCTGCTCGCTGCCCGTCCCGACCTCGGCCGGGAACGCGAGACGAACGGCCGCCGCTTCATCGGGGCGCTCTCACGGCGCGGAATCCTCTTCGGCACCGCGGAGTCCGCCGGCCTTCCTGCGCTGTACGCCGCGACCTCCTCGAAGGCCGTGAGCGGCGGGTTCTACGGCCCCCGCGGACCCGGCCACCTCGGCGGCGCCCCGGGACCGCAGCGGCTCTACTCCCGACTGCGCGACGATGATGCGGCGCGCAGGATCTGGGAAGTCTCCGAAGAGCTCACCGGAAGACCGTTCGCACGCCGCTCGTGACGAGAGGCGGCACCGCGGTGACGCACACGGGCCGCGTCGACGGGTTCAGTCGCAGGCGCAGCCGCCGGCGGCGGTCTTGACCATGAAGCACACATCGCACACGCCGTAGTCGCGCTCGATGGGCTTCGGCGTGCGCTCCGTGCGCGGAGAGCTCGCAGTGCGAGGAACGCTGACGCGCGGGGTGCTCGGCCGCATCGACCGCGCGGTCGTGGTCACCTGGGGGTACTCGCTCGGGTGCGTGACGAAGAAGTACGGCTCACGCCCCTCGCTCGGCTGGAGCCGCAGCGGGGTGGAGCCGATCGTGATGACCTCGTCCTCCCCGAACCCGTTCGTGTACGTGCGTCCGATGTGCAGGGATGCGCCCTCCCCACGACGGATGGCCTCGATGTACCGACCTCGGTCGATGAAGGAGGAGATGCCCACGGCATCGGTGACCGCAGTGATGAACTCGTAGTTCTCCAGGGCGACCCGGTGCGCACGAAGCGCCTCCGTGAGCGAGCGATACGGACGGGAGGTGCCAGTAGGGGTGGGACCCTGTACTTCAGTCATCTCCTCAATGGTCTCACCCCGGAGGCGGCGCGAATACCACTTGTGCCGTGGAAGACTGGGCGCATGGCGCGCGCGACGATCATCGGCTCCGGTCCCAACGGACTCGCGGCGGCCGTGTCGCTGGCCAGAGCGGGGTACGAGGTGCGCGTCCTCGAAGCCGCGGACACGATCGGCGGCGGCGTGCGCACCGCCGAGTCCACGCTCCCCGGCTTCCTTCACGACGTGTGCTCCGCCGCGCATCCCGCGGCCCTCGCATCCCCCTTCTTCCAGGCCTTCGGCCTCGCCGAGCGGATCGACTGGATCCACCCCGAGATCTCCTACGCGCATCCTCTCGACGGCGGCCGCGCCGGGATCGCCTGGCGCGACATCGAGCGCACGGCATCCGCACTCGGCGAGGACGGCAGGGCGTGGCTGTCGCTGCTGCGCCCGCTGAGCACGCACATCGACGGAGTCGTCGACTTCACCGGCAACCAGATGCTGCGCTTGCCGCATGAGCCGATCACGGCCTTCCGCTACGCGATGCGGATGCTGGAGCAGGGCACCCCCCTGGCGCGGCGCGCCTTCCGCACCGACGAGGCGGCAGGTCTCCTGTCCGGCGTGCTGGCGCATGCGAACACGCCGCTCCCCTCCCTCGCCGGCGCGGCAGCGGGGCTCCTGCTCGCCGCACAGGCGCACGCCGGAGGGTGGATGTATCCGCGCGGAGGCGCACAGGGCATCGCCGACGCCCTGGTGGCGGATCTCGTCGCCCACGGCGGCGCGGTCGAGACGGGCGTGCACGTCACCGACCTCTCGACCCTGGACTGGGGCGACCCCGCGCGGGGCGATCTGCTGATGCTCAACACCTCGCCCCGGTTGGCCCTCACTCTCCCCGACGTGCCGGCCCGTTACGCGAGCACCCTGCGGTCGTACCGATACGGCCCCGCCGCCGCGAAGGTCGACTTCGCCCTCGACGGCCCCGTGCCCTGGACGAACGAGGAGGTCGCGCAGTCGCCCACCGTGCACGTCGGCGGCACTCAGGCCGAGGTGTGGGCCAGCGAGAACGCGGTCGCGCGCGGACGCGTCAGCGAACGCCCCTACGTGCTCACCGTCCAGCCCTCGGTGTTCGATCCCACGCGTGCGCCAGAGGGCAAAGCCGTGCTGTGGGCGTACATCCACGTCCCGCAGGGCTCGGATCTCGACGCCACCGAGCTCATCACGCAGCAGGTCGAGCGCTTCGCCCCCGGCTTCCGCGATCGCATCCTCGCGCACCACTCGGTGCCGGCATCCGCCCGCGAGGCGATCAACCCCTCGGAGATCGGCGGGGACATCCTGGGCGGGGCCTTCACGATCCCCCAGGCGCTGCGTCGCCCCGTGCTCGGCACGAAGCCGTGGCGCACCCCGATACCCGGCGTCTACCTCGCCTCCGCCTCCACCCCGCCGGGGCCGGGTGTCAACGGCATGGCAGGGTGGCACGCGGCGCGCACGGCACTGGGCGATGCCGGCATCCCGGCGACCCTCGCAGACCTGTTCTGATCGGAACCCGGGTCGCGGTCTCCCCGCCCTCAGGTTCACAACTCCTCAAGAAACGCGCGCTCGACGGCTCATCGCCCGTCGATCGGCGGTTCCCTCGTTCCGGAGCAGCCGAACGTGAGGAGTTGTGAACCGCGACCAGCGCCGCAACTCCGGAGAACCGGCCACTCCGGGCCGAAGAGCCGCGCGCGTCCGCGGAGCGTCCGCCGACGTCCTCCGATTCTCCGGAGTTCTGGCGCGTGTCCCCGCCAGTCGCCAGGATGGACCCATGCGCTACGACATCCCCGCACCGATGCTGGCGAAGGCCGCGGCATCCGTCCCCGACCCCGCGAAGAGCTCCGGCGGGCTCCTGTTCGAACCCAAGTGGGACGGCTTCCGCGGTCTGATCGCGTGGGACGGCGAGACCGTCGAGATCGGCTCCCGTGGCGCGAAGCCGCTGACCCGGTACTTCCCCGAGCTCGTCGAGGCCATTCCGAGCCTGCTGCCGGGGCCGTGCCTGCTCGACGGCGAGATCGTGGTCGCGACCGGCCCTGCGGGGGCGCAGCGGCTCGACTGGGATGCCCTCAGCCAGCGCATCCACCCCGCAGCCTCCCGCGTCGCGAAGCTCTCGACCGAGACTCCCGCGATGTTCATCGCGTTCGACCTCCTCGCCGAGGGCGATGAAGACGTGCAGTCGTCGCCGTTCTCCGTGCGTCGCGAGCGGCTGGAGCGGATGCTGGCCGGAGTGGCGCATCCGCTGCACATCACGCGCACGACCCGCGATCGTGAGGCCGCCGTCCGCTGGCTGGCCGAGTTCGAGGGCGCCGGTCTCGACGGCGTCGTCGCGAAGCCGCTGGACCAGCCCTACGCGCCGGGCAAGCGCACGCTGATCAAGATCAAGCACGCGCGAACGGCCGACGTCGTCGCGCTCGGCTACCGCATCCACAAGTCGGGGTCGGGAGTCGGGTCGCTGCTCGTCGGGCTCTACGACGCCGACGGTACCCTGCGCCAGGTCGGCGGCGTCGCGGCCTGGAGCGACGTGCGACGACAGGAGCTCGTCGACGAGCTCGCGCCCCTCGTGGAGCGCGACGAGTCCGGCGGCGCCGTGACCGGGGAGGGCGAGCGCTCCCGATTCAGCGGCTCGAAGGACGTGTCGTTCGTGCGGCTGCGGCCCGAGCGGGTGCTCGAGGTGCGCTACGACCAGCTCGAGGGCGCGCGCTTCCGCCACACCGTGCAGTTCGAGCGGTGGCGCCCCGACCGCGATGCTCGCTCCTGCACCTACGACCAGCTCGACACCGTCGCCGGCTACGACCTGGCCGACGTGCTCGGCTGAGCCCGGCGCTCTCCCGGCTCGCTCACTGCGCGGAGGGCTGCCCGTCCTCGTCCCAGTTCGCCGCGACCTTCTTGCTCGGCTGCACTCGCGGGGGCTCTCCCGGCATCTTCGGGAACTCCGGCGGGAACGGCAGCTCGCCGAGGCCGTCGGCCTTGTCGCGCTCCCACCACTCCAGCAGGGTGTCGATGCGGCCGGGACTGCTCTGCATGCCGGCCCACGGGTCGCCCACCTCTTCGAGCCGCTTCGGGATGCTGCGCACCGTGAACCGCGCCGGGTCGAGCCCGTCGAGCTCCTCCCAGTGCACGGGGGTCGACACGGTCGCACCGGGGAGTGCGCGCGGACTGTAGGCGCCCGCCATGGTCCGGTCGCGGTTGGCCTGATTGAAGTCGATGAAGATGCGCTCTCCGCGCTCCTCCTTCCACCAGTTCATCGTGACCTGATCCGGCATCCGCCGCTCCAGCTCTCGCCCCGCGGCGATCACCGCGTGCCGCACGTCGAGGAACTCGTGGCTGGGCACGATGGGGGCGAACACGTGCAGTCCGCGGTTGCCGCTGGTCTTCACGAAGGCGTCGAGCCCCGCCTCGCGCAGCACCTCCCGCAGCGCGTGGGCGGCGGTGACGGCATCCGCGAAGTCGGTGCCCGGCTGGGGGTCGAGGTCGATGCGCAGCTCGACGGGGTTGTCGGGGTCGGACGCCAACGACGCCCACGGATGGAACACGATCGTGTTCATCTGCGCCGCCCACACGATCGCGCTGGGCCTGTTCAGCACGATCTGCGGATGCTGTCGCCCGCTGTTGTAGGTCACCATCACCGCATCGACGTAGTCGGGCGTGCCCGCCGGCGGGTTCTTCGAGAAGAAGCCGCCGCCCTTGCCGACGCCGTCGCGGAAGCGCTCCAGGGACACGGGGCGACCGCCGTTCGCCTCGAGGAACGGCCCGCTGACGACCTGGAAGTACTCGGCGAGCTCGGCCTTCGTGATGCCCGGAACCGGCCAGACCGCCTTGTTCGGGCTCGAGAGCACGACCTCGCGCTCTCCGTCGGGGTCGACGATGGTCAGGGTCACGCGCTCGGAGGCCATGACTCGACCCTAGAGGCAGCCTCGGACGCGCGGAAGCCCCGCCCGTCAGGACTCGATGTCGACCCCGAGCACCAGCACCGGAGCGAGCGCGTCACGCTCGACGAGAAGGGTCGGTCCCGCCGGATCGACGATCACTCCGGCCATCTCGGCATGCCCCGTGAGCACCTTGGCGAGCTGCGTGGGCTCGAACGGGAGCGGGCGGTCGCCTCGTCCCATCGCGATGACCTCGAGCGGGTGCGAGAACAGCTGGAGGAACCTCTTGCCGTCGGGGGTCTGCGCCTCGGCGATGCCCACGGGCGTCCCGTTGCTGCCGTCGTTGACGGCGACCCACATGCGCGTGGAGGCGAGAGCCTCGGCGACTCTGGCCGCGGAGTCCTGCTCGCGCGGGGCGGCGAGGATCGTCTTGACGGTCATCTCGGGGTCGCCCTGCTCGAGTGCCTTCTGCAGCAGCTCGGTCGGGAAGACGACGCGATGCGGCGCGGAGGCGTTGTCGACGATGAGACCGGCGAAGTCGCCAGCGACGACCTGCTGCAGCACGGACGTGACGGGCTGGGCGACCGCAGTGGTCGCGGCCGGATCGGCCTCGAGCTGCACCGAGTCGCGCACGGCACCGGCCGAGCTGAACGCGAGCATGAACTGACGGTCACCGTCGCGCACCACGGCGACGGACAGCGGCTTCCCCTCGCTGATCTGCGCACGGGCATCGCCGTTGACGCGGATGTACAGGTGCCCCTGCAGCGCCTGACGCATCACGCCGAGCAGCTGATCGTTCGACGCGCCCTGCTCGATCTCCTTGAGGGCGTCGCGGAGGAGGACGTTGTCCTTCATGCCGGCGACGGTCTCGGTCTGCTCCGGGGGCAGCGCAGGAGCGAGCGGAAGACGACGTTCCTGAGGATCGGGCAGCGCTGCCGGGGGTCCGGACTGCGTCGGAGCAGGAGCGACCGGGGCGGCAGGAGCGGGAGCGGCGGGCTCGTCCAGCGACACCTCGGGGCCGGCCTCGGCCCCCACTCCGCGGAACGCCTGCACCGAGATGCCGATCGTCGGGGCGGGTGCGGCCTCGACCGGGGCGACGGACTCGGCGCCGGTCGACTCGGATTCGACGTTCTCGGAGGAGATGTCGGATGCCGGGACTGCAGCGTCAGCGGACTTCTTGCGGCGGGAGAACAGGGCCATAATGTGCCAGCCTAACCGGCGACGACGGCGGTTCCGTGCGCAGGACCCGCCGTTCGGGGTCGGCTCTCAGCATCCGCCCCCGGGTGCTCCTCGCCGCACGGGCTGCGGGGTCGCGCCTCCTGGGCGCCGGAGCGTCGATGCGGCTCAGATCTTCTCGATCGGCGCGACCTTGATCAAGAGCTTCTTCTGCCCGGCGGTGTCGAAGCGCACGTGGGCGATGCGCTTCGCGCCCTCTCCGGTCACGGCATCCACACGCCCCTCGCCGAAGTCGCTGTGGCGGATGCGATCTCCGGCCGTCAGCTCGAGATCGCCGTTGTCGCGCATCTTCGCGGTGACCCGGTTGGGGAACTTGTCCATCGCGGTGGAGAGCGGCGTGAGCGAGTCGCGACCGGGGAGCGGCTTCACCGCGAACCTGTCGTTCGAACCGGATCCGCCGAATCCGCCGGAGCCACCGAACCCGCCGGAGCCCGAGCGGCGCGCGTTCAGCGCGCGCGACTGCATGCCGCCACGCGAGTTCACGTCTCCCGGCGACTGGCGCCAGTCGATGAGCCCCGCGGGGATCTCCTGCAGGAAGCGACTGGGCATGGCGACCGAGACCTCGCCGAACTGCGCCCTCGTCATCGCGAGGGAGAGGTGCAGGCGCTTGCGGGCACGCGTGATGCCCACGTAGAAGAGCCGCCGCTCCTCCTGCGGGCCTCCGGGCTCTCCTGCCGAGATGCGATGAGGGATCAGATCCTCCTCGACGCCTGTGACGAACACCGCGTCGTACTCGAGGCCCTTCGCCGTGTGCATCGTCATCATCGACACCGAGCCCGACTCGTCGTCGAGGTCGTCGGCGTCCGAGACGAGGGCCACCTCGGTGAGGAAGTCGACGATCGTGCCCTCAGGGTTGTTGCGCGCGAAGTCGCGGGCGACAGCCACGAACTCGTCGAGGTTCTCGACGCGCGCCTCGTCTTGAGGGTCGCGGCTGGCGCGCAGCGAATCGAGGTAGCCGCTCTTCGACAGCAGCACGCTGAGGCCGTCGGCGACCGTGGTCGGCGCGGGCACCTCGCCCGTCGCGGGCAGCATGATCTCGGTCGCCTCGGCGAGCACGGCGTCGAGCTGGGTGATCGCCGCCTGGATCTTCGGTCCGAAGCCGAGCTGGTCGGGCGCGGACAGCGCCTGCCGGAAGGTGATGCCATGCTCCTCGGCGAAGCGCGCGATGGCGGTCTCGGTGACGTCGCCGATGCCGCGACGCGGCTTGTTGAGGATGCGTCGGACGGCCATCTCATCTGCCGGATTCGCGACGGCCACGAGGTACGCCAGCGCATCCTTGATCTCGGCGCGCTCGTAGAACTTGGTGCCGCCCATGATCTTGTAGGGCACGGCCGAGCGGATGAAGATCTCCTCCAGCGCACGGGACTGCGAGTTGGTGCGGTAGAAGACCGCCATCTCGGAGTACGGGTAGCCCGCACGACGCAGCGCCTCGACCTCGTCGGCGACGAACTGGGCCTCGTCGTGCTGCGAGTACCCGGTGAAGCCGATGATCTTGTCGCCGTCGCCCTTGTCGCTCCAAAGCTTCTTGTCCTTGCGGTCGAAGTTGTTGCCGATGACGGCGTTCGCGGCCGAGAGGATGTTCTGCGTCGAGCGGTAGTTCTGCTCGAGGAGAACGACGCGCGCGCCGGGGAAGTCGCGCTCGAACTCGCTGATGTTGCGGATGTCGGCGCCGCGGAAGGCGTAGATCGACTGGTCGGAGTCGCCGACCACGGTAAGCGAGGCGCCATCCAGCTCCGGTGTCGTCTCCGGCTCGAAGATCATCATGCCGTTCGAGGCATACGGGTCGGGGGCGTCGCCCGACACGGGGCGGGTGAGCTCGTGGATCAGCGCGTACTGGGCGTGGTTGGTGTCCTGGTACTCGTCGACGAGGATGTGCCGGAAGCGCCGGCGATAGGTGTCGGCGACCTGCGGGAACGCCCGGAACAGGTAGACGGTCTGCCCGATGAGGTCGTCGAAGTCGAACGCGTTGGCCTTCTGCAGCTGGCGCTGGTAGTCGGCGAACAGCTCGACGAAGACGCGCTCTGCGGGGTCGCTCATGTTGGCCTGCCGCGCGTACGCCTCAGCATCGGACAGCTCGTTCTTGAGCTTCGAGATGCGCGACTGCACAGATCCCGGGGTCATGCCGTAGGCATCGGCCTCGTGCTCCTTGACCAGGCGCTTGATGAGCGCGCGCGAGTCACCGGAGTCGTAGATGGTGAACGACTTCGTGAAGCCGAACTGCTCGGCCTCGCGCCGGAGGATGCGCACGCAGGCGGAGTGGAACGTGGAGATCCACATGCCCCTGGCCGCATCGCCGACGATCGCCTGGACACGCTCGCGCATCTCGCCGGCGGCCTTGTTGGTGAACGTGATCGCGAGGATCTGGCTCGGCCATGCCTCTCGGGCGCGCAGCAGGGAGGCGATGCGACGGGTGAGCACGCTCGTCTTGCCCGACCCCGCCCCCGCGACGATGAGCAGCGCGGGGCCGCGATAGGTGACGGCCTCGAGCTGCTGGGGGTTGAGCCCGGCGAGGAGGTCGTCCTGCCCCTCCGCCCCAGTGGAGCGGGGGCCGACGGATCCGGGGACGATGAGAGGTGCTTCGGTCATGGCCTTATGAGTCTAGGCGTCACCACCGACACCGCAGACGGGGTGCGAGCGGGCATCGGACGTTCAGGCCGCGAGTGCGAGAATCGAGCGGTGCGCACGATCCTCAACGTCATCTGGCTGATCTTCGCCGGCTTCGCCCTCTGGCTGGGCTACATGCTCGCCGGCATCCTGCTGTGCATTCCGATCGTGACGATCCCGTGGGCGATCGCGTCCTTCCGCATCGCGGGCTACGCGATCTGGCCGTTCGGCCGAGAGGTCGTGAGCAAGCCCACCGCGGGCGTCGGATCCTTCCTCGGCAATGTGCTCTGGGTGATCCTCGCCGGCTGGTGGCTCGCCATCGGGCACATCGTCTCGGGCATCGCCCTGTGCATCACGATCATCGGCATCCCGATGGGGATCGCCGACTTCAAGATGGTCCCCGTGTCGCTGATGCCGCTGGGCAAGGAGATCGTCTCGACGAAGAAGGGCGCGTTCGACCGAACGCTGTGAGACGCGCCTAGACTGGCGCGGATGGATGCCGACCGCCTGATCGCCTGGGACGCGGAGCTCCGCAGCGCCCACGCTCGGCTCCGCGCGGCGCTCGCGGCCACGCGCGAGGCTCTCGATGCGGGAGCAGCGGCGCCGGATGCGGCATCCGACCTCCTGCTGTACTGCATCGGCTTCTGCTCGGCGCTGGACGGCCACCACCGGGCGGAGGATCGGAACCTGTTCCCCGCCCTGCGTGAGGAGCACCCCCGGCTGGGCGGCATGATCGACAAGCTCATGCAGGACCACTCGATGCTCACCCACCTGCTCGCCGGGCTCCGGCATGCGGTCGAGAGCGGCGAGAGCCCCGACTCGATCTCCCGTCATCTCGACGGCGTCGGCGCGATCATGGAGTCGCACTTCCGGTTCGAGGAGCGCGAGATCCTCGAACCTCTGCGCACGATGCGCCTCGACGCCGAGGTCGCGGACGTGCTCGGTCCCCTCTGAGCCGTCGTCCGTCAGCCGCGGAAGAAGCTCACGCCGAGATCGGGGTGGTCGACGAAGACGCCGTCGACGCCGGTCTCGGCGATCACCCGCCACTCCGACTCGTAGTCGCCGTACGCGCCCTTGCCACCGCTCCCCCGGTACTCCGCCGCGAGGAACGCGTTCTCAGGTCGGCAGGTCCAGGTGAAGACCTTGAGACCCCGCGCGTGCGCGTCGGCCACGATCGTGTTGCCGCGGACGAGCAGCATTTTCTTGCTCACGCTCACGCCGTCGACCCTGCCCACGAGGGCGTCGAGGCCCTGAGGGGTCACCGTCGACGCGTAGGTCGGGGCCTGCTTCCCCTGCGCGACCAGGAGGTCGTACGGACGCCCCGCGGCCTCGATCAGGTAGACGTACGAGGCCGGGATGCCGCGCTCGCGCAGCTCGCCGAGGATGGTCGACTCGAAGCACTCGATCACGAGAGGCAGCTCGCCGTCGGCCCAGCCCGCGGCACGGAGGTCGCGGGCGATGAGAGGGGCGAGATCGATCCCGATGCTCGCGAAGTAGGTCGCGTGCTTGACCTCCAGCACGACGCCGATCTCCCGGCCGTGCTCGACCGACCCCTCGCGCACGAGGTCGAGCACGTCGACGAGCCGGAGGATCCCCTGCGCGTCGTCGAAGCTCGCGCTCGAGACGCGCACCGCGGGGAGGCGCTCGCGCGTGCGCAGCACCGACAGCTCCTCCCACGTGAAGTCCTCGGTGAACCAGCCCGTCAGCGCGTGCCCGTCGACCGGCTTGGTCGTCTTCCGGTCGGCGAACTCCGGATGCAGCGCCACATCGGTCGTGCCCGAGATCTCGTTCTCGTGACGCACGACCAGCACGCCGTCCTTGGTGGCGACGACGTCGGGTTCGACGGCGTCCACCCCCATGGCGAGCGCGAGCTCGTAGGAGGAGCGGCTGTGCTCCGGACGGTAGCCGGGCGCACCTCGGTGCCCGATGACGAGAGGGGATTTCCTGGGCACGCTCTCAGCGTAGAACACCCAGGTGACGCGCCCATCCGGGTATCGTGGAGGGAAGCGACCTACAACCACTTCGGAGTGAGGCCCACCATGAGTAATTTCGCATTCAACAATCCGGCGTTCCAGCAGCAGGATCCGCGCAACGTCGCGACCTACCCCGGGGCACCGCAGGCGGCTCAGGGTGCTCAGGCCGCCTCGTTCCAGCAGGCCGGTGTCGACGCCGCGGTCAACGCGCAGCTGGAGGGCATGTACGCCGCTCCCCCGGCCGGCGCGATCGAGACCGACCGCATGTCGGTCGAGGACACGGTGTGGAAGACCGCCGGTCTCTTCGGCATCCTCCTCGTCACCGCCGCGATCGGCTGGGTGCTCACGCTCGGCGGCATCGCCGCGCCCGACGTCTCAGACCCGTATCTGCGGACTGCGGCTCTGAGCAAGATCGCCCTCTGGCCCTGGATCGTCGGGGCACTCGGCGGCTTCGTGCTCGCCATGGTCATCACGTTCACCTCGCGCAAGAAGGTCCGCCCCGCGCTGATCTTCGCCTACGCGGTGTTCGAGGGCCTCTTCATCGGCGGCATCTCGGCCTTCTTCGAGGTGCAGTGGCCCGGCATCGTCATGCAGGCCACGCTCGCGACCGTCTCGGTCGTCGCGGTGACCCTGGCCCTCTTCGCGAGCGGCAAGATCCGCGCTTCGGCGAAGATGACGAAGATCGTCATGATCGCGATGATCGGCTACCTCGTCTTCTCGCTGCTGAACGTCGTCCTGATGTGGACCAACGTGCTCCCCGAGGGCCAGGCCTTCGGCCTCCTCAGCGCGAAGATCGGCCCGTTCCCGCTCGGTCTGATCATCGGCGTCCTCGTCGTCTTCATGGCGGCGTACTCGCTCGTGCTCGACTTCGACCAGATCCAGCAGGGCGTCCGCAACGGCGCTCCCCGCAAGTACGGCTGGCTCGGCGCCTTCGGCATCATGGTCACCGTGGTCTGGCTGTACGTCGAGATCCTGCGGATGATCGCGATCGCGCGCAGCAACTAGACGCAGAACACGCTCGTCCGAAGAGGCCCGTCCCCCTGGGGGCGGGCCTCTTCGCACACTCCGGCGGTCCTGCGCAAGGGGGTGTCGGAGAAACCCGGATGGGCGGATGGTGGTGTCTACGAGCCCTGGCACCCCGGGGCTCCTGACACAAAGGAGCTGACCATGAGCTTTCTCGGCTTTCTTCTTCTCGGCCTCATCGCCGGAGCCATCGCGAAGCTGATCCTTCCCGGCCGTCAGGGCGGAGGATGGTTCATCACCCTTCTTCTCGGCGTCGTGGGAGCGCTGCTCGGCGGTTGGCTCGGCAGCCTGATCCTCAACCGTCCGCTCACCGAGTTCTGGGACCTGGGCACGTGGCTGCTCGCGATCGCCGGTTCGATCATCGTGCTGCTGATCTACGGCCTCGTGGCCGGACGTGGACGTGCTGTCCGCGACTGACCCGCGCTGATACATACGCCCGTCCCCTTCGAAAGCCGAGGCTGTCGAAGGGGGCGGGTCTTTCAGTCTCCGGCGGCCTTCGCCTGCAGCAGCGCCCGCTCGCGATCGTTGCCGGCGAGGGAGGCGGCCGTCGCGAACTCGCTCCGCGCCTCCTCGGTACGGCCGAGCCGCAGCAGCAGCTCGCCGCGGGTGGCGGGCAGCAGATGGTATCCGCGCAGCGCACCCGACTCCGCGATCCGGTCGATGATCCGGAGAGCGGATGCCGGCCCCGTCGCCATCGCGACGGCCGCAGCACGATTCAGCTCGACCACCGGGGACGGCGCCAGCCGCCCCAGGGCCTCGTAGAGCACGACGATGCTCTCCCAGTCGGTCTCCTCGACGGAGGGCGCGACCGCATGGCGTTCGGCGATGGCCGCCTGCAGCCCGTAGGCGCTGCGTCCCCCTCCCCGCGCGTCAGCGGCGGCGAGAGCGGCGCGTCCGCGCGCGATGCGTCCGCGATCCCAGCGCGACCTGTCCTGATCGGCCAGCAGCACGGGATCCCCGTTCGCGTCGATGCGCGCGGGGAACCTGGCCGCTGTGAGCTCCATGAGCGCCAGCAGACTGTGCACGTCGCGCTCGCGCGGCATGAGAGCGGCGAGCACGCGGGTGAGCCTGATCGCCTCCACGCTGAGCTCCGGACGCATCCAGTCGGATCCGCTCGATGCCGCATGCCCCTCGTTGAAGATCAGGTACAGCACGCCCAGGATGCCCCCGAGCCGCGCCGCATGCTCCTCCCGCGAAGGCATCTCGAAGGGGACGTTCGCCGCTGCCAGCGTCTTCTTCGCACGCACGATCCGCTGCTGCACGGTCGCCGTGGGCACGAGGAAGGCGCGTGCGATCTCCTCGCTCGACAGGCCGCCCACCACCCGCAGTGTCAGCGCGACCTGCGCCTCCCGCGACAGTACGGGGTGGCAGGAGATGAAGATCAGGCGCAGCACGTCGTCATCGACGGCATCCGGGTCCCAGGGCAGCGCGTCGGCCACCTCCTCCTGCTCGCGCTCCAGGTCGTGGGCGAGCACGGCGATGCGGTCGTCCAGCCGCTCGCGCCGACGCCAGCCGTCGATCGCCTTGCGCTTGGCGACCGCGGTGAGCCAGGCGGCGCCGTTGCGCGGCACGCCCTCGACCGGCCACTGCGCGAGTGCGTCGAGCAGCGCCTCCTGCGCGAGGTCCTCCGCGAGACCGAAGTCTCCGACCAGACGCGACAGCGTCGCGACGATCTTCGCCGACTCGATGCGCCACACGGCCGCGACGGCGCGCTCCGCCGCTCCCCTGTCGGGTGCGGAGCGCGCCATCGCCTCACCGGTCATCGTCGGCATCCCGCCCGTTCAGGCCTCGGCGGCCTTGGCGGCGGCGTCCTCGATCCACTGCTTCTCCTTCTGCACCCACTCGTTGTCCTGGGGGAAGTCCTCGACACCGTGGATGCGACGGATCTCCAGCTTCGAGCCGGGGCCGAGCGGGCAGCGCTTCGCCCACTCCACGGCCTCCTCCTTGGACGAGACCTCGAGGATCCAGAAGCCGTTGAACAGCTCCTTCGTCTCGCCGTAGGGGCCGTCGGTGACGAGGGGCGGCTCGCTGGAGAAGTCGATGACGACGCCTTCAGCGGCGTCCGTCAGACCATCACCGCCCGCCATGACGCCGGCCTTGATGAGCGACTCGTTGTAGCGCCCCATCGACTCGATCATCTCCTCGAACGGGATCTCCTTCGACGCCTCGAGTGCCTCGTCGGTCGCGCGCATGATGAGCATGTACTTCATGATGTTCTCCTTGATCGTGGGGCCGTCTCTCGACCCTCTCATTGAAGACGTCGAACGGGAACGCATCGGATCGACATCCTCGCGAAAAAGTTTCCGAGATCCGTCGCAGGTCCGCTCTAGACTCGCTCCGTGACCGCCGCAGACCTCGTCGACAGCATCCGCCAGGCCCTCCGCGAGAGCGCGGATCCCGCGATCGCGCCCGGTCAGCAGGCGTACATGAAGTCGTCCATGCCGTTCCTCGGCGTGAAGGTGCCGCAGGCGCGAAGGATCGCGCGACAGGCCGCCCGCGGACGGAAGGATGCTGCGGAGCTCCGTGCCGCCGCGCTGGGGCTGTGGCGCGGGGCGACGCACCGCGAGGAGCGCTACGCCGCGACCGAGATCATGGGGCTGCGTCCGCTGCGCGGTCGGCTGGACATGCTCGACGTGCACGAGGAGATGATCCGCACCGGCGCCTGGTGGGACCACGTGGACGAGGTCTCGCACCGGCTGGCGGAGACGCTGGACGCCCACCCCGAAGAGCTCACGCCCGTGCTCGTCGCCTGGGCGCGCGACGAGGACTTCTGGGTGCGACGTGCCAGCATCATCTCCCAGCTCGGACGGCGGGGCGACACCGACGTCGCGCTGCTGGTGAGCGCGATCCAGCCGAACATCGCCGACACGGAGTTCTTCATCCGCAAGGCGATCGGCTGGGCCCTGCGCGAGTACGCGAAGACCGACCGGGAGTGGGTGCGCACGTTCGTCGCCGCGCACGAGGGCGAGCTCAGCGGGCTGTCACGGCGCGAGGCGATGAAGCACCTGGGTTGAGCCGCGCCGCCCGCAGCGCCCGGGGACGCGAAAGGGCACGGACCGCGATGGTCCGTGCCCTTTCGGCGTCAGGCGAGTGGGAGCGACGGCGTCACTCCCACTCGATGGTCCCCGGCGGCTTGGAGGTCACGTCGAGGACGACGCGGTTGACGTCGCGCACCCCGTTGGTGATGCGGTTCGAGATCTTCGCCAGCACGTCGTACGGCAGGCGCGTCCAGTCGGCGGTCATCGCGTCTTCGCTCGACACGGGACGCAGCACGATCGGGTGGCCGTAGGTGCGGCCGTCGCCCTGCACGCCCACGGAGCGGACGTCGGCGAGCAGCACCACAGGGCACTGCCAGATCTCCTGGTCGAGGCCGGCCTTGGTGAGCTCCTCGCGCGCGATGGCATCGGCCTCACGCAGGATCTCCAGGCGGTCCTTCGTCACCTCGCCGATGATGCGGATGCCGAGGCCCGGGCCGGGGAACGGCTGGCGGCCGACGATCGCCTCGGGGATGCCGAGCTCGCGGCCGATGGCGCGGACCTCGTCCTTGAACAGCGCCCGCAGGGGTTCGATCAGCTCGAAGTCGAGGTCGTCAGGGAGCCCGCCCACGTTGTGGTGCGACTTGATGTTCGCGGTGCCCGCGCCGCCGCCGGACTCGACGACATCGGGGTACAGCGTGCCCTGCACGAGGAACTTGACCGGAGCGCCGCCCGCGGCCTTGGCCTCGGCGACGAGGTCGAGCTGCACCTTCTCGAACGCGCGGATGAACTCGCGCCCGATGATCTTGCGCTTCTCCTCCGGGTCGGTCACACCCTCGAGGTGGCCGAGGAACGTGTCGGCCGCGTCGACCGTGATGAGACGGACGCCGGTGGACTCGACGTAGTCCTTCTCGACCTGCTCGCGCTCGCCCTTGCGGAGGAGGCCGTGGTCGACGAACACCGCGGTGAGCTGGTCGCCGATGGCCTTGTGCACGAGGGCCGTGGAGACGGCGGAGTCGACGCCGCCGGAGAGGGCGGAGATGACGCGGGCGTCGCCGACCTGCTCGCGGATGCGCTCGATCTGCTCGGCGATCACGTTGCCGCTGTTCCAGTCGGACGCGAGACCCGCGCCCTTGTGCAGGAAGTTCTCCAGCACGCGCTGACCGTGGTCGGAGTGCTTGACCTCGGGGTGCCACTGCACGCCGTAGAAGCGACGCTCCTCGTTCGCGAAGGCCGCGACCTTGGTGGCGGACGTGGTGGCGAGGACCTCGAAGCCCTCGGGGGCCGTGGCGACCTGGTCGCCGTGGCTCATCCACACGTTCTGCTCCGCAGGCTGGCCGCCGAGCAGCGTGCCGCCGTCGCCGGAGATGACGGCATCCGTCGCGCCGTACTCGCGCAGGCCGGTGTTCGCGACCTCGCCGCCGAGGGTCTGCGCCATGTACTGGAAGCCGTAGCAGATGCCGAGGGTCGGCACCCCGAGGTCGAAGACCGCAGGGTCGAGGCGCGGGGCGCCCTCCTCGTACACCGACGACGGACCGCCGGAGAGGATGATCGCGACCGGGTTCTTGGCGGCGATCTCCTCAGCGGTGGCCGTGTGCGGCACGATCTCGCTGTAGACGCCGGCCTCGCGGACTCGACGGGCGATCAGCTGCGCGTACTGCGCGCCGAAGTCGACCACGAGCGCTGGACGCTGCTGGGTCTCGGATTGTTCGGTCAACGGACACCTTCCGGGGAGGGGCGGGAATCGGGGTCTGCGGGGAGCGCATCGGGCTCCGGCTGCGCGGTCGCGGCCTCCCTGGTGGAGAGGTACGTCTTCACCTCGCGGGCGACGATGCCCTCCATGAAGAACGACAGCAGCGGGATGACGCCGCCGAGCGCCAGGGTGATGAAGCGCAGGAACGGCCAGCGCATCAGGCTCCACATGCGGAAGCACGCGAAGAGGTAGACGACGTAGAACCAGCCGTGGGCGACGAGGATGCCGAGGGAGAGGTTGAGACCGTCGCCCGTCGACTCGAGGCCGTCCGGCCCCTCGACCACCGGCGCGAACCAGAGGAAGCCGCCCCTTCCGCCCGCGAAGAGCTCGAGGTGGATCGGCGTGTACTTGAGCACCATCTCCGTGACCAGCAGGAGCAGCATGACTCCGGTGATGATCGACGCGATCTGATAGAACTTCAGCGCACCGCGGATCGCCGGAAAACTGGCGACTTTCGGTTCTGGCATGGAGTCCAGTCTAGCCGGGCCGGGATCGCATCCGTTCCGGTGCCCGGGCGCTCCGCGCTGCGGACCGCGAGGCGCGACGACGGCCGCCGGGGCTTCCCGGCGGCCGTCGGCACGATCACTCCGCGTCGAGATCCGTCTCGAGCAGGGCGACGAGCTCGTCGAGCGCCTGCTCCGCGCCCTCGGCGTCGGATCGCAGGGTCACGACGGCGCCCTTCGAGGCTCCGAGCCCCATCAGCGCGAGGATGCTGCCGGCGTTGAGCTCGGCCCCGCCCGCGAGGGAGATGGTGATCGGGATGCCCTTCTCCTGCACCGCCGACACGAAGAGCTTCGCGGGGCGGGCGTGCAGCCCTGAGCTGCTGGCGATGGTGGCCTGGCGTTCGGTCATTTCTGTTCTCCTTCGATGCGGTGTCGGGTGCGTGATCAGGCGGCGACGGCGACGGGGTCTCCCGCTCCGACGAACCTCTTCAGGGCGACGATGGCGAGCGCGCTCACGATCGTGCCCGCGGCGAGAGCGAGGAGGAAGCCCCAGATCGGATTGATCGCGAAGAACACGAAGATGCCGCCGTGCGGGGCCAGCGACTGCACGCTGAACACCATGCTGAGCGCACCGGTGACGGCGCCGCCGAGCATGGACGCGGGGATCACACGCAGCGGATCGGCGGCGGCGAACGGGATCGCGCCCTCGCTGATGAAGGAGGCGCCCAGCAGCCATGCGGCGACCCCGTTCTCGCGCTCGACCGTTGTGAACCGGCGACGGGCCAGCACCGTGGAGGCGAGGGCCATCGCCAGCGGCGGGACCATGCCCGAGCACATGACGGCGGCCATGATCAGGTACGGCGCGGGGTTGTCCGAGGATGCGGAGGCGAGACCGGCCGTCGCGAACGCGTAGGCGACCTTGTTCACCGGTCCGCCGAGGTCGAAGCACATCATGAGGCCGAGGATCACACCGACGAGCACGATGCCCGAGGTGCCGGCGAGCCCCGTCAGCCACTCGTTCAGGATCTGCATGAGCCCCGCGATCGGTCGACCGAGGAACAGCAGCATCAGGCCGGACGCGACGATCGAGGCGAGCAGCGGGATGATCACGACCGGCATGAGGCCGCGCAGCCATCGCGGCGCGTCGATGCGTCCGATCGCCCAGGCGATGAACCCGGCGAGCAGACCGCCGACGATGCCGCCGATGAAGCCGGCGTTCATGAGCACCGCGATGGCGCCGGCGACGAAACCGGGGGCGATGCCCGGCCGGTCGGCGATCGCGAAGGCGATGTACCCGGCGAGCGCCGAGACGAGGAAGCCCATCGACGTGGCGCCGATGACGAAGAGGACCGATCCGATGTACTGGCCGAGGCCGCCGTCGGGCAGCGCCCACAGCGCGTTGCCGAGCACGATGTCGAACGCCTGATCGTCCTTGTTGACGTTGAACCCGCCGAGGAACGGCAGGAAGCTCAGTGCGATCAGCAGTCCGCCCGCGGCGACGAACGGGATCATGTAGCTGACGCCGGTGAGCAGGATGCGCCTGATCCGCGACCCCATGGACTGCGCCTGCGCGGGCGCTGCAGCGGACGACGACGACGCGGCGCCCGACACCCGGGCGGCCGACGGATCCTTCGACGCGGCGATCGCCTCGGCGATCAGGCGCGCCGGCTCCTCGATGCCCCTCTTCACCCCGGAGCGCACCACGGGCTTGCCGGCGAACCGCTCCTGGGCGCGCACGTCGACGTCGACCGCGAAGATGACGGCATCCGCATCGTCGATCACGCTCTGCGGCAGGGCCTTGTACCCGCTCGATCCCTGCGGCTCCACCACGAGGTCGACGCCTTCCACTCGCCCCGCCGCAGTGAGGGCGTCGGCGGCCATGAAGGTGTGGGCGATGCCCGTCGCGCACGCCGTCACCGCGACGATGCGGGCGCGACGCGGTGCACCGTCTGCGGCGAGCGCTCCCGCAGATTCGGACGGTGCGACGGCGGCGGATGCCTCCGGCTGCGGCTCATAGCTGATCGCCGCAGCCACGATCGTCACGACCTCCTCGGCGGAGCGAGCCGCGCGCAGGGCGCCGGTGAACTCCTCCTGCATGAGGCTCCGTGCGAGCTTCGACAGCATCGCGAGATGCGCCTCGGCGGCCGTGTCCGGCGCGGCGATAAGGAAGACGAGATCGGCCGGCCCGTCAGGGGCGCCGAAGTCGACCCCCGGCGCGAGACGGGCGAAGGCGAGGGTCGGGATCGTCACCGACGCGCTCTTCGCGTGCGGGATGGCGATGCCGCCGGGCAGACCCGTCTCGTCCTTCTCCTCCCTCGCCCAGGCGTCGTCGAAGAGCCCCTGCGCGCTGTTCGCGCGGCCCTGTGCGGCGACGCGCTCGGCGAGAGCGCGGATGACGGCGGACTTGTCGGCGCCGAGGGCCGCATCGATGCTGACCAGCTCGGCGGTGATGGTGTCGGACATGATGACCTCCAGTGGTCGTCAGAGTTACAGAGAGCGGACGATGATGTCGTCGTCGCCGAGATCGGCGGACGACGGCACCTGGGTGCCCGGAAGGGATGCCGCCGCCGCCCCGTAGCGGATCGCGGAGCGCAGACGATCGGCCGGCTGCTCGCCGGCCAGGTCCGCGAGAAGGTAGCCGGCGAGGGAGCTGTCTCCCGCGCCGACCGTGCTCACGACGCGGATGCGCGGAGCCGCGGCGCACCAGGCGCCGTCTGCCGTCACCAGGACGGCGCCGGCCCCGCCGAGCGTGACGAGCGCCGCCGCGACGCGACCGGGGACGATCCCCCGCGCCACCGCGGCGACCGCGCCGTCGTGGTCGTTCTGATCGATCGGCCCCCCGACGAGATCGGCGAGCTCCTCGTCGTTGGGTTTGATGAGGTCGACGGCGGCATGCTCCACGACGTTGCGCAGAGCGGCACCGGAGGCGTCGACGGCGACCTTCGGAGCGCGCGTTCCCCATCGATCCCGCACCGCACGGACGACGTCCGCATAGAACATGTCGTCGAGCGTGTCAGGGAGCGACCCCGCCAGCACCAGCCAGTCCGCATCGGCGCTGGTCTCGACCACGGCGGAGAGCATCGCGTCGGCGTCGGCCACGGTGAGAGGGGCGCCGGGGAGGTTCAGCTTCGTCGTGACACCGGCGGGATCGGTGATCGCCAGATTCGTGCGGGCGAGGCGTTCGACGGGGACGGGGCGCACCGCGAGGCCCGCGGCGTTGAGCGTGGCGCGGAAGGGATCGTCGGCAGCCAGCGGAAGCACCGCGCGCGTCCTGACGCCTGCCGCCGAGACGACCCGGGAGACGTTGATCCCCTTGCCGCCGGCGTCTTCCCGGGCGGACGCAGCGGTCTGCACCTCTCCGGGGCGCAGTGCGTCGCGGAGGGTGATCGTGCGATCCAGCGCCGGGTTGACGGTGAGCGTGACGATCATGCGACCCAGACCTCGACCCCGGCCTCGGCCAGCGCCTCCGCGAGCTCGGGCGACGGCGCGGCATCCGTCACGAGGATGTCGATGTCGCTCAGCGCGGCGAACGTGACGAGCAGCTCCCTGTCGTGCTTGCTCGAGTCCGCGACGACGACGACCTTCCGCGCCGAGCGGACGATGGCCGCCTTGACGGAGGCCTCATCGGGGTCGGGCGTGCTCAGCCCGAATCCCGCGGAGATGCCGTTCGCACCGACGAAGGCGACGTCAGGGCGGAGACGGCCGATCGCTCCGACGGTCTCGGCGCCGACGGCCGCCGCGGTGATCCCCCGGATGCGACCGCCGATGACGGTGAGGGACATCCCCTCCGCCGCCGCGAGGACGGGCGCGATCGTGAGAGAGTGCGTCACCACCTCGATGCGCTCATCTCCGGCTGATGCGAGAGCGCTGCGCGCCGACAGGGCGTCGGCGACGGTCGCGGTCGTGGTGCCGGCGTCGATGAAGACGGAACCGCGGAAGCCGCTCCCCAGGGCGGAGAGGGCGCGGGCGGCGATGGCCTGCTTGGCCGCTCCATGCCGGTGCGTCCTCTCGAGCACCGTCGGCTCGTCGATGCTGTCGGCATCCCGTGCGACGGCTCCCCCGTGCACGCGGACGAGGGCGCCGGCGTCTTCGAGTGCTCCCAGATCGCGACGGATCGTCTCGGTCGTGACATCGAAGCGCTGCGCGAGCTCGACGACGGCGACACGGCCCTCGTCGAGCAGAATGCGCTCGATCAGCTGCTGACGCTCCAGTGCATACATTGCCGACTCCGTTGTTGAGGGAAGATTCCCACACGATACAACAGAGAACAACACAAACACAATGATGAATCTGCGATCACCTGCGTTTCGCGAGCTCGCCGCTCAGCTCGGATCACACACCTACGGCGCCGGCGGTCGGGCGATCAGCAGCTCGCCGCGCCCATCGACGACGACCTCTCCCTCATCGGCGGCGACGAGCAGAACGCTCCCCCGGTGAACGGCCTCGCCGCCCACCTCCATCCGCCCATCCGTCGCCACGACGACGGAGAAGCCCGCGGCGATACCGGTCGCGCCGTCGACTTCGACCCGCTCGAGCCGGAAGTACCGGTCGGCCTCCGCCGGGAACACCGAACCGGTGCGCGGGGCCCGATGCACGAGCGACGCGATCTCGGGCTCCGAGCGTCTGACGGTGGACACCGCGCTCAGTGCCAGATCGGAGCCGAGGCCGAGATGCCACACATCCGTCGCGTCCAGCTCGAACCCGCGCCACTCCAGGAGGATCGAGAGATCCTCTGGCTGCTGGAGCTCCAACAGCAGGACGCCTGCACCGATCGCGTGCAGCTCCCCCGGCGGCACCCAGACCACGTCCCCCGATGCGACCTCGATCTCGTGCAGCAGCGAGAGGAGTCCCTCGGAATCCTGCCGGGACACGAGATCCGCGAGCACCGCAGCCCCGGCGTCCTGACGCAGTCCGACGTGGACGACGCCGCCCTCGAGGATGTACCAGGCCTCCGCCTTGCCGTGAGGCCGGCCGAGATGAGCCGCCGCGAAGTCATCGTGCGGATGCGCGTGCACGGGCAGGCGCTGACCGGCGTCGAGGAGCTTGACCAGCAGGCGGGCATCCGCACCCCACCTCTCTACGTGCGCCGCACCGAGCCAGGCGACGGGGTCGTCGGCGATCGCATCCCGCAGCATCCGCCCGTCGGGCAGGACCGTCAGGCCGAGGTCGCTCTCGCCACGGATCGTGATGGTCGACGCGATCCAGTCCTCCGGCTCGCGTGCGGCCGCGGGGGCCTCACCGCGGAACCGCGTGATCCGCGCCCCGCCACGGTAGAAGCGTTCACGAGGGCGGTTCGAGGGCAGGGCGATCGGCATCAGGATCGCCGCCCCGTCGCCCGCACGGGTTCGACGTGGCCAGCCAGGAAGCCGCCGACGAACGTGTCCCCCAGCCCGACCGTGGTCGGAGCGAGCACGTCGAGGTGGAACGCCGCGACGCCCGCCGCCTCGGGCAGAGAGCCCTCGACCGCCCTGATCAGCTCGCCGCCGCCCTCATGACGCGGGAGCCCCGTCGTCGCCGCCACGTCGTCGGCCGTGATGCCGTCTCCGAGCCGGTAGCGGGTCGCGGCGACGCTGACGGCGCTGTCGAGAGCCTTCCTGTGGCGCGCGGCCTGCGGGCCCACGGCGACGGCCCAGTAACGTGTGTGCACGACGAGAGCCGGGACCGGGATCAGCGCATGCACCTCGCGCAGCGCATCGGCGACCTCGTCCGCATCGAGCAGCCGCACGGAGCGTCCGACGTACTCCTGGAGCTCGTCCTCGTTCATTCCGTAGACGTCGATCCGCGGCAGCAGCCGCGCACGGACGGTCTCCGAGAACTCGCGCGTGTAGAACCCCGCGTCCTCGTAGTACAGCAGCGCGTCGGCGGGCAGCGTCCGCATCGCGTCCTGCAGCTCGCCGAGGCGCCGCTCGAGGAGCGAGTGGTCCTGCATGGTGTTGAACCCCGAGACCAGGAATCCGCCGGCATCCGTCAGCTCCGCGGAGAGCGCCGGGGCGATGGCCATCTCACGATTGGGAGGATCGTTCGCGAAGATGAGACGGTTCGACGCGGGCGAGACGATATCGGCATCGACGAGCTGCACCTGAGCTCCGGCCGGGTACTGCACGATGAGGTGCGGGTCGAGGGTGTCGGCGTCGGCCGAGCACACGTACGAGACCGCTTCCGGCAGGAGCCTGCGCACCGTGTCGTCGATGCTGACCAGGTGCTGAGTGCTCGGGATGCCGAGTCCGGCGAGCGCGAGCCCTGCGCGCACTCCGGTGCCGCCGAGGGTCACGTCGTACGCGAAGTGCGCGCTGAAGCACTCGATCACCGCCGAGTCGGACACGAACCGCTCCGCTCCTGTCCCCGATGCGACGAACGCGAGGATCGACACGATCAGCGACCTCTCGTCGACGATCGGCGAGGTGGAGGTCACCTCGTGCCTGCGGATCCCGTGAGCCCGCGCCAGCCTTCCGAGCACGGCGGAATCCCACCGCAGCTCGTAGTCGACGGTCCCGCCGAGTCCCAGTACGAGTCTTCGCCTGCCCACGTCGCCGATCATCCTCCTGTCGCGCCCGTCCTGCCGCTCAGTACAGCGGAGCCTTGCCGTCGGCCCCGAACAGCTCGATCTTCTCCGCCGCGGTGACCTTCATCGCCGCGATCGGCTCGGGCTGGATCGCGTTCGGCTCCCGAAGGCGCTCGTCCGTCCCCAGGATCTCGCGCATGCGGTTGTGGTACGACACCTTGATGTCGCTGGAGATGTTGATCTTGTTGACCCCCAGCTCGACGGCACGGCGCAGCTCAGCGTCGGGGTTCGAGGACCCGCCGTGCAGCACGAGAGGGATGCCGACGGCGGCCTTGATCTCCTCCAGCAGGTCGTGGCGCAGCTCCGGGTTCTTGGCGGCGGGGTAGAGACCGTGCGACGTCCCGATCGCGATCGCGAGGCTGTCGACGCCGGTCTCCTCCACGAACCTCACGGCATCCGCGGGGTTGGTGTAGATGATCTCCGCGGCACCCGACTCGCCGTAGCTGTCGTTGGCGCCGATCGTGCCGAGCTCGCCCTCCACCTGGATGCCCACGGCGTGCGCCGCCTCGACGACCTTGCGGGTGAGTGCCACGTTCTCATCGAAAGGCTGCAGCGACGCGTCGATCATGACCGAGGTGAAGCCGGAGCGGATGGCGGTGATGATCTGCTCGTAGGTGCCGCCGTGGTCCCAGTGGATCGCGACCGGCACGCTGGAGCGGTGCGCCCGCGCGTGCATGGCCGCGATGAGGTCGGTCGTGATGTGGGAGACCTCGTCGGGGTGGATCGCGATGATGACGGGGGCCTCCTTCTCCTCGCTGACGTCCATGATGCCGGTGAACATCGCCCAATCGCTGATGTTGAAGGCGGGGATGGCGAAGTTGTTGGCGTTCGCGACGTCGAGGATGGACTTGCCGGTGTAGAGCACTTGATTCTCCTGTTTCGTGGTGGCGGGTGGCAGCGGCGGAAAAGTCAGCTCTTCACGGACCCGGCCGTGAGCCCGCTGATGAAGTACCGCTGGAAGAAGAGGAAGAGGATGAGGACGGGGATCGAGCCGAGCACGCTCATCGCCATGATCTGGTTCCACTCGTACGAGTGCTGTCCCATGAGGAGCTGGATGCCGATGGGGACGGTGCGCATGTCGATCGACTTGGTCAGCGTCAGGGCGAAGAGGTACTCGTTCCACGCGATCATGAACGTGTAGATCCCGATGGAGACGATCCCGGGCACGGAGATGGGGACGAGCACCCGCCACAGGGCCGTCATCGAACCGGCTCCGTCGACCCTGACCGCCTCGTCGAGCTCGCGGGGAAGGGTGTTGAAGTAGCCGGTCATCATGATGATCGCGTAGGGCAGGGTGAACACCATGTACGTGAGGATGAGCCCCGGGTAGGAGTTGTAGAGGCCGAGGGCGACCATGAGCCCGAAGTACGGGATCAGCAGCGTGATCGGCGGAACGGCCTGGACGCTGACGATCACCACGTTCAGGATGCGCTTGCCCCGGAAGTCGAATCGGCTGAACGCGTAGGCGGCCTGGATGGCGACGACGAGGGTCAGGATCGTGACGGCGCCCGCGACGATGTAGCTGTTGAGGAAGAACCTCATCGTCTCGGGGTTCGTGAAGATCGCGATGTACGCGTCGAACGAGAACGTGTCCGTGATCAGCCGGGGCGGCAGCTCGAAGATCTGCGTGTTCGACTTGAACGAGCTCGACAGCATCCACAGCACGGGGCCGGCGGCGAAGACCGCGCCCAGCAGCAGACCGAGAGTGACCGCGATCTTCGCGACCGTGCGTCGGCGGGTGGCGGTGAGAGCCATGATCAGTCCCTCGCTTTCTGATGACGGACGTAGAACACGGCGAGCACCATCGACATCAGCAGGACCAGCACGGCGGAGGTCGCCGCACTCGAGAAGTCGTACTTCGCGAAGGCGAGCTTGTAGGTGAAGGTGCTCAGCACCTCGGTGACGTCGATCGGACCGCCGCCGGTCGTCATCCAGATGAGGGCGAACTGCTGCGACGTCCAGATGAGGTCGAGCAGCACGAGGCTGACGATGATCGGCCGCAGCTGCGGGATCGTGACGTTCCAGAAGCGCTGCACGGCGCCGGCCCCGTCGACCGTGGCCGCCTCGTTCAGCTCGGTCGGGATGCCCTGGAGACCCGCGAGCAGGCTCACCATGAAGAACGGGTACCCCGCCCAGATGTTGATGAAGATGATGGTGCCGAGGGCGAGCTGCGGGGAGGCCAACCACTCGATGTCGGTGTTGAGCAGGAAGTTGATCACGCCGTTCGGGGCGAGGAGCATGCGCCACAGCACCGCGATGACGGCGACCGTGAAGAGCCACGGGAGGATGTAGAGGGCCCGGAAGACCGCCCGCGACACCCGGCCCAGCAGCGGGCTGTTCAGCATCATCGCGAAGGCGAGGCCGAGCACGAGGTGGGCGACGACGCTCGCCACCGTGAACAGGACGGTGTTGCCCGTCGCCTTCCAGAACCGGGGGTCGGAGAGGATCCCCGTGTAGTTCTCGAGGCCGACGAACTCCGGCGACTTGTTCAGGATGACGTTGTCCTGGAAGGAGTACCCGATCACCATGACGATCGGCACGATCATCAGCACGAAGAGCAGGATGATCGTCGGCGAGAGGAAGACGTAGGACTCGGAGGTCTTGCGCAGCTGCCGACGTCGACGCGACAGCGGGGCTCCGGTGACGATCACCTCGGTGTCGTCGGTTGTTCTCAGGCTCATGGGAACCGGTGCTCCTTGGTTGGTCGGGTGCCGCATCGCATCCTGTGCGATGCGGCACCCCGTTCAGAGGGGATGCGGGAGGGTCAGAACTCCGCTTCCCAGGCCTGCTGGGCCTTCTTGAGCGCGTCCGGAATCGACTGCTGCCCGTCGAAGGCGGACTGCAGCTGCTCTCCGAGCTGGCGCATGAGCTCCTCCGCCACGGGGAGTCCGGTGAACTCGTTCGCCGGGTAACCCGCCTGGTAGATGTCGAACGCCGTCTTGAAGAGCTCGTCGTCGTTCACGAAGTCCGGGACGGACTTCGAGTTGCCGGGGAACGCCTTGGCCATCGTCGACAGCTCGGAGTTCGTCTTCTCGCTCATCAGGAACGACACCAGCTTGAACGCCGCTTCCTTGTGCTCGGAGTTCTCTGCGACGCCGATGCCCCAGGAGGCGTAGGGGATGCCGCGCTCGCCGTCGTATCCGTCCTCGGCGGGCAGCGCCGAGATCGAGAACTTCAGATCGGGGTTGGTCTCCCTGATCAGGTTGATGTGCGCGAGCGAGTCGATCATCATGCCGACGCGGCCGTTCGTGAACTCCTCGACCTTGTCCTGCTCCTTCATCGTGAAGGAGCCCGATGCGATCACCCCGTCGTCCCAGAGGCCGCCGATGTACTCGACCGCCGACGTAACGTCGTCGTTGGTGAGATCGGGCTTGCCGTCCTTCAGCATCGATCCGCCGGAGGCCCACACCCAGGACATGACGTCGTTCTGCACGCCGTTCGGCGCCTCGAGCGAGAGCGGGAGCACCCAGCCGGAGACGTCGCCGCCCAGTGCCGAGACCTTCGCGGCCGCGTCGGCGAACTCGCTGCGCGTCGCCGGCGGTGCGTCGACGCCCGCCTGGGCGAGCAGGGTGTCGTTGGTGAACATCGGGTAGACGAAGTTCACCACCGGGATCATGTAGGTGCTGCCGTCGACCTGGATCTGGCTGGCGAGCTCGCTGTCGTCGTAGTCGTACTCCTTCATGAGCGCCGTGAGGTCGGCGATGACCCCCTGCGACGCGAAGTCGTTGACCCAGGCGCCGTCGAGACCGACGACGTCCGGCATGGTGCCGGATGCCGCACCGGCGAACAGCTGCTCCTTCGTGGAGGCGTACGGGCCGCTGACGAGCTTGACGGTGATGCCGGGGTTCTCGTCCTCGAACTTGTCGATCAGCGCACGGAACTCGCCGTCGGGGAGTTCGGGCTCCCACCACTGGGCGAACTCGATCGTGACGTCTCCGCCTGCATCGCCGCCCGATCCGCTGTCGCCGGCGGAGCAGCCGGCTACGGCGAGAACGGTCAGGGTCGCGGTCACCGCACTGGCGAGCGTCAGAGCACGTCGCCGCCCTCGTCCCACTGTCATCATCACTTCTCCTCTTCGAGATCGTGCCGCATCACGCGCCTCAATGCTTGTTCATGCGGTTTTAAGCAATGTTATGCCGAGATATGCGGCCAGGTCAAGAGATTCTCTGCACGATTTCGCGTACAGCCCTGCCGACGCGCGGCCTCGAGGGCGCATGCGCGCATCCCCTTCTTGCTGTTTTCTGCCGCAACATGCGGGAAAAAGCGCACCGTGTGCTAAGAAGACTGCATGGAAGCATCCGGAACCGGCCGCAGACGCCGCCTCCCCGCAGGTCGAAAGGCCGATCTCGCCGCGTACGTCGAGCAGACGGGTCAGGTCACCGTCGCCGACCTCGCCGAGCACTTCGACGTCTCGATCGACACCATCCGCCGGGATCTCGATCAGCTCGACCGGGAGGGCGTGCTGATCCGTACGCACGGCGGCGCGGTGAGCGCCGCCGAGGGGCAACTGAAGGATCGCGCACTCGACGTGCGGCTCCAGATGCAGACGGAGGAGAAGGAGAAGATCGCGCGCGTCGCCGCGGGCCTCATCGACGACGGCGCCGTCGTCATGATCAACGCGGGCACGACGACGCTCGCGCTGGCTCGAGCCCTCCGCAATCACAAGGACCTGACCATCGCGACGAACAATCTCCGCATCCCCGCGGAGATCTCCCCCTCGGCCTTCCGCGACCTCTACGTCTTCGGCGGGGCGGTCAGAGCGATCACCCAGGCGACCACCGGCCCGGTGACGTTCACCATGACCCCCGGGGGCCCCGAGGTCGACATCCGGTGCGACCTGGCTCTCATCGCGGTGGGCGCCGTGGACGAGGCGGGCTACTCGACATCGAACCTGGGCGATGCCGCCATGATGTCGGAGATGATCCAACGGGCGGAGCGGACGGCGATCCTCGCCGACACCTCGAAGCTGGGCCGTCGGCTGTTCGCCCAGGTGGCGCCCCTCGATCGTGCGGACTACCTCGTCACGGACGCGCGCCCGGAGACCGGCATGGCGGAGGCACTCGCCCAGGCCGAGGTCGACGTCCTCACCCCGTGATCGTCGCCGCACGCCCCTCCACCGATCCGGTCAGGAATCGAGAAGCACGCGGAATGCCGCGTCCGTAGCGTCGAGGGCATGAACAGCGCAATCGAATCCCTCACCCTCGACGTCTCCGACGTCACCACCGCTCAGGCCTTCTACGACGCGGCCTTCGGGCTCGGCGACAGGCTGCGATTCCGTGCAGCGGATGCCGAGAGCTCCGGCTTCCGCGGCTACACCCTCTCGCTCGTGGTCGCCCAGCCCGCGAACGTGCACGCGCTCGTCGACGCCGCCGTCGCTGCGGGGGCCACGGTCGTCAAGCCCGTATCGAAGTCCCTCTGGGGCGTCGGCGGCACCGTGCAGGCTCCGGACGGTGCGATCTGGAAGATCGCCACGTCGGCGAAGAAGGACACCGCTCCCCCGAGCCGCGCCGTCGACGAGATCATCCTCTTGCTCGGCGCCGCGGACGTCCTCGCCTCGAAGACGTTCTACACGGAGCGCGGCATCCGCGTCGCGAAGAGCTTCGGTCGCAGCTACGTGCAGTTCGAGACGGGGACGAGCCCCATCGGGCTCGGACTCTACCGGCACGCGTCGCTCGCGAAGGACGCGGGGGTCGCGGCATCCGGTTCCGGCTCGCACCGGCTTA
This sequence comes from Microbacterium sp. LWH10-1.2, assembly GCF_038397765.1. Classification (NCBI taxonomy): domain Bacteria; kingdom Bacillati; phylum Actinomycetota; class Actinomycetes; order Micrococcales; family Microbacteriaceae; genus Microbacterium; species Microbacterium sp. LWH10-1.2. Next base: position 2,473,468 of record NZ_CP151638.1, read on the forward strand.
GCATCAACGGCGTGCTCGGAGCAGCCGTCGACCCCGACGGCTTCGTCTGGGCCCCCGTCGAGGCCGGTGCGAGCCTCTGACCTGCGGGCATCCCGTCCCCGCTACAGACGACGGAGGCCGCCGGAATCACTCCCGGCGGCCTCCGCGTTGTTGTCCCTGAAGGTCAGAACCAGCCCTTGATGATGTCCCAGAGCCAGTCGAGGATCGCACCGATGATGCCGCCGATGCCACCCGCCTTGTTCACGGTGACCGTTGCGGTCGCCTTGTCGCCGTCGGCCTGAGCCACCGCCACGGTGTACTTGCCCGCAGGCACGCTCTTCGGCACGACGACCGACGTGCTGAACGTCCCGTCCGCGCGGACCTGGACCGTGCCGAGTGTGAGCGGCTGACCCTTCTTCGGCTGCAGCTGAACCGTCACGGTCTCCCCGGCCTGGTAGCCCTTTCCGGTGATCGTGAGCTTCTTGCCCGCGGTGACCTTCGAGGAGTCCAGGGCGATGGTGCCCGCGAACACGGGCTGACCCGCGATCGTGAACGGCACCTGCGCCGTGGTTCCGGTGCCCGCGACCGAGACCGTGAGCGACGTCGCGCCGTACACACCGGACGGAACCGTGAACGTGAGCGCCGCGCGGCCGACCTCGTCGAAGGTGTCGACGATGGCCGGGTCGATCGCGCCCGTCGCGAGCACGGTGTCGCCGAGCTTCAGCGTCACCTCGCCCGGCGCCTGCTCGCCTGCGCTGAACGCCAGCGAGGAGAGCGACACGGTGACCTGGTCGCCGGCGCTGTAGCCGTCGGCATCCGGGGCGCTGACCGCGACGCCGACCGCACGCTGCGCGAGGTCGGGGGTCGCCGTCTTGTTCGCGTCGAACCAGTCGACCATGGACTGCAGGTCGATCTTGCCGGTGTCGCGCTTGCCCGTGCCGAGCTTGAACGAGGTGAAGTTGTCTCCGCCCGCCGCAAGGAACGAGTTCGCCGCCACCGTGTAGTTCGCCGCGGGGTCGACCGGTGCGCCGTTCAGCGTCATCGTCGTGATCCGCGAGCCCTGGGCCGCCGTGGGGTCGTACGTGTACGACAGCTCCTTGGAGACGCCGAGCTTGAGGAACGGACGCGCCGAGCCGGCCGGCTGCCACTGCTCCTCGAGCACGCTCTTCAGCTGGGCGCCCGTGAGCGTCAACGTGACCAGCGTGTTGGCGAACGGCTGGACCGTCGCCGCCTCGCGGTAGGTGACGTTGCCGTTCGGGTCGCTCGCCCCGCTCGACGCGTAGGTGAGGTTCGCGCGGATGCCACCCGGGTTCATCAGCGCCAGGTCGGCGCCGGTGGACCACTTCTGCACGTCGGCGACGAAGTTGCCGATGGTGGACTCGCCACCGCGGTTCTCCGTCTTGCCGTCGCTCTGGCGAGCGCGGTTGAGGTCGCCCGTGATGTCGCCGACCTTGACGGCGCCGAGGATGTCGGCCTCCGCCTTGGCCTTCGCGACGATGTCGGCCACCTCCGGCACTGCCGGGTAGAGCGGCTTGCCGCCCGCGGTGAGGGGCTTGATCTGGTTGGTGATCGAGATCAGGTCCTTCGTCTTCGGGTCGACCTTGATGTTCATCAGGCCGAGGTTCTCGCCGTACTGACCGGCCGAGACGACCGGACGTCCGTCGATGACGTGGTTGTAGGCGAGGTGCGTGTGCGCCGAGACGATGGCGTCCACGTCCTTGTCCACCCCGTAGACGATCTCCCCGAGCGGCGAGTCCGGCGTGATGCTGGACACGTCGACCGTGGCTGCGCCCTCGTGCACGAGGAGGATGACGACATCCGCCTCGCCGTTGGACTCGTCGCCGTCGCGCAGGTCGTCGGCCACGGCGTTCACCGAGTCGACGATGCTGCGGACCTCGAGGTCCTTGATGCCGTCGGGGGACACGAGCGAGTCGAGGTCCTCCGTCACGGCGCCCACGAAGCCGACGCGCACGCCGTCGAGCTCCTTGACCCAGGCCGGGGCGAGCGCAGGCTGCCCGGTCTCGGTGAGGAACACGTTCGAGGAGATGTACTCCCAGTTCGCGCGCTCCTGCACGCGGTCGCGCAGGTCGGCCCAGCCCTGATCGAACTCGTGGTTGCCCGCGGCGCTCACGTCGAGTCCTGCGGCGTTGAGCGCGTCGATGGTGGGGTTGTCGTCGTTGATGAACGAGGTGAACGTCGAGGCGCCGATCAGGTCGCCGGCTCCGGCGAAGATCGTGTTCGGATTCTCCGCGCGGAACTGCTTGACGGCGCCCGCGAGGACCGCGGCTCCGGCAGCGGCCCCGTCGGCCTCGATCCGACCGTGGAAGTCGTTGACCGTGACGACGTCGATGCTCACCGGCGGGGTCGTGGCCGAGACGCCGACGATGATCGGGTCGTGGTCGCTGGAGCGGTAGGGCGTGCCCGACTCGGTGGCGCCGAACGCGTAGCCGCGGTCGCTCCACTCGGGCGAGTTGATGCTCCAGACGCCGGCTCCGGTGATCGACGAGGCGAGCGACGGCGAGGCGATGACGTGGTCGAGCGAGCCGACCTCCCCGTCGAAGCTGTACGTGTGCTCGTCCGCCGCCTTCTCACGCGCGACGTCGCTCCAGCCCGCATCCGTGAAGACCCGGATCGGGTCCTCCTTCGCGTAGGCGTTGAAGTCGCCGATGAGCAGCATGTCGGCGCTGCCCGTGGTCTGCTCGATCTTCTGCGTGAACGCGAGGATCGACTTCGCCTGGGCGACGCGGTCGGCGTTGAAGAAGCCCTGCTCGTCGGCCGGCACCGGGGTGCCGTCCTTGGGGTCGGACTTCGACTTCAGGTGGTTCGCGACGACCGTGACCACACGGCCGTCGACGTCGAACGCCTGGGCGATCGGCTCGCGGGCGTTGCCCCAGACGGTCTCATCCGTGACGGTCATGCTGTCGCCCACCGGGGAGACGGCGCCCTTCTTGTAGATGATCGCGCTGGTGATGTAGTCGGTCGTCGCCGCGTTGTTCAGCGCCGCCGGGGTGTGCACGTAGGCCCAGACATCGCTGCCCGCGGCCTCGTTGAGACCCGCGACCAGATCGGCGAGGGCCGAGTCCAGCGTGCCGCCGAGCTTGACCGAGTTCTCGATCTCCATGAGCGAGACGATCTCGGCGTCGAGGCCGTTGATGGCCGCCACGATCTTCGACTTCTGGATCGCGAACTCCGCAGCGGTCGCCGCTCCTCGCGCGTTCGAGTTCTGGCTCTTCAGCGTCGTGAAGTAGTTGTAGACGTTGAACGACGCGACCTGCACGTCGCCGCCGACGACCGGAGCCTTAGCGGGGCGCGGGTTCGTGGCGGTGAAGCCCACCTTGAGGTCGGCCGACGACGTGCTGTCGATCGGCACCACCGGCTGCAGACGCCAGTCGTCGAAGCTCCACTGCAGCACGTAGCCGTTGTCGCCGAAGTCGACGGTGTCGCCGTTGCGGACGACCGCGTCCTTGGTGAAGTACGGCTGGTCGTTCGGGTGGCCGTTGTTCGTGACCTGGATCGACCATCCGTCATCGAGGAGGATGCGGTTCGCACGGTTGGCGGCGGTGATCGCCGCTGCATCCGGGCCGGGAAGAGCGGCCTCGGTGCTCTTCTGGGCGAGTCCGCCACCCACGTTCAGCCACAGCGCGCCGTAGTTGTACAGCTGGTGGCTGGACGCGACGCGGTAGGTGCCGGTCGGAGCGACGTACATGCTCTCGAACTGCTCGCGTGCGGCGCCGACCGCCGTGTCGGGCAGCGGAGTCGCGGCGGGGACGCCGACGCCCGCCTGCACCACCGAGATCGCGGAGGCGGTCGCGGGGTTCACCTGCGTCTGGCCGAAGTACTCGCTCACGGGGCCCGTGACCGAGACGAGGTCGCCGATCGCGAGGGTCGGGGTGAGCGCGTTCAGGAACACGAAGACGCCGTCGGATGCTCCGGGCGTCGCGTCGTTCGCGCCGCCAGAGCCCTGCGTCTGGATCGTGACGCCCTTGTAGCCGCCCGTGCGGTAGTCGGCGGTGACGACGCCCTCGACCGTGACGGTCTTGCCGTTCAGCGGCGAGACGTCGGTCGTGCCCTGGACCTCGGTGATGGTGGCCTTGGTGGGCTGCGTGCCGGGGTCGGTGCCCGGATCGGTGCCGCCGGAGCCCTGCGGCGTGACCGACGCCGAGAGGGTGAAGTCGACGCTGTTGTTGTCGGTGTCCGTGCCGCCGGTGCGGTTCAGCGACTTCACGTCGGTGTTCCCGGCCGGCGGGGTCGCCGCCGCGGTCTCGAAGGTGTTCGAGGTTCCGTAGCCGAGGACGTCGATGACGCCGGCGGCGCCCGCGGTCGAACCGGGGGCGAGGTTCACCGCGGCGGTGCCGTCGACGAGTGCGATCGTGCCGGAGGAGCCGCTCGGGTTGAGGGTGCTGACGGCATCCGCCTTGGGGAGCGCCGCGCCGTTCGCGCCGTTGCTGCCTCCCTGCACGAGGTAGTAGCCGCCGGCCGGGATCGTGCCGGTGAGGGCGGCGACGCCGGAGAAGGCGGCCGTGCCGGTCGCCGAGCGGTACTGCAGCGACTTGCCGTCGAGCGTGATCGGCGCGGAGGTCGGGTTGTAGAGCTCGACGAACTTGTTGGTGAAGGCCGCGCCGGCGCTGCCACCGGAGAGGTAGGCCTCGTTGATCACCACCCCTGTTCCGTCGGTGCTGGCGAAGGCGGGCGTCGCGACCAGGGAGCCGAGGCTCAGGGCGGCGATGCAGGTCGCAGCGAGAGCGCCGATGCGCCCCCGCTTCCGGTGCGCAGACGAAGCGAGGCCCTCTCGGGCGCCGTCGTCGGGGGCGAAGTTCATTCGGCAGGTCTCCTCGGCGTTGCGGATCTCGTATGCGGAGGACTCTTGTGGAGCCTCCGATCGTGCTCGCCGGTCTCCCAGCCAACACATATGTGTGGGAGCTTACGGACGGGCCCGGACATCCTCAACGCTGTTTGCCGATTCGTCATGCATTGCTCATCCGATCGACAAAACCGTTCGGAGAGAGCCCACAATCATCGCGCAGATGCGCGCGAGCGGGTGCGCGGATGCGCGGAGTTCACGCGGATGCCGCGTCTTCGAACTCCTCGACCTCTCGCTCCCAGGCGTCTTTCGCGAGGCGGTACCAGAGGTAGAACGCGAAGCCTGCGAAGATCGCCCACTCGACCGCGTAGAAGATGTTCAGCCAGTTCACCGAGGAGCCCTCCTCCGGCGCCGGCGACGAGATGTCGACCAGTCCGTCGACGGCCGAGATCGACGCGAGGTACGGGCGGTACACGCTCAGCTGGTCCACGTCGTGCCAGCGGCTCAGCAGCGCGGCCGGGGACATGCGGTCCAGCCTGTCCGGTTCGTCGCGGGGCGGGACGACCGGCCCTTCATCGGAGATGATGCGTCCGGTCACCGAGACCTCGGAGCCGTCGGCATCCGCTTCCAGATCCGCGACGGCGGCATCGGCCGACTCCCGATCCGGCGCCCAGCCGATCGCGACGGCGATCGACATGCGCTCGGCGACGCGCAGCTGACCGGTCACCCAGTAGCCCTGCGCACCGTCGTTGAAGCGGGTCGACACGACGATGAAGTCCCCGGGGATCCAGTGCCCCGTCGTCTTCACGCGCTGCCCCACGAGAGGTTCGTTCAGATACTCCCCCGGCTCCACGACATCCGTGAGCGGACGGACCTGCTCGGTGGCCCCTGGGGCCTGCGGCGACGTGTCGATCGCACGCCCGAGCTGCCACTGCCCGAGCCAGGCGAACACGCCGGCGACGACGAGGCAGAGCAGCAGCATGCCGATCCAGCGTCCCCGGAGCATCACCTCACGCAGGGTGGGCGGGAACAGCGCAGGGGTGGTCACGGTGAAGCGCGGGCCCTCAGGCCTCGTAGGGCGCCAGGACGACCTCGACCCGCTGGAACTCCTTGAGATCGGAGTATCCGGTGGTCGCCATCGACTTGCGGAGCGCCCCGATGAGGTTCGCCGTGCCGTCCGCCACCGGGGCGGGACCGTACAGGACCTCTTCGAGCGTGCCGATGCCGCCGACCTCGACGCGACGGCCGCGCGGGAGCTTCGGGTGGTGCGCCTCAGGGCCCCAGTGGAACCCGCGGCCGGGAGCATCGGTGGCACGGGCCAGCGCGACGCCGAGCATGACCGCGTCAGCACCCATGGCGAGAGCCTTGACGATGTCGCCCGACGTGCCGACACCGCCGTCGGCGATCACGTGCACGTAGCGCCCGCCCGACTCGTCGAGGTAGTCGCGGCGGGCCGCGGCCACGTCGGACACGGCCGTCGCCATCGGGGCGTGGATGCCGAGGGTCGCGCGCGTCGTCGACGCCGCTCCTCCGCCGAACCCGACGAGGACGCCGGCGGCTCCGGTGCGCATGAGGTGCAGTGCCGCTGTGTAGGTCGCGGCGCCGCCGACGATCACGGGGACGTCGAGGTCGTAGATGAACTTCTTGAGGTTGAGCGGCTGGTCGACGCTCGACACGTGCTCCGCCGACACCGTGGTGCCGCGGATCACGAACAGATCGACGCCGGCGGCGGCGACCGTGTCGTAGAACTCCTGGGTGCGCTGCGGCGTGAGGGAGCCTGCGACGGTGACGCCCGCGTCGCGGATCTCCGCAAGTCGGCGCGTGATGAGCTCGGGCTTGATCGGCTCGGAGTACAGCTCCTGCATCCGCGTCGTCGCGCTCTCGTCGCTCAGACCCGCGATCTCCGCGAGAAGGGGCTCCGGGTCCTCGTAGCGGGTCCAGACCCCTTCGAGGTCGAGCACGCCGAGGCCGCCCAGCTGACCGAGCATGATCGCGGTCTTCGGGCTCACGACCGAGTCCATCGGCGCGCCGAGCACCGGGATCTCGAAGCCGAAGGCGTCGATGGTCCATGCGGTGGACACGTCTTCGGGGTTGCGGGTGCGCCGCGAGGGCACCACCGCGATGTCGTCGAACGTGTACGCGCGTCGCGCGCGCTTTCCTCGGCCGAGATCGATCTCTGTGGTCACCAGACCAGACTACCCGGCACGCGGAGGCATCGACGGCTGGGAGACTGGAGCCGACCCTCAGGGAGGACGCATGAAGACGGATGCCGTGCAGATCGCGGTCGTGGGCGGCGGCGTGATGGGGCTGGCGACGGCGTGGGAACTCGCGCGCCGGGGCCTCAGACCCGTGGTGCTCGAGCGCTTCGCCCGCGGACACCACGAGGGGGCCTCCCACGGAGCCACCCGCAACTTCAACAACGCCTACGACGACGAGCACTACCTCGACCTCCTCGTGCGCGCCCGCGAGGGGTGGGACGCGCTCGGCGCCGTCGACGGCGAACCGCTGCTGCGCCTCCACGGCCTGGTGACCCACGGCCTCCTCGACCTCGACCCGATCGCCCGCCGCCTCGGCGAGCGCGGCATCCACGCCGTGATGCTGTCCGCCGCCGAGGCGACCCGCCGCTGGCCCGGCATGCGCTTCGCCGACGACGTGCTGTACTCGCGCGACGCCGGCGTCGCCAGGGCGTCGGCCGCGCTGGTCGAGCTGGAGCGCCGCATCGTCGCCGAGGGCGGAGAAGTGCGGTGGGAGACGCCGGTGCTCCGCATCGACGACACGGATGCCGGGGTGCGGCTGACGCTGCCCTCGGGCACGCTGGACGCCGAGGTCGCCGTGGTCACGGTCGGCGCATGGACATCGCGGATGCTGCCGTCACTCGACCTGCCGCGGCTGACGGTCACGGAGGAGTCCCCCGCGCACTTCGCGCCGACCGGCGACGCCGCGTGGCCCTCGTTCAACCATTACGCGGACCCCGAGCGCCACCCGGCGACGGTGTACGGCATGCCGACGCCCGGTGAGGGCGTGAAGGTCGGTTTCCATCGCGTCGGCGACGTGGTCGACCCCGACGCGCGACCGCACCGCCCCGCCCATGCGGAGGCCCTCGCCGAGTACGTGCGGGAGTGGATGCCCGGCCTCGACCCGGCATCCGCCGCTCCGATCAGCTGCACCTATACCTCGACCGACGACTCGGCGTTCGTGCTCGACCGACGAGGGCGGATCGTCGTCGGCGCCGGATTCTCCGGACACGGCTTCAAGTTCGCCCCGGGCGTCGGGGCCGTGCTCGCCGACCTCGCCCTCGACCCGTCGGCGCGCGCAGCATCCCCGTTCCGCCTGCCCGACGGTCGGTGAGGGGTCGAGCAACGTCGAGTGCGTGCGGTCGGATGCCGCACTTCTCGACCCCTCACTGCGCCCGTCAGCGCGCTCGCAGGACCCGCTTCTCGTCCCAGACCGGCGCGTCGGCCTCATAGACCTCGCCGTCGGAGCCGAACACAAGGAAACGGTCGAACGAGCGGGCGAACCAGCGGTCGTGGGTCACCGCGAGCACCGTGCCCTCGAACCGCGCGAGAGCATCCTCGAGCGCCTCAGCGGACTCGAGGTCGAGGTTGTCCGTCGGCTCGTCGAGCAGCAGCAGGGTGGCCCCGGAGAGCTCCAGGAGCAGCACCTGGAAGCGCGCCTGCTGACCGCCCGACAGCGACTCGAAGGTCTGCTGTGCCTGCCGCACGAGGCCGTACCGGTCGAGCGCCGAGCTCGCGGCATCCCTCGGCATCCCCGATCTGCGCTCGTCTCCGCGGTGCAGGATCTCCAGCAGGGTGCGTCCGACGAACTCCGGATGCGCGTGCGTCTGCGCGAACAGCCCTGGGACGACGCGCGCGCCGAGCACAGCCTGCCCGGAGTGGGCGACCTCGCTCAGCTGCTCCCCCGTCGACGTCACATGGCCGAGCGTGGGGTCGGGGTCGGTGCCCCCTCGGGCCAGCAGCCTCAGGAAGTGCGACTTGCCCGAGCCGTTCGAGCCCAGCACCGCGACCCTGTCGCCGTACCAGACCTCCGCGTCGAAGGGGCGCATGAGGCCGGTGAGCTCGAGGCCGGTCGCCACGACCGCGCGCTTGCCCGTCCGTGATCCCCGCAGCCGCATGTCGAAGTCCTGCGCCGGCGGGCGCTCCTCGGGAGGCCCTGCTTCCTCGAACTTGCGGAGTCTGGTCTGCGCCGCCTGGTATCTCGACGCGAAGCCGTCGTTCGCGGACGCCTTCACCTTGAGGTTCGCGACCAGGATCCGCAGCTTCTCGTGCTGCTCGTCCCACCGCCTGCGCAGCTCGTCGAGCCGGTCCATGCGGTCGCTCCGCGCCTGGTGGTAGGTCGCGAAGCCGCCTCCGTGCACCCACGCCGTCGCACCGGCGCCGCCCGGTTCGAGCGTGATGAGGCGATCGGCCGCCCGTGCCAGCAGCTCGCGGTCGTGCGACACGAGGAGCACCGTCTTGGGCGTCTGCCGCAGTTGCTCCTCGAGCCAGCGCTTGGCCGGCACGTCGAGGTAGTTGTCCGGCTCGTCGAGGAGCAGCACCTCGTCCGGCCCCCTGAGCAGGGCCTCGAGGGCGAGCCGCTTCTGCTCTCCGCCGGAGAGCGTCGTGAGCTCGCGGTACCGCGCCCGCTCGAAGGGCACGCCGAGCGCCGCGACGGTGCACTGGTCCCACACCGTCTCGTGCTCGTAGCCGCCGGCATCCGCGTACTCGGAGATCGCGGTCGCATACGCCATCTGCGTGTCGTTCTCGTCGCGTTCGATGAGCGCGTTCTCGGCGACCTCGAGCGCTTCGGCCGCCGCGCGGATGCGCCGAGGCGCCACGCGCACCAGCAGCTCGTGCACCGTCTGCCCCGGCTCGCCGTGGCCGACGAACTGGTCCATCACGCCGAGCCCGCCGTCGATCGTCACGACGCCGTCATCCGCCGCCTGATCACCGCGGATGATCCGCAGCATCGTCGTCTTGCCTGCGCCGTTCGGTCCGATCAGCGCGCTCGTCGAGCCTGATCCGACCCTGAATGTCGCTTCATCGAGAAGCGGTCTGCCGTCTGGGAGCGTCAATGAGACGCCGGAGACATCGATATACCCCACCGTGCGTGGCCGTCCTTCCGCCCGCATGGCGAGCCGACCAGGCTATCAGGACTCGGGGCGCACGGCGAACCGTCGCGGACGGCGGGTGTGGTGCGGGCGCACCCGCCATCCACGACGGCTCGGTTCCGCGGCGACGATCAGACGAGCGCGCCCGAGGTCGGCACCGGGTTCGCGAACAGGTCGAGCACGGGGCAGTGCGCGTCGACGACCCGGCGCAGCTCCTCGTACTGCTCGGCCGTGTCGGGACCCGTGATGTCGACCCGCACGCGCACGTCGTGGAACCCCGCACGACCGGACTCGTCGATGCCGAACAGCTTGCGCACGTCGAGGTCGCCCTCGGCCGTGATCTCGATCTCGTCGATCGTGAGCCCGAGCGCCTGGGCGTACAGACGGAAGACGACGACCTGACAGGAGACGAGCGCGCCCAGGGCGTACTCGACCGGGCTCGCCGCCGCGTCGTCTCCGGCGAGGGCACCCGGCTCGTCGACGAGGAAGCGGTGCTTCCCCGCGCGGATCTCGGTCGCCACGGATCCGATGCCGCGACCTGTGACCTTGTAGGTGAGAGCGGCCGCGCCCGCATCGGCGGCGATGCGCTCGTTCCACGCGGTGCCCGCGGAGGTGAGACGCTGAGCGCGCTCCTCGGCGGTGACGTCGGCGATGATCGAGAGCTGTTCCTGGAGAAGAGTCATGCGGCGAAGGTACCCGCGCGCCGTGCGGCGCCGCACGGTCGGCGTCACCCGCGGTCACCCGCCGTCACGGCGCGACACACGGGGGCGCCGCCGGCGCCTCAGCCCAGGCGCAGCGCCTCGGTGCGGGGCGCGAGCGGCAGGGTGATGCGGAACTCCGTGCCGACCCCCTCCTGGCTGCTGACGTCCATCGATCCGCCGTGCGCGAGCACGATGGCACGCGTGATCGTGAGCCCGAGCCCGACGCCCGGTACCGCGTTCCTCGTCGCGCTGGACGCGCGGAAGAAGCGGGTGAAGAGCATGCCCTGCTCGTCCTCGGGGATGCCGATGCCGGTGTCGGCGACCGAGAGCCGGATCACGCCGTCCCCTCGCTCGACCCGCGCCGTCACCCTGCCGCCGCGCGGGGTGAACTTGATCGCGTTGGAGAGCAGGTTGTCGAGCGCCTGCCCGACGCGGCCGGCGTCGGCGTCGAGCCGGAAGGAGTCCACGGGGATCTCCGCGGCGAGCTCGATGCCCTCGCGCTGCGCGTGCGGCCGCGCCGAGGCCACGGCGGAGACGACGAGGGCGCCGATGTCGGCATCCGCCTTCTCCAGAGGGAACCGGCCCGACTCCACCTGCGCGGTGAAGAGGAGGTCTCCGACGAGGTTCAGCAGCCGTTTCGCATTGCGCTCGATCACCGCGACGAACTCGGTCTGGTCGGCGGTCAGCGGCTGCCCCGGGTCGTTCTGCAGCAGATCGAGGAAACCGATGATCGCGCTGAGAGGGGTGCGCAGCTCATGCGAGATCATCCCCACGAACTCGTCCTTCATGCGGGCGACCTCGACGGCCTTCGTCTCGTCGGTGATGACGAGCAGATACCCTCGTCGCACGCCGGAGCCGTCGCGGTGCGCCGTGACCGTCAGGCGGGCGGGGACCGACGAGCCTCCGGCGGTCCTGACGTCGAGGTCGGCCTCGACGAACTGGTCGGTGTCGGCCGCTGCGAAGAGGCGCCGCAGCCCCTCGGGGAGCTCGGGGGCGTGATCTGCCGGAGCCGTGGCCGGACAGTCCTCGAACGTCGAGAGCGCGGAGGCGGGGAAGAAGTGGTCGACCCGGACGTCGGCCAGCGCCTCCGCGGTTGTCAGCCCGAGCAGGCGCACGGCTCCCGGGTTCCACTCGACGATCTTCCCGTCGAGGTCCGTCGCGATGACGGCCTGGGCGGTGATCGACTGCCACAGGCTCTGAAAGGAGTCGAGCAGTGTGCGGTACTGGGCTTCGCTCGCACGGAGCTGCTCGACCATGGCGAGGTTCTCGGCGAGGGCTTCGGTGCGCTCGGCCACCAGACGCTCGGCCTGCGCGATGCGCAGCCGCTGCTGCCGCGACAGCTCGTTGACGAGGGCGCCGACGGCCGCGAAGACGAGGGGCCCGATCACGCCGCGCAGCCACGACACCGTGTCGGGCGGTGGCGAGGTCAGGTACGGCATGAGCAGGGCGATCGAGGTGAAGATCGCCACGATGAACACGTGGCGGATGCCGGGGGCCGCCGCGATCCAGACGACCGGGAGGAGCACGAACGACGAGAACAGGGAGCCCGACCCGCCCGTGCCCGTTCTCAGCAGGCCGATCCCGAGGATGTCGACGATCGGGATGAGAAGCACGACCCAGCCCTCGTGCACATGCCGGATGCTGAGGACGACGGCGAGAGCGGTCGTTGCCATCACGACCGCGACGCCCGCGACTGCGGCGGCGGCGCTGGTGATGGGGAAGCTCGGGATCGTGACCATGAGCACGGCCGCAACGAGGACCGCGATCGTCGTCGGCGCCTGCTTGACGAGCGGCGAGGGGTCGTCGAAGAACCGGCGCCACCCCTTCTCCGTCGTCGTCAGCTCGCTCACCGTCCGATCCTTCCGACGAGCTCGCGGAGATCAGCGCCGATGATCGGCTTCGGGAGCGCGGCATCCGCCGGCGGGTAGTCCGCCGCGTCCAGGACCGAGCTGATCACGAGGAAGCACTCGGGGAAGCGCCGCTGCACGAGACGCGCGCACTCCTGACCGGAGATGCCGGGGAGAAGCAGGTCGAGGACGGCGATGACGGGTTCGATCTCGTCGAACGCGGCGATGGCGGTCTCGGCGTCCTTGGCCACGAAGACCTCGAACCCCTCGCGCTCCAGGTGCCGGCGCAGCAGCGCCGCCTGATCCTCGCTGTCCTCCACGACGAGCGCCAGACGTCGCGTGCTCATCGGAGGAACAGCTCTCTGACGATCACGATGACGACGACGATGCCCAGTGCGATCAGCGCCTGCGGCACCAGCATCCGCTCCTTCTGCGCGTCGCGCGCGATCTCCTCGCGCTCGTCGCGCTCGTTCGGCATCCCGGTCATGAGTCGACCCGCCCGATCTTCTCGGTCTTGATCCAGGTGGCGTCGGCCCGGCGCCACTCCTTGAGATAGGAATCCACGGTGACCGCGCACAGAAGCGATCCGTACCCGCAGATGTACACGAGCAGCCCGGCGAGGAACCGGCCGCCGGGCAGCGGCTCCACCGCGCGGGCGAGCCAGATGCCGAGCATCGAGATCGGCCCCCAGAGGAAGAAGACCACCGCCCAGGCGAAGCGGGTCTGCTCGGTGAGCGACCCGCCGAGCGCGCGGACCAGCGCATCGAACGCCCAGGGGAACAGCGCGATCAGCATGAGCAGGAGCGCCCCGAGCCCCGGGAACATGATCGCCTCCCGCCAGGCGTGCCGTGATGTCTTCGGGTCGAGCTGCACCGAGAAGAGGATCGAGAACAGGTAGATGCACGCCGCCGCGATCCACATGAAGCGGAACACGAACTCGGCGATGTCGCTGTGCAGGATCAGGAGCACCAGGAGGGCCGCGGCCGCGAGGAGCATGAACGCGGGGAGCAGCAGGATCGTGAACCAAGCCAGCCCGAAGGAGAAGCTGCCGAGCGCGTGCTCCTTGCTCGGCCGGAACCACAGCGAGCGGTAGATCGATGTGAGCTGCACGTTGCCGCGGGCCCAGCGCAGGCGCTGCTTCCAGAGGGCGTCGATAGAGCGCGGCTCCTCGGCGAGCACCCGAGCATGCGGCTCGAACACCGCACGACGGCCCTTGAGCTGCCCCTCGAAGGTGGTCATGGTGTCCTCGGCGAGGGTGCCAGCGGGGATCCGCCCGCCGATGGCCTCGAGGTTGGCCCTGGAGTGCAGCTGCGCGCCGCCCGCGAGGCAGGCCATCGCGCCCAGCACGTTCTGCGTCCGCCGGGCGGAGAGCTGCCCGATGATGTACTCGACCGCGATGAACCGCGTGAGGTAGTTGCGGTCGCGGCTGCCCTCGGCGATGTAGGCGGTCACCGCGCCGACCTTCTCGTCGGCGAGGTGCCGGGTGAGCTTGCGCAGCGAATCCCTCGCGAAGATCACGTCGGCGTCCATGATGAGCACCGCTTCGGTCCACTCGTCGGCGAGCACGACGTCGAGACCGTGGTTCAGGGTGTGGGCCTTGCCCTCTCCCCCGACCTGACGGCGCAGATGGACGACGCGTCCGGGGTGAGCGGCGGCCTTGGCGGCCACGACCTCCGGGGTGTCGTCGTCGGAGGCGTCGTCGACGACGAACACCCGCAGGCGCTCGGCCGGGTACTCCAGCTGCAGCAGGCGCTCGATCGCGGGGCCGATGACCCTGCCCTCGTTCCACGCGGGGATCACGACCGCCACGTTCGGGTGGAAGGGCGCGGCCTTCCCGTAGTGGTTCGTGAACGCGTGCAGAGGCAGCGAGAGGAACTGCAGTCCGGTGTTGATGACGGGCAGGGTGCCGACGAGGACGCAGAGGAGGAGCAGGATCACGACGGCGGTCTGCAGCCAGGTCAGGTCGGCGGTCACTCCCCCGCCTCCTCTTCCAGCAGACGACGCACCCGCTCGTAGCGCCCGACGGTCGCCGCCTCATGGCTGTCGGTGGAGGCCACGAGCCTCGCCCCCGCCGCACGGAGGGCACGCAGGGTCCTCGGTTCGGGGCATCCCCACTTCTCGTTGACCTCCACGAGCGTGTCCGTCCGCGCGGCGGTCTCGGCCCATGCCGCGAGGGCCTCCTCGTCGAGGTCCTGCTCGGAGAGGCCGATCTTGGGCAGCAGGGAGAAGCAGTGGGCGAGCTGGTTGCCGGGGTGCCGCTCCATTGCCGCGATGAACGACGAGGTGAACTGGTCGAGCACGTCGCGGGTCGCCCATCCGCCGGAGATCCGCTCGCGCACCTCGCTCGGGCTCAGCGGCCCGTCGGCGCCGGGGTACTGATGGTCGGCGATGAGGATGCGGTCGACGCCGGTCGGGAGAACGGGGATGTCGAGGCGCCCGGACGCGTCGAGCACCTTCGCCTCCACGCCGGTGAGCACGGTGAGCCCCTCAGGCACGCGGAGCGCCGTGATCGCGGAGAGGTACTCGGGAACCCAGGTGGTGTCGCGGCGGACGTGGTCGACGAGGCGGAGGGTCGTGAGCCCCGCGGACACGGCCGCGGCGACGTTCTCCTCCGGAGTGGAGACCGCGTCATCCGAGAACGTCGAATGGACGTGATGGTCTCCCCGGAGCAGGGCGTCGCTCACAGCTCCTCCTGGTGCCCCGCGTGATCGGAGACCAGCACCTCGTCGATCTCCACGATGACGTCCTCGAGGAATCTCACGAACGCGACCTCGCGGAACGGCACGCTCGCCGGCAGCTCGCGGCCGAGGAACAGATCGACGACGAGCGACGGGATGTCGACGCCCGCGGCGATCGTCAGCGGCAGCGCTCCGGGGAACCTCGGGTTGACCTCGAGCAGCATGGCGCGCCCGTCGCGGCCTCGGCGCAGCTGCACGTTGGCGACGCCGACGAGTCCGATCGCCTTCGCGATCGCCGACGCGGTCTCCTCCAGCTCCGGGTCGTGCACCGTGCGGCCGGCGATCGCGACCCCGGAGTCGACGCGGGCCCTGGTGCGCGGCACCGCGGCCACGACCTGCCCCGCGGCATCCGCGATCACGTCGACGGAGTACTCCTCCCCGGGGAGGAAGTCCTGCACGATGAGCCCCTCGTCGACGGGGAGCGCATCGAGCGCCGCCCGGTCGGGGACGAGCCGGATGCCACGGCTGCCCGCACCCTGGCGGGGCTTCGCGAAGACGGGGAACTCCCAGTCCAGGGCCTGCGCCGCGGGGCCTGCGAGCACGGTCCGGGGAGCGCGCCCCGTGTCTGCGCACCTCTCGGCGAGCAGCAGCTTGTCGAGGGAGACTTCGAGGGTGTCGGTGGACGGCGCCGCCAGGACGGCGGGGGCCAGCTCCTCGCGGCGCTCGGAGAGGGCGATGAGCTCGACGTCCACGGTCGACACGACCACGTCGATCGCGTCGTCCTCGACCAGTCGCGCGAGGGCGGGCACGAACTCCTCCGCCCTGCCGGGGGGCACCAGTCGCCGCTGCTCGGCGGGGACGAGGTAGAGCCCTGCGGCCCACCCGTCCATGTCGGCCGCGAAGACGGTCAGCTCCGGGCGCTTCAGGAGCGAGCGGATCACCACCACTCCCGCCGGCCCTCCGGCTCCCGTCACGAGTACACGGGGCATGTCAGCCTTCCTGTCGCACGAATTCGTGGGCGCCCACGAAGGCCGCCGTCTCCCGGACGATCTCCAGCGGCTCGACCGCCAGTCCGCCGCCGAACCGCGACCAGTACCGCGCCGTCGCGCGGACGAAGTCCGGTGCGAGGTAGTCGCGGTTCGCCGTCTGCGAGTCGAAGCACTCCAGCAGACGCAGCTTCTGCTCCACGTAGCCGTCGATGCGGACGAACCGCGTCGGACGGAAGTCGATCGTCGATGAGGGGCTCTGGTAGCAGGCGACGGTCCCCACGGCACGGGTCGCGACGGCGGTCGCCTCGTTCACCGCGCGGTGGTCCTGGTGCCGGTCGTGCGGCGAGTGGGTGTACACGATGGTGGGCTGGATCTCCTGGACCACCTCTTCGATGAGGCGCACCGTCGACCCTCCGCCCGACATCTCGGTGTCGACGAGGTCGTGCAGGAAGAGCCGTGCGCCGAGGATGTCCGCCGATGCCAGCGACTCCCGCTGGCGGCTGTCGGCATCCCCTCCCCGTGCTCCGCGCGAGAGCGTGAGGATCGTGATCTCATCTCCGGCCGCGGCGTGCGCGGCGAGGAGTCCTCCGATGCCGATCTCGACGTCGTCGGGGTGCGCGCCGACGGCGAGCACGACCTCCCTGCGCCGCTCGGCCTCACGCCGACGACGGCCTTCGACGGCCAGACGCTGGACCGACTCGACGAGGCGGACGTTGTCGAGAGGCTTGGTGAGGAACTCGTCGGCCTGCGCGCGGAGCGCCGAGACCGCGTACTCGACGGACACGTGCGCGGTCATCACCAGCACGGGGATCGCGGGAGCGGAGCGGCGCAGTTCCGCGAGGAGCTCCAGTCCGTTGAGTCCGGGCATCTCGATGTCGGTCACGACCACGTCGGGGCGTATCGTCGCGATGCGTTCGACGGCCTCGCGACCGTCGGCGGCGAGGTCGACGATGCAGCCGGCTCGTCGTTCGAGCACGGTCTTGACGAGCAGCGCGACGTCGGGGTCGTCATCGACGACGAGGACGCGAGTGGGGGTCTCGGTTGTCATTCAGCTCTCCTTGGGGAGATTCCCTGCCGTGGGGAACGGCGCTGCATCCTGGTGCCTTCATCACCGTGACGCGGGAAAGGGCGAGCGGGGTATGACGATTCTGGCATACAGGCATATGGGAGGATGCTCGGCGCGCGAGCCGCGCGCACGAACCGGTGGTGGTCCGTTCCGTGCAGTCGCTACGCTCGGGCTGACGGATTTTCCACCCCAGATCAAGGAGCGATCCATGTCGACCCCGGACCCGCAGAACCAGCCGCCCTCCTCCACGCCGCCGCCCGCTCAGGACGGCGGATTCCCCGCACCTCCCGCACCCGGCCCGGCCGGGTACGCGGCCCCGGCCGCACCGGCCGCACCGGGATACTCCGCCCCCGACTACCCCGCCGCACCCCAGGGCTACCCCGCCACGGCGCCGGTCCCCGGCCGCACCCTGTCGATCGTCGGACTCATCCTCGCCTTCATCCTGCCGCTCGTCGGCATGATCCTGAGCCTCGTGGCCCGCTCGAAGCTGAAGAAGGCCGGCGCGCCGACGGGTCTCGCGACCGCGGGGTTCTGGGTCGGACTCATCCTCACCATCGTCGAGATCATCGGCTTCATCGTGATCGTGATGCTGTTCTCGAGCCTGTTCTCGATGTGCTCCGACCTCGGCCCCGGAGTGTGGGACGTCAACGGAGTCACCTACACCTGCGGCTGACGCGTCGCTACGAGAAGCGGGGACGGACGCCATGGCATCCGTCCCCGCTTCTCGTCTGTGCGAAGCCTGGGGCTACCAGCGCTCGGCGCCGCGCGGGAGCACGTCGAGCACGTGCGGCAGCTCGCTCGGGAAGCAGGAGCGGAACAGCTCGGTGATCTGGGGGTCGGATCCGTAGTCGTCGACGATGCGGAGCCCGATCATGGTGCTGATGAGCATGCCCTCGGCGAAGAACGCCCTCGCCTCGTCGGCATCGAGCCCCACCTCGTCGCGGAAGAAGCGCCAGACCTGTGCGAACCCTCGGCGCGCGGCCGGACCGATCACGGGGTGGCTGCCGAGCAGGTACGAGTGCGCGAGGGTCTGGTGGAGTCCGCGCACCTCGATGAGATCGACGTACGCCTCGCCGATGCGCTTGCCCGCGGGGAGGTCGTCGTCTTCGCGGGCGAGGGCGGCGCGGAACGACGTCAGCAGTCGGGCGAGCGCCTCCTCCACCGCGGCGAGGAAGAGGTTCTCCTTCGAGCCGAAGAGGCGGACGACGTAGGGCTGGCTCACGCCGGCCGCCCGAGCGACCTCGTCGGTCTTCGCGCCTTCGTAGCCACGCGCGCCGAACACCGCGAGCGCCGCCTGGACGATCTGCGCGCGCCGCTCCTCCGAGGAGAGTCGCCTGCCCGAGTCGTCGGAGAGGACTTCGGATGCGGCGGCTGAGGTCATGTCGAAAGGCTATCAGCGAATCACTTGACTTTGTAATCATTCGATTACTACATTGCTTCCAGGACAAGTAATCATTCAATTACAACTGGAGCATCATGTCTCAGCCCACCTCCGCGATCAGGCGTCGCCCGGTCGCGCTCGTCATCGCCGCGGCATCCCTCCCGATGTTCATGGCCACGCTCGACAACCTCGTCATGACCAACGCCCTCCCCGTGCTGCACCAGGAGATGGGCGCGAGCGTCGAGGAGCTGCAGTGGTTCGTCAACGCCTACGCCCTCGCGTTCGCCGGTGCGATCCTCATCGCCTCCGCTCTCGGCGACCGGTTCGGCCGCCGCACCGTCTTCGCGATCGGCATCGCCCTCTTCGGCGTCGGCTCCCTGTTCGCCGCCCTCAGCTCCGACCCCGGTCAGCTCATCTCCGCCCGTGCCGTCCAGGGGCTCGGAGCCGCAGCGGTGATGCCCCTCTCGCTCGCGCTCCTCACCGGAGCCGTCCCCGCATCGCGTCGCCCGCTCGCCATCGGCATCTGGGGCGGCGTCTCCGGACTCGGAGTCGCGGTCGGGCCGCTCGTCGGCGGCGCCATCATGGAGGGCTGGAACTGGCAGGCGATCTTCTGGATCAACATCCCCGTCGCGATCGTCGCCATCCCGCTCGCACTGCTCGTGCTCCGCAACGACTTCGGCGCCCGCTCCCGCATCGACATCCCCGGAGCCGTGCTCGCGGCATCCGGCGTCCTCGCTCTCGTCCACGCGATCGTGCGCGGCAACGACGACGGCTGGGACTCCCTCGGCGTGATCCTCGAGCTGGCGCTCGGCACGGTGCTGCTCGTGGCCTTCGTGATCTGGCAGATGCGCGCGAAGGCTCCTCTGGTGCCGCTGCGCCTGTTCCGCGACCGCTCCTTCTCGATCACGAATGTGGTCGGCTTCGCCTTCAGCTTCGGCACCTTCGGCTCGGTGTTCATCCTCATCCAGTACCTGCAGGTCGTGCAGGGGTCGACCCCCTTGGAGGCCGCGGTGCAGACAACGCCCTGGACACTGGCCCCGATGTTCGTCGCCCCACTGGCCGGCATGATCGCCCCGCGCGTCGGCACGCGCGCGCTGCTCGTGCCCGGCCTGCTGCTGCAGGGCGTCGCCCTCGCATGGATCGCGCAGATCACCGCCCCCGACCTGCAGTACCCGAACCTGATCGCCCCGTTCATCCTCGCGGGCATCGGGATGGGACTCGTCTTCGCCCCGTCGGCGACGGCGCTGCTCGCGACCCTCGGACTCGTCGACCACGCCAAGGCGTCCGGCGTCAACTCGACTATCCGCGAGCTCGGCGTCGCACTCGGCACCGCGGTGATGACCGCGATCTTCGTCGGAGCGGGCGGCCAGCTCACTCCCGACCTCTACGTGGACGCCGCGAAGCCCGCCGTGTTCACGGGAGCCGCCGTGCTGTTCGCGGCGACGGTGATCGCACTGTGGCTCCCGTCCGGGAAGTCGACGGATGCCGCCGTGTCCGAGGCCGTCGAGACGGAGCCGGTGCTCGCGCACTGAGCCGGGGACACAGAAGGGGGCGGATGCCGCAGCATCCGCCCCCTTCTCTCGCCTATACCGGGCTCACTTCTTGTAGTTCGGCGCCTCGACGACGATCTGCACGTCGTGCGGGTGCGACTCCTTGAGGCCGGCCGCGGTGATGCGAACGAAACGGCCACGGGCCTTGAGCTCCTCGATCGTGCGCGCACCGACGTAGAACATCGACTGACGCAGGCCGCCGACCAGCTGGTAGGCGACGGCCGAGAGCGGCCCGCGGTACGGGACCTGACCCTCGATGCCCTCGGGGATGAGCTTGTCGTCGCTGGGCACGTCGGCCTGGAAGTAGCGGTCCTTCGAGTACGAGGTCTGCTTGCCGCGCGTCTGCATCGCTCCGAGCGAGCCCATGCCGCGGTACTGCTTGAACTGCTTGCCCGACTGGAAGACGATCTCGCCCGGCGACTCGTCGGTGCCCGCGAGCAGCGACCCCAGCATCACGGCGTCCGCACCGGCCACGAGGGCCTTCGCGATGTCGCCCGAGTACTGCAGGCCGCCGTCGGCGATCACCGGGACGCCCGCGGGGCGCGCGGCGAGCGACGCCTCGTACACCGCGGTGACCTGCGGGACGCCGACGCCGGCGACGACGCGCGTGGTGCAGATCGACCCGGGGCCCACGCCGACCTTGACCGCATCCACCCCTGCGTCGACGAGCGCCTGAGCGCCCTCGCGGGTGGCGACGTTGCCGCCGATGACGTCGATGTGCGCGAACGACTCGTCCGCCTTCAGGCGGCGGACCAGGTCGATGACGCCCTGGGACTGGCCGTTGGCGGTGTCGACCACGAGCACGTCGACTCCCGCGTCGCGCAGCGCCTCTGCGCGCTCCCACGCGTCGCCGAAGAATCCGATCGCGGCGCCGACGCGCAGCCGACCCTGGTCGTCCTTGGTCGCGAGCGGGTACTTCTCGCTCTTGTCGAAGTCCTTGATGGTGATGAGACCAGCGAGCCTTCCGTCCGCGTCGATGAGCGGCAGCTTCTCCACCCGGTGACGGGCGAACAGCGCGATGACCTCGCCCGCCGCGACGCCGACCGGAGCAGTGACGAGGTTCTCGCTGGTCATGACGTCCTTGACGAAGGTCGTCTGACGCTCGAAGCCGGAGACGAACCGCATGTCGCGGTTGGTGATGATGCCGACGAGCTTGCCATCGGGGTCGACCACGGGGAGGCCCGAGATGCGGTACTTCGCGCACAGCGCGTCGACCTCTTCGACCGTCGCGTCCGGAGTCGTGGTGATCGGGTCGGTGATCATGCCCGACTCGCTGCGCTTGACGCGGTCGACGTGCGCGGCCTGGTCGGCGATCGACAGGTTGCGGTGCAGGATGCCGATGCCTCCCTCGCGCGCCATCGCGATCGCCATGCGCGACTCCGTCACGGTGTCCATCGCGCTGGAGAGCAGCGGGGTCGCGACCGAGATCCGGCGCGTGATGCGCGAGGAGGTGTCGGCCTCGCTCGGGATCACATCGGTGTGCCCCGGGAGGAGCAGCACATCGTCGTAGGTGAGTCCGACGAAACCGAAGGGATCGTGCTGGTCCATGGATTGTCCTCCTGCGGGGCGCGTGGTGGGGCGGCGGCGTGTACCAATTCTAAGCGTGTCGCGGCTGGAGATATTCCCCGCTTCTCCGCAGGAGGACGGGGATTCCGAGGCCGCAGCCGCGTCGTCGGACGACACCGGCGGCGCGCCGTGAGCAGATCGTGCCTTGGCTGAAACAGAACCGACACATTACGCTCATACCGTCGTACATCAAGGCTGATGAACAACTCCGTCATCGCCTGCGTACTGGGGCTGGAGGATCTGTGAGTCTAACGATCACGGCGAGACGGAGCGGAACCCGATGGATCGTGGTGGCGCTCGGCGCACTCCTCGCCATCGCGTTCCTCTGGTTGCAGCCCCCGGCCGCGGCATCAGCCGACACGACGGACGACGGCCAGGAGATCACAGACTTCTACTTCGCCGGCGTCATCACCTTCGATGACAAGCCCGTACCCGATGTGGTCATGACCATCAAGGGCAAGGGCTTCGACGGAGAGACCAAGACGGATGCCGACGGCAAGTGGCGCCTGTATGTGCCGGAGAAGGCGACGTACACGCTCACCGTCGACGAGGACACGCTGCCGAAAGGTGTGATCGTCGACGCCGCGCAACTCCCCGAGGGCACGCAGCCCATCGCGGGGACGACGGCGTCGTTCGAGGTCGAGTTCGGGTTGACCGGCACGAAGATCATGAACCTCTTCCTCGGCGAGGGAGAGCGGATCACGGTCTCCTTCTGGGATCAGCTCTTCTCCCGTCTCGTCGGCGGGCTCAACTTCGGGCTGCTGCTCGCGCTGGCTTCGATGGGTGCGGCGCTGATCTACGGCACCACGCGCATGTCGAACTTCACGCACGGCGAGATGGTCACCTGGGGCGGACTGCTCGCCATGGTCACGACCACCTTCTGGCACCTCCCCCTGTGGGCGGGACTCATCGCCGCTGTCGTCGGAGGCGGCCTGTTCGGCTGGGGCATGGATGCCGCGGTCTGGCGCCCGCTCCGCCATCGCGGTCTCGGCACCGTCCAGTTGATGATCGTCAGCATCGGTCTGTCCCTGGCGCTGCGGTACGTCTTCCAGTACTTCGTCGGGGGCGGCACTTACCAGCTCCCCGGCGCGAGCCCCACACCGATCCAGCTCGGGCCGATCTCGCTGTCGTACATCGACATGATCGCGATGGGCGTGAGCATCATCGTCATCCTCGCGGTGGCCTACTTCCTCACCCGCACCCGCATCGGCAAGGCGACCAGAGCCATCTCCGACAACCCGCAGCTGGCCGCCGCCTCCGGCATCGACGTCGACCGGGTGGTCCGGATCGTCTGGGTCGTCGCCGGTGTGCTGGCCGCGATCTCCGGCATCCTGTGGGCGTACTTCCGCCCCGGCGTGAAGTGGGACATGGGCACCCAGATGCTGCTGCTCATGTTCGCCGCGATCACGCTCGGCGGACTCGGCACCGCGTTCGGCGCGCTCATCGGCTCGCTGATCGTCGGCATCGCGGTCGAGGTCTCCACCCTGTGGATCCCCTCCGACCTGAAGTACGCGAGCGCCCTCGTCGTGCTGATCGTGATCCTCCTGGTCAGGCCGCAGGGTCTGCTCGGACGCAAGGAAAGGTTGGGCTGATCATGGACTTCGGAAGCATCTTCTCCAACACCGCCGTCTACCTCATCAGCCCGGTCACGATCGCGTACGCCCTGGCGGCGACGGGCCTGGCCGTGCACTTCGGCTACGCGGGCCTGCTGAACTTCGGCATGGCGGCGTTCATGGCGATCGGCGGCTACGGCTACGCCATCTCCGTGCTCTCGTTCGGGCTCCCCTGGTGGCTCGGCATGCTGATCGGCATGGCCGGCGGCGCCCTGTTCGCCGTGCTCCTCGGCATCCCGACCCTGCGGTTGCGCGCCGACTACCTCGCCATCGCGACGATCGCGGCGGGAGAGATCGTGCGACTGCTGTTCACCACTCAGCTGTTCGACGAGTGGACGAACTCCGCAGACGGACTCGCCCAGTACAACGGCGGCTTCCGCGACGCGAACCCCTTCCCCGAGGGCACCTACGGGTTCGGCCCGTGGACGTTCTCGGCCGACGACCTGTGGAACCGTGTGTTCGGCATCCTGCTGCTGGCCGTGTCTATCCTGCTGGTCTGGTCTCTGATGCGCAGCCCCTGGGGTCGCGTGCTCAAGGGCATCCGCGAAGACGAGGACGCGGTGCGCTCGCTCGGCAAGAACGTGTTCGCCTACAAGATGCAGGCGCTCGTCGTAGGCGGGGTGATCGGCGCCGCCGGCGGCATCGTGTTCGTGCTCCCCTCGGCCGTCGTGCCAGGCAACTACACGACCTCGCTCACCTTCTTCCTGTGGACGATCCTGCTGCTCGGCGGCGCCGCCACGGTGTTCGGACCGACGCTCGGGGCCGTGCTGTTCTGGGTCGTGTTCGCATTCCTCGCGAACCTGCTGCCCGGCATGGCGAAGGCCGGCGTGCTTCCGATGTCCGACAGCCAGGCCTCGACACTCGTGTTCATCTTCGTCGGCGTCGCACTCATGCTGCTCGTGATCTTCCGCCCGCAGGGCATCCTCGGAGACAAGAGGGAGATGACCTTTGTCAAGTGAACTGAACCCCGAGGGCTCCGCGGAGTCCGCCGCCCCCGCGACGGGAAGCATCCGCCGTCCGAAGACGACGGGCCTCGCGAAGGGACCTGCGGCGCCCGGCGTCGCGAAGGTCGATCCGATCCTGGTGGTCGACGCGGTGCAGCGCCGCTTCGGCGGTCTCACCGCGGTCGACGTGGACCACGTGGAGATCCCCCGTGGCGCCATCACGGCCCTGATCGGGCCGAACGGCGCCGGCAAGACGACACTCTTCAATCTGCTGTGCGGGTTCGACCGCCCCAACAGCGGCTCCTGGTCGTTCGACGGGAACAACCTCGCGGGAGTGCCCTCGTTCAAGGTCGCGCGGATGGGCCAGGTCCGCACGTTCCAGCTGACGAAATCCCTGTCGCTGCTGACCGTGCTCGAGAACATGAAGCTCGGCGCCCCGCACCAGAAGGGCGAGGGCTTCTGGGCCTCGCTCTTCCCGTTCCTCTGGCGCTCGCAGGACACCGAGATCGAGACGAAGGCGCGCGAGCTGCTCGCGCGCTTCAAGCTCGATGCCAAGGAGAAGGACTTCGCGGCAGCGCTCTCCGGAGGTCAGCGCAAGCTGCTCGAGATGGCTCGGGCGCTGATGAGCGACCCCACGCTGGTGATGCTCGACGAACCGATGGCCGGCGTCAACCCGGCCCTCACCCAGTCTCTGCTCGACCACATCCTCGACCTCAAGGACCAGGGAATGACCGTGCTCTTCGTCGAGCACGACATGCACATGGTCAGGCACATCGCCGACTGGGTCGTCGTCATGGCCGAGGGGCGCGTGGTGGCGGAGGGTCCGCCGGAGGACGTCATGGAGGACCCCGCGGTCGTCGACGCCTACCTCGGCGCGCACCAGGACCTCGACCTCGGAGCCGTCACCGGTCGCATCCCCGTGCTGGAGGACGCCGCGGCCGCACGACTGCGCGAGAAGATCGAGGCCGAAGCCGAGGCGGAGCTCGCCGCGGAAGAGACCGATTCCCCCGAGGAGGGTCGCGCATGAGCGATGAGAAGGTGATCGTCGAGCTGAAGGACGTCCATGCCGGGTACCTGCCGGGCGTGAACATCCTCAACGGGGCGAATCTGGTGGCCAGACAGGGCGAGTTGATCGGGATCATCGGCCCGAACGGCGCCGGCAAGTCGACCCTGCTGAAGTCGATCTTCGGCATGGTGAACGTGCGCTCCGGTGACATCACCGTGAACGGCGAGAGCATCGTCGGCCTCAAGGCCGACAAGCTCGTCAAGCGCGGGGTGGCGTTCGTCCCGCAGACGAACAACGTCTTCCCCTCGCTGACCATCGAGGAGAACCTGCAGATGGGGCTCTTCCAGAACCCCAAGATCTACGCCGAGCGGCTCGAGTTCGTCAGCGGCATCTTCGCGGAGCTCGGCAAGCGGCTCAAGCAGCGCGCCGGCTCCCTGTCGGGTGGAGAGCGCCAGATGGTCGCGATGTCGCGCGCTCTGATGATGGACCCGTCGGTGCTCCTGCTCGACGAGCCGTCTGCGGGCCTCTCCCCCGTGCGGCAGGATGACGCGTTCATCCGCGTCTCCGACATCAACAAGGCCGGCGTGACCACGATCATGGTCGAGCAGAACGCCCGTCGCTGCCTGCAGATCTGCGACCGCGGGTACGTCCTCGACCAGGGCAAGGACGCGTACGAGGGCACGGGGCGCGACCTGCTGAACGATCCCAAGGTCATCGGGCTCTACCTCGGTACGCTGGGCACCGACGCCGCCTGAGACGCGTTCCGTCTCGTCACTGCGCTCCTCGCTCTACGAGCGAGACGAACGCGCAGGACACGGAGAAGGCCCCGGATGCGAGCATCCGGGGCCTTCTCAGCGATATCAGTTGGTGCGGGTGATGGTGTTGTCCGCGCCGTACTTGTAGATGCCGATCGTGGCGTCCTGCGGGTCGCCGTTCTCGTCGAACTTCACTCCTCCGGAGTAGCCGTCGTAGTCGGCCACCTTGCCGGAGTTGATGATCTTGGCGCAGTCGGCGAAGGTCGTGCACTTCTCACCGTCGCCGGAGCCGCCCGAGACCTCCTGCATCTTCGCCGCGATGTCGGCGCCCTTGGTGGAGCCGGCGGCGAGCGACGCGAGAGCCACGAGCACGACAGCGTCGTACGCCTCACCCGCGTAGGTGAAGTCCTTCACCTCGGCGTTGCCCTCGCCCGTCCAGAAGGTCTGCAGACGCTTCGTGAAGTCGTCGGCGAGCTTGGGGCCGGCCTTGGTGCCCTGGGCGCCCTCGAGCGAGACAGGGATGTCGGTGCCGTAGTCGGACAGGTTTCCGTCGACCATGTAGAACTTGTCGGCCGTGATGCCGGCGTTCACCAGCAGCGGGGCGATCGTCTTGAACTGGTCGAACGAGACGATGGCGACGGCGTCCGGGTTCTGCGCCTTGATGGTCTCGACCTGCGCGTCGAACTGCGCGTCGCCGACGTTGAACGACGCCTCGGCGACGACCTTGCCGCCGGTGCCCTCGAACGTCTTCTTGATGGCGTCGTTGAGGCCGGTGCCGTACGCGTCATTCTGGTAGATGATGCCGAGGGTCTTGTGTCCGTCTTCGGCGATCAGGTTGCCGAGCACCTCGCCCTGCAGCAGGTCGCTGGGGGCGGTGCGGAAGTACAGGCCCTTGTCGTCCCACGTGGTGAAGTCGGGAGAGGTGTTCGAGGCCGAGATCTGGAGGATGCCCGCGGCGACGTTGCCGTCGAGGATGAGCTTCGAGACGCCGGACGCCGCGGCGCCGACGATGGCGGACACGCCTGCACCCTGCAGCTTGGTGATCGAGGTCTCATAGGCCTTCGTGTCGGTGTCGCCTTCGTCCTCGGCAGTGAGGTCGATGGTGATTCCGGCCTTGGCGTCGTTGATCTCCTTGACCGCGAGGCCGACGCCCGACTCCATGGGCGGGCCGAGGAAGGCCAGAGCACCGGTCTGCGGCAGCAGCGACCCGAGCTTGAGAGTGAGGTCGGCGGACGGCTTGTTGCCGCCGTCGCCGGAGTCGGACGGCGTGCTGCTCGCACAGCCCGAGATGACGAGTGCCGACGCGCTGACCAGCGCGACCCCGGCGAGGACCTTCGCTGCGCGCGAGCCCTTCAGTGCGTTCATGTTGCTCCCTTGGATATCTGAGCGTGGAATGCGACCACGATCGGGTGCTCTAACCCTAGAGCGTGGCAGGAGCGCGTAGTGGGTGCTTAGGTTTCGGTGCGTTAACGATCCGACACCGGGTTCCGCCGTCGATGCACCCGAGGTTCAGACGAGTTCTGCAGGGCCGCTTCCACGGCTCCGCCGCCCCGCGAGGAGAAGGTCGGCCACGAACACGCCGATCGCGATCCAGACGAGGATGAAGCCCGCCCAGCGTGCGGGAGGCATCTCCTCATGCAGGAAGGCGACGCCGATCACGAACTGCATGATCGGGGTGATGAACTGGATCATCCCGATGATGGTGAGGTCGATCCGTCGCGTCCCCGCCGCGAACAGCAGCAGCGGCACCGCCGTCGCGACGCCGGCGAAGCCCAGCAGCAGTGCGTGGGGGACGCCGTTCGCCCCCATGGTGATGCCTGCGGGGGTGAAGGCCACCAGGATGAGCTGCACGATCGCGATGGGGATGAGCCAGAAGGACTCGAGGGTCAGACCGCTCACGGCATCCACCGCCGGTCCGATCTTCTTCTTGATGAGTCCGTAGATGCCGAAGGACGCGGTGAGCGAGAGCGCGATCCAGGGGAACTCCCCGTAGGCGACGACGATCACGATCACCGCGACGGCGGCGATGCCGATCGCCGCCCACTGCATCCGGCGGATCCGCTCGTGCAGCACGAAGACGCCCAGCAGCACCGTGGTGATCGGATTGATGAAGTAGCCGAGGCTCGTCTCCACCACCCGGTCGTTCAGGGTGCCGAGGACGAACACCTGCCAGTTCACGTAGATCAGCAGGCCAGCGAGCGCCGTGAGGCCGAGCAGCTTCGGCTGCCGGATGATGACGCCGAAGGCCTTCCATCCGCGTGTGACGGTGAGCAGGATCAGGCAGAAGACGAAAGACAGCAGCACACGCCAGGCGACGACCTCCCACGCGCCCGTGGGCACCAGCAGCAGGAAGTACAGCGGCAGCACTCCCCAGAGCAGGTAGGCGGCGACGGCGTAGACGGCCCCCGCGGTCTGGCCGGTGCGGGCGGGGGCGTCAGGGGTCACCGCACAACCCTATGCCCGTGGGCGGAGGCCGAACGCGTGTTCAGCCGCCACGACCGCGGTTCGGCAGGAATCGGTCGCCGCGTGACTGCTCCGGACATGCAGAAGGGGTTCGGATGCCGAAGCATCCGAACCCCTTCTGCGTTGTGCGCTGGATCAGCGAACGACGACCGCGAGGACGTCGCGAGCCGACAGGACGAGGAACTCGTCTGCGCCGAACTTCACCTCGGTGCCGCCGTACTTGCTGTAGAGCACGCGGTCGCCCACGGCGACGTCGAGCGGGACGCGGTTGCCGTTGTCATCGATGCGGCCGGGGCCCACGGCCACGACCTCGCCCTCCTGGGGCTTCTCCTTGGCGGTGTCGGGGATGACCAGGCCACTCGCGGTGGTCTGCTCGGCCTCGACCTGCTTGATGACGATGCGGTCCTCGAGCGGCTTGATGGAAACCGACACGGTCTACCTCTTCTTTCTTGACGCTGACACGAAAGACTTGTTCGCACTCTCAACCCGAGAGTGCTAATCCAGTCTAAGCGCTCAGCTGGCACTCATGCAATGCGAGTGCCAGCGGGGCACGACCTAAGCTGAACGGGTGGAGATGTCCGAGCTGCGCGCCCTGCTCACCCCCGACGGACTCGAGCTCCTCGACGCCCTCGGGCCGATCGAGTCGACGGGCGAGGTCGCCAGGGCCGTGTCGCGACTGCGCGCTGCGGGCCACTCCCCCGAACTCGTCTCGGCGGTCGTGGGTCAGGCCCACCTGCGCGCCAGGGCACGGGCGAAGTTCGGCGACTTCGCCGAGCGGATGCTGTTCACCCGCGCCGGCCTCGAGCAGGCGACGAGACTGGGGGTCGCCGCACGGCACGCCCAGCGCATCCGCAGCGCCGGCCTGACGAGTGTCGCCGATCTCGGCTGCGGAATCGGCGGCGACGCCCTCGCCTTCGCCGGGGCAGGACTCGAGGTGACGGCCGTCGACGCCGACGAGGTCACAGCCGCGATCGCCGCGTACAACCTCGCGCCGTTCGGATCGGACGTGCGCCACAGCACGGCGGAGGATGCGTACCGGGAGCTGAGCACGGCGACCGCGCCCGCCGCTCGCGCGATCTGGATGGACCCCGCGCGACGCACCTCCGGGCACGCCGAGACCCGCCGCGTCTCGGCCGACGACTACTCACCGTCGCTGGACTGGGCCTTCGACGTGGCATCGCGCACGCCGACCGGCATCAAGCTCGGCCCCGCGCACGATCGCGACAGCCTCCCGGCAAACGCCGAGGCCCAGTGGGTGAGCGCGGACGGCAGCGTCGTGGAGCTCGTGGTCTGGACCGGCGTCCTCGCCAGAGAGGGCGTGCGCAGAGCGGCGCTCCTCATCCGCGGCGAGCGCTCCTACGAGCTCACCGCGGGCGCCGACGCCGAAGACGCGCCGGTGCGCCCGCTCGGCGCCTTCCTGCACGAACCGGACGGAGCCGTCATCCGCGCGCGGCTCATCGGCGACGTCGCCCGCAGCCTGGAGGCGGGGATGCTCGACGAGCGCATCGCATACCTCACCTCGGATGCCGCGCTCACGAGTCCGTTCGTGCAGTCGTTCCGCGTGCGCGAGACGATGCCCGCCAATCCCAAGGCGATCAGTGCGGTGCTCAAGAGGAACGGCATCGGCACCCTGGAGATCAAGAAGCGCGGCATGGACGTCGACCCTGCCGCCTTCCGCAGGAAGCTCGCGTTGAAGGGCGCGGAGTCGGCGACGCTGATCCTCACCCGCATCGGTGACGAGCGTCTGGCGATCCTCGCCGACCGGGTGTCTGCGGCCTAGTCAGCCGGCAGGATCCACCGGCGCCTGGACCTCGATCGGATCCCCCGACTCGGTGTCGATCACCACGAGCGATCCGCCGGTCGGACCCTCGGTGATCGTCAGGTAGGGCATGCCCCAGCCGGTGAACTCCACGGTCAGGGACCACGGCGAGTCATCCGCGTCGCCGGAGCTCAGCCGGATCGGCGCCTGCTTCCCGCCGTTGTCCGGCGCGGCGCATTTCGATGCATCCACGACGTCGACGATCAGGCATCTCTCCATCGAGCCCGTGTCGGTGAAGCGGTCGGCGACCCACACGGATTCTCCGCGGAAGTGTCCGATCAGGGACATCCCCGGCTGGTACCCCTCGTCGATGAGAGCCTGGGCACGCACCTTCTCCTCGCCCTCGAACTGACTGAGCATGGAGTCGTCGTAGTCCCAGCGGTTGATCGCGACCATCACCTCGCCGGCCGTGGTGAGCATGCCCGTGGCGTTCACACTGCTCCCACCCATCGAGCCGCCCTCGTCAGAAGGCACCGAGATCGACGCGTTCAACGGGAACGTGGCGAACTCGTCATCGGTGACGCAGTTGATGGAGGACTGCTCCCCCACATCGAGGGTCAGGCACGACTGCGGCTCCGGCGCGCTCTTGGTCGCGAACCACACGAGGGCGTCTCCATCGCGCGCGACGGCGCGGAGCGAGCCGTCGTCGAACTTCTGCGCCGTGTAGAGCTCCAGCTTGCGCTCCACCTCCTCCGCGCTGAGCGGGATGTCGCTCGCGCGCGGAGAGAACAGCGCCCAACCCGCGCCGAGTCCGATCGCCAACAGGACGGCGGACGCAGCGGCCACGGGCTTCCCGTGCGACCGCAGAGTCCTCCAGATGCCCGGCGCCGCCTCGTCTGCCGCGCTCTCGGTCTCGGTCTCGTCGGCCACGGGCGCCGCTGCGGCGTTCTCCTCGTCGACGACTCCCCGCGTGACGGGAGGCTGCACCTCGCCCGCCCGCATGCCGTCCAGGCGGACTCCGTCCACCGGCCCCGTGTCGCGGACCGCCGTCCGCGCGGAGCGCTCCGCTGCGGGGGCTGCAGCCTCGGGGCGGGCGCTCTCGCGGAGGGCGTGCTCGAGCTCGTGCAGACGCCGAGCCTCGGCATCCGTGAGCGACGCCTCGCGGCCGTACGCCTTGCGCTGGAGCGCACGACGCTCCTCGCCGTCATGATCGTGCGGCATCGGCCCCCCTGATGACATCGATGTCCGGTCGGCGTCGAGCATCCGCTACCCGAACCTCTCGAACTGCAGACCGGCCCACACCAGCCAGCCCAGACTGTACGTCGTCGCCGCGAGGCCGAGCACGAGAGCCCACGTCGCGACGGCTCTGCTCTCGGCCGGACGCCGCAGCGACATGATCGCCGCGATCACGGCCACCACCGCGACCGGGATCACCCAGCCGACGAAGAACGAGGCGCACAGCGAGACGATCGCGGCGAGCAGCGCCCAGGGCGCGAGCCGCGTCTCGTCGACGGACGCGGGCGCAGCCGAGGGCTCCCACCCGTCGTGTTCGTCGTCGTCTTCGAGGTGCGGACCGCTGGCGACGATCGGCTCCACGGTCACCGGCCCGGTGGGCAGCTTCGTGTACGCGTCGCGTCTGGCGCCGGGGAGACGAGCAGACCCCGCCGGCCGCTCGACCTCGCCGCTGGGTCCTTCGATGCGGGCGCGCAGCCCGTCGTCCGGTGTGGTCATGAGCGCTCGGCCACCTGGATCTCCGTGACGGGGAGGGTCGAGTCGGCGCCGAAGGCGAGGGTCGACGGCCGCCGACCGGAGGAGATCAGCTCTGCGGCGAGCGCCGCGATCATGGCGCCGTTGTCGGTGCACAGCGACAGCGGCGGGATGCGCACCGTCACCCCCGCCTTCTCGGCACGGGCGAGCGCGACCTCGCGCAGCCTGCGGTTCGCGATGACGCCCCCGCCGAGCAGCAGTCGCGGGACCCCGAGATCCTCACACGCCGCCAGCGCCTTCGTCACGAGCACGTCCACGACGGCCTCGCGGAAGCTCGCCGCCACATCCGCCACCGGCACCTCGACGCCATCGGCCTCGCAGCGCTCGACCCAGCGGGCGACGGCGGTCTTGAGTCCGGAGAAGGAGAAGTCGTAGCGGTGCTTCGCCAGATCGGACGCCTTGGACAGGCCACGGGGGAAGCGGATGGCGTTCGGGTCGCCGTCGACCGCGGCCCTGTCGATCTCGGGCCCGCCGGGGTAGGGCAGGGAGAGGAGCCTTGCGACCTTGTCGAAGGCCTCGCCCGCGGCGTCGTCCATGGTCTCGCCGAGCAGCTCGACGTCGGTCGTGAGGTCGCGGACGTGCAGGAGCGAGGTGTGCCCGCCCGAGACGAGGAGCGCGATGGTCGGGTACTCCAGCGGCGCGGAGTCCGCCGTGAGGATGTCGGCCGCGATGTGCCCCACCAGGTGGTTGACCGCGTACAGGGGCTTGTCGATCGACACCGCGAGGCCCTTGGCCGCGCCGACGCCGACCATGAGCGCCCCCGCGAGCCCCGGCCCGCTGGTGACCGCCACCGCGTCGAGGTCCTGCAGACGGATGCCGGCCTCGTCGAGAGCCGCGTCGATCGACGGCTGCAGCGCCTCCAGATGAGCGCGCGCGGCCACCTCCGGAACGACGCCGCCGTAGCGGGCGTGCTCGTCCATGCTCGAGGCGATCGTGTTCGAGAGCAGGGTGCGTCCGCGGACGATGCCGATGCCGGTCTCGTCGCAGCTCGTCTCGATGCCGAGCACAAGGGGGGCGGCGGTCATGCGGTCTGCTCCTTCGACGTCGCGGTGCGCCGCGCATCCCACGCGCGCAGGTCGAGGCGCATCACGATCGCATCCACATCGTCCGGCTGATAGTAGCGGGGGCGGCGGCCGATCTCCTCGAAACCCTCCGAGAGGTACAGTCCCGCCGCGGCGGGGTTGTCGTCGCGCACCTCGAGGAACACCTCTCGTGCGCCCCGCCCCACTGCAGCCTCGAGCAGCGCGCGCAGCAGGGCCCGTCCTCGGCCCTCACCGCGGCGATCGGCGTCGAACGCGATGGTCTGGATGTCGGCATCCGACCCGCCCTGCAGCGCCCGCACACCGCCGTAGCCGATCGTCACGCCGTCGACCTCGTCGACGAGGTAGCGGGCGTGCGGACTGGCGAGCTCGGACGCCATCGACTCGGCGCTCCACGCGTCGGTCGGGAACGCGCGGTTCTCGATCGCCATGATCCCGTCGAGATCGGACGGAGTCGCGGGACGCAGCGTCATGATCCCACCCGCTTCGGCGCTCCGGGGAGCACGACGTCGGGGTGCCGCAGGTACAGCGGCTCGTCGTCGGCCAGGACGCGTCCTGCCGCGAGTGCACGCGCCGCGACCCGCGCCAGGTCGGCGCCGGACAACTCGGACACGTCGATCCGCCGGACGCCGCCCAGGTGCGCATCGGCCTCGACCGCGGGCACGAGAACCGTGTCGGCGACGACGGCGGGGATGCCGTCGGCATCCGTCCCGTCGAACACCGTGACCGCGACCTCTCGACGACGCGCGTCGGTGACGATGGCGAACGGACCGTCGGCGGACACCGAGAGCGCCGCCGCGAGATGGCTCGGCACCGGGACCACGGGGATGCCGCGCCCGAGGGCGAAGGCACGAGCCGCCGCGATGCCGATGCGCAGGCCGGTGAAGGGCCCGGGGCCCATGCCGGACACGACGTGGGTGATCTCCCCCGCCCCCGCGTCCTTCAGGACGTCGGCGAGCAGATCGCCGATCACCTCGGCGTGCCCGAGCGGGTCGGCGGTCGCCGCCTCGGCGCGGAGGGCGCCGTCAGCGTCGATGAGGGCCACGGCGGTACCGAGGGAGGTGTCGACGGCGAGGATCACGCTTCCAGGGTAGCCGGGGATGCTGAGCCGTTCTCCTCCGCGCGCTTCCAGCGGTCGCCGCCATCGGCGCGGGCGGACGCCGATGCCGTGCCGGCCGCTGCCGCCAGCGCGTCGTAGTCGTGCCCCCACGCCGAGGCGCTCGCCCAGCCGATGCTCGCCGACACCCGGATCCCGGAGGCGCCCGCATCGTGCTCGATCGCCGAGATCCGCTGCAGCAGAGCGCGGATGTGGTGCCGGATCTCCTCTTCGCTCCCGCGGATGACGATGATCGAACGGGAGTCGTCGACGCGATCGGCATCGGCACTCGCGGGGAGCACCTCCTCGATATCGGAGTGGAAGCGCTCGACGATCGCCGCGTATCCGGTGCTCGTCGACGCCTCCCTGAGGTCCAGCGGATCGTCCAGCCGCACGTCGAGGACGGACCAGGCGTTGTCGTTCTGAGCCTGTGCCTTGCGAAGCCTGCGCGCCGCACGCGCGGCCGCATCACCCGTGGCCGGAGCGACCCGATCTGACCGCACGAGGAGCACGAGGGTGAACGCCGCGCAGATGCTGGTCACCACGGTGCCCACGCTGTTGACGCCACGGAGCACGCTCAGCTGCTCGTCGGAGCTCACTCCGTTGTCCAGCAGCACGGAGACGGCACCGGCGATCGCGACGACGACGAAGGAGCACGCGGCCAGGAGAAGCGGCATCGTGATGTCGCGCGACACCGTCTTCAGTCTGATCAGCTCCCACGCGACCAGCCCGGCGAAGACGCTCGCGCTGAGGAAAGAGAGGCGGAACGTCACCTGGAACGCCGGTGTCCCCGCCGCGAGCACGAGCACGGTCGGGATGAGCACCATGAAGGCGAGGAGCGGCCACCAGAGCGGGCGCGCACCCCTGTGCATCCGCAGCCCCAGCCAGAGGAGCGGCTCGAAGCAGAGCAGCAGTCCAGATGCTCCGGCCGTCAGACGCGGCTCATGCAGTTGGATACCACCCACCCACAGATAGGTGCCGAGCATCCCCAGTGCGAACGCCGCCCCCCAGGTGATCGTCGCCCTGCTCGGCCGTGCGAGCGTCGCGAGCCCGATAACGACCACCGTCACGACCGTCACCACCGCGACCATGCTGGTCATGACGTCGACGCTGATCGCGGTGTGCGTCAGCTCCCTCATGATCCGTCCTCCTCGATCAGCGGGAACCGCACCGTGACACGGGTTCCCGCACCGGGAGCGCTGCCCACCTCGATGCTCCCGTCGTGGTCGGTCACGATGTCGCGGGCGATGCCCATGCCCAGCCCGGTGCCGGGGGCGCCCCCGACGACGGCCCGCGCGGTGCGGAAATAGGGGTCGAAGACCCGCGCGACCTCGTCGGCCGTCATCCCGTCGCCGGTGTCGGCGATCGTGAGCACCGCCCCGCCGTCGTCGACGCCGAGACTCACCCGGATGCCGCCACCGCCCGGGGTGTACTTGACCGCGTTGCTCAGCAGATTGTCGAGCACCTGGCGCAGACGGAAGGCGTCTCCGCGCACCACGAGGCTGTCGAGTCCCTCCACGACGAGCTCCTGCCGGTTGCTCCTCGCGATCGCCGAGTACGACGCCGCCGACGCATCGACGACCTGGCGGAGATCGACCGGTTCCGGCAGCGACTCCGACGCGCGCCTCGCTTCGTCCTGCGTGCTCTCCACCAGCCGCTGCATCCGTTCGCTGGCGTTGGAGATGACCTCCAGCTGCGCGACGACGGAGCCGGGCAGATCGTCCCGCTCCCGCAGGAGGTCGACGTGGCCGAGGATCGCCATCAACGGGTTGCGCAGCTCGTGCGACACGATCGCGGTGAGGGTGCGCCGCTCCTCGGCGGCCTCGATCAGTGCGGTGACGTCGTCGATGATGAGCAGGGTGCTGCGGTCGCGCGCCGTCGCGTCGGCGAGGCGCTGCGTGCTCGCCTGCAGTGCGCGCCACCGCCCCTCCTGATCGAAGAGCCAGATCCGCTCGCTCCTGAGCTCCTCGCCACGTGCCGCGAGCGACAGGGTCGTCCGCTCTGGCGACAGCGGTGCACCCCTGCGCTCGTCGTACTCCACGGCCGTCGACGGCAGAGCGGCCCCGAATCGATCACGACCGTACAGCGTGCGATAGGCGTCGTTCATCTTCAGGATCCGACCGTCCGCATTGACCACGACGAGCGCCACGTCCAGGGCGTCGATGACCTGCGTGACCCGCTGCTCCTGGGTCTGCGCACGATCGGCGGCCCTCTCCGCCTGCTCGGACTGCCGCTGCAGGAGCCGTCTCGCGGCCCGCGAGCGCTGTGCGCCGATGCGGATCGTCGTGCCGAGGAAGCTCAGCGTCAGCACGACGATGAGCACGCGCACGAGCACGTCGGCGGGCTCTCCGCTGCGGCTCGTGAAGAGGAGAAGACACGCGCTGATGAAGCCGATGCCCGCGAACACCCACGGCAGCGCGAAGTACGATGCGAGCCAGGCCACCGGGAACACCCAGAGGAGCTCGATGCGCATGCCGGGAGCGCTCGTCGCCAGACCTACGGCGAGCGCGTCGAGAAGCGGCACCGCGACGACGATCGACTGCGGGATGCGTGGCCACGGAACCATGAGCGTCACCAGGGTGGTCGCGACGAGAACGACGAGCCCCAGCGCCACCAGCGGGTTGCCGAAGGTGTGCGGTGAGAAGGCGGCGATCACCACGACGACCGCGAGCATGCTGCCCGTGAAGATCAGCTGCCATCGCCAGATCGACAGCGTGCGGGACATCGTCGACCGCCTCTCCCTCGATCCTCAACGTTCTCGCAAGATTACTCAAAGAAGGCGGATGCTGCGTCCGCCGGGGGCGGCGCGGGCAATACGATCCTGATGGGGACGGAAACCGCGGCTGGGGAGCGCGGCTGGGGGCCGCGGTTGGGGAACCGCGGCCTCGACCGCCCTAGGCCTTCGGGACTCCGCCGGTCGGGAGATCAGCGGACGTGAGGCGATAGCCGACACCGCGAACCGTCTCGATGAAGCGAGGGTCGGCGGGGGTGTCGCCGAGCTTGCGGCGCAGATTCGTCATGTGCGCCTCGACCGTGCGCCTGTCTGGCTCGCCGACGTAGTCGGACGCCCCTCCTGCGGTGTCGCCGCGGAGGACGAGGGCCAGTTCGGACTTGCTGCGCACACGGCGTCCTGAATCGAGCAGGGTCGCCAGGAGATCGAACTCGGTCGGGGTGAGCTCGACCTCTCCGCCCCCGACGAGCACCGTGTGCGTATCGGGATCGAGGGAGAGGTCGCGATGCGTCTGCAGGCCGGCCGCAGGCCACGGCATCGGCGCTCCGCCGGAGGGGGACCCGGGCGCGGGCGGCGCCTCGAAGCGCGGACGACGCATCACGGCCTCGATCCGGGCGCGCAGCTCGCGCGGGCGGACGGGCTTCACGAGGTAGTCGTCGGCCCCCGCCGAGAGTCCGAGGACGACGTCCGGCTCCTCGGAGAGCGCGGAGAGCATGATGATGAACGTCGTGCTGACCTCGCGGATCCGTCGTGCAGCCTCGAAGCCGTCCATCCCCGGCAGATTCACGTCGAGCGTCGTGATCACGGGGTGGTGCGCGACGACGGCGGCGATGCCCTCGGGTGCAGACCCGGCCAGCACGGTCTCGAACCCCGCGGCTCGGAAGACCTCGTCCAGCAGCGTCTGCACGTCGACGTCGTCCTCGATGATGACGGCGACGCGCGCGGACTCCGAGACGGTGCTCATCGACGCTCCTCCCGAGCGATCGTTACGATCCTGGGAGCGTCGGCGTCCAGCTCGGACGCGTCGAGGCCGTCCGCGCGCCCGACGGGTCGCTCCAACTCGACGTCCCACCACGCGTCGGCGAGATCCTCGGCCATGCCCCGGCCCCACTCGACGACCACGACGGACCGTGCGAGATCGAGATCGAGGTCTTCCAGCTCCGCTCCGGAGCCGAGCCGGTAGGCGTCGACGTGCACGAGCGGTGCGCGACCGACGAGCGACGGATGCGTGCGGGCTATGACGAACGTCGGGCTCTGCACGGGTCCGCGCACCCCGAGTCCCTCGGCCAGCCCTCTGGTGAAGGTGGTCTTTCCCGCACCGAGCGGACCGGTGAGGATCAGCAGGTCTCCTGCCTCCAGAGTCGCCCCGAGCGTCCGCCCGAGCTCCTCCATGTCGTCTGCGGTCTCGATCTCCCGACGTCCGAGGAGGGAGGGGTCGACGCTCACGTGGTCCTCCGCGGAACCCTGGTGCCGATGCGCGTGACGATCTCGTAGCCGATCGTGTCCGCGGCATCCCCCCACTCCGCCGCCGACGGGACGCCGAGCGTGGGGTCGCCGAACAGCACGACCTCGTCGCCGATCGAGACGGGGGTGTCGCCGACGTCGACGACGAACTGGTCCATCGCGATGCGTCCCGCGTTCAGGAAACGGCGCCCCCCGATCGACACCGGAAGCCGGCCGGATGCGTTCCGCGGAACCCCGTCCGCGTACCCGAGCGGCACGAGCACCAGGGTCGTGTCCCGATCGGTGCGGTGGGCGTAGCCGTATGAGACGCCCGTGCCGGCCGGCACCCTGCGCACGGCCGCGATGGAACCGCGCAGGGTCATGGCCGGCCGCAGGCCGAGCGACGCCGGCGTGCGCTCCTCGAAGGGCGATACGCCGTAGATGCCGATGCCGATGCGCACCGCGTCGAGGCGCGTCTCCGGCAGGTCGATGGCGGCGGCGGTGGCCGCGATGTGCCGGATCTCTGGGCGGATGCCGAAGGAGGCCGCCGTCGCGACACCCTCCTCGAACCGCGCGAGAGCCGCTCTGTCGTCCTCGGGAGAGGTGTTGGAGAGATGGCTGAAGAGCCCCACGATCCGCAGACGTCCGATGCGCTCCAGCCGAGCGGCCTCCGCGAGCACGCGGCCCCAGTCGGCGGGGGCGATGCCGTTGCGCGACAGCCCGGTCTCGAACTTCAGATGCACGCCGACGGGATGGTCGACGTCGGCCGCCCTGGCAGCGGCCTCGAGCTGGTCGAACGACGAGATCCCGAGCTCGATGCCCTGCGCGGCCGCCTGCTCGAACCGCTCCCCCGGGGCGTGCAGCCACGCCACGATCGGGGCCGTGATGCCCTGTCGTCGCAGATCGAGAGCTTCGGGGATCTCCGCGACCCCCAGTCGGGTCGCGCCTCCGGCCAGAGCGGCGACGGCCGCGGCTGCGGCGCCGTGTCCGTAGGCGTTGGCCTTGACGACGGCGATGACCTGCACGCCGGTGAGCCTCGTGAAGTGGCGCACGTTGTCGCTGATGGCGCCGAGGTCGATGCTCGCCTCGCGGAACGGAACGGTCACAGCGGCTCTCCTTCGGCGACGACGAACGCGGCGGCGAGGCCTGCGTCGTGGGTGAGGGTCAGGTGCAGCGTGGTGATGCCGCGCTCGTCGACGACGGCGGCGGTCGTGCCGCTGAGAACGAACCGGGGTCGACCCGAGGCCTCGGATGCGATCTCGATCTCGGTCCAGTGCACGCCGTCCGAGCCGCCGAGCGCCTTGATGAGCGCCTCCTTGGCGGCGTAGCGCGCGGCCAGCGACGGCAGCCGCAGGGTCTGCTCGCTGGGCGTGAAGATGCGCTGCAGCAGTCTGGGCGTGCGCTCGATGGTCCGCTCGAATCGCGGGATGTCCACGAGGTCGATGCCGGTCCCGATGATCACCCGTTCAGCCTAGTAGGCGCCGGTTCCGGCATCCCCGCCGTGTTCCTCGTGCCCTCCGTTCGTCGGCGCGAAGGCCCTACTGTCAGCTGAGAGGCCCGGGTTCCGCAGACGCTCCGCGATCTGAGCCGCCAGAGCGTCGCTCGTCTCACTTCGCAGGAGGTCTATTCGACCGTGACCGACTTCGCGAGGTTGCGCGGCTGGTCGACGTCGAGGCCCTTCGCGGTGGCGAGGGCCATGGCGAAGATCTGCAGCGGGACGACCGACAGCAGCGGCTCGAACATCGCTCCGGCCAGCGGGATGCGGATGACCTCGTCGGCGAAGGGGAGCACGGCGGCATCCCCCTCTTCGGCGACCACGATCACCCGTGCGCCGCGAGCGCGGATCTCCTGGATGTTCGAGACGACCTTCGAGTGGATGAGCGCCGAGTGACGGGGCGAGGGCAGGAGCACGAACACGGGCTGCCCCGGTTCGATCAGTGCGATCGGGCCGTGCTTGAGCTCGCCGGCGGCGAAGCCCTCGGCGTGGATGTAGGAGATCTCCTTGAGCTTGAGCGCGCCCTCGAGCGCGATCGGAAAGCCCACGTGGCGGCCGAGGAAGAGGACCGAGCGGGTGTCGGCCATCCAGCCGGCGAGCTGCTGCACGTGGTCCTGCTCCTCCGCGAGGACACGAGCGATCTTCTCCGGCAGCGCCTGCAGCTCGGCGACGTCGACGGAGGCGTCGGCGACCGTTCCGCGGACGCGGCCCATGTGCAGGCCGAGCAGCAGCAGGGCGGTGATCTGCGCGGAGAACGCCTTGGTGGACGCGACCGCGACCTCCGGTCCGGCGTGCGTGTAGACGACGGCATCCGACTCGCGGGGAATCGTCGCACCCTGCGTGTTGCAGATCGAGAGCGTGCGCGCGCCGCGTTCATTCGCATACTTGACGGCCATGAGCGTGTCCATGGTCTCGCCGGACTGGCTGATGGAGACGACGAGCGTGTCGGCGCCGATCACCGGGTCGCGGTAGCGGAACTCGTGGGCGAGCTCGACGTCGACGGGGATCCGAGCCCACTGCTCGATCGCATACTTGCCGACGAGAGCCGAGTAGGCGGCGGTGCCGCACGCCGTGATGATGATGCGGTTGATCCCCGCGAAGAGCTCATCGAGACCGTCGAGCTCGGGGATGACGACCTGGCCGTCGTGGATGCGACCGCGGATCGTGTTCGCGACGGCCTCCGGCTGCTCCGCGACCTCCTTGGCCATGAAGGACGACCATCCGCCCTTCTCTGCGGCGGCGGCATCCCACGACACGTCGAAGGGCTCGGCCTCGACCGGGGTTCCGGCGAAGTCGGTGACGCTGACGGCATCCGGCGTGATCGAGACGATCTGGTCCTGACCGATCGCGAGGGCCTTGCGCGTGTGCTCGACGAATGCGGCGACGTCGGAGCCGAGGAAGTTCTCGCCCTCGCCGAGGCCGATCACGAGGGGGGAGTTGCGACGAGCGCCGACGACGAGGCCCGGGTGGTCCTGGTGCATCGCGAGGAGGGTGAACGCGCCCTCCAGGCGGTTCACGATGCTGCGGAAGGCGAGCTGCAGGTCTCCCCCGTTGCCGGCGTACTCGCGGCCGAGGAGCGCGGCGGCGACCTCGGTGTCGGTCTCGCTGCGGAAGACGACGCCGTCGGCCAGGAGCTCGTCACGGAGCGTGGCGAAGTTCTCGATGATGCCGTTGTGGATCAGGGCGAGCTTGTCGCCGTCCGCGAGGTGCGGGTGGGCGTTGAGGTCGGTCGGTCCACCGTGCGTCGCCCAGCGGGTGTGCCCGATCCCGGTGCTGCCGTCGGGCAAGGCCGATTCGGCGAGCGAGTCGCGCAGCGCGCTGAGCTTGCCCGCCTTCTTGCGCATCCCGAGCGTCCCGGCGTCGTCGATGACGGCGACGCCCGCGGAGTCATAGCCGCGGTACTCGAGGCGGGCGAGTCCTGCGAGCAGGATGTCCTGGCTGGGGCGCGGGCCCACGTATCCGACGATTCCACACATACCGTCAAGGGTAAGCGCACACTTTTGGCAGGATTCCGAACGAATCCGTGCGGCGCGGCGTCCTCCGCTCGGAACTCGCGCCCCCGCGCTCGACGCCCCGCCCCCGAGCGGCGCGAGAAGTCAAGAGATGCGGGGTTCAGGGGGCACGATCCCGCGCTCCCTGACTCCTCACGGAATGACGAGCACGAACACGAGTCAGAGCTTGCGCAGCAGCACGCTCTCGACGGAGTGGTCGACGCCCTTGTTCAGGACGAGCCGCGCTCGGTGCTTCGTCGGCATCACGTTCTCGACGAGGTTCGGCATGTTGATCTCGTTCCAGTACCCGAGCGCCGTCGTGATCGCCTCGGTGTCGGTGAGGTGCGCGAACACGTTGAAGTACGAGGACGGATTCGAGAACGCCCCCTGGCGCAGCGCGAGGAAGCGGTCGACGTACCACTTCTCGATGTGCGCGGTGTCGGCGTCGACGAAGATCGAGAAGTCGAACAGGTCGCTCACGGCGACGTCGTTCGGCGCGGGCGGCGGCTGCAGGACGTTGAGGCCCTCGACGATCACCACGTCGGGGCGGCGCACCACGACGTGGGCGTCGGGGACGATGTCGTAACGCATGTGCGAGTAGAAGGGTGCACGGACCTCCGGCGCACCGCTCTTCACCTCGGTGAGGAACTGGAGCAGCGATCTGCGGTCGTACGACTCGGGGAACCCCTTGCGGTCCATGAGGCCGCGGCGCTCGAGCTCGGCGTTCGGGTAGAGGAAGCCGTCGGTCGTGACGAGCTCGACGCGGGGCGTGCCCGGCCAGCGGCTCATCAGCTCGCGCAGCAGTCGGGCGATGGTCGACTTGCCCACGGCGACGGAGCCGGCGACGCCGACGACGAACGGCGTGGTGGAGTCGTCCTCCTGCAGGAAGGACGATGTCGCCGCGCCGAGCTTCTTGGTCGACGTCGCGTACAGGCTGAGCAGCCTGCTCAGCGGGAGGTACACCTCGCGCACCTCGGTGAGGTCGAGCCGGTCGCCGATGCCGCGCAGCTCGACGACCTCGGTCTCGGTGAGCGGCTGATCGAGACCTGCCGCGAGCCGCGCCCACTCGGCGCGATCGATCTCCCGGTACGGAGACAGTGGCAGCGTGGGGTCGACGGTGGTCACGCATACATCGTAACGGGGCACCGGTAGTCTCTTCCCGTGCGCTTGGGAGTCCTCGATATCGGATCGAACACCGTCCATATGCTCGCGGCGGACGTCCGCCCCGGCGGGAGGCCTCTCGCGACGACGAGCGACCGCACCGTGCTGCGGCTCATGCGCTATCTCACCCCGGACGGCGCGATCTCCGAAGAGGGCGTCCTGGCACTCGAGGCCGCGGTCACGCAGGCGCGCAGGGTCGCCGCGGAGGAGCGGGTGGACGAGCTGCTCGCGACGGCCACCAGCGCGGTGCGCGACGCCCGCAACGGCGCCGACGTGATCGCGCGCATCGAGAAGGCTCTCGGCCAGCCGCTGCAGGTGCTCGACGGAGAGACCGAGGCCGAGCTGACCTTCCTCGCCGTCCGACGGTGGTTCGGCTGGTCGGCCGGGCAGCTCCTGCTGCTCG
Source organism: Microbacterium sp. LWH10-1.2 (assembly GCF_038397765.1). Lineage (NCBI taxonomy): Bacteria > Bacillati > Actinomycetota > Actinomycetes > Micrococcales > Microbacteriaceae > Microbacterium > Microbacterium sp. LWH10-1.2. Next base: position 2,516,800 of record NZ_CP151638.1, read on the forward strand.
ACATCGGCGGCGGCTCTCTCGAGATCGCGGCCGGTGGCGACGAGATGCCGGATGCTGCGGCATCCGTCCCCCTGGGCGCCGGTCGGATGACCGTGCAGTTCCTTCCGAACGACCCGCCGGGCGAAGACGACGTCGAGCGTCTGCGCGAGCATGCCAGGACGACGCTCGCCGAGATCCTCCCCCGGTTCGCCGCGCTCCCCCGCCCCGACCACGTGGTCGGCTCCTCGAAGGCGATCCGCTCGCTCGCACGACTCGTCGGCTACCCGGTCCCCGGCTGGTCGGGGATCGAGCGGATGCTGCTGCCCCGCGCATCCCTCGGGTCCTGGATCCCCCGGCTGGCGCGCCTCCCCGCATCCGCTCGCCAGGAGCTGCCCGGCATCACGCCCGACCGCACGTTCCAGATCGTCGCTGCGGCCGTCTCCCTGCACACCGCGATGACGGTGCTCGACATCGACGAGCTGGAGGTCTCGCCGTGGGCGCTGCGCGAAGGCGTGCTGCTGCGCTACATCGAGCAGCTCAACTGGAGCAGCGGCGCGGGGCGATGAAGGATCTCGACTCCTTCGACGCGCCAGCGGACCGGAGCGCGCCGCGGGCGCTCGGCCGGTCCTCCGATGCGTCGGCGGACACCGGGACGCCCGTGATCCTCACCGTCTGCACGGGCAACATCTGCCGGTCCCCCCTGGCGGAGACCGTGCTCCGCGCCCGCCTGCACGGGGTCGACGCGACCGTGCACAGCGCAGGCACCCACGCGCCGGTCGGCGCCGAGATGACGGGCATGTCTCAGGAGATCGCCGTGGCGCACGGAGCCTCCCCCGATGACGTCATGACACACCGCGCCCGGTGGCTGACCGAGCCGATCGCCGCGGGAGCCGACCTGATCCTCGCCATGTCCCGCGAGCATCGGACAGCGTCCGTCGAGCTCGCTCCCTCGGCTCTGCGGCGCGCGTTCACCGTGCGGGAGTTCGCCGCGCTCTCCACCGCTCTGGACGACGACGCCATCCGCCGGACCGCGGATGCCGCGGGCACGGCCCCGCGTGCGCGCCTCGCCGCCGTGCTGGCCCTCGTCGCTGGGCGACGAGGGCAGATGCCCCCCGCCAGAACGCAGGACGACGATGTGATCGACCCCTATCGTCGCGATCGCGCCGTGTACGAGGAGTCCGCGTCGCAGCTGATCCCCGCCGTGGACGAGGTCGCCAGAGTCCTGCGAGCCGCGCTGCTCTGAGCGGCCGGTCAGCCGAGCAGCGTCCCGGCGACGATCAGCCCGACCCCGCTCAGGTTGAACACGATGTGCACCAGCACCGCGGGCCAGATCCGCCCGGTGAGCACGACGAGCGCGCCGGTCGCGATGCCGAGGAGCGTCAGCGCGACCGCGGCATCCGGCGTCAGAGCCGACACGAGCTGATGCGTCAGGACGAAGAGCACGGTGGTGACCGCGACCGATACGACGCCGGCCCTCCGGATGCCGGCGCCCTGACGATCCGGCGATGCTCTCCGCGCGCTCCGTCTCACCGCGCTGAACAGGGCGACGAGGAGAACCCCGCGGAAGAAGAGCTCCTCGATCACGGGGGCCACGATCCCCCCGGCCAGAAGATCCTCCGCCCACCAGAGCCTCGGCAGCGAGCCGTCCAGGGATGCGTATGACGGGAGGGCGCCGGAGCCTCCGAACGCGACCGCCGACCAGCCCTGCACGATCCTCAGTACGAGGCCGAGGACGACGCCGTAGAGCAGGTCCACCGGGCGGACGGCGAGCAGCCCCCGGGGGATCCCCCTCCGGAACGCGAGGATGACGGGTGTCAGCAGCGCCGCCCACAGCGCGGCCTGGCCCCACACGCCTCCGAAGAGCATCCCCAGCCACGCCCCCAGGAGCATGCCGGCGCCGAGGCCGATCACGCTCCAGCCGATGAGCTCGCCGTTCCAGGCGCGCACGGTCGAGCCGCCGCTCCACCACGCGCTCCGTCGAGGCGCGCGCGAGCGATGCGACGGGTCAACGGCGGAGTCGGTCATCGGGATCCACCGTAGCGCCAACCGGAATATCAGAATGCTGTTCCTATGCGACAATGAACCGCCAAGGGGAACCGACGAGAGGCGACATGGAGCTCAGCGACTACATCCGCATCCTGCGCAAGAGCTGGCTCGCGATCGTGATCGCGACGCTGCTCGGACTCGCCGCCGCCGCCGGATACTCCCTCACCCGCACGCCGATGTACGAGTCGCAGAGCGTGGTCTTCGTGCAGTCGCAGGCGGGCAGCACCGTGACCGAGCTGCAGCAGGGGTCGTCCTTCGCGCAGTCCCGCATCACGACGTACGTCAGCCTGGTGCGCGAACCCGTCGTGATGAACCCCGTGATCACCCAGCTCGGCCTCGACGCCTCGGCCGACGACCTGGCCGAGAACGTGAGGTCGTCGAGCCCGCTGAACAGCACGCTGATCCAGATCACGGTGCAGGACCCCGATCCCGTCATGGCGGCCGACATCGCCAACGCGCTCGGTGCGAGCCTCGCCGCGGCCGTGGAGCGCATCGACACCCCCGCCGGCCAGGACCAGAGCGCCATCAAGCTCACCAGGGTGCGGGATGCAGCCGCCGCGTACGCCCCCGTCAGCCCCAACATCCCGCTGAACCTCGCCCTCGGCCTGCTCGTCGGCCTCGCGATCGGCATCGGCATCGCCGTGCTGCGGTCGGTGCTGGACAATCGCGTCCGCTCCCCCCGCGACGTGGAGGACCTCACCGATCGACCGCTGATCGGCGCCATCCCGCTCGACCCGAAGGCGAAGGAGCGGCCGCTCATCATCCAGGCCGATCCGCTCAACCCGCGCTCCGAGGCGTTCCGCTCGCTGCGCACGAACCTGCAGTTCCTGGAGATGGACGGCGGCCACACGTTCGTCATCACCTCCAGCATCCCGACGGAGGGCAAGTCCACGACGACGCTCAACCTGGCGATCGCGCTCGCCGACAGTGGCAAGCGCGTGGCTCTGGTGGACACCGACCTGCGCAAGCCGAAGGTCGCCGAGTACCTGGGCATCGAGGGCGGCACCGGCCTCACCGACGTCCTGATCGGCCGCGCCAAGGTGTCGGACGTGCTGCTGCCCTGGGGCAATCGCTCGATGTACGTGCTCCCCGCGGGCAAGATCCCGCCGAACCCGAGCGAGCTGCTCGGCTCCGCCCGGATGCAGAAACTCCTCGACGCGCTGGCGGAGGAGTTCGACGTCGTGCTGTGCGACGCTCCTCCCCTGCTGCCGGTGACGGATGCCGCTGTGCTGTCCCGGGTGACGTCGGGGGCGATCATGGCGGTCGCCGTCGGCAGGACGACGACGCATCAGCTCCAGGGGGCTCTCGACGCCCTCGCGACCGTGGGCGCGAAGGTCGCCGGAGTGGTCCTGACGATGGTCCCGACGAAGGGCGCCGACGCGTACACCTACGGGTACGGGTACGGGTACGGGTATGGATACGGGTACGGTCACGGCCACAAGGCGGGCGCCTCGGCGGCGAAGAGGCGCTCGACCGGCAAGGCTGTGATGCCCACGGAGTCGGACTCGGCCGACGCGTTCGACGACCTGCTCAAGCGCGGCTGAGCCGCCAGCGCCCCGAGCCCCGGGCGGTTTGTTACATCCGCGTGAAATCCGCGACCTCGAGCACCTTCCGGCATCCTTCGCTCTGCTACTGTTCACGCGGGGGAAATACCAGAATATTACGAGGTCACAGTGACGTCGACACACGACATCGACGCGACGAAGAAGACGCAGGAAGAGAGTGACACCGGGGCGGGCGCAGACAGGAGAGCGCTCGGTTCCGCAGCCGGCAGCACGCGGGCCGCCTTCGACTGGCGCGCGCGCTACGCACGCAACCTCCGGATCACCGATCTCCTCGCGCTCATCTGGGTCGTGTACGGCACGCAGATCGCCTGGCTGGGATTCGGCAACACCTCGGTGCCGACCGACAACCTGCTGGGCGTGGGCAACATCTCCTACTGGCTCTTCTCCGCGGGGCTCGTCATCGCCTGGGCCTGCGCGCTCGGCCTCGCCGACTCCCGCAGCCATCGCGTGATCGGCACCGGAACGACGGAGTACGTCCGGGTCGCGCGCGCCAGCCTCGGCGTCTTCGGCATGATCGCGATCGTCGCCTTCCTGACCAAGTCGGAGGTCGCACGCGGCTACCTGCTGATCAGTCTCCCCGCGGGCATCGTCACGCTCGCGCTCGTCCGGTGGCTCTGGCGCCAGTGGCTGGTGTCCAACCGTCGCGCCGGAGGCTACTCGGCACGCGTCCTCCTCGTGGGATCCGGCGAGTCGGTGACGGCGATCGCCAACGAGCTCCGCCGAGTGTCCGACGCCGGCTACACGGTCGTCGGGGCGTGCATCCCCGGCGCGCGGGTCGGAGACCTCGTCCCCGGTACGGACGTCCCCGTCGTCGGCTCCGTCGACGACGTCGAGTTGGGCCTCGTGCGCACGGGCGCCGACACCGTCGCGGTCACCAGCACCGGCGACCTGCCGCCCTCGCGGCTGAAGCAGATCTCCTGGTCTCTGGAGGCCGGGCGACAGCACCTCGTGCTCGCTCCGAGCATCACCGACATCGCGGGGCCGCGCATCCACTCGCGCCCCGTCGCCGGCCTCCCCCTCATCCACGTCGAGATCCCCCGGTTCAGCTCGGGGCAGCGCATCGTCAAGCGCACCATGGACATCATCGGCGCGCTCGCGCTCATCGCGCTCTCCTCGCCGCTCCTCCTCGGCGTCGCGATCGCCGTGAAGGCCACGAGCCCCGGCCCCCTCCTCTTCGCCCAGGAGCGGATCGGACTGAAGGGCACCCCGTTCAGGATGCTGAAGTTCCGATCCATGCGCGTGGGAGCCGACGCCGAGCTCCGCGCCCTGCTCGATGCCCAGGGCACGAGCGAGACGCCGCTGTTCAAGGTGAAGGACGACCCGCGGATCACACCGGTCGGACGGTTCATCCGCAAGTACTCGCTCGACGAGCTGCCGCAGTTCTTCAACGTGCTCGGAGGATCGATGAGCCTCGTCGGCCCCCGCCCCCAGGTGGCCGCCGAGGTCGCCCTGTACTCCGACGCCGCGCGGCGGCGGCTCCTCGCCAGACCCGGGGTCTCCGGCCTCTGGCAGGTCAGCGGCCGCTCGACCACGACGTGGGAGGAGACGGTCCGCCTCGACCTGTACTACGTGGAGAACTGGTCGCTCCTCGGCGACATCGGCATCCTGCTCAAGACGCTGAGAGCGGTGATCCTGCCGGGGAACAGCGCCCACTAGCGTGCAGCGATCGACCCCGTCAGACGCCCGTTACCGCGACCACGACGCCCGCGACGGCGAGCAGGGCGACGCAGGCGGCCACCGGGAGCGCGATCCTGCGGAGCATCAGCCTGGTGGCGTCCCGCGTGACCGGGTCGGGGTTGAAGGAACCCAGCACGGCGGCGACCGCGGCCAGCGTCACGGGAGCGACCGCGTAGACCCAGGACAGCCCCTGAAGGGTGTCCGGTCGCATCACGACGGTCGCGAGCGCCCACAGCACCACAGAGCCGCCTGACGCGGTGAGCAGCCCGATCGCGGAGCCGGTCCGGAGCTGGATGGCCGACGAGGCGTAGTACACGGCGAGCGCCGGCACGGTGAGGCCCAGCGGCGCGGCGACCGCGAGGGGCACGGCGACGCCCGACACCATCGGGAGCACGAGATAGAAGATCAGAGTGATCACGGTGCTCGCCAGCGCGAGGGCGCCGTAGCCGATCGAGGAGGCCCGCACAGCCGCGGTCAGCGCGGGGTCGTCGGCCATCTGCATCCGCACCGAGAGCAGCGCGTGGACGGAGTTGATCAGGACGCTGACCATCGTGACACCGAGGGCGGCCAGATGAGCCTGCTCCAGCAGAGCGGGGGCGCCGGCGACGATGGCCGAGAGCCGGATGCCCTGCATGAGCACGGCGAACAGGGCCAGATGCGGCACCAGCACAGTCGCCATCGCGAGCGTCCTCGCGGCCTCTCCCCCCGGCGCGGACGGATGCGCGGACAGCAGCCCTCGCATCCCGAACCAGATCCCGGCGCACAGCACGGTCATCACGGCGACGGTCGCCGTCGCGGCGAGGTCGAGCGGAAGCCCGAGTCCAGCGAAGAGCATCCACGCCAGCGGCAGGATCGGGTTGAGCAGGCCCCCAGCGGCCATCAGGAGAGTCGACTCCCTGATGCGGGCGACCTGCGCCGCGATCAGCCACGTCCCCATCCCTGCCGCATAGGACGCGGTCAGCGCACCGGTCTCCACGGGGAGGCCCGCGATGCCGACGATGGAGAGCACGATCCCGACCCCGAGCGCGACGGCGAGGATGCCGCAGACGATCCGCAGAGGCACCGCCCACGCGCCTGGGCGCAGGTGGCTCCCGTCCGCCCCACGGCGGAACGCGTTGGGGAGCGTAACCGGTATACCGATAGTCAGGGGCAACGCTAGGATGGGGCCCAGCGCGAAGGCCACGATCGCGGGCTCCTGTTCCATCCCGCTCGCGATGCGCGGAAGGACCATCCACGCGACCATCCCCGCCCCCGCGGAGGCCAGCTGGATCGCCGCGAAGCGCAGCCTGTGCCACGCAGGACCGACGGTCGCCGATTCGCCCATAGCAGGCCCTTCCCGGAAGGAACGAAGCTTGACCCTCGCACTCCACTGGTGGCGGCCACTCGGCAATCCTCGCACAGCCGCCGGGGAGCTCCTGCGACACGGGTCGGCATGGGCGCACGCCGTCAGGATGGGCGGTGCTCCCCTCAACTTCGGAGACGAGGCCAGCCGCGTGGCCCTCGGCGAGCTCAGCAGACGCCCGATCAGACGCAGCGGAATCGGCTCCGCGGACGTCCTGGGCGTCGGGTCGATCCTCAACAGGGCGTGGAAGGCGCAGCCCGACGCGACGGTGTTCGGAAGCGGACTCCGCGAGCCCGACCACAGGCCGCTCCCGATGGCCGCCGACCGCATCCTCGCCGTCAGGGGCACCCTGACCCGCGAGGCCCTGGGCCTCCCCTCGACGCAGACCCTCGGCGATCCCGCCCTGGTCGTCGGCGACGTCTACGGAGGCGGCCCTGCGATCAGGAAGAGCGCCCCGCTGTTCATCCCCCACTTCACGATGCTCGCCGAGCGCGCCGGTCGCGCTCATCTCTCCGGCATCCGCGCCCGCGGGTGGGACGTGCAGCTGCCGACCACCACCCCTCTCGCCGTGGCGGAGGCCATCCGGAGCGCCCCGGTCGTCGCGACGAACAGTCTCCACGGGGTCGTCTTCGCTCATGCACTGGGCACGCCGGTGGTCGCGGTCGACGTGGCCGGGCACGCCGAACCCGACTTCAAGTACGACGACTACCTGTCGGTGTTCGGACTGCGGCATCGTCCCACCGACATCACGGTCGTCGCAGACCTCTCGGCAGCCGCGCTGATCGATCAGGTCGCCGCGCAGACCGAGATCGTACGGGCGGCCCTCCCCGCGCTCGTGGCGGGCCTGCACAGGGCGGCGGCGCCGTTGCGGAGCACGTCATGACCATCGAGGCCGTCGTCGCCCTCGGGATCTGCGCGGTCGTGGCGGCCTCGATCGTCACGACGAGGATCGGACTCGTCGCCACCGTGGCGTACGCCGCCTTCTTCTCCCTCGCCCTCGTGCCGGTGTCGCTGATCTCCGACTCCGGCGCCTTCCACGTGGGGATCGCCGGTTCCTCCCCCGACCTGCGCACGTTCACCCTCGTCATCGCGGTCGGCGCCGTGCTCCTCACCTTCATCGCGAAACCCCCTCTCGTGGGGATCTTCGTCCCGCTGCTGCTCTGGATCGCGATCGGCGCCCTCTTCATCTGGCCCTCGGACCCGCCGGGCATCGCCGGCGTCGTGCAGCTCTGCATCGCCGTCCTCGCCTGGGGGATCGGGATGCGCGCGGCCCGCTCCGACCCTGACTCGAGGCTGCGCCGCGGCCTGATCGTCCTGATCGTCATCGTGGTGCTCGCGCACTCCGGAGTCGCCGTGCTGCAGGCGCTGGGTCTGAACATCAACGCCGTGGCCGCCGCCGACCAGGAGATCCTCGGCTCCCGCGTGAACGGGCTGTCGAACCACCCCAACAACCTCGGGAAGATCCTGGTCATCTCGATCGCGCTCCTGCTGAGTCTGCTGAACTCCGCGAAGGACCGCGCCCGGCTCATCTGGATCACGATCGGCGTCGCCTTCGTCCCGTTGGTGCTCGCCCAGGGCCGGGCGAACCTCGCCGCGGCCGCGGCCCTCGTGACCGGCTGGGTCCTGCTGCAGCCGTCCCTGCACCTCTCCCGCAAGCTCTCGGTGATCCTGGGCCTCGGCGTCGCCGGTCTCGCCGCGTCCGGTGTGATCATCACCCGGTTCGAGGAGGACCCCACGGGTGGCGTCCGCGGCGAGATCCTCTCGTACGCGGCCCGCATCGTGTCGACGTTCTTCTGGACGGGCACGGGCCCGAACCGCTACACGATCGAGAACGCCCCACTGACGGGCTCGTTCATCCCCGTCCACAACTCGTTCGTGCTCGCCCTCGCCGAGCTCGGCATCGTCGGCTTCGTCCTGCTCTTCGCACCGATCGTCGTCATGACCGTCGCCGCGTGGAGGCGACGCAACATGGTGTCGGCGAGCGGGGACGCCGCCCGCGCGATCGTCGCCAGCGCCCTGCCGATGGTGATGATCGCCTACACGGGCTGGGGGATGCTCGCGACGTCAGTGCTGTCGCTGGGGATGTTCTGCTTCGGATTCATGTGGGGCCAGGTCACGTCGCGCCCTCCCGTCGGCGAGCGCGACGCGCAGGCTCTCTCCGATGGCGCGGCTGTCGTACGCGTCCGCCGCCCACGCCTGCGCGCGCACGCCTAGCTCCGCACGCAGCTGCGGCGATCCGTGCAGGCGCTGCACAGCATCCGCCCATTCCGTCGGCGACTCCGCGACGAGGCAGTGGATGCCGTCGACCAGGCCGGCGCGTTCCGCCGAGATCCTCGTCGTCACGATCGCCCTGCCCAGCACGGCCGCCTCGATCAGCTTCATCTGCACGCCCGTGGCCATCTGGATCGGGACGATGCACACGTCCGCGGCGGCGTAGTAGGGCGCCACCTCGTCGACCGCGCCGATCAGCTCGACCCCGTCGGCGACGAGCGCACGGACATCGGGGCCGGCGCCGCGCCCGACGATGTACAGCGTTCCCCCCGCGCCGCGCCTGCGCAGCTCGGGGACCACGTGCTGGACGTACCACGCGAGCGCCTCGCGATTCGCCCGGTACGACAGCCGTCCGACGAACAGCGCCGATGACGGAGCCAACGTCACCGCCGCGCCGTCGCCCGGCGAGAGGTCGAGAGCGTGCGGCGAGCGCACGAGGCGGACGACTCCGTCCGGACGCAGTTCAGCGGGAGATGAGACGAGAACCGCGTCGGCTTCGTCGACGACCTGCTCCTCCGCGCGGCTCAGCCGGCCGGCCTCGATCCTCGCGATGACACGCCACAGCGGATTGCGGCCGGTGGCGAGCAGCTGGCGGTAGTAGTCGCTCCGGAACTCGTCGAGGTCGACGACGCGCATCCCCCGCGCCAGCGGCAGGAAGTTCGCCGAGCGGATGACGTTGAAGAAGACGATGTCGGGCGCGGTGTCGGCGATGGCGCGTCTGATCGCGGCGTCGGCTTTCCGCGCTCCGGTGAACGCCTGCTGCAGAGGCCGCCGCGAGAACACGGCGCATGCAGCGCGGGCGAGCCCGCCGATCCTGCCGAGACCCACGACGCGGACGTCGGTGCGCTCGGGGAGGAGGGCGATCAGCTCGCGCGCGTCTGCGGAGTCCTGGTCCGACCAGACGAGGAGGAGCGCGGTGACGTCGTAGTCCTCGACGAGGGCCTTCAGGATGCCGAGGCTGCGCGGGCGCTGCCGAGACGGCACCCACGGCGCGACGAAGAGGAGCCGCTCCCGTCCCTGCGATTCTCCATCGTCCACACCCGCTCCTTCGATGCCGAGGTCACTCACCCTGCGAGACTACGCGGTGCCGAGGCATCCGATATACCAATACGACTATCGTGTCCCTGTGACCTCCGCGCCCCGCACCTCCCGTCGTCGACGCCGGGCCGGGCGCATCTCCGCCTGGGTGTTCGGCGGCATCCTGCTCGCCGCCGCCGTGTGCGCGGTGTGGATCGGCATCCGCGGTTCCCTCGCCTACCAGCACCTGGAGAGCGCGAGCGAGGCGGCGGCCGAGGCCCCCTCCGTGCTGGCGGATCCCTCGGCGGCACCCGCCCTCATCCGACGCATCGCCGACGACACCTCCGCCGCGCGCGCCCTCACGGGCGACGCGATCTGGAAGGCCGGCGAGCACGTGCCCTGGATCGGGCCGCAGCTGGCCGCCGTGTCGACGGTGTCCGCAGCCCTCGACGACATCGCGTCGTACGCCCTGACCCCGCTCTCGCACATCGCGGCGACGTCCTCGCTCGACAGCATCCGCCCGAAGGAGGGAGTGATCGACCTCGCGCCCTTCACGGAGATCGCGCCCGCCGCGGCGACGAGTGCGGACGCGCTGGCCGCTGCACGCGAGACGATCGGCGACATCGATCCCGCTCCCCTGATCTCCCCCGTCCGCGCGGCCGTGGCACAGGTCTCCGATCTCGTCACCGGCGCCCACGAGGGCGTCGACGCCCTGCGTCGGGCCTCGGCTCTCGCACCGTCGATGCTCGGCGTCGACGGCCCGCGCGACTACCTGGTCGTCCTGCAGAACAACGCGGAGTGGCGCTCCCTCGGCGGGATCGCCGGAGCGATGCTGCAGCTGCACGTCGACAGCGGGCGCCTGACTCTCGTCGCCCAGAGCTCCTCGTCCGATTTCCCGATCTACGCAGAGCCCGTGCTCCCGCTCAGCGAGGAGGAGACGCAGCTCTTCGGCACTCAGCCGGGGCGCTTCGTGCAGAACGTCACGCAGATCCCCGACTTCACCCGCGGCGCCCCTGTCGCACGGGAGATGTGGCTGCGGCAGACCGGCGTCGAGGTCGACGGGGTCATCGCACTCGATCCCGTCGCGCTGTCGTACCTGCTCGCGGCGACCGGCCCCGTGACGCTTCCGACCGGCGACGCGCTCACCGGTGAGAACGCGGTCGACCTGCTGCTCAGCGGGGTGTACGAGCGCTACCGGGAACCCCGGGAGCAGGACGCGTTCTTCGCCGCATCCGCCGGTGCAGTCTTCGATGCCCTCGCCTCGGGGGCGGGGTCACCCGCGGGTCTCCTCGAGGCACTGGCCCGCGCCGGGGCCGAGCATCGGGTGCTGGTGTGGAACCACGACCCTGCGGAGCAAGCGATCCTCGACGCCACGACACTGCAGGGCGCCTTGCCCGAGACCGACGCGACGACGACCGCGTTCGGGGTCTACGTCAACGATGCGACCTCGGCGAAGATGGACGTCCACCAGACGCTCGAGACGCAGACGACGTGGTGGTGCGGGGCGGATCAGGCGCAGACCACCGTGACGATCCGCAACACCGCGCCTGCCGATGCCGCCGACCTCCCGAGCTACGTCACAGGCGGCGGCAGCCACGGCGTCCCGCCCGGTCAGGTGAAGACCGCCGTCTACGTGTACCTGCCCCAGGGCTCGACCCTGCTCTCGACGGATGCATCGGGAGAGGCGGTCACCCCCGGCATCGGGAGCGGGGTGGATGCCGGCCGTGACGTGTTGATGTGGACCGTTCAGCTCGCTCCGGGACAGACCGCGACCTTGACGGTGCGCGTGCGGACTCCGCACACGCCCGTGCTCCTCACGCGAGCGACCCCGACGATCGGCCAGGCGCCTCAGACCATTGGCCAGACGACTCCGACGAATGGCCAGGAGGAGTCCTCTGCCATTGCACAGGGTTGCGATATTCCGGGATAGTGATATTTAGGAGGGGGGCTTCTGGTGGGAGACCATCGCGGCTCCCCGCCTCGCTTAACGCTCGGAACCCTCACAGCCCTCCGAGTTCTTGCCCCACTCCCCCAGAGAGGCCCCGCCATGAAGCGCAGTTTCATCAAGGCAGCCGCCACGACCGCTCTCGTCGCCGGCGCACTGCTCCTCACCCCGGCCTTCGCCGGCGCAACGTCGTACACCCCTCCGTCCACCGGAACCGTCAGTGCGGCGACCGTCGCACCCGGCGGCACGTTCACCTTCTCCGCCCCCGCGGAGATCTTCGCCCCCGGCGAGAGCGTCACCATCAGCCTCACCGGAGAGAACGCCCTGGGCGCCTCGCTCGGCTTCGTGAAGTTCGCGATCGAGACCAAGGCTCTCGGCACCGTGACCGCCAGCAGCAACGGCGGCCTCGGAGCGGTCAGCATAAAGCTCCCCTCCAACGCCTCCGGCCGCTACTCGGTGCTGGCGACCTCGGAATCCAACCCGACCGGCATCGCCGCGTACGTCACCACGGACGCGGGCGCGGGCACGGGGACCGGCGATGACGGCCTCGCCGCCACCGGAGCCGACAGCTCCGCGCTCCTGCCCATCTGGATCGGCGGAGGCGCGCTCGTCCTGGCCGGCGGCGGCCTCGCCGTCGCGGCGACGGTCCGCCGCAACCGCAAGCACGAAGCAGCCTGATCTGACGAGAAAGGGGGTCCGGTCGAGAGACCGGACCCCCTCTTCTCGTCAGCGCCAGAAGTCCGAGAGCCCGCCTGCGAGCTCGAACCCCTGGGAGTGGCCGAGCAGCGCCGCTTCCGGGCGCAGGGTCAGGTCCATCGCCGATGCTCCGAACAGATGCACGGCGCCCTCACCGGGGACGATCACCTCGACGCGACTCCCCGTGGAGCGCAGCTCCTCGACCTGACTGACGAGGTCGCTTCCCCACTCGATCGGATGCCGCGACCGCCCGCCGAACGGTGAGAGCACGAGGACGCGCTCGCACCCGGCTGCCAGATCGGCGTTCTCATTGCGACGATAGCCGCCGTCCAGATAGCGCTCCTCGCCGATCGCGTACGCGAACCCGCTCGAGCAGCTCGCCGCGACGGCATCCGCCAGCTCGACACCGCTCTCCCGCGTGAACACCACCGGCTCGCCCGTGCGCGCGTCGACAGCCGTGATGCGCAGCTCCCGATCAGGCCAGTCCTGGCGCGGGAGCCTCCTCGCGACCATCTCGCGCCACCGCGTGGAGCGCGACCCGTCCTGGTCCATCGCCAAAGCGGCCTCACCGAGCCTGCGGCGCAGATCCTCGATGTCGGCGGAGGCGGCGATGATGTCGGCCGTCCTCGCCATGCCCTCGACTGCCGCCCTGGTCCGGTCGGGCCCGGCGCCCTGCGGGATCGGAACCAGCGATGCCGCGTACAGCTCTCCCACAGCGCCCGACAGCGCCTGGACGGCCGTCGTCGACCCCGCCGATGTGCCGACGACCACATCGGCGTCCGTGACGTCGAGCCCGCCGTCCGCGAGGCCGGCGAGGACGCCGAGAGCCCAGGCGTTGCCCGTGGACCCGCCGCCTCCGATGACCAGCGCCGTTCCGCTCATATCCCCTCCGCACCGCCTCGGATACGACGAAGCGGACGGAGGCCTTCCGGCATCCGTCCGCTTCCTCTCATGATGTTCAGAGCGCGAGACGCTCGCGCACGACGTCGGCGAGGCGCTCGGCATAGGTCTGCACCGATTCGGCATCCGCCGCCTCGACCATGACCCGCACCAGCGGCTCCGTGCCGGACTTGCGCAGCAGGACGCGCCCGGTGTCGCCGAGTTCGGCCTCCACCTCGCGAACCGCCGCCTGCACGACCTCGTCGCCCTCCAGGGCGTCCTTGTCGACGCCCCGCACGTTGATGAGCACCTGAGGGTAGACCTTCATGACGCTCGCGAGCTCGGCGATCGACTTCTTCTGCCGCGCCATCTCGCTCACCAGGTGCAGACCGGTCAGCAGGCCGTCTCCGGTGGTGGCGAACTCGCTCATGATCACGTGGCCCGACTGCTCGCCGCCGAGCGCGTATCCGCCCTCGTTCATGTCCTCGAGCACGTAGCGGTCTCCGACGGCGGTCTGCCGCACGGTGATCCCCTGCTCGCGCATGGCGACGTGCAGACCGAGGTTGCTCATCACGGTCGCGACGAGGGTGTCGTCGGTGAGGTGCCCGCGCTCCTTCATCGACACCGCGAGGATCGCCATGATCTGATCGCCGTCGATGACGTTGCCCTGGGCGTCGACCGCGAGGCAGCGATCCGCGTCGCCGTCGTGGGCGATGCCGATGTCGGCGCCCAGCCGGACGACGGCCTCGGCGAGGTTGTCGAGGTGGGTCGAGCCCACGCCGTCGTTGATGTTCAGACCGTCGGGGTCGGCCCCGATGACGGTCACGTTCGCACCCGCGTCTCGGAACGTCTCGGGTGAGACCCCCGCGGCCGCACCGTGCGCGCAGTCGAGCACCACGTGGATGCCGTCGAGCTGATGCGGCAGCGAACCGAGCAGGTGCACCACGTAGCGGTCCTCGGCATCCGCGAACCGGATGATGCGTCCGACGCCCGCGCCCGTCGGACGGAGCTTCTCGTCGGCCATCGCGGCCTCGATGCGCTCCTCCACGACGTCGGGGAGCTTGACCCCGCCTCGGGCGAAGATCTTGATCCCGTTGTCAGGAGCGGGGTTGTGCGACGCCGAGATCATGACACCGAAGTCGGCATCCCTGTCGGCGACGAGGAATGCGAGCGCCGGAGTCGGGATGACCCCGGCCTCGAGCACGTCGACCCCGGAGGATGCGAGCCCCGCGGCGACCGCCGCGGTGAGGAAGTGGCCGGAGACCCGGGGGTCGCGTGCCACAACTGCGGTGAGTCGCTTGCCTTCGGCTTTGCGAGCCTCCGCAGTACGGCCCTGGCCCAGGACGACAGCAGTCGCCTGGGCCAGGGTGAGCGCCAGATCGGCGGTGAGGATGCCATTGGCAAGTCCTCGCACGCCGTCCGTGCCAAAGATCGGCATCGGTCGGATGGACCTTAGCGCTTCGAGTACTGAGGCGCCTTGCGGGCCTTCTTGAGACCGGCCTTCTTGCGCTCCTTGACGCGAGCGTCACGGGAGAGGAAGCCGGCCTTCTTCAGGGTCGGGCGGTTGTTCTCGGCGTCGATCTCGTTCAGCGCACGGGCGATGCCGAGGCGGAGCGCACCGGCCTGACCCGAGGGGCCACCACCGGAGATGCGGGCGATGACGTCGTAGCCGCCGGCGAGGTTGAGGACCGTGAACGGGTCGTTGATCAGCTGCTGGTGCAGCTTGTTCGGGAAGTAGTCCTCGAGGGTACGGCCGTTGACCGTGATGGTGCCGGCGCCGGGGATCAGACGCACGCGGGCGATGGCCTGCTTGCGACGACCAACGGCGGCACCCGGGACGCTCAGCACGGGGCGGGGAGCCGCCTCGACTGCTTCGGTCTCGGGAGTCGACGTCGAGAAGTTCTGGAGGTTTTCGGTGGTGTCCTGGATGTCAGCCACGAGTATGTCCTTAAGTCTTTACGGCGCTTACTGGGCGACCTGGTCGAGGGTGTACGGCGTCGGCTGCTGCGCGGCGTGCGGGTGCTCTGCACCGACGTACACCTTGAGCTTCGACAGCTGCTGACGGCCCAGGCTGTTCTTGGGGAGCATGCCACGGATGGCCTTCTCCACAGCGCGGACCGGGTTCTTCTCGAGGAGCTCGGCGTAGGTGACCGACTTCAGGCCGCCCGGGTAACCCGAGTGGCGGTAAGCCAGCTTCTTCTGGAGCTTCTGACCGGTGAGCGCGACCTTGTCGGCGTTCACGATGATGACGAAGTCACCCGAGTCGATGTGGTTGGCGAAGGTCGGCTTGTGCTTGCCACGCAGGAGCGTAGCGGCGTGCGAAGCCAGACGGCCGAGAACGACGTCAGTGGCGTCGATGACGACCCAGTCACGCTGGACCTCGCCGGCCTTCGGGGTGTAAGTGCGCGTCACGATAGTGCTGCTTTCTTGTTCGAACGGAGAAGTTCGTGAATCCCACTCCGGGGTGGTTCTCTCCCCAGGGGGAGGAACACGCCAGTGGAGGGCTCACGTTCGCGGCACTCGGCAGTCGAGTACCAAAGTGACAGCTTACGTCATCGGAGCCGGTTCCCCAAAACCGCGCCTCCCTGCCGGAGAGCCCGTCTCCGGCAGGGAGGTCGGCGAGGCGCCTCGCCTCAGCCGATGGCGACGCGCTCACCCGGTGTGAGGATGCGCAGCCGACCGGCGCTCCCCGCGTGCTCGAACATGCCGATGAGACGCTCACGGGTCTCCGAGAAGTGGAACCATCCCTCTGCGTGCACGGGCACGATGATCGCGCCGGCCAGCGCCTCGGCCGCTTCGAGCGCGGTGCGGGCGTTGAGGGTGAGGTCGACGTCGCCGAACCTGCCGACGTTGGCCGCACCGGTGAAGAGCACGGCGACCTCGATGCGCGGGAAGCGCTCGGCGATCTCGCGCACGAGGGCGACGGAGGCGTTGTCTCCCGACACGTACACGGTCGGCTCGCCCGCCGCCTCGAGGACGAAACCGGTGACGACGCCGGTGAGCGCCTCGGCTCCCTCCGGACCGTGCAGCGCCGGCACCGCCGTGATCACGGCGTCGCCGACGCGGTGCCGCTGCCACGGGTCAAGACCGGTGACGTGCGGGATGCGCTCGGCCGAGTCCGGCGTGCCGAGCACCAGGGGGACCTCGGCGAGCAGCGCGCGCCCCGCGGAGTCCAGATTGTCCTCGTGCTGGTCGTGGGAGAGCAGCACCACGTCGACGGGGCCGAGATCCGCGGCGGCGACTGCGGGGCCGACGAGCTTGTGCAGCGTGATCGGACCGGGGTACGCGCCGGGCTCGTCGAACGTCGGGTCCGTGAGGATCGAGAGTCCCGCATAGGTGAAGTGGAGCGTCGGGCCGCCGATCAGAAGGGCTGGGATCTGTGTCATGGCATCAGTCTTCGGCATCCGTCGCGGTCGATCCAGTGGCCTTGAGGAATCTCTCCGATAGGATCAGGCCATGAGGAGACGAACCGTCGCGGTGCTCGCATTCCCGCAGATCAGCCCCTTCCACCTGTCGGTGCCGACGCTCGTGTTCGGCGGCGCGGGGCTCGACGGCGTCGAGGGCCTCTACGACGTCACCGTGTGCGCGGAGCACCCAGGGTCCATGCCCACCGGTGCGGGGTACGCGATCCAGGTGGACGCGGGGCTGGAGACGATGGCCGTCGCCGACCTCGTCGTCATCCCGAGCTGGCGCGAGGGCATGACGCCCTCCCCCGCCCTTCTCGACGCCGTCACGTCGGCCCACGCCCGCGGCGCCAGGGTGGTGGGGCTCTGCCTCGGGACGTTCGTCGTGTCGGCATCCGGCATCGCCGACGGCCGGGAGGTCTCCACGCACTGGGCCGCCGCGGCGAGACTCACCTCGGAGCAGCCGCAGGTCGAGGTCCGCGACGACGTGCTGTGGACCGACCTGGGCGACGTCATCACGTCGGCCGGCGCCGCAGCCGCCCTGGACTGCTGCCTGCACATCGTGCGCTCCGACCACGGCGCCACAGCCGCGACCGCCCTGGCGAGGGCGCTCGTGCTGGCACCGCACCGCACCGGCTCGCAAGCGCAGTACATCCCGGCACCGGTGGTCGCGGCCTCCGCGGACGACCCGATCGGACGCGCGATGATCTGGGCGCGCGCCCGCCTCACCGAGGTCTTCGATCTCGACGAGTGGGCGGAGGCCGTGCACCTCTCGCGGAGGACGTTCACGCGGCGGTTCCGCGAGCGCACGGGCACGAGCCCGCAGCAGTGGCTGCTTGATCAGCGGGTGGATGCCGCCCGCACCCTGCTCGAGAGCTCGGACGAGTCGGTCGACCGCATCGCTGAGCTCGCCGGATTCGGAAGCGCGGTGTCGCTGCGCCTGCACTTCCGCCAGCGCCTTGGCGTCAGCCCGGCGGCGCACCGCTCGACGTTCCGGGTCGGGGCCGCATGAATCAGTCGAGTCGAGCGGTCACCAGGATCGGGCGATGGTCGCTCATGCCCTGAGGCAGGGTCGTGACGCGTTCGATCTCGAACCCCGAAGAGGTCGCGAAGTCGTAGTGCCCGCGGAACACGCGATACCGCGTGTACGTGTGATCGTCGCTGAGCGTGAGCGCGTAGCCGTGCTCACGCACGGCGTCGCCGAGGTTCTCCTTGAACACGGGGTAGTTGTAGTCGCCGACCATGAGCTGCGGGAGTCCGGCGCCGAGCGCGGCGAGCTGGGTGAGCGCGGCGCGGATCTGATGCCTCCGCAGTGAGTTCAGCGCGGTGAGCGGTGCCGCATGGAAGGACGCCACGATCAGCTCGCGTCCCTCGTCGATCTCGAGCAGTCGCACCCCGAGAACCCTCTCGTGGGCGGGCTTCGCGATCCGGTCGTGCAGCGACTTCTTCAGCTCGAGGGTCTTCACGCCCAGCACCCGGAACGTGCTCGCGCGGTAATACAGGGCGAGGCCAAGGCGATTGCCCTGGGTCGCCTCGGCGAGCACGAGGTCTCCGATGCGCTCGGGAAGCTCCTGCACATCGCACTCCTGCAGGCAGAGGACGTCGGGATCGTGCACGCCGACCAGCTCGACGAGCTCGCTCGCGGCGCGATGCTTCTGGAGGTTGTACGAGATGACCTTCATGACACTCACACGCTACCCGTCGGTGCTGAGCGGTCGCGATGAATCACCTGTCATAGCCCCAGCGGATGCCGAGCATCCCCGGACCGAAGCCGTGCCTGGCGAGGTGCACCGACCCCGACCTCACCGCACGCGCCGTGGACGCGTACTCCTCCTCCGTCTCGAGGAACTCCTCGCACCAGCTCGGCACGGCATCCGGATGGAAGCGCACCCAGATCAGCGTCTCCCTCGCGGCCCTCGACGTCGCGTGCCAGACGGACTGCCGTGGCGGATGCCCTGGCGGATAGGTCTCGGTGAACTCGATGAGCGTCGTGCCGCCCGTCGTGATGGGCTCGTCGAGGGCGATCACCACCCCGGAGAGGAGACGCCCCGGATGCAGGTATTCGCGGTCGACCCGACCGCCGATGACGTCGGAGAACACCGACATGACGTCGCTCTCGACCGGGGTCGCGTCGATGAGGGGGACCTCGGTGATCGTGCCCTTGGTCGACTGCACGAGCGCCCTCGTGACCACGCGCTCGACGGCTCCGTCGCGACCGACGTGCGCGACGTACTGGGTGGACAGATCCCGCAGCGAGTCCTGAGGAGCCGACCGCAGCGCGACGAGGGTCTCCTCCGCCTCGCGCTGCACCCTCTCCTCGTCGAAGGGGAGCTTCGGGGGCGCCACCGTCCCGAGCCGCGCCGAGGGCCCGAGCAGGCTCGTCAGGTGACCGCGGTCGAGGGCGAGGCGATCCTCGATGCCCTCGACGACGCTCAGCGACTGCGCGCCCTCCGGTTGCCGCGCCCCCGATCGCCAGTAGCTCAGCGTCGCCATCGACACCGGGTTGCCGTCGTCGTTCAGCAGCGCCTGCAGACGCGCGAGCGTCATGCCGCGTTCAGAGATCGCGACGCGCAGTGCGGCCGCGAACGCCGATGTCCGATCCGTCACAGTTCTCCCTGCCGTCGTGTGAAGGAGCCTCGTCTACAGTCAGCATACGGATTCGCGCTCGCCTCCCCTCAGAGCGGCGGCCCGTCATCACCGTCAGACGGCTGGGGCCTTCGGGTGAACGTCCGTTGCGGCTGCCCTTCTTTGGGGGAAGGACAGCCGCAACGGAGCCCCGTCAGTCGTCGGACGTGCGGCGTGCGCGCGTCTGCTCGGCCCGCGTCGACAGCAGCTCGTCGGCCGGATAGCCGACCTCGGTGAGGGTCAGGCCGCGCGCGGCGAGCACCTTGAACTCGCTCGTCCTGGCGAGGGCGTCGCGCAGCACGGCGACATCCGCCACGTCGAGTCGTCCCTCGCCGACCGCGGCGCACGCTCCGACGAGGGCGCGCACCATGCTGTGGCAGAACGCGTCCGCCTTGAGCTCCGCGACGAGCACGCCGTCGGCATCCCGCGCCCAGCGGTACTCGAGAAGGGTGCGGATCGTCGTGGCCTCTTCGCGGGGCTTGCAGTACGCCGCGAAGTCGTGGAGGCCGATCAGCGTCTGCGCTGCGGCATCCATCGCCTGCTCGTCCAGGACGCCTCGATGGGTGGTCGTGTTCAGCCGGCGCAGCGGATCGTAGCCGGAGGCCTCGTCGGCGAGCCGGTATCGATACCGCCGCCACACCGCGGAGAAGCGGGCGTCGAAGCCCTCGGGCGCCGGCGAGGAGCGGGACACCGTGACGTCCGGGTAGGCGCCGAGCACACCGCGTATGCGACCGGCGAGGGAGCCGGCTGGATCGTGCGCCGCCTTCCCGTGCCGCGACTCGACGCGCGACCACTGCTCATCGTCGAGGTCGACGTGGACGACCTGGCCGGAGGCGTGCACGCCGGCATCCGTCCGCCCGGCGACCACGAACTGCACCGGAGAGCCGACGATGCGGGCCAGTGCGTCTTCCAGCGTGCCCTGCACGGTGCGCAGGCCCGGCTGCTTGGCCCACCCGCGGAAGTGGGTGCCGTCGTAAGCGATGTCGAGCCGGATGCGCACTCATCAAGACTAGGACAGGCGCTCGACCAGGATGCCGTCCTCATCGCTGTACAGGTGCGCGCCCACCGCGAACTCCACGCCGCCGAACGAGACGGTGACGTCGACCTCGCCCGCGCCGAGCTTCGCGCTCTTGCGCGGGTTGGTGCCGAGAGCCTTCACTCCGAGGTCGAGTCCGTCGATCGCGACGCTGTCGCGGATGCCGCCGTTGATCACGACGCCCGCCCATCCGTTCTGAACGGCCGACGCGGCGATCAGATCGCCCATCAGTGCGGTGTTCAGCGATCCTCCCCCGTCGATCACGAGCACGGCGCCCTCACCCGGCGTGGCCAGGAGGGACTTCACGAGGGCGTTGTCCTCGAGGCACCGCACCGTGCGGATGGGGCCGTCGAACGCCCGCCGCCGGCCGAAGGAGCGCAGTTGCAGCGGAAGCGACTGGATGCCGTCGCCGAGCTCGTCGTACAGGTCGGCGGTGGCGAACGCCATCAGATGCCGCCGTCGATCGAGCGGATGAAGTCGCCCGGCTCGTCGGGCACCATGACCTCGGTCTCCATGTTCAGGCTCTCG
This sequence comes from Microbacterium sp. LWH10-1.2, assembly GCF_038397765.1. Lineage (NCBI taxonomy): Bacteria > Bacillati > Actinomycetota > Actinomycetes > Micrococcales > Microbacteriaceae > Microbacterium > Microbacterium sp. LWH10-1.2. The sequence goes on from NZ_CP151638.1 coordinate 2,537,810, forward strand.
CCGCGGAAGAACCGCTTCGACCGCGGGAAGAGGAACCAGATGAACATCAGCACGATGCCGATCGCCAGCGAGCCGATACCGACGACGAACGTGCCGCCGATGCCGAGGAGCACGGTGTTGCCGTAGTCCACGTCCCACATGTCGATCGCCGACTGCACGAAGGCCGCGGCCAGCATGAGTCCGCCCAGCAGCGGGAACAGCCCCTTGAAGAAGAAGTCACGCGGCGAGCGCATGAGGTCCTTGCGGAAGTACCAGACGCACGCGAACCCGGTGATCGAGTAGTAGAAGGCGATCGCGAGGCCGAGCGAGAGGATCGAGTCCTGCAGGATGTTGTCGCTGATGAGCGTCATCCCGACGTAGTACGCGATCGCGACGATGCCCATGATGATGGTCGAGAACGACGGGGTCTTGAAGGTCGGGTGCACGTCCTTGAACTTCGCGGGCAGCGCACGGTACACGCCCATCGCGAGGGTGCCGCGGGCGGTCGGGAGGATCGTCGTCTGCGTGGACGAGATGGCCGAGATGATGACCGCGACGACCAGCACCCAGCCGAACGGGCCCAGCAGGCCGTCCTTGATGCCGAGGAAGAAGTCGTCGGCGTTCGCCTCGTTGCCCAGGCCCGTGCCCGTCTCGCCGAGTCCCGCGTACATCATGGCGGCGATCGTCACGGCGACGTAGGTGAAGAGCAGGATGACGCAGGTGAGCACAGCGGCGCGACCGGGGATCCGCTTGGGGTCCTTGGTCTCCTCGTTCAGAGCGAGGCAGGTGTCCCACCCCCAGTAGATGAACAGCGCGAGCAGGATCGCCTCGGTGAAGCCCGACCACGAGGTGAAGGCGAACGGGTTCATCCACTCCCACGAGAAGTCGATGGCGTCGGGGGCGTTGCCGCTGACGATCTGCCAGAAGACGGCGACGATGAAGACGACGAGAGCGAGGTACTGGATGCCGAGCAGGACGTTCTGGATGCGCTCGCCGATCTCGACCCCGCGCCAGCTGACCCAGGTCATGGCGGCGATGAAGAGCACCGCGACGACGATCACGCGCCAGTCGTTGTTCTCCAGGTCGACGCCGATCAATGACCAGAAGTAGACCGACGCGATCTGCGCGAGATTGGCGAGCACCACCATGCCGGCCACCGCGACGCCCCAGCCGCCCATCCAGCCCACCCACGGGCCGAAGGCCTTGGTGCCCCACGTGAAGGTGGTGCCGCAGTCGGGCACGGCGTTGTTGAGCTCGCGGTACGCGAAGGCGATGAGCAGCATCGGCACGAAGGCGAGCACGAAGGCGATGGGCGCCTGCGCGCCGACGGCGATGACCACCCAGCCCAGCGAGGCGACCAGCGAGTACACGGGTGCCGTGGATGCCAGGCCGATGACGGTCGATCCCCAGAGCCCCAGTGTCCCCGCTGCCAGTCCCTTGCCGTCGGGTCGTTCCAGATGGATTGGCGTCGTTGACATGTTCAGATAGTAGGGCACCTACTGTTTTCGGGTCAACCACCTACGGATACCAATGGAATCCGTCTTCACAGCGGTGCCAAACAACAGAATCCGAAGGTTCAGTCCCGTCCGAGCATCCCATCGGAGTGCTCAGCCACCCAGGCGACCAGAGGGAGCATCCTCTCCATCAGGTCACGCCCCAGCGGAGTGAGGCTGTACTCGACGTGCGGAGGGACCGCCGGCAGGGACTCCCGGTGCACGATGCCGTCCTCGGCGAGGGTGCGCAGAGTGGAGGCCAGCATCTTCTCGCTGATGCCGCCGACCTCTCGACGCAGCTCACCCCAGCGGCGCGTCCCGTCGGAGAGGCAGGAGAGCACCAGCACGCCCCACTTGCTCATGACGTGGTCGAGGATGACCCGCGTGCTGCAACCGGGGTCGAAGAGCATGGGAGACGATCCCTTTATCTGCGCAAAACTCACCGTCATGTAGGTACCTTACTTCAAAGTGGGTACCCACACTCTGGAATGTAAGGCCTTCCCGAGCGGGTTGTGGCTGGTGTCACCTACGAAAGGACACCCCATGACCATCCTCGTCACCGGAGCCACCGGGAACCTCGGCCGCCTGATCATCGAGAGCCTGATCGAGCGCGGTGCGTCCGCCGATCAGATCGTCGCCGGAGCGCGCGACGTCGCGAAGGCCGCCGACCTCGGCGTCCGCGCCGTGCACCTCGACTACACCGACCCCGCGTCCGTCTCCGCCGCCCTCGACGGCGTCGACTCGGTGGTCCTGGTCTCCAGCTCCGAAGTCGGCCAGCGCTTCGCGCAGCACAAGGCCGTGATCGACGCCGCCGCCGCCGCGGGGGTGACGAAGTTCGTCTACACCAGCGCCCCGAAGGCCACCACGACCGATCTGATCCTGGCACCCGAGCACAAGGCCACGGAGGAGGCGATCGCCGCGTCCGGTCTTCCGTCGGTGATCCTGCGCAACAACTGGTACACCGAGAACTACGTGCGCGACCTCGCCACCGCGGCGGAGAGCGGCGTGCTCGCCGCCGGCGTCGGCGACGGCCGGGTGGCATCGGCCAGCCGCAAGGACTTCGCGGATGCCGCGGCCGTCGTCCTCCTCGAAGACGGCCACCTCGGCCAGGTCTACGAGCTCGGCGGCGACGTCGCGTGGAACTACGACGAGCTGGCTGCGGCATTCGCCGAGATCACCGGCCGCGAGGTCTCGTACGTGCGTCTCGACGCCGACGAGCAGGTCGCCGCACTCCGCGCCGCGGGTCTCGACGAGGGCACCGCAGGGTTCGTGGCCGCGCTCGACGCCGGTATCCGCGACGGTGCGCTCGCCGACACGGACGGCACGCTCGCGCGCCTCATCGGCCGTCCGACGACGCCTCTCGTCGACGGACTGCGCGCCGCTGCCTGACGCCGCGAGCACGGGTGGGCGGTGCGGTCGCGATCTCCCTCGCGATGAGCGCACCGCCCGCCCGCAGGCGATCGTCGTCGGCCTGCGGCGATCCGCGAAGAGCCCTGCCGAGGGGACGGGTGAGGTGAGAAAGTTGCCGCCATCCGAACGGAAATGTGCTAAATATCTACAACAGGATCTTTAACTCGCACCCTGCCCATCGGAATCGATCCGCGAGGTCGAGCCACTCGTTCAATGATGATCGGAAGGCCGCAGATGAACACCCGTCCCACGACCCCGTCGGCTCTCGCTGACGGCGAGCACCTCAAAGTCCTCGGATATGACGACACCTTCGACCGGTCGATGAGCCTCTGGGCCAACTTCGCCCTCGGATTCACCTACCTGTCCCCGCTCGTGGGCGTGTACTCGCTCTTCGCCCTCGCCTTGAGCGTCGGAGGTCCGCCGTCGGTGTGGTGGATCTTCATCGTCGGCGCGGGCCAGCTCCTCGTGTCCCTCGTGTTCGGAGAGGTCGTCTCGCAGTATCCGATCCACGGCGGCATCTACCCCTGGGCGCGTCGACTGTGGGGGCGCCGATACGCCTGGATGGCCGCGTGGGTCTACATCTGGGCGATGATCGTCACCGTGACGGCGGTCGCCGAGTTCGGCTCCGGATTCACCGCGAGTCTGTTCGGCCTGGAGCCGACCCCCACGACCACGCTGCTGCTCACGCTCGCGCTGCTGCTTCTCGCTCTGCTCATCAACTTCTCCGGAACCAAGTGGCTGGGACGCGTCGCCCGCATCGGGCTCGCCGCCGAACTCGCCGGCGTCATCGGAGTGGGCCTGTACCTCCTGCTGTTCCAGCGCAAGCAGGAGTTCAGCGTCTTCTTCGACACGATGGGAGTCGAGGGCGACGGCAGCTACGCGACCGCGTTCTTCGGAGCCGCGCTCGCCGGGCTGTTCCTGTTCTACGGGTTCGAGGCCTGCGGCGACGTCGCGGAGGAGGTGTCCCAGCCCGCCCGTCGCATCCCGCGGGCGATGGTGCTGACGATCCTCGTCGGAGGCGTCTCCGCCCTGTTCTCGTTCGTCGGCTATGTGCTCGCGGCTCCCGATCTGCAGGCCATCGTCGCCGGCGAGAACGCCGATCCGATCCCCGGCATCCTCGAATCCGCACTCGGAACCGTGGGCGCCAAGATCTTCCTCGTCATCGCCGTCACCGCCTTCATCTCCTGCGTGCTCAGCCTCCAGGCCGCCGCCAGCCGCCTCCTGTTCTCCTTCGCACGCGACGGGATGCTGCCCGGCCATCGCTGGCTGTCGAAGATCTCGCCCAGGAACAAGGTGCCCACCAACGCGCTGATCGTCGCCTGCACGATTCCGGCGATCATCGCGGTGCTCGTGTGGATCAATCCGGACCTGCTGGTGGCCGTCACCGCGTTCGCCGTGCTCGGCATCTACGTCGCGTTCCAGATGGTCGTGCTCGGCGCCCTGCGCCAGCGTCTGCGCGGATGGCGACCGGCCGGTCCCTTCTCGCTGGGTGCCTGGGGAATCGTCGTCAATGCCCTCGCCCTCGCCTACGGCGTGTTCGCGATGGTGCTCCTCGCGCTCCCCGGCTCCTCCGGCGATGTCGTCACCGACTGGATCGTCCTGATCGGGCTCGGCGTCGTCGTGGTCACGGGAATCGCCTACCTCCTCATCGCTCGCCCCGACGGGAAGTCCGATGCCCCCGAGGGCGACGCGATCACCGTCGCCGAGGAGATCCGACGCCGCACGGGCGCGATCCCCCTCCCCCAGGCCTCTCGGCGCACGCCGCGCTGACGGGCGGGAGCCGCGACTACTCGTGCACGTGCACGACGGTGAGCCGGATGCCCGACGCCTCCAGCCCCTCCGCCTCGAGCATCGCCGCGACCGCCGCGTGCACCGCGCGTACGGTGTCTGCGGCGCTCGCGGCGACCTCGACGGCGATCGAGACCTCGACGCCCACCCGGTCTCCGCCTCGGTCCACGACGACGAGCGGCTCGTCTCCGTCGCGCAGCCCCAGGGCCTCCGCCGCGCGGCCGACGAGGTTGGACGCGAGGGATCCGGAGCGGTACACGCTCTGCACGCCCGGAACCCGCCGCACCGCGGCCTCGATCTCGCCCGCGAGGGAGATGCGCTGCTCCTGCTCCTGCGTCATCGGCCTGCCCCCTCTTCCCAGGATGCGACGTCTTGGATGTCGCGCACCGTGATGTCGATCCCCACCACGTTGAGCTCGGTGTGCCGTCGCAACCGGTCTGCGACCTCGGCGCGCAGCCTCTCGACGAGGTTCGGGATGGGTTCCCCGTAGGGAACGCTGGCGTCGATGTCGATCCGGATCGGGGCACCGGGCTGCTCGGCGTCGCCGTCGAGCCGGCACCGGCCGACGAGCACGCCGGGGACGCTGCCCTCCGCCGCGCGCACGAGTCCGCGGACCGCGCCCTCGGTGATTCCGAGGTCGGCGCCGCCGACCTCGGACGCGATCGGGACGCGTCGTCCCGATCGGGCGTCCAGGACGATCCCGCTGAGGATGCGGTCCACCCAGCTGTCATCCACCTCCTGCTCCTCCGCCGCGTCGGCGGCGATGAGCTGTCCGGTCAAGGCACGAAGGCGAACCAGCGCATCGAGGGCGAGCTGGCATCCCGCGGATCCGTCGATGGACGGGTTCGCCGGAGTCCGATCGGCATCGAGGTAGTCGGTGAGCTCGTCGATCGTGTGACCGTCGAGATCCGCCGGCTCCAGCCCGAGTCGGCGCAGTTCGGGCGCGTCGTGTTCGTCGCTCATCGCCACTCCTCCATCCGTACGATGATGTACTTCCGGGCGCGGGCCAGCAGGCCGCGCGCCGTGGTGACGGGAATGTCGAGCTCCTCGGCGATCTCGTCATAGGAATATCCGCCGATCTCGCGGAGCACCCAGCACTCGCGCTGTCCGTCGGGCAGTTCGCGCAGTGCGGCGGCGAGCGCCTCGACCTCCGCACGTGTCTCGGCGATGCGCGGAGGCGACGCGTGCGACGGCGCCGGGTGCTCGACGTCGTCGATGTCGAGCACCGGCCGCTGCGCGCGCAGGCGGTCGACCGCCTTGCGGCTGACGATCCGCATGAGCCAGCTCTTCACCTTCGCGGGCTCGTCCAGCTCAGGGAGCCGCTGCCACGCCGTCACGAACGCGTCCTGCACGATGTCATCCACGTCGGCGGAGGCGTTCAGCATCCGCTGGGTGTACGCCCTCATCATCGGCGTGTACCTGCGCACGAGAACGGCGAACGCCGCGACGTCTCCGTCCATCGCACGTCCGGCGACGATGCCGTCGTCGGCGCGCTCAAGGGCGCTGCCCGAACGCCTGTCGTCCATTCCCCGCCCTTCCCCCATCTGACCGTCGGCCGGTCCGGGCCGGTGTCGCCACCGCCCCGGACCCAGCATCTCCCTGCAACGGGCATGCCTCGCCGAACTCTGTCCGCTTCCTCACGCCTTCGCGCGGCGTCCGACGAGCAATCCGTAGATCAGCAACACGATGAGCGAACCACCGATCGCGAGCACCCACGTGGAGAGCGAGAAGAACGAGTCGAGGCTCACGTTGAAGAGGAGCCCGCCCAGCCAGCCGCCGAGCATCGCGCCGACGATGCCGAGCAGGAGCGTGACGAACCAGCCGCCCGCCTGCTTTCCGGGCATGAGGAGTTTCGCGATCGCTCCGGCGATCAGTCCGAGGAGGAGGAATCCGAAGAAGCCCATGGTGTGTCCTTTCGATGAGATGGAGGCGGGGCCGTGTCGGCCCCGCCCGGTCCGCTACTTCTTGAACGCGTCCTTCACGTCCTCCGCGGCGTCCCTGATCTCGCCCTTGGCCTGCTCGGCCTTGCCCTCGGCGACGAGCTTGTCGTCGTTCATGACGTGCCCGACGGTCTCCTTGGCCTTGCCCGCGACCTTCTCGGCTGCGGCCTTGATCTTGTCCTGAGCGCTCATGGCGTCTCCCTTCCGTGAACGGCCCCGGATCTCGGGGCCGAGTCCTTGTCTCCCGTGCGCCTCAGCGCACGGCCTTCTGCAGCTTCCGCTGCGCGTCCTGGATCGACCGGCGCGTCTTCTTGGCCATCCGGGCGCGTGACTTCCGCGCGTCGGGGTTCGTCCACAGGCGCTCCAGCTGATGCCGGATGTCCTCGTAGTCCTTGCCCCGTGCCTTCGCCGTCTCCGCGCCCACGATGTAGGCCGCGATGGCGATGATCGCCACGATGATGATGTTCTTGCGCATGTCGTCCCTTCCTCGTCGTCGTACTCAGCGCACGCGTGTGCGCCGCTTCAGCCCGTCGCGCCAGCTCCGATCGGACAGGTGCAGCAGGATCGGTCCGCGGGTGCCCAGCAGCGCGTCCCAGTCATCGACCGCGGATTCGGCGGCGGTCACGACCCTCCGGAGAGAGGCGCCGCGCTGGACCGTCACGGCGAGCTCGATCGTCCGCGCCCGCCGGACGAGGTACGCGTTGGTGCGCGCGGCGAGGACGTCGGGCCGTTCCCCCAGAGTCCCGGCGAGCACCGCCTCCGCGACGTTGCGATCGACGACGGTGCTTCCGTGGGCGGCCTCGGCGCGCAGGATGTTCCTCGTCCTGCCTCCGCCTCGTGTGAAGACGAAGACGATCAGCAGGATCGTCAGCAGCAGCGCGATGCCCAGCGCGACCGGCAGCATCCCCGGAACGGACCCCGCCCCTGGCACGTCGACGCTCCACGAGCCGAACCGCGCCGAGAGGTCGTCGACGACCGTCGTCGCACGCTCTTGCCACGGGCTCAGCCACGGAGCCCCGATGCCGACCGCGAGCGCAGCCGCTCCCGCAACGAGGAGGATCAGCCCGAACACGAGCAGCAGCGCGCGGTTCAGCGCCCTGTTGGTGGAGGTCATGCGACCACTCCCCTCTCCGAGATGTAGACCTTCGGCGTCACGACGAATCCCAGGTCGGACACGGTGTCGACCGCCGTCTCCGCGACGGCGGATTCGTCGATGCGGATGCCGCTGGTCGGCGTCACCCGCACGGTCACGCGACGACGGGCGAGCGTGACCGAGACCTGTCTGCGGTCGATGCCGCACCGGGCCGCGACGGCATCCGCCACCGCATCCGCGAGCACTCCGTCGTCGACGAGGAGGGCGACCCGCTCTGTCGTGCGCGCCCTGCGCGCTCGACGCCCCGGGAGGACGGCGAGCAGCAGCAGGATCAGCGCGACGACGACGGCCACCGCTCCTGAGACGATGAGCGACACCCGGCCCGCATCGGGCGATGTCAGCTCTGCGATGCGAGCGGATGCCGCTTCACTGAACCGCGGATCGAGCAGACTCCACACGCCTCCGACGAGCAGGGCGAGCAGCAGCACGACCGCGACGGATGCCGCGACCACCGCCGCGACGGACCGCGAAGAGTGCGTCTCCCGGCGCAGCACGCGCCGATACGCTGCCTGTTCGGTGGTCATGCGACCCTCGTCTCTGCGATCTTCCTGACACCCGAGTAGCGGATGTCGACGGTCCCCACGGTTCGCCCGGCCAGCTCCTGCATCCCGCTGATCAGCCCGTGGCGGAGTGCGGCCCCGCTGTCGACGACGGATTCGCGCCGCGACCCCTGCAGGGCGACAGGAACCGTCACCGACACCCGGAGAGAACCCCGGTCGTCGGCCAGCGCGACCGAGACGTCGCGACGCGGAACGCGTGCGAGGTCTCGCGCCAGACCGACGGCCAGGTGCTCGAGGGCACGGGCGCTGACTGTCGTCCGCCCCGGAGCGCCCCCCGGCGCCGGTGCGGTGCGATCGTCGATCATCATGATGATGAACGCCGTCCCCTGAACGCATCGGCGAGCGCTCGTACATCGAGCCGCCCGTCGACGATCCGGCCGATGATCGCGCCGACGAGCATCGCCACGGCCACCAGGACGAACGCCCAGAACCCGAGGACGACCCAGGTCAGCGCGAGCGCTGCCCCTGCGGCGGCGCCGATCACCGAAGTGCTCACTGGACTCGCGCCTCCTGCGGCTGCTCGGCGCCGTCGTCGTCGGAGGGGATGTGGACGTCGTTGACGGTGACGTTGACCTCGGCGACCTCCATGCCCACGAGCTCGACCATGGCGTGCACGATCGCCGCGCGGACGTCATCGGCCACCTTCTGCAGCGAGACGGGGTACTCGGCGACGATCGTGACGTCGACCGCGACCTGCGTCTCCCCGACCTCGACGCTGATGCCCTGCGCGAGATCCGTCGTGTTCAGCGCGTCGCGGATGGCCCCAACCATGCGCGCGGCGCCTCCGCCGAGCGCGTACACGCCGCTGACATCGCGTGCGGCGATGCCCGCGATCTTCGCGACCACGCCATCCTCGATCGTCGTCTTCCCGGCCGCCGACGCCTGCGGCGCCGAAACGACCTGAGCCTTGGGCTGGGTGCCACCAGTCACATTCGCCATCATGAGCTCCTTCTCCGTGTGTCCGCGGCCGTTCCCGGCAGCGGGTCGCAATCGTGCGACACCACTAGGACGGATGCCGGAGTCGAAACGTCACAGATTCGTCGAAAAAAGATCTTCGCGGGGACATGACGGCAGGGCCGACCGGCATCCGATCACCGCGATGCCGACGGAGCCCGGTCCCGTCCTCAGTTGCGGCCTGTGCCACGCTCTTGGCATGAACTCCCCTGACGGCAAACCCTCCCGCCGCGGCGCCGTCATCGGTCTGCTGTTCTTCGTGATCGGCATACCGATCGCCGTGTCGCTGCTCATACTGTCGCTCTGACGCTCCGTCACCGCCGGTCGGGGTGTTCGCCTCCGCGGCGGAACCTGCGCCGCGGATCCACTCGACGCGGTGCTCGGCATCCGAATCTGCGGAGTCTGCGCGGCGCAGATTGCACCCACAACGCAAAATCCCCGGACGTATCCGGGGCTGATCTGGTGTTTCTGTAGACCTTATCGAGCTCGGATCCGGGCACCCTCCGCAGACCGCGCGCACCGCCGCTGGCGCATCCCGATCCCGAGCCTGCCCGCCCGTGGGAGTGGATTCAGGCGAGCCGATCGCGGTAGTGGCGCATCTTGCTGCGCGCACCGCACGTGTTCATGTCGCACCAGGTTCGCGTCCCGGACCGTGAACTGTCGTAGAACACCCACCGGCATGCTTCCGATGCGCAGGTCCTGAGCCGCAGCCCCGACCCGGTCAAGCCGTGGAGGAGCAGCGCCCCGACCGCCGCGCCTGCCGGCGAGACCGCTCGCGCGCCCGACGGGGTCAGCGCGAGTCGACCGGAGTCGTCAACGCAAGGACTCTCCCAGTGCTCTCGCGCGAGCCGGTTCAGGGTGGATCGCGCTGACGGGTCGGTGCGGTCGGTGAGGAACGATCGAATGTCCTCCCTGGCGCCGCGCAACGAGGCGAGATGCTCAGGCGTGACCTCCCCCTCCCATCCGTACCGGACCAGCCACTCTCTCCCGCCGCGGATCGTCGCGAGTGCGTCGATGCCGCGCAGCAGCATGGCGCTGTTGCAGAGATCTTCAACGGCGCGCAGCTCTTCAGGTACGGCGGATCGCGCGATGTTCACGCGCTCAGCAGTCTGAGAAGTGCGCCGGGCTGATCCTCCGGGACCATGTGTCCGGCTCCGTTGATGATCGAGAACCGCGCGTGGCTCGGGAGAGTGGTCACGAGTCGCTGGGCGTAGTCGATACCGAGCCACGCATCGTCCTCACCCCAGATCACGTGGATGGGGATGTCGAGTAGCCGGAGTCGGTCCTGGAGCTCGTTCGTGTTGTCCTCGCCACCCTGGGCGTACTGCCGGTAGAACGCTCGCGCCCCTTCCGCCCCCGCCCACTGGTCCGTGTATGACGCCAGGGCATCTGCACGCAGACCCACGTGGCTGCCTGACCGTATCTTGGCATCGATCAGGGCAGCGCTCGCCCAGCCAGGGAGCGCCTCGAACACCTCGGGATGCTGATGGACGGCCTGGAAGAACCCGCCGTCGCCCCACCCGCTCACCGTGGCGGCGTCGATGAGCGTGAGCGACTCGAAGGTCACGTCGTGCAGGAGCGCCGCGCGCAGCGCGACCGCGCCGCCGACGTCATGAGCCACGACCCGAGGCGCAGAGACCGTCCAGTGTTCGAGGAGATCGACGAAGATCATCGCCTGCCGCCGAAGGCTCACGTCCGGCGCGGTGCGAGACGACTGCCCGAAACCGAGCATGTCCCAGACATAGACCTGGTGATCACGAGCCAGCACGGGGACGATGTCCCGCCAGATGAACGACGAGAAGGGGGTGCCGTGCAGCAGGACGAGCGGCGGACCGCTGCCGAACGAACCCCATCGCACCGTGCCGTCGCCGACGTCGAACCGCTCGGGGAGCGACCAATCGGTCATGGGTTTCCCTTCGTTGTTACTGCCTATGTTGTTTAGACGGTAACAGACGCGAGAGGACGGCGGGGACGTTGACGACTGACGCCGATCGCCCCGCCGCTGTCCTGGCTGTCCTGCGTCAACAACCCCATGGCCGGCATCGGCCGGGCGCGGGGTCTCACGTATCTGAGATCACCCACGTGGCCAGCGAGCGTTGAACGCGAGAAGCTCCGCAGGACGCGTGACGGGCATCAGGCCGGCCACCGGCATTCGACATGCAACTCATGGAATGGCGCCCCGGGAGAAGTCACACGAGAATCCCGACGCGTGCGTCGGTCGGATCAGCGAGCATCTCGTAGCGGTCGCGTGCGCCTCACGGCCACCTCTGAGCTATTGATTGAGGAAAATCGCCAATACACCTAGAGGAACGCCGACGACGAAGAATATCAAGCCGACAATCGCGTACCGGCGCTCGACCCTGCCCGCTTTCGCCTTCATGCCTCTAAGAATCCCATCAAATCAACGCAAAGTCGAGGACAAGGGGCGTTAGCGCCCTGCGGCAGCCGCTGCACGGTCGCCGTCGACGTGACGGCAACAGAGCTCGGTGCACATGGTCATCCTCACGAGCCGCTGCACTCGCTCCACGCGAACTTGCTCGTGCTCAAAACCGTGAAGTCGCTCCTGCCGTGGGAGGCGAAGCGGTCAAAACGACAAAACCCCCGGCTACACCGGGGGTCCTATTCTGTAGCAGGAGCGGGGCTTGAACCCGCGACCTCACGATTATGAGTCGTGCGCTCTGACCAGCTGAGCTACCCTGCCGCACTGCATCCGCATCGCAGATACGAACACTGTGAGCCCCGAGTCAGGATTGAACTGACGACCCCTTCCTTACCATGGAAGTGCTCTGCCACTGAGCTATCGGGGCGTGCTGCCCCTCGCGGGGCAACCACACGAGAATACCATCACAGTGGCGTTCTCATGAAATCGAGGCGCTCAGTCCAGCGTGTACCGGCCCGCGTTCGCCTTGAGCCAGGGAAGCGGGTCGATCGTCTTGCCGTTGACGATGATCTCGAAGTGCAGGTGGGCGCCGAAGGAGTGGCCGGTGTTGCCGGTCAGCCCCACGATGTCGCCGACCTTGACGGTCTGTCCGGCCTTGACCTTCAGCGAGCCGTACTGCATGTGCGAGTAGTGGCTCGTGATGACCTGACCGTCGATGACGTGGTCGATGTAGACGGTCACGCCGTAGCCGCCGCCCTGCTCCGTCGCGATGCGCACGGTGCCGTCGGCGATCGCCTGGATCGGGGCGCCCTCGCCCGGCACGAAGTCGATGCCCTCGTGCATGCGGCCCCAGCGGGGTCCGTAGCCCGAGCTCATGCCGACGCCGACGAGGAACGGCCACTGGATGGCCGCCTCGGGGTCGTTGGTGAAGACGGTGTCGGAGAACTTGATGCCCTGCTCGGACGCGAGGTCGACGAGAGAGACGGTCGAGAAGTCCTCGGCGCTGGCGAGCGTCTCGTTCTGCACGTCCGACGAGGTCACGAAAGCCTGGATCGGGGTGTCGGACTTGTCCGCGCCCGCGGAGGCGGCGACGAGTGAGGTGGAGGCGACGCCGTTCGAGCCGACGGCGACCACCGCCTCAGCCGGCAGCGTCATCGACACAGCGAGGAGGCCGGCGAGGCTCATCACGCCGACGGTCGCACCGACGGCCAGGAACTTGCGGGCGCTCGGACGGCGACGGGCCACGTGCTCGGCGGTCGGAGCGTCCGCGACAGCGGGCTCCTCGTCGACCGGAGCGGATCCCGCGGCGTCGGCGCCATCGCCGGAGACGGAGCGGAACGTGCGGGCAGCCTGCTCGAACGGGTCGGCGGAGGTCTGCTCCCCCACCGTCGGCGTCTCGACGACGGGCTCGGCAGCGGATTCTGCTGCGACAGGCTCGACGGGTGCGGCTGCGATGTCGGGAGTCTTGTCGGCGGTGAGAGCGGCGACCATGGCGACCGCTTCGGCGACGGTCACGCTCCGGCGAACGGTGCGGCGCGTCATCGGCGCCGACGACACCGGTGCGCTGCCTTCGGAGACAGCTGCCGTCGCTCCTGCCGCGGGGGCCTCGGAGGCCGCAGTGCGGATGCGGCTGGAGCGGCGCGTGGGCGCAGGGGCAGCCTGGGGATTCTCGAAGGGCAAAACGATTCTCTCGGGTCAGACGTCAAGCAGGGGGGATGCTTGCACCCTCATCGCCTCGGGAACGACGAAGGTAACGATCGGATAAACAGTACCCTGAGCCGCCTGAGAAAGCCATGAGTTCGTCATGAATCCTCCAGAAGGGCCAGGAGCCGGGCGTGCACGTCGATGCCGCCCGCGACGATCATCGGACGCGCCGACTCCACGTCGAGACGCGTGACCGCGCCGCCGGCCTCCTCGACGATCAGGGCCCCGGCAGCGAAGTCCCAGGGCTTGAGGCCCCGTTCGAAGTAGCCGTCGAGACGCCCCGCGGCGACGTACGAGAGATCGAGGGCCGCCGACCCTGCACGGCGGAGGTCGCGCGCCATGGTCATCACGCGGCGCACCGTGGCCAGGTCGCCGTCGTGCGTCGAGGGGTCGTAGCCGAACCCGGTCGCCAGCAGCGCCCCCGCGGGGGTCTCCGTCGTGACGGACAGACGCCGCTCCCCCAGCCACGCACCGCCGCCCCGACTCGCGGTGAACAGCTCTCCGACCGCGGGCGCGAAGACGGCCGCGGCGAGAGCATCCCACTCCTGCGGGTCGGCGCTTCCGCGCACGGCGGCGATGCTCACGCAGTACGCGGGGATGCCGTAGGCGTAGTTCACGGTGCCGTCGATCGGATCGACGACCCAGGTGATGCCGGTCACACCGGGATCGGCATCCGACTCCTCCCCGAGGAAGCCGTCGCCGGGGCGGGCCTCGCGGAGTCGCGTGCGGATGAGCTCCTCGACCTCGCGATCCGCGTCGGTGACGATGTCGGCCAGGCTGCTCTTGGTGGCTGCGAGATGCACGCCTTCGTCTCGGCGACGACGCGCGAGCTCACCGGCTTCGCGAGCGATCTCCGCGGCGAGATCGACGAGTTCGAGGTCGGCGCTCACTGCGGCGGCAGCGGCGGCGCGGGCGGGAACGCCGTGGCGTTGGGAGCCGGCGGCGACTCCGGAGCGGCCGGCGCCGGAGGAGCGGCCTGCACCGGAGGAGCCGTGGGCGCGGGAGGACCCGCGGGAGCCGGTGGCGTCGCAGGGACCTGGGGTGCCGCCTGCGGAGCCGAGAAGTCCGGGATGGCGGGAAGCTGCGGAGCCGCGTACTGCGCGGCCGGAGCGGCGAGCTGCGGCTGCTGCGCGGAGGGGTGACCGGTGTAGTAGGCGTTCCAGTCGGGGGTGCCGTCGGGCAGCACGGGCAGCGGCGTGGCCCCGTCGGCATAGGTGGGCCAGGCCTGCGCCACGGGCGCGTATGCGTGTGCGACGACGGGCTTCTTCGGCGCGAACAGCGCGTTCAGCAACGGGATCAGCGTGGTGCCGACCGCGGTGAGGATGGTCAGCGCCACGAGGATGCGACCGTACAGGTCGCCGAACTCGAAGTTGTGCGTGAACGTGAGGAAGAAGACGAGCATCCCCACGAGGCCGACCAGGAACACGATCGTCGCGATGTAGATCACGCGGGTGAACGACGTGACGTAGCGGTTGGCGGCCGGAGTGAACAGCCGCACATGCAACAGCGCGAGCTGCAGGATGCCGACGACGAGCAGCAGCTGGAAGAAGCGCTCCCCGCCGCTGAACACCTGGCCGTCTTCAGGGAGCCAGATCTTGAACGCGCCGACGATGAGGGCCACGATCCACGTGACCATGCTCGCGAGAGCGAGCCAGTCGGGGCGGTTCGGCGCCAGTCCCGCCTCCAGGATCGCGATTCCCGCGAAGCCCGCGAGCAGCAGGATCGTGAGGAACGCGCGCCCGATCAGGCCGTCCTGATCGCCGATCAGCACCCAGACCACGCACACCAGAGCGGCGGCGATGAGCGCGCCGATGGCGATCCAGATCGATCCCCTGATCAGAAGGGACATGTTCTTCTTCGGTTCGGCCTGCACGGACTCCGGCTGCGACATGACGGTCCTCTCGACGAGCGGCGGTGTGTTCATCCTCGCATGCGGGGTCGCGGATGCCGCGAGCATCCGTGGCCCTGTGGAAACTTCAGGTCACCGATGCGCGTCAGACGGCCTTCTTCGTCGACGCCGCAGCGAAGGCCGCGATGCGCGCCTGAGCGTCGGGCGTCTCCATCGCTGCGCCGATCGAGCGCGCCTCCTCGCTCAGCTGCTCGACGAACGTGCGCTCGGGCTGAGAGCGCACGAGGCGCTTCGCCTGGCCGTAGGCCGCGGCGGCGCCGGCGAGCCAGAACCGCGCGACCTCCTCCGCCCTGGCACGAACCAGGTCGGCCTCGGCGGCGGCATCCGCTCCCTCGACGGCCTCGGCGACGAGACCCCACTCGACGGCCTCCTGCGACGTGAGGAGGCGATCCTGCAGCACGAGCTGCAGCGCCCGCCGCTGGCCGATCGCGCGAGCGAGCTGCGCGGAGACCGAGAGGTCGGGGGTCAGCCCGATGTTGGCGTAGAGGCTGCCCAGTTTGGAGCGCGCGCCGACGACCGCGTAGTCGGAGCAGAGCAGGATGCCGAGCCCTCCACCAGCCGTGGTGCCGTGCGCTGCGGCGACGACGGGAACGGCCGATCCGGTGAGCGACCGGATGCCCGCGTTGATGACCTCGGCGAGCGCGGTGATGTCGTCGCCGGATCCCATCGTCATCGACATCTCGATCACATCGCCGCCCGCGCAGAAGGCGGGGCCGGCCGCATCCAGGAGGATCGCTCTGACGTCATCCCGGCTCGTGACCTCTGCCGTCGCGTCACGCCAGGCGTAGGCGAGTTCGGCGTTGAAGGCGTTCAACCGCGACGGACGGTTCAGCGTGAGCCGAGCCAGCCCCTCATCGACGGACAACAGGATGGCATCGCTCATGGCGTCTCCTTCGAGCACAGGACGGATGCCTCCAGGGTAATCGCGATCAGGACCGCTCCCACACCCGCGCGACGAAGGCCTCCATGCGGCGACGGGTCCCGTCGAGGCGGTAGTCGACCTGCCCCGGGGCCCGCACCTCGTTCGGCGCGAGCGGATGAGCCAGCCGGACGCTCTCGTGACAGGAGAGATCGGCGCAGATGTAGGTGCCGACCGAATCGCCCCGCTCGCCCTCGTCTCCCGTACGCCGAGCGGAGAACATCGCGACCTGGTTGCCCGGCTGCATCGTGTGGCAGATGTTGCACATCCCGGAGCGTGCGCGCCCCGGCTCGGAGACGCGCAGCACGACGCCCCTGATCTGACCTTCGTGCTGGATCAGCACGTACCCGCGCTTGCCGGCGCTCGGGTCGCGCCAGGCGAAGAAGTCGAGGTAGTCCCAGTCGATGAGCACGAAATCGTGCGGCATCTCCATGACCCGCAGCTCGTCGGCATCCGCATTGACGAACGAGGAGCGGACTTCTGCCTCGGTGAGCGCTCGCATCGCACCAGTCTAGGCAGAGCGATCAGAGCCGGATGCCGTCGATCTCCGACTGCCGGAGAGCGCGCAGCAGCTCTCGCGGAGGGTGCTCGGAGTCGGGCAGCGCGGAGATCTGCATGATCGCCGCGACACCGGCGACGGTCGGCCGGACGCGGCCATCCTCCCGGCGCGCCAGACTCTGGGAGATCAGCGTCTCGAGCCTGCGAGCCTTCCGCGTGGAGGGGAAGGGACCGCCGATCGGCTCGTTCTCGAGGAACTCCTTCTCTGTGAGCGGCTCTGCGGTCGCCAGTTCGTGCTCGACCAGAGCGGAGAGCGTGAGACGCAGCGCATCGGAGAGCTCGGCCCCGCGCAGCTCACCGCGCAGGAGCTCGTCGTCGATGCTCACATCGAGGGCGGCACGGCGACGCAGCGGCGCCGCCCCGCTCTGCGGGAGCGGGGTGGTTTCGGGCACGCCGGGTAGGCGCCGGTCGTCGGCGTTCATACTTGCAAGACGCGCGAGAACGCGTTCCATTACGCGGAATCGATCGGAGAGTCGTCGGACGGCACCGGATCCACGCGCAGATCACGCACCGATTCGCGCGTGCTGAGCGGCATCGAACCCGCCCACAGGCGGAGGAGCTGCGCGCCGTTACTGCGTGAGGATGCGGGGCGCGGAGTCTTCGAAGCCGCTCTTGAGCACGACCGTGGTCCACGGCACCGGCGCGTCCGCGAAGATCGGCTCGAGGATCTCCCACATCCGCTCGGCGTCTCCCCCGGTGAAGTAGAGCGCGTACTCGCCGTCTCCGACGTCGTTGCCGTCGATCGCGCCGGCCTCGGCGGCGGCGAGCGCCTCATCGGCGGCGAGCTCCGTGGCGAGCATCTTGTCCATGAGGTCGAGGTCGAACCGCTCGTCGCGGCTCTCGAACTTCACGACGACCCAGCCTTCACCCGCCGTCTCGGATTCCACAGCCGGTGCACCGGCATCCTGCGCTTCGCCAGCCTGCGACACGTTCGCCGAGCAGCCGGTCGTGAGCAGCAGCAGGACACCCGCGGCGAGCGCCGCCGACCAGAACCGTGAGGCAGACATGCGCCCGATGCTAGCGGGTGGCTCGCCGCTCCCCGGGGCTGCTATCGCCAGGCGGCGCGCACGACCTCGGCTGCCTCCTCGGCATCCACCTCGGGGATGCACTGGTGATCGAGTGCCGTCGACCACTGCATCGCGTCCGGCAGCGCAGCGAAAGAGACACGGGCGCTGCTCGTGAACGGGCCGAACCTGCCGCGGCTCATGATGCTTCCATGTCTGCGATGGTCTTCTGCACGGCGAGCGGCACTCGCCGCGCGCGGCCGGCGATCCCGCGCAGCTCGTCAGCGTCGACACGCACCCGCAGATTGGCCGCCGCCTCGCGAGCGACATCAGGGGCACCGCCCTGCATCGGTCGCGCCAGCACGTCGTAGAGGGTCTGCGCGGGAGTGGTGATGAGCGCCTCACCGAGGGGCGTGCGCTCCAGCACCAGATCGAGGGCGTCGAGATCCCGAGGAATGAGATGCACGGTCCCTCCGGTGGTGAGGGTGACGGGCGGCCGTCCGGCCACAGGTACCGCGATGGTCGTCGTACCGATGGCCCGAGGTATCGCCCCCCAGAATCGAGCGGCTCCCAGCCCCATGAGAGCCACACGTCGCTGACCGAACCGCGCCGTCGCCAGAGCCAGCCCCGCCGCTTCCAGGGGCGGCTTCCAACGACGTCCGTCGGCTCCGTCCGGTGGGGCCGTGTAGACCCCCTGGGCGATCTTGAGGACGACGCCCTCGTCTTCCAGCCGGGCCAGATCCCGGGGGGCGTTCGTGGAGGTCTGCGCGACGTCCTTCCATCGAACCGTTCGCATCGGGGCGCGCTCCACCACGCGCGCAAGCGTGATCGGCTTCATCAGAACCTCCTAGCTAAGACCCACAGTACAGAAAGTGTACTTTCGGTCTCAACTATCTGGTTCTATATACGGCGATCCGCTCAGGCGATCGCCAGCCGGGTCAGCGACGCTGACGGGCGAGCTCGGCCTGACGGAGGACGCGCAGAAGCTCGCGCGGCAGACGCGGCCCCTCCAGCGACGACGGCCGCAGCACCGCGGAGATGCCGGCGACCGTGGCGTGCAGGCCGCGGCCCTCACGACGGACGAGGTTCATGCCAGCGAGAGCATCGAGCCGGCGACGGTAGCGCCCCGCTCCGAACAGGCGGCGCGTGCGCACGGTGGCGAGCAGCTCGGCCTCGGTGAGCGGCTCCTCCTGCTTGAGCTCGTGCTCGACGACCAGCACCAGCGCCGAACGCAACGGCTCCTCGAGAGTGGCCCCGCGCAGGTCTCCGCGCACGATCTCCTCGTCGATGCTCAGGTCGAGCATCGCCCGTCGCTGCAGGCGAGTCCCGACCGCGGTGAAGGCGGCATCCGACTCAGGATCACGGAACAGGCGCGGCTCGATGATGCTCATACCGATGAGATGCAGACAGGGGCCGTTTCATTACGCGAATCCGATCGATCTCATGCCGGACCCGGCATGTAGGCGGGGAGCGCCGACCGCGCGGCTACACTGGGCGCACGCGATCGCGACCCACCGGAGAATCATGCGCCTCACCGACTTCACGCCACCGGACACCGCGGCCGCACGAGGCGCGCTGGCTCTGCTCGACGATTTCCACACGCCGGCGATCGCGAACCATGTGGTGCGATCGTGGCTCTGGGCCGAGGCCTTCGCGATCGTCGAGGGCCGCACCGACGTCGATCACGAGCTGCTCTACACCGCTGCGATCCTCCACGACATCGGCCTGGTGCCCGCCTACGACAACCACGCTCTCGGCTACGAGGAGGCCGGCGGCTTCGTCGGCGAAGCCCTCACCGCGGGGGCCGGGTGGTCGCCCGACCGGCGCCGGCGAGTGAACGAGGTCATCGTCCGCCACAACTGGCCCGAAGTCGACCCCGACGAGGATGTCGAGGGCTACCTGCTGGAGATCGCGACCGGCCTCGACATCTCGGGTCGACGCGACGAGGAGATACCCCTCGACTTCCGCCGCGAGGTGCTCAACGCCTACCCGCGGCTCACACTCGCCGAGGAGTTCGGCACGTGTGTGCTCGACCAGTCGGCGCGGAAGCCCCGCAGCGCCGCGCGGCGTCTCGTCGATGGCGGCCTCATCCGCAAGCTGGCGGAGAATCCGCTCGAGAGCGTCAGCCGACTCTGACGACGCGAGCGAAGGCCCCCAGGGTCTCCTTTCGGTGCGATGCCGCGATGACCGTGCCGGGGAACGCTCCGAGCACGTCGGAGATGATGCGCTCCGACTCGGCGTCCAGGCTCGCCGTGATCTCATCGACGATGAGGATGCGGGGCTCCCGGCACAGCGCCCGCGCCAGCGCCAGCCGGGCCCGCTGACCTCCGGAGAGGCGCACTCCGTGCTCTCCGAGTTCGTCGTCGAGGGCGATCCAGTCGTCGGCGCCGACCCTCGCGAGGGCGTCCTGCAGCTCGTCGTCGCTGCGGACGCCGTCGCCGCGCTGCAGGTTCTCGCGCACGGTGCCGTGGAAGAGCCTGGCGTCCTGCTCCACGACGGCGACGACGCGTCGGAGGTCGGCATCGCGGACACGGCCCAGCGGATACGTCGCCCCCGAGTCGTCGGTGAGCGCGACCGCGCCGGCATCGGGATCCCACAGACGAGCCGCGAGGGCGATGACCGTGCTCTTGCCCGCGCCCGACGGGCCCGCCAGCCCGACGTGCTCGCCCGGTGCGACGTCGAGAGACCAGTCGTGCACCACCTCGGACCGATCGTCGTAGGAGAACGAGACCCTGCCGAACCGCACACCCAGCGGTCCGTCCGGCAGGGGGATCGGATCGTCGACCGGCGCGACGACCGGCGGACGACGGAGTCCGGCGCCCACGCGGTCGGCGCTCGCGATCAGCGGATGCAGCTCCGACACGGTGCGCGCGGCATCCGCGACCGCGGCGACCCCCGCGACGGCCAGCGCGACGAGCGCGGGGAGCAGCGCCGCCTGGGCGTCGTCCGTGCCGCGCTGCACGAGAGCCACCGCGATCACACCGATCACGACGACGGCCAGGATCAGCTCGCGCGTCCCGTCGACGAGGTGCGAGATGGCCTCCCGGCGACGGCTGATGCGCGCCGACCGCCGCGTTCCCGCGACCGCCTCCCGCACGACGCGGTCCTGCAGACCGTAAGCGAGGATCTCTCGCAGCGCGCCGAGCGCGTCCACCAGCCGCTCGGACTGCGTCTCTCGTTCCCGCTGCTCCTGAGCCCCGACGCGACGCGCGGGACCCGCTCCCGCCCAGGCCGTGAGCGCGACGGCGAGGGCTCCGCCGAGCATCACGAGCCCCACCGCCGGCATCACCGCGACGGCGCACACCAGCGCCCCGACGAACAGGGTGAGCGCCGCGCCGATCTGCGCGACCGTGTGCGCGTAGAAGAACTCCAGCTTCTCGATGTCGGTCAGCGCCACGGATGCCGCGCGCCCCGAGTGCTCCCTGCGGCGGCCGGGCACGCTGCGCGAGTAGGCGTCGAACAGCGCCATCCGGAGTCGAGCGAGGACCCGATACGCGAGAGCGTGCGAGACATCCATCTCCCGCCAGGTGAGGACCGTGCGCACGAGCACGAGAGCGCCGAGAGCGATCCACCACGCCGCAGGCGGCCAGGATCCGTGCACCACCGCCCCGCCGACACCCAGGGCGGTGAGCACGCCGATCGCCGCGAGGGCGCACAGGCTCGCCGTGGCGATCGCGTAGCTGCCGAGGATCCTCCGCCATTCCGGCCGCAGGGGCGGGAGCAGGCGGGCGAGCACGGCGACGGCGGAGGTCACGACGCCTCCCTCACGAGCATCCCGTCGCGCAGGACGCGCACATCGGCGACCCGCGCGAGGGCCTCGGGGCGGTGGCTGATCATGAGCACGATTCTCTCTGCGGCGACACGCTCCAGCGTCTCCGCGACGGTCAGGGCGCTGCGGTCGTCGAGGGCGCTGGTCGGCTCGTCGACGAGGAGCACGGGGCGGCGCGCGAGCAGCGCCCTCGCGAGGGCGAGCCGCTGCCTCTGCCCGCCGGAGAGGCTCGTCCCCGCCTCCGCCACCATCGCGTCGAACCCCTCGGGGATCGCTCTGATCTCGTCGAGCACGCCGGCGGCTGCGCAGGCCCGTTCGAGCGCTTCCTGCCCCGCACCGAACAGATCGACGTTCTCTCTGATGGTTCCCGCGAACAGGACGGGTCGCTGCGAGACCACGGCGACGTCGGAGGCGCGGAGCGGACGTCCGTCGAGCTCCACCGTGCCCGATGACGCCGGGAGGAACCCGAGGACCACGTCGAACAGCGTGGACTTGCCCGCACCGGAGGGCCCGGCGATCGCGTGCACCTCCCCCCGCTCGGCACGGAGGTCGACGCCCCGGAGGACGTCGGCGGCGGCGCCGGGGTAGCGATACGAGAGACCCGTGATGCGCAGCACCTCCCCCGCGGGTGCCGCGGGGTGGGCCTCGACGGGAGACCGCTCGACGTCGGGGCGTCGGAACGCCCCCAGCGCGACCAGCCCCGGCACGGCCGTGAGCCCGAGGAACCCCGCATGCCAGTGCCGCGAGAGCTCGCGCACCGGGCGGAACGCCTCCGACGAGAGCAGGAGCAGCGCGTAGACCTCGACGGCAGGGGGATGCCCCGTCATCACGGAGACGACGGCGAGGCCGGCCGCGACGACCACCCCGGCCTGCACGGCGAGATCGGTGATGGCCGTCTCCGCGAGAGACGATCGCATGACCCGCTCGGTGGCGAGGCGGAGGGCTTCGGATCTCGCATCCAGTCGGGAGCGCGTCGCGGGCACGTCGCCCAGCGCACGCAGCGTCGACATGCCGCGGAGCGATTCGAGCAGGTCGCCGCTGAGCGCTTCGTAGCTGTCCCAGTGCGCGAATCCGCGCCGCGCGAGCATCCTCTTCCAGAGCAGCGGACCGAGCACGGCGAGCAGGATGCCGAGCGACACGCACAGCGCGGCCAGGGGCGACAGCATCCCGACCAGTGCGACGGCGATCACACTGCCGACGGCGAGCTGCACCACGGCGGGGATGTACTTCGACACGTAGGCGTCGGTCCCGTCGATCCCGTCGCCGATGGTGAGCTGGGTGGACCCGTCCCGGAGCGCCGCGTCGTGCAGGCGCGACGGCACGAGCACCGCCCTGACGGCGGCATCCCGCAGATCCTCCCTGACCCGCGCACCGAGTCGCGCGGCGACGTCGCCCTGAGCGAGCGTGAGCAGCACCCGGGTCGCGCCGATCGCGACGATCGCGCCGATGCCGGCCAGCGCCCCTGCCACGTCCGCACGCACGAACGCCGCGAGCGCCCAGGCGAGGGAGAGCGCCTGCAGGAGGTGCGTGGCGAACACCAGGAGCAGGAGCACGACGCTTCCGCCGAGCAGCCACGAATGCCGTCGCGCTTCGCGCCACAGCGGGGGGACGATCATCATCGTGGACCTCCAGGGGTGTCGAGGAGGGCGACGGCATGGAGGATCCAGCGGTCGCCGGTCGAGGGGAAACCGGAGACGGGACGGGCGCCCGCGTCTCCGGAGAGCGAGGCCTCGTAGCAGAGGCGTGCGGCGGAGAGGTGAGACTCCCAGAGCGCGGCGGCGACGGCATCCGGAGCGGCATCCACCGGCACCGACCAGGAGGAGATCGCCGATGCGCCGCGCACCCACGCCTGCCCCGCGGCGCGCGCGATGCGCTCCGCATCGGGCCGAGGCGCCGGTCCGATGCGTGCGGAGAACTCCTCGATCGATGGTGAACGGCGCCCGGCGAGCGCCGCACGGCGGGCGGGGAGCGACGCCGGGTCATCGGCGATCTCGACGGAGGCGAGAGGGATCTCCGGCGCCAGCCCGAGCGCGAGCCACGCCTCCGCGTCGGCCGCCCGCGGAACCCCCAGCATCCCGCGCAGGCGGGCGGACGGACCGAGCTCGACCCGTCCGGGCTGCGCGCCCAGCAGGAACTGCACGGCCGCGAGCGCGTAGGCGGCATCCGCGATCCACAGGGGCCAGGCCCGGTGACGATAGCGCCCGAACGATCGGCCCGGCTGCACGGTGAACACCAGCCTCGTTCCCGCGGTGACCCGCTCCGACGCGGGCCACCCGGAGGCGCCCTCCGCTTCGGCATCCCGCCGGAGGACGACACCCCGCTCGTGGTCGAACACGCGCCTCGCACCCGTCCCGTCGATCACGTGCGTCTGCACCGGATAGCAGGCCCCTGCCGAGGGAACGGGGCGGCGGGGTATGCGGGTCGGCGTGCCGTCCGCTGCCCGATGGAGGGGCCCGGGGCGCCACAGGTCGTCGAGGAGATCCCGCACGCTCCGTGACGGCTCGACGACGACGGCGCGCGCGGCGGCCCAGTCGTTCACCCGCGGTCCGGGCGGAAGCGGACCCGCCGGCGCGCGCGACGACATCGCCTCGGCGAGCGGACCGAGGATGCCGCGGCCCACCTGTCTCATGACACTCACCGCGGCCCTCACATGTGCGGGGCCGGGAGGAGCGTGAAGTCCTCCGGTCCCCCGGTCCAGGTCGTGCGCCAGCCGCGCTCCTCCGCGGCGGCCCTGAACCGCGGCATCCCGAGGTAGGAGAACGCGGCGGGGGCGTTGGGCACGAGCCCCGTGACGATCGAGCGCACCACCCGCAGGTGCGAGCGCCGTACGTCGGAGGTGGTGAGGTCGCGCGTGAGCACCCGATGCCCCCGCTCGCGCAGCCGCCGATAGACCTCGTCCATCGTCACCGCAGACATCGCGTTCAACGGGCGCACTCCCTGCACGGGCGCCTGGAACCGGCGCGCCTCGCCGTGCACGGCGGGATCGAGCCACACCTGCACGTGCGCGCCGAGATCGATCACGTTCTCGTACTGCGGGCCCGCCGCGGTCGTGTAGTCCGCGTCGGGGCGGTGGTCGAGCGTGAGGCCCTTCGCCATCAGCCCCTCGGCGACAGCGCGGAACACCCACCCGTCGGCCGAGGTGCAGCCCTGCGTGTAGATCCACGTGTGCACGGCCTCCAGCACCGCCTTGCGTGCGGCGCGCTCCGGCTCGAGGGCTGCGGAGAACCCGGCCGCGTACAGGCCGCGCTCCTCGTCGTGCACGAGCGCACCGATCGCGGGGGCGAACTCCGACGGCATCGCGACGAGCCACACGCGCAGACTGCTGCCCCGCAGGTCGTCGAGCAGACCGGGGACGGTGGCGGGGTCGATGCCGAACGCGGGGCCGTCGAGGTGCCACCAGACCTCCAGCGCATCGCGCTCCACGACCTCGAGCACTCCCCTGTCGCGCGCGTCGTCGACCCCGTCGCCGGTGGCGATCCCGGCGTAGTTCAGGTGGTGCGTCCGGGGCAGCGTGCGGAACCGGGACTGCCGCCAGTTCAGGTGCACGAGGGCGTCCGGCACCCAGACGGATCCGCCGCCGAGCTCGTCGCACCTCGCCCACAGCGTCGGAGTCTCGGGGAGCAGCCGCTGATACGGGAACCCCGGCCGATCGAGCTGCCAGTCGGCAAACCGGGGCAGCGCGGACTCGTCGAGGACCGCCTCTCCCTGCGCTCGCAGCTCCTGCGCCGTGGTGACGCGCAGCTCGCCGGGTGGAAGGACATCCGGCAGCCAGTTGCCGCAGTACCGCTCGACGCCCTCGCCGATGGCGGCGATGCGCGCCTGAGCGCGGTCTCCGAAGGACGTGCCGAGTGAGACGCGGTCGGCCGGCCACTCGCCGAGGATGCGCGCGTCGGCGATGGATGCCGTGAGCGCGAGGTACCGGTCCGGTGCACCGGACGGATGCGGGACCTCCCGCACGGAGCGGATGATCCCGGTCTCCTGGTCGACCAGGGCCTCGGCCGTCAGGGTGGGTCGCCCGGGGGTGCGGTGCAGGGTGTCGCTGGTCATGCTGTCCTCTCGTGTCGCCAACGACCGGCGTCGGCGTCGAAGGCGGATCGGGTGCGGCGGGCTCGATGCCCGTCGGATACGGCGGGAGCGAGAGACGCCGAGGGCAGGCCGTTCTCGGCCAGCCAGTCGTCGAGCACGACGCCGATCCCCCCGGCGCTGTGCAGCCGGGATCGCACGTCGTCATCGACGATGTCGTCGGCCAGCCGATGCCCCCACGGGCCGTCGACCACACGGATGCGGGCGCTCCAGGCGTCGGCGAGTCGACCGGCGTCGGCGAAGAAGAAGTCGTGGTCGCCGCGGATGAGGAGCAGGGGCGCCCGGATCGCACCGTAGGCGCGAGCCAGGTCGACCGGAGGGGCGGACCAGAGGCGCCGCCATCCCGACAGGACGTCGTGCGTCCACCCCCATTCCTCGGCGGCGCGATGCACGCCCACCTCTCTCGCCCTCTTCACGCGCGCGGCGAGCTCCTCGGCGGCGAGCGGCGGCAGAGACCGGGATCCGCGCCCGTGCTGGTGCCACCACCCGATGCGGTGGAGGAGCTGCGGCTCTCCGTGTTCATCCCACGCGGTCTCGGCGAGGCCGAGGGCGGGGACGAGGAGCACCAGCGCGTCGACGTCGACGACCCTGGCCGCTTCGAGCGCGGTGTGCGCGGCGTATGAACCGCCTGACAGCACGACGGGGAGCCCCGGCTCGCCGCTTCTGATCGCCTCGACGACGGCTCGGCCGTCGCCGCGTTCGGCGAGATAGGGGTGCCAGTCCCCCTCGGAGGAGTGGCGGCCGCGGACGTCGTGGATGACGCAGCGGTAGCCCCGCCGCGTCCAGGCCTTCGCGGTGGCGCCGTGCCGCCAGGCGCCGTACGGCGTGCGGATGAGCGCCGTTCCCCTCGGCTCCTCCGGCTCCCAGACCCATCCGCGCAGGAGCACGCCGTCGGGGGCGACGACGTCGTGCCTGCGGGCATCGCGCGGCGGCGTCATCGGATCACGCGCTCAGGCGCCGCGGGATACGCGAGCACCGTGTGCTCGGTGACGGCGCCGAGCGCGGGCACCAGCTTCCACAGGGTCGTGCGCAGCCGGTCGAGCGAGGGGCCGTCCTGCGCCCACGCGGCCGCGATCTGCAGCAGTCGCCCCAGCACGAGCACCCGCGTGGCGTCATCGACGGGTGCACTCGCCGGCGGCGCCGCCCGGTGCCAGGCCTCGGTCGCGGTCGGCGCGCTGCTCGCCGCCGCGCGTCTTGTGGCGACCTGCACGGAGGTGGGGTCGTCGCCGTCGAGGGCGAGAGGTTCGATGAGGACGCATTCGCCGTCGCGGTGCGCGCGGAGCCAGGCCACGCCGCGCCGCGGCAGCTGGTCGTGACGGAGCCACCGCCGGCGACCCCGCGCGTCGTCGGCGTACGCGATCACGAGGGCCGCGTCCTGCGGGGGCTCCTCCTCGGCGCCGAGACGGGTGACCGCCGCTCCCCACGCGGCGAGGGCGCCGCCGAGGTCGTCCAGGATCGGGTCGGAGCCGAGGAGGCAGACGGCACGACGCGCGGTCGGCCAGCGACGGCTGGCATCTTCAGCTTCCCGCGTCTGCACCTCTCCGGTCAGTCGATGGAGGTAGTCCGCGGCTTCTCCGTCGGGTGCGCTCTCGATGGCGGCGACCAGTCCGTCGGGCGGCGCGTCGAGAAGCGTGAGGCGCCCGGTGCGCAGCCTGACCCGGTGTCGGCCGTCGGCGCCCGAGACGAGGTGCGCCCCGGTGCCGGGGAGCGGATGGATGCGGAGTTCGGCGGTCATGGATCCTCTCGAGGGTGGGCCCGGCCGGGCGAGGGCGCCCGGCCGGGGTTGAGTGCGCTCGGAAGCGCGGCGGAAGGATCCGCGGTCAGTCGAAGGGGTTCTCGACCAGTGCGTTCGAGTGCGTCGCCGACAGGTGCGCCAGCTGCTCGGACTCTTCGATCTCTGCGAGGATCTGCTTTTCCATTTCGTGCTCCTTCTGTGAGGTGGTCCGCTCCGCGATCTGCGGGGCGGGGTTCACGGTGTGTGAACACTGACGACCCTAAATGATAATGATTCTCAATATCTACTAGGCTGACCCCCATGTCCTCTTCGCTCCCCCTCCTCGCCGCTGATCACCGGGCCGGAATCGTCTACGAGATCCAGAACGGCTCTCGGCGTGTCGTCGTCGCCGGCGCCTGGCTCGCCGAGCACGCGGGTTTCCTCCGCCTCCCCGCCGAAGCATCGGGACGGTGGGTCTTCGCGGACGATCGCGGAGGCGCCCTCGTCGTCGGAGGCGCCGGGGAGGTCCGCCGCATCCCGATCGCCATCCCCGCCGAGCACCTCGCCTGCGACGCGTCGGGTCGGCACGTCGTGGTCACATCGGGCCTGGGGATGAACGAGGCAGCCTGGAGCGATCTCGTGTCGGTCGTCGACCTCGCGGCCGGATCCTCTGCGCGATTCCGCGTCCGCACCGGCGAGCCGGGCGTCGTCATCGCGCCGGACCAGGCATCGGGCGACGCGATGATCGTGCTCCGCCACCGCGAGCCCGGCGCCGTCGAGGCGCTGCCGCTGGCCTCGGCGCTCGACGTGGGGCCGCACGCGCCGGTGCTCCGTGGTGCGCTCCTCGACGACCTCGCACCCGACGGTCACGGCGATGTCGTCGACCCCGTATCCGGTGCGGTCGGCGTCGCGACCAGCCGCGGCCTCGAACGCTTCATCGTCGACCGCGGGGCGCCCCGGGCGATCGGCATCATCCCCTGGCCCGTCGAAGGTCGCGCGTTCTACCTGCGCCTCGCCGGCGACACCGGGCGCGTCACGGGCATCGTGCGCGGTGGGCCGGCGTCGCCAGGAGCGTGGCCTGAATGGACCAACACCTTCGTCGAGATCGACCTCGCATCCGGAGCATCCACGGCGGTCGCCCTCCCGCCGGGGCTCGCGTTCCGGTTCGCCCTCGCCGCGGGTGTCGCCGCCGTCGCCGTCATCCACCCCGACGGCGACGCGCTGGTCGTGATCGATCGGCAGCAGGCGCGCATCTCCCGGATCGTCCCGCTCCCCCCGATGACGCACCCGCCACAGGCCGGACGGATGCCGTGGGACGGCGTCGACGGACAGGCGGCGCAACGCCGATCGATCGCGATCGATCCGCTGACCGGCGCCATCGCGGTCACCAGCGGCGGCGACGGCATGATCCACCTGATCGACGATCACGAGATCACCACGATCGCGGTCCCCACCCCGCTCGACGAGGGCGGTCACCTCCTGTGGGCGGGCGGCGACGACCGCGTGAACGATCTGGTCGGCCGATGAGCGCACACCGTGCGGTGCTCGACGCCGCCCTGTCCCGCGCCGAGCACCACGGTCGGCCGGGGCTCCCCATCGGAGGCTTCGTGCTGGGCCGCCGAGACGGCAGCCCTCGACGCGGCATCCATCGGCTCGACGGCACCCCGGTGATCGAGCCAGACGGCCACGTGCAGCGGATCCACCCCTCGCCCGACGGCCGCCTCATCGCCGTCGAGTGGGCTCCCTCCGCCGACGAGAACGCCGTCCTCGGCATCGTGGACGCGTCCTCCGGCACGATGCATCCGCATCCCGGCATCCGTCTCCGCTACGACACCGTGCTGTGGGCGCCGGACTCGCGCTCCCTCGACGTCGTCGCGAGCCGGGACGACGCTCTCGTCACCCTCGACGTCGAGACCGGTGCGGTGCAGTCGACCGCCCTCGCCCCCTGGGCGCGCGTGCGGCTCTTCCCCGGAGGCACGAGCGGCCTGCTCGCCCGCAGCCTCGCCGGGGGCACGACGCTCAGCGACCGCGCCACGGAGACGACTCTGGGCCGATGGCCGGCGCTGCGGCGCGCATCGCCGCTCGCCGACGCGGTGCTGGTCCAACACGACGGAGGGCTCGACGCCCTGGGTCTCGACGGAACCGCGCTCTGGCGCTGGAGCGATCCGCTGGTGCAGATCATCGACGCCACGGTGCACGGCGACCGGGTCGTCGTGCTCGCGGTTGCTCAGGGGCGCAGCGTGCTCATCGACCTCCACGACGGCGTCGAGGTCGGTCGCACGGAGGCCGCATCGTCAGCCGCCGGCACCCTCACCGCCACGGAGATCGGCGTCGACGACGGCGTGCTGCGCCTCTCGGTCGAGGGCCCGCTCACCCCGCCGCGGATCGTGGAGCGGATGCCGCAGGGCCGCACGAGCCTCCCCGCTGTCGCCGCCCTGCCCGGGACCACCACCCGGTACGACCTCCCCGCCGACGACGGCGAGACCCTGTCGGTCCACGTCACCGCTCCGGCGGGCGCGGAGGGCCCGCTGCCGCTGCTCCTCACCTGCTACGGCGGCTTCGGCGTCCCCCATCTCCCGGTCTACGAGCCCACCATCTCCGCCTGGATCGCGCACGGAGGCGCGTATGCGACGGCGCAGCTCCGCGGCGGTGGCGAGCGCGGAGAGGCCTGGCGCAACGCGGGCCGCGGTGTCCGCAAGACGCGAACGATCGCCGACCTCGCCGACGTCGCGCTCGGTCTCATCCGCAGCGGTGTCACCCGCCCCGATCTGCTCGTCCTCGTCGGAGCCTCGCTGGGCGGTGTCGTCGCGGCCGCGTGTGCGCTGCGGCATCCCGACCTGTGCGCAGGATTCGCGACCACGGCTGCTCCGCTCGATCTGCTCGCCCTCGACGAGCATCCGTTCGGGTCGCGCTGGCGAACGGAGTTCGGCGACGACGGCACCGCGGAGGCCCGCGAGCGGCTCCGGGTGCTCTCGCCCCTCGCCCGAGCCGAGGGGCTGCAGATCGGCGCGACGGTTCCGGCGTACCTGGGGATCGTGCTCGGACAGGACACGAGAGTCCTCGCCCGCGACACACATCGGATGACCGCAGCGCTGCGATGCGCGGGCGGATCCGCCCGGACCTGGACGGCGGCGGATGCCGGGCACGGGGCGAACGAGCAGACCGTGCTGCACGAGCTGGGCCTCGCCGTGCTCGAGTTCGCCGCCGACGTCACGACAGGAGACGCACGATGACCGCATCCCCCGGCACCACGATGGAGAGCGCCGGTCGGCGCACCCCGTCCTCCCGCCCTGAGCCGAGACGGCGTCGTCGCGGTCGGACCCTCCCCGTCGGTGCGACGGTGACGACGACCGCCCTGCTCTCCCTGCTCGTCCTCGTGCTCTCCGCGGCCGTCGGCCCCGTCTCCGTCTCCCCCGCCGACGCCGCGAAGATCGTGATCGGCCATCTCCTCCCCGGCATGCCGTGGATGACCGACGGCACGCTCACGCCGTTGCAGGATCAGGCGGTGTGGCAGTTCCGGCTGCCGCGCTCGCTCCTCGCCGGGCTCTCGGGCGCTGGGCTCGCCCTCGCCGGGGCGATGATGCAGGCCGTGGTGCGCAACCCGCTCGCCGAGCCGTACATCCTCGGCGTCTCCTCCGGGGCGAGCGTCGGCGCCGTGCTGGTGATCGTCTCCGGCGGTGCCACCTTCCTCGGCCTCACGATGAGCGGAGCGGCCTTCGTGGGTGCGGTCGTCGCGTGCGTGCTCGTCGCCGCCCTCGCCCGCATCCGCGGAGAGCTGTCGCCGACGAGGATGATCCTCGCGGGCGTCGCGCTCGGCTCGCTGCTGAGCGCCGTGACGAGCTACCTCACGCTGACCACCGACGCCCAGAACGTCGTCAGCGTCATGTTCTTCCTCCTCGGCAGCGTCTCCGCCGCCGACATGTCGTCGCTCGCGATCCCCGCCGCCGCCCTCGCCGTCGCCGTCATCGCGGCGCTCGGACTGTCGCGGTCGATGAACGCGCTTCTCGCGGGCGACGAGTCGGCCCTGGCCGTCGGCGTGCGCACCACACGGGTGCGCGGACTGCTGCTGATCTTCGCATCGCTCCTGACCGGCGCGATCGTCGCGGTGAGCGGGGGCATCGGCTTCGTCGGTCTCGTCGTGCCGCACATGGCCCGCCTCCTGGTCGGATCCGACCATCGTCGGATGCTCCCGGTCACGATCCTCGGCGGCGCGCTGTTCCTCATGGTGGCCGACCTGCTCGCCCGCACGGTGGCGGCGCCGACGGAGATCCCCCTCGGCATCCTCACCGCGTTCGTCGGAGCGCCCTTCTTCCTCTGGCTGATGCGGAGCGGCGGCGAGCGGGCGGGGTTCGACCGATGACCGTCCTCTTCGACGACGTCAGCGTGGTGCGCGGCGGTCGCACGGTGCTCCACGGGATCGACCTCGAGGTCGGCACCGGACGCATCGTGGGGCTCCTCGGTCCGAACGGCAGCGGCAAGTCGACCCTTCTGCGCACCCTGTTCAGCGGGCGGCGTCCGCACCGCGGGCGGGTCGAGATCGACGGCGCCGACGTCTCGCTCATGGCCCCTCGCGCGCTCGCCCGCACCGTGTCGGTCATGCTGCAGGATTCGCCCTCCGAGTTCGATCTGACCGTGCGGGAGACCGTCCTCGTCGGACGCTCACCGCACCGGCCGCCGTTCAGCCGCGACACTCCTGACGACCTGCGCATCGTCGACGACGCCCTCCGCACGGCCGACGTGCACGAGCTCGGCGACCGCCTCGTGCGCCGGCTCTCCGGGGGCCAGCGCCAGCGGGTCATGCTCGCGCGCGCGCTCGCTCAGAGCGGCGAGATTCTCGTGCTGGACGAGCCGACCAACCACCTCGACATCGCGCACCAGCTCGACCTCATGCGCGTCGTCAGCGGGCTCGGCACGACGGTCATCGCCGCGCTCCACGACCTCAACATCGCCGCGGCGTTCTGCGACGACGTCGCGGTGCTCGACGAGGGAAGGATCGTGGCCTTCGGCCCTCCGGACGCCGTGCTCACCCCCGCCCTGGTCGACGAGGTGTTCCACGTCACCGCGCGCATCGCCGTCGAGATCGACACCGGCGCCAGGGCGATGACCTTCCACCCCCGCGGGCCCAGCGACCGCTGAACCCGCATCCGACCCCTCAGAAGGAGAAGAAGAGAGAATGACACCCCGAACCCGAAGCATCCGCCTGCTCGCCGCCGTCGCGGTGGGAGCAGGATCCCTCGCCCTCGCCGCCTGCGGCACCGGCGTCACGTCGGGAGCCGCGCCGACCACGTCGACGGATGCCGTCACGATCGAGAACTGCGGCCGCACGGCCGAGATCCCGTCGACGCCCACCGCGGTCGTCGGACTGCACCCGTCGCAGACGGAGCTCCTGCTGCGGCTCGGCCTCGCCGATCGCCTCGTCGGCCAGGCCCAGGCCACGGCGCAGGAGCTGCCCGACGACGTCGCCGGTCTGGCGGCCGATGTGCCCGTCATCGGCGGAGACACCCCGCCGAGCCGCGAGGAGCTGCTCGCCGTCCAGCCCGACTTCGTGTACTCGCCGACCACGTACGAGTTCACCGCCGAACAGGGCTTCGCCAGCATCGAGCAGCTGACCCAGGCCGGCGTCGCCGCCTACACGGCCACCGGAGGATGCTTCGACCGCCGCATGGAGGGCACGGTCGACGACCTCTTCACCGACCTGAAGAACCTCGGCACGATCTTCCACGTCGAGGGTGAGGCCGACGACCTCATCGCCTCGTCCCGGGCCGAGCTCGCTGCGGTGGATGCCGCGATCGACGGCCGCGACCGGCCGCGCGTGGCCCAGGTCTTCGTCGAGGGCACGACCCTGACGGCCATCGGTGCCGGCATCGAGTACGACATCCTGCACCGCGCAGGGGCCGACAACGTGTTCACCCCCGACGACCCCGCGTTCTCGGACTTCTTCGCCGCCGAGATCACGCCGGAGTCGCTCGCCGCCGAGGCCCCCGACGCTCTCGTCTTCGCGGTGTCGGACCCCGCGCACGAGTCGGCTGTCCGCGCGTACCTCACGGCGACCTTCCCCGACATGCCCGCGGTGCGCGACGGACGGCTCATCGCCGTGTCGGCCACGGACATGTTCCCCGGCACGCTCGGCAACGTCTCCGCGGTCAGGCAGATCGCCGAGGGCCTCTACCCCGACGCGGCCTTCGAGACGCCTGCGTCGTAACGACTCAACCGAGACGCGCCAGTCCCCGCACCCGTCCTCTCGGACAGGTGCGGGGACTGCACTGCGACAGCGCAAGACACTACATCGTGGACCAGCTTCCGAAGGTGCCCCCGGGACCGCTTTGGCAGGTGCCGACGACGGATCCGTTGCTGGCGGCGTACACGCAGTTCACGCCGCCCGAGGTTCGGATTCCGACGGGAACCGTGGAGAGAAGCGCGCCGGCGCCGATCTGGGACCAGGCCGCAGCAGTCGTCGGCGGGCTGAGCACGCTCGTCCCCCAGATGAGATGGTCACCCCCGATGGTGTAGACGGAGTGGTATCCACCGCCGACGACCGCGAACGGCGTCGCGCCCCCCAGACTCGCAGGGCCAGATCCGAGGTTCAGCCACGCGTGGAAGGAACCGCCCGGAGCGTCCTGGGTCACGCTAGACACTGTCGAGCCAGCGGCCGCGTAGACGGTCACGCGACCCTGATCGTTCACCGCGATCGGCTCGGAGTTGATCTGCGCGCCTCCTGTGCCGACGACACTCCAGGCCGTGAATGCCCCACCCGCGGCAGGTTGCTCAGACGCGTGGACGAACCCGTCGGCGGACGTGGCGAACAACATGAGGCGGTCACCGACCAGATGCACCAGCGCGGGACGTCCGACGAGTGCGGTCGTCGTGGAGCCGATAGGGACCCAGGAGCTGAAAGCACCTCCCGGCCCGCCCTGCGCCGTTCCAGCCACGTAGCGCGAATCCGTCATGGCGTACACGCCGATCGCACCGTTGTCGAACTGAACGGCGACGGGATCGCTGGCGATTCCCGCTCCTCCCGTACCGATGGTCGTCCACGGGGTGAATGATCCTCCGGGCGCGGTTTGGTTCGTGCCGACGACGTACCCTGCCGATGTGCGCGCATAGATCGCGATGACTCCGCTGTCCAGCTGGAGGACGGCTGGCCGCCCCATGAGAGACCCGATCGACCCGCCCAGGGGCTGCCACGCGGAGAAGGGGCTGCCTGCGCTCGCCTGGCTTGTTCCCCAGAGATTCCCGTCCGAACGAATCGCGTACAACGAGATCCTGTCGCTGCCGTCGATGATCGACGAAGGCGCATCGCTCACGGTCGCGGGAGACCCGGGGATGGTCACGCCGGTTCCTCTGTACTCGAAGTGGTTGTGGTTGCAGGAGTCGCTGAACTGCACCCAGTTCTGCGGGACGGACACCGGGGTCGACCGGCAGTTGCTCTGTCCGAGCCCTGCGGGCCCAGGGAGCGCCGTCGTCATCGACTGGATCAGAGCCCTGTCCTGTGAGGTGTTGCCCGTCGCCCCCACACCGTTCACGCGGTCGATGTCCACCGCATGACCCCCGCCGTTGCGCCAGTGATAGCTGCCGGTGCCTGAAGCCGTGAGTTCGCCGGTGCAGTATCGGTTGAGGGATGACACTCGGATGTTGAACCCCCGGTCGACGACGACGGTCTTCAACGCCTGCAGGATCGCCGTGTCGATGTAGCAGTCCCTGCCGGTTGACGGATGCTGTCGCATCACCCCGTTCGCATACGCCTGGACCTGAGCGCTGGTCTCGGCTGTGCCGCTGAATCGTCCGCTCGCGATCAGTTGCTGAGCAAGCACCTGGGCTCCCGCCTGTGTGGACGTGGCCGACGCGCTCGACGTCGGTAGAAGCACCCCCAGAGCGACGGCCAGCGCCGCCACGATACTGAGGAGCCTGCGGAAACGGTCGCGCCGAGAAGAGCCAGGACGCCCATCGAGTGAAGTCATAAGCACACCGTATTGACGAATGGGGGCTGTCTGCTGTCCCCTCTTCGGCCTACAGACAGCTCTGGTTTCGATGACTATCGTGAAGCGTTTGAGGCTCGCTGACCTGATGCGAAAACCGTGTCTGGATTCGGACGAGAACCCTCCAAGCTATCGATCACCGCCGGCTGTGTCTGTAGGTAGAAGAGGGGACAGCGAGCAGCCCGATTCTGCCGATACGGTGTGGCGCATGAGCCCACCTCAACTGGAACCACCTCCTGGATCATCGTTCTTCTCCGCGGCGCCTATGTCTCGGAGAACCCTGCTCGCCGCCACCGGAATCGCAGCCGGAGTCGCGCTGGTCGGGACAGGCGTGCTCCACGGCGAATCAGCAAGCGCCGCGGTGCCGGCCGCCAACGGATACATCTATCCCACCGATCCGTTCCGCATGTCGACCGAAGCGGGCGGCCAGTACCTGGCGCCGCGCGAAGGCACCCGGCGGCATATGGGCATCGACACATGGGGATACCGCGGCATGCCGATACTCGCGATCGCCGGCGGTCAAGTCTCCGGCGGCGACTGGAACTCGACAGGCAGCGACGGCCACGGCTGGGGCCACTACGTTCAGATCAACCACGGCAACGGGGTGACGAGCAGATACGCCCACTTCAATGGCGCGCCCACGGTGAACATGGGCGCAAGCGTCAACCAGGGGCAAGTGATCGGCTACATGGGCAACAGCCAGTACGGACCGACCAGCGGAATGGGCGTGCACCTTCACTTCGAGGTGCTCGTCGGCGGCAGCTTCGTCAACCCGCTCTCCTTCCTCCAGGGCAACTCGATCCCTCCCACCACAGAACCGAACCCATCTCCCGGCATCGACCAGGCCGCAATTCACCGAAGGAACAACAACATGAGCTCGCTCTACTACTCGACGATCAACGGGACCACCGTCTTCGCTCTCGCCGGTGACGGCGTCGGAAATGCCGGCTGGCTGGAAACAACCGACCAGAGCTTCGCAAACCAGCTCGCGGCTCAACACGGCAATGCCGCGTACCTCACCCCCGGTTCGTTCAACCAGTGGAAGAGCTGGTACCTCGGGCAGTAGTCCTGCCCGAAGCGATCCCGGATGTGCAGGGTGGATCCGCCGCCGGGGAAGAAGATGACGAAGAGAGCGCCCCTCGGTCGTGAGGTGGCGAGTGCGGGACTCCGGTGCTCGCTCCGCCCGCACCCGAATCCCGCTCCGTCCACCACATGACGGAAGGGCCCCGCTTCGCGAGGCCCTTCTTTCATGTGGTGGCGAGTGAGGGATTCGAACCCCCGAATGCAGTGCAGTCTGATTTACAGTCAGATCCCTTTGGCCGCTTGGGTAACTCGCCATTGCGCACCCGTCCAACTTCGACAGCCAACCGGGGGCACGAGTGTCAATCATACCGGTCGGAACGTGGGGAGAGAAATCGGGAATCGAGGCAGGTCCCCGCTCGCCCGGGCCGGCGCTTCAGCTCCCATATACGCCGCGGTCGGCGTCGCCCAGCGACTCCGGAGTGCGCAGCAGCCCGCCCTCCATGCGGCAGGTCGCGGCGGCCACGTCCATCGCTCTGCGCAGCAGCGCAGCCCGGTCGGATTCTCCCGCCACGAGACCAGCGGCCACTGCGGCGAGGGTGGCATCGCCCGCCCCCACGGTGTCGACGACCCGACCGGGAAGCGTCGAGATCGGGGCGCTGACGACGCCGGCATCCGACTCGATCACCGCGCCCTGAGACCCCGCCGTCGCGAGCACCGCCCGCGTGCCGAGACCTCGCAGCCTCGCACGCAGCGCGTCCAAGTCGCCGTCGTACAGCAGGGCTGCGTCATCCGCCCCGACCTTCACGATCGCCGCATCGGCGGCGACGCGCTCGAATCCGCGCACGAACTCGTCCCGGTCGCTCAGCATGCCCGCCCGGGGATTCGGGTCGACGGCGAGACGCGCGCCCGTGACCGCCTCCACGAACGCGTCGGTCTCCGCCGGCACGTCGAACGGGAAGCAGCTGACCACCACGAGATCGGCCCGGGAGATCGCCTCCCTGGCCTCGTCGGAGTAGCGGATGCTGCGCTGCTGCGCCGCCTCGTTGAAGACGTACTGCGGCTCGCCCTCGGCCGAGCGGGTGACGATCGCCCGGGAGGACCCGTGCGGTGCGGTGCTCGCGATCAGTCGCACATCGTGGTCGGCGAGGTACTCGCGGATATGCGCTCCCGGCTCGTCCTCGCCGACCATCGCGATCAGCGTCGTCGGCACCCCCAGCCGACGCAGCCCCACCGCCACGTTCAACGCGGCCCCTCCGACCAGTTCGCGGACGTTGCCGCCATCGCGGATCTCGTCGATCAGCGCATCGCCGATGACGACGACGCGTCCTTCAGCCGCAGAATCAGTGCTCATCCCGCCGACATTACCGCGCCGTCCTCCGACGCACACGCTGTGTCCCGTATCGCTCCGGCGACTCCTGACGGTACGGTGAGCGCATGAACGCTCGAATCGCCGCAGGAGCCGCCGCGCTGCTCCTCATCTCCGTCCTCGCCGGATGCGGCCCCGCGGCGTCCAGCGGCGGCGGAGCGAGCGGCAGCCCGAAGCCCTCGTCCTCCGCAGAGGAGTCCGGAAAGCCGTCGCCCACGGCATCCCCCTCCCCGACCGCGACGACGAAGTCCGTCGCCCTGCCCACCGACTGCCGGGCGATCCTGTCAGACGACGTCCTCGCCCAGCTCGACGGCGTCCCGCTCAACGACGCGGCGTTCGGCCCGTCCGGCGTCGGCTCCAACGGCACCCTCACCTGCATCTGGGCCGACCCGGGCGCCGACACGACGAGCCTGGTCACCACGATCTCCCGCATGAACCGCGGCCCCGCGCTCGACCTGCTCAACGGCCTCGTGACCGACGAGGGCTTCAGCTGCTTCACGCCCGATGACGGCACGCGCTGCGAGAAGACCTGGCCCAACACGCAGTACCCGGTCACCGACGGTCGCACGCTGTTCTGGCGCGACGACGTGCTCATCGACACCCGGTACTCGAACCTCGCCCCCAGCGGCTACACGTCCAGCATCATCGCGAAGCTCTTCGACTGAGTCCCCGCTCGCTCCCGCGCATCGCCCGCTCCCGCGTCGGCCGTTCTCCCGCGCCGCTCGCTCTCGCGCGGCCGATCTGCCCTGAGGAGTCAGAGAAAGCCGGATCGGGGGCACGTGAGGCGACGATTCTCGACCCCTCACGATGCGCGGCGCACGAAGAAGGCCCCGGGCGAATCGCCCGGGGCCTTCTCACTCACTCAACACGTCAGTTGCTTCGCGACTCCGTCGCTCGACAACCTCAATCGGCTCGGCCGGACGAGCACGCTCGCCGGCTCTCGCCTCGATCAGTTGTACGTGCCCGGCGTGATGTCGTCCGTCGAGAACGCGTCGAAGTCGACGTAGCCGAAGTCGCCGTCCGCGTACGCGCCGTCGGATGCGAAGATCCGGTTCGGGTAGCGCTCGCTCTTGGCTTCCTCGGTGGCCTCGACCGTGACGTCGCGGTACTTCGAGAGACCGGTTCCGGCGGGGATGAGCTTACCGATGATGACGTTCTCCTTGAGACCGACCAGCGGGTCGCGCTTGCCCTCCATGGCGGCCTGCGTGAGCACGCGTGTCGTCTCCTGGAAGGATGCGGCAGACAGCCACGACTCCGTCGCGAGCGACGCCTTCGTGATACCCATCAGCTCCGGACGGCCCGACGCGGGGCGCTTGCCCTCTGCCACAGCCTCGCGGTTGATCGCCTGGTAGCGCTTGAGGTCGACCATCTCACCCGGCAGCAGGGTCGTGTCGGCGTGATCGACGACGGTGACCTTGCGGAGCATCTGACGGACGATGACCTCGATGTGCTTGTCGTGGATCGGCACACCCTGCGAGCGGTACACACCCTGGACGCCGTTGACGAGGTAACGCTGCACCTCGCGGGCGCCCATGACGCGCATGACCTCCTTGGGGTCGAGCGTGCCCACCAGGATCGGCTGACCGACCGTGACGTGCTGCCCGTCCTCGACGAGGAGGGTCGCGCGGCGCAGGACCGGGTAGACCACTGCCTCGTCGCCGTTGTCGGGCGTGAGGATGACCTTCTTGGCCTTGTCGGTCTCGTCGATCGTGATGCGTCCATCGGCCTCGGCGATCGGCGACGCACCCTTGGGGGTACGAGCCTCGAAGAGCTCCTGGACACGGGGCAGACCCTGGGTGATGTCATCCGCCGATGCCGAACCACCGGTGTGGAACGTACGCATCGTCAGCTGGGTACCGGGCTCACCGATCGACTGGGCCGCGATGATGCCGACGGCCTCGCCGATGTCGACGGTCTTGCCGGTCGCGAGCGAGCGGCCGTAGCACTGCGCGCAGACACCGACAGCGGAGTCGCAGGTCAGGACCGAGCGCACCTTGATGGTCTCGACACCCGCCGCGACCAGCTTGTCGATGAGCACGTCGCCCACGTCGTCGCCCGCGGAGGCGAGGACCTCGCCGGCCGCGTTCACGACGTCGGAGGCCAGCGTACGGGCGAACACCGAGTTCTCGACGTTCGCGTCGCGCACCAGCTCACCCTGCGAGTTGGCAGCGGCGATCGGGAGCTCGAGGCCCTTCGACGTGCCACAGTCCTCTTCGCGGATGATGACGTCCTGCGAGACGTCCACCAGACGACGGGTCAGGTAACCCGAGTCGGCGGTACGCAGAGCGGTGTCGGCCAGACCCTTACGGGTACCGTGCGTCGCGATGAAGTACTCCGCCACCGACAGACCCTCGCGGTACGAGGAGATGATCGGACGCGGGATGATCTCACCCTTGGGGTTGTTCACCAGGCCTCGCATACCCGCGATGTTGCGGATCTGCAGCCAGTTACCACGGGCGCCCGAAGACACCATGCGGTTGATGGTGTTGTCCTCAGGGAAGTTCGCCTTCATCGCGGCCTGGACCTCGTCGGTCGCCTCAGTCCAGATCTTGATGAGCTCCTGGCGACGCTCCGAGTCGGTCGTGAGACCCTTCTCGTACTGCGACTGGACCTTCGCGGCCTGCTTCTCGTAGCCCGCGACGATCTCCGCCTTGTTCGGCGGCGTGAGGATGTCGCTCAGGGCGACGGTCACACCGGAGCGCGTGGCCCAGTAGAAGCCGGCGTCCTTGATGCGGTCCAGCGACGCAGCCGTCTCGACCTTGGGGTACTCCTCGGCCAGCTTGTTGACGATCTGCGACAGCTTGTTCTTGTCAGCCTGCTCGCGGACGAACGGGTAGCCCTTGGGCAGCGTGTCGTTGAAGATCGCCTGACCCAGCGAAGCGTCGACGAGACCGTGACGCTCGTAGCCCTCGGGAGCGTCGCCCTCGAGGAACGTCAGACCGGGGATGCGGATGCGGACCTTGGCCTGCAGGTCGAGGGTGCCCTCGTCCTTCGCCAGGATCGCCTCGCCCACCGAACCGAATGCACGACCCTCACCGGCTGCGCCCTCCTTGACCGTGGTCAGGTGGTGCAGACCGATGATCATGTCCTGCGAAGGCAGGGTCACCGGGCGGCCGTCGGACGGCTTCAGGATGTTGTTCGACGCGAGCATCAGCACGCGGGCCTCGGCCTGAGCCTCGACCGACAGCGGCAGGTGCACAGCCATCTGGTCACCGTCGAAGTCGGCGTTGAACGCCGCGCAGACGAGCGGGTGCAGCTGGATGGCCTTACCCTCGACGAGCTGAGGCTCGAACGCCTGGATGCCGAGACGGTGCAGGGTGGGTGCACGGTTGAGCAGCACCGGACGCTCGCGGATGATCTCCTCGAGCACGTCCCAGACCTCGGGACGGGTGCGCTCGACGGCGCGCTTGGCCGCCTTGATGTTCTGCGAGTGACCGAGGTCGATCAGGCGCTTGATCACGAACGGCTTGAAGAGCTCCAGAGCCATCTGCTTGGGCAGACCGCACTGGTGCAGCTTCAGCTGCGGGCCGACGATGATGACCGAACGGCCGGAGTAGTCGACGCGCTTGCCGAGCAGGTTCTGGCGGAAGCGACCCTGCTTGCCCTTCAGCATGTCGCTGAGGGACTTCAGGGCGCGGTTGCCGGTACCGGTGACCGGGCGACCACGGCGACCGTTGTCGAACAGTGCGTCGACGGCCTCCTGCAGCATCCGCTTCTCGTTGTTGACGATGATCTCGGGGGCGCCGAGGTCGATCAGACGACGAAGACGGTTGTTGCGGTTGATCACACGACGGTAGAGGTCGTTGAGGTCGGAGGTCGCGAAGCGGCCACCGTCGAGCTGCACCATCGGGCGCAGCTCCGGCGGGATCACCGGGACGACGTCGAGGACCATGGCGGCCGGGCTCATGCCGGTCTCCAGGAACGAGTTGACGACCTTCAGGCGCTTGATCGCGCGGATCTTGCGCTGACCCTTGCCCTCGGAGATCTGCAGGTGCAGGTTCTCAGCCTCGGCCGCGAGGTCGAAGGCCGCCAGGCGGCGCTGGATCGACTCGGCGCCCATGTAGGCCTCGAAGTACTGGCCGAAGCGGTCCTGCAGCTCGTGGAAGACGTCGTCCTCGGGGCGGAGTGCGCCGACCTCGAGCGTGCGGAAGTCCTCCCACACGCGCTCGAGCTTGGCGATCGCCTCGTCGGCACCCTTGCGGATGAGCGACATCTCCTTCTCGGCGGCGTCCTTGACCTTCTTCTTGACGTCGGCCTTGGCGCCCTCCGCCTCGAGAGCGGCGAGCTCCTCCTCCAGCTTCGCAAGGCGCTCCGCGATCTTCGAATCGCGGCGGTCGCCGAGCGTCTTCAGCTCGAGGCGGATGTTGTTCTCCTGCGTGCCCAGGTCGCGGTGACGAGCATCCTCGTCGACCGAGATGACCATGTAGGCGGCGAAGTAGATGACCTTCTCGAGGTCCTTCGGCGCCATGTCGAGCAGGTAGCCGAGACGCGAGGGCACACCCTTGAAGTACCAGATGTGCGTGACGGGCGCGGCGAGCTCGATGTGGCCCATGCGCTCACGACGGACGGAGCTCTTGGTGACCTCCACGCCGCAGCGCTCGCAGACGATGCCCTTGAAGCGGACGCGCTTGTACTTGCCGCAGGCGCACTCCCAGTCGCGGGAGGGGCCGAAGATCTGCTCTCCGAAGAGACCGTCCTTCTCCGGCTTCAGGGTGCGGTAGTTGATGGTTTCGGGCTTCTTGACCTCACCGTACGACCACGCGCGGATGTGGTCCGCAGTGGCCAGGCCGATGCGAAGCTCGTCGAAAGTGTTTGACTCGAGCACAAATTCTCCTGTGTAGGAATTCTTCTGAAGAAATCGGGGAGGTGGGCCGCTGCCCTGGCGTGACGCTCAGGGCAGCGGCCAGAACCTTAGATCTCGTCGATCGAGGCGGCCTCGAAGCGGCTGGAGATGTTGATTCCGAGCTCCTCCGCTGCGCGGAAGGCCTCGTCGTCGGTGTCGCGGAGGTTGACAGCCGTGCCGTCCGCCGAGAGGACCTCGACGTTCAGGCAGAGCGACTGCATCTCCTTCATGAGCACCTTGAAGGACTCGGGGATGCCGGGCTCCTGGATGTTCTCGCCCTTGACGATCGCCTCGTACACCTTGACGCGGCCGAGGATGTCGTCGGACTTGATCGTGAGGAGCTCCTGGAGCGCGTACGCGGCGCCGTAGGCCTCGAGGGCCCACACCTCCATCTCACCGAAGCGCTGTCCACCGAACTGCGCCTTACCACCGAGCGGCTGCTGGGTGATCATCGAGTACGGACCCGTCGAACGCGCGTGGATCTTGTCGTCGACCAGGTGGTGGAGCTTCAGGATGTACATGTAGCCCACCGAGATCGGCGCC
This sequence comes from Microbacterium sp. LWH10-1.2, assembly GCF_038397765.1. NCBI lineage: Bacteria > Bacillati > Actinomycetota > Actinomycetes > Micrococcales > Microbacteriaceae > Microbacterium > Microbacterium sp. LWH10-1.2. The sequence continues at coordinate 2,580,878 of NZ_CP151638.1, forward strand.
GGGAACGGCTCGCCGGAGCGACCGTCGAACAGCTGCGTCTTGCCGCTCGAGTCGATCAGGCGCACGCCGTCGCGGGTCGGGGTGGTCGCGTCGAGAAGACCTGCGATCTCCTCCTCGCTCGCACCGTCGAACACCGGGGTGGCGACCTTGGTGCCGGGGGCGGCCTCGAACGCGTCCTTCGGGAGCTTCACAGCCCACTCCGGAGTGCCTTCGACCTTCCAGCCCTGCTTCGCGATCCAACCGAGGTGGGTCTCCAGGACCTGGCCGAAGTTCATTCGACCGGGGATGCCCAGCGGGTTCAGGACGATGTCGACCGGAGTTCCGTCCGCGAGGAACGGCATGTCCTCGATCGGGAGGATCTTCGCGATGACGCCCTTGTTGCCGTGACGGCCGGCGAGCTTGTCGCCCTCGGTGATCTTGCGCTTCTGGGCGATGTAGACCACGACGCGGCGGTTGACGCCGGAGCCGAGCTCGTCGTCGCCGTCCTCGGCGTTGAACTCCTTGACGGCGATGATCGTGCCCTGCTCGCCGTGGGGCACCTTCAGGGAGGTGTCACGGACCTCGCGGCTCTTCTCGTTGAAGATCGCGCGGAGCAGACGCTCCTCGGCCGACAGCTCGGTCTCGCCCTTCGGCGTGACCTTGCCGACGAGGATGTCGCCGGGGCGGACCTCGGCGCCGATGCGGATGATGCCGCGCTCGTCGAGGTCCTTCAGGAGCTCGGGGCTGACGTTGGGGAGGTCACGGGTGATCTCCTCCTTGCCCAGCTTCGTGTCGCGGGCGTCGACCTCGTACTCCTCGATGTGGATCGAGGAGAGGGTGTCGTCCTTCACCAGGTCCTGGCTGAGGATGATCGCGTCCTCGAAGTTGTAGCCCTCCCACGTCATGAATGCGACGAGGAGGTTCTTTCCGAGTGCCAGCTCACCGTTCTCGGTGGCGGGGCCATCGGCGATGACCTCTCCGACCTCGACGCGCTCACCGGCGTTGACGACGACCTTCTGGTTGTACGACGTGCCCTGGTTGGAGCGGTCGAACTTGCGCAGGTGGTACTCCTGCGTTCCGCCCTCGTCGAGCATGACGACGACGCGGTCCGCGGAGACCTCGGTGACGACACCGGCCTTCTCGGCGGTGAGCACGTCACCGGCGTCGATGGCCGTGTAGCCCTCCATACCGGTTCCGACGAGCGGCGAGTCGCTGCGCAGCAGCGGCACAGCCTGACGCTGCATGTTGGCGCCCATGAGTGCGCGCTGTGCGTCGTCGTGCTCGAGGAACGGCACGAGCGAGGTCGCGACCGACACCATCTGGCGCGGCGAGACGTCGATGTAGCCGATCTCCTCGGGCAGGAAGAGATCCACCTCGCCCGAGCCGCCCTTGGGGCGTGCGAGGACGTGGCTCTCGCGGAAGCGGCCGTTCTTGTCGAGCGGGGCGTTCGCCTGCGCGATGTTGAAGTCGACCTCTTCGGATGCCGTGAGGTAGTCGATGCGATCGGTGACGACGCCACCCTCGACCTTGCGGTACGGGGTCTCGATGAACCCGAACGAGTTGATGCGTGCGAACGTCGCGAGAGCACCGATCAGACCGATGTTCGGGCCTTCAGGGGTCTCGATGGGGCACATGCGGCCGTAGTGCGACGGGTGGACGTCACGGACCTCGACGCCTGCGCGGTCGCGGCTCAGACCACCGGGGCCGAGAGCCGAGAGACGGCGCTTGTTGGTCAGACCCGCGAGCGGGTTGTTCTGGTCCATGAACTGCGACAGCTGCGAGGTTCCGAAGAACTCCTTGATCGCGGCGACGACGGGGCGCACGTTGATCAGGGTCTGCGGCGTGATGGCCTCGATGTCCTGCGTGGTCATGCGCTCGCGGACGACGCGCTCCATGCGGGACAGACCCGTGCGGACCTGGTTCTGGATCAGCTCGCCGACCGCGCGGATGCGACGGTTGCCGAAGTTGTCGATGTCGTCGGTGGCGATGCGGATCTCGGCCTGCTTGCCGCCGCGGATGCCGTCGAAGCTCTCGACGCCTGCGTGGATACGCACCAGGTACTTGATCGTCGCGACGATGTCGGCGACGGTCAGCACCGAGTCGGTGAGCGGAGCGTCGAGACCCAGCTTGTGGTTGATCTTGTAGCGACCCACCTTGGCCAGGTCGTAGCGCTTCGGGTTGAAGTAGAAGTTGTCCAGGAGCGCGCGGGCGGCCTCGGCGGCGACCTGCTCGCCCGGACGGAGCTTCCGGTAGATGTCGCGGAGCGCGTCTTCCTTGGTGACGATGGTGTCCTTCGCCAGGGTCTCCTCGATGGAGGGGAAGCCGGCGAACTCGGCGAGGATCTCCTCGCTGGTCAGGCCGAGGGCCTTGAGGAAGACGGTGACCGACTGCTTGCGCTTGCGGTCGATGCGGACGCCGACCTGGTCGCGCTTGTCGATCTCGAACTCGAGCCATGCACCACGGCTCGGGATCACGCGCGCAGACACGATGTCCTTGTCGGACGTCTTGTCGGGGGTCTTGTCGAAGTAGACACCGGGCGAACGGACGAGCTGCGACACGACGACGCGCTCGGAGCCGTTGATGATGAACGTGCCCTTGTCGGTCTGCAGCGGGAAGTCGCCCATGAAGACCGTCTGGGTCTTGATCTCACCCGTGAGGTGGTTCATGAACTCGGCCTCGACGTACAGCGGGGCGGCATACGTCTTGCCGCGCTCCTTGCACTCCTCGATCGAGTACTTCTCCGGCTCGAGGTACGGGTTCGTGAACGAGAGCTGCATCGTCTCGCCGAGGTCCTCGATCGGGGAGATCTCCTCGAAGATCTCTCCGAGGCCCGAGATCTCGTTGACGTCGGTGCGCCCCTCGGCCTTCGCCTCGGCGACGCGCGCCTTCCAGGCGTCGTTGCCGACGAGCCATCCGAACGACTCCGTCTGCAGAGCGAGCAGGTCGGGGACAGTCAGCGTGTCGGAGATCTTGGCGAACGAGAGGCGGGATGCTCCGCGTCCGTTCTTGGTGGTGGTGGATGTGGATGCGTTGCGAGCAGCAGCCAAGGGAATAACCTCCGTGAGCCCCGCAGGGCTTCTCGATTCCTTTGTCGTCAGGTGGAGTTCGCGCTCTGAAGCTCAACGAATGCCGACCACCATATGAGGGCACGGAGAAGCGAGCGCAACTACCAACTATACGTGCGATTCCACGACATGGCAAGTCAAATCCTTGACCAATTCCGGATGCTGCGGTATTGGCATCCGCTCCCGTGCTCAGGCGAGGGTCAGGACCACTTCCACGAGGCGAGCACCGACTCGGCGAGCGCGACCCGATCGGCCTGGGCGACCGTGCTGTTGAACGAGAACGTGACGACGAAGGTCGCCTCGTCATTGCTCAGGTAGTACTGCTCCATGGCCGCGGTCACGCCGCCGCCGGACATCTCCGCCGACAGGTGCGCGGCCTCAGAGCCCGCGATGGTCTGACGGGGGTTCACCGTGACATTCGATGCGCCCGCGGCCTTCAGCTCGGCGACGCCCGCGGACTCGACCTGGTCGGCGGTGACCACACCGGCCGGCGACTTCACGACGTTCATGTTGTCGGCGAAGCCGTCGGCATCCGCCACGTCGGCGACGATGCTGTCCGGCGTGAAGTTGGGGATCTCCTGCGTGGGCACCGACCACCCCTCGGGGGCGTTGAAGGTGTACGCGGATCCCGTGATCACGGGGCCCGTCGACGGCGTGGCGCTCAGCTCGGAGGCGCCTGAGCCCGAGGACTCGGATGCCGACGCCGACGGCTTGTCGGAACTCGCAGGGGCGGGGATGGCCGACGAGCACCCGGTGAGCGCGAGCGACGCGGCGAGCAGGACGGCGGCGGAGCGGAGCGGGGTGCGCATGCCGCTCAGCCTATCCACAGGATCCGACACCCGCCTGGTGCCGATGCGGAAGACCCCCTGCCGCGACCGACGTTCCGGGGCGACAGGGGGTCTTCGAGAGCGAGCCTTTCAGGACGCGATGTTGAGCTCGTTGCCCGGGATGGACGCGAGCAGGCGCCGCGTGTACGGATCGCGAGGGTTCGTGAAGATCTCCTCCGAGGAGGCCGCCTCCACGAGCGAGCCGTCCTTCATCACGCACACGTAGTCGCTGATGAGCCGCACCACCGCGAGGTCGTGCGAGATGAACAGATAGCTCAGGCCGTACTCGCTCTGGAGGTCGCGCAGCAGCGTGAGCACCTGGTCCTGCACCAGCACGTCCAGCGCCGACACCGGCTCGTCGCACACGATGAGATCCGGCGAGAGCGCGAGCGCCCTCGCGATCGCGACGCGCTGACGCTGACCGCCCGAGAGCTCCGACGGGTACCGCCGCAGCATCGACTGCGGCAGTGCGACGTCGTCGAGGAGCTGGCGGACGCGCTTGCGGCGATCAGCGCCGCTGCCCCTCCGGTAGAAGTCGAGGGGCTCGGCGATCAGGCGCTCGATCGTGAACATCGGGTTCAGGCTCGAGTACGGGTCCTGGAAGATCGGCTGCACCCGCTGGCGGAAGTCGCGCGTCTCCGCCTTGCTCAGAGACGACACGTCCTTTCCCTCGAAGCGGATCAGGCCGCTCGTCGGCTCGATCACCTTCAGCAGCATCCTCGCCGTCGTCGTCTTGCCCGACCCCGACTCGCCCACGATGGCGACCGTCTCCCCCCGCGGGATCGCGAGCGAGACGTCGTTCACCGCCACGAAGTCCTCGCCCCGACCGCGGACGGGGTAGACCTTCGTGAGGTTCTCGATCTCGACGATGTTGTCCACAGGAGCCGACTCCGCCTCTGCCTCCTCCTCGCGCTCCTTCGCGGCGGACACGAAGGCCTCGGGCCGCAGCCGTGCCGCGGCCACGGAGGGCGCGGCCTTCACCAGGGACTGCGTGTACGGATGCTGGGGATCCTCGAGGATCTGCCGCGCCGGCCCCTGCTCGACGACCCGGCCCCTGTGCATCACGACGACCCGCTCGGCCCGCTCGGCCGCGAGGCCGAGGTCGTGCGTGATGAGCAGCACGGCGGTGCCGAGCTCGCGCGTCATCGCCCCGATCTGGTCGAGGATCGTCTGCTGCACCGTCACGTCGAGGGCGCTGGTTGGTTCGTCGGCGATCAGCAGGCGGGGGTTGCACGCGAGGCCGATCGCGATCAGCGCGCGCTGCCGCATGCCGCCGGAGAACTCGTGCGGATACTGCTTCGCCCGCCGCTCCGGGTCGGGGAGACCAGCCGCGGTGAGCGCCTCGACGACCTTCGCCTGCACGTTCTGCCTGTTCGCGAGACCGTGCGCGAGCAGCGTCTCGGCGACCTGCGTGCCGATCTTCGCGACCGGGTTCAGGTTCGACATCGGATCCTGAGGCACCAGGCCGATGTCCCGTCCGCGGATCTTGCGCAGTTCGTGCTCCGGTGCGTGTCCGATCTCCTTGCCGTCGAGTCGGATCGTGCCGCTGGCGATGCGCCCTCCGCCGGCGAGCAGGCCGATGATGGCCATCGCCGTCGTCGACTTGCCCGACCCGGACTCCCCCACGATCGCGACGGTCTCACCCGCCGCGATGTCGAGATCGACGCCCTCGACGGCGTGCACGACGCCGTCCATGGTCGAGAAGTCGACGGCCAGTCCCTCGACGGTGAGCAGCGGCTGTCTCTGGTTCAGATCGTTCATCGTGCCCTCGTCCTCGGGTCCATGGCCTCACGCAGGGCCTCGCCGAACAGTGTGAAGCCGAGCGCGGTGATCGCGATGCAGATGCCGGGGAAGAACGCCAACCACGGTGCGATCGCCAGTTCGTCCTGCGCGTAGGTGAGCATGCGGCCCCACTCCGCCGTCTCGGGGCGTCCGCCGCCAAGTCCGAGGAACGAGAGCGCTGCCGCGTCGATGACGGCGGTGGCGAGCGTCAGGGTGCCCTGCACGATCACCGGCCCGATCGCGTTCGGCAGCACGTGCGACATGGTGATCCGACCGCGGCCGAGTCCGAGCGTCTGCGCCGAGAGGACGTAGTCGCTCGATCGCTGCTGGAGCATCGACGCCCGCAGCAGACGGGCGAAGATCGGCACGTTCGCCGCACCGATCGCGATCATCACGGCGAACGGCGTCTGCCCGAGGATCGCGGCGATCGAGACCGCGAGCAGCAGGTTCGGCACCGACAGGATGATGTCGACGAAGCGCATGATGAGCGTGTCGACCCACCCGCCGAACGTGCCGGCCAGGAGGCCGAGCAACATGCCGCCGGCGAGACCCATCACGGTGGAGATGACGCCGACGAGCAGCGACGCCTGGGCGCCCCAGATGAGCTTGGAGAGCACGTCTCCGCCGAAGCGGTCGAGCCCGAGCGGGAATTGCGCCAGCTCCCCCGGTCCGGGGATGTGCGTCGGCGTGATGAACTTCGCACCGGGCAGGGCCGTCTCCGGGTACGGAGCGAGGATGGGCGCGAGGGCGGCGACCAGCAGGAACAGCAGGACGATGCCGGCGCCGATCCAGGCGGTCGGATTGCGGCGGATGCGGCGGAACACGTCGCGCCAGAAGCCGCCGGGTCCGTCCTTGAGGTCCGCCTGGGCGATCGCGACGGTGTCGATGATCTCGCCGCCCTGGGCGGGTGGGAGTGCGACGCTCATGACGTCACCTCATTTCGGATGCTGAGCCGGGCCATCACTGCACCCGCACTCTCGGATCGATGAAGCTGTACGACACATCGACCGCGAGGTTGATGAGCGCGTACGCGATCGCGATGAAGATGATGAACCCCTGGAGGACGGGGAAGTCCCTGGTGAAGATCGCCCTCGCGAGGAACGATCCGATGCCGGGGAAGGCGAACACCGTCTCGGTGAGCACCGCGCCGGAGATCAGCAGACCGGTCTGCAGGCCGATCGTCGTGATCACCGGGAGCATGGCGTTGCGCAGGATGAACCGGTTGCGCAGCGTCGAGGATCCGACGCCCTTCGCACGACCCGTGCGCACGTAGTCCGCGTTCTGCACCTCCAGGACACTCGCCCTGGTGATGCGCACGATGATCGCGAGCGGGATGGTGCCGAGGGCGAGGGCGGGCAGCACGAGATGCAGGATCGCATCCCAGGCGGCGTCGAACTCCCCCGTTATGAGGCCGTCCCACACGTAGAAGCCCGTGGGATGTGTCGCGTCGATCCGCGGGTTCTGACGCCCGTCCGAGGGGAGCCAGCCCAGCTGCACCGCGAAGACGTACTTCAGGATGAAGGCCAGGAAGAACACCGGGATGGTGATGCCGACGAGGCTCAGGACGACCGAGGCGTGGTCGCTCAGCTTGCCGTGGCGGCGGGCCGCCCAGTAGCCGAGCGGGACGCCGACGCCCACCGCGAAGATGAGCGCCATCACGCTGAGCTCGATGGTCGCGGGGAAGCGACGGAAGAACTCCTCGACGACCGGTCGGTTCGTCTGGATGGAGGTGCCGAAGTCTCCCTGCAGGAGACGGCCGACCCAGACGAAGTACTGCTCGATGAGCGGTCGGTTGAAGCCGTACAGCTCGTTGACTCTGGCGATGGCCTCCGGGGTCGCCTTCTCACCGAGAAGAGCGACGGCGGGGCCGCCGGGAAGGGCCCTGACCCAGGCGAACAGCAGGATGCTGAGGCCGATCAGGGTGGGGATGAGGAACAGCAGTCGCCTGCCGATGGTGCGCAGCACGAAGATCTCCTATCACCCGGTCGTCGAGCGAGCGAAGCGAGACGAAACGCAGCTTCCGCAGGTCTCTGCTGCTGCGTTTCGTCTCGTCGCTTCGCTCCTCGCTCAACGACCGGTTGTCGGCGTCAGCCCGTTACTTGGTGAGGACGATGTCCGTGAAGACCTCGTCGTTCACCGGGCTGGCCGGGTAGCTCTTCACGCGGGGATCGAACGCCAGGGTCGGCGCCGGGTGCGCGAGCGGGACACCGGGGATGAACTGCGCGACATCCTCGTTGATCTGCTCGTAGAGCTTGCTCTGCTCCTCGAGGTTGGAGACGCCGCGGGCATCTGCAAGCTTCTGGAACAGCTCGGGGTTGTCGAAGCCCCACTCGGAGCTCTTCTGTCCGAAGAAGACGCCGACGAAGTTGTCGGTGTCGTTGTAGTCGCCGGTCCAGCCGAGCAGGTGGATGCCGTGGTCGGACGTGCCGGTGGTGCGGTCGAGGTACTCGACCCATTCCTCGGACACCGGGGTGGTCTCGACGCCGACCTCCTTGAGCTGCGTGGACAGCACGGTGAAGATCTGCTCGGGGTCCGGCATGTACGGACGCGAGACGTTGACCGGGTAGTTGAAGGTCAGCTTGAGGGGGTTGGCCTCGGTGTAGCCGGCCTCGGCGAGCAGCGACTTCGCCTTCTCGGGGTCGAAGTCGTAGGTCGTGACGTCGGGGTTGTAGCCGTTGACGACCTCGGGGACGAACTCGATGGCCTTCTTGGTGCCCTCGGGGAGCACCTGGCTGATCAGCGCGTCCTTGTCGATCGCGTAGGAGAGCGCCTCGCGGACCTTCGGGTTCTGCAGCTCGGGCACCGCCTGGTTGAACGCCAGGTAGAGGATGGTGAACGGCGGACGGGCGACCATGGTGAAGCCGTCGTCGGAGAGCGCCTTCGTGTCAGCGGGGCCGACCAGGTCGTAGCCGTCGATCGAGCCGGACTCGAGCGCCTGGCGGCGTGCGGTCGGGTCGTCGATCGTGCGGAAGATGATCTCGTCGATCTGGCCCTTGTCGCCCCAATAGCCGTCGTACGACTTGAGCGTGACCTGCTCGCCCGGAGCCCACTCCTCGAACTGGTAGGGACCGGTGCCCACGGGGTGGCCCATGGCGTACTCGGAGAGCACGGGGGCCTCGGCGGATCCCGACACCTCGTCGGCGCCGAACTCCTTCAGCGCCGAGGGGCTCTGCATCGCGAACGCGGGCAGGGACAGCGAGGCGACGAAGCCGGCGAACGGCTTGTTCAGCTCGATCGTGACCTTGTCGTCGCCGTCGGGCGTGCAGGACTTGTAGACGGCGTCAGCCGCGGTGGAGGCGTAGCCGTGGAACAGCTTGTTGTAGTAGTAGCCGAAGGCCTCGGACGCGGCCAGGCCCGTCCAGTTGTACCAGCGGTCGAAGTTGACGCAGACGGCCTCGGCGTTGAACGGGGTGCCGTCCTGGAAGGTGACGTCCTTCTTGAGCGTGAACGTGTGGGACATGCCGTCGTCGGACGACTCCCACGACTCCGCGAGCAGCGGAGCCGGGTCTGCGGTGCCGGGCTTGGTGCCGACGAGACCCTCGAAGATCTGACGCGAGACGCGGAAGCTCTCGCCGTCCTGGGCGAAGGCGGGGTCGAGGCTCGCCGGGTCGGAGGACGCGGCGAAGACGAACGTGCCGTCGACGTCGCCGGAGGCGGTGTCGCCCTTGTCTCCGCGCTCGCTGGCGACGCAACCCGCCAGGACGAGAGCGGCGAGAGCGGCTCCGGTGACGGCGATGAGACCCCGCCGTCGTGTGACTGTGTGGTGCATGGTGTGACCTTCCCTGTTGGGGCGCTTCGTTGCGCGACCCGGGAGCCTCTTCGCCCCCGGACACGGTGATCCCTCGACGCTACCCAGCGAATCCATAGATGCCAAATGCTTGCAGGTTGCGATCCGGTATCGGACTCACGGGTGCCGGGGCGATCCGGTAGCGTCGGAGACGTGCCCGACACCTCTCCCCTCGCCGTCTGCGTCGGCGAGGGTCTGATCTCGCTCGTACCGGTCGCGGCGGCCCCGCTCGAGGACTGCAAGACCTTCCGCAGATCACTCGCCGGCGCCGAGTGGAACACCGCGATCGCCCTCGCCTCGGCGGGCATCCGCACCGCCGTCGTGTCGCGCGTCGGAGACGACGGCTTCGGTCGCTTCCTGCGCAGCGAGCTGCGCGACCACGGCGTCGACGACTCGGCGGTCGAGGTCGATCCCGACGCCCCGACCGGTCTCTACGTGAAGGAGCTGTCCCCGCTGCCCGACGGCTCGATCGACGGCACCATGCACTACTACCGGAAGGGCTCTGCGGCATCCGCTCTCTCCCCCGGCACCCTCGCGTCTCCGGCAGCATCCGCTCTGCTCGATCAGGCCGCGCTCGTACACACCTCGGGCATCACGCCCGCCCTCTCGGCGAGCGCCCGTGCCGCGCAGGACGCACTGTTCGACGCCCCACGGGGCGAGCGTCTGGTGAGCTTCGACGTGAACTGGCGCCCTGCGCTGTGGCGCGGGCGGGAAGACGAGGGAAAGGCCCTGATCGCCGCCTATGCACGGCGTTCCGACGTGCTGTTCTGCACCCGGCCGGATGCCGAGGCCGTGTTCGGCACCTCCGACCCTGAGCGCCTCCGCGAGCTGTTCCCCGAACCCCGATATCTGCTGGCGACGCACTCCCGCGGGGCCGAGGCCTTCGACGGATCGGAGCGCACGCACAGCGACGCCCTCGACGTCGCCGTCGTGGAGACGATCGGCGCCGGCGACGCGTTCGCGGCCGGGTTCCTGGCCGGCATCCTCACGGGCCTGTCACTCAGCGGCAGTCTCTCCCGCGCGCACCGCATCGCCACGCGCGCCCTGGCGAGCACGCGCGACCACGTCGACTGAGGCGCGTCGGACGACACCCCGTTTCGTCTCGTCGCTGCGCTCCTCGCTCAACGACCCGCGGAGGAGACGCCGCTCACCCCGCGGAGGAGACGGCGCCCACTCGACGGAGGGGAAGGCGCCCACCCCGCGGAGGTGACGCCGCCCGCTCCGCGAAGAAGAGCCCACACCCCGCGGGACGAGACCGCCGCGGTCGTTGAGCGAGCGCAGCGAGACGACACGCGGCTCAGCGCCCTCGGCGGGTCGCGGCGTCGTGCGTCAGCTGGAGCGGGATCACGACGGGCAGTCCGCGATGCTGCACGACCCTGACGAACAGGATGTCGACGAGCACGAGCTGTGCGATGCGGCTGGACATCGCCGCCATCCGGAAGGGCGACTCCTGCGCGTGGGTGAGCAGCACCACGTCGGCGGCGAGGGCGAGCGTCGACTCCTCGACGCTCGTGACGGCGACCGTGAGCGCGCCGGCATCCCTGGCGACCTCCACCGCGCGCACCACCTCGGCGGTCTCCCCGCCGTGCGAGAACGCGATCGCGACGTCGTCGGATGTGCGAAGGGACGCCGTGGTGAGTGCCAGATGCGGATCGGCGGAGTGCGCCACCGAGCAGCCGATCCGCGCGAGCTTCTGCTGCAGATCCTGCGCGGTGAGCGACGAGGCCGCCTGCCCGTAGACGTCGATGTGGCGAGCCGCCACGACCGCGCGCGCGACCCTGTCGAGCGCCTCGGCATCGACGCCCAGCGCCGTCTTCTCGATCGCGTCGATCTCCTGCGCGGCGATCTTCGCGCCGATCGCCGTGGGCCCGTCCTCCGGATCGATCGCCGTCGTGTCGAGGCCGAAGCGCGCCTGCTGGGCCTGCGCGAGGGTGATCGTGCGCGCGGCGGCGACCCGCAGCTCGCGATAGCCGCTGAAGCCCAGCGACTGCGCGAAGCGGGCGACCGTGGAGACCGAGGTGCGGCACAACTTCGCGAGGTCGTTGATCGCGAGGTCGACGACGAGCGTCGGGTCGCCCAGGATCGTGTCGGCGACCCTCGCTTCGGCGGCGCTCAACCGAGGAAGGGATCGCCGAACCAGTGCGAGAACGTCAGCGTCCACGGTGGCCTCCGCGCTCAGCCTACGCGGCCGAGCAGCGTCTCCCTGGCGATCAGAGCCCCGATGCGGCTCGCGGCTCCCACCTCGACGGTGGGCAGTGCCAGCGGGCGCTCGGCGGCCAGCCCGACGTTGACGGCGACGGCGGCCGCATCGCGCTGCGCTGCGCGCTCCACGAGGGCCCGCTGCGCCGGATCGGCGTCGGGACGGTCGACGAGGATCACCGTGGTGCCCTCGGCGGCGACCGCCGCGTCCAGCGCGGCATCCTGCTCCTCGACGCCGGTGCTCGCCACGTCGAGCCGCACCCGGTGGCCGTCGCCGGCCAGCGCTGCGGCGACATAGCCCGCAGCGCTGTCGACGGCGAGCGACGAGCGGCGGCGCGCATCGACGACGGAGAGAGCGGATGCCGGTGCGACGCCCGCGTCGGCGACGGCCCTGCGGACCACCTCGGCCGCGTCGAAGTCGGCGACCTGCACAGCATCCGCCTCCCGCAGTCTCGCGGCCAGCGCGGCGACGCGACCCGCCGCCTCACGGACCCGCTCCTCCGACAGCGAGCCGTCGCGGAGAGCGGCGACGATGCCGTCGCGCGCCGCGAGGAAGTCGCGGAGATCCTGGTCGGGAAGCGCGGCCTCGCCCGGGTTGGTCGGGTTTCCGATGCACAGCAGATCGGCCCCCGCGGCCAGGGCCTTGGCCGCTCCCCCGCCGATGCCGACGGTCTCGCGGATCGCGGCCATGTCGAGCGCATCGGTGATGATCACGCCTTCGAAGCCCATCTCGCGCAGCATCCCCAGGACCCGCGGGTTCAGGGTCGCCGGCTCCTCGCCCCACGCGGGGACGACGATGTGCGCGGTCATGATCGTGTCGACGCCGGCGGCGATCGCGGCGCGGAACGGCTCGAGGTGCACGCGCTCGAACTCCTCGACCGGCAGGGCGATCTCGGGAAGCGAATGATGCGAGTCGAGATGGGTGTCCCCATGACCGGGGAAGTGCTTGACGCAGGCCGCGACGGCGCCGTTCTGGATGCCGCGCACCTCCGCCACCGTGTGCCGGGAGACGAGCTGCTCGTCACTGCCGAAGGAGCGGACGCCGATCACGGGGTTGCGCGGGTCGGTGTTCACGTCGGCGACCGGTCCGAGGACGACGTTGCCGCCGATCGCACGCACGCGTCGTGCGAGCTCGGCGCCGGTGGCCTCGGTCGCCGCGACGTCGTCGAGGCGGCCGAGCTGAGCCGCCCCCGGAAGGGTCGAGCCCGTGGCCGTCTCGAGGCGGGTGACGCTGCCGCCTTCCTCGTCGATGCCGATCAGCGCGTCCGGTCGGGCGGCGAGGATCTCTTCGCTGAGGGAGGCGAGATCGTCGCTGATGTTCTGACCGAAGTAGACGACGCCGGCGAGACCATCGCGCAGCTCCTCCAGGAGCCACGCGGGGGCCGTCGTGCCGAAGAAGCCCGGCCAGAGCACGCCGTTGGCGAGGCGGGTGAGGTCGCCGCTCATCCCTTCACCGCTCCCGCCACCATGCCGGCCGAGAGGCGGCGCTGCACGATCACGAAGAAGATCATGACCGGGATGGTGATGATCGTCGACGCGGCCATGATGCTGCCCCAGTCGTTGGAGTGCAGGCCGAAGAACGACTTGAGTCCGATCGACACCGTGTACTGATCGGTCGCGCTGCCGAGGATCGTCATGGCGAAGATGAACTCGTTCCACGCCGTGATGAAGCTGAAGATGCTCGTCGCGACGAGGCCGGGCATGACCAGCGGCAGCAGGATCGAGCGGAACATCCGCCACCAGCTCGCACCGTCGATGTACGCGGCCTCCTCGAGCTCGACCGGGACCGCGGCGACGAAGCCGCGCAGCATCCAGATGCCGAAGGCGAGCGACAGCGCCACGTAGACGACCATCAGACCCAGGATGCTGTTGAGCAGCCCGAGGCTCTTGACCTGGAGGAACAGCGGGATGACGAGCGCCTCGAGCGGCACCATCTGCACCACGAGGATCATCATGAGGATGGTGGTGCGGAACTTGAAGCGGAACCGGGCGACGGCGACCGCCGCGAGCAGGCAGACCAGCGCGCTGACGAGGACGGTGACCAGTGCCACGATCGCCGAGTTGCGCAGGTAGGTGCCGAAGCCGCCGTCGGTGAGGACGAAGGCGAAGTTGTCGAACGTGAACTCCTGCGGCAGCAGCGACTGCCCGCCGCTCGATGCCTTCTTGTCCAGGGCGCTGGAGACCATCCAGTACACCGGGAACAGGGTGAAGATCAGGACGGCGGCGATCGCGACGCCTGTGCCGACCCTCGACATGACAGACCGACGGGAGCTCACAGCTCGTCCTCCTTCATGAGGGAGCGGATGTACACGATCGTGATGCCGATCAGCACGAGGGTCAGCAGCACAGCGAGGGCAGCGCCGAACCCGTACTTGTTCTGACCGAAGGACTCGACGTACGACCACACGCCGAGGTTGAGCACGGAGCGGTTGCCTCCGTTTCCGCCGGGCATCAGGTACACCTGAGCGAAGACCTTGAAGTCCCAGATCGTCGACAGGATGATGACGACCGAGAACACGGGCTTGAGCGTCGGGAAGACGATCTGCCAGAACCGGCGCCAGGCGTTCGCACCGTCGAGGGCGGCGGCCTCGAGCATCTCCTTCGAGACGCCGAGGAGTCCGGCCAGCACCGTGATCGCGACGAACGGGAAGCCGTGGTGCACGACGTTGAGGAGGACGATGGCGTAGAACGACCACTGGTTCGTGAACCAGTTGACGGGCTCGTCGATCAGCCCGAGGTCCTGCAGGACTGCGTTGAAGATGCCGCGGTCGGCATCGAAGATGAAGGTCCAGACGTAGGTGCCGGTCACCGCGGGCATCGCCCAGGCGACCATGATGCAGCTGGAGACGATGGTGCGCCACACCGGGCCGAGCTTCGCGAGCAGCAGGGCGACGAGCGTGCCGACGGCGACGGTGACGAACACCGCGACGGCGGCGAAGCCGACCGTGTTCGGCAGCACGACGGTCCACAGCTGCGGGTCGCTGAGCGCCTTCGCGTAGTTCTCGAGGCCGATCCAGTTCTGCTCGCCGGTGTTGATCTCGCGCAGACCGTAGTCCTGCAGCGAGAAGAGGAACACCTGCACGAGGGGCCACAGCATGAGCACCGCGAGGATGATCAGGCCGGGAGCGAGAAGAAGCCACGGGCGGGCCTTCACCAGGGAGAACCCGCGCGGCCTGCCGGCCACGGAGGCGGAGGAGGACTCCGCCTTCGTGGCCGGCAGCGGTGCTTGCACCATCGACATGGAGGGAGACTTTCCTACTGGTTGAGGAGCTCGGTCATCTCGGCAGCGGCATCCTTCGTCGCCGTGGCGACGTCCTTCTGCCCGCTGAGGATGGCCTGGATCATCGAGTTGGTGGTCTTCTTCGCCTGCACGGCACCGAAGTTCGGGGTGACGGGCACGGATGCACCGCCCTCGACCATCTGCTGCGCGAACGGGGCGACCAGCGGGTCGGTCGAGGCGAGGGCCTCTTCCATCGCCGACTGCACGCCGGGGAAGTAGCCGGTCTCCTGCGACCACTGCTCGGCGAACTTGCCGGTGGTCATGAGCTGGACGAACTTCCAGGCGAGGTCGGCGTTCTTGGTCGTGTTGAAGATCGACAGGTGCGAGCCGCCGAGCACGGAGGGGGCGATACCGCCGTCCTTGCCCGGGATGACCGCGGCGCCGATCTTGCCGTCGAGCTCGGGGTTGGCCTCGATGAGGGCCTTGGGGGTCCAGGAGCCCGAGAGCATCATGGCGACGTTGCCCTGGGTGAAGGCGTCGCGGAGGTCCGTCTCCTTCCAGGTCGTGGCGCCGGCCGACGAGAAGCCGTGCTTCGTCGCGAGGTCGGTGTAGAACTCGATCCCCTCCTGGGACTTCTTGCTGTCGAGCTCGCTGGTCCACGTCTTGCCGTCGAGGGTCGCGACCTCTCCGCCCGCGCCCCAGACCCAGGGGTAGACCTGGAACTCGGCGTCACCCGGAACCGGGAAGGGCAGCATGTCGGGCTTGGCGGCCTTGATGGCCTCGCCGGCGGCGACGATGTCGTCCCAGTTCTTCGGAGCGTCGAGACCGAGCTCCTCGAAGACGTCCGTGCGGTACACGAGCGAGCGGACGCCGGCGTACCACGGCATGCCGTAGAGCTCGCCGTCGTAGGTGCCCGCGACCTTGAGGCCCTCGACGAGGTCCTTGTCGAGGCCCTTCTCGGCGGCGACGTAGTCGTCGATGGGCAGCAGTGCGCCGGCATCGGCGAACTCGGCGGTCCAGGTGGTGCCGGTCTCGGCGATGTCGGGGGTCGTCTGTCCGGCGATCGAGGTCACGAAGCGGTCGTGCGCATCCGCCCACTGGACCTCTTCGATCTTGACCGTCGCGCCGGTCTCCTTCTTGAACTCCTTGGAGACGGCGTCGTAGAAGGCGGTCGAGTCGGGGTTGGTGCCCTTCATGATCCAGACGGTGAGCTCCTTGCCCTTTCCGTCGACGGATCCGCCATCACTGGAGCCGGTTCCTCCACCGCTCGAGCAGGCTGCAAGGCCCAGGGTGGCCACGGCGCCCAGCGCCACAGCCGAGAGAATGCGCTTGTGCATCAGGGATCTCCTCTTTGAAACGTCCTGGCGGCATCGGGTGCTCACCAACTGAGATAAGTATCCACGACTAACTAATTCGCTGCAACTAATTCTCAAGATCGTCATCTCGTCGTGACACAAATTTCCAAAGGTAGGCTCAGCCCATGCGCCGTCCCCACGACAGCACCGACCGCTCGACCGTCGCACGTCACGCCCATCTGCCCTCCCCCTCTCGCCTCTCCGTCGGGCTCAAGCTGACCGGCATCGCCCTGAGCGTCGTGCTCGTATCGGCGATCGCCGTGGCCGGATACCTCGTCGCCGACTTCGCGAACCGCATCGGCGACGGCGCCGTCGTCCTCGAGGGCGCCCCCACGGTCGCACCACCCGCTCTCGGCCCCTATCCTGCGGACAAGTCGTTCGACATCCTCGTCGTCGGCACGGACGAATGCGGGGAGATCTCGAAGCAGTACCTCGCCGAGCGCTGCGAGAAGGTCGACGACGGCATCCGCAACGACGTGAACCTCCTCGTACATGTCTCCGCCGAACCGCGGAACGTCACGGTGGTGTCCTTCCCGCGCGACCTCATGGTCAAGGTGCCGTCCTGCACGAGAGAAGACGGCTCCACTGCGCCCTCCTCCCCCAAGGTCGCCTTCAACAGCCTGTTCGACCGCGCCGGCGTCTCCTGCATCGTGAAGACCGTCTCCGAGCTCAGCGGCATCCCCATCGGGTTCGCCGCCAAGATCAGCTTCGACGGTGTGATCGAGATCACCGACGCGATCGGCGGCGTCGAGGTCTGCGTCGCGGGCAAGGGCATCCGCGATTCGCAGGCCGGCATCAACCTGCCGCCGGGCACCCACACGGTGTCGGGCCCGGACGCTCTCGCGTTCATCCGCACCAGGCACGGCGTCGGCGACGAGAGCGACCTCGCCCGCATCTCGAACCAGCAGCAGTACATGTCGCGTCTGGCGAAGAAGATCCTCAGCGCCGAGACGCTCACCGATCCGGCGAAGGTGCTGCGCCTGGCGACCACCGTCGCCGACAACATCGTCCCCAGCGAATCGCTCAACAACGCGCTCACGCTGACGCAGCTCGGCCTCGCCCTGAAGGACGTGCCGTTCTCGGACTTCGTGTTCGTGCAGTTCCCCAACGGAGCAGACCCGACGGACAGCAACAGGGTCGTTCCCGACGAAGCCGCCGCCGAGCAGCTCTGGCAGGCGCTGATCGCTGGGCAGCCGATCGCCCTCTCCGGCGACGTGGCGACGAACTCCGGCGTCGAGCTGGTCACCCCGGCGCCCACCACGCCTCCGGTCGAGACCGCGACGCCCACCGAGACTCCCGAGGTGCGCACGACGCTGCCCCCGGAGATCTCGGGACAGTCCGTGGATCAGGAGACCTGCTCCAACGGCAGGCAGTCGAAGTGACCACGTGGGGGCGGAGCACGACCGCATAGGGCTCGGAGCACGACGGCGTAGTCTCGGAGCATGGGCAGGACGCGCGCACGAGACACCGAGCATCCGCAGGCCCGACTCGACCAGGGAGGCCTAGCCCGCATCGTGCCCTCGGAGTTCACGAGCGGGTTCGAGCTGATCGTCGACGACACCCCGCAGTCGCACGTCGATCCCGACGACCCGACGCATCTGCACTTCGAGTACATCGTGCGCATGGGCGCCGTGATCGACCAGCTGCCCGCTGGCGCGCTGACGGCCGTGCACCTGGGTGCGGGCGCCATGACGATCCCTCGCTACGTCGAGGCCACGCGGCCCGGCTCCCGTCAGCAGGTCATCGAGCTCGAGGGTCCGCTCGCGGCACTCGTGCGCGAGCACCTGCCGCTGCCCCGGGGCGCGGCGATCCGCGTGCGCATCGGCGATGCGAGGGCGGGCGTGCAGAAGCTGCCACCGGCGCTCACGGGCGCGTGCGACCTCGTCGTCTCCGACGTCTACTCCGGAGCGCAGACTCCCGCGCACCTCACGAGCGTCGAGTTCTACCGGGAACTGCGCGAGCTGCTGGCGCCATCCGGCGTGCTGCTCGTGAACGTGGCCGACGGACCGGGCCTCGCCTTCGCCCGACGCCAGGCCGCGACCGTCGCGGAGGTGCTCCCAGAGATCGGCATCCTCGCCGACACCCAGGTGCTCAAGGGCCGCCGCTTCGGCAACCTCGTGATCGCGGCATCCGCCACCCCGCTGCCCACCGAGTGGCTGCCGAGGATGCTCGCGGCGGGTCCGCATCCCGCGAAGATCGCCCAGGGCGCGGAGGTCGCCTCGTTCATCCAGGGCGCGAGAGTGGTGACCGACGCGGATGCCGTGGCATCCCCTCGCCCCGACGCCTCCCT
The DNA here is from genome assembly GCF_038397765.1 of Microbacterium sp. LWH10-1.2. Classification (NCBI taxonomy): domain Bacteria; kingdom Bacillati; phylum Actinomycetota; class Actinomycetes; order Micrococcales; family Microbacteriaceae; genus Microbacterium; species Microbacterium sp. LWH10-1.2. Next base: position 2,599,382 of record NZ_CP151638.1, read on the forward strand.
CTTCCTGCGCTGACCCGCCGCCTTCACTCTCGCGGCACTTTGCCGGGCTGAGGGGTCAAAAAGCGTCCCCTCACGAGCCCCGCACCCAACACTTCATGACCCCTCACCCCGTGTGCCCCGCGCTCCCTTGCGCGAGAGGTCGCAACACGTCCCCTCACGAGCCCCGCACCCAACACTTCATGACCCCTCACGCACCGCGCGCAGCGCAAGTGGAGGTCAAGAAGCATCTCGCCCCTCCTGCCGTGGCCCTCTCGCCCCGTCATGCCCTCGCATACGTGAGGGTCAAAATGTGTCCCTTCGGGGGCCCAGCATTCAACGATCTTTGGCTCCTCAGCCCGGGCGGAGCACGACCTGCGGAATCGGATGCCGAGGAGCGGGGCGCGCCGCCCCCGCGACCGCGGCGAGGCCATGCAGACTGGAACGCGGGACGCTGCGGAAGGAGAGCAATGAGTTTCATCCGGGGATACGACCAGGACACCCTCCGCGAGCTGGTCGATCTCGATGAGTGCGAGACGAGGCTCGCCGAGATCGAGTATCAGCGCAGCCTTCCGGCTCTGCTGGAGCGCGTGTGGCTGCTGAAGGTGCTCGGACGCCTCGACGATGCGCTCGCGCTGGCGGACGAGGCCGTGCGCCAGGCCCGCATGGCCGGCACCCGCAAGGACGTTCTGCGCGCCCGCGTGCTGCACGCGACCGTCCTGCAGTTCCGCGGCGCCCACGCGGCGGCCGAACAGGAGCTCGCCACCTGCGCCGACGAGGCCGAAGGACAGCGGTGGCTGTCGATCGCCGCCTTCGCCCACCAGCACCACGGCAAGAACGCATACGAGGCCGAGGACTACGAGACCGCACGCGAGAGCTTCAAGAGGTCGCTCTTCCTGCGCCGCGAGGCCGGCGCCGAGGACCGCGAGCTGGAGACGGCGCTGCTCGCCATCGACGCGGCGGAGCGTCGTCGATCGACGCAGCTCGTCGCGGGCTGAATCCGCCCCTTCACCCTGACGCGGTGCGTCGCGCCGACCTCAACGTCCCCGGCATGGCTTAGCCTGGGCGCATGGCGGAACTCGACCGTGTGCGCGTCTGGGGCGAAGCACTGATCACGCTGCATCTCGATGACAGCTGGTCGTTCGGCTTCGACAATGCGAAGCGCCGTGCAGGACAGTGCGATTACACGAACAAACGGATCACCGTGTCGCGCTATCTCGCCGCGCGATTCGACGACGATGAGATCCATCAGGTGCTGCTGCACGAGGTGGCCCACGCGCTCGCCGGGCATCGAGCGGCGCACGGCCCGACCTGGAAGCGCGTCGCGCGCGATCTGGGCTACGTCGGCGGCACCACGCATCACGGCGAGACGGCGGTGGAACTCGCCCCCTGGGTCGGCACCTGCCCCGCAGGGCACGTGACCTATCGACACCGCCGTCCGACGCGTGCGACCTCGTGCGCCCGCTGCTCGCGGTCCTTCGACGCCCGGCATCAGTTCACCTGGACGCGACGCGAGATCACCGCCGACGTGCGGCTGGCGGCACAGTCCGCACGCTGACCGACGGCGGCCCGCGGGCTCAGACCGACGTCGGCTCCTCGGGGGCATCGGATGCCGCGGCATCCGTCGTGCTCTCCTGCACACCCCGCCTGCGACGCAACAGCGCGGCGAGCGCCCGCCATCCGACCAGGAAGACACCGAGCACGATCGTGGCGACGATGATGAACGGCACCTGCGCCGTATCGCCCGAGACCACCCGCAGCAGCATCCCGCCGGCCACGGTCACCACCCAGACGACGGCGCCCCACAGGATCGACCACGGCTTGCGCGGTCCGCTGCCCATCAGGGCGGCGAGGGCATGTCCGACGACGAGGGCGACGAGGAACGGCCAGGCCGTGAGGAGGAAGCCGATCGGACTCTCGCCATGGGACGCACGTCCGATCACGGCGAAGATCAGAACCAGCACGGCGTCGACGAGGAAGGCGGGGAGGTACCTCATGCCACGACCCTACGTCCGCGGCGGCGGATTCCTCGCCGGACGCACGGCCTGTTGAGGACTGCGACGTAGGGTCGCGCCGTGCGCCGCCACCCTACGTCGCGGCGGGGCGGATGCCGCGGCCTACTCGAACCGGACGAACAGGCCCTCGCGAAGAACAGGGACGACATCGCTCGAGTCCAGTGCCGCCGCCTCGGCGACGGACGCGGGACGGATGCCGGACTCCGCCATCCGTGCGGTGGAGGCCACGCCGATCTCCAGCTCTCGGGCGGAGCCGCTGGCGCTGAGCAGGTGGCCCAGAGCCCGCCGCAGCGCGCGGAAACCCTCGGCGGCGACGGCCGCATCCGGCGCGGTGTGATCGATGCCGAGGTCGGTGAGCGCGGCGATCACCGCCCCCGCCCCGAGCTGATCCTCCACCGCGAAGCGCAGCGACCCGTCGTCCGCCTTCTCGCCCGCCGCGATCACGGCGACCGAGGTGCGCGCCTGACGTCGCTCCTGCACGGTCTGCACGGCTCTCGCCACCGCCGAGGCGTTGCGCAGCCCGCCCACCAGGACGAGGGCGTCGCCCGCCGATGCGGCCACGGCGGCGCCGTTGCTCGACCACTCGACGGCGTCTGCGAGCGCGACGACGGTCCCCGACGCCACGGCATCCGGGAGCGTCGAGGAGAACCGCAGCACGTCGACCACCACGACGATGTCGGCCGGCGCCAGGCGGGCGAGCCCGGCGACACCCCACTCGTGGCGGACCTGGTAGGTGGACTGATCGAACGGCGAAGCCATCCGTCCAGCCTATGCGCCCCGGAGAGCGGGCCCGCCGCCCCAGGACGCAGTCCGCAGCCACGGGGTGCACGAAACGGACGCCTCCGCACCGCAGAGGCGTCCATCTCCGTCACCGGGGCTCCGCACGCGAGATCGGCTCCCCGCATCGGGCCCTGAGTCGTTCAGTCGGCGGCCAGCGCCTCGACCGGAGCGACGCGGGTCGCGAGACGCGTGGGGGTGGCCGCCGCGACGAGCGTCAGCACCGCGGTCGCGGCGACGATGATCACGATGGGCAGCCACGGGACGTGCGGAGGCACGAGACCCGCCGGCACGAAGTCGGGCAGCGTGGGGACCGATCCCAGCAGCGACTGCGCGGCGATCCAGCCGTACACGACACCCAGCACGAGTCCGGTCAGCGTCGCAGCGACCGTGATGTGCGTCGCCTCCAGCAGCACCATGCGGCGCACCTGACCGTTGGACAGCCCGATCGAACGGAGCAGCCCGAGCTCGCGACGGCGCTGCACCACGCCGATCGTGAGCAGGTTCACGAGTCCGACGGCGGCGATCACCGCGGAGACCGCGACGAGCACCATCATGACCGAGGCGAACGCGTCGAAGGGCGCGAAGAACTCCGCGGGGACCTCGCCCTCCACCTGGTTGATCATCATCTGCTTCACCGACTCGAGCGCGACGGCGAACATCGTCACGAGCGTGACGCCCATCACGACGCCGATGGCCATGCGCGAGGAGCGCTCCGGGTACCGGAGGGCGTTCTCGGCGGCGAGGCGCGCCGTCGCACTGCGCCCGAAGAGACGGCCGACGAGGCGGAGCACCGGAGGCATGAAGAGCACGGAGCCCAGGGCGAGCCCGGTGAACGACAGCAGGCCGCCGAAGAAGGCGACGACGACGCCGAGCGGGCTCGCGAGCCCGACCAGCACGCCGCCGGCGAGGAGGGCCGCACCGATGGCCAGAAGCACCCACGCGCCGATGTGACGGCCGGGGCGGGAGACCTCGTCGTGCGTGCGCTCGACGGAGCCGCCGATCGCCTGCAGCGGGGTCACCGCCAGCACACGGCGGGATCCCGCCCAGGCCGCAGCCCAGGTCGTGAGCGCGACGCCGACGGCGGGCAGCACGATGAACGGCTGCGCGAGCGAGAAGCCGACGGGAGGGTTGGCGAGCAGCCCAGAGGCGATCTGCACGCCGGCGACGGAGGCGAGCAGCCCGGCGAGCAGTCCGAGCACGGCGCCGATGATGCCGACGATCAGCCCCTGACGTCCCACCTCACCGCGCTGCGAGCGCGCCGTGGCCCCGATCAGGCGCATGAGCGCGATCTGCCTGGTGCGTCCCGCGATGATCGTGGAGAACGTGTTGGCGGTGACGATCGCGGCGACGTACATCGCGACGCCTGTCAGCAGCACGGACAGGATGCCGACGACGATGGCGAGCGTCTCGCTGTCTCCGATGAAGGGGTCGGCCTGCAGCACCGCGCCGATGAACACCGTCGTCTCCACCAGGAGCACGCCGAATGCGGCCGACAGCGTCGCCACGAGGATGCTGGCGCCCATGCCCCTGTCGCGGAGCCACGCCAGCCGAGGACCGGTCGCCGATGTCTGCGGAACGACCGTCGCGACCGCGCTCACGCCGCCACCTCGGCGGCGAGCATGTACGCCGAGATCTCTTCGGCGGTCTGCCGCGGGTGATCGGCGACGATGCGGCCGTCGCCGAGGAAGAGCACGCGGTCGGCATGGCTCGCGGCGATCGCGTCGTGCGTGACCATCGCGATGGACTGGCCATGCTCGCGACTGGCGGTGGCGAGGAGCTGGAGCACCTCACGACCTGTCTTGGAGTCGAGGTTGCCCGTCGGCTCGTCGGCGAAGACGAGGTCGGGGGCCGTGGCGAGGGCGCGGGCGATCGCGACGCGCTGCTGCTGGCCGCCCGAGAGCTGGTGCGGGCGGTGGTCCAGGCGTGCGCCGAGTCCGAGGGTCTCGATGAGGCCGTCGATGCGGGCCTTCTCGATCGCGCTCGGACGACGCCCGTCGAGCTCGAAGGGCAGCATGATGTTGCCGAGCGCCGTGAGCGTGGGAACGAGGTTGAACGCCTGGAAGATGAAGCCGACGCGGCGTCGGCGCAGGATCGTGAGGTCGAGGTCTCCGAGTCCGGTGATCTCGGTGTCTCCGATCCAGGCACGCCCCTCGGTGGGGGTGTCGAGTCCGGCCATGATGTGCATGAGCGTGGACTTGCCGGAGCCCGATGGGCCCATGATCGCGGTGAACTGACCGCGACGGATGCCGACGCTCACATCGTCGAGGGCGCGCACGGTGCCCTCGCCGGCGCCGTAGGTCTTCTTCAGGTGCTGGACGCGGGCGGCGAGCCCCAGGTCTGTGGTCGTGATCTCCATGCCTTCGACGCTATTTCGGCGGCGTCAGCGGGCGCGTCGCCCGTGCGGCGCATCCGCGTACATCTGGAGGATGACATCGCCGTCACCCGCACAAGCGTCCGTGGCCTTCACCCCGCACAAGCGTCTGTGGCCTTCACCCCGCACAAGCGTCTGTGGCCATCACCCCGCACAAGCGTCTGTGGCCTTCACCCCACCCAGGCGTGCGTCGATACCCCGACCGCGTTCCAGGCGTTGATCGTGACGATGAGCGCCACGAGCGCCCCCAGCTCCTCCGGCCGGAAGACGGCGGCGGCCGCATCCCAGTCGGCATCGGGGACGTGCGTCTCCGACGTCCTCGTGATGCTCTCGGTCAGCGCGAGGGCGGCACGGTCGCGTGCGGTGAACAGCGGGGACTCCCGCCACACGGCCACCGCGTTGATCCGCTGCGGGGTGTCGCCCGCCGTGAGGGCATCGCCGGAGTGCAGCTCGACGCAGTAGCTGCAGCCGTTCAGCTGGGAGGCTCTGAGACGCACCAGCTCGCGCAGACGGCTCTCGAAGCCCACCGCGTCGAGCTCGCGGACCATCGCGTTGTCGAGATGGGCGAGCGCCCGGGAGAAGTGCGGGGCGACGGCGTCGATGTCGAGGCGGACGGGGATCGGGACGAGAGGTTCTGTCATGACGACAGCATCCTCCCGCCCGCCGACATTCGGCGCCAGGACCGCGGATCGGGTCAGGTGAGCCCGTGCTCGAACGCGAACACGACGAGCTGCACCCGGTCGCGCAGGGAGAGCTTGGTGAGGATCCGGCTGATGTGCGTCTTCACGGTCGCCTCGCTGAGGTACTCGCGCGCGGCGATCTCGGAGTTCGAGAGGCCCCTCGCCGCGAGCGCGAAGATCTCCCTCTCCCGATCGGTGAGGTCGGCGTACTGCGCGGGGACGGGCTTGGGAGCCTCGGCGAAGTGCGCGAAGAGATCACGGGTGGCGGATGCCGCGATCACGCTCGACCCTCCGTGCACGGTGCGGATCGCCGCGAGCAGGAACTCGGGGTCGGCGTCCTTCAGGAGGAACCCGCTGGCCCCCTGACGGATGGCTCTGGCTGCCGCCTCGTCGAGGTCGAAGGTCGTCAGCATCACGATGCGAGGGGCGTCGGGCTGGGTGAGGATCTCGGCGGTGGCCGTGAGGCCGTCCATGACCGGCATCCGGATGTCCATCAGCACGACGTCGGGGCGCGTGGCCCGGACGACGTCGATCGCCTCCCGCCCGTCGCCCGCCTCGCCCACGACGTCGAGGTCGGGCTGCGACGCGACGAGCATGCGGATGCCGGCGCGGAACAGCGCCTGGTCATCGACGAGTACGACCCTGATCATGCGGCTCCTCCGATGGGAAGCGAGGCGCGCACGACGAACCGTTCGCCCTCCTGCCCCGCCTGAAGGCTACCGCCCACGAGCTGGGCGCGCTCGCGCATGCCGATCACGCCGTGGCCGCCCCCGAGCGACGCGGTCTCCTTCTCGAAGGCGTTGGTGACGACGACGTCGACGCGGTCGGGAAGCCACGCGAGCCGCACGTCCACCGCGCCGTCACCGTGTCGGATGGCGTTCGTGAGCGCTTCCTGCAGGATCCGGTAGACGGCGAGCTGGATGGCCCCCGGCGGCTCACCCGGCGGCATCGGATCGACGGTGATGCGCGGTTCGACGCCCGCCTGACGCACCTGCGCGAAGAGGGTCTCGAGGTCGGCGAGGGTCGGCTGAGGACCGTCGCCCTGCCGATGACGCAGCTGGGTGAGGAGCAGCCGCACGTCTGACAGCGCCCCGCGCGCGGTCTGCGCGATCGTGCTCAGCGCCTCGGTCGCCATCTCCGGCTTGACCGCCGCCGCATACCGCGCACCGTCGGCCTGCGCGATCACGACGGCCAGCGAGTGGGCGACGATGTCGTGCATGTCTCGCGCGATCCGCACGCGCTCCTGCTCCTCGGCCGCCATCAGCTCCGCCTGGGCACGGGCGACCTGCGTCTCCCGGCCGTTCAGCACCACGCGCCACAGGAGCCCCGTGCCCCAGGACATCACCATCGCGAGCACGAAGACGGAGGCCATCAGGGAGCCGATCAGCGCTGCGCGCATGGTGCTCGCGGCATCCGTCAGCAGCTCTCCCGACCAGATGACCGCGAAGTAGAGACCGCCGATGATCCCGCCGCCCAGCGCCGAGACGCCGCCGATCCAGAGGATCCGTCGCGTGCCCCACGCGGCCGTCGCGAACAGCACCACGAGGATGCCCGCGTCATAGGCGCTCGGAGGCAGCCCTGCCGCCATCTGCACGACGGCGCCGAACCAGGCGACGCCGATCGCGAGGGTGGGAGACAGACGGCTGATCGCCGCGGCGCCCCACAGGATGAGGCCGACGATGACGTACATCACCACGGCCACCGGCTCGGCGCCGATCCACGCGCTGAGCCAGCTGGAGCCGGCGATGAACGTCAGCGGGGTGGTGACGACGAAGCCGAAGACGGCGCCGATGATGTCGACGACGAGCCAGGCTCGGGAGACGGGGCGGAACACCCTCCTACGGTACGGGGCCGCGCCAGGACGCCGCATCCGTCTGCGGATGTATCCGGCGAGCCGCGTTCACAACTCCTCAAGAATCCGATGTTCGGGCGCTGTGAAGACGCCGTCGCCGCATCCCGGCCCGATTCTTGAGGAGTTGTGAACCTCAGGCGCGCGCGATGATCTCCCCGTGCGGCACGAGGAACCAGCCGTCGCCGTCGTCGGCCCAGCGATGCCAGGCCTCACTGATGCCGCGCAGCTCCGCGTCGGTCGCCATGCCGCTGTCGAGCAGCTGACCGGTCAGCGCGGATTCCAGGATGCGGTCGGCCCACATGCCACCCCACCACGCCCGGTCCTCGGGGTTCGCGTAGCACCAGGTGGATGCCGTCGCCGTGACGTCGTCGAAGCCGGCGGCGCGCGCCCACGACAGCAGACGTCGCCCGGCGTCCGGCTCGCCGCCGTTGGCCTGCGCCGCGCCGGTACAGGTCGAGCCAGCGGTCGAGCTCCGGCAGCATCGGGAACCAGTGGAAGCCAGCGTAGTCGGCGTCCCGCGCCGCGACGACGCCGCCGGGCACGGTGACCCTGCGCATCTCCCGCAGCGCCTGCACCGGGTCGCCGACGTGCTGCAGCACCTGGTGCGCGTGCACCACGTCGAAGCTGTCGTCGGCGAAGCTCAGCGCGTGCACGTCCTCGACCGAGAAGTCGATGTTCGCGACGCCCCGGCTCTCCGCGAGCCCGCGCGACAGCCCCAGGGCGTTCTCGTCGATCTCGGTGGCCGTGACGCGGGCCACGACTCCAGCGAAGTCGACCGTGATCGATCCGGGACCGGCCCCGACGTCGAGGAGCCGCGTCGACGGGGTGAGGTGCGGGCGGAGGTACTCGGCGGAGTTCGAGATGTCGCGGCTGCTGTGGGAGCGGAGGACGGACGAGTGGTGTCCATGCGTGTACGTGGCCATGCTCCAGTCTGGCACCTGCCGGAGACCGCGCCCGCCAGGGCGACGATCAGCGCAGCTCGGAGACGGCCCTGCGGATCGACTCGCGGTCGGGCTTGCCCGAGGTCAGGACGTCGAGCTCGTCGACGAGGATGAGCCGCGCGGGGCGCGCGTGCCTGCCGAGCTCTTCGGCGACGGCATCCCTCGCGTGGGCGAGCTGCTCGGACTCGCTGCGGCGGAGCGCTTCACCACGGGCGGCGACGATCACGGAGGCCTCACCCCAGCGCTCGTCCGCGACGCCGACGACGACGGCGCCGCTGAGTCCGGGGACGCGCCGGACGATCCGCTCGACCCGGTCGAGGGAGATGTTGATGCCGCCGGACACGATCACGTTGTCCGCACGGCCGTGCACCCGCACGATGCCGTCCTCCACCAGTCCGAGGTCGCCGGTGCGGTACCAGCGGATGCCGTGCTCGTCTCGGGTGAAGGAGCGGGCGGTGAGCTCCTCGTCTCCGAGGTAGCCGTCGGCGAGCATGGGTCCGGCGATGTGCAGCTCTCCGTCGACGGAGCGGACGGCGACCGTGTCGAGGGGCTCGCCGTCGTACACGCAGCCCCCGCTCGTCTCGCTCGATCCGTAGGTGCGGACCAGGCGCGCACCGAGCTCTCCCGCACGGTCGCGGAGCGGCTCCGGCAGCGCCTGACCGCCGACCAGGATGGCGCGGTAGGCCTGCAGCGCCGCACGGACGGGGGTGCTGTCCGCGGCATCCAGCAGCGTCGCGAGCTGCGCGGGCACGAGGGAGGTGTAGAGCCTCTCCTCCCCCGTGCGCAGCATGGACAGGGTGGTCTGCGCGAACGTCTCCGCCGAGAACCGGCCCTCGAGCACGGCGGGCTCGGTGCCGGCGACGACGGAGCGGACGAGCACCTGGAGCCCGGCCACATAGGTCGCGGGGAGGGCGAGCAGCCAGCGGCCGCTGCCGATCCGCGACGCGGTGGCCTCGGCGCTGGAGCGGAGCGCCTCCCCGCTCAGGACCACCCGCTTCGGGATGCCGCTCGACCCGGAGGTCGCGATGACCGCGGCCGTGCCGTCTGGCACGCGCTCAGGGGCCCCGTCGAGCATGCCGAATCCCAGAGCGGGTCCGCCGTCGAGTGCCCGGGCCAGCGCCTCACGCAGCGCGACCGGGTCGTCGGCATCCGTGGGCCTGAGCGCGATCATCGGCCAGCCCGCCGAGCACGGGGCTTCTCCCCCACGATGCCGGGGTGGAGAGGGTCGAAGATCGTCGAGACCATGGGCGGGATCAGTAGTGGTAGGGGAAGGACGACCAGTCGGGAGCGCGCTTCTCGAGGAAGGAGTCGCGGCCCTCCACGGCCTCGTCCGTGCCGTAGGCGAGACGGGTCGCCTCCCCCGCGAACACCTGCTGGCCGACGAGTCCGTCGTCGACGGCGTTGAAGGCGAACTTCAGCATGCGGATCGCGGTCGGCGACTTCGTGAGCACCGTCCTGGCCATCGCCAGTGCTTCGCGCTCCAGCTCCGCGTGCGGCACGACGCGGTTGACCGCGCCCATCTCGTACGCGCGCTGCGCCGAGTACTCCTCGGCGAGGAAGAACACCTCACGCGCGATCTTCTGGCCCGTCTGCCGCGCCATGTACGCCGAGCCGTATCCCGCGTCGAAGCTGCCGACGTCGGCATCCGTCTGCTTGAAGCGCGCTTCCTCCGCCGATGCCACCGAGAGGTCGCACACGACGTGCAGCGAGTGCCCGCCCCCCGCGGCCCACCCGGGGATGACCGCGATGACGACCTTGGGCATGAAGCGGATGAGCCGCTGCACCTCGAGGATGTGCAGACGCCCGCCTCGTGCGGAGTCGTGCACGGTGGTCTCTGAATCGGAGTACTTGTAGCCGTCGCGTCCGCGGATGCGCTGGTCGCCGCCGGAGCAGAACGCCCAGCCGCCGTCCTTCGGGCTGGGGCCGTTGCCCGTGAGCAGCACGGCTCCGATGCGCGGATCCTGCCGGGCGATGTCGAGGGCGCGGTACAGCTCGTCGACCGTGTGCGGACGGAACGCGTTGCGCACCTCCGGCCGGTTGAACGCGATGCGCGCGACCCCGCCGTCGTGCGTGACGTGCGCCGTGATGTCGGTGTAGTCCTCGGCACCGGGCGCGAGCACCCACTCCTCGGGATCGAACAGGTCGGAGACGAAGGGTGTGGTCACGGCATCCAGCCTATTCCCGTGGCCGCGTGGACATGCGGAAGGCGCTGCTCCCCGGGGAACAGCGCCTTCTGCGTGGATGCCGTCAGCGGCGGCTGCGGCGGACGGTCTTGAGCCATCCGTCGACGATGTCCCACCCGACGCCGATCGCGACGCCGAACCCGAGGAGGACGGCAAGGATGCGGAAGACGCCGCCTTCGCCTGCGGCCCCGGCATCGCCGGCCGCGAACCCCTCCCCGCCCGCGGCGACGATGTACGAGAGGAAGTCCGGGTTGACGAGCTGCCCGCCCAGCAGCAGGACGAGCGTCCAGGCGAGGAAGGCCAGCGCCAGGACGGTGTTGACCACGGCCAGCCCGGTGCTCCAGCCGCGGCGGAACACGACGACGGCGAACACGGCCTCGGCCACGATGAGCGCGAACAGGACGCTGATGCCCCACGGCCACAGGGCCGGGTCGAGGATCGGCAGCGCCTCACCGGGGACGAAGCCACGGAAGCGGTCCCAGAGCAGCGCGCCGGCCGCGATGCCGAGGAAGACGAGCGAGGCGATCAGCTCGCTGCGCCCCACCCCGTCGTCGGTGATCTCGGGCAGCTTGTCGAGATCCCACTCGTCGATCGTCGTCGTGCTCCCGGTGCGCTCGAGGATGACGAACACGAGGGTCGTCCAGAAGCAGATGTGCATGATCGCGCCACCGGTCGCGACGATCGAGGTCGAGATGACCTCGCCCACAGCCGCGCCCGAGATCGTCTGCCCGAGGGCGACGGCGCCGAGCACGCACACCGGGACGATCGCCAGCAGCAGCTTCAGCAGCCGCCACCACGTGAGGTAGAAGCGCGGACCGATCAGGTGCAGCGGACGATCCGCGTACCCGGCGGCGAGGATGCCGGGGTCGCCGAGCTCCGTGAGGACGGCGCGCTCTGCGTCATCCGGCGCCTCGCCCTGCTCGAGACGCGCCTCGATCGCGTCCGCGATGGAGGCTTCGAGCTCCGCCCGCACGTCGTCCTGCGTCTCGGGTCGCAGGCCCTTGACCGTGGCGGCGATGTAGCGCTCGGTGAGAGTGGCTGTCGTGGTCATGTCAGTTCTCCTCTGCGGTGAGGGCGGAGATCGCGGTGGTGAGCGATCGCCATTCGTCGGTGAGGGTGTCGGCGAGCCGGATGCCGGCATCCGAGGTGCGGTAGAACTTGCGGGGCCTGGCCTCTTCGGTGTTCCACTCGCTGGTGAGGTACTCCTGCTTCTCCAGCCTGCGGAGCAGCGGGTACAGCGTGTTCGCGTCGGTCGCGAAGCCGCGCGCCTCCAGCTCTTCGAGCAGTCCGTAGCCGTAGCCGGGCGTGCGCAGCAGCTGCAGGCAGGCCAGGACGACGGTGCCGCGCCGCAGTTCCTGCAGGTGCGTGTCGAGCGTCTCGTTCATGCCCATCACATTACTGTGCGTCACACACTATAGTCAAGCGCACATTGATGAGATTCCTTCCTTGCTCCCCACCTGTCGAGGCCGGAGAGGGCGCCGGGTAGCGTGGAGGGATGAGTCTCGAGATCAGCCGGGTCGACCCTTTCGACGATGCGACGGTCGACGAGTGGTGGGACGCGTACGCCGCGGCCGAGCGCGCCGACCGCGCGAAGGGCACCCCGGTATGGACCCGCGAGGAGACCAGGCGAGAGCTGCAGCAGGACTCGTCGGCCGTGGAGCGGCGGACCTACCTGCTGCGCTCGGACGGCGAGTGCATCGGCGCCGCGAGCCTCGCGCTGCCCCTCAAGGACAACACGCACGTGGCGCACCTCGGCCTCGGCGTGCCGCCCCGTCATCGCCGTCGAGGCTACGGCTCGCACGCACTTGCCTTCCTCGAAGGCGAGGCCGTGGCTGCCGGACGCACCACAGCGCAGTCCACGACGAGCTGGCTGTACGAGCTCGGACCCGACGGCGTCGGCTCACCGGGGCGCGAGTTCGCGCGCCGTCACGGCTATTCCCTCGCCCTCGGCGACGTGCAGAACCGGCTGGACCTGCCCGTCGACCCCGCGCTGCTCGACCGACTGCAGGCCGGAGTCCCCGACGAGGGCTACACGCTGCGGAGCTGGATCGGCCCTGTGCCCGACGACGTGGTCGAGGGCTGGGCGTCGCTGGACGCGTCGATCGAGACCGAGGCCCCCAGCGGCGAGCTCGACATCGAGCCCGCGACGCCGGACGTCGCCGACATCCGCGAGACCGAGGACCTGCTCGTGCTGCAGCACCGCATCTCCTTCGGCACCGTCGCGCTGGCCTCGGACGGCGCTGTCGCCGCCTACACGCAGATCGTGGTCTCGGGCGACGACGGCAACGCCTACCAGTGGGGCACGCTCGTGCGCCGTGAGGATCGAGGGCACCGGCTGGGAACGGCCGTCAAGGTCGCGAACCTCAGGATGTTGCAGCACGAGTCACCGGGGACCCCCTGCGTGTACACGTACAACGCGGAGTCCAATGCGCACATGCTCGCCGTGAACACCCTGCTCGGCTTCCGCCCTCGGGAGCGGATGGGCGAGCTGCAGAAGCGCCTGAGCTGAGGGCTCCGCGCGACGGGGCGCGCGGCCGAATGTGACACGACGGACGGGCGAGATGTCCCCGATTCCGTAGGGTGTAACGGTGACCCCGAAGACCCGCCACCTCGCCCTGTCCCTCGTCGCGGCATCCGCCCTGACACTCGCGTTGAGCGCCTGTACGCCGCCGGCGCCCTCCTCCGAGCCCACGTCGTCTCCGTCGTCCTCGTCGACCGCGTCTGCTGAGTCGTGCGCCGGGGTGACCGTGGTCGTCGACACGGGCGACCTCGACGTCTCCGACGATCCCTCCTCCTCGGTCTGCGTCGACACGGACGGGACGATCCTGGGGACGGATGCCGTGTCCGAAGCCGGGTTCACCACCGTGGGCACCACGACGTACCCCGACGACGTGATCTGCCGTGTGAACGGCGTGCCCGCCGAAGACACCGAGCTGACCGGCGACGACGGCGCCGCCTACCACGAGACCTGCGCCGACATGCCTCCGGCCGCCGCCTACTGGGGCCTGTGGGTCAAGCCCGCCGGCGGCGCGTGGGACTACGCGCAGACCGGTCTCTCCGCCCTCGAGCTCAACCCCGGCGACAGCGTCGAGCTGCTCTTCACGCTGAACGGCGCTCCCGCCGCACCCGCGTCGTGAGCGATGCGGGCCGGCTCAGACTGAGACCCGGCCCGCTGCGCGCGGCGGCGGGGCTGGCGGCGGTGTTCGTCGTCGCCCGCATCCTCTACCGCGTGCTCTTCAACGGAGCCGCCGGCAGCGGCCCCGTACTGCTCCCTCTGCCCGCGATCCGCCTCCCCGCGCCGTTCAGCTGGGTGACGCTCCTCGGCCCCGTGACGGTCGACGGACTCGCGGATGCCGCGCTGTCCGCACTGCCGATCGCCGCCGTCATCCTGCTGTTCGGGCTGCTGAACGCGATCTTCGACGTGTCCAGGGCGTTCGGGCTGCTCGCGAGGCGCGGTCCGCTGCGCGGCATCGCCCGCGCTCTCGCCGTCGCCTGGTCCACGCTCCCCGGGCTCGGTCAGGCCGTGCGGACGGTGCACACCGCCCAGCGGCTGCGCGGCGAGAAGCCGGGACCGCGGATGCTGGTGCCGGTGCTCGAACGCACTCTGGAGCGCGCCGCCGCCGTCGCGAACGGGCTGGAGCTGCGCGGCTTCGGCGGCGATCCCGTCGACGGGGAGTGCACGAGCCCGGTCCGCCTGGGGGATGCGGCGTTCGGGTTCGGCGACGACGCGGTGCTGACCGTGCCCGAGCTCGCCCTCGGCACCGGAGCGCTCACCGTCGTCACCGGACCGACCGGCTCGGGCAAGTCGACGCTGCTGCGCGGGCTCGCCGGCCTCGTGGACCACGTCGACGGGGGCTGGTCGACGGGCGTCGTCGAGGTCGCAGGCCGCGACCGACGGCGGATGCCGCCGCGCGACTCCTCGCGGCTGGTCGGCGTGGTGCTGCAGAACCCCCGTGAGGCGTTCTGCAGCGAGCTCGTCCGCGACGAGATCGGCCTGTCGCTGCAGCTGCGCGGCGTCGCCGCCGTGATCGTGAGCGCCCGCGTCGACGAGGTGCTGGAGCGCCTGGACATCGCCTCGCTGCGGGACCGCTCCGTGCACACGCTCTCCGCGGGGGAGGCGACGATGGTCGCGATCGCCGCCGCGGTGGTCGAGCGGCCGATCCTGCTGCTCGTGGATGAGCCGCTCGCCGATCTGGACGCAGAGGCGCGCGTGCGCGTCGTAGACGCTCTGGACGCCCTGGCGCACGAGAGCGGAGCCTGCGTGCTCGTCGCCGAGCACAGGGCCGCCGCGTTCGACGGCGTCGCCGACGAGTGGCGGTCGATCGAGCAGGGCACGGTGTCGACGGGGTCGACCGAGCGCAGCACGACGCCGAACATCATCCTTCCGGAACCTGCACCGCACCGCACCGCACCGCACCCTCTCCCTCCGGCGGCGTCTCCGTCGCCTGTCCTCGCGGCGTCGCACGTCCGCATCGCCCACGGCGACGTCCTCGCGGTGCACGACGCCTCCCTCGCTCTCGGGAACGGCGAGATCGCCGCGCTGATCGGACCGAACGGCGCGGGCAAATCGTCGCTGCTCACGGCCCTCGCCCTGCCGCCGCGCGGCCTGGAGGTCGTCGGCGCCCCCGTGCTCGTCCCCGACGCCTCCGACGATCTGTTCACACGCGACACCGTCGCCGCCGAGTGCGCGCGGGCCGACCACTCGGCGCCGCGGCGCGGCATCCACTCCCCCACGTCCACGGCTGACCGATTCGCGGCATTCCTCAGCCTCGACGCCGCAGGTCTCGCAGAGCGGATGCCGCGGCATCCCCGCGATCTCTCCCTCGGCGAGCGCAGGTGCCTGGCGATCGCCCTGCAGCTCGCGCGCTCCCCCGAGGCGCTGATGATCGACGAGCCCACGCGCGGACTCGACTCCCGTGCCCGCGAGCAGGTGCGCTCCGCGTTGGAGCAGGCGGCGGATGCCGGTGCCGCCGTGCTCATGGCGACGCACGACGCCGATTTCGCGGCGGCACTCGGTGCGCGGGTGCTCCCGATGCGGGAGGGCATCGTCCCGGCATCCGTCGCAGCGCCGTCTCGGCCCTGCCTCGTCGAGCGGAAGGGCACGAGCCGTGCATCGCGGATCGACGCGGCGCTGCGCACGGATTCGCGAGCGGCGGATGCCGTGGACGACTCCCCCGCTCCGGCTCGCTCACCCCGCGTGACCGGTGGGCGCGTGGCGGGGTCTGCCACTCCTCGTCCCGCCGCGCGCTGGACACCGCTCACGCTTCTCGCCGCGAACCTCGTGGCCCTGGCATCCTTCACCTGGCCTTTCGTCGCCGCGGCGGTGCCCGCGCAGGCCGACGCGGCGGTCCCGTGGGTCGCTCTCGCGCTGGCGCCGATCGCCGTGGTCGTCGCCGTCGCGGCCCTCGACCAGACCGTGCGATCAGCGCACGTGCTCGCGTACCTCGGCGTGCTCGCGGCGATCGGCACGGCCCTGCGCATCGCGAGCACCGGTGTGGGCGGCGTCGAGGCCGTGTTCATCCTGCTCGTGCTCGCCGGTCGCGCGTTCGGCGCCCGGTTCGGCATGCTGCTCGGGGTGTCCACCATCTTGCTGTCGTCGACCGTGTTCGGCGGGTTCGGCCCGTGGACGCCCTTCCAGATGTTCGCGTGCGCCTGGGTGGGAGCCGGAGCAGGGCTCCTCCCCCGCAGAGTCCGGGGCTGGGGCGAGATCGTGATGCTGTGCGTGTACGGAGCCCTCGCCTCCTACCTGTTCGGCCTGCTGCTGAACCTGTGGTTCTGGCCCTTCGCGATCGGATCGGGCACGGCCATCTCCTACGCGCCGGGTGCGCCGATCGGGCAGAACCTCGGCAGCTTCCTGCTGTACTCGCTCGTCACCTCGAGCGCGGGCTGGGACACCCTGCGCGCGATCACGACGATCGTGGGCGTCGCGCTGATCGGCCGCCCCGTGCTCGCCGCCCTCCGCCGCGCGAAGCCCGTGGCGGCCCGCCGTACCCGGTCGACGCCCCACCTGGCCGTCGACGCCCCGCTTCGCTGACGTCTGCCAGCGGGCGTCGAGACTCAGACGGGCATCAGTGATACAGCCTGCTCAGACCGAGAAGTACTTCGCCTCGGGGTGGTGGAACACGAACGCATCAGTCGACTGCTCCGGATGCAGCTGCAGCTCGTCGCTGAGCTCGACGCCCATGCGCTCGGGGCGCAGCAGCTCGACGACCTTGCGGCGGTCCTCCATGTCGGGGCACGCGGGGTAGCCCAGCGAGAAGCGGGCGCCACGGTACTCGAGCTTGAACAGACCGGCCGTGTCGGTGGGGTCTTCGGCCGAGAAGCCGAGTTCGGAGCGGATGCGCGCGTGCCAGAACTCGGCGAGCGCCTCCGTGAGCTGCATCACGAGGCCGTTGAGCTCGTAGTAGTCGCGGTACCGGTCCTCGGCGAACAGCTTCGCGGTGACCTTGTCGATCGCGGCGCCGGCGGTGACGAGCTGCACGGGGAGCACATCGACCTGCCCCGACTCGCGCGAGCGCACGAAGTCGGCGAGGTCCAGGTGTCGATCGCGACGCTGCCGCGGGAACGTGAACCGCAGCCGATCCGTCCCGACGGGTCCGCCCGATCCTCCGTCGGGTGCGAGCAGTCCGGGCACGCCCAGGATGCCGGTCGGGTCGTCGCCGTGGTGCAGCACCACGACGTCATCCCCCTCCGACACCACAGGGAAGTAGCCGTAGGCGACGGAGGCGTCGAGCATCCCCTCGCCGAGGATCCGGTCGAGCCAGTACCGCAGGCGCGGCCGCCCCTCGGACTCGACGAGCTGCTCGTAGGACGCCCCGTCTTCGCCGCGGCCGGGCTTGAGACCCCACTGCCCCATGAAGGTGGCACGCTCGTCGAGGAAGGCCGCGTAGTCGGCGAGCGCGATGCCGCGCACGATGCGGGTTCCCCAGAACGGCGGCGCAGGGACCTCGTTGTCGGATGCCACGTCGGAGCGGCCGGGCATCGCCTCGGGCTCCGTCAGCGTGAGCTGGGCGCCGCGCGCATGGATGCGCTTCTTGAGCGCCGGCAGTCCGACTTCGGAGGGGTCCTCGCCGCGCGCGACCCGCACGAGCGGCTCCATGAGCGCCAGCCCCTCGAACGCGTCCTTGGCGTAGCGCACCTCGCCGTCGAACATGCCCGCCAGATCGTCCTCGACGTACGCGCGAGTGAGGGCGGCGCCGCCGAGGATCACGGGCCACTTCTTCGCGAGCCCGCGGGCCTGCAGCTCCAGCAGGTTCTCCTTCATCACGACCGTCGACTTCACGAGCAGGCCCGACATGCCGATCACGTCGGCGTCGTGCTCCTCGGCCGCCGCGATGATGTCGGCGATCGGCTGCTTGATGCCGAGGTTGATCACCCTGTAGCCGTTGTTCGTGAGGATGATGTCGACGAGGTTCTTGCCGATGTCGTGCACATCTCCGCGCACGGTCGCGATCACCATGGTGCCCTTGCCCGAGGCATCCGACTTCTCCATGTGCGGTTCGAGCAGCGCGACCGCGGTCTTCATGACCTCGGCCGACTGCAGCACGAACGGCAGCTGCATCTCACCCGCGCCGAACCGCTCGCCGACGATCTTCATGCCCTCGAGCAGGTGGTCGTTGATGATGCCGAGCGCGGTCTTGCCCTCGGCGCGTGCGAGGTCGAGGTCGGCTTCGAGCCCCTTGCCCTCGCCGTCGATGATGCGCCGCTCCAGCCGCTCGCCGACGGGGAGTGCCGCGAGCTCGGCGGCGCGCTGGTCGCGCAGGGCCGCGGTGTCGACTCCGGCGAACAGGTCGAGCATGGTCGACAGCGGGTCGTAGGTGACGTTCCCGTCGGCGTCGTACTCGCGGCGGTCCCACACCAGGTCGAGCGCGACCTTGCGCTGCTCCTCGGGCAGGGAGGCCAGCGGCACGATCTTGGCGGCGTCGATGATGCCGCTCGACAGCCCGGCCTCCGACGCCTCGTGCAGGAACACCGAGTTCAGCACCATCCGCGCGGCGGGGTTGAGCCCGAACGACACGTTCGAGACACCGAGGGTGGTGTGGATGCCAGGGTACTTCTGCGTGATCTGCCGGATGGCCTCGATCGTCTCGATGCCGTCGCGCCGGGTCTCCTCCTGGCCGGTGGCGATCGGGAACGTCAGCGCGTCGACGATGATGTCCTCCACGCGCATGCCCCACTCGCCCACCAGCGAGTCGATCAGGCGCGAGGCGATCGCGACCTTGCCCTCGGTCGTGCGTGCCTGTCCCTGTTCGTCGATCGTGAGCGCGACGACCGCGGTGCCGTGCTCCTTCACGAGCGGCATGATGCGGCCGAACCGGCTGTCGGCGCCGTCGCCGTCTTCGTAGTTCACGGAGTTGACGACAGGGCGCCCTCCGATGAGCTCCAGTCCCGCCTGGATCACGGGCGGCTCGGTCGAGTCGATCACGAGCGGCAGCGTCGACTGCGAGGCGAAGCGCGAGACGACCTCGCGGATGTCGGCGACGCCGTCACGCCCCACGTAGTCCACGCACACGTCGAGCAGGTGCGCGCCGACGCGGATCTGGTTGCGGGCGATCTCGACGCAGTCGTCCCAGCGCTCCTCCAGCATCGCCTCGCGGAACGCCTTCGAGCCGTTCGCGTTCGTCCGCTCGCCGATCGCGAGGTACGAGGCGTCCTGATCGAACGACACGTGCTGGTAGAGCGACGCGACGCCCGACTCGACCTCGGGCGTGCGAGTGGTCAGCGCGCGGGTACGGTACGGCTCCAGCCGCTCGACCACGGCGGCGAGGTGCTCGGGGGTGGTGCCGCAGCATCCGCCCACCAGCCCCAGACCGAACTCGCGCACGAACTGCTCGTGCGCGGTCGCCAGCTCCGCGGGGGTCAGCGGGTAGTGCGCGCCGTTCGCGCCGAGCACGGGCAGCCCCGCGTTGGGCATGCACGCGATCGGCACCGTGGAGTGCTTCGACAGGTGACGAAGGTGCTCGCTCATCTCGGCGGGACCGGTGGCGCAGTTCAGGCCGATCGCGTCGACCCCGAGCGGTTCCAGCGCCGTCAGCGCGGCGCCGATCTCCGACCCCATCAGCATGGTGCCGGTGGTCTCGACGGTCACCTCGACGAAGATCGGCAGACGGATGCCGCGCGCCACGATCGCCTGTCGGCATCCGTTCACCGCGGCCTTCGTCTGCAGCAGGTCCTGGCTGGTCTCGATGAGGAACGCGTCGGCGCCTCCGTCGATCAGGCCCTCGGCCTGCAGCGCGAACGTCTGCTTGAGATGGTCGTACGTGGTGTGGCCGAGGGTCGGCAGCTTGGTGCCGGGTCCCATCGACCCCAGCACCCAGCGCACGCGGCCGTCCACGGCCTCGGCAGCCTCCGCGCGCTCGCGGGCGATGCGCGCGCCGCGCTCGGCGAGCTCGTGGATGCGGTCGTCGATGCCGTAGTCCGACAGGTTCGACCAGTTCGCCCCGAACGTGTTGGTCTCGACCGCGTCGATGCCCGTCGCGAAGTACGCGTCGTGGATGCCGCCGATCACGTCGGGGCGGGTGACGTTGAGGATCTCGTTGCACCCCTCGAGCCCCTCGAAGTCGGCCTCGATCGACAGATCGTGCTGCTGCAGCATGGTGCCCATCGCGCCGTCGGCGATGACCACGCGCGAGTGCACGGCATCCAGCAGCGCCTGCGAGCGGGCCGGGCGGTCGAAGGCCTCGATGTCGAGGGCGTGACGGGGGTGCGACATGCTCCCAGCCTAGGGGCGAGTTCCCGCCGTGTTTCGGCCCGCGACGGAGCAAGATGGACCCTATGACGCTCCCGCCGCTCGCAGACCTGATCGACTCGGCACGGGTCGTCTCCCTCCCGATGCACACGCGCTTCCGCGGCGTCGACACGAGAGAGGCCCTGCTCTTCGAGGGCCCCGAGGGCTGGGCGGAGTTCTCCCCCTTCGTGGAGTACGCGGATGCCGAGGCCTCGACCTGGCTCGCCGCGGCGATCGACTTCGCCTGGAACGCCCAGCCGGAGCCGCTGCGCGACCGCATCCCGGTCAACGCGACCGTCCCCGCGGTCGACGCGTCGAAGGTGGCCGAGGTGCTCGCCCGGTTCCCCGGATGCCGCACCGCCAAGGTCAAGGTCGCCGAGCCCGGTCAGACGCTCGCCGACGACGTGGCCCGCGTGCGCGCCGTGCGCGAGGTCATGGGTCCGGAGGGCCGCATCCGCGTCGATGCGAACGGCCTGTGGAACGTCGACGAGGCCGAGCACGCCGTGCACGCTCTCAACGAGTTCGACCTGGAGTACGTCGAGCAGCCGTGCGCGACGGTCGACGAGCTCGCCGAGCTGCGCCGACGGGTGAAGTACATGGGCATCCCGGTCGCCGCCGACGAGAGCGTCCGCAAGTCGACCGACCCGCTCGCCGTCGCCCGCGCGAAGGCGGCCGACCTCCTCGTCGTGAAGGCGCAGCCGCTCGGCGGCGTCACGCACGCGCTCCAGATCGTGACCGCCGCCGGACTCCCCGTCGTCGTGTCGAGCGCCCTCGACACCGCGATCGGGCTCTCCCAGGGCGCCGCCCTCGCCGCCGCGCTGCCGCGGCTCGACTTCGACTGCGGTCTCGGCACGGCGTCGCTGTTCCTCGACGACGTCGCCGACCTCCGTCCGGTCGACGGCTCGATCCCGGTGGGCAGGGCGACCCCGGATGCCGCGGCGCTCACGCGGCTCGCGGCCTCCGACGAGCGCCGCGACTGGTGGCTGGCCCGCCTCGGCCGCTGCCACGAGGTGCTTGGCGGCGTCGGAGATGCGTCCTAGCCTGGCTGCATGTGCCGCAACATCGTCCCTCTGAACAACCTCGAACCGGCCGCCACCGACGAGGAGTGCCACGACGCCGCGCTCCAGTTCGTGCGCAAGATCGCGGGCACGACGAAGCCCTCGCGAGCGAATCAGGAGGTGTTCGACCGCGCCGTCGCCGAGATCGCGGAGTCGACGCGTCGTCTGCTCGACGAGCTCGTCACCCCGGCGCCGCCGAAGAACCGTGCGGAGGAGGCGGCGAAGCGCCAGGCCCGCTCCGCCGAGCGCTACGAGGCGATCCGCGTGTTCCAGCAGGAGAAGCGGGCAGCGCGCGCCGCATCCTGAGTCCGGACGCGCGCCGCGACCTCACTCCTCGATGAGCAGCTGCACCAGGCGCCCGAGCTCGACGCCGCCGGAGCGGCGCAGCTGCGCGGCATCCTGCCCGTCCATCGCGCCGCGGACGGTCATTCCCTCCCACACGATCATGAGCATGCGCGCGGCGGCCTCGGCGGGCACGCGCAGCCGCAGGAGACCGGCGGCGACGATGTCGGTGATGATCTGCGCGATGCTGGCGACCATCTCACGCTCCTGGGCGAGATAGGCGGCGCCGAAGGCCTCGTCCCGAAGGGCTCTGATGCGGATCTCGCTCAGGAGCATCACGCCGAGACGGTCGTCGCCACCCGAGTCCATGACGTCTTGCACGAGGTCGACGGGATCGCACCCCTCGGCGAGCGCGCCATCGGCCGTCATCTCCTCCACGCGGGCGCGGACCGCCTTCATGCGCACCTCGCCGACGCTGGCGGCGAGCGTGAGGAAGAGCTCGTCCTTGGACTCGAAGTTGGAGTAGAAGGCTCCGCGGGTGAAGCCTGCGCGCTCGCACACCGCCTCGACCGATGCGCCGTCGAGACCCACCTCGGCGAACACCTGGGCTGCGGCGTCGAGCAGCCTGGCTCGCGTGTTCTCGCGACTGCGTGTCGTGGATGTCGTCATCGAATCCTCCTGCCCCCTCATTCTCACACCCGGCACACAGACTTTCGCGGGCCGACACCTTTACGATACATCTATGTATTGGATACACCTGTGTATCCAACTGGGATCCTCGGAGGAACGTCGTGTCCACTCTCCTGTCCTCGCTCGGGCGCTGGTCGTTCCGGCACCCCTGGCGCGTGCTCGTCTCCTGGCTCATCGTGCTCGGCATCGCCGGCGCCGGTGCGCTGGCTCTCGGGCAGGGCACCGACAACACCTTCTCGATCCCCGGGACCGAATCACAGGCCGGCCTCGAGCAGCTGTCCCGCTCGTTCCCCCAGGTGAGCGGCACCAACGCGCAGTTCATCGTCGTCGCGGCCGACGGCGACCACATCACGGATGACGCCTACCGGACGGACGTGGAGCACGCCGTCGACGAGCTGTCGACGATGAAGGGCGTCCTCGCCGTCACCTCGCCCTATGACGAGATGGTCAAGGGCATGATCAACGACGACAAGACCGCCGCGATCGTGCGCCTGCAGTTCGAGGGGCAGGCGACCGACGTCTCCGCCGAGACGAAGGATGCTCTCACCCGCACCGTCGACGAGCTCTCCACAGCGCTCCCCGACGGCTCTCAGACCTCCCTCGGCGGAGACCTCTTCGCGATGTCCATCCCGGGCGTCACCCTCACCGAGGCCGTCGGCCTGCTGATCGCCCTGCTCGTCCTCATCGTGACGTTCCGCTCCTTCGTCGTCGCAGGACTCCCGCTGCTCACCGCGATCCTCGGCGTCGGCATCTCCATGGCCGGCATCTTCGCCGCCACGGCCTTCGCGACCGTCTCCTCGACCACGCCGCTCCTGGCGCTCATGCTCGGGCTCGCCGTCGGCATCGACTACGCCCTGTTCATCATGGCGAGACACCAGGATCAGGTCCGCGAGGGCGTCGACCCCGAGGAGTCCGCGTCGCGCGCGGTGGGCACCGCAGGATCGGCCGTCGTGTTCGCCGGCGTCACCGTGCTGATCGCGCTGATCGGCCTCGGATTCGCCGGCATCCCCTTCCTCACGACCATGGGCATCGCGGCATCCGTCGCGGTCGCCGTCGCCGTGGCGATCGCCGTGACCCTCACCCCGGCCGTCCTCGGCTTCGTCAAGGGCCGGGTCACCGGCTGGCCGCGCCGCGAGCGCAAGGCGCGCAAGGGCTCCCCCGCCCCCGAAGGCCGTCGCTCGTTCAGCCAGCGCTGGGTCTCCGGCGTCACGAAGCGCCCGATCCTCGTGTCGCTCGCGGTCGTGATCGGCCTCGGCATCGTCGCGGTGCCCGCGCTCAGCCTGAACCTCGCGCTCCCGAACGCGGGCGTGCTGCCGAAGGACTCCGAGGCGCGGCAGACCTACGACCTCGTGGGCGAGGAGTTCGGCGCCGGCTTCAACGGTCCGCTGATCCTCACCGGCACGATCGTCACGTCGACCGATCCGCTGGGCCTCATGGAGGATCTCGGAGACGCCGTCGCGAAGGTCGACGGCGTGAAGGAGGTCGCCCTCTCGACCCCCAACGAGACCGCCGACACCGGCATCGTGCAGATCATCCCCGAGACGGCGCCCGACGCCCCCGCGACAGCCGATCTCGTGCGCGAGCTCCGCTCCCACCACGACGAGTGGCTGAAGGAGTTCGGCATCGACCTCAAGGTCACGGGCTTCACCGCCGTCGGGATCGACATCTCCGACCAGCTCGGCAACGCGCTGCTGCCGTTCGGCATCTTTGTGATCGGCCTCTCGCTGATCCTGCTGACCATCGTGTTCCGCTCGATCTGGGTCCCCGTCACCGCCGCCCTCGGCTACCTGCTCTCGATCGTCGCGGCGTTCGGCATCGTCGGCGCCGTCTTCGAGTGGGGCTGGTTCGCCGACCTCCTGCACGTCGCGAAGGTCGGCCCGATCATCAGCTTCATGCCGATCATCCTGATGGGCGTGCTGTTCGGACTCGCGATGGACTATCAGGTGTTCCTCGTCTCCCGCATGCGCGAGGACTTCGTGCACGACAAGGACTCGAAGAACCCCGACCGCGCGGCGCGCCGGGCCGCGGCGCTCCGAGCCGTGCGCAGCGGCTTCACGGGCTCGGCGAAGGTCGTCACCGCCGCAGGACTCATCATGTTCGCGGTGTTCGTCGCGTTCGTCCCCGAGGGCGACTCCTCGCTCAAGCCGATCGCGCTGGGGCTCGCCGCGGGCATCGCGATCGACGCGTTCCTCGTGCGGATGACGCTGATCCCGGCGCTCATGGCGATCCTCGGCGAGCGCGCCTGGCAGATCCCCGCGTGGCTGGAGCGGATCCTCCCCAGCGTCGACATCGAGGGCGAGGCCGTGGAGCGCGAACGGCACCTCTCCTCCTGGCCCGGAGACGACTCGGTCGTCGCCGCCGACGGCCTCGTGCTCGCCGACACCGGCATCGACGGACTGCACCTTCGCGTCGCACCAGGCGGATCGGCGGTCCTCACCGGAGCCGCCCCCGGTGCACTCCGCGCGCTCGCCCTCGCGATCGCCGGACGCGTCACCCCCGACGACGGTCGACTGCGGGTCGCCGGCCATCTCCTCCCCGGACGCGCGGCGTGGGTCAGGGCGCACGTCGGAACGGTGATCGCGACGGATGCCGGAGCCACGGCATCCGATCTCTCCGAAGCCCTGCGCGGCCGCCCTGCACTCGTCGTGATCGACGGCGTCGACCTGCTCCCGCAGGCGGCACGCGATCAGCTCGCCGCGCGACTGCGCGACGCGGATGCCGCCACGGCCGTGCTCCTCACCGCCGCTGCTCCCGCCGCGGCGCTCGACGTCCTCGCGTCCGCCGGGCGCGAGACCACGGACCTCGTCGATGTGAGCGCACCCGCTCCTCGCCTCGCCGACGCGCCCGCCGCCCACCCCGACTCCGCCGCAGACGCAACGGATGCCCCCGGCCTCGACGCCGAAGACTCCGCAGAATCCACCGAGGTGACCGCATGACCCTCCCCATCGAGCGCGCACGCTCCCGCAAGCCCATCACATGGCTGACGATCCTCGGCATCCTGCTGCTCCCCGCAGCCGTCGGGGGCATCCTCGTCGCGGCGCTGCAGAACCCGACCGAGCGGCTGTACTCCATGACCGCCGCGATCGTGAACCTCGACGACCCGGTCACGATCGACGGACAACTGACCCCGCTGGGCCGACAGCTCTCCGCGGGGCTCGTCGAGGGGTCGGACGACCTCGACTCCAACCTCACCTGGGTGATCTCCAACAAGGACGACGCCGCCGACGGGCTCGCCGACGGCACCTACCAGGCCGTCATCACGATCCCCGAGGACTTCTCCGCCGCCGCGACCTCCGCAGGCAAGGCGATCTCCGA
The DNA here is from genome assembly GCF_038397765.1 of Microbacterium sp. LWH10-1.2. NCBI lineage: Bacteria > Bacillati > Actinomycetota > Actinomycetes > Micrococcales > Microbacteriaceae > Microbacterium > Microbacterium sp. LWH10-1.2. The sequence continues at coordinate 2,625,252 of NZ_CP151638.1, forward strand.
CGGCGGCGGCGCCGCCTCCGACAAGGCCGAGAAGGCGACCATCACGGTCACCACTCCGCCAGACGGCCTCGTCGCCGACGATCTCATCACCAGCCAGATCGCCTCGGTCGCGACGTCGACGATGGGCTCGATGCTCAGCGAGGCGACCATGAGCAACGTGCTGGTCGGCTTCACCACCCTCGGCGACCAGATCGGCGAAGCGGCGGACGGCGCGCTGCAGCTCGCCTCCGGAGCACGGGATGCCGCGACCGGTGCGGCCGCGATCCCGGACGGCGCCGCGAAGCTGGCCACCGGCGCGTCCGGTCTCGGCTCCGGCGCCTCCGATCTCGCGAACGGCCTCGGCACGATCGCCGGCAACACCCGTCAGATCGCCGCCGGAGCGGGACAGCTCGGGTCCGGGCTGCTCGGCGGGGCGTCCGGATTGCAGCAGACGGGCCTCGTCCCCGCAAAGCTGTCGGACGGCGCGGCTGCCGTGCAGCAGCTGACCAGCGGCGTCGCAGCCGGAGTGTCCGGTCTGTCGACGGAGCTCACGAAACTGGTCGGTGAATGCGACACGGTCGCGACGCCCGACTTCTGCACGAAACTCAAGAACGCATCGGCGACGGCGGCCGGCCTCGTCGACCCGGAGAAAGGTCCGGCGATTCTGGCAGCAGGAGCCGCGACCGGCACCGCGGCAGGATTGACGGCCTTCAACACGGAGGCGACCGCGACGCTCTCCACGCAGATGCGCGATGCCGGCACCGCCGCCTCGTCGATCGCTGCCGGTCTCAACCAGCTCGCCACCGACGGCATCGACAAGTCCACGAGCGGCGCCCGCCAGCTCGCCGACGGGGCGACGCAGCTGTCGGACGGCGCCACGCAGCTGTCCACCGGAGCGACCGAGCTCGCCACCGGGCTCGACACCCTGGCGACGGGCACCGGTGATCTCGCCGGTGGACTGCGCAAGGCCTCCGACTCCCTGCCGTCGTTCACCGACGGCGAGTCGAAGTCGCTGGCGACCGTGATGGCCGACCCGGTCACCTCGAACTCGAAGATGGACACGATCTTCGGCCCGACCGCGATCCCGCTGCTCGCCGCCGTCGTGCTGTGGTTCGGCGGACTAGCCTCGTTCATCGTGATGCGGGCGCACACGGCGCGCACCCTCACGTCCCGCCGTTCCTCGGCCGGTCTCGCTCTGCGCTCCTTCGCGCCGGCCGCGCTGATCGGCGCCGGCCAGGGCGTGCTTGTGGCGCTCATCGTGCAGATCGTGGCGAGCTATGACGCGGCGACCTGGTGGGCGTTCGCCGGCACGGCTGTGCTCGCCGGCGTCGTGTTCGCCGCGGTGAACCAGGCGCTCGTCGCGGTCTTCGGCGGGATCGGCCGCTGGATCGGCGCTCTGGTCGGTGTGCTGGCCGTCGCGACCGGGCTCATCTCGACCGTTCCCGGGTGGCTCTCGGCGATCGGGGCCTCCCTGCCCACGGCGCCCGCGTTCACGGGTCTCATCGCCGCGAACGGCGGGGCCGCAGCGGGGCTCGTCGTCTGGGGTGTGCTGTCCCTGATCGTCACGACCCTCGCGATCGCCCTTCGCCGGACGACCTCTGCGAAGACGGTGCTCGCGACCGCCTGAGCATCCATCGACCGTCGCCCTCCGGGGGACCGAGAACGCCTCCGCACAGCGACCTGCGGAGGCGTTCTCGTCGGCGCCGGCACAGATCTCCCCCGGCGCATCGGAGCGTGTGCGAGCTCATACGTAGATCGGATGCGAGACTGGGTGCAGCGTCGAGGGGGATGCGCGTGTGAATCCTCCTGATGAAAGAAGCGTGCATGATCTCGTTGTCCGCCGCCCTCGGTATCGCGCTCATCGAGCTCGGGCTCGCCCTCACCCCCGGACCGAACATGATGTATCTGGTCTCTCGCAGCATCAGCCAGGGATGGCGTGCCGGGATGATGTCGCTGTCCGGGACGGCTGTGGGCTTCGTCGTGTACCTCGTCATGGCCAACCTCGGGTTGGCGGCGGTCTTCCTCGTCGTCCCCTGGCTGTTCATCGTTGTGAAGATCGCGGGCGCCCTGTACCTCCTCTGGCTCGCCTACAAGACGCTTCGCCCGGGTGGGAGGTCCCCGTTCGAGACCGATGATCTGCCTCGCGATTCGTTCGGCACGCTCTTCCGCATGGGGCTTCTGACGAACCTGTTGAACCCGAAGGTCGCGATCCTCTATCTCGCGCTCATTCCGCAGTTCATCGATCCCGCCGCCGGCAGCATTGTGGCGCAGGGATTCCAGCTCGGCGCGATCCAGATCCTCGTCGGGGTGGTGGTCAACGGCGCGATCATCGTCGTCGCCGGCTCCGTCGCCACCTTCCTTCAGCGCAGGCCCACGTGGATGCGATGGCAGAAACGGGTCACCGGCACGCTGCTCGGCGCGATCGGCGTGAAACTCGCCATCGACGCTCCCGCTCCCGCCGTCGCCCCCTGACGTCGGCAGCACCTTCGAGTCGCCGCCCGGTCGTCGACCGCGCTTCTCCGGAACGTCACCGTCATGTGACGCACGGGGGCGACCGGACTCACGTACCCTCGACCCATGCGACGACCGTTCATGGACACCCCGGATCAGCTCGCCTCGCTGCAGGGCCAGCAGTACCTCGTGCTGCGGCCTTCCGCGGCCGTCGCGCGGGAGTACGAGAGCACGCAGCGCGCGCTGCTCGACGGGCCGGCACGAGACCTGCGGCATCCGCACACCGGACATGTGACGCTGCGCGGGTTCTTCGAGGCGGAGCGCCGAGAAGAGGTCGCGGCCCTGATCCGCGGGTGGGCTGCTGAACAACCTCCGATCGAGGTGACGGCGGATGCCGTTGACGCGTTCCCGTCTCCCTGGCAGGTCGTCATCCTCCGCGCGGCGCGGTCCGCGTCCCTGGTCCAGGCCTACTCCCGCCTCACGGACAGGCTCGAGCCGACCGACTACCGACGGCTCGATGAGCTGAGCGTCGACGACTGGACCTTCCACCTCTCCCTCGTCTACGCCCGCTCCCTCGGCGCTGCGGAGTGGGAGGTTCTGGAGCGCGCGGCGGGTCGCGCACTCGAGCTCCCGCCGACCGAGACCATAACCGAGGCCGAGTTCGTCTGGTACGACGAGGACGGGGAGCACGCCGAGATCATCCCGCTCGGCGGCTGACTCACTCCAGGTAGGGCTGGATGGGCGCGTAGCCCTCGATCTCCTCCTGGATGCGGTCCACGGCCGCCTGGTCGAGACCCGCGTCGCCGGCGACCTCGCGCCAGCCCGTCGTGACGACATCGCCGAAGTTGTGTCCGTGCCGTGCGGGCACGGCCTCGCCGCCGAGCATGTCGATGCCGACCTGCACGGCGGTCACGACCGGTATCCACCGCATCTCCGGGCTGACGTCATCCGCCCGCTGCGACGGATCCAGCCACTCGGGCGGACTCCAGATCAGCTCGGGAGCGAGCCAGGTCACCGGGTCGGTCGCGTGCTGCAGGTACAGCACGCGCGGCTCCGACCAGGGCCCCGGCAGCAGGCTCTCGTCCCCCGCGCGGGAGATCCATCGCACCTCGCGTCCGTCTGCGAGCACCGGCTGCCACACCGGACTCCCCGGATCGCGCGCCCCCTGCAGGGTGCGCCACAGCGCTGATCCGTTGGGGCTGCCGACGAACATCGCCCCGTCCGCACGAGACCGCAGATCGCCGAGGCCGTCGAACACCGCCTGTCCGCCGTGAGCGCCGAGGCTCAGACCGTACACGATCAGCTCGGGGCGGTCATCGGCGGGGAGCCGGGACCACCGCTCCTCGACCGCGTCGAACAGCGCCCGCGCCGACTCGACGGGAGCGTCCGGATCGAACAGGAACGACACCCAGCTCGGGGTGTAGGCGTACTGCATCGCGGCGATCGCGGTGTCACCGGCGTGCAGGTACTCGATCGCGTCGACGGTCTGCGCCTCCAGCCAGCCCGACCCGGTGGTCGTCGCGACGACGAGCACCGAGCGGTCGAACGCGCCCGTCCGCTCCAACTCGTCGACGACGAGCTGCGCCCTCGCCTCCGGGGTCTCCGCGGACTCCAGCCCCGCGTAGACGCGGATGGGGTCCTTCGCCTCCACTCCGGTGAGCGCCGTGATCTCCGACGCCGTGGGGCCGCCGCCGATGAAGGCGCTGCCGTGCCGCCCCAGGTCCTCCCAGCGGATTTCCGACCCGGCCCCGGCGGAGCGGAACTCGCTCGCCGGTTCGACGGCCTCGGCATCCGGGGCTCCGTTGAGTCCCTTGTAAACCGCGTCGACACCGAACATGACGACGAGCACCGTCGCGGCGACGCCCGCGACCAGCGCGGTGAGGGTGCCCAGCAGCGCCACCGATGTTCCCGACGTGCGCTGGAGCGCGCGGAAGACGCGTCGGTTGAGCTTTCCGACCGCGATCAGGATGACGACGACCGGGAGGAATCCGAGCAGGAACCCGGCGAGGTCCACGGCGTCCAGCGGAGGCATCTCCACTGCTCTGCGCACCTCGTTCTGCCAGGCGACGGCCAGCACGGACAGCGCTCCGACCGCGACGAGCCAGAGCACCCCGTACGCGACCCAGAGGATCGGTCGGCTGCGCATCGGCACGAGGCGTCGGAGGCCGAGCCACGCCGCCGTGCCGACGCCATAGCCCACAGCGAAGGCGACCGCCGTGATGAGCCCCTGGAACAGCGCCGCACGAGGGAGCAGCGACGGGGTCGCCGACAGCACCGCCAGCAGCAGGCCGCCGAGCGCTCCGCCCGGGTCGACGTGCCACCAGCGACGGCGGGGCGAGTCCGAATCCTTCATGGCATCAATGATGGACGAGCGCCTTCAGCGCGATGAGCACCCCGCCGAACGCGGCGGTGACGAGCATGCTCCCGAGGCGCACCCACAGGCTGTGGCTGCGGGAAGCGGCGATGAACCAGCCCAGCAGCCCGAGCAGCATCACATCGGCGCCGAGGGCGAGCCACACGGCGTCGGCATCGCGGAGCACGCCGATCACACCGAGCAGCAGGATGACGACGGGAACCGCACCGACGACGATCATGCCGGACGACTCCCCGACCCCGTGCGCGAGCGCCTCGCCGAGCGATCGCCGCTCGGACCCCCTGGCCATCCAGGAGACCGCCGAGGAGTACACGTGCGCCGCGAAGAACACCAGCAGCGTCGTCACGACCGAGATCAGGGCGTCTCCGGAGCTCGCGGTGAGGTTGCGGCTGACGACGATCATGCCGGCGACGATGATCAGTCCGTAGATGCCCTCGGCGGAGGTGGCCAGCCGGCCGGCCCACGAGGCGCCGGCCGACGGCATCCCCCTTCCGGAGAAGGGGGCGCCGCCGACCGGAGCCTCGTCGTGATCGTGCATCGTCCGCCCGATCAGCCGCTGCACCGCATCACGCCGAGGCGCGACGCAGCGCGGACTGCTTCAGCGAGGCGAACTCGGCCTCGCTGATCGCACCGGCGTCGAACAAGCGCTTGGCCCGCTCGATCTCGTCGGTGGGCGTCGCCGCCGTCCCGGCAACCGAGCGGACGTAGTCCTCGGCAGCGGACTGCGCGGCGGCGGACTGCTGCGCAGCGCGCTCGCCCATGCCCTTGCCGCGCGCGATGAGGTACACCAGCGCAGTGAGGAAGGGCAGGAACACCAGGAAGAGCAGCCAGACCGCCTTCGCGAAGCCGTTGAGCGCGCGGTCGCGGAACAGGTCGCTGATGATCGAGAACAACGCCATCAGATAGGCGACGAAGACGAAGACCGTGAGAGACCACCAGAGGATGTCGACGATCGAGGACCAGAAATGCATGCTGTTGTACTCCTTGCCGCGTCTGCGGCGTTCGTGACGGATGCCGCAGGTGCGGCATCCTGGGTCATGGGGCGGGCTCAGGCGCCGAGGAGCCGCTGCTTCTGCGCCTCGAACTCCGCGTCGGTGAGCACACCGGCGTCCCGCAGCTGGCCGAGCTGCTGGAGCTGTGCGATCACCTGGGTCATGTCCGGCGCAGCGGCCGGTGCAGGAGCGGCGGGTGCAGGAGCGGTGGTGGCCGCGAGGCGAGCAGCCGCGTCATCCGCGGCCTGCGCCTGCTGCGCGGCCACGGCGGCGTCCTGGGCCGCCCACTGCTGGTGCTGCCGTCGCTGGACGTTGCCGACCACCCGGGTGGCGACCGCCGCGCGTGCGGCCGTGCGGAGCAGACTCATGATGCGACTCCCTCGTCCAGATCGGCGGCGTCGATGCCGCCCGCCCATGCCTCGCGTCCGCCGAGCGCCGTGATGCGGTCGGCGACCGTCGCAAGGCTGCGGTCCTCGTAGACGACGACGAGCGCCCGCTCGCCCGCTCGCAGTTCGCGTCCGATCTCGGAGAGGTCGTCGTCATCGAGCAGATCGGTCTCCGCGGCGGCCGCAGTCTCGTCTGCGAAGGTCAGCCGGCGCACCGTCCCGTCGTCGGAGAGCTCCACCAGCTCGAGATCGAGCACCTCGACGGCGTGCGAGAGCTGCAGGCTCTGCAGCTCGTCGATGACGGAGACGAGCTCCGCGTCGGCCGGCACAGCGAAGACCGCGAAGCTCAGCGGTCCGACGTAGTTCGACGTGGTCATGGTGGTCACTCCCCCGCCCGGAACGCGCGCGCGGACTCCAGCAGGATGCGCGCGCCGAAGCCCGTCGCCCCCGCCGTCCGCCAGGAGTCGTCCTTCTCGGTCTGCATCGTGCCGGCGATGTCGAGGTGCGCCCACGGGGTCTCCCCCACGAAGTGCGCGAGGAAGAGCGCCGCGGTCGTCGCCCCGGCGAACGGCCCGCCGAGGTTGGCGATGTCGGCGATCTCCGAGTCGAGCTGCGGCCGGTACTTGCGCTCCAGCGGCAGCTGCCACACGGATTCGTCCACCGCGGCGGATGCCGTGCGGACGAGGTCGATCGTCTTCTGGTCGTTGCCGAGCACCGGCGCGGTCGCGGGGCCGAGCGACACCAGCGCGGCGCCGGTGAGCGTCGCGATGTCGATGATGGCGTCCACGCCGTCCTCGTTCGCGAGCACGAGGGCGTCCATCATCACCAGTCGTCCTTCCGCGTCGGTGTTCTTGACCTCCACGGTCGTCCCCCCTCGGGCGGTCAGCACGTCGCCGAGCTTGTACGAGGTGCCGGAGGGCATGTTGTCGGTGCACATCAGCCACCCGGTGACCTGAGCGGTCACGCCCGCGTCGCGGAGACCGGTGAAGGCCCCGAGCACCGCTGCGGCCCCTCCCATGTCCATCTTCATGAGCAGGTGCATGGGGTCGCTGGGCTTGAGGCTGATGCCTCCGGAGTCGTACATGATGCCCTTGCCGACCAGCCCGAGGTGGCCGGTCGCTCCGCCCGACGGGGTGTAGCTCAGCTTCACCATCCGCGGCTCCTCCACGGAGCCCTGGTTGACGCCGAGCAGGCCACCGCAGCCGAGATCGATGAGTGCCTGCTTGTCGAACAGCTCCACCTCGAACCCGAATCGCTCTCCGAGCTCCGTCGCGATCTCTCCGAGGTTCACGGCGGTGAGGTGCCCCGGCGGGGTGTTGGCGAGGTCGCGCGCGACCACGGCCGCCCGCGCACCCGTGCGTGCTTCGGCGATGGCGGCATCCGCACCCCCTGGCACATCGAGCACGAGCGAGGCGAGCGGGACGTGCGGCGAGGAGCCGCGCAGCACCGTGTACCGGTAGCGGGCGAGCAGGGCCCCCTCCGCCAGCATCCGAACAGCGGTGTCCGCGTCGACGTCGCCGAGGTCGTCGATGCGGAGACCCAGTCGTGAACGGCGGGATGCCGCGCGCACGAACGTCGCGGCGGCATCCCGCAGCGCATTCGCCGTCGTCTCGTCCCGTGCTCCGAGACCCACGGCGACGATGTCGGCCGCGTCCGCCTGAGGGAGCAGGAGAGACGACCCCGCCGCGCCGGTGAAGCCGGCCTCCTCGAGCGCCGATCTGTCGAAGCCGAGCTCCGCCGGCACGTCGCCGTCGGAGTGCACTCCGATGCCGAGCGCCTCGACGTCGTCTGGCACGACCCCGACCGTGATCGTCGCGGCGTCGAGCGCGTCGAGGCCCGGCACGGTCGGGAGGTCGGCGGGGATCAGCTTGTTCGGTCTGCGTTCCATGGTGGCTCCTTGCGTGCGGTGGTGATGTCGAGGCCCGCCGCCCGGTCCCGGGGGAGGGTGAGGCCGGACGGCGGGGAGGGTCAGCCGACGACGTCGACCGGTGAGCCGGGTCCCCACGGGATGCCGAGGAGGAACCACACGACGTAGAGGGCCACCCAGGAGATCAGCATCCAGACCGCGTACGGGATCATCAGCGCGATGATCGTGCCGATGCCCGCGTCCTTCTTGTAGCGCTGCGCGACGGTCACCATGAACGGCAGGTACACCATCAACGGGGTGAGCACGTTGACCGGGGAGTCGCCCACCCGGTACGCCGCCAGCAGAGTCTGCGGTGCGACGTCGAGCGAGGCGAAGATCGGGATGAACACCGGAGCGAAGATCACCCACTTGGGCACGAGCCCCGGGAGGATGAAGTCGAGGATCACGATCACGAGGATGAACGCGAGCAGGAGCACGATCGCCGGCACGCTCGCCTGCTGCAGGAGCTCGGCGGCCGACACCGCGGCGACGGTGGGCAGGTTGGTCCAGTTGAACAGCGCGATGAACTGGGCGATCATCAGGAACATCACCAGCAGTCCGCCGAGGCTGGCGAACGTCTTCGCGATGGCTCCGACCGCGGCCGAACCTCCCCTGAGCGTCCTCGCCCCGGCGCCGTAGGCGACACCGCACACGAGGAACGCGAGCGAGATGATGAACACCAGGCTCGCCATGAACGGCGTCGTGCCGATGATGTCGCCCGTCTCGGGGTCGCGCAGCGGAGCACCAGGGGGAAGGGTCAGCAGCAGTATCACGGCGAGATAGCCGAGCAGCGCCCAGAAGGAGAAGCGGAGCCCTCGGGCCTCGGCATCGTGGTCGACGCCGTCGGCCTCGTCGGCGACGGTCATCTCCGAGCGGTCGTACGAACCGAGCCGCTTCTCGGTGATGAACATGGTCACGAGCAGGGCGACCGTGGTCAGCAGCAGCGTCGACACGATGCCGAAGTACCAGTTCTGGGTCACCTCGATCGGCTGCATGCCCGCAGCGGTGAGCACCTCGTTGGTGATCTCGGTGAGCATGCTGTCGCTCGGGGTGATCAGGATGTTGGCGCCGAACGCGGCTCCGACTCCCGCGAACGCCCCGGCGAGCCCCGCGAGCGGATGCCGCCCGACGGTGAGGAAGGCCGCAGCCGCGAGCGGGACCAGGATCAGATACCCGGCATCCGTGGCGACCGAGGAGAGCACGCCGACGAAGATGAGGATCGCGGCGATCCAGCGGCGCGGCGCGACCTTCACGACGCGACGGATCATCGCCCCCATGAGGCCGGCGTGCTCGGCGACGCCGACGCCCGCCATCGCGATCAGCACGACGGCGACGACTCCGAACCCGGCGAAGTTGTCGACGAAGGAGGAGAAGAAGAAGCGAACGCCCTCGATGGAGAGGAGGTTGCGCACCTCGAAGGTGCGCTCCTCGATCGTGTAGTCGGGTGTCTCGGCCGGCAGCCCGGTGGTGGTGTCGTAGATCTGCCAGCCGCCGCCGAACTGCTCGTTGAGCTCGTCCAACTGGCTCTGCGGACCGGGGACGACCACCTCGTCGGTGACGGAGACTCCGGCCCAGGCGAGCAGGAAGGAGAGGACTGCGATGAACCCGATCAGATAGACGAACATGATCGTCGGATCAGGGACTTTGTTACCGACCTTCTCGATCCAGTTCAGGAACCCCTTGCGATCGGCGTCGGGGGCACTCAGCGTCATATCGCCAGCCATAGCCCCATGATCTTGGCGCGAGGGATGCCGGGGCAAGCTGACCCCCTAGAACTAGGGGGTCCCCTTGACGTCGCGGCCTTCTATTGTGTGAACCAATGGATCCGATCACCTCCACCCTCGTCATCCTGCTCTGCGCGGTGATCGCGTTCGTCTCGAACCGGATCCCGCTCGGGGTCGTCGCCGTGGGCGTCTCGATCGCGCTGTACCTCTTCGGCGTCCTCGATCTGAACACCGCGCTGTCCGGATTCGGTGATCCGACGGTGCTGTTCATCGCCTCGCTCTTCGTCGTGAGCGAGGCTCTGGAGGCCACCGGCATCGTCGCCTGGGCCGGGCAGGAGGTCATCGCCAGGACCGGCACCCGGCGCCGGAGACTGCTGCTGACGATCGGGCTGCTCACCGCCGTGCTGACCGCCGTGATCAGCGTGAACGGGTCGGTCGCCTCGCTGCTGCCCCTGGTGGTCGTGGTGGCGGCGCGCGCGGGCATAGCGCCCTCGCAGATGCTGATGCCGCTGGCGTTCTCCGCGCACGCCGGTTCGATGCTCGCCCTGACCGGGACCCCGGTGAACATCATCGTCTCCGACATCGCCGCCGAGAATGGGGGCAGGCAGTTCGGGTTCTTCGAGTTCGCTCTGGCCGGCCTCCCCCTCCTCGTCGGAACTCTCGCGATCATCCTGCTGCTCGGTTCGCGCCTGCTGCCGACGCGCAGCCCGGTGTCGGCCCCGGTCGACCTGGAGCAGCTCGCCGCCGCGCTGCGGGCCGACTACGAGATCGCCCCCGAGCGTGCTCTGATGTCTCCGGCGCGCGGCGTCGCCGAGGTCGTCGTGCCTCCTCGGTCCTCGCTGATCGGGCTGCACGTGTTCCCCGGAATGTGCACGCCCAGCGGCGACCTCGTCATCCTGGGCGTCCGTCACGGCGAGGATGCCTTCGACGAATCGGGCACCGAGCTCAGCGCCGGAGACGCCCTGCTGCTCGACGGGTCATGGGACGATCTGCAGCGGCACACCGCGAAGCGCGAGGAGGTGCTCGTGGTGGACGCGCCGCTGACCCTGCGTCGCTCCGTGCCGCTCGGGGCCGGAGCCAAGCGGACGGCCGTGATCCTGCTCGCGATGATCGTGCTGCTCGCGACGGGCATCGTGCCCGCGGCGATCGCCGGGCTCCTCGCCGCCGGCGCCCTGATCCTCACCGGAGTCGTCTCGATCACCCGGGCCTACCGCGCGATCTCCTGGACCACGGTGATCCTCGTCGCCGGGATGATCCCGCTCTCGACCGCCTTTCAGGAGACGGGCGCGGCGCAGCTGATCGCCGACGGGCTGCGCTCGTTCCTCGGAGAATCAGGTCCTCATGCGGCGGTCGCCGTCATCGTGCTGATCACGCTCGTGCTCGGCCAGCTCATCAGCAACACCGCCACGGTGCTCATCGTCGCACCGGTGGCCGTGGCCCTCTCCTCGGCCATGGACGCGTCCGTGATGCCGTTCATGATGGCGCTGACGGTGGCCGGGGCGGCGGCGTTCCTCACGCCGGTCGCCACCCCCGCGAACCTGATGGTGATGGAGCCCGGGGGCTACCGCTTCGGCGACTACGCCAAGCTCGGTCTGCCTCTGATGGCGCTGTTCTTCGCGGTGGCGGTGTTCTACGTGCCGCTGATCTGGCCGTTCTGAGAGCGGGGCTCCGCGCTCAGCTGAGGCCCGAGTACGCGTGCAGGCCCTTGAAGAAGACGTTCACGATGGTGAAGTTGAACATCACCGACGCGAAGCCGACGATCGACAGCCATGCCGACGGGTTGCCGCGCCAGCCGCGCGTCGCCCTGGCGTGGATGTAGCCCGCGTACACGACCCAGATCACGAAGGTCCAGGTCTCCTTGACGTCGAAGCCCCAGTAGCGACCCCAGGCGTCCTGCGCCCAGATGGACCCTGCGATCAGCGTGAACGTCCACAGGATGAAGCCGATGATCGTGAAGCGGTAGGCGAGGCTCTCGAGGCGGTCGGACCCCGGCAGCGTGCGGAGGAATCCTGGGCCGGTCTTCGCGGCCTCCTCGCGCACCAGCCGCTCGCGGCGGGCCTGCATGAGCTGGATCACCGAGAGTGCGAACGCGAGCGCGAAGAACGCCGTGGCGAGAGACGCGACGAACACGTGGATGATCAGCCAGATGCTCTTCAGCGGGTCCATCAGGGGCGTGACGGCGACGTAGAAGTTCGTCGCGGCGAGTCCGAGCAGGACCACCACGAGACCGGTGATGAAGGTGCCGAGGTAGCGGAGGTCGATCCGGGTGAGCACGACGAGGTAGACGAGGACGATCAGGAGCGTGCCGATCATCGCGAACTCGTAGAGGTTCGCCCACGGGACGCGTCCGGCCGCGATGCTGCGGGTGACGACGGCGGCGAGGTGGAACACCCATGCGAGGATCGTCAGCGAGGTGCCGATGCGCGCCATCACGAAGCGCTGCGGCGCGGGATCCGCAGCGGCGCCGGTCGCGGTGACCGTCGGCGCTCCCCCGCGGGCGCCGACGCCGACGAGCTCGCCCTCGCGGACGGTCTTCGCATCGGCCGTCGCCTGCGAGCGGCGCGCCAGGTCGAAGGCGTACGCCACGAAGGAGGCCGCGTAGATCGCGATCGCGGTCCACAGGAGGACGGGCGAGATCACGGTGAGCTCGAGCATGCTGTCAGTCTACTTTCGGAGTGTCGGATGCCGGGGGCTCGGATGCCGGGGGAGAGGATGCCGGGGGCTCGGATTCGTCTTCCGCCTCATGGGCGGCCGTGACACCGGCGGCGTCGAGCAGCCGTGCGTGCCCGGCCACGAGGTCGTCGACGGCGGCGCCGAGCGTGGGGTCCTCGCCTCGCGCCAGACCGGCGTACTCCAGCGCGACCCCGTCACCGGAGTGGGTCGCCTTGACCCACACGCGACGACGCGGCACGAAGAGCGCCAGCATCAGCCCGCCGAGGGCCAGGAGGGCGAACACGAGCACCCACACCGACGACGCGTCGTGGTGGATCTGCAGCGACGCGAATCTCTTCACCGAGTGCGTGAGGTCGGTCGCCCCTGCGGGGGACTCGTCTTCGAACGTCACGGTGCCGAGCCCGTTCGGGAGATCTGCGGTCTTGCCCGGGGTCAGCTTGATCGACTCGACGTCCGTCGTGCGGCCGGTGAGCTTCGTCATCCCCGTGGTGTCGAGCACGTAGACCGAGCGGGGCGTGCCCTCGTTGATCCCGAGGTCACCCGAGTACACGTCGAGGGTGAGCGTGGGGTTGGTCAGATCCCCGTACGCGGAGAAGAAGGCCCCCGTGTCGAGCACGCCGGTGGTGGGGTAGAAGAACCCGAGGAGACCGAGCTGTTCCGGCATCCCGTCGGTGACCTTGACGACGCCGAGCGAGGTCATGCTCGTGTCCTGCGGGAGGAAGGGGACGCTGTTCTTGAAGACGACCTTGCCGTCGGCGTTGCGGACCGTGATGGTCGGCGCGTAGCCGTTGCCGAGCAGGTAGATCCGGTCGCCGCCGACCTCGAGCGGATGGTTCACCTTCACTGAGCCGGTGCGCGTGTCACCGTTCTCCTTGAGCGTGACGTTGGCGGAGAAGTCGCCGGCCTGCCCCGATCCCGGCTCTCCGAACGGCTGGTAGGTGACGTCGAAGCTGTCGAGCCGCATCGAGTAGGGCGTGAGAGCCCCGTCGCCGACGAAGCGGCCGCGGTTCATGGAGTCGTAGTCGAGAAGGGTGTTCGCGAAGGTCTCCCCCTCGACCAGCACGCGCTGACCGGTGTAGGCGAAGCCGCCGCCGACGCCGACCGTGATGAGCACGCCGACCAGCGCGATGTGGAAGAGCAGGTTGCCCGTCTCGCGCCAGTACCCGCGCTCGGCGGAGACCGAGAAGGTGCGCCCGGCGTCGTAGCGCTCGACGCGGTATCCGAGGGCCTTCAGCTGCTTCTGGGCGATGTCGATGGACGCGGCCGCGTCGGCGGCGGCATCCGTGCTCGTGCGCTCCACCGCACGGAAGTCGGCGAGCCTCTTCAGCCGGGCGGGGGTGCGCGGCGGGCGCGCCTGCAGGGCCTTGAGGTGGTGCTTGATGCGCGGGATCACGCAGCCGACGAGAGAGGTGAACAGCAGCAGATAGATCGCCGAGAACCACGGCGACAGGTAGACGTCGAACATCTTCAGCGAGTCGAGCACCGGGAAGATGTCGGGGTTGTTGCGCTCCCACTGCGTCACGCCGTTGGGGTCGGCCATGCGCTGGGGGAAGATCGAGCCGGGGATCGCCGCGATCGCGAGCACGAGCAGCAGGATCAGGGCCGTGCGCATCGAGGTGAGCTGGCGCCATCCCCACCGCAGCCAGCCGACGAAACCGAGCTTGGGCTGGACGATCGTGTCGTCGCCGTCGACGTGGTCGGATGGGCGCAGCGGGTCGGTGTCCACGGGGTCCTTCTGGTCGTTCAGGTCAGAGCGGGAGGATGACACTGTTCATCACCGCCGTCAGCCGGGACATGATGTCGGTCCACAGCCCGGTCACCATGAGGATGCCGAGCACGATGAGCAGGACGCCGCCGATGACGTTCACCACGCGGATATGGCGGCGCAGGAAGCCGATGGCCCTCGTCGCCCAGCCGAACCCGAGGGCGACGAGCAGGAACGGGATGCCGAGGCCGAGCGAGTACGCGAGCCCGAGGAATCCTGCACGCACCGGGTCGCCCGCATTGAACGAGAGTGCGAAGATCGCCGTGAGAGTGGGCCCGAGACAGGGCGCCCACCCGATGCCGAGCGCGACGCCGAGCAGCGGGGCTCCGGCGACGCCGAGCTTCGAGTCGACGTGGAATCGGAACTCGCGCTGGGCGAAGCCGAAGAGCCCGAGGAACACCAGGCCCATGATGATGATCACGACGCCGAGGATGCGGGTGATCAGATCGCCCCACCGGATCAGGAACACGTTCGCGACGCCGCCGAGCGCCGTGATGGCGACGAAGACGACGCTGAAGCCGAGGATGAAGAGCAGCACTCCCAGCACGAGACGACCGCGCCCGGGGGCGACGGCGTCCGTTCGTCCCTGCGCAGCGCGCGGCGACACCGCACCGCCGAGGAAGCCGAGGTATCCGGGGACGAGCGGGAGCACGCACGGGGAGAGGAAGGAGATGAGTCCCGCCAGCATCGCCACAGGGATCGCCAACCAGAGCGCACCCGAGTTGATGATGACCTCGGGGTTCACAGCGCACCCCGCGCGCTCACGAGGTCTCCGCGAGCGCGTCCTTGACGAGCGTGGAGAGGATCGACGGGCTGTCGATCGGCCCGATGATGCGGGCGGCGACGCGGCCCTGCTTGTCGAGCACCAGCGTGGTCGGAGTGGCCTGGATCGGCACGACCTCGGCGAACGCGAGCTTCGCCTCCGCGGTGTCGACGTCGATCAGGCTCGGGTAGGTGATGCCGTACTCGTCGGAGAAGGCCTTGGCGGTGTCGGCCTGATCCCTCGTGTTGATGCCGATGAAGGAGACGCCCTGGTCTCCGAACTTCTGCCAGACCGCTTCGAGGTCGCCCGCCTCGACACGGCACGGAGCGCAGCCCGCGTACCAGAAGTTCACGACAGCGACTTTGCCGGCGATGTCGGCGCTGGAGAACCTCTCCCCCGCCTCGGTGACACCGGCGAAGTCGACGGGTTCGTCGCGCTCGGCGACGGGGATCTCGACGATCGCGCCGTCGGCGGCCACGTAGCCGGTGTTCTCGCCGCTCAGGAACGAGTCGCTGACGGCATCGGGGGCGCAGGCGCTGAGGCCGATGGCGAACACCGCGGCGAGCGCGGCTCCGACCGCACCACGAAGGACGCGAGTGCGGGAGCGGCGGCCGCTGCGGATCGGGCGAACCGTCGAGGCGAGTGGCACGATTCCCAGTCTACGCAAGGGTTCCTATGCGTGAGCCGGACGGGTGGGGCCTCCGCGTGAGCCCGTTCTCGGGGCGTCTGGAAGGGCGTCAGAACCGGGCGAGGACGTCGGCGACACCCTCGCGGAAGCGCGGGCAGGTGGCGATGTCGTGCGACCGGCAGCGCATCGCGTGCTCGGTCATCTCCCGCGACCGGCGCATCTCCTCCATGCGCCGGTCCAGATCGTCGAGGTGCTCCTGCAGCACCTGATGCCGACCAGCGCTCCCGTCGTCGAGCAGCACCCCGATCTGCTCGAGGCTCATCCCCGCCGCCTTGCTGCGCTGGATCACGGCGATGCGGACGACCTCGTCCTCCCCGTAGCGGCGCCGGTCGGCCATGTCGCGTTCGGGCCGCAGCAGGCCCACCGCCTCCCAGTGCCGCAGCACGTTGGTGGGGAGGTCGAAGCGGGCGGCGACTTCGCCGACGGACCACGGATGCTCGGCGCTTGACTTCATGTCGACATGAAGTCACAGACTGAGCGGGAACGCAACCCCATCCACGGAAGGACACTCGCACATGTACGACGCGATCGTCATCGGCGCAGGCCCCGCGGGCCTGCAGGCGGCACTCACGCTCGGACGCATGCACCGGTCGGTGCTGCTCCTGGACTCGGGCGAATACCGCAACGGCACGGTGCTGCACATGCACAACGTCGTCGCGAACGACGGCACCCCTCCCGCCGAGTTCCGGGCGACCGCACGCGCGCAGCTCGGCGCCTACGACGACGTGGAGATCCGCGATGTCCGCGCCGAGAGCGTGTCCGGCGGCGAGGGAGACTTCACCGTGGCGCTCGCCGACGGCTCCACGGCGTCGGGGCGGAACGTCATCCTCGCGACCGGGGTGGTCGACGACCTGCCCGAGATCGCCGGGCTGTCGGAACTCTGGGGCACCCGAGCATTCTCCTGCCCCTTCTGCGACGGCCACGAGCACGCGGGGAAGCCGATCGCGGTCCTCGGTGGAGCGGCGCGCGCCGAGCACCTGATCGGCATGCTCGGACGGATCGTGAGCGAGATCTCGGTCATCCCCGTGGGGACCGCCTTCACGACCGAGGAGGTCGTGTCCCTCGAGGCCCGCGGCGCCAGGGTGAGCGGCTCGGCGGTCGTCGCGGTCTCGGCCGCTGACGCCGGTGTCGTGGTGCGCACGTCCGACGCCGAGCACACCGTCGCCGGTGTCTTCGTCGCCTCGGGGACGATGCGTCAGCGCGCACCGTTCGCGGCGCAGCTCGACCTGCGGATGCTCGAGTCCGGCGCGATCGAGATCGACGACTTCGGACGCACCTCCGCGCCCGGCGTCTTCGCGGCCGGCGATCTCGCGCACCGCGCGACGCTGCCGGGACCGATGGCCGCAGTGATGCTGGCGGCGACGGCCGGCCAGCTCGCCGCGGTGGGGATCATCCAGTCGCTGCTGGCCGCCGAGCACTGACCCGGAGCGCCGAGGGCGTCAGGGGTCAGACGGCGCCGACGTCCACGGCGCCCTCGGTCGTCGCCGGTTCCGCATAGGCGACCTCGCGCCACACGTCGCCGACGAGCTCGAAGGACGTGACGCTCGACAGCGCACATCTCCGCGTGCGCGGGTCGTGCCGCAACGGCAGGCCTGCCACGCGGAGATGCGTGATCCAGATCGGCGCCTGGTGCGAGACCATCACCACGTCGCCGTCATCGGCTGCGTGCCAGGCCTCGCCCATGGCGCCCAGCATCCGCTCCGCGATCGAGGTGTACGGCTCACCCCAGCTCGGCAGCGACGGCTGCCGCAGGTGCCACCAGTTGAGCGGATTCATGAGCGAGCGGCGCATCCGAGTGCCCTCGAACACGTTGGTCGGCTCGATGATGCGGATGTCGATCTCCGGCACCAGGTCGAACCGCTCCGCGAAAGGCTCCGATGACTCCTGGGCGCGCTCCAGAGGCGAGGAATACAGGGCGGCGACCGGCCGACCCAACGAGGCCACGTGATCGGCCGCCGCCTGCGCCATGCGACGTCCCGCGGTGCTCAGGTGGTAATCGGGCAGCCGCCCGTAGAGCACCCGCGCGGGATTGTGCACCTCGCCGTGTCGGACGAGGTGCAGTCGCTTCGCCGGCACGTCAGGCCTTGCTGTAGCGGGACTCGCCGAAACCGAGGATCAGGTAGCCGATGTAGGGGAACAGGAACAGCAGGAAGAACGAGAAGACGCCGCCCTTGCCGAAGCGCTCACCGAGCTTGATCGCCACGATGATGCCGAACACGAAGCCGACGATCGGGATGAGGTACAGCAGTGCGAGCCATCCGGACATCCCGGCGATGCGCACCAGGATGACGATGTTCACGATCGGGATGATCGCGAGGATGCCGGGGTACCCCGCCTTGGAGAACACCTTCCACAGGCCGATGGCCACCAGGACGTAGAAGACGAGCGCGATCAGACCGGTCGTGCCGGAGAAGATCGATGCGTAGAGATCGGAGATGCCGTTGGAGTCCACGATGCACCCTTTCTGTGTGATGGCTGTGTCGAGGCGATCATACTGATCGACACCACACAGGCGGGGAGGCGATCCGCGCCCACGTAGAATGGGCGGGTTCATCATTTCCCAGATCAGGAGGAATCCTCCGTGCTTCGCACTCACTCCGCAGGCTCCCTGCGAGCCGAGAACATCGGTCAGACCGTCACCCTCACGGGCTGGGTCGATCGTCGTCGTGATCACGGAGGAGTCGCGTTCATCGATCTTCGGGATGCCTCGGGCATCGCCCAGGTCGTCATCCGCGACGAAGAGGTGGCCCACCCGCTGCGCAACGAGTTCGTCCTCAAGGTCACCGGAGAGGTGTCGCGTCGTCCGGACGGCAACGAGAACCCGAACCTGCCGACCGGCGAGATCGAGCTCATCGCGAGCGACGTCGTCGTGCTGAACGAGTCGGCCCCGCTGCCGTTCCAGGTCTCCACGGCTCTCGCCGAGACCGAGAACGTGGGCGAGGAGGCTCGCCTCAAGTACCGCTATCTCGACCTGCGGCGTCCTGCGACGGCATCCACTCTGCGTCTGCGCTCGAACGTCTACAAGGCGATCCGCGACGTGCTGCACGCCGAGGACTTCACCGAGGTGGAGACGCCGACGCTCACGCGTTCCACTCCCGAGGGCGCCCGCGACTTCGTCGTGCCCGCGCGCCTGCACCCGGGCAGCTGGTACGCGCTGCCCCAGTCGCCGCAGCTGTTCAAGCAGCTGCTCATGGTCGGCGGCGTGGAGAAGTACTTCCAGATCGCGCGCTGCTACCGCGACGAGGACTTCCGCGCCGACCGTCAGCCGGAGTTCACGCAGCTCGACATCGAGATGAGCTTCGTCGACCAGGAAGACGTCATCGCCCTCATGGAGTCGCTCGTCGTCGCCATGTGGAAGACGATCGGCGTCGAGGTGCAGACCCCTCTGCCCCGCATCACGTACGCCGACGCCATGGCGAAGTACGGCTCCGACAAGCCCGACCTGCGCTTCGGCCTGGAGCTCGTCGAGGCCACCGAGTACTTCGCTGAGACGCCGTTCCGCGTGTTCCAGGCGGAGTACGTCGGCGCCGTTCGCATGCCCGGCGGAGCCTCACAGCCCCGCAAGCAGCTCGACGCCTGGCAGGACTGGGCCAAGCAGCGCGGCGCCCGCGGCCTCGCCTACGTGCTCTTCAACGAGGACGGTTCGCTCGGCGGCCCCGCCGCCAAGAACCTGTCCGAGGCCGAGCAGGCAGGGCTCGCGGCGCTCGTCGGCGCCGAGTCCGGTGACTGCGTGTTCTTCGCCGCGGGTTCGGCGAAGGAGAGCCGCGCGCTCCTCGGCGCCGCGCGCGTCGAGATCGGCCGCCGCCTCGGCTACCTGAACCCGGACGAATTCGCGTTCACCTGGGTCGTCGACGCTCCGATGTTCGAGTCCGCAGCGGATGCCGTCGCCTCGGGTGACGTCGCCGTGGGCGCAGGGGCCTGGACCGCCGTGCACCACGCCTTCACGGGTCCGAAGCCCGAGTTCGAGGACACCTTCGACACCGACCCCGGCTCGGCTCTCGCCTACGCGTACGACATCGTGTGCAACGGCTCCGAGCTCGGCGGCGGATCGATCCGCATCCACCGCGAAGACGTGCAGAAGCGCGTGTTCGAGGTCATGGGCATCAGCGACGAGGTCGCACAGGAGCAGTTCGGCTTCCTGCTCGACGCGTTCAAGTTCGGCGCACCGCCGCACGGCGGCATCGCGCTGGGCATGGACCGCGTGCTGCAGCACCTGTCGAAGAGCGAGTCGATCCGCGACGTGATCGCCTTCCCGAAGTCGGGCGGCGGCTTCGACCCGCTCACCTCGGCTCCGGCGCCCATCAGCCCCGAGCAGCGCGCCGAGGCCGGCGTCGACTTCGTCCCGGAGGACGACGAGGCCTGACCCTCGCACGGCGCCCGACCACCCGCTCGTTGAGCGACCTCATCCTCCCGGTCGTTGAGCGAGCGAAGCGAGACGAAACGCCTCATGTTCCCTGGAGCATGGGGCGTTTCGTCTCGTCGCTTCGCCCCTCGCTCACCGACCGGGCAGGCCGAGCGCCGGGGCGATGTTCTCGTTCCAGACGTCGACGCCGAGCTTCGCGATGAGGCCGATGACCACGATGAGGAAGACGACGCGGATGAACGTCGTGCCGCGGGAGATGGCCATGCGCGACCCGAGGTAGCTCCCCGCCACGTTCGCGACGGCGAGGATGCCGCCCAGCAGCCACAGCACCGAGCCGTGCGGGATGAACAGCAGCAGCGCCCCGGCGTTGGTCGCGAAGTTCACGATCTTCGCCTTCGCGCTCGCCTGCAGGAAGTCGTATCCCAGGAGAGCGACCAGGGTGATCACGAGGAACGTGCCGGTACCGGGGCCGATCATGCCGTCGTAGAAGCCGATTCCGAGGCCGGCCGCCCCCGCCGCGATGTGATGCCGGTGGCCGCTGAAGCGCAGCTGCGTCGCGGCCCCCATCTGCGGGCGGAAGGCCGTGAACAGCGCCACGGCCAAGAGCGCGACGACGATGATCGGCTTGAACGCGGCGGACGGGAGCACCGTCGCGACCGCCGCCCCGCCGAACGACCCGATGAGCGCGATCACCGCCATCGGCACCGCCGTGCGGATGTCGGGCTTGGCCCTGCGGTAGTAGGTGATGCTGCTCGTCGCCGTGCCGAAGACAGAGGCGAGCTTGTTCGTCGCGAGGGCCTGCACCGGAGCCATCCCGGGGATCAGGAGCAGGGCGGGCAGCTGCAGCAGACCGCCGCCACCCACGACGGCGTCGATCCAGCCGGCGGCGAACGCGGCGATCACGACGAGGATCAGCGTGCCCCAGGTGAGCTGCTCCAGCCCGAGCACAGCGCCGATGTCCATCCGCCCAGGATGTCAGACTGGGAGCATGCTCGACGCCCTGCCGCTGCCGCACGTCTTCGAATCCCGAGCCGGACGGGCCACGCTGAGGCGCGCGACGGCTGACGATGCGGATGCTCTCATCACTCTGCTCTCCGACGATCCGATCAGCGCGGCGCGGGGCGACGTGGCCTCCGCCGAGGACCGTCCCGCGTACGAGACCGCCCTCGCAGAGATCCTCGCCGAGGCGTCGAATGACCTGGTGGTCGTCGAGCTCGCCGGCCGCGTCGTCGGCACGATGCAGCTGACGTCCATCCCCGGCATGGCCCGCCGCGGCGCACGGCGGCTCCTCGTCGAAGCCGTCCGCGTCCGGAGCGATCTGCGCTCATCGGGGATCGGGTCGGCGATGATGCGCTGGGTGGCGGATGCCGCGGCCCCCGCGCTGGACGCGGCGATGGTCCAGCTCACCTCGGACGCCGCCCGCGTCGACGCGCACCGCTTCTATGAGCGGCTGGGGTACACGGGCTCGCACGTGGGCTTCAAGCTCGGCATCCCTCAGGACTGACCCCGGCGCCTCTTCCCGGCGCCTCTCCGCGGCGCCTCTCCGCGGCGCCTCTCCCCGGGGCGTCAGCCGGCACGCAGCATCCGTCAGCCACCACCCGGTCATCTGTCGTTCACCCGACCCGCGACGATCGGCAACCTCCACCCCGTAGCGTCCACTCGCAACCCGACCCGGCGTACCCGCGCCGGACACCGAGAGGACCCTCATGGCACACTTCCCCCGCCGCGCCCGCTTCGGCGCCGGCATCGCCCTCGCCGCCACGGCCGCGCTCGTCCTGGCCGGATGCGCATCCGGCGGCGACGCTCCCGCCGCTGACGGCGACAAGGTCGACGCGGCATCCGCGACCTCCGTCTCCGACTTCGGCACGTTCGCCGACCTCGAGGCCGCCGCCAAGGCCGAGGGCGCGCTCAACGTCATCGCCCTCCCCCGCGACTGGGCGAACTACGGCGAGATCCTCGATCTCTTCGCGAAGAAGTACCCGGAGATCACCATCAACGAGGCCTCCCCCGACGTGTCCAGCGCCGAGGAGATCCAGGCCGCCGAGACGAACAAGGGCCTCGACACCGCACCCGACGTGTTCGACCTCGGCATCGCGGTCGCCCTGCAGAACACGAAGAGCTTCGCCCCCTACAAGGTGCAGACGTGGGACGAGATCCCCGACAACCTCAAGGAGTCCACGGGTCTCTTCGTCGGCGACTACGGCGGGTACATGTCGATCGGCTACGACTCGTCGAAGTACGACGCCCCGAAGACCCTCGACGACCTGCTCGGCACCGACTACAAGGGCGCCGTGGCGCTGAACGGCGACCCGACGCAGGCCGGAGCGGCCTTCGCGGCGGTCGGCCTCGCCACCGTGCAGTCCGACGGCACCCTCGACGACTTCGAGCCCGGCATCGACTTCTTCTCGAAGCTGCAGAAGGCCGGCAACCTGCTCAAGGTCGACGTGACCACCTCGACCGTCGCGAGCGGTGAGACGCCCGTCGTCTTCGACTGGGACTACCTGAACACGTCGCACCAGAAGGACAACGAGAACTGGAAGGTCGTCGTCCTCCCGGGCACCGGCTACTCCAGCTACTACAACCAGGCGATCAACGCCGACGCCCCGCACCCGGCGGCCGCGCGCCTGTGGCAGGAGTTCCTGTACAGCGACGACGTGCAGAACCTGTGGCTCAAGGGCGGCGCACGCCCGGCGCGCGTCGACGCGATGACCGAGGCCGGAACGATCGACAAGGACCTCCTCGCGAAGCTCCCCGAGGCTCCGGAGAAGACGGTCGTCCCGACCGAGAAGCAGTCCGCCGACGCCGGAAAGCTCCTCGGCGAGAAGTGGGCAGCGGCGGTCCAGTGACCTCGACTGCGCTGACGGGGGCGGATGCCGCGGCATCCGCCCCCACCCCGACCGCCGGACCCTCGCGGGTCCGGCGGTTCGCCCCTTCCCTCTCCTGGCTGGGACTCGTCCCCTTCGCCGTCTACGTGGTCCTGTTCCTCGCCGTCCCGACGGTGCTCTCCATCGGCTCGGGCTTCTTCACGAAGGACGGCAGCTTCACCTGGACGAACCTGACCGCCCTCGTCGACCCGGTCGTGCTCACGACCTTCGCCAACTCCGCCTGGCTGTCGCTGCTGACCGCCGCCGTCGGAGCGGTCGTCGGCGCTCTCGTCTGCTACGCGCTCCTCGGCATGAACCCCGAGGGCATCGTCCGTCAGACGGTGGATGCCGCGGCCGGCGTGCTCGCCCAGTTCGGCGGCGTCATGCTCGCCTTCGCCTTCATCGCGACGATCGGCATCCAGGGCGTCATGACGCTCCTCCTCAAGGACACGTTCGGTCTCAACATCTACGAGAACGGCACGTGGCTGTACGAGCTGCCCGGGCTGATCCTGCCCTACATCTACTTCCAGGTCCCGCTCATGGTCATCACCTTCATGCCCGCCCTCGCCGCTCTCAAGCCGCAGTGGGCCGAGGCCAACCTCACGCTCGGCGGCACCAGGACGAGCTTCTGGCTGCGCATCGGCATCCCGGTGCTCGCGCCCTCGTTCCTCGCCAGCCTGCTGCTGCTGTTCGCCAACGCGTTCTCGTCGTACGCGACCGCGGCGGCCCTCGCCAGCCAGGGGTCGCAGATCGTTCCCCTGCAGATCCGCACGGCGCTGACCAGCGAGACCGTGCTCGGCCGCGAGAACCTCGCAGGGGCCCTCGCTCTCGGCATGATCGTCATCGTCGGCATCGTGATGGCGCTGTACTCGTCCATCCAGCGTCGGGCTGCGAGGTGGCAGGCATGAACCGCCTCGGCCCCTCGCCACTGACCCGCTGGATCATCGGCATCCTCGTCGGTGCGTTCTTCGCGATCCCTTTGGTCTCCACGCTGCTGTACACGCTGCGCGATCCGAAGGGCGGCCTCTCGTTCGCGCGCTGGATCGCCCTGTTCGACCCGGTGAAGTCCGCCGCGATCAAGCCGATCTGGATCGGTCTCGGCAATTCGCTGGTGCTCGCCCTCGTCACGGTCGTGATCGTGCTGCTGATCCTCGCACCGACCATGATCCTCGTGAATCTTCGTTTCACGAGGCTCAAGCCGGTGTTCGAGTTCGTCGCCCTGTTGCCGATCTCGATCCCCGCGATCGTACTCGTCGTCGGCCTCGCCCCGATCTACCTGCAGATCGGGCGGGCACTCGGCACCGGGACCTGGACACTCGCGTTCGCATACGGCATCACGGTTCTGCCCTTCGCCTACCGCTCGATCCAGGCATCCATCGACGCGGCCGATCTGCGCACCCTCTCGGAGGCCGCGCGCTCGCTCGGTGCCAGCTGGCCGACCGTCGTCCTCCGGGTGCTCGCACCCAACCTGCGCCAGGGGCTGCTCGCCGCTTCCCTCATCTCGATCGCCGTGGTCCTCGGCGAGTTCACGATCGCATCGCTGCTGAACCGGCCCGTGTTCCAGACCGCCATGGTCGTGGTCGGAAAGCAGGACCCGTATGCCCCGGCGATCTTCACGCTGCTGGCGCTGCTGCTCGTCTTCGCCCTGCTCCTCCTCATCGGCCGCCTCGCCCGCGGCACCCGAAAGGCCCGCTCATGACTCTTCCCCGGACTGCCGACAATATCCTCCTCGCCGAGGCGGGAGAGGGCACCCGCGTGCAGCTGCAGGGCATCGTGAAGAGCTATGCCGGCACCACCGTGCTGCACGGCGTCGACCTCGACATCGCTCCGGGCGAGTTCGTCTCGCTGCTGGGCCCGTCGGGCTGCGGCAAGACCACGCTCCTGCGGGTGCTCGCCGGCCTCGAGGGCGCCGACCAGGGCGCCGTGCTCCTCGGCGGAGGGGACGTCTCCCGCGTACCGACGAACAAGCGCGACATCGGAATGGTGTTCCAGTCGTACTCGCTGTTCCCGCATCTGAGGGTGGTCGACAACACCGCCTTCGGGCTGCGTCGTCGTGGGGCAGGCAAGGCGGATGCCGCGGCGCGGGCCCTCGACGCCCTCGCTCTCGTCGGCCTCGCAGACTTCGCCGACCGTTTCCCGCATCAGCTCTCCGGCGGCCAGCAGCAGCGCGTGGCACTCGCCAGGGCTCTCGTCACCGAGCCGAAGGTGCTCCTGCTCGACGAGCCGCTCTCCGCGCTCGACGCGAAGGTCAGGGTGCAGCTGCGCGACGAGATCCGCCGCATCCAGCTGCGGCTCGGCATCACGACGGTGTTCGTCACCCACGACCAGGAGGAGGCCCTCGCGGTGTCCGATCGGATCGCGGTGATGAACTCCGGCCGCATCGAGCAGATCGGCTCTCCCGAGCAGCTGTACACGACGCCGTCCACGGCAGGGGTGGCCGCATTCGTCGGGCTCTCCAGCGTCGTCTCCGGAGTGGCCGAGGGCGATCACGTCACGGTGTGGGGGCAGCGACTTCCGCTCCAGAACCCCGCGGACGGCCCCGTCGACGTGTACCTGCGCCCGGAGAACGTGTACTTCGCATCGGAGGCGGATGCCGCCACCGACGCCCTCGTCGAGGAGAGCACCTTCCTCGGCAGCATGCGGCGCACCCTGGTGCGCACGGAGTCGGGTGAGCTCGTGCGTCTGCAGCACTCCCCCGGCATCCACCCCGCCTTCGGAGACCGCGTGCGCATCGCCGTGTCCCCCGAACCCGTCGCGGTGCATCCGCGCGGCTGAACGCCGCCGCGACGATTCGTGACGACGCCCTTCCCCCCGCTGCCTCCCGGGGCTAGCGTGTTCCCGGGAGGGGCGTCGTTCCCTCGATCCGAAGAGAAAGGACGCCTCATGGCAGGCAAGTGGGAGCTGTACACCGACAAGTCCGGCGAGTACCGGTTCCGTCTGAAGGCGGGCAACGGCGAGGTCATCGCGCTGTCCAGCGAGGGCTACTCCTCGAAGTCGGGAGCCCTCAACGGCATCGACTCGATCCGCCGGAACGCCGACTCCGAGATCGTCGAGACCGACTGACCGTCGGACTCCGCATCACGACGAAGACCCTCCGCGGCCGATGAAGGCAGCGGAGGGTCTTCGCTATCCATGACTCAGCGCCGCAGAGTCCTCGCCAGGGCCAGGTACTCCGACGCCGTGACGTGCGGGAGATAGGCCCTGGCGAGCGCCAGCCCGATCGCCGGCAGCCGACCGGGATCCGGGTAGGCCATGTACAGGGGCCGGTACTCCGGATTGAACTTGGCCTTGAACTGCAGCAGCGAGCGGAACCCGTACGCGGGCTCCAGCACCCGCCCCAGCCACGACAGCAGCTCCGACATCGTGCCGTCGCCGATCTCCCCGGTCTGCGCCAGCGGCGCCCCGGAGAGGCTCATCACCGCGAGCCCCTCTCCCTGCATCCGCAGCGCGGCGGACGCGAGCAGGAACTCCATCACGCCGGGCATCGCGTCATCCGCACGCCGCATGAAGTCCAGGGTCCACCCCACCCGCTCGCCGCCCTCCCACACCGGCAACCAACTGGTCACGGCCTGGAGGCCGCCGTCGGGTCCGATGGCGAGCATCAACGCCACGTCCGGGTCCTTCAGCTCGTCGAGACCGCCCAGGGTGAAGCCCATCTCGGGCAGCGCCTTCTCCGCGATCCAGTGCTCGCTGAGGGCCTCCAGCTGCGCCGAGAGCGCGGCGGGAAGGTCTCGCCACCTGGTCCACTCGGCGCGCAGCCCGTCGCGCTCCCCACGCCGGTAGGGCTGGCGCACCTTCGCCCAGGAGCGCCCTTCGAGCCCGAAGCCCTCCAGCGGCACCACGGTCTCCTCGCCGACGGGGATCTCCGTCCACCCCAGTGCACGCGTCACCGGAAGCGTCTCGTCGTGCACGCTGTAGAGCACCGGCATCCACCCCTGCCGATCGCAGAAGTCGACGAAGCCGCGCACGGTCGCCGCGGCGTCCGCGCCGACCGGATCGGCGACCGCGATCGCGATGCCCGAGATCACCCGATAGGCCATCGCCCCGCCGCCATCCGGTGTGAACCAGTGCCGGCTGCCCTCCCAGGTGCCGAGGAACCCGAGCGTGCCGCTGTGCGCGTGCAGGAGCGCACGGTGGCGATCACTCTCATCGACGGACGCGCCGATCGCCGGCGCACGCAGCAGCCGCACCAGCGCGAACGCCGTCACGATCCAGAACAGCACCCCGATCAAGTGCCTCACGAGTGGGGCCGCACCGCCGAAGTGCGTGTGCGGGTGCCCGTGGGTGAATCCCGCAGGCAGCAGACGCCGCAGGGAGTCCAGCAGCGCGAAGCCGATGTCTCCGCCGGACAGCAGCACCACGACGACCCCGACGACCAGGGCGGATGCCGCGGAGACCGAGAGGGTGACGGCGAAGCGCCGCACTGCACTGCCCTCGGCCCTCACCGCGAACCGCCGACGTGTCGCCAGCAGGACGGCGGCCATCGCGATCGGGACGAGAAGGGCGACGACGGCGAAGCCGGGGAACGCCCGGTCGATGGCGACGATCTCCGCCGGATGCCGCAGGTCGTCCATGCCCAGGCTCACGCCGATGAGCGCAGCACTCCCGACGTTCACGAAGAGCGCGAGGATCCACCCCGCCCTCCTCCCGGCCCGCACCCCCATGGCCGCGATCAGGCTGAGGAGAACCGGCGCGAGACTCGACAGGAGCGACCAGGTCCCGAAGCCCAGCCCGGCCACGCAGCGATCGGAGAGCTGCGCCGCGCAGCGGGTCAGGATCGCGTCGACGCCGGTGCCGCGGAACCCCGCGATCACCGGAGAGAGCGGCCCGACGCCCACCCCGGTGATCAGGACGATCAGCGGCCCGAGTCCTGTCACGGCGACCGCGGCGGCGACGAGCGCCCGCACCTCGCCATAAGAGCTGCGGTGCCACAGCGGATGCCGCACCCGACGCGCGAGCACCATTCCGACGAAGACTCCGATCACCGCCGAGAACAGCCGGTACACGCTGTCGACGTCGCCTCCGTACAGCGCGAACATCAGGAGCAGGGAGAATCCCAGCAGTCGGATACGCCGACGCCAGAGCGCAGGGGCGAAGGCGCTGGCCGCCATGATCGCTCCCACGACGCCGATCGCGGGGTCGAGCACCGGCTCGGCCGTTCGCGCCCAGACCGCGCCCTGCGATGCCGCGAGAGCCTGTGTGCCGATGCCCGCGAGAGTCCCGAGCACTCCGGTGCCCACGATCAGGAGGACGCTTGTGACGGTCCCCAGCAGCCGCTCTGAATACGCGAGGACCGTGAGGATCAGCAGCAGGGTCAGGATCAGCTCGATCAGCGAGTCCGGCACCAGCAGCGCGGTGAACGGCGTCCACCAGCGCCCGTCGGCGATCGCTGCCGGACTCGCCGCGAGCCAGCGCGGATGAGCCCTCCACAGCGTGCCGCAGACGAGCGATGTCAGTACGAGGGTCGCGGCGAACGACGACGACACCGGATGGGCGCGCAGGTGCCTCAGCGCGCGGGCGATCATGACACCAGCCCCCATCGCGGCGCGAGCACCCGCAGCGCCTCGTCGAGCCCGCCGGAGAGAGCGGGCCCGACGTGACCGGCTCCGGGGATCGAGAAGAACTGGGTCTCGAATCCGGCAGACCTCGCCGCTTCAGCCCCACGCTGCGCCGCTGGACTGTACACGTGATCGTCCGCACCCGCGGTGAACAGCGCGAAACGGCCCGCATAGGCGCCGGGGTGCTGCGCGAGCACGGTCTCGGGCTTGTTCGCATCGAACGCGGCCCGGTCACCGGCGAACGCGTTCTCGAGCACCGGCGTCGGGTTCTCCATCCCTGGGTACTCCTCCCCGGAGATGCTCACGAAGGAGCCCCAGATCTCGGGATGCGTCGCGCCGTAGAGGAAGGAGCACGCGCCGCCGTTGGAGTATCCGCTGATGGTCCAGTTCGCGGGTCCCGGCAGAACGCGCAGGTGGGTGCGGATCCACTCGGGGATGTCGGTGTTGATGTACGTCTCCACGCCTCCGTACGCACGGGAGTCGGCGCACCCGGGGTTCTGGTCGGAGGCCCCGAGCTGATCGGCCACGATCACGATAGGCCCGAGTCCCTGGTGCGCTGCCGCGAAGGCGTCGACGGCGGTCTGGATCGCGGTCGGCGACGGGCTTCCCGGCAGCCCCATCATCTGCACCATCACGGGGAGCGCCGGCGGGTCCTTCACGAGCGCCGCGGGCGGAAGGTAGATGGCGGCGTCACGGGGTTCGAAGCCGGCGGTCGAGGGGATGCGCTGGGCTCCCGACAGCTGTCGGACCTCCCCGTGCGCCGGCATGTCGGCCGGCGGACGCCAGGTCTGAGCGAGCGGCGGGTCGGAGCTGGGCGTCGGGAGCGGTGTGGAGAACGTCCCCGCCGGGGGCAGCGCCGACAGCTCGAGCAGGTCGCCCAGCGTGCGGTCGAGGCCGAATGCGGCGTTGACGCCCAACACGGTCGACAGCAGAGAGCCGAGGATCGCAAGGGTGGCGATCGCCTTCCGCCACAGCCCCGAGTCCCACAGGTGCACGATCCCGAGCGCGACCGCGGCGAAACCTCCTGCGGCCCACCAGGGAACCGCGTCCGGCAGCGGAGTGCCGAACACATCGAAGGCGTCGATCGCCCCGCAGACGACCGCCCCGAGAAGTGCCCCGACCGCGACGGCGACGACCATCCGGCGTACGCGCCGGATGGTCGTCCTCCGCATCGGAAGAGCGGCGAGCAGAAGCGCGGTGGCGCTCCACACGATCAACGGGAGCGTGCCCCCGGAGATGTCGAGACCCAGAAGCGCAGCAAGCATGCCCCCTCGATTCCCGCGACCACGTGTCGTGCTGACCTGATCGTAGGACCGCTCCCCCGCATGACTCCTAGGCGTGCGCTATGCGCCCGCTCGGAGTCTGCTGAGGCTCGTCAGAGGACGCGCGAGAGGAAGTCCTTCGTGCGCTGGTGCTGCGGGTTGCCGAGCACTTCGCGCGGATCGCCCTCTTCGACGATGTGCCCGCCGTCCATGAAGATGAGCCGAGAGCCGACCTCGCGCGCGAAGCCCATCTCGTGGGTGACGACGAGCATCGTCATCCCCTCGTCAGCCAGAGTGCGCATGACCTGCAGCACCTCGCCCACGAGCTCGGGGTCGAGAGCCGACGTCGGTTCGTCGAACAGCATCATGTCGGGGTTCATGCAGAGGGCCCGCGCGATCGCGACACGCTGCTGCTGACCACCCGAGAGATGCCCGGGGTAGGCGTCGGCCTTGTGCCCCATGCCCACGCGGGCGAGCATCTCATGCGCGACCTTCTCGGCCTCCTCCTTGCCCCGCTTCTTCACGCGCCGCTGGGCGATCGTGAGGTTGCCGAGCACGCTCATGTGCGGGAAGAGGTTGAAGCTCTGGAACACCATGCCGATGCGGGTGCGCACCCGGTCGATGTCGATGTCGGGGTCGGTGATGTCGATGCCCTCGATGAGCACCTTGCCGCCCGTGGGCTCCTCGAGCAGGTTCACCGAGCGCAGCAGCGTCGATTTGCCCGATCCCGAGGGGCCGATCACGCACACGACCTCTCCGGCGGTGACGGTGAGATCGATGCCCTTGAGCACCTCGTTGTCGCCGTAGGTCTTGACGAGGCCCTGCACATCGATCGCGGGCGCGTGGACATCAATCAGGTCGGTGATCATCGCTGCTTCGCCATCCGTCGCTCCAGGTACGCGGTGAACCGCGTGAGGGGGATCGTCACGATCAGATACAGGATCGCCGCCATGACGAGTGGCGTCGCGTTCTGGTTCGCGCTCGTCGCGTCCTTCGCAAAGTTCGTGAGTTCCTTCGACCATGGCAACGTTCCAACGACGAAGAGTAGCGAGGTGTCCTTCAAGAGCAGCACGAACTCGTTGGTCAGCGGCGGGATGATGATCCGGAAGCCCTGCGGCACGACGATCCAGAAGGTGGTCTTCATCGGAGACATGCCGAGAGAGCGCGCCGCTTCCGTTTGCCCCTTCGGGACTGCTTGGAGACCCGCCCTGATCGTCTCGGCCATGTACGCAGAGGCGACGAGGACGAGACCAATCAGTCCGAGAACCACTGGACCGCCGAGTTGCGTCGCCCTCACGCCGGTGGCGATTGGCAACACGATGCCGATCGCGAAAATCGTGAGGATAGCCGGAAGCCCTCGGAACAGCTCGATCCATGCGGTCGCGATCCAGCGGAACGGGCCGATGCTCGACATCTTCAACAGCGCCAGTACGACGCCCAGCAACAATCCTCCGGCAAAGGCTGCCGCCGTGAACCACAGGGTGTTCACCAAGGCCATCGTGATGATCTCGGGGAACATCTTCGCCGCGATCTCCGGATTGAAGAACAACGGTCCGAGCCTTGCCCAATCGGCGCTGAACGCAGCCCAGACCACGACGGCGATCAGCACCGCGTAAACGGTGTATCGGTACAGCTTCTTCTTCTGAGCGCGCCTCAACGCCATTGTCAAGGTCCTCTCGTGTCCTGTTCGCCCGCTCAGTTCGCGGTGAAGTAGGTGTCGTAGATCGTCTGGTACTCGCCGCTGTCGCGGAGATCCTTCAGCGCGCCGTTGACCGCCTCAACAAGTTTGGTCTTCTTGCCCTTCTCGAAGGCGAATCCGTAGCTCTCGTTGGTGATGTAGGTCTCGACGATCTTGTACGCACCGTCGGCCTTCTCGTGCTCGAGGTTCACCGGCTGGTCCTGCAGGATCGCATCGATCTGCCCCGCCTGCATGGCCGGCCAGAGGTCACCGTCGCCCTGGTACTGCACGATTTGCGCACCCTTGGCGTTCTCTTTCGCGTAGGCCTCTCCAGTGGTTCCCTGCTGGACGCCGACGTTCTTGCCGTCGAGGTCCTTGATGCTCTTGATGCCCGAGTCGGTGCGAACGAGCAGCGACTGCAGAGAGTCGTAGTACGGCTCGGAGAAGTCGATGTTCTTCTTGCGGTCGTCCGTGATGGTCATCGCCGACGCCCCCACATCGCAGGTGCCGGCCGCCAGGGTCGCACCCGACTGAAGCGCCTCGAAGCCCACGTCCTGGACCGAGATCTTGAGGTCCAGCTTCTTGGCGATCGCGCCAAGAAGATCCAGATCGAACCCGGTGTACTCGCCGTTGTCTCCTTCGAACTCGAAAGGAGCGTAGGGGATGTCGGAGCAGACGGTGAGCGTGCCCGCGTCGACGAGGCCGTACGGGTCGTCGGCCGCGTCGCCGCCAGAACCCGCACCGGTGGATCCGCCAGCACAGCCGGCGAGAGCGAGGGTGGCGGTCGCCACGAGGGCGAGCCCGGCGAAGATGTTGCGACGCTGCATGTCAGCTCCTGTGAGTCGGGGGCGGATCACGCCCACGTACGGGTAGGAGTTCATCTTGACATGCGGTCAGCGGACCGCACGACGGCTGAGGGCCTCAGCGCATCACATTTGTGTTGCAAGTGCGCGAGCGCTCAGACCTCGAAGTCGACGGCGACGCGCGACGACACCACCGAGCGGATGTACACGGCGACCTCCTCGTGCGCAGGGTGCACCTGGTACTGCTCGATCGCCTCGACCGAGTCGAAGTCGGCGACGAGCGTCACGTCCCAGTTCACGTCGGCGAACGCGACGTTCGCTCCCGCCGAGATCGAACGCAGCTGCGGCACGACGCCGTCGAGCGCGTTGAGCCGACGGGCGACCTCTGCGGCCCGCTCGGCGCGCGCGGCGCCGTCTTCAGCGGCGAGCTTCCAGCTCACGACATGGCGGATCGTCATTTCGACTCCTTCGATGCGTCACGGGTCACTGCCTCTTCGAGCGCGGCGCGCAGCCGGTCGGCCGACAGCCGCCAGTGGGCGTGCAGCTCTCCGTCGATCAGCACGACGGGGATCTTCTCCCACCACAGCTCATACAGGGCGGGGTCGTCGGCGATGGACGCCTCGACGATCTCGATGCTCTCGGCCGCGGCATCCGGAAGCTCGGCGACCACCGCATCGATGATCTCGGATGCCACGTCGCAGAGGTGGCAGTCGGGCTTGCCGATCAGGGTCAGCGTCGTCACGCCGACGGGACCTCGACCTCGCGGCCCTCCGCGATCCACTCGGCCGTGCCGCCGTCGACGTTCGTGACGTCGTAGCCGCGGCCCTCAAGCGCCTCCACGACGCGAGCCGAGCGCCCGCCGAGCTGGCAGATCACGTCGAACGCCTCAGCGGGAAGCTCCTCGAGACGGTTGCCGATCTCGGACATCGGGATGTTCACGGCCCCGGGGACGTGACCTGCGGCGAACTCATTCGCCTCGCGCACATCGATGAGCGGGGTGTTCGCACGGGCGGCGAGCTCGGCGACGGTGATCGACTTCATGGCATCCTCCTGGCGGTGTGGCGAGACGCGGGCAGAGACACAAAGCGCCCGTCCGGAGACAGGCGCTCGGTGTCTGGCCGCTTACTTCTTGTTGCGGCGCTGGTGGCGAGTCTTACGAAGCAGCTTGCGGTGCTTCTTCTTCGCCATGCGCTTGCGGCGCTTCTTGATGACAGAACCCACGGAAACCTCACTAAGTCAGGGGCTGGGCGTCGCACGTGGCGGACACCCGGGTACGGGCACGGAAAAATGCCTCGGAACAGTCTAGCAAACCAGCGGAGTGCTATCCGACGTCGGCGATCGGACGCTGCAGAGCCTCTGCGACAGCCGACTCGGGGACGCGGAAACTGCGCCCGAAGCGGATCGCCGGCAGCTCCCCCGCATGCACCAGCCGATAGACGGTCATCTTCGACACACGCATGAGTTCGGCGACCTCGGCCACCGTCAGGAACTTGACGTCAGGAACTTCGGGCATCCCACGTACCCCTTTCTCGATGTGCACACTCTATGTGTTGCCTGGGACGTGTGTAAACCCATGTGGCCCCTGTGATCAGTGGGACGGTCCCACGGTCGCGAACGCCCGCACGGGGAATGTGCCGAACCCACGCACCGCCGGCGGAGCCGCCGTGAACCGCGCACCCCGCGCCGGGACCTCGTCGAGGTTCGTCAGATGCTCCACCACGTGGACTCCGGCGGCGAGCAGGATGCTGTGGGCCGGCCGCTCCCCTCCGTTCTCCGTGTCGTCGATGTTGAGCGCGTCGATCCCGACGAGACGGACCCCCTCGTCGACGAGGAACCGCGCGCCCTCCTCGGTGAGGAACGGAGAGCCCGCGCCGTACTCCGGGGCGCCGAAGAAGCGGCTCCACCCGGTGTCGAGGAGCACGGCGCTTCCGGAGAGCTCCCTGTCGGCGAGGGTGGCCGCGCCGATCCCTCGGCGGTCGGCGGTCCAGGCGTCGCGCAGGTGGAAGACCTCGGCGCGGAGTCCGACGAGCCCGCTCAGCTCCAGCGAGGCGAGGTCTCCGCCGTCGGCGTAGCGGTGGTACGGGGAGTCGAGGTACGTGCCGGTGTTGCCGATCATCGTGATGATGTCCATGGCGAACTCCGTGCCCGGCGCGTACTTCGCTCTGGAGTCCTCGCGGGTCAGATGCGGGGTGATCGTCGGCGCCGGAAGGCCGGGATAGGTGATGACACCGGCCTCGATGGGATGGCTGAGGTCGATCACCCTCAGTTCCTCGACCGGAACGGCATCCACTCCTCTGCTGCCGCGATGAGGCTCCTCGACGATGCGCACCCCGCTGAGCTCGACCTCGCCCACGAGCGCGAGGCCCAGGTGCTTCACCAGCAACGCGGCGATCTCGGCCTCGGCCAGTTCCGGACCAGGCAGGTCGAGCCGGAAGCCCTCCCCGCTCATCCCCCCGCCGTTGGCGAACGAGATCGAGAAGTCGAAGTGGGCGCGGTGCTCGACGGGTGCGGTGGCCATGAGCACATCATGGCAAAGGCGGGAATCGGGACGGGCCGATCAGCCGACCTTCTTCGCCTTCGCCAGACGCTCCCCCG
Source organism: Microbacterium sp. LWH10-1.2 (assembly GCF_038397765.1). Classification (NCBI taxonomy): domain Bacteria; kingdom Bacillati; phylum Actinomycetota; class Actinomycetes; order Micrococcales; family Microbacteriaceae; genus Microbacterium; species Microbacterium sp. LWH10-1.2. The sequence goes on from NZ_CP151638.1 coordinate 2,660,076, forward strand.
CCTCGCGCAGCGCCTGGCGTTCGGTCTTGCGGGCCGCTCGCAGTGCCTTCTCCGCCTCCCTGACCGCCTTCTGCGCCTCCTTCAGGCGGCGGTCACCCGCGAGCTCTGCAGGATCGAGGTGGATCCAGTCCTGTGCGTCCCCGTGCGGTTCGCCGCGATCGAGGTCCGCGATGTAAGCGGCCACGCCATCGAGGAGCCTCTCGACGCCGAACCGGAAAGGGTCGGCCGTCGAGGTGAAGATCCCCTCGTCGATAGCGCGACGGAGCGCAGGGAAACCCTCGGCGTCGATGACCCGGTCGTAGAGCGCCGCCTCGCGCTCGGCGACCTCGTCTGCGGAGAGCCCCGTGCCCCGAGCCTGCTCGGTGTACCCCGCCTGCACGATCCCGCACCACCGCGCGTCGCCCGTGACCGCGAGAGCGACGGCGAGCCGCTCCTCCGCTGTCAGCGGCGTCTGCCCGAGGGCCGCGAGACTCGCGTCGAGCCAGGCGGAGCTGTTCGGGGTGATCGGCGATCCGTTGATCGGCAGCGACAGCATCCACGGATGCCGGAGGTAGAGCAGCACCTGGGCCTCGAACAGCGCACGCAGGCGATCCCGCCAGCCGTCGTGGTCGAGATGCGACTCGGGCGGGAGGCCGGTGGCCTGCTCCTGCATGAGCAGCAGCAGGTCGTCCTTCGCGCTGACGTAGCGGTACAGCGACATCGGCGTGAAGCCGAGCTTCGCTGCCACGGCGGCCATGGAGACCGCGCCGATGCCCTCGGCGTCCGCCAGGTCGACCGCCGCGTCGACGATGCGCTCGACGCTCATCTCCCGCTTCGGGCCGCGCTGCGGATTCGCCGCGACGCCCCAGGCGAGGGCGATGCCCCGCGGCAGCTCCGGTGCTTCGTTCTCGGTCATGGAGCCATCCTACTTCTGTTTATTAAATAAACAGTGTGTTATGGTCATACACAGTTGCGTTGGGCATACACAGTTTCCGCCCGGCGTGGAGTCCATCACAGACGGAAGGGAAGACACGATGACAACCGCCATCGACGTGCACGGGCTGCGCATCGCCTTCGGAGACAGGACCGTCGTCGACGGCCTGGACTTCTCGGTAGAGCGCGGCGAGGTGTTCGCCCTGCTCGGCCCCAACGGGGCGGGCAAGACCACCACCATCAACATCCTCACCACCCTCATCGCACCGGATGCCGGAACAGCGACGGTCGCCGGCTACGACGTCGGCACGCAGCGCACCGAGGTGCAGCAGCGCATCAGCCTCACCGGGCAGTCGGCCGCAGTCGACGATGCCCTCACGGCGACCGAGAACGTGGCGATGTTCGCGCGCCTCGCCGGTCTCGACCGTGCGGCGGCACGGCTGCGCGCCGAGGAGCTGCTGGCGCGGTTCGACCTCGTCGACGCCGCCGATCGTGTCGTCCGCACCTTCTCCGGCGGGATGCGCAGACGGCTCGATCTCGCCCTCAGCTTCGTCGTCACCCCCGAGGTGCTGTTCCTCGACGAGCCGACCACCGGCCTCGACACCCGCAGCCGACGAGACCTGTGGGACATCATCCGCTCCCTCGCCGCCGCAGGCACCACCGTCTTCCTCACCACGCAGTATCTGGAGGAGGCCGACCAGCTCGCCGATCGCATCGCCGTGCTGCACGACGGTCGGATCGCCGCACTCGGGACGCCCTCCGCGCTCAAGGCGCGCATCGGCGGAGACACCGTGGAACTTCACGACGAGCGCGGAGAGCTGCTGAACGCGATCCCCACCGACGGCAGCGTCGCCGACCTGCGGCGAGCGCTCGACCAGCTCGCCGACGCCGCGGCCGACGGGGTCGTCACCCTGCGTCGCCCCGCCCTCGACGACGTCTTCCTCGCCGTCACCTCCGGAGCCGCGAACGTGGAGGAGCACGCATGAGCACCGCATCCCCCGCCATCGCGCCCCGTCCTCCCCTGCGCGGCTTCGCCGCCGAGTCGGTCTTCGTCGGCAGGAGCCTGCGTCACTCCCTCCGCGACGGCGAATCGCTGCTCATGGCGATCATGCTGCCCGTGACGCTCATGCTCATGTTCACGTGGGTGTTCGGCGGGGCGATCGATCCGTCCGGCGCCTACGTCGACTACGTCGTTCCCGGCATCATCCTGACCTGCGCGGGCTATGGAGCGGCATCCACCGCCGTCTACGTCGCGAACGACATGCGCAGCGGCATCATCGACAGATTCCGGACCATGCCGCTGAGGGCCAGCGCCGTGCTCACCGGCCATGTGGTCGCCAGCCTGCTCCGCAACCTGCTGGCGACGGCGGTCGTGATCGGCGTCGGGGTCCTCGTCGGCTTCAGGCCCGAGGCCTCGTTCGCGGAGTGGACGGGGGCGGCCGCCCTCATCGCGCTGTACATCCTGGCGATCACATATCTGTTCGCCGCGATCGGACTCGCGGCGGGAAGCCCCGAGGGCGCGAACGGCTACGGATTCGCCCTGCTGTTCCTGCCCTATCTCTCCAGCGCGTTCGTCCCGGTGGCGAGCATGCCGTCGTGGCTGCAGCCGGTGGCGGCGCATCAGCCGATCACCCCGATCGTGGACTCCCTCCGCGGGCTCCTCACCCACGCTCCCCTGCACGCGGAGCCGCTGTGGGCGATCGGCTGGTGCGTGCTCATCCTCGTCGTGGCCGTGCTGTGGGGGTCCTGGCTGTTCCGCCGGAAGGCCGCGCGGCGGTGAGGATTCACTCGCGCCCGCCACAGCAAAGGCATAGGAATCGTCCCGGATCCGCACAGTCAGCTCTGGGAGCCTGACACCACGGTCCGAGCCGGGCACTGCTCGGACCGCCGCGGATATGGGGTCCGCACGACGCCCCTGATGACAAGCCCCCTGTCGTCAGGGGCGTCGCCGTCTCGGCGAGTCCTCCGATCGGCGGCGCCGTTCGGAGGACGACGGATGCCGTCAGGCGCTGAGCCTCTTGAGGGCGTTCGCGACGACGTGCTTGGCGGAGGCGGCCGCTCGTCCGACGACCTCGGCGGCATGCGCCGCCCCGTCGGGAAGGGGCTGACCGGGGTAGTCGATGTCGGGCGCGTCGTCGCCGTAGGCGTCCACCAGGAACGGGACCAGCCAGTCGTCGACCGCTCCGAGCGGCTCGACGGCCAGGCTGTAGAACCGGCGCTGGCCGTCTTCACGCACGTTCACGAGCTCCGCGTCCCTCAGCACCTTCAGGTGCTTCGACACGGTGGGCTGACTGATGCCGAGGTCGGCGACGATCTGGCTCACACTGATGCCGGATTCTCCCTCGTCGCCGCGGCGCAGAAGGAGCTGGAGGATGTCGCGCCTCGTACCGTCTGCGATCACGTCGAAGATGTCCGTCATGAGTTCAGGCTAGTCGTCCGCGGCACGGAGTACCATGACGAAGGCCTGTCGAGCAGGTCTCTCGACCCGCACGAGGCGGTGAGGGCGAACACGGGAAGGGGAGGCGATGTCGGGCATCGCATCGGGTTCGTCCCCGCGACGTCGTCTCGAAGGCCTGGCAGGCCGCGCACGCCACATCATCACCTCGTCGCCGTCGCGCTTCGCCATCGTCGTGTTCGCACTGCTCATCCTGGTGTTCACGGTGCTGCTGTCGCTGCCGATCGCCTCGGCCAAGGGCGAGGTCACCCCGCTCAGCGACGCGCTGTTCACCGCCGTGTCCACCATCTGCGTGACCGGCCTCGCGACCGTCGACATGGCCTCGCACTGGTCTCCGTTCGGCCATGTGCTCGTCTTCATCGGCGTGAACGTCGGCGCACTCGGCGTGCTGACCCTCGCATCGCTCATGGGCATGCTCATCTCGAAGCGCCTCGGGCTCAGGGCCAAGCTCATGGCCGCGGGAGACACCAATCCGATGCGCGCGCACGGCGGCGTGGTGAACGAGAGCCAGACCGTGCGTCTCGGCGAGGTCGGCCAGTTGCTGATGACCGTCGCTATCTCCGCGCTCGTCATCGAGGGCTCCCTCGCGATCCTGCTCTACCCCGCGCTCGTCATGGCGGAGGTCGATCCGATCGCCGCGCTGTGGGAGGCGCCGTACTACGCGGCCATGGCGTTCACGAACACCGGTTTCGCGCCGAACGCCGGCGGCGTCGCGGTGTTCGCCGACGACTACCTCGTGCTCACGCTGCTGATGACCGGCGTGTTCCTCGGAAGCATCGGCTTCCCCGTGATCTACACGCTGGCCAAGCACGTGTGGCACGTGAAGAAGTGGTCGCTGCACACCAAGCTCACGCTCGTCACCACGGTGCTGCTGTTCTTCCTCGGCGCGGCCGTCTTCCTCATCCTCGAGTACAACAACCCGAAGACGTTCGGGTCGATGGATGCCGCCGACACCACCTTCCAGGCCTTCTTCCTGTCTGCCATGACCCGCTCCGGCGGCTTCAATGTGATCGACATGGCCGACCTCAACGGATCCTCGCTGCTCGCGGCATCCATGCTGATGTTCGTCGGCGGCGGCTCGGCATCCACGGCCGGCGGCATCAAGGTGACCACTCTCGCGGTCCTCGCCATCGCGGTGTGGTCGGAGGCGAAGGGACGGCAGTCGGTCGAGGCGTTCGGCCGCCGCATCCCGAGCGACGTGCAGCGTGTCGCGCTCAGCGTCGTCGCCTGGGGCGCCACGATCGTCGCGCTCTCGACGATCATCATCGCGCAGATCACGAAGGACGACATCAGTCACGTCCTGTTCGACGTGATCTCGGCGTTCGCGACCGTCGGCCTGTCGTCAGGCCTCACGGAGACGCTGCCGGACTCGGGCTCCTACGTTCTCGCGGCGACCATCTTCATGGGCCGCGTTGGTACAGTGACTCTCGCCGCGGCAGTCGCCGCGACGTCGCGATCGCAGTATTACTCGCTGCCCGTGGAAAGGCCGATCGTTGGTTGAAGTCCTCCGGGGCGACGCTCCCGTCCTCGTCATCGGCCTCGGCCGGTTCGGCGCCGCGTGCGCCGGTGAGCTCGACCGCCTCGACCGCGAGGTGCTCGCGATCGACGACAACCTCGAGCTCGTGCAGAAGTGGTCCGACCGGGTCACGCACACGGTGCAGGCCGACGCCAAGAACATCGACGCGCTGCGCCAGATCGGCGCCCAGGACTTCCAGGTCGCGGTCGTCGCGGTCGGCTCCTCGATCGAGGCGTCCGTCCTGATCACGGCCAACCTCGTCGACCTCAAGGTGCCGCAGATCTGGGCCAAGGCCGTCTCACAGTCGCACGGCAAGATCCTCGCCCGCGTCGGCGCCAACCACGTCATCTACCCGGAGCGCGAGGCTGGCGAGCGCGTCGCGCACCTGGTGTCCGGTCGCATGCTCGACTTCATCCGATTCGACGACGACTTCGTGCTGGCCAAGATGTACCCGCCGAAGTTCATCCGCGGCGTCGGACTGAACGAGTCGGGCGTCCGCACGAAGTACAAGGTCACCGTGGTCGGCGTGAAGAGCCCCGGCAAGCCGTTCCGCTACGCCGAGGCGAACACGATCGTCACGAACCACGACCTCATCATCGTGTCGGGAACCAACGTCGACATCGAACGGTTCGCCGCGCTCGACCGCTGAGCCCCGGCATCCTTCCGGAGCGGGTCTCCGCGCTGCGCGCGCGATGGCCTCCGAGCCCCTGGCCCCCGCCCGGCATCCCGAACTCCGGCCGACCGCCCCAGATCCGGAAACTCCAGCACCCGCCAACCGGAACCCGGTCGATCGTCCGGAAACGGGCCGACCATCCGGCATCCCGGGACCCGGTCAACCGCCCCAAATCCGGAAACTCCAGCACCCGCCAACCAGAACCCGGCCGATCATCCGGAAACGGAACCCGGCCGATCATCCGGCATCCCGAGACCCGGCCGACCGCCCGAGACCCGTAAACTCCAGCACCCGCCAACCGGAACTCGGCCGATCATCCGGAACCCGGCCGACCACCCGGCATCCCGGAACCCAGCCGATCATCCGGAAACGGGACGATCGCCGCGGCGCGACCGCGGGATGCCGAGGCGCGGAGGAACTCCCGGTCCGGATATCCCCCGCTCGGCGGATGCCTCTGCGTCCGCCTCCGTGGTGGGATGGGGGCATGACCGACCAGACAGCGGCCCCTCCCGTCCTCGCCCTCCGCGGCCTGCGCAAGCAGTTCGGCCAGAAGGTGGCGGTCGACAACCTGTCGCTCGATGTACCCGCTGGCACCATGCTGGGCCTTCTCGGCCCCAACGGCGCGGGCAAGACCACGACGCTCTCGATGACGACGGGTCTGCTGCGCCCTGACGCCGGAACCGCCTGGATCCTCGGGGTCGACGTGTGGCAGAACCCCGCGGAGGCGAAGGCGCGCATGGGGGTCCTGCCCGACGGCATCCGGATGCTCGACCGCCTCACCGGCGCCGAGCTCCTGCGCTACAGCGGACTGCTCCGGGGGATGCCGGAGGCGGAGGTCGTGTCGCGCGCCGCGGAGCTGCTCGACGCCCTGGGACTGACGGATGCGGGCGACACCCTCGTCGTGGACTACTCCGCGGGCATGCGCAAGAAGATCGGTCTCGCCTGTGCGCTGATCCACGCCCCTCGGCTCCTCATCCTCGACGAGCCGCTCGAAGCGGTGGACCCGGTGTCGGGAGAGACGATCAGGCAGATCCTCCGCGCCTTCGTGAACGGCGGCGGCACGGTGGTGCTGTCGAGTCACGTGATGGAGCTCGTCGAGTCCATGTGCGACCGGGTCGCGATCGTCGCGGAAGGCCGTCTGCTCGCGGACGGCACGCTCGACGAGGTCCGCGCAGGGATGAGCCTGCAGCAGCGCTTCCTGTCGCTGGTCGGCGCGCACGAGCTCGGATCGGAGACGCTGTCATGGTTGCGCTCCTCGTAAGCCTGCGGTGGCGCCAGCTGGGCCATCAGCTCCGTCGCAACCCGTGGATGATCGTGACGCTGATCATCACAGGGATGATGGCGCTCGGGTTCCTCGCGCTGCTCGCGTTCGGTCTCGTCGCGATGCGGATCGCTGCCCCCGATACCGCCGTCACGGTCATGGTCATCACCGGCGCGATCATCGTCGCCGGCTGGTGGCTCGGATCGCTGCTCGTGAGCGCGGACGACTCCCTCGCTCCCGAGCGATTCGCACTGCTGCCGGTGACCGCCTCCGCGCTCCTCCCCGGAATGGTCGTCGCCGGCGCCACCACGATCGGCGGAATCGGCACCGCGATCGCCCTCGTGCTCATGCTGCTGGGGTGGTCGGTCAACGCGTTCGCCCTCATCGCCGGGCTCATCACGATCCCCCTGGCCCTCGCGACCTGCGTGCTCGGCGCGCGCGTCATCAGCGGGCTCCTCGCGGGGTGGCTCGCCCGGCGCCGCACCCGCGACCTGGTCGTGACGCTCGGCGTGCTGCTCGCGGCATCCTCCGGGCTGCTGATCAACCTCGCGCTCAGCGCCTTCCGGCAGATGGGCGATGTGGGATCGGCCTTCTCCGGCGCCGCGGACGCCCTCGCCTGGACACCGCTCGCCGCCGTGTTCGGCGTGCCTGCGGCGCTCGTCGACGGCGACATCGGCACCGCGGGACTGCGGATGCTGATCGCCCTCGCCACGGTCGTCGTGTTCTGGTTCGCGGCGCGGGCCCTGCTCGCGGCACGGCTGGTGGCCCCGATCCAGGGCAGCGGCGGCGGCCGGGTGCGCTCGGGCGGCCTCGTCGACCGGATGCTGCCCGCCACAGCGGTGGGAGCGATCGCCGCGCGCACGCTCCGCTACTTCCGCCGTGATCCTCGTCAGGTCATCAACGTGGTCATGATGCTGCTCCTGCCGGCGATCCTGATCGGGGTCGTCTTCATGAACGGCCTGCAGGACGAGCAGATCGGCTTCGGTCCGGTGATCACGCTGGTCCCCGCGATCAACGCGCTGATGATCGGCACCATCATGCAGATGGCGATCGCCTACGACAACGATGCGGTCGCCATGCACATCCTCACCGGGGTGAGCGGCACCGTCGACCGCTTCGGGCGACTGCTCGGCTTCGCGATCATCGCCGTGCCGCTCACTCTCGTGCTCTGCGTCGCCAGCTGCGTGCTGGCAGGACGTATCGACCTGCTGCCGGGAAGCCTGGGGGCTGCGCTCGGACTGGGGGCGGTGTCGGCAGGCGCCGGCGCGTGGGCGGGGAGCTTCCTGCCCGGGCGTGCGCCGGCCCCGGAGGCCAACCCGTTCGGACGCGGGTCGTCGGGCGGCGTGCAGTCGCTCATCGCGATGATGGTGATGTCGCCGATCACGCTGATCCTCGGCGCTCCGGCGCTCGGGTTCGCGATCGCCGCGTTCTGGGTGCCGCCGCTCGGCTGGGTGAGCCTGGTGTGCGGACTCGTGATCGGCGCCGCCGCCGTGTGGGGCGGGGCCGTCCTGGGCGGACGAGTGCTCGACGGCCGCTGGCCGCAGGTCCTCGCCGAGGTGTCGAGCGAGGCGTAGCCGCGGCGGCCACCGCCCTGATCTCGAGCGGTCCTCCGTCGCAGGGAGCCGTGGATCAGGCTCCGGCCGCGAGCTCCTTGGCGCGGGCCAGCGCCGCCGCGGCAGCATCGGCGAAGGTCCGGTCGAGGTGCGCATCCTGCAGCACCGCGATCGCGCGCTCGGTCGTGCCCTTGGGGCTCGTGACCCGGCGGCGCAGCTCGGCGGGGTCCTCCCCCGATGCGTCGAGGAGCGCGGTCGCCCCGATGAAGGTCTGCTCCGCCATCAGGCGCGCGTCGGCCTCTGCGAAACCCAGATCGACCGCCGCCGCTGTCAGCTTCTCGATCAACAGGAACACGTACGCGGGTCCGGAGCCCGAGATGGTGGAGAGCGCGTCGATCTGCGACTCCGGCACCTCGATCACGGCGCCGACGGTCTCGAACATGCGACGGACCTCGGCGAGATCGGACTCCGTGACCGCAGCCCCGGCGGCGAGTCCGGTGACCGCCTTGCCGACGGTCGCGGGGGTGTTCGGCATCGAGCGGATGACACGCGCCTCGGCGCCGAGCACATCGGCGAAGGTCTCCAGGGTGACCCCGGCGGCGATGCTGACGACGATCGCCTCCGGCTTCAGGTGCGGCCCGATCTCGCGGAGCAGGTCCGGCACCATCGCGGGCTTCACGCCGACGATGACGATGCCGGCGGATGCCGCGGCGTCGAGGTTCCCGGTCGGATGCCCGTCGAGGGCGATGCTGGTGACGCCCGGCATCCCCTCCAGCGTCGCCGCGCTCTGCGCGGTGCGGTTGGTCGCGGTGATCCCGCCGTCGACCGCGATGCCCGAGGCGACGACGCCGCGGAGGATCGCCCCTCCCATGGAACCGGCACCGAGAAAAGCGATCGAGGGAAGCGCGTCAGTCATGTCGTCATCCTACGGCGGCTCGCCGCTGATCCCTCGGGGAGGAGATCTAGACTCGTCCCATGAGTGCATCCGGCGGCAGCAGAGCAATCATCGCGGCGTTCCTGGCGAACCTGGGCATCGCGCTCGCGAAGTTCATCGCGTGGGCGCTGTCGGGCTCGGCCTCGATGCTCGCCGAGGCGATCCACTCCGTCGCCGACTCCGGCAACCAGCTGCTCCTCATGTTCGGCGGGCGCAAGGCTCAGCGCCAGGCCGACCGCGAGCATCCCTTCGGCTACGGCCGGGAGCGCTACGTCTCCGCGTTCGTGGTGTCGATCATCCTGTTCTCGGTCGGCGGCGTCTTCGCGATCTACGAGGGCGTCGACAAGCTGCGCCACCCGCACGAGCTCGACCCGGTGTGGTGGTGGCTACCGATCGTGGTGCTGCTCGTCGCGATCGTGCTCGAATCGGTCTCCCTGCGCACCGCGGTGAAGGAGAGCAACCTGGTGCGCGAGAAGGGGCAGTCGTGGGTGTCGTTCGTGCGCCGCGCGAAGGCCCCCGAGCTCCCCGTCGTGCTGCTCGAAGACACCGGAGCCCTCACCGGCCTGGCGTTCGCGCTGCTCGGCGTCGGCCTCACCGTCATCACGGGCAACCCGCTCTTCGACGCCCTCGGCACCGTCATGATCGGTCTGCTTCTCGTGGCCATCGCGATCGTGCTCGGCATCGAGACCAAGAGCCTGCTGGTCGGCGAGGGCGCGAACCCCGCCGACTACGACCGCATCGTCGACGCCGTCAACGAGGGTCCCGAGGTGGAGAAGATCATCCACATGAAGACCCTGTACCTCGGCCCTGACGAGCTGATGGTCGCGGCAAAGATCGCGCTGAGCGCCGACAAGCCGCTGCGCGAGGTCGCCGACGACATCGACGAGATCGAGGCGCGCATCCGTGCGGCGCTTCCGATCGCCCGCGTGATCTACATCGAGCCCGACGTGTACCGTCCGGCGATCGACCCGCAGCCGTCGACCGATGTGTTCGTGCTGAAGTCCTCGGACTGATCGTGCCGGTGCGGGACGAGCTGAGGTCCGCGCTCGCGCGCCCCGACCTGCCGGTCGAGACGCGGACGAAGATCCAGCACGTCCAATCCGTGCTGGACGCCGACTCGCAGGCGCGGCTGGAGTCCTTCACGATCCTCGACGGCCGACCCTACGCCGTCGTCTCCTTCGGCGATCCGAGCACGGCCGACCTCGTCGTGTACCTGCTGCACGGCATCGACACGGACCTCGCGTCCTTCCCCGAGTGGGCGGATGCCGCGCAGCGACTGTGCATCGACATCATCCGCACGTGCGTGGCGCGGCGAGCCGCGCAAGGTCGCGACCGTCGCCTGGTTCGCGTGGGACTCCGGAACACACGTCACGGCGCTCGCGACGAAGCACGCGACCATCGGCGCCGCCCGGCTGTCGGTCGACATCGATCGGCTGATCGTGCGGAATCCCGGCGCCCACATCGCCGCCGTCGCCTACTCGTACTCGACGACCCTGCTCGGCGAGATGTTCGCGCTGAACATCGCCGACGAGGTCCACACGGCGTTCTGCATCGCCTCGGCCGGCGTCACCCACGCCGCGAGCACGGCGATCGAGGACGCGATCGAACGAGAAGAGGTCGTGGTCTACGCCACCGAGGGCGCCGGCGACGGCGTCGCGCCGATGGGACGGCTCGGCAACCACCCGATCGATCCGCGCGACATCCGCGGCGTCATCGTGTACGACTCCGACGGCGGCGAGGCACCGGGCATCGACGGCGGTGTGGTCGCGGGGGTCCCCGTCGAGGGCCACGCCTCCCAGACCGCGGTCGACGAACGAGGCATCCGGCACCCCGGCTATTTCGACGAGCGCGCGCAGTCGTACCTGACGCTGGTCGCTCGCCTGGCGGACGCCGTCACGACCGCTCTCTGACGCTGGCGCGGGGTGCCGGGGCAGAGCCCGGGCGGGTGCCGGGGCAGAGCACGGGCGGGTACCGGGCAGAGCACGCGCAGAGCACGGGCAGAGCCCGGGGATCAGATCGCTCGGCGTGATTGCGGGTACTGCACTCAGCGCCGCTTCGCTCAGCGCCGCTGCTCGAAGAAGGAGCGGAGAAGACCGGTCGCGGCATCCGCCTCGACGCCCCCGATGACCTCGGCCCGGTAGGGCAGTCGGCGGTCGCGCAGCACGTCGTACGTGGAGCCGGCGGCTCCGGCCTTGTCGTCCCAGGCTCCGAACACGACGCGCGAGATGCGCGACTGCAGGATCGCCCCTGCGCACATGACACAGGGTTCGAGGGTGACGACGAGGGTGCATCCGTCGAGATTCCAGGAGCCGATGGATGCCGCCGCTCCGCGGAGCGCGTTCACCTCCGCATGGCCCGTGGGATCGTGCGTGGCCTCTCGGTCGTTGCGCCCTTCGGCGAGAACGCGTCCTTCCACATCGAGGACCACGGCTCCGACGGGGATCTCATCGGCTGCGGCGGCCTCGGCGGCGAGCTCCAGGGCACGCGTCATCGCACGGTCGTCGGCGGAGGTCATGGGATGAGCCTACGGCGCGCGGCGCGGGTGCCGCGGCATCCGATGTCGTGCGGGGCTGTGCGGCGCATTAGCCTGTATCCATGCGCGTTCACGTTGCCGACCACCCTCTCATCACCCACAAGCTCTCGGTGCTGCGCGACGAGCGCACCCCGTCGCCGGTGTTCCGCCAGCTCACGGAGGAGCTCGTGACGCTGCTCGCCTACGAGGCGACGCGCAACGTGCGGGTCAGCCCCATCGAGATCACCACCCCGGTGACGAAGACGATGGGCGTCAAGATCTCTGAGCCCCGGCCCATCGTGGTGCCGATCCTGCGCGCCGGCCTCGGCATGCTGGAGGGTCTCGTCACGCTGCTGCCGACCGCCGAGGTCGGGTTCCTCGGCATGGTCCGCGATGAGGAGACCTTCGAGCCGACGACCTACGCCGAGCGTCTCCCCGACGACCTCAGCGACCGCCAGTGCTTCGCGATCGACCCGATGCTCGCCACCGGCGGCTCGCTCGCCGCGGCGATCCAGTTCCTCTTCGACCGCGGAGCCAAGGATGTCACCGCGATCTGCCTGCTCGGCACCCCCGAGGGAGTCGCCGCGATCGAGGCGCTCGTCGGCGACCGCGACGTCACCCTGGTGCTGGGCGCTCTCGACGAGCGGCTCAACGAGAAGGGCTACATCGTCCCCGGTCTCGGCGACGCCGGAGACCGCCTGTACGGCACCGTCTGACCCTCGGGCCCAATTGCGGCTTCCGCGTCGCAGCAGAGCTGCGTTGGGGAGCAGGCGGAGGCGCCGCCGCGGAGCTACCAACGGGCCGGGTCTGAGACCGACGCTCGGGCAGGGCTGCAGAGCGGCGCCCGGTTCAGACGCTCGGGCACGCCCACAGAGCTGGGCACCGAGAGCGGGCGGAGGCGTCGCAGCAGAGCTGCGCTCGGGCGGGGCCGGAGTCAGACGCTCAGCCGGTACGCGCGCTCGTCTCCGTAGTGCCGGAATCCCGCTCGTTCGAGGATCGGCGCGGACGTCGAGATCCTGCCCTTCACGAGCGCGGTCGTCGCGCCGAGCTCGGCGCTCGCTCGGAGCCGCTCCGCCAGGACCGCCCGATACGCGCCGCGGCCTCGAGCCCGCTCCAGGGTCGCGGCACCCCACAGGCGGGTGAAGCCTTCGACGATCGTGCAGCCGCCGGTGCTCACGGCCTCGTCGTCGAGTCGGCCGAGCACGCGCACGCCTTCTGCGGCTTCAAGCCCGGCGACCACCTCCGCCAGCTCGATGCGCAGTCCGTCCTCGTCGAGCGGCGACTGCTCCCACACCGGCACGTTGATCGCGTCCACTTCGCGCACCTGCTCCAGCGTGCGGACCACCTCGGCGGTGACTCCGCTCGGAACGTCGATCGCGAGCTGATCGATCGCGAGGGCGAACACGGCGACCGTATCCTCGTGCAGGGCGCCGCGGCGGCGCAGCTCCTCCTCGAGGTCAGGGCTGTCGGACGGATTCGTCCAGAAGGTCAACTGCGACTCGCCCCATGCTCGGGTCTTCTCGACAGCACGATCGAGAACCGCGGCGGCGCTCGACGCCGAGCTGACCTGGGAGCCGCGCACACCGCCTCCGAACCGTTCGGGGTACCTCACCAGCAGCAGGTCTTCCCGCACGTGCTCGCTGTCGCGCGGCAGCCAGGCCCAGGCGGCGGCCGCGCGAAGGATGTCGTCCGTCGTGTGCATCGTTCAGTCCTCTCCGGCGCCGACCAGTCGGGCGAACGCGCTGAGCCGTGCAACGCCCTCCGGCGTGTACGGCAGATCGTCGAGAAGCGCGGGCGAGTGGATCAGATAGGCGACGACCTGGGCGCGCGAGATCGCCACGTTCAGCCGGTTCTGCAGGAGCAGGAACTCCGGACCGCGGGGAGCGTCTCGCCCGCTGGATGCGGCGAGCGAGGTGATCGACACGACGGCCTCCTTACCCTGGAAGTTGTCGACCGTGCCTACAGGGACATCGGGGAAGCCTGCGGTGGAGAGCGCGTCGTGCACGAGCTGACGTTGCGCGTTGTAGGGCGTGACGACGATGATGTCGGACTGTACGAGAGGGCGCGCCGTGGCGTCCGCGTCGTTGTCGGTGAACGTGCGGCCGAGGAGATCGGCCACGAGTGCGACGACCGCCTCCGCCTCTTCAGCGGACTGCGTCGCGTTGCCACGGTGGCGCAGGGGCAGGACGTGAAGGCCGGGATCGATGCCGGCGAGCGATCTCTTCTCGGTGCCGGGAGCAGAAGCCAGCTTGCCTGCGTAGGCGAGCGTGGAGACCGGGGCGGCGACGAACGGGTGCATTCTCCACGACCTCGCGAGGAAGTACCCGTACTCGGGCTTCACGACCGCGTCACCGTCCATGACCCATCCGAGCGCGGAGGTGTCGACCGGTTCGGGATGAGCGCCCTGGCTCACCTGGGGCAGCTGCTGGGGGTCTCCGAGCAGCAGCAGTCGCTTCGCCCCCGTGGCCACCGCGATCGTCGACGCGAGCGAGAACTGTCCGGCCTCATCGATCACCAGCAGGTCGAGGCCCCCGCGGCCGACCCGCTGAGTGTTGCTGAAATCCCAGGCGGTACCGCCGACCACGACGCCCTCACCGCTGTGCTCGGCGAGGAACGACGCCATCCCGCTCTTCGGGATCACCGTGTACGACGGATCGCCGTCATCGGACTTCGGCGCCTTGCCCACCTGCGAAGGAGACACGCCGTCGGCGACAACGCGCTCGAGCAGGGTCTCGATGATCGCATGGGACTGGGCGACGACTCCGACCTTGAAGCCGTGCTCGTTCACCAGCCGCGCGATGACCTGGGACCCGGTGTACGTCTTGCCGGTACCGGGAGGTCCCTGCACCGCGAGGTAGCTGTGGTCGAGATCGAGGATGCCGCGCACGATCGCATCGATCGTGTCGCCCCCCGCTTCCGGAAGCGGGGCTCCCGATATCGTGCGCGGAGGGATCCGCCGGAGGATGTCGGTCGCCGCGTCGTCGGGGAAGCCCGGTGCGGCCAGGTGCACGGCATCGGCCCACTCGTCGATCGCCCCCTGCAGGGAGACCACTCTCGGCGGCGCGGCCGGAGTCAGCGCGATCGGGAGCTCGTCCCATGTCTGCCCCTGAACAGCGGTCTCGGTCACGAGATATCCGTCGTCGAGCACCTCGGCGATCGTCACCGTGTGCGGCACGTGCACGACGCGTGAGGGCACTTCGGTGTCGAAGGGCGCGGGGACCTCGTACAACGCGAACGGCTGCGATCCGACGCCGAGCGTCGTGCCCGGGGACACCTCGCCGCGGATCTCGATGTCGCGCGACATCACCCGACGCCCCTCGCCCACGCTCCAGTCACGGCTCACGGTCGACGAGAACCGATCGACGCGGATGACGTCTCTCGTGCCGTCCCACATCGTGACCGGCTCACGGAGCCTCTGGAAGTGCGAGACCCAGAAGCTCTTCGCCTCCCGGGGGAAGTAGTCGATGGCCGCGGCGGCGATCCGGTGCACCTGACCGTCGCCGCCCGCCTCGACGTCATGCTCCGCGTCGCCGAGCAGGGCGACTGACCGCGGAGACGGCTCGTACATGACCTCGTCGGCCTGGTCGGGCGGCGCCGGGTGCACACCCTTCTCCCGAGCGATGTCGATCAGCCAATTGCGCAGACGCCGCGTCGACACGCAGTCGTAGCGGTTGTAGTCGGCGAGGTCGGCGAACACGGCATCCGCCCCGGCCTGCTCCCCCGCGGCCGCGAGCTCCCGCGCCGCAACGTACTGGACGATCGAGTCGTCGCCCTTCTGCACGTCGCTCGTGCGCACATCGGCGCCCATGTAGAGCGGTTCGAGCTTCTTGATCGAGTACGAGCGCGACCCGACGCGCACCGTGCGCAGCACGAGCGGGTAGAGGTCGACGAACACGCCCTCTCTGAGGAGCCGATCGACCTCGCCCTCGCGCACGCCGTGCCTGGCCGCCATCGCGACGAGGTGCGAGGTCTCGTACGGGGCGTAGTGGTAGATGTGCATGCCGGGGTGGGCGGCTCTGCGCACCTTCACGAAATCGAGGAAGTCCTCCAGAGCCCTCTTCTCCGCGGCGAAGTCGTGCGCCCACAGCGCGGTGTACTGATCGAGGTTGTCGACCCAGCCGAAGAGGTAGTCGATCCCCCACTCCGACTCCCCCGCCGGCGCCGGCTCGGTGTAGAGCGGGTCGCCCTCGAAGTCGAAGAAGATGTCACCGTGGCTCGGAACAGGGAGCGTGTGGATCGCCGCCGCGTAGTGCACGTCGAACGTGGGAGTCCCCGCCGCATCTGCCCGCAGCTGGAGTTCTGCCTGCGCACGGAGCGTCGCGAACGTGTCGGGATTCATGCCCTCCGGCGCATCGGACGCCGCGGCGAGCTGATCGATCGTCTCGATGCCCGCTGAGCGCAGACGAGCGCGCTGCACCGGCCGCATGCGCGCCACCATGAGCAGATCCCTGTGCGCCAGCACCTGTTCCTCGCACGTGGCGCAGCGGCCGCACGCGACGACGTCGAGATCGCCGCGGTCGTCTCCCCACGCGAGCGGAGCCCCGGCCGAACCCTCCGCGATCCGACGATCGGCGATCAAGGCTCGCAGCCGCGCACGCCGCACGCGGAACAGCGGGAGGAGGTCATCGACCCGGTGCGTGCTCCGCGTGCCGTCGCCGAGGATGAGATCGACCTCGTCGGATCGGGGGATGCCGAGGCGGTCGAGCTGGTCGACGTATGCCGCGAGCTGCATGAGCGCCGTGACCCGCGCCTTGCGGGCGAGCTTGGAGTCCTCCACCCGCCACCGGCCGTCGGGATCGCGCCGCAGGAAGTCGGCGAACCCGACGAACTCCTCGGTCGCGAACGCCGCCTGGAAGATCACCCGGGCGTCGGAGGACAGCGCGACGATCGTCTCGGCGACCACGCCGGCGAGCGCGTCGGCATCCACCGACGACACCTTCGCGACCTCGTGAACGCCCTGCCCGAACTCGGCCACGTAGTCGGCGAGGACCTTCTGCTCGTGGACGTCTCCGAGACGGGCGGCGCGGGCCAGCGTCGCGTCCTCGGGCTCCTCGACCGCGGGAACGCGGCCGAGCTTCGCGTCGATCGCTCTGCACCACGCGAACTCGCACTCGGCCGCGGCCTTGAGGTCGCTCGCGCTCCAGATGACGCGCTGCGCCTGAGTGTCGATCCGCACGATGCTCCCGTTCTGTCGGATGCTTCGACACTAGCCGCGGCATCCGACATCACAGGACGCGCTCAGCGCCACCAGGTGTCGTCGGGGGTCACCGGAAGGTGCCGCTTGTGCTGGGTGCCGAGGTACTTCGCCTCGATGCGCCCCGCGACGTCGGGAGCGACCTCTCGGCCTTCCAGGAAGTCGTCGATCTGCTCGTAGGTGAGGCCCAGTTCGTCCTCGTCCGCACGGCCGGGCTGCCCGTCGAGCAGGTCGGCCGTCGGCACCTTGAATGCGAGGCGGTCGGGGGCTCCGAGCACCTGCAGCAGCGAGCGTCCCTGACGCTTCGTGAGGCCCGAGAGCGGCAGGATGTCGGCCGCACCGTCTCCGAACTTCGTGTAGAAGCCCGTCACCGCCTCCGCCGCGTGGTCGGTGCCGAT
The DNA here is from genome assembly GCF_038397765.1 of Microbacterium sp. LWH10-1.2. NCBI lineage: Bacteria > Bacillati > Actinomycetota > Actinomycetes > Micrococcales > Microbacteriaceae > Microbacterium > Microbacterium sp. LWH10-1.2. The sequence goes on from NZ_CP151638.1 coordinate 2,677,484, forward strand.
CACGAGCAGTCCGTCGTGACCGGCGAGCGCGTACTGCGTCACCATCCGGACGCGGGCCTTGATGTTGCCGCGATTGAAGTCGCTGATGTCGCTGGTGACGGCGAACTCGATGTCCTCCTCGACGCCGTCGACGCCGTTCTGGATGTTGACCTCGACCGAGGAGTCCGCGGAGATGAACTCCAGCGCGGCCTCGGCATCCGCCGCATCCTGCTGCACGCGGTAGGGCAGACGCACCGCGAGGAACTTCGCGTCACCGCCCTCGGACCGCACGCGCTCGACGGCGAGCTGCGCCAGCCTGCCGGCGAGCGTCGAGTCCTGGCCGCCCGAGATGCCCAGCACGAAACCGCGGGCTCCGGTGGTGCGCAGGTAGTCGACGAGGAACCGCACCCGCCGCTCCACCTCGGCCTCGGGATCGATCTCGGCCTTGACGCCGAGGGCTTCAGAGATCTGCTGCTGCAGGGACACGGGGACTCCTCACTCGTTCTCGACCCAGTATCCCCCCTGCGTGTTACGAGGGGATGACACATGCTTCTACCAGGTGCGACCTGAAAAGATGAGGCAGTGAAACTTCTCGTCGCCGCCCTGAGCTCCGAACTCGCCGCATTCCCCGACACCCTCCCCGGTTTCGACCGTCTCGTGACGGGCCCCGGAAAGCTGCAGGCGACGTACGCCCTCACCCGCGCGCTCGACGCGAACAGCTATGACGAGATCGTCGTCGTGGGCACCGCCGGCGCGATCGACCCCGACCTCGCCGACGGCGTGCACGAGGTCGGCGAGGCCTTCCAGCACGACGTCACCGATCTCGACGGCATCTCCGGACAGCACGTCTCGCTGCCCGCGCGGGTCTCGACCGGCCGTGACGGGGTCCTGATCGCGACCGGCGATCACTTCGTCGACGACGCGGAGGTCACCGCCGTGATCCGTCCGACCGGCGCCGCTCTGGTCGACATGGAGACCTACGCCTACATCTGGGTCGCCGCACAGTTCGGCGTGCCGATCCGCGTCTTCCGTGCGGTCTCCGACAGCGCAGAAGACGGTGCGCTCACCGACTGGCGCGAGGCCGTCGCACGCTGCAGCGCCCAGCTGCGGACCTTCATCCGCGAGGAGTACGGGGTCTGATCGGCTCCGTTCCGGCGAGCAGCGTCCGGAAACGGATGCCGGAGGCGGTCCTGTGGCCGCGCGTCGTCAGCGGGCCTCGATGACGCTCGGCCCCTCGGCCGTGGCCCTGACGGTGAGCTGAGCAGGGATCTGCTCCTGCATCGCCTCGACGTGACTGATCACGCCGACCGTGCGGCCGCCCTGACGCAGCTCATCGAGCGTGCGCATGGCGACCTCCAGGGTGTCGCCATCGAGCGATCCGAACCCCTCGTCGATGAACAGGGTGTCGAGTCGGATGCCTCCCGCGCGCGCCGTGACGACCTCGGCGAGCCCGAGCGCGAGCGCGAGAGAACTGAGGAAGGTCTCGCCCCCGGAGAGCGACTGCGCAGGGCGGCTCTGGCCGGTGAAGGCGTCGAACACCACGATGCCGAGGCCTGAGGCCGCGCCCCTGGCGGCCAGCGCGTCGGAGTGCTGCAGCTGATAGCGTCCGGCCGACATGTCGCTCAGCCGTCGGTTCGCCGCCCTGACGATCTCCTCGAGTTCGGCGGCGAGCACGAAGGTCTCGAGGGTCATCTTGCGGCTGTTCGCCCCGCGGCCGGCGATGGTGTCTGCCAGCTCCCGCAGGACCTCGAACTCGGCGGCGTCGTCGCCGACGCGCGCCTGCTCGGATGCCGCGGATTCGATCAGACCTCCCAGCCTCTCAGCGGTGCCCTCGGCGCGGGAGGCGGCATCCACCGCTGCGGTCCAGCGCGCCCTGGCCTCGACGGATGCCTGCTCCTGAGGCAGGAGATCGATCGGCTCCTCGGGGAGAGTGCGCAGTTCCAGGTCGAGCAGGATCGCCTTCTCCTTGCCCCGCTGCGCCGTGTGCTCGTCGATGCGGGCCGTCAGCGCCGCCTGTGCCGCGGGCGAGCGCAGCGCCGCCTCGGCAGCTGCGACATCGTCGAAGGCCGACGCGGCGAGCGCGGCATCCCGCTCCGCGACAGCGTCGGCAGTCGTCTTCTCGTGACGCTCCCGCTCCGCGATCGCTTCGGACAGTAAGCGGGCGGCGGAGATGCGCTCCCCGGCCTCCTCCAGGCGCGCGGCGACCGTCTCGTGTTCCCCGCGGGCCGAGAGGATCTGCGCCTCGGCGTCTGCGCGGCGCTGAAGAAGCACGGCGAGCTCTTCCCGAGCGGCGGAGAGGGCGGCAGTGTCGTCCGCGCGACCGTTCTCGAGAGCCTCTGCTCTCGCCGTCAGAGCGGCGAGTTCCTGCTCGAGCTCCGCGACGGCCGACGCCGACGCGACACTCGTGTCGTACTCCTCTTCGGCCGCGGTGAGGTCTGCGGTCGCCTGCTCCACCGTGCGCCCATCGGCGCGGGCTGTCGCCGCAGCGAGTGCGGCGACAGTGGCCGCGAGCTTCTCCGACGCCATGCGCTCGCGCTGGGCCGCGGCGTCGCGCGCGGCCTCGGCCTCGGCCACGTCGTCGGCCGACACCGGGTCGACATGCTCGGCGGGGGCGGGATGCTCGTGCGCGCCGCAGACCGGGCAGGCCTCTCCGTCGACCAGGGCGGAGGCGAGTTCCCCCGCCATCCCGTCGGAACGGCGCTTGCGCAGCTGCGCGAACCGCGCCTGCGCCGATGCGAACGCTGCCGCCGCATCGTCGACGGCAGCGTTGTCGATGACCTCCTGCGCTTCCACCCGCTCACGCTCGGCAGCCGCCGCATTCCGGGCTGCCGCAGCCTCGCGCGCGACGAGGAGATCTGCGGCCCGATCGGCCCGTCGTCTCGCGTCGTCACGTCGCTGGGTGGCCGCCGCGATCCGCTCAGGAATCGTCGACCGCTCCGTGTCCCCTGCGTCGATCCGTGCGGACACGGCCGCCACACGATCTTCGGCGGCCTGGAGATCGACAGCCAGCTGCGGCGCCCGGCGCTCGAGCTCACGCGCGTGCTCCCAGGCGCCTGTCTCCTTCGTCTGCTCCGAGGCCCAGGCATCGAGCTCCTCCGTGCTCTCGGAGGGAAGGGCGATGCCGAATCGGGTCCAGCGGCTCCGGGCCTCCTGCTCGGCATCGGTCGAGACGGTGAGCGCGACCTGCGCGCGCGTCGCCGCGGCGATCGTCGCACGCAGCGCCTCGGCAGCGCGGGCAGCATCGAGCTCTGCCCGGGCGTCGGCGATCTGCGGGAGTTCGGCATCGAGCCGATCGAGGGCCGCACGGGCGCGATCACGCTCGCTCTGCGCGCGCTGATCCTCTCGCAGCGCGGCCAGCGCCGCATCGGCCGCGGTGAGGCGCGTCTCGGCGTCGTCGCGCTCGGCCGCACGCCGCTCGACGCGGTAGTCCGCCCTGGCCTTGGCGCGGCGCAGGTCGTCGAGCCGCTCGTCCGTGGAGGCCGCCGACGTCAGCCCGGCAACGCTCACGTCTTCGCGCTCAGCGCGCGACGAGCCCTCTGCCCCGTCGGCCTCGAGCTCCGCGCTCGCGACCAGACGATCGGCCTCGTCGAGTCGCGCTGTCACGGCGGCCAGTCTCGTGCCGAGCCGGAGCTCCGCCTCCCGCCGACGCTCGTCGAACCGCGACTGCACGTCCTCGAAGCGCTCCGTGCCGAAGAGGCGGCGCAGGAGCGACTGACGGTCTCTGCTGTTCGCGAGCAGGAACTCCGAGAACCGGTTCTGCGCCAGCAGGATCACCTGCAGGAACTGCTCCCTGCTGAGCTGCAGGATCTCGTCGAGCTCACCGGCGACATCGACCGCTCGGGCGGCGCGACCGACCCAGCCGGCATCCGTCCACTCGTCGAGAGCGACCGCGGCCGCCTGCTTCGTGAGACCGCCGCCTCGCTTCGCCGGCCGCAGATACTCCGGCGAACGTGTGACCCGGAACCGCCCGGAAGGCGTGCTGAACTCCACGACGACCTCGGACACCTCGTCGGGTTCGCTGTGGTCGCTCCTCAGCCTCTTCTCGCTCCCGTCGTAGCGGGGAACACCTCCGTAGAGGCCGAAGCACACCGCATCGAGGATGCTGGACTTGCCCGCGCCCGTCCGCCCGGCGATGAGGAAGATGCCGTCGTCAGCGAACGCGTCGAAATCCACGATCTGACGCGAACGGAACGGGCCGAAGCCCTCGACCTCCAGGCGGTGCAGCTGCATCGGATCAGTACCCGCTCAGACCAGTGCTTCGGTCCGCGCACGATCGTCGAGGATCTCGCGGATCAGCTCGCTCTCTCGCTCAGACGCCCCTTGCCCTGCCCGGACGTGCTGCAGGAAGGCCTCGATCCGGTCGGTGTCGGTGACGGCCATCCGCAGGCGCTCGGAATAGGAGCGCTCATCGACCTCGGCGCTCACCGAGGGCTGATGCTGCACCATCGCGCAGAAGGGATACTGCTCACGCAGACGGCGCATCGGCTCTGCCTGTGCGACGGCGTCGGTGTAGATCGCGCACACCCAGTCTTCGGCGTGCGCGGCGACGTTCTCGACCGACAGGATCTCGTCGAGAGTACCGGTGAGCGTCACGAGTGCGCGGGGCACGGGCAGATCGAGCCACTCGGCGGACGCCAGGCCGTCGGCGTCGAGCTCTACCAGCCAGGAGCCGCGCGGCTTGTGCTGCTCGCCGAAGCTGTAGTGCAGCGGCGCCCCCGAGTAGCGCACGCGTTCGCTCACCTGCTGACGACCGTGGATGTGCCCGAGCGCCACGTAGTCGGGACCGTCGAAGACCTCGAGCGGGACCACGTCGAGACCGCCCTGGCGGACCTCGCGCTCGAGGCCGGCGGTGACGTCGACGCCCGCCGCGAAGCAGTGCGCGATCGCGACCGAGCGCCCTTCGTGCCGGTCGATGCCCTCGCGCACCAGCCCCATGGCGTGCGCCATCGTCTGGGCCTGAGTGCGCAGCTGCGCCTCCGGCCAGTGCTGGCGGACGATCGCCGGCTCGAGGTACGGGATGCCGAAGAAGTGCACGGGGCCGTCGGCATCGTGCACCGTGACGGGGTCACCGATCGCACGGGGATCGGTGAGCACGTCGATGCCGTCGCGCAGGAGCCTGGCCTGGAACCCGAGCCGCGCGGCCGAGTCGTGGTTGCCGCTCGTCACGATGACGCGGGCTCCCGTCTCGTGCAGCGCGACGAGCGCGTCGCCGAGGAGCGTGTACGCGGCCGCAGCCGGCGTCGCCGAGTCGAACACGTCGCCTGCGACCACCACGACGTCGACGTCGTTCTCGCGAACCTGCTCCGTGAGCGCCCCGAAGACCTCGGCCAGCGCATCCATGGTCGAGTTGCCATGGAAGGTGCGGCCGATGTGCCAGTCGGAGGTGTGCAGGATTCGCATACCCTCACGGTACGGAGGGCCTCCGACATCACGTCCGAGGCGTGCCGGACGCGATCCTGAATGAGAGAGCGAAAGGTCCCCTGGCCCACCCTCGCCATGACGATCGGCACGCGGTGATGCGAGATGCGCTGTGCGCTGTCACCTGTGCGGGGTGCGGGGCTGCGCGATACGGGATCTGGGCTGCCCTCCGCCCGACAAGGGCCGGTCTTGCCCCACCGGCAGGGGTTGTGCCCGCTTCGTCGTGGCTACCGACTGCCGCTCTACTCCTCCAGGTCGCTCGTCCAGTTCGCCTGCTGGATGCGGTTGTCCAGCTCCCGCAGCTCGACGGCGACGGCATCCGCCCTCTCGCGCAGCGTCGCGACGGGAAGAGCCGCCACCTGCCGCAGCTCGGAGCGCATCTGCCGGAACATCCCGGCGGACCCGGAGGCCGCCGACGCCGCGTCCGCGAGCAGCGAATGCCGCAGGCGCAGCACGTCGCGAGCCGCGAGCGCGTCTGTCATCGTGCCGTCCGCGCCGAGATCGAGCCGGGAGTTGGTCGCGTTGATGCGGCGGATCAGCTCCTGGAGGCGCTCCAGCGCGGCGTCCGCCTCGACGATGAGCGCCGCGGCGTCCTCCGCCGGCTCCTCGCCCTCCTGATAGCGCGCGTTCGCGGTGATGCGGGAGCGGAGCTGCTCGATCCTGCGCTGCAGATCGGCTCTCGCGGTGAGCGCTTCGGCGAGTTTCATCCGGTCATCTCCTCGGGGTGCACGTGCGGACGGCGTCGTAACACAGTGTCACAGAAGCCGGATCATCGTGTACGGAGCAGATCCACGTGCTCGGGGTGCGCGGCGAACCAGTCCGCAACGTACCAGCAGACCGGATCGACCTTGCGATCCCCCCGGGACTCGAGGTCGGCGACAGCGCCCTCCACGACCTTCGCGGCGTACCCTTTTCCGCGGAAAGTCGGGATCGTGAAGGCTCTGGTCAGCGCGACCGTACGCCCGTCGTCGCGGTAGTCGAGCACACTCACGAGCTCGCCGTCGTGCAGGAGCGTGTAGCGCGACGCGTCCTTCTCATCCGTGAAGCTGAAGCCTTTTATCGCATGCGGGAGCACCATCTGAGCAACGTTACGCCCGCCCCGGGGCCCGGTGGTCGTTTTGACACGCGCAGACTTCTTCCGACATAATCCCCCCATGACCACCAACGCACGCCCTTTGTCCGCCCAGGAGGCGAACAGGACTGCCGGGATGATGATGCCCGGTCGCGTTGGCATGTGTTGCCGAATGTGTCGCTGAACGAACAGCCACCCCGCCTGACCTGACCCTTCGCGATCTGCGAGGTCGGTGTCTCCGAGCATCCACCCTTGCTCGCTCTCCCGGCGCCGCCGGTCATTCATGCAACGCATCAGAGCCGCATCGGCTCACGTCCTGAGGACTCATCATCATGTCGAACACCGCCCTTCTCGAGCGTCCCGCCGCATCCGTCCGCCCGCAGGCCGCCACCGCGCCGCTGGCCGCCGACCTCCCCGCCGTCCGCTCGCCCCGTGGCTTCGCCCTGTACGTCGGCCTCGACGAGATCAAGGCCGCCGAGGCCGGGGTCAGCCTTCCGCTCCTGGTCGACGCCCTCCGTCGCACCCTCGCCGAGCTCGCTCCCGGTGCCGAGACGCACGCCACCGTGGCGCTCGCCCCGCACGGCTCCGGCGGCCGCGACCTCGATGTCGTACGCCTCGCCCTGCAGGAGCCCGGCGCGATCGCCCGCACCAAGGCCGCCGCCGAGGAGGACGTGACCGACGAAGAGGGCGGAGTCGTCGTCGACATCTCCCGCAAGCGCGTTCTCATCGACGGCGAGTCCGCGTCCTTCACCTACAAGGAGTTCGAGCTCCTGCAGTACCTCGTCCTCCGCGAGGGCCGCACGATCGAGCGCAGCGAGCTGGTCTCCGCGCTCTGGCAGGCGCAGGACGACGAGACCCCCGGCGAGCGCACGATCGACGTGCACGTGCGTCGCCTCCGCGCCAAGCTCGGTCGCTACGAGGACATCGTCCGCACCGTGCGCGGCATCGGCTACCGCTTCGACCGGCACGCCGACGTCGTCATCCGCTACGGCCACGGCACCCCCTCGCCCGACCGCTTCTGAGTCGGGGCGCAGGCCTTCCGGGGGTCCGTTCGGTTCACGCGTCGCTTTCCCGGGATTCTCCGGAGTTCTGCGCACGAGCTCGAGGCGTACGATGTCGGGACTCACGACGTCGGAACCGCCGCGTAGGGTGATCGCATGACCGTGACGGCAGCTCCCGAATCGGATGCCGCGGCATCCGGCGCACCGCTCGAGACCGTCTACCGCCCCGCGCGCCCCGTCGACCTCCGCTCCACCGTCGGCGTGCTCCGCCGAGGGCCGGGCGACCCGACCATGGTGCACGACGGCCCGGTGATCTGGCGCGCCCTGCGCACGGCGACGGGCACAGCCACTCTCGCACTGCGCTCATCCTCCGGCGAGATCAGGGCGACCGCGTGGGGCCTTGGCGCCGCCGCCGCCCTCGACACCGTGCCCGCGCTGTGCGGATCCCATGACGATGACTCCGGCTTCGACGCGTCGCATCATCCCCTCGTCGCCGAGGCCGCCCGCCGCCATCCGTCGCTGCGCCTCGCCAGGACGGACCAGGTCTTCGACGCACTGGCCTGCGCGATCCTCGAGCAGAAGGTGACGGGGCTGCAGGCGTTCCGCGCGTGGCGCGTGCTGGTGACGCGCTTCGGCGAACCCGCTCCTGGTCCGACGCCGCGGCCGATGCACGCCGCCCCCTCGGTGGAGGGCTGGCGCCGCATCCCGTCGTGGGCCTGGCACAGCGCGGGCGTGCAGCCGCCGCAGTCGAAGACGCTCGTCCGCGTGGCGGAGCGCGGCGACAGCATCCGTCGCGCGCTGATCGCCGCAGCGACCGGGGCCGACCGTGATCGCGTGCTCACCAGCCTCCCCGGAATCGGCCTCTGGACCTCGGCCGAAACCCGCATCCGCGCCCTCGGCGACCCGGATGCCGTGAGCGTGGGCGACTATCACCTGGCCCACGAGATCGGCTACGCGCTGACCGGCTCTCGGACCGACGACGACGGGATGCTGGAGCTGCTCGCCCCCTGGGCTGGTCACCGCCAGCGTGTGATCCGGCTGATCTCCGCGAGCGGCGTGCGCGAGCCGCGGCGGGGCCCTCGGCTCTCGCCGGAGGACCACCGCGGTCGCTGATCGCCCCCTAGGCTGAGGGCATGAAGACGCCCCCGCGCACCGGCTTCCGCCTGCTCATCTCCGCCGGACTCCTGGTGATCGGCGTCGTCGTCGGCCTCATCTTCGAGAACGTGTGGCTCGGAGTGCTGCTCGCGGTCATCGTGTGGTTCGGCTGGTTCCTCGGCTTCGAGTCCCGCCGGGGGCACAACGAGGGCGTGAACGACGAGGACCACGGCATCGAGCTCTGACCCGCCGCCGATCCCGCTCCCCGGCGGCGGCGACCCGCGCCGAGCGCACCGGAAGCCCGCCCCGCGCACGGCTCCTCGACGACGGCATCCCGTGCACCCGGCGAGATCACGGGAGATCGACGACGTCGGCCGTCAGTAGTAGACCGCAAGAGGGCCGGAGGGGCCCTCGATCACCCGCACGGGGGTGTCGAACACGCGGGTGAGCACCTCGTCGGTCATGATCTCCTCCGGGGTCCCGAACTCGACCACCGCGCCGTCCTTCATCGCACAGATATGGTCGGCGTAGTGGCCGGCGAAGTTGATGTCGTGCAGCACGATCACGATCGTGCGGCCCAGCTCCTCGGCGGCGCGGCGCAGGTGCTTCATCATCTGCACGGCGTGCTTCATGTCGAGGTTGTTCAGCGGCTCGTCGAGCAGCACGAACTCGGTGTCCTGCGCGAGGACCATGGCGACGTAGGCGCGCTGTCGCTGACCGCCGGAGAGCTCGTCGATGAACCGCTGTTCGAGATCCGTGAGACCGAGGAAGTCGATCGCCTCGGTGATCTTGTCCTCGTCGAGCTGGGTGAGCCGCCCGCCGGAGTGCGGGTAGCGGCCGAAGCCCACGAGCTGGCGCACCGTGAGCCTGGTGACGAAGTGGTTCTCCTGTCGCAGGATCGACACGATCCTCGCCACCTGCTTCGACGGCGCCCGGTGCACGTCGAGACCGTCGATCTCGACGGTCCCCTCGTCCGGGGAGAGCAGCCGTCCCATCATGGTGAGCAGGGTGGACTTGCCCGCGCCGTTCGGGCCGATGAGGGCGACGATGCCGCCAGCCGGGAGATCGATCGAGACGGGGCCGATCTCGGTGTCACTGCTGTAGCGCTGGACGAGGTCTCTGATGCGGATCACAGTCGCCCCTTTCGGAGGATGATGAGGAGGAAGAGGAGACCGCCGAGCAGCTCGACGATGATCGTGACCGCGTTGACGAGAGTGAACACGTGCTTGAGCAGGAAGTAGGCGAGCCCGAGAGCGACGTAGCCGAGCAGCCACGCCATCGGCAGGAGGAGACGGTGGTCGTAGGTGTCGGCGATCGCGTAGGCCAGCGTGGCGACGAGGAAGCCGAGGAAGGTCATCGGCCCGAACAGCGACGTGCTCATCGCCATCAGCACCGAGACCAGCGTGAGCACCAGCATCACCTGACGCTTGTGGTTCAGCCCGAGGTTCGTGCTGATGTCCTTGCCCAGCGACAGCAGGTCCAGTCGCCGCGACAGCATCCAGATCGCCCCTCCGGCGATCGCGCACACCGGGATGACGAACCACAGGAAGTCGGTCTTGGCGTTGGTGATGCTGCCGAAGAGGCGAGCGGCGAGAACGTCGAACTCGTTCGGCTCGAGCATCTGCTGCAGGAACGTGGAGAGGGCTCCCATCCCCGTGCCGAGGATGATGCCGATCAGCAGCATGACGTGCAGGTTGCCGAACCGTCCGGAGAGCAGCCACGAGTAGAGCAGCACGGCGAAGAGCACCATCAGCGCCGACTGCAGCAGGAACCGGGCGAACGGCGTGACGCCGCTGAATCCTGCGACGCCGAAGAAGAACACGATCACCGTCTGGATGAGCACGTAGAGGGACTCGAAGCCCATGATCGACGGCGTGATGATGCGGTTGTTCGTCGCGGTCTGGAAGGCGATCGTCGCGTATGCCTGGCAGAAGGTGACGACCGCGATGACGACGACGGCCGAGACGCGCATGCCCGAGATGCGCAGCCACCGTTCGCTGAACAGCGCGTACGGGTTGTTCCAGCACAGCAGCAGGGCGGTGATGACGATCGCGCCGACGATCAGGCCGATCAGCACGAGCCGGTACCGGAGGCGGTGCGCGGGGTCGGCGAAGGACCCGGAGCGCCGCACGGACGGGCGGTTCACGAGGTCAGCGGACACCGGTCCTCCTCGTCCGAAGGAGCATGAGGATGAACACGATCGATCCGACGACGCCCAGCACCAGCGAGATCGGCACCTCGAAGGGCATGATGATCGTGCGTCCGATGAGGTCGCAGATGGTCACGATCCAGATTCCGGTGAGGAACACCCACGGCAGGTTCGAGCGCAGGTCGTCGCCGCGCACCATCGACACGAGGTTCGGCACGATCAGCCCCAGGAAGGGCAGAGCGCCGATGATGACCGTGACCACTCCCGTGGTCATCGCGACGAGACCGACGCCCAGGAGCACGACCCGCTCGTAGTGCAGGCCAACGTTCGTGGCGATGTCCTTCCCCAGGCCGGCGACCGTGAAGCGGTCGGCGGCGATTACGACCACGACCGCGACGAAGAGCACGATCCACAGCGGCTCGTAGCGACCGATCTCGATCCCGGTGAACCGGCCCATGAACCACCCGCCGATCACCTGCAGCAGATTGAAGCGCAGCGCGAGGAACGTCGACACGGCGCTGATGACGGAGCCGAACATGATGCCGACGATCGGCACGATGAGCGACGACTTCAGCGTCACCCGCCGGAGGAACGCGAAGAACACGAGCGTCCCGGCGAAGGCGAAGAGGATCGCGATCACCATCTTCGTGAAGACTCCGGATGCCGGCAGCACGATGTAGGTGACGAGCAGCCCCAACCCCGCCCACTCCGTGGTGCCGACCGTCGTCGGCTCGACGAAGCGGTTCTGCGTCATCAGCTGCATCACGAGACCCGCCATCGCCATGCTCGCCCCTGCGAGGACGAGGGAGGCGGTGCGCGGTATGCGGGTGATCCAGAGGAACTCCCGGCCATCGCCCTGCGCCGCTGTGATGTCGGCGACGCCGGTGAAGATCGACACGGTCACGAGGGCGAGTGTCAGGAGGACGGCGAGGAGCAGCGGCCACGTCAGGGACCAGCGGGAGCGGTCTCGTCGGGGTGACGCGGTGGCGGCGACGGCGTCGGTGTTCGTGATCCGTCGCGGCACCGGCGCGGAGGGCGTCGAGGTCATGGGGTCTCCGGGGCAGTGGGGCGCGCCGCCGCCACGTCCGGAATGCGGTCGGGCAGCGGCGCGCGGGTCGGCGTCGGCGCGTCAGCTCGCGTCGAACATCTCCGTGAGCCCGTTCAGGACCGCGATGTAGGCGAAGACGTCCTCGGTGAGGTAGTAGTCCGCCGGCATCACCGTGATGGCCTCGTTCTTCACGGCCGGGACGCTGGAGAGGGCGGCGGAACCGGTGATCAGCTCGAGCGCGGGGACGACGGTCTGGCCTTCCTCCGACACCGCGGCGTCGCGGTCGAGGACCAGGAGGTAGTCGGCGTTCGCCTGGGCGAGCGCCTCGAGCGAGACGTTGTCGCCGGTGTGGTCCGACGACCCCGCGGCGTCGAGGGCGGGGGTGAGCCCGAGCAGGCTGAAGAAGATGCTCGCTCCGCGGCCGTCGGTGGGGTTCGAGTAGTTGATCTCGCCGCCGGAGGTGACCAGGCCCATGACCGTCTTCTCGGGGTCGTACGCGTCCTTCGCCTTCTCGATGGCGGTGTGGAGCTCCTCGACGAGCGCCTCGGCCTCGGCCTTCTTGTTGAAGACCTCCCCCATCAGGGTGACGCTCTCGACGACGAACTCGTCGGCCGTCTGCCCCTCCGGACCCGTCATGTCGATGAACGCCGCGTCGGGGGCGGCATCCTTCACGCCCTGGGCGTTCTCTTCGCCGCCGAAGCGGTAGCCGTTGACCACGACGTCGGGGTCGGCCGCGACGATCTGCTCGAAGTCGGGCTCGGTGTGAAGGCCGATGTTGAGGATCTCGGTCGAGTCCTTGAGCGGATTCTTCGGGCTGAACAGGTCGAGCGGGGCGACGGAGACGGGGAGATCCCAGTCTGCGGCGAGCTGGAAGAAGCGGTTGTCGGTGATCGCGACGCTGTCGGCGCTCTCGATGGTCACCTCGTTGCCCGCGAGGTCGGTGACGGTCACCGGATAGTAGTCCTCCGCAGCCGCGGGCTTCTCGGTGTTCGGGGCCTCCGCCGACGGGGAGGCGCAGCCGGCGAGGGCGAGCAGACCGACGAGCCCGAGGCTCGTGGCGGTGAGGATTCTGGGCATGGACATGGAGAGACTCCTGTTCTGCGGGGGTTTTCGCGCGAAGGGCGCCGGATCGGGCGAAGTTAGGGTTGCCTATCCTCGCCTCGAATGTAGGTTAGCCTTACTTCATGAGCGATACGAAATCCGGCTTCTCCATCGAGCGTCGCGGCCTCGAGCTGCGCTTCCGCACCGTCACGCTGACCGCTCGGGAGTGGCTGGCCCCCGATTTCGTGCGCGTCCGCCTCTCCGGCAGTGACCTCGCCGGCTTCGACTCCCTCGGCTCCGACGACCACATGCGCCTGTTCTTCCCTGCGGGTCCCGTCGACACCGTCGAGGAGCTGCGCGCCTCCCCGAGCCGCGAGTACACGCCGCTCGCGTGGGGTGAGGACTGGCTCGACGTCGAGTTCGCGGTGCACGGCGACGAGGGCGTGGCCGCGCCGTGGGCGGCCACCGCACCGCTCGGATCCTCGATCGGCGTCGGCGGTCCCCGTGGATCCGCCGTCATCTCGGGACAGCCCGGTTCCTGGTTCCTCGCCGGCGATGAGACCGCCATCCCCGCCATCCGCCGCTTCGCCGCGCTGCTCCCCGCCGACGTGCCCGCGCGCATCGTCATCGAGACGGTGTCGGCGAGCCGCGAGGTCGAGATCGAGGCCCCGGTCGACGTCGAGTGGGTGCACCGTGGCGACGCCCCCTCCGGCTCCGCGCTCACGACCCTCATCGACGGGCTGACGGATGCCGTCGGCGCCGACCCGTTCGTCTTCATCGCCGCCGAGCAGTCCATCGTGAAGCCCGGTCGCGCGCTCCTCGAGCGCTGGGGCGTCGACACCGCCCACGCCGTGGTCAAGGGCTACTGGAAGCGCGGCGAGGCGGAGTACCACGCCCCGCACTGACCTCACCCGCTCTCGCCGGAAGACTCTCGCCCGCTCTCATGGGAGAGCCCGGAGCATCGGATGCCGGTGCGGCGCGCCTCCCGGCGACACGCCGCGACGCGAGCGGATGCTCCGGGTTCTCCGGCAGAGCCCGACGATGCGCGACGATGGACGTATGGCACTCGTCGATCACCTGGGTATCACCGTCAACGACATCGCCCGAGGACGTGAGCAGTTCCATCCTGTGCTGACGGCGCTGGGCTACGAGCTCGGAGTCGAGGCCGAGGGCGGGTTCTCGTGGCACCACGGCGACGACACCGAGATCATCGTGTTCGCCCCGCGCGAGGCGGACTCCGGTCCTCACGTGCACGGCCGCGTCGGATGGCAGCACCTCGCCTTCGCCGTCGACTCCCGCGAAGACGTCGATCGACTGCACGCCGTCGCGGTGGCCGCCGGGTGGACGGTCGTGCGCGAGCCGAAGATCTACGAGCGCTTCAGCGACACGTACTACGCCTCCTTCGTCGAGGAGGACAACGGCATCCGCATCGAGTTCATGCACAATCCGCCGCGGGACGCTTGACGCACGCAGCGAATCTCCCCTAATGTTGCAAAGCTGTGCCGACCGGCGCAGCACTCAGCCGAGGAGACGACGGATGCCCGCCCTGCGGAAACTCCCCTTCGCCGCGGTCGATGCCCTTCAGCAGAAGCGCAACGACCGCCACGAGTCGTACCCTCCGGCGCGCGCCGTGTAGCAGCATCCGCTGCTCTCATGCCCCGCACCGTCAGGTCCGGGGCATTTTTCTGTGCCTCCCGACCTGTGGCTGACCATCACGAAGGAAAGGAATCATGGAGAGGCTCTCCGCACGGCTGCTGTCGTGGGCGTCGCTGATCGACGAGAAGACACTCGATCAGGCGAAGACCACGGCGCGCATGCCGTTCATCCACCCGCACCTGGCGCTCATGCCGGATGCGCACCTCGGCAAGGGGGCGACCGTCGGGTCGGTCATCCCGACCCTCGGCGCGATCATCCCGGCCGCCGTCGGCGTCGACATCGGCTGCGGGATGATCGCCGTCCGCACGCAGTTCACGAGGAGCGACCTCGACGGTCGCGACCTCGCCGAGCTGCGGGAGCAGATCGAGCGGGCCATCCCGCTCTCCGCCGGGCGCTACAACAACAAGATCGTCGCCACGGCGCAGCCGAGGATCGACGAGCTCGAGGCGCTGGCGGAGAAGAACGGATTCGATCCGGAGTCCTACGCAGGGAACTGGCGGCTGCAATTGGGCACGCTCGGCTCGGGCAACCACTTCATCGAGGTGTCGGTCGACGAGCTCGACCGGGTGTGGCTGTTCCTGCACTCGGGTTCGCGGGGAGTCGGCAACCGGATCGCCGGCCACCACATCGCCGTCGCGCAGCGGCTGGCGAAGCAGTGGTGGATTGACCTTCCCGACCCCGACCTCGCCTACCTGGTCGAGGGCACGCCCGAGTTCACGCGGTACATCAGGGAGCTCCGGTGGGCGCAGCGCTTCGCTCTGCTCAACCGGGAGGAGATGATGGACAGGGTGGTCCGGCAGGTGTCGGAGTTCCTCGGGACGACGGTGGACGAGCAGGAGCGGATCAACTGCCACCACAACTTCACCGAGTCGGAGAAGCACTTCGGCAAGCAGGTGTGGGTCTCCCGGAAGGGAGCGATCCAGGCGGATGCCGGACGGCCGGGGCTCATCCCCGGCTCGATGGGGACCGCGTCCTACGTGGTCGAGGGCCTCGGCAACCCGCTGTCGTTGAACTCGTCTCCGCACGGTGCAGGGCGGGAGTACTCCCGGTCGGCCGCGCGGCGGACGTTCACCCACGATCAGCTGCGGGAGGCCATGGTCGGGATCGAGTTCCGGGACACGGATGCCTTCATCGATGAGATCCCGCAGGCGTACAAGCCGATCGACACGGTGATGGCGGATGCCGCCGATCTGGTGACGATCCGGCACACGCTCAGGCAGCTCGTCAACGTGAAGGGCGACTGAGCACAGAGGTGGGCGGTGGCGATGCCATCGCCCACCTCTGCGTCTTCGGGGCCGAGCAGCATACTGCGCGGTCACGGGAGCGGTGATTACACTGACGTCCGAACCAGGAGATGCCCTCATGCCACGACCCGAACTCCGCCCGCCGCTCTTCGGCGCCGAACGGAGCAGCGATGTTCGTCAGGACTGACGATCTCGCCTCGGCGCTGAGGCTGATCACGGCGGGCTCCTGCGTCAGCATCGTGGGGCCGGACGGCAGCGGACGCTCGATGCTGCTGCGCGAGATCGCCGGACACCTGGAGCAGCGCGGCTATCCGACCATCCGGATCCTCGGCATCGAGTCGCTTCGCGGCCGCCCCTTCGACGCACTGGATCTCGCCGGCGAGACGCCGACGGGATCGTCACCGCTTCAGGCCAGACAGCTGGTCGCCGCATTGGCCGAACGCGCGGCGGGGACGCGCGCAGTGCTCCTCGTCGACGACGCCCCGTTCGTCGACGAGGAATCGTGGGGAGTCATCGCCGCCGTGCACGCCCGCACGGGCGCCACGATCGTCACGACATCGGCGGCGCCCCGAGACGGAGCCGCGAAGAGACTGCATGCGATCGTGAGCCAGGCCGCGGAGCTCCGCCTGCGTCCGCTGACCTTCGAGGCCGTCTCCGATCTCGTCCACGAGCAGCTCGGGAGCGCCGTCGACACCGGCCTGGTCGGACGCGTGTACACCCGATCCGCCGGCATCCCCAGCCTGGCCGTGGCGATGATCACGGCGGCGCGCGCGTTCGGCCACATCGCGCTCGAGGACGGCACCTGGACCACGATCGGCGAGCTCTGGCACGATTCGATGTCCGGAGCGGTCGAGCACCTCCTCGCCCACCTGGATGCCGACGACCTCGAAGCCATCGAGACGCTCGCGCTCGCGGGCGTCCTGGACATCGACACCGCAGAGGAGCTCGTCGGCCGTCACGCCATCGAGTCGCTCGAATCGGCGAGCCTGCTGCTGAGCATCGAGCCGTTCGGACGTCTGTCGGTCGCCGTGACTCCCCCGCTCGTCGCCGACTACTTCCAGAACCGCCCGACCTCGGTGCGGCGCACCCGCATCCTGAGAAGGATCCAGGAGCGCTTCGGCCCCGCAGACGACGCCGCCGCGCGCATCGAGCTCCTCCCCGGAAGCGCTGCGGACGCTTCGCTCGAACCGGATGCCGCGGAGATGACCCTGGTGCGGCTCATCCGCGATCGGCACGCGGCGCAGCTCTCGGCACGACGGCGCGCGTGGGAGCGCGACCCGAGCGTGGAGACGGCCACGAACTACCTGTTCACGCTCTTCGACGGGAAGCACGACTCCTCAGTGGCGCTCCAGGTGTTCGAGCGCACGCCCACCAGCATCGGGGACGGCGGAGCGCGCGCGATGTTCCGCATCCTCCAGGCGCGCTGGCATGCGCTCGCTGCGGGCGAGACGGCATCCGCACTCGACATCCTCGAGGCCGCCGCCGCCGACCAGCCCCGCTACGAGACGATGCTGGAGGTCTGGGCGACCCACCTGAAGATCGTCGGCGACGGCGCGACGCGCGCGCAGATCGACCGCCTCGCGACGTTGTCAGGACGGGATGCCACCACCGACGACTCGATCAGGTCCGTCCTCTCGACGGCGCTGCTTCTTCGAGGTCGCGCCGAATCGGCGCACGAACTCCTCGTGGACGCGGACGACACCTCCACGAAGCTCGGACGCGTGCTCACCCTGCTGCACGGTTGGTCCCTGCTGGGCCGGGGCGATGTGGCCGAGGCGCACGACTGGGCGGTCACCCACATCGAGCAGAGCCGGGTCGAGCTCGACCTCGAGAATCTGCGAGGGCACACCTATCTCGCCGCGGTCTCCGGGATCACCCTCGGGCGGTTCCGCGCCGCCGAGATCCACCTCGGCAGGTTCCTCGCCCTGGGAGAGCCGGGGCTGGGCCAGGAGGGCAGCCAGATGGGAGCACTGGCGCTGGCGGCGATGCTCGCTGCCAGGTCGGGGCGGATCAGCACGGCGACATCGCTCGCTGCGCAGGCCACTGCCACCGGGGTGACGATCGGCCCCTGGCCCGGCATGGTCGCAGCGCTTCCCGACATCACCTTCCGACTCCTCGCCGGCGATGCCGAGGGTGCGGAACGGGAGATCCGCGCGCAGATGAGCGAGCTCGAGAGGCGCGGCTACCTCCTCGCGGCCGGGATGCTGCGCGTGCTGACCTGGGGGCTCGGCGTGCAGGCACCGCCCACGGCGAGCGCCGACGACGACGCCATCCGCGTCGAGGGCGCCCTCGTCACTCCGATCCTCGATGTGCGCGCGGCCGTCGCACGCGAGGACCATGCGGAGCTCGCGCGCCTGGGCGCGTGGTTCGAGGAGCAGAAGCGCCTCGAACACGCGGCGACGTCGTACGAGCGAGGACGCGACATCGCCGTGCGGCACGGTGACGACGTGGCGGCGGCACAGCTGTCCGATGCGCTCGCCGACCTTCGGGGTCGACGCGATCCCCTCGATTCCGTGTCGGCAGCGGGCCGTTCGAGCACGCAGGCGCAGCTGTCGAATCGCGAGCGCGAAGTCGCCCGTCTCGCCGCGCACGGCCAGTCCAATCACGAGATCGCAGAGCACCTGCACATCAGCACCCGCACTGTGGAGAGCCACCTGCTCAAGGCGTTCCGCAAGCTGCGCATCTCCGGTCGCGCGGAGCTCTCCGCGTTCTCCTGGCTCTGAGCCACGGCGACAGACGCCGCGCTCCCGCTGAGCATCACCGGGTTCGACGTGTGACGTACCCGGTCGCGCATCGCGCCTACTGAGTTCCGCTCGCCCACTACGGATCACGACCCGCACGCGGCACCGCGCGTCCGCACCCTTGAGAGGTTGCCCCGCGCACCGGAGGCACTCCGACCCACTCTCAGAGAGGACTGCCTCATGGCACGTTCAGCCCGCAGATCGACACACGCGGCCCCACCCGGCCTCCGTTCACGACGAGGAAGGACCGCCGGTCTCGCGGCGGCCGCCCTCGCCATCGGCGCCGTGGCGATTCCCGGCGGAGTCGCCTCGCCCGCGCCGGCTTTCGCCGCGGATGCGATCGACTGCTCCGCCATCTACGCCATGAACTCGACCAACGGCGCCGGCAGCACGCTGTGGAGCATCGACACGGCCACGGGAGCGCAGACCGAAGTGGGCGAGATCGCCGCGGGGGCCGATGCCCGCTCGACGTTCAACGCCCTCGGCGTGCACGTCACCCCCGAGCATCCGGGCGGACTCGCCTATGTGATGCGTTCCGACCACTGGACGACGAATAAGGGCGCGATGGAGACCTACGATTTCGCGACCGGAACGACCACGAGTGTCGATGTCGTCGATCTGCCCACCGGCTGGACGAGCACCCAGACGCACGGCGCAACGGACCCGAAGACCTCACGGTACTTCCATGGCTCGACGAACGGCGGCTCCCTGAACCTGGATGCACGCGCGCTCGACTCCGGTGCCCGCGAAGGCCGAGTCCGGATCACGTTTCCGTCCACCATTCCAGGAACGAACGGCGACATGGCCTTCGATCACGAGGGAAACCTCTACGTCGTCATGAGTGACGCGAAGGAAGCGGCGATCTACGTGGTGGACGCCCGAGACATCATCCTCGGGCAGGGGAACCCCGCCCCGGCAGTGCGCTCCACGCTGATCCATCGCTTCACCGTCGCAGACCCCGGGAATCTCGGCATCAACGGGGCCGCCTTCGACCGCGACGGCTTCCTCGTCGTGAGCACTGAGCTCGAGCTGCTGCGGATCGACCCGATGTCGGGAGAGGTCACGAGCACGGTGACCTTCTCGAAGCCCGGCGTCGTCGACCTGGCATCCTGCACCGCCCCGAGCCACCTTACGCTCGAGAAGGACTTCCCCGAGGGCCGGGAATCCGACGATGACACCGACCAGGTGCGCCTCGCGGCATCCGGCAGCGGTCTCGGCGACATCGCCACGCAGACGACCGGCACTGCGCGGGGCGTGCAGCGCGAGCGAGTGCTCGTCCCGGTGCTCCCCGGCTCCGTCGTCACGATCGAGGAGAGCGGCACCGGCACCGATCCGGAGCGCTACCGATCGTCGTGGACCTGCCTGGATGGCGCCAGCAGTGATCGGATCGCGAGCGGCCGAGGCACTCGTGCCGACGTCACGATTCCCGAGGGTCGTCCCGACGGCGTGGGCGTGCGCTGCACGTTCACGAACACGCCGCGCGTCGAGGCGGAGATCCTCCTGACGAAGTCGGCGGACGTCTCGCGGGCCCAGGTCGGCGACCGTGTCACGTACTCGTTCGAGGTCACCAACTCCGGCACCAGCCCGCTGAGCGACGTGACCGTCGACGAGACCGCGTTCACCGGCACCGGCACGCTCTCGCAGGTGGAGTGTCCCTCGCGACCGCTCGCTCTCGACCCCGACGAGACCGTGACATGCACCGCGACCTACGTGGTGCAGCAGGATGACGTCGACAGGGGCTCCGTCGAGAACACCGCGACCGCATCGGGCATGACGCTCACCGGAACCCCGGTGACCTCGCTCCCGTCTTCGGCGGTGATCACCTCGGAGCAGGCCCCCGGGCTCGCCATCGTGAAGTCGACGGATGCCGCGTGGTTCTGGAGCGGCAGCACGATCGACTACACCTTCGTCGTCACCAACACCGGAACCGTGACGCTCACGGACGTCCGGGTCGACGAGACGGAGTTCAGCGGCACCGGATCGGTGTCCGCGGTGGAATGCCCGCCCGAAGCGGCATCCCTCCGGCCAGGGCAGTCGATCACCTGCACCGCGAGCTACACGACGCAGGACGCAGATCTCGCACTCGACACGATCGACAACACGGCGGTCTCTGCGGGCACCACGCCGGGCGGCGAGCCGGTCGAGTCGGCGCCGTCGAGCGCGACCACACCGCGCGGCGACGGCGGACACGTCGACGACGAGACGGGCGGAACCGAACAGCCGACGCCCCCTGCCGAGAAGGGCGAGAACTCCGGCCCCGGCGGCCTCGCCGACACCGGACTGGATCTGGTCGGGCCGCTCGTGGCCGGGGGCGCGGCTCTCGCGCTGCTGGCTCTCGGGGTCGCTCTGATCCGCGCCCGTCGTCACGCCGGGAGCCACGACGGCTGAGACGTGAACAGAGACCGCCCCGGGGCTCGACACCCCACCTCTCCCCTCGTCGAGCCCCGGGGTTCTCGCGATCCCGCCCGACGACCGGATGTCGGGGGCATCCGACAGACTGTCCTCATGGCCTCCTTCGATCACCTCGGCATCACCGTCGACGACGTGCCCGCCGCATCCGCCCAGTTCCATCCGGTCTTCGAGGCCCTCGGCTACACGCGGGCGCACGACGCCGACGACCTGGCGTACTGGCGCAAGACCGACGAGCCCGAGATCCTGCTGTACCCGGCGCGCGACAACGCCACGGGTCCGCACGAGCACGGCCGCATCGGCTGGCAGCACCTCGCGTACGCCGTCGACTCCCGCGAAGAGGTCGACCGTCTGCACGGCATCGCCCTGGCCGCGGGCTGGACCCCCGTGCGCGGGCCCAAGGAGTATCCGCGCTTCAGCTCGCGCTATTACGCGTCGTTCGTGGAGGATGCCAACGGCATCCGCCTGGAGTTCATGTACAACCCGCGCGACTGAACCGGGGCGCTCACACCGCGGGCGCGGCCTCGGTCTCGACCGCCCGGTCGGTGAACGCCTCCTTCGGCACGAAGACCAGGAGCACGGCGGCGGCGAGGGCCGTCACGCCGCACACCACCCAGACCGTGACGTAGCCTGCGAAGGAGCCGGCCGTCCCCTCCGACGCGGCGCCGACGGCGCCGTGCAGCAGGGCGATGCCGAACACGCACGACGCGATCGCCCCGCCGACCGTCTTCACCGAGTTGGTGAGCCCGGTGGCGACGCCCGTCTGCGAGGCCGGCGCGGCCGACGCCGCCGCAGCGGGAAGGGCCGCGACGAGCGCTCCCGACCCCAGCCCGACGACGACCATGTTGGTGATGACCTGCGCATAGGAGTCGTGGAAGGGCAGGAACAGCAGGAATCCGATGCCGACCAGCACCGAGGCCCCCATCAGGGTGAGTCGCGGCGTCACGAGGCGAGCGACCACCGGGAAGAGGAGCGCTCCGCCGATCATCGCGACCAGGTAGACCCCGATGATGAGCGACGTCGCGAACCCGGTCGTCCCGAGTCCGTATCCGTACACCGAGGGGTCGGTGCGGGCGAAGGTCGACAGCGGCGCCTGCGCACCCAGCACGCTGACGCCGAACAACCCCGCGGTGAGGAACACGGGGCCGAGCGCCGGGGAGCGGAACATCCGCACGTCGATCAGCGGGTCGCCGCAGCGCAGCTCCCACAGTGCGAACGGGATCACGAGCAGGATGCCGAGCGCAACGACCGCCCACGACCAGGGGTTCGCGAGCCCGCCGTCGAGACGCAGGAGGCTGAGCCCGCCCGTGAAGCAGATCAGCGCGAGGGAGATCAGCACGAGGCCGACCGTGTCGAAGACGCCCCCGGTGGGCTCGGGCGACTCCTTCACCCCGAACAGGACGACGAAGAAGCAGACGATGATGAGGAGCGCGGGGATCAGCAGCACGACGGTCAGCGGCAGCACGTCGATGAGCGCGCCGCCGACGAGCGCACCGATGATGGCGCCGCCCTCGAGTGCGGCGACGAGGAGTCCCGCGGCCTTCGCGGTGATGGACGAGCGTCCCTCCATGCGGCGGGAACGAGACCAGATCAGCGCGATCTCCAGGGGCAGCCAGACGACGTAGAACCCCATGAGCGCCCACCCGACGAGGAACACCGCGAACGAGTCCGTGAAGGGGAGCACGAGCGCGGCCGCACCGGTGAGAGCCGTCGAGATGAGCAGCATCCGCTTGTGCCCGACCATGTCGCCGAGCTTCGCGAAAGCCGGGACGACGAGTGCCGAGAGCATGAGCTGCGTGCCCTCGAGCCAGTTGACGTCGGCGTCGTGGATGCCGAGGTGGCGTGCGATGTCGCTGAGCATGGGCGTGTAGTACCCCTGCAGCACACCGCTGGTGAACTCGACGAAGGCGAGGAAGCCGACGACCGTCGCGAGGGTGCCGAGAGTCCGGGTGCGCGTCATCGCGGCTCCTGTTCAGGCGTCTGATCTCCGCTCCTGCCGGTTCCCGAGCGGAACACGGACGCGAGCAGAAGGGCGGGTGAGATCACCCTAGCCGTTCGATGAGGGCACGGTGGAACCGCTCCCCGCGTTCGAGCGCGGCGATCTCGACGTTCTCGTCGACGCCGTGGATCGACGCCCGCTGCGCGTTCGACATGTCGAGCGGCGCGAAGCGGTACACGGCCGGGGAGAAGCGGTGGAAATGACGCGAATCGGTGGCCGCCATCATCACGTACGGCACCGCGGCGACGCCCGGATACGACGCGGCCAGGGCATCGGAGAGGAGGGCGAACTGCTCGTTGTCGGTCGGCGATTCGGGCGAGGGCTCGCTGGCCTCGACGACGGCGACCTTCACGAGAGGGTCGGCGATGCGGCGACGCACACGCAGCACCGCCTGCTGCGTCGTCCCGCCCAGCGCGATGCGCAGGTTGATCGTCGCGGACGCCTGCGACGGCAGCACGTTCGCCGCGGTGCCGCCGGACTGCATCGTCGGAGCGATCGTGGTGCGGACGAGTGCGGCGGGTTCTCCACCCAGGGCGGCGAAGAGCTGGGCCGTGAGCACCGGTGCTCCCCCGAGGAGCCGAAGCAGATGCCGGGCGGGGCCGGGGGTCTGGTCGGCGAGCTGGGACAGCATCCGTCCGATCGCACGGGATGCGCGCGGACGGAAGGTCCGCGGGCCGAGCCGGTCGACGGCCCTCGCGACGCGGCGGACGGCGGTGAGCGCCGGGGGCGCGGAGGCGTGCCCACCCTCGCCGCGCGCCGTGAGGGTCAGGGTCATCACGCCCTTCTCGCCGACGCCGATCATCGCGGCCCGCCCAGGGACGAAGGGCAGCGGAGCCGCCACGACCGCACCGCCCTCGTCGACGACGAGCCAGGGCACGATCCCTCGTTCACGGAGCACCCGCGCGATCTCCTCGGCCGCGTGCCCGTAGGTCTCCTCGTTGCCGCCGAAACTGAGGTAGACGTCGCGCGCGGGCGTGAAATCCGAGGAGAGCAGGTTCTCGACGGCCTCGAGCACCACGATCAGCGGCCCCTTGTCGTCGAGCGCCCCTCGTCCGTACACGATGCCGCCGTCGATCACACCGGCGAAGGGCGGATGGGTCCAGGCATCGCTCTCGTCGACGGGCACGACGTCGTAGTGCGCCATCAGCACGAGAGGTCCGTCGGAGGTCTCGCCCCTCCCCTTCCAGTGGAACAGGAGCCCGAAGTCGGTGTGCCGCTCGAGAGTCAGCCGCTCGTGGACGAGCGGATACTGCGTGGCGATGAGGGAGACGAACGCCTCGAACGGCTCCCTCCCCCGCTGGTCGAGCTCGGCCGACACCGTCGGCAGCTGGATCATCTGCGAGAGGCGTTCGGCGATGCCGGGGCGTGCGTCTGTCACGAGGGCCATCGTATCCCCGGGGTGGATGTCGGTCACGGCCGATGCGCACTCCTCCTCCACACCCGCTTGTGAGGGAAAGTTCTCCACCGTCCGCGTGTTCGCCCGCCGAGCATTGGCAGGATGAAGACCACCGACCAGAATGGGAGCGTGATCAGCATGACCGAACCGCAGACGTGGACGATGATCGGGGCGTTCATCGCCCTGATGTTCGGCATGCTGACGGTCGTGTCGACGCTGTTCGTGCGCGTCCTGCGCGCGGAGGTCGGCGGACTGCGCACCGAGATGGTCGTGCGGTTCGAGTCGGTGGATCGGCGGTTCGAGGCGATGGACGCGAAGTTCGAGGCGAAGTTCGATGCCGTCGACGCCCGCCTCGACTCGGTGAACACCCGCATCGACGCTCTCGACCGTGACGTACAGGCGCTCGTGAAGCGCACCTTCGGGCTGGATCGCGAATGACCCGCGCGGCGGAGATCGACGCCTACCACGCGCGGCAGACCCCGAGCGACCGGGAGATTTGCGAGCTGCTCGCGCGCGAGATCGAACAGGGGCTCCCCGAGGCCGTGAGCAAGGTGTGGCACGCGCATCCCGTCTGGTTCCTCGACGGCAACCCGATCGTCGGGTACAGCCGCCTGAAGGATGCCGTGCGGCTGATGTTCTGGTCGGGTCAGTCGTTCGACGTCGACGGCCTCGCTCCGTCTGGCACCTTCCAGGCTGCCGAGGTGCGCTTCACCGACGTCACCGAGATCGACACGGCGGCGCTCGCGGGCTGGCTGGCGGCGTCTCGCGAGGTCCAGTGGGACTACGAGAACATCCGCACGAACCGCGGCCTCGTCAAGCGCACCTCGTTCTGACTGATCCTCTTGCGAGACGCCCGGAGACGGGCGCAGACTGAGCGTGCACATCGGGGCCGGCCGAGTCGAACACCTCACTCTGGGAGCAACAATGGCGAATCTCAACCCCTATCTCTCCTTCCGCGACAACGCGCGCGAGGCGATGGAGTTCTACCAGGGCGTGCTGGGCGGTGATCTCGACGTCAACGTCTTCGCGGAGTTCCCCGACATGCTTCAGGATCCGAGCGAGAAGGACCTCGTGATGCACGCGCAGCTGACCACGCCAGACGGTCTCGTGCTCATGGCGTCGGACACGCCGAGCGCCATGCCCTACGTCACCCCGCAGGGCTTCTCCGTCTCGCTGAGCGGAACGTCGGCCGACGCGACGCGGGCGGTCTGGGACGGACTCGCCGACGGCGCCACGATCACGATGCCGCTCGACGTCGCACCGTGGGGCGGCCTGTTCGGAATGCTGGTCGACCGCTTCGGCGTCAACTGGATGCTCAACGGCGACCCCGCGTAGAGCGGTCCGGTCGCCCGCGCCTTTCCGACGATCCGCATCCCATGCGATCCGCGCAGCTCAGCGCGGCTGCACCGCACGACATGCGAGATGCAGTGCCAGGCGCGCCTCGGGATCGGCCATATCGATCCCGAGGAGCTCCTGGACACGGCGGATGCGCACGGCGACGGTGTTGCGATGCAGCCCGAGCGCCGCGGCCGTCGCGGCGATGCCCGATTCGTTGTCCAGGTAGGCCGACAGCGTCGAGAGGAGTTCGCCGCCGCCTTCCTGCAGCGGAGCGAGCAGGGACTGAGCGGCCGGCACGAAGGTGTCGGTGCCCGTCCAGGCGAGAAGGAGCTGGTCCAGGCCGAGACTGTCGACGCGCACGAACCATCCGGTCGCCGACCGCGCCGCGGCGATGCGCGCCGCATCGGCTGCCTCGTCCAACGTCGCCGCGAGACCTTCCGGGCCGCTCTGCAATGAGCCCACCCCGGTCGCGATCGTGAAGTCGCGGAGGGCCGCGGCATGCAGCTCGCGCAGGGCCGCGACGGCGCGCTCGACCCGCTCAGGGCTCGGCGCGTCGGCGAAGGTCAGCCACCCGCCGATGCCGCGGCCCGTCGTGGTGGCATGGGCTTCGGCATCGACCGCGGCCAGGTCGGAGCTGATCGATCGCAACAGGGAGAACGGATCGAGCCTGCCTCTGGCGACCATGCGGAATCCGAGATGGTGTCCGGACGTTCGCCATCCCCGCTCCGCCATGCGACGGGCGACCTCGATGTCGGCCGCCCCGCGGATGTCGACGAAGTCGCGCAGGAGCCCGGAGGACACGGCGACGTCGTTGACGGCCGCGACCTCGTCGATGAGGAGTCTCGCCGCGACGGCCGGCATGGCCACCTCGGCGGCGACGGACAGCGCGAGCAGCTGCGCGTCGCTGAGCCCGTGACCGAACAGGACCAGACGAAGACCGCTGCGCCCCGGGCTGTCGACGCGCACCGACGCCGCCGCGAACGCCGTCGTGCGCGTGCGATCGATCCAGGAGTCGTAGCCGATGGCGGCGAGGAGCCCCTCATCGAGGTGATCTCCGGCCTCGTGGATCACGGTGCCCGCCTCGACGAGCGCGACACCGAGTCCGAGGTTCGCCGCGATGTGCCGCAGGAGGTCGGCCAGATCGTCGGCCGAGTACTCGAAGGACTGCGCCACCTTGCGCACCTGGCTCAGCGTGAGCGCGTCGCGAGCCTCGATGAGCATCCAGCACGCCTTCGCGAGCTGCACCGGACGCACGACGTCGAGCAGGGTGAGTCCGAGCCGATCGGCGAGACGCAGGGCGCCGGCATCCATCCCGGCCGCTCCGGGAAGAGCGAGCCCGGTGAAGCCGCGGTCGCGCACGCGGCGCAGCATCGCGTCCTGCTGCCAGGTCGTGGCGGGCGCCGCAGAGGTCAGCACGGCGAGACGTCCGTCACCGTGCTCCCGCAGGTCGGCCTCTCCCGCCTCGACGGAGACCGCAGACCACGATGCATCGGAGGGGCCCGCGACCAGGCGAAGGCCGCCGTTCTCGGCGTGCGCCAGGAGGGCGCTCAGCAGCAGCTCGTTCATGCGGCATCCAGCCCGAGGAGACCGTATGCCGAGGGGAGCACACGCGCGAGTCGTTCCGGGCGCTCCCGCCACCAGCCCGGCGCGGGGATGCCGAGCACCGCGACGGTGCGGGCGAGGCCGAGATCGGTCACCTCGAGGATCTCCCGCGACACCGCATCGAGGATCACGATGATCGTCGGCGCCGAGGCGATCAGCCGCCCGTCGGCGAGCACGGCGAGGGTCTCGGAGTGCGTGACGACCCTGTGCACGACGCCGCCGAGCCCGGAGATCTCCACCGCGTTCGCGTGAGGATCCGTCGGAGACGGCGCCGCGGAGACGATCCGGCCCTCCGCGAGGAGCTCGCCGCCGAGCGCCTCCGCGAGGATGGGCAGCGGTGCGCGCCCGAACTCCAGGAATGCGCGCCCGAGACCGAGCGCGTAGGCGAGGTGCCCCCCGATCGCGTGCTCTCGGAGATCGCCGACCGTGAACCCGCCGAGCACGGCGCAGCCCACGCCGCCGGCCTGGATGATCGCCGAGCGCACCACCCTCTCCGCGTCGATCGGGCGCTTCGCTTCGACCAGGGCCACACCGTCGGCCCCTGTCTCGCACGCGAAGACCAGCCCAGGCACGTGATCGACGAACAGCGACATCTGATCGAGCCCTGGCACGGCACGCCCCGTGCAATCGGCGTCGACGACGACGTGGGTCCCGGCGAGAGTGAGCGGGGCGAGCCCGTTCATACCGCCGCCCTCGAGCGAGCAGACCGCGGGCACGGGATGGCCGAGCCACCGCTCGACCGCCGAGAGGAGCGGGAGGAAGGGATCGGCTCCCGGCATCCGCTCCCCCAGCAGCATGGTCGATCCGACGAAGGCGACGCCGAGGCACGGGGTGGCCGGGTCCAGGTCGGATGCCGCCGCGATGCGCATCGGCCACTCCGGAGAGCTGCCGAGCATGAGTTCGAGCATCGTGGTGGACCCGCCGCCGCCGGATCCGAGGAGCGCATAGCCGCGGGCGAGCGCGGTGAGGTCGTCGCGCGCCAGCTCCATGCGCTCCAGCCTAGGACGCCGCGAGAGTCTCGACCGGGACGAAGCCCTCGGTCAAGCCGAAGGCGGGCGGCCCGAACGCGGCGAGCGCCTCCGGAGTGCGCATCATGTCGGGCGTCGATATCCCGAGCACCCGCACGCGCTGCCCGTAGCGGAGCCCTTCGGTGGTGATCGGCTCCGCGGTCTCGTGATCGACGACGCAGATGAGATCGGGCACGATCGCGACGACGGCCCCGCCCCTGCGCGCGATGAGGTTCTCGTTCTGGAAGGAGATCTCGAAGGGCGGCTCATCCGCGTCGCCGAGCGGGGCGATGATCGCTCTGCCCTTCGCGAAGCCCTCTGTGGTGCGCCGCTCGACGTCGACGACCTTGCCCACGCAGAGCTCGCGCACATGCGGATAGAGGGTGGGTGCGAGTGTGTCGGCGATCGCCTCGAACGGAGAACGGTGCTCCTCCCGTGCCAGACGGATCGCGCGGCCGAGCGCGAGCGCCATCGAGATCGTGCGCGGCACGGCGGTGCGCCGCACGTCGGCGCCGGTCATCGCGTACTCGGCGATGTGCCCGACGCCGCCGAGGCGGATCGTGATGCCGCGGGCCAGCCACTCCATCTGCCGGTCGTCGGCGCCGGTGTCGATGACGACCCGCTCCCCGCGCTCCCCCGCGAGGGCGAGCGGCGACCCGTGCACGCCGTAGACCGCGAAGGTCTCCATGGACAGCTCGGGGAACGCGCGCCCCATGCCGTCGGCGTCCACGACGGGAAGTCCGGTCTCCGCCGCGACGACCAGAGGGATCATCGAGTTGATCCCTCCGCACTCGATCGGCATCGTGGCATCCGCCATGCGGCCGAGGTGCTCCTCGAGGGTGCGCAGTGCGAGGGTCGGCTCGGTGCCGGCGGGGATCTTCTCGACCATCACCGTGGGCGCGCCCATCTGCGCCGTGGGGATCACGAACAGGTCGTCGGCGAGCTCGTCCGGGTCGAGGATCGTGATGCTGCCGTCGCCGAGGACGCGTTCCACGAGCATCTTGCCGATGTACGGATCGCCGCCGCCCCCCGTGCCCAGCAGCGTCGCCCCGCGCGCGAGGTCGGGAAGATCGGCCGCCGTGAGCTGCCAGCTCATCTCGCCTCGCTCCTCACGCCGGGCGCATCGCCTGCGACCGCGCCCGTCGACACGGCGCCGTCGAATCTGTGGGCGGGGATGTCGTAGCCGAAGTATCCCGGACCGACCATGGCGAGCGCCTCCGCCGAATGCCAGCGCTCGTCTGCCGGCGCCGCGATCACTCGGACGCGCTGTCCGTAGCGCAGCCCTTCGGTGGTGATGGGCTCACCCGACTCGCCGTCGAGCACCATGATGAGGTCGGGTGTGGTGGCGAGCACGGCGCCGTCGCTCTCGGCGACCAGGTGCTCGTTCTGGAACCGCAGCGTCAGGGACGATCCGCCTTCGGCGTCGATGCGCGCGCGGCCACGAGCGAAGCCGGTGGTGGTCGCACGCTGCACGTCGACGACCTTGCCGTCGAAGAGCTCGCGGCCCCCGAGCAGGTCGACCGCCGCCGACACCGGGTCGGACTTCTCGTCGCGGGCGCGGGCGATCCGCTCTCCGATGGCGATGCAGCGGGAGAGCGAGCCGCCGACGAGCGACTCCCTGGCCGCTGCGCCCGTCATCGAGAATCCGGAGATCATGACCGAGCAGCCCATCTCGACGCACGCGACGCGGGCGATGCGCTCGGTCCAGGAGTTGTCCACCGTCTGCAGCACGCCGGTGTTGCCCTTCTCGTCGCTGAACGCGAGGGGCGAGGCGGTCACCCCGTAGAGGGTCGGCAGCACCATCTGGAGTTCGGGGAAGGCGCGCCCCATGCCGTCAGCGTCCACGAGCGGGAGGCCGAGGGCGGCGGCCGCCGCGATCGGGATGGTGGAGTTCACTCCCCCGACCTCGGCGCACGCGATGTGCGTGACCGGTCGGCCGAGGTGGATGCCGAGGGCCTTCACGGGCTCGATGACCTCGTCGAGGCTGGGGAGCTTCTCGACCATCACGGTCGGCGCGCCCATCATGGCGACGAACAGGACGAGTGCGTCGTCGGGCACCTCGTCGAGGCCGACGACGGTGACCTCGCCGCCGGCGGCGAGCGCCTGACGGGCGAGCAGCGCGCCGATGTACGGGTCGCCGCCACCGCCGGTGCCGAGCACGGCGGCGCCACGGGCGAGACCCTCGATGTGGGCGGGGATGATCGACCAGCTCATGTCAGGCCCCCATGTCGAGATCGCCGACCGCCTTCACGCGGATGCGTGTGGCGTTGCCGGGGAGGTACGGGATCGGCACCTCGTCGAAGTCGATGATCGCCACTGTCGAGGGCTTCGCACCCGCGGCGATCGCCTTGTCCACGGCCTCCGCGCGCACCTCGGCGAGCGTCTCGTCCCTGCGGCCCGGTTCGATCGCGTAGACCTTGTCGATCTCGCCGCCCACCTGGGCGATCGAGGCGCCGATGGCGTTCGCGACCGCGTAGTTCTCCGGGCGATGCACCGTGCCGAACAGCGGCAGCTCGTCCGGCAGGAGGATCGATCCGCCGCCCACCGCGACCACGGCGATCGGCTCCGGTGAGGTGCGCATGCGGTCGACCGCCTCGGAGACGCGCTCGGCGATGCGATCGAGCACTCGCGCGACGAAGGCGGGGTCGAGGTGGGCGACCTTCGACGGATCGCCGACGGATGCGCGTCCGGCCGCCACGGCGATGTCGGTCGCGGTGAGCGTCGATCCCCCGAACACGAGCGCTTCCGTCGTGAGCCGATAGCCGACCGAGGCCGGACCGACCTCCGCGGTCTCCTCGTCGACGATGCTGCCGCCGCCGATGCCGAGCGACAGCACATCCGGCATCCGGAAGTTGGTGCGGATGCCGGCGACCTTGACTTCGTTGGCGGTCTCTCGCGGGAAGCCGTTGATGAGGAGTCCGATGTCGGCGGTGGTGCCGCCCACGTCGATCACGGCGCAGTCGTCGAGCCCGCTCGTCGCCGCCGCTCCGCGCATCGAGTTCGTCGGACCCGACGCGAAGGTCGCGACGGGGTAGCGACGCACGTACTCCTCGTCCATCAGCGTGCCGTCGTTCTGGCTGAGGAAGATCGGCGCCTCGATGCCCTGAGCGCGCACGGCGGAGGTGAGCCCGTCGACGATCTCCGACGCGAGCTCGCGGAGCGCGGCGTTGATGATGGTCGCGTTCTCGCGCTCGAGCAGGCCGATGCGGCCGATCTCGTGGGACAGCGAGATGGCGGCATCCGGCCCGAGCACCGACGACACGATCTCCGCAGCCTGCACTTCGAGGTCGTGGTTGACCGGGCTGAAGACCGACGAGATCGCCACAGAGCGGATGCCGTGGGCCTTCATGTCCTCCGCGTGCGCGCGGATCTCGTCGGGATCGAGCGGCGAGATCGGGCGACCGTCGAACTCGTAGCCGCCGTGCGCGAGGTAGCTGCGCGCCTGCGTCGCCGCGACCAGCGCCTCCGGCCAGTCGATCAGCGGAGGCAGCGCCCGCGTCGCCGGCAGCCCGAGCCGGAGGGCGGCGACCGGCGCCAGCCTGCTCGCCTGCACGAGCGCGTTGATGAAGTGCGTGGTGCCGATCATCACGGCCTCGATGTCGGATCCTTCGAAGGCGTGCCCCGCTCGCAGATCCTCGATCGCCTGGACGATGCCGCTCGTGACGTCGGGAGTCGTGGAGTGCTTCACCCCCGCGAGCGTGCGCGTCCGGTCCATGAGGACTGCGTCGGTGTTGGTGCCGCCGACGTCGATGCCGATATGCATGATTCTCGCTTCCGTGTGGTGGGTGTCGAGTGGACGGGTCAGGCCGTGGCCTCGACCGGAGAGGACTGGCGTGTCGTCGCCACGCCCACGCCGCGCACCCAGCCGAGCTTGCCCGCGATCACGTAGAGCGCCATCGACAGGAACAGGCTGATGAGCGACGGGATGCCCCAGGTGACGAAGTAGCCGACGAGCGCCGACACCAGCCACACCACGATGGTCGCGGGGACGATCCGGGGAGCGGTGGCGGGGAGCGTTCCCTCGTCGCGGGTGGCGTCGAGGTCGGGTCGCCAGCGCCGCACGATGTAGTACTCGGCGACCATGATGCCGGCGATGGGCGGGAAGGCGACGCTCAGCACGATGAGGAACTCGGTGAACTGCCCGAGGATGCCGACCGCGGCCAGCACCGAGCCGACGACGCCGAGGACGATCGTCGTGGTGACGCGGTGGAGGTTGCGCCCGAACGCGGTGGAGATGAAGTTCACCAGGCCCAGGGTTGAGGAGTACAGGTTCCAGTCGTTGATCTTCAGGGTGCCGGTGAGGACGATGAACAGGCCGATGAAGCCGACCGAGGAGGTCACGATCGCCACGATGTCTCCGGTGCCCGCCGCGTGGGCGAGCAACACGCCGGCGAGGCCGATCACGAACTCGCCGAGGGAGACGCCGAGCACGGTCTGCTTCACGACGTCTGCGCGGGAGCGGTTGAAGCGGGTCATGTCTCCGGTGATGATCGCCCCGACGATCAGACCGCCGGCCACGATCCCGGTGCCCGCCCACACGCTCATGGCGGGGCCGGGCGCGGGTCCGGTGAGCAGCTCGCCGATGTCGTGACGGCTCAGTTCGGAGATGACCGACCAGCCGACGAGGATCAGGAACAGCGGCACGGTGATGTTCGCCAGCCACTGCATCCCGACGAACCCGAAGGCAACGATCGCCGTGACGACGAGTCCGAAGATGAGGCTCCACGCCCACACCGGCAGGGCACCGGGCATGAGGGCGTCGAGCGACTGCGCCGAGATCGCGGACTGGATGCCGAACCAGCCGATGAGGCTGATGCCGATGGCGAGGCCGACGAGGGAGGCGCCGATCTCACCGAAACCGGTCCACCGCGCCAGAAGAGCGGTGTTGAGTCCCTCGCGCTGGCCGATGAAGCCGACCACGCACATGATCACCTCGAGGATGAGGGAGCCGAGGAGGAAAGCGAGGACGGCCTCGCCGAAGGTCATGCTGTAGCCGAGGGTCGCTCCGAGGAGGAACTGCGAGAGGGCCGAGACCTGACCGAACCGCTGTACGGCGATTCCGAACCAGGGCTTGCGGGCCTCGGGAGTCACTCGGGAGAGCGCGAAGTCATCTGCGTGCGCCGTGCGTGCCATGAGGATCCTTCGAGAGGAGGGACGGGTTTTGTCGGCCACAGTAGCGACGCGACAAGACCTCGCGACATGTGCATTGCGCACGAGAATGCCTCATCGATGTGCAGTGCGCACATCCTGGCTCTTACTCTCCGACTCCGACTCCGACTCCGTGTCGTCGACTGCACGTGAAGTCGCCGAACGCACGGGATATCGACGCACGGATGGCGTGCACTCGACGATGGCACGTGAACTCGACGCAGGCACGAAGCAGGCACAGGCATCATGCGAACGCTCGCGGGGGCCTGTCGAGCTCGGCGCGGACGGATCAGCGCAGCGCGTGCTCCTCGATGAAGGCGCGCAGCACGGTGGCGTCGTCGGCCATCTCGGTGACGTGCTGCGGGGCGTCGAGCATCGCGCGCAGATCGGACGAGTAGTCCAGCTCGACCCCGATCGCCTCATGGATCGTCTCGGCGAACTTCTCGGGCTTAGCCGTCTCCAGCACGAGCATCGGAACCCCGGACTCGACGTGCTGACGGGCGACGAAGACGCCGTCGGCCGTATGCGGGTCGATGATGTCCTCCGCCGCCTCGTAGACGGCACGGATCGTGTCGACCCGGTCGGCGTGGGTCGAGGTGCCGCTGACGATGCCGAACTCCTCGGTGAAACGCGCGAGGTCGGCCGTGAAGTCGAAGTAGCCCTGCTGATCGAGGTCGCGCCACGCGGCCACCACGCGGGCGGGGTCGCGGTCGACCAGCTCGAAGATGAAGCGCTCGAGGTTCGAGGCCTTCGAGATGTCCATCGACGGGCTCGACGTGGCGAGCGTCTGCTCGGCGTTGCGCGGGCGGTAGACGCCCGTGCGGAAGAACTCGTCGAGGACGTTGTTCTCGTTGGCGGCGAGCACGAGCCTGCGGATCGGCAGCCCCATCTGCTTGGCGTAGAAGCCGGAGAGGATGTTGCCGAAGTTGCCCGAGGGCACGGTGAACGACAGCTCGGTCCAGCCACCGGCATCCGTCGCCCGCAACCAGGCCCAGAAGTAGTAGACGACCTGCGCGGTGATGCGCGCGAGGTTGATGGAGTTCACGGCGCCGAGGTGCTGGGTGCGCTTGAAGTCGAGGTCTCCCGCGAGCTCCTTGACGAGGTTCTGGCAGTCGTCGAAGACCCCGTCGATCGCGATGTTGTGCACGTTCGCGTCGTCGAGGGAGAACATCTGCGCGCGCTGGAACGTGCTCATGCGCCCCTGCGGGGAGAGCATGAAGACCGAGATGCGATCCTTGCCGCGGAGGGCGTGCTCAGCGGCGGAGCCGGTGTCGCCCGACGTGGCGCCGAGGATGTTGAGGACGGAGCCCTTGCGCTCCAGCGCGTACTCCACGACCTGGCCGAGGAACTGCATCGCCATGTCCTTGAAGGCCAGCGTCGGCCCCTCGGAGAGCCCGACGAGCGTGAGGCCGCCGTCGATCTCGCGCAGCGGGACGACGGATCCGGGGAACGGCGCGTACGCCGCCTCGGTCATGCGCGCGAGGTCCTCGCGCGGGATGTCGGTGGCGAAGAGCCCCAGCACCTCGGTCGCGAGCTGCGGGTAGGTGAGGGCCCGCCACCGCTCCAAGGTCTCCCCGTCGACGGCCGGCATGACCTCGGGCACCGCCAGACCTCCGTCTGTCGCCAGCCCTTCGAGCAGGGTCTCGCAGTACGGCAGCGGCTGCATGCCGCCTCGGGTCGAGATGTACTGCACGGTGGCTCCTCAGATCGGAATCGGCGCGGGACTCCCATTCTCGCAGGTGGCGGAGAGCCCATGACACGCGCGGCTGTCGGCTCAGAACAGCGACGTCGGCAGCGCGCCCTCGTGCTCCAGGAGCCAGCGCTTCGTCTGCAGGCCCTGCCCTGGATCTCCGCCGGAGTAGCCGCCGAGGCCGTCGCCCGCGACGACGCGATGACACGGCACGATCAGAGGTACCGGGTTCGCGCCCATGATCGCGCCGATCCCCCTGGCCGGGATGCTCGTGCCGCTGCGTGCGGCGAGTTCGCCGTAGGTCACGGTCTCCCCCGAACCGACGGTCTCGTAGAGGGCCATCAGCACCGCACGAGTGGCGTCGGTCTGCACACCGAGGTCGATCGGCAGATCGAAGTCGGCACGGTCGCCGGAGAAGTACGCCTCCAACTGCGCGAGGGCCTCGTCGAGGAGGGCGTCGGGGCCGGCATCCGCTCCGACCGGAGCGACCGACCGCCAGGTCACCCGCGTGATCGCCGTGCCGGAGCTCTCGACGCCGATCACGCCGACCGGGGTCAGCAGCGTTCCGAAAGAGGACATGCTGCGACTCTACGCCGGGTCGTGGACACCGAGATCGCGTGCGAAGCAGAGGGACAGAGCACTGTCGACGTAGTGCCCGAAGAGCGGGATCGGCGCGTACCCCTCGCGCTCATAGAACCGCACGGCATCGGGTTGGGCGGTGCCCGTCTCGAGGACCAGCCGTCGGATGCCGAGCGCCAGCGCCTCGCGCTCCAAAGCCCGCAGAAGCGCCGCCGCCGCGCCCGTGCCCCGGGCCGACGGCGCGGCGTACATGCGCTTGATCTCCGCGACGCCCGGGCCGAGGACACCGTCATCCAGCGGACGCAGGCCGCCGCACACGATCGCGAGCCCCGCCGCATCCCTCGCGACGAGGAAGACCGGCACATCGTGCGCCGTCGGGACCACACCGGGTTCGTGGTCGTCGCTGCCGTAGCGCTCGTCCAGCTCTGCGCGCTGTGCGGCGCGCAGGTGCACGGCATCCGGATGCTCCCACTCGACCCTCTCGATCGACACCGTCATCGCCGCTCCTCCACTCATACGCCGTCACGCTACCCACCGCAGATTTCCGTTCTGTTGCGTAAGTTCAGCAGGATCTGAATTCAGACTTTCATGTACATTGAGGACGTGACGACCACCGCCTCCCTCACCCACACCGCAGCCGTGTCGCGCCTGGGACATGCGCTGTCCGACCCCACGCGGGCCGGCATCCTGCTCGCCCTCCGGGAGGCGCCGGCATATCCGTCCGACCTCGCCGAGACGCTCGACGTCACACGGCAGGTGATGTCCAACCACCTCGCCTGCCTCCGCGGCTGCGGCCTGGTCGAGAGCGTGCCCGACGGACGCCGCAGCCGCTACCGCCTCGCCGACGAGCATCTCGCCCCGGCCCTCGGCGACCTGATGCGGGTGGCGCTCATCGTCGAACCCGACTGCTGCGACGGCGAAGGGTGCACCTGCTGATGTCGGTCTCACTCGCGCCGGAGCGGCGCGCGACCCTGGAGAGGCGCATCCGGATCATCGTCGCCGTGACCATCGGCTACAACCTGATCGAGGCCGTCATCGCGATCGCGGCCGGCTCGGCCGTCTCATCGACGGCCCTGATCGGCTTCGGTCTGGACTCGACGATCGAGGTGCTGTCCGCGGCGGCGGTCGCCTGGCAGTTCACGCGTCGCGACCCCGAGCGCTGGGAGAAGCCCACTCTGCGGGTCATCGCGATCGCGTTCTTCGCCCTGGCGGCCTACGTCACGGTGTCATCGGCTCTCACGCTCCTCGGCGGCACCCGCCCGGAGCACAGCACGGTCGGGATCATCCTCACCGCCGTGAGCGTGGTGGTGATGCCGTTCCTCTCTCTCGCTGAGCGGAGGGCCGGTCGGGAGATCGGTTCGGCCACCGCCGTCGCGGACTCGATGCAGACCCTGATCTGCACGTACCTCTCGGCGGCCGTGCTCCTCGGACTCGTTCTGAACAGCCTGTTCGGATGGTGGTGGGCGGATGCCGTCGCCGGCCTCGTGATCGCCGTCTTCGCGGTGCGCGAAGGGCTCGAGGCGTGGAAGGGAGACGCCTGCGCGACGTCGGTGGGCATGCTCCTCGAGGACGATCACGCGGAGCACTGAACGACGCACTCGGAGAAACTTTGCCGAACTCGCGTCATCATCCGCCCCTCGCACCGTCTTGCTCATGTGACGAAGAACGGATCTTGGGGATAACCTTCGTATCTGCGTCTGGGCCGCATCTCCCCTCACTTCGCGGCCCGGCGAGCGGGGCCGCCTCCCATGGCCCCGCTCGCCCCTTCTCCTCCTCCGGCCCGTTCACCGGCGTGAGGTAGTCTCGCTTCACGACCGGCGCCCGAAGCCGATCGGCAAGACGAGGTTCCATGGACGACCCCAGCGACACGACAGACGCGGAGACAGACGGTCAGCTTCTGCTCCGCAGCCGTGACGGCGATCGCCATGCCTTCTCCGAACTCTGGCGCCGACACGCACCCGTGGCCGTCGCCTACGCGCGAAGCCTCGGCTCGTCGCCGCCCGACCCCGAAGACGTGGTGTCCGACGCGTTCGTCAGCATCCTCCGCCAGCTCAGGGCCGGCAAGGGTCCGCAGCGCAGCTTCCGCCCTTACCTGCTCACGACGGTCAAGAACACGTGGATGAGCCACGCACGCCGCACGCCGCTGATGAGCTCCCTGGACGACACCGAGCATCCTCCGTCCGTCCTCGGCGCGATCGACGTCGAGGCGATGGTGAATTCGACCGCTCTGGCGGAAGCGTTCGACTCGCTCCCCGAACGCTGGCAGCACGCTCTGTGGCTGAGCGAGGTGGAACAGCTGCCCCCGCGTCAGATCGCCGAACTCCTCGGCATCCGCCCCAACTCGGCGGCCGCGCTCACCTACCGCGCCCGCGATGCCCTTCGCAAGGCCTGGATCCGGGCCCATCTTCGAGCGGCGCCCGACGGCACCGACCACGCGCGCGTGATCGAGCTGCTCGGAGCGTACGCGCACGACGATCTCTCTCCGCGCTCCGAGCGCTTCGTCACCGCGCACCTCGACGGATGCGCGACCTGCCGCTCGGCCGCGGGCGAGGCCAGGAAGCTGGCCAGAGCGATGACCATCGGCCCACTCCTCGCCGGCGGCGCAGGTCTCGTGCTCGCCCCCGCGCTCTTCCCCGCCGAGCAGGCCGCTGCCGCGGTCGTGGGCACGACGGGACTGTCCGGCTGGGTGGGAGCATCCGCCGGCGCGCAGCCGGTGCTCCACGCAGCCGGCCACTCGGCGGCCCTGCTGTGGCCCGTCGCCGCCGCGACCGCGGTGGCGCTGTCCGTCGGGGGCAGCCTGTTCGTGCGCCCAGATGCGGCGCCGGACGCGACCGGTGTGCTCACGCCCACGGTGTCGGCCTCCGCGCCCCCAGCATCCGCTCCGACCCCCTCTGCATCGCCTTCCGCCGCCGAACCCGTCGAGCCGACTCCGGCCGCCCCGTCGACGATGCCCGCCCCGCCTCCCCCGCCCGCCGTGCCGCCGGCCGCACCGCTGCTCGATCCCGTCGAGACGACGGCGCCATCCGCCGCCGAGAAGCCCGTGGAGATCGTCACGAAACCCGGCAGCGGCAACGCCTTCGGCAACGATCACAAGGATGAGGCGACGCCCGCGCGCAACGACGCCGACGAGGACGACGAGCGCGTCGACGCCCTCACGACCGGGCCGCGGGGCTCATCCTGGTGGTCGTCGACCGTCGTCGTCCGGGTGACGACCGACGCGAAGAAGGACACGGCCAGCATCGCGGTGTGGGGCGCCGGTGACGCCGACCTCGCCATCGTCGTGGACGCGCAGACGATCGGGATCGCCCCGGACGCCCTCGGCTGGTCCGACGCGTTCGTGGTGACGCTGCCCGAGGGCGAGCACACGGTATCGGTGCACTACGTCGACGCAGAGGGTCGGATCGGCGAGGCCGCCGCCCAATCCGTGTTCTCGGTCGACTAGCCGGAGCGCCCCGGCGCCGCCATCGGCATGAACGTCCGGTCTCCCGACGAGGCCACACCGTCGAGCAGCGCGCCAGCGGCGGTCAGCACCCGTGCGGTTCCCGCATGCCCCTGCGCACGGGCGATCACCGGCCCGAGCGCGCGCGTGAAGGCGGTCACCGCCGGAAGCGGCCGCATGTACAGCGTCAGCTCTCGGATCAGCCCGGAGTCGTCGAGGCGAAGCCGCTGGCACTCGTTGAGCGTGCGCCCGCGGACCGTGGTCGTCGCGAAAAGCACGACCTCATCGTCGCCGCGCACCTCGCCGTCGAAGCGGATGCCGTCGAGCACCTCGAACGCCGAGACGAGGAGCTCGCGGATCTGCTCACGCCCGCGGAAGGCGAAGCCGTCCGTGAGCGGAGAGATCAGCGCGGCGTCGTCGGAGAGGACCTCCGCGGCGAGCGCGGCATCCGCCGTCTCGCCGGCGCTCTTCCACTGCTCGATCACGTCCACGATGTCGCCCCCTGCCTGCTGCCCTGCGGTGCCCAGAGTCTACGGGGCCACCTCGAAGTACAGATGCGCATGAAGGGAGCACCCGGGGTTGAACCCCGACGCGCAACGCGGGCATGAGGAGGACTCCAGATACTCGGCGATAGTGAGCACGGAGCCGCAGACGCCGCACAGCACCGCCTCGGCACCGCGTTCGTCGAGCGGCCACACCGCCGAGGGATGCCCGGCGGCCTCTTCGTGGCAGAGGTGGCACGGATAGAACTCCCCGCAGCATGCGAACCGGATGGCGACGACGTCGAGCTCGGACCGGTAGTGGACGCATCGCGTCTGCCCGTCGACGACGGCTCCCCGCACGCGCGGGGCATCGGGTGTCGACGTCGGATCCATGCTCCCCATTGTGCGCCCGCGACGCTCCGGAGAGGAACGCTGCCCGGAGAAGAGAAGAGGGGCGGCGCTCGGGGAGAGCGCCGCCCCTCGGGGAGGTGTTGAAGGGGGCACGTGGGGAGTGCCACCCTTCAGGGGAGG
The DNA here is from genome assembly GCF_038397765.1 of Microbacterium sp. LWH10-1.2. Taxonomy (NCBI): domain Bacteria; kingdom Bacillati; phylum Actinomycetota; class Actinomycetes; order Micrococcales; family Microbacteriaceae; genus Microbacterium; species Microbacterium sp. LWH10-1.2. Next base: position 2,717,548 of record NZ_CP151638.1, read on the forward strand.
TGCTGTGCACCGCGTGACGGGGAGGTCACGGTCAGCCCGGGGAGACGGGCTATGAGTACCAACGGATGTCCGGAGGGAATCTGTCGGTCCTTGCGCAGATTCCTCAGGATGCGCGTCGGCGACGCGACCCGATCAGGTACACCCCGCCCGCGAGCGTGAGGATGCTGCCCACTGCCGCCGCGACGATCGCGAAGGACGCGGTGCCTCCGGTGATCGCCAGCGATGCGCTTCCGCCGTGCGAGCCGCCACCGGCCCCGCTGCCACCGCCCGTGCCTCCGGACCCGCCATCAGACGGATCGGTCGGCGTCGGGCTGGGCGTCGGCTGCACCGTCCGGTCGACGATCACGATCGTGTACTCCTGGGTGTCGGTGCCGTACTGGTTCGTCGCGGTCACGGTGAACGTGTAGGTGCCGGCCGCCGTCGGGGTTCCGCTGAGCGCCCCGGTCGCTCCGTCGAACACGATCCCCGGCGGCAGAGCCCCCGCGGATACGGCGAAGGTGATCGGACCGGGGCCCGTCGCCTCGACCGTGGCCGTGTAACCGGTGCCGACGGTTCCGCCGGGCAGCGTCGGAGTGACGATCACGGGCGGCTCGAGGTAGGTGAAACCGCCGGGATAGACGGTCGACGTCTGGTACGGCGTCGGCGTCGTGCCGGCGATCAGCCCCGTGGTCACGGCGACGTCGACCGGCCCGTGCACGTGCGGCGGGGTCACGACGCTGATCGGGCAGCCCGATGCGTCAAGGTCGGTTCCGGGGATCCCGTCGAAGGTGACCTCGGTCACTCCGAAGCTCAGCGCCAGTCCCGGCCGCATCCGACCCTCGGACGCGTAGCTGCCCAGCTGCGCCGGGCCCGAGATCCCGCCCCAGTCGGGCCGCATGCCGCCCCAGCTGTAGAGCCGCCCGTCCGAGCCCAGCCCGAACGACGCCTGGAGGCCGACCTCGATGTCCGTGATCGTGACTCCGGCGGGGATGTCGCTCGTGTCGACCTTCACCGGGGCGGCCGCGTTGGTCATCGTGTTGTTGCCGAGCTGCCCGTCGGGATTGGCCCCCCAGCTGTACATGCTGCCGTCGTCGGCGAGGACGAGAGTGTGGAATTCGCTGGCGACGATCTTCGTGATGCCGATTCCTGCGGGCATCTCGCCCTGCGCGACCGCTACGGGCACGCCCGACGCGGGCGCGGCGGGGTCGCCGATGCCGAGCGAGCCGTTGCCGTTGTTGCCCCACGAGTAGATCTTGCCGTCGGTGCCGAGCGCGTAGCCGACGTACGATCCTGCCGCGACCTGGGTGAACGTGACCCCCGCGGGGACGGCGCCCTGCGCGAGCTTCACCGGCGAGAGCCGGTCTGGGCCGCCGACGCTTCCGTCGCCGTTGCCGCCCATGAAGCTGCCGCCCCACGAGTAGATCCAGCCGTCGCTGCCGAGAGCGTAGGTGTTGCCGTTGCCGTTCGCGATCTGCGTGATGGTGACGCCGGCGGGGATCTGCCCCTGCGCGAGTGCCACCGGCTCAGGACGCCAGCTCGCGGTGCCGTCGCCGTTGGACGGCTCGCCCCAGCTGTAGACCCAGCCGTTGTCGGCGAGCACGGAGGCGCGTCCGGATCCGATCGCGAGCGACACCGGGGTGACACCGGCGGGGATCTGCCCCTGGTGCACCTTGACGGGCGTCGCCGACTCCGACGGGTTGAAGGCGCCGATGCCGAGTTGACCCGACGAGTTCATGCCCCAGGCGTAGATGCCCCCGTCAGCGGCGAGCACATACCCGGCGTACTGGTCGTAGTCGGCATCCACGATGTCAGCGCCCGCGGGGATCTCGCCCTGCGAGATCTGCGCGGGACCCGAACCACCGCCGTTGCCGTTGGCGCCGTACTGCCAGGCGCCCCAGGTCAGGACCCTGTCGTCCTTCGTGACGATCATCGCGTTCATGCCGCCGGCGGCGAACATGTCGATCGGCGACACCTCGACGCAGTCGATGAAGACGGTCGTCCCTCCGGCGACGGGACCTGCATCAGGAGTCGGCGCCGCCCATCCGATGCCCGATGCGGTGATCGCGAGGACCACTCCCACCGTCGCTCCCGTACCCAGCAGGCGCCGAAACGGCGCACGATTTCGTTCAGACATGAATGCTCCCCAGCGTTCTTCCGGCGGCATCCCCGCAATGCGCCCGAGGAGAGAGATGCTCGCTCCGGCGATCCATTACGCGAATACCGCGGATCGGTATGTCGGAGCGCGTTCGCTCTCCGACAGAGCGCGCCCGTCTGACGGAGCGCACCCTCTCCTGGGTTAACGAGGCAGCGGCGAGAATCTGACGGCGTCAGCCGACGAAGGCCCGCACCGTCTGCGGGGTCGAGCGCAGTTCCCCCTGCGCGCGACCCGTCACGTCACGATCGTCCATCAGACCCGACAGCGAGAGCGAGTACCGCCCCTCGTCATCAGGGCGGGTGTCGGAGAGGACGAACCGCCCGTCACCGCCGCCGTCGGCCAGACACACGGCCCCGGCCGGGTCCGTGGTGCAGTCCCACCCCTCCGGAACCTCCACGACGGCCATCCCGGCGGGCAGGATCAGAACCAGTCGGACGTCCTCCGCTGCCTCCAGATCCAGCGCGACGTCGATCTCGGCACGCCCCTCCTCGACCGCGTGCGAGGTCACGCTGAAGCTCCCCCTCGGATCAGCCCCGGCCGGAAGGAACTGCTGCACTCCGGCGAGCACGAGTAGCCCCACTCCGGTGACGATCGACAGGATGGCGAGAGCACGGGAGGTCGACGCAGGCACCCGAGACCACCATCGGGCCGCCGCTCCCGACACCGCGCTCGGCATGCGGGGCGTTCGACGCTCACTCGGCGCATCGGGAGATCTCCCGGCATCGGGACCGCGCCCCTCGTCGGCCTGGGCAGGGCTCTGAGCATCCAGCACGCTCCCCACGACGAAGAGCGGGATCACGCCGAAGAGCGTCGTCAACGCACCGAACCGCGCCCATGCGGCGCGACACCGGGCGCAGGTGCGGATGTGCGACATGCCACGCGAGTCCGGCGCGTCGTCGACGAGTTCGGTCACCGTCTCGGGGAGCCGTCGGGCTGCCCGTCTGCACTCTTCAGGGGCGCCGTCCTCCAGGATCTCCCGCAGCGTCGCCCTGCGCAGCCCCACCTTCGCCCGCCGCACGAGCGAGTAGATCGCCGACGCCGGCCTGCCCAGCTCGGCTTCGAGCTCCGCCGGCTTGCGGCCGTCGATGACGACCCCGACGAGCACCTGCTGCTGGTCGGTCGGTAGGGAACGAAGCGCGGACGTGACGTAGCGGTACTCGCGGTGGAGGTCGGCGTCCCTCGTCGAATCGACGTGGGGCGTCATCTCGGCATCCGCGTCGATGACTCCGCGCACACGGGATCGCGGCGAGCGGTACTCGTCGATCACCCGATTGCGCATCGAGCGGGCGACGTACGTGTTCGGGTTCGTCGTCGGGCCCGTGCCCTGGGCCCACACGCCCAGCAGCGCGGTGATCGCCTCGGACGCCAGATCCTCGTGGTCGATGACGCCGTTCGCGATCCATCGGGCCATGTACAGCAGGTGCGGCAGATTGTCGGCGAGGTACTCTCCCGCGGCACCGCGGTCTCCCTCGTTCGCCGCGCGGGCGCGTGCGTCGTCGAGGGCACGCCGATCAGCGGGCGCTGGTCCGTCCGTCATTTCCTCTCCCCTGCTGCACCCCCGTTTCGCGCGCCGTCGGGCACGGCACGCGACGGGACGATGACGCGCCGTCCCGATAACGCCGACACTACGATGCGGATGCGCTGATCACCGCATCCTGGTCGGATTGTGTCCGCGCCCTCGGAACGAGTCGGCGCGGCCGCTGAGACCCCCTCGCTGCGCGACCGCCCCGACTCGTCGACGCCCCCCACTGAACACAACGAGAACGGACCGCGAATCTGACGGCGTGCGGGAAGAGAACCCGGCTCATGAGATGATCGTGGGATCGCGCGGAACGGTTCGCCGCCGCCCGCGCTCAGGGCAACGCACGCACGGAGCGGGAGACGCAGGGTGGAAGAGATCGACGAGACCGAGCGCGCCGCTCGTGCCGCCCATCTGAAGGAGCGGATCTACCTCACCTTCGCCGCACTCGCCGTCGTCCTCGCGCTGTCCAGTCATGGCCACGTCACCGCCGGCGAGGCCGCCACCACCCTGATCGTCACCGTTCTCGGCACGCTGCTCGCCGTGTTCACCGCGGATGCCGTCTCCCACGTCGTCGTGCACGGCAGGTTCTTCACCCGCCAGGAGCTCGGCCACGCCCTCGGCTCCAGCTTCGGAGCGCTCAGCTCGGTTGCCCTGCCGTTCGTCTTCCTCGGCCTCGCCGGGCTCGGCGTCTGGAGCGCAGAGGCTGCGCTGCGCGCGGGCACGATCGCCCTCGTCGCGTCGCTCGTCGTGATCGGCTGGATCGCCGTGCGCCGCATCCCGCTCACCTGGTATCAGCGGCTGGTCGCGCTGGGCGCGGAGGCGGCACTGGGCCTGGCCGTGATCGGGCTGCAGGTCCTCGCGCACGGGTAGGCCGCTCGGAGAGACGGTGAGGCTTCCCGTTCCACGCCCGGTTGCTGTGAGCGCACACAGCAACCGGGCGTAACGTCGGTACATGAACGCACAATTGAAGATCGCGGGGCACAGCCCCGACCTGCTGGGTCTGGAATCCGTCCTCGTCGGCTCGCTCCCCGCGACGCTGATGACGGATGACGCTCCCGACCACTACACCGTGGAAGCGGTGTTCACGCGCAAGACCGATCGCGACGAGGTCGCCGCGATCCAGGGCAGCGAGACGCGCGCCCACCTGTCCGCGAACGGATTCCCGACCGTCGAGCTGCATGTCGCCGATCGTCGTCTGGAGATCGCGAACACCAACCTGGAAGAGCTCCGCGACGGCCTCGCTGCCGTGATCGCCGAGCGACTGGCCGAGATCAGCGCCGCCCTCCAGGCGGAGCATGAGATCGCGGCCCACCGTTTCCAGGACGCCTCCGATCGCGAGCAGGAGCGCGCGGCATCCGTCGCCGCCCTGGCCGAGTCGGTGGCATTCACCCGTCGCACCGCGGAGGTCGCCCTCGATGACGACGCGCGCATCGACGACTGGGTCGAAGAGGGCGGTGCCGTCCGCGCATAGGGCGGCGCCCGAGAAGAGGTCATCATGGACGGCATCCGTCCGATCGTCCGCACGCGCCCGCGCGACAGCGCCCCGCGTGCGACGAGCACCTTCACCGAACTGGCGCAGCAGATCCGCGGACTCGGTCTGCTGCGCCGCCGATACGGCTACTACTGGACGAAGCTCGTGGCCGCTCCTCTCGCCGTGGCGGTCACGCTCATCGCCTTCGTCTGGATCGGCGACACGTGGTGGCAGCTGTTCACCGCCGCCGTCCTGGCGATCGTGTTCACGCAGATCGCGTTCCTCGGACACGACGCCGCGCATCGGCAGATCTTCGTGTCCGGACGATGGAACGACTGGGTCAGCATCGTCCTCGGCGACCTGCTGGTGGGGATGAGCTACGGCTGGTGGCAGCACAAGCACACCCGCCACCACGCCAATCCGAACAAGCTCGGCTCCGATCCCGACATCGAGCTCCCCGTCATCGCGGTCACGGCGGAGACGGCGGCACGGCACCACAGCCCGCCCGTGGCGTGGATGCGGGCGCACCAGGGGCTGCTGTTCTTCCCGATCCTCCTCTTCGAGGGGCTGTCGCTGCACGCGTCGAGCGTCCGGCGGGTGTTCACGAAGGGGCGCCTGGAGAGGAGGTGGGCGGAGATCGCCTTCCTCAGCATCCGCATGATCGGCTATCTGGTGCTGGTCTTCCTCGTGCTCTCCCCGGGGATCGCCTTCGTCTTCCTCGCCGTGCAGCTGGGGCTCTTCGGGTTCTACATGGGCATCGCGTTCGCCCCGAACCACAAGGGGATGCCGGTGGTGCCCCGCGACATGACCCTGGACTTCCTCCGGCGTCAGGTGCTGATGAGCAGGAACGTCAAGGGCGGCCGCTTCCTGGACGTCGCGATGGGCGGGCTCAACTATCAGGTCGAGCACCACCTCTTCCCGTCGATGCCTCGGCCGCATCTGCGCAGGGCCGCACCGGTCGTCGCCGCGTACTGCGATGCGCACGACGTGCGGTACACACGCGTCGGGCTGCTCGCGTCGTACGCGATCGTGGTCCGCTACATCAACCGCGTGGGGCTGGGCGAGCGCGACGTGTTCACCTGTCCGCTCGTGGAGCAGCGGAGCGCCGTGGGCTTGGCGAGGGGATGATCAGAGCGCGCCGAGCGCGCCCTGATCTCCGGAGTCCGTGCGGGGCCGACCTCCACTCCTCGGCCCCGCACGGAGCGGGAGCCAGGAGACGCCGGCACGGGGAGTGTGCTGCGGCGTCTCCTGGTGTCATGCGGTGCGCGACCGACGCGAACGGGTGCGAGCGACGAGTCCGGCGCCCGCCAGCATCAGCAGCACCGAGAACGTGAGCGCGCCGACGGCGAGCTCACCGCCCGTGGGCGGCAGCGCGACCGCGAGCACTCCGGTCTTCGCGGTGGAGGGGTCGGAGACGATCTTCGGTCCGCTCGGAGGCGTTCCGGTCGCCGTCGCCGTGTTCTCCAGGGAGCCCTTCTTCTCGTCGGCCTTCTGCACGACGTACGTCGCCGTGCAGACGACCTTCTCGCCGGGCGCCAGGCTGCGTGCACCGTCGGCGCACGAGGGCGTCGACAGCGCGCCGGCGCCGGTGAAGGCTCCCTCGGCGATGGCGACGTCAGCGATCGTCACGTTGCCGGTGTTGGTCACCGTGAACGTGTAGGTGACGGTGTCGCCTTCCCGTGCGACCTGCTTGTCGGCGACCTTCACGAGCGACAGCGCGGGGTTCTGGGTCCCCTCGATGACGACACGTGACGGGTCCGTCACGACAGGCTCGCCGGCGGGCGGATTCCCGGATGCCGTCGCGCTGTTCTCGAGCGCACCGGCATCCACATCGGCCTGCTGCACCGTGTAGGTCGCCGTGCAGACGAGCTGCTGACCGGGGATGAGGGTGCGCGCGTCAGGGCAGTCGAGAGCCGAGAGCTCACCGGCGCCGCTGAAGTCGCCCTCGGCGACGGCCACCGCAGACATCGTCACGTTGCCGGTGTTGGTCACGGTGAACGTGTAGGTCACGGTCTGGCCGACGACGAGGTCGGTCTTGTCCGCGGTCTTCACGATCGCGAGTGCCGGGGCAGGGGTCGCATCGCTCGTCGTGGTCGACGGGTCCGACTCGATCGGGTCGCCACCAGGAGGCGTGCCCGTCGCGGTGGCGGTGTTCGCCACACGCCCCGCGTCCACATCGGCCTGCTGCACGACGTACGTCGCCGTGCAGATCAGCTGCGCACCGGGTGCGAGCGTGCGGTCGGCCGGGCACTCGACCGAGGAGATGTCTCCTGCGCCCGTGAACGCGCCCTCCTCGATCGCCACGTCGCTCAGGGTGACGTTGCCGGCGTTGGTGACGACGAACGAGTACGTGATGGTCTCGCCGAGCACGAGCTGCGTCTTGTCGGAGGACTTCACGATCGTGATCGCCGGAGACTGCGTCGCCGTGATGTTCACCTCAGAGGGCTCCGAGACCACCGGGTCACCGGTCGGGGGGTTGCCCGTGGCGGTCGCGGAGTTGTCCACCGTACCGGCATCGACATCGGCCTGCTGCACCACGTAGGTGGCCGTGCACTCCAGCTCCCCGCCGGGAGCCAGGGTCCGGTTCGCCGGGCAGTCCAGTGCCGACAGCGCACCCGCACCGGTGAACGTCCCCTCGACGACGGACGCGTCGGTCAGGGTCACGTTGCCGGTGTTCGTCACGAGGAACGTGTACGTCACCGTCTCGCCTGCGACCAGCTGCGTCTTGTCCGCCGACTTCACGATCGCGATCGCCGGAGACTGCGTCGCCGTGATGCTCACCTCAGAGGGCTCCGAGACCACCGGGTCGCCGGTGGGCGGGGTGCCCGTGGCGGTCGCGGAGTTGTCCACCGCTCCCGCGTCGACATCCGCCTGCTGCACCACGTACGTCGCCGTGCACTCCAGCTCCCCACCGGGAGCCAGGGTCCGGTTCGCCGGGCAGTCCAGTGCCGACAGCGCACCCGCACCGGTGAACGTCCCCTCGACGACGGACGCGTCGGTCAGGGTCACGTTGCCGGTGTTCGTCACGAGGAACGTGTACGTCACCGTCTCGCCTGCGACCAGCTGCGTCTTGTCCGCCGACTTCACGATCGCGATCGCCGGAGACTGCGTCGCCGTGATGCTCACCTCAGAGGGCTCCGAGACCACCGGGTCGCCGGTGGGCGGGGTGCCCGTGGCGGTCGCGGAGTTGTCCACCGCTCCCGCGTCGACATCCGCCTGCTGCACCACGTACGTCGCCGTGCACTCCAGCTCCCCACCGGGAGCGAGAGTCCGATCCGCCGGGCAGTCCAGCGCCGACAGCGCACCCGCACCAGTGAACTCGCCCTCCACCACGGAGGCGTCAGACAGAGTGACGTTGCCCGTGTTCGTCACGAGGAACGTGTACGTCACGGTCTCGCCGAGCACGAGCTGCGTCTTGTCCGCCGACTTCACGATCGTGATCGCCGGAGACTGCGTCGCCGTGATGCTCACCTCGGACGGACCCGACACGACGGGATCACCCGTCGGAGGAGTGCCCGCCGACGTCGCGGAGTTCGTGATGCGCCCGGCATCCACGTCCGCCTGCTGCACCACGTAGGTGGCCGTGCAGTCCATGAACTCGTTCGGCGAGAGCGTCCGATCCGCCGGGCAGTCGACGGCCGAGAGCGCCCCTGCGCCGGAGAACGTCCCCTCCACGACCGAGGCGTTCGTCAACGTCACGTTGCCCGTGTTCGTCACACGGAACGAGTACGTCACCGTCTCGCCGGCCACCAGCGTGCGCTTGTCGGCGGTCTTGACGATCGACACCGACGGGTCCGGGACCGACGGCGTGCGCGTCGTCGACGGGTCGGAGGTCACCGGGGTACCGGAGGGCGGAGTGCCCGTCGCGGTCGCGGTGTTCTCCATGGAACCCGCATCGACATCCGCCTGCTGCACCACGTAGGTCGCCGTGCACACCATCTGCGCGCCGGGGGTCAGCGTCCGGTCGGCCGGGCAGTCCACGGCCGAGATCGTGCCGGCGCCCGTGAAGGAGACGTCCTGCACGGCGGCATCCGTCAGCGTGACGTTGCCGGTGTTCGTGACGACGAACGAGAACGTGACGGTCTCGCCCACGACGAGCACGGCGGTGTCGGAGGACTTCTTGATCGAGATCGCCGGAGTCTGCGTTCCGGTGATGTTCGCCGCGGAAGGCGTCGAGGTCACCGGGTCGCCGGTGGGCGGGGCGCCCGTCGCGGTCGCGGAGTTGTCGACCGAGCCGGCATCCACATCCGCCTGCTGCACCACGTACGTGGCCGTGCAGTCCATGAACTCATCCGGCGAGAGCGTCCGGTCGGCCGGGCACGTCACGGCGGAGAGCGAGCCCGCCCCCGTGAAGGTCCCCTCCACCACGGAGGCGTCCGTCAGGGTCACGTTACCCGTGTTCGTCACACGGAACGAGTAGGTCACCGTGTCGCCCGCGACGAGGTTCGTCCGGTTCGCGGTCTTCGCGATCGTGATCGCGGGAGCCTGCGCACCCGTGACCTTCGCCTCGGACGGAGCGGAGACCACCGGGGTCCGCGACGGCGGGGTGCCCGTGGCGGTGGCCGTGTTGTCGATCGCACCGGCATCCACATCCGCCTGCTGCACCACGTACGTCGCCGTGCACTCGAGCTCCCCACCGGGGGCGAGCGTCCGATCGGCGGGGCACGAGACGGCCGACAGGGCGCCGGCGCCGGAGAACGACCCCTCCACCACAGCGGTATCGGTCAACGTCACGTTGCCCGTGTTCGTGATCGCGAACGTGTACGTGATCGTCTGACCGACGACGAGGTTCGTCCGGTCCGCGGTCTTCACCAGCGCCACCGAGGGCGTCTGCGCTGCGGTGAGGTGCGCCGCCGAGGGTTCGGACGTCACGGGGCCGCCCGAGGGCGGGGTGCCGGTCGAGGTGGCCGTGTTGTCGAGCACGCCGGCATCCACGTCCGCCTGCTGCACCACGTACGTGGCCGTGCAGTCCATGAACTCGTTCGGGGAGAGCGTGCGGTCGGACGGGCACGTCACGGCCGAGAGCGAGCCCGCTCCGGAGAACGTCCCCTCGACGACCGACGCGTTCGTCAGCGTCACGTTGCCCGTGTTCGTCACACGGAACGAGTACGTCACGGTCTGACCTGCGACCAGGGTGGCGCGGTCGGCCGTCTTGACGATCGACACGGACGGGTCGGGGACCGACGGCGTGCGCGTCGTCGACGGGTCGGAGGTCACCGGGATGCCGGAGGGCGGGGTGCCCGTCGCGGTCGCGGTGTTGTCCATGGAGCCGGCATCGACATCCGCCTGCTGCACCACGTACGTGGCCGTGCAGACGAGCTGCGCACCGGGGGCGAGAGTCCGATCAGCGGGACAGCTCACCGCCGACATCGTGCCGGCGCCGGTGAAGGCGGTCTCGTTGACGCCGACGTTGTTCAGCGTCACGTTTCCGGTGTTCGTCACGACGAAGCTGAACTTCACGGTCTCGCCGACGACGAGCACGGCGGTGTCGGAGGACTTCTTGATCGTGATGCCCGGGGTCTGCGTCGCGGTGAGGCGGACGCTGGAGGGGGTCGAGGTCACGGCGATGTCGTCGGGAGAGACGGCTCGCGCGGTCGCGGTGTTGTCCACGGCTCCGGCATTGACGTCGGCCTGGCGCACCACGTACGACGCGGTGCAGGTGGTCGAGGCTCCGGTCGCCAGCGGCTGGGGCAGCGCCGGGCAGCTGATCGCCGACATCGCTCCGGCGCCGGTGAACGCGGTCTCCGACACGGAGATGTCGTGAAGCGGCACGTTGCCGTCGTTGGTGACCTTGAACGAGTAGGTCACCGTCTCGCCGGCGACGAGGGTCGAGGTGCTCGCCGTCTTCTGCAGCGAGACGTGCGGAAGCCGGGCGCCGTTCGTGAACGTGCACACCGCGGCGACGCCCTTCGGCCCGCCGTCTGGCACGATGAACGAGCCCGTGCTGCCCGTGCCCGAGGCCAGGACGTTGCCCGAGTTGCGGTCGACGCAGGTCCAGCTCGAGTCGTACTTGGGCCTGCCGGTTCCCGTGCCGGTCTCGGTCACGGTGATCTGCTGGCCGGAGAGCACGAGGACGGGACCGGCTTCCTGCGGCTGGACGCCGGAGGCCGTGCCGGCGGTGGTCGCCGTGTTGCCCTTGGTGATGCCGTCACCCGAGATCGTCATCGTGACCTGGTCGGACGCGGTGTGACGCCCCGCCGGGAAGTCCTTGACGATGGAGACCGTGTTCGGGGAGGCGCACGAGGCCATGTCGACCGAACCGGCGGTGGCGAAGGGGACGTTGCTGATGACCGCGCCGCTGGTGGGGTTGACCTTGTACATGCGGTTGCCGCCCGCCACGTACAGGTAGCCGTCGCCCGCGAAGGCGATGCCGTTGAGCGCCGTGCCGTTCGCGTCGATGCGGACGAGCTCGGTGGCCGTGATCGCCACGGGGGTGCCGGCGGTGGCCGGGATCTTCTGGTCGATGACGCTCACGACGTTCACCGTGCCCGCGCCGCTGCCGCCGGCGACGACGTAGAGGTTGCCCTGGCTGTCGAAGGCCCAGTCGCCGTTGCCGCCGCCGTTGGGGATCGTGCCGGTGGCGACGAGGCCCATGGACTGGTTGGTGGTCGTGTTGAAGCCGTAGACGTTCAGGACGTTGCCGGTGAGGCCGCCGTAGTAGTAGTGGCCGTTCGCCTGGTTGATCGCGCCGTGCGTGACCGCGGCATTCGCCTCTCCCGCGCCGAGCAGAGTGGTCTGGCCGGTGATGCTGGAGTACTGGTAGATCGAGCGAGCTGTGCCGGCGTTGGCAGGGAGGACCCCGACGATGATCTCGCCGTAGCCGTCTCGGTCGGCGTCGTAGATGCCGGTGCCGTTGAGGTTGCCGGTCGCGCCGGCGATCGAGAACGATCCGACGGAGGTCTGCGCTCCGCCGGTGCGTTCGATCTGCCAGATGTTCCGCGGGCTCACCCCCTGCTGGGTGTAGACGTCACCGCACGACAGACCGCCTGCGGCCACCGCCGTTCCCTGGTCGACCACCACCACGTTGACCGCAGCGAGAGCGGTCACGACGACCGCCACCACCGCCGCCGCAATGGATTTCGAACCCTTGAGCTGTGTTTTCCGGGCGCGCCCGAATCCCCACTTCATCGGCATCCCGTTCTCCCCCGGTTACCCGTTGCTAAATATCCCCTGAATCAGGAGACCCACAACCCCCCACCCTAGGGGTTTTGCGCGAGCCTTTTCAGCGAACGCCTAGCTAGCATCCCAGTTAGACCGATATTTCAGTTCGAGGATGTCGAATCCGCCCTTCCGCGTTCGTGGTACTGGTGAGAGAAAGGAACTCATCATGAAGCTCACCATCAGCCTGCAGGTCACTCTCGACGGAGTCGCTCAAGCGAACGGCGGCAACAACGAGGAGATGGACCCCGGTTTCACCCGCGGAGGCTGGGCGATCCCCTTCGGCGACGCGGATGCGGCGCAGTACATCCTCGACACCTGGCGCCGCCCCGACGCGTTTCTGCTGGGCCGGAAGACGTTCAGCCTGTTCGAGACGTTCTGGGGAGCACGCAGCGACGACGGCGGGTTCGGCGAGGCGATCAGCTCGGCGCCGAAGTACGTCGTCTCGAACACGCTGACCGCGCCCGCCTGGTCGGGAACCACCGTGGTCTCGGGAGATGTCGCCGGGGCGATCCGCGACCTGAAATCGCAGCCGGGAGCCGAACTCCTCGTCGTCGGCAGCGCAGCGCTCGCACGCTGGCTCCTCGAGAACGAGCTGGTCGACGAGATCAACCTCGTGCAGTTTCCCGTGATCGTCGGCGAAGGAGAGAAGCTGTTCCCGCAGAGCGGTCGCGACTTCGCCCTGGAGCTGGTCGACTCGACGGTGTTCGGCACCGGGATCATCGCATCGACCTATCGAGTGGGCGGCCGCCCCGTCTACGCGCAGTGAGAGGAACGACCGCATGCACTACCTGGTCAACGTCATCGACCATCGCAGCGAGTCCGGCACCGAAGAGGAGGCCGTGGCGATCGACGCGTTCAACGAGAAGCTGGTCGCCGGCGGACACTGGGTCTTCGCCGCCGGACTGGCCGATCCCACGGCGTCGACGGTCGTCGACGGGCGCGGCGCCGAGCCGATCTTCACCGACGCCCCGTTCGCCGAGGCGAAGGAGTGGGCCGCGGGGCTCTGGATCATCCAGGCCCCTGACCTCGACGTCGCGCTCACACTGATGGCCGAGGGATCGAAGGCGTGCAATCGTCGGCTCGAGATCCGTCCGATCCTTCCGCCGCCCGTGTGACCGAGGTCCGCGACGCCCTGTCCCGCACCCACCGCGAAGAGTGGGCGCGGGTCGTCGCGACGCTCGCCAAGCGCTTCGGCGACCTCGACACGGCCGAGGATGCGGCGGCCGAGGCGTTCGCGACGGCGGCCGAGCGCTGGGCAGACGACGGGGTCCCTCCCGCGCCGGGGGCGTGGCTGACGACGACGGCGGTCCGCAAGGCGATCGACCGCATCCGGCGTGAGAGCACGCGGGATGCGAGGCACAGGGAGGCGATGCTCGTGTACGACGGCGAGACGACGCCGCTCGGCGTGATCGACGATGATCGGCTGCGGCTCCTCTTCATCTGCTGCCATCCGGCGCTGGCGATGGAGTCGCGCGTCGCGCTCACCCTGCGCATGGTCGGCGGCCTGAGCGTGCCGGAGATCGCGAGCGCGTTCCTCGTGCAGGACACGACGATGGGCGCGCGCATCACCCGGGCGAAGGCGAAGATCGCGGCGAGCGGCATCCCGTACCGCATGCCGACGGCGGAGGATCTGCCCGTGCGGACGTCGGGAGTGCTGGCCGTGCTGTTCCTCGTCTTCAACGAAGGGTACCTCGCATCGGGCTCCGCCTCTCCTCCCCTGCGTCAGGAGCTCACCGCCGAGGCGATCCGCCTCACCCGTCTGCTGCGCGAGATGCTTCCGGCGAACGGCGAGGTCGCGGGGCTGCTGGCGCTGATGCTGCTGATCGACGCTCGGCGCGCAGCGCGCGTCTCGCCCGCGGGTGAGCTGATCCCGCTGTTCGAGCAGGACAGGATGCTGTGGGATGCCGCGCTCATCTCCGAGGGGCACGCACTCGTGCGCGAACGGCTGGCCTCCGGCGTCGCGCCCGGTCGCTTTCAGCTGCTGGCCGCGGTCAACGCGGTGCACACCGACGGGGCGGCGACCGACTGGTCGCAGGTGGTGGCGCTCTACGATCAGCTGGTGCTGATCGACCCCTCTCCGGTCGTGCGGCTCAGCAGAGCCATCGCTGTCGGGGAGTCCGAGGGCGCGATCTCTGGTCTGGCTCTGATGGACGGTCTCACCGCCGACCTCGGCGGATATCCCCCGTTCCCCGCGGCCCGCGCCCTGCTGCTCGCGCGACTGGGCCGCGATGAAGAGGCCCGGGTGGCGTACGACGCGGCGATCTCTCTCGCGCAGAACTCGGGGGAGGTCGCTTATCTGAGAAGGCGCCGGGCCGAGCTGGGGTCCTGACGCCCATGATGCCGGCACGAGTGGCGCCCTGACGCAGACGGCACCCTGCCAGCGCCACGTGCCAGGAACGGCGCGTGGCTCACTCCGACCTCTGGCCCCCGCCTGCGCGGACGTGGGCGCGCTCTCCCTGACGACCGAACAGACTCAGCACCTCCGCGGGAGCGCCGTCTGCGCTTCCGAACCAGTGCGGCACGTGCGTGTCGAACTCCGCGACCTCGCCCGCTTCCAGCGTCAGATCGTGAGCGCCGAGGATGAGCCGCATCCGCCCGCTCAGTACATACAGCCACTCGTACCCCTCGTGCGCCCGCGGCTCCGGCCTGATCTGACCGCCGGGAATCAGGATCTTCCACGCCTGCACCGATCCGGGCTGCGGAGTGAGGGGGATGACCACTCGCCCGTTCACCCGCCTCGGCTTCAGACGCACCCGCGGATCGCCCACCTCCGGCGCTCCCACCAGCTCATCCAGCGGCACCCGATACGCCTGCGCGAGAGGGAGCAGCAGTTCGAGGCTCGGCCGACGCTGCCCCGTCTCGAGACGTGACAGGGTGCTTGTCGAGATCCCTGTGGCCGACGACAGCGCCGCCAGGGTCATGCCGCGCTGACCGCGCAGCCACTTCAGACGCGGACCGACGGCGTCCAGCGCCGAGTCGATCATCGCAGACGGGTCCATCCCGTCAGTGTGACCCATCCATCCCGGAAACGGCAACGAACTTTGCCGAAACCGGTGCCGACGATCGATCCTTGCCTCATGAACGACTACGACGCACTGATCATCGGCGGAGGCGCCGCAGGGCTCAGCGCAGCCCTCGTCCTGCTGCGAGCTCGACGCCGGGTCGCGGTGATCGACGCGGGTCACCCCCGCAATGCTCCCGCGTCGCACATGCACGGGTTCCTCTCCCGCGAGGGGATGCCGCCCGCCGACTTCCTCGCCGCCGGACGCGCCGAGGTCATCGAGTACGGCGGTGCGATCATCCACGACACGGTCGTGGCCCTCACGCCGGGGTTCGTCGCACAACTCTCCGACGGCACCTCCGTGCGGGGGCGCCGAGTGCTCGCGACCACGGGCCTTCACGACCGGATCCCCCTCCTCCCCGGCCTCTCCGAACGGTGGGGCAGAGACGTGCTCCACTGCCCGTACTGCCACGGCTACGAAGTGCGCGATCAACCCCTCGGTGTCCTCGGCGGCGACGCGGACGCGATCGCCCACGCCATCCTCGTCCGCCAGTGGTCGGACGATGTGATCCTCTTCGTCGGCGACACCGCTCTGGGCGACGAACAGCGCGAACTGCTCGACGCGCGAGGCGTCCGGATCCAGCCGGGAGAGGTCCGCGGGCTCGTCATCGACGACGACGTGCTCACGGCGATCGAACTCGACGACGGGCGACGGATCCCCCGACGAGCCCTGTTCGTCCGCCCCGTCTTCGTCGCGAACGACGCGCTGCTGAGAGACCTCGGATGCGGTGTCGACGAGGCCGGGTGGATCATTCAGCGCACCGGCGGCGCCACGACCGTCCCCGGCGTCTACGTCGCCGGCAACGCCGCGGACCCCCGCGCCCAGGTCATCACCGCGGCAGGGCAGGGCTCTGCGACGGCGATCGCGATCAACGCCGACCTCGTCGCCGACGACCTGCAGGCCGCGCTCTCCCGAGCACGCACCGCCTCACCGTCGGCGCCCGCCGACTGAGCCACCCCGCACCACCGACCGAAAGACCCCGAAGGAGCACTCCCATGACCGCACGATCCGACACCCCGCCCGCACCCGGCGCACCGGCCGTCGCGCCGCCCTCGAAGCATCAGCTCGCCCTCATGATCTGGATCGCCGTGTTCCCCACGCTCACGATCCTCAATCTGATCCTCGGCGACCTCCTCGCACCGCTCCCGATGATCGTCAGGACACTCGTCCTCGTCAGCATCGCCGTGCCCATCGTGATCTACGGCGCGATGCCGGTGCTGCACCGTGCTCGTCGCGCGATCATCCTGCGTCGCCGCGAGCGGGTCGCGACCGTCGGGGCGTAGACGGCGGCGTCCTAGGCGCGCACCCGCTCGTACAGTCCGTTCGCGGCCGCGGTGAACACGGCGACGTAGTCGATGCGCTCCGGCAGTGTCGACCACTGATCGCGGATGCCCTCGTTGAGCGCCAGCAGCTCGAGGATCAGCTGCTGCGGATCCGTGCCCCTGGCGATCTCTCCCGCGGCGATGCGCTCCTCGACGAGCGGGATGAGGGAGTCGAGTGCGGCTTCGAGGGTGCGCTGCGCTCTGCCCTCGACGGGGTGCCCCGCGATGCGCGAGGCACCGGTGAGCATGACGCGGAAGCGCAGCAGCTCCGGCTCCTCGGCGGCCCGACGCACGGCCGCGATGAACTGGTCGAACAGCGAGCGCACCGAATCCGTCGGCAGCGTGATGGTCTGGTAGACCTCCTCGCGGCGCTCGACCACGGCCATGAACAGGTCGTGCTTCGTGGCGAAGTGGTGCAGCACTCCGGCATCCGTCACCCCGGCGGCGCGTGCGATATCGGCGATGCGGGTGCTCTCGTACCCCTTGCGCCCGAACTCCGTGGTGGCTGCCGCCAGGATCCGCGTGCGTCGGGCGTCGCCGCGGGCCACGCGCTTGTCGACGTCGGTGGAGGACTCGGAGCTGCTCACCCTAGAACCCTACGAGATGTTCGGCCAGTGGAGACCCTGCCCGAAACGCCACAGCGGATCTGCCGTGTCGAAGGGCACGTCCTCCCGCGACGCCTCCACCGCCGCCATCGACCGGGGCAGGTCGAACGGCAGGCGCCCGGTGGTCGCGGCGCGACCGGAGACGGCGTCGAGCAGGATGCCGTCGTCGACGCCGAACGTACCGAGAAGAGTCACCCCGAGCTCGGCGAGCGGAGTCAGCACGGCGGGCCGGTCGAGGAACACGTCGATCACGGTCGGAGTCTGCGCTGCGATGTCGGAGATCCGCGCGACTTCCTCGTCGGAGAACTCCAGGCTGCCGCTGTGGAACCCCTGCTCCAGCATCCCCTCGCGCTGCTCGTACGGGGCCGCGAGGCGGAGGATCGCGAGATCGGCGGATGCCGGGTCGTCGACGACGAGCGCGCGTCCGGCGAGGGCGTCCGCGTCCATCCCCTCGACGTGCACGCGGGTGGTGGGGGTCAGCGCGACGGGCTCGCCCTGCAGCGCCACGACGGACGCCCGCTGCACGCGCTCGCCGATCGCGAGGTGCGCGGGGATCGCGATGCGTTCGCGGACCTCGGCGGGGGCAGCCGCGCGTGCAGCCGCATCGTCGAACAGCCCCAGCCGCTCCTTCTCGCGCAGGACGCGCCGCACCGACTCGTCGATGCGCTCCTCCGACACGAGGCCGCGGTCGAGCGCCTCCAGCACGGGCGCGGGATCGTCCTCGCCGCCGAACTGGTCGACCCCGGCGTCGAGCAGCCGCACGACGCGCTGCACGGGGTCGGCGTCCAGCATCCCCCACGCCCGCACGGGCAGCTCGACGCCGAGGCGGGGCAGACGCATGCCGTTCACGATGTTGAAGTCGGTGACGACCACCCCGTCGAAGCCGAGCCTGTCACGCAGAAGATCCGTGATGAGGCGACGCTCGAACGCGAAGCCGACCTCGTCGTACTCCAGCCCGAGCGGCGCGGCGTAACCCGGCATGACCCGCACGACGCCGGCGTCGATCGCTGCGGCGAAGGGGCGCAGATGGTCGTCGAAGCGTCCGCCGGGATAGACGGTGTGGGCGCCGCGCTCGAAGTGAGCGTCCTCACCGCCGCGCTGGGGTCCGCCGCCGGGGAAGTGCTTCACGGTCGCGGCGACGCCCGACTCGCCGAGGCCGGTGACGTACTCGCTCACGAGGCGGGAGGCGAGGCCGGGGTCTTCGCCGAAGGTGCCGGAGACGCGGGCCCAGCGCGGCTCGGTGGCCAGATCGGCCATCGGGTGCAGCGCGATGTGGATGCCGGCCGCCCTGAGCTCCGCGCCGATCATCCGCGCCGCCTCGCGCACGAGCGCGGAGTCGCGGGTCGCGGCGAGGGCGATGGGCTCGGGGAACGACGTGAAGCCGCCGCCGCTCATCGCGACATCGTGATTGCGGCTGCGGCCGTGCACGGGGTCCGAGGCGACGGAGACGGGGATGCCGAGCCTGGTCGACGCCGCGACGCCTCGGATCGCCTCGCCCCACCTCGCCAGCTCGGCGACCGGGGCGGGGTTCATCAGCGTCACGTGCGAGACATGGCGCTCGCGCAGCAGCGCGGTGGTGGGGGCGAACCCGAACGGCGACTCGTCGTCGGCGCCCTCCCAGAGCGTGCCGCCGGCGCCGGTCACGATGCGCGCGACGAGCAGACTGCCGACCTTCTCCTCGATGGTCATGGCGGAGAGCAGCGCGTCGAGGCGCGTCTCTGCGGCGGAGATCGTGGTGTCGGTCATGTCGGCGTCCTTCGTCGGCTCGGCGGCTGCGGGCAGTGGCATCCGCTCTAGTAGACCATAAAACCTAGTGACGACTAAGTGAATTTTCGACGACCTCTTGCGCGGGGAGGAACCCGCGCGTTATCGTCGGCTGAATTAACTTAGTGGTCACTAAGTTTTTACCCCTGGGAAGGGAACGGCTGGTCCAATGAGGGACCACACGGACCGAGGAAGGACCCATGCACACCACTCCCCCCACCCCGCAGACGCGCGTGCCGATGTCGCGCATCTACCTGTTCGCGCTCATCGAGCTCGCCGCACTCGGCGCTCTCGTCACCCCGCTCGTCGTCTCGCTCTCCCTGAAGGTGCTCCAGCTCGTGCCGGAGTCGCAGAAGGAAGGAGCGCTCGGTCTCGTCACGGCGCTCGGCGCTCTCGCCGCCCTCGTCGCCAATCCGATCTTCGGCCACCTCTCCGACCGCACGCGCAGTCGCTTCGGCCGACGCCGTCCCTGGCTCATCGGCGGCGTGGTCGGCGGTGTCCTCGCGGCCGTGCTCATGGCCGTCGCCCCCAGCATCCCCGTTCTCGTCGTCGCCTGGGTGCTGTCGCAGGCGGCGTACAACGCGACGCTGGCCTCACTCTCCGCGCTGCTCGCCGATCAGGTCCCCGAGGAGCAGCGCGCCAAGGCGTCCGGCATCTTCGGCGCGATCGGCTTCCTCGGGATGGTGCCCGCCATGCTGGTCGCGGCGTTCTTCGCGTCGAACCTCACGATCGTCGTCCTCGCGATGCCGATCGTCGCCGTGATCATCGTCGCGATCGTGTGCCTCGTCATCCCCGACCCGCCGATCGAGCGGGTCGACGGAGAGCGCGGCTCGATCGCCCAGGTGTTCCGCGCCTTCCTGTTCAACCCGGCCAAGGCGCCGATGTTCACGCTGGTGTGGGTGCAGCGGGCGACCATGCAGTTCGGGTTCACCGTGGTGTCGACCTTCGGACTCTTCTACCTGATGATCCGACTCGACATGGATCAGGTCGCCGCGGCATCCCTCACCTCTACGGCGGCGCTCGCCGGGGCGGCGCTGAACTTCGTCGCCGCGTTCGCGTGCGGCTACCTCGCCTCCCGCCGGGGCAACTACGCGCCGTTCATCATCGGGTCGGCGCTGCTCATGGCGCTGTCGCTGCTGCTCAAGGCGTTCACGCAGGACCTCTCGGTGTTCTGGGTGAGCACGCTGCTCGCCGGGTTTGCGCTCGGCGCCTACTACGCGGTCGACCTCGCCCTCGCGATGCGCACGCTGCCCGTCGGCGAGGAGGGCAAGTACCTCGGCATCTTCAACGTCGCCAAGACCCTGCCGCAGTCGATCGCCCCGGCCATCGCTCCCCTCGTCGTGCTGATCGGCGGGAGCGACCCGGTCGTCGGAGGAGAGAAGAACTACACCGCCCTGTACCTCGTCGCGGCCGCCGCCGTGCTCGCTTCGATGCTGACCCTGCCGGGTCTGCGCCGAGTGCTGCGGCGCGACGTGTACGACGCAGGGCGGACCACCGCCGCGGCCAGCGCCGCGCAGAAAGAGGAGGTCGCGTGAGCGCCATCATCGCCGGAACCTACAACTCCCGAGACACCGGAGGCACGCCGCTCTCCGCGGGAGGCGTCACCCGCGCGGGCGTGCTCTATCGCTCCGACGCTCTCGCCGGCATCACCGACGACGGCATCCGCACACTGAGCGACAGCCCGATCGGCACGATCGTCGACTTCCGCAGCGACTTCGAACGCGTGGAGGCCCCCAACCGACTCGGCACGGAGCGCTCGTTCGTCGAGGTCGGCCTCCCTCTGCTCGAGGGGTCGATGACCGGGATGCCGTCGCCCGGCGATCTCGGAGACCTCGGAGATCTCGACGGCGAGGCCGCGCGGGCGATGCTCTCGCGCATCCCGTCGCTGGCGGATCTCTACGTGGGCATGCTCGGATCGGCTGCGGCGTCGTTCGCCGAGGTCGCGCGGCTCGTCGCACGGCCCTCCGACGAGAGCCGCGGCGCCGTGCTCGTGCACTGCACCGCGGGCAAGGACCGCACCGGCGTCGCGACGGCCCTGCTGCTCGACGCGGCCGGTGCGGACCGCGCCGCCGTGGTCGCGGACTACGTGCAGAGCGAGACGAACCTCGCGGGCGACTGGGCCGATCGGATGCTGGAGCGCGCCAGGAGCTGGGGCATGCCGCTGGTCCCCGCCCTCACCGATCTCGTCACCGCGACGCCCCCGCAGGCGATCGAGGCCGCGTTCGCGTGGATCGACGAGCGCGGCGGGTCGGCCGAGTACCTTCGCAGCGGAGGACTGTCGGACGACGACCTCGAAGCCCTGCGCGCTCGTCTCGCCGGCTGAGGGGTATGACCCTCCTCGACACGGGCGCTCTGCTCCTCACCGCCGCTCTGGCGGCGGGGCTGGGCGCCCTCATCGGCCTCGAACGGCAATGGCGCATGCGCACCGCCGGCATGCGCACGAACGCTCTCGTGTCGCTCGGCGCCGCGCTGTTCGTCATCCTCGGATCGCAGGCGCTCCCCGGCGAGACCGCTGATCCGACACGTGTCGCCGCTCAGGTGGTCTCCGGCATCGGGTTCCTCGGCGCCGGTGTGATCCTGCGCGAGGGACTCAACATCCGCGGACTCACGACGGCGGCGACGCTGTGGTGCGCGGCCGCCGTCGGCTCCCTCGCCGGAGCCGGGATGCCGCTGCTCGCCGCCGGAGGGGCGATCCTCGTCTCGGCGACCAACATCCTGCTGCGCCCGCTGAGCACTGCGCTCAACCGGAGGCTGCGGCTCAACGCCGAGGACGAGTCGACGGAGGACGGCACCGACGCCGGCGCCCCGCAGGACTTCGTGCTCGAGGTCACGACGGGCGAGAAGAGCGAGCAGCGGGTCCGCGCCCTGCTGCTCCAGGCCGCGACGCACCCGGAGCTCACCCTGCGATCGGTGCGGGTGCGCCACGGCAAGAACACGGAGGTGCACGTGCGCGCGGAGGTCAGCATCGACGACCCGGAGAGCGTGGACGTCATCGAGCGTGCGATCTCCCGCGTCGGCACCGACCCGAAGGTGATCGGCAGCCGCTGGTGGCCGGTCGAAGAGGCCGGGTGACGACGGGGGCTCCACATTGGCGGCGGGACGGGACTTATCGCCGTCACGCCGAGAGCTCCGCGCGAGACGCTAGTCGCGTCGGCGGCGCATCGACATCAGAGCGATGCCATGAGACACAGCCAGAAGGATCATGGCGATCACCGTGAACCACAGCGTCGCGCCGAGAACGCCCGTGAGGATGAGCGCCGCGAGGACGATCGCGGCGACGCTGCCGACGACGATCCCCCCGACGGCGACGGCTGTTCCCGACCTGTCTGCTCGCATCCGTCCACGATGCCACCATGAGGCGACGAGCACACCCCCGGACGCGAACGCGGCCGCGTGAACGGGCGCACCGCCGTCGGACGGTGCGCCGCCGCGAGCCGATGGGAGACGGTTTTCAGCCGAGGTTCTGAGCGTCGTCATCGCCGCTCGTCCCCGGAGCCTGTGGCGACATCCGCGTATGTCTCTGCGGCCGCCTGCTCCGCGTCAGAGAGCTGCAGACGGAGGCGCGCTCGCGCTCGATGGTAGCGACTGCGGACGGTGCCGTCCTTCATCTTCAAGACCCGTCCGATCTCGCTGAGAGAGAGACCGTCCCAGTGGAGCAGGCTGATGATCTCCTGGTCGAGCTTTTCCAAGGATCTCAAGGCATCGCGAAGTTCATCGAAAGCCGACGAGTCGACGAATCCGACAGCGGGTTCCGCTGAGAGTTGACTGCGTAGGCGGTCGGCGAGCGCAAGACGTCGTGCTGCGCTTCGGCGATGGTGGAGGAGCACATTCCTCGCGATGCCGAACATCCAAGGCCTGACATCACCGTCGTCCTTCGGGAGGACGTTCGCCTTTCTCCACAGCGTCAGCAAGGTGTCCGCGAGGAGGTCGGCGGCGTCGAAGGCCGGTTCGACCCGACGGGCGAAGTAGGCGAGCAGAGCGGAGGAGTTCTCGGTCACCGCTCGCTCGAATCGTGCGATTTCACCGTCCTTGCGCGCGCTCACTTCTCATCCACCCGACAGCTCATACCCATCGCGGCGATAACAACCGGGCCGTCCGGTTCCCCCACGGGAACGTCGACGGATTCATCGAGATCAAGAACCCCGGGAACCGCATCCTTCGTCAAGGCGACGAGCTCCGGATACAGTTGGTCCCCCACTCGGGCCTCACTGTCAGGGTCGTCCTCGACAGGGGCGCCGCGTGCGTAGAGCAGCTGCCCGAACCCTGTCCAATCGCGTCGCTCGATCGCGTCGTTGAGCGCCTCGATATCAGCCTTGTCTGCATTTCGAAGCTCCACATACGCGCCACAGGTTTCCGAGTGCCCCTCGTCCGTGGTGTAGT
Source organism: Microbacterium sp. LWH10-1.2 (assembly GCF_038397765.1). Lineage (NCBI taxonomy): Bacteria > Bacillati > Actinomycetota > Actinomycetes > Micrococcales > Microbacteriaceae > Microbacterium > Microbacterium sp. LWH10-1.2. Next base: position 2,740,969 of record NZ_CP151638.1, read on the forward strand.
CGACGGGGATTCGATCCGACCGCAGCGATCCATCGGGGAGCTCCACCCAAGGCCAACCGGACAGTTGCGCGACGGTGACACTCCCGGCGCCGGTCAAGACGAGGGACCCTGCGACCAGGACCGGGACCAGCCAACGAGGCCGGCGACGAGCTCCTCGCCGCAGGCGCGACGGCTTCGTCGCCTCCACCATGAGAGCCGCTTCTCGCGACATCGAGGTGGGCAACGGGATAATCGCGGCGGAGAGTGCGCCGTCGAGATCGGAATCGTCCATCATCTTCCCCTGTCCTTTGCAAGTACATTCCCGGACGGCTCCCGAACGTTGCAGACTCCCGCAATCCGCGCCAGATGATGCCCATCCAGACGGTCGCCGGCCCCGCTGATGCTGTTTTGCCCGCTGACAGCCGCCATGAACCTCGGCTGCTCGACCGAGCGTGTTAGATGGGCAGATGGAGCACTCCCCCGCACACGATCCTGACGGAAGCTCGTCGGCGCACACCCGTCGATGCTTCCTGATCGCTGCGGGCTCGGGCGTCGCCGTCACGGCAGCGGGAATCCTGCTCGCCACGATTCCCCCGGGCGCAGACGGCGGGGCGCCTGCCGTGGACCCGGACAATCCGAGGGGGCTGCCCGAGTACGAACCCGTCTACGATCGCGCGATCAAGGGCCTCGAGGCGCCGCTCGGGTTCGCGGACTGCCGGAACCCCATAGCTCGGTCGACGCGTGACACCGCAGGAAGCGACCACCACACGGTGACGCCGATCATCGACCGTTTCGTCATCCACCACACGGGCACGACCGAGGAGCAGCTGGACTTCCTCTCGCGCTGCAACAGGCGCTCCTCCGCGCCCACCTTCTATCTGCGGAACGACGGGTCCGTCTTCGAGCTCATCCGCCCCGGCGCGAAGCCGTCATCGACCGGCGCCGACTGGAACTGGCGGTCGCTGGCCGTGGAGACCCTGGACGCCACGGGAGCGCCGGACTACACCGTGACGGCGGTGCAGCTGGAGGAGCTCGCCCAGATGATCGCGTGGCTCGCGACCTACGACGGCAGGACGCTGGACGGCGTGCCGGTGTCGTTCACGATCGACAGGGAACACGTCATCAGTCACAGGGAGACCTGGTCGGGGACCGAATGCCCCGGACCGTACCTGCAGTCCCGGCTGGACGACATCGTCGCCCGCGCCCGCGAGATCTTCGCCGCGCACTGACTAGGTCAGACGCGCGGTGAGCACCGTGCGAATGCCGGCTGCGGGATACCTCTGCCGCGGGTGCGCAGAGCCGACCGCGTCAGAAAACGTTCAGCGACCTTCGTCGCCGATGAACCGGTCGACCAGTGACTCTGCGGCGACATTGCGGCCCCGGAGCATCGCCTCCATCATGTTCACCTGAAGCTCTTCCTGCCTGAGCATGTAGTCGAAGAAGTCGGCCTCGCTCGTTGGTCCGATCGCGGCGAGACGGCGGAGGTCCTCCACGTACTCGACAGTGCGAGGAAACGCGAACCTGATCGATTCGCGACGGAGACTGTTCGGCATCCACCCGACCAGTCGGCCTCGCAGCCGGGCACCGGCACCCGTGCTGTCCGATATCCCGAGGCGTTGGGCGGCCGCTCGGTAGCGCGGGGCGTTGAACCGCTCGAGGCGATCGTAGGCGCGCCAGAACGGCGCCGTCTCGTGCTTCTCAGTCCGTATCGCCGTCGCCGCCATCCCGATACGGGCGAACTCCCGGTTCGCCAACTCGGCGCGGAATCCTTGTTCGAAGGTGGTGAATCGCATCGTGCTCCTCTGGTCGGCGTGCGAAGGTCGTCCCGGACGGCGGCAGGTGCGAACGGAGTCGCCGGGCTCCGTTCGCACCTGCCGCCTGAAGAGACCTGCGTGCTACTTGCTGGGCCGGGAACGGCGGGAGACGAGGACGCTGCCGCCGACCGCGATGAGAGCCACCCCGAGTACGACCATGACCAGCGACAGCTCGCCACCGGTGAGCGCGAGCCCCGACGTCGATCCTGATCCCGCGCTGGCACCGGTGCCGTGGCCTGCTTCTTCTCCTCCCGCGCCGATAGCGTCCGCGTCCAGCGTGAGGGTGTTGGTGACCGTCACGCTGACGGGCTCATCATCATCGATGGTGACCGTGCCGGTGGACAGCACCGGGGCGGCCCAGGTCGCACCCGCGATCGCGTCCGGAGCCCGCTCGCTCAACGTGAGCACCGCACCGACCGGCAGAGCACCCGACGTCACCACGTCACCGTTCGCCGACAGCTCCAGAGCCCCAGAACCAGCCTCGAACCCCTCACCGGCCGGGTAGTCGTATTCGAGGAGGAACACCGCATCATCAGCGACGAGCGATGCCCCGTCGCCGGCGACCACCTTCGACGCTTCGAACACGCCCGTGTTCAGAGTCGCCCGGTTCGTCAGAGTCACGGCGACCGTTGTCTCGTCGCCGAGGATGAAGTCGTTCGTGCTGAACACCGGTGCGGCCCAGATGATGCTCGAAGGTCCTGTCGGCAGTATCTCCTCGATATGCACGGTGGAGCCGGTCTCGTACCCTTCGCTCGTCCATGTCGACCCCTCTGCCACATTGAACGGCTGGTTCTCGACGATAGCTGTGCCATCGGGTGCGGTCACGGTGTAGGTGCCGGCGAAGACGATGCCGTCGATAGCCTGACCGTCCCAGGTCACAGCCTTTGTGATGGAGAAAGCACCGAATCCTTCTCCTGTGCCGGTGCCCCCGCCGCCTTCTGTCGCGAACGTTGCAGATGCTGAACTGTTGATCGTGACTTGATCCGCGACGCGGAAGGTAGCGAAGACCTGGCATGGCACGTCATCGGCGGAACGCCCAGGGCTCTGGTTCCATGCGATGTGAGCGGTCGAAGGAGGGGTTGCCACTGCGGAGAGCGTCGCTGTGCCCTGTTCGGTTGCGGTTAGCGCAAGAGTTACCGTCACCGGAGCACCCGATCCCGAGACCTGGAGCTGATCACCGGAAAGCACTCCTGGGCCGCTGACGACCGTCAAGGTGCCCGGAATCCCCGCGGTGCTGAGCGTCAACGGTGAGCTGAAGACGTCGGTCGTGATGACGAACTCGCCAGATCCGCCGATCGGTATCGGCGCAGAGGGTCCAGCCACCGACAGCGTCGGATCGGCGGAGATACTTGCGAGAATCTCCGCCTGACGTTCAGGACCCATGTTGTCCAGACAGGTGGCGCCTCGCTCGAGCTCGGTTCCCGTTGCGCTCGGCGCCACGGGATCGCTGATGCACCAGATGAGGACCTGAAGTGCTGAGCGCTCCCACGAATCACCGTCGGATACTGCGCGCGCCGCATTGTTGAAGTTGAAGTAGCCCGTTCCCTGATACGCGTCCTGTCCATGCTGGATCAGGTACGCGATCAGCGACTCCTGTTCTGGCGTGAGCTTGGGATTCGCCCCGGCGAGCTCGTTCAGTCCCGGAATGGGATTGCCATCGATGTCGAGCAGGTTGCCGTCAGCATCCACTCCACTGCAGACATGGGAGAAGTAGTCGGTGCAGAACATCCACTCCGAGACCGGGCCGATGCCTGAGACGTAGCGCGTGGAGCACACCGGCGGATACGCGTTGGTGTCGTTCGCGGCGAAGGAGTCGTAGAGCGGGACGACACGCCCTTCGTTGTATTCCGCGAGCCTCGTCCCGAAGACCGATCGCAGGTCCGGCACCGGGCCGGACGAATCTGCTGGGTCCAGCAGCGTTGTGCCCTCACAAACCGGAGCCGTGAACGCTTCAGCCGGCACAGTGGGAGCCTCGGCTGCCGCGGGGCCTGCGAGACCCCATAGGCTCCCCATCACCAGAATGACCGTCAGCAGTGCTCTCCATGGAGCCGCCTTGGCACTGATATCGCGACCTTGTCGCCTGATTGTCATGAGCTGTCCTTCTTCGTGAAGTCGGAGCGAGCGCACGCTTGCGCTTTCCGAAGTGCGGTGCGGGCCATCGGGGTCAGGCCCAGTCGTTCGTGAGATGAAGCCCTGGGGGGAGGCGGAGCTCCCCCCAGGGGCGGCCTGTTGGGGACCCTGGGGAGTCGGGGAGAGCAGGCCGCGGTCTGACAGAGACTGCGTCAGACGTTGCGGGGCGGGCTGCTTCGTCGAAAGCGCCCGGATGTCGTACCGAGGTGGTGAAGGTGATGCATCGCCGCATCCGTCATTCGCCGCGATGTCATCACGACCCCATTCCCAGTCGTACAACTGACTTAGAATAACTCAGCTTCGGTCGAGACGCAAGACTTCCGTCCAACATCGCTTCGATCTCACGCCAGGGCCGCCACGACCTCAGCTGCGGCGCGCTGTCCCGATTCGATCGCCCCGTCGAGATACCCCGGGTGCTCCATGGCGGTTTCGGAGCCAGCCCAGTGGATGTGGCCCACCGGCGCGGCACCGAGCGGCCAGAACCCGCTTCGCGATCCGAGAACGGGCAACGCGACGTATCCTCCGCGAAGATCGGGATCGAGATGCCACGCCTTCTCGTGCCAGCTGTTCGGCTCCAAGACCCTGAGACCGTAGTGAACCGCAAGCGGACCCAGAACTCGCGACATGCGCTCATCGGCAGACAAGGCGTCGAGGGCTCTCGCCGCTCTGCCGCCGATCAAGATGCACAGGTGCCCCGGCCCCTCGGGCGGCGACGTATCGAATATCGCGCCGCCACCTCCGTGCAGGAACAGCAGATCCTGCGGAGCACTCCCCCGCCAGAAAGGACGGTCGTAGACGGCGATCGCCTTGTACACAGCGCCCATCTCGGTGCTCTCTTGAACGTTGCGGACCGCTGACGGGAGAGGGGGAGTGTGCGCGATCGCCGAAGCGACAGGTGCGGGCACGGCGATGACCACTTTGGCCGCCTGGTATGTCGCAGCGCCCGTGCAGACGACGACTCCGTCGGCGTTCGAGTGCAGACTCAAGACCCGTTCGTCGGTTCGCACTCGGTCGCCGAGGTCCCGGGCGAGGCGTTCCACGAGCGTTCCCATCCCGCCGACGACGAGCGAATCCTGAGCGCCCCCAGAGGCCGAGAGGATGGTTCCGAGCCCATGCTGCGAGTGCACGACTCGACGCACTCCGTACAGAGAGATGCGATCGAGATCAGCCGTCCAGGACAGTTCGGCCCCGACTCGCAGAAGTCGCCGCGAGCGTCCCCACGACAGCTTTCTCAGGAAGAGGTCGAACGGCTGGCGATTGGACCAGCGCGCCGGCGCGAGCGCGGCAATCGTGCACGTCACGGCTGCGGCCGCAACGGCTCCGAGACCGGTCAGCGAGAGCCACCCCACGCCTTGCGCTCCATCGACGATGCGCGGAAGGATCCCCACCTGGCGTTCGAATGTCACCTCGCCGAACTCGCGAGCCAGGGCTGCGACCCGCTGATGATCGGCACCGATCCACTGTCCGCCGAGATCCAGCCGCGAGCCCAATGGGGATGTCTCCGCCAGCACGCGTCCACCGACGCGGTCAGCCGCCTCGAGCACGATCACCTCTCGCCCCGATCGGACGAGTTCACGCGCGGCGACGAGCCCTGACAGACCCGCCCCCACGACGACGACCGTGTTCGGCTTCGGAGGATGCGATGAGTCCATGTGTTCATCTTTCTCAGTCGGTCATATGACTTGTACACGTGAGCCAGAGATCTGCGATGGCGGCTTCCGGCTTCATCCGACGCGGAGAAGGACCTGCGCGAGCCGCCGCACGATCCCGTGCGATCCGGGTTGAACCGCCCGCAGCGTGTCAGGACGGAGCGGCTTGCGGAGTATCGGCTTCAGGTGGGAGAAGCTCGACCACGAGTAGGCGCCGTGATAGGCGCCCATGCCGCTGCCGCCGACCCCGCCGAACGGGAGCGTCGGTGCGCCGACATGGATGATCGCCGCATCATGCACGAGCGCACCAGACGAGGTGCGTTCCTCGAACAGTCGGCGGACACGCGCAGAGCCGGAGAAGACGTAGAGCGCCAAAGGCTTCTCAGTGGCGTTGATCGCATGGATGGCGGCTTCGACCGACGGGACGGCCACGATGGGCAGGATCGGCCCGAAGATCTCGTCTTGAAGTACGGGCGCGGTCGACTGCGGACCTATCACCATCTCACCTGACTGCGCGAGCGTGACGATGGACGGCGCGATGTACCGTTCTGCACGGTCATGCGCTCCCCCGACCGCGATGTCCACCCCCTCGAAAAGGGATACCAGCCGATCGAAATGGCGATCCGTCGCGATGCGGCCGTACTGGGGGTTGGTGCGCGGTTCCGCTCCCCAGAGGTCGATGAGAGCCGACCTCATCGCGGCGATGAGCGGCTCCACCCTGCCCGGAGTGGTGAGAACGTAGTCCGGCGCGACACAGGTCTGCCCGGCATTCGTGAACTTAGCCCACACGATGCGCCGAGCCGCCTCCTGAAGCCCCTCATCGTCGTCGAACCACACGGGTGACTTTCCGCCGAGCTCGAGCGTGACGGGAGTGAGGTGCTCAGCCGCGGCTCGAAGAACGACACGACCCACGCCGGCGCTGCCGGTGAAGACGATGTGATCGAAGCGCTGAGCGAGGACGGCCGTCGTCTCGTCCACGCCCCCCTCGACGACACTCACCGCGCCGTCCGGAAAATACTCGGGAACTAGCCGCGCGATCAGCCGCGAGGTCGCGGGAGCAAGCTCGCTCGGTTTCAACACGGCAGTGTTTCCTGCCGCAAGCACGCCGACCAGGGGAGCCAGTAGAAGTTGCACCGGGTAGTTCCACGGAGAGACCACGAGGATGACACCCAGCGGCTCAGCGAGCAGACCGGCCGATGCGGGTTGCAGAGCCATGGGAACCGGCACCCGTCTCCGCCGAGTCCACCGGCGGAGGTTGCGCAGCGCGAAACTGATCTCTCCGAGAACGACATCGGATTCGGTCAGCTCCACCTCTTGGCGGCTCTTTCCGAGGTCCTCCCACAGTGCACCGGCGAGGCTCGAACGATTGTCGAGGATGAGCGCACGAAGCGCCCGAAGCCTCTCGATGCGGGATGAGACCGATCGCGTCCTTCCGGACAGGAACACCTCTCGGGTCGTGCCGACGGCTGCTGCGATCGCCTCCTCATCAGGTGACGTCGCTTTCGCTCTCCCCCACATGTTTCTCCCTCAGCATCCGGGGCTCTGCGGCGCCCGACCCTTCGATCATAACTCAGTCAGTCGTATGACTGATGTCGACTAGAGTAGTGCCGGAACACAAAGACAGGGAAGCCCGAATGCGTTACGTAGAATCATCCGTTCGATCGCCGCAGATCGTCGCCGCGGCCCGGCGCGTCATGATGCGGGACAGCGTCGCGCGAACGACGATCAGGGCGGTCGCGACCGAGGCCGGCATTCCCCTGGGCACCCTTCAGCACGTGTTCCCGACCAAGGAGCTCCTCCTCAAGGCCGTGATCGACGACGTCGCGTCCGAGTCGAACGCCCACACCGGGTCATTAGTCCGCCACGCCGGCCTCGCCGAGACCATTCGTGAAGGTGCACGCAGCTACTGGCACGGACTCATCGACGACAACGTCCCGTACCAGGTGATGCAGGTCGAGCTCCTCAACTACGCGCTCCGCAGCACGGGAGACGACTTCTCCGAACGCTGGCCCTTCTCCGCACAAGCGGCCGCCGTCGTCTCACTCCTGGAGGCCACGGCATCGAACGCCGGCGAAGTGACGGGGGCGCCCTTTGAACGCATCGCGCGCCTCTTCATCGCTGGCCTGGACGGGCTCATGCTGCAGTACGCGGCTGATCTGGACAGTCGTCGCGCCGAAGAGGATCTCGAGGCCCTGATCGACGCGACGATTCTGTATGCCCGTATCCGACCGTCACATTGACAGGTTCAACGATGCGACAGCCTGCCCGATGCGGGTAGCCCTCGCATGCCGGGCATCGAGTGCTTCTCGCATGTCCACCGGAACGAACCTCGTCTTCGTCCCCGGGGCCGCCCGAGCGAGCAGGTCCATGTCTGCGGAGATCACCGTTGCGACCATGGCGTAGCCGCCACCGGACACGGCGTCGCGATGCAGGACGATCGGCTGCGTGCCTCCGGGGATCTGAATCGACCCGACTGCGTAGCCCGCATCCACGATGTTCGAGGGATCCTGACCGGCGCCGAAAGGCTGTTCACGCTCGCGCCACTCGACGCCGGGGCCGTCATAGCGCAGCCCCATCCTGTCAGCCGTCGGGGTGAGGGTCCACTCCTCCTCGACCAGGCGTCGGACTCCTTCGTCGGTGAGGAGGTGGTCATACAGCCCGAGAACGATCCGCACACGCTGCGAGCGCCCGAACGAGGGACGGAACCGCTCGTCGAGGGTCGAAATCGCCGGGACCGACAGCAGCGGCTCCCCCACGGGGAGCGAATCGCCCGCCGCGACTGCGCGTCCGCCGACACCACCGATCGAGCCGATCACATAGGTCGAACGACTGCCCAGCGCCTCGGGCACATCAATGCCTCCGCGCACCGCGATCCAGTACTTCGTGCCGCCCTGGATCACGCCGAAGGAGAGCATGTCGCCCTCCACCAGCTCGATACGCGTCCATTCCTCGTGCGGCTCGCCATTGACCAGCACCGGCACCGGAGCCCCCGCGACGGCCACGACCGTGGAGTCGGTCGCTCGCAGCACCGGTCCGATGTAGGTGCACTCGAGCACAGCTGCGGATGCCTGGTTACCCACGAGGGCGTTCGCGAGCCGGGCCGACTCCTGGTCCATGGAGCCGCCCTGGGGGATGCCGAGACTGTAATAGCCCCTCCGTCCCTCATCTTGGACGGTCGTCTGCAGTCCTGGTTGCACCACCTCAAGCATCGAGAGCCTCCATCATCGTTCGGTTCGCCGCGTCGGGATCCTTCTGCCATGCGTCCAAGGAGAACGTCACCGGCGCCTGTCGCCAGCGCCAGGTTCCCGCGTCCACCTCGGCCTGAATCGCCTCGTACTCCTCCCTCTCCACGGAGCGGTAGCGGACGATGTCCCCGGGACGGAACAGCACGGAGGACTCCGCGAAGTCTGCGAGCCGCTGTTCGGGGTCGTAGATCGGCGGGGCGACCACTCCGAACATCTGATAGCCGCCTGCTCCCCTCACGGAGTAGATCGCGCCGAAACACCCGCCGTGCCCGATCGTGAGCCTGGGGGTATCCGTGCGAGGGCTCAGGTACTTGGGCACCACCAGTTGCTGCTCGCGTTCGACGAGCTGATACAGGAACGGGAGCCCGGCGACGAATCCGACCATGCTCACGATCCACGGCTGTGCCTGGTGGCGGCGGATGAACTCGGCCCTGTCGGCGAGGCCGTTCACCGCGGCCGCGTAGTCGAGGTCGGTGCCCGAGGGGTCCTGGTGGTACCCCTCGCGGAAGCGTGCGCCGACCTCGGCGGTGAACGGGTCGTCGTACCAGACCGGCACGTCGATGATCCGGGTGGGGATGGCGGCGCCCTCACGGTGCTCGATGCCGCTCTCGATCTCGCGGACCATCGACTCGAGCGTGGTGTGCGAGAGCCCATCCGGGTCGAAGCGCACGAGCAGCGATGCGTTGGCGGGACAGATGTCGACGATGCCCTCGGCCGCGCGGCTCGTCAGCTCCTGGGCGATCGCCATGACGGTGAAGTTGGCTGTGAGGCTCATCGCCTCATCCACCTCGACGAAGAGGAACTCGTCGCCTCCCCACGTGTACCGCGACGGCGTCGGTGCGCTGATGCTCTGGCTCACAGCCCCTCCAGGATCTTCCCGGTCTCGATTGTCTTGGTGTGGTGCGCCGTGGCCAGGAAGTCAGGCTCCTCGAGCAGACGCAGGTGCAGCGGGATGGTCGTCTCGATTCCCTCGATGCGGGTGGCAGTGAGCGCCGCGCGCATCCGCTCGATGGCCTCGATCCGGGTGGGAGCGTGCACGATGACCTTCGCGATCATCGAATCGTAGAAGGGGACGACGACATCGCCCGCCTCGAATCCGGAGTCCACGCGGATGCCGTCGGGCCATTCCAGGACGGCGATGCGTCCGGGGCTGGGGAAGAAGTTCTGCGACGGGTTCTCCGCGTTGATGCGGCACTCGATCGCATGCCCGTCGAACCGCACGTCATCCTGGGTCATCCCCAGCGCCTCCCCGTCGGCGATGCGCAGCTGCTCGCGTACGAGGTCGATGCCGGTGATCTCCTCGGTGATGGTGTGCTCGACCTGAAGGCGAGTGTTCATCTCGATGAACGCCGCCTCCTCGCGCGCGGCGTCGTACAGGAACTCGACCGTGCCAGCGCCGCGGTATCCGCTGGCCAACGCCAGCTGCACGGATGCTGCGCGCATCCGCTCGCGGACATGGTCGGGGATCTCCGGCGCGGGCGCCTCTTCGACCACCTTCTGCGAGCGCCGCTGCAGCGAGCAGTCGCGGTCACCGAGGTGGATGCAGTTCTCGCCGTCGGCGAGCAGCTGCACCTCGACGTGCCGGGCCTGGGAGACGAACCGCTCCAGGTACACGCTCGGGTCTCCGAACACGCTCGCGGCCTCACTGCTGGCGAGTTCGATCGTGGAGATCAGCTCGTCTTCGCTCGCAATGTGGCGGATGCCGCGGCCTCCGCCACCGGCGCTCGCCTTGACGAGCAGCGGATAGCCGATCTCCCTTGCGATCGCGACGACATCGTCTTCCGGCGACAGGGGGCCTCCGGTGCCGGGAAGCACCGGAACACCGGCATCCTTCGCAGCACGGATCGCATTGGACTTGTCGCCCATGAGCTCGATCGTGTCGGGGTCAGGGCCGACCCAGATCAGACCGGCCGCGATGACGGCGCGTGCGAACGCAGCGTTCTCACTGAGGAAGCCGTAGCCGGGGTGGATCGCGTCGGCTCCGGTCTCCCTGGCTGCGGCGAGCACGGCGTCGGGGTTCAGGTATGAGTCCTTGGCCGCGGCCGGGCCGATCACGACGGACTGATCGGCGATCCTGGCGATGAAGGAGTCGCGGTCGGCCTCCGAGACGATCGCAACCGTCTCGATGCCGAGTATCCGCGCAGAACGGGCGATGCGGACCGCGATCTCGCCTCGGTTCGCGATGAGCAGGCGGCGCATCAGTTCTCGTCGACCGTGACGATCACGTCACCGGGATTGACCATGCCGCCGTCCTCCACGAGAAAGGAGCCGACCACGCCGGCCGCCGAGGCGCTGATCTCGGTGAACTGCTTCATGATCTCGACCATGCCGATCGCCTGTCCGATCTCGACCGAGACGCCCTCCTCCACGAAGACGGGCTTGCCGGGTCCCGGCCTGCGATAGAAGATGCCGGGCAGTGGCGAGACGATGTCAGCCATGGTCGTCCTTTCGGTGGGGGGTCAGGCGGCGTCGACGACGGCGCGCACGGCGCGCGCGACGTCGGGAGAATTGGGAGCGTCAGAGTGCACGCAGACGCTCTGGAAGCGCACATCGATCAGCGATCCGTCGATCGCGGCGATGCGTTCACCGCGCAGCGCCGTCACAACGCGGTCGGCAGCGGCCTCGGGGTCGGTGCGGTGGGCCGCGCGAACCAGCGCGAGCGTCCCATCGGAGTTGTAGTCCATGTCGACGTAGAGCTCGCCCACGAAGGGCACCCCCTCCTCCGCGCACACCCGCTCATGCGCCGTACCGGCAAGGCCGAGGAAGGGCACATCGAATGCCCGCACCGCGCGGGCAGCGGCCCGCATCAGTTCGTCGTCGCCGGCGAGCATGCCCCAGAGGGCGCCGTGCGGCTTGATGTGGTTGAGCGGCACATCGGCGGCCATGAGGAAGCCGAGCAGCGCACCCGTCTGGTAGAGAATGAGGGACTCGACCTCATCGGGGCGCAGCGCCATGCGCCGTCGGCCGAACCCCACGAGGTCGGGGAGCCCCGGGTGGGCACCGATCCGGACTCCATGATCCTTGGCCAGAGCGACAGTGTCGTGCATGACGCCCGGGTCGCCAGCATGGAACCCGCAGGCGATGTTGGCGAGATCGATGATCCGCATCAGCTCGGGGTCGTTCCCGAAGGTGTGCAGCCCGAAGGCCTCCCCCATGTCGGAGTTGATGAGTACCGGTGCCTGCGCTGCCATGCGGCCACGTTAGCCCTCGGCACCACTCGAGATCGTTGGGCAGTATGCTCAATCTCCGATGTGGACAAGTGGAGTCTGCACAACGGCAGGAAGGCCACGGATGCGCGTACGCGATCTTCTGGACGACGACGTCCTCGGTGTCGAGCTGCGTTCAGAGCCCGACCAGCCGCAGCTGGACCAGCCCATCAGCGGCTGTGCGCAATCAGAGCTGATGGACCCGACGCCGTTCCTCCAGCGCGGCGAGCTCATGGTGACGACCGGCATGGCGCTGCACTTCGAGGACCACCGCACCTGGGAGGCCTACGTCGAACGCCTCGCCACCGTGCCGATCAGCGGCCTCGCCTTCAGCCTCGGACGCATCCACGGCGCCCTGCCGAACGGGCTCGTGTCGGCGTGCAACCAGCACGGCATCCCCCTTCTCGAGCTGCCCGCGGACCTGCCTCTGCTGCAGTTCTCTCGACACATCTGGCAGGAACTGGCCGCGCAGCGCTACGAGATCGTGCGTGCGGGCTGGGAGCTGGCCGACGAGTGCACGCGCCTCGCAACGCACGGCGTCCCGATCGTCACGGTGCTGCAACGCATCGCCGACGCAATCGACGCCCACGTCGCGCTGATGGATCCGGCTGACTTCCCGCTTGCCTCCGCGGGCGTGCCGGTCACGAGGTCGAGCACTGCCGCGACCACGCTCGCGCTCCCCGGCGGAAGCGGCGCCCGATTCACTCTTCGCATCCGCGGCGGCGCTGAGGGACAACTGCTCCAACCTCTGCTGGGTCCCGTCGCCGCCGTGCTCGCGATGCAGCTGTCCTACACGCTGGCGTCCTCATCCCCGCTCCACTCACCGGCCGCCGCGCGGCTCATTGAGGCGATGCTCGACGACTCCGTCGGCACGGAGGCTCTCGCTACGCTCGCCAGATCGGCGGGTCTCGACCCGGATGCTCCGTGCCAGTTGCTGTCCGTGTCCGCCGATCCGAATGCGTCGACCGCCAACGCTCGGCTCGTCGCGTGGCGAGCGCAGGTGCATCTGGAATCCCGATTCGGCGTCGTGCGGTTCTTTGAGCATCCCCAGCGGACCGTGTTCCTCCTCCAACACCCCGGGACGGCGGAGGGCGCGGCCCAGGGGCTGGCGGCAGCGATCGATCTCGCCCAGGTCGGCGTCATCCACTCAGGAGACCTGTCCTGGGAAGAGGTCCCTCTCGCGCTGAGGATGGCGATGCGTCAGTCGCACACGGCAGGGGTGCGCGCGCTCCCGCCTCTCGACCTCGCCTCGATCGCCCAGGCGCTCCCGTCCGCAGGGCTCGCTTCGCTCGCCGGTCGCTTCATCGCACCACTCGACGCCGCCGACCCGACCGGCGTGCTCACAGAGACTCTCGGCGCCTACCTGCGCCACAGTGGCGCCGCGCGGGCCATCGGCGACGAGCTGTTCATCCATCGGAACACACTCGCGTACCGCATCCGCCGGATCGAGACGCTGCTGGGAGTCGACCTTCAGGACGGGGAGACGAGGGCGACACTGCTGCTCGCCCTGCACATCATCTCGGCGTAGTGCAATCCGCACAGGGCATGGGGCAAGACAGGGCAAAAGGCCGATTCCACGGCGTCAGCGGCGTCACTAGATTCACTGCTCATCGGCATTCCGCCGTCTCTGCGTGACACCCGACCCGAAGGAGTAGCCATGGCTTACGCCGACTACGTCATGCCCGCATCCGAACGAGCCCCTCGATGGTCCCTGTCCATGGCGTGGTGGGCACTCTTCTCCGCCATGTTCTGGATCTACGTGGCGGTCGCCTCGGCGGGCGCCGTCGGGCTCATCGACACCATCATCGGAATGGCGCTGACCGTCGCCACCTACGGCGTGATCAACCTGATCCTCTCCCGTCACGCCGCCCGTACGGGTCTCACGGTGGAGCTGACGTCTCGATCGATGTTCGGCGTGGTGGGTTCGGCGCTGGCCACCCTCATCTTCGCCGCCACCGCGATCTATTACTGCGTGTTCGAGGGGTCGATCATCGCGATCGCATTCCAGAAGACCTTCGGCGGAGAGCTCAACCTCTGGTACGCAGCCGTGGTCGCCTACGCGATCCCGCTCGCTTCCGGTCCGGTGCAGCGCTGGCTCGACCGGCTGAACGGCATCCTGCTGCCGATCTACGCGCTCGGACTCATCCTCGTGGTCGTGTTCGCCACCGTGCAGAACGGCGCGCCCACGAGCGTCTTCGACGTCGCAGCAGCCGGGCCACTCCCGGGCTGGGTCACCTCCTACCTCATCTACATGGGGGTGTGGATCATGATGATGTACACGTTCGACTACGCCAGGATGGGCCGGAAGCAGGATGAGAGGTTCCACGGCCAGTTCACGTTCGGCTGGGTCTTCTACTTCTTCACCTTCATCGTGAACGGGCTCGTCGGCATCTACATCATCGCCGCGACGGGACACGAGGGCAGCGAGACGGGCGTGGTCGACGCCTTCCTCGGCAGCATGGGCTTCTTCGGACTTCTCGTGATCTTCATCTCGCAGACGCGCATCAACACGGCGAACTACTTCCTCGCCTCCAGCAACCTCGACGCGTTCGCGACCAGGGTCTTCCGCCTTGCACTCCCCCGTTGGGTCTGGGTGATCGTCGCGGGAATCATCACGTACGTGCTCATGCTCACGAACGTGGTCACGTGGCTGCTCAAGGCCCTGGCCTGGCAGGGTGTGTTCGTCGTGGCGTGGGTCGCGATCGCGCTGGTGTTCATCTGGATGCTGCGCGGCAAGGATGTCGTCCCCGAGGTCCGTCGCGCGTACCTCCCGGCCGTCACCCTCGGCGCCCTGGCCTGGATCGTCGCCTCTGCCGTCGGCATCCTGCTCACCGAGCTCGCGGGGGCCACCGTATTCGGGGCTCTCGCACCGGTGATCACGTTCGCGATCGCAGCGGTCGGAGCCTGGGCGGCCTTCCGCCTGCAGCCGCCGCGCACGATCGCGACGGACGATGCTCCGCGGATCGACGAGCAGCACCTCGCCTGAGACCCGCGAAGAACGTCGCGAAGCCGCGTCTCGCCCTAGCCGCCGACTCGGCACATCCATCTGCTGAGCTCGGCGGCCAGGGCGGCGGGCGCATCGAGCTGGATGAGGTGCCCCGCCCCCTCGATCAGCGCGACCGAGGCGTGAGGGATCGCTTCTCCGAGACGATGCGCGCGGTCGCTCGGGATCCAGGTGTCCTCCGCGCCCCACACGATGTGCACGGGTTCGGTGAGTTCCGCGTAGCGCTGCTCGATCTCGTCGGTGAACCGCTCGTCGGCCTGCGCGATCTGCCGGTAGAAGGCCGCTTGTCCGGCGGTGTCGGTCCACGGCTCGGTGAGCATGTCGAGGTCGTCGGGGCGCAGCCCCCGATGGCTGGCGCCGCTGATGTACGCCTCGAACGCACCCCGGTGCACCGCCGGAGGCAACTGCTCGAACACCGCGGCATGCTCTTTGACCAGCAGGAAGAACGGAGATCCCCACGGCGAGAGCGCGACGACGTCGACGAGGCAGAGCGACCGATACTCCGCCCCGTGCAGCAGGCGCGCGCGGAGTGCGACGGCGCCTCCGAAGTCGTGCGCGATGACATGAGGATGCTCGAGCTGCCAGTGCGTGAGGAGATCGGCGAACAACTCGCCCTGCACGCCGAGATCCACCGCATGCGTCGGATCCTTCGAGGATGCCCCGTACCCCGGCATGTCCCAGAGGTAGACCGTGAACCGGCCGGCGAGTGTCTGGGCGATCGGCCACCACAGGCGAGAAGACCAGGGTGTGCCATGGAGGAAGACGACGGCAGGGCCGGAGCCGTGGCGATCCCACCGAACGGTCCGCCCTCGCCAGACGAACTCCTGCGTCAGGGGCGTGCTCACCGTTCCATTGTTCACCGCCATCGGCCAGTCGGGCTCCTGCCGTCGCTCACACGGATGCCGGCGACGTCACGCTCCACGGGTCTCCCCCGTGTCGCTCAGCGACGCGAGCCGAGTCATCGCAGCCGTCTCGATCTCCGCGATGCGCCGGAGCATCTCTGCCGCGTCGACCAGTGACTCCGCATCCTGCCCCTCCCCTGCCCGCGCGATCGACTCCGAGACCCGAGTCCACAGGAGCGCGGATTCCGCGAACAGGACAGCGCTCTCACGGATGACGTCGGCATGAGCCTCGTGCACGACGAGTTCTGCGCTCTCGGTCAGGAAGTCCCGGTACATGTTGCGGAACAGGGCCCCGCCGGTGCCGGCCCGCTCCATGAGCATGGCGATGACGGGGAGGTCGCGGGCGGGGTCGTCGACCCGGTCGAGCCAGGTCGGAAGGCGCGCAGCCGTGGTGAGGATGCCGCGATTGCCGAGGTTGGCGATCGGAGGCGCGAGGAACTCCTCGGCGCAGGCGGTGATCGCCGGGACGATCGACTCGCGGATCCGCTCGGGTCGCGCGGCAGCGGTCGGAACATCCACGACGAAGGCGCGGTGCCGTGCGGACATCGGGCCCCGCGCTGCACGAGCGCGCGCGAGGCTCTCCAGACTCGTCGAGACCTCACCTCCCTGCTGGGCCGTGTCGACCAGGTACGCCCTGTCGTGGTCGTAGCCGTACATGGCCACGACGTGGCCGGCGAAATGCACCCGAGACCCGAAGTACTCCAGATCGTGGCTGTCGAGCTGTAGACCCACGGGCTTTCCCTGATCGATCTGCGCGCGCAGCCGATCCCACGCCTTCCGAGGCGAGGTGGTCTCCTCGACCCGCAGCTCGATTCCCAGGCGCGAGGTCAGGTTCTGGGTGAGCTCGAAGGGCTTCACCCGTCCGCCGAGGAACGGGAGCGCCTGCCGCGCGGAATCCCAGTAGATGAACGACAGACCCGACCCCAGCCCGAACAGCATCGCTTCGGACAGCGAGAGCCCTGCGCGCTCCAGCAGCACGCCGAGGGCCGTCGTCTCGCAGTGCAGTCCCCCCGACGCGTCGATCCCGTCGATGATCGTCGCATCGCCCCGGTCGCCACCGCGCTCCTGCCGCATCTGATCACTCATCGGACACCTGGACTCGCGCCGCGAGCCACGCCCTTTCCGCCTCGAGAAGGCACAGCGAGTAGGAGAAGACCTCGCGCGCAGCCAGAGGCAGAGCACCCTGAGAGCGCTCGGCCGCGATGACCTCGGAGATCCGCTCGTCGATCCAGACCAGACGTCGCTGCAGCGCGTCCGCGTACTCCTGCTCCGGGAGCAGGGCGAGGTTGGCGAGACCGACGAGGGCGGGATGCGCGACGGTTCGCCTCTCGGCGATGAACGCGACAGCGGCTTCTTCCGCCGCGCGCCTGCCTGCGTCTGTCGCGTGGAACACCTTCCTCGATCTGGCACCGGCCTTGGCGCCCTCGGACTGTATGAGTCCACGACCCTCCAGCTTCGTGAGCACGTAGTAGATCGACGAGAACCCGATGTCGGCCCACCGGCGGATGCCGCGCTGCTCGATCACCTGCTCGAGGTCATAGCCGTGCCGAGGCTGCTCGGCGATGAGCCCCAGGATGGTCAGCTCGGTCGGGGTCAGGTTCATGGCGGTTACTCTAGCACTAGAATAGCGTCGGTGAGGACGGCCCAGGCGACAACTGATTCGATGCTGACCGCTCGAGATTCAGACGATTCCGGAACCCAGTAGATGGTTGCTGAAGTCGCGGATATTCGGCATGTCTCCGAACGTTCGGGCGAGTTGCATCGCCGCAGAAAAGTCGGCGTCGGTCACCTCAGCGACGCTCTCCAGAGCGACACCGGCCGGACCTTCGAGCCCGATGTGTCCGGAGACATTGATTCTGTAGTTCGTGCCAGTGATCTTGTTGCCCACTCCAGCGGAAATCACGAGCGCAGAGAGCATCCGACCGACGGCGGTGTGGCTCGCGTGACAGCGAACCGGTAGTTCGCCGGATCACTTCCGTGCACCGCATTGCTCTTCTTCGAGTTGTCACATTCGACGAATGCTGGAGAGCGCCGCATCGAGGGTGTGGAGCGCGCGGAGGACCTGGAGCGACCGGCTGAAGATCAGACTGTTGAACATGGCGTCGTCTGTCTTCGGTATCACGGAGCGGGAGACGACCCAGGCTGCGGCTGATTCGATGCCGACCTCGTCGCTAAACATGTGCGCGGCGACCTCGTTGCGGATCTTCACGAGCGTCTCCGTGAAGGAGCGGTCCTCGGCTATTTCGCGGACGCTTGCCTTATATGCGTTCTGGGCTGCGGTGAGGCCCTCGATGTCTATGAAATCGTCGAACCGTCCGGCCTGGGTGCGCGCGGTTCGTTGCAGGTCACCCAGAACCCGGTAGACACCCTCGACGCTTTCGCGGAGGACGAGGGCGAGGAGCTTCTCGGTTGTAACCCGCGCGGCTGAGTCTGCGGCCATAGCGCGCAGCAGCACACGCATATCGACGTCGATCTGGACGATGAAGAACCGCGCGGCCGCGTATGCCTTCACGACCGCCGCCTCGTCGCCTGCGCCCGCAACACTCTCTACGTCACGTGCCCGGTACTCAAGGGCCTCGACGGCGAGCGGAATGGTGGAGTCGAAGCCGGCCACGCTGTCGGCATTGGATGGCGGCTGGCTGGGGTTGCTCATCGTCTCAGACTGGCATCGAATCGAGGGAGTCTGGTGGACTCCCTCCGTCGGACGGGCAGACCGCCTTGAGTATGCTCGAAGCGTGAGCGGCGCGGAAGCTCCTGGTGGGCCTGCATCTGCTGCGCCGTCGCGAGTCTTCCGCCACCCGGCGTTTGCCTACTTCTGGAGCGCGACGACGATCCGCGCGTTCGGCGGGGCGATCGCGGGAGTCGCGTTCCAGGTACTCATCGTCACGATCGTCAACGCCACCCCGATGCAGATCAGCATCCTGAACGCGCTCGGCGTTGTGCCGTACCTCTTCTTCGGGTTGATCATCGGCGCGTTGATGGATCGCTGGCGGCGGCAGCGCACGCTGGTGCTCACCACCATCGGACGCGCGGTGACTCTCGCCGTGATCCCGGTGCTGCTGCTCTTGGATGCACTCGATTTCTGGTCTCTCGCTGCGGTGATCCTGGTGCTGGGTGTGCTCACTCTGTTCGCGGATTCCGCGGCACAGCCGCTTCTGCCGCGCATCGTTCCACGAGGTTCGCTGGTGATGGCGAATGCACGGCTCGGTCAGAGCCAGACTGTCGCGGAGACCGTGGGGCCGGCGCTCGGCGGTGCCCTGTTCAACCTGGTCGGCGCGCCGATCCTGTTCGCGTTCGAGGCCGTCATCAACGCGATCGCCGCGATCCTGCAATCGCACGTCAAGGTCGTCGAGCCGAAGCCGGAACCGCGCCCTGCCGGTCGACACGTGGGGCACGACATCGCCGAAGGGATGCGGTACACGTATCAGCATCCGACCCTCCGCCCGCTTGCCCTCTCGGTCCACGTCTGGTTCCTCGGGAACAGCATCGTCGGAACCGTCTTCGCCGTCTTCGTCCTGCGCGAGCTCGCACTCCCATCCTGGGCCTTCGGCGTCGCCCTGGCGGTCGGTGGCGTCGGCGGCTTCGCCGGAGCGATGATCGCACCCCGTGTCGGCTCCTGGCTTGGAGCCGGACGAGCGATTCTGGTCGGCCGGGTTCTCGTCGTCATCCCCTGGCTCGCGCTCGCGCTCGCGCCGCTCACCGCCCATAGTGGCGTCGGCGTGGTGCTGGCCGTGGTGGCGGCTGCCCAGTTCCTCTATTGCCTGGCCATGGGGATCGAAGACACCAACGACATCTCCTACCGCCAGTCGGTCGCACCCGACGGCATCCAGGGGCGTATGAACTCCACGATCCGCACCGTGAACCGTGTCGTGTTCTTCTTCGGTGCGCTTCTGACCGGTCTGCTCATGACGCTCTTCGGCTACCAGCTCACGATCGGAATCGGGGCGGGTATGTTCGTCATCGCCGTGCTCGTCATCGTGTTCTCGCCGTTGCGCGACGCCCGGCACGAGGATGCCACGAGCTGATCGATGTCAGCGGCGAAACCACTTGCGTCGCCGCGGCGCGGAGGTCTCTGCGGCAGTGTCAGGTTGCTGCGCGGCTTCGGTATGGGCGGCGCGGCGTTCTCGCCAGGCCTGCACCTCGACCTCGACGTCGCGCGGCGGAGTCACGACCGGCGGACCACCCTGCAACTGACGTCGCGCATTTACCACTCGGCGATTGAAGTCGTTATGGCGATGGTCGGTGCGGGCACACCGCTTCCTTGCAACCAAGCCCGCGAGACACGGCACCAAAGCACAGCCTCAAGCACCCGTCACGTTGCTCACGTCGTCGCGCGTGCCCGGATGCTCGTGCGAAGATCATCGGTGCGCACGCCGACAGCGTTGAGATTCTGGCGCATCTGAGCGAAAACCGGGGCCTGACGTTTCGGATCAGAGATCGTCAGAACGGCGGCGTACGGAATGCCGTCCACAGGCAGCGGCTCGTCTGCGCGTTCGAGGTAGTCCACCTGGAACCGCCAGTCCGCCGACGGGCCGCGCCCGCGCATGGTCGTCGTCTCGAACGACTTCACTAGCTGCCACTTCATTGATTCCAGTAGCAGGTCTCGCTCATTCTTGTGCGCCTTGTCAGGCTTCGGCACCGCGTTCACACGCTTGAGTCGAGTCGCGAACTTGTCGTCCTTCTGTCGCTGCTTCAGGTGCGCATCAATGTTCGCGCGCACCCGCTCATCCCCATGCTCGTAAGCGATGGGCGGGCACGCGACGAGCGTCAGCCGCGCCTTCCCACTGCATCGACCATCGTCGACAAGTGCGTCCGGCCACCGGAACTCGAACCAGTTGTCCTCGCCGGGGCGAATGACGCTGTCGACGACGAGAGTGATCTCCGAGTCGTCTCGCTGCAGCATCCTCTCAGCGGTTACCGGCATGCCGAAACCGATGAGATGCTGCGCGGCGGGCAGGAGAGTCTTATGCGTGTAGAGCATAGGAGTGTTCGCGAAGTGCACCATCAGCGCCAGTAGCACCTCCCGCGATACCGGCCCTTCGATCAAAGCATCCAGGTCGGCGAGTCGTCGCGCAACCAGCGGCGCGGCATAGCTCGTCCCGCATCCAGTCACCAGAGAACCAGCTCCGTCGACGGAGAGCATCCCCCGATTGCCGTCTGGGAGCGATGTCCCCGACCCTCCGATATGCGCGAAATCGGGTTTCGTTGCCCCTCGCAAACCCGGGCCACGGCGGCTGTACCTTGCCAGCGCAAGCGGGACCTGCCCGGCCAACTTCGGAGGGTTCAGTGCGCTCACAGAAACGTTCTGAAGGCTCTCGCCGGGCTCGGCGAGGAACCCGTCGGTGTCTGCAGCAAGAGCGGCGAGAGCGGTCGCCGGCGTCGTGTGCCATTCGGGGCGGATGTCGGCCGAGTCGAGATTTCCCGCAGAGATCACGAAGATGACGTCGTGAGTTCGGGCGATCTGGTCCAGGCGCTCCGCGGTCCACCCGTATGTCTGAGAGGTGCGAGGCGTGCGGACGTTGATACTGAGGTTGAACACGCGTACACCGTGGTCTCGTCTGTACGTCTCCACAGCCGCTTCGATCTCGTCGAAGAACTGTGCAATGCCGCCGGGATAGTAGCCGCTGAACGGGACACCGGTGTCGCCGGGGTCTGCGGGAAGGACGTCAACGTCGTAGATTAGGCAACCATGCTGCTGGTCCTCGGGGAAGGAAGGATTCATCCGCTTCTCCGCGATGAGAAGACCGGAGATGAACGTGCCGTGATCGGTATCGCGATCCGCGTCCGCAATTATGCCCCACCGCTCCCTCACCCATCCCTGCAGGTGAGGACCGACACCGCCGTCGATTACACCCACTTTCGTCAGCGGGTCCACCTCGGGTACCTCGAAGTAATAGTCCGGTGCCGGCTCGTTCAACGTGGCGCTCGCTCCGCGTTCGCCAGAGACGATGGGTGGCAGCGCGATGGAACGGACGATGGGATTCGTCCCCAGGGTGTGAAGGATGACCTCGTGGGTCTCCGCCGCAGTCAAAGCGCCACCTGTTTGGAATTCGAGAGCGGTCGCGTCATAGGCAACCGTGAGCGCGAGCGTGCGACCGACTCCGCGATCCTCGCTCAGTGATCGCTGTTCCAGCCCGGCGCGCTTCATCGTGTCATCCAACGCCGCCAGAGCCCGTTTCACCCCCACAGCGAGACTCGGGAAGTCCAGGGCGGACGTGATCGGGAAGCAGGTGATGATGTAACCACTGCCGGTACCAGCGCGCTGCAACCAGGCAACCGCGTCCACAGCACTGAACTCCCGGCGGTCCGCCTCAGACCACAGCGTCATCGACTCGATGGCGGACACCTCGCACCGGTTTCGGGTTGGGTTCGCCTTGAATTCACCAGTCTTCGCGTTGGTCTTGTCGACCACCACCGTCTCTGCCGCCTCGATGGCGGCGATGACCTTGTCGAGGGATTCCGGGGTGACGGCGAAGATCGGCTCCCCTACACCGGCGGTTCCCACCTGCGGGGTCCATCGGCTGCGAAAGAGCTTCGTCTGAGGACGGTGAGACTTCGCGATGGCGTCCCGCTGCATGGTGACTTTCACATGCCCAAGACCATTGAACCCAGGCGCCTGGACCAGCGAGGCTCGGATTGCTTTCGCGGCGGCGGCGAGAGCGTCACGGTGAGCGGCGAAGCCGTTGTTGTTGCCCTCGAAGAAGTCCGTACCGTTATCGACGGGTGGCGTGCGCTTCCTTTCGTCGCGTAGGGCTTCGTTGTTGAGCACGAGCTGCACGGGCGCGTTGGCCATGGGTTCACTCCTCCGTCACACGACGTTGAACGGTCTTGGTGCTGATGCTGTAGAGGTACGCCAGGTCGGTATAACTGAATCCAGCCGCGTGGAGGCGTTTCACTTGCTTCGCCTCCTCGAGGCGAAGCAAGTCGAGCACTTCGTCGCTGATGTGGACAGAAGTGGACTCGGCCACCTGCGCGACGGTGACAGCCGGGGGTGCCGCTGCCACCTCGTGGAACAGCCGCCGCTTGCGGTATTTCGTTGCCAAGGTCCGAAGTTCCGCGCCTGATAGGCCCTCCGCCACCCAGGACAGCAGGTGGGCTTCTGCGTGGGCGTTCTCGCCCGCATCATCCAGTGAACGCAATGCAATCTGCACACGCTGCTTGAAAGCGGGCTTCGGGATCGCGAGCTGCACCTCGAACCGACGCCAGATCGCCGGATCCAGCAGCGCTTCGTGATTGGTGAGCGCAATGGTCACCCCGAGCCCGAAACGCACGTCCATGTTCTGAAGCAGCGCGTTGACCACACGCTTGATCTCCCCGACCTCGTTGGGGTCGTCCCGCACCTTGGCGATGGCGTCGAATTCATCGAGAACGAGCACGCAGTCGTACCGGTTCGCGAACGTGAACAGGGTTCCGAGATTGCGGGCGGTCGTGCCGAGGAACGAACTGATGAGACCGTCAAGGCGCGCAAGGACGACGGGGCGGCCCAATTGCTGCGCGAGCCACAACGCAAGAGTGGTCTTGCCAGTCCCAGGCGCGCCGTACACGAGTAGCGAAGGGGATGGGGAAAGTCCCGCCGCGCGGATACGCTCGGCGTTCATCCACTCCATCAGTAGCGCGTCGATGTTCGCCTGGACGGCGTCCGGAAACAACGGCAGGGTCGCGACGATGTCGTCAGGCATGACGACGGTCGCCAACGGAGCCGACGAATCCTTATCGACAGGGATGGCCGTCTGCCTGCTCAGGCTCTCGAGCCCGGTTGTGAGCGCCGGCGCGCGGGTGCTCTGAGTCAGCCGGCTGGGGGCTACCTCCGTGCTTCCGGTGCGCTGGCTGAGGAGCTTGTTGAGGGTTGCGGCTTGCTTGCTGTCACCGTCTGCGACGAGAGCGTTCACGAGACGTTGAACCTGGTGGTTCAGGCGCTCGGAGTCGTTCCCCAGTGCGACGCGGACAAGTGAGGTGACAATCGGGAAGTGCTCCATGATGGACAGCCTAGAGGCTGCCCCGGACATTATTGGGCAGCAACTGGACACCAGAGCGCTCCGAAGAGACGGATCTAACGATCATCAGGACGCAGGAGGCCATATCGCGTGGCTCTCACCGCGAGCGTGCCCGGTCGGGAGACTGAGTTGTCGACCCAGGCGCGGCGCGATGCTGAACTCGCCTAGCGAGGCGCACGGCCGAAGGATGTGATCCTGGCGCGGTCGGTGGTAGCAGCGCCCAACCCGGCGAAACTACAGATCGGTTGGCAAAAACTACAGATGCCGTGTCACAACCACAGGATCGATGGCAAAAACTACAGATGCGCTGACAACGGACACGATGACTGTCACAGATTTCCGTGATCAAACCGTTGCATTCGTTACCTCGCCGTTATAGAGTGATCGCACGGTGAATGTTTGCTGTGGCATCCACCTCATGTGATTGCAGGACCTCTTGGTGCAAGGGACAAGGGCCGGTCGGAAGCCTCTCCGATCGGCCCTTACTGCGTCCGGTCACGCCGCGACGGATCCGCCTCGTCAGCCGGCGTCGATGAGCGCAGCGAGTCCGTCGAGGGTCCGCGTGAGACCGAACCGCCAGGCCCGCCCGGCATCCCATGCGCTTCCCTGCGCCTCACCCGCGGCCGCTCCGATGCGCGCAGCCCGGGGATAGACCGCAGGGTCGAACGCACGCGCGAGCAGGGGCTGGTTGGCGGCCCACCACTCGGCGTCGCTGAGGGCCGTGTCGGTCGTCGCGCGATCGGCGTCATGAGCCGCGCGACAGTGCGACTGCACGAACCCGAGCAGGTAGGCGAGAGCCGCATCGACGTCGACGTCGGAGAGACCGGCGCCGTCGAACGCCGACAGCTCGTGCTCGTACTTCGCCATCACGCCGGGTCCGAGCGGAGGGCGGCTGAGCGCGGCGACCTCGGTCAGCCACGGATGCGCGGCCAGCAGCATCCGGTTGGACTCCGCCACCGCCTCGAGCCGCTCGCGCCAGGACTGCGCACCCCAGTCCGGACGCTCCATCGACAGGTAGAGGGCGTCGACCATGAGGTCGAGCAGCTCGGGCTTTCCAGGGACGTAGGTGTACACCGACATCGTCGACACCCCGACCCGTTCGGCGACGGCGCGCATCGTGACGGCCGCGAGCCCTTCGTCGTCGGCGAGAGCCAGCGCCGCCGCGACAATCTTCGCCGCGGTGATCGACCGGGCCGGCCCCTTGCGCGGCTCGACCGGCTGACCCCACAGGAGGGCGAGCGTCCTGCTCGGCTCACCGGATCCGGTGCGTTCTGACGTCACGGGAATGATCTTGCCACGTCTGCGTTGTATCAGCTACATTGTACGCCGTACAACGTTACCGAAAGGGAGATCCCATGCAGATCATCTCGTCCGCTCTCTCACTCAACGTCCCCGACGTCGAGGCCTCCGCCGCCTGGGCGCAGACCCACCTGGGCTTCTCGGTCGCCATGTCGGCCGACGGGTTCAGCTCCCTCAGCCACCCGCAGGCCGGCTTCCACCTCATCTACCTGCGCACCGGACTCTCCACCTTCAGGCCCGCATCGCAGGCGGGATCGGCATCCGGCCTGCTCGTCGTCTTCACCGTCGACGACATCGACGCGGACTACGCGCGGCTGCGCGAGACGGGCGTCGACATCGTGACGCCCATCGAGACCGAACCGTGGGGAGAGCGCTATTTCCAGATGGCCGACCCGAACGGCGTGATCTATCAGCTCGTGCAGTGGATGACTCCCGAGCACGACCAGGGCTGACCGACCGGGGCCGGCCGGACCCTTCCGGTCGGCCCCGCCCGTGTCGGCGGCTCCCAGTACGCTGTTCTCCATGACCGATCGCAAACTCGCTCTCGAGGCATGGGAGAGCCTGTTCCGCGCGCAGCACGAACTGTTCGACGAGATGGTCCAGGACTTCGACGACGCCCACCTCACCCAGGCCGAGTACGACGTGCTGCTCACGGTCACCCGCTCCCCCGAGATGACCTCGCGGCTGCGCGACGTCACGGGCAACATGCTGATCAGTCAGCCCAGCGTCTCCCGTCTGGTGGACCGCATGGTCACCCGCGGGCTCATCGCCAAGTGCCCCGACCCCGACGACGGCCGCGGAGCCCTCATCAGGGCGACGGATGCCGGCGCCAGGGCGTTCCGCGCCCTCGCGACGGTGCACGGCCGCTCGATCGCGGACCGCATGTCGCGCCTCGACGACGACGAGCTCCGCACCCTCCGCGACCTCGCCGAGAAGCTGCGCCGGCGCTGACCTCCTGAGCCGCGCGCACCCGCACGCTTCTTCTCGCCGAACGCCCGACTTCTCGCCGAACGCGCGACGCTTAGACTGAACGACCCTTCAGCGGCCCCCGCGCATTTCTGGCAGGGTGGAACCGAGTGCCGGCATCTCCGCGTCGGCATCGCAGACCACCCCCGAGGGGGGCAAAGGGAGGTCATCCATGGAGATCGCCGGAATCGTCGGCATCCTCATCATCGTCGGGATCGCGGTCGTCATCGTCGTCGTCCTGCTCCTGATCCTGCTGCTGTTCGCACGCAGCTGGATCAAGGTCGCCAGAGCTGACGAGGCTCTCGTCATCTCCGGGCGCAAACAGAAGGTGCAGCGAGCCATCATCTCGGCCGACGGATCGAGCCGCGCCGAGATGGAGGAGTCCCCCGTCACGGTCATCGTGAACGGCAAGTCGCTCGTCAACCCGATCACGCAGCGCCACGAGATCATCTCCCTGCGCTCGCGGCAGGTGTCGCTCAACGCCGAGGCGCAGTCGCTCGACAGCGTCACCCTCAACGTCGACGGCGTCGCGATCGTGAAGATCGGCTCCGACCCGCTGTACGTGCGCCGCGCCGCCGAGCGCTTCGCCTCGCAGGACAAGGCGATCGAGCAGTTCACCACCGAGCAGCTCGAGGGCGCCCTGCGCGGCATCGTCGCCACGCTCTCGGTCGTCGAGCTCATGCGCGAGCGCAAGAAGTTCTCCGACCAGATCGCCGCCGACGTCTCGCAGGAGCTCGCCGAGCAGGGCCTCATCCTCGACTCGTTCCAGATCAAGGGCATCACCGACAAGGTCGGCTACATCCAGTCGCTCGGCGCCCCCGAGATCCAGGCGAAGCGACAGGCCGCGGAGATCTCGCAGACCAACGCCGACCGTGCGATCAACCAGAAGAACATCGCCAACCAGGAAGCGAACCTGATCGAGCAGACCGCGCTCGACACCAACACCGCGAACGCCAACGCCGGAATCGGCCGGGCCCGCGCCGAGGCCGAGCAGGCCGAGAACCTCACGCGCGCGCAGACCGAGCAGGCGGTGCTCCAGCAGCAGGCCGAGAACAAGCAGGCCCAGCTGGATGCCGACGTCAAGCGCGTCGCCGACGCGCAGCGGTACGAGGCGGAGACCCGCGCACAGGCCGAGCTGTACACGCGCGAGCGTGCGGCTGAGGCCGCGGCGATCGAGCAGGTCAAGCAGGCAGAGGCCCGCACCCGCATCGCTGAGCAGCAGGCCCAGGCCGACCAGGCGAAGGCCGCCGGTGAGGCTGCGGCCGCGATCGCCCGTGCGACCGGTGAGGCCGACGCGCTCCGCGCCCAGGCCGAGGCAGAGGCAGAGGCCCGCCGTCTGCGCGCCAACGCCGAGGCCGACGCCATCCGCGCCGAGGGCGAGGCGCGCGCGGCAGCCGTCGAGGCCGAGGCGAAGGCCATCGCGTCGAACCAGGACGCGTTCCTCTCGCAGCGCGTGCTCGAGACCCTCCCCGCGATCATGGCCGAGTTCGCCAAGGGTTACTCGACCATCGGCAACGTGTCGATCATCGGCGGTTCCGGAGACGGCGCGTCGGAACTCGTCGGCGCCGACAGCGCCAAGGCGCTGAAGTCGGTCTTCGACAGCGTCAGCGCGGCGACCGGACTCGACCTCGCGTCGATCATCCAGGGTCAGGCCGTCGGACGCGGGATCGGCGCCGGCGTCGCCGCGGCCGCCCCCGCGCCCGCCAAGCGCGAGCCGAAGCCGACCACTCCTCCGCCTCCCGCAGCGGAGTAGTCGAGCAGACACGCAGACGAGCGGATGCCGCGGCCGGTTCGGTCGCGGCATCCGTCGTCTTCCCGGCGATGCCTAGACTCGGAGGATGACGGAGACGCGCGCCTTCGACCTCGCCGCTCTCGGCGCAGGTCTCTCGTTCTCCGCCGGTCTCCACGCCGTCTCCTCCGCTCTCGACGAGAGCACCGCGGTGGTCGTCAGCGCCCCTCCCGGTACCGGCAAGACCACGCTCGTGCCGCCGCTGCTGGCGAACCGCTCCGCGGGGCGCGTGATCGTCACCCAGCCGCGCCGGGTCGCCGCCCGCTCCGCCGCCCGACGGCTCGCACAGCTCGACGGCACGGCCCTCGGCGGCCGAGTCGGATTCACGGTGCGCGGCGAGCGCCAGGCCGGGCGGGACACGCGCGTCGAGTTCGTCACCGCCGGCGTGCTGCTGCGGCGGATGCTGGACGACCCCGGCCTCGACGGCGTCGACGCCGTGATCATCGACGAGGTGCACGAGCGCGCGTTGGAGACGGATCTCCTGGTCGGCCTGCTCTCCGAGGTCCGCGAGCTCCGAGACGACCTCGTGCTCGTCGCGATGTCGGCCACGCTCGACGCCGACCGCATCGCCGCGGTCATCGGAACGGACGGCACGCCCGCCCCTGTGGTCGATCACGACGTCCCCGCCTTCCCCCTCACCGAACGCTGGGCACCGAGCCCGGCCCCGCGTCTCGACGATCGCGGGGTGACGTGGGCCTTCCTCGATCACGTCGCACGCACCACTGCATCCGCGGCTCGGGACCTGACCCGTGACGACTCGACAGCCGACGTGCTGGTGTTCGCCCCCGGTGCCCGCGAGGTGTCCGAGGTCGCCCGACGTCTCAGATACACCGGCGGCGGGTTCGACGTGCGGGAGCTGCACGGGCAGCTGCGCGCGAGCGAGCAGGATGCCGTGATCCGCGGTCGCCGCCCGGAGGAGCCGCCGCGCATCATCGTCACCACCTCGCTCGCGGAGTCCTCGCTCACGGTTCCCGGTGTGCGTCTCGTCGTCGACAGCTGCCTGTCCCGCCATCCGCAGCGCGATGCGGTGCGCGGGATGACCGGACTTGTCACGGCGGCGGCATCCAGAGCGACCTGCGTGCAGCGCGCCGGACGCGCGAACCGCCAGGGCCCGGGGACCGTGATCCGCTGCGTCGACGAACGCACGTACGCGGCCGCTCCCGCACGTCCGGCCCCGGAGATCGCGACGAGCGATCTCGCCGACGCCGCGCTGCTGCTCAGCTGCTGGGGAGCACCGGGCGGGTCGGGCCTGCGTCTGATCGACCCGCTGCCCGCCGACGCTCTGGACGACGCCCTGTCCGTGCTGCGCGGTCTCGGGGCGATCGACGACGACGGCCGCGCCACCGACGACGGCCGCGCACTCGCCCGCATCCCGGCCGATCCGCGGCTCGCCCGCGCCCTCCGCGACGGCAGCCCCCTGGTCGGCAGCCGGCTCGCCGCCGAGGTCGTCGCGCTGCTGGGCGGCGACGTGCGCATCGCGGACTCCGACGTCGCCAGGGCGCTCATCGACCTCCGCGGAGCCCGCAGTCCGGAGGCCCGGAGGTGGAGCAGCGACGTCGATCGCCTGCAGCGTCTGGTCTCCGCGACGCCTGATGCCCGCTCCGGTCTCGACGGCGCCGGACTCGTCGTCGCCCTGGCCTTCCCCGAGCGGATCGCCCGCCGCGTCGAGCGCACGGCCGAGGGCGCGACGTACCTGCTGGCATCCGGCACCCGCGCCGGGCTGCGCGGTCCCCTGGCGTCGGCCGAGTGGCTGGCTGTGGCCGACGTCACGCGCGCGACCGGACGCGCAGCCGCGGGATCCGGCGCCATCGTGCGATCCGCCGCCGTGCTCAGCGAACAGCAGCGTGACGATGCCGCGAGCCATCTGCTGACCGATCGCGTCGAGGCGGAGTTCGTCGGCGGTCGGGTGCAGGCCCGCCGCGAACGCCGCGTCGGAGCGATCGTGCTCTCCTCCTCCCCGGTGCGCGCGTCGGCGGAGGCCGGGCGCGAGGCGGTCCGTCGGGCGATCGGACGAGATGGACTGAGCATGTTCACCTGGTCGGATGCCGCCGACGGACTGCGCCGCCGCCTGGCGCTGCTGCATCGCGAGTGCGGGTCGCCCTGGCCTGACGTCTCCGACGCCGCTCTGCTCGCCACGCTCGACGGGTGGTTCGCGCCGGAGCTCGACGCCTTGGCCGGCGGCGCCCCGACCGCGAGAGTGGACCTGGCCCCCGCCCTCCGCCGCCTGCTGCCCTGGCCGGAGGCCGCGCGGCTGGACGAGCTCGCGCCGGAACGTCTCGAGGTGCCCACCGGTTCCCGCATCCGCATCGCCTACCCGCCCATCGACGACCCCGGCGCACGCCCCGTCGTCGCCGTGAAGCTGCAGGAGTGCTTCGGCTGGGCCGAGACCCCGCGGCTCGCCGACGGCAGGGTTCCCGTGCTCTTCCACCTGCTCTCCCCCGCCGGACGCCCCCTCGCGGTGACCGACGATCTCGCGTCGTTCTGGTCGGGTCCGTATGCGCAGGTGCGTGCGGAGATGCGCGGGCGCTACCCCAAGCATCCGTGGCCCGAAGACCCCTGGGATGCTGCGCCGACCAGGCACACCAAGAACCGCGCCGCGCGGTGAGACCGCCCGACCTCAGCCTCCATCCCGGCCGGCTCCCCTCGCTCGGGCACCCGGGCACAGATTCGGAGATGGCCGCCGACACGCCGACGGGCGGCACCCTGAACACGGAGTGTCGGCATCCGCGTCCGAAATCGTGCCCGCCCCTGCTCGACGTCGTGCGCTGCGCTCAGCGCGTGCGCCTCCGCAACGTCAGCGCCGCCAGCACCAGCGCGCCCACCGCGAACGCCGCGACCACGAGCAGCGGCCCGTACACGTCCCATCCCTCGTCACCGGCCGTGACCGCGCCGATCGCATCGATCGCGTAGCTCAGCGGCAGCCAGTCCGAGATCGCGTGCAGCACGTCGGGCATCTGATCCCTCGGCATGAAGAGTCCACCGAGGATGATCTGCGGGAACACGAGCAGCGGCATGAACTGCACCGCCTGGAACTCGGTCTGCGCGAAGGCGCTCGCGAGCAGCCCGAGCGCGGTGCCGAGCAGCGCGTCGACCACGGCGACGAGGCCGAGCTGCCACAGCGGACCCTCGACGTCGAGTCCGCACACCCCGACTGCGAACGACACCGTGATCACGGCCTGCAGCACCGCCATGAGACCGAACGCGAACGCGTATCCGAGGATGAAGTCGGCCTTGCCGAGGGGTGTCGTCATGAGCCGTTCGAGCGTGCCGGAGCGACGCTCCCGCAGCGTCGTGATCGAGGTGATCAGGAACATCACGATGAACGGGAACAGCGCGAGGATCGCCCCGCCGAAGCGGTCGAAGACGCCGTCCTGGTCGCTGAACAGCCACGCGAACAGCCCGACCAGCAGGCTCGGCGCGATCAGCATCAGCGCGATGGAGCGCGGATCGTGTCGCAGCTGCCCGAGCACGCGTGCGGCGGTGGCGAGCATCCGTCGGCCGTTCATTCCGACACCTCCCTGCGGCTGCGGCGGCCCGACCCGTGGGCTGCATGGTCCCTCTCGATCAGGGCGAGGAACGCGGCCTCCGGATCGGACGTCCCGGTGTCATCGAGCAGCGCCCGCGGGGTCGTGTCGGCGATGATGCGGCCGTCGCGCATGAGCAGCAGCCGGTCGCAGCGCAGCGCCTCGTCCATGACGTGACTCGACACGATCATCGTCACGCCGCGATCGGCCAGTGCGCGGAACAGCCCCCAGAGCTCGGCCCGGAGGACGGGGTCGAGGCCCACGGTCGGCTCGTCCAGCACGACGAGCTCCGGAGCGCCGATCAGCGCCATCGCGAGAGACACCCGCGTGGACTGCCCACCACTGAGGGACTCGACGAGCTGCCCCGCCTGATCGCGGAGACCGACCTCGTCGATGACGCGGTCGACGTCTCCCTTCGGCGCCCTCAGCAGCGCCGCGAGGTACGACAGGTTCTGCCGCACGGTCAGATCCCCGTAGACCGCGGCCCCCTGCGTCCCATAGGCGACGCGATTCCGCAGGCGTGCCGAGCCACCGGGCTCGCCGAGCACGGAGACCTCACCCGAGGCGATCCGCTGCACGCCGACGATCGATCTCATCAGCGTCGTCTTGCCGCACCCCGACGGGCCGAGGAGCCCCGTGATCTCTCCGCGCGGGATCGTCAGGTCGATGCCGTCGAACACGCGCGTCCGCCCCCGCCGCACCCGCAGCTGGGTGATCTCGACCGCCGAGTTATTCATCATGTGATGAATTATGCGCCCGGGCGCCGCCGAGGTCAATGGATGTCGTGGCGGGGCGGACTCATCTGCGCCCGGACACAACTTCGGACCTCACCCCGGGCACAACTTCGGACCTCGATTCCGACACGCCGCATCGGAGGGCCGGCCACGGCGTGTCGCCCACTCCACTCCGAAGCTGTGCCCGGGGCACGGCATCATCTCCGCACCGCACCGCACGAATCGGCCGAGACGAGGGCGCCACGGCATCCCCTCCACACCGGGCCAGTCGGCAGAGACACGGGGGATGCCGCGGCATCCGTCGCGTCAGCCGAAGAGGTACCGCTGCACCGTCGGTGCGACCCTGGCGACGAGCTCGTCGATCGGCGCCGCCGTCAGCGCGGGGAGCTTCACGACGTACCGTGCGATGAGGAGCCCCGCCACCTGGGAGGCGACGAGGCTGGCGCGCAGCTGCGCATCGTCGACGCCGAGGGTCTTGGCGATGCGTCCGATCAGCTCGCGCGAGAGGAACCCCGCCAGCAGCGGCGTCGTGAGCTTGCTGCCGATCGCGGTGCGGATGAGCATGACCCCGCGGCGGCGGATCTCCGGCTGCTCGAACGAGTCCAACAGGTAGCGGATGAGCCGCTCCCCCACCTCGTCCTGCGGGCCGGCGAGGATCGCGGGCACGTCGATGTCGGGCCGGAGCGGGATGCCGACGGCCTCGGCGAACAGATCGGCCTTGGTGCCGAAATAGTGGTGCACGAGCGCGGAGTCCACCCCGGCGCGCGCGGCGATCGAACGGATCGTGGAGCCGTCGTATCCGTGCTCGCCGAACTCGTCGACCGCCGCCCCGATGATCCGCTCCCGCGAGTCCGTTCCTCCGCGGGGGCGTCCGCGGCGCCGCGGCGCTCTCGACTCGGTCATGCTCGACAGCCTACGACCCCGGTGACCGCGCCCCGCCGTCGGCACCTGCGTTCAGGTGACCGCGGTCCGCGCCCCGCCGTCGGCGACCGCGGCCCGCCGCCCCGCCGTCGCCGCCTACGTTCAGGTGACCGCGCCACGCGGCCTGCCGCCCCGCCGCCGGCGCCCCGCCACCCCGCGGCCTGTGGCCCCGCCGCCGCACATGCGCTCAGGCGAGGAGGTGCCGCAGGTAGCGCTCCGGCGAGTCGAGGAACGACCGCCAGTGGTTCACGAGCTCGAGGTCGTTCCACGCGGCGGGGCGGATGCCCCAGTCACCGACCTCGAGGATCTGCGCACCGGGAAGGGCGGCGAGCACCGGCGAGTGCGTGGCGCACAGCACCTGACCGCCGTCGTCGACGATGCGCTGGAGCACGGCGATGAGCGCGAGCGTCGACTGGAACGACAGCGCCGCCTCGGGCTCGTCGAGACAGTAGAAGCCGGGCTCGTCGAAGCGGCTCTCCAGGATCGCCAGGAACGACTCTCCGTGACTCATCTCATGGAACGGGATGTCGGGACCCCTCGTCGACGGATTCTCTTCGAGGTACGTGTAGAACGAGTGCATCGTCTCGGCCCGCAGGAAGAAGCCCCAGCGGTTGGCCCCCACGCCGCGCTGCAGTCGGATCCAGTCCGACAGCGGGGACTCGGTCGGGCGGGTGCTGTGCATGGCCTGACGGGAACCGCCCTCGGGCGAGAGCCCGTAGGCCACGGCGACCCCCTCGACGATGGTCGACTTGCCGCTGCCGTTCTCGCCCACCAGGAAGGTCACTCCTGGGGCGAGGTCGATGCCGTCACGCAGCACCTGCGCGACGGCGGGGATGCTGGTCGGCCACTGCCGGCTCGGCGCCGGAGCGTCGTCGGCGGGGCGCACCGCCACCACCGGCTGCTCGCGGCGACGCCTGCTGCCGGCCTTCCAGATCGACTCCATGCCACCTCCTCCGAGGAGGCTACCCGGAGCCGCTGACAGGAGACGGGGATGCCGTCAGCACTCGATGACGTTGACCGCGAGGCCGCCCTCGCTGGTCTCCTTGTACTTCGTCGACATGTCGAGTCCGGTCTGGCGCATGGTCTCGACGACGGCATCCAGGGAGACGTAGTGGCTGCCGTCGCCGCGCAGGGCGAGGCGGGTCGCGGTGACGGCGGTCGACGCCGCGATCGCGTTGCGCTCGATGCAGGGGATCTGCACGAGGCCCCCGATGGGGTCGCACGTGAGCCCGAGATGGTGCTCCATCGCGATCTCCGCGGCGTTCTCGATCTGCCGGTTGGTGCCGCCCATGACGGCGGTGAGCCCGCCGGCGGCCATGGCGCACGCCGATCCGACCTCGGCCTGGCATCCGCCCTCCGCGCCGGAGATCGAGGCGTTCGCCTTGAACAGCGATCCCAGAGCGGTCGCGGTGAGCAGGAAGCGGCGGATGCCACGGCGGCGGTTCGCCTCGGCGACGGCGTCGGGGTCTTCGATCGCGCCGACCGCGACGAGCGACGCCTCCGCGCCGAAGCCGAGCAGGGCGCTGCCGACGAGCTCGCCGTAGGGGGTCACCGCGTTGCCCGCGCCGAGACCAGAGTCGGCGAGGAAGCGCCACCAGTACATCGCGACGGCGGGCAGGATGCCTGCCGCACCGTTCGTCGGGGCCGTGACCACGCGTCCGCCGGCGGCGTTCTCCTCGTTCACCGCGAGAGCGAAGGCGCCCAGCCATTCGCCCGGGAGCTCCCGGTGGCCGTCCGCCTCCGAGGCGTCGAGCTGCGCGCGGATCGTTCCCGCGCGACGCTTCACCTTGAGGATGCCGGGAAGGACGCCGTCGGCGTGCAGCCCTGCGTCGACGCATGCGGCCATCGCGTCCCAGATCGCGTCCAGCCCCGCGGCGACCTCCTCCTCGCTGCGCATCGCGGTCTCGTTGAGACGCGCGAGCTCGGCGATCGTGAGCCCGTTCTCATCGCACAGCGCGAGGAGGGACGCGGCATCCGCATACGAGTAGGGCAGGGCGGCGGTGGAGAGCTTCGCCTCCTCGCCGTCGCGGCGGATGAAGCCGCCGCCGATCGAGTAGTAGGTCTCCTCCGCGACGGTGCCGCCGTCGGCATCCCAGGCCGTGATGGTCATGGCGTTCGGGTGACCCGGGAGGCGCGTGCGGGGCGCGAAGACGATGTCGTCCTTGCTGAACGCCACCTCGTGCGTGCCGTTCAGGCGGAGCGACGCCCCCGCGGGGAAGTCGGTCCACGCCGAGCGGACATCGGCGGGGTCGCAGGTCTCCGGGGCGAGTCCGCGGAGTCCGGCGACGACGGCATCCGGCGTCCCGTGACCGATGCCGGTGGCGCCGAGTGAGCCGTAGAGCGTGCTGCCGACCCTGGTGACGCGGTCGATCGCATCGGTCGCTCCGAGCCGCCCGGCGAACTCGAGAGCCGCCCGCATCGGGCCGACCGTATGGGAGCTCGAGGGCCCCACTCCGATGGAGAACAGGTCGAAGGCCGAGACGTACGCAGTCACCGTCTCAGCCTACGCCCCGCGCCCTCGGCGGCGGCGTGTCTCCGCGATCTCGACGTGCGTCTACCTCCACCGGTCGACGCGCGCAAGGCCGTTCCCCTCACCGGCATCCGCACTTAGCGTGAGCCGTTCACGGACGACGTGACGACAGACCCACCACGAAGGGACGGCGACGCACATGAGCGCTGCAGACATCAAGAAGACCGGCAAGACCGCGACGAGATCGCCGCGGTCGTCCACCGCGCGGCGCACGGCGAAGGAGGGAGCAGAGTCGGCGTTCACCGCCTCGGCCGCGCTGACGGACGACCTCCAGCGCGTCCTGGTCGATCTCATCGAGCTCGCGAGCCAGGGCAAGCAGCTGCATTGGAACGTCGTCGGCAGGAACTTCCGCGACACGCACCTGCAGCTCGACGAGATCATCGACGCGGCGCGCGGCTTCGCCGACACGATCGCCGAGCGGATGCGGGCGCTGCACGCGCTCCCCGACGGGAGGAGCGCCGTCGTGGCGAAGAGCACCACGCTCGCCGACGCGCCGCAGGGGGAGATCCTCACCAGCGACGCCATCGATCTGATGACCGCCCGGCTCGACGCGGTCGCCGCGACCTGCCGCGATGTGCACGACGAGGTCGATGAGGAGGATCCGACGAGCGCCGACATGCTGCACGCGATCCTCGAGAGGGTCGAACAGCTCTCCTGGATGGTCAGCGCGGAGAACCGCACTCCGAAGACGAAGTGACGACGTGCCGGAGGCGGCTGTCACCCGCCGCCTCCGGGCATCGGCGATACTGGGCGGTATGGGCAGGCTGAAGTACGACGGCACCTCGGGGCCGATCCCGATCGACGATGTCACTCTCGCGCACGTGAAGATCGTCATCTCGACGAAGCTGCGGCGTCAGGAGAGCTTCATGCTCACCTGGAGGCCGCAGGGCGACGGGCCGGACGCGCGCATGACCATCTGGATCCATCCGGCGATCCCCCTGCAGTTCGGATTCGACCACGCCGAGATCCCCGCGCTGGATCCGTCGCGCGTGACGGCCATGATGAATCGGCTCAACGCCTCGGGCGAACTCAACCTCGATCAGCTCGATCTCCCCTGACCCCGCGCCCGCTGCGCCTCAGATCGGCGGAGTGACCGGCACCTCACCCGACCCCGGCTCCGAGCCGGCCTCCGCGGGCTCCGGCACCAGGTAGAGGCCGCTCGGCGCGTTGGCGGTGAACGCGAGCGCCTCGATCCAGGCCCGATTGATCGACGGCTGCCTGCTGCCGAAGTACTTGAACACCAGGGCGCTGCCCGGCTGGATCCACACGGTCGTCCGCCCGCCGCCCACGCTCGCGTCCTCACGCCAGCTGAACGGGAACGGCTCGCCCCGACGCAGCTTCGCCGTGATCACCAGCTGAAGGTGCGTGAGGGCGCGATCCTCGATCTCGGTCTTCACATCGCCCTCGTAGACGAACTTGCCCATCCGCTGTTCTCCTCGACTCGATGACAGAGGCCCGACGAATGCTGTCGGACCAAACCCTCTCTGCGTAGCGTAGAACGCATGGGCATGTTCTATTACGGCAACGCCGACGATCCGATCCACATCGACGACCTCGCCCTGGCGCACCTCAAGGTGGTCGTGGCGACCAAGCTCCGTCGCAACGAGAGCTTCACCCTGTCGTGGGCGCACCCGGAGGGCGACGTCCCCGGTCGCTCGACGATCTGGCTGCATCCGTCGATCCCGCTGCGGTTCGTGTTCGACGATCCCACTCCCCCTCCGCTGCAGCCGGAGTGGATCGCGGCGATGGCGAACTCCGCGAACTCCTCCGGCGGGATCGTCCTCGTCACGGCCGACATGATCTCCAGCGAAGACGGGATCACTGCGGAGGACTGAAGTCAACCCCCTGCGCCACAGCATCCGCGTCTGCCTAGCCTGAGGGCCGACACGGAGGAGGTGCGGTCCATGGACGCACGAGACGACCGCGGTGCAGACGACGTCGGCATTCCCGACGACGAGGGGTACGTTCCCACGACCACCCACGCGGAGTGGGGAGCAGGGTCGCCGCGCCTGCGCATCGCCCGCGACGACGACCGCGCCGAGTACGCGATCGAGTCCGACCTGGTGCGGATCGGCTCGGCCGACGACAGCGACCTGCGCCTCGCCGACACCGAGCCGCTGCACGCCACCATCACGCACGACGAGCGCGACGAGTACGTCCTCGAGCTGCACGGGGAGGGCGAGATGAACGCCAGCCCCGGCACGGATGCCACGCACGGAGGCGCCCGCACGGAGACGCTCCGCACCGGAGCCCGGTTCACCGCCGGACCGTGGACCCTCGTGTTCGCCCGCGAGGAGTTCGCCGACCACGGACGCCCGTATGGAGGACGAGAGGGAGGCGA
This sequence comes from Microbacterium sp. LWH10-1.2, assembly GCF_038397765.1. Classification (NCBI taxonomy): domain Bacteria; kingdom Bacillati; phylum Actinomycetota; class Actinomycetes; order Micrococcales; family Microbacteriaceae; genus Microbacterium; species Microbacterium sp. LWH10-1.2. The sequence continues at coordinate 2,778,996 of NZ_CP151638.1, forward strand.
GTACTCCGATCAGCCCGTGCAGCCCCCGCGGCCGGACTACTCGGACGGCCCGGAGCGGGATCCGCGCACCGGCGCCTGACACGGCATCCGCGGATCACGGCGCATCGCAGGACATCAGGACGAACGATCGAGACGAGAGGGAAGACGATGACCACCGCACGAGAGATCATGACCCCCAGCCCGCGCTGCATCGGCGAGAACGACTCGCTGCAGATCGCCGCGACACTGATGGCCCAGCTGGATGTCGGCGCGCTGCCGATCTGCGGGGAGGACAGCAGGCTGAAGGGGATGCTCACCGACCGCGACATCGTCGTCGGCGCGATCGCCGCAGGCCTCGACCCCGACAGCACGCCCGCCGGTGCGCTCGCCAAGGGCAAGCCCGTGACGGTCGCCGCCGACGATGACGTGCGCGTGGCCCTCGACCTCATGCGGGAGCATCAGATCCGCCGTCTTCCCGTGATCGAGGATCACCTGCTGGTCGGCATCCTGAGCCAGGCGGACGTGGCGCTGTCGCTGTCGGCGGCCGCGACCGGCGCGACCGTCGCCGACATCAGCCGCTGACGTCCCGCCCGCTCCGGTCGCTCCGGGTTCGCTCCGGTCGCGAAAGATCCCGCTCCGGGGGAACCTGAGCGGGATCTTTCGCGACGGGAGCTGGTGGAGCGCCGGGCTACTCGACGAGCTTGCCCTTCGTGTCGACCTCGCGCATCAGCTCGGCGATCTCGGCGGGGATCGGCGGGATCTCCTCGCGCGTGATGCCCTCGCGCGGGCTCCAGACGAGGTTGACCTGCAGCGTCGGGTCGGTGTCGGGGAAGTCGCTGCGGTTGTGGCATCCGCGGGTCTCGCGACGCTCCAGCGCGGCCTCCAACGTCGCGCGCGCCGCCAGCGCCGAGGCCTTGAGGTCGAAGGCGTGAGAGAGGTCCTGGAACCCGGCGATGTCGGGGTGGATGCCGACGTCCTCCATGCGCCCCTCGATGAGGTCGAGCTCGGCGAGTCCGGTGCGGAGCCCCTCCTCCGAGCGGACCACTCCGGCGTAGGCGGTCATGGTGTCGCGGATCGCACGCTGCAGGGCGCGCACGTTCTCCCGCCCGTCCGCGGCGAGGAGGTCGTCGATCTCGGCCCGGGCCTGCGCCACGGCATCCGCCGAACGGCGCTGGGCGTCGAGGCCTGCGGCGTGCGCCATCGCGGCCTGTCCGACGATCCGCCCGTACACGAGCAGCTCGATGAGCGAGTTGCCGCCGAGGCGGTTCGCTCCGTGCAGACCGCTGGACGCCTCGCCGATCGCGTACAGCCCGTCGACGTCGGTCTGGTGATCCTCCGGCCGCACCCACACGCCGCCCATCGAGTAGTGGGCCGTCGGGGCGATCTCGATCGGGTCGGTCGTGATGTCGAGCATCTGCAGCTCCATCATCGTCTGGTAGACCCGGGGCAGCCTCGTCATGATCGTCTCGCGGGGCAGGTGCGAGACGTCGAGCCACACGCCGCCGTTCTCGGTGCCCCGCCCCTCGGCGATCTCGGTGTACGCGGCGAGCGCGACGCGGTCGCGGGTGGACAGCTCCATCCGCTCCGGGTCGTACTTCGGCATGAAGCGCTCGCCGAGGGCGTTGCGCAGGACACCGCCCTCGCCGCGGGCGGCCTCGGAGATGAGGGTGCCCGCCGCGTTCTCCGGCTCGATGATGCCGGACGGGTGGAACTGCACGAGCTCGGGGTCGCGCAGGCGGGCGCCCGCGTCGACCGCGAGCCGGAAGGAGTCTCCGGTGTTCTCGTCGCGGCGGGAGGAGGTGCGCCGCCAGATGCGGTTGTGTCCGCCGGCGGCGAGGATCACGGCATCCGCGTGGATCAGGTACCGCGTGCCGTCGGCCTGGTCGAATCCGTAGGCGCCGAACACGACGTTGTCGCGCACGAGGAGCCGCGTGATGTAGACGCCGTCGAGGATCGGCACGTCGAGCTGCTCGGCCCGCCGCACGAGGGTGCGCTGGATCTCGAGGCCCGTGTAGTCGCCGGCGAAGGCGGTGCGTCGGAAGGTGTGGGCGCCGAAGAAGCGCTGCGAGATGCGGCCGTCGTCTTCACGGGCGAAGTCCATGCCCCAGCGCTCGAGGTCGCGGATGCCGCGCTCGGCGCCCTGGGTCACGATCTCGACCGTGTGCGGGTTGGCGAGCAGGTAGCTCTCCGTGATGGTGTCGGCGGCGTGCTGCTGCCAGCTGTCTTCGGCATCCATCGTGCCGAGGGCCGCGTTGATGCCGCCGGCGGCGAGTGATGTGTGCGCGTCGTTCCGCGGTCGTTTGCCGACGGCGACGACGTCGACGCCGTGCTCGGCGATCTCGATCGCCGCTCGCAGCCCCGATCCGCCCGTGCCGATGACGAGGACGGTGGTGGAGATCTGACGTTCGCGTGTACTCATGTCGGCCACGCTAGTTAGGGTCGCCTAATAACTCCAATGCATAGTCCGAGTCAGAATCATGCGGCTAAGCTATGGCCATGAACCTGGAGCAGCTGCGCGGCTTCGTGGAGGTCGCCCGGCTCGGGCACTTCACCAGAGCCTCCGAGAGCCTGCACCTGGCGCAGCCCTCGCTGAGCCGGCAGATCTCCACACTCGAGCGTGAGCTCGGGGCCGAGCTGTTCCACCGGGCACGCGGACACATCGCCCTCACCGCCGCAGGAGAGACGCTGCTCCCCCGGGCGCAGCGGATGCTCGCCGAGGCCGACGCCATCCGCGAGGAGATGGGCGAGCTGGCCGGGCTCCGCCGCGGACGCGTGCGCCTCGGGGCTCCGCCGACCCTGTGCATCAGCCTCGTCGCCGAGGCCCTCAGCGCGTTCCACTCCTCCTACCCCGACGTCGACCTCCATCTCACCGAGAGCGGCTCCCGCCTGCTCGTCGAGCAGCTGGCGGTAGGCGCTGTCGACATCGCCCTCATCACCGAGTCGACGGCGCAGCCCGTTCCGGGGGTGAGCCTCACACGTACCCCTCTACTCGCCGAGGAGCTGGTGGTCGTGTCATCCGCCGCCCATCCCCCGATCGCCGAGGACGCGGTGATCGACATCCACCGGCTGTCCACGCTGCCGCTCATCGTCTTCGACGACAGTTACTCCCTGCGGACGACGACGGATGCCGCCTTCCGCGCCGCCGACCTCACCCCGAACGTCGTGCTGGAGGGGGCGGAGATGGATGCCGTGCTCCGCTTCGTCGAGCGCGGAGTCGGCGTCGCCGTCGTGCCCGCCATGGTGCTGCTCGATCGACCCGAGCTGCGGTCGGTCCGCTTCGCGCACCCCTCGATGACGCGCACGATCAGCCTCGCCCACCGCTCTGACGTGACACCTGCGCTCGCGGTGGCGGCGATGCGCCACGCGATCATCTCCACGGCGACCGAGGTCGCCCGCCGCGACCCCGCCATCACGAGCCTGCTCTAGCCGTCGCGCCCACCGCCCCGCCGCGCCCACCGCCCCGTCGCGCATGGTGGGTGCCTACGCATCCGATCCGCCATTCTCGACGCTCCTGAAGATCGCCGGACGAAGATTCGGGACGGATGTCGATCCGCGCGCATCTCGTTCGACGCAGTAGTGAGACGATCGAACGGCGGTCGTCACCGCAGAAAGGAAGCATCATGGCCCGCGAACTCGTCTACACCGGATTCATCACCGTCGACGGCATCGTCGACTCCCCCGGAGGCACCGTGGAGGGCCACCGCAGCGGCGGCTGGGTGTTCGACACCGCGTTCGACCCGGCCGCGTACTCCCTGAAGGGCGAAGAGCTGGCCGACACCACCGCCCTCGTGTTCGGCCGCCGCAGCTACGAGGCGTTCTCGGCGTTCTGGCCGACCTCCGAAGACCACGCCGCTTACCAGGAGCTTCCGAAGTACGTCGTCTCGTCGACCCTCGACGAGAGCGCGCTGGTCGACGGCTGGGGCCCGACGATCATCCTCCGCTCCTCGGAGGATGTCGCGCGCCTGAAGGAGTCAGGTGAGGGCGCTCTCTTCATCCACGGCAGCGCCGAGCTGGCCCGCCGCCTCGGCGAGGATCGCCTGATCGACCGGTACAACCTGCTGATGTTCCCGTACCTGCTCTCGGGCGGCAAGAGCATCTTCAGCTCCGAGGACCGCGACCGCCAGAACCTGCGCCTCCTCGACTCCGAGGCCTACGCGAACGGCGTCGTCAAGCTCGTCTACGCCGTCGAGCACTGAGCGCTCCCGCAGTCCGCATCCGGTGAGCCGTCGGCGGACGGCTCACCGGATGGCGCTTCAGTGCTCTCCGTCCGGCGCCGCCCCGCTCACCCGATATCCGGGAGCCCGACCTTCGCCTTGGCCCAGGAGCGGCCCCTGGTGTCCTTGAGGATGTCGTACTCGACGTCGACGTGCGGCTCGATCGCGCTGTACTTGTCGTTCGGCGCGCCGATGACGAGCTGGAACCCGAGCCCGCGCCACGCGCCGATCGCCCGCTTCGTGAAGTGCGCGTCGGCCTTGATGAGCGCCTCGTCCATGAACACCGGCGCGTAACGAGGACGCGGGGCGCCGGCGTCGCCGAGCTGGTAGCGCAGCGCGGCGCCGACGATGAACGCCACGAGCTCCTGCGACTCGCCTCCGGACTTCTCCCCGATGTGGTCGTAGAGGGCGACATGCTCGCGAGTGACGGCGTGGATGCGCTCCGCGCTCACCCGCACGTGGTTGCGCACGTCGATGAGCTCCGCGAAGTCCGGAGCGGTGCGCCGCATCCGCCCGATGAGACGGCTCATCCTGCGGTAGACGGCATCGCGCTCGGCATCCGTGGAGGCGGCCTCGATCAGCTGCCTGACCTCGCGGAGCTCCCTGAGGAATCGCTTGCGCGCCTCGGACTGGTTCTCCCGCGGCGCGATCTGCAGCCGGTGATCGTCGTCGTAGAAGGGCAGCTCGGCCATGATCCGGTTGATCGGCTCGATGCGGTCCTTGATCTCGCGACGGGAACGGGCGAGCGTGGAGTCGAGGCTCGTGAGGTCGTTGCCGGAGAGCTTGAGGAGACTGTCCCGCCACTCGATCTCGAGCTCGTGCAGCCCGTTGGTCTGCAGCGCCTCCAGGATGCTCTCGAACTCGGCGACCGACTCGTCCGGGTCGGGCAGGATCGTGAGGTCGTTCCAGCGCTCCAGGAAGCCCGTCATGAGCCGGCGCATGCTCTCGCGCTGCTCGTCGTGGGCCTCCGCGGCGGCACGACGATCCTCGAGCAGACGCTGAGCGGCGGTGCGCAGGGCAGTGTCGAGGTGCGCGAGCCGCTGCGCGGCGGTCGGGCTCGCCGCGTCGACGAGCAGGAACCGGGAGTCGAGGAAGGACGCATGGCCGTTTTCCAGCGCGATGCCGCCGGCGTCGGCAGCATCGATGACGCTCTGGCAGGTGTCGACCTCGTCCGTGACCTGAGCCCAGTGCGCCTGCGCCTGCTCCAGGTCGCTCGCCAGCCGAGCCTCCTCCTGGCGGAGACGACCGGCGCGGACCTTCAGCTCATCGGCCTGCCGCGTGAGCTGCGCGATCTCGGGGTTCCCCTCGGTGACCTCCGCCTCGACGGCGAGCCAGCGCGTGCGCTCCGCCTCGACCGCAGCGACGTCGATCTGCTCCCAGGTGAGATCCTCGATCCTCGCGAACGCCTTCGAGCGCGCCTCGATGCGGTCGAGCGCGGTCTCGGCATCCTGCGCCGCCGATGCCGCCTCCTCGTACCGGGAGGCGAGCTCCTGCAGCTGCTCGTCGAGCTCGCGCAGCCGACGGTCGTTCGTGAAGCCGAGCAGGTTGCCGCGGCCCTGCCCGCCGTGCGCGCCACGGCTACCCTGCGACACCTGTCCGGTGATCGTGAGCGCCTTCTGATGGTCGCCGAGCTGCGCCGAGGAGTCGACGCAGACGTACCCGAAGCGCTCCTGCAGACGCTGCTGCAGCCATCCGGTGAACGGGCTCTTCTGGTGGTCGAGGCGACCGGGGAGCGTCTTCGCGTCTGCGGCGCGCAGCTCGGCCAGCCCGGTGTGCACGCCCTCGTAGTTCAGCCGCTCCGGAGTGCGGATGCCGTTGATCGCCGCGCGGAAGCCGTCGAGATGGGCGACGTCGATCAGAAGCGTCCTCGCGAAGCCGCCGAGGGCGAGGTTGAACGCCTCGCGCCAGGGCTCGAACTCGGTGCGCACCTCGACGAGCTCGCCGACGAAGGGCAGCTCGCTCGGATCGAGCCCGGCCGCCTCCGCCAGCAGGTTGCGGGACTCGTCCAGGTGCGCGGGGATGCTGCTGCGCATCCGGCTCGTGCGGTCCCGCTCACCCTGCGCACGATCCAGCTCGGACTTCGCCGTTCGACGCGCGGTCTCGGCGTCGGCGAATTCGGCACGCAGGTCGCGCACCGACACACCGGGCGCCGCGCTGCGGGCTCCCTTCACGAGAGCCTCGAAGTCCGCCGCAGACGACACGTCGGCGCCGAGCTCCTTCGCGACGAGGTCGAAGCGCTCCCGCTCGCGGCGCACCTCCTCCAGGCGACGCTCGGCGACCCTGAGCTCGCGCTGCGCCGTCTCCAGCCGGTCTCCGCCCGACTGGCGCAGCACGTCGAGAAGACCCTCGCGCTCCACGTCAGCCGCCTCGACGAGCGCGCGCTTCTCCCGGACGGAGAGCTGCAGCGAACGCGTGCGGTCGCCCAGCTCCGTCTCGACCTCACGCAGCAGACCGAGGCGACGCTCGGCACTCCACAGTGCGGCGAGAGACGACGGCTCGGAGAACACGCCCACCTCGTCGATCACGCGCACGCGCTCTGCTGCCGCCGCGATCCGCTCCTTGATGCCGCGGATCGGCTCGAGCGCGCTCACCTGCTGCTTCGCGGTGAGCATGCGCGTGCGCGTGCTCTCGAGTTCGTCGAAGTGCGCGACCACGGCATCCGCCGTCGCCATCGTCTCCGGCTCTTCGAGCACGAGCTTCTTGTAGAGGTCGTCGACCGTGGTGATCTGCTGACCAGCCTGGATCCGCGCGAGGAGGCTGATCGCCTTCGCACCGGAGCCCGCGGCGCCGATGCCGAGCACGGCGTGCAGGCGCGCGGAGAACTCGCGATCGGTGGCGAGGGTCTCCAGCCCGGCGTCGCGGACGGCGGCGTCGGAGAGGCGCTGCGCCGCGGCCTGCTCCAGCCGCGCCAGATCGAACGGGCCGTTCACGGTGGCGCGCACGCGGACGGTGTCTTCGAGGACCCGCGCGTCGGCGGGGATGTACCACGCACGCACCGCGGTGAATCGGGTCCCGTCGTGGTCGAGCCACGTCGTCGCGATCGCGCTCCAGGTGTCTTCGCCGTCTCCGCGGAGGACCCGCAGCTTCGTGCCGTCCTCCGTGCGGGACTCGTCGATCTTGCCTCGACCGTAGGACAGGATGTTCCGCTGCTCGTCTCCGCGCGGGCGGCCGGTGACGCCGCCGTTCGATGCGCCGTTGAAGGGCGTCGTGTGCGGCATCATGAGCGCGATGTAGGCGTCCATCAGCGTGGACTTGCCCGACCCCGATCCACCGCAGAGCAGGGTCGCGTAGGGCGAGAATCGCACGCGGTGCGGTCCGCCGTCGTATCCGCCCCAGTTGATCAGCTGCAGGTCTTCGGCGACCCACTGCTGCCCCCGCGAACCGGCGGGGATGAGTCCGAAGAGCGTGTCCACCATCGTCATCGCGCGACGACCTCCTGCGATCGCAGCCATTCTCGAAGCTCCTTGAGCGTCTCCGCGCTGAGGACGACCTCGACGAGGGCGCTGATCCGGTAGCGCCCGCTGGTCTCCTCGTGCACGATGCCCTCTCGGTCGAGGCGGTCCAGGGCGTTCCTGATCGCCTTCTGCTGCCTGGCCGTGCTGCCCTCGACCTCGGTGAAGTAGCTCAGCACGGTCTGCTCGACGTCTTCGACGTCGATGCGGACGGATGCCTCGCCCGCGGCCGACTCGCGCTGGTAGACCGTGCGCAGATGCACGAGCACGAGGGTCTCGGCGCGCGAGTACGGGGTGTCCTTGAGGAGGACGGGCATGTCGATCTCGTCGGAACGCAGCTGCTGCTTGTAGGCGAAACCGCGGCCGTGGTCGACGACCAGACGGAGGTACAGGTCGTTCAGGCGCGACTCGATCACCTGCTGGTGGTCGAGCAGCAGCGTCCACTCGCGGCGGTTGCGCTCGGCGGCGATGAACCGGCGCTGGAGGATGTGCACGAGCACCCGTCGGATCTCGGGGTCGAGCGTTCCGCGGTCGCCCGGGAAGTGCTCCTCGATGTCGTCTTCCATCGCGACCGGGGAGATGAACGGATCATCGACCGGCGCCGCCGTCTCGAAGTCTTCGTCAGTCATGTGCTTCTTCCTTCGTGGTGCGAGCCGTGACCGCACCGAACGCGAACCGTCGCGTGGTGCCGTCCGGACGCAGGGCGACGACCACCGACACGTCGTCGCCCTCGCTCATGCCGTTGCGATGGGCGATCTCGAGCAGGCCGAGGAGGTCGACAGGGCGGCGGGTGTCGTCTGCGGCGTGCGCGAACGCCGTGCCGAGGTCGAACTCCTCCCCGAGGCCCGCGACGTACTCCTCCAGCTCCGCGTACCGCGGCCCGCCCCAGGCCCTGGTGTCGGCGTCGACGAACTCGACGTCGTCGGCGTCCGCGAGCGGAGCCGGGGCTCCGGGCGGGCGGACGTCGCTCGAGGTCTGCCGGAGGTGACCGAGATCGACGAGCGGCATGCTGCGCACCGGCTCGGCGACGGACCCCGCACCGCTCCACGCGTGGAGGCCGGCGATGACGTCGCGCAGTAGGTCGTCGATCTGACGGTCCCGCAGGGGGTCGTGGGTCTTCACCTGTCCTGTGATGACGTGGGATGCGCGGCGCTGTGCCGCCAGCACCTCCTCGACGCCGAGCTCGACCCTGCGGCCGATCGCGTCGAGCTCGGCGCGACGGCTCCCGTCGAGCATCCGCGCGAACGGCTGCCTGAGCAGGGTGTGGAGCTGGTCGTTGAGCGCGTCGATGCGCTCCGGGTCGCCGATCAGCCGCAGCGCGCCGGAGAAGGCGCGCCCCTCGGGGGTCGACTGCATGACGTCCTGCGCACGCTGCAGGTACTCGCGGAGCACCTCGCCCGTCGGCCGTTCGTCACGGCGCAGATGGGCGACGACGTCGCGCTGCATCGCCTTGAGCGACTCCGCCACCCGGGTGAAGTCGGCCGGCAGCTCGCGCGCCAGGTGGAGGACGTTCTCGGCCTCTTCGAGCAGTTCCTCGTCGTCGAGGGGGTCGGCATGGCCGGACTCCTCGATCCGCGCGATCTCCGCGTCGAGCAGAGCCCGCTCCTCATGGAGGCGGGCGAGACGACGTGCGGGGTCAGCCTCCGCGCTGTCGGCCAGGTGCTCGACGGCCTCGAGGAGGGTCCGGACGCGGGAGTTGGAGACGCGGGTGCGTCCGCCGCCCGTTCGCCCGGCGATCTCCAGCGCCTCCACGGCGTGCGCGGAGAGACGGTACACCTCGACGTCGTCGTCGATCTGCTGCACCAGCCAGCCCAGACGGACCCAGTGCCGGCACACGTCGCGACCGCTACCCGCGGGCACCCGGCGGTCATCTTCGTCATCGTCCGCCGCCCTCAGCTCATCGAGCACCTCGGTCAGCTCGGCATGGGCTTCGGCGATCGGGACGGAGGCGCGATCCGCCGTGAACAGGATCGAGAGGGAGGCGACGACGAACGGCGCGAATCGGCCGTGGAGAAGGTCGAGGGTCGGCGTGCTGAACGCCGTGACAGCGCGGGAGTACGCGGCCTCGGCTCGGGATGCAGTCACACCTTCGAGATTATCCTGAGCGGCGGACGGGAGCCGACAGCAGGCTGGGCGAGCGACTACCGCTCTTCCCCGGATGCGGGCGCCCTCTCCCGGGCGAACTGACGCTTCACCTCCACGGCGCCGAAGACGAGGGTCAGCACGAAGATGAGATCGAAGATCACGGCGAAGACCGTGAACGAGATCCTCTCCGTGTCCGTCTGAGCGACCTCGCCGAACCACCCCAACACGGCGACGACGGTGAAGCACGCGGCGATCGCGCCGAGAGGCACAAGAGTCACGACTCCCCACACGATGCGTCGTGCCGCCGTGCGCGGCGGTCGGCGCAGACCCGCATGGAAGAGACCGGAGGACACGCTGCCGATACTAGCGGCCGTCCTCTGCCGGATGACGGCCGCAGACGGCGCTCCCGCCGCTCGAACCGTGGGACTCATAGCGCCCGTCAACGCAGAAACGGCCCCCGCCGAAGCGGAAGCCGTCTCATCACTGTCTCAACACAGTGTGCGCCCGAAGGGACTCGAACCCCTAACCTTCTGATCCGTAGTCAGATGCTCTATCCATTGAGCTACGGGCGCCCAGCCCGCTCAGCGGGCCGTGGAACAGCCTACAACAGTCTCCGCCGGAAAGCGAAACGGGGCCTCAGTCGCCCTTCGACGACCCCTTGGAGGCTTTCGCGGACTCCTTCTCGGCCGCCTTCTGCTGCTTCTTCCTGCGCTTCTCCTTGGCCCGCTGCTCCGAGGACAGCGCCTGCAGATCGACGAGCCTCAGCGCCTGCATCCGCGCCTCGCGCATGCGCTCGTAGTCCGGGTCCTGGTCGGGGCGCATGCCCTCCACCTTGAGGCGACGATCGAGGTTGTGGCGCACGTCGGCCCACGCGGCCTTGCGGGCCTCCTCGACGATCACCCCGAGCTCTTCGGGGTCTTCCATCATCTCGCGCAGCTTCGCGGCGACGCCGTGCGACTGCTTGGCCCTGCGCTTGAGGTTGCGGACATCGCGATCGCGGTAGTCGTGGGTGCCGACCGGGTCGGAATGCCGGCCGCGGGCGCGCTTGCGGAGGGCGTTCAGCGCCTTCTCCGACTCCTCGGCCTCCTCGGCCATCGCGCGGAGGGCCTCACGGGTGTCGGCGATGTACTTCTCGGTGTCGAACACGCCGTCCTCGGCGATCGTCCCGACGAGGATGTGGTTCTTCACGGCGAGGCGCGCGGCAGAGGTCGCGATCGCGACGCCCTCAGCGATGGCATCCGCAGTTCGTCCCACCGCAACCTCCTCTCTCACGAGCGTAGCGGTTCCCCTCCCCCGGCTGGTCGGTCAGAATGGATCACGATCAGGAACTCCCCGCCTGCGACGAAGCACGAGGGCGCACACCCGGAAACGCGCCAGGAGGAGGATGCATGCAGCGTCTCGCCCTTGCCGGAAGCACGACCGTCATCACCGGCGCGGCCAGCGGGATGGGCGCCGACATCGCGCGCCTGCTGGCCGCCTCCGGCGCGCATCTCGCGCTCATCGACCACAACGCGGAGGCGCTGGATGCCGTCGCCGCCGAGCTCGCCGGCACGACCGTCACCACGCACGTCGTCGATCTCCGCGACGACGACGCCGTGCTCGCGGCATCCGCCGACATCGTCGCCGCCCACCCTCGGATCAACGCGCTGATCACCTGCGCCGGATCGTCGATGCTCGGCAGCCTCGAGCAGCTGACGATGGAGGAGATGCGCTGGCTCGTCGACGTGAACCTCTGGGGCACGGTGTCGATCACGAAGGCTCTGTTGCCGGCGCTCAGGGCGGCGCCGGCCGCGCACATCACGCACCTCGCCAGCGTGTATGCACTGGCAGCGCCGGCGGGGCGGATCCCGTACTCGCTGAGCAAGTTCGCCGTCCGCGGCTTCTCCGAGGCCCTGCGGCACGAACTGGAGGGCACGTCGGTCACCGTCGGGGCGGTGTACCCCGCAGGCGTCCGCACGGGCATCATCCTGCACGGCCGCTATGCGGCCGCGATCGACCCGGCGGTGGCGGCGAGGGCGGCCTCGGCGCAGGCGGCGATGTACCACACCGAGCCTGCGGATGCCGCGGCGCAGATCGTCCGCGCGACCGAGCGGCGCCGCGCGCGCACGATGGTGGGCAGGGAGGCCGGGCTCATCGACGTGCTCGTGCGCCTCGCGCCGCGCTCCTACTGGAAGGCGATGCGGCGGCCGCTCCGCGAGGCGATCGACACGACGACCCCGATCTCCTGACTCAGCGGACCGCGCCGACCCAGATCCCCGACGCCCAGGCCTGCTGGTCGGCGTCGCATCCGACCGCCCCGGGGAAGCCTCGCACGACGGCCATGCAGTTCGCGAGGAACTCCGGGTCGCTGCCGAACATGGTCTGATACGTCGATGACGAGGTCAGTGCACCCCACACCTGGAACTGGTAGATGTGCGCGAGCTCGTGCGCCATGGCCCAGTTCAAGCGATCGGCGCTCCAGCCGACGATGCCGGCGCTGTACTTGATGTAGCCGTTGCTGTTGGCGCACGCCGCCGCGCTCCCGCCCGCGCACGAGGTCGACTCGTACAGACCGACCCCGGCACCGCCGACCCGGTCGAGCGCCGCGCGCACCCGCGCATAGCCGTCCGGCCCGCTCGATGACCACGCCGGTCCCCCTGGTCCGCTCCGGGCCGACTGGGCCGCCTGCCACGTCGCCACGTCGCCCGTCACCTTCGCCGTGAGCGCATGCACCGTCGCGGTCGCGGCCTGCACGACCGCGGGGTCCTTGCGCTCGGCCAGCACGGACTGCTGCGCCGACAGCGCCGAGGCCCTGGTCGCCGAGGTGTCGATCTTGCCCTCAGCACCGCTCAGCGCCGAGGTCAGCGCGGCGACCTCCGTGGTGAACGCGGGCCTGACGGCGAGCACGGCCGCCCTGTCCGCGGCATCCTTCTCCGCGGCATCGATCAACCCGTGCAGGTGGTCGGAGCGCCCCTGGGCGTCGTCCAGCGACGCCACGACGGCACGCAGCTGGGCGACGGTCTCCGCCCGCTCCGCATCGAGGGCGTTCGCCCGTCCGACGACGCCCGCGGCGACGACGACCGCGAGTGCCGCCGTGACCGCCAGCATCCGCCTCACTGCAGGAACCCCGTGACGTCGGAGAGCTGCGCGTCCTGCTCGGCGATCCGCGACTGCAGGGCCGCCAGCTTCTCGGACAGCCCGTGGTTCGCGGCCCGAAGCTCGGCGACCTCTCCGCGAGCATCCTCGACGGCGGTCTTGGCCTCCTGCAGAGCCGCCACGCGCTGCTGATCCGCGGACACGACGAGGACTCCGCCGCCGATCACCAGCAGCCCCCCGACGACCACCGCGATACTCCGCATCTCGCTCCCCAGAACGCATGACTTCCGGAAAGAATCCGTGTAGCGCTAAATATAGCTCCGCACCTGGGGCGCTCCTAGACCGTTCTCATCCCGGGCGCGGCGCTGCGGAACCGACGCAGTCGGAGGCTGTTCAGCACCACGAACACGCTCGAGAACGCCATGGCGGCACCCGCGAGCATCGGGTTGAGCAGACCGAGAGCCGCGAGCGGGAGCGCCGCGACGTTGTACGCGAGGGCCCAGAACAGGTTGCCGCGGATCGTGCCCAGCGTGCGGCGCGCGAGCCGGATGGCGTCGACCGCTCCCCACAGGTCGCCCCGCACGAGCGTCAGATCGGATGCCTCGATGGCGGCATCCGTTCCCGTGCCCATGGCGATGCCGAGGTCGGACGAGGCGAGAGCAGCGGCGTCGTTCACGCCGTCGCCCACCATCGCGACGACCCTGCCCTGCGCCTGAAGCGCGGCGACCTCGGCGACCTTGCCCTCGGGGAGCACGCCGGCGCGCACCTCGTCGATGCCCACCTGTGCGGCGACCTGCGTCGCGGCCGTCTCGTTGTCGCCCGTGAGCAGCACGGGGGTGAGGCCGAGGCCCCGCAGAGCCGCGATCGCGTCGGCGCTGCTGGGCCTGACCTGATCGGCGACGACGAGGATGCCGCGCACCGCACCGTCCCACGCGACGGCCACGGCCGTGCGCGCCTCGGACTCCGCACGCTCGAACGCCGCGGCGAGATCGGCCGGAAGATGCAGCGCCCAGTCGGCGAGCAGCGACGGGCGCCCCGCGATCACGGCGTGCGCGTCGACGACACCCGAGACCCCTCGACCCTGCGCGTTCTGGAAGTCGGACACGGAGGGGAGGTCGCCGAGCTGCTCGACCGCAGCCCGCACGATGGCCTGCCCGATCGGGTGCTCGGATGCCTCCTCGACGGCGGCCGCCAGCCGCAGCACCTGCAGACGGTCTTCGCCGGCTGCGGGGACGACATCGAGCAGGGTCATGCGTCCGCTGGTCACCGTGCCGGTCTTGTCGAGCACGATCGTGTCGACGCGACGCGTGGACTCCAGCACCTCCGGGCCCTTGATGAGCACGCCAAGCTGGGCTCCTCGGCCCGTGCCGACGAGAAGCGCCATCGGCGTCGCGAGACCGAGCGCACAGGGGCACGCGATGATGAGAACGGCGACGGCGGCGGTGAACGCCGCAGCGGCGCCTCCTCCTGCGAGAAGCCACACGGCGAGGGTCACCGCGGCGATCGCGAACACGATCGGCACGAACACGGCCGATAGGCGGTCGGCGAGGCGCTGCGCCTCCGCCTTGCCCGACTGCGCCTCCTCGACGAGCTGCGCCATGCGAGCAAGCTGCGTGTCGGAGCCGATGCGCGTGGCCGTGACGAGCAGGCGGCCGCCCACGTTGACCGTGGCGCCGGTGACCGTGTCGCCCGGCGTCACCTCGACGGGGACGGACTCGCCGGTGAGCATCGAGGCATCCACGGCCGATGAGCCGTCCCGCACGATGCCGTCGGTCGCGATCTTCTCACCAGGGCGCACGACGAACACGTCTCCGACGAGGAGCTGAGACAGCGGCACCCGCGTCTCGACGCCGTCTCGGAGGATCGCGACGTCCTTCGCACCCAGCTCTCCGAGTGCCCGCAGGGCGGCGCCCGCGCGGCGCTTCGACCGCTGCTCGAGGAACCTCCCGAGCAACAGGAACATCGTCACTCCGGCGGCGACCTCGAGGTAGATGCTGCCGAGCCCGTCGCCGCGCTCGATCGTGAACCGGAACGGGTGGGTCATCCCCCACATGCCCGCAGTGCCGAAGAACAGCGCGTACAGCGACCACAGGTAGGCGGCCGTGACGCCGACCGAGATCAGGGTGTCCATCGTGACGGCGCGGTGGCGGGCGTTCAGCCAGGTCGCGCGGTGGAAGGGCCAGGCGGCCCAGGTGACGACGGGGGTGGCGAGCACGAGCGACGCCCACTGCCAGCCGGGGAACTGCAGCGGCTCGACCATCGCGAGGACGATCACGGGGATCGCCAGCGCCGCGGCGACGATCAGGCGCAGACGCAGGATCCGATACGCGGCATCGGGCTCACCGTCGTCCTCCTCGCGCGGGAGCGCGGCGGAGTAGCCGGTGCGCACGACCTCGGAGATGAGGTCGTCGACGTCGATGCCCGGTGCGGCTTCGACGTGCGCCTTCTCGGTCGCATAGTTGACGGATGCCGTGACCCCGTCGATGCGATTGAGCCGCTTCTCGATGCGCGACGCGCACGACGCGCACGTCATGCCGCCGATCTCGAGATCGTAGGTCGCTCCTGCGCCTGCCATGATCGCCCCTCAGGCGCGCGCGGCGCGGTAGCCGGCCTCGTCGACCGCGGCCAGGACGGCCGCGTCGTCGAGCGCGGAATCGGAGGTCACGACGAGCGTGCCCGATGCGGCGCTGACCTCGATGCCCGTCACTCCGTCGAGCTTGGCGACCTCGCTCCGCACCGAGCCCTCGCAGTGTCCGCAGGTCATCCCGGTGACGGCGTAGGTGGTGGTGTTCATGATGTGCCTCCTCTCGGCAGTGTCCCGAAGGTCGGAACCTATACCCCCTAGGGGTATCTACCTATCGACAACGATACGCCCGAACCGGCTATTCCCGCAAAGCTCAGATCGCGTAGGCGACGTTCCCGAGACGCGCCTCCGCAGCCGCCTGGCCGGACGCCAGATGCTCCGGAACGAGTCGCCGGAGAGCCTCGACGTCACGCGCGGCCACCGCGTCGAGGAGGACGCGGTGCTCTTCGGCCATGGCCAGCAGGTCGTCATGCTGACCGAACAGCCACCTCAGCCGCGTGACGAAGACGCCGATGAGCTCGGCGAGCATCGAGTTGCCCGCGAGGTCGGCGGCGACGCCGTGGAAGTGCGCTGCCGCGATGCGGGCGGCCTCGGCATCGCCCGCCTGCGCCGCGAGGAACTCGGTCTCGTAAGCGGCGCGCAGCCGGGAGAGCCCCTCATCGTCGTGGCGTTGCGCCGCGAAGACGAAGATCAAGGTCTCGATGGCCTCGCGGACCTCGCCGAACTCCTGGATGTCCTGGTGGGTGAACTCGCGCACCACGGCCCACCTGCGCGGCCTCGAGACGACGATCCCCTCGGCGACCAGAGCGCGGATCGCCTCGCGGACGGGCAGCCGCGAGACGTCGAGCTCGGCGGCGATGTCGCGTTCCACGAGCCGTGATCCCGGCGCCCGCCGCCCCAGGATGATGTCGTCGCGCAGCACGCTCGCCACTCGCACCGACTCGAGCTCGCCGGCCCCCGCCTCCGTCATGCTCGAATTCTCTCACCATGCGGAAGGCGACGGCAATCTGGTATTCCAACGGTGCGCATGGATCACCCACGCGGACACGAAGAAGGGGAGCGGATGCCGCAGCATCCGCTCCCCTTCGCACTGCCGCCCGCTCAGGGCAGGCGGTTCGCGATAGCCAGGTTCGCCCGCAGCTCATCGGCGTTCTGCCGGACGACATACGCCGGACGGTCGCGCTCGACCCGCCAGGACTCGCTGAGCGGACCGACGTTCACCGCGTCGAATCCGATCTCGTCGTAGAAGCGCGTGACGAAGGCGACCGCCTCCGCGTCGTCTCCGGCCACGGCGAGCGCACGACGGTTCTCCGAGCCCGCCGGAGCGCCGTCGGACGTGATGTCCGCCGCGAAGATGTGGTTGAAGGCCTTCACGACCCTGGACGTCGGCAGGTGCCGCTGGACGATCTCGGATGTCGTCGTCTCACCCTTGTCGAGCGCCTCGATGCGCCCGTCGCGCTCGAAGTAGTAGTTGTTGGTGTCGAGCACGATCTTGCCGGCGAGAGGCTCGACGGGGATCTGGTCGATGGCGCGCAGCGGCACCGTCACGACGACCGCGTCACCCGCCTCGCCCGCTTCGACCGCCGTTCCGGCCTTCGCACGCGGACCGAGGTCCGCGACGAGGTCGGCCAGCGTCTCAGGTCCGCGCGAGTTGGCGATCACGACGTCGTACCCGTGCGCCACCGCGACGCGCGCGATCTGACTGCCGATGTGTCCTGCACCGATGATTCCGAGAGTTGTCATGCAGGGGGAAACCTCGCGCCCCTCCATGTATTCCCGTCTCAGAGATCAAGGAAATACGACTCCTCGACGCGTCGGTACCCCAGCCGCTCGTAGAGCTCGATCGCACCGGTGTTGAAGCCGAAGACGTGCAGTCCGACCGAGTCGGCCCCGAACGCCCGGGCCTCCCGCTCGACGGCGAGCATGAGCGCCCGCCCGTATCCCCTGCGTCGCTGGTCGGCCGCCACCTCGATGTCGAGCACGAAGGCGTGCGGGCGGTCATCACGCAGGCGCGCGCCGATCCACAGGACCCCGACCTCGACCCGGTCGACGGATGCCGTGAAGAACGACTGGCCCGCCGAGTCGAGCCCGTCGGGGAGCTCGAGCTGCATCTGGCGATGGGACTCGGCGACCGCCTCCTCGGGGGTGTAGCGCCCGGAGTCGACGAGGTCTCCGGCGAACGCCGCCTCCGAGGCCTCCGCGTACCCGGGGAAGCGCTCGGCCGTCATGGGTGAGACCACGACGTCGTCTTCCGCGGCGCGCTCTGGCAGGGGTTCGAGGACCATCTGGATCGAGGCGAGGGTGAATCCCCTCCCGGCGATGAGTGCGTGGCCGGCCTCGTCCTGCGGGAAGAGCCCGGCGCTGAGCCGTGTGGCGCCCTGCTGACGGGCGATGACCACGATCTCCGCGAACAGCTCGTCGGCGGGGAACACGTCCTCGACCGCGAGCTCGAGGACGAAGAGCTTCTCCCCCGCCAGCGCGAGCCACAGCGTGCCGAGCTCGCGAGCGCCCTCGGTGATGACGAGCACGCGGGCGGCCGGCGAGTCGACGCCCTCGGGGAGCACCTCCGCGAACACGCGCGCGGCGTACTCGACGGCATCCGCTCCGACCCGGTAGCCCGAACGCCGGGAGCGCTCCACGAGCCGCGCCTCGGCAGCAGCCCTCCACTCGTCGAACCGGTCGGCGGGCAGAGGAGCGAGCTGGATCGACATGACTCCATCATGTCGTCTGTCAGCCGTCTTCGGTCCCCGTGCCGGTCGGGCGTCGGCTACCGATTGACGAGCGGGTTCCCGATGGCGGGAACCTCCACCATCTCACCCTTGGTCACGGAGTCCGCGTACCCGCCATCGGCGTTCTTCTCCGAGAGGATCAGCACCACGCCTCGGATCCGCTTCGTCGTCGACTTCACGACGATGCGCGGCTCGGTGTACCCACCGCCTCCGTGCGTGTAGAAGGTGCAGCCGTTGTCGTCGGACGAGATCTTGACCTTCTTGCTCGTGCCGTCGGTGAAGAAGATCTTCGCGTCGAGCTGCGCGTTCTCACCGTCGCCCTTGCCCAGGACCGGGCAGTTGTCGGTGACCGCGTTGTAGACCCGGAAGGAGTACGCGCTCGTCCACTGGAGGTATCCCCACGCAGTGGCCTTGCCGTCCGGCGACTTCTCGAAGGTCGTCTCCACACGGAAGCTCGTCTTGATCTCGCTGGCCGAGGCCGGCGCCACGATCCCCAGCGACAGGATGCCTCCGAGCGCGAGCCCTGCGGCGACGATCCTCGCCGTTCGTGCGCGTTCCTTCATGTCTTCCCCCTCATGCGTGTGACGACCCGACGAATCGCGAGCCCGAGCCCCATCATCCGCTCAGAAGATCGCCGCGTCGATGGGGAGGAGTGCCCATCGGGAGTCACTCCCGTTCGCGATGAGTGACGTGGCTGTCGTGCGCGCTCCGGACGTCAGCTCGACGCGCGAGCCCCCTCCTCCACCACCGCGGCGAGCTGCGCGTCGAGCGTGCGCCACGCCCCCAGCTCGAAGGAGAGCACGATCGTGACCGGGGAGATCACCACGATCAGCAGGCAGGCCCATAGCGGCCAGCCGACGGCCGCCAAGATCATCGCGACCACCGGAAGCGCAATCTCCGCCGACTGCATCGGGGTGTTCTTCGGCAGCGCGGAGACCAGCCAGGCGTGCAGCAGGTAGAGCGTGACCATGAAGATCAGCACGGGCACCGCGATCGAGGAGATCGCGACGAGGGTGCTCACGTGATAGTGCTCGTCGTAGACGTAGCCGATCACGTGCAGCCCCGCGCCGACCGCGGCGATCGACGCGAACAGCAGGATGTGCCCATACCCCCACACGAGCGCCTTCGACCGGCGGACCGCGAGGATCGGCGCGCTCGGCACGAGGAAGTAGACCCACCACAGCGCGAACGCCATCAGGACGCCGAGGCCGACGACCATGATCGACGAGACCGTCCAGCCCTCCGCCGCCGTGATCGACTGCGCCGCCGCGAGGGTTCCGAAGACCGTCTCCCCCAGAGCGATGATCGTGAGCAGGGCGTACCGCTCGGCGATGTGGTGCGGATGCCACGGCGTCGCTCCGCCTCCGTAGTGGGCGCCCTTCGCCTCCGCGAGGATCGGGCTCGACCAGTCGATCGCGAGCACCACGATCGCGGCGAGGACGAAGCCGAGCGGATCGAGCGGGAGGAAGATCAGCAGCACCCATCCGACCTGCGCGATGCCGATCGACACGGCGTAGGTCTTCGCGACCGCGCGGTACTTCGGGTTGCCGTGCGCCGCTCTGAGCCACTGCGCGATCACGGCGACGCGCATCACGACGTAGCCGGCGACCATGACCTCGTTCTGCACGGGCTGCCCGCGCTCGATCGACGCGAACATCGTCGGCAGGCCGATCGCGAGCACGATCACTCCCGCCATCTGCACCATCGTGAGCACGCGGAACAGCCAGTCGTCCGTGTCGAACGCCGACGCGAACCACGAGTAGTTGATCCAGGCCCAGATGATCGCGACCATCGCGAAGGCGAACGCGCCGATCCCGGCGAGGATGTCGCCGTGGGCGATGGACGATGCGAGCGCGTTGCCCGCGACGCCGAAGGCCGCGACGAAGGTGAGGTCGAACAGCAGCTCCAGCGGCGTCGCCGCGCGATGCGACTCGGTGGAGTCGCGCCCCGTCATGCGCCTCAGGCCGTGTCGGTAGTAGCTCGGTGTGGACAAGATGAAACCCCCAGATGCCCCCGTGTGTGGGAACACGATACTGCGACTCCGGATGCCTGGTCACGCGGACCACGCTGTCCAGTCCGCCGCAGGGCGCGGATAGGCGAACTGGCCGGCAGCGCCACACCTCGGCCACGCCTCTCCTTGACTACCATCGGTCCCAGACTGACCAGCATCAGTCTTCGGAGACCACGAAGAAGAGGATTGAAAAGTACATGGGCGTTTCCGTCTACTACTCGCTTGCCCGCGAACGCCCACTCACTCCCGACGAAGCGCATGCTCTCAACACCGCATTCGACGAGGCGGCGCTGCCGAGCGGCACCGAGCCGCTGGCGTTCTACGACGAACCCGAGACCGTCGTGAGCACCGACAACTGGGAGCTTTCCGGCTCGAGCAAGCTCCCGTCCAATCTCTTCACGGCGCCGCGTGCGGTCAAGAAGTTGCTCCGAGGGCTTTCCGCCGCCAGGCGCGCCGTCCCGGACGCCGACTGGTCAGTGCAGCTCGACGACGAACCAGTGGCATGGAACACCGAAACCACGGAGTACGACCTCAACCCGTCACGCTGACGGATGCGCACAGCTCGTCATGCGCGAGCGTCGCACACTGAAGGCCACCAGCTTCTTAGACTGTCCCCAAGTCGCACCGTAGATACACACGACACTCGCAGTGCCGCGCGCGGCCGCGAGAGGACGGCGAGCTAGGAGTCTCTGACCGCGATGCCGGGGTAGGCGAGGACGAGACCCGCCGCGTCGTATTCGAGGTCGCACGCGAAGTCGAAGGTCGACGATTCGTAGTGGAAGATCGCCCTCTCCTCCACCGCCTCGATCAGCGTGTAGCGCTGCTCGAGACGCTCGACGCGCAGATCCTCCGCCCTGACGAATGCCGCGGGGACGTCGACGCCCACGCCCTCTGTGAAGTCGATGCGATGCACGGGGAGGGTGTTCGTCACCGCGGAGGACTCGAAGTCGATGTCGACACAGCCGTCGAGATCGGGGCGGAGCAGCCCGTCGACCCACCACCTCCCGTCTGCGTCACGGTCGATCGCGACCCTGCGCCGCCCTGCCTCAGTCCTGGTCGTGGCCCGCACGGCGACCGTCCTCCACGCGGCATCCACTGTCACCTCGTAGTCCACGGCCCACAGAGCTGACGACTCGTTCGCCGAGGTGCTGCCCGAGAGGCGGAATCCACCGTCGGTCTCGTGTGCGAAGAAGGCGACCTCGTAGCCGCGCCTGGCGCCCTGGTGCTGCCAGCTCGCACCCGCAGGAAGGGGCTCCCGTCTCATGTCCGGCTCCTCAGCTCTTGGCGAGCGCATCCTCCGCGGCGACCCAGGCGAGCATCGCGCACTTCACCCTGGCGACGTACTTCGAGACGCCGCCGAGCGCCGCGGCGTCACCGAGCAGCTCCTCGTCGGGGAGGATCTTTCCGCGGGAGCGCATCGCCTCACGGAAGGAGGCGATGCGCATCTCCAGGTCGTCCACCGTCAGCCCCTCGGCGAGCTCGGACAGCAGAGAGGCGGATGCCTGCGAGATCGCGCAGCCGTGCCCCTCCCAGGCGATGGCCTCGACCGAGCCGTCGGCCGCCCGATGCACCTGCAGGGTGATCTCGTCGCCGCAGGTGGGGTTGAGCTGGTGCGACTGCGCCGCGATCTCGCCGCGCAGCCCGAAGCCGTGCGGGGTGCGTGAATGGTCGAGGATCAGCTCCTGGTACAGGTTCTGCAGGTCGCTCATGCGCCCCTCCGGAAGAAGTCGATGGCGCCGGCCGCGCCCGCGATGACGGCGTCGATCTCGGCATCCGTCGTGTAGAGATAGGTGCTCGCCCTCGTCGACGAGGTGATGCCGAGGCGGCGGTGCAGCGGCTGCGCGCAGTGGTGGCCCACGCGCACCGCGATGCCGAGGTCGTCGAGGTACTGCCCGACATCGTGCGAATGGATGCCGTCCACGTCGAAGCTCGCGAGACCCACGCGCGGCAGGTCGATGCCGGCGCCGAGGACGCGCACGCCCTCGATCGCGCTCAGCCCGTCGACGAGACGCGCACCGAAGGCGGCCTCGTGCGCGGCGATGCGATCCATGCCCACCTCGGAGAGGTAGTCGACGGCCGCGGCGAGCGCGATCGCCTGCGAGACGCGCTGCGTGCCCGCTTCGAAGCGCTGCGGCGGCGGCAGGTACTCGGCCTCGGTCGTCGTGACCGTCGTGATCATGGAGCCGCCGGTGAGGAACGGGGGCATGGCCTCCAGCAGCTCCCGTCGTCCGTACAGCGCGCCGATGCCGGTCGGCCCGAGCATCTTGTGCCCGGAGAGCACGGCGAAGTCGACGTCGAGCGCCTTCACGTCGAGCGGCAGGTGGGGCGCCGACTGGCAGGCGTCGAGGAGCACGAGCGCGCCGACGGCCCTGGCGAGCGCGACGAGCCGGTCCACGGGGTTGATCACGCCGAGCACGTTCGAGACGTGCGTGAAGGCGACGATCCTCGTGCGCTCGGTGATGAGCTCGGCGGCGACATCGAGCCGCAGCGCGCCGTCGTCGTCGAGCGGGACGACCTTGAGCGTCGCTCCCGTGCGCGCGGCGAGCTCCTGCCACGGGATGAGGTTGGCGTGGTGCTCCATCTCGGTCGTGACGATCTCGTCGCCCGCCCGCAGGCGCACGCGCTCCGCGGCTGCTCCCCCGCGTCCGAGCGAGGCGTTCGAGATCGAGTACGCGACGAGGTTGATCGCCTCGGTGGCGTTGGAGGTCCAGACGATCTCGTCGTCGGAGGCCCCGACGAACCGGGCCACCGTCGCGCGGGCGTCTTCGAACAGCTCCGTCGCCTCGGCCGCGAGGGTGTGCGCGCCGCGGTGCACGGCGGAGTTCATGGTCGACGCGAACTCGCGCTCCGCGTCGAGCACCGCGAACGGCCGTTGTGAGGTCGCTCCGGAGTCGAGGTAGGCGAGCGGGTGCCCGTTCACCTCGGACTGCAGAATCGGGAAGTCGGCGCGCAGACGCTGCACCTCGGCCTCGGTCAGCGGGGCGATCGATCCGGTCATCCTTCTAGCTTCTCACCTGGCGCTGTGTGCGAGGGTCGTGTCACGGATGCCGGGAGCATCCGGTCAGAGCTGACGAGGCGTGCGCGCGACCGGCGGGCGTACCCTGGATCGACGAGACGAGGGGCCGATGACGGAGGGCGATCTGGACGAGGCCGTCGCCGTGTTCGACGCCCAGCGACGGCGACTGTTCGGCATCGCGTATCGGATGCTGGGGACGGTGGCCGACGCCGAGGACATGGTGCAGGAGACCTGGATCCGCTGGCAGCGCGCCGATCGCTCCGGCATCCGGGAGCCGGCGGCGTTCCTCGCGACGATCATCACCAGGCTCTCGATCAACGCCCTGCAGTCGGCGCACGCGCGTCGGGAGACGTACATCGGACCGTGGCTGCCCGAACCGGTGAACACGGACGACGACCCGACTCTCGGAGCCGAGACGGGCGAGGCGCTGCAGTACGCCGTGCTGATCCTGCTCGAGAAGCTCAGCCCGACCGAGCGGGCGGCCTACGTGCTGCGGGAGGCGTTCGACTACCCGTATCCGCGCATCGCGGAGATCATCGCGACGACGGCCGTCAACGCGCGTCAACTGGTGAGCAGGGCGCGCACCCACCTCTCCTCCGCCCGGAGGACGACGGCGAGCGCGCACGAGCAGCGCCGTCTGCTGGAGGCCTTCGTCACGGCCGCCCAGCGCGGCGACGTGGACGCGCTGGAGAGCCTTCTCGCGGAAGACGTCGTGAGCCGCACCGACGGCAACGGCGCGAAGCTCGCCGCACGCATCCCCGTCGCGGGACGCAGCAGGGTGGCGGCGTTCATCGCCGCGTTCTCCGGGCACTTCTGGACCGGAAAGCGGGTCGGCTGGGTCGAAGTGAACGGTCAGCCGGCCGCCACCCTCGCCGTCGACGGTGATGTCACCACCCTCGTGACGATCACGGCGGGCCCCGACGGCATCGAGCAGCTGCTCTGGGTCATGGCCCCCGACAAGCTCCGCAACGCGGAGCCGACCAGGGCATGACGTCTCGGCGGATGCCGGCGTGGTGGCGGCGTCGCAGCCGGGACGCACCGGATGCCGCGCTGATGCAGAGACTGGCCGCCGCGATCACCGCCGGGGATGCGACGAGCATCGGAGACCTGCTCGCCGCCGACGTCACCCTGATCGTGGACGGCGGTCCGGCGGGGACTGGCGGGGAGATCGTCGGCCGTGATGCTGTGGCGGGCGCGCTGCTCGTCTGCTCGACGGACATCGCCGTCGTCGGGATCAACGGGGCGACGGGGCTCGTCGTGCGCCGAGACGGACAAGCCGTGGCGGCCGTGTGCGCGTCGGCTCGACGCGGTCTCCTCGTATCGGTGTGGTCGATGCGCGATCCGGAGAAGCTGCGCCGGTTGCGCGGCTGAACCTGTCACACCCGCGCACGTCATCCGGTCACAGCTGGGGAGCGCACCACTCGGTGCGTCGCAGAGAAAGGCTGGACATGGCAAAGATCGTCGTCATCGGGGGCACAGGACTCATCGGGTCCAAGGTCGTCTCGAAGCTCACCGCGCACGGCCACGAGGCGGTCGCCGCCTCGCCGGGCACCGGCGTCGACTCGATCACCGGCGAGGGGCTCGCCGAGGCGCTGGACGGCGCCGACGTGGTCGTCGACGTCACGAACTCCCCGTCGTTCGAGAAGGATGCGGTGAGAGAGTTCTTCACGACCTCGACCGCGAACCTCCTCGCCGCGGAGAAGGCCGCGGGGGTCGGCCACCACGTCGCCCTGACCATCGTCGGCACCGACCGTCCGCAGGACATCGACTACTTCCACGCGAAGGCGGCGCAGGAGGCCCTCATCGCCGAATCGGGGGTCCCGTACTCGTTCGTGCACGCGACGCAGTTCTTCGAGTTCATCGGCAGCATCGCGGCCACCGTCGCGGCGGGCGCCGAGGTGCGGCTGCCCGGCGCGCTGATCCAGCCCATCGCGGCGGACGACGTCGCGACGGCCGTCGCCCGCACCGCCGTCGGAGCCCCGTTGAACGGCGGCATCGAGATCGCGGGTCCTGAGGTGTTCCCGATGGACGAGTTCATCCGTCGAGGGCTCGCGTTCCGCGGAGACGACCGCGTCGTCGTGCAGGACCCGGATGCGCAGTACTTCGGGGCGCACATCGAGGAGCGCACCCTGCTCCCCGTCGAAGGCGCGCAGATCTTCCCGACGACGCTCGCGGAGTGGCTGCCGGAGAACCCGCCGCGCTGATCGCGGCTCAGCGGTCGCCGAGCACCCGCTCGTCGACCGCTTCGTCGTAGCGGTCCTGCGCCGCGAGCACGTCGTCGACGTGCGACTCCGCCCACACCTGCAGCGCCTGCAGCGGCTCGTGGAGGGTCGCGCCCAGCGGGGTGAGCGCGTAGCGGACGTGGCCGTCGTCGTCGGTCGTCCGCTCGATCATCCCGTCGCGCTCCAGTGCCCGCAGCGTATCGACGAGCACCTTCTTCGCGATGCCCTCGACCCGTCGATGAAGCTCGCCGAACCGCAGCGGCTGCTCGTGCAGGAGCACGACGATCATGGCCGTCCACTTGTTGGCGATGCGCGCGAGCGAGGTGCGAGAGGGGCATCGGGCCGAGAAGACGGTCCAGTCGGTGGGCATCCGCCGCTCCGTTCGGTGACGTTGAGGTGACCAGCCCTCGCTGGAGACGCTGGATGCCCAGAGTAACGGGCCACAGGGAGGTTCATCATGTCGGCAATCGACGTCGTCGGACAGTACGGGGCGGCCATGGCCGCCGGAGACATGGAGGCGCTCGCGGCGACCTTCGGGGCGGATGCCGTGTGGCATCAGCCGGGATCGAACCAGCTGTCGGGAGATCACGTCGGTCCCGCGGCCATCGTCGCCCACCTGGGCCGGTTCATGCAGCTCAGCGGCGGGACGTTCGCCCTGGAGCCGGAATCGGTGACGGAGAGCGGCGACCTCGTCTCCATGACCGTGCGGTTCCGCGCGCGACGCGACGGGCAGGACGACCTCGATCAGCACGGCGTCGACGTCTTCCGTGTCGCGGGCGACCGGATCGTCGAGGTGTGGCTGATCAGTGAGGACCAGGCGGCGGAAGACCGCTTCTGGGACGCAGCCTGACCGAGAGCGGGCGGCCGATCGGGCCGCCCGCTCTCTCCCCCGCCACGGAACGACGCGAGAGGCTCTAGGCTCTCCTCATGTTCAGCGCCGAGACCCTCACGAGCTTCATCATCGCGGCGTTCATCATGGTCGTGATCCCTGGGCCCACGGTGCTGTTCACGATCGGACGCGCGATGGCGCTCGGCCGGCTCGGCGGCTTCCTCAGCATCCTGGGCACCGCGCTCGGGTCGCTGCTCCTCGTCGGCGCCGTCGCTCTCGGTGTCGGGACGATCATCGCCCAGTCGGTCGTGCTGTTCACGATCGTCAAGGTGCTCGGTGCCGGCTACCTCGTGTTCCTCGGCATCCAGGCGATCAGGCACCGGAAGGATGCGGCGGGCGCCATCACCGGCGTGCAGCCGCGGAGGTCGGGGATCCGCGTGCTCGTCGAGGGCTTCGTGGTCGGCGTGAGCAACCCCAAGTCGATCGCGTTCTTCCTCGCGATCCTTCCGCAGTTCGTCGATCTGCACACGGGCTCGGTGCCTCTCCAGCTCTTCGTGCTCGGTGCGATCACCGTCGCGATCGGGGTCTCCTGCGATGCGATCTGGGTGCTGCTCGCGAGCGCGGCCCGCGACTGGTTCGGCCGCTCTCCGCGCCGCCTCGAGGCGATGGGCGCCACGGGAGGCGGCCTCATGATCGCCCTCGGGGCCTTCCTCCTGGTGTGGAGCGAGAAGCCCGCGACCGCCTGAGCGCTCGCGTCCTCGTCGTCGCCGTCGGTGTGCGACGATTTATGACTGCGTCCATGAACTTCCTTATGTAGGATAGGCAATCCTAACTAAGGAGTCGATTCGTGCCTGAGCTGCTCACCTCGTCCACCGCCGATGTCTACCGCTCGCTGATCGCCCGCACCACCTCGCGGGTCGCCGACAGATTCGCCGAGACAGCGCAGCCCGCGTCGGGTGCATCCCGCGTCGAACTGCAACAGCTCGTGGATGCCGTCGACCTCGCCGGATCGGGCATCGGCACCCCCTCCGCGATCCGGGAGATCGACGAGCTGTTCCTCGCCCACGCGGTGTGGTTCCACCACCCGATGTACGCGGCGCACCTGAACTGCCCCGTCGCGCTCCCCGCCGTCGCGGCGGAGTCGGTCCTCGCGGCCGTGAACACCTCGGTCGACACCTACGACCAATCCGCCGTCGGCACGCTGATGGAACGGCGCCTCATCGAGCTCGCGACCGGCTGGGCCGGGTTCTCCGCGGGCGACGGGGTCTTCACCTCCGGCGGCACCCAGTCGAACCTGCACGCCCTCTTCCTCGCGCGGGAGGCCGCGCTGGCCATGCTCTCCTCCCCCCGCTCCGAGGCGATCCCGCGACTGGTCGTCCTCGCCACGGCATCCAGCCACTTCAGCGTCGGCAAGTCCGCACTGCTGCTCGGACTCGCGGAGGACGCGGTGATCGAGGTCGCCGACGACGGCGAGGGACGGATGCTGCCCTCCGCCCTCGACGCTGCCCTCACCGCGGCGAGCGCCGCCGGCCGCGTGCCGATGGCGGTCGTCGCGACGGCCGGGACCACCGACCGCGGCGTCATCGACCCGCTCGCGCTCCTCGCCGACGTCTGCGAGACCCACGGCGTGTGGATGCACGTGGATGCCGCGTACGGCGGCGGCCTGCTCGTCTCGCCGCGTCGCCGGCACCTGCTCGACGGCATCGAGCGGGCGCGGTCGGTGACCGTGGACTTCCACAAGAGCTTCTTCCAGCCGGTGTCGTCGAGCGCGATCCTCGTCCGCGAGCCGCGCGATCTCGCCGCCGGCGCATGGCACGCCGACTACCTGAACCCCGTCGAGAACGAGGAGCCCAACCAGGTCGACAAGTCCCTGCAGACGACGCGCCGCTTCGACGCGCTGAAGCTGTGGGTGACGCTCCGCGCGATGGGCGCCGACGGCGTCGGCGCCCTCTTCGACGAGGTGATCGACCTCGCGGCATCCGTCGGGGATCTCGTCGAGGCCGACCCCGACCTGGAGCTCGTCGGTCGCACACAGCTGAGCACGGTGCTCTTCCGTGTCCGCCCGGACGGTGCCAGCCCGGCCGCGCAGGACGCGCTCGTCGCCGGTGTGCGACGCGTGCTGTTCGAGTCCGGCCGCGCGCTCGTCGCGAAGACCGTGATCGACGGCCGCCCCTGTCTGAAGCTCACCCTGCTGAATCCCGAGACCACCCTCGACGACGTGCGGGCGATCCTCGGCATGGTGAAGGATGCCGCGGCGGCGCTCGCGGGGATGTCCGCCGATCTCGACGACGCCCTCGTCGGGGCGGAGGCCTCGGCATGAGCGCGCACGTGCACGACATCGTCGGCGTCGGCATCGGCCCCTTCAATCTCGGCCTGGCGTGCCTGGCGGATCCGCTCGGGCTGGACGCCGTGTTCCTCGACCGCGCCGACGGCTTCCGGTGGCACCACGGCATGATGATCGAGGGCGCGACGATCCAGGTGCCGTTCCTCGCCGATCTCGTGACGATGGCCGACCCGACCTCGCCGTTCTCCTTCCTCAACTGGCTCAAGCGGTCGGGCAGGCTGTACCCCTTCTACATCCGCGAGAGCTTCTACGCACTGCGCGCCGAGTACGACGCCTACTGCCGCTGGGCGGCCGCACAGCTCCCCCAGCTGCAGTGGAACAACGAGGTCGTCGCCGTCGAGCACGATCCGGCCGACGATGTCTACGTCGTCCGTGCGATGCGCACCGACACGGGCGAGGAGCGCACGCTGCGCGCCAGGCACGTCGTCGTCGGCGTCGGGACCAGGCCCCGGGTGCCGCAGGCGCTGCGCGACGTCTCGGGTCATGCCGTGCACAGCTCGGAGTACCTGGAGAACCGCGGCGCGCTCAGGGCCACCGACTCGATCACGGTCGTGGGCAGCGGCCAGTCCGCGGCCGAGATCTACCGCGACCTCCTGGAGGGCGCCCGCGACGGCGGATACCGGCTGGACTGGATCACCCGTTCGCCGCGGTTCTTCCCGATGGAGTACACGAAGCTCACGCTGGAGATGACCTCTCCCGAGTACACCGACCACTTCCACTCGCTCCCCATCGCCCTGCGCCAGCATCTGGGGCGCGAGCAGCGGAGCCTGTACAAGGGCATCTCCGCCGACCTCATCGACGACATCTACGACACCCTCTACCGGCTCAGCGCCGACGGGCCGGTGCCGACCACGCTGCTCACCGACACCGAGGTGACGGCGGCGTCGTGGGACGGCACCCGGCACCGCCTCACCCTGCAGCACGGACAGCTCGGCGAGGAGCACGAGCGGGAGACCGCGTCGCTGGTGCTCGCGACCGGATACTCGGCCGAGACGCCGCCGTTCCTCTCCGGCATCGCCGACCGCCTCGACTGGGATGCGCTGGGCAGGCTCGACGTCGCACGCGACTACAGCGTCGACGGCGGCCGCGGGCGCGTCTTCGTGCAGAACGGCGAGGAGCACACCCACGGCCTCACCGCGCCCGACCTCGGCTTCGGGGCGTGGCGCAACTCGTCGATCCTCGCCTCGATCACGGGGCGCGAGGTCTACCCGATCGAGCGTCGCATCGCGTTCCAGGACTTCGGCATCCCCGCGGATGCCGGACGCGCGCCGGCGCTCCACGCGGGGGAGGTCGCACGATGAGCGTCGCGACGGACCTCGACATCACCCTGATCCCCGCCGACCCGCGGCGCGACGCCGTCGTGCTGCAGAGCTGGCTGTCCGATCCGCACTCGGCGTTCTGGGGGATGACCGCTCTGGATGCCGCGCAGGTCGAGGAGTACCTCGCCTCCGTCACGACCGCGCCGGGACAGCAGGCCTGGCTGGGGCTGATCGACGGCGCCCCCGCGTTCTACGCCGAGACCTACGACCCCGCCCGCGTGCTGCTGACCGAGGTGCACGAGGCGACGCCGGGAGACCTCGGCATGCACGTCCTCATCTCCCCGCCTGGAGCCGTCACGCGGCACGGTCTGACCGACGCCGTGTTCGCCGCGGTCATGACGTGGTGCTTCGACGGACTCGGTGCGACGCGGGTGGTGGTCGAGCCCGATGTCCGCAACGAGAGGATCCGCGCGAAGAACGTGCGGGCCGGCTTCGAGGAGCTCGGCGAGGTCGTCGTCGACGAGGGCGGTCACCTCAAGACCGCGATGCTGTCCACCTGCACGCGGGAGGCCTTCGCGGCATCCGCGCTCACCCGCCTCGACCGAGAGGAGCGCGCATGATCGCGCCCGCCGACCATCTGACCCCCGACGCCCTCGAGCGCGCGCAGCGCCACCTCGTGGCGAAGGCCATCGCGGAGTTCGCCCACGAGCGGCTCATCTCCCCGGAGCGCCGCGGCGACGGCGGCTGGCGCCTCACGGTTCCCCTGGGCGACGCCGAGTACCTGTTCGACGCCGTCCGTGCAGAGCTCGACCACTGGATCGTGGATGAGGACAGCATCCGCCGTCTCGTCCGCGGGACGGCGACGGATCTCGACGCCCAGCAGCTGATCCTGGAGCTGCAGCCGCAGCTGGGCCTCTCCGACGAGCTGCTGCCGCTCTACCTCGAGGAGATCGCCTCCACGCTGGCCGGCTCGATGTTCAAGATCGCGCAGGGCGGGCCGACGGCGGATGCTCTGGCCGACGCCGACTTCCAGACCGTCGAGGCGGCGATGACCGAGGGCCACCCCGGGTTCGTCGCCAACAACGGGCGCATCGGCTTCGGCGTCTCCGACCATGCGGCGTTCGCCCCGGAGGCAGGACGCCCGTTCCGTCTGGTGTGGACGGCCGCGCGCCGCTCCTCCTCCCACCTCGCACTCGGCGCCGGGATCGACGAGGAGCAGCTGCTGTCGGGCGAGCTGAGCGCCGCGGAGCGCGACCGGTTCGCAACGCGTCTGCGCGACCTCGGCGAGGACCCGGCCGACTTCCACCTGCTGCCGGTGCATCCGTGGCAGTGGGAGAACCGCGTCGCGATCACCTTCGCCCCCGACCTCGCCCGCCGCGACCTCGTGCTCATCGGGGAGAGCGAGGACGAGTACCGCGCCCAGCAGTCCGTGCGGACGATGTTCAACATCTCCCACCCGCACCGTCACTACGTGAAGACCGCTCTCGCTGTGCAGAACATGGGCTTCCTCCGCGGCCTCTCCCCCGCCTACATGCGCGTCACGCCGGCGATCAACGACTGGGTCGCCGAGCTCGCAGCGGGCGACGACACCCTGCGGGACGCCGGCTTCCGGGTGCTGCGCGAGCGCGCGTCGATCGGATACACGGGCGACGTCTACCACCGCACGGCGGAGCCGTCGGCGCATCGGAAGATGCTCGCGGCCCTGTGGCGGGAGAGCCCCGTGCCCCTGGTCTCCGGTTCGCAGAGGCTGGCCACCCTGGCTTCGCTCCTGCACCGCGACGGAGAGGGCCGCTCGGTCGTCGGAGCACTCGTCCGCGCCTCCGGCATCCCCGCGGCGGAGTGGGTCCGCAGCGTGCTGCGCGCCTACCTGCGTCCGGTCGTGCACTGCCTGCTCGCGCACGACCTCGCCTTCATGCCCCACGGCGAGAACCTCATCCTGATCCTCGACGAGCACGTGCCGACCGGCGTGTTCATGAAGGACATCGGCGAGGAGGTGGCGCTGCTCTCCGCGCGCACGCTGCCGGAGGATGTGCGCAGGATCGTCTCCCCCGTCGACGACGAGGAGAAGGCGCTCGCGATCTTCACCGATGTCTTCGACGGCGTGCTGCGCCATCTGGCCGGGATCCTCCACATCGACGGGGTGCTCCCGGAGATCGAGTTCTGGCGGCTCGTCGCGGAGACGGTCGACGAGCACGCCGCCGAGCATCCGGAGCTGGAGTCCCTGGTCGATCTGCGTGCGGACTCGTTCGCGCACTCCTGCCTGAACCGGCTGCAGCTGCGCAACACCCTGAGGATGGTGGACCTCGCCGACCAGTCCTCGTCGCTGATGTACGCGGGGCGGCTGGAGAACCCCATCGGCCGTGCGCGCATCCCGCAGCCCGCTGCACGGGAGACCGTGGGAGGCTGAGCGGATGGCAGAGGTGTTCCGGGACGACCTCGGCATCCCGCACATCCGGGCGACGGACGTGCGGGATCTCGCCGAGGCGCAGGGTGAGGTCACCGCGCGCGACCGCGGCTGGCAGATCGAGATCGACCGGCTGCGAGCGGCGGGGCGTCTCTCCGAGCTCATCGGGGAGGCGGGCGTCGTGTGGGACGTCTTCGCCCGACGAGCGCGGCTCGACGAGACCGCGCGGCGCGCGTTCGACGCACTCGGGGAGGCGGATCGCGCCTTCGTGAGCGCCTACGCCGGGGGCGTGCGCCGAGGGATGGATGCCGCAGGCTCCCGCGCGGCGGAGTTCCGCGTGCTCGACGAGACGTTCGGAGACACCCGGCCGCTCACCGCCTGGGACGACCATGATCCGCTCGGCGTGCTGCACGTCGCGCACGCGCTGTTCTCGACGTTCCCGCACGTGCTGTGGCGCGAGCGGGTCGCGCTGGCGCTCGGCGACGAGTGGGTCGACCTCTTCGCCGGCGACTCCGGTGAGGAGACGACCCCGACGGCGGGCAGCAACGCCTGGGCGCTGCACGGATCGCGCACCGCCAGCGGGATGCCGCTGCTCGCGGGTGACCCGCACCGGATCTTCGAGCTCCCCGGCGTGTATCAGCAGGTCAGGCTCGCGTGCGACGAGTTCGACGTGATCGGGCTCGCCTTCCCCGGCGTGCCCGGCGTGCCGCATTTCGGTCACACCGGCGACGCCGCCTGGGGCATCACGAACGCGATCGCGCACAGCGTGGACGTGTTCGAGGAGCGTCTGCGGACCGTGCAGGGCGGGTACGAGGCGCTCGGACCCCACGGGTGGGAGCCCGTCGAGGTGCTCAGGTCGCTGATCGCGGTGCGCGGAGGCGGCACGATCGAGGTCGAGTCGCTGGAGACGTCTCGCGGCTGCATCGTCACCGATCCGCATCCGCACGACGGCGGGCTGCGGGCCTGGAGCATCCGGCATCCCGCGCGGACGAACGCCGATCTCGGGGCCGGAGCACTCCTGCCGCTGCTGCGGGCGCGCAGGGCTCAGGACGTGATCTCTGCCTTCGACCACTGGATCGATCCCGTCAATCGCGTGCTCGCCGCCGACCGCGGAGGCGACGTGCTGTCGGCCACGGTCGGGACGGTCCCCCGACGGGAGAGGGACGAACGCCGACGCGCGCACTCCGCCGCCTCCGTCGCTCCCGCCCCCGACCGCGACAGGGTCGGCGCCGTCGTCGTGCGCGATGTCGCCGTCGACGCGAACGAGCGCCCGTCCGCCGCGGCGATCGATCTCGGCTGGGCGTACCCGTCGTCTCATCGGGCGTCGCGCATCGCCCGTCTTCTCGCCGACCTCGCCCCGCGCACCCCCGCGGACTTCGAGCCGATCTGGGGCGACACCGCATCGGGGTCGACGGCGCCGCTGCGCGCTCTGCTCCCCTCTCCCGACGCCTCGCTCTCCCCCGCGGCCGTGCGAGTCCGCGACCTCATCACGGCATGGGACGGACGTATGGATGCCGGCTCCGAGGCGGCCGGCGCCTTCGGCGCCTGGCGCGACGCGCTCGTGCAGGAGACGGCCGCGCATCCGACGCTGGCGCCGCTGCGGGAGCCGCACCCCTTCGGCGCGGTCTTCGACCCGTGGATGGGCGTCGAAGGACAGGTCGCCGCGGTGCTCCCCCGGCTGCTCCAGCATCCGGCCCTGCGCGACGACGCCCCCGCTCTGGTGCGGCGGGCTCTGGAGAGGGCGGCGGACGCCGGCTCCTGGGGATCGACGCACCGGATGCTGCCGACGCACGTCCTCGCGGATGTCCCCCGAGCCACGGCCCCGGTCGCGGGTCTCGACGTCGAGCTGTCCGGAGACGGGGATGCCGTGCGCTGCACCGGATCGACCCCCGGGCTCACCGACCGCGCCTGGCGGGGCTCCGTCGCCCGGTGGGCATGGGACCTCGCCGACCGCGAGCAGAGCCTGTGGAGCGTGCCGTTCGGCGCCGCGGGCGCCCCCGACTCCCCGCACTTCTCCGACCAGCTCCGCGACTGGGCCGCCGTCCACCCCACGAGGGTCGTCACCGACTGGGCGGCGCTGCACGCCGACACCCCGACAGGAGCATCATGACCGTCATCCGCACCTCCCGCCTGGCGAGCGGTCCGGCGGGCGCCGTCGTGCACACGACGGACTCGCCCGCTCTCGGGCGCTTGGAGTTCACGGTGCTCGATCCGGTGGCCGAGCTCGACCTGCTGCACGACTGGGTCAGCCGCCCCGCCTCGCGCTTCTGGGGGCTCTCCGAACTTCCGCGAGAGGAGCTGCGCGACCTCTACCTCTTCGTCGACGGACTGCCGAGCCACCACGCGTTCCTCGTGCGCCGCGACGGGCTTCCGATCGTGCTCCTGCAGACGTACGAGCCCGAGAACGATCCGCTCGGCGAGGTCTACGACGCCCTCCCCGGAGACGCCGGCCTCCACTTCCTGCTCGGCGACCGCGGCGCGCCCGTCGCGAGGTTCACCTCGCTCGTCGCCGACGCGATGGCGGAATTCCTGTTCGCCGGCCCCGACGTCGACCGCCTCGTGATCGAGCCCGACGTGCGCAACGAGCGCGCCGTCGCACGGGCGGTGAAGTCCGGCTTCGAGCTCGGCCCGCGCGTCGACCTGCCGACCAAGACCGGACAGCTCGCCTTCCTCACCCGCGAGCGCTGGGAAAGGAAACGGGCCGGATCACAGACCTTCGAAACGCTCGACCGCTGATCAGCGAGCGGTGAACCGCACCCAGAGGACGAGCACGACGGCGACCGACAAGCCCACCACGACAGTCACCCAGGTCACGATACGAGCGGCGCGCACCCACCCTCCACCGCGCTGAGGCGCATCCGAGAACGCCGCCCGGCGAAGCTGCGCGTCCGCGACCATCGCCAGCAAGTACCCCAGGGGTACAAGCACCGCGAGCAATGCGGCCGCGATGGCCATACCATTGCGGCGTTCGCACGGCCGATTCACGTTCACGACACCCTGACGGATGGCCTTCTTCAGAGCTCCGACCGCTATCCATCGGAGAAGCCCGATCGACTCGGATTCGCCGCGATCCCGCAGGGACGATGCCGCGAGCAGTCCTGGCGCGACGACGAGGGAGAGCATGAGGAGCCCGCCCAGCGCCGATGACGCGGACGGCGTTCCGTCGTCGATCACCAGCTGAAGCGCCTGCAGGACGTAGAGCACGAGAAGCATCGCGAACACAGTCGCCGCCGCGAACAATGTGACACGGTCGCGCTCCATGGCGAGCACGAAAAGCGAGGTGGCAAAGACCATCATCAGGACGGCCACGACAAGGGCCGCGACGGCGAGAGGGGCGACCACCGCGGGGGTCGGCAGCTCGCCCAGGAGCATGTAGCGCAGCGATGCGGCAGAGACTCCCACTGCGAGGGGCACCAAGACGAGCCCTGCCACACTCATCGCGATCCGTTTCGCCGAAGGCCGCACCATCAGAGACATCGCCGTGCGTAGTCCGCTCCCCAGGACCCGGCGCTTCTTCTGGGCCCACGCGACCTTCTGCGCACGCTGCGAGAAGATCGGGTCGGCGGCGGCGCTGGCATCCGCGGCCACCACTGCGACGATCAGTCCTCCGGCGAGGGGCGCGAGCACCCCGAGAAGATGAAGAGGCTCCTGGACAACGAACGGCCAGGAGACGTAGAGTCCGAGGCCGAGTGAAACGGGCACCATCAGCTCGGCGAACTGCGAAAGGAACAACCTCCGGCCCACGGTACGGGCCTCGTGCGCGACGCCGTTCTGTCGTGGAGGATCCCCTGCCGATGCGGCCCACACGCGCGCGTCCTCTGCACGCACCGCTAGCTGCAGGGCGATAGCGACCGCGGCGAGCAGACTGAATCCGCCGACCGCGAGCTCCGCGGAGACGGGCAAGAGGACCGGCGTCTGCCCCTGCGAGTCGGGCGCCATCGACGTCAGAACCCCCAGGCTCGCGGCGAGCACCCCCAGGATCACGACGGTGATCGCGGCTGTGGTGAGTTTCGTCCTGACGCCCGCGACGTACTCGTCATACCCCGCGACGATGTCTCGCGGGGAGAGTGCGTCCGGTGTTGGTGTTGGTGTTGGTGTTGGTGGGACGCTGCGCCGCCGGTGCCACCAGTTCATTCGTCTCCTCCGGTGAACCACGACCACGACGAACGCGCCTCCAGACCGTACGCACCGCGCTTGTCGATATGCAGCCACGCATGAGTGCTCGACGGCTCCACCCCCAGCGCGCGGCTGATCTCCTGACGGCTCGGCGAGTCTCCGTGCGTCACGACGAGCATCCGCGGCGGCTCCTCATAGGCGGCCAGCGACTCCTGCATCCGCAGATTCACCGATTCATCCCTGAACGAGTAACCGACCACCAGCCAGCTGTCGGCCTCGTCGAGCGCATCCGAGAAGAGGTCATACGCCAAGCCAAAGGGGTGCCGTCGCACCTGTTCGGGCTTCTCCTGCGGATTCGCGAGGACGACGAGCGGTCTCGCGGTCGTCTCCCCCGATCGGATCGCGCGCCAGGGCGAGGCGGCTTCAAGTTCGGGCAAGGAGACCTTTACAGAGGTGTCTCCGTCGGACCAGTAAGTGAGGGACCCGTGAAGATGCAGCAGCCTCACCCGCTGGTACTTCGGGAAGTCGGCGCGTCTACGTCGAAGTCGGTTTGCCGGATGCTCGCTCAGTCCGAGCACCACTGTCGTCTCCTTTCGCCCGTCTCCGAGATCTGAGAACTCCTTCGGGCACACCTTCATGAGAGCCGCGAGCAAGAGAGTGTCGTAGTTGAGGTTCCCGATGGAGATCCGCCCGTCGAAGTCATGGATGAGCGCTGACATGAGCCGTCGCATCGGAGCCGCCCGCTCCTGCGAGGCATGGGATCGTTCGGCGATGACCTCGAGAACGTGGGCGATTCCGCCGTCGCGCACACGCTGCGCGAACCTGGCGACGGCGTCGATGGCGTCTCGCAGGTCCTCGTCGGCGGGTTCGCGCAGAGCTGCGAGCGAATCGAGAAGGCCCAGAGTACGCGATTCGAACCCGAACGCCCCGACCAGCAACTCGAAATCGTGATCGCTGCTCGCGCCGTCGGGAAGAGCCCACTCCGCGACCTTCTTCATCGCCTCAACGACCTGGCCTCCGTCCTCGGACTCGATACGACGCAGGACCTCCTCTGTGATGCTCGTGAGGTTGAGGCTGGGTTCGAACGCTATCGACATGCCGTTTCCGACGAGTGCCGCGACGTTCCGTTCTGATGCTGACATGCTGATCCCCCCGGACAGGTCAATTCCGCCGATTGTCGCGCGTCAGCAGGAAAGCAACGCAGAGAAGCGCCGCAAGCGGTCCAAATCCCGTTTCGGATCCATCAAGTCTGATGGTGCGTGCCGTCGACCGCCGTCACTCCGGTTCGACGGCCAGCCACAGCTCGCAGGTGGCGTGCGTCCCGGTGAACTCCAGGTAGCGGACGATCGAGGGGCCGGGACGCAGCCGCCAGGGATTGGACGGGAACCACTCGGTCGCGGTCGCCGCCCACAGGCTCTGCAGGGTGTCGGGGAACGGACCGGTCGCCGAGAAGACGGCCCAGGCTCCGCTCTCGACGCGCACGACGTCGAGGCCGTCCGGCACGGCGGTGGTCGGCGCCAGGGACACTCCGTGCAGGTAGGTCAGCGTCGTCCCCTCGGGGGCGTCCGGCTCGATGTCGCCGGTCACCGCGAGGATGCCGGAGGGCTCGGCGTCGTTCAGCCCCTTGAGCCGCACGTGCTCCTCGGGTGCGATGGCGGCGATGTGCTGTTGGATGTGCGGGTTGACGCCCTCGTGGATGAGCGGCACGCGGGCGGCGTGGCCGACGAGTACGAGTTCGGGCAGGGTGATGACGGTGACGTCCATGGGGACGCTCCCTTCTACGCTCAGGCGGAACCGGAGCATGGGTTGTGTGCGGAGAGGACCCCCGTCTCGTCGCGCCTCCGCCGGGCCGATGCCGTGCACGGCGCGGAACGCCCGGCCGAACGCCTCGACCGAGCCGTAGCCGTGTCGAACCGCGACGTCCAGGACGTTCGGCGCCCCGCCGACGAGTTCCGCGGCGGCGATTGTCATACGACGGCGCCGGACGTACTCCGACAGGGGCATTCCGGCGAGCGCCGAGAACATCCGGCGCAGGTGGTACTCGGTGGTTCCCTGCGCGCGGGCGAACCCGGCGACGTCGACCTCGGCCGCGGCATCCCGCTCCACGAGATCGACCAGTGCGTTGAGTGCTCCGATCATGGGGTCCTCCTTTCCTGTCCAGCATCCCTTCCGGCGGCGGGCTCGCACCCGATCGTTCCGGTCCGATCCGATCATGCCCGCACCGGGCCCCGTGCGCGATGTGCTTTCCTGGTGAGGGAGGCGCCATGAAGATCCTTGTCCCGAACACCATCGAGCTGCAGCTCGGATCCGATGCGGAGGTCGTGGTCTACGACGTGTCCGCGGACATCCCCGCAGAGCACAGGGATGCCGAGGTGCTGGTCACCTGGCAGAACCCGGGGCGCCAGCTCGACCACGCCGTGCGGGATCTGCCGGAGCTGCGGCTCGTGCAGACGCTGGCTGCGGGGCCGGATGCCGTACTCGCCGCCGGATTCGCCGCGGACGTGCGGATCTGCTCCGGGCGCTCCCTGCACGACGGCCCCGTCGCCGAGCACGCTCTCGCGCTGATCCTCGGGGCGGTGCGCCGACTCGACCTGCTCCACGACGCGCAGCGCCAACGGCGGTGGGACGCGGACTTCATCTCCGCCCAGAGCGCCGCGGAGACCCGCTCCGCGTACACCCTCGCCGGATCCCGCGTGACGATCTGGGGCTTCGGCTCGATCGCCGCACGACTCGCCCCCATGCTCGGCCTGCTCGGCGCCGACGTGCGCGGCATCGCCCGCAGCTCCGGCGTCCGGTCCGGGTTCGAGGTGCGCGCGGAGGCGGACGCCGCCGAGGTGCTGGCCGAGACCGACGTCCTCGTCTCCCTCGTCCCCGCCTCTCCCGAGACCGCCGACCTCTTCGACGCCGCGGTGTTCGGGATGCTGCGGCCGGGGGCCGTGTTCGTGAACGTCGGCCGCGGCGCCACCGTCGACGAGGGCGCCCTGATCGACGCGCTGGCGACGGGTCGGCTCCGCACCGCCGCGATCGACGTGATGAAGACCGAGCCCCTCGACGCGGAGTCCCCGCTGTGGACGACGCCGAACCTCGTGATCACCCCGCACGTCGCAGGCAACAGGCCCGTCGGCGCGAGCGCGCTCATCGACGAGAACGTCGCACGGCTCATCGCGGGCGAGGAGCTGAGGAACCAGGTCCGCCCCTGACGGGTGCGTCCGCTACAGCTCGACGGGCGGGGCATCGAACCTCGCTCTCCGCGACCTCGGGGTGGCGGGCGAGGTTCACAGGCAGCGAGTCGTTCTCCACCGTGAGGTCGATCGTGACGGCCGGAGAGCTCGGCACCGAGGTGGGTGGCGACGACATGTGGGAGCTGATCGCCCGAGGGCTTCGTCTCCCGGGACAGATGGATACTAGGGTGGCAGCCATGCGTTGCGCGTGGGCGGTCGTGGCCGCCGGACTGGTGCTGGTGACGACCGGATGTGCTGCGCAGGCGGCTCCCGAAGGCGATGAGCTGTACCGCGACGGAGAGCAGCGTTATCTCGCGATGGCGAACACCATGCACACCGTCCTGATGGGTGTGCACGAGGGTGTGTGGGACGTGCCGATCGGGGGCTACGGAGCCTTCCCGATCGCGTGCGATCTCGGCCTTGCCGACGATGGCTACCGTTTCGCGTACCGACGTTCCGTGGCGTTGCCTGACGTCGACGGACAGGCCCTCAGCGACGTGGCCGTCAAGGCGTTCGCGGATGCCGGGTTGGAGCCGGAGGCGGCCGTCTACGGCGAGGGAGACCGCGCCGAGTGGAACGTCATCGCCGAGGACGACGCGGTGGGCCGAGCCGTCTTGACCATTCGGCCGGCAGAGGGCACGGTGACGGCATCGGCCGACACCCCGTGCACGCCGGGAGAGTCTGATGCTCTCTCGGCGATGGTCGGCGATGACGAGAACCGTGGGGACGACGTCCTGACGTGGCGTTCGATCCCGGCGACAGAAGGTGTGGACTCGGTGCCGCAGTTCTACTTCCCCGCCGGCGGGCCGGTGTACTTCAACGAGGACGAGAGTCTGGTCGAGCCGCAGCCCGTGGTGACGGATCCGCCGAAGGCGCCCTACGGGAGCTGAGGCGGATCACCGCCCTCGTCGGCGTCGAGGCCGAGTGCCTTGCTGAGGAACCAGGTCAGCCCCTGACGGGCGCGTCCGCTACAGCTCGACGGGCGGGGCCTCCGGCTCGCTCTCCGCGACCTCGGGGTGGCGGGCGAGGTTCACGATCGCGGCGATGAGGCCGCCCCAGACCGTGACCATGGCGATGATCATCATGACGACGGCTGCGGCGCTCATGCGACCGCTCCCCTCTGCTCGGGCTGCGCGTGCGCGGCGGTCTCCTGATCGGGGTCGTAGTGCTCGGCCGCGAGGAACTCGTCGTAGTCGGGGTCGTCCTTCGCGTGCGAGCGCCGACCCCACGGCAGCAGGGCGAGACCGAAGGCGAGCACCACCAGCGCGATCACCATGCCCCACCCGAAGATGCCGAGGAACCACGCGGGGTACCCGCTGTAGGGGTTCGCGATCTTGTCGATCAGCCCCGTGACGAAGAGGTATCCGAGCACGACCGGTGCGAGCACGCCGACGAGCAGCATCCACACCCGTCCGACGGGGAAGCTCGACCGCCGGTTCAGGTGATCCTTGAGCGCGGGGAGCCTGTGCAGCATCCAGGCGACGACGATCACGGCGACGAGGGCCACCGCCATGATCCCGAAGGCGTTGACGAAGGCATCCGTCGTGTCCAGGACCGAGAGCGCGGTCGTCGTCGAGAAGAGGGCCATCGAGATGACCGCCAGCGGGATCGACACGGTGAGCGTCGTGCGGATGCGGCTCCACCCCAGCTTGTCCTGCAGGGCGGCGACGATCACCTCCAGGATCGAGATCAGCGACGTCACCCCCGCGAACACGAGCGCCCCGAAGAACAGCACGCCGATGATCGATCCGCCGGCCGCCTGCGACACGATCGTGGGGAACGCGATGAACGCCAGTCCGATGCCCGACGAGGCGACACCGGAGACGTCGGTGCCCTGTGCCTGGGCCATGAAGCCGAGCGCCGCGAACACGCCGATGCCGGCGAGGATCTCGAAGCCCGAGTTCGCGAAGGCGACCACCAGCCCCGACCCGGTGAGGTCGGTCTTGCGCTTCAGATAGGACGAGTAGGTCACCATGATGCCGAACGCCACGGAGAGCGAGAAGAAGATGTGCCCGTACGCCGAGGCCCACACCGCGGGATCGGCGAGCGCCTCCCAGTCGGGAGTGAAGAACGCGTTCAACCCGTCGAGGGCGCCGGGCAGGAAGAGCGATTGCACCACGAGCACCGCGAACATCACGGTCAGCAGCGGCATGAGGATCATGTTCGCGCGCCCGATGCCCTTCTTGACGCCGAGGCACATGATCACGATCACGGCCAGCCAGACCACGACGAGAGGAAGGCCGACCTGCGGCACGAACTCTGTGGAGACGCCCGTCTTCGCGACGTCCGCCGACTGCAGGAAATCGGAGAAGAAGAAGTCGTTCTCGTTGCCCGGGCCCCAGGTGAGCTGCGCGGAGAACCACGTGTACATCGCCGACCACGCGATGATGACGGCGTAGTAGACGGAGATCACGACGCAGATCAGGACCTGCCACCAGCCGAGCGTCTCGGCGGAGCGGTGCAGGCGCCGGAAGGCGAGCGGTGCCGACCCGCGGAAGCGGTGACCGATCGCGTAGTCGAAGAACAGCAGGGGGATGCCGGCGGTCAGCAGGGCGCACAGATAGGGGATGAGGAACGCGCCTCCGCCGCCCTCGTACGCGACGTAGGGGAAGCGCCAGATGTTGCCGAGGCCGACGGCCGATCCGATCGCGGAGAGGATGAAGACGTTCCGCGAGCCGAACGCCTCGCGCTTGTGGGTCTGCGTCGCTGCGGTGGGCATGCGGGCGAGACTACCCGAGATGAGGGACGGATGCCGGGGGGCGAGCCGCGACCTCGACGAACC
Organism: Microbacterium sp. LWH10-1.2; assembly: GCF_038397765.1. NCBI lineage: Bacteria > Bacillati > Actinomycetota > Actinomycetes > Micrococcales > Microbacteriaceae > Microbacterium > Microbacterium sp. LWH10-1.2. Next base: position 2,821,318 of record NZ_CP151638.1, read on the forward strand.
GGTGCGGCTCGGGTTCAGGCGGCCAGCCGCGCGCGCAGTGAGTCGAGCAGCACCGAGACGCCGAGCTCGAAGGTGCGGTCGGAGCGGGCCTCGCCGCGCTCTGCTCCGTCGAGGAGACGCCCGAGGGTGCGGGTCTCCCCCTCCGGCTGCCAGATGTCATCCGGGGAGGCGAGGTCGAGTCCGAAGCCGATGGCGAAGGCGTCGATGAGGGCAATGATCGCGAGGATCTCGTCTTCGGGGAATCCTCCGTCGACGAGCACCGTCGCGAGCTCGTCGTAGGCGGCGATCACCGAGGGGTGGGTGATCGTCTTGCCGATGAGCAGGGGCACGAGCTGCGGGTGGTCGGCGTACATGCGGCGCTGTGTGCGGAGCACGTCGACCAGATAGTCGTCCCATGCGTCGCCTGACGGCTCGACCCGGTATCCGATGATGAGGCGCCCGCGCATGAGCTCGACGATGCCGTCCATGCCGTCGACGTGGTTGTAGAGCGACGACGGCCGCACGCCGAGGCTCCGGGCTATGGCGTTGACACCGAACGGCTCTCCCGCGCGCGAGAGGGCGAGTCCGGCGTCGCCGATGATCTCGGCCGACAGCAGCGGCGTGGTCGGTCTCGGCATGGTTCCTCTTTCCCAGGAGATCGTCACGTGCTCGCAACACAGGGTCTTCCCTGCGACATCTCCTCTGTGCATAATAATGAACACCATTCGTTTACGAACACCATTCGTTTATGCGTGGCATGCTCCACCCGCGCATCCCACCTCATCCGACACCCGCGTACACCGCCGTGCGCCCGCCCTTGGAGTCCTCCATGACCGTTCCCGATCTCCGCACCCGAGTCCCCCTCCGCCTCCCGACCGCCACCGCCACCTTCGCCATCGGCATCGCCGGCTACCTCGGCGTCAACCTCTCCCCGTACATGATCACCGCGGCGCAGACCGCCCTCGGCATCGACGTGCTCGCGGCCAGCTGGCTCGTGACGGCGACCCTGCTGCTCACCGCCGTCTCCGGGCTCTCGATCGCACCGCTGTGCGCCGGCATCCACCGCCGCACGGTCGCGCGCACCGGCCTCGCCCTCGCCGTCCTCGGTTTCGGCGCGGCGGCGTTCCTGCCCGGCCTCGTGCTTCCGGGGCTCCTCGTCGGCGGCATCGGCGCCGGCGGCGCGGTCGCCGCATCCGGTGCGGCGCTGGCCGCGTTCCGCAACCCCGACCGCGTCGCCGGGTTCAACGGCCTCGCCAACCGCGGTGTCATCACCGTCGTGCTCGCCGTCATCCCGCTGATCGGCCTCGCCCCCATCGACGTGTTCGGCGCTCTGGCGCTGTTCAGCCTGATCGGCCTGCTCGTGTCGGCGTGGCTGCCGGCGGCGCCCGTCATCGCACCGCAGGCCGCGGCGGCCGTGGCGGAGGCCATGCCGATCGACATCCCCGAGACCGGCGCGGTCAGGGTGTCTCCGGCGCGGTCTCGCCTCGTGACGATCGCGGGCTTCGGCCTGCTCGTGACGTTCGCGCTCTGGGCCGCCAGCGAGGACTCGCTGTGGGCCATGGCCGGAGTCATGGGCGCAGACCAGACCGGCCTCACCCCCGAGGGGCTCGGCATCGCCCTCAGCGGCGCGACCGCCGGAGGACTCCTCGGCTCCCTGCTGCTCATGATCGTCGGTGACAAGCTCGGCCGGGCCGTGCCGCTCGTGATCCTGCTCGTCCTCGGCGGGGCGCTGAAGATCGTCGAGGGCTTCACCACCGATCCGACGGCGTTCATCGTCGTCTTCATCGCCTGGAACACCGTGTACGCGGTCGCGTTCATGTACTTCGTCTCGACGTCTGCCGCCCTCGACGCCGACGGCCGCTGGTCCGGGCCGCTCCTCGCCGTCTATCTCGTCGGCTCCGCCCTGACCCCGGTGATCGGCGCCGCGCTGGTCAGCGTGCTCGGCTACGAGGGCTTCGCGATCGCGCTCGGCATCGCGAGCTTCATCCTCGCCGTTCCCGCCGGGGCGATCGCCCTGTTGTCCACGCGCCTCGAGCGCACCGCCACCACCGTCGTCGCCCACGAGGAGATCCCCGCATGACCCGCACTGAGCGACCAGAGGGAGTAGAAGTGACCCGCACGCTGTACCGCAACGCCCGCTTCTTCACCGCCGCCGACGCGCAGTGGGCCGACGCCGTCGTCGTGGAGGACGGCACGTTCGTCTTCGTGGGCGCGGAGGCGGATGCTCCGGCATCCGATGCGGTCGTCGACCTCGACGGCCGGGCGGTGGTGCCCGGATTCACCGACGCGCACACCCACCTGCTCATGATGGGCAGCGCGCTCGGACAGGTCGGCCTCACCGACGCGCGCACGCTCGAGGAGATCCAGGAGCGCCTGCGGGCCGCCCGCGCTCAGGCGGACGGCGAGCTGTACGGTCGCGGCTGGCTGTTCGACGCGATCGAGGGCGGCCAGCCGACCGCCGCGATGATCGACGCCGCCGTCTCCGACATCCCCGTCTTCCTCGACGCCAACGACTACCACTCGTGCTGGGTGAACAGCGCCGCGCTGGCGAGGCTCGGCATCACGCGCGACACCCCCGACCCCATCGGCGGGCGCATCGAGAGGGATGCCGCCGGCGACGCCACAGGGATGCTGTACGAGACCGCGGCCCAGCAGTTCGCCTGGACGCACCGCGACGCCACGACCACCGACGCGCAGCGCGACGCCGACGTCGAGCGGGTCGTCGCCGCTTATCTGGAGTCCGGCGTCACCGGAGCCGTCGACATGGCGTTCGATGAGCTCGATCTCGCCGCACTCGGCCGCACGGCCGCGCGAGGGGCCCTACCGCTGCGGATCGACGCGCACTGGTTCGTCGCCAACACGGGAGACGACGCCGCGAACCTCGCCCAGGTCGCACGGGCGGCCGAGCTCGCCGCCGCGCCGCAGGCCGGGGTGCGGGTGCGGGGCATCAAGCTCGTGCTCGACGGCACGATCGACGCGTGCACGGCCGCCATGAAGAACCCCTACGCCGACGGGTCGAACGCCGACGCGATCTGGCCGGCCGAGCGACTGTTCCCCGTCGTCGCGGCGGCGGATGCGGCCGGCCTGCAGATCGCGATGCACGCGATCGGCGACGCCGCGAGCACGCTCGCACTCGACGCGATCGAGCACGCCGTCGCGCAGAACGGAGACCGCCCCCGGCGTCATCGCATCGAGCACCTGGAGTACGCAGCCCCCGGCACAGCCGAACGCATGGCGAGGCTCGGAGTGACCGCGTCGATGCAACCGGTGCACGCCGACCCCGCGATCTTCGCGAACTGGGCCGCCCAGCTCGGCGATGAACGGGTCGACCGCGCGTTCGCCTGGCCCGAGTACGAGGATGCCGGTGCGCTCCTCGCCTTCTCGACGGATGCGCCCACCGCGCCGCACGAGGCCCTCGCGAACATGTACGTCGCGGCGACCAGGGCGTCGGCGCTGGACCCGTCGGCGCCCGCGGTGCATCCGCAGTTCGCGCTGCCCCTGGAGCGGGCGATCGCGCACGCGACCCGGGATGCCGCGGCATCCGTCGGCGACGGCGCCTGGCGCGGAACGATCACCGTCGGGCAGGCCGCCGACTTCGCGGTGCTCGACGTCGATCCGTTCGCCGATGGGGCGGCCTCGCTGCTCGAGGCTCACGTCGTGCTCACCGTGATCGCCGGCGTGGAGGAGTACTCCGCGGCGGAGTGATCGGCGATGCCCGTCGGCCGGCCTCTGGACAGGCCGCGCCGACGGGCGCATGCTGAACGCATGACCGCCTTCCAGACCACGCACGCGTTCAGCGGGTTCAGCGTCGACGACATCGACGCGGCCCGCTCCTTCTACGGCGAGACCCTGGGACTCGACGTGTCGACGAACGCCATGGGGTTCCTCGACATCCGTCTGCCCCAGGGCGGCTCGATCCTCGTGTACGCCAAGCCGAACCACACGCCCGCGAGCTTCACGATCCTCAACTTCCCGGTCGACGACGTCGAGTCCGCAGTCGACGAGCTCAACGCCCGCGGTGTCGTGACGAAGATCTACGTCGACCCCGACTTCGGCACCGACGCGAAGGGCATCGCGCACGGCGGCCCCGGCCGCGGACCCGACATCGCGTGGTTCACCGACCCCGCAGGGAACGTGCTCTCGGTGCTCGCCGCGAGCTGAGCCCCGCGCCTACGCGTTCAGCCTCGCGAGCCGCAGCCAGGTCTCGACCACGGTGTCGGGGTTGAGAGACATCGACTCGATCCCCTCGCCGACGAGCCAGTCGGCGAGGTCGGGGTGGTCGCTCGGACCCTGCCCGCAGATGCCGACGTACTTGCCCGCCCTGCGGCACGCCTCGATCGCCATCGACAGCATCTTCAGCACCGCGGGGTCGCGCTCGTCGAAGGTCGCGGCGACGAGCCCGGAGTCGCGGTCGAGGCCGAGCGTGAGCTGGGTCATGTCGTTCGAGCCGATCGAGAAGCCGTCGAAGTACTCGAGGAACTCGTTGGCGAGCACGGCGTTCGACGGCAGCTCGCACATCATGATGACGCGCAGTCCGTTCTCGCCGCGGCGCAGGCCGTTCTCGGCGAGCAGCTCGGTGACGGCGGCCGCCTCGCCCAGCGTGCGCACGAAGGGCACCATGATCTCGACGTTCGTGAGCCCCATCTCGTCGCGCACGAATCGCAGCGCCTCGCACTCCATGTCGAAGCACTCGCGGAAGTCCGCCGAGATGTAGCGGGATGCGCCGCGGTAGCCGATCATCGGGTTCTCCTCGTGCGGCTCGTAGATCTCGCCGCCGATGAGGTTCGCGTACTCGTTGGACTTGAAGTCGCTCAGTCGCACGATCACGGGTTCGGGTGCGAAGGCCGCGGCGAGCATCGAGACGCCCTCCGCGACGCGCTTCACGAAGTAGTCCCGCGGAGAGTCGTAGGCGGCGATGCGCTCGGCGATGTCGGCCTTCAGCTCGGCGGGGAGCGTGTCGTGATCGAGCAGCGCCCGAGGGTGGATGCCGATCTGCCGGTTGATCACGAACTCGAGACGGGCCAGCCCCACGCCCTTGTTGGGCAGCTTCGAGAAGGCGAAGGCCTGATCCGGGGTGCCGACGTTGAGCATGATCTTGACGGGGCTCGCGGGCATCTCGTCGAGGTGCGTGACGACCTCCTCGAAACCGAGGATGCCGGAGTAGACGAAGCCCTCGTCCCCCTCGGCGCAGGAGACGGTGACCTCCTGCCCGTCGCGCAGCGCGGAGGTGGCGTCCCCCGTGCCGACGACGGCGGGGATGCCGAGCTCGCGCGCGATGATCGCCGCGTGACAGGTGCGGCCGCCGCGGTTGGTGACGATCGCGGAGGCGCGCTTCATGATCGGCTCCCAGTCGGGATCGGTCATGTCGGCGACGAGGACGTCGCCGGGGCGGAACTCGTCCATCTGATCCAGCGAGGTCATCACCCGCACGGGACCCGCACCGATCTTCTGCCCGATGGCGCGCCCCACCGTGATCGCCGTGCCGGGGGCGTCGAGCACGAAGCGCCGCGTCACGTTGCCGTCGGTGCGGCTCACGACCGTCTCCGGCCGTGCCTGCAGGATGTAGAGCTTTCCGTCGATGCCGTCCTTGCCCCATTCGATGTCCATCGGGCGGCCGTAGTGCTCCTCGATGACGAGCGCCTGGCGCCCGAGCTCCTCGACCTCGGCATCCGTGATGCTGAACCGCGCGCGCTCCGCGACCGGCACGTCGGTGAACACGGTGCTCGCGCCCACCTGGGTCGCATCGGCGTAGACCATCTTCACGGCCTTCTCCCCCACCGACCGCTTCAGGATCGCCGGGCGCCCGTCGCGCAGGGCCGGCTTGTAGGCGTAGAACTCGTCGGGGTTCACCGCGCCCTGCACGACGGCCTCGCCGAGCCCGTACGCGCTGGTGATGAACACGGCCCGGTCGAAGCCCGACTCGGTGTCGACGGTGAAGAGCACGCCGGATGCGCCCACGTCGCTTCGCACCATCCGCTGGATGCCGGCGGACAGCGCCACGTCGTGGTGGTCGAATCCGTGGTGCACCCGGTACGCGATCGCGCGGTCGTTGTAGAGGGAGGCGAAGACGCTGCGGATGGCGGCGAGGATGTTGTCGATGCCGCTGATGTTGAGGAACGTCTCCTGCTGACCGGCGAACGACGCGTCGGGGAGATCCTCCGCGGTGGCGCTGGAGCGCACAGCCCAAGAGACGGAGTCGGGCTGCGGGTCGGACGCCACGAGGGTCGCGTACGCCTCGCGGATGTCGGATTCGAACGCCTCGGGGAGCGGCTGGCTCTCGATCCACTCGCGCACGTTCGCGCCGACGCGCGCGAGCTCGGCGACATCGTCCACGTCGAGGGACTCGACCGTCGAGCGGATGCGGTCGTAGAGCCCGTCCGCCGCGAGGAAGTCCCGGTAGGCATCGGCGGTGGTCGCGAAGCCGCCGGGGACGCTCACGCCCGCGCCCGACAGGTTCGAGACCATCTCGCCCAGCGAGGCGTTCTTGCCGCCGACCTGGGCGACGTCGTTCATGCCGATCTGCGTGAACCAGAGGATGGTGGTCATGGTGTTCTTCTTTCGGGTCGGAACCTGGTCGTTGAGCGAGCGATGGTCGTTGAGCGAGCGAAGCGAGACGAAACGCAGAGACGAAACGCAGAGACGAGACGAGCTGTTCAGCTCCGCAGCCGCATGGACTGCATGATCACGGCGGACATCTCCTCCACGGACTTCGTGGAGGAGTTCAGGAAGGGCACGCGGTTGCGGCGGTAGAGATCCTCGGCCCGGCGGATCTCGAGCGTGCACTGGGCGAGGCTCGAGTACGTGCTGTCCGGGCGGCGCTCATGCCGGACCTGGCTGAGCCGGAGGGGCGTCGTGGTGAGGCCGAAGCACTTCGATGCGTACTTCGCGACCGTGCGCGGAAGACCGTCTGCGGGGTAGTCGTCGTCGGTCAGCGGATAGTTCGCGACGAGGAGCCCGTACTGCAGTGCCAGGTACATCGTCGTGGGCGTCTTGCCGCAGCGTGACGGCGCGATGATGATGACGTCGGCGATGTCGAGGGCGCGCATGCTCTGTCCGTCGTCGTGCTCGATGGCGTACTCGACGGCGCGCATCCTGGCGAAGTAGCGCTCCATGTCGCCCACCCCGTGGAACTGGCCGAGCTGCTCGGATGCCGTGCTCCCGAGGCTCGTCTCCAGCTCGCGCAGGTGCCCGCCGAGGAGGTCGATCATCACTCCGCCCGCATCGGCGAGCGCGGCGAGGATCTGCGCGGACTTCACCGTGGTGAAGATGATCGGCTCCTCGCCGTCTCCGCGCTTCGCCCTGATGTCGGCGGCGACGTTGTCCGCGCCGACGACGGTGTCGACGAACGGCACGGTGTGGCGCCGAAAGGTCACCGCGGGGAAGTTCGCCAGCAGCGCGTTTCCCAGCGTCTCCGCGGTGATGCCCGTGCTGTCCGACACGAAGTACGCGTCGCGGGAAGAGGTGCCGTCGCCGTGCAGCGCAAGACCGGGCCGCGGAGTGGTCATCGGGCGCACCTCACTGTGATCGGATCGGGATGCCACAACCGTATGAAAGAAGTGCACCCCACGATCACCGATCCGCGAGTTAAGAACAGCAGAAATTGCCACTACGGCATGCGCCGCTCCGCCCGCGCCACTCGCACGCTCCGCAGCCCGCCACAGACGCCGGGCGTGCGGACGTGCGCGCCGACGTCACTCCGCGAATCCGATGCAGGATGCCTGCGGCATCCGCCACCCGCGCCGTCCGCTCAGGGAACGAGCGGTTCCAGGGTCTTCGCGAGCTGGTGGTCGGCGTAGGGCGACGAGGAGAAGCGCTCGACGGTCTCGTACCCGAGCCGACGATAGAGGCGATGCGCTTCGGCGAGGTCGTCGCGCACCGTCAGTCGCAGCGTGCGGATGCCGCGACGCGCGCTGATCGACTCGATCTCGGCGAGCAGCGCCCGTCCGACGCCGCGTCCTCGTGCGGTGCCGTCGACGAACACCCGCGTGAGTTCCCCGACTCCCTGCTCGATCACCCTCATGCCACCGCAGCCGACCGCGCGGCCCCCGTCTCGGGCGACGAGCAGGAACCCCTCGTCGCCGCAGAGGTCGTCGCTCGGTTCGTCGAGCATCGCCGCCGTCACCTCAGCGGCGGTCGCCGGCCGCCCCCAGTACCGGCCGACGATGTCGATGAAGAACCGCTCCAGAATCGCGCGCCCGTCCGGAGACCGAGGATCCACGAGAGCCAGGGTCAGCGGCGCATCCGAGTATCCAGAAGTCATGATGGTCCTCTCGGCGATCAACGCCTGCCCGGCCGCGTGCCGTGCACAACTCTCGCTCGCTCCTGTCGCACGCCCCGGAGCAGGGATCCACACGCGCGGATCATCGGAGCGAGAACGTCGACAGCGTCTCGAAAGACGGGCTCTGACCAGGGAATCTACTGCGGAGACGAGGGGATTTGAACCCCTGGTCCCCGTGAGGGGACTCCACCTTAGCAGGGTGGCGCTCCCTCCATGGCCGGCTTCTCGCCCGTCTGCCCGCTTGGCCCCGGATCGCCATGGGAACCGCACAACAATGCGGATCTACAACCGTTCAACATTGGCTCTCGTGGTTCTCGTCACACTCGCATTGCGCTCTGAGATCGCTGTGCTCGGGACGCTCCGGACACTTTTCGGACACTCGTCGAGGCAGAGCATCACACGCGCACCGTCGCGGAGCGGCTCTTCGGGGCCATGTCCCGAAATGAGCTCACGATCGTCGATGCCAGGCTCGAACATCCGATATGCAACGCTCCAGCTACTCCGCCCTCAGTTCTGTCGGCGCGTGATCTCAGCCATCGCCGACCAGTCCAGCTGCGAAAGTTCGCCGTCCTCAAGAGTCTGCTCGAAAATGTCGGCGAGGACATCCGCCGTGGGAAGGGCAGCCCGATATTCCTGTGCGGCAGACTGCGCCAGAGTGAGATCTTTGAGACCCAGTGCGGCGGAGAATCCGACTGGCCTGTAGCCGCGCTCGGCGATCATCTTGCCGTATCCGGTGTACGCAGTGCCCGTGTAGGCTGCGTCGGTCAGGATCTCTACGAAGACTGAACCGTCCACACCGCCCCGCTCGACGAGGTTGAGGGATTCGGCCAGGGCCTGCAAGGTATGGATGAGGTTGTAGTTGACCCCGATCTTGACAAGATTCGCTCGCTCGGGTTCCTCTCCGAGCCGCCAGGTCCGCTTCCCAAGCACAGAAAGGAATTCCTCGGCGCGATTCAGGGCGTCCGACGGCCCAGCCGCGACGATGTTGAGCCCGCCGCTCGCAGCGAGGTGGGGGCGTCCGAGTACAGGGGCAGCGACGTACGCCACGCCGGCCTCGCGGTGCCGCACGACCAACTCCCGCACGGTGGCGAGGCTCAACGTGGACATGTTGACGTGCACCGCACCGGACGCAGACCGAAGCGCATCGGGGGTGAAGACGGCACTGGCCGCGGCGTCGTTGGCGAGCATGGAGATGGCCACACCCGCACGGAGGGCTTCTGCCGGAGAATCCACCGATCGAGCGCCGGCCGCGACTAGCGGCTCTGCCGCTGCACTCGACCTGTTCCACACGAGCACGGTGTGGCCAGCATCGATGAGGCGGCTCGCCATCGCCGCCCCCATGGTGCCGAGACCGATGAATCCTACGGTGGTCATTAGTTCATCCGTTCGTTGTTAGCAGTGTGATCTGGGCCGGGAGAGCACGTGGAGCGGCGCTCGATGAACTCAGGGTCGAGTGTGAGTCGGGATTGTGCAGGTCTCACCCCTTCCAGGAGATCGAAAGCGAGGCGAGCGCTTCGTCGCCCGAGTTCGAAACCGGGAAGACGCACTGTCGTCAGCGGCGGATCGATGTGATCGATGAGCGGTGCATCATTGAATCCGACCACGGAGATGTCTTCGGGACACCGCAGGTCGATTGCGCGGATCGCGTCGATCACCCCGACTGCCATCAGGTCGTTATGCGCGAAGATGGCCGTCGGTCGCTCTTCCGGGCGCCTTTGCAGAAGCGCATGTGCGAGCCGCCGCCCCTCGTCGACGGTGCTTTCCGTGGCGCGCACGCCGGTCGAGACGTCGACGACATCGGGATGTTCTTCAACGGCAGCGGTGAAACCCCGCTCCCGGTCGATGAACGACGAGATCTGAGACGTTCCGGGAATCTGCGCGAGACGGCGGTGGCCCAACGCGATCAGATGCTCCGCCGCGAGGCGAGCACCCGCGAAGTCATCCGGAAGCGCTTCCAGGTGGTGGGTGGGGCTGTCGGGCTCGGCAGAGCCGAACCCTCGCACAGCGAGAACGACGGGTACCTGACGCTCGAGGTCGGCGACGAAGTCCCCATCATCAACCTGGGCGGCGCTCAAGATGATGCAGTCCACCTGATTGCGGAGCAGCCGGGTCACGACGCTGCGCAGCGTCTCCGGGTCGTCATGAGTCTCGACGACGAGCGGGGTGTAGGTACCCCCGCGCGACTCGAACTCGATCCCGCGCAGCAGCGAGACCACGAATGAGTTTCCCAGGTCTGCGACGACGACGCCGACCGTTCCCGTGCGCCCCGTGCGCAGGCTCTGCGCAACCGCGTTCGTCCTATAACCGAGCTTTTCGGCGATGGCGCGAACCCGCTCCTTCGTCGCCTCGCTCACGAGGTGCGACTGATCGACGCTCAGCGCACGAGATGCTGTCGCGACGTGGACTCCAGCCTCATGTGCGACGTCTTTCAGATTGGGAGTTCGCGAATCTGCCATGCTCGCACTGTAACGTCGATTCATGCGCTCGTTGGGGACCGACGATGCGGCGCCGCTGGGACGATCGACCCCGACTGGGGTGCGGAGCGGCCTTCCGCGTACGTCGCGCCGCATCGGACCTGCTCGTCTGCTCGGCCTCCCATGTCAGTAGGGGTTGGCGACCATGAGCTCGTCGGCAGGGTATTTCGTGAGAATGACCGGACCGTCCTCCGTCACCACGACTTCTTCCTCGATGCGCGCAGCGGAATAGCCGTCACTCGCCGGGCAGTAGGTCTCGACGGCGAACACCATGCCGGTCTTGATCTCGACTGGTTCGCGATAGCTGTTCAGCCGCGAGATCACCGGGCGTTCGTGGAGTCCGAGTCCGAGTCCGTGGCAGAACTGCAGACCGAACGCCGAGAGCTCGTCATCGAATCCCAAGGACTCCGCCGTCGGGAACAACGAAGCGATCTCGTCTGAGCCCACCCCCGGTTTGATCGCTGCGATCGCGTTGTCCATCCACTCTCTGGCACGCGAGTAGGCCGCCTTCTGAGGACCCGTTGCGCGACCGACGCTGAACGTGCGGTAGTAGCACGTCCGGTAGCCGTTAAACGAGTGGATGATGTCGAAGAACGCCTGATCTCCGGGACGGATGATCCGGTCGGTGAAGTTGTGCGGATGCGGGTTGCAGCGCTCTCCCGAGATGGCGTTGATCGCCTCCACCTGGTCGGAACCATACTCATAGAGCTTCTTTGCAGCCAGGGCGACGATGTCACTCTCGCGCACGCCGGGCTTCAGCGCCTCGACGATATCGGTATAGACGCCGTCGACCATCGCCGCCGCCTGATTCAGGAGCATAATCTCATCCGCGCTCTTGATCTCGCGGGCGTCCAACATGTGCTGCTGGGCGTCGACCACCGTGAGTCCCTGTCGCTGCATCTCGAACAGGAATGGCGGCTCGACGATGTCGACCCCGACAGGAGTGTTGTGCAGTCCGAGGTCCTTGAGTATCCCCTTGATCTCGGTCACCGCATCGACCATGAGACCCGCGGTGGGAGCCACTGCTCCACGGAAGCCGAGAAAGCCGGGATGATTGTGCTCCTGCTTCAGCCACGGCGAATAGAGCTGATGGTGCTTCACGGCAGAACCGAAGTCCCACAGGTGCGGCTCGCCCCCGCGAGTGAGCAGGGCGTACCGGATCATCTTGTCCCCCAGCGCGCCCCCCACCCATGACGACGTGGTGTAGCGGATGTTGTAGAAGTCGAACAACAGGAAGGCTCCGCATTCGCTCGCCTCGAGGGCTGCTTGGGCACGCTGAAGTCGATAGTCGCGCAGACGGGAGAAGTCGACCCGCATCTCGTAGTCGACCCCCATGTGTCCGGGCGTCAGAAGCGGTCGGGGGGTGTTGGCGGCCTCAGCCATCGGTGACGGCCTCTCTGTTGGGACGGTAGTCGAGATCGACGTTACCGCAAATTCAATCGATTGCATTCAGTCGGAGTCCGCTCTCTAAAGGGATCGCAGCCGTTTCCCCACCGCGATGGCGAGGAAGTCATCGGAGGGCACGAGACGACCCCTGAATGGGCGGTGAAGAATCCGCCCGGATTCAGAGCGCCGACAGCGCCGGGCGAGTAGGTGGCCTCTCACGCTGAGAGGCCACCCACTCTCTCCGTCTCTCCGTCCTATCGAACGGCGGCGATGCCGTCGATCTCGATCGTGGCGCCGTTGTAGAGGGAATGCACGCCGATGACGGTGCTCGCGGACGGCGTCGTCGTCTTGATGATCCCGTTGCGCGTTTCGCGCCACGTGAATAGCTTCTCCTGGTCGAGCTCCGTGATGTAGACGTTCACGCGCACCAGGTCGTCGTACGTGACGCCGGCAGCGTGCAGGGCACGCTCGAACTCGCCGTAGGTGAGCTCGATCGCGCGCTTGAAGTCGGTGGGGACCGAGCCATCTTCTTCGAATCCGACCTGCCCCGAGATGAAGACGAGCTCGCCCGCGGTGACGCGGGTGCTGTCCGAGATGCCGGGAACCACGGGAGCCGGGATGCGAGAGATGCGTTCGTTGGTCATGGTGACTACTCCTTGTTGTATGCGGTTGGTTGATCAGGTCGATCGGGTCTTACTCGTCTCGTCCATAGACGACACAGAACGGAACAGACGACGTGGGAAGCGTCGATCGATCCGAGAGCGTGTGCCAACGCCGGTTGTGGTAGACGAGCGGCACCGGCTCGTGGTCTACGTCGTCGCCGTGCTGCTTGGATTCGATCGCCTCGACGACGATCAGAGTCGATCCGTTCGCGTCTACGCGCTGGACGACTCTGCCGCGCAGCCAGTGCGCACCCGGGTAGTAGGGTTCGCCGGAGGGGAGCCGACTCCATTCGATGTCCGGGCCGAATCGGTCGACTCCGCGCTGCGCCCCCAGCTTGGCCAGCGCCACCTGGTCGGCGGCGAGCATGTGCACCACGACCGTCTCAGCTTTGAGGATGGTCGGTGTGCTCGACGAAAGGGCCGAGGCCGAGAAGACGAGAGTCGGCGGATCGATCGACACAGATGCGACCGAGCTGACGGTCATCGCGACCGGGCCGTCTCCGGCATCGGCGGTGACGATCGCGACGCCTGCCGGGTGCGACCGAAAGGCGAAGCGGAAATCATCGGCGGAAATAGCGGAATGCGTGTCAGTCATGGTCATCTTCTCACCGTTCAGTTGGTTGGGTTCGGAATCGGGGTCGACACTCGGGGCTCACACAACGGGCAGGACGAAGCGGGCATCGCTTTCACGGCCCACGATCACCCGCCCGAGAGCCTCATAGCCGCTCGCCGAGAGGGTGTGTCCGTGTCGGGCTGCTGCTGCCTGGTCGCGCCAGATCCGCTGGAGCGTCGACGAATCGGCGAACCCGGCGGAACCGTGCGCCGTCACCAGATCGCCGATGAGCTGAGTGATCGTGTCGATGATCCAGCCCGCCTTCGCGCGCAGCGCGATCCGGTCGGCATACGGTGCGTAGTCGCCCCGCTCTGCCGTGAGGTAGATCTCGTCGGCGACCTGCTCGGCCAGCGCCTCGGCCGCGGCGAGCTGCACGGCAGACTTCGCGAGCGTGTACTGGAAGATCGTCGAATCCGCCTGACGGTCATATCCCGTGAAGGCGATCGATTTGGTCCCTGCCGCCGCGACCACGAAGTCCAATGCCGCGCGCCCCATACCGAGGTGGGGTCCCACCAGATTCATGAAGAGAGAAGGCACGAACATCGTGCGGTACGACGTCCCCCGGTTGCTGCCGATGTATTCGCCCTCGATCGCCGCGGTCAGCCGGAAGATGCGGTGACTCGGTACGAAGACATCGGTCGCGAGCTGAGTGACGCTCGCCGTCGACTTCATTCCGGCGACGAACCAGTCGTCTTCGAAAGTGAGGTTCTCGCGGGGGATCAACGCGACACCGGCGTCGATGATCTCGCCCGTACCGTTCTTGAGCGGGATGCCGAGGAGCGACCAGTCCGCCTCACGGCTGCCCGTGCCGTACGTCCAACGACCGGTGATGCGGTATCCCCCGTCGACGGCGACAGCCTCTGACGTGGTGGCCAGAACGATGGAGACGAGAGCCCCCACCTTTCCTCGCTCGCCCCAGACGTCTTCCTGCGCCTGATCGCTCATGAGACTCAGCACCCAGGCGCCGGTGTTGTAGATGCCGGCCATCCAGGCGAGGCTGCCGTCGCCGGCGCCGATCGCACTGGTAACGGCCTGCACGTCGCGGGTGTTGGCTGCGAGCCCGCCGAACTTCTCCGGCGCCGACACGTTGAACGCACCTGTGGCCTGAACGGCCTTGAAGACGCGCTCCGGAACACGCCGGGAGAGATCTCCTTCACGTCCCCCTTCCGCGAGCTCGGGGCGAAGCATCGTGAGCTGATCGATGATCTCGGTGATCGATGGTCGAACAAGCGTGTCAAACATAGGTGTTCCTCCTCGGGGCGTCTGATCGTTCGAAGCGAAAGGATGATTGCAAACGATTGCTTGCGTCTGATGCTAGGTCGAGATTGTTGCCGCGATGTTTCCAGGTCGTGATAAGTCGGATTCGCCTGCGTCGTGTGCGCAGAGGCGTCACCTCCCGCGAGTCAGGCATCGAAGACCTCGGGGTGTCGAACCAGTTCAAGTCGACTGCGGCGGATATGCCGACGGAGCACCTGCTCGGCCTCTTCGGCGTCTCTACGACGAAGAGCCGTGACGAGGAGGTGGTGATCATGATGAACGGCACCATCGCCCTCACGATAGAAGAGACGCGTTGCGGCTCGACGGTAGTGCTGCGTGCGATTCCACAGACGGAAGACCGTCTCAGCGAGAACAGTGGTCTGCACCGCCTGAAGGCTCGAGTGATGGAACTCGCGGTCTAGGAGCAGGAAACGCTCGACGTCAGAGGTGCTCTCCATCGCGTCAGCGAGAGCGCACATGCCGTCGATCACAGATTCCGGCAGCACAGGCACGTTCAGACCGAGGAGAAGCGGCTCCAGACATTCCCTCATGCGATACATCTCTTCGCAGTCCGATGCCGTGAGCTTCGACACCCAGGCTCCGGTGTTCGCGACGATCGTCACGAGACCTTCGGCCTCCAGCATCCGCAGCGCCTCCCGCACGGGCAGGCGGCTGGCGCCGAGCTGGTCGGCAAGCTGGCCTTGGCGAATGCGCTCGCCTGGCGCGTATTCGCCCAAGAGGATGGCCTCGCGCAGCGTCGCCGCGATGCGAGCGCCGGTGGCGCCATGGATGATCATATTGTTCATCATCGACATGACTGCCTCACCGCTCCGGGTGCGCCGGGTGCCACAACAGGCGGTCGGCTGACTGCTCGTACGCCTTGCCCTGGGGGAAGCTCACGAGTTCGAACTGCAGACCCCACGGACTGATGAAGTAGACCCAGCGCTGGCCTTCGGCTGCTTGAGCACTCGACGTCGGAGAGCCCATGACTTCGACGCCGTTGTCTTTCAGGTAGCGCACCGCTTCGTCGAGGTCATCGACGTAGAACGCGATGTGATATCCGCCGAGATCGCTGTTGCGAGGATGGGGCGCCTGACCGTCGGCGGCCTCGTACAGGAACACTTCGAAGTTGGCTCCGTTGCCCAGCCGGAAGAAGCGGATCTCGCTGATGACAGTACGCGGATGCACTCCGAGATGCGTCTGCATCCAGTCGTCGTCGGACTGCTTCGAACCGAGGGTGTAGACGCGATCGCAGCCGAGGATGTCGACGAGGAAGCGCTCAGCTTCTTCCAGATCCGGGACCGTGAATCCGATGTGGTCGGTTCCGCGGATTCCCGGGATGCCAGGTCGCACGGCGTCAGCCATGGTGGACTCCTCTGTCACTGCCAAATTGGATACATCGTATCCACATCGGGAGTCTACGACGACGAACCCGCATATGCAAACGTTTGAATTGTATCCGATACTCCGCTACCGTCGTTTCAGCGGTCTAGGTGATCGCGCGAGAGGAATGGGCGAAGATGCCGAAGAAGAAGCGACTCCAGACCGGCGTCGACTGGTTCCAGTTGACCACTACGGACGCGGACTGGAATGCAGCCGATCCCGCGCTCCTGGGAACGATGCTGAGCCAACTGCATCTGATCCGCGCTTTCGAGGAGACCGTCCTCGAGATCGCCGGCGAGGGACTGGTGCACGGCCCCGCGCACTCGAGCATCGGACAGGAAGGCGGGGCGGTCGGTTCGATCGTGGGGCTCCGCTCGACGGACGGTGTCAACGGCTCTCATCGTGGTCACCATCAGTTCCTCGCCAAGGCCCTCACCCACGTCAGCGCAGGAAGGATCGACCCGACCCAGCCTGTGAGCGAAGACACCCAGACCGTCCTGCAGCGCACTCTGGCCGAGATCCTCGGCCTCGCGCAGGGATACTGCCGCGGTCGCGGCGGATCGATGCACCTCCAGTGGTTCGAAGCCGGAGCTCTCGGCACCAATGCGATCGTCGGCGGCGGCGCGCCGATGGCCACCGGCAACGCCTGGGCACAGAAGCACTCAGGAACGACAGATCTCTCGATCAACTACTTCGGCGACGGCGCCGCGCAGATCGGATCCGTCCTGGAATCCATGAATCTCGCCGCAGCGTGGAAGCTGCCGGTCTGCTTCTTCGTCGAGAACAACCTCTATGCGGTATCGACGCGTGCCGACGAGATCACCGCCGATCCCCGGTTCTCGGTCCGCGGCCAGGGCTTCGGCATCCCGTCCTGGCGCGTGGACGGCATGGACCCTCTTGCGGTGCACCTGGCCACCCTTGAGGCATCCGAGCGGATGCGTTCGGGCGAAGGTCCGACCATCATCGAGGCCGAGGTGTATCGGTTCTTCCACCAGAACGGCGCCTACCCGGGTAGCGCGTTCGGATACCGCACGAAGGAGGAAGAGGCGCACTGGCTCGCCCGCGACCCCCTGGAGCTCGTGGCGCGGCACATGATCCGCCGTGGACTCATCGACGACGCAGGCGTCGTCGCCCTCCGCGAGCGCGTGCAGCGCGCGATGACCGAGGCCTCGGCGCAGCTCCTCGAATCCGACCCGGACCGTCCAGGCAAGCGCCGTATCCGTCCGGAACTGTGGCCGGAGACGGGCTTCGTCAACGTGGGCGTCCGCGGCGACGGCAGCGAGTTGCACGGTCTCCCCGCACTCGACGAGGCCGCTCCACTCCGACCGGTGAAGTTCATCGACGCGGTGGCTCAGGTGATGGACCGCCGCATGGAGACGGACCCGCGCATCGTCGTGATGGGCGAAGACGTGCACCGCCTCAACGGTGGGACGAACGGGGCCACGAAGGGCCTGTCGAAGAAGTACGGCGACGAACGCGTCCTCGGCACACCGATCAGTGAGAACGCGTTCGTCGGGCTTGCCGGCGGTCTCGCACTGGACGGTCGCTTTCGCCCGGTCGTCGAGTTCATGTACCCAGACTTCATGTGGGTGGCCGCAGACCAGGTCTTCAACCAGATCGGCAAAGCCCGTCACATGTTCGGCGGCGACAACGACGTGCCGCTCGTGCTGCGCACCAAGGTCGCGATGGGTTCCGGCTACGGGTCGCAGCATCTGATGGACCCCGCGGGCATCTTCGCGACCAGCCCCGGATGGCGCATCGTCGCCCCCTCCAACGCGAGGGACTACGTCGGTCTGATGAACTCGGCACTCGCACTGCAGGACCCCGTGCTCGTGATCGAGCACGTCGACCTCTACAGCACCGCCGATGAGATCCCCGAGGGCGATCTCGACTACATCATCGAACCCGGCTCGGCGGCGGTCCTTCGCGAAGGTTCTGATGTCACAGTCCTCACCTACCTGTCCATGGTCGCCCACTCCAAGGAGGCGATCGAGCAGACCGGGATCGATGCCGAACTCATCGACCTGCGCTGGCTCGACCGCGCATCCATCGATTGGGACACCATCGGCGAGAGCATCCGCAAGACGAATGCCGTGCTGATCGTCGAACAGGGCTCGCAGGGAACCTCTTACGGCGCGTGGCTGGCGGACGAGATCCAGCGGCGATTCTTCGACTGGCTCGACCAGCCCGTCGCCCGCGTCACCGGCGAAGAAGCATCCCCCAGCATCTCTCGCGTATTGGAGCGGGCCGCCATCGCCCGCACGGAAGAAGTGGTCGCGGGGCTCGAAGCTGTCCGCGCCGGATTCGGATCCTGATCATGGTGGAAATCATCCGTATGCCCGCGATCCTCGCCGGCGCCGAGGAAGCAGCCGTCCAGTCGTGGCTCGTCGCGCCGGGCGACACCATCGCACAGAATCAGCCGATCGCCGAGATCGAGACCGACAAGGCGAGCGTGGAGATGCTCTCGGAGGTCGCCGGAGTGGTCGGACGCCTCCTGGTGCCCCAGGGCGACAGCGTCGCAGTGGGCGATCCGATCTTCGTGATGCTCGCCCCCGGCGACGCCGAGAAGGACATCGACAGCGCTCTCGCCGCGATCGGACTGGGGGCGCCGGCAACGCCCCCGCTGTCAGAGCCGGAACCGGCGAGCGCCGCCCTGGCGGCTGCGCCGACGACCTCATCGGATACGACGGCTACCCACGTCGCGGAGCAGAGCGACGATGGCCAGACGCGACGGCTCTTCGCGACCCCTATCGTTCGGCGCCTCGCCGCTCAGCACGGTGTGGCGTTGAGCGACGTTCAGGGAACTGGACCGCACGGCCGGATCGTGCGTCGCGACTTCGAGACGCACCTTGCACAGCTGACGGTGGCCCCGACCGCCACCTCGCCCGCTCCGGCACAGGAACCGTCGGGTGCGAACCCTGCTGCGGCCGCGCCGAGCAGCGCTGCAGCCTACGAGGACGTCCCCCTCGATCGAATGCGCAAGGCGATCGCCCGACGACTTACCGAGAGCAAATCCACGGTGCCGCACTTCTACCTGGTGGCCGACTGCCGCGTGGACGAACTGATGGACCTGCGCACGACGGTGAATCAGACGGCGAGCCGAAAGATCTCTGTCAACGACTTCGTCGTGAAGGCCGTCGGTGCAGCGCTCATGGAGGTCTCGCAGGCGAACGCGACGTGGAATGGCGACAGCATCCGGCAGTTCTCGTCCGCGGATGTCTCGGTCGCCGTCGCCACGGAAGGCGGACTGACCACACCGGTCCTGCGCGGCATCGAACGCATGTCGCTCACGGAGGTGAGCGCCACGATCGCCGAGATGGCGGGGCGTGCTCGCTCAGGGCGGCTCAAACAGCACGAGCTCGAGGGAGGCAGCTTCTCGGTGTCGAACCTCGGCATGTACGGCACGTCGCAGTTCAGCGCCATCCTCAACCCTCCCCAGGCGGGAATCCTCGCGGTCGGCGCCGCACGCTCCGTTCCAGTGATCGACTCCGACGGAGCGCTCTCGGTCGGGAAAGTCATGACCGTGACGCTCTCGGCCGACCACCGCGTGCTGGACGGAGCGGTCGCAGCCCAGTGGCTCGCCGCCTTCCAGCGACGCATCGAGAACCCCCTCACCATCCTGATCTGACCTGACCTGACGAAAGAAAAGCAACCATGGCAATCATGCGAAGTGTCAATCCCACCACCGGTGAGGAGCTGGCGACGTTCGAGCAGGACAGCGAGGATGTCGTCGAACAGAAGCTGGCTGCCGCCAGTGCCGCCGTGCCGCAGCTCAAGGCCGCAGGGTGGGCTCGCCGAGCCGAGCTCATGAACGCCGCTGCCGATCTGCTGGAGGCCGACCTCGAGCAGGTCGCGGCGATGATCACCGACGAGATGGGCAAGCCCATCGCACAGTCACGTGGCGAGGTGGCGAAGTCCGTCTACGCGATGCGCTACTACGCGGAGAATGCCGAAGGCTTCCTCAGCGGACGCTCGCTCGATGACCCCTCCGCCGTCGGAGCGAGCCAGGCCGGCACACGCTTCGACCCGCTCGGGGTCGTCCTTGCCGTCATGCCGTGGAACTACCCCATCTGGCAGGTCATCCGCTTCGCCGCACCCGCGCTGATGGCGGGAAACGCCGGCGTCTTGAAGCACGCATCGAACGTGCCGCAGGCGGCGGTCTATCTCGGCCGCCTCTTCACGCGCGCGGGTTTCCCGGAGGGCTCCTTCTCGGCCCTCCTCATCGGCGCCGGACGCGTCGAGGGCGTCATCCGTGATTCGCGTGTGTCGGCCGTCACACTGACCGGTTCCGAGCCGGCCGGGCGATCGGTCGCGTCGATCGCGGGAGATGTGCTGAAGAAGGTCGTGCTCGAGCTCGGCGGATCAGACCCGTTCATCGTCATGCCCTCGGCTGACCTCGATGCCGCCGCGGAGATGGCGGTGAAGGCCCGCACCAGCAACAACGGCCAGGCCTGCATCAACGCGAAGCGCTTCATCGTGCACACCGATGCCTACGCGACCTTCGCCGCGAAGTTCGCCGAGAAGATGGCACAGCTGCAGATCGGCGATCCGCACGACGAGAGCACTGACATCGGGCCCCTGGCCACCGCCTCCGGTCGCAACGACATCGTCGAACTCGTCGACGATGCTCGGGAGAAGGGCGCGGACATCATCGTGGGCGGCTCCTTCGACGATGGCGCCGAAGGATGGTTCTATCCGCCGACCGTGATCGCGGGGATCACCCCCGAGATGCGCCTGTATGCGGAAGAGGCCTTCGGGCCGGTCGCGGGTCTGTACGAAGCGGCGTCGCTCGAAGACGCTCTGACGATCGCCAACGGTCTCGATTTCGGCCTGGGATCGGCATTCTGGAGCTCGGACGAAGCAGAGATCGGGCACGCGATCAAGACGATCGAGTCAGGCGCCGTCTTCGTCAACGGCATGACCATCTCGTACCCCGAGCTGCCCTTCGGGGGCATCAAGAGATCCGGTTACGGACGTGAGCTCTCGGCCGAGGGCATCCGGGAGTTCTGCAACCTCAAGACGGTGTGGGTCGCCTGAGAACGTCCTTCTCGGAAGGAACGCGTGACCTTTCGGCCGATGCGTCTCAAAGCAGAAGCAGACCACAGGGGATGCCCGTGAGGAACTCGAATGCCTCGGGCTGGTGAGTGCGATCACCAGCCCGAGGCATTCGCCCTTCCAGCGGAGCGTTCGAACGGATGCAGGGAGCAGACCTACTTCCTCAGGGCGAATCCGCCGTCCCATCCGACGACCTCCTGAGCGGCAAGGGTGATCTGGAGGAAGGCGAACGCTTCCAGCTCCCGCGCTCGCTTGAGCGATCCGATCACGGCCGCCTCGACGCCGCCGGCCGTGACGAGGTCGACCAGGGCCCGTGCCGCGTTCTCGTCATCCCCGGCGACGAGAACAGTGGTGGGGACGTCCCCGACCAGCCCCGTCGATATCGTGCCCGCGAAGTTCGTGTTGAAGGCCTTGAGAACTCGCGCGTTCGGGAGCCGCTTCTGAAGCTCCGCAGCCGCCGATGAGTCAGAGGGCACCAGCAGCTCATCGAACGTCGAGAAGTCGACCGGGTTGGTCACATCGACCACCACCTTGCCGTCGAGCTGGTCCGCGTACTGCTCCGCAAGTTCCTCCAGCGCCTCGTAGGGCACGGCGAGCACCACGATGTCGCCCAGGATCGGGTCGCCCACCTCGCCTGCTTCGGCGCCCGACTCGGCGGCGACACTACTCGCCTTCACGGCGTCTCGGCCGAGAAGCTGCACGCGAGCGCCCGCCTTTCCCGCTACCGAAGCCACCGCTGATCCGATGCTGCCTGTTCCGATCACTGTCACGTTCGTCATTGTCTTCGCCTTTGGTTGAGGGGGGAACATCTGGTCTTCTGCCTTCGCGGCGCCGTTCCCGCTGCGCCGCGAGCACCGATGACATGGAGCCCTCGAGGCGGCGATGCCGTCCCGAGGGCCCCGTCACACACGATCAGAAGGGCTGAACGTTGTCTTCGATGCCGAAGAGGAACTTGCCGTAGACCTCGGCGCCGATCTCCGGGTGCACCAGAGCGTGGCGGCTGGCGGTCTCGCTATTGCGCCAGAAGCGCTGCAACGGGTTGATCTCCGCGAAGCTGAACGCACCGGCGATGCTGAGGCAGCGGTTGATCGACTTGCGCACCAGTGCCGCGGCCTGTCCGTTGTCCATGCGAGTCCTGGCGCGCTCTTCCACGGTCATCGGGCGACGGTCGCGTGCGGCGGAGTCGATGGCCGCAACGCTGCGGATCACGAGGAGGTAGGCCTGGTCCGCCTCGGACTGAGCCTTGGCCAGCTCGATCTGGTGCACGACCGAGTCCTTCGCGTGCTGGTACACCGAGTAGGTGATCGGCTTCTCGCCGACGCGACGGGCCAGCTCGATGGCGCCGCGCGCCATTCCGAGCTGCGCGGCGCTCAGAACGAGCTCCGCGACCGGCACGAAGGAGGCGTTGTAGTTGTCCTCCTCAGCCCACTCACGCGGGTACTGCTCGGTCGCGAAGTCGCCGATCGGCACGATTCGGTGCTCGGGGATGAAGACGTCATCGACGACGACGGTGTTCGACCCCGTCGCGCGCATGCCTGCGACATACCAGGTGTCCTTGATGCTCGAGTCGGCCCTCGGAATGAGGACGAGCGAGTTCACGGGAAGACCATTCTCGTCCTCCCCCGTGCGCACCGGCACGATGGACCAGTCCGCGTGAAGCGAACCTGTGGAGTAGCCCCATTCGCCGGTGAGGCGAATGCCGCCCTCGACGTGCTCGATCTTCTTGGTGGAGTTCGCCTGCATGAAGGGGCCGCCTGGCGAGAGCACAGCGGCGACGGACGCGCGGGGGTTCGCTCCGAAGACGTCTTCCTGGGCCTGCTCGGGGAACAGGGTGGCGAACCATGTGGACGAGTTCAGGAGTGCGGAAACCCAGCCGGTCGCACCGTCGGCCTGGCCCACCGCCGCGACGGTGTCGATGAATGTGCGGAAGTTTCCGCCGAGACCGCCCCAGCGTCTCGGGATTGAGACATGCAGGAGTCCTGCATCCCGCATCGCCGTGATGACCTCTTCCGAGACGCGACGATTCTCCTCGCCCTGTTGGGCGTACTCGCGGATCAGAGGCTGCAGTGCCTCCGCCTTCGCAACGATGTCCTGGTCGGGACCGGGAGCGCCGAAGAAGGCGTCCATGGTCGATGTCGCTTGTACTGAACTGCTCACTGTCGCTCTCCTTAGGTGACGCTGGCATGGAGCCTGCGTGTGATTGCAATCGTTTGCTTCTTCTCCTGATGCTATATGCCCCCAGGCCACTTTTGTGTTTCGGTTGTGAAAACTTCCCCTCGTGCGACATGCCCCCTACCATCGCGCGCGACACCGACGGACCCCAGAGGATCCGGTAGCTGCATTCCTGACCACGCGCGCTCGCCAGTCGCGTTCTCCATCCCGATCAGCGCCGCAGGTTTTAACTTCCACGTAACGAATCGGACACAAGCAAACGATTGTATAGACGCAGCGTTCAGTATCAACGTACATTGGCGCAACACGTCAAAGGTCGGCGCACGGTCACTCCACCGAACGCGAAGGACTCACCGCCCCCGTGTCACGCGTCACAAAGTTGTGCCAGCCTGTCGAGCAGCCCGCTCGAGCCCCAGATGCACTGGCCCGTCCAACGGATCGAGGAAAGCCCATGCAATCGTTCTCCAAATCGCGTCGTCTCGCGACCGTGACCGCAACCATCATCGCCGTAGCCCTGGTCTCGACAGCCTGTTCGCCTGGCGGTTCAGGCAACTCCGCCAACGCCTCGTGCGAAGAGGAGTACACCATCGGCTTCAGCCACCCCGCAAGCGAGGCATCAGCCGTCAAGGTCGTCAAGGAGGCTGCTGCGGCGCATGCGGAAGAGCTCGGCTGCATCACGGTCCTGCTCGACAACACCAGCGGAATGAACCTCGAAACCCAGCGCTCCACACTCGAGAGCTGGGTCACCCAGAAGGTCGACGCGATCGTCGTCCTGCCCGTGGACCCCGCAGCGCTGGAGAACCTGCGGGAGAAGGCGCAATCGCAAGGCACGAAGTGGCTGACCTACGTGGCCTCCAACCCCGAAGAGGACGGAACCGTCGGATTCGACAACGAGACGGCCGGCAAAGACATGGCAGCCTACCTCGACGAGTGGATCGCCGAGAAGCACCCGGACGGTGACATCACGGCCGCGGTGACCACCGCAACGCCGCTTCCGTCGATCCAGCCGCGTGTGCTCCCGGCCATCAGCCTTCTCGAGTCCTCCGGCATCGATGTCGTCTCGCAGCAGGACTGCGCTGCGCAGGACTGCGGCCTGCAGCTCGCTGAGGACGCACTTCGCGCACACCCGAATCTGCGCGTGTTCATCGGCCTCAACGATGATGCAGCGCTCGGAGCGCTGCGAGCCTTCCAGAACGCCAAGGTGGATCTCGACGAGGTGTTCGTCGCCGGGTTCGACGGTGCTGAAGAGGCGCTCGTCTCGCTACGGGACAAGACCGGATACACCGCATCGTCGGCGATTCCGACGATCGAACTCGGTGCGTCGGTCGTCGACAACGCCATCGCTGCGATCACCGGCGATGGGGATGCGAGCAAGCAGACGCCGATGTTCCTCGTCAACCCGTCCGACAGCGAGAAGATCGCTGAGCTGCTCAAGGCGTACACCACGTTCGGCAAGTGAGAGTCATACCGAGGAAGAGGCGAGAGGAGCGGCCGATGGTCGTTGCGCTGGAGACGAAGGGCCTGGAGAAGAGCTTCGGCTCGAACCGAGTTTTGAAAGGCATCAGCCTGGAGTTTCGCTCCGGCGAGGTGACGGCGCTCCTCGGAGCGAACGGAGCAGGGAAGTCCACTTTCCTCGGATGCATAAGCGGTGCCGAAGCACCGTCATCCGGTCAGATCTTGATACACGGCGAGGAACACTCGGGGTCCAGCCCCAGGGAGTCGATCGAAGCCGGGATCGGAATGATCTACCAGCATTTCCAGCTGATCTCCTCGCTCAGCATCGCCGACAACGTCTTCCTCGGTTCCGAAGTACGCACAGTCCTGGGCGCGACCGACCGTCGCGCCCAGGAGCGCGAGACCTTGAGCCTGCTGCTGTCGCTGGGACTGACGCTGAATCCTGCCGCAACGGTCGGGAGCCTCAGCGTCGGTCAGCAGCAGGTGGTCGAGATCGTGCGTGCACTGCGACGCGATCCGAAGGTGTTGATCCTGGACGAGCCAACGGCGGCACTGAGCCACAGCGAGGTGTCGGCGTTGCTGGAATTGGTCTCGATGCTCGCGCGCACACGGGACATCGCAGTGATCTACGTCAGCCACATCTTGTCGGAGATCGTTCACGTTGCCGATCGCGCGATCGTGTTGCGAGACGGCGTCGTATATGAGGACCGGAGACGCGGAGAGTTCGAGATCTCAGACCTCGTCGACTTCATCTCCCCGAACAAACGACTTCCGTCGGCGCGGGACACGAGGGACGCGAGCGCCGAGATCGCGCTGGGGCTCTCGTCATTCAGCGGCTCGGCCAGCGGCCCCGTCGACCTCGGCGTGCGCGAGGGGGAGATCATCGGAGTCTTCGGACTGCTGGGATCCGGGCGGACGAACCTCGTCGAGACGCTGGCAGGCGTTCGTCCCACCCACGCAGGCACGGCAAGAGTGGGCGGCACTGTGCTGAACGCCCGGACTCCGCGCGATGCGGCGGCGCGAGGGATCGTCCTGGTGCCCGCCGACCGCAAACTCCAAGCCCTGTTCCCCGACATGACGGCCGTTGACAACGTCGTGCTCCCGCATATGCGGAAACTGGGGAAGTTCGGCATTCGCTCGAGGCGTTCGGAACGAGCTGCCTTCGACACGATCGCCGATGCGCTCGCCGTGCACCCGCGTGAGCCCGATCAGGCAGGCGGCGCGTTCTCCGGGGGGAACGCGCAGAAGCTCATGATCGGACGATGGACCAACCCGGCCAGCGACGCGAAGGTGCTCCTGTTCGACGAGCCGACCCAGGGAGTGGATGTCGGCGCTCGAGAAGACATCTACGCCTTCGTCAGAGCATTCGTGTCCGAGCCTGGCCGGTGCGCGATATTCACGACCAGCGACTACGAAGAGGCAGTCAGCCTCGCCGATCGAATCGTCGTGCTGCATGAGGGCGAGGTCCAGGCGATCATCGACTCCTCCGCTAGCGAGGCAGAGCTCATGTCGCTGGCCTTCGGCGAAGACACGACACTCAGCACCCAATGAACCTTCACGCTTCACGTTTCACCAGAGGATCCCTCACATGATGTCGACGAAATCAGCACACACACCGACCGCACAGACCTCACCGTCCACGACACCTCGCAAGAGCGTGCTGCTGCGGTTCCGCCAAGCCATGGATCTCCAGCTGGTGATCCTCGTCATTGCCACCGTCCTGCTCATGGGTGTCTTCACCG
Source organism: Microbacterium sp. LWH10-1.2 (assembly GCF_038397765.1). Taxonomy (NCBI): domain Bacteria; kingdom Bacillati; phylum Actinomycetota; class Actinomycetes; order Micrococcales; family Microbacteriaceae; genus Microbacterium; species Microbacterium sp. LWH10-1.2. The sequence continues at coordinate 2,847,774 of NZ_CP151638.1, forward strand.
CAGCCTCTCCGATGTTCTTCACGGCGGACAATCTGCTCAACATCGCGAACCAGAATGCGTCGACGTTCATCGTCGCTGCCGCGGCCGGGATGCTTCTTATGGCGGGATACGTCGACATGTCTGTGGGGTCGGTCATGGCACTGGCCGGCGTCAGCGCCGCGTTCGCATCGATCGAGTACGGAATGATCGCCGGCATCGTGTGCGCCGTGCTGGTCGGAACGCTGGTGGGCATGCTGAACGGAGTGCTGATCGGCCAGATCGGCATGTCGCCCATCGTCGTAACGCTCGGTGTGCTCGCGGCCGCGCGCGGACTCGCGCAGTTGCTCTCTCCCGGCTCGCTCTATGGTCTGCCCGATGACCTCATCGGAATGGGATCAGGTGTGTTCCTCGGCATACCCATCCTGGTCTGGATCGCCGGAGTGATCTGTGCGATCTTCTGGTTCGTGTCCGCGAGGATGCCCGCGGGCAAGCACACACTCGCAGTAGGAGCGAACCCGCGCGCAGCGTTCCTGACCGGCATCCCGGTCAAGTCGTTCGTCATGGTGCTGTACATCGTCGTGGGCATCAGTGTCGGAATCGCCGCGATCATGCAGGTCGCGCGACTCGGCAGCGCACCGTCCGGCACGCTCGGTCTGGGGTTCGAAGTCGCCGTCCTGACCGCTGTCCTTCTGGGAGGCGTGCCATTCACAGGTGGACGAGGCAGCGTCATCGGAGTTCTTATCGGTGTGTGGCTGATCGCAGTCCTCGGCAATGGACTCACGCTGCTGAACGTGCCGACCGAGATCTCCGGGATCGTCACGGGTGTCGTTCTCGTCCTCGCCGCTGCGAGCTCGCTGAGCGGTTTCCAGCGGCGAAGAAGGCGTCCGCGTCGAGTGCAGCTGAGCGCGCGCACCGCTGCCGTTCGCGTCTCCAAGTAAGCCCCCCACCCACCGACGGACGCGGGTCGTTCGTCATACCAGAGGAGAACCACATGAGCTCACAGGCACCAGTGGCCGCAGACGCAGGCGAGTTCCTCGCCGTCGTGAAGGACGCACCACCCCTCGACACTCAGAGCGCGGAGCAGAACCGGCTGGATCTCGAGCAGGCGATCCCGCTGACGGGAGTCGGGGCAGATGTCATGCTCGTCGAGGACACAGAGATCGCAGGAGTCAGGGTCCGTGTCCACGCATACTCCAACCAGCCCGACCAACCCTGCATCGTGTATTTCCACGGTGGCGGCTGGGTCATCGGCGATCCAGATCTCGCCGACTCCACCACCCGCGATCTCGCTCTTCATGCCCAGGCGACCGTCGTCAGCGTCGACTACCGTCGCGCACCGGAGAACCAGTTCCCTGCGGCTCACGAAGACGCTGTCGCCGTGACGAAGGCGCTGCTCTCCGGCAGCGCTGGACTGTCGATCAACCCGGATGCCGTCGCGGTCGCCGGGGACAGCGCGGGCGGCAATCTTGCGGCCGGGGTGGCGCTGGCCCTCCGGCACGCCGAGCGCCAGCCGGTTCACCAGGTGCTGATCTACCCGAACCTGGATTGGGACATGATCCGCGAGTCCGAGGCGTGGCGCACCTACGGCGAAGGGCACTTCCTCACGGCTCGTGATCTGAGGTACTTCTACGCCGCCTACGCCCCGAATGCTGACGGTTCGGATGCAGATGACCTACGTCTGAATCCGGGGAAGGCGACCGACCTCAGCGGACTCCCGAAGGCGCTCGTCCTCACCGCCGAATGCGATCCGATCCGCGACAGCGGAGAAGACTATGCGCGACGGCTGAGCGAGGCCGGTGTCGACACGACATGCGTGAGATTCCAGGGGCAGGTTCACCCGTTCTTCTACATGGGCGGAATCATCAAGGACGCCCTCGCTGCACGGCGATTCGTCGGTGCAGAGCTTCGAGCCACGTTCACTGAGGTTGCAGCCAGTACGGCAGCGAAGAATTGAGTGCCCACCGCGGCGAGGACCGCCGCTGCGGGCGAGGTCGGCGATGAGCAGTGACGGCCGGACGTTCCCCGCCTGGTTCGCGCTCTTCGGTTCCGGGATCGCCGGCGTTCTCGTCGCAGTGCAGTCGCAGTCCAACGCAGCGCTGAGCGGGGAGATCGGCGACGGGTACCTGGCGTCGGCGATCTCCTTCGGCTCGGGACTACTCGTGATGCTGGTGGTCCTGCTCTTCTCCTCGCGCGGCCGACAGGGCCTGCGGCGCGTTCACACGCAGGTGAGGGCAGGGACGCTCCCTGTCTGGGCTCTTACCGGCGGGGCATGTGGCGCATTCTTCGTTCTCGGACAGGGACTCGCTGCGTCGGCGACAGGCGTGGCGCTCTTCACTGTCGGCATCGTCGGCGGCCAGGTACTCGGCGGTCTGCTGATCGACAGGATCGGCGTCGGTCCGAGCGGCGTCGTCAGGCCGAGCGTTCAGCGGGTCGTCGGAATGATCCTCGCCGTGGGGGCCGTGGCCATCGCCGTGCTATCCGATCAGAGTTCCTTCATCGCCGTCGGCCGACAGTTCTGGTTGATACTGATCCCGGTCGTCGCGGGGATCGCCGTCGCTTGGCAGTCTGCAGTCAACGGTCTTGTGCGCGTCGCTGCCGACAGCGCCGCGTCGGCGACGACCGTGAACTTCATCATCGGAACATCCGTACTGTTCATCGCAGCCGTCGTCTCGGTCAGCATCCAGGGTTGGCCGCACCATTGGCCGAGCAATCCCGGCTACTACATCGGTGGCTTCGTCGGCACCCTCTTCATCGGCCTCGCGGCCGTCTTCGTGCGCACAGTCGGCGTGCTGTTGCTGAGCATGTCGAACGTTGCAGGGCAGCTCCTGGCCGCCGTGGCGCTCGAGTCTGCCCTCCCCCTGGCAGAGGGATCGACGCCAGGACTTCTCGCTGGAGTCGCCGTTGCTCTCTGCGCGGTCACGATCGCGGCGCTCCCCCGCCGTACCCGGTGAGGCGCCAGCTGGCGGGGAGAGCGATGCGCATGATGGCAGGGATCCTGGTCAGCTGACGATCGATCGAGTCAGGATCCCCGGGACGATTCCTCGCAGGGCCGCCTCGGCGGTGGAGAGTGAACCAGTTCGCGGTGCCCATCGCGAAGTGATTTGACCGGCGCACCGAGCCGGGCGGCCGTCTCTCGCCTTCACCCATCGAGCATCCCGCCCCGATGACTGGCGGCGTTCGGCTTATTAGCGAGCGAGATCAGACCACCGTCACGGCGGCCGTGTCGATCGATGCTCGCTGCCTCGCGCGCTGACAGTCCACGGCGGCGACATCGAAGAGGGATGCTCACGCCTCGCGTCGGGCTTCCTTCACGATGATCTTGACCTCACCTGCGACGGGGAGTCCTTGCACACGGACGGGTGACCTGGCGCGGCTCCGCTCCTCGGAGCGGAGCCGCGCGGGTCTCAGGCCTGTCCTTGCCCCCAGATCGTGTTCAGGTGCGACTGCGAGTCGCGCTCGTTCTTCAACGGACCGCCGACGGCGATGTAGCGCGGGCCTGCGATAAGCAGCTCTTCCGCCGGGAACTTGGTGATGACCTCGCACCCGGTCGCCGTGACGACGACTTCCTCTTCGATCCGTGCGGCGCCCCATCCATCGGCAGACGGCCAGTAAGTCTCGAGCGCGAAGACCATGCCCTCTTTGAGCTCTTCCGGGTGATCAAAGGACGTGAGGCGCGAGAAGATCGGCTTCTCCCAGATCGACAGCCCGACGCCGTGACCGTACTGTAGAGCAAACGCCGCTTCCTCGTCGGCGAATCCGAACTCCTGAGCTGTCGGCCACACCGCGCAGATGTCGGCTGTCGTCGCGCCCGGCCTCACGAGAGCGATCGCACGGTCCATGTACTCCCGAGCGCGCGTATACGCATCCTTCTGCTGCCTCGATGCCGATCCCACCGCGAACGTCCGGTAGTAGCAGGTGCGATACCCGTTCCAGCTGTGCAGGATGTCGAAGAACGCCGGATCACCCGGGCGGATGAGGCGATCGCTGAACACGTGAGGGTGCGGTGAGCATCGTTCTCCGGAGATCGCATTCACACCCTCGACGTACTCGGAGCCGAGGTCGTACAGGGTCTTGGCAACGAGACCGACGGCTTCGTTCTCACGCACCCCCGGCCGCAGGAAGCGATAGAGCTCCTCATACGCGGCATCCACCATCGAGGCGGCCTGCGTGAGCAACCGGATCTCGTCATGCGTCTTGATCCGTCGAGCCTCCATGAACACCTGCTGGCCGTCGACGACCGTGATCCCCTCCTTCTGCAGTGCGAAGAGGATGGGGAGCTCGATGACGTCGACGCCCAACGGCTCGTGCGCGACCCCGAACTTCTCCAGCTCGCGCTTGATCTTGCGCGCGACCTCCTCCGCGACACCCGCGTCAGGCGGGAACGCTCCGCGAAGCGTCGAGATACCCGCCCGTGCGCCCGACTCCAGACGCGGACGTTTCGTGCCCTCGTGCGGCGCATGCGGATCAGCATCCATCTCCGACGAGGTCACGTCGAGCCACGGGTTGTAGAGCGCATGGTGCTTCGCTGCCGAGCCGAAATCCCACGAGATCGGATCGGTGTTGCGGGTGAGCAGACTGAATCGGATCAGTTTGTCCATGGCCCACGTGCCGATGTGAGTCGACGTCATGTATCGGATGTTCGAGAAGTCGAACGCCAGAACAGCTCCGAGATCCGACGAAGCCAGTTCGCTCTTCAACCGGCTGAGGCGCTCGTCGCGCAGGCGGTCGAAGTCGACGCGCGCCTCCCAGTCGACACCGTTGGTGCCTGTCGTGCCCGTGCTCTTCATTGCTTTCCTCCAGGTCGGACGCGACGGCGCGCCACGATGCGGGTTGGGTGTGCGTAAACGGTCGAGGCTGTCACGGCGCCGGTCGACCGAGGGGCCGCCTGCGGCGCACTGGCACACGCAGACGACCGCCGGCGCTGCGGGCGGATCAGACGATGGGCAGGACGAAGCGCGCGTCTTCTTCCCGGCCGAAGATCACCTTTCCGAATGCCTCGTAGCCACTCGCTCCGAGCGTGTGGCCATGGCGCGATGCCGTGGCCTGGTCGCGCCAGATCCGCTGGAGCGGCGACACGTCTGCGAAACCTCCCGATCCGTGGGCGGTCATGAGGTCGTGGATCATGTTCGTGATGGTCTCGACCACCCACGCGGCCTTCGCCCGCATCTCGATGCGCTCGCTGTAAGGCGCGTAATACCCCGTCTCCGTCCCGGCGTAGATCTCGTCGGCGACCTGTGCCGCGACGAGCTCCGCGGCCGTGAGGTCGACGGTCGCCTTGGCTATCGCGGTCTGGAAGAGGACGGAGTCCGCCTGCTTCGCATAGCCGGTGTAGGCGATCGGCTTGGATTCGGCCTTCTCGATCACGAAGTCGAGAGCCGCGCGTCCCATTCCCAGGTGCGGTCCGACGAGCTTCATGAACAGCGACGGCACGAAGATCGTCTTATAGGCGGCCTCCGGGTTGTCGCCGAGATATCCGCCCTCCACGGCGGCAGTCAGCGGGAGGACCCGATATGCGGGAACGAAGACGTCCTCGGCGATCTGCATGACGCTCGCCGTCGACTTCATCCCTGCGACGAACCAGTTGTCGTCATAAGTGAGGTCAGCCGTCGGGATCAGGGCGAGGCCCGCGTCGACGACCTCTCCGGCGTCGTTCTTCAGCGGAATGCCGAGAAGCGACCACGTGGCATGCATGCTGCCGGTGCCATAGCCCCACTTGCCGGTGACACGGTATCCGCCTTCGACGGGCTCCGCTTCAGAGGTGGTTGCGAGCACGATCGAGATGAACGAGTCGAGGCCATCGCCCCAGACGTCCTGCTGTGCGCGCTCATCCATAAGGCTGAGTACCCAGGCGCCGGAATCGAGGATGCCGTCCACCCACGCCAGGCTGCCGTCACCGCGACCGATGGCTCGTGCCACAGCATGGGCTTCGCGCGTGTTGGCCGCAAGCCCGCCGAACTTCGTCGGAGCGGAGATGCTGAAGGCGCCCGTCGCAGCGACCGCCTCGAAGACCTCGCGCGAGATACGACGGTTCTGATCGGCTTCGCGTCCGCCCGCAATGAGCTGAGGGCGCAACTGGTCGATCTTCTCGACGATCGCTGCGATTTCGGGCCGAATTCCTGTCATTGCCATGGCACTCTCCTCGTGGCGGCGCGGTCGGCTGTTCCGGCCGTGTCTCGCGTGTTCAACAACAATGACGGAGCATCCCCATTGTGTCAAGTGCCACTGTACATCTGCCGTGGGGGCGCTGCAGAAGGAGCTTCTCTCCCCAGGCCCAGCGCGCCAAACCTCGTGGAGACTTTCGCGGCCTGGAAACGCCGCAGGGATCGACCATCGTCGACGTCGACGACAAGGAGAGAAGCGACGGATCGGAGGACGGCGTGCCTCTGACTCTCCTCCGGAGCACGAATCGTGCATCACACAGGACGACGTGCCATGCCGGAGAGCCGTCGGCTTCAGACGCTGGAGGGGTGGGCTTCAGACGTTCGGGGTGTCGTGTCTGCCGATGACAAACCACACCCCACGGGCAGGGACCGCCCCCCTGTTGGCCAGCAGATGCGGCCGCGACGATTCGAAATGGAGCGAATCGCCGGGCGACAGCTCGTAGGTGTCGAAATCAAGCTGGAGCGTCAGCACACCCTCCAGCATGTACCCGTACTCGATCCCAGCGTGACGCATGAGCCGCCCGTCCACCGAACTGGAGGCGCCGGGATCGTATGTGATGAGCAACGCCTCGACCGCACCGCCCTGCGACATCGCGAGCCGCTCCCATCGGACGCCGTTCTCCATCTCGATCACAGGGCCATCGCCCGCGCGCTGGACATCGGACCGCGCAACGGCCGCAGAGGAGCCTCTCGAATGGTCGGATCCCATGCCGAGCAGGTCGTCAGCCGATACCTCGAGGAGATTCGCGAGGGCATAGAGGGTGGACACGGAAGGCTGGGACTTTCCTGTCTCGACCTGCGATATGAGGCTGGGCGACACGCCGAGCGACTGCGCGACGCTACGGAGGCTCAGGCTTCGCGACTGCCGAGCTTGTCGCAGGCGCGTTCCCAGTTCATCAGCGGCCACAATATGATCTCCGTTGCCTCAATCATGCGATTCGGCAAGACTATCGTGCCAGGCTCAAAGTCCGTGCAACGCGACTACACAGAGCGATGGGTGTCAGATCGCGGCGATCGCGTCGATCTCGATCACCGCATCGTTGTAGAGCGAGTGCACGCCAACGGCCGTGCTCGCCGGCAGCTGATCCGGATCGAGGATCGAGTCGCGGACGCGGCGGTACGCCTGAAGCTTCTCCTCGTCGAGATGCTTGATGTAAACGTTGACCCGAATCAGGTCTGCAAAGGTCGCGCCGCCTCTGTGCAACGCCTCTTCCAATGCTCCGAAGGTCAGCCTGATCGAGTGCTCGTCGTCTTCGGGGTAGGGAGCGTAGACGCCTGATACGTACAGGAGCCCCGTGGCAGTGTCCAGGACACTGTCCGCGATTCCCGGGACCACCGGAGCGGGAAAGCGTACGAGTCGATCACCGGGCATCTCCGTCTACTTTCCTCAAGCTGTCAGGCGGCGCAGGTGCACAGCCATCCGCCGCAGCCTTGTTGTCCGCGCTCTGACGTTACCGTCTGATTAAAAGTATTGCAATCGTTTGTGAAGAGATGTACATGTAGGTGTACTGCACACCCGTGCAGCAACGTCAGCTCTCATACAAGACCAGGCCCGCAACCCGAACCCGAGAAAGCGCCATCATGAGCGAACGCAAGACCGACTACTCGATCTATTCACTTGAGTTCTGTCAGGGCACCATGCCCCATGACTTCTTCGGAGGTTCAGGCCTCTACAGCAATGCAGGAACGGTGCGCATACCGATGCTTTACACCCTCCTGATCGGTGGAGAAGTGGGAGGCAAGCAGCATGTCGCACTCGTGGACTGTGGCTTCCGCAACGACTACTGGCTCGATCGATACCCGTTCCAGAGTTGGGAGAGCCCGGTAGAGGTTCTCGCGAAGGTCGACCTCACCCCGGAGGACATCGACGTCATCCTCGTCTCCCACATGCATTTCGACCACATGGGCAACTTCGAGGCATTCCCCAACGCCCAGCTGTATGTGCAGTTCGACGAGTACGTCGGGTGGTCCGAAGCGGTGGATCTGGCGAACCAGATGCCGAGCGATGCCGACCGCGCATGGATCTTCTCATCGTTCGACCCCACCGACCTGGCCCGTGCGGCCAAGGGCATCGCGGACGGCCGTATCCGCTTCGTCAACGGCGACGAGGAACTGCTCCCGGGAGTGACGGCTCGTCTGGCCCGCGACTCCCACACGTTCGGGTCGCAATGGTTCAAGATCGAGACGCAGAGCGGCCCGTTCGTCGTCGCCGGTGACACCGTGTACTGGTATTCGAACGTCGAGAAGATGTGGACCCCCGGCTATGGTCAGGGCAACGACTTCAACCTCATCAGGCTCTACAAGACGCTCAAGGAAGAACTCAAAGACGAGACGAGCCGGATCATTCCCGGCCACGACATCGACATCGTGCAGCGCTACAAGTCCTGGACGACCGACAGCGGCAACTACGTCATCGAGGTCAACCGACGTGAGAACGAGGCCTCCAGGGCACCTGCGAACGCAGGCGTGCTCCTGACCTGATCGACAACAGACGGCGCCTGTAAGAAGAGCTCACGTGCAGGCGCCGTCTTCGGCGGATGCGGGGAGCATCGCCGCCGACGCGACGATAGGAATCGAACGAGGAGACGGCGACATCGAAGAATAAGACGATCCTGATCGTCGGCGGATCACGCGGCATCGGCCTCGAACTCGCAAAGGCTCTCATTGGCTCAGGCAACGACGTCATCATCACGAGCCGCTCGCGGCGCACAGGATCACGCGCTGGACGTGGCCGAGCCGGAGGGCATCGACGGCTGGTCGTGGACTGCTCACTGCCACCGCCATCACTCCTCTCACGTCGAACGTCGCCTTCTCCGCGCTGACTCGCGGTGGCGACGCAGCTGATCGTGAAACACTCGCTGCGCTAGGGGGAGCGCGCTGCGACCGCTGCTACTTCGGAACGATGAGCGCCTCATCGACGCTTACACGGAGACTGCACTGAACCACATCTGGAAAGCTCAGCACTCCTCATGGTGGATGCTGCACGCCGCTCCGGGCGCGTCGGACTTCGACCGCCTCCGGCAACTCGGCGAGCTGCGTTCGTTGGTCGGCTCCGAGGCCGGGCGCACATTCCTCGCCGAGGCTTACTCTGGCTGGCTCCTCGCCTGACGCCGTTCTTCACGGTCTGAACCTGTGACGCTGCGGCGCACATCCTGCACAACACCGCGGCTGGCAGAGCACCTCCTCCATCACGGCCAGCCCCCTCACCGCCACCGATCGGGCCAGACGCGCGCGAAGACGTTCCCAGAGCAGGCGAATACCGTTCTCGAGCTCCGGGCGACGACGAAGCCGCCGATCAACTCGCATGGAGCTCGGTCAGCACCATTTCCAAGGGAGCGATGGGACGCGACCAGAGCTCGGCGAAGGCCTCCCCAAGCGCCTCCTCGACGCCGTCGAGGGACCGGACTCGAAACACGGCTGCGAATGACCTCGCCCCGCCGCCCCCAATCGCCCCGTGTGTTCGAAGGCCGTGGTCGACAGCGCGCATCCATGTCTCGCCTGCTGCTTTGAGGGTGGCGTAGTTCGCAGAGCCGTCGGTCGGGCGGGAAGCTACGACGGACGAGACGATCGCGGTACGGCCGGCCGACGACTGTCTTAGATCACGGTCGAACGCGCGCGACACGTGCCGCAGGGCTGACAGACCGGTTTCCAACAGACGGAATGCCTCCTCCGTCTGCGCGGCGAGGCCGCCACCCCCGCTCCATCCGCCGACCAGATGGAACACCCCATCGACCGGCCCCCACATGTCGTCTACTCGCGCCTTCAGTTCTGCGACCGACTCCTCGCTCGCAAGGTCCGCGCGCTGAACATACACGTGCGGCAGCTCCCTTCGACACCGAGCGAGCTTCTCTTCATTCCGTCCGGCGATGATCACTCGGGCGCCGCGGGCGAGAAGCGCCTTCGCGGCGGCAAGTCCCGAAGCGGATGTCCCCCCGGCGAGCAGCACTAGCCTGCCCGCGATGGGATGCGCGGGGGTGGTCTCCATCTGAATCTCTCTTCGTACGGTCAATGCGGCCCTTCTCTCGTTGATGTTCTCCACTGCAGCAGCCGTCACCCTGACGACCCGTGCAGGATGCCGTCTCAGTTCCGGGCGCGAGCGACGAGGAGCGCATCGACCACGAATGTGGTGCCTCCGATCGGGTCGATGATCACCGGGTTCAGGTCACCTTCGGCCAAGAGATCCTTCATGTCCTCCGCCAGCCACGAGAGCTTCACGAGGACGTCGAGAAGAGGTTCGACATCGACGACAGGATGCAGATTTCGGAACCCGCTCAACAGACGAGCGAGACGGGTCCGGTCGAGCAGCTGCCGCGCTGTATCCGCCGAGAATGGTGCGATCGCGTACTCCACATCGCCGAGAAGCTCGACCAGCACTCCACCGACACCGATACCGACCGCCACGCCGATGTCGGGGTCCGAGACGAAGCCAACGAAGGCTTCGATCCCCGAGAGTATCTGCCTCTGCACCTCGATGCCGCGCACAACGGCATCAGGGCGATGGCGATGTGCTGATTCGAGAATCGACTTCCATGCATCGCGCAACTGGCCCTCGTCCTGCAAGTCGAGCGCCACCCCGCCTACATCGGAACGATGGGTGATGTCCGGAGAATCGATCTTCGCCACGACGGGGTATCCATTGCGCTCACACCATCGAACCGCCTCATCCACATCGCCGAAGGAACGCGATCCGACGGCGTTGATGCCATACGCATCGAAAACCCGTCGCATGGTGTCTCGGTCCAGCACGCCCGATGTGCGCGCGAGAGAGTCGCGGATCTCGCCCACGATCGATGTGCCGGGAACCGACGATGGGCGGGCGGGCAGTCCCGCGCCCGAGCCCGCGACAAGAGAGGCCGCACGCACTGCTGTCAACGCGTTGCGGAGTCCGCGGAGCACCGGGATGTCCGTGGGGGTCGTGGGCACCCGGGCAGGGTGGACGGTCATCGAGGAGCTGGAAGCGAAGAGCACGGGGATCTCGGTCTCAGTGTTCAGATGCGTGAAGGCATCGACGATATCGTCTTCGTATTCCAATTCGATCGAAGACAGACTCGACTGTGCATCGATGACACCTAGTACGACATCCACGCCCTCGTCCTCGCTGACGATCTGCAGAGTGCGACGGAAGGTATCGTCGTCGGCATCCGCGCTTCCCCATGCGTCGAGCGGGTTGATCGCGTGCATGTCGGGGAGTACCTCCTCGAGGCGCCGTTGGGTCTCCTGCGAGAAGCGCGCCAGCGTCGCCCCCACCTGTTCGGCCAGGTCCGCAGCCAGAGCTGCTTGGCCCCCGGAGAGAGTGACGATCGCGGTACGCCCCGCTCCGACGGCTCGTGCGTCGACGCGGGCGAGCAGGTCGATCGCAGCCGCCAACTCGTCGTAGTCCGACAGAAGAGGCACGCCGATCTGCTCCATGTACGCGTCGATGACCGTTCGATTGCTGAGCATCGCTCCGGTGTGCGCGAGAGTCGCCGCCCGCCCGGAATCAGAAGCTCCCACCTTCAGCGCCACGACCGGCTTGCCGGCCTTCCGAGCGGCGTCGACCGCGCGAGCCAGACCCTCGGAGTCGTACACCGACTCCAGGATGAGCGCGATGACTCCCGTCCTGGAATCCTCCGCGAGGTATCGCACATAGTCGGCGGTCGTCAGCACCGCTTCGTTGCCCGTCGACACGATGTGGGAGAAGCCGACACCACTCGTCGATCGCGCCACGAAGATCGCGCCAGACCCCGACTGCGAGACGATGGCGACATTGCCGGCGGGCAGGTCGGCGAGGATCCCCTCGTCCGCCCACAACATGGTGCGGTCGTGGACGTTGATCAGCCCCATGCAGTTCGGTCCGTGGATATGCATGCCCGAGCTGCGAGAGAAGTCGCTGATCGCCTGGATCTCGTCGGAGGTGAATCCCACGCTCATCACGAGCCCCGTCTTGACGCCGACAGCCGCGAGGTCACGCAGCGCGGGGAGCACGGCTCCTGCTCGAAGGGTCACGACGGCGAGGTCGACGTCGGCCGCCTCGCTCACGTCGGCCAGCGGCACGATGCCCTCGATCGTGCCATCGCCCCGGCTGAGAACATCGATCCGGCCGGTGAAACCGCCGCCGCGGAGATTGCGGAGCACTTGGTTCCCGGTGGCATCGGGTCTGGTCGAGGAAGCGCCCACGACGACGACTCGCCTCGGGGAAACGAGCGTGATCAGCGGGACGAGCTCGGCGAGCGACATAGGGACTCCTTATTATGTAGCACTTATTATATAAAAAGCGGGGTGTCACGTCCAGCCCGATCCTGCAGCGGAACGGCGGCCAGCCCGGCTGCATCCGGGCTGGCCGCCGTTCCGATCAGGCCGTCGCTATTCGGCGCTCCCGATGAAGGAGAGCGACGGAAGGTTGACGTAGACCGAAGAGGCGATCACCCCGCCCAGACGATCGCTGACGAAGTTGATCTGGTAGGGGTTGACGATGGAGATCGTCGCGGCGCGCTCCTCAAAGCGATCCTGGATGTCGAGGGTGATCTCGGTGCGGCGCTTCTCGTCGAGTTCGCCGACGGCCTCACCGAACAGTCCCGCGAGCTTCTCGTCCACGTAGCCATCCCAGTTGTAGAGGCCGTCGGGCAGGTAGTAGTAGCGGATCGAGGCGAGCGGCTCCTGCACGATGTCGCCGCTGCTGCTCAGAAGCAGGTCGCTGTCCCCACGCACGGACGGGTCGTACATCGCCTGGGCGTACTCGAGCGGCTGGAGCGCCCTGATCGAGACGCGAAGGCCCGCGGCCTCCGCCTGGGCCTGAACGAGCTGGCCGAGCTGAGAAGCCGTCTCGTCTCCGCTCGCCACGATCAGCTCGATCTCCCGCCCCTCGGCTCCGGCCTCTTCCACCAACTGCTTCGCCTTCTCCGGGTCGTAGCCGCGTTCGTCCGCGATCGCGGACGTCCGCTTCTGCGTGCTCTCACGCACGGAGGCCGGCCACGAGTTGGGGCTGATCGCGGTGCTCCACGACCGGGCGGCACCATGGAAGACCGTCTTCGCGATCGCGTCCCTGTCGATCATCTGCTGGAACGCCTGCCGCAGCGTGGCGTCGGTCGCGAGGATGCTGTCGGGGCTCGCGACACGGAGAGACCAGATCGTCGTGGTGTCGCCGTAGTACAGAGACCCGGTGTCGACGGCCTCCAAAGCCGGGATCGACGACGCGGGAATCTCCCATCCGCCATCGACTTCACCGGTCGCCATCGCCTGAGTGAGCGCACTCGTGTCGGTGATGAAGGTGAGGCGGACGTCGTCCACCTTCGCCGCTCGTTCTTCGTTCCAGTAGTTCTTGTTCTTGACGAGGCGGATGTCGGTGCCGACGTTCCACTGGGCGATCTCGAACGGGCCAGAACACATCAAACTGCCCGCGGGGGTGCCGAGCGCTTCCCCGGCCTTCTCGCTGAACGCCTTCTCCATGACGACACCCCCGACGCCGACCATCGTCGGCAGGAAGGTGGCATCGGGGGCGCTGAAGTCGATCGCGACCTCCGTGCCCGAGATGGCCGAGATCGACGCCACGTTGGCGAACGTCGGCGCGAGGTAGGACGACGGCGACGCGGCCCGGTTGAGGCTGTAAACGATGTCCTCGGTCGTCAGCGGCGCCCCATCCCAGAACGTCGCGTCCGCACGGAGGGTGAACACCGCCCTCAGCGGGGACTCCTGGGTCACGGACGCAAGACCAGGCACGATCGCCCCCGACTCGTCCACGGAGAGCAGGGAGTCGCAGACGCTGGTGACGACGGCCATCGCCGAATAGGTCGGGACGTTCGGCGGGTCCAGAGTGGCGGGCTCTCCGGACCCGAGGTTCCAGGTGATCGAGTCGACAGGCCCGTCCCCTCCCGGGGATCTGAGCACCGTCTTCACAGCGGCGTCCGGCGTCGTGTCCGGCGTCACCGCCGTGCATCCGACCACCGAGCTCGCGGTCGCGATGCTGACGGCGGCGACGAGTGCGGCCCTGCGCAGGGTCCGGCGCGATCGGTTCATATCGTGCTTCCTCTCGACGTTCATCGCAGAGCCCTCGGGACGGACTCCGGTTCCGTCATTGAACCGCAGATCGACCTTAATGTGGTGACTTTTATATAACGATCGCTCCATCACGCACATCCGGAAGAAGTCTGAAAGATCTTCTTGCAAATGTCTATCTATTGATACACACTGTGACTAGTCGTACCAATTATGTGACAGGAGATGCCGTGAACACCGCCACAACTACTGCCGAGGCCACGCTTCTCGAGCGCGTGACCGAGATCTTCCCCCTTGTTCGCGATGCCGAGGAGATCATCGAGAACGAGCGGAGGATGCCTGAAGAGATCACCGACGCCCTCTACGAGTGCGGGATGTACCGCGCGTTCCTCCCGAAGGAGCTGGGTGGGCTGGAAGCGCACCCAGTCGAATGGCTCGAAGCCGTCGAGGCGCTCTCCCACGTGAACGGTTCCGCCGGCTGGCTCTGCATGCTGCACACGGGGCAGACCTGGGCCGGAAAGGACGCGATGCGACGCATCCTCGAAGACGAGCGATGGATCATCGCAGGCAACGGAGGCCGCGCCGGCGGGGTCGCGCGCGCCGTGGAGGGAGGCTACTGGGTATCAGGACGCTGGCCGTTCTCGAGTGGATCCCCGGAGGCGACCCATCTCTTCGGCCTGTGCGTGCTCCACGACGACAATGGCGAGGTCGTGCTCTCTCCGAAGGACGGCACTCCGTGGTTCGTCGTTCCGTACTTCCGCCGGGAGGACGTGACTCTCCACGACACCTGGGACGGTCTGGGTCTGCGCGGAACAGGAAGTGGCGACTTCTCGGTCGACGAAGAGGTCTTCGTTCCTGCCGATATGGTGGACGAGCGCGGCATTTGGGGGATCACCTACGGCACGCCGCACGAGAAGGGGCCATTCATCCAGGCCGCACACTCTGCTCATGCGCTCGGGCTGGCAACCGCCGCGCTGGAGGAGCTGATCAAGCAGACACACCTCAAAGCCCGTCGCGGCTCTTACCGTCAGCTTCGCTTCGCGACCGACGAGAACCTGCACATCGCTATCGCTCGGTCGGACGCGCGGATCCGCGCGTCGCGGCTGCTGCAGAACGATGTGATCTCCCGCGCGTTCGAGAGTGCGCAGAACAACCGCTTCATCGACTACGAGCTGCGTGTGCTCATGGCGGAGATCAACACGTTCATCGTTCACGAGTGCCGAGACATCGTGAACACCCTGTTCGTCGAGAGCGGCGTGGGCGGTGTCGGGGCGAAGTCCCGTCTCGCACGGATCTTCCGCGACATGGCGGTGGCAGCGAACCACATCATCATCGCCCAGAACCAGCTTCCCTCCGTCGGCGCCTACTGGATGACTCGCGACATGGAAGGCGGTCCCTTCATCGACAATATCGAGATGTCCGCCATCTACCCGCCCCACCCGCAGTTCGCCGACCGGGCGAGCATCCGCGTCGACCTCCCCACCCGCAAGCGGTCATGATGAACACGTCGACACTGCGGACCCCGTCCCTGCTCGATGCACAGGCGCTGCGTGGCACGTTCTCACGTTTCGCCACCGGCGTCACGATCGTCGGCTTCGAGAACCATGACGGCATCCACGGGCTCACCGTCAACGCCTTCACCTCTGTGTCGCTGGACCCCCCGCTGCTTCTCGTATCGATCCAGAAGACGTCCCGATCCCACGAACCGCTCATGCAGCAGCCGTTCTCCGTGAGCATCCTCGCGGACACGCACGCGGCGGCTGCGCGGTCCTTTGCCTCGAAGGACCGCGCAGGAGCACCGGACTGGGATCGCTCCGGTCGAGTGCCGCGAATCGCTGACGCGATCGGATGGTTCGAATGCGAGCACTGGGCGCAGCATGATGCGGGCGATCACACCTTGGTGGTCGGAAGGATCACGGACTTCGGGAGGACCGACGGAGAGCCGTTGCTATTCTTCAATGGTGCGCTCTCCGGACTCAGCTGACCCCCATGGCGATGCCGGCCTTTTTCGTCATGTCCCACAGAAACCGGCGAGCTGAGTTGGCGACGTCCGATTCCTCGACGACGGTGGAACGATCGATCGCCCTGCTCTGGGAGCTCTATGCGAACCCGGAGGGACTATCCGCATCCGACCTCGCGCGTCGACTCGACACGCAGCGCACGGCTCTCTACCGCCTCTTGCGACCGTTCCTGCGCACGCAGTTCATCCGCAGGGACGATCGTAAGCGCTACTATCTCGGATTCGGCATCACGGCGCTCGCTCGAGCGGTCGCCGAGCCTATCGAGAACCTCGTCCGAGGTTCGCTCCAGAAGCTCGCTGATGACACGGACTGCTCGGCGATGATCATCGCCGACACGGACGGCATCCTGGTCACCGTCGCGAGCGCCGGCCCGCAGCATCCCGGCATGCATGTCGCCGCGCCGCCAGGATTCGTGCATGAGAACAACGACGTCGCTCTCAGAGCGATCGACGCAGGCAGGGGGGCTGCGGCGACCGATCCGCTCGCGGATGCCGCAGGATTCAGCAATGCGATCGGTGGACTGGCGACGACGATCGCGCTGCCCCTTCACGTGCCGATCATCGGATCGGACGCGTGCATACTACTGGCCTCCGTCACTCCGTTCCGGCTCGACGACGTGCTCCCCCTCCTCTCACGAGCCGTCGAAGAGGTCGCTCGCTCACAGCATTCGTGATCTCCCTCACCGACGTTTGCGCTGCGGCGGTGTCCAGCCCGGTACCGGCACAGACTCGATGAGCCTGCGGGTATAGGCAGCCTGAGGATCGTCCAGCACCTGGTCGATGGGACCTTCCTCGACAACGGCTCCGTCTCGCATCACCAGAACGCGATCGCAGATCTGACGGACGACGGCCAGGTCGTGCGAGACGAACAGATACGCCAGCTGAGTCTCCTCGCGGAGGTCGCTGAGCAATCTGAGCACCTGCGCCTGGACGCTGACGTCGAGCGCCGACACCGCCTCGTCGAGGATCAGCAGGTGCGGCTGCGGCGCCAAAGCCCGCGCGATGGCGAATCGCTGCCGCTGACCTCCGGACAAATGCCGGGGATAGGAATCGGCATGGTGCGCCTCCAGTCCGACACGCTTCAGCAGCGTGCGTGCGAACTCGTTCGTCGATTGACCAGCCGGCGTGCCATGGATGGCGAAGATCTCCGCGAGACATGCTCCGAGCTTCTGGCGAGGGTCCAAGGATCCGAACGGGTCCTGGAAGACCATCTGCACTCGTCGGGCCTGGGCGCGGCGAGCGACCGCTGTCCGGGCGGGTCTCGTCTGCTCGCCCCAGAAGGTGATCCGCCCCTCTGTGGTCCGCTCGAGTCCCGCGATCATTCGTGCGGTGGTCGATTTCCCCGAACCCGACTCACCGACGATCCCGACGGACTCGCCTGGCATCAGATCGAAGCTCACGTCGTCGACGGCTCGGAAATCTCCGCCGGGAGAAGCGAAGACCTTCGTCACGTGTTCCAGTGATACAAGAGATGCGCTCACTGTGCGATCCTCTCCAGCCGGTTTCGGATCTCGTGAGTTCTCACGCATGCGGACACACTGTCGTCGCCCACTGGCCGCAGCCGCGGTTCGCTCTCGACGCATTCGGGCTCGACGAAGCGGCATCGATCCGCGAAAGCGCAGCGATCGTGCACGGACGACGCGAGCGTCGGGACTCCCGGGATGCTGGCGGGAAGCTCGCGTCTCGTCAGAGAAGGGCGCGCAGCCAGCAACGCCGAGGTGTAGGGGTGCGTCGGGGTGCTCGTCACTGAGCGAGCCGGTCCCGCCTCGATGATGCGCCCCGCGTACATCACCACCAGCCGATCGGTCGTGGCCGCGGCGAGATCGAGATCATGGGTCACGAAGAGGAGCCCGACATCGTGAGCCCGAATCACATCTCCGAAGATCGACATGACCTCCGCCTGAACGGTGACGTCGAGCGCAGTGGTCGGCTCGTCGGCGAGCAGGAGCTGAGGTTCGGGCATCAGGGCGGCGACGATCATCACGCGCTGCAGCAGACCCCCCGAGAGCTGGCCGGGGTACTGCTTCATCTGCCGCACAGGATCGCGGAACCCCACCTCTTCGAGCAGTCGCCCGGCGCGATCCCGCGCTTCGCGGCGGGACAGACGGCGATCGGCCACGACCGCCTCTGTGAGGAAGTCGCCGATGGTCCACAGTGGGTTGATGTGCGCTCGAGGATCCTGGTAGATCATCCCCACCCGACGAGATCGAAACCTCGCGAGGTGCGAAGGTCGCATCGAGAGGACGTCCTCACCGTCGAACTCAATGCTGCCCTCACTGCTGAAGCCTTTGGGCAGCTGCCCCATCACCGCGCGCAACGTCATCGACTTGCCCGAGCCGGACTCCCCTACGACGCCGACGGCTTCGCCAGGGCGCACGTCGAGGTCGACTCCGCTGAGGACCGGGACGAGCTCGCGCCCGATCCGATTGCGTACGTGCAGGCCCCGGATCGAAAGAAGCGGGGGACGAGGGTCTACTGTGTGTGTCATCGACTCGCTCCCAGCATCCTCTGCAGACGTTCCCCCAGGAGGGTGAAAGAGATCACGGTGAGGACGATCATGACTCCGGCCGCCGTCGTCTGTTGGGGATTCCCGGCGAGGAGCTCGGTGCGGCCGGCGATGACCATGGCCCCCCATTCCGCGGTCGGCGGCTGGACTCCGAGTCCGATGAACGACAGCGCACCGAACTCGAGCAGCGCGACGCTGAAGCCGAAAGTCGCCTGAGCGAGCACGATCGGCATGACACCGCGCAAAATATGCGCATTGATTCGCACGGTCGACACTCCAGAGAGTGCGAGCGCCTCGACGTAGGGGCGGTGACGCTCCTGCAGCGCAGTTCCCCTGATCACGCGCGCCACGTAAGGCGAACTCGCGAATGCCATGGCCAGCACGGGCGCCCAGAACCCGGCACCGAGAACCGTGACCGCGATGATGGCCACGATCATCCCGGGTATGGCGATGAACACGTTGAGAACCGAGGACGTCGCACTGTCCACGAACCCGCCGTACCAGGACGACAGCAGAGCGAGGAGGGTGCCGATGATGACGCTGATGCAGACGATGAGCAAAGCCGCCGCGTAGCTGATCTGCGCGCCCCAGAGGATCCGGGAGAGAAGGTCTCGTCCGAGCGAATCCGTGCCGAGGAGGTGCGCCGGACTCGGGCCTTGGTTAGCGGCGAGGAGATCAGTGGAATCCGGGGCGTACGGCGCGACCAGCGGCCCGATCGCGGCCATCACGATAAGCGCCCCGCAGAGGACGATGAGGAAGATCGTGTACGGATCCAGGGCACGCAGGCGTCTCCGTCCCCACCGAGGAATGCGCAGAGCTGAGGTGACCCCGGCGAGTGTCATGCTCTCTCCTTTCGGGACCGGAGCGACGGATCCAGGAGCACGTGGATCACATCGACCAGTGCCATGACGATCACGTACACGGCGACGACGATCACGGACACCGCCGCGACCACAGGGACATCCTTGGTTCCCACGCTGCGGACGAGCAAGGATCCGATCCCGTCGAGGGTGAAGGCGGTCTCGACGATCACGCTGCCCGCCACGAGTGCGGCGAGAGTGAGACCTGTCGCTGTGACGATCGGGACCCCGGCGTTGCGCAGCACATGCTTCCCGATCACCAGATGCCGCGGCAGTCCCCTGCCTATCGCCGTACGGACATGCTCCTTCGACCGCTGATCGTCGATGGACGCCATCGAGATCTGCGCCATGTAAGCGATCCACGACACCGAGAGCGCGATCGCCGGGAGGGTCAGATGCCAGAACCGATCCACGCCGGGCGCGCCCGCGCCGAAGCTCGGAAACCACCGCAGGTTCACTGCGAAGAGCCCGAGGAGCGCCGTCGCCGCAACATAGCTCGGTATCGAGATCAGCAGGGCGATCAGTCCCGCGATCGCAGGTCTGATGCGCTCGGTGAGCCCGCCGATCAGACCGAGCGCGATACCGAGCAGCACGATCAGGACGGCGGCGTAGAGGACGAGTTGCAGAGTGACCTCGGCGCGAGGCGCGAGCACGGAGATGACAGAGTCCCGGTAGGTGTAGGAGGTGCCGAGGTCTCCACGCAGCAGACCTCCGATCCACTCGACATAGCGCACGATCAGCGGCTTGTCCAGGCCCAGCTGCTCTCGCATGGCCGCGCGGGCCTCTTCGGTCGCCTTCCCCCCGAGGATCTGAGCGATCGGGTCTCCCGGCGTGAGGGACAGCGCCGAGAAGACGAGGAACGACGTCACGAGTATCGTCGCCACGGGGAGTACTATCCAGCGCACGAGCCGTTGGCGCACTCGGGTCGCCGCAGAGGCGCGCCTTCCGATCGCCCGCACGGTCACGGTCGATGGCCCCAGATCGATCCCCGCCGTCACAGCCGGAACTCCGGGCGCAGGTGAGCCCACGGTTGCAGCGTCTCCCAGACGGCGGCTATCTGCAGAAGCCGCGCATCCTGATGCTGAGGCATGTGCAGCTGCATGCCGACGGGCATCCCGTCGGCATCGAACCCCGCCGGCACCGTGATCGCGGGGATCCCGGCATGAGATGCGGGTTCGGTGTACCGATGAAAGTCGATCGCCGGGTGCGCGACGGGCACTCCGTCTATCTCGGTGTTGCCCCCTGCTGCACCCGGATGCGGGAACGCCGCCACCGGGCTCGTGGGAGTGATGAGCAGATCGAACTCCTCGAACACGCGGTTGTAGGTCCGGGTGATCTCGGCTCGAGTCTCGGAAGCCGTGTGAAGGTGTCTCTCCAATGTGAGCCGCTGCGCCGCCTCGCTGACGCTGCGCATGGCGGGATGCGGCAGCGGGGCGTTCGGATCGAGGAAGGCGGGACCCCAGAAATCGATGAAGTACTCCACCGGGTCCGGCAGAGGCAGCTCGATGAGATTGACCTCGGCTCCTGCGCCCGCCAGCACGTCGATGGCCCGACGGACGACGGCGGCCACCTCGGCACTCGGGGACGCACCGGACGGGCTCTGCGCGTAGGCGATGCGGACACCGGCGAGGTCGGCGGGAAGGGCGCGCACGGCGCTGACGAAATCGCGGGCGGGCAACGGCGTCGAGAACGGAGCCGATGGGTGATGCCCCGCCGCGACCTCCAGCAGAAGAGCCTGATCGACGACGGTACGGGTGAGCGGACCGTCGGTCACCGCCGAGTCCCAAGGGTGCTCACCCGGGATCCAACGCAGCGAGGCTTTGAGCCCGACCACACCGCAGTAGGACGCGGGGATGCGCACCGACCCGCCGCCGTCTGAGCCCCAGGCGAGCTGTCCCATGCCGGATGCGCTCGCCACTGCTGCACCGCCGCTGGATCCGCCGGCGGTGCGCGACAGCCGCCAAGGGTTGTTGGTGACTCCGGTGAGTGCGCTCTCGGTGACTCCGAGCATCCCGAACTCCGGGGTGGTCGTCTTGCCGATGAGGATAGCCCCGGCGCCTCGAAGACGGCCCACTGCGAGAGAATCCGCATCGGGGACATGCTCGGCGAACTGGGTGCTGCCGAAGGTCGTTCTGATCCCCGCTGTGGCCGAGAGGTCCTTGACGGTGAGCGGCACGCCGAACAGCGGAGGCAGGTCTGCGGGATCTGCTCGCATCACCTCGTCGTCCGCACGCGCCGCCTGATCCATTGCCTGCTCGGCGAGGACCGTGACGAAGGCGTTCGTCTGCGCTTCGTGCTCATCGATCTGCTGAAGCGCGGCGGCCACCACCTCCGACGGCTTGACGCTGCGCGAGCGGATGAGGGACGCCACGTCTGCACCGGACATCCAGGCGAGCTCGTCGGAGCGCGGAGTCGTCGACATCACGCCTCGTCCTCCTCGTCCACGCTCCACAGCGCCTTCCACGTCGCGACCATCGCCGGTCGCTCGGATCCCTCGATCTCCATGACGCAGTCGTAGGTGACGAGGTAGCCGCCGGCTCGAGGCTCCAACTGCGTGATCTCACCCGCGACTCGCACACGGTCGGAGATGGTCACCGGAGACGTGAACCGGACTCGATCGAGACCGTAGTTCCACCCCGTCCACGCGTCCGCCTCCACGTACGACACCTGGCCGACGAGGTGATCCAGGAGCGCCAGCAGGTGGAATCCTTCCACCAGGCCCTCCGGATAGCCTGCGGGATCGAAAGGGCTCTCGGCCTGATCCAGGTAGGACGCCTTCTCGAAATGGATTCTGGCGTCGTCTGATATCTCGAGCCATTCGCTGACGAACCGTCGTCCGACGAGACTCTCGATCTCGCTCCAAGGGGCCACGGCGCGCTCTGCGTTGGTTGGGATAGTGCTCACGGTGCTCCTCGGGTACTCGCACTCATGGTCGGGTGAAAGCACTCTACGAAAAAACTCGCCGTTTGTATAGAGCTCGTCACAAAATAATAATCGTCAGCCGTTCGCGCTCTGCACGCCCACCAGGCCGAGCGCCGCCAAGCCGCGCTCCACCACCGCTCGCTGACGCTCTTCCGTCCAGTACTGCGGGTGTTCGACCGCGGAGAGCACAGCTCCGTTGACGAGCGTGCGAAGGAAGTCGATCGCCTCCCCCATCGCATCCTCATCGATCAGACCGTCGAGCCTCGCCCGGAATGCCGAGCGGGCCCTGCCCTCCATCGAGTCGAAGAAGCTCGCTATCGCGCTGTTGTCCGCGGAGTGGACGAGCGCGACTCTGCAGCGCTCGATATCGATCTCCTCAGGTGTCAGCGGAACCATCCACAGCAGGTACGCACGCAGGTCCTCGACGCGGTCGCCGGTCAGGGGCAGCGATGCGACATCATCGTCGTAGTTCGTGGACAGCTCATCGATGATGCCGGCCAGGAGCGTCTGCCTGTCCGCGTAGAAGTGCGTCACCAGCGTGATGGAGCCCTTGAGTTCGCGAGCCAGCGCACGCAACGTCAGCCCGTCGGGGCCGCTGCGGGCGAGCACGCGCATCGCCGCCACGCTGATCTCATGCCTGCGCGCCGCATGGTCGACGATCTTCGGCATGATCTCTCCTCCGTCTGTAACACCCCGCCCGATCAGAGCAGCTGGAATACGCGGATCCGGATCCGCTGGCCTTCATCGCTCGCCACCCCGATGAACTGATTCTCCGCCAACCATCGGTACGTGGGCGAATCCGTGCGGAAAGTGAAGGCCGTACGGAAATAGTACGAGCCTTCCTCGACGGGTTGCCCTGCCTCGAGAAGCTCCTCGACCTCGAGCGTCGCACGGAAGTAGCCCACATTCGTGACGTCCACCACGACGCCATCGCTCGTCTTGATGAGATACCGGGCCTCGACACGCGTCGTGTCCTGCCGCTTCACCGACCAGTCGCCGCCGCCCGACAGCACCTCGCCCGAGAGGCGTGGCCCTTCGAAGCTCCCCCCCGTGATCGGAGTGAACCACAGCTTCTCGTCTTCTCCGACACCGATGTGCCACCCCTCGGCGATGTCCACGAGGATGTCGAAGGCGAACTCGAAGGTCGGCATGGTCAGGTCGGGCATGGGGTTCCTTTTGTCGTGGTCTTTCAGGTGTGTTCCTCGGCGGTCATGCGCAGACCCGAGCGGAATCATCGGGGCGCCGGCAGATGTCCCGACACGACCGCACCCCGGTAGACGACCGCGGACGGATGAACGGCGGCGAGATCCTGACCGGGAGTCGTGAACGGGTCGACGTTGAGCACGACGAGGTTCGCGAGCTTTCCCGGCGACACGCTGCCGTAGTCCTTCTCGATGCGCAGCTGCACCGAGGCATCGATCGTGTACCCCCGGAGCAGCCTGGACAGCGACAGCGACGCCGCGGCGGCAGGGCGCCTGCTCTCGACGAATCGTTCAGCATCCAGAGGCACCTCCGGATCGATCCGGGTGACGGCGATCTGCATGCCGAAGAAGGGCGCCGCCCGGTGCAGTTCAGCGGCCGACACCACATCACTCGAGAACGTGACCCGCGCACCGGCGTCGGCGATCGCGGCCACGTCGTACATACACTCCCAGCGATGCGTGCCGAGATGGCGCGCGGCCTCCTCCCCGAAGTATCCGCCGGACCAATGATTGGTCCAGTTGACGATCACTCCGAGCTCAGCGGGTCGAGCCAGATCGGCCGGATCCACGAGCTCGCAGTGAGCGAATGTGACCTGGACGTTCCATGCGATGCCCTCTGCCTCCACCTGAGACCGTGCACGCTCTACCGCGTCGCACGCCGTGCGGAAGGCCCTGTCGCCGACCATGTGGATGTGAAGGTCCACGGCTGCTCCGTTGCACAGACGCAGGCACTCCACGAGATCGTCGAGCTCCATCTGGATCGCCCCCAGCGGGCCCGCATTGTCTTCGCTGAGCAGCGGATCGATGACGGCCCCGCTGCCGAGTTCGTTCGTGCCGTCGAGGAACAGCTTGACGGTGCGCACCCGCACCTTGCTCGAGTCGGAGTCGTCGTCGAGCGCAGCCACCGTCTCGAGCGCCTCTGGCAGATCGGCCAGGGTGCGGAAACGAATCGCTCCCTCGTAGTGCATGTGGAGATCTCCGCGGCTGTCGAGCTCTCGCATCGCAGTGATGACCTCCGGCGACTCGATGAGCGCGTCGAACACGGCCACCACTCCGGTGCTCCCGAGGAAGTCCAGGACCGGCTGGATGATCTTCGGCGTCGGCCGCTCCGGCGGAGTCCAGCCCAGCGCTTCATACATTCGCGGAAGGAACCCCGCGTGCGCGTTCTCGAAGATGTACCCGGTCGGGCGTCCACCGGCATCCCTCGCGAATCGCTCAAGTCCTGGCACAGGGTCCGGAGTGTTCTCGTCGACACCGAGGAGCTCGAGCATCCGGGTGTTGACCCAGCTCGCATGATCGCCGGAGTCCTGTACGAGCACCGGACGATCGGAGATAGCGCTGTCGAGCAGCTCCTTCGTCGCGCCGGCTTCGCCGAGGAGAGCAGTCGGGAAGTACTCGAAATACAGGTACGGCGCCTCCTCTTTCGGATGCGCTGCGCCGTGGTCGCGAATGGCATCGAGGAGCTCGTCCACGCTGTGCGTCTCCGGCAGCTGCACATGCCATCTGCTCATCGCCACCAGGGCGGGGTGGGAGTGGGCATCGATCAGACCGGGGATCACCGTCCTCCCATCGAGATCCATCGTCGGGAGATCGTGATCCGCGGGGAGATCGGAGGCACGACCCACCCACTCGAAGCGGCCGTCTCGGATCACGACGGTGTCCGCCACGGGACACTGGTCGTCGGAGGTGTGGATCACCGCATTCGTCAGGATCATCCCGGACATCACCCTTTCGCGGGGCAGGACTCCCCGGTTCATTCGCCACCACCGGTGCCGCCGAGGTAGGCGACGGAGGGCATCGACATGTACGCGAACGACGTGATCGCGCCGCCGAGGCGGCTGTTCAGAAACGTCGTGGTGTGCAGGCTCAGCAGCGGGATCGCGGCCGACGTCGCCTCCCCGATCTCCTGCGCCTCGATCACGAGGCGCGCACGGTCCTCCGGATCGACGGCCGCTCGCGCCCGCTCGAGGAGAGTGGCGAGCTCGGGATCGGCGATCTGCGTGTAGTTGTAAGGGGCGCCTTCAGTCAGGGTGAACCCGAGGGGCTCCAGCGGCTCCGCCGTCGCGTTGAAGGACTCGCCGAGCAGCAGGTCCAAGCCGAAGCGCTCCCTGGTCACCGTGTCGTAGGAGGCGGTCGCATAGTCGAGGGGCTGGAGATCCTTGATCTCGATCTGCACACCGACCGCCTCTGCCTGCTGCTGCACCAGCTGCGCCACCCGCGAGAGGGTGGCCTGCCCCGCGGGCACGCCCAGCACCAGCGTCTCGCCGCCATAGCCTGAGCCTTCGACGAGCTTCTTCGCGGCCTCGGGATCGAACGTCCGCGCAGCCGCCCACTTGTCATAGGCGTCCTGGTACAGCTCGTGCTGCGCGGTCGGCCACGTGCGCGGGGTCACCGTGGCGTAGAGAGGGGCCGCCGCTCCGGAGTACACGGTCGTCGCGAGCGCTTCTCTGTCGATGGCCTTCTGCAGGCCATCCCGGAGGGCGACGTCGGCCAGCGGCCCGTCCGCCCTGGCCACATACAGCTGCAGGCTCTCCATCGACGGACCGAAGAAGAGCTGCCCGTTCGAGGCTGCTCCGAGAGTCGGCACTGCGGAGGGATCGATGCGGTATGCGCCGTCGATCTCGCCGGTCGACAGCGCCTGGGATGCAGCCGTGCTGTCCGTGATGAAGGTGAACTTCGCGCGCTCGACGAGCAGAGGGAGCTCCTTGTTCCAGTAGTCGGGGTTGCGCTCGATGGTGATGTCGCTTCCCGGGCGCCACTGGTCGAGCGTGTACGGCCCGCTGCACATGATCCCTCCTGCCGCGGTTCCGAACGACGCACCGGCCGTCTCGGCGAAGGAGCGTTCCACGACGGCACCGGCGAACGTCGCCATCTGCGCATTGAACATCGCATCCGGCTGGGCGAACCGAACCGTCACCGTGGCATCGTCCGTCTTCTCGACGTCGGCGACGTTCGCGAACAGGAACGCGGTGATCGCAGCCGGGTCCGCCGCTCGGTCCAGACTGTAGACGATGTCGTCTGCGGTGACGGGCCGACCGTCCCAGAACGTCGCCTTCGCTTCGATGGTGTAGACGAGCGTCAGCGGGTCCGGCGCCTCGAAGCTGACGAGGTTCGCATGCAGGGTGTAGTCCTCGTCGATCGCCAGGAGCGGGTCGCAGAGGTTCGCGACCACCGTCGCGCTCGAGTACGTCGCGGAGTCCCTGGGATCAAGCGTCGCCGGCTCGCCATCCGAGAGGTTCCACGTGATCTCCGACACCGACTCCGCAGCCGATGGTGCGCGATCGGTCAGGTCGACCTCGATCTCGTCGGATCCCGTCGGGGTCGAGCATGCGGTGATGGACAGGAGACCCGCGGCGATGGTCGCCATCGTCAAGACCCTGCGGTATCGAAGGGACGTGCGTTCGGCCATGGAGTCCTCCGGATGGGCGGCTGTTCAGACTTTTATAGAACACTTGCTATTAAAAAAGCAAGAGGCTTCCCGTTGCAGAACGACCGCTCCGGGCTCCGCGAACACGCGCCTCAGCCGCGCGAAGAGAAAGCGATCTCCCGCAGGATCGCAGCGAGGCGATCCTGCGTCTCCTCGTCGAGCACCGAGTACAACCGCTCCTCCGCAGCGCGCGCCGCGTGGTGGGCGACACGGTGCAGGCGCACTCCGGCATCCGTCGCGACGACGACGTTCGCCCGACGATCTCGAGGGTCGGGCTGCCGCTCGACGAGGCCATCGGCCTGCAGCTCGTCGATGAGCGCCACGACCTGACTGGGATCGAGCCGGAGGAAGTCAGCGAGCTCGCGCTGCGACGGACGCTCGCCGGAGACGGCGAGCGCGAGCACCGAATAGGACCTCACTCGCAGCCCGTGCGCCGCGAGCGCCACGTTCCCCGCAGCGAGCGACAGCGCGTTCGTCCGGGCGAGCAGGAAACTGAGCTCGTCGGCGAGACCGCTCTCGCGCAGCCGGTCCACAGCCACGCTCACATCATCAGTCGGAATCGGGGAGGTCACGACGCAACGATAACAAATGATGAGCGAACACAATGATTGACTTTCTCAATCATTGTGTGGTTCGATCATCGTGATTCGAAAGGACATCATGTCTCTCAACGGAAAAGCCGCCATCGTCACCGGCTCCGGCCGCGGGCTGGGCCTCGCCTACGCGCAGGAACTCGCACGCCAAGGAGCCTCCGTCGTGATCAACGACGTCGACGCCGCCATCGCCGACTCAGCGGTCGAGAGCATCCGCTCAACGGGCGGAAACGCCACCGCCGTCGCGGCGCCGGTCGGGTCTGCGGACACCGCACAGGCTCTGGTCGATGCCGCCGTCTCCCACTTCGGACGACTCGACATCCTCGTGACGAATGCCGGAGTCCTACGCGACACCGTGCTGTGGAAGATGAGTGACGACGACTTCGACACCGTGATCGACGTTCACCTGCGTGGAACATTCACCACCGTCCGCGCCGCTGCCTCCTATATGCGTGAGAACGAGATCGCCGGCCGCATCATCTGCATCGGATCGCCTACCGGCCAGCGCGGCAACTTCGGGCAGACGAACTATGCGGCGGCGAAGGCGGGGATCGTCGGGATGGTGCGCACCTGGGCGCTCGAGCTCCGGCGGGCGGGGATCACTGCGAACGCGGTCATTCCCGTCGCCGCCACGGCGATGACCGCGACGGTGCCGTACTTCGCCGCCGCCGTCGAGGCGGATGCCGCAGGCCGACCGATGCCCGACTTCTTCCGGCACGACCTCGGCTTCGGCACCGCTGCCGACGTCAGCGGACTCATCGCCTACCTGGCCTCGGACGACGCGGCCGGCGTGACAGGACAGGCGATCGGCATCGGCGGCGACCGCATCCAGCTGTGGTCCCATCCCGAGCCCGTGGTCACGGAGTACCGTGACGGAGGCTGGACGACCGCCGCGCTCGAAGAGCTCTTCCCCGCACTGATCGGCGAGCGGCTGCAGGACGTCGGCGAGAAGTTCCCGCCTCTTCCCGCCGAACTCCAGCGTCCTGCTCCTCAGGCCTGATGACCGTGGCCCGCTACGAGTCGGCCATCGACCTCGCCTCGATCACCGCCGTCGACATGCATGTGCACATCGAGGTCGATGAACACGGGCACACCTCGCTGCCACCCGACCTCGCCGACGCCGCCTCCGCCTACTTCTCGACAGAGGGGCCGCGCCCCGATCTCGACTCGGTGGCGTCCTACTATCGCGATCACCGCATGGCCGCAGTCGTCTTCACCGTCGACGCGACGACGCAATTGGGCCACAGGGGCCTCGCGAGCGAGGAGATCGCCGAGGGTGCAGCGCGCAACAACGACGTGCTGATCCCGTTCGGCTCGGTGGACCCGCGCCTCGGCATCGAGGCCGTCGACCGCGCACGGCGTCTCATCGACGAGCACGGCGTTCGCGGATTCAAGTTCCATCCCACTGTCCAGGGGTTCGATCCCAGCAATACGACGAACTACGCGCTCTACGGCGTCCTGCAGGACGCGGGAGTGGTCGCCCTGTTCCACACCGGGCAGACAGGCATCGGCGCAGGACTCCCCGGTGGGCGTGGCCTGCGTCTCGGGCTGTCGAACCCGATCCTGCTCGACCCGGTTGCCGCGGACTTCCCCGACCTGCAGATCGTCATGGCGCACCCGTCGGTGCCCTGGCAGGACGAGGCGCTGTCGGTGGCGACCCACAAGCACAACACCTGGATCGACCTGTCGGGCTGGAGCCCGAAGTACTTCCCGGAGAACCTCGTCAGGCACGCGAACACGCTTCTCCGGTCCCGCGTGCTCTTCGGCTCCGACTTCCCCCTCCTCACCCCCGAACGCTGGATGCGCGACGTCGACAAGACCTCGCTCAGATCAGAGGTGATGCCGGGGATCCTCAAGGACAACGCCGCACGCCTGCTCGGCCTCGCACACTGACCCCATCGAAAGGAACATCATGACCACCACCGTCGCCTATGCCGACGTCGACGGACTCGCCGGAACAGATCTCGGCTGGTCCGAATGGCTGGAGGTCACGCAGGACCGCGTGAACCTCTTCGCCGACGCCACCGACGACCACCAGTGGATCCACACCGACCCGGAGCGTGCGAAGGACGGCCCCTTCGGAGGACCGATCGCGCACGGCTTCCTGTCCCTCTCGCTCGTCATCAAGTTCTGGACCGAGCTGTTCGACGTCGACGGCGTCTCCACTAAGGTCAACTACGGTCTCGACAAGGTCCGCTTCATCTCCCCCGTCACCGTCGGCGCTCAGGTGCGCGGCAACGCCGTGATCGCCGAGGTCGCCGAGATACCGGGCGGCTACCAGCTCGCCGTCGACCACACCATCGAGATCCAGGGCGCCGCCAAGCCCGCCGTCGCTGCGCGGAGCCTGTACCGCTTCTACGCGTGACACCTCTCGGCGCCCGGCACACGGCGGGCGCAGACACCGCTTCGGCGCAAGGACGCGCCCCACCTCGAAGAAGAGAACGATGCACACACAAGGCCTGGGAGCCTGGCTCCCTCGACGCCGACTGCGAAACCCCCGCAAGGCGGCGATCGCCTTCGGAGACGGGCAGCAGCTCTCCTATGCGCAGCTCGCGCACTCGGCGGAGCGCATGTCCGCGGTCCTCGTCGAACGCGGCGTGCGCCAGGGCGACAGGGTCGCCTATCTCGGCGAGAACAGCCCGGACTTCCTCATCACGCTGTTCGCAACGGTGCGGATCGGCGCCGTGTTCGTCCCCGTCAACACCCGCCTCGCGGTACCCGAGATCGCGCACGTCCTCACGGACAGCGGCGCTCGCATCCTGATCCACGATCCGGAGTTCGCCCATCGGCTCGAGCGCATGCTCGCCGCGCCCGGAGCCCCGGCCCATGCCATCCGCACCGGATCGTCAGGGCGCGACGGCTCCCTCGGGCTCGCCCGTCTGATCGATCAGGCCACGGAGGTCCCGCCATTGCACGCGGCCGACGACGACACTCCTGCGGCCATCGTCTACACCTCGGGGACCACGGGTCGGGCCAAGGGCGCCGTCCTCACGCACGCGAACCTGACCGCGGTGGCCGTCAACAACCTCATCGACTATGACATCTGCTCCGACGACGTCGCACTGATGATCTCCCCCCTGTTCCACGTCGCGGCTCTGGGCATGGGGGCACTGCCGGTGCTCCTCAAGGGTGGCACCCTCGTTCTCGAGAGAGGCTTCGATGCCGGCACGGCGCTGGATCTGATCGAACGTCACCGCGTCACCATGCTCTCCGGCGTCCCCACCACGTTTCAGCTGCTGGCCGATCACCCGGCTTGGGGCTCGACCGACCTGTCGAGTCTCAGCAAACTGACCTGCGGAGGGTCCGCGGTGCCCTCGCGCATCCTTACCGCCTATGAGGAACGCGGGATGTCGTTCTCCCAGGGGTATGGAATGACCGAAACCTCGCCTGGTGCGACCTCGCTAGCCCCCGAGATGACCGTGCACAAGCACGGCAGCGTCGGTCTTCCGCACTTCTTCACCGATGTCCGCGTGGTCGATGAGCGCGGCAGGGAGGTCACGGCGGGAACCGTCGGCGAGATCCAGATCACGGGGCCCAACGTCTTCGCGGGTTATCACGGCCTTCCCGATGCGACGGCCGCTTCGCTCACTTCGGATGGCTGGTTCCGCTCGGGTGACCTCGGATACATCGACGACCACGGCTACCTATACGTCGCCGACCGGTTGAAGGACATGATCATCTCCGGCGGGGAGAACATCTATCCCGCCGAGGTCGAGTCACTCATCGCAGACATCGACGGGGTGACGGGAGCCGCCGTGATCGGGGTCCCCGACGAGAAATGGGGCGAGGCGCCGATCGCGGTTCTCACGGTTGGCGATGGTTTCGACATCACGCTCGACACCGTTCGAGGAGCGTTGGAAGGTCGCGTCGCCCGGTACAAGCTGCCCACCCGCATCGAGATCGTCGACTCGCTGCCTCGAACCGCCTCAGGCAAAGTGCGCAAGAACGAGGTTCGAGCACTGTTCTCGCGGTGAGGGCGCTCGTCTCGCCGGCTTCCGGGTGCAGGACGCTCGAGGCCGGCGCCTCGCCCGCGAGCCGCCCTGCCCCTCGAGCGGAGACGCGCCCGAGGAAAAGCATGCCGGCTCGTCGATCGATCTTGTACTACCTTGGCGTCAATAACGGTGATCAACGCTCGAGAGGTACGACTGCATGCCGGAGGATCGCGCTCGGTCGGCGTCTATGCGCGACGTGGCCGAGCTCGCGGGCGTATCCGGACAAACCGTCTCTCGCGTGGCGAACAATCTGGGCAACGTGACGGAGCGGACACGCCGTCGCGTCGAACTGGCGATGAAGGAGCTCGGCTATCGTCCGAACATCGCGGCGCGTGCCCTCCGAAACGGCGAGTTCCGATCGATAGCCGTCGTGGTGTTCGGCCTCGAGACTCTGGGCAACGTGCGGACAGTGAGCGCGATAGCCGAGGAGGCGGCGAGACGGAGCTATGCCGTCGAACTGATATCGGTGCAGCATTCGCCCGAAGAAGCGGGCACGGCCGACTTCTCATGGGCCATACGTAGACTCGGGCAGGATGCCGTCGACGGCATCATACTGATCCTGGAGACGAGCAACTCCGCCGGAGCGGCAGTGCGCCTACCTCCTGGCGTTCCCGCGGTGATCGTCGATGCGGGCGCCGCTTTCGAGCATCCGTCGGTCGACGCGAACCAGGAGCAGGGCGCCCGCCTCGCCGTGGATCACCTTCTTGAGCTCGGACATCCGACCGTCTGGCATATCGCCGGGCCGCCCGAATCGAACGCGGCGGCTGCACGTGCACGAGCATGGCGGACTCAGCTCGAACAAGCCGGTCGACTCGTTCCCGAGATGCTCATCGGCGACTGGACCCCTGAGTCCGGCTACAACGCAGCGCTGGAACTGGCCGCCCGCCAGGAAGTGACGGCGGTCTTTGCAGCAAACGATCAGATGGCACTCGGCGCCCTCCGCGCGTTTCACGAGAACGGGGTCCCTGTACCTGAGGGCATCAGCGTCGTGGGATTCGACGACATGGTCGAGTCATCGCAGTTCTGGCCCCCGCTCACGACGGTGCGGCAACGCTTCAAGGCAGCGGGTGCCACCGCCGTATCCCTGCTCGTCGACCAGATCGAGCATGGTGAAGCCCCGGCAGGACGGCGCGTGATCGATACAGAGCTCGTGGTGCGCGCGTCGACCGGCCCCTTCGGCGAGCGATCTTCCCGCCGATAGGCGATCGCCCGACTCACGCCGTTGACATCAGCGTTTCCGAGCATGTATCTTTGGCTCGAATGTTTACGTAACCATTCGTATTTTCGCGGGACCACACCGACATGAAGCTCCCCTCAGAGTTCGGACCCACGATCGTCGAAACTCATCCCTATCCCCCTCCGTTCGTGAGCGAAAGGCCGCTGTCCGTGACATTCACGCAGACCGATCAGACCGGGCCCACCGGGCGCACGACTGAGACCCGTTCCGGGCGGGAATCCTTCATCAGCACGAGCACCGCGCCGCACTGGTTCGATGGCGTCGTCACGGGAAGCGGAGTCGTCGGTGCGATCGTATGGGGCGCTCCGCACGAGCACGTGGTCTCCCTCTCACATGAGCGGTTCTTCGTGCCCGCGAACTCGATCATGCCGCCTCCCGACACCGGCGCGCGGATCGAGGACATTCGACGAGAGCTCCTCTCCGCGAACCCGTCCGCCGCAGCGGCTCTGGTCGCAGACAGCGTCGCGGAAGCTGCAATGGACGATCTCATCTGGACAGACCCGCTTGGCCCCACGTCGGAGCTGCGCATCGAGTGCGCGACGGTCGAACCGCACACGTATCGCCGATCCGTGGACTTCGCCACCGGCGAGGTCCACATCCGCTGGATGGACGACGCCGGCGCGACCGAACTTCGCGTATCCGCCCGCCGCGGCGACTCGAACGTCACCGTGCGGTACCGCTCCGACAGCCCCGGGCCCGTGACGGCGCACCTCGGCATGCCTCGCAACAGAGAGGCACTGCGCGGCGAATCACCCGACTACGCCGACGACGTCGAGTGCCGCGCATGGGAGGAGAGCCCCACGACGGCGAGCCTGGAGCTGCGTGCGACGCACCCCGAGAGTGGACGCATCGTCTCCGCCACGACCCGCATCCAGGCGCCCCTCGCCTCGCAGGTGCGCATCCACGACGGCGACATCATCGCCCGCATCGACACCCTCGCCGGCGAATGGGCGCAGGTCGATATCACCGTGGACGTGAACGACGGCGCTGCGCACTCGTCATCCGATCCCCACGCGCATGACGCGTTGCAGAGAGCCTCCACCCTCTCTCTCGCTTCGCTCGTTCCCGCGGACATCACGACGGAGGAGCTGCTCGGCCGGGCCCCCGACGACACGGACCACGCACTCGCGCTCATCGAGCTGGCCTACGCGGCAGGCCGATACAACATCATCTCGTCGACAGGCGAGCTCCCCGCCACCCTCCAGGGAGTCTGGCAAGGCACATGGTCACCCCCGTGGTCGGCGGACTACACCCTGAACGGGAACGTGCAGAACGGGTCGATCGCCTCGCTCGTGTCTACGGGCACCCCCGAGCTCATTCGATCGGTCACGCGACTGGTCGTCCCTCGCCTCGAAGACTTCCGCACCAACGCGAGACGCGTCTTCGGAGTCGAGGGCGCCCTGCTTCCGTCTCGCATGAGCAGCCACGGCCTCGCCAATCACTTCTCCGCTGACTACCCTCTCCAGTTCTGGACAGGATGCGGCGGCTGGATCCTCCGTATGCTCGCAGACGCCGTCCTGGCGACGGGCGACCGCGAGCTCGTCGACGACAGCACATGGCACCTCGTGGAGGAAGTGCTGCGCTTCTACCAGGAGGTCGGCTCCCAGGTTCCGCTTGCGCCCGCCTACTCGCCGGAGAACACCCCGTTGGGTGCCCCCACCCCCATCTCCGTCGACCCGACGATGGACATCGCGATCCTCCGGGACCTTGCCCGGTCTGCTACCGTGCTCGCCGAGGCCAGAGGAGTGCCGACTCCGGAACTGCCCACGGTCGCTGCACGGTACCGCGTGGAAGACGGGCGTCTCGCCGAGTGGTCATCCCCAGGACAACCCGATGACGTCGCCCATCGTCACGTAAGTCAGCTGTACGGCCTCTGGTACGAGCCCGATGATGCCTTCGACGACCCGCAGCTGCGCAGCGCCGCGGCAAAGCTGATTCACGACAAGATCGCCTGGCGGGCCGAGAACCCAGGACCACCTCCTGGCAACATGGAGATGGCGTTCGGGCTCACACAGCTCGGTCTGGCCGCGGCCACGTTGGGAGACTCCGACGCCCTGCAGCAGTGCATCGAATGGCTCACACAGCTGCACTTCACGACGGCGATGACGACCACGCACGATGCCGGAAGGATGTTCAACGTCGACGCGAGCGGTGGACTGCCCGCTGTGATCGCTTCCGCTCTCGTGCAGTCGACCCGCCAGACGATCCATCTGCTGCCTGCGCTGCCCGGGCCCTGGACGAACGGATCCGTGACGGGGCTCACCACCCGAACCGGCCTGCGGGTGGACGAGCTGAGTTGGGACGAGCACGGCATGACCGTCGCACTGTCCGGCGATCCGGCCTCACGCTGGGTGCGTCGCGAGGGCGTGACTGTTCAGCTCCCCCGGCCTGCGTCCCTGCGCAGCGGATCCGACCCTGCCACGCGCTTCCGTCTTGCGGAGGCCGACTCGCACACCTTGAACTTCCGGTGGGTCGAGGAGACGACTCCCTCGAGATCATGACCAGGTCTCGCCTCCACGCGCCACCACCGGAACCCGCATGCCCGCCGACCCACCCCGAGGCGACCCCCGTCTTCCGCCTCAGAACAGGAATCAGGACCCGATGAACAGACCACTCTCACCCCTCGATCCGTCCACTCTCCCTGCCCCCGTGGACGTCTCCGACAACTCCGCCGCACTTGCGGCAGTGGATGCGGTGATCGAGGCGGGTCCGTACGCGGCGGACTGGGAATCGCTTCGCGCGTACGAACCGCCCCGCTGGTATCTCGATGCCAAACTCGGCATCTTCATCCACTGGGGCGTCTATTCTGTACCTGCTTTCCACAACGAGTGGTACTCGCGAAACATGTACCGCGAGGCGAGCGAAGACTTCGCTCATCATCGGGAGACCTATGGTGAGCATCGCGACTTCGGATACAAGGACTTCATCCCTCACTTCACGATGCGCGACTTCGATCCTGACGAGTGGGCGGCTGTGTTCAAGCGCGCAGGAGCGCAGTTCGTGGTTCCCGTCGCCGAGCACCACGACGGCTTCGCGATGTACGACACGGAGCGATCGCGGTGGAACGCGGCGGCGATGGGACCGCAGCGGGATGTCTTCGGCGATCTGACCGCGGCTGTCGACCGCGCCTGGATGGTACCGGGGGCGTCATCGCATCGGGCCGAGCACTGGTTCTTCATGAACGGCGGTTCCCGTTTCGACTCCGATGTGCGCGACCCTGCGTACGCGGACTTCTACGGACCGGCCCAGCGGGAAGAGGTGGCGCCGAACGAGCGGTTCCTCGAAGACTGGCTGCTGCGGACC
This sequence comes from Microbacterium sp. LWH10-1.2, assembly GCF_038397765.1. Taxonomy (NCBI): domain Bacteria; kingdom Bacillati; phylum Actinomycetota; class Actinomycetes; order Micrococcales; family Microbacteriaceae; genus Microbacterium; species Microbacterium sp. LWH10-1.2. The sequence continues at coordinate 2,883,947 of NZ_CP151638.1, forward strand.
GTCGAGGTCATCGACAAGTACCGCCCCCAGGTCCTGTGGTTCGACTGGTGGATCGAGCAGCCGGCCTTCGAGCCCTACCTGCGCCGGCTGGCCGCGTACTACTACAACCGCGCTGCCGAGTGGGGGCGCGAGGTCGCCATCAATTACAAATGGAAGGCGTTCGCCGAGGGCAGCGCCGTGTACGACATCGAACGCGGGACGATGGGCGGGATCCGTCCGGCCGTATGGCAGAACGACTCGGCCATCTCGAAGAACTCGTGGAGCTGGATCGAGGGTCACGAGTACAAGACGGTCGATGCGCTCGTCGCCGAGCTCGCGGACACGGTGTCGAAGAACGGCCTGCTCCTGCTCAACGTCGGCCCCACCCCGGAGGGAACCATTCCGGATGCCGAGAAGCGTGTTCTCGAAGGCATCGGGGACTGGCTGACCCGCAACGGCGAGGCGATCTACGGCACCCGCCCCTGGCGGATCGCCCAGGAGGGCCCGACGCAGCTGACCGTCGGGTCATTCGTCGACGCCGCGACCCCGGAGTACGGCTCTGCAGACATCCGTTTCACCACTCGGCACGATGTCACGGGCGACTACCTGTACGCGATCCTCCTCGCCGAGCCCGACGATGGCGTGGCGCGGATCCGCTCCTTCGGCACGGGATCCGGTCTGCTCGACCGCGGTATCCGCGAGGTGACGGTGCTCGGCGTCGCCGAAGCCGTGGCCTGGGAGCAGACGGCCTCTGAGCTGAGCGTGACGCTGCCCCCGCAGAGCCCGCTCGCGTGCGGTCCCGTCGTCAAGGTGTTCCTCGAAGAGGCCGTCACGCCGCCGCGCCAGGACTTCCTCCACGGCTGAGCCGAACGAAGAGGTGCCAACGGGCCGCTCGATCCACACCGCGGATCGAGCGGCCCGTGTCTTGCGGGACAGTCGCATACTCGCGGTGTGATCGACGAGTGCGGCATCCCGAACATGGAGTACGACGATTGACCCCTCGACATGTGCCGCCGAGTCCCTCGGGCTCGAATGCACAGAAGGAGCGCACGTCCCCAGGTCGAGGACGTGCGCTCCTTGTCTGTGCGATGCGGCCGCCGGGTCAGACGCCGATGACGCGGCGACTCTTAGCGGCCGCGAAGACTCCACCCGCGGTCAGCAGGACGAGCGCGAGCAGCGCCACCGCGATGGGCAGTTCGGCTCCCGTGATTGCCAGGTGTCCGGTCGTCGATCCGCCGACAGATCCGCCGACTATCCCGCCGCCCGCGCCGGGCGTCGTGCCCGGGCCTGCGCCGCCTCCGGGAACGGTCGCGGCGCGCACCGCGGCGGTGGGATCGCTCGTCACCGAACCGTCTCGGAAGCCCTCGAGAGAACCCGTGACGGTGACAGTGATGCGGGAGCCCACGGCATCCGCGGGAATCACGAACTGATCGCCCGTCTGTGCCGCCGCCGCCGAGAGAAGGATAGACGCGGGGACAGTATCGTCGCTCCTGGCTCCGACGGGGACGCCGTCGACGGCCCACTCGTACGTCAGCGACGTGCCCTCGGGCCAGCCCTCCGACTCCGCGGCGAGAGTCTCTCCGACCACGGCCTGGCCCGAGATCGACGGACGCTCCGACGGAGCGACCTCGTCGACGACCGTCGGTGCGGCGAACGTCAGGGTCAGGCGCGGTGCCAGGCCCTCCGCGTTGGGGTTACGGGCGCCGCCCTCTCTCGAGACGAAGAGAAGATCCTGCCTCTTCGTCTCGTTCACGGCGAAGGAGACCGCGGAGGCGTCCGCGGCGAGCCGCGTGACAAGAGGAAGGACGTCGATCGTCGCCTTGGAGCCCACCGGCTTCTGCGTCGCGGAGTACGACGCGTCCGATCCGACCTTGTTCGGTGATGTGACGTCGAAGGGTGCCGACGTGGCGGTCACCGTGGTGTCGATCGCCGGCTTGGTCAGCCAGGTCACGGCACCGTCCACGGTGTTCGTGCGCGCCGGAGGCGTGCTCTTGCCGTCCCCTTCGATCCACCCGGGGGTCGCGAGCGCCGCGACCAGGCTGTTGGAGCCGCTGAGTCCACCCTTGGCGGGCCCCGCGTACGTCATGGTGAGCTCGGCGGACAGCAGTTCCCCTGCCGCGATGCGCTCGCCCAGGTCTCCCAGCTCGAACGAGAGCAGGCTGAGCTTGGAGTCACGATTCGACTGGTTACCCGCGTACTTCTCGCCGAGGACGCCGCCGAGGTTCGCGTCGTTGAAGTTCAACATCCGCAGCAGTTCGCCGTCACCGTAGTTCAGGGTCTGCTCCGCGTTCCACGTCTGTACGTTCGTGTCCGCCGCGACCGGGATCTCGATCCTCTCCGCATCGGGATCGATGACCTTGACCGTCGCCGATCCCGTCGCGGTCGCACCGTGGGAGTCGGTCGCGAGGAGGGGGATGCTGGTGGTGCCGGCCTGAGCGCTGGTGGGCGTCCAGTGCAGGGCGTTGTCCGTGATGGTCGCGCCCTCCGGCAGCGACGGGGACGATACCTGCACGGTGTCGCCGTCGCCGTCGCTCACCGGAATCGGGAGGACGAGCTCGGTGCCGACCTCGATCTCCGACGTCGGGATCGTTCCGAAGACGGGCGCGACATCCTCGATGAAGTCGAAGTCGCGGTTCACGACGTTCGTGAGCTTCAGGGCGAACTGCGTCAGTCTCGTGACCGGCGTTCCGGCGACCGAGAGGTCGTGGATGCGCAGATCAGTGGTGTTCGAGATGTTGATGGGCAGATTGTGCGAGAACCAGACGTCGTCCAGGATGAGGGAGCCGAAACGGTCGGATGCGGAGCTCCCTCGCCCGCCGATGGACGCATTGGTGGTGACCTTGGAGGTGTCGAACGTCGCGTCGGTGAACTTCACCTTCGTGTCCGCGGTGAAGTTGGACAGCGTGATCCCGAGGTTCTTGAATCCGACGTAGTTGACGTTCTCGAAGGTGAAGTCCTTCTGCGTGTAACCGCCGCCACCGCCGATGCGCACGCCGTTTCCTGCACCTGCGGTCCAGCCGAGGTGGTTCTTGACCGAGATGCCGAACGTGTCCGCGGTGTCCCACGACAGCCGGTCGGGGTCGGGGGTGAACTTGTCGTTCGGGTTGTAGTGACCGCTCGCGAAGGTGTCGTCGTTGCCCAGGGAGAGCGCTCCGTTCACCGTGACGTTCTGGCCGCTGGCCAGGTTGATCCCGTCGACCCAGGGCTGTGCGTAGGGGGTCAGGCCCTTGATGTTGTTGAACGTGATGTTCTTCGCGGTGTGCGTCTCCCAGTTCCACTGCTTCGCATCGCGGGCGAGGGTGTCGTTGAACGTGATGTTCTGCGAGTGGAGGATCATGACGCCACCCTGGTGCTGGGACGTCGCCGCATCGTGGCGCCAGCCTCCGTTGCCCGTGTCGTAGTTCGCGAATCCGTTGCCGTCGAACACGCCACGTCCGTAGAACGTGATGTTGGCCGAGTTCCAGATCCCGATGGTCGGCTCCATGGCCTCCATGGTCGGCTGGATGCGGTTCTTCAGCAGAGCGCCTTCCGCGGTGTAGATCGTGACGGGCTTCGTTCTATTGCGCAGATCGAGACCGGCATATGTGTACCATCCGTCGGGGAAGTACAGCGTGTCCTTCGAGTCGTCCGAGTAGAGCTCGTCGATAGCTGCCCGGATCTGAGTCGTCTGATCGGTAGCGCCCGTCGCGTCGGTGACGAAGTCCATGACGTTCACCACGTTGTCGGCGCTGGGGTCGGGGATGGTGGCCGGGTCCTCGAGCGGGTCGTTGACGATGGCGAGTCCCGGCTGCGCTCCGTTGATCTCCACGATGACGTAGCGCAGTTCGCTCGACATCGTGAAGGTCAGTGTCGTGCCGGACACCGCGACGGCCGAAGCGGGATAGTCCTTCTCGGGGTAGATCTTCCACGAGGTGATCGGCTCATTCGCCGTCACTGTGAGGACGGGCGTCGAATCGTCCGACGCGAACCGTGCGACAGCCATCCGGTTGTTGAATCGGTTCGAGTACTTCGCGACGAACACGTCCGTACCGTTCGCCTCGAGCGTGAAGCGATCGGACCGGGCATCTCCCGGGGTGTCGCGATACGTGTGCACGGATGCAGCCGCCTCAGCGGCGGCGGGAGGTGGGGCCGAGATCAGGGGGCTGATCAGAATGGCAGCGATCAGTGCCGCAGTGACCGCCCGGGGTGACTTCTTCGTCATGACTTCCTCGCTCGTAGATTGATCGGGTCAAAACGAAGATAGATCTGATCCTTGTTCACGTCAACAACGGGATGGCTGGAGCCCGTCGACGCGCGTTCCCCCAGAGAACTAGCTCGAAAACAAGCGGTGAGGCGGCCTCATCTCCTGCCGGCCTTGACACATGGCGACGTCAACACATTATGATGAAACATCGGATGATCACGTCACCATTCGACACCGAAGGATTGGACATAGATGTCAACCATGGCAAGGCCGACGGCTCTCGCCCCGCGCAGACCACAACCTGGCCGACCACGTCGTCGTCGCCACAGGTGGGCAGGGCTGGCTTTTCTGACGCCCTTCCTCTGCGTGTTCGCCGTCACGGTCCTGGCGCCCGTCATCTACGCGATCGTCCTGAGCGTGTTCCGTGAGCGACTGGTCGGAGGCAACTCTTTCGTAGGGTTCGACAACTATCTCGCCGCGTTCGCAGACCCCAAGTTCCTCGAGGGACTCCTCCGTGTGTCCGGTTTCCTCGTCGTCCAGGTCCCCATCATGCTGGTGCTGGCTCTTCTCGCGGCCATGGCGATCGATTCCCGACGGCTCGCGAAGCCCGGCTTCTACCGCATCGCACTGTTCCTGCCCTACGCGGTTCCCGGCATCGTGGCGGTGCTCATGTGGGGGTTCCTCTACTCCGACCGCGTCGGCATGGCGGGGAACATCAACTCCCTCCTCGGCTTCGAGCTGATCACGCCCTTCGCATCCCAGTGGATCCTCTTCGCCATCGGAAACATCGTCACGTGGCAGTTCGTGGGCTACAACATGGTCATCTTCTACGCAGCCCTGCGAACCATCCCCGAGGAGCTGTACGAGGCGGCAGCCATCGATGGGGCCGGGGCCTGGCGCGTCGTGGCGAGTGTCAAACTCCCCGCCCTGCGTGGTGCCATCGTCATCGCGACGATCTTCTCCATCATCGGAAGCTTCCAGCTCTTCAACGAACCGAACATCCTCCGCGCGAACGCCCCAGGCCTCATCACGACGTTCTACACACCCAACATGTATGCGTACAACTTGAGCTTCATCGGGCAGCAGGCCAACTACGCGGCAACCTTGGCGATCATCATGGGCGTCATCACGGGAGTGATCGCCTACATCGTCCAGGTCCGCGGTACCCGTCAGGAGATCCAATGAGTCGCGCAGTGGCGGATCGCCGTCGATTCCTCAGCAGCCCGCGACGGTCTGTTGCCCTGACCATCGTCATGGTCGTGTTCGTGCTCTACTCACTCGTTCCGCTGGCCTGGCTCATCATCAGTGCCACCAAGACGCAGCAGTCGCTCTCCGGATCCTTCGGCCTGTGGTTCTCAGGGCCGTTCGCTCTCTTCGATAACATCTGGCAGACGCTGACCCACGACAACGGCATCTTCGTGCAGTGGCTGGGCAACACGCTTCTGTACGTCGTCGCCGGGGCGGGCGGAGCCACGCTCCTGGCCACCCTCGGCGGCTATGGGCTGGCACGGTTCGAGTTCCCTGGCAAGCGCGTCATCTTCACTGTGATCCTGGCTGCGATTGCGATCCCCGGAACCGCGCTCGCCGTGCCAACCTTCCTGCTGTTCAGCCAGATGGGTCTGACGAACACGGTGTGGGCCGTGATCATCCCCTCACTCGTGTCTCCGTTCGGTCTCTACCTGGTCTGGGTGTACGCGCAAGAGGCAATCCCTGCAGAACTCCTCGAAGCTGCTCGGGTGGACGGATCCGGAGAGCTTCGCACGTTCTTCACCATCTCACTTCGGCTGCTGGCGCCCGGCGTGGCGACGGTGGGCCTGTTCTCGATCGTCGCCTCATGGAACAACTACTTTCTCCCGCTCATCATGCTCAGCGACCCTGAGCTCTATCCCCTGACCATCGGTCTGAACCTCTGGAACCAGCAAGGCCAGGGAATCGGCGCCGATCCGATCTTCAACCTCGTCATCACGGGATCGCTCCTGACGATCATTCCCATCGTCGGCGCATTCCTGCTCATGCAGCGGTACTGGCAGTCCGGCCTCGCGGCCGGCAGCGTCAAGCAGTGACCGCTGCATCCGATGACGCCACCCCATCCCCTGGGGCCCGCATCACCACCACCCACAGAAAGGAACACAGCATGAACCGTCGTCTTATCGTGCGCAGCGTCGCCGCGAGCGTCGCCACCGCTCTGGTCGGCCTGAGCCTGGCAGCGTGTGCCAGCACCGGCACGCCCGACTCCGGAGAGAAGGGAGCGGACGCCGTCGAGAAGGCCCTGGAAAAGGGAGGCGAGATCACCTTCTGGAGCTGGAGCCCGTCCGCCGAGAAGCAGGTCGACGCCTTCGAGAAGGCCTACCCGAACGTCAAGGTCGACTTCGTCAACTCCGGCGGCGCGAACGACAGCAACCTGAAGCTGCAGAACGCGCTGGCCGCGGGCAAGGGCGCACCCGATGTCGTCCAGCTCGAGTACATGTCGGTGCCGCAGTTCGTCCTCGCGGACGCCTTCGTCGATCTCACCGACTACGGCTTCGCCGACTTGAAGGATCAGTACTCCGAGTCCTCCTGGACCAACATCAGCCAGGGCGGCATCTGGGGCCTTCCCCAGGACTCCGGCCCCATGGCGCTGTTCTACAACAAGGCGACGTTCGACAAGTTCGGCCTCACCGTTCCCACGACCTGGGACGAGTACATCGACGCAGCCCGCAAGCTCCACGCCGCCGACCCGGAGTACTACATCACCAACGACTCCGGACTCGACGGCGGATTCGGCTCCGCGATGCTCTGGCAGGCAGGCTCCAACGCCTTCCAGGTCGACGGAGACAAGGTCACCATCGACCTGCAGGACGAAGGCGCCCAGCGCTATGCCGAGAAGTGGGGGACGCTCGTCAAGGAGGGCCTCCTCGACGGCATCGGCGGATGGAGCGACGAGTGGTTCGACGGTCTCTCCAGCGGGAAGATCGCCACTCTGGCAGCCGGCGCCTGGATGCCCGGCGTCCTGGAGTCGGGTGCCTCCGACAGCGCCGGCGACTGGCGCGTCGCGCCCATGCCGACCTACGACGGCGGGGCCCCCGCGACGGCGGAGAACGGTGGCAGCACGGAGGCCGTCACGAAGCAGTCCAAGAACCCTGCGCTGGCCGCCGGCTTCCTGAAGTGGCTGAACTCTTCGGATGAGTCGATCGGCATCTTCGTGGACGGCGGCGGCTTCCCCGCCACCGTCGCGCAGCTCGAGTCGTCCGAGTTCCTCAACGCGGAGCCCGAGTTCTTCGGCGGGCAGCAGATCAACAAGGTGCTCGTGGACGCGTCCAAGTCCGTCGTGCCCGACTGGCAGTACCTGCCGTGGCAGGCCTACGCGAACAGCATCTACGGCGACGCCATGGGTCCGATCTACACGAGCAACGGTGACGTCGCCGACGGCCTGAAGGCCTGGCAGGACGCGAACATCAAGTACGGCGAGACGCAGGGCTTCACCCTCGGAAAGTGACATCCGAGAGAGGGTGTGGGCTGCTCGCCACGAGCGGCCCACACCCTCTCTTCGGTAGAAGGAGGACACAACAATGACCGCCGCACGCTTCTCGTACGACGACGAGACGTTCCGCCTCGATGGCGAACCCTTCCGCATCGTCTCCGGCGCCCTGCACTACTTCCGTGTGCATCCCGACCAGTGGGCCGAGCGGATCGCGATGGGTCGCCTCATGGGGTTGAACACCATCGAGACCTACATCCCGTGGAACGCGCACAGCCCGATGCGCGGAAGCTTCGACACCGAGGGCGGCCTCGACCTCGGGCGATTCCTCGACCTCATCGCCGAAGCCGGAATGCATGCCATCGTCAGGCCCGGTCCCTACATCTGCGCCGAATGGGACAACGGAGGGCTTCCGCACTGGCTCATGGCGATCCCCGGGATCCGCGTGCGCTCCTCCGAGCACCACTACCTCGAGGCTGTCACCGAGTACCTCGAGTCTGCTCTCGCCGTCGTCGCCCCGCGTCAGATCGACGCCGGGGGCCCCGTGGTGCTGATGCAGGTGGAGAATGAGTACGGCGCCTACGGCGACGACTCCGACTACCTTCGCACGCTCGTGGACATCTACCGACGCAACGGCATCACCGTTCCCCTCACGACGGTGGACCAGCCGCGCGACGGCATGCTCGAGCGCGGGAACGTGCCTGGCCTGCTGGCGACGGGATCTTTCGGCTCCCGTGTGCACGAACGCCTCGCCGCGCTGCGCACCCACCAGCCGACCGGGCCGCTCATGTGCTCGGAGTTCTGGTGCGGGTGGTTCGATCACTGGGGCGGCTTCCACCACGTGACGGATGCGGAGGAATCCGCGCGGAGTCTCGACAGCATTCTCGAGGCCGGCGCCTCCGTGAACATCTACATGCTGCACGGCGGCACGAACTTCGGCCTCACCAACGGCGCGAACGACAAAGGGGTGTATCAGCCGACGGTGACGTCGTACGACTACGACGCCCCGCTCGATGAAGCGGGCCGACCCACCGCCAAGTTCTGGCGCTTCCGGGAAGTGATCGCCCGCCACGAACCCGTCCCTCCCCTTCCCTCGGATGCACTCGGCTCTTCGGACTTCGTGGTCCCCGCATCCGTCTCCCTGCAGGGGGTGGGAGCACTCGATCAGGTCGCCCCCGCCGAATGGAGCGTCTTCGGCGACCTCCCGACGCTGGACGATCTCGGCTCGGCCAATGGCTTCATCCGCTATCGCGCCTCACTCTCCGCCGGCGATGAGCCGACTGTGCTGCAGTTCGCCGACGTGCGTGATCGCGCGTGGGTGTCCCTCGACGGAACGGCTGTCGGCGTGCTCTCCCGATCGGCGGGCGAACGTTCGATCACGCTCCCCCGAGGAACAGGCGTGCTCGAGGTTCTCGTCGAAGACGAGGGGCGGGTCAACTACGGTCCTCGGATCGGCGAGCCGAAGGGCCTCATCGGTCCGGCCGTGCTGGCCGGGCGGGAGATCACCGGATGGGAGGCGTCCGTCGTCCCCCTGACGGACCTGCCGACCCTGGCGGAGCGCTCGACCTCGACCCTCTTCCCGCTGAAGGCGGGGCTCATCCGGGCTGAGTTCGAACTGGATGCGCCGACGGATCTCGCTCTGCACACCGGCGATCTCGGATGGGGCGTGGCGTGGATGAACGGGTTCAACCTCGGAAGGTTCCGTCCCCGCGGCCCCCAGCGGACGCTCTACGCGCCCCGCCCCGTCACTCGACAGGGCACCAACACCGTCCTCCTGTTCACGCAGGAGCCACCCCGATCACGCCAGCTGACATTTCGTCCGACTCTCGACCTAGGGCCCGTGGATGACTGATCCCTCTCCTCGCGTCATGTACGGCGGTGACTACAATCCCGAGCAGTGGCCCGCCGCCATCTGGGACGAGGACGTGCGTCTCATGAAACTCGCCCGGGTGTCGACGGTGACCCTCGCGGTCTTCGCATGGGCCCAGCTCGAGCCCGAGCCCGGTCGCTACGACTTCGCCTGGCTCGACGATGTGCTCGATCGTATGCACCGCGGCGGCATCCGGGTGATCCTCGCGACGGCGACCGCGTCACCGCCCGCCTGGCTCGCCCACCGGTACCCGGAGTCGCTGCCCGTCTCGATCGACGGCGTCAGGCTCGCTTTCGGCTCTCGTCAGCAGTTCAGTCCGAGTTCGGCGGCGTACCGCCACCATGCGATGCGACTGGTGACCGAGCTCGCCGCACGGTACGCTCAGCATCCGTCCCTAGTGGGATGGCACGTCGGAAACGAGTACGGCAATCATGTGACCCGCAGCTACGACCCCGAGTCGGCGGAGGCGTTTCGGGGGTGGCTGCAGGATCGCTACGGCAGCATCGAATCCCTGAACGCCGCGTGGGGGACGACGTTCTGGTCGCAGACCTACCAGAGCTTCGCCGAGGTCGGCGTCCCCTCCGCAGCTCCGATGATCCGCAATCCCACGCAGGTGCTCGATTTCGATCGCTTCAGTTCCGATGCCTTGCTCGACCTGTACCGCGCCGAGGCGGAGATCATCCGCTCCTACGCGGGGGACCGGGCTGATACGCCGATCACGACCAACTTCATGGGCTTCTTCAAGGACGTCGACTACTGGTCCTGGGCCCCGCACGTCGACGTCGTCTCGGACGATCTCTACCCGGATCCCGCCGATCCGCGCAGTCATGTGCTGTCTGCGGCGGCACGAGACCTGATGCGGTCTTTGGGTGGAGGCAGACCGTGGCTGCTGATGGAGCAGGCGACCTCCGCCGTCAACTGGCGTCCGCCGAACGTGCCACTGGCCGACGGACGCCACCGTCTGAACTCGCTCCAGGCCGTTGCCCGGGGCGCTGATGCCGTCCTGCACTTCCAATGGCGTCAGTCGGCCGCCGGCGCCGAGAAGTTCCATTCCGCGATGCTCCCGCACGCGGGCGAGGACACCCGTGTGCATCGCGGTGTCCGTGCTCTCGGCGCAGAGCTGAGCGAGCTCGGTGATCTCGTCGGCGAGGGCGTCTCCAGCAACGTCGCACTGTGCTTCGACTGGGACTCATGGAGAGCGATCGAACAGGACGGCACCCCGGTGAGGGTGGACTACCTGGACACCGTCCTGCGCTTCTACGAGGGTTTCCTCCGTCGCGGGGTCACGGTCGACTTCATTCATCCGGAAGCCGATTCGACAGGCTATTCGCTCGTCGTCGCGCCCGCGACGCACGTTCTCTCCGATGACGCAGCGCGAGCGCTGGCGGAGGTGCCGGGTCGTGGGGACACGCTCGTCGTCACATATCTCAGCGGTGTCGTCGACGAACGGCTCCATATCCACCTCGGCGGATATCTGGGAGGCGACGGCCCCCTGCGCAGCGCCCTCGGCGTGCGTGTCGAGGAGTTCGCGCCGGCCGCCGACGGGTCCCCCTTCACGCTCACGGGAGATCTGGCGGGCAGATCAGACTTCTGGCAGGAGCTCATCAGGACCGAGGATCCGCGGGTCGAGGTGGTGGCCTCCTTCGCGGACGGATTCGCAGACGGTTCGCCGGCCGTCACCGTCAACCGCAGGAGCGGACAGGGAGCAGCGTGGTACGTGGGCACCCGGCCCTCGACCGCGCTCATGGACGACCTGGTGGCGGCCTGGCTCGACGACGCCGGCATCGAGGCGCCTCTCGCCGAGAGCATCGCCGGTGTGGAGACCGTCGTGCGCGGCGGGCGGCGTCTGATCGCCAACCACACACCGGATGTCGTGACCGTCGTCGTGTCAGGGCACCGCATCGACCTTCCCGGGTACGGCGCCGAGTGGATCTGCGTCGCCCCCGAGGACCAGACTCACACGATTGGCAGCTGAATGGCACGTCTCGACGACACGGAGGACCGCGCCACGGGCGCGGGCTATCTCTATGTGCATTTCAAGCGCGAGAGCGAAGACGGGGAGCAGATCTACTTCGCTCTGAGCGACGGCGATGACCCGCTCCACTTCGATGACCTGAACGGTGGTGAGCCCGTTCTGCGCTCGACGCTCGGTCAACGCGGAGTCAGGGATCCGCATATCGTCCGGTCGCCGTCCGGCGACCGGTTCTACCTGGTCGCCACAGACCTGCGCGTGTACGCCAACGACGACTGGGATCAGCTCGAACGGCACGGCAGCCGCTCGATCATGGTGTGGGAGTCCGCGGATCTCGTGCACTGGGGGGAAGGCAGACTCGTCGAGGTCGCCCCCCAGGAGGCCGGGAACGCGTGGGCTCCGGAGTCCATCTGGGACCCCGAGCAGAACGCATTCCTCGTGCACTGGTCTTCGAAGCTCTACGACGATGCCGAACACGAGGGAGAGAGCTATCACCGCATCCTCTACGCGACCACTCGCGATTTCCGCACCTTCTCCGCGCCGCGGGTGTGGATCGACAGAGGATGGCAGACGATCGATGCCACGGTGATCGAGCACGGCGGACTCTACTACCGATTCGTGAAGGACGAGCGGCATCGGACGGCGACCAGCCCCCACGGCAAGTCCGTCTTCTCGGAGACCTCCTCGTCGCTGACCGGGGACGAGTGGACGCCCCTGACTGAGGGCATCGGACTCGACGCCATCCGTCAGGGCGAGGGTCCGCTCGTGTACAAGTCGCAGACCGAGGATCGGTGGTTCCTCTGGATCGACGAGTTCACCGCCGAGCGACGATACGTCCCGTTCGAGACGGCTGATCTGACCAGCGGGAGATGGGCGCTCGCCGACGATGTGCGGCTGCCGCGGGATGCCTGCCACGGGGTCGTGCTGCCGGTGACCTCGGAGGAGTACGCGCGTCTTCGCGAGGCGTGGAAGCCATAGCCTCCACAGCAGGAAGAACTCGTTGCTCTCATCCTTGCGCTCACCAGGGACCTGCTGTCGCCGCTGTCCTCCTCCGAGCAGCACGTCCTCATCGGCCTGTTGGGGAAGGTGGCCGCGGCGAGCGCCTGAGCCCTCACTGCTCGCCGTCGGAGCCGGCGTCGGAAGCGGGCGGATGTTGCGCCCGAGTTTCTCTCGCGACTCGGGCGCAACATCGGCGCGAGCGTTTCAGGCGACGAGATTCTCTCCTATCCATTCGCGGAGGGTGGTGGTCGGGATCCCGTGGCGCGCGTTGAAGGTCGCCGCCTTGTCCCAGGCCACACCACGCCCCTGCGCGAAAGCCGCCCGATACTTGCGGGTCATGTCGTCGGGGTCTGCGGCGAGTTCGTCCATGAGGAGCGGCTCCGACCACACCCGCAGCTCGAACGGGCGGCCGAGCATCTCCTCCAGCGTCGTCGCAAGCTGGGCGTAGGTGATCGTGTCTCCGGCGACGTAGACGATCTCATCGCGGATCCTCGGCTCGGCGAAGAGGATCTCGGCGGTGAGCGCGCCGATGTCTTCGGGGGTGGTCACGGTGACGGCCGTGTCGGCGGTCCCGAGCGCGTTCACCGCGTCGTTCGAAAGGTCCACCATTCCCGACCCCGGCTCGAAGAGGTAGTTCATGAACATGCCCGTGGAGATGATCACCCACTCGGTGCCGTCCTGCGATCGGAGCAGGTCCCGTACGTCGAGCTGCGAGTCGAAGATGTCCTGGGGGCTGCCGCGACCGATGACGTCGAAGTCGACGCCGAACTGCCACGGGAAGTATCGGGGGAGCTTCGCCTGCAGCGCCGCCCGCGCGACCTTCATGGGAGCGTCGAGCCCGGCGGTGATCCCCGTGCACCCGATGACCGTGTCGTAGCCCGAGAAGATCTGAGCGAGGTCGTCGACCGTGCTCTCCACCAGGTCGCCGGGGACGACCCCTATACCGAGGCTGCGGATCTCGGCGACATCGCGCTGCTTCGCGGTCACGGTCGACTCGATGGTGCGAGGACGCAGCAGCACGTCTACCGACGAACCCGGCACGGCGGCCGCTCTTCGGGCGACGTTGCGCAGGACGGGCATCCCCAGCTCACCCGCCCCGATGACGAGGATCCTCCGCGACGTTCCTGTCCAGTCGCTCATCGACATGTGTCTTCCTTTCTTCGGCGGCCCGCAGTTCGGGACACGGCGCACGAACACCAATGTAAACTTTGACATCACTGTCAAGGTCAAATTCATCTCCATCGAGGGTCGAAGAAGGGCGCGCCACCATGAGGATCAGCGAGGCTGCCGAAGAGATCGGGGCCCCCGCGCGGATGCTGCGCTACTACGAGCAGCAGGGGCTCATCGAGGCGTCGAGGTCGGGGAACGGATATCGCGACTACACGGAGGAGCAGATAGAGAACGCCCGCCATGTGCGAGCCCTCGTCGAGGCAGGGCTGTCCACGCGAATGATCAAGATCGTGCTGAACATCGAGGCGTCCTCGCCGGAGCACCAGACGGGAGCACACAGCCGAACCTCGGCTGAGGAGCTGGCGAGGGAGTTGCGTGTGGTGGAGAACCGCATCGTATGCCTGGAGAAGAGTCGCGAGGCTGTCATCGACTATCTCCGGCGTACCGGCCACACCGATCTGCTCTCGGCGACCACGCCCTGACCAGCGCAGGCGGAGAGCTCTCGGAGAGCGGGCAAGCATCCGCGCACTCCCTCTAAACGGTGCCGAATGCGTGCGCCAGCTTGATCGGCACGACGACTTCCGATGCGAGGAAGGCGAGAAGTGACGCAGCGCGCGACGGGTCAGCGGATGCTGTCGCCACGACGCCCCCGAAGACGGTGTCGATCGCGGCATCGTCGGGCATCGCTCCGAGGATGCGCACGCCGATCTGCCCGACCAGCTCGCTGAGCTGCTGGAACCCCAGATCGACCTCCCCGTCTGCGAGGAGCGCCGCGACCGGAACGCCTGGGCGCGCCTGCACGAGGCGGTCGCCGAGCTCGTCGGCGAAGCCCCATTCATCGATCATGCGCAGCAGCGCCGTCCCGCTCGGGCCGGTCGAGTAGCCGATCCGTTCCGCCGCGCGCAGCGCCTCGCGCAGGCCGGCCGCGTCGTCGAAGGCCGGTACGAGCGGGAGCTCCGCAGGACCGGTCGAGCCGGACCGCACCGCCACCGCGACCTGCGACACGACGAGCGGCGTCACCGTGCTGGCGTCCACGTGCCCGCCGACGGCGAGTCGGCGAAGGGCGCTCTCGGCGAGGAACACCAGGTCGAACCCCTCCCCTGCCGCGACGCGTCGCTCGGCGTCGACGCCGCCGACGGATTCGACGGTGACCTCCGCGCATCCCGCCGAGGCGGCCGAAGCGACGAGGTCGGCGAGCAGATGCCGGGTCGCCATGGACGAGATCGCCTTCACCCTGCCTCCTCGAACGCTTCGGTGTCGACATCGGCTGCGGGGGCCGAGGCGTAGCGGGGGCCGGAGATCGTCGCGGTGCAGATGAGGTCGCCGGCCCGAGCCAGCAGAACCGGGTCGATCACGAGATCCATCGCCGAGCGGTCGTCGCGGAGGTGGTCGGGGTTCGTGGTGCCCGGAATCGGGATGACGTGATCACCGCGCGACATCACCCACGCGAGGGCGAGCTGTGCCGGCGTGCATCCTGCCTCTGCGGCGAGCGCACGCCAGCGCGGCAGCAGCGCGGCGTTCGCCGGCCAGTGCTCGGGGCGGAAACGGGGCATGGTGCGGCGGATGTCGTTCTGCGCCAACGTCGACGGATCAGCGACGCTGTCGCTGAGGAATCCGCGAGCCACCGGGGAGAACGCGACCAGTGCGATGCCTGCGTCACGCGTCGCGTCCAGCATCCCGAGCTCCGGGTTGCGACTCCACAACGAGTACTCGTTCTGCACCGCGGCGATCGGTGCGACCCGCTGCGCCTCGCGCAGCCTCGCGACCGACACCTCCGAAAGGCCGATCGCGCCGATCTTGCCTGCGTCGATGAGCGCGGCGAGCGCGCCGACGCTCTCACCGATGGGGACCGAGCGATCCCACCGGTGCAGGTAGTAGAGGTCGATGCGGTCGACGCCGAGCCGCGCGAGCGAGGCGTCCACCTGAGCCCGCAGCGTCTCCGGCCGCCCGTCGATGGTGCGGATGCCGTCGATGAGCGCCATGCCGCCTTTGCTGGCCAGCACGACGTCGTCCCGGCGCCCCGCGATCGCCCGTCCCACGAGCTCCTCGTTACGACCTCCGCCGTACAGCGTGGCGGTGTCGAGCATTCCGACTCCCTCATCGAGAGCGACTCGAAGCAGGCGGATCCCTTCCTCCTCCGAGGGTGGGACCCCGTAGGCGTGGCTGAGGTTCATGCAGCCGAGGCCGAACCGCGGCAGCATCACGCGAGCTGCGCCTCGAGCGCCCCGAGCACGCGGTAGCAGTCGATGACCTGGCGCAGCGAGGAATTCGGCTCCCGCCCGTCGCGGATAGCCGCGACGAACTCACGATCCTGCAGCTCGATGCCGTTCATGCTCACAGCCACCGTCGAGACGTCGATCTGCTCCTCCGCACCCGTGAACAGGTCGTCGTATCGCGCGACGTACGTCGCGGTGTCGCCGATGTAGCGGAAGAACGTACCGAACGGCCCCTCGTTGTTGAACGACAGCGAAAGCGTGCAGATCGCCCCGGTCTCGCTCTTGAGCTGGATCGAGAGGTCCATCGCGATGCCGAGCACGGGGTGGATCGGGCCCTGCATGGCATGCGCGTCGACGATCCGTCCGGACTGATAAGCGAAGAGATCGACCGTGTGCGCCGCGTGGTGCCACAGCAGATGATCGGTCCACGAGCGCTTCTCGCCTCTGGCGTTCGTATTCGTGCGCCGGAAGAAGTACGTCTGCACGTCGAGCTGCTGCACCGCGAACTCGCCGGATCGGATCCGCTCGTGCACGAACTGGTGCGAGGGGTTGAAGCGGCGGGTGTGGCCGACCATCGCGACGCGATCGGACGCGTCGGCGACGGCCAACGTCGTCTCCGCGTCGGCCAGCGAATCTGCGAGGGGTATCTCCACCTGCACGTGCTTCCCCGCGGCGAGCACGGCCTGCGTCTGCGCTGCGTGCAGACCGGTGGGCGTCGCGAGAATCACCGCTTCGACGTCGTCGCGGCGGAGCACCGCGTCGAGACCCACGACAGCGTGTGCGACGCCGTACTGTGCGGCGACCGCATCCGCCTTCTCCTGCGAGGTCGCGCTGACGACCGTCACCTCGGCGTCGTGGATGTTCGCGAGGCCGTCGAGGTGCTTCATGCCGAAAGCGCCGTTGGCGCCGACGACGGCGACGCGGATCTTGTCGTTCATGCGGAGTCCTCACGTGCAGGGTTGCTCATCACGAGATGGCCGACCGCGGTGTTGGATGCAGGAACATGGTAGAACCTGTGGTCGGTCGAGGGCTCTCCGCCGCCGAACTGATCGTCCATCGCACCGCGGGCGATGAGCCAGTCGACCAGTTCGATGCCCTCCGACCCCGCCTCGTCGACGTACTCCATGTGCGGCCATTCGGTGAGCCCGAGCGGGTCGGCGATCAGGTGGTCGAGGAACGCGTTGTCCCACTCCTTGTTGATGAGCCCGGCACGCGGACCCTGCAATTGGTGGCTCATGCCTCCGGTGCCCCAGATCTGGACGTTCAGCTCCTCGCCATCCCATTTGTCGATCGCGCGGCGCAGGGCCTTGCCGAGCTCGTAGCACCGGCGACCGGACGGCACCGGGTACTGCACGACGTTGACGGCGAGGGGGATGACGCGCACCGGCCACTCCTCGACGTCGCCGTACACGAGCGACAGCGGTACGGTCAGACCGTGGTCGACGACCATCTCGTTGACGAGGGTGAGGTCGAAGTCGTCCTGGATGATCGACTGCGCGAGATGCGCGGCGAACTCCGGAAATCCCTTCACAGCCGGGACCGGTCGCGGTCCGTAGCCCTCGTCGGCGACCGGGTACTCGGCTCCGGTGCCGAGCACGAAGGTCGGGATGATCGAGGCGTCGAACGCAGTGGCATGGTCGTTGTAGACGAGGATGACGACGTCTGGAGTGTTCTCCTCCGCCCACCTCCTGGTCCAGCGGTATCCGTCGAAGACCTTCTTCCAATACGGCTCCTCGGTCTTGCCGAGGTCCATCGCGGCGCCGATCGCCGGGACGTGGGAGGTGAACAGCGCCGAGGTGTAATGGGCCGGCGCATCGGGCCGCATGGTCGTGGCCTTCTCCGCGGACGGGGGCGTCCACCCGTCGAGGTCCTTCAGGCGGTTGCCCTCGGGGCGCCGTCCGCCGCCGATCATCATGTCGCGGTACGCCGCCTCGCTCATGCCCGTCATGGACCCGGCCATCTGCTGGAAGCTCAGACCGTGCGTGGCGCCGATCTTGCTGAGGAAGTAGATGTTGCCGCCCTCGGCGATCATGGTGTTCAGATCCATGTCGAGCACGGCCTGACGCTGCACCGGGTTCAACGGCCACTCATCGAGGTATCCCGCCTGGTCGGCGAGGAAGCGCTGACGGTTCTCCGGCTTCATGAGCGACATCGAGAACTGGTTGAGGTGATAGCCCTTGCGGGCCTGCTCCGCGTCGTAGATCGTCGTGCCGGGGACGTCCTTGTACGGCTTGTCGAGTGCCATGGTCATGCTCCTTCGTCGCTCGCGGACTCGCCCCAGTAGAGACGGCGCGGGTTGTCGACCAGGAGCCTCCGCTGGAGCTCGGGGGTCGTCGCGATCTGCGGGATGTAGTCGACCAGCAGCCCGTCGTCGGGCATGTGGTCCTTGAGGTTGGGATGGGGCCAGTCGGTGCCCCAGAGCACACGATCGGGGAACTCCTCGACCACGCGTCGGGCGAACGGCACGACGTCTGTGTACGCGTGCTGCTCGCCGTCGAGAGCGCGCGGACCGCTGATGCTGAGCCGCTCTGGGCACGACACCTTGGTCCACACGTTGTCGTTCTCGCGCAGGAAGCGGAGGAAGAGCTCGAACTCGGGCCCATCCGGGTCCTTCGAGACATCCGGGCGCCCCATGTGGTCGACGACGATGTCCGTCGGGATGCGGGAGAAGAAGTTGTAGAGCTCGGGAAGGTCTTCGGCCTCGAAGTAGATGACGACGTGCCAGCCGAGAGGGGCGATCTTCGCGACGATGTCCTCGAGGGCGTCGGTGGGAACCCGGTCGACGAGCCGCTTGACGAAGTTGAAGCGCACTCCGCGCACACCCGCCTCATGCAGCTCCGCGAGCTGCTCGTCGGACACGTCGCGGCGGACGGTTGCGACGCCACGCGCGCGCCCCTCACTGCGAAGCAGCGCATCGACAAGGGCGCTGTTGTCGGCGCCATGGCACGTCGCCTGCACGATCACGTTGCGGTCGAAGCCGAGCCGGTCGCGCAGCGCGAAGAGCTGGTCGGCGGACGCGTCGCACGGGGTGTACTTGCGCTCGGGCGCGTACGGGAACTCGGCTCCCGGGCCGAAGACATGGCAGTGCGCGTCGACCGCGCCGTCCGGCATCCGGAAGCGCGGAGCAGAGGGCCCGTCGTACCAGTCGAGCCATCCTGGAGTCTTGTCGAACCCGCCCGTCGTCTCTCCGTGTGTAGTGTCGTCGTGCGCCATCTCAGTCCTCCACGTATTCCAGGCCGGCTGTCGCGAGCGGAGCGCGCATCCCGTAGAGATCGAGACCGAGGACGCCCTCGCGGAACTGTCGGCGCTTCGACTCTTCGTTGTCCTCACGTGCACGGCTCGCGTCTGCCACTGCCCCGACGAGCGCGCGCGGCACGACGACCACCCCGTCGACGTCGGCGACGACCACGTCGCCGGGGTTCACGAGCGCGTTGGCCGCGACGACCGGCACGTTGACCGAGCCGAGCGTCGCCTTGACCGTGCCCTTGGAGTTGATCGCGCGCGAGAAGACCGGGAAGTCCATGCGCTCGAGGTCGGCGACGTCACGCACACCGCCATCGATCACGAGGCCCTTGCAGCCGCGGGCGGTGAGCGAGGTCGCCAGCAGCTCGCCGAAGAAGCCGTCCTCGCTCTCGGTCGTGCAGCCGGCGACGATGACGTCTCCCTCTTGCACCTGCTCCGCTGCGACGTGGAACATCCAGTTGTCGCCCGGCTGCAACAGCACGGTGACGGCCGGACCGCACAGCGTCGCGCCGTGGTATGCGGGGCGGATGTAGGGACGCATGAGCCCCACTCGGCCCATGGCCTCGTGGATGGTCGCGACGCCGAACTCCGACAGCCTGGCGACGTCGTCGGGGTCGGGGCGCTCGATACGGGTGCGGACGATGCCGAGGTCGTTGAGTCGCATGGTGATTCCTTTCACAGCCCGCGTGCGGTCAGGGCACGGTCGAGGCGCGGGTACACGCGGCGCGCGTTGCCCTCGAAGACCGCGAAGCGTTCGACGTCGGTGAGGTTCGGGGTCGCGTCGACGTACCGCTTGGTGTCGTCGAAATGGTGGCCGGTGCGCGGATCCGTGTCGCGTACCGCGCCGATCATCTCGCTCGCGAAGAGGATGTTGCGCGCGGGGACCACCTGCGTCAGGAGGTCGATGCCCGGCTGGTGGTAGACACACGTGTCGAAGAAGACGTTGTCCAACAGGTGCTCCTCGAGCTCGGGCTTGCCCAGCGCCATCGCGAGCCCGCGGAAGCGACCCCAGTGGTACGGGACCGCACCTCCGCCATGAGGGATGACGAGCTTGAGGTCGGGGAAGTCGCGGAACAGGTCGCCCCTGATGAGCTGCATCACCGCGGTGGTGTCGGCACCGAGGTAGTGGTCACCCGTGGTGTGGAACACGTCTGGCCGACAGGTGGTGCTCACATGCACCATCGCCGGGATCTCGTACTCCACGAGCTTCTCGTAGACCGGGTACCAGGAGCGATCGGTCAGCGCTGGCGCCGACCATCTCCCTCCCGACGGGTCGGGGTTGATGTTGACGGTGACCGCGCCGAGATCCTCGACAGCACGGGTGAGTTCGGCGACGGTCGTGCGGGGGTCGACGCCGGGCGACTGCGGCAGCATCGCGCCGGGAAGGAACCGGTCGGGGAAGAGCTGGGCGACCCTGGCGACGAGGTCGTTGCAGATGCGGGCCCAGGTCTCGCTCACGGCGAGGTCGCCGATATGGTGCGCCATGAATGAGGCACGAGGGCTGAAGACGGTGATGTCGCTCCCGCGGTCGTTCATGAGGCGCAGCTGATTCGCCTGGATCGTCTCGCGGATCTCGTCATCGGTGATCCGGAGAGCGGCGGGATCCGGAGCCTCGCCCTCTCTCTCGGCGAAGGTTATCTGCAGCTCGCGCCACGCCCCCAGCGCGGTAGGGGCGGTCGTGTAATGGCCGTGGATGTCGATGATCACCGCGGGGCGTCCTTGTCGCTGGAGGGCTTTCCTCCGACGGTAGGGCGGTCATGATCTGCAGTCCAATAGATGATGGAGAAGCCTTGTATCGATAGCATCTATTCGTGGGAACCGTCGATCTGAACCAGTTGCGCACGTTCGTCGTGCTCTACGAGTTGCGCAGCGTGACGGGAACGGCCGAGAGGCTGCACGTCACCCAGCCCACCGTGAGTTATACGCTGCGACGGCTGCGCGAGCGATTCGGCGACGACCTCTTCCGGCGCGAGGGGCACGACATGGTGCCCACCGCCCGCGCCACAGCTCTGTTCGGGCCGCTGCACGAAGCGCTCGCCCAGATCGACTCGACAGTCGACTCCGACGCCGACTTCGAGCCGACCGGCTTCACCGGAGCGCTCGCCTTGGGGCTCACGTCGATCGGCGAGCAGACCTTCCTCCCCCCGATCATGGCGGCACTGACGCGCGAGGACGCCCGCCCCCGCATCACGGTCGAGAGACTCGACGCCGACCAGGTGGAGGACGGCCTCACCCGAGGAAGCATCGATCTCGCGATGACGGTGTCAATGATCGGCAGCCCCCGGCTGTGGCGCACGCACGTCCGTGCTGTCGAGTACGTCGCGCTCTCCTCTACGGCTCATCCGCTGCCTCCGACCGCACCGGACATGTTCGACGGCCGGCACTTCGTGCGCGTGTCGGCTCGGGGCGGACACGTGTTCCCGCATCAGGCCCTCATCGAGCACGGTCTCATGCCGCAGGTCGTGCTCACCGTCGAGGAGTACGCCACGGTGCCGTCGGTGGTGCAGACGACCGACCTCGTCGTGCTCCTGCCCCGCCATGTCGCGGAGGTCTTCTGCGGGTGGTTCGACGGCCTGGCTATCAGCGACCTCCCCTGGCCCGCGCAGAGCACACCGGTCTCGCTCTACACCCGCCGCGGGGCCGCGCTCTCGCCGGCGCAGCGGTGGTTCCGCGGCCTCGTGCACGATGCCGTCAGCACCGAGGAGTACCACGCGGCGAGAGAGACGCGCGACTAGGAGTGCATCGTGCGGTTCCAGCTCGCCTTCGCCGGGGCGAACGGGCTGCGAATGCGGATCGACCACGTCGAATGCGGATGGATCGAGAGGATCGCACCCTCGTACCAGGAGCGCGCCTCGTCGTCGAGGGTCGCGATCACGGCATCCTTGTCGACCTCGTCCTCCGGGCGCGGACGGAGGGCCTTCCACACGAGCTGGACCTCGGGGGCGCCGGTCGGCACGCCGTCGAGGTCGAGCACGGCCCGATCCCACGGCAGGGACAGCCGCGGATCTCGCTTGTAAACCCAGGCGCGGGGGGAGCCGTCCTCGACATTGACCTGCAGCACCCAGACTCCGCGTTCCTCGTCCTGGAGCAGCACGGGGTGCGGATCGGCGTCGGCAGGCGCCGTGTCGAGCGGGACGACGCACCCCTCGACGTCGGAGAGCGTCCACGCGGTGACTCGCGCAGGCAGGGCATCGACGAGCGCGGACAGGTCGACGGCGGCGACGCTCACATCGGTGTTCGGGCGCGTCCGGATCTCACGCCCCAGCCAGCGATCGAGCGCGGCTCCACCGGAGAGCCACCAGCGTACGGGCACCCCGCCGAGCAGGCCCGCGATCGAGTCGACGTCCGCTGGCATCCAGGGCGTCGAAGACGCGAGCACGGGAGCGGTCATGCACCGAGGCTACCGCTCACAGGTCGCCGAGCGACACGGGAGGCGTGCAAGACTGCCGGAATGGCGAACTCCCCCTCCGGCGACTCGATGACGGATCGCATCGTGCGGGTCCTCGACACGTTCGCGGCCGACCGGACGACGCAGACGGCGACGCAGATCGCGCGTCGTGCGAATCTGCCGCCGGCGACCGCGCACCGCATCGTGGGAGATCTCATCGCGGCCGGGCTGCTCGAGCGCGATGAGGAGATGCGGGTGCGGCTGGGCATGAGGCTGTGGGAGCTCGCGCTGCGCGGATCGCACGCGCTCCGGCTGCGTCAGGTCGCACTGCCGCACATGGAGCGCCTGCAGGACATGATCCGCGAGCACACCCAGCTCGCCGTGCTGGAGCAGGAGGAGGCGCTGTTCCTCGAACGGCTGTCTCATCCGGACGCCGGCGCCAACATCACCCGGATCGCGGGACGCCTCCCCCTGCACGCATCGTCTTCGGGACTCGTCCTCCTCGCCTTCGCTGCCCCTGAGCTCCGTGAGCGTGTGCTCCGGGGCCCCCTGCGCGCCGTGTCACGTGAGACGATCACCGATCCGTCGGTGCTGCGCGGCGTGCTCGCGACGGTCCGCCGCCAGGGGGTCGTGATCGCGGTGGGATCAATCGAGGCCGTGTCGACCGGCGTCGCGGTGCCAGTGCGGGAGCGCGGTCAAGTGGTGGCCGCCCTTTCCGTCGTGCTGCCCCGCGATTCCCGGAGCGACCCCGCCGTGGCGGTCCTGAAAAACGCAGCGGCAGCCATCGAGAAAGACCTGCACCCCGGCTAGATCTCATTCAATGGGATTCTTCGGTGCGCGCGGCAGGTGGTCGCGCACACTGATCGGCAGAGCGGACGCACCGGCGCCGCCGTCGAAGGAGACACCATGATCACCTCGATCCGAACCCGCGTCGCGATCGTCGGAGCCGGGCCGGCCGGCCTCATCCTGTCCCATCTCCTCGCCGAGGGCGGGATCGACTCGGTCGTGATCGACCAGCGCTCACGCGAGGAGATCGAGTCGACCATCCGGGCCGGCATCCTCGAGCAGGGCACCGTCGACCTGCTGACCCGCATCGACCCCGGCACCCGTGTGCACACCGTGGGTCATCGCCACGACGGGATCGAGCTGCGCTTCCAGGGCGAGGGGCATCGCATCGACTTCCCCGGCCTTGTCGGTCGCAGCGTCTGGCTCTACCCGCAGCACGAGGTTCTCAAGGATCTGCTCGAACTGCGCGTGCACGCAGGTCAGGATCTTCGACTAGGCGTCACGGCGACGCGCATCGAGGGAGCTGGGACCGACGCACCACGCCTCATCGCGACCGATGCGGACGGGTCCGCGGTCGAGATCGACGCCGACTTCGTGGTCGGGGCCGACGGCTCCCGCTCGGTCGTGCGCCCGGCGGTCACGGGCGGGACGACAAACGGCTACTTCCGCGAGTACCCCTTCGCGTGGTTCGGCATCCTCTGCGAGGCGCCGCCGAGCGCAGACGAGCTGATCTACAGCAACTCCGACAATGGTTTCGCGCTGATCAGCCAGCGCAGCCCGCTCGTGCAGCGCATGTACTTCCAATGCGCTCCGGACGCCGACGCCCAGGCTCTCAGTGATGCCGAGATCTGGAGCACGCTGCAGTCCCGCGTCCCCGGCACCACCCTGCAGGAGGGGCGCATCTTCCAGCGAGACGTGCTGCGTTTCCGGAGCTTCGTCGCGAGCGAGCTGCGGCGCGGACGTGTGGCCCTCGTCGGCGACGCTGCGCACACCGTGCCTCCCACCGGAGCGAAGGGCATGAACCTCGCCGTCGCCGACGTGGTGCTCCTTGCCGAGGCTCTGACGTCGTTCCTCGGGCGGCGCGACGAGAGCCTCATCGACGGCTACGCGGAGCGGGCGCTCCAGCGCATCTGGAAGGCGCAGCATTTCTCATGGTGGATGACGAGCATGCTCCACACCGCGACGGATGCCGACGGATTCGATCGCCGCCGCCAACTCGGCGAGCTCCGCTCAGTCGTCGACTCCGAGGCGGGGCGCGCCTACCTCGCCGAGGCGTACACAGGATGGCCGGCGTCCTGATCGCGGCCCCGACGGCGATCATGCGCGCCGCAAAACGTGCCGGACATCCGCTCACACCGGTTATGACGGGCCCGCGAGCGCGTACGGCGATGCTGAGCTCCGGCTCGACTTGGCGACCATATGCGGGCGGGTGCGGACTCCGACGCTCTGGAACCCACCGATCGGAGGTCAGCATCGCCGAGCACGGTGCAACACCTGTCGCGCTTGTCGAGCGCGAGCAGAGTCCGGCCCTCCACGACCTTCTGAGCGGTGCTCTGGTCGCTTCGGGCCAGGGCTTGATCCACGGTATCCCCTTCACCGGGGTGGAGTCGACGTTCGCCGAGATGGCGACGCATCCGATCCCGATGTGGCCCCCGATCTTCGGCTACGAGGCAGAACATGCGTACGACGACATCCGCGTTCTGGCGATCGAGCCTGCCCTCACCATCCCGGTTCATGTCGTGGCAGGGCCCATGTCGGCGAGGAGATCACGGAGACGATGCTCCGCTCATGCCAAGGCTCGGATATCTAGTGGTGCAGCCCTCGAGGCAGGACTTCAGACGGATCCGCTGAGCATCTGTGCGTACCCTTCCCGGAACGATGGGTAGCGGAGTGCACCGACGAAGTCGTGCATCAGATTGCCGTGGAGCACCGTTCCACCACCGCTCTCGCCCTCGGCGTGCGGCGGGGGCTCTATGCCGAGGCTTTCAGCGATGAAGGTCACGACTTCGCCCATCGCGATGGGCTCTCGATCGACCGCATGGACAAGCGGGGGGCGCGTTCTCGGCTCGGAGCATCGTGTACAAGAGCCCGACGAGATCGTCCTCGTGGATGCGATTCGTGCGTCTGGAGTAGTCGACCGGGGCGTGCGCGCGGACGCGACGGATCACGGAGTCCCGGCCCGGCCCATAGATGCCCGCTGGGCGGACGATGCATGCTCCGAACAGCCGAGACGCAAGCTGCTCTCCCTCCAAGAGAGCTCGTGACCGACTGCCGGCTAGGACTGGCGCGTCCGATTCGGTGAGCGGGCGAGGCCCTGCCACCCTTCGAGTACCCGAGTCGAAGAGACGAAGATCACGCGTGACGGGCGCGACGACAGCCCTCCGGCAAGGTTGGCGAGCGCCGCTGCGTAGACGTCACCGTCGGCTCTGTCCTCCGAGTCCGGAGGCAGGCTGACGACGACCGACTCACAACTGGGAAGGTCGCGCGGCGGGGCGGCACGCAGATCTTGAGTGATCGATCGGAAACCGGAAGGAAGCGGCCCCGCCGTTCGACGGAGCGCGAGCACCTCGTGTCCGTCTGCGACCAGCCGCTCACCGAGTCGCAATCCGAGCTTCCCGCAACCCGCAAGCAGGGTGCGCCCCGGCGACCGCCGGCCGTGCCCCCATGCATGCTCTCACGTCTCCATGCGCTTCCTTCTCTGCTGACCCGCAACCGACCCTGCCACACATCCACGCTGCGAATGCGTGCGTTACGGAGACGCCAGCCGGTCGTGTGCGACGCGCACTGGTCGCTACCCCGGGCGGAAAGCGCATCCTGAGAATGCCGACACCGACAACGGCGAAGGATCGCGGTAAAACTGTGGCTATGAACCCATCTTGGCGCGTTATACGCTGACCCACCTGTGAGTTATTGAGAGGCGCACTACGAGGTTGCGCTATGCGTAGTGCAACGAGGTTGCGAGCCGTTGCGAGTCTAAATTTCTCCGATCTCCTGCCCGAGTCGGAGATACATCTCGGTGACGGCTTCGTCGTTGACGCGGTAGACGACCCACTCGCCCCGCTTGCGCTCCCCGCGCGGGGGGTCTGCGAACAGGAGACCTACGCTTTCGAGTTCGCCGAGGTACGGGATGATCGTCGATGCCGGTAGCTGCAGCGCCTCGACGAGGTCCTTGCGCCCCACGTCCGGGGTCTTGCGTAGCTGCCGGATGATGCTGGTCTTGGCCCGGTTGCCGAGGATCGCGAGGAGGCTCTCGGCAGCTTCGCCATCGGCAGGTCGGGCGTACTTGGGCATGGCTCCATTGTCGTCCCTATAATCCACGCGATCCAGATGCAGACCGAACTATTTACCCATTTACTTCCGAAGTGAGTGGGTGTACCGTTCACTTCATGATTAAGGCATCGCAGCTATACAGCCCCGCGAACCAGCGGGAAGCCGTGGCGCGTTTCCCCCAAAAGGCCTATAGACGGGGCGATCTGACCGGAGTATTGTCCACTGGGTCACTGCGGCGTATGCCGGACCAGTGCAGCCCGCGCATCGTCGCCGTCCTGGAGCTTCGGGAGGGCTGACCATCGTGGCCAGGGAGCGGAACGGCAAGCGCGGTATCGCGTGGGCATGGATCGGCGCGGTCATCCTAGCCGCGGGTATCATCGCCATCATCTTCGGCGCGCTCCTGAACCAGCAGACCCCGATTCCTAGTCCGTCCGCATCCCCCGAGCCTCCCGACTCCCCTTCGGCCCTACCGACGGTGGTTCCCGGTGCCGTGGTGGATCCCAGCGTCACCGACAAGGGCTGGGTGCCCGAGCCGATCACGACGGACGCCAACTTCTACATCCAGCGGGCCCTCGAGGCGGCATCGACGTTCGACACACAACTGAGCTCGCGGGAAGAATGGCTTGCGTATCTCGAAACCTGGTTCACACCAGATACCCGGTACACGTCCGAGCCTGACCGTGACTCAGCATTGGATGCTGCGCTGCTCGAACTCCGGCAATCTGTGGTGCTCACGGAAGCGGACTGGGATTCCCTCGCCTCTGCGAAGGGGCGGGTGGTTGCGGCGCTCACCGGCGCGATTGAGGATGTTGCGGTGTCCGAGGATCCGTCAGGCGACATGCGGATCGGCACGGCCGACGTGGCCCTCTCCTACACCCGTGTCGATGGCGATGGGGCCGAGTACGGCTACGAGGACCGGGTGCGGGTCAGCGTGCAGGTGCTCTGCGGTGAGGGGTCCGTCCCGGCGCCCGGAAGCGCGCAGCAGTCGGGGGATTGCAAGGTCGTCCGGTTCTTTGCGGAGCCGATGGAGCCCTGACATGGGCATCCCGGTCCTGGCCGCTGCGGCCCTCGCGAAGTCGAGGACCGCGAGCCGGATCGTGACCGCGGTTCTCGCGGCCGGCGTGTTGCTCATGTTGCTCGTGCTTGCGCCACTCGCAGTGATCCCGTTCGCCGCGTCGGGGTCGCTCGTTGTGACGGGGACGTCGACTGGGACGACGGACGGTCCGGCGGTCAACGGTCAGTGGGGGTACCCGCTGAAGGGTGCGTACAGCACCGGGCGGGGGTTCGGATACAACCCGGTATCGGGCTGCAGTTACTGCTCCACGAATCACAAAGGCTATGACATGTCGCAGGCGTGCAAGAGCACCGTCTACGCGGCCGGTCCCGGGACGGTCGTCGTCGCCGGCTCCTACTTTGGGTGGGGGAACGCCGTGATGATCGACCACGGCGACGGCATCCAGACCCTGTACGGCCACATGCTGTGGGATTCGCTCCGGGTCGAGATCGGCGACGACGTGGCCGCCGGAACCCCGTTGGGCGCGGAGGGAGACACCGGGCAATCGTTCGGATGCCATCTGCATTTCGAGGTCCGTAGGGCCGGTGTCGCGATCGACCCGGAACCTTTCATGGCCGCTCTTGGCCTGCCGCTCAGATGAGAACAAGGAGTTCATCGTGATACTGCCGTTCGACGTCGACGTCCCCCCGATCAATCCGGACTTCTCCGCCCCGTTCTTCGGTGGACTGCAAGTCCTCGCCTCCTATGTGCTGGCCGGCGCGATGCTGGCCGTGTTCATCATGTTGGTCATCGCCGGCGCCGCCCTCGCCTTCCCCAACATGGCCACCCACAAGGTGCAGTCCTGGGCGGGCGACAACATCACCCGCATCTTCATCGCCGCCGCCATTCTGGGAGCGGCGAACGGACTGTTCGGCTGGTTCGTGAACTTCGACTTCGGCTTCTGATGTCCACTGCGCGCACCGTCCTGATCGGAGCTCTTCTCGGACTCCTCTCAATGCTTTGCGCGCTCGCACCCGCATCGGCCACGACCGAATCGACTCCGCGGTCGATGTCGGTAGAGGCAGGGCCGGGCGAACCTCTGATCGTCGTGGAGGGCGAGAGCTGGTCATCGCCGGCGTATCCCGTGTTCTGCCGGTACTCCTCCGGACAGGTCGCCTGCACACCGACGACCGCGAGCGAGGTGAAGCCTCAGCAGTGCTTTGTCGACGTGTTAATGAACGGCGCGTCCACAACGGTGTGTACGACATATGAAGGCCACGCCGCCGCGCTGCAGCAAGCGGGAGGGAAGAACTTGATCGTGAAATACGGCTGCAGCGTCGGCGATGTCGTGTGTACGACGTTCGAGAACGCCGGCCGCGGGATGGCGATCGCCTCCACAACCGCGATGCTGCTCGTCGCGTCGAGCCTGCGCTTCGACACCAGTACGGTGCTGTGGACCGCTGCGGCGACCGAGTGGTCGTTCTGGCAGTGGGCGGTCCTCGTGATCACGTTTGCCGCCATGGCCTGGTCCGTCGCCGCCGCGGTCATCTCCGGCGAACGCGACGAGCTGGTCAGCGCCGTGGTGCGCACGTTCCTCGCGATTCCCGCGGTGCCGCTGACGCTGTGGATGACCGGTCACCTTCTGAACGCTGTCGATGACCTCACCTGGTACATCCTGAACCGGGACGGGCCGGCGACGTTGTTCACGACTCTGCAGAAGGTAACCTGGGCGGGCGGGGAGGCGAACTACTTCTTCGCGTTCCTCATCCACGGGCTCCTGCTGTTGTCGATGCTGCTGCTCGTCCTCGTGTTCACGTTCCGCAACATCGCCCTGGCCGCATTGGTCACCGCGGGACCCGTCGCCTGGATGCTGTTTCCGCTGCGCACGATCGGCCCGCAATGGGTGGTCCGGTATGTGTCCGCTGTCGTGTCGCTGCTGCTCGCCGGGCCGCTGACGATCGGGTTCCTCACCCTCATCGTCAACGGGCTCGCCGAGGTGGAGACGATCTGGGACCCGCAGGCCTGGCCGCTCCTCATCGGGCTCGTGCTCGCGGCGTTCGCGCCGTTCGCGGTGTTCGGGCTGTTCACGTTCCTCGGCGGCGTCGCCGCGGACCGCATCGGATCGAGGATAGGCGGCCACGCCGCCCGCGCCGGATCGAACGCCGCCCGCTCCGCCGCCCGCATGCCTTCCCGGCTCGGTGCGCACCCCGCCGGCGTCCCCCGCGGCCCCGCACGCTCGACACCGACCACGCCCCGCACCGGGACGGGCGGACCGGGGGGTCCGCGGAAGCCCGCCTCCACACCGCCACCCAGATCCACGTCGGGCTCGACACCGCCACGCAGCCAAGCCACCTCGGCACCGCCTCCCCCACCATCCTCAACATCACCGGCATCTCCGCCGCGACCGGAAAGGAGCAGGCAATGACCGCTGAAGCTTCCCCAGACCGGCCGGTACGGCTACCTGGGCGGTCCCGTCAGGGAATCGTGCTGGGCATGGACCCCTGGCAGCTCGGATTCGTCACAGCCGCTGCCCTCGTGATCCTCGTGTTCATCAACCGCTTCGGACCCTTCGGGCTGCTGTACGCCGCACCTGTATATGTGCCCTTGGCGCTGACGGCGGTGGTGACCGTGCACGGCCTGTCCGCGCCGAAGATGGCCGGCTTGTGGCTGATGAAGCAGGTCCGGCACGTCGCCGGTGCGACGACGCAGACATTCCGTCCTGAGCGGATCCAGCTCGCCGGCACCCTCAATCTCCCCGGCACCCGAGCATCCGTGCAACTGTGGGACGTCGACGGGGTCGCCTGTGTGTATGACCCGCGCCGCCGCACGGTATCGGTCACCGCCGAGCTCGAGGTGCAGGGGTTCCTCATGCACGACATCCCGGAACGGCTGGACCTGGCCGAGCAGTGGTCACGGGTGCTCGCCTCCTTCACCCAACGGCCGGGGATGAAACGCGTCACGCTGCAGGAGCGCACCCTGCCGACCACGATCCGCGCCGCCCGCACGCACTACGACGCGGTCGTCGAGCACCGCGGGCAGGATCGAAGTTCACCTGTGGCCGTCAACTACGAGCAAGTCATGGACGACTCGGAGCGGTTCGCCGTAGCCCACCGCAACTACCTCACCTTCAGCCTCGATCTTTTCGCCCTCGGCGCCCAAGTCAAAGCGCTCGGCGGAGGGAAGACCGGAGCGCAGACCCTCGCGTTCATGGAAACCCGGACCCTCGCTGATGCGCTCACCGCGGCGAGCATCAAAGTCCGCGCCTGGCTCTCGCCGCGGCAGATCGCGGCGCTCGCGAGGGTCGCATTCGACCCGGAGTCCGCATCCCACATCCAGAATCGCGACGACGACCACGCCGGGGTCGATCCGGCCGCGATCGGCCCGATGTATTTGGAAGAACCCCGCGGATCCAACCACCTCGTCCGCACCGACTCCGGCGTGCACACCACCCTGTGGATTCACGAATGGCCGCGCTCAGACGCCTACGTCGGTTTCGTGTCGCCGATCGTGTTCGCCCGCCACCCGCACACCGGGGAAGCCGTCACACACATCTTCTCGATCGTCCTCACCCCGGTGCCGTTGAAGCGGGCGTTGAAGCGGGTCCGCGATGACAAGAAGATCTGGCGCGGTAACGAGCGCATGCGCGCCCGACGCGGCGCGGACGGATCCGCCGCCGACAAGGCCGACTGGGACGCGCTCGAGAAAGAGGAAGAAGAGCTCGTCGCCGGGAACGGCGAGTTCCGGTACGGCGCCTACCTGACCATCAGCGCCCGCGACGAAGAACAACTCGATCAAGCCGTCGCCGGGATGCGCAACGCGCTCGTGCAGGCAGAGATGGAAGCGCAGGTCCTCTACTGTCAGCAGGCCGAAGCGCTCCTGGTCAACGCCTTGCCCCTCGGATTGGGGATGAGCTGATGACCCGCCACCGCATCCTCTTCGAACCCTCCGAATTGTCGCGCCGGGAACGGCGCACACTGCGCCGCACCACCGCCGCCCCACCCGACCGGCCGCCTGCACGGTCGCGGCGCGAGCTCGCGTTGCCGGAGGCCGCGGTGCCGGGCCCGTTCGGCCCCGGACTCACCCAGTCCGGGTACTGGAACCTCGCCCCTGCGACCATCCCGGCGCACAAGGCGACCTCCCAGCACCTCGCCGGGATCTACCCGTTCGTCGCCGACGCCGGCCTTGGCCACCGCGGCCCGATCCTCGGGGTCGACCTCAACGCCGACGCACTCTGGTATTTCTCCCCGTGGGAGACGTACGCAGACACCACCGACCGGGGGACGTTCTCTACCAACATTCTCGTCCTCGGCGCGTACCGGGCTGGCAAGAGCGCCGTCATCAAGACCCTCGTCACCCGCTCCCTCCCTTTCGGGCACCAGGCTGTGGTCCCCTCCGACCCCAAAGGCGAATGGGTCACGGTAGCCGAAGCAGTTCCGGGCGGAAACGTGATCCGACTCGGAGGAGCCTTCGACACCCGGCTGAACCCGCTGGATCGTGGGCCCCGCCGCATCGGAGTCAGCGACAACCAGCACGAGCTCATGGTGAAACAGCGCCGCGTCACCGTGCTCACCTCACTCGTCGAAGCGGCCCTTCCCGGCACCCGCCTCACCGCCGTCGAACACGCCGCCCTGCACGAAGCCCTCACTCGCTGCATCCGCCGCACCGACGACACCCCGACCCTGCGCGGCG
Source organism: Microbacterium sp. LWH10-1.2 (assembly GCF_038397765.1). NCBI lineage: Bacteria > Bacillati > Actinomycetota > Actinomycetes > Micrococcales > Microbacteriaceae > Microbacterium > Microbacterium sp. LWH10-1.2. The sequence goes on from NZ_CP151638.1 coordinate 2,916,163, forward strand.
TCTACGCCGACCTCACCGCTCTCGCCGGCGAGGTGACCATCGACCGGCATCTCGCAGACGGCGCCGTGCAGCCCAGCTACGTGCTCCGCCGCTTCGTCGAAGGTGATCTCTCGGGGCTGTTCGAGGACGCCTCCACGGTCGAGTTCGACCAGGACGCGCCGATCGTCGTGGTCGACACGTCCGAGCTGTTCGCCCGCGGCGACCTCGTCGCCCAGATGTCACAGATCTGCACGACCGCGTGGATTCAGGCGGTGATCTCCGACCGGAACGCCCGCCGCACCCGGTATGTGATCCGGGAAGAGGGATGGCGGGACATGACCTCGCTCGCGTCCCTGCTGATGTACCAGCAGTGGTTGAAGCTGTCCCGTCACTACGGCATCAGCAACATCGTCATCCTCCACAAGATGGGCGACATCGATGCCGTCGGTGACGCCGACTCCCAAGAACGCAACCTCGCCTACTCGATCATCGGCGACATCGAGAACAAGTTCATCTTCCGCGTCAACCAGCAAGAAGGCGACGCTCTGCAGCGGCGTCTCAGCATCCCACCCGCGCACGTCGCCATGGCCCGCCAGCTGCGCAAAGGCGTCTTCCTCGCCTACGTCGGCCAATACCCGTACCTCGTCGACGCGTTCAGCACCTCCACCGACTGGGAATACGACCTCTTCCAGACCGACGATGCCCTCGAACTCGACGACCCGTACGCCACGCCCTTCGCGGACCTGGATCTCCGCGACATCGACGTCGCCTGGCCGACCGACACCGCCGTCGATGGGTGGCTCACCACGGACAAGGAGCTGACATGAGCATCGACACCACGCCCCGCGCCTACGCGACCGTCACCGGCACCACGGCGACATTCACCACGCCGGACGGGCACCGCGAACCGATCACCGCCACCTCGGGCGACGACATCCGCCACCTCGTCGTGCAGCGTGCTGCCGCCGAAGCGATCCGCAGCGGGATCCCGCTCGAGCTCGTCACCTCCGGAGACCGAGGCGATCACCGCCTCCTCGTCACCGCTGCGGGCGACATCTCGCCCGCCCCGTCCACGGAAACACCGGAAGAGCGCGCCGCGTCCGCAGCCTCCGCGACCGATGATCCTGATGAACCCATCGCCGCACGCCGCTCCTTCATCGACACCACGCGACCGGACGCCCCGTCGACCGGATGGCGGGCAGTCGCCGCGCGTGCAGGCATTCGCGTGTCCGAGTCGCCGTCGCAGAAGCTGAAGCGGGACGCGGTGGCGTGCGTCTCCCGGCACTGGGCGGGCTCCCGTCTGCTCGCGGTCGTGAACGGGAAAGGCGGGATCGGGAAGACCATGTCGACCGCGATGATCTCCGCCGTGTTCGCCCGCTACGGTGGCGGTAACGTGCTCGCCTGGGACAACAACGACACCCGCGGCACACTCGGCTGGCGCACCGAACACGGCCTCTACGACACCACCATCCGCGACCTCCTCCCCGCGGCCCCCGGGCTCCTCGATCCTGCGGCGTCCGTGTCAGACATCGCCCGGTTCGTGCACCACCAGTCCGCCGACCGGTACGACGTGCTCCGTTCCAACCCCGAGCTCCTCGCCACCGACCAGCGCATCGCCACCGCCGAGTTCGACCTGCTGGCTCGCGTCGCGACGCACTACTACCGTCTCGTGATCTTCGACTCTGGCAACGACGAATCTGCCGACCGGTGGCTGCGGATGATCGACTACTCCCACCAGCTCATCATCCCCACCCTCCCGTCCGCCGACTCCGCCGAATCCGCCGCGCTCCTCCTCGAAGCACTCCAGAACCGCGATGAGCACTCTGCCGCCCTCGCCGCGAACGCCGTGGTTGTGGTCACTCAACCCGAACCCGGCTCCCGACGAGAAGCGGAACGGATCGCCCACGAATTCGCCGGGCAAGTGCGGGCAGTCGGCGTCATCCCCTTCGACCCCGCCCTCAAAAGCGGTGCCCTGCGCTTCGACGCCCTCCGCCCCCGCACCCGCGACGCGTGGATCCTCGTCGCCGCCAACGCCGCCCTCGGACTCGATTGAGACTGGAGGGGACGGGGTCATGGACAGGGGATGGGCTGGGAAAGGCGTCGCGGGAATCCTCGCCGCGGCCTTTCTACTCAGCCTGTTGTTCGCGTTCGTCGCCGAGGCGGTGACGCAGGCTGCCTGCGGTGCCCGCCCGGCATCGACGAGCATCTTCGCTGGCATCGTCCTCGCCGCCACCGGCGACCCCGGCATGTACGCGGCGCCGGCCGGCTGCGTGGTGCCGGTCACAGCCATCCGGGTTCTGGATCTCGTGGCCGTGTTCATTCTGTTGGCCGTCGCGGCGGGCGGGGTGATCTGGTACCTGCGGTACCAGGAATCGGATCGAGCGTTTATCGCCGACCTGCGCAGCCGCCCCGGCTTCGCCCCCGCATCCGAGATCCGCCAGCACCTCTCCGACAAGGCTGTGCTCCGCCGCGCCGCACAATTACGCCCTGACCTCCCTAATCCACAGCCGACGGACGTGGGATGGCGGGTCGGCTGCTCCCGCGGCCGCGACGTGTACGTGTCGATCGAAGACTCCGTCGCCCTCGAAGGCCCGCCCCGCTCCGGCAAGGGATACCGGGTGCTGATCTCCGCGATCCTCGACTGGTCCGGCCCACTTATCACCACCTCCACGACCAACGACAACCTCACCGCGACCATGCGACCCCGCGCCCGCCGTGGCACCGTGCACGTCTTCGACCCGCAAGGGCTCTCCGGCATCCGTCATCCCCTCAAGGTCAGCCCTCTCCCCGGCTGTGAAGACCCCCTCGTCGCCATGCAACGCGGCACCGCGATCATCACCGGCACCGCCCTCGGCGCATCGACCACGAACGGGGAATGGGCGCACGCCTCTGGCGTCGTCCTCGGCCGGCTCTTGCACGCCGCCGCCGTCGGAGACCGGAGCATCGAAGACGTCTACGATTGGGGCTCCAGCCCCGCTCTCGCCCGCACCGCAGTCGACATACTCCGCTCCGACGGCGCGCCCGGATGGGGAGACAACCTGGAGGCAACCATCAGCGGGGACGAGAAACTCGTCTCCTCGATCTGGTTCGGCGTCCAAGGCGCCGTCGCGCCCCTCGCGGTCCCGCAGATCCGCGACGCACTCATGCCCCAGCCCGGCGACAACACCTTCAATGCACGCGCGTTCCTCGACGACGCGAACACCCTTTATCTCCTCGGCTCCTCCTCCGGCGCGTCCGCGATGGGCGGATTCCTCGGCGCACTGCTCGACGACATCGTCGAAGTCGCCCGGGCCCGCGCACTTGCTTCTCCTGGATCACGTCTCGCGTCACCACTGGGACTGATCCTCGACGAGATCGTGAACATGTTCCGCTGGGCAGGGCTCCCCCGGGTCATGGCCGACGGCGGCGGGCGCGGCATCTGCACCTTCGTTGTACTCCAGGCTCTCTCGCAAGCAGAGACCGCCTGGTCCCGCGCCGAGGCCGACACGATCTGGGCTGCCGCGACGGCGAAAGTCCTCCTCGGCGGCGCCAGTCACGTCGCTCACCTCCGCGACATCGAAGCACTCCTCGGCACGAGGGATGCCCGCCGAACCGAACGCTCTTGGGATACCAACCAGACAGGCCACCACACCGCCGAACGTCAGGACCGGTTGCCGTTGATGTCGGTCGACGAGATTCGTCGGATGCCGGAAACTCTCGGACTCCTCGCCTATCGCAACCGGCGCGGCGTGCTCCTCGATCTCGCCGGATGGGACGAACGCCGCGACGCTCGCGACATCACTCGAGGCAAGCAGCAGACCGAGAACGAACAGCGCGCCGTCTTCCACGACATCCACAACCCCACACCCGAAGATCCTGATGAGCCCGTCGAGTCAGACGACACTGCCGAGGCGGTGAGAGACGAATGAGCAACACGCGCCGCACCGGCCTGAAGAACCTCTACCGGCTGGAGTTCCTCCGCTCCCCCGCCTGGCACGCGCGCCGCGACCGCTGGTTCCGCACCCACGTCCGCGCCGGCCTCGTGCCCTGCGCCGCGTGCGGCATCCCCGACACTGCCGATCACCTCGACCTGCACCACCGCGACTATGCCGGTGTCCGCATCGCCCGAGGAGTCTGGCAGGCCTGGGAAGACGATGGCGACCTTACCCCCCTACACCCGTACTGTCATGAGTTGCTGCACCGCCTCATCGACCGCGACCCCGTCCTTGCCCGACACCGCACTCGCCGGCAAGCATCCGACCACGCCCTCACCATCCTCCAGCAGCGGCTCCCCCACATGCTCGAGGAGGCGTCATGAATAGTCGCGACCGTGAAGACGTGGAGGCGTTGCTAGCGCAAGAACTCGCAGGTCTCGACCCTCTAAGCCGGTATGGGAGCTCCGCGCCCATAGGCGGGATCATTACCAGCTGGCGCGACCTCGCCGACGAGGACGCCGCCGACCGCTGGGCCGCGCTGCGGGAGTGGGTGGAATGGATGACCGTCCGATACAACGTGCCTGTCAGCGTCATCCCCGCGTGCTGGTGGAAACACGACCGGCTCGTTGAAGAGCTCTCGGCACTCCACACGGCACACCTCGCGGCGTTCGACCCGAGCGACGCCGGCTTCGGCCCGATCGGCTGGCACGAACGCCTCGCGATCGCGTGGCCACGACTCAGTCACGCCTACGGCGGCGGATGTTCCAACGGCCACCGCGCCACCAAACCCCGATCCTGGGACGACACGACCGACGAGACCGAATGGACCGCGTGGGCCAGCCAGGCTCACGCCCACCCGGGGACGAGCCCGTCCCCCGACGAAAGGAAGAAAGAATGACCACCAAGATCCCGGTGACGTTGGAAGGCAACCTCACCGCCGACCCCGATCACGGCGCCGGAGAATCCGGCACCGAGTACACCCGGTTCTCCCTCGCCGTCAACGACCGACGGCTCAACGAGGACACCGGCAGGTGGGAAGACGCCGGCACCGTCTTCCACCGCGTCGTCGTCTTCAACCAGCAAGCCCGACACGTCACCAACTCGCTCCACAAGGGCGACACCGCGATCGTCGTCGGCGACCTCCGATTCGGCTCCTACACCGACAAGGAGACCGGCCAGGTCCGCGAGACCCGAGACATCCTCGCCGACACCGTCGGCGCCTCACTCAAGTTCGCGGATGCCACCATCAGCCGCGCCCCAAAAGCTAGCGGCCCCGCAGCAAACGCTTCGGGGCCGGTAGCAGCACCGGCCTCGTACGCCGGCGCAGACGTCGCGCGCTGAACCACCAGAGCGGACGGGAGCGATGCTACTCCCGTCCTCTCTGCCTGCCTAGAGTCCCCGAAGCCAGGGCTTCAGATGACAACTGGTCGAACGCCGCAAGCAAAGCTCCGTCGCAGCGATCCCCGCTGACGTCCGAAGGCACGGTTACTCTGGCTCCATGTCATCGCCGGGCAAAGCCACCGTCACCCGTGAAAACTACCGCGCGTACATCAACTCGGCAGCATGGCGGGCGACTCGTGAACGATATTGGAACAGCAAACTTTCCAAAGAATGTTGGGTCTGCGATGCCCCACGTTCCAAGGGAATGCACCTCCATCACCGGACATACAAGAACCTCGGAAACGAGCGACTGATGGATCTCGTCCCAGTGTGCCCTGCCTGCCACGACCTGATCCACGAGATTGCCGCCGCCCGTGGGAACAGACTCAGCAACCTGTGGAAGGCCACCACCATCGCGAGAAGGCGGCACAACCCACGATTCGGCACGAATGCCGTGAAAGCCCGAGCGGCGAGGACGACTCGTAAAGCCTGACCGCGTCTTGTTTCCGCTGAGGAATGCAAGACCCGCTTGTGAATGTGTTTCCCGTTGACCGCTCTCCGCGCAGTCATCCCGCTCTAAAGCACACCGCTGTCGACTGAGGTTCGCAGAACACCAGAGCCGGGTTACTCCACGCCGCGTAAATGATCGCGCCAGTCACGACCAGAGCAAGGAGAATCCCGAGAACGATCGCCACGATCGCGACACCTTTTCCACGGACATTCCCTCCACGGGCCTGCCGCAACGCGAGCGCTGCGAACATGAAATTGAACGGCGGAACAGGAGCGATCGCCGCGATACTCGCCCACGCAAATCGCGTTTTGATCGGCACCTGCGCGGGGTCATCCGTATCATTCCGAACGAGTTCCTCTGCCTTATCGTTCGCGACCCGGAACTCTCGATCGTATCGCCGCATCACTGCGTCGTAGATCAGTCCCGGCGATCTCCCGAACAGCCGACGGAAAGTCAGAACCGCAAGAAGCAGGAAAGGTATCGACAAGGTGACGACGCTGAAGAGAAGAACGGAACGACCGAGCGGTGCCAGCTCGAAAACATCGTCATCAGAACTGGTCGGCAACGCTGCGGCGGCGGCGGAGCTCGCCAACGCAACTCCGGCCATGGCCACCGCACCCATGACTGAGCACGCCGTCCAAAGTTGGCCTCCGATGACGCAATACACGAAGTTTCTAAGCGCGTAGTACGCAATGAACACGATGGCGACTGTTGTCACAAGACGGGCGACCGTGGCACCAATATTGGGCGCAGGGACGATCAGTATTCCAAGTCCCCAAGCGATCATAGGGACGATAGCAAAGGCGAGGAAACGTTGTGACAAGAGCGCGCGTCGCGAGAGACGTGGTGCGACTTCACTATCGATGATTCCCCGCACCCGTAGCGATTCCCGGAATCGTTGTGCCCATTGCAGGCGCCTGATCGGGCTTCCCGCCACCCGGACTTCCGCGGCGGCCGCCCACCATGCGAGCCCGAAGCCGATCAATGCGGGCACTATCGTTCGGATCACGTCGACCTGCTGCGGCGCCGTGGCAAGGGTGGCAGAAATGAATGCCCAGGCCCCGACCGCGAGAGAGAGCAGCGTGCAGATGCGAGCGATAGCGACGATGGTGGATTGTGTCGCCAGCTCCCGGGCAATCGTCGTCGGTGATTCGGATTTTCCGAGACGGAACGCGTTCGGGCTGAACCACACACCCAGGATCACCGCCAGGAGTGCACCAAAGGCCGTCGACAACGTCGTCCCTGTTGCAGGAAGCATCACGATGTCCGGGTTGGATACGGTCGCAGGGTTACCCCGCTGTAGTTGCTGTGTGAGCATGAACAGGCCGTAGAACACCGCGATCATCGCGACGACGCCGCCGCTGGTCAGGACGCCGTTGCGCACCTGGCGTTGGAATCGGATCGATTCGTCATGGATCTTCAGTGCTTGCTTCTTCGAGTACTGGTTCTCATCTTTTGACATCGCTCGTCCCCCCGGGCGGCTCATCGTTTTGCTCAGTGATACCAGACGCACTACTGAAACCCTGTAGGCGCGCAACACCTCGCGTCGACTGACGAGAGACATTCACGACAACGTCCGCACCAGTTCCGCGAGCGTCCCACCAACTATCGCTTGACCTCGAAAACGACTTCCGCCATCATGCGAGCGGGGGATTATTCAATTCGGAGGATAAGTGAAGAAGAAGACCGGAGTTGCGCTCGCATGCGTGTTGCTGCTGATCGCGGGGGCCTCGGCGGCGGCACCTGCATCGGCGGCGAGCGGAACTGGACCGAGCGCGCCATCGATGAATGGCAACGCGCATTCCACCACTAAGTCGGAGGATGACCCCAAACCCACATACGGGGAACTCGATTTCGCTCACCCAGTAAGCCTCCAGGACGCGATGAGCGTGACCCGGGCGTCAGGGGTCGAGATTCACGGTTACCACTTCACCACCGACTCGATCATCGGTGACTACTGGCCCGGTTCAGGGATGACTGCTGAGGAGTTCCTGACACGAGTAGAAAAGGAGACGGGAACCGCTCCGGAGATCGTGTCCGCGTACGTGCTGGCAGATGAGCTCGAGGCTGCGCGAACATCGCAGCGTGACACCCCGGATCTTCTCGGTGCAGATCTGGCTCAATTCGACGCCCCCAACGCCGATGCGTCGCGAATGAACGCCAATCGGCCGGAACAGACCGATGGCGGCGAGATCCGCTCCCTAGGCGCCTCCGACACGTGGCAACCGAACAGCGTAGAAGGACAGGTAGTCGCCACAAGCTCGACCACCCTCGAGATCACGGGCAAGTACTCATGGTGGGGGCTGAGCCCTTTCAACTCACCACTGGTCATGGCGGACCACTGGGGCATGGAGTTCCAGTTCGACTTCTACACCAGTTTTCGGCCGCATCTCGGGGGTGCCTACCCGATTGGTTATGGCTATCGGCCTCAATGCGGTGCAACCGCGATCTCGTACAAGGATTGGGCGGCGGCGTCAACCCGACCATATAGCTGGTACGCCTACGTGATCAATGGACCCGATGAGATCGTGGCACCGGCCACCCTGGGCATGTACGGCGACTTCAATGACCTGAGTGACCCTTGCACCGTGAGTACGATCGCTGTCGGAATGGCACAACCTCAAGTGATGCCGAGCTCATACGGTGACCAGTTCTTGACTATCCGCATGTATCCCGAAAGGGGCGATGACGTACAGAGCGTCCTCGGCGCGATCGTCCAGCCCGTAAGCCGAACCTGGTGCGAGCAGAACCCTTCAATGCCATTGATGGACTGCATGGGCGTGACACCAGGCGCATACCCTGGCCCAGGACCGGCAAGCTCGCGAATGGTGCTAAACAACGGAAACGGCAAGAAGGCCCCCGACCTTTGCTGGAACTCAGAGCAGTTCGGTACGATTCCGGCAACGTACTGGAGTTGCTATTGGTAAGAGCGAATGACATCGAGGGACCGCTCATTCCGACGGGGTGGGCGGCGCTCAGCCTGGGCACGTCGATCCCCCTCATTTTCGGCCTCTGGGCGACATGGCAACTTCGCGGTGGCCAGTGCACGACCGATGTCTTCTATCGTTTCGCGCCGATGCTGATCGTGTGCGGAGCGCCGTCCGAAGCGGAGGCGATTGGGGGCTGGATCTTGACCGTTGTGAGCGTGAGCAGCTACATACTCGCGACGCTAGCATCTCTCTGGATGATCGTGCGACTGGTCCGCGCTCCTCGAGGATCTCAGCGAAGAACACCGGCGCTTGCTCTCATCATCACGACGCTGGCCGTGATCATGGCGGTCGCAACAGTACTCTCAACCCAGCCAGATCAGGTGTGGGGAACCAACTCGTGGATCTTCCTCTCGGCTCTCGCGGCCGCGGGCGTCTTGCTCGCAGCCGCAGTGATCGTCCCAATCATCCTCTCCACTCAGCGAAGGATGCGTTGAGATCAAGAGCAGTTGCCGAAGAACCGGCGTCCTTTGTTGGATCGTCGTCCAACTCCGGCTGATGTCGGTGGGCGACTTCCATGCCAAAAATCGTAGCGGTGCTGTTGCGGGACAACTCGTCACGATTGACGACGAACAGGTCGCTTGACACACTCGTCGCGTGCTGTCAGTATCTCGATCGGTTTGAGTTATCGCTAACAGGAGCGTGTCGCCCGGACCGTGCCCATCGCGATTTGATGACGTTCACAGATACAGTTGCGCGGTCCACATTAGTCTGGACGATAGTCAAGATACGGCGGAGGATCTGCATGTTCCACACGATGACTAGGCGCAGGGAGAACGTCGGGTTCCTGCTCGTATGCACGGCAGTGGTCAGCCTAGTCGGTTGCGCACCAACCGAGGTTCCTGGCTATCTCGGTGAGCCGACAACAGCAGGGCAACCTCTGCCAGTGAACGTCGATGAGGGAGCTGAGGTTCAGGCGTGGTGGGCGGGTGAGACGTTGATTGTCACGACCGTTGGATCTGGATCGTGTCCGGTCGTTCCTGTCATCGCTGACGTCGACGAAGACAAGCAGACAATTACGCTCACCACGGAGATCCTGAACTCCTCGGGAGCATGCACCGCAGACAGCACTCCGCGCACCTTCGAGCTGGATGCCGGTCGTGACCTAGACGGATTCACTGTCCAGGTCACGACCGGCTAACCGCTACGGGATGATGCTGATCGCGTAGCCGGCGTCGAACATGTCGATGATCGGCGCATAGATCACCTTGTCGCTACATTGCCGCCCGTTGGTTGATCCGGGGTCGCCGGTGCACGTCGTCGTAGCGTTCTGAATGCCACTGATGAAGCCCGCAGCGTAGGCGTTCGATCCGGAGCTGATATAGACCGGCCCTCCGCTATCTCCATTTCCGGCTGCTGGCGTGCTGTTGGTGTTCGTGGTGAGGGTCAGGTTGGTATAGCAGCCGTATGGTGCTACGTAGCAGATCGTCACCCCAGTCGCTGTGACCTGGTTGGCACACACGGTCCCTGAGTACGCACCGGAGTAGCAGACGGTCGAGCCGACAGATGTGGTGACCGCCCCCTTAATGGGATAGAGCGTCGAACTTCCGAGGGTGTTTCCGCCGACAAGCAGGCCTGGAACCATCTCGTAGACGCCAGTGCCGCTCCAGACAGCGGCGTCGGGTCGCCCTGTAGGGGGAACGAGCGTACCCTGAGCCACACCCAAACCGTAACTACTGCCGCCGCCGTAGTACCAAGACACTCCGGTTCCACCTCCCCCGACCTGGCAATGGTCCGCAGAAATCATCGACGGCCTCGAGTCAGAAACTCTCACGCCACGGAATCCGGTCGTGCACCCATTGCTAGCGTGCATAAGGGCGCCGGAGTAACGCTGATTCGTACCCGAAGGCGCGTGGTTGCGGAGCGCCGGAGTAACGGGTTCGCCGTAGTCGACCCGAACCTCCAGTCCCACATCAGGGATTTCAACCTGTGCCCTGCTCGACTCATCTGCTTTGTCGAGCGTTAGATCGATACTGCGGCCGTCGAGTGCAGGAACGGCCATCACCACAGCTTGACCTGAAGGTAGGACGCCGTCGTCGCCGGTGATCTTCCGGATCTGCTCGGTCATCTCTTCCGCGCTGAATGCGGCTTCTCGATACTCGACAGCGCCCGCGAGACCATAGTCTCGGATGATGGCCGTTACCTCCGAAGCATCGGCGGTGGCATACAGAAGAGTGACCCCTCTATCACCAACCCACTCGGTGCCCGCGATCCCGAGCTCCTTGTGCTCGTACTGCAACTGTGTAAGCGCAGCAAGTACCTTCTCGTCCGCATTGCCGACGGTTTGGAACTCCTCCGGAAGGGGTTCCGGACTCATCAGTTCCGCGGGCACCTCACCTTGCCATTCGACAAGATAGTCCGGCGCACTTTGGCTGCTATCCGCGTTCGCTGGCACCGGGACCGAAAGAAGCACGGCCATGGCAGCGATCGCACTGATGGCAGCTGCCTTTCTTGCGGAGAACCTTGTAGATCTAGACACCATCATTCCCTCCGTGTCGGCACCCTTGGCTGTGGGCGATGGTCGCTCACAGAGGGCGCTCTGCCCCCAACATATCGGCCCTAGGGAGTGAACGAACAGACCTAGGAAGAAGCGTCGGATCGAATGGCGGTGGCCAGTGGGCAGGTCCCACAGTCGTGACTCATGCAGGTGGTGTCAAAATACATGAACACTCAATCGCTGCCGAGGACGAGTGCTGTCGAAACTCGTCGACATTCGCTGTTCGAACTCACCGACAGAACCATGAAGGTGACGCCCGCGTCGACGAGGGTGATGACGCACTCGTCCGTCAGGCCCTTGCCTTCGGCGATGTTCACGGCGGAGTCGAACAGCCCGGCGTCGTGGACCGCACGCCATGTTCGTTTCGGGAAGCCTCCGCAGTGATACATCAAAGCCACGGTGTCGGCATCTCTCGCCAATGAAAGTCCGGGACTGCGGCGCCGGTTGCCGACAATCGTGGGCGGTGAATAGTCCTCTTCGCCGCCAGCAACTCGCTCGTGGAGCCCGGTCAAGCCAGAGGTCGGTCGATCCTTGTTTCTTCGAATGGTGATGCACGTCGCTCGAAATGGCTCGTCCTCTCGCCCTCCGAGAACCCGAGGCCATGTGACCCCGCCGACATCAGCCGCCCTGGATCTCGGGTCCGTCGAACTCCGGCCGTATCTGGACGGCGTCGAGCTCCGCTACCCAGTCATGTGCACGCCTGCAGCCCCCGCACACGAACCCTCTAGGATCGTCGCGCATTACCATGCCGCACGTCGGGCACCGCGGGCTGGTGTGCGTCGACATCGCTTCCGAAGATGTCCCCAATAACGTCGACGATCCGATGCTCGGCATCGTCGCGCTCAGGACGCAAGCTGTTCATGGCAGCTGCCGTCCACTGGAGGCCCCGGACCCTGGCGTCGGATACGGCGCGGCAGGGTCGTACTTCTGCAGGACTCGGTCCACCCTCCTCAGCGTACGAGCGCGCAGCTCCTCGATCCGTTCCCGGAGGATCTCGGTGGATTCTGCTTCGAGCCGGGCGGCGACTTCGTCGTCGAGGACGTAGGGTGGCTGTCCGCGCTGGATGCGGGCGATGGAGTCCATGCGTACTTCTTCCCGGATCGTTGCGCGTCGTCGCCGGCAGTGTGCCTCGTAGATCTTCGGGTGCGCGTCGAGGATCGCCTGCCGGGCGGCGTCATGTGCCATCTTCACGCGTTGCAGGTCGGATGCTCGCCGTGTGCGCAGCCGTTCGGCCTGGCGCTCGGCGGCCGTCTCATGGGCGCGGCCATGGTGTTCACCGCTGCGGGTAGCCCGCTCAACCCGCTGCTTCACGGAGGTCGGGTTCTTCTTACGGGCGAGCTGCCTCCTGCGCACTTCCACGCGCGCCGGGACTTCGAGCAGGTCGGGGTCGATGACCTCCAACGTGGCCCTCGCCCGAGCGTCCACGGAGCGGCGACGCTGGAAGAAATCGTCGGCGTCAGCGGCGTGGGCGCGTTTGTCTGACGCGTAGGTGCGGTGCACCTGTCGGGGCGGGAGATCGAGAGCTTTCAGCCTGCTGCGCAAACGTGATGCGGCCCGGCCGCGCGCACGCTGCTGTTCGAGGTGCCGAGCGTACTGCTCCCTGTAATAGTCAGGGTTCGCACGTCGACGGTCGGCCGCGGCCTGGCGCTGCTTCTCCCGAAATCCTCTCCGCCTGCGTGTCCCGGTACCGTTGCGACGCCGCCGCGGAGTTCGCCCGGTATCTCTCGGGGTGGCGCTCCTTGTACCGACGTTGATACTCCCGCACTTTCTCGGGATGCTCGTGCCGGAACCGGCGTCCTCGTGCGATGGCCTGCTCGCGGATCTCGGGGTACCGTTCGCGGGCTCGGGCGTTGCGGGCCGCTTTCTGCCGCCGGCGGGCCGCCTGCCGACGTGCCGATTCTCTGGTCAGTTGTCGTCGCCGCTCGGGGTGCGCGACCCGCCACGCACGAGCGCTCTCGGCGATCGCCTCGGCGTTCTCTTCCCGGTACCGGCGCCGGTACTCCTTCAGATGCTCCGCGTGCGTCTCACGCCACCGGCGGGTGGTCTCCCGGCGGCGCGCCGCCCGTTCGTCCTCGCTCTCGGGCATGATCTCATCCGTCGGCCTCAGCGGACTCGGGCACCAGACCGTAGATGTGCTCCGTGAGGGCTTCACGATGCGTCGTCGGGTCGACGATCGTCCGTCCGATCAGTTCTCGCAGCTCAGTGATGTCCTCCCCCGTATCAAGGTCGGTGAGGCACCAGTCGACGTCCTCCTTGAGGCGGTAATCCGGTGAATCCGCAGGCAGCTCCGGGTAGTACATGATCGCGATCGTCCCGACTTTCTGCAGGATCAGATCCGCGTCTTCGAGTTTCATCTCAACCTTCTTCCCTGTTCTTTCGGCACCGCGGCACCGGCTGGTGCCGCCTCGTCTTGGTACGTGTCGCGAAAGATGCTTCGCGTCGTGTCGTGTTCGTGGAGGTAACGGTCGAACGCTTCTGCTTCGGCGGCCTCGGCGGCGCGGATCCGCGCGTCCAGCGCCACGCGGACGTCGTCCGGCATAGATCCGCCCGCAGCGGGCAGTGCGGGGCGGGCGTGGCGGCGCGCGGCTGTGTTCGCGGTGTCCGCGTCCGTGCGCAGGATGGCGGCGCGCGCGGCGAGCAGCCAGGCGGTGAGCGCCGCGAGGACACGTCCGGCGGTGGACGTCCTCAAGGGTTCGGGCGTGGGGTCGTGGGCGGAGTGTGCGAGGTCGCGGGCGGCGGTGCGGGTTGCGTCGTCGAGGTCGGTGTCGGGGATGCCGCGGATCATCTGCTCGGCGATCCGCTCCCGCGCCTGCTCGTCCGTGTGCGCGACGACGATCGCCTCATCGACGTGGCGTCCGCGGGTGAGTCCCACGTAGAGGCCGGCGGCGGTGACGCCGGGACCAACGAGAGCGACATCGGTGGTCTCCCCCTGGATCCCGTGCACCGTTGTCGCGTACGCGAGCTGCAGGAACTCCGCTGCGTATTCGGGCGGCACGACCCGCACGTCCGCGGAGTCGTCGTGGCGTTGCAGTTCGATCGCGGCAGGCCCGATACGGGAAATCGTCCACAACGCCCGGTTCTGCACCCCAGTGATGCGGTCGTTGCGACGTGTCTGCACGACGTCCCCTTCCAGCAGCCGCTGCTCCCCCGCACCGACCGCGACCCTCTCCACCGTGAGCTGTCCCCGGGCGACACGCGCCTCCTGGATCCCCTCGCTGAGATCCCGGGCCTCCTCATTACTGCCGGTCACGATCGCCACCGTCCGTCCTCGATCACGGTGCTGGAAATAGCCGTCGACGAGCATCTCATGCGCCTCCACCAGGTCGTGCACGCGGTGGACATGCCCGCCGGCCTGCAGGTCAGCGGCGACCTGGAGAGCCTTCTCGACCGTGCCGGGGTTGCGCAGCCGGAGGGTGAGGGCGGCGTATGCGGGGTCCGTGAAACGGTGAACATCGATGAGTTCGACCGTGCACCCGGCCCGTCGGGAGGCGAGAGCCATCGCCCCGGCGTGACCGATGGGGCTGGCCTGCAGCGGGTCACCGATCATCGCCACCCCCGCACCCGTCTCCACCGCCAACAACGTCAGTGCGTTCGCGGCGTTCAGATCCAGCATCCCCGCCTCATCCACGACGATCCGCGTCGCCGCATCGACCCGCAGCATCCGCGATCCCGAATACCGGGCGCCGGTGATAGCGTCGACCTCCCCCGGGCGTAGCCGCCACCAGAGCTCCGCACCCGCATCGTCCGTGCGCCACCGCCACCCATAGTCGGCCAGCAGCGCATGGATGCTCGTGCTCGGCACTCCGACCTCTCGCCCGGCCACCGCGGCCGCCTTCCTCGTCGGCGCGACCACGACCAGGTGCCGGCGCTGCCCGGCGAGGGCTTCGCGGGCAGCGCGCAGCAGGGTGGTCTTGCCCGTGCCCGCCGGCCCGGTCACCGTCACCAGGCGGTGTGAACTGGCAATCGCGGTCACTGCGGCCTGTTGCGACCCTCCGAGAGCTGGGTCTCCGGCGACTGACTCGGCTGCGCTCGCGTCGTCGAGGTCGGTTGGCGTGCAGCTGAGGGCCGTGAGGTGCTGGCCGAGTTGGGTCTTCCGGGCGGCGAACGCGCGCGTGACGAGCGCCTTCACATGCTGCGGCTTCCCCTGCCTGTCCGGCAGCAGGTCGCGCGTGTACGACAGCGCACGGGCCGTCACGTCATCGATCACAGCCTGCAGGTCGTTGCGGTCCGAGACGAGCCCGGAGCGTGCGACTGCGCGAGTCGCCCCCGCGCGGAGATCCAAGGCACTGAACCGGCCGCTACTCGACTTTGACCGGTCATCCGCCTCAACCACCGCCTGCCGCGCCAAGAGATCACGATCCATAGGCACAGAACCCCGGACAGCGCGATCCGGGGGCGACGTCCAGTCAAGAACGTGGGGATCCAGGCGGCGCAGCTCCTCCATGATCATCGCTGCCCACTCGTCCTCGTCGACGCTGTCGGGCTTGTCCGGCCGGTGCGCCGCCCAGGCGTAGCGGTCGATCTGCCGCAGCACCTCATGCCCCGGATGCTGGCCTGGATGCTCGGCCCGCCACCGCGCGAGCAGCACCGCCCGGTTCGCCTCGATCTGATTCGATCGCCGCGATAACGGCCGCACCAGATGTGCGAGCTCGGCGATCTCCCCGTCCGCATTCATCGAGTACCCGTGAGCAGCCAACGCTCTGATCCATCCCGGGTCGGTCCGCGTGGCGAGATCCCCCTCGGCGTTCACGAGAGTCTGCATCCGCATTGCCACCCGGGAATCGACATTCGACCACCGCCCGTCCTCCCCCTGTACCCGCACGTTCAGCCAGAGATGCCGATGCACATGCGGATCCAACGCGCGAGACCGTCGATGCCGCAACTCCACCGCCTCGACCCGCGCCAAGGGCTCACGTACGCGGCCACCTGCGCCGCGACGGGCGTTCAGCTCCGCCTGCCACAACCGCAGGACACGGTCACGCAACCGGTCCTGCAACGCCTCATACGCGGTCGAGAGATCCGGGTGCAGCAACGCGCCGATACTGATCGACTTTGGCGCATTCAGCGTGCTGTCCAGCACCAGGTCCGCATCGACCGACGACAGCAACCGGCCCCGCCGCTCTCCCGTCAACGGATCACACCCGTCCACCCACAACGCCAACTGCTCAGCGTCCAGCTCGTCGTGGTCTATCGCGCCTTCGTGAACCGTGAATCGGATGACCGCCGCCTCGTCGACCTCGCTGTAGCCAGCAAGCGCTTCAGCACCAGCCGCACGCAGGTGGGAATCACACGTCCCCCGGAACGCGTAGTCCATCGCCTGGCGAACCCCCTGCGAGCCCATACCACGCTTCCAACGCTCGAGACCACCTCGCACGCGGCCAGGCTACGCCCAATCTGCCTATCACGCCAGAGTATTCACAGAAAGTGCCTGCGTGCATCACTCTCGCCCTGCCCTAGGTTCTGGTGCCTCGAAGCATCGCGCCCTCGGGCTCAACTTGAGGGCACCAGTTCACAGCAGTTTGGTCGCACGGCAATGAGGAGTGAGCTGAGACAGTCCGGAGAGCGAGGGCGCGTGGAAGTATCAATCCATCAGCACGATGTTGAATGCACTGCAAGTCTTACGCACGATGTCCTCGAGATCGGTATCCCGAATCGCGTCGACGAGCAACGACTCACGATGTTTAGCACGCTCCAGAACGGCAATCACCTCAGGCTGCGTTGAGAGCCAGTCGCGGCTGTCGACATAGGAGGCACTGTTGGGCTGATGCTCCCTCAAACGGACCCCGAGGTCAGGTTCCTCATCCAGATACTCACCAATGAGCTCAGCGAATCGGGCCCTTTCGGACTCTTCGTAAGCCGCCCACAAGACCGTGATGATGTCCAGGTCTGTGGGCGCACCACCGGGCTCGCCCAAGAGCGCCTCGTACCGATCATCAAGGTACTCGACGGCTCTGGCTAGTTCGTACGCAGGCAACGACTCCCTCTTCTTGAACATGCGCTGAACTTCGTCATCGAAGATCTCCACAACGGCAGTGAGGCGGTTTATGACACGGACGACGCGGCGCGGCGGCTTGACCAGCCCCTTGTACAGGAGCTTATGGGAGACCACCGACCAAGCATCCTGCGAACGAGTACGGATCTGAACCTCGCAGAGGATAGCTCCACCAAGCGAGTCCTTCGAAACTCCGTCATCGACGGTCACATGCGTCCCGGCGTAGAAGAGCTTGTCGGCTTTGCCTGTCTTGACCTCCGTGACGCAACTCTCCCATCCATGCGCCTCTAAGGCACGCCGAGCCGCCTTGCAGTCTCGTTTGGTCGAGCACACCACTCGAACACCGACCTTGTCGGTAATCGATCCCCACTCGCGGGACACGCCAGGTGTCTTGCTGAGCTTTCGAATTAGGCTTCGGGCAGTCTTCACCCTCGAGGTTACGTAATGCTCGCCAGCGACAGGCCCGACGATCGCGCGCACGAGCCTGCGATACTTGGAGTTCGCCTCCTCCAACATTGGAAGCGAAGTAGCGTAAAGCTGCGCAGGCGACGACGGCGTGGGGAGCTCCACGTTAGTCAACGCGGCCCCTTCGAAAGGTCGTAGCTTTCGGGATTGTCGTTGATCACGATACTGGTGTCGCTGACCTCGACAAGGCCCGAATCGATAGCACCGGTACTCGCCTGAATGATCACCCCATGCTGGGTTCGCACACGAAGCCCGCCGATGGCACTCGACACGAGTGTCGTATCCTTTCGAAACTCATTCGCGAGCACCTGCTGTGGAAGCAGAGCAATCAGTTCATCCCGGTCCTCCCGGTCGATGAAATCCCGGACGAAGTTCGAGGCGTTCAGGCTTGGAGTAGGACTTTCGAGAACGGCTGCGATCGCACCTCCATAGCGAAGTTTCTTCTCATCGGACAACGACGACGACTTGAGGAATCGTCCCATGCTCTTCACGAAGTCCTCTGTCAGCTTCTCCGCTTGGTGGACGAGCTCGAAACCAAGGTACCGATCGAGAAAGTAGTCCGCGTAGCCCTGGCCATTTTGGCGATCCACCATCAGTCCCGTCAGCCGGTCTGACGTCGGACTTATCCACAGAAGCGCGATCTTGTACACCTGAGCTGCGCGTCCCAAAATCAGCTCATCGAGATGCTCCACTTCAAAGGAGATCACCCCGTCGTCATCGACAGTCTGTCGGAGTCGGACACCCTCCTGGTGCTCGGCCTTCATGATGATGAGGCGATCGATCGAGTCCGCACGCGCGAGGGAGCACAGGAACACACCAGCGGAAGCCGACCCGCCTTGCGCCGCATGCAGATGTGCGGCCATGCGCTGTGAAGCAAGTTGCAACTGACTAGGGTCCTGAAGCACCGATCGCGCCAGGTCCGGAATCGGACTCCCGAAATCAGTCCCGTAGACGATCTCGCGCCCCTTCGCGAAGGAGGGCTGAAGCATCTCCTCTCGGATGAAGCGATCAGTCTGAGGATTAAGCGTGGTGGGGTCTTGAGACAAAACCACGCTCGGTCCACCATCAACCGCCCTACCTCGCGGTACTTCGTGAATCATCGTCGAAACGAGACTGATCGGTGAGATTGTCGGCATCGTCGTCCCCCTGTGTGTTTTCGAGCATCGTATCGAAAGGCACAGCGCCACCTGCATAGATGACGGTCACGGAGTCCCCAGGTCACCGCGCGGAAGTCCTGAACAGATATGCCCCCGCCTCCATGCAGATACCCATGAGCGCGTGATGCCCGCCACTGCGCAGCTGGCGTTTCGCCATCCCCAGCTGCGCGAGCGCTGGCCAACGGGATTTGCAACCTCGTCGTGGTTGCCATACCAAAACTGGTCTTTGGTGCTCGTGTTGAGGAATCACTCCCGCCCGATAGTCAATCGCCGTAAACGGTGAATGCGCGTCGTCCGAGACCCCAGTCCTGGAGCCACCTCGGCGCCCTCTGAAGCGAAACCGGAAGGTCGGCTCTCGTCGTCCTGTCGTTCTCCGCAGCAGCCGTCCGCAGAGCCCATAGATCCCTGGCCATACCGGGCAAGTTCGGCGATAGCTCTTCCAACAACTCCGGATCGTCAACACGAGACTCGTAGACGGTGCCCAGTAGGTAGAGGTAGGTCCACAACCCGTTGCCCGCGAGCCGTCTGCCATCGGGGAGATTGTTCCCATCGCTGCGATGCAGCACTAGGTCGACGAATGACATCGTAGTTGGTGCATCCAGGACAAGTTTCGAACGCGCCTTGTTCACTGCGTAAGCGAACGCCTCGTCGAGATCGGCTTGTGACACGGACGCTGATGAAGAGTTGGCCTGTTCAACGCTAATCCATAGAATTCCGACGCATGAGCCAAAAGCTCCCTTCACCGTGAACGCGCTTCGTTGAGCCGACGGGAGTGGCGCAGCTCGGTGAAGCCAGTTCCAGATGGCGACCGCGCCGCGGTACCAAGCCCCATCGTGCGAATCATCAGACGTCAGTGCCGCAATCGCCGCGTCCCATGACTCTGCATATCGGAATGTCATGCCTCGAAGGTCAAGCGTTGCCCATGCGCCGGCGAAGAGGCTTCGTCCCGGTGCCTCCTCGGCAACGACGTAGTCACGAATGAATTGGTCTCGTGCATCACGGTTCAGTGAGAGCAATGCGCGGACTGCCGGCCAGGGCATCTCGCGCTTCGCTCGCCAAAGGTCGAGGATTCGGTCGAAGCCTTTGGCGCGGGTGAGCGCAGGTAGGGAAACTCCCTCCATCAGACGCAGGATCAAAACCTCGTCATCGGTGCGATCGCACACTCTCTTGAAGGTTTCGGCTGCGCCTCGCTCGAGTCGTTCGTCTATGGCTTGGAGCAGAAGTTCCGGGAGCACGGTGGTTGCGTCACGCTTGTGTGCTTCTATTAGGGTCTCGGCGATCTTCTCCGGATCCCCGCTTCCTCGGGAAATCGCTTCAGCGGCGAAGTACTCGAAGAAGGTGCGGTGCGTAAACCCGAAGAGCCGCTCGCCGTGATCCGTTCCGGTCGTACCCAATAGCCATGCCCGATCCGCACAGAACTCCAGGAACTCGGCTGCGCGGCGCCGCGCCTCACCTTCTTCGACACCAGCGGTGTCACACAGGTACTGGCCAATGGTCTTGGTGATTACCTTCTCTGACAACCCATTCTGTGCAGCCTGAGACTTGTAGACCCAGCGCGCGAGTTCCTGCATGATCCGGTCGCCATTGGCATGTAGCTCCTCGGGCTGGTTGATGTGCCTGTGCGAGTCCCACTTGTGGAACAGCAGATCGGCGCAGTTCGCGTAGATGTCTCGACGACGCCGCGGAATCGATCCTCGCTCCCTGTATAGGATGCACAGAAGCGAAAGCAGCAGCGGATTCTTCTTCAGGTCCGATACCGACTCCGACTCACTCACAAAGTCGGGCACCAGTTCCGGACGTTCGACGAATGAGAACCATCTCTGGATGTACTCGCGAGTTTGTGTGGGCGAGTACTCGTCCAGAGCGAGAGTGTCGAACGTGCCCGAGGGCAACGGCGCACGCTCGTACCCGATGGAGCGCGAGGTGACCAGCACGGGAACCGCTGGAAACTCGGCTGCGAACGAGGAGATTCGATGGACCATCTCAATGCGCTGATTGATGTCGGTCACCTCGTCGAGTCCGTCGAAAATCACGACCATCAGCCCCAACATCAACGCATCGTGCAGGTCAGACGTCGAGAGCTCGATACTTGAAGAAGTCCGCAGCTCGCCTCGGAGGTATTCGACGATGGTGAGGTCCTTCGCCCCCGGGAAATAGGTACGACACGCGAGCATCAGGACCGGTTGCCCATCCGGATCCCTGCTCAGCTCCTGACGCAGGTTGCGAACAAAGGTGCTTTTCCCTGCCCCGGGCGCACCATGGACGACGACACGATACGGGGTCCCTCGCTCACCGAGCTGGAGACCGTCCACCTCCAAGTTCGTGCTCTTGTCGATGAGTGTGCGACTCACATACAGGTCGCCGAATGTCGCACGCGTGGATGAGTTCGTGTAAGTGATGATGGGCGGCGCGGGAGCCTCGGCGATGGAAGCCTTCGCCCGCTCCGCGAGAGTGACAGCGTCCGCGACTCGGTCGATGTCACCGCACAAGTCGGCGAGGCGCTCCACGTAGCGCACGCGCGAGGCCGTCCCGGATTCTGTTCCACCGCCACGCCCCACCGGTGTGCGAAGAAAGTCTTCGTACTCGACGGCAGCATCAGCAAGCTCCTGACCTGCTGGTGTCGCGTTGTCATAGATACGGACCAGGTCGCTCCAAAGCGAATCTCGGGCGTCATACCACCTACTCGAATGCGTAGCACACCACTTCTGTGCACTATTCGAGAAGATACCCTGGACGGTCTCCAGGGATGAGGTTCGTACTGCAGACTCCGGAGTGAGGAGCGTGAGCACAAGGGCGCTGAGGATCGCGCGCCCTTCCCTGCTACAGAGGAAGGCCTCAATGTCTCCGACGTCCGCCGCTGTTAGCCCGTGCTCATCGTCGAGTTCAATCCACCGGATATCGAAACTGCCACGGAGGCGCAATCGCTGGAGAGCGCGTCGACCGAGTGCGGTAGCGGGCTGAACAGCGCGAGCCATTCCTCCGATAGCGGCAGCAGTTTCAAGCATAATCCGAGACTAGGGCCATTCTCGGACACACCATTGTCATGCGGCCTCGTCGACCTCCATCCGCGCCGCCTCCGGAACGGATGCAGTATCGACTACCGTCCGATTGGTGGACGGGGTGCCGCTGATGGATGATCGAACTTGGCTGAGTCCGGCAATTTTGCCCGTACGACGCTGGTGTATTGCTGCTTCTGCAAATCGACGCTCCTCCCGCGTTCCTGATGAAAGAATCGTGAGCCGACCCGCTCACCCGGCGCCTGCCAGTCGCGTGTTACGCGAGCGTGGTTTGCGGCAGGACCCGCGTCGTCTACCGACATCAATAACTGAGAGGTCCACCGAAGCGCCTGGGCGGTCAGGTTCGACCTACGGTGCAAATTGTCGATCTCGGATTCGCTTCTACTGCGACCCGAACCGAACCGGTCGTCGACGCATGAGGGCAGCCAATTGCTAGGCTCGCAGTAGAGGAGTCAGCATGCCGGAGCACACCTCCCCTTGGCTAGTCAGCGGTACCGAGAACTACGAAGCCTTGCGTGACGAGGCTCGCCGCTTGATCGCGGAATCCCTTGCTGAGTTCCGCGCTGGAACCGCTAGGGAAAGCGACACTGGGCGAGTGATTCAACAGACCCGTGACCGGCTCTTCGATCGAGGCTGGTCGGCTTCGCGCGATGCAGGCATGGGCATCAGATCATGACCGACGCCCCAGCCAGCGCGTCAAACACGCAGGACAGCGTCCTACGTTCATTGTTTGACGGACTGCGGCCGAGCGCGAAGCCGACGTTCGTCCTCCTGACTGGTCAGGTTGGCGCCGGCGCAGGGCGTGCGATCGGCAGCATCCGTGCTGAGCGCGGCCATGATCTCGTACCCGTCTCGGCCGATGATCTCCGTGCGTTCCACCCGCGGTTTCTTGACGAGACGTTCATGGACTCACCCGTGGGTCGGCGCGAGGTCGCCGAGTCGACAGCGGCCTGGCTGCAGGCCGCGCTCACGCACGCCAGAGAGAACCGTCTGTCCGTGATCTTGGAGGGCGCGTTTCGCAGTCCAGATGTTGCGCTCGGCGTGGCAGGCCGGTTCGCAGGCGACGGCTACGAGGTTGAGCTCGTCGTCGTCGCGGTCCGCGAGGAGGAAAGCCTGCTTGCAGCGACGTCGGGGAGTCTTCGCCGAGTGCGCGCGCACCGTCCTACTGGATTCACTTCCGTGCTCGAGCACGCGGAGACGTTCCGGGGCACGCGGGCTCTGGTCGCGGCCTCCGGGAATGACTCGAGGGTGAACCGCGTCTCGGTGTTTGGACGTCGTGGCGACATCGTGTTTGACGAGCGACGCTCCCCCAGTGTCGAGACGTTCCGCGAAGTCACCGGCGCCCTGGTATCTGCACAGTCTGAGCGGATGACCTCGCTCGAGTCAGCGCAGTGGCTCGGCGAGCTGCGTCGTGTGACAGCGTACGCTCACAGCCTCCCAGCGATGCCGCCGGTCTCCCATGAGGCGCTGATCGAGCTGCATCAGATGGCGATCCAGCGGGTCGTTCCGGAGCTGCCCGTTCCAGCCGGCTCGGAGGTCGTCGAAATCCAGCAGCGCCGGCTTGCTGCCGAACTGATCGAACTGCGCCGCGGAGCATCTCACCACCCGGAGCCTACGGACGGAGCCGCTCCCGTTGCGCAGCCAGGTCATCGGCCGGTGTCGCTCGATCGGTGAGCGCCCGCATGGCGGGGCATCCGCCGGATAGCTGCTGATCGTTAGCGGGCGGCGGGGTGCGGAGTGCCGCGTCGTGGAATACCGGACCGAGCGCCAGCGAGGGAGGATATGCCGCGAAAGCTCGGCACGAAGCGGCATGGTGGCCGCTACGCTTTCGCAGCCGGCGGGACGCACGACCGCGTGATCCCGCTCGCTGCGTGGCGATGTCGAGTCGCTGTCTGAGAGCACCGATGAGGTCAGATCTGAATCCCGCCCACTGGGTCTGCCCGTTCTCCGCCTCGACGATAGGGGCTTCGCGGTAAGCGAGCTCATCGACGAGGAACGCACTGACGGCTGCGTTGTGCGCCTCATGTAACTCGACCAGGTCGTAGCGGATGCCGAGCTCGTCGAGCCGCTGGCAGGTGAGCCGACACCGCTGGCACGAGGGTCCTGTCGAGTAGACCGTCACGATCACGCCCACCTCCAAACTGCGCATCAGAAACAGCTATTGACATAAGTAGATGCTTTAGTCGTACACTTAGTCAAGCGGTTCTGCGAATCTCCAGTGCGGTAAGGCAAACTGAGGGGGTGAAGGTCGACGTGAAGAATCTCGATGGCACGATGATGACGTGGCAGTCCGCTACGCAGCCGGTCGGGTCCGCACTGCGCATAGCTCCGACGTTCGTCGCATCCACCCGTGACGAGACCACCGGGGTGGACACAACGATTGAGGCTCACTACAACCCTGAAGAGGGCCGCTACATCGTGACCGCGATCACCAACCGGGCGTTCCGCGACGACTTCGATCAGCAGGCGCTGCGCCGCACAGCGTCCGTGGCGATCCTGCAAGCAGCGGTGCCCCAATGCATCACCATCCGCCTCACTGACGAGGACGAGACAGGCTGGACCTCGATCGCAGATCTCACCTCGAGCGAGGGCAGAATCATCCCTCCCTGGATGGCCGCAGCGGCGGTGAAACGAGGCGGGAAGGACGAGCGCATGGAGGTCATCGAGATCATCTACGGCGCATCCGCCCTCGCCGGCATCCCGCCTGTGCGGGCGGTGCAGCTCGAGCTGGACATCCCGCACCGCACTGCCTCGGACTGGATCAAGAAAGCTCGCGACAATGGGCGCCTGGACGGGATGACGTACAACGTCGGCCGCCAGGCAGATGGTAACTAAGACTTCCACCCCGGTCATCGACGCGGCGGGGACCGTCGAATCGCGCGAAACAGCCTCGACTCATCACCCTGACCTGACACCGCTGTTCTACTCGGAGGAGGAGGCAGCTCTTCTTCTCGGAATACACCGGACCACGTTGCGGACCTTGGCGATCCAGGGTTGCGCACCTGTTCCTCCCGTGCACATCACGGAGCACAAGCGGATCTATCGCCGAATCGACGTCGAGCGGCTCGCCGGGGTAACGCCATGAGCATCGAGTCACGGATGACCAAAGCCGGCGTCCGCTATCTCGCGCGGGTGAAGTCAGGCCCCAAGCTTGTCGCATCGAAGACGTTCAGCAGAAAGAAGGACGCGGAGGCATGGGAGCGGGAGCAGAAGCATCTGCTCGAAACGGGCCGCCCGCTCGCGCCGAAGCGCAGTTTCACGCTTGAGGAGCTGATCGTCAGATTCCGAACCTCCCGCCATGGTGGCAATCCGCACACGATCAACACCGACGACAACAACCTCGCAGCCCTCTCCCCCGCGCTCCGGTCGCGCCCGCTCGCCACCATCCAGGCCAGCGACATTCGGTCGCATCTGGTCGGAGAGCTCAACGCCGGAAAGGCTCCGTCGACGGTCGCGCGAGCGAAGACGACGCTCAGCGCGCTCTTCACCTATGCGGACGGCGAGGGCCTACTCAGCCAGCCGCATCCAGTTCGGTCGATGAAGAAGATCCCGCAACTGTCCGTCACTCAGCCGTCAGTGAGCCCGGGGGACATCCCGACTCCCGAGTTGCTCGCAGCGCGACTTGCGACCCTCCGCCAGCGTCGAGACGACATCGCCGACGTCTACGAATTCAAGTCGCTGACGGGGCTGCGCTGGGGCGAATTGCGCGCTGCACGCGTCGCCTGGCTAGTCGAGATGCCACTTCCCCAGCTCTCGGTCACGCGCTCCCATTCAGACCACTACGACGAGAAGGCACCCAAGTCCTGGCGAGGCACACGCCTTGTGCCTATGTCGCCACGGGCGATCGAGCTCTTCGATAAGCACGCATCCGGCAAGAGCGGGGATGAGTATCTCTTCACGAACCGGCAGGGCGGACAACTCAAGGTCGGAGTCGTCCGGAAGTTTCCTCTTGGCTTTCGCCGTCATGCGCTGCGGCACTATGCTGCGTCGACCTGGCTGCGTCTCGGCACCCCCGTGCACGAAGTCGCCGAGTACCTGGGCGACGACCCTCGAACGGTGCTGAAGATCTACGCGCACGTCCTGGGCGAAGGCCAGCGGCGGGATTTCGTGAAGCGGCTCACGCTGGCGGAGAACGCTCAGAAAGAGGCGGGACACTCCAGGGACACTGAAGCGGCAATCGCAGATCCCACGACCTCACAGGGGAATCCCAATAACCTCGGGATATGACGCCTGACCAGGGCTTCTACTGCGGAGACGAGGGGATTTGAACCCCTGGTCCCCGTAAGGGGACTCCACCTTAGCAGGGTGGTGCACTCGGCCGGACTATGCGACGTCTCCAGGCATCCGAGCCGAAGACACGGATGCACCCTGCAATCATAACGGGTCGGACGTGCAGTCACGAATCGGGTCTCCGTGGCCGTGGAACGACCCGGATGCCGTCGCCGATGTATCACCGACGGTCCAGCGCGCTCCTTCCCTGGGAGAGATCTTTCGCCGACGAAGGAGAAGACGATGAACGTCGCACCGTGGAGCACGATCGGACCTGGCGCTGACTGGGCGCCGGTGCGGAGCATCCAGTACTTCCTGCGCGTCCACGGCCACACCGTGGTCGTGGACGGCGTCTACGGGCCGCAGACCGCGGCGGCCGTGTCCGCCCGGCAGGCCGCCGTCGGGCTGCCCTCCGACGGCGTGGTCGGGCCGCAGACCTGGCCCCACCTCTACGTCGCCAGCCAGCAGGGCGATCACGGAGACGCGGTGCGCGCCGTGCAGCAGTTCGGGCTCGTGCCCTCGCCCGGGCTCGACCCGCTGGTGGTCGACGGCGACTTCGGTCCGCTCACCGCCGACCGCGTGCGCCAGTTCCAGTGGGCGTGGGGGCTCGGGCAGGACGGCGCCGCCGGCTACGAGACCTGGTCGTTCCTGAGCGCGCTCATCCCGGGCACCGATCCCTGGCCGCTCGTGAAGGTGGGGGCGACGCAGGACTCGAACTGGCGGGTGCTGGCCGCCCAGCATCTGCTGCGGCATCGCGGAGCGACGATCGCCGCCGACGGCGCCTTCGGACCCCTCAGCGGCGCAGCGATCCAGGCGTTCCAGCAGACGCTGCGGGCGACCTTCATCAGCACGACGGTCGGCCTCCTCGACTGGCCCGCATTGATCGACACCGTCTCGCTCGGCGCGACCGGGGAGGCGGTGCGCGCCGTGCAGACTCTGCTCCCTGCGCCGCTCGCCGTCGACGGCTCGTTCGGCCCGCAGACGGATGCCGCGGTGCGCAGCTTCCAGACGATGTTCGCTCCACCAGCGGACGGCGTCGTCGGCCCGGAGACCTGGCAGGCGCTGACGCTGCCGAAGTTCGACTGACACGGTGTCCATGCCGGCATCCATCGTCTGCCCTCCGCACATGCCGGCGCCCCTCCTCTGCAGATGCACAGGAGAGGCGCCGGTGGGGCAGCGACGGTGCGCCGGTCAGCTCTGCGGCACCGCGCCCGCGTTCGCCGCGGCGAGCAGCTGCTCGACCTGCTCGTAGGTCACGTCGATGCCGGGGAAGCCGACCAGGCGACCGATCGGGAACGACGCCATCATCTTCTGCATCGCCTCGTCATTGGGCATCATCGACGCGGCCGAGGAGTCGGCGCCGGTCAGCTCGCCCATGAAGCCGCCGAGCGCGCCCATCACGATGGGACCTGCGACCGGGTGCGCCACGACGTCGCCGATCGACGAGTTCATCGTGAGAGGCAGCACGACGGCGTCGCCCTCCACCGCCACGGCGACCGTGGAGCGGATGTCGCGGCTGGATGCCGCCACCTCGACGGTGTACTCGCCGCCCTCGACGACGAAGCGGTCGACGCGGATGTCCCAGTACGCGAGGTCCTCTCGGCGCACGACGACCTCGACGGTGCGGGTCTCCCCCGCAGCGAGCTCGACGGAGGAGAACGCCTTGAGCTCGCGCGGCGCACGCTGCGCGATCGACCCCGCCAGCGACACGTACACCTGCGCGACCTCGCGGCCGTCACGGTCACCCGTGTTCGTCAGCGCGAACGACACGGCGATGTCGCCGCTTTCGGTGACGGATGCCGTCGCCTCTCCGTACGCGAACGTCGTGTACGACAGGCCGAAGCCGAACGGGAAGGTCACGTCGAGCCCCTTGGCGTCGTACCAGCGGTAGCCGACGAGCAGCCCCTCGCCGTAGCGGACGTGGCCGAACTCGCCCGGGAAGTTGCCGTAGGAGGGGTTGTCCTCGAGACGCACGGGCACCGTCTCGGTGAGCTTGCCCGAGGGGTTCACGGTTCCGTAGAGGACATCGGCGACAGCGCTGCCTCCGGCCTGTCCGAGCAGCCAGCTCTCGACGATCGCGGGCACCCGGTCGGCGAAGGGCAGCGCGACGACGCCGCCGTTGGAGAGCACGACGACCGTGTTCGGGTTCACCTCGAGCACGGCGTCCAGCAGAGCGAGCTGCGCCGCGGGGAGGTCGATGTGCTCACGGTCGAAGCCTTCCGACTCCTCCGCGGCGGGCAGCCCGAGGAAGACGACCGCGACCTCGGCCGACGACGCCGCAGACACGGCCTCGGCGCGCAGCTCCTCAGCCGAGCGCCCTGACGCCGCGATCGCCCCGCCCTCGACCGCGAATCCGGGAGCGTACGACACGGCATCGCCCGCGACGGCGCGAAGAGCGTCGAGAGCGGCATCCACCCGTGTGGGGTTGATGAGCGAGGAGCCCGCGCCCTGGAAGCGGGGCTCGGCGGCGAACGCGCCGATGACGGCGACCTTCTGCGACGGGGACAGCGGCAGCACGCCGCCGTCGTTCTTGAGCAGCACGATCGAGCGACCAGCGGCCTCACGCGCGAGCGCGTGATGGGCGTCGACATCCAGCGGACCAGCGACGACCGGGCGCCGCTCCGACTTGCGCACCAGATCGATCGCGCGGGATGCCGCGGTGTCGAGCACGCTCTCTGCGAGCTCCCCCGCGCGCACGGCGGCGACGAGCTGGGCATCCGTGCGCCCGCCCGATGCGGGCATCTCCAGGTCGAGACCCGCGGCGACTCCGGCGACGCGGTCGTTCACGGCGCCCCAGTCGGAGACGACGAGTCCATCGAAGCCCCACTCGTCGCGGAGCACGCTGGTGAGGAGCCACGGGTCCTCAGAGGTCCACACGCCGTTGAGACGGTTGTACGAGCACATCACGGTCCACGGTGCTGCGTCCTTGACCACGCGTTCGAAGCCGCGCAGGTAGATCTCGCGCAGGGGGCGGGGGTCGACGTCGGAGCTCGACCGCATCCGGTCGAACTCCTGGTTGTTGGCGGCGAAGTGCTTGAGCGACGTGCCGACGCCCTGCGACTGCACACCGCGCACCGAGGCCGCACCGAGCACGCCGGAGACGATCGGATCCTCGGAGAAGTACTCGAAGTTGCGTCCGCACAGCGGAGAGCGCTTGATGTTGATGCCGGGGCCGAGCACGACCGCGACGTCTTCGATCGCGGCCTCGACGCCGATCGCCGCACCGACGCGCTCGATGAGCTCAGGGTCCCACGACGAGCCGATGCCCACCGCTGGGGGGAAGCAGGTCGCGGGAACGCTGCTCGCGAGACCGAGGTGGTCCGTGCCGCCCGCCTGCTTGCGGAGCCCGTGGGGGCCGTCCGTCATCATGATCGACGGGATGTCCGCGCGATCGATGGCCTTGGTTGTCCAGAAGTCCGCGCCGCTGGTGAGCGACGCCTTCTCCTCGAGGGTGAGGTCGGATGCCGGGTTATCGGTCATGAGGGTTCCTTTCACAGGCGACGGCGATGTCCTGCGAAAACCATACGACAGTCAGGATTCGATATCAAACGTTGTTCAGGTTTACCCTCGGATGCATGGCACGACGAGGTTCATACGCGAAGGGCGTGGCGCGCCGCGAGGAGATCCTGGAGAGCGCCCTCGAGGTGATCGGCCGCAGGGGGTATCAGAACGCCTCCCTCAAGCAGATCGCGGAGGTGGTCGGGGTGACCCCCGCCGCGCTCCTGCACTACTTCGGGTCGAAGGAGGAGCTCTTCACCGCCGTCCTCCGCAAACGCGACGAGCACGACGGCATGGATCCGCGCTTCTCCGACGACGCCGACCCCCGAGACGGACTCATCGCCGTCATCCGCCACAACACCGAGGTGCCCGGCCTCGTCGAGCTCTTCTCACGGCTCGCGGTGGATGCCGTCGACCCCGAGCATCCCGCCCACGCGTACTTCCTCGACCGGAGCGAGCGGCTGCGGGAGGCGGTCGCCGCCGGGTTCCACCGCGACACCACGCGCGAGCCGGCCCTCGACCCCGACACCATGGCGCGGGTGCTGCAGGCGGTCGCCGACGGCCTGCAGCTGCAGTGGATGATCGATCCGAGCGTCGACATGGCCGACATCGTCGAGCGCCTCATCGACGCCCTCGCGCCGCGGCGCTGAGCAGGAACGGGTCAGTTGACCTTGCCGTTGGAGCAGACCGTCTGAGCGGCAGAGGTCCCCTTGATGGAGTTGGGGAGCGCCACCACATTCTCCGGAGTCGCGGTCGGGTCTGGCGTCGCGCCCGGGTCGACCGGGGTCTCGGTCGCGGTGCCGGGATCGGTGACGACGACGCCATCCCTGTTGGTGTTCTCGTGAGTCACCTGAAGCTGCGCGTTCGCGTTGATCGCGTCCCACATCGCCTGCGCGGCGGTCTTGTTCGCGACCACCTTGTTCGCGTTGTCGGGATCCGTGACCGTCGGGTACTGGAGGAACACGATGTCCTCGTACTTGACCGACTTCAGAGCCAGGGCGATCTGCACGATCTTCATCGGATCGGCGAGCGACTCGCTCGGCTCGAGATTGTCGATCGCGGTCGTCGCGAGCTTGAGCATCACCGGCACATTGCCGAGGGTCTCGCTGCTGATGAGCTTCTTCGCGAGGTTCGACATGTACTGCTGCTGGTTGCCGATGCGTCCCAGGTCGCTGCCATCGCCGACGCCGTAGCGGGTGCGGAGGAACTGCAGGGCGGTGATGCCCGAGATCGTGTGGTTGCCCGCGGGAAGGTCGAGACCGGTGTTCTTGTCGCGGATCGGAGAGGCGAGGCACACGTCCACTCCCCCGATCGCGTTGGTGATCTCGATGACTCCGCCGAACGTGACCGATGCGGCGAACTGCACCTCCTGGCCCGTGAGCTCGGAGATCGTCTTCACGACGCAGTTGAGTCCGGCGTCCGAGTACGCGACGTTGAGCGGCTGCTTGCTCATCGCCGAGTGCGTGTTGCCCTCGACGTCTTCGCACTGCGGGATGCGCACCATCATGTCGCGCGGAAAGCTGACGACCGTGACTCGGCGAGGCGCATCGGAGACGTGGACGAGCAGGTTCACGTCGTTGAGCGTGCCCTCGGCGTCCTTACCGGTGCACCGGGGACCGAAGTACTGCTTGTAGGCGTCCTCGCACGTGTCGACGCCCGTGAGCACCAGGTTGAAACCGCCCTCGTAGGCGCCGATGTCCGGCGGAAGCTCCTTCTGCCCCTCCAGCTCGACGGCGTTCGCGCTGACCGTGCTCGTGAGGTCGTAGACCACGTAGCCCGCCACGGCGATGCCGCTGACGAGCACGACTGCGAGGCCGATCGCGATGAACGCCAGAAGCTGGCTGATCGGCCCTGGCGTGCGCAACTGGCCGTGGCGTGCGACGGTACGACGGCGTCGGGTGCTCTTACTCACTCGGGGCCTTTCGGTTCTGGGTGATGCTCGCCCTCCCCGGCGGCGCATCCCTCATGAAGCGGAGAGTACGGGAACCGGTGGTCCGCCTGCGGCGGTCCTCCTCACGAATCCCACTCAGCCGATCGGTGGCTGAGCGGCCACCCTTCGGGCGACCTCACAGCCACCAGCGGAGGGTAAGGGATTCGAACCCTTGAGACATTTCTGCCCACTGGTTTTCAAGACCAGCTCCATCGGCCGCTCGGACAACCCTCCCGACAGACGAATCTGCCGACAAGCCGTGAGTCTAGCCGAGTTCTATTCTCCGGCGTTGACCTGGGCGGGGGCTGGAAGCGTGTTCAGGGCGCGCGCCAGGCCTCCGTCGATCACGTCCAGGGTCACCTCTCCCGCCGCATCCTTCACTTCTGTGGGCGCCTGTCCCATAGCCACCGCACGCCCGCCGACCGACTGCGACCAGGCGAACATGCCGATGTCGTTCCGGCCGTCACCCGCGACCAGGACCCGCTCGCCGTCGAAGCCGAGCTCGCCGCGCACCCGCTCGAGCGCGGTGCCCTTGTCGACGCCGTTCGGAGCGATGTCGAGCCAGGCGGTCCAGCCGATCGCGTAGGACACTTCATTGAGGCCGGCATCCGCCACCAGCCGGTGGAAGTCCTCCTCGTCGTGCCCCGGCGAGACGACGACGATGCGCGACACCGGCTCGTCCGCGAGCTCCTCGAACGTGACCTGACGTCCGCCGTCGAGCGTCCAGTCGTCCAGCTGCTGCGTGTACAGGCGCTGTCCTGACCCGAGCTCCACCATGTAGCGCGCCTCGGGGAGACGGTCCTGGAGCAGCGCGAGGACGGGCGACGGATCGAAGGTCTCCACGTTCCATCTGGTCCATTCGCCGTCGACCATGCGCATGGTGACCGCGCCGTTCGAGCACACCACGAACTCCGGAGTCAACCCCAGTTCCTCGACGTAGCGCCGGGTCGCCATCCAGCTGCGACCAGTGGCGATCGTGACCTCATGGCCGGCGTCGCGCAGACGGGCGACGGCCTCGGGCACGCCGGGGCTCATGGTCTCGTCCTGCAGCAGGATGGTTCCGTCGACGTCGAGGCCGATGAGCCAGGGAGCGGTCACGCCACGGGCTCCAGCACTTCGAGTCCGCCCAGGTAGGGCCTGAGCACTTCGGGCACCCGCACCGACCCGTCGGCCTGCTGGTGCGTCTCGAGGATCGCGACGATCCAGCGCGTCGTGGCGAGGGTGCCGTTCAGCGTGGCCACCGGAGCCGTCTTGCCACCGTCCTCCGGACGGTGGCGGACGTCGAGACGCCGCGCCTGGAAGGTCGTGCAGTTCGA
Organism: Microbacterium sp. LWH10-1.2; assembly: GCF_038397765.1. NCBI lineage: Bacteria > Bacillati > Actinomycetota > Actinomycetes > Micrococcales > Microbacteriaceae > Microbacterium > Microbacterium sp. LWH10-1.2. Next base: position 2,949,075 of record NZ_CP151638.1, read on the forward strand.
CGTCGAGGTGAGCTCGCGGAAGGCACCCTGCGTGGGCACCCATGCCTCGATGTCGTACTTGCGGGCCGCGCTCGAACCGAGGTCGCCCGCCGCCACATCGATCACGCGGTAGGCGAGGCCGAGCGAGGTCAGCATCTCCTCCTGGAGCGCCACGAGACGAAGATGCTCGGCCTCGGCATCCTCGGGGGTCGTGTAGACGAACATCTCCAGCTTGTTGAACTGGTGCACGCGGATGATGCCGCGGGTGTCCTTCCCGTATGAACCGGCCTCGCGGCGGTAGCAGGTCGACCATCCCGCGTAGCGGAGGGCGCCCTTCGACAGATCGACGATCTCGTCCTTGTGATAGCCGGCGAGAGCGACCTCGCTGGTACCCACCAGATACAGGTCGTCGTCCTTGTCGAGGTGGTACACCTCATCGGCGTGAGCGCCGAGGAATCCGGTGCCCTGCATGATCTCCGGACGCACGAGCGTCGGGGTGATCAGCGGCACGAAGTCGTTCTGCAGCGCCTTGTCGAGCGCGAGGTTCATCAGCGCGATCTCCAGACGCGCTCCGACGCCGCGCAGGAAGTAGAAGCGCGAGCCGGAGACCTTGACGCCGCGCTCCATATCGATGGCCCCGAGGATCTCGCCGATCTCGAGGTGGTCGCGGGGCTCGAAGTCGAAGGCTGGCACCTCGCCGACCCGGCGCAGCTCGACGAAGTCGGCCTCGCCACCGGCGGGCACGCCGTCGATCACGACGTTCTCGATGCGCGCGAGCGCAGCGGATGCCGCCTCAGCCGCCTCGTTGGCGACGACCTGCGCCTGCTTGACGCGATCGGACAGGTCCTTCACCTGCGCCACGAGAGCGGCCTTCTCGTCCTTGGGCGCCTTCGCCACCTGCTTGCCGAACGCGTTCTGCTCCGCGCGCAGATCCTCGAACGCGGAGAGCGCCGCACGGCGCGATCGATCGGCCTCGAGAGCCGCATCCACGGTCGACTGGTCGTTTCCACGGGCAGCCTGTGAGCGGCGGACGATCTCGGGATTGTCACGAAGAAGAGCGAGGTCGATCATCCACCAATTCTACGGGTGCGATTCCGGGCGCCTCGCCTGTCACAACTCCGCCCGTTCGTCGTCTTCCCCGTAGAGACCTGCACCCGGCCGGTCTCGCACGAAAGGACACCCCGTGACCACTTCCGTCACCGCCCTCGATCAGCTCAACCTCGCCTTCGCCGAGCGCTTCAACGCCCGTGACCTCGACGGCCTCATGGCCCTCAACGCTCCCGGCGTCGTCTTCGTGCCCGCGCCGGGCCAGCCGGTCACCGGCGACGCCGCCGTGCGCGGAGCCCTCGAGCAGTTCCTGGGGCTGAACCTGCCGATCACCATGACCGTCCGCCGCGCCTTCGAGGCCGGTGGCGTGGGTCTCGCCGTCGCAGACTGGACGATTACCGGTACCGGCCCCGACGGATCCGAGATCGCTCTCGCCGGCACGACGGCTGACGTCGCCGTGTACGACGAGGAGCACGGCTGGCGCTACGTCGTCGACAACCCCTTCGGCACCGCCTGAACGATGCTGAGGGGCCGGCGTCACCGGCCCCTCAGTCGGCCTCCATGCCCGACCTCCGGCACGCGCTCAGAGCCTTGCGCGCGCGGGAGATGCGCTGGCGGGCCGTTGCCGGCGCGATGCCGAGGCGCTCCGCGACCTGGGCCGTGGTGAGGCCGTCGACCGCTGTCAACAGCAGCGGCTCCCTGAGCGTCTCCGGAAGCGCGTGCAGCGCGGCGAGCGCACCGTCGAGGAAGGTCCGGATCTCGACGGTTCCCGCCACGTCGGCGTCATCCGGGGTGTCCTCGTCGAGAGGCGCGTCCGGCCGTCGGGCCCGCAACCGCGCCAGGTCGATCGCGGCGTTGCGGGCGATGGTGTCCAGCCACGAGCACATCTGCCCGGGCTCCGGTCGCTCCAGGTGCTCGATTCCTCTCCAGGCACGGAGGAGGGTGAGCTGGGCGACGTCGTCGGCATCGTCGATGGGGACGCCCAGGGAGATGCTCCGCCGCCGCAGGCGCTCGGGCTCTCCCGCGATCATGCTGGTCAGCAGCGTGCGGCGCGCATCGTCCATCCCGGTCCTCCGCCTCTCCGGTCGCGGCGAGGGCGGCCGATCGTCGGGATTAGAGTAGCGCCATGACGAAGCGCTCTTCCGCACGCCGCCAGGCCGCACTCGTCTACAACCCCATCAAGGTCGACGAGAAGCGCCTCCGCGCGACTGTCCGCGATCTGTCGAGGGACCTCGGGTGGGAGCATCCGGCCTTCTACCCCACGACGGTCGAGGATGCCGGCCAGGGGGCGACGGCTCAGGCGCTGGCGCGCGGCGTCGACGTCGTCCTCGTCGCAGGCGGCGACGGCACGGTGCGCGCGGTCGCCGAGGCGATCGCGAACACGGGCGTGCCGCTCGCGATCCTCCCGAGCGGCACGGGGAACCTCCTCGCCAGGAATCTGGGTCTGCCGCTCGCCGACCCGGCGGAGATGGTGCGCGCCGCCCTCGGCGAGAACCGGCATCCCATCGACATCGGCTGGGCCAGGGTCACCAGAGCCGATGGCGAGGAGGCCGAGCACGCATTCGTCGTGCTCGCGGGGATCGGGCTGGACGCCGACATGATCGCGAACACCCGTGCAGATCTGAAGAAGTCCGTCGGGTGGATCGCCTACGTCGACGGAGCTGCGCGCTCTCTCGCGACGGCGGAGCCGTTCCGCGCGGTGTTCCAGGTGGATGACGGACGGCTGCACACGACCAAGGTGCAGAGCATCCTGTTCGCCAACTGCGGCACCCTCCCCGCCGGCATCGCGCTGATCCCCGACGCGTCGATCACCGACGGCACACTCGACATCGCGGTCATCCAGCCCAGCGGCGCGTTCGGCTGGCTCGGAGTCTGGCGCAAGATCTGGTGGGACAACTCCGTGCTCCGCCGGTTCCGCGCGGGCCGACGAGTGCTCGAGCGGCGGGGCAAGGACGCGTCGGTGCACTACTTCAGCGGGATCGCCGCCGAGGCCGCCGCTGCGAAGCCCATCCCGATCGAGCTGGACGGCGACGAGTTCGGCGAGGCGGCACGGATCACGTGCCGCGTCGACCCCGGCGCGCTTCTTCTCGCGCTCCCTGCCGGACACCCGATCCACGCTCTCTGACGGGCGCGCTCACGCAGCGCCATGCCGCGCCGCGCCATGCCGCGCCGCGCCGCGATCGAGGATGCCGCTGGTTCGCGCCGACCGTCGGTCAGCGCACCGACACGGTTCCGTCGAGCCCGCCGCCCGACAGAGTGAGCGTGAACGCGTCGTCGTCCACGGCGTCGTCGCCGAAGTCGAGGATGGTCGCGCGCGGCGCCATGTCCATGGTGCAGACCTGGGTGTCGTCCGTGACGAACGTGACGGTGCCGGCCGCACCGGAGCCTTCGAGAGAGTCGACGACCGGCGGGCAGCTCGACGAGCCCCACGTGAGCAGGACGAGTGCGCCGTCATCGATCCATCCCGCAGAAGGTGTGTAGTCGGTCGAGGAACCGGGGATGCCGGTCAGCGCCGCGTCGCCGTCGAGGTCGACGTCGTCGGTCACCGCGCCGTACGTCACGTTCAGAGTGATGTCCTTGGTCGGGTCGACGCCCTCCGGGAACGCACCGATGCTGGCACGGGGGGCGAGGTCGGCCGTGCAGGCCTTCTCCGTGGCCCCGTCGGACTGCACGTCCACGAGGGTGACCGTGACGGTCTGCCCCTGAGCGGAGACCTGATCGACCTGCGGGACACAGGTCGACGATCCCCTGGTCACGACGGCGAACATGCGCCCCTCGTCGAGCAGCGCGCCTTCGATGTCGTCGAGATCGCCGCCCGGAGCGGTCGATCCCGCAGACGGCGCCGAAGAGCTCGTCGGCGTGCTCGCCCCGGGCGTCGAGGTGCACCCCACGACGAGCAGCGCGGCGGTGAGGACGGACAGGGCGGCGATGACACGAGTGGGGGACGTCATGCTGACAGGCTACCCGTCGTGATATTTCCCCCGTACCCCCTAGTTCCAGGGGGGACTCTCGACGCCGCTACTGCAGGGCGGACGTGAGCCTGGCGAGGTTGTCGAGCACCGTCGAGCGGAGGGGCTGCTGCATCCACTCCTCCAGCGTGAGCTCGCGGCTCAGCGCGCGGTACTGGGCCTCGACCTCGCGCATCTCCGCGACGAATTCCTCGCCGCGCACGAGCATCGAGACCTCGAGGTTCAGACCGAAGGACCGCATGTCCATGTTGCTCGACCCGATGACGGCCACCTGGTCGTCGATCGTGAGGCTCTTGGTGTGCAGGATGTACGGCTTGCGGTACATCCAGATGCGCACCCCGGCCTTGAGGAGCACCTCGTAGTAGCTGCGCTGGGCGTGATAGACCATCGCCTGATCGCCCTCTTCGGAGACGAACAGCTCGACGTCGACGCCGCGATCGACCGCCGCCGTGACCGCGAGCAGCAGCGCCTCGTCCGGCACGAAGTACGGGCTGACGATCATGATCTTCTCTTTGGCCGCGTAGAGCAGGCCGAGGAACAGCCGGAGGTTGTTCTCCACCTCGAACCCGGGTCCCGAGGGCACGACCTGGCAGTCGAGATCGCCCGAACCCGTCTCGGCGTGCGTGATGTCGATCTCCTGCAGCACCGTGTCGGTCTCGCTGTACCAGTCGCTCAGGAAGATGGCGTTCACGCTCAGCACCACCGGGCCGTCGATGCGCACCATCAGGTCGACCCAGTGCAGGCCGCGCTTGATGTTCTTGGACAGGTTGTACGTCGAGTCGGTGACGTTCTGCGATCCGAGGAACGCCACACGGCCGTCGACCACGAGGAGCTTGCGGTGGTTACGCAGATCAGGCCTCTGCATCTTGCCCTTGAGCGGCTGCACCGGCAGCATCAGGTGCCAGTCGGCGCCCATCTCGTTGAGTCTCCGGATGGTGTGGCGGTACCGCGGCTTCCAGCGGTTCGCCCAGTGATCGAGCAGCACCCGCACCTGCACTCCGCGGGCCGCGACCTCCTCGAGCGCGCGGAAGAAGTTGTCGGTCGCCGCGTCGGACTGCAGGATGTAGAACTCGACGTGGACGTACTCCCGGGCGAGACGGATCTCGTCGGCCATCGCGTCGAGCGACTCCTGGTACTCCGAGATCAGGTGCGCGCCGTTGTCTCCGGAGATCGGCAGCGCCCCGAGAGCCTGGTTCATCTCGACGAGGGGCGGGAACCAGCTGGGCGCATTCGGCCGGAGCGTGCCGAAGTGCAGCTGCTCGCTCGTCTCGTGGATGTACTCGTTGATCTGGTCCTGCTTGCGGCGGCGGGCACGAGGCAGCCGCGGGTTGCCGATGAGGAGGAAGAGGAACACGCCGATGAAGGGGATGAAGAACACCGCGAGCAGCCAGGCCATCGCCGCTGTGGGGCGCCTGTTGCGCGGGATGACGATGATCGCGGTGATGCGGATCGCCAGATCGAGCGCGACCAGGAAGGCGGCGACCCACCATCCCCATGCCTCGGCGCTCATGCACTGCCCTCTCGGCGAGTCGTCACTGCGGCGGACATCGCCTCAGTGGGCACCGCGGAGGGTGCTCGCTTCACAGTAGCCGATGCTGCGGACGTTGCTCAGGTGCGGGGCGGGAGTCCGCGCGCGGCTCGCTCTTCGGCCTCGATCTTCGCGTGCACCCGCCGCTCGGTGCGGTCGAACCGGAGGATGCCGCGGATCACGAAGTAGAAGACGGTGCACACGGCGATGGTCGGCAGAATCGACCAGGCAGCCGTGAGCCAGAAGTTCTCCATGCCCCCATGGTACGCGAGCCACTCTTCGCTCACATTCGAGGGTCCTCAGCTTTCTCGTCCACAATGGCCTCTCCCGACGCCACGCGATGCTGCGGCCGAGCACACTCTGGGGATGACCACGATCCTCCGTGCATCCGATTCCGCCGAGTTCCTCGGCATCGTCCCCGTCCTCGCCGGCTTCACGCCCACGCGGAGCATCGTCCTGCTCCCGTTCATCGGAGCCAGAGCGTACGGTGCGATGCGCCTCGACCTCCCCGACGACGAGTCGGATCCGGCGACGTACGCCGCGGCCGCCATCGGCCTGGTCACGAGGGTGGATGGCGTGGACGGGGTGGCCATCGTCGTCTACCCGGACGACGGCCCTGCGCGAACCGGAGACGGGCTCGTGCTCCCGCTCGGTGTGCAGGTCGACGAGCTCATCGGAAGCGCGGACGACGCCGGGCTGCGCATCGTGGACGCGCTGTGCGTCTGCGCGGGCGGGTGGGCGAGCTACCTCGACGACGACCCGGAACTGGCGCCCACCGCTCCCTCCCCGACCGCACCCCTGGTGGGAGACGTCTCCGGCGACCAGCTGGCGGGCGTCGATCTCCCCCGCGCAGACCTGGGCGAGAAGGAACGCGTCGGACGTGCCCTTCTCGACGTGGCCGAGATCCTCGACAGGGGGAAGCACGGCCCCCTGACCGGGCGGGAGAATCCGCAGGCGATCGCGGCGATCGCCATGCTCGAGGATCTCCCGGAGTTCTTCGAGCTCCTGCTGGACGCCCCGGAGTCTCAGCCCGCGTTCGCCACGGCCGCGCTGCTGTGGTGCCTCGCTCGACCGGTCTTCCGTGACGTCGCTCTCACGCAGTGGGCGAGCGATCGGCGAGGGGGCGTGCGCACGCTGTCGGCGCAGCTGGCCTTCTCCGGCACCGGCCGGATGGTCCCCGACGATCTCGCCGGCATCTTCCTCGGCCGCGGGCCGACACCCGACCCCGACCGGCTGCGTCTCGCGCTCGCAGTGGTGCGGCTGGCAGCCGCCAGAGCGCCGCGAGAGCTGCGCCCCGGGCCTCTCACGGCTGCGGCTTGGCTGTCGTGGGCGCTCGGGCGCTCCACTCACGCGGCGCACTACCTCGACCTGGTGCGCAGCATCGATCCGCAGCACGGGCTCGCCGAACTGCTGAATGCGATCGTCAGCGACGGGCTCCTGCCCGAGTGGGCGTTCCGACGCGGAGCGGGGCGTCCTACTTGACCAGCGGGAACAGGATCGTCTCGCGGATGCCGAGACCGGTGATCGCCATGAGCAGGCGATCGATGCCCATGCCCATGCCCCCCGACGGCGGCATGGCGTGCTCCAGGGCGCGCAGGAACTCCTCGTCGACCGGCATCGCCTCGACGTCACCGCGTGCAGCGAGCTTCGCCTGCTCGACGAAGCGTTCGCGCTGGATCACCGGGTCGACCAGCTCGGAGTATCCCGTGGCGAGTTCGAATCCGCGGATGTACAGATCCCACTTCTCCACGACGCCGTCGATCGCGCGGTGCTCGCGCACGAGCGGCGACGTGTCGACGGGGAAGTCCATCACGAACGTCGGGCGCACGAGGTCGCCCTTCACGAAGTGCTCCCACAGCTCCTCGACGAGCTTGCCGTGCGTGGCCTGCGGAGGCAGGTCGACGCCACTGGCCTCGGCGAAGGCGATCAGATCCTCGACGGAGTCCTGCGGAGTGACCGTGCGACCGGATGCCGCAGAGAGCGACTCGTACATCGAGATGCGGTCCCACTCTCCGCCCAGGTCGTACTCGGTGCCGTCGGCCCACGTCACCGTCGTCGATCCGGCGACCGCGACGGCTGCGTTCTGCACGAGTTCCTGGGTGAGGGCGGCCATCTGGTTGTAGTCGCCGTACGCCTGGTACGCCTCGAGCATCGCGAACTCGGGGCTGTGCGTCGAGTCGGCGCCCTCGTTGCGGAAGTTGCGGTTGATCTCGTAGACCCGCTCGATGCCGCCGACGACGGCGCGCTTCAAGTAGAGCTCAGGGGCGATGCGCAGGTAGAGCTCGGTGTCGAAGGCGTTCGAGTGCGTGATGAACGGGCGGGCGGAGGCGCCGCCGTGCTGCACCTGCAGCATGGGGGTCTCGACCTCGAGGTAGTCGTGTGACGTGAACGTCGCACGCAGGCTCGCGTTCACGGCCGCACGGGCGCGCACGGTGGTGCGGGCCTGCTCGCGAACGATCAGGTCGAGGTAGCGGCTCCGGACACGACCCTCTTCGCTGAGCTCGGAGTAGGCGTTCGGCAGCGGCAGGATCGCCTTCGAGGCGATGGACCAGTCGTCCGCCATGATCGACAGCTCGCCGCGGCGACTGGAGATGACCTCTCCGTGCACGAACACGTGGTCGCCCAGGTCGACGTACTCCTTCCAGTCGGCGAGCGACTCCTCGCCGACGTTCGCGAGGGAGACCATCGCCTGGATGCGCGTGCCGTCGCCGGCCTGCAGCGTCGCGAAGCAGAGCTTGCCGGTGTTGCGGCTGAACACCACACGTCCGGCGACGCCGACGACGACGCCGGTCTCGGCGCCGGCCTCGAGCTCGCCGTACTCGGCACGCAGCGCGGGGATCGAGTGCGTCACGGGGACCCCGACCGGGAAGGCTCCACCGCCGGCATCCGCACGCTTCGCGATCAGGCGCTCACGCTTGGCGAGGCGCACCGCCTTCTGCTCGTGGATGTCTTCGTCGGTGGTCGCAGGGTTCTGCTCGGGCGCGGCGGACGCGTCAGTCATGTGCGGGGCTCCTTGAAAGTCCCCTCCAGTTTACCGGCGCGCGGTCGCCTGCCCGCAGCCTCAGTCGATAGCCTCGGAACATGGCCGCACCCCGCCTCGCCCACGCCGCCGCTGTGATCGCCCTAGCGTTGGCAGGGCTGCTCTGGTCGATGCCCGCAACGGCCTCGGCATCCCCCTCCGCCGAGCGCGCCCCGGACGTGGCCGCCATGTCGATCCCGCAGTCGCTTCCCTCTGCAAGGGACGACGTCGACGATTTCTCCTATGCCTCCTGGGACACCCGGATGAAGCTCGGCATCGACGACGAGGGGCGCGCACGGCTGCATGCGACGGAGACCCTCACCGCACGATTCCCCGACACCGACCAGAACCGGGGCATCGTCCGCGGTATCCCGATGACCTACGAGAACGCCGGGCTCGATCTCCGCATACTCTCGGTGACCGACGGCACGGGCGCAGACGTACCCTTCGAGACCGACGAGGACGACGGCGTGCTCTTCGTCCTCACCGGAGACGACTCCTACGTGCACGGCCTGACCACTTACGTCATCGAGTACGAGATGCGCGATGTGATCCTGCACCGCGCCGACGGCCGCGCCGACGAGTTCTACTGGGACCTGCTGCCGCTCGACAGCACGCAGCCGATCGAGTCGTTCCACGCGGAGATCGACCTCGATGAGGCGTTGACCTCGCAGCTCACGGGCAGTTCACGCTGCTACCTCGGCCGTTCGGGGTCGACCGATGAGTGCACGCTCGGCCGCGACGGCGGGCGGTTCACGGTCGAGACCGGAGCACTCGCAGCGGGCGAGGGCGTCACCGTGGCCATCGGCTTCGAACCAGGCGTCGTCGCACAGCCTTCGGCCAGGACCCCGAACCACACCACCGACACCGTCCCGGGCTTCGCGGCGCTCGGAGCCGCGGGCCTCTCGGTCGGCAGCTGGTTCGCCGTGTCAGCCTTCACGCGATCGCGGCGCCGTGCGACCGGCATCGTCGTCGCCCAGTACGACGTCCCCGACTCGCTGCCCCCGCTTCTCGCTGCGGCCATCGTCCCCGGCGCCAAGGACACCATCCCCGCGGAGATCGTGCATCTCGCCGTGCGCGGCACCCTGCGGATCGAGGAGGGCGCGCCCGACCCGGTACTGCGGAGACTGCCCGGCACGCGAATCCCGGATCCGCTCGACGTCGACGCCCTCGACGCCCTGTTCACCGATGCGGATGATGCCGGGGTGGTCGCGCTGCCGACGAGCAGCGAGGCGTTCGCGGCGAAGATGACGGCGCTGACGACATCGGGAGCGGCGGCCGCCAGCGCGCGGGGCCTCACCACCAAGGCGCGCAGCCGCGGCGCCGTGATCCTGCAGTGGTGTGCGAACGGGGTGGCCGCCGTCGGCTTCGCGCTCGCGCTCTGGGGAGTGGTCAGTGGCCGGATCACGGCCGTGCCCGCCCTCGTGGCGATGTGCTTCGCCCTCTTCGTCGTGCTCGTGTCGAGCATCTACTCGTTCACACGGCACACGGTGCTGACGCCCGAAGGCGCCGAGAGGCACGAGTATCTGATGGGCGTGCGCGAGTTCATCCGCGTCGCCGAAGCCGATCGCCTCCGGATGCTGCAGTCCTACTCCGGCGCCGAGCGGCGGCAGGACGGCAGCGCGAACGTGATCGTCGTCTACGAGCGGCTCCTCCCCTACGCGATGCTGTTCGGCATGGAGCGCGAATGGGGCCAGGTGCTCGAATCCGTGTACGCCTACGAGCGGCACGGCGCCTCCTGGATCGGCGATCCCACCGCGCCGTTCGTGTACTCGCAGCTCTCCGCGTTCGCGGCGACGTCGCAGGCGGCCGCCTCGTACTCCGCACCGAGCGCGAGCGGATCCTCGAGCGCGGGAGGCTCCTTCGGCGGAGGATTCTCCGGCGGAGGAGGCGGAGGAGGCTTCTCGGGAGGCCGCTGAGCGGCGGCCTCGGCCCTTCGGCGGGCATCCGCCGCTCAGCGCGGCACACGTTCCTCGGCGTGACGCACGTACTCCGCGCGTCATCCCCCGACGGTCAGCGCGATGTCCGTCAGCCCGCTGCGCGTACCGGGCTCACCGCAGACTCAGATCAACGGAGACGGATCGGATGCCTCGCGCAGCGCCCGCTCCACGGTGGACTGCACCAGCGCCGAGAGGTACCCCCCGGGGTTCTCGATGCCGATCTCCCGGAGCCGCCCGGTCGACTGGCCGATGAGCGACCGCGAGAACTCCGTCACGGCGACGATCGCATCCGCGTACGCCTCACGGTCGGCCTCGCCGACCACGACCGGTTCGCACCCCATCTCGACGGCGAGCGCCTGCGCGATCGGGAGGACGGGAGCGGGCGCGGTCACGGCGGCATACCCCGCCTGCAGCTGCCGGAGGTCGATCGACGTCCCGGTGAACGTGATGGCCGGATGCACGGCGAGCGGGATCGCACCGCGCTCGGCCGCGGGACGCAGCACCTCGATGCCGTGGGCCGGGTCGGTGTGCAGGACGAGCTGACCGATCTGCCAGCCACCGAGCTCGGCGATCCCCGCGACGAGGGCGGGAAGCTGATCGTGCGGCACTGCGATGACCACGAGCTCGCTGCGGCGGACCACGTCGAGCGCATCGAGCACCGGGACGCCGGGGAGCACCGCCGACGCGCGTTCGTCGTCGGAGCCACTCGTCATCCCGGTCACCGCGTGACCGGCACCGGCGAGCGCCGCGCCGATCACCGGTCCGACTCGACCTGCGCCGATGATCCCGACGCCGAGGCGTCCGTCGCGGCGCAGGGGGTCACTCATCGGTCGATGCGGGCGGGACGACGGGCGGGGCCGGCGGAGCGACGGGCGGGGCCGGCGGAGCGACGGGCGGGGCCGGCGGAGCGACGGGCGGGGCCGGCGGAGCGACGGGCGGGGCCGGCGGGGCGACGTATGCCGGCGGAACCGGAGCGACCGGCGGAACCGGCGGCGCCGCGGGGGCCGCATACGTCGGCGGAACCGGGGCCGTTGCGGTCGAGGGCGGAGGCACCGGAGCGCCCGACGTGGTCGACGGGGTACCGGGGTACACGTACGGCGGCGGAACCGGAGCCGTACCGGGCGGAACAGGCGGAGCGGGGGTCGTCGGAGACGCCACGGGAGCGCCGGGGATGTACGGCGGCGGTGTCGGCGGCATCCCGGAACCCGCCGGTGCGTACGCGGGCGGGACGGCAACAGCATCCGGGGCGTGCTCTCCCCAGCGGTGGCTGTGATCGCGGGAGGCGGCGAGCACGGCCGCCCGGCTCACGCCGTTGATGAGGTCGAGCGCGTCGGCTCTCTCGAGCCCCGACAGCAGGCCGGTGATCGGTCCCTGCACGGAGTGCACCTGCGCGCCGGAGACGCGCTGCGCCCGGTCGATCGGCCCCTGCGACAGCGAGACGCCCTGCAGTCGGGCCAACGGGAAGATCGCGAGCTTGCGCCAGACCGTTCCTCTGCGCAGCAGCAGACCGAAGTCCGTGACCGCGTAGCCGTGCCGCTTCCACGACACCGGTCGACGCCACCAGGCGCGGGCGGGCATGGTGCGGTAGGGGTCCCCGGCCACCGGGCCGAGGATGCCGTGCTCCCATACCAGCGGGATGTCGGCGACGGGGGCGTCGGGGAGGATCAGCCCGAGCACACGCTCGACATCGGCCCGCTTGCCCACGGGGAGCACGATGTTGAACTGCTGCGCGCTGCCCGACTGCTGCTGCGCCGCGCTCTTGCCGCCCATGCGGTTGATCTTGATCGTCCACCAGCCGAACGGGCGCCACAGCAGCGACTGCGACACCTCGACCGCGAAGATGCGGCCGGGCGGCAGAGTCTCGGTGACCGTGGTGAGCAGGCCGTAGGTGATGCGCACGCCGTCGGGCGTGGGGGCGATCGAATAGCGCAGCGACTTGGAGATCTGCGCCCAGGTGATGCCGACCACGGCGATCACCATGGGGATGCCGATGCCCAATCCCACACCGAGCCCGATGACCGAGGTGATCGGCTGCCCGTCGATGAGGCCGCCGATGAAGATGCCGCCGGTCGCGACGAGCAGGATGATGACGAAGAACGCCACCCACAGCAGACTCGAGATGAGCTGCGAGCCGACGAGACGCCCGGTCGGGATCTTCACGACGCTCTCGGGAGCGACGTCGGCGAGGTCGACACCGGCGATGAGTCCGGTGACGCCGTGGTTCACCGATCCGACGAACTGGGCGCGAGCCGACGACGGCGCCGCCGCGGCATCCGCCACAGGCCTTCCGGACGCGGCGTCCACGGCCGCCTGCCTCGCCGCACGTGCACCGGAGGCGAGACGCAGGATGTCGCTGCGCACCGACTCCGCACGGGTGGTGGCGAGGTACTCGAGGTCGACGTTCGCATCGGTGCCGGCGCCGACGACCTCGAGCTTCGCGAGGCCGATGATGCGGGCGGGGAACGGACGGGTCAGGTTCACGCCCTGCACGCGGTCGAGCGGCGCCCGGCGGTGCGAGCGGAAGATGATGCCCTTGCGCACCTCGACGTGGTCGCCGGTGATGCGGAACTGCTGGAATCGCCAGATCACCCAGAAGATCGCCATGAGCACGACCACCAGGGCGAGGACGGACAGCAGCGCGATGATCGCCAGGTTGTTCGACAGCACCCAGTCGACGGGGTCGCCGCCGTTGTACTGGTCGTAGTGCGCGTCGGGCTCGAAGATGTCGATCACCCAGGTGATGAGCCTGTCGCGCAGGTTCGCGATCAGGAAGCCGCCGATGATGAGCAGCGCCAGCCCGCCCTTGAAGAGCGGGGTGAGCGGGTGCATCCGATGCCACTCGCCGTCGGCGAGGGAGTCGCTCGCTGCGGGGCCCTTGGTCTGCGCCTGGGCGGGGAACTGCTCGCTCACAGGCCGGTCCGGCGGGTCTCGGCCACCTCGATGAGCGTGTCGCGGAGTGCCTCCGCCGCCGCCTGCGTGAGGCCGGGGATCTGCACGCCCGTGGTCGCCGCAGCCGTGACCATCTTCAGCTGCGAGATCCCGAAGGCGCGGTCGAGCGGTCCCTGCGTGATGTCGACGAGCTGCATGCGCCCGTAGGGCACCGCGATCATCCGCTGCCACAGGATGCCCTTGCGGAACACGATGTCGTCGTCGCGCAGCATGTAGCCGATCGCCCGCGCCTGCCTCGGCAGGATGATGAGCGTGATGAGCGTGATGACGACGATCACCGCTCCGGGGATGAGCGCCCAGAGCTGTCCGAGGACGAACGCCAGCACGAGAGCGGCGATCACCACGATGGCGATGAAGATCAGGTTCTGCACGATCTGCGACACGACGTAGCGCGGGGAGATCTGGTGCCACACGCCGTCGAGCTCCAGCCGCGACTCGCTGCGTGTCGTGCGCAGCGCCGTGTAGGTGCCCTGGTCGAGGGCGCCGCCGTCAGTGACTGCCGCCGAACTCAGGGGAGCCGGGATCAGGGGAGGGTTCTCGGGGTTCTGAGTCATCAGGATCCTTCGGAAGAGTGCAGAACTGTTCGGCGATGAGCGAGGCGATCACGAGCACGACCGCGCTCGCGATCAGGGCGATCATCGCCACAGTCGACCCTACCTGTGGATCTATCGGACGGGACAGGAGGAACACCAGCAGTCCGGCGCCGAATCCGGCCATGATCGCGCCGAGCAGGCTCGATGCGCGGGCCAGGGTCACGGCGCGCGTCGCACGGAACGGATCGATGCGGACGCCCGTCCGCACGCTCCGGCGCACCGGCCACGCCAGCGCGAGCGCCGCGGCGCCGACGATCACGAGGAGGACGGGCAGCAGCAGAGACGGGGTGAAGGTCACCCTCCCCATCGCGGTGAGCACCTGGTCGACGAGGAACCCCGCCCCCGCGCCGACGAGCGCGAGCACGACGAGGACGCCGGCGGAGGTGCGCCTCATGCGCTCCCCTGCCTGCGCAGCGCGGCGGCGAGGTCGGCGATGCGCCCGTGACCGGAGAGCACGGCGTCGGGATCGAGATCGAGCCAGGGGTCGAGCACGAACAGCCGCTCGGCGGCGCGAGGATGCGGCAGCTGGAGGTTCGGCTCGTCGGAGGACTCGTCGCCGTAGGCGATCAGGTCGAGGTCGAGCGTACGGTCGCCCCAGCGCACCTGGCGCTCGCGCCCGTTCTCGTCCTCGATCGCGTGCAGCATGCCGAGCAGGATGCTCGGTGCGAGACGGGTCGTGACCAGCGCCACGGCGTTGACGTAGCCCGGCGCGTCGGGGTCGGGGCCGTCCAGGGTCAGGGCGACCGTCTCGTGCAGGGGGGACAGGCGCACGTCGCTCACCAGAGGCAGTCGCGCGATCCGCTCCGCCGCCTTCCTGATGGTGCCCTCGCGGTCGCCCAGGTTCGCGCCGAAGGCGACGACGGCGACGGCATCCGCCCTCCCTTCGCGGGGGACGGTGATGTCGGGCGGGATGGTGAGGTTGCGGCTCATGATGCGGAGAACTCCACGGCGGATTCGGGGCGGGCCCGGCGGACGGTCACCGAGACGTCGGAGAACGTGAGCGGGATGGGAGCGTGCGGCTTGTGCACGGTGACGGTCGCGAACAGGACCCGCGGATCCTCGAGCGCGACATCGGCGATGCGAGCCGCGAGGGTCTCGATGAGGTTCACGGGCTCGCCGGCGACGACGGCGGCGATCTTCTCGGCGAGCTCCCCGTAGTGCACGGTGTCGGCGACGTCGTCGGATGCCGCGGCCGGCCCCAGCGGCAGGTTCAGCCGCACGTCGATCGTGAACTCCTGTCCGTCCCGGCGCTCGTGCTCGTAGACGCCGTGCCGGCCGAACACCGTGAGCCCGGTGAGGGCGATCTCGTCGATGGGGAACATGGGGGTCTATCCTTCCCAGGCGTGCGCGATCGCGAGCGCATCCCGCGTCGCGGCCACGTCGTGGACGCGCACCGCCCAGACGCCCGAGCGGGCCGCGAGGGCGCTCGTGACGGCGGTCGCGAGGTCTCGCCGCGTCTCCGTGATCGGCTCGCCCTGGTCGAGGGTCTCGGCGAGGAACCTCTTGCGCGAGGTTCCGATGAGCACACGGGGTCCGAGCGCGACGATCTCGTCGAGCCCGCGCAGCACGTCCCAGTTCTGCTGGCCGGCCTTCGCGAAGCCGACGCCGGGGTCGATGATGAGGCGCGACGGCGCGATGCCGGATGCTGCGGCCTCCCCCATGCGCTCCTTGAGCTCTCCCGCCACCTCGCGCGCGACGCGGCGGTACTCGGCGTTGGCGTACATGTCCGCGGAGAACCCGCGCCAGTGTCCGATCGCGTAGTCGGCGCCGGACTCGGCCACCGCCGCGCGCATCTCCGGGTCGGCGAGCCCTCCGGAGACGTCGTTGACGATCCGCGCTCCCGCCCGCACCGCCGCAGCGGCGGTCGACGCATTGAGCGTGTCGATGCTCACAGGCGCACCCGCGGCGGTGAGCTGCTCGATGACAGGGATCACGCGCGCCTGCTCGACCTCCGGGGTCACGCGGTCGGCGCCCGGTCGCGTCGATTCGCCGCCGATGTCGAGCACGGTCGCCCCCTCGGCGCGCAGACGCAGACCGTGCGCGACCGCCCGCTCGACGTCGAGGTAGCGTCCGCCGTCGCTGAACGAATCCGGCGTGACGTTGACGATCCCCCAGATGCCGGTCATTCCGCGCCCCGGCCGATCAGGGCGATGAGCTCGGTGCGGGCCACGGCATCCGTGTACTCCCCGCGGGCCGCGATCGTGAGGGTCGTCGCCTCCGGCTGACGTCCGCCGCGCATCGTGACGCAGCCGTGGCTGGCGTCGAGGACGACGAGCACACCACGGGTGTCGAGATGCTCGGCGATGGTGTCGGCGATCTGCTCGCCCAGCCGCTCCTGCACCTGGGGGCGGGCGGCGAGGATCTCCACCACCCGCACGAGGGCGCCGAGCCCGACGACCTGCTCTCCGGGGAGGTAGGCGATGTGCGCGTGCCCTGCGAACGGCAGCAGGTGGTGCTCGCAGACGGAGCGGAAACGGATGTCGCGCAGCAGCACGGCACCCGAGGGCAGCGTGTCGGGCGCCGGTCCCCTCGTCACGCTGATCGTGCGCGCGAGCGGCTCGGCGGGGTCTTCTCCCACGCCGGCGAAGAACTCCGAGTACAGCTCCGCCATCCGCGACGGGGTCTGCTTGAGGCCCGGTCGGTCAGGATCCTCGCCGATCGCCTCGAGAAGCTCATGAGTGAGGCGTGCGACGCGTTCCCGGTCGACGGCCACGGTCACGCCGTCGCAGGTCGTGCGTGACCGGCACCTGCCGATCCCGGCTGCGTGCGAGGCGCAGCGGACGGCGCCTCGACGGATGCCGCGAGCGAGACGTCCTTCTTGGGCACCTCGATCGGCGGACGCTCCGATACGGGGCGATCGTCGCTCGACAACCACAGCGGACGCTCGGGGAGCTTCTGCACCTCGGTGAAGATCTCCGCGATGCGGTTGTGGTCGAGGGTCTCCTCCTCGAGCAGCGCGAGGGCGAGCTTGTCGAGGATGTCGCGGTTCGCGCTGATCACCTGGTAGGCCTCGTTGTGCGCCTGCTCGATGAGGGCGCGCACCTCGGCGTCGACCCGCTGGGCGATCGTCTCGGAGTACTCGCGGCCACGGCCCATGTCGCGGCCGGCGAAGGGCTCGCCGCCCTCGGTGCCGAGCTTGACCGGGCCGAGCTCGGTCGTCATGCCGTACTCGAGCACCATCTTGCGGGCGATCGAGGTCGCCTTCTCGATGTCGTTCGAGGCGCCGGTGGTCGGGTCGTGGAACACGATCTCCTCGGCGACGCGACCGCCCATGGCGTAGGTCAGCTGATCCTGCAGCTCGTTGCGGGTGACCGAGTACTTGTCGTCCAGCGGCAGCACCATCGTGTAGCCGAGCGCCTTGCCGCGGGGCAGGATCGTGATCTTGGTGACGGGGTCGGTGTAGTTCATGGCCGCGGCTGCGAGGGCGTGGCCGCCCTCGTGGTACGCGGTGATGAGCTTCTCCTTGTCCTTCATCACGCGGGTGCGCCGCTGCGGACCGGCGATCACGCGGTCGATGGCCTCGTCGAGGGCGCGGTTGTCGACCAGCTGCGCGTTCGAGCGGGCGGTCAGCAGAGCCGCCTCGTTCAGGACGTTGGCGAGGTCGGCTCCGGTGAAGCCGGGGGTCTTGCGGGCGACGACCTCGAGATCGACGCTCTGCGCGAGCGGCTTGCCCTTGGCATGCACCTCGAGGATGCGCTGGCGGCCCTTGAGGTCGGGGGCGTCGACGCCGATCTGGCGGTCGAAACGGCCGGGACGCAGGAGCGCGGGGTCGAGGATGTCGGGGCGGTTCGTCGCCGCGATCACGATGACGTTCGCGTTCGGGTCGAAGCCGTCCATCTCGACGAGCATCTGGTTGAGCGTCTGCTCGCGCTCGTCGTTGCCGCCGCCGAGTCCGGCGCCGCGGTGACGTCCGACGGCGTCGATCTCGTCGATGAAGATGATGGCCGGGGAGTTCTCCTTGGCCACGTTGAACAGGTCGCGGACGCGGGATGCTCCGACGCCGACGAACATCTCGACGAAGTCCGATCCGGAGATCGAGTAGAAGGGGGCGCCTGCCTCGCCGGCGACGGCGCGGGCGAGCAGGGTCTTTCCGGTTCCGGGAGGGCCGTACAGCAGCACGCCCTTCGGGATGCGGGCGCCGATGGCCTGGAACTTGGCCGGGTCCTGCAGGAACTCCTTGATCTCGTGGAGCTCCTCGATCGCCTCGTCGGCGCCGGCGACGTCGGCGAAGGTGACCGTCGGGGTCTCCTTGTTGACGAGTTTGGCCTTGGACTTGCCGAACTGCATGACCTTGCCGCCGCCGCCCTGCATCGAGGAGAGCAGCCACCAGAACAGCAGGCCGAGCAGGAGCATCGGGATCAGGAGCGAGAGGAAGCCGTCGAACCAGCTGGCGCGCGGAACGGCGTCGTCGAAGCCCTTCTTCGGGTCGGCCTTGTCGATCGCGGCGACCACGTCTGCCGCGCGGGCGTCGACGTAGTAGAACTGCACCGACTCCGAGCCCTCGAACGGCTTCGAGAGCGTCATGTCGACGCGCTGATCGCCGTCGGTGTTGACCACCTCGGTGACGGTCTCGCCGGCGAGCAGCTTGAGACCCTCCTGCGTGGTGATCTGCTTCGGGGCGCCGAGGTTGGAGATCAGCAGGAAGCCGCCGAAGAGCAGCAGACCGATCAGGGCTACGTAGATCAGCGGATTCCGGGTGAGCTTCTTCACATCCATGATCGGATCAGCGTATCGCGCGAGCGCTTGGTGCCTGCTGTGCGTTCACCCACGGCGTACCGGCCTCCGCAGAGCACGGCTCGGCGGGGCCGTCGGCGCCATCGCGCCACGACGCCGGGTCAGCTGTAGACGTGGGGGGCGAGCACCGCGACGTCGCGCAGGTTGCGGTAGCGCTCGTCGTAGTCGAGGCCGTATCCGACGACGAAGTCGGTGGGGATGTCGAAGCCCACGTACTTGCAGTCGATGACGACCTTCGCCGCCTCCGGCTTGCGCAGCAGGGCGAGCACCTCGATCGACTCGGCTCCGCGCGATCCGAAGTTCTCCAGCAGCCAGCTCAGGGTCAGTCCGGAGTCGATGATGTCCTCGACGATCAGGACGTGCTTGCCGTTCAGGTCGCTGTCGAGGTCCTTGCGGATCTGCACGACGCCGCTCGACTTCGTGCTGGCCCCGTAGCTCGACACCGCCATCCAGTCCATCGGCGCGTGGAACGGCAGCGCCCTGGCGAAGTCGGCCATGACCATCACCGCGCCCTTGAGCACGCCGACGAGGAGCAGATCCTTGCCCTCGTAGTCCACGGCGACCTTCGCTGCGAGCTCGTCGAGCTTGGCGATGATCTGCTCCTCAGTGACGAGGATCTGGGCAAGGTCGTCCTGGATGTCCGCGGCGCGCATGGATCGATTTTAGGTGAAGGGATCGGGTGCCGCGTCCAGTGGCATCCGATCCCTCGCCGCCCGCCCCCGCGTCCACAGGGATCGGCCGCGGATCCCGGTCGTGATGTATCGGGTCGCGTATACCCACACCCCGTTCTTCCGCACTACTGTGAGCCTTGAGACGGGCGGACGCCCACAGACGGAAGGATTCACCATGGCTCTCGACGACATCCTCGCGCAGGTCCCGATCGACGACATCGCGGAGAAGCTCGGGGTCTCCCCCGACGTCGCCAAGGCCGCCGTGGAGCAGGGCGGCGCCGTGCTGCTGAGCGGACTGGCGAAGAACGCCTCCACGGAGGAGGGCTCCTCCGCCATCGAGAACGCGCTGAAGCGTCACGAGGGCTCCGCCGGCGCGACCAAGGTCGACGACATCGACCAGGCGGACGGCGGCAAGATCGTGTCGCACATCCTCGGCGCCAAGCAGCAGGAGGTCACCGAGAAGCTCACGACTTCGAAGGAGACCGCTGGCATCGACTTCGGCAAGCTCCTGCCGATCCTCGCGCCGATCATCATGGGCCTGATCGCCAACGCCAACAAGGGCAAGGCGGAGACGTCGGATGCCGGCGCACAGCAGTCCGGCGGACTGGGCGACATCATCGGCGGTCTCCTCGGCGGTGGCGGCAACGGTGCGAGCACCGGCGGCATCGGCGACATCATCGGCGGTCTGCTGGGCGGCGGCAGCGGTTCGTCCGGCGGCGGCATCGGCGACCTGCTCGGCGGCCTCTTCGGCGGCAAGAAGTAGGACTCCCCTCCCCTCGCGCCCCGGTCGCCTGGCGGCCCGAGTCGCCGAGCGGGGGAACGCAGCGACAGAGACGAAACGCCTCATCCGACGTCGAACGTCAGGTGAGGCGTTTCGTCTGCGTCCGTTCAGCGACCGGATGCCGTGAACACGATGCGCCCGCCGACACGGGTGGCGGAGCATCCTGGCAGATCGATGGGCCCCTGCCCTGACCAGTCCGTCGCGAGACGGGCGACCTCGACGGTCTGCGTGCGAGTGAGGCTCGCGCCGAACTCGCTGTCGACGACGAGGCGGATGATGCGGTTCCGCAGCGCGGCGGGGTTGGCCGCGAGCGCCGCGACGCTCACCGAGATGCCGGCCTCTGCGTGCTCGACGATGTCCTCGATCGTCTCGTGGATCATCTCGTCGAAGGCCTCTGCGTCCTCCCGCAGCTGCTCCGCGGTGCGTGCGAGGGCCTCGGCGATGCCCGGTCCGAGCTCGGACTCGAGAACGGGGAGCACGCGTTCCCGCACGCGGACCCGGGCGAAGCGGCTCTCGGAGTTGTGCGGATCGTCCCAGAACTCGATATCGGATGCCACGCAGAACGCGCGCGTCGTCTCACGGCGCACGCCCAGCAGCGGGCGGATCCAGCGCAGACCGTCGTCGTCCTTCCGCACAGAGGCCATGCCCTGCAGGCTGGTCGCCCCCGACCCTCTCGCGAGGCCGAGCAGCACGGTCTCCGCCTGATCGTCGAGGGTGTGGCCGAGGAGCACAGCGGCAGCGGCGACGTCGGACGCGGCATCCCGCAGCACCCGATGACGTGCATCACGAGCCGCCGCCTCCGGGCCCCCTTCCTCGCCCACCTCGACCTTCACGACGAGCGGATCGAGACCGAGCCCGGCTGCGGTCTTCGTTGCACGGAGGGCGACGGCATCCGACCCCTCCTGCAGTCCGTGGTCGACGGTGAGGGATGAGGCGCGCAGACCGAGCTTCGGCGCTTCGAAGCCGACGGCCGCGGCGAGCGCGAGCGAGTCGGCGCCGCCGGAGAGGGCGACGATGACCGTCGCACCTTCAGGCAGCTCTGCGAGCGCGGTGCGCACGGCGAGGCGGATCTCGGCGACAGCGGGTGGGAGCGACGGCACTCCTCCACGCTAGGGCACGCACCCGGCATCCGCGCGTCCGTCTCCGCACGGGAAGCGCGCGGACTAGTCTGACGCCGTGGCAGATCACAGCGGCATGAGGACTTTCACGACCGAGCGGTTCAAGGCGTTCGTCGACGCGGTCGTCGCCATCGCGATGACGCTTCTCATCCTCCCCCTCATGGAGTCGGTGTCTGAGGCGGCATCCGGGCACCTCGGCACGGCGGAGTTCCTGTCCGAGCACTCGGGCCAGCTGCTCAGCTTCGGGCTGAGCTTCCTCCTCATAGCGACGTTCTGGATGGGCCACCACCGGCAGTATCGCGACGTCGAGCTGATCACCGCGCCCCTGCTGTGGATCAACGTCGCCTGGATGGCGACGATCGTGTGGCTGCCCGTGCCCACCGCCATGATCGGCCAGATGGACACCGATCCGCTGCAGGCCGTGGTCTACATCGGAACGCTCATCATGACCCAGGTCACGACCCTCGCCGGCTGGATCTATCTGTCGCGCCACCCCGAGCTGACGACGGCGCCGGCCGACACGCTGCGTGCGGGGGTGATCGGCGATGTCACGGCGATCATCCTGTTCGCGGGCGCGCTCCTGATCGCGGTGCTCGCGTCCCCCAACGGCTACGTAGGGCTGTTCCTGCTGCTCCTGAGCGATCCCGTGAGCCGTCTGCTGAGCCGCCTCTCGCGACGGCGCACTCCCCCGTCCTCGCCCGCGAC
Organism: Microbacterium sp. LWH10-1.2; assembly: GCF_038397765.1. Classification (NCBI taxonomy): domain Bacteria; kingdom Bacillati; phylum Actinomycetota; class Actinomycetes; order Micrococcales; family Microbacteriaceae; genus Microbacterium; species Microbacterium sp. LWH10-1.2. Next base: position 2,971,108 of record NZ_CP151638.1, read on the forward strand.
GGGAACCGACGCCTAGACCCGAGCGGGCCCCGACTCCGCGTGAGCGCGCGGCCCGAGTAGGCTGGTCCGCGGCATCCAACCGTCTTTTCTGAGGAGCACACGCATGGGCGCACACGACGCCGTCATCGAGATCCCGCGCGGCAGCCGCGTGAAGTACGAGGTCGACCACGAGACCGGGCGAGTGCACCTCGACCGCGTGCTCTACACGACCTTCGGGTACCCGGCCGACTACGGCTACTTCGACAACACCCTCGGCGAGGACGGCGACCCGCTCGACGTGCTCGTGCTCCTCGACCACGCGATCTACCCCGGCGTCGTCGTCGAGGTCCGTCCCGTCGCCGTGCTCAAGATGAGCGACGAGGCCGGTGGCGACGACAAGCTCGTGGCCGTGCTGTCGAAGGACCCTCGCTGGGCACACATCCAGGACATCGGCGACATCGCCGAGTACACGAAGAAGGAGATCGCGCACTTCTTCGAGCACTACAAGGACCTCGAGCCCAACAAGTGGGTCAAGGTCGACGAGTGGGGCGACGCCGCCGAGGCGCAGCGCATCCTCGACGAGGCGATCGTCCGTTTCGGCGAGCAGGGCCACTGACCCTCGACGTCTGAACGAAGAGAAGACCCCCGGTTCCGCTCAGCGGCCGGGGGTCTTCTCTTCGTTTATGAGGTCTGCGCCCGTGAGGCGGGTGTTCAGACCGAGATGCCGCGCTGGGCGAGGAAGTCGATCGGGTTGACCGTGCCGCCGTTGATGTACACCTCGAAGTGCAGGTGGCAGCCCGCCGAGTTCCCGGTGTTGCCTGCGTAGGCGATGACCTGTCCGGCGCTGACCTGCTGGCCGCGGCCGACGGCGAAGCCGCCCGGCTTGATGTGCGCGTAGCCGGTGCCGACGCCGTTGCCGTGCTGGATGCGGATGTAATTGCCGTAGCCGCCGTTGGGGCCGGCGAAGTCGACCGTCCCGGCGTGGGCCGCGTAGATCGCCGCGCCGCAGCCGTTGGCGATGTCGACGCCGCGGTGGAAGGTCGAGCATCCGCTGCAGGGCGCAGGACGCGAGCCGTAGCCGGCGCTGCGGTGACCGCCGTGCGGGCGGACCCAGCCGCCGGTTCCAGGGGTTCCCCCGGTACCACCGCCGCCTCCGCCGCCCCCGCCGTTGTTGCCGGCGGCTGCAGCTGCGGCCTCCGCGGCTTCACGGCGCTTGCGCTCCTCCTCGGCGACGCGGACACCCTCCTGGTAGCCGGCGACGGTGGTCGCCGTCTGGTCCTTGAGGGCGGCCAGCTGAGCCTGCATCGTGGCGAGGTTGGCCGTCTGCTCGTCGAGCGCCGCCTGCGCGGCATCCGCTGCGGCCTGCGCCTCGAGCATCTTCTGCTCGGCGAGCTTCTGCAGGCGATCGCGCTCGTTGCGCGCGACCTCGGCCTGATCGCTCAGCGACTGCGCGGTGTTGCGCGCCTTCACGGCGGTCTCGTACACCGTCTGGGTGTAGCCGTAGACCTTGTCCATCGTGCCGAGGCGCGAGAGGAGATCGTCGGCGTTCGCGGCGGACCCTGCGAAGAAGAGCTCGAGAGACGTGTCGTCTCCGCCGTCGCGGTAGAGCTGGGTGGCGACCTGCGCGGCCTTGCGCTCGGCCTCGGTCGCGGTGGCCGCCTGCGTGTCGGCCTGACTCTGCAGCTCGTCGGCCTTGGTGGCGGCGTCGAAGAACGCCTGCTGGGCGTCGTAGAACTCCTGGCCGGCCTTCTCGGCGGCGGCCTGGGTCTCGGCGACCTTCTGCGTCAGACCGTCGATGAGCCCCTGGATGCGGGTGACCTCCGCAGCCTTGGACGATTCGCTCGCCATGGCGCGCTGCACGTCGTCCCAGCTCGGATACGAGGCCGCATACGCAGCGGAGACGCCCGACGACACCCCGAACGCGCTGAGGGCGACGGCACTGAGCACGCCGATCCCGAGGGCGTTGCGACGGGTGATCGAGCCGTTCTTCCAGAAGGCACGGCTTTCGGCGGGCGTGGGTGCGCACCCGCAGTCGACGGATGCCGCTTCCGCAGCATCCGCCATAGATGGCTTGTCGTTCACACGGCCCCTTCCGCCGGTTTCACTCATGCCACACTAACAACAACTTTCACATCCGCAACAGGGTGTGGAGCAGGTTCGCGGGCATGGTGAACACCCCCCATCGTCCTCCCGAACACGCCCGGGCGGAAGCAGACTCGCCCTCGATTCGCGATTTGCCTGAAACATCCCTTATGCTTGAGCGTCGGCAAGGAAGTCCCCCGGGACAGACTTCGGCCCCATCGTTTAGCGGCCTAGGACGCCGCCCTTTCACGGCGGTAGCACGGGTTCGAATCCCGTTGGGGTCACTCATCCGATACAATTGAAAACAAGTATGGCCCTGTAGCGCAGTTGGTTAGCGTGCCGCCCTGTCACGGCGGAGGTCGCGGGTTCAAGTCCCGTCAGGGTCGCTCTGTGCGATTGGTCCTTTTCTCGGAGAGGGCCTTTCGTCTAGATGCGACAGGTTTCGCCGGTCGCACGGCTCTGTAGCTCAGTTGGTAGAGCGCACGACTGAAAATCGTGAGGTCACGGGATCGACGCCCGTCGGAGCCACACGGACCGTCGTTACAACGGTCCCAGAAACCCTCGCCTAGCTTCTACATGGCGGGGGTTTTGCTTTGCCCCGATGAGAGTTGTGTCCCGTCCGAATCGGATGCTCCTGCTCCCGGTCCGTTGAACGCTCCGACCACCCCGGTCGTTGAGCGAGCGAAGCGAGACGCAACACCCGGGGATCGTTGTGCCGGAGTCGTAAGGCACGGTAGCCCCAGAACGAAGGGCCCTTGCCCGACCACCGGACGGGCAAGGGTCCTTCGCGGTTCCCGCTCTAGACGGCGTACACGGTCGGGTAGCCACCGCCGATGTTCAACGCATCGATGGTGCCGCTCACGGCGACACCGGTCGATTGACGCACCCAGCCTCCGCCACTGACCGAGGTGACGCAGACGCTCCACCCCTCGTTCGTGATCACGGTGGGGTAGCCACCACCCATGTCCACCGCCGTCAGACTGCCGCTGGTGCCGATGCCCGTCGACTGCAGCTGCCAGCCGGCGCCGGGCCAGATCAGGTGCACCACCCCGTTGAGAAGAGTGACGATCTGCAGCATCCCTCCGACGTTCACCGCCTTGAACTCGTCGCCGATGGGAATCCCGCTGTTCCCGATCTCCCAGCCGTTGTGCGTCGTGATGTGGTGCATGTAGCCGCCGATGTTCGCGACGATCTGGACGTTGCCGCCCGGCAGGAGGACGGCAGAGATCTTGCCGGGGACAGTGAGCCCTGTCGAGGCCTTGTGCCACCCGGTGCCGTCCGCATAGATGTGGTACAGGACGGAGTTCTCGACCGCGAAGATGTGCGGGAACGACTGACCGACGTTCAATGCCGAGATGCTGTACGCGTCGAGCGGGAGGCCCGAGTCCATCTGGGTCCACGCTCCTCCCATGACCCCGACATACCTCAGGTGCCCGCCGAAGGATCCGTACAGGTCTCCCCAACCGGATCCCATGTTCACCGCCGTGAACCTGTTCGACATGTTGTAGCCGACCGGGATCGCGGACCAGCTACCGCCGCGGACGGCGAACTCCTTGACCCCGCGCACCGGGTCGGGCTGGGGTGTGCCGCCTACGCGGGCCGTGAGGAACGGGACCGGGTCGATCTGCACGCCCCCGACGACGACCTCGAGGTGGAGATGAACTCCGGTCACATTGCCGGTGGCTCCCATCGTTCCGATCACGTCACCTGCGTGCACCGTCTGATTGGGAGAGACGGCGAGCGACCCCGCGACCATGTGCAAGGAGCGCGTGAGGAAACCGTCATGCTGGATCCACACCTGCGTTCCGCCCGGCTCCCACCCACCAGGGATCCCCGCGGCCACGACAACACCGTCGGCAACAGCTCGCACGATGCTGAATCCGACGAAATCCGTACCCTTGTGGTCAGAAGATGCACCCTGATTGGGCTTCGGTCGCTGACCGAACGGGCTGCTGATGGCTGGGCGCGTGGTCGTTCCGTTCGGCCAGAGGATCGCCCCCGCCGCGGATGCGGGCGAGGCCGACAACGCATCGAATCCCAGGGCTGCAGCGCCCGTCAACATACCCGCGCCGACAAGCAAACCTCGTCGGGAGAGTTCAACCGTGGAGAGATCAAGTGGCGATTTCATAGGCACAACGTATTGAGAAATCGCTCACTGCCGCTGTCCCCTCTTCTACCTACAGACGCTCGGCTCGCAGATCGGTAGCTTGGGAAGGTTCACGGGCGACAGCCCCTCGCACCTCCCGCCGGCCCACCGTCCGACCGGCCGCCGCCCCGGCCTGACCATCGCCGTCGCGTCGGGAGCGCCGAACCCGAACTTCTCGTAGAGGCCGTGCGCGGCGACGGCGAAGATAGTCAGCCGAGTCTCCGCCCGAGCAACTGCCCTGGCCAGCCGTCTTCATCGAAGGTCGAGATGCGCTCGTATCCGCAGGACTCGTAGAACTCCACGAGCGCTCCCGTGCCTCCGCCGTAGCAGTCCACGCGGAGGCGATCCACTCCCGCGGCGCGCGCCTCGTCGTCGGCGAAGGCGAGCAGCCGCCTGCCGGTGCCGCGAGCGCGGGGGTCCCTCGATGCGAGCAGTAGTCGCACGTACAGTTCGGGTTCCTCGGCGGCCGGGACGTAGTCCATCGCGTCGCCCAGGACCAGCACACCGATGACACCCACATCGGGATGCTCGGAGATCCACGCTCCCGGCAGCGCACAGGCCTCGGTCACCCTGGCGATCTGCCGCTCCTGCGTCGACCAGGGCTCCACGCCCCACTGGCCCTCGTTGCCGATGGAGACGAACCACGCGATGATCTCGTCGAAGAGCCGCAGCACCTCGGGGACATCGGCGGGTGTGGCCCTGCGGATCCCCGCGGGCGGTGTCGTGTTCATCGTCATCCTGTCGGCACCCTCTCGCCCGTGTCGTCGCATGCTCGTCCACCGTATCGGCGTCCCGAGCCGATCAGCGCGTCGCGCACCCGCGGTTTGGCGAGGACGGCACCGGCTGGTTCGATGGCAGGCATGGGAGCGAACTGGACCTTCAGACCGAGCGTGGCGACGGATGCGCCGTGGATGGCCGAGGTGCGGGCGGAGACGATGCGCGCCGACCTGGAGCGTCTCGGCCGCTTCGACGAGGAGCGCGTGCGGACGCGCTTCCTCGACGCGTTCACGCCCGCCCACACACGCGTCATCGTCGTCGATGCTCAGGACGCAGGGCTCGTCGCCGTCCGCCCCGACGGCGACGAGCTGTGGATCGAGCACTTCTACCTCTCGCCGCGGTACCAGGGGCAGGGAATCGGCGGACAGGTCCTCCGCCGCATCGTGGCGGAGTCCGGCGACAGAGCCGGAGATCTTCGGCTCGACGTACTGCGCGGAAGCGCCGCGCAGCGCCTCTACGAACGCCACGGTTTCGTTCTGTACTCCGAGGACGGAGTCGACCTCTTCCTGAGGTACTCCCCGCAGTAGCGGACATCCGCGCGAACCGCCGCGCAGGCCCCTCCCCCACCCTCGCTACGCTCGAAGCATGATCGATACGCTCACCGGCTTCGCCGTCGTCGGCGTCGCGATCGCGCTGGGGTACGTCATCGGGCGCATCGATCTGCTCGGACCCCATGCCCGGCACGTCCTCGGACGCCTCATCTTCTTCGTGCTCTCGCCGTTCCTGCTGTTCAGCGTGCTCGCCCACGCCGACGCCGGGATGCTGTTCTCCTCGCTCCTGCCCGTCTCGGCGATCGCGGCCGTCGCGGTGATCGTCGTCTACGTCCTGTTCGCGCGGCTCTGGTGGAAGCGTCCCATCGGCGAGACGGTCATCGGCGCCCTCTCAGCCGGGCAGGTGAACTCGAACAACATCGGCATCCCGCTGTCGATCTACCTGCTTGGCAGCGCCGCGTACCCCGCACCCGTGATCCTCATGCAGCTGCTGGTGTTCACGCCGATCTCGCTGACGATCCTCGACGCCGTGACGAGCGACACGGTCTCGATCCGCCGCACGCTGGTGCGCACCGCGACCAACCCGATCATCATCGGCTCCCTGCTCGGCACGCTCGTGTCGGTGCTCGGCATCCGCGTGCCCGACATCGTGATGGACCCCATCCAGCTCATCGCCGACGCCGCGGTGCCCGTGCTGCTCATCAGCTACGGCATCTCCCTGCACGGACAGCGCGTGCTCGGCACTCGCGGACATCGCCGCGACGTCATCCTCGCCAGCATCCTGAAGCTGATCGCGATGCCGGTGGTCGCGTGGGGAGCCGCCCTGCTCTTCGGACTCTCGTCGGAGCAGACGCTGATCGTCGTGGTGCTCGCCGCCCTGCCGACCGCGCAGAACGTCTTCAACTACTCGCAGCGCTACGACGTGGGCGAGGCGATCTCGCGGGACACGGTCTTCCTGACCACCATCGGATGCCTGCCCGTGCTGGTGCTCATCATGGCGCTGCTGGGCTGAGGTGCGGACAGCACGACGGGGAGGTCGCGCATGACGACCACGCTGTCGAAGACCGCGGCGCCCTCGGGGAGCGCGTCGAAGAACGACGACCGCAGGCTGTGCAGCCGTGCGCCCTCCACGGCCCACTCGTCCGAGGCCAGGGCGACGGGCTCGACCTCGTGGCCGTCGTGGCGGTACGACCAGCCGATGCGTCCGGCGCGGTAGAACTCCGACGCCTCGTCGACCGAGTCGAAGAAGCCGCTCGTCCACTCCCCGCCCACCTCCACGTCGGCGGCGATGCTGTGGGCGCCGGCATCCATCGTCAGGGCGTAGCGGCCGCTCCCCTCACGGGTCGTGAAACGCGCCCGGTGATGCACGCCGGGGAAGAGCCGCCCGCCGAACAGCACCGGATGCCACGCCGAGCTGTGCCGCTCGAAGATGAAGACGCCCTGTTCCGTCCCCTCCGGGCCGTCCCACTCAACGGCGATGCGATGGGCGGCGTTCTCCGAACGGAGCCCCCACCGCGGAGCGAACCATCGCGGCCGGATCGCCTCCAGTCCCAGCACGCAGACTCCGGCGAGCGCGGAGCCGTCGACGAGCTGCGGGCGGAACCCTTCGGGGAGCAGTGACGCCGCGACAGCGGGATCGACACGGTAGCTGATCAGGAGGCGTCGACGCAGCTGCGCCCGCACACCCCTCACGATGCTCATGCGGGAAGCCGGTCCTCCGCGGGAGCGGCGGTACGGCGCTTGCGCACCTCGCGCAGCACGATCTGCTCGGGGCACACCGCCGAGAGGAAGTCCCCCACTGACGAGGCCAGCCGATCGGTGACGGCGGAGTAGAGGATGCGGTTGGCATCGCGTCGCTCGGTGACGAGTCCGGCCTCGCGCAGCACGCGGAGATGCCGCGAGATCGTCGGCCCGCTCGCCGCGAACCTCGCCGCGATCTCACCGGCCGCGAGCTCGCCGTCCTTGAGATCCTGCAGGATCTGCCGACGCGTCGGATGCGCCAGTGCCTCGAAGACGCTCGTCACCTCATCGCTCATGTTCGCAATCTAGCACTGCTGCTAAATAGGAGCAATGACGGACGTCCTCCGCTCCCGTAGATTTGTCGCGTGGACGGCACGCTCTTCTTCGCCATCGTGATCGTCGGGCTGGTGGTCCTGATGTTCTTCCTCCCCGGCTGGATCCGGCGCTCGTCGCGCTCAGCGGGAGACCGTGCAGGGCACAAGGTCGCCACGTCGCAGAACGAGAGGCTCCTCGCCGAGCTGGGCACGCCCCTGGTGATCCACGCGCCCGCGACCGTGGCGCGCGAGATCGTCGACCGCGTCGTCTTGCAGCAGCCGCGCCGGTTCACGCCGCTCGACGGCGGCGCCTACGGCATCCGCTTCGTCGAACCGGACGACGCCGTCGTTCACCTCGTCGACGATCCAGACGGCACACGGATGCAGATCGAGCGGACACGCGAGCACCTGGGGATGCCGCAGAACCTCGAGTTCTGGCGCGATCTCCGCTCCCGCGTCGCCTCGGGCGCCGGGGCTCAGGACATCTCGGTCGCCGACGGCGTCCGCGTCGAGTACTCGCGCAACACCGGACAACCCGCCGTCTGGAGGATCGTCCGCGAGGAGCGCTCATGAACGTCGGCGTCATCGGGCTCGGCCGCGCGCTGTTCGCCGATGCCGCAGCCACGGTCCCTGACGAGGACATGATCGTTGTGATCACGGCGATCGCGCGTCAGAACTGACTGCACAACTCACAGGCAGCGCGGCTAGGCTGGATGACAGCGCCATCGCAGGTCTTCGCGGTGTGCGTGCCCCTCCTCCTCAGGCCTGCGCGGCCCCACGACCGGTCTGCGCCACGGCCCCGCCAGAAAGGCCGACCCATGAGCGAAACTCCCGCCGACAACGACTTCTTCGACAAGCTGATCGAGGAGACTCCGAAGGACCAGCCCTCGACCGGCGGATTCACCGCCTCGTTCCGCGGCTACGACAAGGCCGAGGTCGACTCGGCACTGAGCTCCCTGCGCAACCAGCTGCAGCAGCTGAAGGCCGACCTCGCCGATGCCGAGGCACGCCACGAAGACGCACTGGAGTCGGTGCGGTCCGAGGAGCGCTCCGCCCGCGAGGTGCTCGAGGCCGAGCTCACCGCCGCGAAGGCGCAGGCAGCGGATGCCGAGCAGCAGGTCTCCACCCTGACCAACGAACTCGTCGACGCGCCCCGGCCCGAGGGCAAGGACGCACCCTCGCGCGAGCAGTTCGAGGCGATCCTGCGCGTGGCGGAGGAGCAGGCCAACGTCCTCATCCAGAACGCCGCCGTGCAGGCCGACCGCCTGATGGCCGCCGCCCGCGAGGAGGTCGCCGCGCAGCGCGCCGAGGCCGACGCCGACGCGACGCGCATCATCGCGCACGCCCAGCATGACGCCGACCAGATCCGTCTGAAGATCGACACCGAGTTCACGGCGCACGAGGCCCGCCTCGAGCGCGAGTCGGCGCACGCCGCCGAGAAGGTGCACCAGGCGTCGCAGGAGGCCACCGCCATCCGCACCGAGGCCGAGAAGGGCGCCGCCGCCCTCCGTTCGCTCGTCACGCGCGAGACCGAGCAGCTGCGTGCGGACGCCGAGCGCGAGGTGCGCGAGATGAACGCGCGCGTCCTCGAGTTCGAGGAGACGCTCACCCGCCGCCAGGACGACGCTCAGCAGGAGTTCCTCGTGCTGCACAACCAGGCCGTCGCCCACGCCGAGCGCATCACCACCGATGCGAACGAGCAGGTCGCGGCCTCGCTCGACCACGCGCAGCGGATCTCCGCGAAGGCCGATGACTACGAGCGCCTGATGCGCACGCAGGCGTCCGCGATCGAAGCCGACGCGCAGGTGCGGGCCCGTGACACGCTCGACCGTGCTCGGGTCAAGTCGCAGAAGATCGTCGACTCGGTCACCACGCACACGTCCACCGTGCTGCGGGACGCCGAGGACCACGCGCGTCAGCTGCGCTGGCAGCAGCAGCAGCTCGCCAGCTTCATGGCCGAGGTGCGCGAGATGATCCGTCCGGAGGGCGTGTTCAGCGACGAGTCTCCTGCGTCGGCCCCGAAGGCGGATGCCGCGGTGGCCGTCGCCGGTGCGACCGAGGTTGCCGCAGCGGCCGCCTCCGACGACGTCGAGATCGATGACGTCGACGACGAGGTCGAGACCTTCGAGGCCGAGATCATCGAGGCGGAGCCCGCCGACGTGTTCCTCGGCGACGAGGTCCTCGAGGATGAACTGCTCGACGACGAGGCCGCCACCATCGACGGCAAGATCACCATCGACGTGGTCGACGCCGAGGAGTCGACCACCCGCTGATCGACGTCTTCGCCCAGAGGGGGTGCGAGCGGTCTTCCGCTCGCACCCCCTCTGGCGTACCGCTCTCCGATCCGATCGCTGCCCGGTCCGCGGCGTGGGCACGGCCGCCCCTGGGCCCCGTCAGCCGAGAAGCAGCATGATCGCGACGATCAGGTAGAACACGTTCACCGCGACGATGAACACCCGCTCGGCGATGCCGAAGGTCCGGGAGCGGAGCCATGGCAGCACGAGCGAGCCGATCAATGCCACGAGCGCCACCATCGTCACCACGCTGAGCACCGAGAGCGTCGCCGCCAGACCACCGCCGACCGTGCTCTCCGCAAGCCTGACGAAGTTGCCCATGCACGAGTAGCTGATCGCGAACCACGCCACGGCGGCCAGCATGTGCAGGCGTCCGATCGTGGTCATCTCCTCGCCCTCGAGCGTGGTCGGCACGAACGGCAGGGCGACGAAGATCACTGCGAGAACGCCGAGCCAGGCGGCGACCCCCACTCGGTCGCTCCACTCGGGGAGCCCGAACCAGACCGCAGCGGCGAGCGCGCCCCACCCGCCGGCGGTGGTCCAGGTCATGATCGAGCTGAGCGTGCGAGTGCGCCCGACCGCATAGTCGCTGACCGCGTGCTTCACGGGCGAGTAGTCGCTGCGCACTATGTGCAGGGCGACGAACATGCCGAGCCTGGCCGTCCAGAGGGCGGCGGCGAGTACGGCGAAGATCATGAGGGCTCCTCTGTGGTCGCGGCACGCACCAGGCGCACCTCGTCATGCAGGGTGCGGATGACGCCTGCGAGGTGAAGGGGGTCGATGCCGATCGTGCGGGCGTTGCGATCGAGAGAGTCTCCGAGCAGTTCGGCGCATTTCTTCTGCAGCGCGTGCCCCGCGTCGGTCGCGCGCAGGCGGCGGATGTTGCCCGCCCTCTCGGGCGCGATGTTCTCGACGAGTCCGTCGCGCAGCATGGCCCTTACCAGGCCGCTCGCAGCGGGCTCGCTGACCCCCAGCCCTCTGGCGAGGTCACGTCCGGTGAGCCCCGGGTGCTCGCACACGATCACCAGGGCGACGTAGCGGCTGTAGCTCAGCCCTTCAGGCTTCAGCATCCGCTCCGCCCACCTGTCGAGCGTGCGGACCAGATCGTGCAGTTCGTAGGCGAGATCCATGATCAGTAACTTAACACCTTAAGTTACTGATCGCACGCAGAGGATGCAGAAGGGGCGCGACCGGCCGAAGCCGATCGCGCCCCTGTCAGGCAAGACTCTCGCTACGCGCGCCCGAACTGGGCGACCGCGGGGCAGTCGAAGGGATCAGCGCCGGCGGCCAGGCCCACGCGGTTCAGGTACTCGATGACGATCGCGTACGAGCGGCCGAGGCTGGTCTCCGTGTACGGCACGTCGTTCGCCGCGCAGTAGTCGCGCACGATCTCCCGAGCCTTGGACAGGTGCGGTCGCGGCATGTTCGGGAACAGGTGGTGCTCCACCTGGTAGTTGAGTCCGCCCATGAGCGTCGTCGCCCACCAGCCTCCGCGGATGTTGCGGGAGGTGCGGACCTGCTTCGTGAAGAAGTCCAGTCGAGCACTCGGGTCGATGATCGGCATGCCCTTGTGGTTCGGCGCGAAGGAGGCGCCCATGTACACGCCGAAGACGGCGAGCTGCACGCCCATGAAGGCGAACGCCATGCCGAGCGGCAGCATCAGGAACACCGGCACGAGGATGATCGCGAAGCGCAGGGCGATGATGCCCAGCTCGGTCCAGCGTCCCTTGACGTTCTTCTTGGTCATGAGGTGCTTGAGGCCGATGTAGTGCAGATTCAAGCCCTCGAGCGTCAGCAGCGGGAAGAAGAGCCACCCCTGCTTGCGGGTGATCAGCTTGATGAGGCCGCGCGACTTCGCAGCATCCGTCTCCAGGAAGGAGATCGTGTCGACCTCGATGTCGGGGTCCTTGCCGACCTGGTTGGGGTTTCCGTGGTGCTTGGTGTGCTTGGAGTCCCACCAGGAGTAGCTCATGCCGATGCTGCCGGCGAGGATGCGGGCGAGCCGGAAGTTCGCGGGGCCCGTGCTGAGGATCTGGCGGTGCGCCGCCTCATGGGAGAGGAACGCGATCTGCGTGAAGATGAGCCCGAGCGCGCCGGCGATCAGGAGCTGGAACCAGCTGTCGCCGAGCAGGATGAAGCCCGTGACGGCACCGCCGAGTGCGAGCAGGATGCCCGTGCCGACGAGGATGTAGAACCAGCGGGCGCGCTGGAGCAGCCCGGTCTCCCTCACGACCTGCGACACCTGCTTGTAGGCGTGCGCCATCGGCGGGAACTCCGCGTTGCCGGAGTACGTCTGCCGGATCGGTCCGAGCGTGGCGGTTGCGGCGGTCTTATCGACCTGTGTGATGGAGATGGTGCTCTCCTGTCGATCGGGAGCCCTTGAGCTATGGAAGCCAAGGGCGGATGCCGATCGCTAACCTCAGGCTAGACCTGTCCGCATACGCCGAACGGCATACGATTCAGGCCCTGGCGCGCCGCGGACGGCGCGGCAGCGCGCGAGGAAGGCTCAGGGGAAACGTCGGCGCGCGATGCGCCGACTCCTGAGCCTCCTCCAGCGCCAGGAACGCGTCGTCGAGGGTCGTGAAGGATCCGATCTCGGTGCCGCGGTTGTCGCGGACGAGATGGGCGGTGCCGTCGAACTCGACGAAGCCGGCGAACTCGCCGTCACGCGTCGCGACGTGCACATCATCGTCGGCCTGCTTCCAGGTCAACGGGTCGAACGGAGGAAAGGTGGTGTTGCTCATGGTGGTGCTCATTGCTTTGTGGCGGGCGCGCAGGCGCACCGCAGATTTCGTGAGATCGAGGGCAGACTGCGCACGCGTCGATGCATGCGGTCCGTAATGGCCCTGATCAATGGCGACGTGTCGGCCGAGAGGGGCGAATCACACACGTTGCATCTTTACTATAGCAGATCGGTTCTCGCGCCGCTCAGCCCCCGACGGAGCACATCGCCGGGAGTCACTCTCGTCGCGGGTTCTCAGTGCGCGGGAGGCGTGCCGCCGGCTCCCCCACCCCCGGACGGCGCAGAGCCCGCCGTCGGCGCCGTCGTGGTGTCGACGCGGACGACGAGGGTCGCCGTGTACCCGTTCGACACATCTCCCGTCACGGTGGCCAGCTGCGAGGCGCCCGAGTCGTCTCCGAACACGTTGTCGCTCGCGAGAGTGACCTGTGCGAGGTTCTGCGCCGATCCGTCGTAGGCGGACTCCCGGTAGACCTCGGTGCTCGACGACACGGGCATCGCCATCTGCGAGGTCGCGATGGCGTTCGCGGAGTCGTCGATCGAGCCGACATCGGGGTAGACCTCGAAGTGGATGTGCGGCCAGCGTCCCGAGTAGCAGCCGGGGTAGATGGACGTGAAGGAGACCTTCCCGTCGGCATCCGCCACCTGCACGCCGCGCAGGTACGTGACGTCCTCGAGTCCTTCCGAGTACATCGAGTACTCGCCCTGCGCCGTGCAGTGCCAGGCGTAGACCGCGACGCCCTCGAAGGGCTTGTCCCCGTTCGCCATGTCGAGCACCTGGAACTCGAACGTCAGCGGAACGCCCTCCGCGGCGGCCGAACCGTCGATCGAGGTCCTGATGTCCTGCCGCACGATGCCGGACTCCTCCAGAACATCGGGCCCGTTCGAGCCGTCGCCGGGGTACGGCCCCGCCGTCTCGTCGGGGATCTCCCCACTCGATGTCCCGGTCGTCGCCGAGTCGCCTCCGGTCCCGGTCGTCGCGGTGGTCGAGCTCGACACGGCCGGGGCGCATGCCGCGAGCACGACCGCGCCCACGCCGATCCCTGCGAGGCCGAGCACGCCGCGACGGCTGATCAGGGTGCGGATGTCGAACGGCGCCCCCTGATCGACGACCTCCTCATCCGGGTGATCGAGCAGGCGCCCTTCGTAGGCGGGGCCGTTCGGGGTCGATGTCGGCTCGGGGATGCGGCTCATGATCTGGCTCCTCTCGTGCGCACGGCTGGTGTGCTGTCACCAGGTTCGCGGAGGAGTCGAGCAGGACCCTTTGCCTCTTCTCTGCGGAATCTATGAACGCGCGACGGGAGGCCGGAGCACGAGGGTGACCACGATCCCCACCATGACGACGGCGGTGATGGCGACCGACGTGGGGAGCACCGCGTCGATCAGCACCAGCGCGGCGCCGATCGGGACGACCGTGTTGACGACACGATCGGCGTTATCGCGGATGGCGACCCACCACACGCCGAGCAGGAAGACCGCGATCGGGATGGACACCGTGAGCGAGGCGGCGATCGCCGACAGGTGACTCTCGTGGGTGAGCACGCCGAGCTGCACCTCGATACCCGCCGAGAACGCCGCAGCCGCAGCGAAGACGAAGTAGTGGGTGTACCCGTACCGCAGCGAGCTCCGGAACGTCGTGATGGCACGGTGGTGAGGCGGCCAGAAATAGATCCACCACAGGGATGCCGTCACCACGAGCGTCAGCACCGAGATGCCGATCAGCGGCCCGAGGGCGTCGACCTCGTCGATCGCCGTGATGATCGCGTTCGCGGAGGCGAGCAGGCTCTCGCCGAGCACGATGAGGGTGAACAGTCCGTAGCGCTCGGTGATGTGGTGCGGGTGCCACGGCGTCTGATAGCGAAACTCGGCGAACACGGGTACGCAGATCTCGATGAGGGCGAACACGATGAAGGCGATGAGCTGCAGCGGTCCACTCGGGATGAGCAGGAAGAGGATCCAGAGGACCTGCACCGCCCCGATCCCCACCGCGTACCGGACGGTGGCGGCGCGCAGCGGCCCCTCGCTCGAGCGGCTGGCGCGCAGCCACTGCGCGATCATCGCGAACCGCATCACGATGTAGCCGATCACGGGCACGGTGAAGTTGCCGGCGAAGGCCTGCGGGATGCCGGCGGCCAGGATCAGCACGCCGCCCATCTGGACGATCGTCGTGACGCGGTACAGCCAATCGTCGGTGTCGAACGAGGTGGCGAACCACGTGAAGTTCATCCACGCCCACCAGATCGCGAAGAACACCATCGCGTAGGAGGTGATGCCGTGCGCGAACTCGCCGTGGGCGAGCGCGTGGTGCAGCTCTGCGGAGGCCCTGCTCACGGCGACGACGAACACGAGATCGAAGAAGAGCTCCAGCGAGCTGGCGGCGCGATGCGGCTGGGCCGGGTCTCGCGGGAGCATCCTACTGAGGCGGAATCGCGGTGCGGAGGTGGCGGTCACCGGGTCAGAATAGCGGGCCGAATTCGCACCACAGCGCGTGTTCTGGAATATCGGTTCATCCACTCGTGTGAAATACCTTCCCTCCGCCACCTCCATCCGCTAGAGTGATGTGGTCTGCAGTTCCTGCTGCATGCGAACCCGTGTGGGACGGCGTTCGCGAATCGTGACGTGGGGTCACGATGATCCAGCAGGCCCGAGGGGTCGGGTTGCAGACGCAATGCCGCGAGCGTGGGGTTCGTGGTCTGGGGAACTACTGGGGAAACTATGTCGCACTGGGGATTTCTGCGTACATTCAAGGCTCACGAGGCCTCGGCATGACGTCCGTCGAAGATGCTGTGAGCATCACTCGCACGGGTTCCGTCTTCCTGCCGGTCGCCGCTCCGCGGGCCACCAAGGCGGTCTCACGCACGGTGGTCACACCGCGCGCGTCCGCCACACTCGAGCGACGCCGCCAGTGGGAGCGTCGCTACCGGATGCGACTGCGGATCACGGATGCGGCTGTCATCCTGTTCGCGGTCGGTGTCACAGCAGCGATCCAGCTGATGACCGGTGCCGCGGGGGAAGAGGCCCTGCGTGACGGCATCCTTCTGGGTACGCTCTGGTACCTGACGCTCAGCGTGCTGCACACTCGGGATGCAGCCCTGTTCCGCGCCAGCGCCACCGAGTACCGCGGCGTCGCGAACGCCAGCGGTCTCGCATTCGGGATCATCGCGATGATCGGCGTGCTGCTCGCGTGGCAGCACATGCAGCTCGTCCTGCTCGTCGGACTTCCGGTCGGGCTGCTCGCGCTGCTGATCACGCGCTGGGCGTGGCGCCACTGGCTGGTCGCGCAGCGCGTGCACGGCCGGTTCGCCTCGCGCACACTGGTCGTCGGCAACAGGGACGACGTCGAGTACGTCGTGCGCACCCTGCACCCGATCGGCGCCTCCGGCTACCAGGTCGTCGGCGCCACGCTCCTCGACGGCAACGCGCGCGACGTCGAGGTCGACGGGACCCTGTTCCCCGTGCTCGGCAACGTGAACTCGGTCGCGACCGTGGCCGCAGAGCTCGGGGCCGACACGATCATCGTGGCGAGCCGTCCCGACGGAGACCCCGAGTTCGTCAAGCAGTTGAGCTGGCAGCTGGAGGGCACGGCCTCAGAGCTCGTGCTCTCCAGCCGCCTGACGGACGTCGCGGGCCCCCGCATCTCCTTCGCCCCCGTCGAGGGGCTGCCCCTGATCCAGGTGCAGATCCCGAGCTACGAGGGCGGCCGCCACGTGCTCAAGCGCGCTCTCGACGTCACGGTCGCGACTCTCGCACTGATCCCGATCGGGCTCGTGTCTCTCGTGCTCGTGCCGCTGATCAAGCTCGACTCTCCCGGACCCGCGCTGTTCTTCCAGGAGCGCGTCGGCCGCGACGGCCGTCGCTTCAAGATCGTGAAGTTCCGCTCCATGAAGACGGATGCCGAGCAGCAGCTCGCCGCCCTCAAGGCGCAGAACGAAGGCGCCGGTCTCCTCTTCAAGATGAAGGACGACCCCCGGGTCACCCGCGTCGGCAAGATCCTGCGCAAGCTGTCGCTCGACGAGCTTCCGCAGTTCTGGAACGTGCTCGTCGGCGACATGAGCGTCGTCGGCCCGCGTCCCCCGCTGCCCAGCGAGGTCACCGCGTACGACGGCACGGTCTTCCGCCGCCTCTACATCAAGCCCGGCATCACCGGCCTCTGGCAGGTCTCCGGACGCAGCGACCTGTCGTGGGACGAGAGCGTCCGCCTCGACCTGCGCTACGTCGAGAACTGGTCCGTGATGAACGACCTGCAGATCATGTGGCGCACCGCCAAGGTCATGGTGCAGCCGAGCGGGGCATACTGAGACGCATGAGCAAGGGGAACGCCCTCACCATTGCGATGGTGGGGACACGAGGTGTGCCCGCAGCATACGGCGGATTCGAGACCGCGGTCGAGGAGGTCGGCAGACGACTCGCCGACCGCGGCCACGACGTCGTCGTGTACACGCGCGGTTCGGAGAGCCGTGAGAAGGAGTATCTCGGGATGCGGGTGGTTCACCTCCCCGCCGTCCCGGTGAAGCAGGTCGAGACGCTCAGCCACACCGGGCTGTCGACGCTGCACCTGATGTTCCGACGCAGGCCCGATGCCGCGTTCGTCTTCAACGCGGCGAACTCGCCGTTCCTCCCCTTCCTGCGGCTGCGTCGCGTGCCGACCGCGCTGCACATGGACGGGCTGGAGTGGCGGCGCTCGAAGTGGGGGCCGCGCGGCAAGGCGTACTACCGGTGGGCCGAGCAGTTCGGCGTCCGCAAGGGCGACGCTCTCATCGCCGACGCCCCGGGCATCGCCGACTACTACGCTCACCAGTTCCAGGTCCCGACGGAGATGATCCGCTACGGGGCGCCGATCCTCGACGAGGTCGCCGAGGGGCGCGTCGAGGAGCTGGGTCTGAAGCCCGGGGGCTATCACCTCATCGTGGCGCGCTTCGAGCCCGAGAACCACGTGCTCGAGATCGTCGAGGGCTACCGCCGCAGCACCGCGACGCTTCCGCTCGTCGTCGTCGGCTCCGCGCCGTACAGCAGCGAGTACACGCAGAGGATCCAGCAGGCCGCGGCGGGCGATGATCGCATCCGCCTGGTCGGCGGCGTGTACGACCAGGAGCTGCTCGACGCCCTCTACTTCCACGCTCTCACCTACGACCACGGCCACTCGGTCGGAGGCACGAACCCCTCCCTGCTGCGCGCCATGGGCGCCGGCACCGCGGTCATCGCCTTCGACGTGCCCTTCAACCGCGAGGTCCTCGACGGAGACGGGTGGTTCTTCTCCACCCCGGCCGACGCCGCGGCCGCCTTCGAAGAGGCCGAAGCCGACATGCAGGCCACGCGCGAGTCCGGCGAGCGCGCCAAGGAGCGGGCTCGGGTCGCGTTCCGCTGGGACGACGTCGCCGACGCCTACGAAGACCTCGCGCGCAGGATCGCGGCAGGGCAGAGCGTGCACCGCGTCGCGCGGCGAGCACGCCGTCGGGCGGAGGAATGGTGACCGCGAAGAAGACCGTGCTCGTCGCCCACCCCGGCGCCGAGATGTTCGGCTCCGATCGGATGCTCCTCGAGAGCGTGATCGGGTTCGTCGAGTCGGGAACGCGTGTCGTCGTCGCCCTGCCCAGCCGTGGGCTTCTCGACGTCGCGCTCCGCGAGGCGGGCGCCGAGGTGGTCATCATCCCCATGCTCGTGCTGCGCAAGGTCCTGCTCACACCCAAGGGGCTCCCGCGACTGTTCCGCGACATGTTCCGCGGGCTCGGTGCGGCGTGGCGGCTCATCGGGAGCATCCGCCCCGACGCCGTCTACGTCTCGACCATCATCATCCCGCAGTGGCCGATCATCGCGCGGCTGCGTCGCACCCGCTCCGTGAGTCACGTGCACGAGGCGGAGGCGTCGGGCAACCGCATCGTGAACGCGCTGCTGTACCTGCCGCACCTGGCCTCTCAGCGCACACTCGTCAACAGCCGTTTCAGCCTCGACACCATCCGACAGGCGCTTCCTGCCCTCGCCCGGCGTGCAGCGGTCGTCTACAACGGAGTGAGCTCCCCCGACGATCCCACCCCGGCGCGAAAGACGGTCGACGGGGCGCTGCGCGTCCTCTACGTCGGACGTCTCTCGCCGCGCAAGGGCCCCGACCTCATCGTGGATGCGGCGTCGGTGCTCCGCTCTCGGGGCGTCGACGCCTCCGTCACCCTGCTCGGAGCCGTCTTCGACGGATACGAGTGGTACGAGCAGCAGCTGCGCGAGCAGGCCGAGAGCACGGGAGTCGATGTGGACTTCGCGGGCTTCCATCCCGATGTGTGGCCGTTCCTCGCCGACGCCGACGTGCTCATCGTGCCCTCGCGCGTCGACGAGCCCTTCGGCAACACGGCAGTCGAGGGCATCCTCGCGCTGCGTCCGGTGATCGCCAGCGACAGCAGCGGCCTTCGCGAAGCGGCCGGCGGGTATCCGACCGCGCAGCTCGTCGTCCCCGACGACGCCGGGGCGATCGCCGACGCGCTGGTCCGCGTCCGCGACGAGTGGGAGCGGATGGTGGACGAGACGCCGGAGTCCCGCGCGGAGGCACTGCGCCGCCACGCACCGGCGATCTACCGCTCCGCCGTCGCCGACGCCGTCATCGCCGACTGAGCCGATGACGTCGCAGCCGCAGACTCGCGAGTCGACCCGCGTCCGCATCGGCTGGATGGATGCCGTGCGAGGCACCGCCATCCTCCTGCTGCTGATCTGGCACGCCAGCGCCGTCCCGGTGCTCTACGGCCAGGAGATGCCCGAGCTCGTCCGCACGGTGAACGAGTTCTTCCTCCCGTACCGGATGCCGACCCTCATGTTCCTGTCGGGGATGCTCCTGCCGCGATCGATCAGCAAGCCCGCGGGGAAGTACTTCGCCGGGAAGTTCGCGATGGTCCTGTGGCCCTACCTGGTCTGGGTCACGATCGCCATGGTGACGTTCCTCGACGAGGGCGCGCCGTGGTGGCACTGGCGCGCCTGGTACGCCACCTCGTACCTGTGGTTCCTGTTCTTCATCGCCGTCTACTACCTGGCGGCCCCGGCGCTGCGTCGCCTGCCTGCGTGGGCGCCGGTGGCGGTCGCCGCCGTGGCGGGCCTCCTCCTGCCCCAGGGCAGCACCGAGCAGCGGCTGGCCTACTTCGCGGTCTTCTTCTTCGCCGGCAACTGGCTCGCACAGCATCCCGATGCGCTGAAGCTCGTCACGCATCGCTGGGCGGCCCTGATCGCGGCGGTGCCCGTCGTGCTCTTCGGAGTGGCCTCGTGCATCTGGCCCGAGCAGCTGCAGTACGCCGTCTGGGGCGCACCCGCCAGCATCGCGGGCACGGTGCTGCTGGCGGCGATCTTCTCGCACCTCACCCGCGGCGGGGAGGGCGTGCGCCTGCTGCAGTTCCTCGGACGCTCCTCGATCATCTACTACGTCAGCCACTTCCCGGTCATGGCGATCCTGTCGATCTGGCTGGCCGGATCGATCGACGGGATGCTGCTCGCGCTGATCAACCTCGTCGCCGCCGCCGCGATCGGCACGGTGCTCGCCGTCTTCAAGAAGCGGGTCCCGATCCGCTGGCTGTTCGAGGACCCACGACCGCTCCGTCACGCGATCGAGCGGCTGATCACCAGGATCAGCCGCTCGACACGTTGAGTTCGGCGCGGAGCGCCCGGGGTCAGCGCGGCTGAGCCCCGAGCAGCTTCGCCCCCGACGGCAGGCGCGTCTCCGCGGCGATCGCCGTGGGGATCGTCTGCGCGATCGACGAGACCGCCGGCGCCGCGGCGGCCAATGCGGCCGGCGCCGCAGGGACCACCAGCTGATACTCGTCGTCGACGACGGATCCTCCTTCGACGAGCATCGAGTGCGTGTCCTGCCCGGTGGCCGTGCTGAACGCCTTCAGCGTGTTGGTCACCGCGGGATCGCCCGCGGATCCCCGCGACCAGATGCCGAACCACACCGGGGCGGTGACGGCGGGTCGGGAGTAGAGGTTGCCGTCGCTGCGGGCCACGAGCTGACCTCCGGTGAACTCCTTCGAACGGTCCTCGACGCAGATCAGGCAGTTGCCTCCGGCATCCCCCACCACGTTGTTGACGATCACGGTGTTGCGTGTGATCCACGGCACCGTCGGGTCGGGGTTCGGCTGCCGCGGGTCGTGACCCGCGGCGCTCGTGTCGGATGCGCGACGCTTGTCCTGGATGATCGCGATGTTGCGCTGATTGCCGACCGCGGTGTTGTTCCAGATCTGGACGTTGCCGGTGTCGATGATGTAGATGCCGTTCAACGCGTTGTCGGACACGATGTTGTCGGCGATGACCGCCTTCTCCGAGAGCTCGAACACCAGCCCGTTGCCGGTGTTGCCCACGACGTCGTTGCCCGTGAAGGTGATGTCGTAGACGGACTCGTCGAACCAGGGTCCCTGACCGAGGTTGTCGAGGAACGCGCTGTCCTTCACCTCGATGTCACGGGACCTCGTGACTTTGAACGCTCCCGACACCGGCGCCCGGTTGAACTGCTGAGCGTTGTTCCCCACCGACAGCAGGTGGTTCACCCGCAGCCCGTCGGCGGTCGATGCGCCCGCACCGAGCAGACCGTTGCCGAGCACGGAGACGCGGGTGAAGGTCGATCGCGGAGACCAGGTGTAGAGGCCGGTGGTCGAGTTGTCGCGGATCGTGACATCAGAGACCGTGACATCAGCGGCGGCGATGACGACTGTTCCCATCTGGGGCACGCTGGTCGCATAGCGCCTGACGCCGATGCCGCGGAGGACCGTTCCCGCCGAGCGGATCGACAGCGCCTGCGTCAGAGTGCTGGCCTCGACGGGCTTGCCCGACGGGTCCGTTCCCATGACCAGCTGCGAGCTGGTCTTGTCGACGTAGAACGTGCCGGCCTTCACCTGCGCACGCGTCGCGACCTCGGTGAGCTGCACCCCGCCGACCCAGAGCTGGTCGGGATGCGCGGCCATCGGGTACTGCGGGTTCACGAACTGCCACCCCGCCGACGTGCCGTCCGGAGCGCCCTTGGTGTAGGTCGGGCTCGCGTCGAGCCTGACGGTCCAGCCGTCCTTGACCCAGACGCCGCCCTCGGCACGCCAGCCGGTCACGGCCTCGGCGCCGTCGAGCCAGACCTCGTCACCCGGGGCCGGCTGGATCGTCACGCGCTTCTGCGGCGGGACGAGCACCTCTTCGTGGTACGAGCCCTTGTGCACGACGATCGTGCCGCCGCTGGGCACCTTGCGCAGCGCCGCGGTGATGGTCTGCATGGGCTGTGACGCCGTGCCGCTGTTGGTGTCGGACCCTGTGCGGGCCACGTGCACCGCGGTCGCTGGCGCGGAGAAGGAGAAGGATCCGGGTGCTGCCGCACCGGCGTCGCCGCGCGGGAAGGGCCCGTCGGGGTTCGGGTTCGTCGGAACCTCGGGCTCTGTGGGCTCCGTCGGCTCGGTGGGCTGCTCGGTACCGGCCTTGGCCGCGCGCACGGCGATGGACTCGATCGCGACCTGCGGAGTGCTGCCGCCGCTCGCCGAGTACAGCGCGATGCCGATGCGGCCGCCGTCCTTGACGCGCGCTGCCGAGGCGTCCGTCGCCGACACGTTCCACGCTGCGGGTTCGGCACCGGCCACCGGCCATGCCTTGCCCGAGAGGGTGACGGTCGCGGTGCCGGTCGCCTGGAAGGCGATCCGCAGCTCATCGCCGGCCGCCACCTTGCCCTCGAGTCGGGAGGACGCGAGCACCTCGGCGCTGACGAGCTTCTGCAGCCGGACCAGCTGCAGCTCGGAGCTTCCGTCGGGCATCACGCGCAGGCGGACGGCGTAGGAGGAGTCGCCCACGACGCGGTTCGCCACGCTCAGGTAGATTCCCGAGCCCGCGGTCGGCAGGGCGCGGATGCCGATGTCGGCGGTGACGCGAGAGTCGGCGGCGACCGCGGCCGCAAGGGTCGCGGTGGACGAACGCCCCGCCGCAGGGCTGGAGATGACTCCGGCATCGCCGTCGACGCTGAGGACGGCCGCGCCGGACGCGGTCCACGCCCCGCCCAGATCAGCCGAGCCCCATCCGGTGCCGTTCGTGCGATCGAACTGGTCGCAGGCGAGGTCGCCGTCGGCGCAGCCCTTGCTCGTGCCCGTGTCGGGGAGGGTGCCAGGGGTCGCCGTGACGTCCTGGATCAGGACGGGCGCCACCGCGCCCCCGGTGGAGGCGTACTCGCTCCACGCGAGTCCGCCCGCAGCGGTGATGCGGGTCGCCGAGGAGTCGGACGCCTTCACCTGCCAGTCGGGGCGGGTCTCCCCCGTGGCCCAGGCGCGCGCCTGAAGCTGGACGGGGTTCGTGCCGACGGCGACGACCTCGACCGAGAAGCCGCTGCCCACCGCGTCGCCCAGGGCGATCGTCTTGCCCGACAGCACGGACGCCGTGAAACCGGAGAACGACACGAGCTCGAGCTCGGTGCGCCCGTCGCCGAGAAGGCGCAGCCGGGCCGCATACGAGCGATCGCCGGAGTCGCGCACGTGGGTGCTCAGGTACACGCCGCTCGACGCGGGGAGCTCCGGCACGGATGCCGTCGTCACCAGGTCGACGTCGGCGGCGGTCGTCGCGTTCCAGCGGACCATCCCGGTGCGCCCGGCCGCCGGGGCCGCCAGTGAGGCCGCTCCCTCGGACACGCTCGTGACGGAGGAGGCGGATGCCGTGTAGGCGCCGCCCGCGGGTGCGGAGCCCCAGCCGGAGGCCGAGGTGCGGTCCATGGTGTCGGTGAGGATCGTCCCCGTCGTCGCCGCGTCAGCGCGGGACGTGCCCGTCAGCATCGCGGCGAGCGCGGTGATGACGACGAGGAAGGCGAGGATGCCGTGCGATGCACGCGCACGACGGAGTCTGGATGGGATGGAAGTCACGTATGAACCGTTCTGTATGCAACAAGACACACCCGTCGCTAACGAAAGATGCCCCCATCCGCAGAACAGGGTAGCAGGACTAGCTTGAAGACTTCTCCTGCGCGTAATACGTGGTGCGGCTGCGCGGGAGGCGCACCTTGTTCAGGACGATGCCGATGATGGGCGCGCCCGACCCCTCGAGCGTGCGGATCGTCGCCGCCAGCTGGGGCCTGCTGGTCTTCGACGCGTCGACCACGATGACGACGCCGTCCACGAGAGGCGCGACGAGGTTCGTGTCGGCCACCGTGAGCGCCGGCGGGGAGTCGATCACCACGACGTCGTGCCCCTCGCTGGCGGCGCCGAGGACCTCGGCGAACGCGTGGGAGGTGAGCACGGATGCCGAGTTCGGGGGCACCTCGCCGGAGAGCAGCAGATCGGGTCCGCCCTCGCGCCACGGGATCACCGCGTCGCTGAGCTCGGCGGAGCCGAGGACGACCGATGTGAGCCCGACGGCGGCGTCGAGCCCGAAGATCTCGCCGATGCGCGGGCGCCGGAGATCGGCGTCGATCAGCAGGGTGTTCTCACCGAGATCGGCGAGGGTGAGGGCGAGGTTCGCCGAGAAGGTCGACTTGCCCTCGGCGGGGGACGCCGACGTGATCAGGAGTCGACGCGACTGCCCGTCGATGTTGGCGAACGCCAGCGACGCCTGCACCCGCCGGAAGTCCTCCGCGATGTGGCTGCGCGGCTCGCGCACCACGATCAGCCCGGCATCCGTCCCCCGCTTGGTGCGGGTGATCGAGCCGAGGTAGGGCAGGTCCGTCACACGGGCGAGCGCCGCCTCGTTGCGCACGCGGGTGTCGGCGATCGTCGCGATGAAGGCGACGAGGATGCCGAGGACGAGACCGAGGACGGCGGCGAGGCCGGCATCCTTGCTCTTGTTGGGCAGCGACTGGAACTGCGGGACCACCGCCTCGTCGATGACGGACGGGATGATCGTCGGCTTCTGATCGACGCCCTTGGCCACGATCGTCTTCACCGCGCTGGACAGCTCCTCGGAGATCGCGTTGGCGATGTCCGTCGCGCGCTGGGCGCCGGTCGAGGTCACCTGCACGCTGAGGATCGTGGTGTCCTGCGGGATCGTGATCGCGATGCTGCGGACGAGCTCCTTGGGCGTGATGTCGAGCCCGAGCTCGTCGATGACGGGGGCGAGCACGCGCGACGACGTCGCGAGCTGCGCGAAGGAGAGCATCTGCGACTGGGTGTAGGTCGAGCCCTGGTTGAGATCGGTGCCCGTCGTGCCCTGGTTCATCGCGAAGTACAGCGTCGCCGTCGACTGGTACTGCGGCGTCGTCGTCGCCGAGATGCCGTACCCGACGGCTCCCCCGATGATGGCCATGCCGATGATGACGTACCAGAACTTGCGAATCGCAGACCATGCGCTGGCGAGCGACCAACCCGTCGCGTCAGCTTTCATCCGTGCCCCTCCAGTGCCGGCAAGCGTCGCCTCCCCATGTGACGACGTCGCCGAGCGAACGCGGCGCGTTCTCATGGTAGCCGACCGCCTGCGCGAACCCTGAGGATGCGGGGCTCGTGATGCTAGGATGAGCCTGCTCAGCCGTATCCTCGTACGGCGCGCTGAGCATTCATCTGGGGAGATGTGCGGTCGTCATGACCGCGTCTGAAGGGCAGCGGCCCGATCGCGAACGGGGCGCGTCGGGGTCGAGGGGGTTTACGTGCGCGTTCTCATCGCATGGGCGAACGATTCCAGCGTCAATCTGGGAGTCCGCGCGCTCGCGCGCGGGTCCGAGGATCTGGTCAGATCGGTCTGGCCCGACGCGGAGTTCACCTATCTCAACTACGGGCGGCGGCAGCCCGAGGTTCCGTGGAGTCCGCGCGCCCTGGTGCGCGAGCGGGTCACGGGGCGTCTCGGCATGCAGCGCTGGCTCCGCGGCTTCGACCTCGTGTGGGACACCCGCTCGGGCGACAGCTTCGCCGACATCTACGGCCTCACCCGGCACACGACGATGTCACTGCTGCACGAGTTCGCTGCCCAGGCCGGCGTGCCGTCGGTCATGGCGCCGCAGACCATCGGCCCGTTCCACACCCGCCGCGGCCGCGCTCTCGCCCGCCGCAACCTGCACCGCAGCCGCCTGGTCTTCGCCCGCGACATCGTCAGCGCGAACGCCTCCGCCCAGCTGGGGCGCCCGGTCGCCGCGGTCACGAGCGATCTCGTGTTCGGCATCGACCAGCCGACGCCGTCGGCGACGAAGCGCGACGTGCTGCTGAACGTGTCCGGCCTGCTGTGGAACGATAACCCGCACGTCGACGCCCCGCACTATCGCGACGCCATCCGCCGCATCATCGACGAGCTGCTGGCGGCGGGCCGATCGGTCACGATCTTCCCGCACGTGCTCGACTCGCAGAGCCACGACAACGACGTGCCGGTGAGCCGCGAGCTCGCCGCCGAGTACGACGGACGGGTCGACCTCGTCGTGCCCACCGACCTCGAGGACGCACGGTCGATCATCGCGGCGAGCGAGCTCGTCATCGGGGCCCGCATGCACGCCTGCCTCAACGCGCTCTCCACCGGCACGCCGGCGATCGCGATGGCCTACTCGCGCAAGTTCGCACCGCTGATGGATGCCGTCGGCTGGACCCGCGTCGTCTCGATCACCGAGAACGGGGACTGGGCGGGCGAGGTGCTCGCACACGCCGCGGCCCCCGATCTGCGCAGCGGCGCGGAAGAGGCCCGCGACAGGGGTCGTGCCCTGCTCGAGCCCCTGGTGGCCGGCCTGAAGCAGTCGCTGTGACCGCGCTGCAGGAGCGCATCGCCGATGTGCTGACCCGTGACGCCTGCTCGGGGTGCGGCCTGTGCCCCCGACTCGATCCCGGCGTCAGCATGCGCCTCGACGACCGCGGCTACCTGCGCCCGACGTACGAGGCGGAGTCAGCGCCGATCGACGGAGCGGCCGAGGTGTTCGATCGCTCATGCCCGGGCATGCGCATCACCGCTCCCGCCGCTCCTGAGGGAGCCGAGCACGATGCCCTGCTCGGTCCGAACGTCGGCCTCTGGCAGGCCTGGGCGACAGACGACGATATCCGACGCGCCGGCAGCAGCGGCGGCGCGCTCACGGCGCTGCACGCCTGGCTGCTCGACACCGGCCGGGCCGCCCGCATCACCGGAGCCGCCGCGGAGCGCACCTCCCCGCGGCGCACGGTGCCCGTGACGATCACGACGCGCGAGCAGGCCCTCGCCGCCGCGGGCTCCCGCTACGCCCCCGTCGGCGCCCTGGAGAACCCCGACGTGTTCCGCACCGACAGCGCGGTCGCGGCGAAGCCCTGCGAGGTGGCGGCGCTGCGCGCCGCGGCGCCTCAGCTCGTCGACGGAGAGGCTCCGCTGCTGCTGTCGTTCTTCTGCGCCGGCACGCCGAGCCAGAAGGCCACCGAGTCGCTGCTCACCGAGCTCGGCGTCTCCCCCGACCAGCCCGTCGATGCGCTGCGCTATCGCGGCAACGGCTGGCCCGGCCGCTTCACCGCTCGCAGCGGCGATCTCGAGGTATCCGCCGACTACGACGAGTCCTGGGGCAGGGTTCTCGGGCCCACCACGCAGTGGCGCTGCAAGATCTGCCCCGACGGCGTCGGACAGGCCGCCGACATCGTGTGCGCCGACTCCTGGGAGACCGACGAACGGGGGTACCCGACCTTCGCCGAGGGAGACGGCATCAGCGCCCTCGTCGCCCGCACGCCGCGCGGACGGGACGTGATCCTCGCCGCCGTCGACGCCGGAGTCATCGCCGTGCGTCCGCTCCCCGGCGCGCACCTGCGCGACGCCCAGCCTCTGCAGACAGCACGTCGACAGTTCCTCTTCGCCCGCCTGCTCGGCTCGCGCCTCGCCGGTCGACGCCCTCCGCGCTACCGCGGCTTCGACCTGATCCGCCTGACCGCCGCGCGGCCCCGCGAGGCGATCCGGGTGCTGCGCGGGACGTTCCGCCGGGTGCGCGCGGCACAGAGGCGCTGATGGCCTCGTCCCTCGCGCACTCCGCAGCCCGCGGCGCCTACTTCACCCTCGCCGCGCAGGCCGCGAGGATCATCCTGCAGCTGCTGTCCGTCGTGGTGCTGGCGCGGATCCTCTCCCCGCACGACTACGGCCTGCTGGCGATCGTCCTGGTCGTCGTCGGTCTCGGCGAGATCTTCCGCGACTTCGGCCTCACGTCGGCATCCATCCAGGCGCCCGAGCTGTCCACCGGCCAGCGCGACAACCTGTTCTGGATCAACGCGGCGATCGGCGTGGTGCTCACCGCGATCATGTTCTCGCTGTCGTGGGCGATCGGCGCCGTGACCGGCGAGCCCGAGCTCGTTGGCATCTCGCAGTGGCTGTCGCTGACGTTCCTGCTGAACGGACTCGCGACGCAGCACAGGGCCAACCTGATGCGCGACCTCAAGCTGCGTCCCCTCGCCGTCATCGACGTCGCGTCCTCGGCCATCGCCCTCGCGGTCGCGATCGTCGCAGCGGTCGCCGGCATGGGCTACTGGTCCCTGGTGATCCAGCAGCTCGTCACCGGCATCATCCTGCTCGTCGGCGTCGTCGCGGCCGGACGCTGGCTGCCGCGCCCGTACTCGCGATCACATCCGGTCAAGCAGCTGGTGAACTTCGGATGGACGCTGGTCGCGACCAACCTGATCGGCTACGCCGCGCGTCAGATCGACACGGTCATGATCAGCTTCCGGTTCGGCACGGCCCCTCTGGGTCTCTACAACCGTGCCTTCCAGCTGATCATGACGCCTCTGACGCAGGTACGCTCCCCGCTGCAGTCGGTGGCCCTCCCGGTGCTGTCGCGCGTGCAGCAGGACCAGCCGCGCTTCGAGACCTATGTGACGGCCGCGCAGCTCGCGCTGGGCTTCCTGTTCGGCATCCCGGTGGCGATCGTCGCCGGCCTCGCCGAGCCGGCCGTCGACATCATGCTCGGCAGCCGGTGGGCGGAGGCCGCCCCGATGCTGCGCATGTTCGCGATCGCCGGCATCCTGACCACCGTCTCGTTCGTGGGGTACTGGGTGTACCTCGCGCGCGGCCTTGGTGCCGACCTGCTCCGGTACACGATCGTCACCGCCCTCATCAAGGTGGTGTGCATCGTGATCGGCTCGTTCTTCGGCGTCCTCGGCGTCGCCATCGCCTTCGCCGTGCACCCCGCGATCGCGTGGCCCATCTCGCTCGCCTGGCTCTCCCGGATCACGCCGATGCCGCGACGGCAGCTGTACCAGGGCGCCGGGCGCATCATCGCCGTCTCGCTGGCCGCCGGACTCGCCGCCTGGGGCGCCGCGCAGGCCCTCACGGCGACGAACGCCTGGGTGCAGCTCGGAGTGGGGCTCGTGGCCGGTCTCGCGATCTCCGCCGCCGCCCTCGCGATCCCGGTCTACCGTCGCGACGCGAAGACGCTGTCCTCTTTCGTGCGGCTCATGCTGAAGAGGGACGGCAGCGCGGCCTGATCGTCGGCCGCATCGGCATCCCTCCCCTGCTGAGCCCACGCGACGGCGAGGCCGGCGAGGAACCACAGGTACGCGCCTGCCTGCGTGATGAGCGCAACGGCGAAGATCGCGGGCAGCTGGGAGGCCACGGCGATCGACGGCGGCGACGCCTTGCCGGGGCGGAGGATGTACGCCGCGGCGAACACGAGCGCGGCGATCAGGAGCAGTGACGGGATCCACCCGAACCGCAATGCGAACACGAGGAACGCGTTGTCGACCGACTTCGCGTAGGCGCCGAGATACTCGCCTCCGACGGTGAGTCCGCTCCAGTCGCCCGCGCTGCCGAACAGCTGCACCTGCGACACGAGCGAGAACAGTCCTGAACGGTAGTCGGCGCTGCCGCCCGCCTCATCGCCCGCCTCGAGGAAGATCTCCCCGACGAAGGGGATGATGATGATCGCGGCGACGACTCCGAGAGCGGCCACCGACCAGCGCATCGCGCGATCGAGCCCGGGGAGCAGCAGCACCGAGAGCACGACGGTGAAGGCGAGGGTCAGCATGCCGATGCGGCTGATGGTCGTGACCGTCGCCGCAGTGACGATGCCGAGCGCGACCAGCCGGACGGCGACCGGCCATCGGGCGGCGACGATGAAGGCGGACGACATCGCGAAGGCCGCGCCCATCGCGATCGAATGACCCCAGGCGCCCTCGACCCGCAGCCGATCGGCACGGACCTGCAAGCCGCCCCAGCTGGCGTAGAGGTCAGCCCCCATCGCGGGAAGCGACACGAAGATGTTCGTGCCGGTGGCGAACTCGATGAGACCGAGCACGGCCGCCACCGTCACGACGGTGGCGAGCACCGCAGTGACGAACGAGCGCTTCACGCGCGACAGCACCAGTCGACCCCAGATGTACGGCAGCACCCACTCGAGCAGAGCGATCACGGTGGCCGAGAGTCCGGTCATCTTGAGGGCGAACTGCGTCGCCGCCATCAGCGTGAACACCCCCATGATGAGGTCTATCCCGTTGAGGCGGATGTCGGAGATGTTCGTCAGCACCGCGACGAGGGTGAGCAGGGTGATCGCCGACCAGAAGAAGCCGACGTTGACGCCGATCCACACGGGCACGAAGAAGAGGACGAGGGCCCAGACCACGAAGGTGAGACGCGGGCTGGCCCGGAACAGCAGGATGCCGATCACGCCCACGCCAGCGGCGATCGCCGCGAGCAGGAGAGTGCTCCCGTTCACGACGATCGCCGCATCAGCTGTTCGGACATCAGCACGAGCCTATGGCACGTGCCCTGGGATTCACCCGTTGTCCGTGACCCGGAAACCGTCGACCCTCAGGACTGCCGGACCGGTGGCGGAGCTCACGCGGTTCGCGTGCACCCCGACCGCTCCGGCGGCGTCGATCCCGGTGGTGTCGACGAACGAGGTCTGCCAGGCGGCGGGCTCGGTGGTGCCCTGCTTCCAGAGCTTGGCCGAGATCGTCGTCGAGGCCCCGCCGGACACGTCGACCTTCAGGGTGAAGGCGTCGCCCGCACCGCGCGTGATCCCCGGCACCTGGTACGTCGAGAGCACCGCAGACCCCTGCTGGATCACGATCCACACGGTGCCGTTGGAGTTCAGCCACGCGCGCACGAGGTAGTTGTCCGTGGCGCTCGATCGTGCGATCAGGCCGGCGTACGCCTGCCCCGTCGCCGGTGCGGCATCGGCGCTGAAGTCCATCGACATCGTGACGTTCTTCGCCGACACCGTGTTGAGCAGCATGTTGCGCGTGCTGCCGGCGCCGAGCGTGAGCACGCCCGCTCCGTCGACGGAAGCTGCGGACGCCGCACCCCCGGAGAGCGTCCACGCGCCACCCAGGTCGGCGGTGCCCCAGCCCGCGGTCGCCGTCCTGCCGAAGTCGTCGCTCGCGACGACCGCTCCGGGCTGCGGACCGACGGGCGGGTCGGTGGCGACGACCTGGTGGGTGACGGTGCCGGTGGCCCCGTCATCGTCCGTGACCGTCAGCGTCACGTCGTACGTGCCCGCCGCGGCGTAGGTGTGCGTCGCGGTCGCACCGGTACCTGCGGCCGTGCCGTCTCCCCAGTTCCAGGAGTACCCGGCGACGGTGCCGTCGCTGTCCGTCGACGTCGATCCGTCGACCGCGACACCGAGGTTCGTCACCGTGCTCGTGAACGCCGCCGTCGGAGCCACGTTCGGCAGCGGACCGACCGGGGCCTTGAGGTCGGTGAGCCGCAGCGCGTCGAACGAGAACGTCGCGGTCGAGGTGGCGCTGCCGGCGCGGTTCGCGTGGACGCTCGTCCATCCGCTGCCCTGCAGTCCCGCCGTGGCGTCGGTCGTGGAGAGCTGCCAGTCGGCGGGCTCCGCGGTGCCGTCCTTCCAGGTTTTCACCTGGATGGTCGTCGGCGATGCGCCCGAGACCTTGACCGAGAGGCGGAACACGTCTCCCGCCGCCCACGTGGTCGTCAGCGCCTTGGACACCAGGACGGTGCTGTCGCGCTGGATCACCAGCCACAGCTTTCCGTCGTTGCGCATCCAGACACGCGTGAGGTACTCCGAGGTCGCCGACTTGCGGGCGCTCACCCCCACATAGGAGCTGCCGGTGGCAGGGCCCTGATCGGCGGAGTACGTCAGCGTCGTGAGCGTGTCGGCGAGCGACGTGCCCTGCAGGGCCACGTTGCGCGTCTGCCCCGCCGCCAGCGTCAGCTTTCCTGCGCCGCCGGACACGGATGCCGCCGACGCCGCCCCGTTCATCACGGTGTAGGCGCCGCCGAGCTCGGCAGCCCCCCATCCGGACGATGCCGTGCGCTCGAAGTCGTCACGGATCGCGAAGGCCTGGTCCGCCACCGTGACGGTGCGCGTGGTCGTGGCGGTCGCACCCACGCTGTCGGTCAGCGTGAGGGTGATCGTGAAGTCCCCGGCCGCCGCGTAGACGTGCGAGGCCGTGGCTCCGCTGCCCGCGGGGCTGCCGTCTCCCCAGTTCCACGAGTACGCGAGCGTCGCGGCATCCGATGCCGTGGACGCCGACCCGTCGACCGAGACGGTCAGCGCGTTGGCGGCGGCCGTGAAGCTCGCCACCGGCGCCGCATGGGTCACGATGACGTTCGCGGTCTTCGTCGCCTGCCCGCCGCGGTCGTCGGTCACGGTCAGCGTGACCGCGTACGTGCCCGGCGCCGCATAGGCGTGCGAGGCGGTGACGCCCGAGCCGGCCGCGGAGCCGTCGCCCCAGTTCCAGGAGTACGACGCGATCGTGCCGTCGGGGTCAGCCGACGTCGCGCCGTTCACCGAGGCCGTGAGGCCCGATGCCGTCGAGGTGAAGTCCGCCGTCGGCAGCACGTTGGGCCCGGTGACGGCGACCTGGTGCGTGACGGTACCCGTGAGGCCACGGCTGTCCGTGACGCTCAGCACGACGTCGTAGGTGCCGGAGGTCCCGTAGACGTGAGTCGGGGTCGCGCCGGTCCCGTTGTGGCCGTCGCCGAAGTCCCACGCGTAGCCCGTGATCGTCTGTCCTGCGTCGACCGTGCTGGCCGTCGCGTCGAACGCCACAGACAGGTTCGTCGGCGTGGAGGTGAACGCGGCGGTCGGTGCGTGGATGCCTGCACCCACCGCGTAGTGGGCGGCGACCTGCGCGGCGCTCAGCGCCGTCGGGTAGACCGCGAACTCGTCGACCGTGCCGTTGAACTCCCAGCGTCCGGGAGCATCGGGCCAGCCGCCCATGCTGTCCCCGCCCACGCGCCAGTAGCCGTCGTAGCCCTGCGCATCGGTGACCGAGGCGTCCTGCGCGATGAGCGCGCCGTCGACGTAGAGCTTCATCCCGTCATCGCCGAGCGACGTCACCGCGTGGTGCCACTGACCGTCGTTGTACGAGGCGCTCGACGACACCGTGCGCACCCCGCCCGGGTAGACGCCGAATGTCAGTCGTCCGTTGTTCTGCATGTACAGATGCCGGTCGTAGTTCCCGGAGAAGCCGGTCTGCTGGTTGCCGAAGCCGACGATCTTGCCGCCGTCGGTGGTGGTGGTCTTGAACCATACCTCGGTGGAGAAGACGTTCGGCCCGCTGACCGAGGACCCGGACGAGACGAGGCCTGATGTCGTGCCGTCGAGCTTCGACGCCGACGTCCCGGTGGTGCCCTCGACGGCTCCCGGCGACGTGACGCTCACCCCGCTGCTGAACAGCGGGTCGGCTCCCCCGGCCCAGTCCGTGGTGGTGGTTCCCAGCGGGTAGTAGAGCTGTGCGCCGTCATCGAGCACGGCGTTGGCGTAGTCGGAGGCCGATCCGCTCGTTGCCGTGGCCGTGACCGGTTGGCTGGTGGCGGCGTTGCCGTTCGCGTCGACCGCTCTCACGGTATAGGTGTACGTGGATCCCGGAGCGACCGTCTTGTCGCTCAACGAGAGCTGCGTCTTGTTCCACCACCCCGACGACACGACCTTCTGGTCGAGCACGCCGGCCGTGCCCGTGCGCAGGAGCTGGTAGGTCAGGTCGCGGTCGTCACGGTCCCAGTTGACCGGAATGGACACGCGGATGCGGCCAGGAGATGCGGTCGCCGCCGTCGGGGCGCCCCAGCTCGCGCCGGTGAGACGCGGTCCCTGCTTCGCGCCGCCCGAGGGCGTCGTCGAGAACCGCACGATGCCCTGGTAGCGCTGGCCGTTGACGCTCGTGAACTCGCCGGCGACGGAGATGTAATCCCCCACACCGGTGATGGAGAGACCGGCCTGACCGAGTCCGGACGCCGTGCCGACCGTGAAGTCGGGGTACCAGGCGTATCCGGACGGGGAGGGCGTGCCGCTCCAGTCCTTGTAGATGGAGCCGACGGAGACCGAGCGGCTCAGGGTCCCCTCCGCCGTCGTGGTGAAGGCCTCCATGTAGCGGTACTGACGCACCGGCTGCTCGGGCCACAGGTTCACGGTCTCGCACTGGTGCATGTGACTCGTCGCGTAGACGACCTTGCCGGTGGAGTAGACGCCGTAGTGGTCGCCGTGGCAGTCGGCCACCCAGCGGATCGCCCCGCTGCCGGCATCCGCGGCGAAGACGCCCTCGAGGTTGCCGGTGTTGACGTCGGAGAAGACCCAGCCGGTGCCGTAGACGCCCGTGGCATCGGTGGACAGGGCGAAGATGCCCGCCTTTCCGGATGCCGCGCCGTTGATGACCGTGCTGTTCGCCTGCCATCCGGTGTTCACGACACCGGAGACGGGGTCGATGGCCGAGAGCCCGCGCTGCGAGGCGAGACCGTTGACCATGGAGAAGCGGCCGCCCGCGATGATCTGCGAGCCGTCGGGGTCGGTGACGAGCGCGTCGACCTGCAGGTCAGACGTCGGAGCCCAGCTCCGCAGAGCGCCGTTCGAGGTCGCGAAGGCGGCGAAGTTCTTGCGGGCGGTCCCGTTGGCCTGAGTGAAGTTGCCTGCCACGTAGACGGAGTCGCCGAGCAGGGTGATGCCGAACACGCCGACCCCGCCGACGGAGGGGGTGAAGCCGGAGATCAGCTGACCGGTCTGGGCGTCGAGGGCGGCGAAGTTGAAGCGCGCGGTGCCGTTCACCTGGGTGAAGGAGCCGCCGATGTAGATGCGCGACCCGTCTGTCGAGTGCGCGATCGACTTGATCACGCCGTTGACCGACGGCGCGAAGGGCAGGAGATTGCCGGTCGTGATGTCGTAGGCGAGGATGTTGCTGCGCGGAGTCAGGTTCGTGCCGGGAGCGGCGAGCGCGGCCCGTGCGTTCGAGAAGCTGCCCGCCGCGTACACGGTGTTGCCGACCGTGGTCTGCGCCCACACGTAGCCGGAGTCGATCTGCACCGTCGGCAACGCGTCGGCCGTCGCCACGTCGGCGGTTCGCTGGAGGAACGGCGCCTTGGCGGTGGGGACGGCTGCGGATGCCGTGACGGGAGCGATCAGCGCTGCGCTGAAGGCGAGGACGATGCCGACGAATGCGGCGAACACCGCGCGCCAGCGCGCGGTCCTGCGACGTGCGACCAGAGTGCTCATCAGACGACCTTTCCGAATATGACTGCCACGGGCTCCCCGACGGCATGGCTGACGGAGGCTGTGGCCGGAAGGCCAGACGCAGTGAATTCGAACAGCGCCGAATTCCCTGTTCGGCGCGTGCACCGATGACGGTTCACGTGATCCCCAGTTTCCCCAGTAATACGGCCACTCCCCTAAGCGGTCGCATTGGTATATTACCCCGTCGCCCTCATCCCCGTCGAGGGGTGTTTCTGCAGATTTCCACCGATTTCACGCAAGAAAGCGGCCGCCCCTCGCAGAGAAATGTCTCGGCGAGAGGCGGCCGCCTGTCGACTCTTCGTTGCGGCCGGATCAGCCGTTGTCGAGAACCCGGAAGTTGTCGACGGAGATGACGGTCGGCGCGGTGGCGGAGCTGACACGGTTGCCGTGCACTCCGACGGCACCGGCGGCGTCGATACCGGTGGTGTCGACGAACGAGGTCTGCCAGTTCGCCGGCTCCTCGGTGCCCTGACGCCACAGCTTCGCCGAGATCGTCGTGGATGCTCCGCCGGATACGTCGACCTTGAGGGTGAACGAGTCTCCGGCGCCGCGGGTGATTCCCGGGACCACGAAAGTGGACAGCACAGCGGATCCCTGCTGGATCACGATCGACACAGTCCCGTTCGCGTTCAGCCAGGCGCGCACGAGATAGTTGTCCGTCGCGCTCGACCTGGCGATGAGGCCGACATATGCGGACCCGGTGGACGGAGCCGCATCGGCGCTGAAATCGGCCGACATCGTGACATTCTTCGCGGACACCGAATTCAGCAGCATATTGCGCGTTCCGCCCGCCGCGAGGGTGAGCTTTCCGACGCCGTCTGCGACGGATGCGGCCGATGCCGCACCGCCCGTGAGACTCCACGCACCGCCGACGTCCGAGGTGCCCCAGCCCGAGGTCGCCGTGCGGGCGAACGCATCGCGAGCGATCGCCGGATCCACGACGGGCGGGTCGGTGGCGACGACCTGGTGGGTGACGGTGCCGGTGGCGCCGTCGTCATCCGTGACCGTCAGCGTCACGTCGTACGTGCCCGCCGCGGCGTAGGTGTGCGACGCGGTCGCGCCCGTGCCTGCGGCCGTGCCGTCTCCCCAGTTCCAGGAGTACCCGGCGACGGTGCCGTCGCTGTCCGTCGACGTGGATCCGTCGACCGCGACACCGAGGTTCGTCACCGTGCTCGTGAACGCCGCCGTCGGAGCCACGTTCGGCAGCGGGGCCTTGAGGTCGGTGACCCGCAGCGAATCGAACGAGAAGACCGCGGTCGACGTCGCCGTGGATCCACGGGATGCGTGCACGCTCGTCCAGCCGGTCCCCTGCAGGTCGGCGGTCGAGTCGGTCACGGTGAGCTGCCAGTCGGCGGGCTCGATCGCGCCGTCCTTCCAGGTCTTCACCTGGATGGTCGTCGGCGACGCACCGCTGACGTTCACCGCGAGACGGAACACGTCTCCGGCGGCCCACGTCGTGGTGAGCGCCTGCGTGGCGATCACGGTGCTGCCGCGCTGGACGGTGAGCCAGAGCTTGCCGTCGGTCCGCATCCAGACGCGGGCCAGGTACTCGTTCGTCGCGGACTTGCGGGCGCTCACGCCGACGTAGGATCCGCCGGTGGACGGCGCCTGGTCGATCGAGTACGACAGCGACGTCAGCGTGTCGGCGAGCGACGTGCCCTGCAGTGCCAGGTTGCGCGTCTGACCGGTGGCGAGCGTCAGCAGTCCCCGACCGCCCGCGACGGATGCCGCGGCCGCCGCCCCGTTCATCACGGTGTACGCGCCGCCGGCCTCGGCCGAACCCCAGCCGGATGCCGCGGTGCGCTCGAAGTCGTCGCGGATCGCGAACGGCTTGTCGGCGACGGTCGCCGTGCGGGTGGTCGTCGCGGTCGCGCCGAGGCTGTCGGTCACCGTCAGGGTGATCGTGTAGTTGCCGGCCACCGCGTAGTGGTGCGACGCGGTCGCTCCGCTGCCCGCGGCCGAGCCGTCGCCCCAGTTCCAGGAGTAACTGAGCGTCGCGGCATCCGACGCGGTCGAGGCCGAGGCGTTGACGTTCACGTCGAGCACATTCGGGCTCGCCTCGAACGACGCGACCGGAGCGGCATGCGTCACGACGACGTCGCCCGTCTTGGTCGCCTGACCGCCGCGGTCATCCGTCACCGTGAGCGTCACGGTGTAGGTTCCCGCCGCCCCGTAGGCATGCGTGGCCGTGGCTCCGGCACCAGCGGGCGTTCCGTCGCCCCAGTTCCAGGAGTACCCGGCGATCGTGCCGTCGGAGTCGGCGGACGGCAGGCCGTTCACCGATGCGGTGAGTCCGGAGACCGTGGAGGTGAAGTCCGCCGTCGGCAGGACGTTCGGCGCGAGGGCCGTGACCTGCTGGGTGGACACCCCGATGATCCCGCGGCTGTCCGTGGCGGTGAGCGTGACGGTGTACGTGCCGGAGGCGGCGTACACGTGCGTGGGCGTCGCGCCGGTCGCGGTCTGTCCGTCGCCGAAGTTCCAGGAGTAGCCCGTGATGGTCTGTCCGGTGTCGGCGGTCGCGGTGCCGGTGAAGGCGACCGAGAGGTCGGTCGCGGCCGTGGTGAACGAGGCCGTCGGGGCCTTGAAGCCCATACCCGTCGCGTAGTGCTGCGCGACCTGCGCGGCCGTCAGCGCGTTCGGGTAGACCGCGAACTCGTCGATGCTGCCGGCGAAGGAGTACGACGTCGGTGCGCTCGGCCATCCGCTCAGGTTGTCATAGCCCACTCGCCAGTATCCGTTGTAGTTGTTCTGCGCCGCGACAACGGACGTGTCCTGCGCGACGACCTTGCCGTCGACGTAGAGCACCATGCCCGCCGGGCTCAGCGTCGAGACGACGTGGTGCCACTTGTTGTCGTTGTAGGACGCGGTCGTGGTCACGGTCTTCGCGGTCACGGGGTTGACGCCATAGGCGAGGCGCCCGTTGTTCAGCATGTAGACGTTGCGATCATTGCTGCCGGAGCTGCCCGTCTGGGAGGAACCGTAGCCGAAGACCTTGCCTCCGCGGGTGGTGCTCGTCTTGAACCAGGCCTCGGCGGCGTAGTTGTCGTCGCCCTTCGCCGCGGTCGCCGACGAGACACGGCCCGACGTGGAGCCGCTGAAGCTGGAGGCGCTGGCGCCGGTCGTGCCCTGCACGGCTCCCGGCGACGTGTTGCTGACGCCGCTGCCGACGACCGGGTTCGCGCCGCCGGCCCAGTTGCCGCCGAGGCTGCCGAGCGGGTAGTACAGCTCGGCGCGGTCGTTGAGGACGAGGTTGGCGTAGTCGGAGCCGGTGCCACCCGCGGCGGTCACCGAGACCGGCTGACTGAGCGCGGAGTTGCCATCGGCATCCACCGCCTTGACCGTGTAGGTGTAGTTGGTTCCGGGTACGGCCGTGGGGTCGTTGAGGACGACCGCGCCGATCTGCCACCACACCGACTGCGTGGTCACCTGGTCGACCGGAGTGGCCGAGTCGGAGCGGAGCAGCTGATAGGTGAGGTCGCGGTTGTCGCGATCCCAGTTCGTCGTGGTCGACACGCGCACGCGTCCGGACTGCGTCGACGTCGCCGTCGGCGTGGCCCAGTCGGTGCCGGAGAGCCGCGGCCCCTGCTTGGCGCCGCCCGCGGGCTTGGAGGAGAAACGCACGATGCCCTGGAACATCTTGTTGTTCACGCTCGTGAACTCTCCCGCGACGGCGACGTAGTCGCCGGCACCCGTGATCGACAGCCCCGCCTGGCCAAGGCCCGTGGTGTTTCCGACCGTGTAGTCAGGGGTGACCGCATAGGCGGACGGAGACGGCGTGCCGTTCCAGTCGGCATAGGTCGACCCCAGGCTGGTGCTGCGGGTGAGCGTTCCTTCCGCCGTCGCTGTGAACGCGAGCATGTAGCGCCAGGTACGGGTGCTCTGTTCGGGCCAGAGGTTGGCCGTCTCACAGGCATGCGTGTGGCTCGTCGTGTAGACGACCTTTCCCGTCGAGTACACGCCGTAGTTGTCGCCGTGGCAGTCCGCGACCCAACGAATTGCGCCAGTGCCCACCTCGGCCGCGAACGCGCCTTCGAGGTTGCCGGCGGTGTGCGCCGTGTAGACCCACCCTGTGCCGTAGATGCCCGTCCCGTCGGTGGACAGTCCGAAGATACCCGTCTTGCCTGCGGCGCTTGTGCCGAGTGCCCCGCCATTCTTCACGGTGTTGGGTGCGGCCCATCCGGTGTCGATGCCGCCGGTGGTCGGATCGAGAGCCACGAGCCCGCGCTGGGTCGCGTTGTTGATGAGGTAGAAGCGTCCGCCGGCGATCACGTGCTGCCCGCCGGGCTCCATGACGAGCGCATCGACCTGCTGGTCGGAGGTCGGCGCCCAGTCGCGCAGAGCCCCGTTCGAGGTCGCGAAGGCGGCGAAGTTCTTGCGCGCCACCGTGTTCGCCTGTGTGAAGTTGCCCGCCACGTACACGGAGTCCGCGCTCACCGCGATGCCGTACACGCCGGCGCCGCCGACAGCGGGCGCGAAGCCCGGGATCAGCTGCCCGGTCTGGGCGTCGAGGGCCGCGAAGTTGTACCGCGCGGTGCCGTTGACCTGCGTGAACGAGCCGCCGATGTAGATGCGAGATCCGTCGGGAGACGCCGCGACGGCCTTGATCACGCCGTTCACCGCAGGAGCGAAGCCCTGCAGCTCACCCGTCGTGATGTCGTAGGCGAGGATGTTGCTGCGCGGGGTCAGGCTCGTGCCCGGAGCAGCGAGCGCAGCCCGCGCGTTCGTGAAGCTGCCGCCCGCGTAGACGATGTTGCCGATCGTGGCCTGCGCCCACACGTACCCCGAGTCGATCTGGACCGTCGGCAGCGGGTCGGAGGTGATCACGTCGTTCGTGCGCTCGAGCAGAGGCGCCTTCGCCGCCGGCACCGCCGCGGACGCGGCGTTCGGGACGGCGACGACAGCGGCCGCTGCGAGAGCGATGCCGACGCCGAGCGCCAGGGCCGCCCGCAGACGCGAGCGCGAGGTTCCAGCCTGAACAGCCATCAGGAGACCTTTCCGGTGAAGATCGCCACAGGCTCACCGGCGGCGTAGTTGACGGAGACGGCGACGTCGCGACCGGACGCGGAGCCGAGCATGAAGACATAGCGACCGGTGGCGGACTTCCCCGGTGCGAGTGAGCCGGTCAGCGGCGCGGGATCGCCCGCGGTCGTGCCGATGCCGGGCTCGCCGTCCTGCGCGTTGACGGTGACGACGGCGGAGTCGAGGCTCTGCGCGGCATCCGTGCCGTTCTTCGCGGTGACGGTGACGACGACGGCGGTTCCGGAGACCTCGCCGGGCGTCTCCGCCTTGACGGTCACGGACTCGACCTTGTCGATCACGACGGAGATGCCGGTGTCGAAGGCGACGGTCTCGCCGACGGCGGCCTCCTGCGTCGGAAGCGGAGCCGCGGTCTGCGGGCCGTCCCCGGCGTCGGGAGTCTCGGTCGCGCCGGGCGGCAGGATCTGCGTCGCGCTCGGCGACGGCGACGGCGAAGCGCCGTCCGTCTCAGCAGGCGCGCATGCGGCAAGGGTGAGCATCGCCGCGATGACGACGGCTCCCCCGACAGTTTTTGACAGCGTCGAATACCCCGTTCGACGCGTGCACCAATGAAGGCTCACGTTTTTTCCCCAGTTTTCCCCAGTGGCGGCTCCCCTAAGCCGCTCCCATGCGCGACTCCCTAAGTCGCACAAACCGAATCCTACTGGACGGGTGCCCTCCGTGTCGAGAGAAAAGGCAAAGTCGGATCCGTGGCCATCGCCCTGACCAGCTCTGCGACCGTCTTCTGCACCTGCTGGAGCGTTGCGGCGTGAGCACGACGACCGGCGCCGTGCCCGTCTGCGATGTCGAAGGGGTGAGCAGTGCGCCGCCACGGACGCGCCCGCTTCACCGGAACCTGCTGGAGCCCGCGCTGCGCATCGAGGTGCGCGGCGAAGTCGCGCACGAGGTCGTCGCCGACCGCGCCCGGTCTCGGTGCGAACCCCGGCGCGAGCCACAGGGCCTCGCGCAGCGTGAAGACCCGGCGCCGCGCACCCGGAACCAGCGACACGACCGCCGCGCGGGAGCTCGTCGTCGCCGTCAGAATCAGATCCGCGTCCTCGATCTCCTCGGCGCCGAGCTGGAGCGACTGATGCCGTCGAGACCGCGCGAGCCAGATCTCGTCCTCGCGCATCTCCGCCACGAGCCGACAGGCGGAGTGGGCCTGCAGAGCCTGCGCTCCTCGACTGGAGACCCGCACCCCCGCGAGCGAGGCGTGCTGCGAGAACTCCTCGGCGAGGAGGAACTCCGCTGCGACCGAACGGCACACGTTCGCGTCGCAGACCGTGAGGATG
Organism: Microbacterium sp. LWH10-1.2; assembly: GCF_038397765.1. Taxonomy (NCBI): domain Bacteria; kingdom Bacillati; phylum Actinomycetota; class Actinomycetes; order Micrococcales; family Microbacteriaceae; genus Microbacterium; species Microbacterium sp. LWH10-1.2. The sequence continues at coordinate 3,012,261 of NZ_CP151638.1, forward strand.
CCGCTCATCGTCCCGTCGCCTTCCCCCGGCTCACCCGGAAGCCGTCGCGGACCCCGCGCGCATAGGCGCGCCACGGGGCAGTGGACAGAAGCTGGCGCCGACCACCCTGAAGGAGTACCCCGTACCCGACGCGCAGCGAGGAACGCCGCCACCGACGGATGCCGTCCTGATCGAGATGCTTGCGGGCGTACATCATCCGATTGCGGATGTTGAAGTAGTAGTACGTCGGCGACTTCGCACGATCGGTGGTCTCGCCCTCGTGGGTGCCGCCCTCGTCGTGGACGACGACCGCGTCGGCCAGCACGAGCGCCCCGCCGGCATCGAGCACACGATGCGAGAGGTCGATGTCCTCCCAGTACAGGAAGTACTCCTCGTCGAATCCGTCGAGGTCCCGCCACACGTCGGCGGACAGCGCGAAGCACGCGCCTGTGGCCCACTCGCGTCGAGGGCGGCCCTCGTGCCTCGCCCTGGCCGCGCGCCCGGCGGTCGTGCCGTCATCGAGGTAGAGGTCGGCCCCCGCGAACCAGTTGGCGCCCGTTCCCGTGACGATGCGGGGAGACACGAGATCTCGGGTGCCGTGCGCGGCGTCGACGATCCGACGCAGGTCGTCGATCGCGATGTTCGCATCGGGGTTGAGAGGCACGATCACCTCGGCGCCGAGCTCGAGCGCCCGCGCCGCCCCGGCGTTGGTCCCGCCGCCGTAGCCAAGGTTCTCGTCGAGCAGCACGCGCTCGGCGCCCAGTGCGTCGGCCACGGCGCTGACGGCCTCGCGCTCGGCCGCGGAGCTGAAGCTGTCGACGATGATGAGACGCCCCTCCGGCGGCAGCGCGAGGCGGCCGAAGTTCTCGGCGATCAGCGCACTGGATCCGTAGTTGACCGTGACGACCGCGAACGCGGGTGCGGCAGCCATGCCGCTCAGCCGTCCTCGCGGTCGAGCGCGCTGATCTCACGGAACCACTTCACGGCGGCGAGCGCGAGGAACAGCGCGTTGATCAGGGCGAGCACCGCGTAGACGGCGAGGAAGCCGGTCGTCCATCCCCACAGGGCGAACACCAGGCACAGCAGCCCGAAATCGGTGGGCAGCAGGATCATCGACCGCAGGAAGGTGCCGCCGCCGCGGGAGTGCGTCGACTGCACTCCCTTCTTCTGCTTCAGCAGGTCGTTGAGGAGCATCCCGAAGAACGTCACGACGTCGACCACCGAGAAGGCGAGCGGGATGAGCAGCCACGGCGTGCCGGCGAGCGGGGTGTGCAGCTGCAGAGCAAGCAGCACGACGAGGTGCAGCGAGGCGATCTTCAGCGCGTCGACGAAGTGGTCGAGCCACTCGCCCGCGAGGCTGCCGCCGCCACGGAGCCGTGCGATCTGACCGTCGGCCGAGTCCCACGCGTAGCCGAGGGCGAGCAGCAGGGCGACGAGGATGCCGGTCCACCACGCCGCCGGGAGGAGGAGCAGGAGCGCGAGACCGGTGAACGTGTGCACGGCGCTGATGGCCGTGGCCTGGTTCGGCGTGATGCCCACGTGGAACGCGAAGGCGGCCAGCATCCGCCCGACCCTGCGGTTCACGTACACCGAGTAGCCGGGCGCCCCGCGGGCATGGCCCTTCTGCGCAGCGGCCAGCTGCCGGTATGCGGCAGCGAAGGATGCGGACATGTCGACTCCCCTATGTCACGACCCGCGGGCACCCCACATGCCCGGGTCATTCCCGACCAGTGTAGAGCCCGACTGCTGGCACACTGGAACCATGGGGAACAAATCAGGGGGTTCTGCGCGCCCGATCAGGGTGATGCAGTCATTCGGGGCGCCGCGCCCCACATCCAATCCGTATGTGCACATGCTGGATGAGGCGCTGGCGTCGACGCCGGGCGTCGAGCACCTGCGCTTCGACCGCCGTCAGGCGCTGTTCGGCCGACTCGACGCCATCCAGTTCCACTGGCCGGAGACGCTGTTCGGCTCAGGGACGGGTGCGAAGGGCCTCGCCCGTCGGGCGTACGCGATCGCGCTGCGGGCCCGCATCTCGATGGGCCGGGTCGCCGTCATCCGCACCGTGCACAACGTCGAGCTCCCTGGCGACGTCTCCCCCTGGCAGCGCCGCTACCTCGAATGGGTGGAGCGTCGCACCGATCACCGCATCGTGCTCAACGAGCTGACGGAGCTTCCGGAGGGCGCGGAGTCGACGCTGATCCCGCACGGCCACTACCGCGACTGGTTCGCCGATGTCGAGAAGACGGATGCCGCTCCCGGAACCCTCGGATTCGTCGGCCTCGTGCGACGGTACAAGGGCGTCGAGGACCTGATCCGCGTCTTCTCGGAGACGGCGGAGGCCGCCCCCGAGCTGCGGCTGCGCATCGCCGGCAACCCGACCAGCGCCGGCCTCGCCGACGAGGTGCGGGCGAGCGCGAAGGCCGACGGCCGCATCGAGCTCGACCTCCGCTACCTGTCGGAGCCCGACTTCGCCCGCGCCGTCATGAGCAGCTCCGGCATCGTGCTGCCCTACCGCTTCATGCACAACTCCGGCACCGTGCTCGCGGCGCTGTCCCTGAACCGCCCCGTGCTGGTGCCCCGCACCGCCGTCAACGAAGCCCTGTCGGCGGAGGTCGGCCCCGGCTGGATCACGATGTTCGACGAGGAGCTCGCGGCATCCGATCTCCTGGCGTTCGCCGAGGCGATCCGCACCCTTCCGGCCGGCGAGCCCGACCTCTCGGCCCGTGACTGGGACCGGGCGGGCGTCGCCCATCGCGAGGCCTTCACACGCGCGGTGGCGCACCGTCGCGGAGCGACACGATGACCGAGTCCGTGCTGATCGCCGTCCCGACGTACCGACGCGCTGCTCTGCTGCCGCCTCTGGTCGCGGCGATCCGCACGCAGACCGATGGGCTGCGCACGCGCATCCTGCTCGTCGACAACGACCCGGAGCGATCCGCCGAGGTCGTCGCCGGAGAACTGGGCGTCGAGTACCTCTCGGAGACGACCCCCGGCATCGCCGCCGTCCGGCAGGCGGCCCTGGACGCGGCATCCGACGACGAGCTCACGGTCATGATCGACGATGACGTGTTCCCCGAGGACGGGTGGCTGCACGGCCTGGTCGACGTCTGGCGCGACACACGCGCCGCCGTGGTGATGGGCTACGTCCGCTACGTGTGGCCCGAGGGCACCGACCCGTGGATCGCCGCGGGCGGCTTCATGCGCCGCACGCGCTTCCCGAACGGCAAGCGGCTGGACTCCCTCGCCACCGGGAACGTGCTCGTCGATACCGCCCAGGTGCGGGCCCTCGGCGTGCGCTTCGACGTCTCGCTCGGTCTCATCGGCGGCGAGGACAACGTGTTCGGCCGCGCCGTCGTCGCCCGGGGCGGATCGATCGTGGCCTCAGCCGACTCCGTGGCCCGCGACGACATCGCGCCCGAGCGCACGACGCGCGAGTTCGTGCACCGCCGCGCGATCTCCCACGGGCAGGCCCGCGTGCGGCTGCTGATCCGGGAGGCGCCGGCGTGGAAGCGCCCGCTCCTGCACGTCGCGCACCTGGTCGGCGGAGCGGTGCGCTGGATCGCCTTCACCGGCGGACGCGCGGTCTCGGCCCTGCGACGCGACACGGCGGCGAACGCCGTCTACCAGCGGCGCGCGTGGTTCGCGCAGGGACGGATGCTCGCCGCCCTCGGCATCGTGCGCGGCGAGTACGCCCGCCCGAAGAGTTAGAGCTCCCCCGGCCGCATCGCCTCGGCGTCGATCGCCCTGATGACCCTGAGCGCCGCGGTGTCGACGGAAGGCTCCTCCGCGGCATCCGCCTTCCGCCGCCGACGCGGCGCGTAGACGACGAGGGAGTGGAACAGGAACCGGGCGAAGAACGCGACGATCAGCGAGAGCGCCGTGGCGAGCACGCTGGAGATGTGCCAGCTCGAGGCCATCAGCGCCATCACCGGGATGCGCAGTGCCGCCTCGGCGTTGTTGAACGCGAACGACGAGGCGAAGCGGATGCCGAGGGCCCTGGCGTCCGTGCGCATGTCGGCGAAGACGAAGCGCTCCTGCAGCAGGAAGTTGCCGATGATCGTGACCTCGGCGCCGATGATCGCCGCCCAGATGTCCGGCACTCCCGCCTCGACGAGCAGCCACATGATGCCGAGATTGGCGACGGCGCCGATGACGCCGATCATCGCGAACAGCGACATCTTCCCGAAGCGGAGCCTGGCCAGGTGGGCGATGAACGTGGCCCCCTGCCGGAGGCTCGCCTTGGATGTGCCGTGGCGTCGCTCGGCGAACTCCATCGGCACCTCGGCGATGCGCAGGTCGGTGCGCGCGAGGATCTCGAGGAGGATCTTGAACCCCTGCGGTCGGAGCGCGTCGAGGTCGAGCCTGCTGCGATCGACCAGGAAGAAGCCGGTCATCGGGTCGGTGCTGCGCGCGAGGCGGATCGGGAACATCGCCCTGGTCAGCCAGGTCGCGGCGCGCGACACCCCGAATCTCACGGCCGTGCCGAGCCCGCTGGTGTCGCCTCCGCCGATGTAGCGCGACGCCGCGACGACGTCGGCGCCGCCCTCGTCGTGGCGGTCGACGAGCGAAGGCAGCAGCTCAGGCGGATGCTGCAGGTCGCCGTCCATGACGATGCAGAGGTCGGATGCCGCGGCCTTGAGCCCGACGACCACGGCGCCGCCGAGTCCGCCGGTGTTGTCGTCGCGGTGGATCACGCGGACGGGCAGGGGCGCGTCGGCCGCGACCCGCTCGACCTCGAGAGCGGTGTCGTCGGTGCTGTCGTCGACGAAGAGGATCTCGGCGTCACGCCCCGCGAGCGCGGCGGCGGTGCGTGCGACGAGTTCCGCGACGTTGTCGCGCTCGTTGTACGTCGGCACGATGACCGTGACCTCTGCCACCACCTGATCCCCCTCTTCGGATGCCGACTCCATCGTTTCACGGGTTGCTATGAGTTGAGAACGTCCTCACTCACTTCATAAACAACCTTTCCATATTCGGCCCCGCGTGAGAAGGGTCAGAACCGGGCACTCCCCGCTTCGGGTGAACTCCTGCTAGGCTGACCGGATGCGGCTGTGGGAGTCGCTGAGCGGATGGGGATCCGCTTCTGGGGAATCTACTGATCTGGGGAGATCATGGGGACGCGCATCGGCTATGCCGTTGGTGCCTTCGACCTGTTTCACGTCGGGCACCTGAACCTTCTTCGACACGCCAAGCAGCAGTGCGACATTCTGATCGCCGGCGTCGTGAGCGACGAGATGCTGCGCGAGGTGAAGGGCATCGAGCCCGTCATCCCGACGGCGGAGCGCGCGGAGATCGTTCGTCACATCTCGTTCGTCGACGACGTCTACGTCGAGACGACGCCGTCGAAGATGGACTCCTGGCGAGACGTGCACTTCACGCACTTCTTCAAGGGCGACGACTGGCGGGGCACCGAGAAGGGCCTGCGGCTCGAGCGGGAGTTCGCCGAGGTCGGAGTGGAGGTCGTGTACTTCCCGTACACCGCCCACACCTCGAGCTCCTCGCTGCGCCGCGCCCTCGATGCGATCACCGCCGGGGCCGCGCAGACGGCATCCGCCGTCGCGCGCTGAGACCGACCGCATCGATCCGGCCGAGCTGGGGCCGCCGGGTCGATGCGGTCGAGGGACGCGCCGCCGCCCTCCGGGGTCGGCGGCGCGTGGTCAGTTGGCGACGCCGAGAAGGCTCCGAGCCATGCGGGCCACCCGCGGAGGAGTGTGCGGGCCGAGCCAGACCGTCCACTGCGCCGGAGGCTCCGTGCAGGTCCACTCCACGCACCAGGCGTGGACCGCGGCGGCGAGACGCTCCCCCTTGACGTGCTGGCGGATGCCGTCGCCCCGCATCAGCCATCGCACCGACACCCCGTCGGGCACGTCGATATGGCGGAGCTGGATGCGGGCGGCGGCCTCGAGCAGGACCACGCCCTGCGCGTCCCACGGCAGTCGGGCGCAGATGCCGGCGATGAACACGGCGTCCGCGGCATCCCCCGCGATGAGCACCGCGCCCTCGATGCTCTCCCAGTCCGGATCCTCGAGGTGCTCGCATGCGGTGCTCATCCCTCAAGCATAGGTAAGGCTACCCTTACTAGTCAACGACGCCAGGGGCATCCGTTCGTCGTACCCTGGATGTATGACCACTCCTGCAGCATCCGAGATCACGATGTTCGGCGCCGACTGGTGCCGCGACTGCATCCGCACCAAGAAGCAGCTCGACGAGCTCGGCATCGAGTACACCTACATCGACCTCGTCGCCGATCCCTCCGCGGCCGACGTCGCGAAGGAGATCTCGGGCCGCACGAACATCCCCGTCGTCGTCTACCCGGACTCCTCCCACCACGTCGAGCCGTCCAACGCCGACGTCGAGGCGAAGCTCCGCGAGCTCTCCCTGATCTGATCCCGATCAGCGTTCGATCCTCGCCGACCCCGCAGGGCGACGGCGCGGATCGCCTCGCCGAGGCGACCGATACACTGGCGCGATGAGCACCGAGGCTCGCCCCGAACGAGCATCCGCCCGCCTGTCCGCCCGCACGATCGCGCTGTACTCGATCGGTTCCCTGGGGACCGGCGGTTACGCGACCCTCCCAGGTCTCGTGCTGACCTACTTCCTCACCGACAACCTCGGTGTCGCGGCCCTGGCCGCGGGGCTCATCGTGACCGCGGCGAAGATCTGGGACGTGGTGATCGACCCGGTCATCGGGGCGGCATCCGATCGCCAGCTCGCCCGCACCGGATCCCGCCGCGGATTCATGGTCACCGGCGCGCTCACGCTCCCCCTCTTCTTCGCGCTCACCTTCGCGGTGCCGCCATCGTGGGGTCCTGTCGCCAGCGCCGCGTGCGTGCTCCTGGCGTTCCTCGCCACCGCCACGGCCTTCAGCCTGTTCCAGGTGCCGTACGTCGCCCTCCCCGCCGAGCTCACCGACAGCTACGACGAGCGCACGCGGCTGCTCGGCTGGCGCGTCATCGTCCTGACCGCGGCGATCCTGCTGTTCGGCGCAGGCGGCCCCGAGCTGCGCAAGGCCGGGTCCGACCAGGTCGTCGGATACCTGCTGATGGGCATCGCCGCCGGTCTCGCGATCGGCATCGGTATGTACGTGGCCGCGAAGACGGCGGATGCCGCGGCATCCCGTGCGCGCCCTGCGGCGAGCGCCGCGCCGGAGACGGCGAGCCTGCGCGACCACTACGCATCGGGGTTCAGCGCCCTCCGCCGCAGCCAGCCCTTCCGGGCGCTGCTCGCGACGTTCCTCCTTCAGGCGCTCGCGACCGGCACGATGCTCGCCGGCGCCCAGTACGTGGCGACCTGGGTGCTGCGGTCGGAGGATGCCGTGACGCTGGTCTTCCTCGCACTCGTCGGCCCCGCGCTGCTCGCGACGCCCGGATGGACCGCGATCGCCCGTCGCGTCGGCAAGGAACGCGCGTTCGGCGTCGCGAGCGTGCTGTTCACCGTCGCGGCGGCGTCGATCACGCTCGCCGTGTGGGCGCCCGGACCGTGGATCTACGGTTCGGTGGCCGTGGCCGGAGTCGCCTACGCCGGGCTGCAGTCGCTGCCGATGGCCATGCTCCCCGACGTCATCTCGCATGACGAGCGCATCCACGGCGCCGGCCAGGCCGGCACGTTCACGGGCGTCTGGACCGCCGGCGAGACCGTCGGCTTCGCCCTGGGCGCCACCGTCGTGTCGCTCACGCTGGCCGCGACCGGCTACGTGTCGACGGTCGCCGGGGCGACGACGACCCAGCCGGATGCCGCGATCGCCGGCATCGTGCTGAGCTTCAGCATCCTCCCGGCAGTCCTCATGCTGGGAAGTCTCGCCGCGCTGCGCCGCTACCGCCTCCGTCGCGTCGACATCGAGGGCTGATACCCGCTCGCGCAGGCTCCCCGTTCCCGCTGCGCTTCTCCCGCTCGCGCTGCTCCCCTCCTCGCGCGGCTCTTCTCCCGCTCGCGCTGCTGATCGCTGCGCACGCGCCCGAAACTTCTGCAGCTCGTGCAGGTTCTCGCCGCGCGAAAGCCCAGGTCCACCACGTGAGACCGGGCCGAACCGGACCCGGCGGCATAAGCTGGGGTCCTGCCTTGAAGGAGACGCCGATGACTTCTGCGACATCGCCCAGCGCCGACGAGAGCGCGTCGAGCACCCCTCGCCCTGCGAAGAAGGCCTCGTCGGGCGCGAAAGCCCCGAAGACCGCGCCCGCGACACCGAAGAGCCCGGATGCGGCCCAGACCGCGAAGGCTCCGGCATCTGCACGGCCGAAGACCGCCGCCTCGGCAGCGAAGAGCTCGGGTGCCACCAAGACCGCGAAGGCTCCGGCGTCTGCACGGCAGAAGAGCTCGGAAGCCGCCAGCACCGCACCCGCGACGGCGAAGAGCTCGGGGGTCACTGCATCCGCATCCGCCCTCCCCGCACTCGATGAGGGCGAGCGCGCGCGCCTCGATTCCGCGATCGGCGACCTGCAGACCGGCGCCTCGATCTGGTCGGCGCTGACGCTGTCACAGCGCGTCACTCTCCTGCGCGCGGTGCGGACGAGCGTCGCGGCGACCGCCGAGGACTGGGCCGACACCGCTGCGGCGTCGAAGGGGCTGGACGGACGGCATCCGCTCCGCGGCGAGGAGTGGCTGAGCGGTCCGTACAGCGTGCTCGGCGCCCTCGACGCCTACATCGAGACCCTCTCGCGTCTCGCCGACGGCACCAACCCCCTCGACGGCGTGAAGATCGACCGTGCTCCGGGCGGACGCACCCGCGTGCACACCTTCCCGCTGACCGGCATCGACAGGTTCCTGCTGTCGGGGTTCACCGGAGAGGTCTGGCTGGAACCGGGCATCACCCCGAACGGTGCGCGGGCCGCCGCGGGGCTCGCGCAGCGCACCCCGACCGCATCCGGCGGGGTCGGACTCGTGCTCGGCGCGGGCAACATCACCTCCATCCCCGTGCTCGACGTGCTCTACGAGCTGCTCGCCCACAACCGCACCGCGCTGCTGAAGGTCAACCCCACGCAGGACGCCCTCGTGCCCGTCTACAAACGCGCCTTCGCGCCCCTCATCGAGCCGGGGTTCCTGCGCATCGTGCGCGGCGGACCGGCGGTCGGCGCCTACCTGACCGGTCACCCCGACCTCGTCCACGTGCACATCACCGGCTCTGCGGCGACGTTCGACGCGATCGTGTGGGGCACGGGCGCCGCGGCCGCCAGACGCCGCCGCGAGAACCGTCCGCAGCTGAAGAAGCCGATCACCGCCGAGCTGGGCGGAGTCTCGCCCATCATCGTCGTCCCCGGCGCGTGGTCGGACGACGACCTGCGCTACCAGGCAGAGCACGTCGCGACCATGCGCCTGCAGAACGGCGGACACAACTGCATCGCCGGTCAGGTCGTCATCCTGTCGTCCGACTGGCCGCAGGCCGACCGCTTCCGCGCCGAGCTGCGCCGCGCCTACGCGAACGCCCCGGAACGGCCGATCTGGTACCCCGGGTCGCCCTCGAGGATGCAGCAGGCCACAGACGCCTACCCCGACGCCCTCGTGCTCGGCGACCGCCTGCTCGTCGAGATCGGCGACGGAGACGACCCCGACGCGCTGCAGCGCACCGAGTACTTCGCCCCTGTGCTCGGCGTCGTGACCGTCCCCGGCGAGGGGCAGTCCTTCCTCGACGCCGCGGTCGCGTACGCCAACGACGAGCTGCAGGGCACGCTCGGCGCGAACCTGCTGATCGACCCGGCGACGGAGAAGTCGCTCGGCAGCGGATTCGAGCGCGCGATCGCGAACCTCCGCTACGGCTCGATCGCCATCAACGGCTGGACGGCCTTCGGGTTCATCACCCCGACCCTCACGTGGGGCGCGTTCCCCGGCAGCACGATCGACGACGTGGGCAGCGGCATCGGCATCGTGCACAACGCCCTGCTGCTCGACGGCGTGGAGCGCTCGGTGATCCGCGGACCGTTCCGCCCGTTCCCCCGGTCGCTGCCCGTGGTGAACGGCGGCGGTCGGCTCACGATCCTCCCGAAGCCGCCGTGGTTCGTGTCGGCCCGCACCGGCGCCGAGGTGAGCGAGGGGCTGACCCGGTTCCGTGTGAACGGCAGCACCGCGGGTCTCGTGAAGACGCTGCTGAAGGCGCTGCGCGCGTAGCCCTGACCCCACCCCGTCTGTCTCGGTCGCTCCGCTCCCTCGCTCAACGCCCGAGAGGAAGCTCGCTCACCGACCGGCGGAGAATGCCCCGGCGAAGCGGTCGGTCGCGGCCCTGAGCGCGCGCTGGATGCCGGGTTCGGATGCCGAGTGGCCCGCGTCGTCGACCACGACGAAGTCCGCCTCCGGCCACGCCCTGTGCAGATCCCACGCGGTCATCATGGGCGTGCACACGTCATGCCGCCCCTGCACGATCACGGTCGGAATGTGACGGATGCCGTCCACACCGGCGATCAACTGCCCCTCGTCCCACCAGCCGCGATGCACGAAGAAGTGGTTCTCGATCCGCGCGAACGCGGTGGCCCTGCGCGCATCGGACATCGCGGCGATCTGCTCGGCGTCGGGAGTGAGCGTGACCGTCGACGCCTCCCAGGTCGACCAGGCGACCGCGGCGGGCTCGTGCACGGCCGGGTCCGGATCGAACAGGCGCCGATGGTACGCCTCGATCATCCTCGTGCGCTCCAGCACGGGTATCGGCGCGATGAACGCCTCCCAGAGGTCGGGGAACAGCGCGGCCGCCCCGCCCTCGTAGAACCACTCCAGCTCTTCGCGGCGCAGGGTGAAGATGCCGCGGAGCACGAGCTCGGAGACGGCATCCGGGTGCGCCTGCGCGTAGGCGAGCGCGAGCGCGCTGCCCCAGGAGCCGCCGAACACCTGCCAGGTGCGGATGCCGAGGTTCTTGCGCAGCAGCTCGATGTCGGCGATGAGGTGCGCGGTGGTGACGTGGCGCAGGTCGGCGCCCGGTTCCCCCGCATGCGGGGTGCTGCGTCCGCAGCCGCGCTGATCGAGCAGGACGATCCGGTAGACCTCGGGGTCGAAGAACCGTCGCTGCCAGGGCGACGTCCCGCTGCCGGGCCCGCCGTGGAGGAACACCACCGGCTTGCCCTCCGGGTTGCCGCTGACCTCCCAGTACATGCGGTGGCCGTCGCCCACGAGCAGCTCGCCCGTCTCATACGGCTCGATCGCCGGATACAGCGCATCCAGATTCATCGTCATCGATCCTCCAGATCAGACCTACGCGATCAACGCTACTGGGGGCCGAGCTGATCTCCCGGCAGGGTGAAGGTCGCCGCGCACACGTCGAGGCCGTTCTTGAACCCGTTCGCGAACCAGTACTGACGCTGCTCGCTCGTCCCGTGGGTGAAGCTCTCCGGGTTCACGAAACCGCCCGACTGCTGCTGGATGTGGTCGTCGCCGACGGTGTACGCCGCATTGACCGCGTCGTTGAGCTCCGCCTCGGTGGGGGCGTTCAGGTAACGGTTGCCGTTCTTGTCCTTCTGCTTCGTCATCTGCCCGATCCAGGCCCCGGCGTAGCAGTCGGCCTGCAGCTCCATGCGCACGCCGTTGCTCTCGGGACCCGTGCCGTTGTTGGGATACTGCTCCATGTACCCGGTGATGTTCTGGATGTGGTGGCCCCACTCGTGGCCGACGATGTAGAGCTGCGCGAGGTTCCCAGCGGATGCCCCGAACTGCTGCTGCATGAGCTGGAAGAACGTCGGATCGATGTAGACGGTCTGATCTGGCGGGCAGTAGAAGGGCCCCGCCGCGTTGGATGCCGTACCGCACGCCGAGGACGTCGCCCCGTCGACGATGACGAGCTCGGGCGGCGTGTAACCCTCCACCTGCTCGGACCAGTACTTGTTCAGGACGAGCTTCGAGCTCGCGACACGGCAGTCGACGTTCTCGTTCGCGTCCTGACCGGTGTCGCAGTTCTCGATGAGCGTGCCCTCGCTCGACGACGTTCCTCCGCCGCCGGTGTCGCCACCGCCGAGGAAGGGGGTGAGATCGATGCCCAGCAATGGTCCTGCGATGAGGGCGATGATGCCCAGAAGGCCTACTCCTCCGGCGCCGGCCACGACAGCACCGCGTCCGCGGCGTCGCACGTTGTTGTCGGAGACATCGGCATCCGGATTGAACGTCATGGATCGAGGGTACTCCCGGGCGGATGCCGTCATAGGCTCGACATATGACGACGACCATCACGATCACCGGTGCGGGCGGCCAGATCGGCTACGCCCTGCTGTTCCGCATCGCCGCAGGCGACCTGCTGGGGCCCGACGAGAAGGTCCGGCTGCGCCTCCTGGAGATCCCGCAGGGCCTGGGCGCCGCAGAGGGCGCGGCTCTGGAACTGCAGGACGGCGCGTTCGGGCTCCTCGAGCACGTCGAGGTGACGGACGACCCCGCTGTCGGCTTCGACGGAAGCGACCTCGCGCTGCTGGTCGGCGCCCGCCCCCGAGGACCGGGGATGGAGCGCGGAGACCTGCTCGCGGCCAACGGCGGCATCTTCGGTCCGCAGGGGCGCGCGATCGCGGCGCACGCGGCATCCGGTGTGCGCGTCACGGTCGTCGGCAACCCGGCCAACACCAACGCCCTGATCGCGGCGGCATCCGCCGACGGCGTGCCGGCGGAGCGCTTCACGGCGCTGACCAGGCTCGATGAGAACCGCGCCCGCGGGCAGCTCGCGGCCACCCTCGGCGTCCCGGTCGAGACCGTGCGCCGGGTGCCCATCTGGGGCAATCACTCGGCGACGCAGTTCCCCGACGTCTCGCACGCGACCGTCGCCGGGATGCCGGTCGGCGATGCTCTCGCCGCCATCGTGGGCGACGTGCCCGCGTGGCTCGACGAGACGTTCATCCCGCGGGTGGCTCAGCGCGGGGCCGAGATCATCAAGGTCCGCGGATCATCGTCGGTGGCCTCGGCAGCGAGCGCCACGATCGATCACGTGCGCGATTGGGTGCGGGGCACCGACGACTGGACCTCGGCGGGGGTGGTCTCCCACGGCGAGTACGGAGTGCCGGAGGGTCTGATCTCCTCGTTCCCCGTGCAGTCGGTGGATGGAGAGTGGCGCATCGTCGAGGGGCTCGAGCTCGACGCACGGTCACGGGCCCGGATCGATGCCTCCGTCACCGAACTCGTCGACGAGCGCGAGACCGTGCGGGCGCTCGGCCTGCTCTGACCCGCACTCCTCCTCCCCATCGCGCCTCCGATCGGGTTCGTCCGCAGACCGCGGAACCGCCGGATTCTCTGGCCTAAAGTCGATGGACGAGCCCTGGTCGCCGGAGCAGAATGGGAGGGTGTTCGTGTCGCCTGACGTGATCGGAATGGTCATCGCCCTCTTCGCCTTCGCCGTCGCCGTCCTCGGTGGCGTCGGCGGGATGATCGCGCACCAGTCGAGGGGACTCGATGCGCGGTTCGATCAGGTCGATGCGCGGTTCGATCAGGTCGGAGCGCGGTTCGACCAGGTCGATGCACGGATAGACAGACTCGACACGCGCATCGACCGCGTCGAAGGCAGGATGGACCGCGTCGAGTCCCAGCTCGACCACCTGGCGGGTGAGATCGTCGAGGTCAAGATCGCCGTGGCCCGCCTCGAAGGTCCGCAACGACGACTGCAGCGACTCTGAGGGCGTGCCCGCAGGTCGCAGACAGGCATGCCAGGGGTGTGGGGACAGGGCAGAATGGACGCTGGAGGTGCGCGATGAGCGAGACGACAGAACCGACGAAGGCTGCGGCATCCGTGGATGACGCCTTGACGAGCCCGCTGCACCTGCCGCACGCGGCCGCAGAGTGCCCGAAGTGCTTCACCGAGCTGCAACAGAACAGGGACTTCTGGTCGGCGCGACCGGACGGGTCACGACTGGTCGGTCTGGTCGTCGCACGCGATGGGATGCCGTCGGTGGTCGAGCAGCGCGACGATCTCACCCGGTTCGGGGTGCCGATCGAGGGGTTCCGGCACCCGGCGCCCGACATCCTGGAGAGCTGGAACGACCGCCTCGCGCGGCTGATCGCGACTCTGCACCCCGGTGACGTCCTGGTCGTCGCCAACATCAACGCTCTCGGCCGGAACGCCGATGAGGGCACCAGGACGGTGGCTGACCTGCGCCGTCGGGGCATCATGGTCAAGGTGCTCAGCCACAACGCGAGACACCTCGCCGACGCGGCTGCACGCTGAGACCGACCGCAACCCGTCGACCAACGACGGACGCGCGCGGTGATGGCTGCGCGGTCAAGTCCGCCCGGTCAGCTGTGCGCGGTCACACCGGCACGCAGCTGATCGCGCAGGGACTCCGGCTTGTCCTCGCTGAAGTAGGCGACGGCGATGAACTCGTCGAACAGTGCGAGCATCACGTTCTCCAGCTCGCCCAGTGGCGTCGAGAAACGCACCATCAGCATCCGCTTCGTATCTGGTACCGGGATCCAGTAATCGGCGATCAACCGCAGGATCCCCTCCGAGTCCCCGCTCTCCTCGACCTGTTCGACGCGGTGCGTGCGCAGAGCGGGAACGCCCGGGCCGCGCACCTCGATCATCGAGGCGTACGCGCCGGGATCGAGCTGCTTCAGCCCCTCGGCCATGACCTTGAGCACCGACTGCGGCGCCGTGCCGACCGCGGGACTCATCCGCAGGTCTGCGGGCTCGAAGACGAGGAGCGTCACCGGCAGCGGAGTGCCCCTGGCGATCTCGGTCGAGAACATGATGGCGCGGACGTCGCCGTCCGCCCCCGCCGTGACCGCCTGCTGCAGCTGACGCCGCACCGTGGCACGCTCGGCCGCGCGATCGTCGGCCGGTCCCACCGCATCCTTGGCGATGCGCGCGATGGAGGACGTCCTGGCGTCTTCACCGGACAGGTCCACCGAGAACCAGCGCCCGGGGAGGCGGAACCGCAGATCGCGACCGGTCACTCGGGTGCCGACCACTTCCCGTACCGAGCGCTCATGTCGGTCAGGCTCACTCCACCCGTGCCCGCATTCGTCACGCCCAGCGGATCGAGATCGGCCGCCGCCGTCCTGAGATCGACGATCTCGTGGCCCTCCGCCGTATCCGCACCGGCCGTGATCTTGATCGTGTTCGGCTCCCAGGGAAGCGCGCCCCAGATCGCCTCGACCACGGCATCCAGCTCATCAGCCGTGAGCGGCTCGGCGGTGTCGACCTCCAGCCCGAGGCTGAGTCGATGGCCCAGACCATTGGCCGACTGCGCGAGGTCTCGCACGCCCACGACCCTCGGCACCGCCGCTGTCACGGCGTTCGCCACATCACCGTAGTCCACTGTCGACCCTTCCGTCTGTTCTGCCTGGCCCGTCTGCGGCATCAGCATCGTGCATCCCGCCAGCGCACCGCTCAGGAGAGACCCCGCCAGCATCACGGCGATGATCCGTCGCCGTCCGATGTGTCCTCGCCTCATGCTCATTCGCTCCAGTGGTAGTAGGACACGTCGACGTACCCATCCTCGTTGAAGAAGTTCGAGAGACCGGGATGATTCGCCTGCACTTCGGCCAGATGATCCTGGTAGGTCTGCGAGTACTTGTCGGCGTTGTGTGCGCCGGCATCCACGCCCAGCACCGGGGCGGGGTTCGGCGGGTCCACGTGGATGGTCGTCCAGTTCGAGCCGTGCTCGGTGCCGAGGTCGCCGGCGACGATGTCGAGGTTCGGCACCGGGTCTCCGTTGTGCTGCACGGAGACCACGTCGACCGAATCGGGGATCGGCATGTGGTCGATGGGCGCTCCGGAGACGACGACGGCCTGCCAGTTGTAGTCGGAGTTGTACGCCGCGAGGTGTCCGGCCATGATCCCGCCCTGGCTGAATCCGACGAGCATGACAGGGTCGTTCTCACCGATGCCCGCCTGCTCCATCGCCTCGAGGACCGCCCGCTCGTACTGCGTCTGCAGAGCCGGCGTCAGCATCAGCGCGAGGTTGCTGTCGAGGTCGTTGACCGCACCCTGGTCTCCGAAGCGGGACAGCCACTCCTGCGTGCTGGGCAGCGTGACGGTGTAGTACCAGCCGTCGGGCCCGAGCACCTTGGTGATCTTCACGACCGAGTCGGTCTCCCCGCCGAGGCCATCGACCTCCCCGGTGCCGTCGAGCACGGTCGCCAGACTCGGACCCTCGGGAACGTCCTCCGCCGGCACGTTCGCGTAAGGATCCGTCTCGCTCACCCCCGGCGTGCCCTTGAGCACGTCGGACAGGATGCTCGTGATGATGAAAGCGGCGAGCACCCCGGCGATCACGGCCCCGATGATGAGACCGATCGTTCCGAACAGCGCGCCCACCGCGATGATGAGGAGCAGCACCACGAGAACGCCCAGGATCGCGATGAGCGTGTCGGCGATCTTCTTGAGCAGATCGACGACGTCCTGCAGGAAATCGCCGATCCACTCGCCGATGCTCGCGAGGAAGTCACCGATGTCGGAGAAGAAGTCGCCGACCTTGTCCCAGAACCCCTCGTTCGTGGAGTCGATGGCCGCGTCGATCTTGCGGATCGCGATCTCAGCGGCGTCGTTCATGGCCTCGCGCGCCGATTCGATCCGCGAGCGCGCCGACCCGACGGCCGCCTGGGCGTCGTTCGCCGCACGCTGCGCGCCGGGGACCTGATCGGCGAGGGAGGGGTCGGTGGAGTCGCCGGCGGCATCCACCCGATCGTTGAGGTCGTGGAGCGCCGCGTCGGCGCGGCCCTGTGCGAGGAGCGCGTCGTCGAGATCGTCCTGCGCGCGTTCTGCGTCGGCGTGAGCATCCGTGAGCGCGACGGCATACTCGGTGAGCGCGTCGGCGGTGCCCTTGTAGCGCGGATGGATGCGCTCGAGGTCAGACGAGATCTCGTCGTTCTGCTCGTAGAGCGCCTGAACGGCTTTGCCCTCGTCGTCCTCGACGATGCCGCGCAGTTCGTGGATCACCGTGAGGATGACGCCGGCCGATGCGACGAGATCCGCGGCGCGCGCGGTCAGCTCATCCGGTCTTCCGGGAAGAACGGTCATGGTCTAACCCTCCCCGTTCTGGGCCATCTTCTGATCGAGGTCACGGAACGTGTCGACGATGGCCTGCATGAAGTCGGCCTGCGAACGCAGGTTGTCGCGCAGCTTCTCCCGCGCGATGTCCCATTTGCCGCCGAAGTCGTCGACCTTGTCGCTGAGACCGCCGTGACCGGTGAGGCCTCCGAGGTCGTCCGCGAAGGACTCCGCCTCGTCGAACGTCGTCGCCAGCCCCCTGGCCTTCTGCGCGGTCGACTGCAACCGCGCGAGGTCCATCCTGACGTCGCTCATGCATCTCCCCCGTCATCGCTCTGATCGTGCCGCGCGAGGCGGTCCGCCGTCGTCTCCCGCAGCCAGGCTCCCAGCGCGGCATCGGCCGCCCTCACCTCGGCGCGCAGCTCGGCGGCGTCCGCAGCGGACGCGGGCACACGCACCCGCAGCGACTGCATCGCCGCTCTCAGCGTCTCCTCCGACATCCGTACGACCCCTCCGTCGCGTGTATGCACAGGGGCCGACCGCAGACGGCCGACCCCCGAAGATCCTGCAGCAGCGTGTCAGCCGCCGGCGAGCTGCGTGTCCAGGTTCTGGATCGCACGCATCATGCCCAGCAGCGACTCCGACATGTCGTTGATACCGTCCACCGCGGTCTTCAGACCCGTGGTCAGCTCCCCATAACCCTCACCGAACTTGCCCGACGCATGCTGCGTCTTGAAGTCCTCACCCAGCAGGGTGTCCACCTGAGACTTCAGAGAATCCAGCTGTCCCTGAATGTCATCACGAGCCTGCGACAGCGACGACGCCACCTGCTCCATCTCCGCATAAGACGCACCGAAATCGGCCATCGTCCACACCTCCGGTAATCGAATTGGACCGGACCTCTCCGGCCCGACACCACCAACCTAACAACACCCGCACCACCGGTCGATGGGCACAACTCCCCATCCGCACACGGTAGCGGAGCGGCTCGGATCAGGTCGTCGCTGTGATGACGGCGGCGGCCACCAGGCCCAGAACGATGAACAGGACTCCGATGGCGAAGCCCCTCCCCGACCTGGGCGCCGCGAAGAGCGCCTCACGCTCGGCGTCGCGGCTCCTCCATCCCGATGCCGTCTCCGCCGGGACCGGAGCGTCCGGCCGCGAGAGGACGGAGACGAGAGCGCCGATGTCGCCGACCCAGCGCCAGAACGCGGGTTCCGCGAAGGGGAGGGCCTTGCGGGCGATGACATGGATCCGGCCGCCGTCCACCTCGACGTCGCACCGACCCGCCACCTCGCGCAGAGCCTCACGCACCGGCGGAGTCAGCTGCCTCCGCACGGCGTCGTCGTCCTGCGGCTCGCAGTACACCCGCACGTGCGCGTCGAAGTCGGGATCGATGCTGACCGGATGCTGCGCCTTCTGACGGGTCGACTGCTGGCTCCACACGTCTCCGAGCTTCGTGGCGACGGTCATCGACGGCACCGCGGTCGGAAGGTCCAGCGCGACATAGGTCGCGCTGTGCTCCACCATCGAACGCCCCATGCTCCGCTCGTAGTAGTACGTGCCCGCTTCGAGTCCTGACCGCTCGGGGGAGCTCAGCAGATCTCTGATCGCGAGCGGGCCGCCTGCGCGGAAACGGGTGACGGGATGCTGCGCCGCCGGCTCGGCGGCGACGTGGCTCATCCGGTTGTCCGCCGCGAACCGCGGGAGCCGGTACGCGATGTCCGCGATCTCCCGGCGGCGTGATCCGAACGCGACGATCTGCGAGATCACGAACGGCGCGACCATGAACGCGGCGATGATCCAGGTGAGGATGTTCATCCCGTCCCCGCCGAAGATCATCTGGACGAACATGACAACGATCGCGGCCAGCGCGCCGAACCCGAGAACCTGGAAGACGACTCTGATGAAGAGCCGTCGCACAGACAGCTCTTCCGCAGCGCTCCCGTGGATCGCGTCGTCCGCCGGAGGGGCGGGCGCCGACGGGCTGATCGGTGCGTGCAGGGCGGCGGTGTCGAACTCGAGGGAACTCACGCCTTCCACTCGTCCCCCGCCCGGACGACAGCGGCCAAGAGCTCCTCGACGCGGTCGTGGTTCGCGAGCGGGACGAAGCCCTCCACGCGCGCGGCGGAGAGGATGCTCTCGGCGATGGGCTCGGCGACGGCCAGCGAGTACGGCGCCACCGGACCCAGCAGAGCGCCCGCCGTGAGCCCCTGCCCGAAGAAGAGCCAGCGACGGGTCCCGAAGTCCACACCGTCCTCGCGCTGCGCGAGGGTCGAGGAGAACCCGACGCCGAGATGCGCCGTCTCCACCCGAAGCGACGCCGGAGGCAGGATCGCCGACGGCGCCCACAGGAAGTCGGCCTGCTCCTGCCGGGTGAGCTCGCGGTCGACGACGAAGAACACCAGGGGAGCGAGCACGGCGGCATCCGTGCCGACCAGCAGGAACCGTCGTGCGTCGTCGGAGACCTCTGCGGCGACGCTCTCCAGCGCCCCCTGGAGGCGCGGACGAAGTGCGACCGGAACGTCGACGACCGCGGTGAACCGGGAGACGGCCTGAGCCGCCCATTCGGCGGCGCCCAGCTGCCGGACGTCGGCGGTCTCCACCGGGATGGCCTTGGCCAGCTCGAAGTCGAAGCCGATCTCCATCATGCCTCCCAGGTGAACGTGGCGACGTGGGCGTCGAAGAGCGCCACCCAGAGTTCAAGGACCGGGTCGTCCTCGGGCAGATCGGCCTCGTGCGCGACGGTGACCGTCCACTGCACGGCTTCGGTGAGCTTCGAGCCGGGGATCGGGATGAGGTAGTTGATCATGAACGACACGGCGTCGACGTCATCCATGGAGACGGGGCGGCGCTCGGTCCAGCGGACGATGCGATGCCCCTCGCCGACGGCGACGCCGCCCTGGTTGGCGATCACGTTCTCGACGACGCGACCGAGGGGAGCCTCGGGCGTCGCCGCTCTCTTGATGCCGATCAGGCTCGCGGAGCCGAGCGCCCAGGTGGGCGCACTCTCCCCCGCGAAGGCGTACACGAAACCGTTCTGCGCACGCACGGAGGCGAGCGCATCGCGGACCTGCCGCGAGAGGTTCAGGGTGAGGGCCTCGGTCGCCTGCGCGGCGCGCAGCCGGGTCGTCGCCCGGTTCACCAGCTCCTTCTCGGTCTGCTCGCTGAGGTCGTAGGCGTCCCACCCCGGAGGAAGGAGCATGCGATACGGAGGAATGGTGGCGCCGCGGCGCCCGAGCAGCTCAGATCGAAGATCGCTCATGGCACCAGTCTGTCATCCCTGCAGAAACGCGAACGGTCAGCTGAACGGGTTCTGATCGGGATCGAAGGTCCCCGACCAGGCACCGCCGAAGGAATCCTTGGTGGCGCCGGCGATCGCGAACTGCGCGGACCAGATCTTCCCGACCATCTCGAGCGTCTGCACGCCGGTGGCGGTGCCGCTCGTCAGCGTCCCGAACTCCACGAGAGAGTGGCCTCCGAAGAGTCGTGCGCTGAAGTCGGGGAAGCTCCTCACCAGATCGGTCTGGCGGCTCCACGCGCTCCACCCCGCGGCGGGGGTCATCCTGGCGAGGAAGCCGGTGCCGGCCGGGGCGCTGGCGAAGGTCCGGATGCCGCGGGCGGCGGGACCGATGAAGGGGATGACGCCGATCACGCCGAAGGCCACGTCGACCCAGCTGCCCTCCCCGCGTATCGCCCGTGTGAGCGCGACCGCGAGGGTGAGCACGGCGACGATGCCGGCGAGGACGGCGATGATCGGTCCGCCGACGATGATGGCGAGCACCGCGAGGATGATGCCGGCGACGGCCAGCACATCGGACATGAACTGCAGGAAGCCGCCGAAGTCATCGCTCCAGGAGTCCTCGATCTTGCCCGCCATGTCGTCGCGGATACCGTTGGCGGCGTTGGTGAACGCCGTGTGCCACGAGTCCCACTCGGTGTCGTAGTCCTTCGCACGAGCGTCCCAGGCGCCCTTGGCGTTGGTGGCGACGGTGTTCGCGGCTCCGGCCGCCTCGTCTCGCGCATCCTCGGCGTCCTTGCGGAGCTGCTCGTCGTCGGCGTCGTCGCCCGTCGGGTAGTCGGGGCGCTCGTTGCGCGCCGATTCCGCGGCCTCGGCCTTGCGGTTGTACTCGTCCCAGAGGTCGCAGAGGTCCTCGATGATCGTGGTCATCGCCGTCTGGGACCCCTCGAGCTCCTGCCCGTAGGTCTTGATGTAGGGCGCGACCACGCTGTAGAGCTCGCCGCCCTTCTTGAGGTCCTCGTGGACCTCCTTCGACAGCTCCTTGAGCTTGTCGATCGCGTCGCCCCTCATGTCGGAGCCGTTGTCGACCAGACGCTGGAGGAGGGCGGAGGACTTCTGCATGTCCGTCGCGAGCTCGCTGATCTGCGTGCCGCGCTCCTTGATCGCGTCGGCATCACCCGTGACCACCTGGATGTAGTGTCCGGCGGGGGAGGTCTGAGGCATCATCCGGTACATCGTCAGTTGCCCCCGTTGTTCTCTGACTTCTTCGCGGCTTCGACGTCGAAGTCCTTGAAGCCCTTGATCACGCCTTCGAGATGTTCGGCGACCTTCTTGCAGTTGTCCATCAGCGTCTTGCGCTTGTCGTCCCAACGGCCTTCGAAGTCGTCGGCGGCATCCTGCAGAGCGTCTTCGCCGTAGGGCCGCCCGACGGCATGGGACAGATCCCTGCGCCGGCTCCCCGCCGCCTCGAACTCGCCGATGATGTTCTTCAGCTCGGTCTGCAGATCATCAAGATCGTCGTACTTGAGCTTGACCCCGTCGCCCACGCTGTTCTCCTCCGGTATGTGTCAGATAGCGGGGGTCGGCCTCTCGGCCGACCCCCGAAGATCCTGCAGCAGCGTGTCAGCCGCCGGCGAGCTGCGTGTCCAGGTCCTGGATCGCACGCATCATGCCCAGCAGCGACTCCGACATGTCGTTGATACCATCCACCGCGGTCTTCAGACCCGTGGTCAGCTCCCCATAACCCTCACCGAACTTGCCCGACGCATGCTGCGTCTTGAAGTCCTCACCCAGCAGGGTGTCCACCTGAGACTTCAGAGAATCCAGCTGCCCCTGAATGTCATCACGAGCCTGCGACAGCGACGACGCCACCTGCTCCATCTCCGCATAAGACGCACCGAAATCGGCCATCGTCCACACCTCCGGTAATCGAATTGGACCGGACCTCTCCGGCCCGACACCACCAACTTTACGAAACAACACCCCCCACCGCGATGGGGAGGACTCCCCATCGAACGATCACCCCTCGACGAGCGGCATCTGCACGGTGACCTGACGTCCGGCCTGCACGAAGATGCCGCGGCCGTCGGGGAAGTCCGTGCGCTTGACCTTCGGGAAGGGCACCTTGAAGACGGCGTCGCCGTCGAAGGCGTCCGGCTTGAGGATGATGCCCTTGCGTCCGGCCTTGAAGTCTCCGATGAAGCCGAATCCGCTGGTCACCTGCGTGACGTCGGCGTCGCCGATCAGCAGGTGGTCGCTGCGGTTGATCGCCTGGAACAGCGCCTTCATCTCGCGCTCGGCGGGTCCGTCGGCGAACTGCGGCACGTCCTCCACCACGATCAGCATCCGCACGGGGACCGTCTCGTCGACGGCGATCTCGGCGATCTCCTTCGCGAGCTCCTTCGCGTCCTCCGGCGTGACGGCGCTGCGCGTCCAGTCGGCGTACTCCTTGAGCTGCGCACGCCGACCGCCGAAGTGGAACAGCTTGATCTCGGGATCGAAGCGGCGCATCGATCCGATGATCGCCTTCAGCGCATTCGTCTTGCCCGACTGCGGCGGCCCCGCGACCACGAACGTGCCGACCGGGTCGAAGTCGCGTGCGGCCAGGGTGTCCTCCGCGATGCCGAGCACGGGGAACTCCCCGATGCGGTCCGGCAGCTCCCGCGGCGAGAGCCGCGTCGGCAGTGCGCCGATCTCGGCGACCTCGCGGGCTCCGGCCGCGCGCAGCTCCGCGGCGAGCACGCCCTGCAGCTTCGTCTGCTCCGCCACGTTGGGAGTCCCCCCGAGGGTGGCGATCTGCGTCTCCAAGCCGTCGACGATCGCGCGCCCCGGTGCGGAGCGCTCGTCGAGCACGTCCTTGGGCGCGTTCAGCATCGCGTAGCCCGACTCGTCAGAAAGACGCAGCACGACCCGGCGCGACACGTTCGCGCTCACGGCCGTCGGCACGGAGCCCGAACGATCCGCGCTGGCGATCACGTGGACGCCGAGCGGTCGCCCCTCGCCGAGGATCCGCATGAACGTCTGGTAGAACGGCATCCTCGCGGTCGTCGACTCCCACTCGCTGCGGAACTGGGGGAAGCCGTCGATCAGCAGCAGGATGCGCGACTCGGCCGTGCCGGTGATCTCGCGGTACTCCGTCAGGCTCGACGCGTTCGCCGCGCTGAACCGCTTGCCGCGGTCATCGAGCACCCTCGACAGCGAGCGCAGGATGCGCTGCACGCGCTCGGCGTCGTCGCCCGAGATGATCGAGCCGACGTGCGGGAGCTCTTCGAGGCTCTTGAGCGAGCCGGAGCCGAAGTCGAGCCCGAAGACCTCGACGTTCGACCGGGCCGGGTCGAACCCCGCAGCGATCGCCAGGGTGCGCAGCACGGTCGACTTGCCGGAGCCGCTGGTGCCGTAGACGAGCAGCGAGCCGTCCTTGTCGGGGTGGAAGTACGCCGGCTCCTGCAGCTGGCGCTCCGGCACGTCCATCTTGCCGAGCAGGATCTGCCCGTCGCCGAGCACGGGCAGATCGCGCATGTCGACGGCCCGCTCGAGGTCGTCCAGCCACGGGCGCCGAGGTGCGGGGATGCGGGCGGCGGTCGCCGCCTTCACGAGCGTCGCGACGATGCGCTTCTGGTCGTTCGGGCCGAGGTCCTCGTCGTGCGAGTCCGACTCGGGCGCCTGCTCAGCCTCCCAGGTCTGGATGGAGCCGAACCGCAGCTCCGCCACCTTGACCTCGGCGGCCTGCACCTCGTCGGTGCTCCAGCCACCCGCATAGGCGGACTGGAAGGGCACCAGACGCCCCGGTCCGGTCTTGGCGATGCCGCGGCCGGGGAGGGACGGAGGGAAGGATGCCGCCACCGGGTCGTCCACGACGTCCTTCGAGTCCGACTCGTCGGCCATGCGCAGTGCGACGCGCAGGTTGGTGTTGGCGCGGAGGTTGTCCTTGATGACGCCGGCCGGACGCTGGGTGGCCATGATGAGGTGGATGCCGAGGGACCGCCCGCGCTGGGCGATGTCGACGACGCCGTCGACGAACTCCGGGACCTCTCCGGCGAGCGCGGCGAACTCGTCGATCACGAGCACGAGCGCGGGCGGCGTCTCGGGGTCACGGCGCTTCTCGAGTTCGAGGAGGTCCTTCGCCTTCTTGCGGTTGAACAGATGCTCGCGGTGGTGCAGCTCGGCGCGCAGGCTGGTGAGCGCGCGCCGCACGAGGTGCGGGCTCAGGTCGGTCACGAGCCCCACGGTGTGCGGCAGATCGACGCAATCGGCGAACGCGGAGCCGCCCTTGTAGTCGACGAAGAGGAACGTCACGCGGTCGGGGCTGTGCGCGGCGGCCATGCCGAGCACCCACGCCTGCAGGAACTCGCTCTTTCCGGCTCCGGTGGTTCCGCCGACGAGGGCGTGCGGTCCCTGGGTGCGCAGGTCGAGCGTCATGGCGTCGGTCTGCGACTGACCGATGATGGCACGCAGGTTGCCGGCCTTCTTGAGACGCGACTGCGGCGCCCCCGAGCGGTCGATGATCGTGTTGTTCTGCCGCCACCGGTCGATCACCGCGTTCGGGTCTGTCGCGAGGTCGGCGCCGATCAGCGACAGGAACATGACGGAGTTGGGGATGTCGGAGGAGTCCTCGATCACCGTGCTGGAGTCGACCACCGGCGCGAGCCGCTTGGCGAACATCGTCATGTACGAGTGCGAGACGCCCTCGACCTGCACATCGGGATAGGCGACGCCGCTGCGCACGGTGCCGACGGTGGCGTGCTCGAGCCCGCGGCCCACGTCGACGAACGTGCGGCAGGCGGCGGGCAGCGCCGCCACCACGGGGGCGACGAAGAGGCCGTACACGCCGACGTCGGCGCCCCGCTCGAGGATCTGCGTGAGCCGGGCGCGGTCGACCGGCGCGTCGTTGGTGACGATGACGAGGATCGCGGTCTGGCCGGGGAACGTCGCATCCTCCGCCGCCCGCTTGACGTCGGTGCCGAAGAGCATCGGATCCCAGTCGTCGCCGTAGGGCGGCCGCTGCGACTTCGCCTCCCTGGAGCGACGCATCACGATCTCCTCCAGACCCGACAGCAGGGCGGCGCCCGTGGAGGCCGAGTCGGCGAGGGAGACGTCCTTGAACGGGTTGCGCTCGCTGGACGTGTGCGGCAGCCACTTCAGCCAGTCGAGCTCGTTGGCCCAGCCGGGTTCGGTGAGGGCCACGGTGACCAGCTCGTTCGGCGAGTGCATGCCGAACAGCTGCACCGCGATGCCGCGGAGCGCGTCGCTCGCGAGCGATGTGGGACCGGCGACGCCGATCGAGCCGACGCTCTGCAGCGATTCGAGGATCGGTACGTCGCTGATCATCCGGTAGCGCTCTTCGAGCCGGTCGACGCGCTCGACGTACTCGACCAGAGCCTCGGGCGTCTCGGTGCGCTTGATCGAGGTGCGCGACTCGTCTTCGCAGACGCCGAGCCGCACCGAGAGGAAGTTCCAGTGCTCAGGGCGACGGGTCCACAGGAGAGGGCCGAGCCGCATCGCCTCGTCGAAGACGACGGCGACGGCGGGCACCTCGTTCTGACGCACCTCCCGCTCCTTGGGGTGGGAGTGGTAGAGCTTCTCCTCCAGGCGCTCGAACTGCTCCTCGAAGGACTCCGCCTCCTTGCGCAGCCGCTGGCCGAGATTGGTCTTCTGCGAGATGAAGTTGCCGAACATCATGAGCGGCGACATGAAGATCACCAGCAGCGCGCGCGGATTGTCGAACATGAAGAACGTCACGGCGCCCAGCAGGACCGGCGCGACGAGCATCGGCCAGGGGAAGAGGCGCTGCACCTGGTCGCGGGGATAGCGGGGCTCGTCGAGGTCTTCTCCGGTGAAGCGCTCCTCGACGCGCGGGCTGCGGTTGAACAGCAGGGCGCCGCCGCGTTCGAGCACGGGGTCGCCGGACGCCGAGCCGTCGAAGTCGCCGACCAGGTGCACCACGAACTCGCAGTCTCCGAGCGTGAAGTGCTGGCCGGGGATGACGCGCAGGCGCTGCACGAGACCGCCGTCGACGAGGATGCCGTTCGCGGAGTTCAGGTCGACGAGCTCGACGAAGGTCGCGGCGACCTCGATGCGCGCGTGGCGCTTCGAGATCAGCGGATCGGCGATCGCGACGTCGTTCGCGTGATCGCGGCCGATCATGAAATGACCGATCGGCAGCGGGAACTCCTGCCCGGCCGCGGGACCTGCCACCACGGTGAGCACGGCCGCTGGGCGTGCGCTCGCCGAGCCCGTCGACGCGCGGTTCGCGCCCACGTTGACCACCTCGGCGAGGAAGCCGGAGCCGATCGGGGCGTCTCCGACGAGGAGATCGGGGCTGAGCATGGTCAGCTGATCGCTGGTGGGCGGTGCGACCGACAGCGTGAGCACGTCGGAGGGGCCGGCGGGGATGCTGCGCAGCGGGTCGGTCGAGGCGATCTGTCTCGCGACGTCGGCGACCGTCGCCGTCGAATCCGCCATCACGACGACATCCGTCAGCGGGGCCGAAGGGCGCCGCAACGTCAGCTTGACTCTCATCGTCCGTCCTCACCGCGCCGCAGGCGCGTTCTGCACTGTCGCGTCATACCCGTTCGACCTGGAGCGTGCGGTCGCCGAACCGCACCGTGTCGCCCGCCTTCAGCTCCACGGGGTGGCCGGGCGCCAACGCGGTCTCGGAGCCTCCCCGCACGATCGCGCTGCCGTTGGTCGACGCCCGATCGACGACGAAGAGACCGCGGCGAGCGGGCATCACGGCGATGTGCGTCTTCGACACCGAGCGGGTGTCGTCGAACACCGCCACGAGCTGGGTCTCGCCCTCTCCGGCGGCCGGGCTCGGCGAGCGGCCGAACAGCGTGGTGCCGCGGACCTCGATGCGCTCTCCCGTGTCGAGCACGAGCACGGCGCGCACCCCGGCCGGGGCGGCAGGCGCGGAAGCAGGGGATGCCGGCGCGGGAGCCGGGGCCGAGGCGGGAGCCGGGGCCGAGGCGGGAGCCGGTGCCGAGGCGGGGGCCGCGGATGCGGGACCCGGCGTCGAGGCGGGAGCGGGGGTATGCGGGGGCGGGGTCGGAGCCGCCACGGCTGGAGCAGACGCAGGGACCACGGCCGGGGCCGCCTGGGTCGGAGCTGGCGCCACCGGAGTCACCGGGGCCGGGGCCGGAGCGGGAACCGCAGCGGGCGCGGCGCCCGTCGGCTGCGGGGCGATCACCGGAGGCACGAACGGCGCGGGCTCCGCGGCGGGAGGCGCGAAAGAGGACGGAGCCGCAGGGGCCGGCGAGGGCGTGGCGGCCCCTGTCGCGAGAGAGGGGGGCACCGCCGACACCATGGAACCGGAGACCGGCGGCTGCGCCGCATCGGGGGCTGTCGGAGTCGAGGTGCGGTGTGCGCCGATCACACCGCCGGACAGACGCGCGCTCGGCACGTACTCCGCAGGGGCATCGCGATCGACCGGCGTCGCGAGAGACGGCAGCGGCGCCTGCTCCTCGACCTCCGGGGTCTTGACGCGCTTGCGGGCGATGCGCATGCGCTTCTGGTCGTAGGGGTTGAGGCCGCCGCGCACGTCGACGAACCAGGTCGCGGCCGCCAGGTCGAGCCAGCCGCGTCCACGGCGCTCGGTGTCGAACAGCGGCGAGAGCGCGATCACGAGCAGCGGCCCGATGAGCGGCACCAGCAGCGACGCGTACGCGACGAGGTAGCGCACCACGGCGCCGCGCCAGAATCCGGGGCGCTCGAGCGTGCGCACGTTCACCGAGCGGATGCCGCAGATCGCCTTGCCGAGCGTGACGCCCTTGCGTCCGTGCAGCACCAGCTGCACCACGACGTACGCGGTCATGAGTCCCTGTGACACGGCGACGGCCACGATCGCCCAGACCCCGTTGGCGCCGCCGAAGACGGATCCCAGGTCGAGGGTGCCCGAGAGGGCCTGCGTGAGCGGAGGTGTGAGGACGATGATCGCCGGCAGGGCGATGAGCACGGCGACGAGCCATTCGATCAGCGCCGCGAGCACGCGGGATCCTCGGCCGGCCGCACGGAGTCCGAGCGAGGCGGCATAGGCGGGGTCAGGGCGTCCGTGCGCGTCGAGGCCCTCGATCACCGGGGCGTGATCGTCGATCTCCCAGATCACTCGGACTCCCCCTCTGCCTCGTCGGCGTGCGCCGTGTCGAGCAGCGGCAGGTCGTCCTTCGTCACCAGACGCGAGGCGATCACGTGCTCGACGAGACGCGCTCGGCGGTTGGTCGCGAGCAGGCGCTGCCCTCCGCGCATGCCGGGGACGCCGACGCGGTCGAACTTGTCGCACACGTTGTCGAGCTTGCGGTTGAAGCGGGTGACCGTCCATCCCAGGCGCTCCGCGGCCTTCGCGGATGTCGGGATGTCGCTCATCCCGGTGCCGTCTCTGCGCAGCTGCGGCTCCGCGAGTGCGAGGATCAGCAGCTTCTGGCTGAGGGTGAGCGGCACGTCGCCGATGGTCGAGGCTCCGCCGTCGTCGTGCTCGCGGCGCGTGGCGCGGAAGGTCGGCTCGGCGGCGTGCACCGTCAGCTCGTAGGTCGTGGGGCCCGCGCTGAACACGATCGTCGTCATCTCGAACACGAGCGGCAGCCGGGCGCCCGGCGCGAGCCAGGCCTGCACCCCGCCGGCCGAGTCCGTCACCGTCGCCGTGAGGCGGGTGCCGACGTTCGACAGCCACCACAGGCCGTCGGCATCCGTGATCTCCAGGAAGTGGCGGTGCAGGAAGAGATTGTCGTCCAGCTCCAGGTCGCCCTCTCGACCGACCACGAACCGACCGCCGCGCTCCAGCGGGAAGAACTCCCCGGCGAACTCGACGGTCACGCCGCTCGTCCCGCTCACTCGACGCACCCCCGCACCGGCTCCGACGCGCGGCCGTCGTCACGGCGCAGCATCACGTCGACGCAGACCTTCCCCGCGCCCGCCGTGAACTGCGCGGTCGGCTCGGTCGTCTGCTGCGGGTCGATCTCGCCGGACACCTCGACGACGTTCCAGATGAACGAGTCGCCCTCCTGCGGGTCCTTGTTGGTCCAGGTGAACGCGATCTGCTCGCCCGTCCTGGTGCCGCTGAGGTCGCCCACCTTCGGCACGACGTCGGAGACGACGTCCTGCGGGTCGGGGGCCTCCGACGTCGCCTGCGGAGTCGGTTCGATACCGGAGACCAGGATGTTGAGCATCACGATCGCGCCGACGACGACGGCGACTCCCGCGACCGAGAGCAGGATCCAGAGGCCCTTGCGTCCTCGAGGCGCCTTCGACGCCGTCTGCGCTGGGGCGTCGACGACGGGAGCGACGGGCGGGGCGGCGGATGCCGCGGCATCCGGGGCGAGCACTCGAGGCGCGCGCAGCAGCGTGCGCTCGTCGGCATCCGCTCCGAGCACGGGAGCGGGCACCCGGATCTGGGTCTCCTCGATCGACGGCGCCTGCGCGGCGGGGGGCGAGTCGAAGCGCGGGACCTCGGGGAACACGACGGCCGGCGCCTTGCGCTCCGTCGTCGCCGACGGACGTGTGAAGGCGGCGACCTCGGGGTCGATGCTGACGATCTCCCTGACGCGGGTCAGCCCGTCTCCGTCGTCCTCCTGCTCCTCGGCCGGAGCGTGGTCGTCGACGATGTCGATCGGGGTGACCGAGTGCGACAGCTCGATCTGCACCTTCTGCAGGGCGCGGGCGAAGGCCACGGCGCTCGGGTAGCGGTCGTCGGGGTTCTTCGCCATCGAGCGCTCGAGCAGGCGCTGCAGGCTCTCCGGGGAGTCGGGGCGCGCGAGGGGCGGCAGGGCGGCGCGCTCGATGCGCTCGATGAGGTCGGCGCTGGAGTTGCGCTCCCCCACGCGTTCGAACGGCGAGCGACCGGCCAGCAGCGTGTACAGCGTCGCACCCAGGGCCCACACGTCCGTGCGCGGCCCGCTCTGCGGCGGCTCGGCGAACGACTCCGGCGGCGACCACGGGATGGACATGCCGGATGCTTCGCCCGTCGCGCCCGTCGTCGAGGCGATGCCGAAGTCGGTGAGAGCCGGACGGTTGTACTCGGTGACGAGGATGTTCGCCGGCTTGATGTCGCGGTGCAGGACCCCTGCCCGGTGAGCGGTCTCGACCGCACCGGCGACCTGCACGCCGACGCGCAGCGCCTCGGCGACCGAGAACGGCTCCTTGCGCGCACGCAGCTGCAGGTTCGGCCGGGGGCAGTATTCCATGACCAGATACGGGCGCCCGTCGCCCGCGACGCCGGCCTGGTAGATCGTGACGATCGCCGGATGCGTGGAGAGCATCGCCATGACGTTCGCCTCGTCGGCGAACTCCTGCGCGGCGCCGCTGGAGATCCGGTCGGCGAGCAGCACCTTGACCGCGACCCGGCGGCGCGGCATCTGCTGCTCGTACAGGAAGACGTCGGCGAACCCTCCGGTGCCGAGCGGCTCCACATAGGTGAAGCCCGGCAGCTGCGGGGGCGGTGAGGGGCGACGGGTCACGGCAGGTCCTCGAAGGCGACGGTCACTCCGTCTCCCAGGTCGACGACGTCTCCGGACAGGACGAGCGTCTGCTCACCGGGATGCAGTCGAACGGGGTCGGCGCCTGGGCGCAGCAGCGTCGAGCCGTTGGTCGTGTGCAGGTCGATCACGACGACGGTGTCGGCGTCGGGGCGCACCTCGAGGTGGCTGCGCGAGATGTCCTGCTGAGGGCTCTCCACCGCGACGAGATGCGGCAGGTTCTCACCGCTGGCGCGGGTGGATCGCGGCCGCCGGCCGATGATCACGGTGCGGTCGAGTTCGACCACCTGGCCCGTGGAGACGCGGATGCGGCCGAATCCAGCCGAGGCGACGGGGATCACCTGGGTGGGAGCGTCGTCGGCCACCGGAGGCTGCTGGCGCAGCGCCCGCAGCTCGGCGGCCGAGATGGTCGCTCCGTCGTGGTCGCCCTCGGCCACGATCGGGAAGGGCGGAGGCGGCGGAGCGTCGACGAAGCTCGGCGCGGTGTGCACGGTCTCGCCGAAGAGCTGATCGAACTCGTCGATGTCGCTCAGGGGGGACAGCGTCTCGGTGGGGATCAGCGTGACCCCCTCGACCTCGTCCTCGGCCGACGGGTCCTCGTCGGTTGCCGCGGCGGGCGCCTCATCCTCGTCGGACGGCACCGCGGCGGGATCGGACGGCGCCTCGACCGGCTCCGGGAGAACCGGGACCTCGTCGACCACCGGCTCCGCGGCCGCCGGCTCGGAGACCTCGGGCGCCGGATCGATCGGGGCCTCGACGGCTCCGTCCCCGGCAGACGGCTCGTCCGCCGCAGCGGATGCGGGAGCGCCGACCGGGGCGGCTCCGGCGATCGGCGGCACGGGAGCAACATCGACGATCGGCGGCACGGGAGCGACGAGAGGCGGGGCCGGAGCGACAGCCGCACCGAACAGCGCGAGCGCCGGAGCGGGCACGCCTCCCAGGACCGCGGCGGACACGCCGCTCTCCTCGGACTCGATCACCGGGGCCGGGCCCAGCACGGCGACGATCCGCTCGGCGTCGCTCGCCTCGAGCTCAGCGCTCACGGCCGCGGCCCGCACGACCCCGCTCTGCACCGGGAGCGCGGAGACGGCATCCGACTCCTCCACCGTGATCTCGATGCGGGTGGCGCCGCCGACGAAGCGCTCGCTCCAGGTGGTCACCTCCGCGCCGGTGAACTCCTGCGCGGACTCCGTTCCGCTGCTGATCCTGGCCACGACGCCGCCGCGCAGCGCGATGCGGACGTCGGTGCCCTCCGCGACGGCGGCCGCGAACGGCGGCAGCGCGGAGAACGATCCCCCGACGCTCGTCGTGAGCACGTCGACCACGCTGGCGAGGGTCTTCTCGGCGGGGAGCCTGTCCCACAGCCGCGCGACGAGGTCGGCGGGCGCGTCCGGCGGCAGTGCGACGAGAGCCCCCGGAATCACGATCAGGTGCCACTGTCCCGGTCGATAGATCGTCTGCATCAGCGAACCCCTCCTGCTGCCTCGCGCGGACGCGTGTCCATGTCGATGTCGGTGTCGTCGGTCTCCAGCAGCGTGCCGGGCCGCGAGGCCACCGACACGGCATCCGCGATCACGACCGTGATGTTATCGCGTCCTCCGGCCTGCAGGGCCTCGGCGACGAGAACGTCTGCGGCCTCCTGCGGGTCCGTCGTCAGCGTGAGCACTTCGCGGATCCGCCCGTCGGAGAGCTCGGAGGTGAGGCCGTCGGAGCACACCATGATCCGGTCGCCGAGCTCGGCGGGGAAGAGCCAGTAGTCGGCATCCCCCGTGCTGCTCGCTCCGATCGCCCTGGTGATGATGTTGCGCCGCCGATCGGTGGCCGCGTCCTCCGGCGTGAGCTGCCCCGCCTCGATGAGCTCCTGGACGACCGAGTGGTCGACCGTGATCTGCTCGAGCTCTCCGTCGGCGAGACGATACGTGCGGGAGTCTCCGATGTTCAGCGCGAGCCAGTAGCCCATGCCGTCGACCGAGGCGATCACGACGCCGCTGAGCGTGGTGCCGGCGCGCCCGTTGCCCGAAGTCGACAGATGCTCGACGCCCTCCCGGGCCCGCTCCAGGGCGAAGCGGACGTCGTCGAGTGCGAGGGATGCTCGGCCGATGAACAGCGCGAACTCCTCGATCACGGTGGCGCTCGCGCGCTCTCCCGCCTCGTGGCCGCCCATGCCGTCGGCGACGACGAACACGGGCGAGCTCGCCAGGTACGCGTCCTCGTTCAGGGCGCGCCGCAGCCCCGGGTGCGTCGCTGACCCGGTGGTGACGACGAGTCCGGGCCTCACGCGTAGCCGCCGACCGTGACGATGCGATCGCCGATCTCGATGGCGTCGCCGAGACGCACGGGCACGCGCTGGCCGGCGGGGCAGGCGATGCGCTGGCCGTCGCGCACGATGGTCATGCCGTTCGTGGAGTGGCGGTCGAGGACCCAGCCGCCGGAGATCTCGGATGCCGCCTCGAAGTGCGTCTTCGACAGCGACAGCGTCTCATCGCGCACGGGCACGAGCACGGCGCCGTCTTCGGGGGCGGGGTTGCGGCCGAAGATCGTGCGTCGCGACACCGGGACCCTGGTGCCGTCGTCCCACGTGAAGATCAGGCGGTGGCCGGGGATGCTGATGCGGGTCTGCTCGAGCTCCGCCTCGTCCTCCGCGCCGTCGACGGGGAAGGCATCCTGGGCGGGCGGCGCTGCAGGAGCGGGCGGCACGGCAGGGGCGGGAGGCACGGCGGGAGCGGGCGGCACGGCGAGGGTCGGCTCGGCGGCGATCGGCGCTGCGGGCGCCGGGCGCTGCACCACCGTCTCATCGAGCGACGGGTCGAGGTCCGACGCCGCCGGAGCGGCAGCGGGCTCGGGTGCAGCCGAGGCCGGGGGCCGGGGCTGGGTGACGCCGGGCACGAAGGCGATCAGCGACCCCGCGTCGGCCTGCTCGACCGGCTCCGGGTGGACGGTCGCGGGCTGAGCAGCCGGCGCCGGCTGAGCCGCGGGCACGGCCGGAGCCGGAGGAACCGCGGGTGCGGCGGGGACGATCGGCGCGGCGGGCGCCGCGGGTGCCGCGAACGCCCCGGGGTGCTGCGGCGCGGCCGGAGCGGGGATGCCGGGGACCGGCGGCGCAGCGGGGATGCCGGGGAACCCCTGGGCCGGAGCCACCACGGGGAACGCCGTCGTCGCCGGAGCGGCGGGCTGCGCCGGAACCGCCGTCGACGGTCGCCGCGCGTCGAGCACACGAGCATCCGCGACCCGGTCGTGCCAGCCCTGGAACCGGCCGGAGCCGTCGAACAGCGGGGAGAAGTACCCGACCACGACGCTCGCGGTGAGCCAGAAGACGATGTTGCGCAGCAGAGCGCGTCCGAAGCGGATCGGGGAGCCGTCGGTCGCCGAGGCGAGCCGCACGCCCTGCGCGCGCATGCCGAACGAACCCTTGCCGGTCTGCATCGCGGTGTAGGCGACGGCCCAGCCCATCATGACCAGCAGGAGCAGCCCGTAGCCGATCGGCATCACGATCATGAGATTCTCGATGGGCCTGGTGCTGAAGGCGATCACGGCGACGACGATGAAGCCGACGATCGCGATCGCCCCGGCGATCAGGGCGTCGATCAGATAGGCGATCGCGCGCCGCGGGATCGGCGCGCTGCTCTCGATCGCGGGCTGGCTCATGGGGTCTCGCTCTCGGGTGCGGGGGGCGTCTTCGCAGCGGTGCTGCTCTTGATCGTGCCAGGTTCACGGCGGACACGCGCGGCGGCGGCATCCTTCAGGTTCTGCATCCCGGTCGCCACGGCGGTACCGCCCATCAGCGAGCGCAGGCTCAGGCGCGCCTTCATCCTCTTGAAGAAGCCCGCCTCCTTGCCGAGCCCGCCGACGAGTCCGTCGACCTCCGCCCAGAACGCGTCCACGTCTTCCGGGGTCGGATCGGCGGGTCCGAACACCTCGGCGTCGGCGCGCTCGGCGAGCGTCGTGACCTGCGGGAGCGCGAGGGCCGTGGCCACGGTCGCGGCCTCCTCGACCCTGGTGCCGCCGGGCGTGACCCTGGCGCCGTAGTCGACGGCGCGATCGGTCAGCTCGTCCCACCCGCCGCTGATGCGGTCGGATGCCCTGGCCGCGTTGCGCCGCGAGCGGCGCTTGGCCGCCTTCCACGCGCCGATCACGATGAACGGCGACGCGAGCAGCGCGAGGATGCCGAGCGTGATGCCGCCGACCGCGAGGATGATGCCGATCAGCCCCGCGAGGTTGAACGTCTCGTCCTCGCCCTTGCGGTCGTCTGGCAGCGTCGGCGGGAGGTCGACCGGCTCCTGCGGCGGGGGCGGCGGCTGCAGCACCTGCGGCTTGGGGTCGACCTTCGGCTTGGTGTTCTGGTCGTTCGGGACCTTGTCCTCGGGCGGGGTCGGGTTGAAGGTGAGCCAGCCCACGCCCTCGAAGTTGACCTCGACCCACGCGTGCACGTCGTCGCCCGTTGCCGCGAACTCGGGGTCCCCCTCGCGCTCCTCGTCGGGGTAGTACCCCATCACCACGCGGGCCGGGATGCCGACCTCGCGCGCGAGCAGCGCCATCGCGACCGCGTACTGCTCGTCGTCGCCGATCATCTGATCGCCGCCGATGAGCGTCGAGATGCGCTCGGCGGTGTGGCCCGCGCGCGAGAGGACCTCGCCCTCCAGACCGTGGCTGAAGAAGCCGCCCTCGGCGAGGAACGTCTCCAGCGCGCGGACGCGCTCGATGGGCGACTCGGCGCCGGCGACGGTCTCGGACGCGAGGGAGGTGAGCTCCTCCGGAACGTTGCTCTGCTTCGGGAGGGGCACCTTGCCGAAGTCGACGTCGGCCAGCTGGGTGTCGTCGAGCGGCGCGGGCATGACCGTGTCGATCGTGTAGCTGTCGCCCTTCTTGAGCTTCGACGTGACGACCGCCGTGCCGGTCTCGGCGTTGTAGTAGCCCGTGCGGCGCAGCTCCTCTGCACGACCGCCCGTGAAATCGATCGCGGAGACGGCGCCCGCGTCGGGCACCCACACGCCGTTGTAGCGGTCGATGTCGACCTTCAGCGTGACCGGGACGCCCTCGGCCTCCGGTGACATGTTCGACCGGAGCGGCGCGAACGCGCTCGACGAGTCGGGTCCGCCGTCGGTGACGTTGTAGACCATGCCGTCGTACTGATCCATGACGGCGATCCGGATGCGCGCCCCCTTGGGCAGCCCCTTCACGGTGAACAGCGTCTCGTCTGCTTCGTCGCGCACGTTCTTGCGGAAGGACTGCAGCGGACTCGGATAGTCGCGGATGTTGAACGGAGGGATGATGACGTCGCGGAAGACGTGCCGGGGCTGCGCCGGCGCGGCGACCGCGCTCGTGGCGATGCCCGCACCACCCGCGACGACGAGCACCGCCGCACCCGCGATGAGGCGGCGCATGCGCATCTGGGTGGCGCGAGAGGAGTCGACCTCGCTCACCGACACGGCGTCGTTCTGCGGCGCCCACAGCTGGCGGAGCGCGAGCCACGCGATGGCCATGACGGCGAACACCAGCCCCTGGGCGAGCGGGAACGCCGGCTCGGGCGTTCCCAGCACGATGACGAGCATGAGCAGTGCACCGGCGGGGATCAGCGCCCAGGCGACCCGAGAGAGCCGGAGGGCGAGGGATGCCGTCAGCACCGTGCCGACGAGCGCGAGCAGGAACGGCACGATGAGGTGCCCGTCCGCCGCCGCCACGGGGGCGACGGTGGTGAGCATCTGCTTCCACGAGGTGACCGTGCCGAGCGCGAGGCGCTGGAGGGTGTCGAGCGTCGGCACGACACCGAGGAGCGTCGTGTGCGGCAGGGCGAGGGCGCCGCCGAAGACGAAGTACGCCGCGACGGTCAGTCCGGCGATGATCAGGATGCCCCAGCGGCGCCAGGCGGCGACCGCGGAGATCGCGAGACCCAGGAGGATGCCGCCGATCGCGGCCGGGAGGTACGAGCCGCCGGCGAACGTCGGCCAGAAGCCGACCATGGAGACGCCGACGAGCAGCGCGGACGCTCCGAGGTCGAGGATCCAGCGGCGCAGCGGCAGCGCCGTGGCCGTGGTGGCGGGTGCGGTCATGCGAGAACCTTCTGGAGCGCGAGGGGGATCTGCTCGAGCGAGCCGACGGTGACGACGTCGGCGTCGCCGATGCGGCGGAGCGCAGGAGAGGATGCGGAGCGGTCGGCGACGATGGCGAGAACGCGTGCGCCGAAGGGCAGGCGGGAGCATGCGAGACGGAGGTCGTCCGAGCGCACCTTGGACCCGCAGATCAGCACGACGACGCTGGCGAGGGGCATGGTCCGGGCGACGACGCCGGCGAGGTCCTCGATGCCGCCGCGGCGGGGCTTGGAATGGGTCACGGCCGACAGCGAGTCGAGCAGCTGCTTGCCGGTGCCCGCGGGGAGCTCGCGCCCCTGCACGCGGACGTCGACGCGCTGCGAGTCGCGGATGGCCCGCAGGCCGATGGAGCCGGCGACCGAGATCGCGAGCTCGAAGTCGTCTCCCGTGGCGTACTCCGCCGCGGCGCGGGAGAGGCCGATCACGAAGTGCGAGCGCCGGGTCTCCTCGTACTGCCGCACCATCATCGTCCCGGTGCGCGCGGTGGACTTCCAGTGCACGTGACGCAGGTCGTCGCCGGGCTGGTACTCGAGCAGGGCGTGGAAGGAGACGTCGTCGCGCGAGAGGTCGGCGGCGGGAAGACCCTCGAGGTCGCGCAGGTACCCGAGCGACTGGCCGTCGAAGAGGATGGTCTTCGGATGCACGAAGAGGTCGACGGGGTCGTCGCGGCGGTGGGCGCGCTCGAACAGGCCGAGCGGGTCTCCGCGCACGACGCTGACGGGGCCGACCTTCACGACCCCGCGCTTCTGCGTGGGGATGGCGAAGAGCTCCTCCGCCTCCTCACCGGGCGCGAGCCGCCGGATGCCGAACTCGCCACGGCCCGATCCGACGGGCAGCACCACACGGGAGGGCAGGATCGCCCTCGTCCCGTGGTTCGCGAGCTTCAGGCCGCCGACAGCGCGCTCCCCCACGACGACGCGCGTGCGCGCGAGGTCGAGGGACACGTCGTAGGCGGTACGCCCGATAAGGAACAGGGCGCACAGGACGACGGTGATCGCGATCACGACGGCGGCGACGGTGAACTCCGCCCATCCGGCCACCTGACCGAGGATCCAGAAGCCGATGGCGAGCGCCATCAGCACCCACGCCAGCGGCCGAATCGCCGCGGTGACCTTGCGGAGGCGCGCGAGGCCGCGCGCACCGATGACCGCCGCGACGTCGCGCCAGCCGGCGTCGCGGGCGATCGGCGCAGCCTCGAGTGCCTCCGTCGTCATCACGCGGCCGATCGCGCCTGCGGCGCCGCGATGTTCTCGAGCACGCGGGCGATCACGATGTCGCTCGTGGTGCCGGCGAACTCCGCCTCGGCATCCAGCAGCAGACGGTGCTGCCAGACCGGACGTGCGAGGGTCTTGATGTCATCCGGCAGCACGAAGTGACGGCCGTGGGCTGCCGCCCACACCTTCGCCATGCGCACCATCGCGATCGCGCCGCGGACCGAGACGCCGAGGCGGATGGCGGGGTCCTTGCGGGTGGCCTCGGAGAGCTCGGCGACGTAGCGGAGCACGGCGGGCTCGACGTGCACGGATGCACCGAGGTCGGCCATGTCGGCGACGGCGCTCGTCGTGATCACCGCGGACAGCGCGGCCGACGGGTTGCGGTCGGATGCTCCGGCCAGGATGCTCTCGGTGATGGCGAGATCGGGGTAGCCGATCGAGGTCTTGATCAGGAACCGGTCGAGCTGCGCCTCCGGCAGCTTGTACGTTCCCGCCTGCTCGATCGGGTTCTGCGTGGCGATCACGAGGAACGGCCGGCCGGTCTCGTGGGTCACGCCGTCGACGGTGACGCGCGACTCCTCCATGACCTCCAGCAGCGCCGACTGCGTCTTCGGCGACGCGCGGTTGATCTCGTCGGCGAGCACGATCGAGGCGAAGATCGGTCCCTTGTGGAACTCGAAGCGGTGCGACTGCTGGTCGTAGATCGTGACGCCGGTGACGTCGGACGGCAGCAGGTCGGGGGTGAACTGGATGCGGGCGCTGGTGCCCTGCACGGTCGCGGCGAGCGCCTTCGCGAGGCTCGTCTTGCCGGTGCCGGGGGCGTCCTCGAGCAGCACGTGGCCCTCGGCGAGCATGGAGGCGAGCACGAGCGAGACGATCTCGCGCTTGCCCTGCACGGCCTTGTCGACGTTGTCGACGAGGCGGGTGAAGGTGCCCTGGAACCAGGCGGCCTGTTCGGGGGTCATTGTCATGAGCGTGGTGCTTCCTGTTCTGTATGTGTCGTTCGAGAGAGCGTCAGTACCAGACCATCGCCGTGGCGTATCTGTCGAGCTCTTTGATGTAGACGCGGATCGTGTTGCCGGGGAACCCGTAGTAGCAGTTGAGGTCGACGCTGCCGTTCGCCGGGACGTACGACAGCGTGCCGCCACCCCACTTGTTGCCGTCGTCGCACTGCAGGTGGTAGTTGCCTGGACTGTTGAAGTTCGCCACGGTCAGCCTGACCCTGGCGCAGGAGGACGAGCCGCAGTCGGGCCAGGACCCGGAGGCGCCCTTCTCGGTCTTCAGCACCTCGGCCGGCGGGTCGTTGGTGCGCGCGGAGTCGGAGGCCTCTGGTGACCACTGGCCGGCGCTGTCCTGCGCCCTGACCTTGATGCTGTGGGTCTCCTTGTATCCGCCGCCGACGGTCCGGGAACCGCTCACGGCCACGTTCTGCCAGCCGCCGCCGTCGACGCTGATCTGCACGACGTCGATCTTGCGGCCGTTGCCCGAGCCGGAGGCATCCCAGTTCAGCTGCACCTGCGTGCCGAGGTTCTTCGCCGTCGCCTTGGGGGCGAACGGCACGCCGTACGGCACCGCCGATGCCGCGTTCGACGGAGCGCCCGAGTAGGTCGAACCGTCGACCGTCGCGACCCCCCTGACCTCGACCTTGTAGGTCGTGCCGTTGGTGAGTCCGGAGATCGTCGGACCGCTGAGGGCCTGCCAGGTGCCTCCGTTGAGCCGGTACTGATAGCTCACCTCGCCCGGGCGCGCGCCGTTGCGGGAGCCCGGGGTGTAGGCGATCGCGATCGACTTGTCGTGCGGTTCCGCCGTCAGGCCGGTCGGCGCCCCGGGGGCTGTCACTCCGCGGCGCGGGGCCGACATCGGGCTGTACTCGCCCCAGCCCGCCTTGTTGGTCGCCTTGATGCGGAACGTGTAGGCGGTCTCCGAGGTCGGGAGAGTGACCGCCTGGCTGGTGGCGCCGGCGCCCGGCGTCACCGTGCGCCTCAGCGTGGACCCCTCGTAGATCTCCAGCTGGTAGCCGTCGATCGCGTCGCCGTTGCTGTTCGGTGCGGCCCAGTTCACCTGCATCTGCGCCTGGTCGCCCACGCTCGGCAGCTCCGTCGTCGTCGGCGCCGCGGGCGCGAACGGGGGGCCTGCGGGGATCTCGGACGCCGACCAGCCGCTCCAGCTCGACGGCTCGGGCGCCTTGTTGTGCGCCTGCACGCGCACCTGGTAGTTCGAGCCGTTCTCCAGCCCCTCCCAGGTGATCGAGTTGCCCGTCACCTCTTTCTGGGCGATGCCGGACGGCGGGGCGGGCGAGATCTCGAGCGTGTACCGCTCCACGGGCGAACCCGGCGTCGACGGGGTCACCCAGTTCACCTGGAGCGACTTGTCGCCGAACTTGAGCGACGGCGGGTTGGGCGTGTCCGGACGAGCGTCGGGACGCGCCACCTCGGAGGTGCCGGACGGCTTGCCCTCGCCGACGCGGTTCGTCGCGGTGACGCGGAACGTGTACTCGACGTTGTTGGTCAGCCCGTCGAGCGTGCACGTCGTCGACTGGCACTCCTTGCGGTAGGAGGAGCCCTGCGCCGAGGTCACCGTGTACTTGGTGATCTCCGCGCCGTTGTTCGACGGCGCCGCGAAGGAGATGACGACGGTGCGGTCCTGCACGCTCGTGACCGTCGGCGCGCCCGGGGCCTCTGGTACGCCCTGCACGGTGACGACGACCTGGCCGTTGGCCTCGCGGTCGGGATCGTCGGTCGCATCCTTGATGCGGTAGCGCACCACCATCGTGCCGACGAAGTTCGCCGACGGGGTGACCACGAGCTCGTCGCCCTTCTTCGAGACGTCACCCGAGCCGGACTCGACGACGTACGACACGATCTCGAGCGGCGTCTCGGGGAAGGGGTTGAAGTCGTTGGCGAGGACCGGGACCGTCACCGACTTGCCCTGGTCGGCCTGTCCGACGGTGTCGGTGTTGGCCGCGGGCAGAGCACGGGTGGATGCCGCGACGATCACCGAGACCGTGCCCTCGACGGGCTCGGTCTCGCCGTCGCTGATGCGCACGTCGAGGGTGAGGGCGGTGCCCTTCTTCGCGCTCGACGCGGCCTCGACGAGCAGCTTGTCGCCGTCGACCTTCGCGGTCACGCCCTTGCCGTCGCCGCCCACGAACGCGAAGGTGTGCTCGTCTTCCGGGTCGGGGTCTGTGGTGAGCGCGGCGAGGTCGAGCGCCGTCGCCTTCTCGCCCGGCGCCACCTGCACCTGTCCGCTGACGAACGTCGGCTGCTGGTTCTCGGGCGGGAGCACGTCGATCGGGATCGTGAGGGTCGCCTTGCGCCCCTCGGGATCATCGGGCCCCGTGCCGTCGGTCACCTCGAAGGTGATCGCGTCCTGACCGAAGTAGCCGGCCGCGGAGGTGTAGACGAGCGTCGACTCGTCCTTCACCAGATCGGCGCCGTCGGCGTGCACAGCGGAGACCTTGGCGTGCTCGGTGATGCGGGCCGTGCCGCCTCCGGCCACGGTCACGTACTTCGACAGCGGGAGCGAGATGGTCTCGCCGCTGACCACCTGCACGGGCTTGGTCGAGTCGATGGTCGGACGCAGACCAGACACGGCCGGCACGAAGATGAACGCCGACGCCTGCAGACCGTCCTGGTCCGTGAGCGTGTACCGGATGAGCTGCTGCTCGTCCGTGACGGTGACCCTGACCTTGCCGTTCTGCAGCGCCGTCGCCCCGGCGCCGAGGTCGAGATCGAGGGAGTCGGTCGTGCCGTCGGGGTCCTCGTCGTTCGTGAGGATCTCGATGTCGGCGGTCAACCCGCCGTCCTTGAGGTCGTCTGGGCGCACCCGGTCGTCGCGCGCGACCGGCGCCTGGAGCGGCACGTCCTCGTCGACCGTGACCTGCAGGATCGCGGATGCCGTGGCTCCTCTGGCGTCGCGGATCGTGTACTGCAGTGACGTCTCGAGGGACCTGTCCGGGGCCTGCACGAGCACACGGTCTCCCGAGACCCTGGCCTCGAGCTCCTTCGGGACCTCGAGTCCGCCGTTCTTCTCGCTGACGAGCGTGATCTCGTCGCCCTCGGGGTCGGAGTCGTTGGCCAGCACGGGGACGGCGATCTCACGACCCGGACGGACGACCACGGCATCCTTCACCGCGTACGGATCCTGGTTGACCTGCTCCGGCGGGGCGATGCCGACGCGGATGGTCGCGATCCCCTCCTTGCCGAGGTGGTCGCGCACCCGGTACTTGAAGGTGTCGACGCCGCTCGAGCCCGTGAAGGCCTCGTAGGTGAAGTAGTTCGCGCCCGTCTCGTTGATGCGTCCCTTGGTGGGGCTGGAGGCGATGTCGAGGAGCTCGACCGAGTCGCCGTCGGCGTCGATGCCGTCCAGCGGCACGGCGATGCTGATCTCCGTGCCCGCGAGGGCTCGGGCGACGAGGTCGCGCGGCCGCGGCGCCGCGTTGGTGTCCTCGTCGACGGGGAGGATCTGGATCGTCACGTAGCCCGCGGCCTTCTGCTGCCGCGAGTCGACGGCCTCGTACGTGAGGTAGACGGTCTTCGCCTCCGGCCCCGCCTTGAAGCGCACGGTGTCCTGCGACACGAACGCCTCGCCGTCGTCCGGGTCGATGAACGGCTCGATGAGCTCGGGGGCGACGTGCATGACGTCGTCGTTCGGATGCGTGTCGTTGTCGAGAACGGGGATCGTGACGACGTCGCCGGCCCGCACGGTGACCGTGTCGGGGTTGGCGACCGGCTGCATGATCGTGTCGGGCGCGGGGATCGGGATGACGACGACCTCGCCCTCTGCCGACTTCGACCCGTTCGAGATCGTGTAGGTGATGCGCGCCTGCCCGGTGAGCGACCCCTGGTCGGTGATGCGCAGCGTCTCGTGGTTGATCACCGAGACGGAGACGCCGGAGCTGGGCTCCATCGACACCGACTGGACCACGAGGATGCCGCCGCCGGGGTCCTCGTCGTTGGCGAGCACCCCGATCAGCACGTCGCCTCCGGAGGGCAGCAGGGCGACGTCGCGCACGGCGACGGGAGCGAGGTCGGATGCCCCGGCCTCGAGCACGTCGACGCGGACGAGCCCCTCGCCGTTCTTGGGCCCGGCGGTCGCGAGGTACTGCACGTAGTAGGTGCCCGGTGCGTCGGCGGAGAACGTGAACGTCTTGTTCGTGAAGTCGGGGATGACGGTGGCGCCGGGCACCTCGTCGACCCGGCCGAGACGCAGCGGCTCCCTGCTGGAGCTCGTGTCGTTCGTGAGCGGCGCGACGGTGACCTGCTCGCCGACGCGGGTGACCACGTGATCGGCGTTCGTCTTGGGGTCGGTCGTGCCGGGAGGGCGGACGTCGATCGTGATCGTCGCGGTGCCGACCTCGCCGGAGCCGTCGGCCACCGCGACCTCGATGTCCTTGCGGCCCTGCAGGCTCGCCGTGGCCTTGTACGTGATCTGCCCGTCGGTGCTGAAGTCGACCTCGTCGCCGGGGGCGGCCGCCACCGCCTTCAGGTAGATGTCGTCTCCGTCGGGGTCGATCCAGTCGGGGAGGATGTTGTACGACACCGTCCCGCCGCTCTCGACGGTGAGGCTGGTCTTGCGCTTCGGCGCAGGCGCGCCGTTCACGTCCCAGTCGTGCACCGAGAGGGTGACGGCGGCGGTGTCCTTGCCCTTGCGTCCGTCATCGGCCTCGTAGGTGAAGGTCGCCGAACCCGTCGCCTTCTCGTTGACGGCGATCTGCAGGGATCCGCCGTTCTGGATCGGCTGCACGGTGCCGATCGAGGGCTGCTGCTCGGCGAGCGCCGCCACGAGGACGTCCCCGTCGGGGTCGTTGTCGTTGTCGAGCACCGGCAGGAGGATGGAGGCTCCGGGCCGCACCCCGAAGGAGTCGTCCTCCGCCACGGGCGGGGTGTTCTCCTCCTTGCGGTCGGGGAGGGTGGTCTCGACCGTCTCCTGGGTCGTGTCCTCCTCGTTCTCGGCC
Source organism: Microbacterium sp. LWH10-1.2 (assembly GCF_038397765.1). Lineage (NCBI taxonomy): Bacteria > Bacillati > Actinomycetota > Actinomycetes > Micrococcales > Microbacteriaceae > Microbacterium > Microbacterium sp. LWH10-1.2. Next base: position 3,056,076 of record NZ_CP151638.1, read on the forward strand.
TCGCCCTCCGGGGGCGTCAGGTCGTTCCAGTTGTCGACGCGCTGCAGGCTCTCATCGGCCATCCAGGCCGCTCCGCCGACGGCGTCGTTGAGGATGATCACGTCGCGGTTCACGCGGAAGGTCAGCGCGGAGGCGTCTTCGGCTCCGTCGATCTTCGCCTCCACGTCGTCGGCGTCGCCAGGACAGTCGCGCACGAACCGCGCCGAGCCCGCCCAGGCGCCGTAGAAGCATCCGCGCAGCGACACGGGGACGGCCGGGTTGCCCGTGCCGTCGACCGCGGTCTCGGTCGGATCGCTCCCGTCGAGCGGCACGCTGAGCAGCGCCGACGGCGTCGCGATGGCCACGGAGTCCGCCGAGGCGGACGGCTGCTGCAGCACGGCATCCGCTGCGTCGGGGATCTCGGTGCGGAAGCCACCGGGGGTCGTGACGACACCGGCAGCGGCATCCATCACGACGGCCGTGCGTCCGACCGCGGTGATCGTGGGCGCCTCGTCGGTGTCGATGTCACCGACCGACGCCTCGGACGGATCGAGGGGCTCGCCCTCGTTGTCGACGGGGATGGTGACGACCTCGCCGCGGGCGGCGGAGAGGCCGAACACGGTGCCGTCGTCGGCGACCGCCACGTCGGCGCCGTCGCCGAGCTCGGCGGTCGGGTCGACCGCCTCGATCTTGAAGCCCGCGATGGCCCTGACCGCGATGACCCAAAGGTTTCCGGACTTCGGATCGAGGATCGCCGCCGTCTTGTTGCCGAGCACGACCTTCGCGGACGATGGGATGCCGGAGCTGTCGCCGAGTGCGACGCGGGCCGGGTCGACGGCTGTGAGGGTGGAGGAGCCGCGATCGACGACGAGGATGTTGCTCTCGTCCTGAAGGATGTCGTAGTTCTCACCGGTCGTGCGCAGGCCGCCGTCGAGGACCGTGGACTCGTGGTTGAAGTGCCCGACGAGCAGGCTCGAGGTCTTCGTGATCCAGACGCCGCCGTCGTTCAGCTCGACCTTGGTGGTGGGATTGCCGTCGTAGGCGAAGGCGAGGGTGGTGATCGCGATGGCCGCGGCGGCGACGCCGGCGGCGGAGGCCAGCGTCTTCGGACGCGCACGCATCCATGACAACGCCTTCATCCCCGGTATCCCCCTGGGTTGTGCACTCTCGGACTCGGCCGACACGCCCGAGGGCGCGCGGCATACCAGATGAGTCTAACTTGCGCGGCGGACGCTCTCGATGGGGAGGAGTCCCCACCGAGAGCGCCCGGCGGGCACGGGCCGAACGCCTGCTAGAAGTTGCCTTCCCTGGCGCTCGACGGGTTGCCGCCGATGATGTTCAGGCCCTTGCGGGTGACGAAGCCGTTCCAGCAGTCGATGATCACGGAGCCGTTCGACGGGATGTTGACCGGGAAACCCGCGTTGGTGGAGAACACGCTGCCGTCGGCGGTGCACTCGACCCGGTACGAGCCGCCGGCGAAGTTCTTCGTGTTCAGCTGCAGGTTGTAGCAGGGACCGCCTCCGACGCTGGTGCAGCCGTTGGTCTTGGCGTTGCCCCGCGTGACCCACGCCTCGGGCACGGGCTGGCTGTCGGTGACGGCGGATGCCGACACGACGTTCGACCACTGGCCGGCCTCGTCCTTGGCCTTGACCTGGATGCTGTGCGTCTCGCTGTAGCCGCCGCCGAGGCTGCGACTGCCGTTGAGTCCGAGGTCCTGCCATCCTCCGCCGTCGAGGCTGACGAGCACCTGGGTGATCGCACGGCCATTCGCAGCCGGAGGAGACCACGCGACCCTGACCGAGGTCCCCTGGTTGGTCGCTGAGGCGCCGGGGTTCTGCACGGGCCCGTACGGCCTCAGAGCCCCCGAGGCCGCCGATGGCGCACCGGGCTGCGACTCCTGACCGCCGACCACCGAGTACGCCCTGACCCGCACGGTGTAGCTGCCCCCGTTCGCGGCGTTGATGCGTGTGCCGTCCCAGTTGCGACTCCACGGGCTGCCACTGAGGGAGTACTCGTAGCGCACCTCTCCCCCGGAAGCGCCGTTGGTGTCGGAGAGCGAGTACGAGACGGTGACGTACCCGTCGTGCTCCTGAGTGCCGGTGATGGTCGGGGCCCCAGGGCTGCCGAAGGCACGCTGTGGCGCGGAGGCCGGGCTCTGCGCACCCCACCCGGCCTTGTTCCGCGCCCGCACCGAATAGGTGTAGTCGGACGTGGACGTGTCGACGTTCACGGTCTGGCTGAGCTGGGTGCCGGGGATGCCGGGGATCCGGTTCACGACCCCGCCTCCGCGCATCACGACGAGCTCGTACTCGGCGATCGCGTCGCCGTTCTGCGGCGCGGCGGCCCAGGACACCGTCATCTGCACCTGCTTGCCCACCGACGGCGCGCTCTTCGCCGTCGGTGCCGCGACCGTGCCGGGCACACCGGCCGGGATCTCGCTCGCCGACCAGCCGCTCCAGCTCGACGGCTCCGGTGCGCGGTTGTGCGCCTGGATCTGGATCTGGTAGTTCGAGCCGTTCTCCAGCCCCTCCCAGACCAGGGAGTTGCCGGTGACCCCGGACTTCTCCGAGATGCCCGAGGGCGGGGCCGGAGAGATCTGCAGCGTGTACGACTCGACAGGCGAGCCCGGCGTCGTGGGCGTCGTCCACGAGACCTTGAGGCTCTTGTCGCCGAACACGAGCTTCGGCGGCTGGGGTGTGTCCGGACGCGCGTCGGGGCGGGCCACTGCGGAGGTCGGAGACGGCTTGCCGTCGCCGACGCGGTTGGTCGCCACGACCTGGAACACGTATTCGACGTTGTTCGTCAGACCGTCGAGCGTGCAGGTCGTCGACGTGCACTTCTTCGTGTAGTTCCCGGCCACGGACTTCACGGTGTAGGAGGTGATCTCCGCGCCGTTGTTCGAGGGCGGCGACCACGACAGCACGACGGTGCGGTCCTGGACGCTCGACACGGTCGGCGTTCCCGGCGCCTCCGGCACGCCCTGCACGGTCAGCACGATGCGGCCGTCGACCTCGCGATCGGCGTCCTTCGTCGCATCCTGGATGCGGTAGCGCACCACCATCGTCCCCACGAACTCCGCAGCGGGCGTGACCTTCACCTCGCCCGCAGTGAACGAGACGGTTCCCGATCCGGTCTCCGTCGCTGCGGAGACGACCTTGAGCGGCGTCTCCGGGAAGGGGTTCACGTCGTTGTCGAGAACCGGGACCGTGACGGTCTTGCCCTGGTCGGCCTCGGGCACCGTGTCGGTGTTCGCGGTCGGGAGCGACCGGGTCGAGGCGGCGACCAGCACGGCCACCGACCCCTCGACCGGCTCGGTCGTGCCGTCGTCGATGCGCAGCCCGACGGTCGTGCTCGTGCCCTTCGGCGTACCGGAGTCCGCCTCGACGAGCAGCTTCGAGCCGTCGATGCGCGCCTTCACCCCGCCGGACGGCTGGTCCACGATGCTGAAGCGGATGCCCTTCGCGTCCTCGGGGTCGGGGTCGGTCGTGAGGGCGGCGAGATCGAGCGGCATCGCGGGCTCGCCCGGTGCGACCTCGACCTGGCCGTTCACGAACACGGGCTGCTGGTTCTCCGGCGGGAGCACGGTGATCTGGATCGTCAGCGTGGCCTTGCGACCCTCCGGGTCGTCAGGACCCGAGCCGTCGGTCACCTCGAACGTCAGGGCGTCCTTGCCGAAGTACCCCTGCTTCGACGTGTAGACGAGGGTCTTCTCATCCTTGATCAGGGACGAGCCGTCGGCGTAGACGGCGCTCACCTTCGCGGCCTCGGTGAGGAGCACGTCGCCGCCGCCGGCGACCGTGACGTACTTCGACAGCGGCAGCTCGACCGTCTCACCGCTCTTGACCTCGACCGGTTTGGTCGACGTCAGGGTCGGACGGAGCTCGCTCAGCGCGGGGACGAAGATGAAGGCGGATGCCTCCTGGTCGTCCTGATCGGTGATCGTGTAGCGGATGAGCTGGCGCTCCTGGCCGACCGTGACGCGGATCGTGCGATCCTCCCGCACGACGCCGCCCGACCCGACCGAGAGGTCGAGCGCGTCGACGGTGCCGTCGGGGTCGTCGTCGTTCACGAGCACCTCGACGTCGACCTTCAGGCTGTCCTGCACGTCGGAGGCGACGATGCGGTCGTCGCGCGCCGTCGGCACCTTCAGCGGAACGTCCTCGTCGACGGTGATCTGCAGCACCGCGGTCGCCGTCGCTCCCCTGGCGTCGCGGATCGTGTACTGGATCGACGTGTCCATCGCCTTGTCCGGAGCGGTGACCACGACGCGATCGCCGGACACCACGGCCTTGACGCCGGCATCAGGCGGGATCTCGAGCCCCTTCTTGACGAGCGAGATCGCGTCGCCCTCGGGGTCGGAGTCGTTCGAGAGCACGGGCACCGCGATCGTGCGACCCGGGCGCACCACGACGGTGTCCTTGACCGCGTACGGCGCCTGGTTCGAGGCGTCACCGGGGGCGATGCCGACCCTGATGGTCGCGACGCCCTCCTTGCCGAGGCGGTCGCGCACCCGATAGGTGAACGAGTCGACGCCGGTGGCATCGCCGAACGCCTCGTAGACGAGGTAGTTACTGCCGGTCTCGGCGACCTGTCCCTTCGACGGCGCGCTCTCCTGCCCGACGAGCTCGACCGAGTCGCCGTCGGTGTCGATGCCGTCGAGCGGGATCGCGATGCGCACGGTCGACCCGCTCAGCGCGCGCACCGTGAGGTCCTTGGGCTTGGGGGCGGAGTTCGCCTCCTCGTCGATCGGCCGCACCTGGATCGTGACGTACCCGGCGTCCTTCTGGCCGAGGGAGTCGACGGCCTGATACGTCAGGTAGACCGTCCCCGGGGTGTCGGAGGCGCGGAACCGGACCGTGTCCTGCGACACGAACGCCTCGCCGTCCTCCGGGTCGACGAGCGGCTCGACGAGGTCGGGGGCCACGTGCAGCACGTCGCCGTTGGGGTGCGTGTCGTTGTCGAGCACCGGGATCGTGACGACGTCGCCCGCACGGACGACGACCTGGTCGTCGTTCGCGACCGGCGGCATCAGCTGCTCAGGGCGCGGGATCGGGATGACGACGACCTCGCCGTCAGCGATCTGACTGCCGTTGGAGATGCGGTAGCCGATCCGCACGGTCTCGTCGAGCGCGCCCTGGTCGCCGATGCGCAGGGTCTCGTGGTTGAGCACCGACACCGAGATGCCGCTGTGCGGCGGCACGGTGACCGACTGCACGACGAGGATGCCGCCGGCCGGATCGGAGTCGTTGCCGAGCACGCCGACGAGCACCTCGCCGCCGGCGGGGAGCAGGGCGACGTCGCGCACCGCGATCGGCGGGAGCTCGGTCTCGCTCGGCTCCAGCACGTCCACGCGGACGAGACCGGGAACCGCGTTCGGGCCCGCGCTGACCAGATACTGCACGTAGTAGACGCCCGCGGCATCCGACTGGAAGGTGAACGACTTGTTCGGGAAGTCGGGGACGATGATGGCGCCCGGGGTCTCGTCGACCTTGGCCAGGCGCAGCTGCTCACGGCCGGAGCTCGTGTCGTTGACGAGGGGCGCGACGGTGACGGCCTCCCCCACGCGGGTCACGACGTGGTCGGCGTTCGTCTTCGGGAGGGTGGATCCCGCCGGCCGGACGTCGAGCCGGAGCACGCCGGTCGAGGTCTCGCCGAGCCCGTCGGCGACCCTGATCTGGATGTCCTTGCGCCCCTGCATGCTCGCGACAGCGCGGTACGTGACCTGACCGTCCGTGGTGAAGTCGACCTCGTCGCCGGGCGCCGCCACGACGTCCTGCAGGTAGATGTCGTCGCCGTCGGGGTCGAGCCAGTCCGGGAGCACGTTGTAGGAGACCGAGCCGCCCTCCTCGACCGCGATGCCGGTCGTGCGGCGCTGGACGGGCGCGCCGTTGGTGTCCCATCCGTGCACCGAGAGCTGCACGTTCGCGGTGTCCTTGCCGCCGCGGCCGTCGTCGACCTGGTACTCGAACGACCCGCCGCCGGTCGCGTCCTCGGGGACGGCGATCTGCAGGGAGCCGCCGTTGTTGACGGGCTGCACCTCGCCCAGAGCCGGCTGGCTCTGCGCGAGCGAGGCGACGAGCACGTCGCCGTCGGCGTCGGTGTCGTTGTCGAGCGCTGGCAGCATCGTGGTGCGACCCGGCCGCACGCCGAACTCGTCGTCCTCCGCGACCGGGGGCGTGTTCTGCTCGCTGCGCTCGGGGAGCGTGGTCTCCACCGTCTCCTCGGTGGTGTCCTCCTGGTTCTCCGTCTCCCCCTCCGGCGGGGTGATGTCGTTCCAGTTGTCGACGCGCTGCAGGCTCTCGTTGGTGAGCCAGGCCGCGCCGCCGACCGCGTCGTTCAGCACGATGACGTCGCGGTTCACGCGGAACACGAGGCTCGTGGAGTCCTCGGCATCCGGGATCTTCTCGTTCACGTCGCTCGCATCGCCCGCGCAGTCGCGCACGAAGCTCGCAGACCCGGCCCAGGCCCCGTAGGTGCAGCCGCGCAGCCACACCGGGGCGGCGGGCACGCCCTTGCCGCTCGCCTCGGTCTTCGTCGCCTCGCCTCCCGCGAGCGGAACGCTCAGCAGCGCAGACGCGGTCGCGACGGCCACGGCGTCGGTCGCCGCCGACGGCTGCTGCAGCACGGCATCCTCCGCGTCGGCGATCTCGGTGCGGCCGCCTCCGGGGGTGATCACGACGCCCGCGTCGCGGTCGAGCACGACCGGCTTGTCTCCGACCGCGGTGATCGAGTGATCTCCCGACGGATCGATGTCGCCGACCGACGCCGACGACGGCTTGAGCGCCTGGCCCTCGTTGTCGACGGGGATGGTGACGACCTCGCCCTTGTCGGCGGAGAGGCCGAACACGGTGCCGTCCTTCGCGACGGCGACGTCGGCGTTCTCCCCGAGCTCCGCCGTGGGGTCCGCCGCCTTGAGCTCGAAGCTCGCGATGCCCTTGACGGGGACGACCCAGAGGTCGCCCGACTTGCGGTCGAGGATCGCCGCGGTGGCGGCGCCGAGGGCCACCTTCGCCGAGCCGGGGATGGACGCGGAGTCTCCGAGCGCGACGCGCGCCGGGTCCACGGAGCTGAGCGTCGCAGCTCCCGTGTCCACGACGAGGACGTTCGCGGCATCCTGCAGGATGTCGTAGTTGTCGCCGCTGGTGCGCAGCCCGCCGTCGAGCACGGTGGACTCGTGGTTGAAGTGCCCGATCAGCAGGCTCGACGTCTTGGTGATCCAGACGCCGCCGTCGTTCAGGTCGACCTTCGTCGTGGGGTTGCCGTCATAGGCGAAGGCCATCGTCGTGATCGCCACGGCGCTCACGGTGACGGCGGCCGCGGAGGCGAGGGTCTTCGGACGTGTCCGTACCCATGACAACATCTTCATACCCGGTTTCCCCCCAGGGTCACTGCCCGACAGCTCGCCGGACCTGAACCGGCGACACTCTCTCCCACCCTAGTTCGTCCCCTCGCGCTTCGCCGATGGGGAGAACTGCCCATCAGGCGTGGGCGATGATGCCTTTCGCCGCGGCAGCGAGCTCGTCGAGGACAGCCACGCCCACCGCGCCTTCGGCAGACCAGGGCGTGTACGCCTCGGTCCAGAAGACGGGCAGGGCGAGCGACGCGACGTCGAGATCGGGCCGGAGTCGATCGAGCTCGTCCGGCGTCGGCAACACGCGTGCCCGAGCGACCGTGACGAGGAGCGCATCGTCGAGCGGGACCTGGAGCGCGGCGCCGATCCACCGCGGATTCGGCAGCGGTCTGGTCGAGACCGGTGAGCCCGGCTGCCGACAGCGCGATCCTGGGCAGCACACCGAGCAGCAGTGCGCAGAGCACCCCGACGACCGTCGCGGCCTGCACCGGAGGAACGGGTAACACCTCCGGGAGAAGGAGCAGTCCGCTCAATGCGAGACCGATGGCGTCGGAGCGCGGCGCCCGACCCGTCAATCCTGGCACGAGAGATCTCCGCACCGGATCAGGTCAAGACCGCAACCGCCAGAAGCACCAGTCCGACGACCGATACGACGCACGCGCCTCCCACGGCTGCGACCGCGATGATGCCGCCACGGCGCCCTGCCTTCGTGACGGACGGGATGCCGGAGTCGTGCACGCGGGTGGGCGCGGTCTCCTCGGTCTGGACCGGTGGGCGATGCGGAGTGCGCGGAGCCGCTCGTGGCTTGTAGATCGACGGAGTGCTCTTCTGCTCGGGTGCGGGAGGCCTCCGCACCGTGTCGTAGAGGCTCTCATCATCAGCGGTCGGCGTGTTCTCTGCGCCTTCCCGCCGTCGACGATCGATCGCGACGGTGTGCTCTTCGGCGGGCGCGTCGTCGGTCGAGGAGCGACGCCGACGCTCGATGACCACCGTGCGTTCATCGATCAGCCGTGTGCTCTCGTCAACACCGGCATCCGCATCCGCATCCGCGTCCGCATCGCCCGAGTCCGATTCGACGACATCCTTCCCACGCCGACGATCCATGACGACCGTGTGCTCCTCGACCGGGTCGGCGTCGTCATCCGACTCCCCGGTCGCATCGACGCGCCGCTGCCTGCGCACCCGCCGTGTGAGCATCACCGTCTCTTCGAAGACTTCGTCGTCTGGGTCCATCAGCCGCGTCTCCGGGCCGGCACGGTCGTTCCCTCGAGCATGGTCGTGGTGTGCACGGCCGATGCCGAATGCCTGCTGTCGGTGGATTCGTGCGAGCCGCCGGCCAGTCCACCCGAGACGACGTCGACCACGACGACGGAGATGTTGTCGCGCCCGCCCGCCTGTGTGGCGCGGCGGACCAGAGCAGCCGCGGCGGTCTCCGGCCGACCGCACATCGTCAGAGTCGCCCGGATGCTCTCGTCAGTGACCTCCCCGCTCAAGCCGTCGGAGCAGATCAGCAGGCGTTCGCCGTTGACCACCGGCACCAGCCAGCTGTCAGCCAGACTGTCGTCCGCCCCGATCGCCCGTGTGATGACATTGCGCTGCGGGAAGGTCGCGAGATCCTCGGCCCGCAGCTCACCCGCGTCGACCAGTTCCTGCCCGAGAGAATGATCGACCGTGAGCTGCTCGAGCTCGTTGCCGTGGTGGCGGTAGACGCGCGAGTCTCCGACGTTGAACACCAGCCAGTGCGGCACCTCGTCGTGCTCGAGGAGAACCACGGCGGCGACCGTGCTGCCCGCTCCTCTCGAATGCTGTGCGGCGATGACCGACACCGCGTCGTTCGCCCGCGCGAGCGCAGCGCCGATCTCGGCCGTCGACACCTGCGTGCCGCTGAGAGGGGCGAACGCAGCGACGACTGCCTGGCTGGCCTTGTCTCCGGCCTCGTGCCCGCCCATGCCGTCGGCGACCAGAAAGACGGGCGATGCGGCGAGCACCGAGTCTTCGTTGACCACACGCTTCAGGCCCACGTCGCTGAGCGACGAGACGTTGAGCACGACGGACGACAACGTCACGACACGGACTCGACGGCGACGTGCATACCGACCTCGCCCAGCACGAACCGCCCGGCGCCCGTCACGCTCTCGCCCGGGTCGAGCAGGGTCTCCGCACCATCATCCGCGACCACGACCACGCCGTTGGTCGAGTGCAGGTCGGTCAGACGCCACTCGTCGCCCTGCACGACCAGACGCGCGTGGGTCTTCGACAGGGTTCGCGTCTTATCGGGGATCGCCAGCCGCTGCTCGCCCGGCTCCCCCTCGGGATTGCGTCCGATCACGATGCTCGTCGCCGAGAGGGCGAAGGTTCGCCCGTCGTCGAGCACGAGCACCCGACGCGGGCCACGACTGCGCTTCACGACGACGGTCGCGTCGAACTCGTCGTCGCCCTCGACGGCCGGGGCCGCAGCGGGCGCGGATGCCGTGACGGCAGCCTCGGTCGCGGGAGCCGGGAGCACGACCGGCACGGGCCGGATCGACGCCGTGCGGTCGGCGCGGGTTCCCAGTCCCGAGCCGCGGAGACGCTGCGGCTCGGCGAACGGAATGGCCGCCTCGAACTGCGGCACGACGATCGGAGCCGATGCCGCCGACTCAGGGTTCGCGGATGCCGGTTCTCCCGATGGGGCGACGCCCGATACCGGCGACCCGATCGGAACCGCTGCGGACGTCAGCGACGCGCTCGGCTCCCCCGCTTGCTCCCCCGCCGGAACGGAGGGAACGGCGTGCTCGCTCTGGGCCTGATAGGCGGACACATCATGCGCCGTGGGTACAGGTGCCGCCTGTGCCGTCACCTGTGCCCACGGCTCGACCGGAGACGCGTATGGTGCTGGAGTCACAGCTGCAGTACGCGCCGCTGCAGGAGGTACCTCTGCCGGAGGCGCAGGCTGGTCGACGGGTGCGAATGCAGGAACCGCAGCCGCAGGCGGGGCGAGCGAGGCGGGCGGCGCGGCGGGCGGCGCGACCACAGGTTGCAGGGGCGAGGCCCGTGCCACGTACGGCTCGGATGCCACCGGTGCGACAGGAGGCGCAGAAGCCGGCGGAACGCCGGTGGCCGCCGGAGCTGCAGGCGGCGGCGCGGACGCAGCGTGCGGAGTTGATCCCGGCACCGAATCGATCAGCCCCTGCGAAATCGGGAGCGCGGGCGGCGCCGGGGGCGCCGGAGCGGGCGGCTGCGCAGACGGGGCCTGCTGCGGAGACCCGAACGCCGGAGCCGGAAGCCCTGTGGTCGGATCGACGTGCTGCGCGGCGAGACGATACGAAGCGGGAACGGTCTCATCCAGGGTCGGCGGTCCTGCGAGGCGTGCATCGTACCCACCCTGCTGCGGAGGAGATCCGGGGGCAGGGAAGGCGGCGCCCGGAGCCTGCGGAGCGAGTCCCTGTGCGGGATATCCGGGAGCGGCGGGCGGGAACCCCGCCGGAGCCGGAGCGAAGGGGGCTGACGGGTAGGAACCTGCGGCAGCCGGAGGCACCGGCGCTCCGTGCGGGATCGGAGGTGCGAGATAGCCCTGGGCTCCGGGGGCGCCGATGGCTCGGGCGGCATCCATTCCGATCCGACGGGGCCCGTGAAGGCCGGCCAGGCGGTCATCGTCGGGGAAGGGCGGCACGCCTGCAGCGAGAAGCGTCGCCCACACCGGCGGCAGCACCACGGCGAGGACCGTGAAGCCGGCACCCCGATCGAAGCGCTTGTTGATCGCGTGCGTCGCCACCACCTTCAGGTACAGGCCGTACAGCTGCACGATCGGGATGAAGTAGAACACGACGTTCCAGGCGGGCCGACCGCCGATCTGCAGGATCGTGGCCTCGTTGAGAACGGGAACCCAGCCCTTCCAGCTCTCCTGTTCGAGTCGGGGGAACAGCTTCGACAGCGCGATCGCGTACCAGACGTACACGCCGATGCCGATCAGAGCACCGACGCCGCCGACGGCTGCCGTCGCCGCGAGCAGATCGGGCGAGCCAATCTGTGCCAGGAATCGAGGGTCTGCGACAGCGATCATGCGTCCTCCTCCTGCCGGCGAGCGCCGGCCATTGCGAGCGTACCGAGTGCCAGGTGCCGACTTCCAACCGGCGTCCGGGATGCGGCTCGTCCCGGCGCGATCCGCGCCATGAACGACCTCAACCGCAGTCGCGCGCGAAGCCCGCCCCATCGGGTCTGCTCGCCGCGCAGCGCGACGCGCTCGGCATCCACGATGCTCCACGCCTTGTCGGCATCGGCATCCGTCGGCGGATGCGCCGCGAACACCGCGTCATCGACCGATCGTGCGAGGCGTTCAGCCGCCGGCCGGCCGACCGACCGCGCGCCCTGCACCCTGGTGCCCCGACCGGTCATCGCAATCCCGTTGTCGACGTAGAGGTCGGCGAGTTCCTCCCACGCACCGACCAGACGCACCTCGGGGTCGGCCGCCGTCCTGCGGGTCCTGCCGCGAAGCCCCTTGACCACCAGCAGGACGATCAACGGCAGCAGCAGGAGGGTGAGGGCGAGCAGACCGACGCCGACGATGCGGGCGACGAGCATCGCCACGGCCCACGCGTCGGAGGCGGCGGGCTCCGACGGCGCCTCGCCATCGCGCGAGTCGCTCTGTGCCTGCGGCGGATCGAGGGACTCGGAGTGCGGCTGCTCGGGAACGGTCGGATGCTCCGGCAGCTGCTCGCCCTCGGTGATGAGGCTCGGCAGCTGCGAGAACTGCGGCGTGACGTCGACCGCGACCCACTCGCCCTCCGACGCGCGCACCTCGACCCATGCCGTCATGTTCGCCCCCACGCACTCCGTGTCGCACGAGGGGATGCCGGGCACCTTCTCGGCTGCGGGGAGGCGGGCGCCGAGAACGACCCGCGACTCGAGACCCCAATGCTGCGCGAGCAGTGCCGCCGCGGTGGCGAACTGCTCGTCATCGCCGACCGCTGCCACGAGCATGGCAGGCGTGGCATCCGCACCCGCCCTGCGCTGCTGGTCGACCAGTGAGGTGAACAGCTCTTCGATCCTCGCCGTGGAGTGCCCTGCATAGCTGGGGGCGAAGGCGTAGCCCTCCGTCGCCTTCAGTCCGGCGATCCAGTCTGCGGCGGCCTCATCGTCGAGGATGGCGTGCGAGAGGTAGCCGCGGGCACGCAACCGCTCGATCAGCTCGAGGTAGCCCGCGCCGGTGCGCGGTACCTCCTGCATGTCGGCCCACTCGGCGAGCGCAGGGTGCGCGTCGGCATCGAGCAGCGACTCCCCGCCCTGCACCTCGGTCAGCGTCGCGCTCCTGCCCGGCGCGTCCACGAGCACGCTGTAGCGATCGCCGGGCTCGAGACCCGCCGCGCCGCCTGCGGTCTCGGCGATCGTGATCGCGGTGTCGCCGCCGGCATCCACGTGGAATCCGTCGGCCAGCGCATCGGCGCGAGCACCGGCGAAGGTCGGCGCCTGAACGAGGCCGGATGGCGCGGGAACCCAGATGCCCCGGTACGCGTCACCCACCGTGATGTCCAGCCCGATTCGCCCCGCACCCGGCGCGGCTGCTCGCGGCAAGCGCGTGAAGCGGTCGTCGGCGGCCACGTGGAAGTCCTGTCCGTCGTAGGAGTCCAGGGTCGCGATCCGGATGCGCTCCAGGTCGCCCGGGTCTCCGTCGATCCGCACGACGGTCTCGTCGGCGCGTTCCGCAGTGAACCAGGATCGGTACCCGCTGAGCGGACTCGGCTGCTGCTGCACCACGATCATCGGCTCGACCTCGTCGCGCAGCACGGAGCGGTCACTCCACCCCGCAGCGGCGGGCGCGATCGCCAGGCCGGCGACGAGCGCGACGACGACGATGGCGCCCGACAGGACATGACGGCGGATGCCGAGCCACACCGGCGTTGCACGACGGGTGATGTTGTGCGCCGCGACGATGCGGAGCGCCTGCGCGCGCCGGAGCCGTGCCGCACCCACGAGGAACACGAGCGCGACGACGAACACCGCGACCCCGATGACCCACTCGCGGGGAGCAGGCAGAGTGAAGCCGAGGAACGTGAAGGGGGAACTGGTGCCGGTGTCGCCGAACGCGATGCCGAACACGCTCATGGCCGACACCGGGATCACGGAGAGCGTGGATAGGCGGCGCCCCGCGAGCACGAGAAGAGCGGAGAGGAAGGCTCCGAACAGCACGATCACGAGGAACGGGATGAGCACGGCCTGATACTCGCCCAGCGGAGGCTTCAGCGTGAGGATCTGCTTCCAGCCCAGCACGACACCGAGCACGGCATCCCGTAGACCGCCGACGAACGCGGGCACCGACGACAGTGCCGAGGGGATCGCGAGCGGCACAGCGACGACGACGTAGGCGACGGCGGACAGCACGCCGGCGAGCAGCGCCCCCCAGCGCAGCATCCGTGCGAGCACGGCCACGCTCATGCCGACCAGTCCGCCCACGATGCCGACGACGAGCGCCCGCGGGGAGTCGTACACCGGCCAGGCGGCGAGAGTCGCGAGGACGACGCCGAGGAACACGTATCCGAGGCCCCAGAGGTCGAGAGCTCCTGAGAACCGCTGCCCGCGCGCGGCCCTGGCACTCACTTCAGCACCCCTCTGGCGAGCAGCTGCGGGAGGTCGCCCAGAGCGCCGAGAGTCATGACGGAGAGCTCACGGGCGTTGCGCAGAGTCGGCTCCTCGCCGAGCTCGGACCTCACCGCCACCGCCTCGACCTCGACCGGCAGCGCGATCGCGGCCATCCGCATGCGATCGAGGGGCATCAGCGAACCCGTCATCAGGAAGGCGATCGACAGGTCGGGGTAGGACTGCACGGTGAGCTTCGTCACGGCTTCGAGCCGCATCACGGCATCGCTCGCGTCGACTCCGCTGGTCGCATCGAGCAGCGCCTTCGGTGTCGCCGTGGGCAGCGCGCTGATCGACAGCACCTCCGCTCGCGCATGCTCGGAGATCTCGTTGCTCACCGCGAACAGGACGTCGCGACCCTCGGTGACCGCCTGCAGCGCGAGCGATGCTGCGGCGCTCACGGTCATCTCGAACTCGTCGTCACTGCCGTACGACGACGAAGCGAGGTCGAGGATGATCGCGATGCGCGCATGCCTCGACTCCTCGTACTGCCGCACCATGAGCTGCCCGGTCTTGGCCGTCGACTTCCAGTGCACGTGACGCGGGGAGTCGCCCACCACGTACTCGCGCACGGCATGGAACGACAGGTCGGCGTCGATCAGGACCGAACTCGGAGTCCCCTCGAGATCGCGGATGAGTCCGGCGCTGGTGCTGGGGATGCGGACGGTCACCGGATGGACGTGGATGCGCTGGACCTCAGGCCAGCGCAGCTCCCGCCGCAGGATGCCGAGAGGATCGCCGCGGGTGATCGTCATAGGACCGACGTCGATGATGCCTCTGCGGTGAGCCGCGATCGTGAGCTCCTCGCGGTGGTGAGCCTCGGGACGGAGCAGCGGGACGTGGGCCTCGACGAGCCCCTCGCCCACCGGCACGTCGACGACGCCGGGCAGAGCGAGCCGCGAGCCGTTGTTGCGCACGTCGAGCACGGCGCCGATGTCGGAACCGGCGACGACGCGATCACGGCCGAGCGCGAGCTCGATGCGGTAGTCGTGCTCGCCGAGGATGAACGGCACGCACAGCACGAGCAGCGCCAGGGCGATCGCCGCGACGGCCCACGCCTCCACCCACCCGAACAGCAGGCCGCAGACGAGACCGATCACCAGCGCTGCCGAGACGAGCACTCCGGCCGCGGTGACCGTCTCCCCGACCCACCGGGAGACCAGACGCAGCATCCGACCGGTGCGGCGCAGAGTCCGCCGCACACCGAACACCGCTCCGCGGACGGGGCCGCGACGCGTCGTGTCATACCGCGTCACCGTCGAGGTGCGAGTCGAGGTGCTCGTGCTCGCGGCGGTGCGCGTGATTCGGGATTCGGTGCTGAAGCTCACGCAGTCCCGTTCTCGCGCGGCGGTTCGACGTCGAGCAGGATCTGGCCGACGACCGCGACCGCGGTGACGCCGTCGAACTCCGCCTCGGGCTCGAGCACCAGACGGTGGGCGAGTGCGACGACCGCGAGATCGCGCACGTCGTCCGGGGTCACGAAGGTGCGACCCGACTTCGCAGCCCAGGTCATCACGAGGCGCGAGAGCGCCAGGGCTCCACGGACGCTGACGCCCAGGCGCACCTCGGAGGCACGACGCGTCGCGTCGACGATGCGCATGATGTAGTCGGAGATCAGCGGGTTCACGTACACCCCGCGGGCCATCTCGGCCATCGTGAGGATCGTGTCGGTGCCGGCGATGCTCTTCAGCGGAGGCTTCACGGTCGCCGCGCCCTGCAGGATGCGCATGGTCGCAGCATCGTCGGGGTAGCCGATCGACGTCTTGATCATGAAGCGGTCGAGCTGCGCTTCCGGCAGGCGGTAGGTGCCTCCTTGCTCGATCGGGTTCTGGGTCGCCATCACGAGGAACGGCGAGCCCACCTCGCGAGAGACTCCATCGACCGTGACCGTGCCCTCTTCCATGACCTCCAGCAGCGCCGACTGGGTCTTCGGGCTCGCACGGTTGATCTCGTCGGCGAGCACGATGTTGGCGAAGACCGGACCGGCGTGGAACTCGAACGTGCCCTCCTTCTGGTCGTACACCGTGATACCGGTGACATCGCCGGGAAGCAGGTCAGGGGTGAACTGGATGCGCGAGCTGGTGCCGTTGATCGTCTGCCCGATCGAACGGGCGAGCGCGGTCTTGCCTGTGCCGGGGAAGTCCTCGAGCAGCACGTGCCCACCGGTGACGGCAGAGGCGAGCACCAGCTCGACGACGTGGCGCTTTCCGAGGATGGCCTGCTCGACGTTGCCGGCGAGGATCGAGAACGTCTCGGCGAACCAGGCCGCCTGCTCTGTCGCGATGGTCATGAGATCAGGGCTTCCTTTCGGAACGGATGCCGTCCGCTCAGCACAGCGGCATCCGATGGGTGATGGTCGAGAGGGTGTTGTACGCACCGGTGAAGTCGATCTTCACGTCGTAGACGCCGAGCTGGTCGGCCACTCCGGTCGCAGAGAAGCTGTACGACCCGCTGGCCGCAGACGAGACGTTCACGGCGCCCTGCTGATTCAGGAGAGGCAGACAGGGATCGAACGTCACCTTCACAGTGGTGGGGGCCGTGGCCGCCGTGATCGGGGCGGTACCGGAGCATTTGTCGGGCTCGGCCACGTTGCACGCCTTCACGCTGACCTGCCCCGGCGCCGAGTCGGATGACAGTGTGAAGTCGGTGCGCCAGATGCCGTAGAGGTAGTACCACGGCGTGAACTCCGGCTCCACAGTCGGCGCGGGCGCCGAGGCCAGTCCGTAGGTGTAGGTGCTGCCGTTCTGCGACGGAGTCGTGGCCACGGAGTAGGTCGTGTCGCCGCCCGGTCCGCTGACCGAGACGAAGGTGAAGACCGTGGTCGTGTTCGACTCTCCGACGCCGAAGCCGTTCGAGACGCAGGCCTTGACGTTGTAGCGCTTGTACTGCTCGAGGCCGCCGATCGACGGCGAGTCGGAGGCCACTCCCCCGGAGACGACGAGGCCGCCGCTGCTGTCGACCGAGCAAGACAC
Organism: Microbacterium sp. LWH10-1.2; assembly: GCF_038397765.1. Lineage (NCBI taxonomy): Bacteria > Bacillati > Actinomycetota > Actinomycetes > Micrococcales > Microbacteriaceae > Microbacterium > Microbacterium sp. LWH10-1.2. The sequence continues at coordinate 3,072,990 of NZ_CP151638.1, forward strand.
GGTGCCCGACCGCCACGCGACGTACTTCACGGTGAGCGGCTGCGTGCTGCCGTTGCTCTGCGCCGCGATCCCGGAGACGTTCACCGACGAGTTCGACACCGCGGTCGCAGACGGCGAGCGCGGGTCGAAGTACGGCGATCCCGTCACCTGCACCTGGACGCCGAAAGCGCCGCCCTCGTTGCCGATGTTCCCCGCAGGAGGCTGGAATTGGCTGATGGGCACGACGGTGACCGACTGCGCGCCCGGGCTCAGCACGATGTCGGCGTTCGTCGTCGGCCCCTGTCGCTGGATGACCTCGCCGGTCTCCTGCACGCGAAAAGATGCCGCATCGTTCGACGAATCGATCGACAGCGCTGCCACGCCGCGGGTGGTGTCGGTGACTCCGGGGCGATAGACCGGCGTGGCTGTCACGTTCGAGACCTCCGGCGGGGCGTACGCCCAGCTCGTGTGCGCGGATGTCGGTGCGGACGTGCCGACGGCGTTGACCGCGAGCGCGGTGAAGGAGTGCGGCGCTCCGGTCACGAGTCCCGACACCGTGCACTGGTAGACCGATCCGGAGGGCGAGCATGAGGCGTTTGCCGGCGCGCCGTCCTGCATGATCGTGACCCCGCTCACGGCCGGATGCGCGTTCGCCGCTTCCCCGAGCGGCACCTCGAGCACGACGGTGGTTCGCGTGTAGCCGACCGTCGTCACGCTGGCTGGGGCCTGCGGATAGCCCTGAAGGTCGAGCGTGAGCGAGCCGGTGCCGGTGCGGTCCTGAGCATCCGCCACCACGAACGGGACGATGCACTGCCCGCCCGCCGCCTTGCCTCCGCCGGGCCAGCTCACCGCGATGTTCCGCTCGCCCGATGCCGAGAAGGTCGCGACATCGCAGCGTGCCCCCTCGCCCAGCGACACCAGCGTGAGGCCGGCACCCTGCTTGCCCTGGAACGGGTCGTACTCTCCGGACACCCCCACTGCGTCGATGGTGCAGCCGCCGCTGGTGACCGTGCACTGCCGGGTGAACGTCGCGCCCCGAGGGGCATCCGGCGGGGCGATCCCGACCACCAGGCGGAGGGATGCTGCGGCCCCGCCGAAGGCGGACACGTTCACGTCGACGTCTTCCCTGGTTCCCGGTTTCGCATCTGCGCGCGCCTCGATCGACAGCGAGGAGCCGTTGCGCGTGACGGTGAAGGAGGCACCGGAGTACACGATCCCGAAGTCGAGCGACTTCGGGTCGCCCTCGCGCCCGCCCTCCCACGAGGTCATGGTCGAGTAGAGATCGACCGTCTCGGTCCCGCCCGGTGCGACCGTGCGGGATGCCGAACTGAGCACGACCTGAGGCGCGGCGGGGCGGATGGCGACCGGCACCTCGACGTACGACCAGCGCTGCTGGCCCTGCACGCGCACCTGCACGAGGCACGTGTCGGACCACGGAGCGTCGGCGCCTGCGGTGTAGGAGACGGAGGTCTTGCCCTTCGGCGTGCAGCTCGCGACGGCCCGCTGCACGGAGAACTCACCCGTGCCGACCTCGATGCGATCCGATGACGGGAGGTCGACATAGTCGGTCACGTCGAAGGGCTTGGACTTCTCCTCGTCGACGACGACCGGTGTGACACCCGGCTTCAGCTGCACGCGCAGATCGTCGAAGGGCGGAATGTGCAGGAACCCGTAAGCGACCACCTCGCGCCCGCCTTCGGCCTTGCCCGTGAGCTGGAACGGGACGAGCGCGCCTTCGGCGGGGGCCTCGCCCACGATGCGGTTGCCGGCGACCGTGAAGCCGGGCTGCTCGCCCCACAGGCTGAGCGTGAGCGCCCCGGTGTCGCCTGAGGCCCAGCGCACCCGATCCTTGACGACGTCGAGTCCGCCGTCGCTCAGCTCTGCGCGCGTGCGCGCGGTGAGCACGGTATCGGCGACCGTGGGCCGATCGGTCACGGCGTCGTCGGTGACCGTGACGACGATGAGTCCCTGCGAGGTGCTCTGAGTGCGGGTGGAGCGCACCGTGTAGATGTACGAGTTCGTGCCCGCCGTCTCTCCTGCGCGCAGCACGACGCGGCCGTCATCGAGCGACGTCGATTCGTCGATCAGCGCGTCGAGGCGTTCGAAGTACGGGTTGCCCTTCACCTGCGGAGCGTTCGGAACGAGCTCGATGAGCTCCAGGTCGCCCTGGGCGGGGTCGAGGTCGTTCGCCCGCGGGTCGAGGATCACTGGAGAGGCGGACCCGGCCTGGACCCGCACGTAATCGCTGTACGTCACCGGAGCGGCGTCGTCGACCCTGCCGTCGAGCACGCCGATGCGCACCTGCCCGGTGCCTTCCTCACCGCCGGGGTCGCGGACCGTGTAGCTGAAACCCACCTGGCCGCCTGCGCCCGCGGCAGCAGGGGCGCGGTACACGATCGCATCGCCCGAGGCGGTGACGGTGACGGTGCCCTGTCCCTTCCCGGGTTGGGTCACGTCGGCGAGCACGACGCGATCTCCGTCGGCATCCACGCCCGTCGTCGGCACCTTCAGCGTGACGGTCTGCCCGGTGAGCACCCGGCCGGTGAGCGCGGTCGGGGTGGGCGCCCGGTTGGTCCCCGGCGGGACGACGGTGACGGTGACGGTGCCGGTGTCGGACAGCGAGGGGTTGCGCTCGAGGGACACCGCGTAGGTCAGGCGGTAGGTGCCAGGATTCTGGGGCGCGAGATAGCGCAAGCTGTTGCCGTCGGCGAAGACCAGCTCATCGGGCTGGCCGGAGCCGATCACCTCCGGTTGCACGATCAGCGCCTCACCGCGCGGCGCGACGTCGTTCGCGGCGACCTCGATGCGTGCGAGCGCCCCCGCCCGCACGGTGATCGCGTCGGGGAAGACGATCGGGCGGGTCACGGTCGACGGCGGAGCGAGGAAGACCGTCACCGTGCCCTTGACCGCGGCACCGGCTCCGTCGGCGACGGTGACTGCAGCGGAGCCGATCACCCCCGACTCCCCGGTCTCCGTCGTACCACTGACACGGATGCTCTCGTTGCCGACGATCCCGACGTCGAGCCGAGGCGTCGAGCTCGACGCCTCGGAGACGATCAGGACGCGTCCGCTGGTGTTCTGCACGGCGCGCAGCACGTCGACCGTGGTGTCCTCGCCCTCGCGCACGAACGCGGTGAGCGGCGCCATGGCCAGCGCCGATGATCCGTCGACCGCGGTGAGGCGGATGACGGCCGACTTCTCGGCCTGGGTCACCACATCCTGCGCCGTGTAGGTCACGAGGTACTGCCCCGGCACGGCGACCGTGAAGTCCACGGTGCCCGACGCGGCGTTCGGCGAGACCTCGAGCCCCTCGTCCGCCGCCGCGGTCTGCACGGCATCGAGCAGTCGATACGTGCCCGACCCGCCGGAGATATGATCGGCGACCCTGATGGACTGCGGCTCTTCGACCCGCACGGTCAGCGCGATCGGGGCCGCGGTCAGCGTGGGACTGCCGGTGACGTGCACCTCGAGGATCTTCTCCGCCGTGGCGCCGTACGAGTCCTGGATGACCACCGTGACGGAGACCACGGCATCTGAGGCGTTAGGGTCGGTGTGACGGATCGCCACCCGGCCGTCGGCCATCGGCACGACCATGACGGGTGCTGCAGAATCGGTCTCATACGCGTCGCTGAGCACGAAGGGATCGCCCTCAGGGTCGACCCACCCCGCGAGCGCATCGACGATCGTGCTGCCGCCAGGCAGCAGCTGAGGCGCCGGCCACTCCTGCTGGCAGGCCTCGACGCCGCACCATACGGGTGCGGAGTTGACGTCAGCGGCCACGACGGTGAGCGTGACGGTCGTGGGCTCGGAGACCGCAGCGCCGTCGGTCACGGTGTACGTGAACGTGGTCTGCCCCGAAGTGGCGCGCACATCCACGACGAGCGACTGTCCTCCGCCGACGAGAGAAAGATCACCGAACCCGGCATCCGCCAGCGCGCCGACCGATGCCGGATCGATCGTGAGCACGTCTTTCTTGTTGGGGTCGTGGTCGTTGAACAGCACCGGCAGGATCACCTGCTGGCCGCTGCGCACTCCGAACGAGTCGGCGACAGCCACCGGCGGAAGCTCCTCCGCGACGTCCTCGACGACGACCGTGCCCTCCTGCTGCTCGGTCTCATCGTCGACGGCCCACTGCTCGAGCGGGATCAGCCGGCCCTCCGGCGCCGTCCAGATGAGGCCGGTGCCTGCTTCGACGAGTACCGCTCTATCGCCGTTGGTCTGCAGCACCGGACGGATCGACGCGGATTCGAGCGCGGCATCCGGCACCGCCAGCGGCACCGTCTCGCCGTCGGTCCACAGGGTTCCGGAGTCCGTGTCGATCCACGCTGCAAGGGTCTTTCCGCCCACCACGAGCGGAGCCGCCGGCGCGCCCTTGGCCTCGGCGACGCGCGTCGATTCGCCGCTGGGCAGGGAGACGGACACGAGACCCTCGCCGTCGGCGATGAAGAGCCTGTCGCCGGACGAGGCGCCGCTCTGCAGCAGCGCGTCGTCGCCGACGTCGACGCTGACCGGCTCACCGCGACCGGACAGCCAGAGCCGCCCCTTGTCGGGCTGCAGCAGAGCCCAGGTGTCGCCGACGACCGTCATCGCGAGACCCGCCGAGCCCGATGGCTTGGATGCGACCCTGTCGCCCTCGCCGAGGAAACGGTGCTCCGAGACGTCGAAGCGGCGCACGACCGACTCCTCAGACGAATACATCACCAGGATGCCGTCAGGAGACAGCCCGATCGCGTCGGCCGTATAGGTGGGGCGCTCCTCGCCTTTCTCGACCTCGACATCGGAGAAGGGGTCTACGAGTGCGGTCGCCGCCTTCGGACCGAGCGTCGACACCGACACCTGACCGGTGTCGGTGAGATAGGCCACGTAGGAACCGGCCGAGACGATCTCACGGGTTCCGGTCGGCGTGGGCTGTGAGGCGAGAGGCGCCCCCTCCTCACCGGAGTCGGAGAGGAGGTCCTTGGGGTCTGCCGGATCGAGATCCCAGCGCTGCCGCGAGCCCTGGCTGAAGAGCACCGCCTCGGCACCGCTCTGCCAGACATGCTCGGGCGAATCGACATCGCGCACGGTGTCGATCTCGGCGAGGTCGGTGTTCACGCGGGCGTACTGGCCGGAATCGCGCACCACCCACACCGAGGACTCCAGCCGCGGGACCTCCTGCGCCTGGTAGCCCTGCGCGGTGACCGCGAAGGCGACGACGGCTGCGAGGGTTGCGACACCGGCGACGGCGGCGATGATCCGCCCACGCGAACGGGGGCGGACTGCAGTGTCGCCTCGGTCGCCGAGCGGCATCAGATCACTCCGGTCAGCATGAGCACGACGACGCCGGCGACGGCCAGCACCGCCATGCCTATCCCGGCGCCGATGAGACCGGCGACGAGAGGAGAGCGCTGCCTGGACGGCGCGGGGAGCTCGTCACGCTCCCGGGGCCTGCGATCCTGATTCGCCGCACGCACCGCCCGCCGCCCGCCCGTATCGACCGTGGTCACGACCGGGCCCCGGGGCGCGGCATCCGAGAAGTTGACCGGCGCAGCCGCCGCCCATTCTGCCGAAGCCGCCTCGAAGGCCGTCGGAGCGATGCCCAGGTCGTACTGCGCGCGACGCAGCCGCTCGGCGAACTCGGCCATCGACGAGAACCGGCGCGACGGATCGCGCTGCATGGCTGTCGCCAGGACCTCGTCGATCGCACGGGGGAATCCGATGACGGGAACCGGCGTGTAGTTCGCCTTGCCGATGCGGCGGGTCAGCTGCGCCCGCGAATTCGCGGCGCGATCGTCGCTCTCGAACGGCGTGCGACCGGCGAACAGCGTGTACAGGGTGGCTGCGAGACTCCACACCTCGCTGGCGACCGATCCCGAGACCCGTTCCTGCAGCACCTCGGGCGCACTCCACGGCACCGACATGGCGATGGTGTCGGAGTCGCTCTCGTCGATGACCGCGGCGGCGATGCCGAAATCGGCGAGCACAGGAGAGCCCAGCGAGTTCATCAGCACGTTCGAGGGCTTGATGTCGCGGTGCAGGAGCCCCGCACGGTGCACCGTCTCGAGCGCTCCGGCGATGCGCACGCCGGCATCGAGCACCTCTGCCACCGGCAGCGGGCCCTTCTTGTACCGGGTGCCCATGTTGTCGGGGCAGTACTCCATGGCGATGTAAGGACGACCGTCTGAGGAGATCGAGGCCTGATAGACCGTCACGATCGCCGGATGCGCGCTGAGGCGGGCGGATATGTCGGCCTCGACGTTGAAGTCGCGCAGGATCTCGGGGTTCACGGCATCCGCCAGGAGCACCTTCACCGCGGCGACCCGGCGCGGCATATCCTGCTCATACAGGAAGACATCGGCGAAGCCGCCGGAACCGAGCGGACGCACGTAGGAGTAGCCGGCGAGCACCGGCGGTGCCGACATGATGCGCTTTGCCACACGCGCTCCCCTCGATGTCGAAAACCGGCGAGAGAACACATCGCCGTGCACATCGAGCACGCCGTTCCCCCACGGGGATTATATCCAGTGCCTGTGCCATCGCCCGGCGGACGCCTCGCGGGGGTCGAGGCGTCCGCCGGAGCGATTCAGCGGCGGACTGCTCTGCGTCGCAACGCGACAGCGGCACCGGCGGCCACGAGGGCGAGGGCCAGCGCCAGCAGTCCCAGCGGGGTCTCGCCTCCCGTGGCGGCGAGGTCGCCTCCGGATGCCGGCGGCTTCGAACCGCCCGCGCCCCCGGTCGACCCCGCGCCTCCGCTGCCCGCTGCAGCGCCAGGATCCGCCGCGGTGACCGTGACCGCCGCCGTCGCCTCCGTGCCGTCGGGCAGGATGACGGCGAGCGTGTGCGCCCCGGCCGGCGTGCTCTTCGGGATCGTCACCGTGGTGCGGAAGGCGCCGTCGGCATCCGTCGTGACCTGACCGACCCGCACCGGGGTGGAGCGCAGCTCGATCGCCAGCTCGGCCAACGCCGGGAAGCCCGTGCCGGAGACCGCGAGCTCGCCGCCGGCGACGACGGTGTCGGCGCCGAGGTCGATCAGCGGCTGCGCGGGCTCCACCGGAGCATCCGTCGGCAGCGGGACGTCGACGTGCTTGATCTCGGAGGCGCCGGTCGTGGAGAACGAGTACACCGTCACCCGCACGCGGTCGTCGTAGAGGGCTGCGCGGAGGCCCACGGGGTCGGCGCCGCCGACGGCCTTCTCCTCCCAGTCGCCGCTCGGACCGTACATCGTCGTCACCGCGCCGGTGTTCACGACGGTCGGCGCGTGCGCCTGCGCCGGGTCCGTGCGCAGTTCGGAGCTCCAGTCGTTCAGAGTGGGCGACCAGTGCGTGTGGCTGTTGAACATGATCACGTTCGGGTTCTGCGCGAGCAGCGCCGCGAAGCGCGCCTCCTCCTGGCCGTAGTCGTTCTTGTAGAAGCGCGCGTAGGAGCCAGAGACCGAGTACGGAAGCAGGTGGTGCGAGAAGAGCAGCACCGGCTTGTTCTCGGCCCGCCAGTGGTCGAGGCGCTCGCGCAGCCACGTGTACTGCGCCGAGCTGAACTCGACGAACGGTCCGGAGCCCGTCTTCGCGGAGTAGTCGTACGACTCGCTGCCGATCCAGATCAGGGGCAGCTCGCCGTCGACGAGCACCTCGCCCCACAGTCCGCCCTGACCGCCGACGTCGCGCATGCCGGTCGTGTCGAGGAACCGCTTCTGGTACGTCGCCGACCCGTCGTTCCCGTAGTACTCGTGGTTGCCGATGGTCGAGACGACCGTGCCGTACTGGCCTCCGCCGCCCGCGGCGAGCGCCGCGAGGTACGCGGAGTAGTTCGACGTCGAGCCGTTGCTGACGAGGTCGCCGTTCGAGACGAGCACATCGGCCTTCTGCGTCATGCCGCGGAATCCGGGAATCACGTTCTGGCTCAGGCGGGCGGTGGCGCCCTGCACATCGCTGAAGATGTCGACGACGGCCTGCGCCGTCGTGCCGTCGGCGAGGGCGGAGAGCGGACGCACGACCTGGACGTCATCCAGCATCCAGGAGCCGGATGCCGCGGCCGCCGCGAAGGCGACGCGCACGGTCATCGCCTTCGCCCCCGCTGGTACGGAGAACGGCAGCCGCAGCTGGGCGGATTCCTCATCCGCATCGGCGAGCGCACGGAGCACGGTCTGCGTGCCGTCGTCGAACGACACCGTGACGGTGCCCTGCTGGGCGCCGCCGCGCTTGCGGTAGTGGCTGTCGAGACGCAGCTCGAGCGCATCACCGGGCGTCACCGCGATCGGAGCGGAGGTCAGCGCGCCGTCGAAAGCGGCCTTCGCCGATTCGGCCACGGCGATCCGCCCGGAGGCGCGGGTGAACGCGTGCCTCCGATCGGTGCCGTACTCGGCGATGACGTCGGCGATGGTCGAGGTCTTCCACGACCCGCTGGCCGTCCAGGTGTCGGCCTCGAAGCCGTCGAACCAGATCTGCTGCTCGGTCGTGTGGGTCTCGGCGTCGCCCGCACCCAGCACGGTGATCTCGAGGGATGCCGGCGCGATGCCCGCCCCTCCGAGCGACAGGGTCGCCGACCCGGCGGGGGTCCCTGCCGGGAGGGTCACCGAGAAGGAGGTCTCGCCCGCGGCATCCGCCACCGGGATCCCCGAGACGGCGTCGGCGCCGAGCAGCGCCTCCAGCTGCTGCCCCTGACGGAGCCCGCCGATCTTCACGGGCACGGTCGCGCCCGCCGCCGCGACGGGCTTGGTCGCGGAGAGGATGCGCGGGGTGGAGTCGACCGGAGCCGTCTCGCCGATCTGCACGTCGTCTATCATCCAGAACCAGTTGTTGCTGCTCTCGGCGTAGGACCAGCCGATCTGCACACTGCCCGCACCCGACGGCACCGGGACCGCGACGGAGACCTGCTCGTCGAGCCGGTTGCGCGAGAACGACTCCACGGTGACGGGTGCACCGTCATCGAAGCGCGCGACGAGCTGCGCCGTCTGCGGGGCCTGCCCCTGCTTGTAGTGGCTGTCGAACGTCACCTGCACGGCGCCGGCGCCGGACTGCAGGTCGAACTCGGGCGCCCAGAGCACCGAGCTGAAGCGCCCTGTGGTGGGGCGGTTGGAGTCGGAGTGCACCACGGCGGTCATGCCGTCGGCGCGGGAGAACGATCCGCGATCGCCGCTGTTGCCCCAGGTCGACACGACCTCGGGCACGGTGTGGAACGTCCACCCCTGCCATCCGGTGCGCATGCCGGCGACGTTGGTGCTCTCGACGCTCCAGCCCGCGGGCGCCTGGGCGGCGGACCCGGTCGTGAAGCCCTCGGCGAGAGGTGTGGGCGCGGCGGCGACCGCGGGGCTCGCCGCTGCTCCGGCGATCAGGGCGAGAGCGGCGGAGGCCGCGAGGGCTCCGATTCCGCGTGTGAATCTCATGTGCTTCTTCCTCGGGAGTGGGGGACCGTGGGGTCGGACGATGCGGGGTGAGGGCGCGGGTACCGCCCGATACGAGCCTGCTGATTGCAAGTAGTCATGACAACTTCTGACAGCGAAGTTCCCCGAATGTTCACCGACAGGCATCAGACTGGTCAGAGAGCGGGATCCTGTCCCGAAGAAGTAGCGACAAGGAGGGCCGACACGTGAGCGCACCGCTGCACGAACAGCTCTACGAGCGGATGCTGTCGCGCATCCGCTCCGGCGAATGGCCCGAGGGAGAGCGCGTCCCCAGCGAGCAGTCGCTCATCGCCGAGTTCGGCACGTCGAGGGGGCCGATCAGACAGGCGCTCGCGACCCTGCGCGCGCAGGGAGCGGTCGACGGCGGCCGCGGCGCTCCCCCGCGGGTCAAGAGGATGGTCCCGACGCAGCCCTTCCAGACGTTCATCTCGTTCACCGAATGGGCGCTGAGCATCGGCAGCGTTCCGGGTCAGCGCGTGATCGAAGCCGCCCGCCGGCCGGCGTCGGACGACATCGCCGCCGGGCTCGGCATCGGACAGGGGGATCCGGTCGTCGAGATCGTGCGCCTCCGTCTGCTCGACGACGCCCCCGCCATGCTCGAGCGCTCCGCCTTCCCCCTCGACGTGGGCCGGGTGCTGCTCGCTGCGGATCTCGACACCGGGAGCATCTACCAGACCATGACGGCGCACGGCCTCGCGCCCACGCGCGCCCGCCATCTCTTCGACGCGGTCGCCGCCGATCCGCTCGACGCCGAGGTGCTCGCCGTCCCGCTCGGCAGCCCGCTCCTGCGCGTGCGCCGCCTGGCCTGGGCCGAGGACGGAGCGCTCGTCGAGACCGCCGACGACCGCTACCTGCCGACGATGGCGACCTTCGCCGTCGAGAACACGTCGGACTCGCGCTCCGCTCTCACGAGGGAGACCGGTCGGCGCTGAGCGTCACCCCTGTGGGGGCGGTGCCGGCGTCGTGCGGGCGCAGCGAGACGAGACGTCCGCACGCCCTACGGCATCAGGCGCGCCAGCATCCCTCCATGTGGTCGTCGACCATGCCCGCGGACTGCATCAGCGCGTACATCGTCGTCGGACCCACGAAGCGGAATCCTCGTCGCCGCAGCTCCTTGCTCATCGCGGTCGACTCGGCGGTCACGGCGGCGACGTCGGCCATGCTGCGCGGACGGATGCCGGAGGGCGGAGGCGCGAACGACCACATCAGGGCGTCGAGCTCGCCATCGGCCATGTCCCGCACGAGCCGCGCGTTGCCGATCGTGGCCTCGATCTTCGCCCGGTTGCGGACGATGCCGGCATCCGCCATCAGCCGCTCGACGTCTCCCTCATCGAACTCGGCGACGACCTCGGGCTCGAAGCCGGCGAACACCTCGCGGAACCTCGGACGCTTGCGCAGGATCGTGATCCACGACAGACCAGCCTGGAAGCCCTCCAGCGCCATCTTCTCGAAGAGCGCCCTGTCGCCGCGGAGCGGGGTGCCCCACTCCTCGTCGTGATACCGGCGGTATTCGGCGTCGTCACCGACCCAGGCGCAGCGGTCGAGTGCGTCGGGTCCTGCGATGAGGGAGGTCATGCTCCCAGGCTATCCGCGGCGACGGACACCGCCGCCTCTCAGCGCGCGAGGTAGGCGTCGTAGGGGTCGAGGAGGGGCTGCGACCGCGGATCGGCCACCGCGGCGGCTCCGACGGCGCACGCCACGGAGAGCGCTTCGGCAGCGGATGCCCCGGAGGCGAGGCCGATCGTCAGCGCGGCGCAGAACGCATCACCCGCGCCGACCGTGTTCTCCACCGTCGTCTTCACGGCAGGGGCCGCGGCGACTTCGACACCGCCCTCGAACAGCTTCGCCCCGTCGCCGCCGTAGGTGACGGCGACCCGAGCGGCCGTGCGGAGGGCGGGGATGAGGGCGTACTCCGTCTCGTTGACGATGATGAGGTCCGCACGCCGCAGCACCGCATCCGGCAGCTCGCGGGCCGGCGCCGCGTTCACCGCGAGGTATCCGCGCGCCCGCGCGGCCAGCTCGACGATGAGGTCCATGGAGATCTCCAGCTGCGCGAGCACCGCCTCACCCTCGGCGAACTCGACGCCGTCCAGGGAGACCTCCCCGTTGGCACCTTCGCACACGGCGATCTGGTTCTCCCCCTCGCGGTCGACGACGATGAGGGCGACGCCGGTCGGCTCCGTGCCCGCCTGCAGACCGGAGGTGTCGACGCCCGCGGCATCGAGCTCGGCGCGCATCCACGCTCCGTCGGCGTCGGGGCCGACGGCGCCGATCATGCGCACCGCGGCGCCCAGCCGCGCGGCTGCGGCGGCCTGGTTGGCGCCCTTGCCTCCGGCTTCGCGGACCAGGCGGCCTCCGCCCACGGTCTCACCCGCCTGCGGAAGACGCTCTGCGCGTGCGGTGAGGTCGACGTTGATGCTTCCGACGACGGTGAGGGGAAGGGGACTCTGCACGGGGACTCGCAATCAGGACGTGGTCTGGACGACGGAGAGATGACCGACTCGGGAGGAGACGATGCACTTGGCGAGGTACACGGGGGCTCCACCCGTGGTGACAGTCTGGGTGAGGATGAGCACCGGCTCGGCGGCGCCGAGGCCGAGCAGCGACCCGCGCGATGCGCCGACCACGTTGACGGTGATCTCGCAGACCGCGGAGTCGAAGACGACGTCGGTCCGCTCGCGCAGCGCTGCCAGGATGCTCGACGGAGAGGTCGCCGCCTCCTCCAGCGCGTCGGCGATCGGCCGACTGATGTCACTGAGGTAGCGGCCGGCGGGCAGGTGCTCCTGCAGGATCGCGACCGGCTCGCCGCGCCGCTCGACGACGGCCTCGCGGAACCACGTGTTCGCGGCGGGGTCGAGCGCGAGCTTGCTGGAGGTGAAGTCGGTGGTGGACTGCAGGTCGAAGCTGAGCATGCGCACGACCACGTCGTCGTCGCCGTCGGAGAGCGCCTGCTCCAGCGGCCGCAGCTCCTCGAGCCCCACGCGCGGCAGGTCGTCGGCGACGAATCGGCCGATGCCCCGGCGCGTGATGATGAGCCCGTCCTCTTCGAGGAGCATCAGCGCCTCGCGGACCACGGTGCGGCTGACGCCCAGCGCGACGCCCAGCTCGGTCTCCCGCGGCAGGGCGGAGCCGAGCTCGAAGATGCCGGAGCGGATGCCGTCGGCGATGCGCGAGTAGACGGCGACGCGCAGCGGCTGCCCGACGGTGCTCGTCAGACTCCGTCCGAGGAACTGCTCGATCCCGTTCGTCATCCTGTCGTTCCTTCCGTCGCCGCTCCGGCGCGAGCGTCCTCCGTATTCAAGCACGGGACACCTCGTGTTGACCATGTTAGACCGGAGAGGTATAACATCATACAAGCCGCACCCGACGGCACCCATGACGAAGGAGTCTCCGTGCACACCCACGCCCCCACCGCCTCCCCCGGCGCACCCGTCCGCGAGCCCGTCCGCGGTGCGCGCGCCGTCGGGCTGGTCGCCACCCTGATCCTCGGCGTGCTCTCGTATCAGCTGAACGCGAGCATGATCACGCCCGCCCTGCCCGACATCGCCGCACAGCTGGGCGAGGACATCGGACGCGTGTCGCAGGTGTCCTCCCTGTTCTTCGTCGCCGGCGCCGTCGGCGGCGTCGTCCTCGGGCGCTGGAGCGACTTCATCGGGCGCAAGCGCGCCCTGTTCATCGTGCTCGGCATCCTGTCCCTCGGCACGCTCCTGTGCATCTTCGCGCCGAACCTCACCGTGCTGCTCATCGGACGTGTCCTCCAAGGCGCATCGAGTGCCGCGTTCCAGCTCGCCTACGTGATCCTCAGCGAATCGCTGAGCGCCAAGGTCTTCGGCACGACCCTCGGCATCATCACCGCCGTCAACGGCGGGGTCGGCGGCGTCGACGGCTACATCGGCGGCCTGCTGAGCGAGGCCTTCGGCTTCCGCTCGATCTTCGTCGTCATCTTCATCGTCGGCCTCATCGCGATCGTCTGCGTGGCCAGGGTGATCCCGGCCACGCAGGTCAGCGCCTCGACCGGGAAGATGGACTGGTGGGGAGCTGCCGTACTGTCGATCGCGCTGATCTGCGTGACGTACTTCGTGTCCTCCGGACCGAGCGCGGGGTGGCTGGCCCCGGTCACCCTCCTGTTCCTGGCGGGCGCCGTCGCCTCCCTCGTGGCGTTCTGGGTGGTCGAGAAGAGGCGCGCGACCCCGCTGATCGCCGTCGAGCACCTGCGCTCCCGCCAGGTGTGGCCGGTGCTCGCGACGACCGTGCTGACCCTGTCGAGCGTCTTCGCCGTCATCAACTTCACCGTGGTGCTGCTCAGCCAGGACGGCACCCATGGATTCGGCCTCGATGCCGCCACCGCGGCTCTGCTCTTCCTCGCCCCGCCCGCGCTGATCGGCGTCTTCGCCGCGCCGATGTCGGGCTGGCTCGCCGGGCGCCGCGGATGGATCCCCGTCCTGCGCGTGGGCATGATCGCCTGTCTCGTCCTGCTGGTCGTCATCGCCCTGCTCCCCCAGAGCTTCTGGGTGGTGTTCGCCATGATCGCGCTCCTCGGCATCACGTACAACGGCATCGTGCTGACCACGATCAACGGCCTGGGCGTCGTGCAGTCGCCCGCGGAGGCGCCGGCGGCGCTCCCCGGCCTGAACGGCAGCGCCTTCGGCATCGGCGCCGGTCTCGGCATCGGCATCGTCGCCCCCTTCGCCGCGCAGGGCACCCCCGGGGGCTACGTCACGGCGCTGTGGATCTCCGTCGGCATCACCGCCCTGGCCCTCATCACCAGCTTCCTCATCCGCCCGCGCGTCCCCGTCGACGCCTCCTGACCCCTCGGGCGGCCGCGGCCGCGGCCGCCCTCCCGACCACCGGAGCACTCCATGACACACGCCACCGCCCGTCCCGTCTACTTCGACTGCGACACCGGCATCGACGACTCCCTCGCCCTCGCCTACCTGCTCTCCTCACCGGAGATCGCGCTCGTCGGCGTCGGCACCGTCAGCGGCAACACCAGCTCGGCGCAGGCCGCGGTGAACACCCTCGGCCTGCTCGCCGTCGCCGGTCGCACCGACGTGCCCGTGGCCGTCGGCGCGCATGACTTCCTCACCCACCCGTACGACGGCGGCGCTCCGCACGTCCACGGCGACAACGGCATCGGCGAGGTCGTCCTCCCGCCCGCCGCACGGACGCCCGAGGACGAGGATGCCGCGCGCATGCTGATCCGGCTCTCCCACGAGCACGCCGGAGACCTCGAGGTGATCGCGGTCGGACCGCTCACCAACCTCGCCACCGCGCTCGCTCTCGACCCGACCCTGCCCTCTCGCGTGACGGGCGTCACGGTCATGGGCGGCGCAGCCCTCGTGCCGGGCAACATCACCCCGGTGGCGGAGGCCAACATCGGCAACGACCCGGAGGCCGCCTCTGCGACCCTCTCCGCGGGCTGGCCGGTGACCCTCGTGCCCCTGGACGTGACGATGGAGAACGTCTTCGACGAGGACGACCGCGCCGCGCTGCTCGCCTCGGACGTGCCCCTCGCCCGCACGGTCGGCGAGATGCTCGACTTCTACTTCGATTTCTACGTCGAGACCTACGGCGAGCGCAGCAGCGCACTGCACGATCCCCTCGCCGCGGCGATCGCGGTCGGCGGGATCGCCGCGACCGTCGCCCCGGCGGTGAGCGTCGTGGTCGACACCACGGCGGGTCCGGCGCGCGGGCAGACCATCTGCGACCTGCGCGGGCAGCGACGAGGATCGGTGGATCAGCCGGGGGCGACGGTTCGCGTGGTGCTCGGAACCGATGCCCCGCTCGCTCCGCACCTGATCGCGCGGATGACCGGAGCCGGCATCCTGGTCGGCTGACCCTCGACGGAGGGGAGAGGCGTCGTCCGCTGCTCCCCTCCGTCGATCAGGCGAAGGTGGAGGCGTCGATGACGAACCGGTACCGCACGTCGGAGGCGAGCACGCGCTCGTAGGCGGTGTTGATCTCGGATGCCGGGATCACCTCGATCTCGGCGGCGATGCCGTGCTCAGCGCAGAAGTCGAGCATCTCCTGCGTCTGGGCGATGCCGCCGATGTTCGACCCGGCGAGGGTCTTGTTGCCGCCGATGAGCGAGCCGATCGGCAGCCCGAGCGGTTCGCCCGGCGCCCCGACGCACACCATCGCGCCGCCGACAGCGAGCAGCCCGAGGTACGCGCGCAGGTCGATCACCGCGCTGACGGTGTTGAGGATGACGTCGAACGACCCGCGCAGCTCCTTGAAGGTCGCGGGGTCGGCGGTCGCGTAGTAGTGGTCTGCTCCGAGCCGGATGCCGTCGTCCTTCTTGCTCAGGGTCTGCGACAGCACCGTCACCTCCGCGCCGAGCGCATGCGCGAGCTGCACGCCCATGTGGCCGAGCCCGCCCATGCCGACGACGGCGACGCGGGTGCCTGGCCCCACACCCCAGCGCCGCAGCGGGGAGTACGTGGTGATGCCGGCGCAGAGCAGCGGGGCGGCCCTGTCGAGCGGGATCGCGTCGGGAATGCGCACGGCGAAGCCCTCGGTCACGACGACCTGCTGCGAGTACCCGCCCTGGGTGATGGTGCCGTCGCGGTCGGTGCTGCCGTAGGTGAAGACGGCGCCCTCTCGGCAGAACTGCTCCTCGCCGCGGCGGCAGGCGGGGCACTCTCCGCACGAGTCGACGAGGCATCCGACGCCGACGCGATCGCCGATCGCGTGCGTCGTGACGCTCTCCCCGACCGCGGCGACGGTGCCGGCGATCTCGTGACCAGGAGCGAGCGGGTAGTGCTGCGGACCCCAGTCGCCGCGCACGGTGTGGATGTCGGAGTGGCAGATGCCCGCGAAGGCGATGTCGATCAGGATGTCGCGCGGGCCGAGATCCCGCCGTTCGATCGTGGTCCTCTCGAGCGGGGCTGCTTCGCTGGGGGCGGCGTAGGCGGTGACGCGGGTCATAGGCGCTCCTCTGTATGGCGTACCCCGCCATTCTCCCGCGTTCCGCGCCCTGCCGGACGATCGCCGTGCAGGGCGCCCGTCGGACCGGTACCGTGGCCGGTACGACTCTGGAGGGACGTCTCATGCGCAGATCATCCATGCCTGCCCGGATCATCACCGCACTGTTCGCGGTCGTCGTCGCCCCGATCGGCGCCGGGCTCCTCAGCGCCGGAGGGCGTGCGTGGTACTACACCTTCACCGAGTTCGGGGGCTTCGATACGAGCCGACTCCTCGGCCCCGTGCTGCTGCAGGTCGTCGGCATCCTCCTGCTGCTGGCGGTCGTGGCGACAGGGTTCTGGAGCTCGGCGGGGCTGCTCACCGTCGGCATCCTGGCGCTCGCGAGTCTCGTCTTCGCGATCTTCCCCTCTCTGCTGCTCTCGATGTATCAGGCACCGCTGCCGCAGGAGTGGGTCGACGGCATCGTCTACGGAATCCCGCTCGCCCTGTTCCTCGCGTTCGGCGCGATGGGTCTCGTGCTGCTCCTCGCGCGGCGCTCGCCCGCCCGACCCCGGATGGCGATGAACATCGTCGGACTCGTCGCGGCACCCGTGCTGCTCACCGTCGGGATCGGACTGCTCGCGTTCGGCATCAGCAGGGGGATGCTCGTCGCGCTCCAGCAGTACCGCTTCGACGTGTCGTTCGATGCGATCGCGGCGGTCCTCAGCGGCGCCGTGCTGGTCGTCGCGGGGGTGATGACGACCCGGTGGTCGCCGTTCGCCCTGCTGCTCCCCGCCGTGGTGCTGCTCGTGCTCACGCCGCTCTCGCTCTCACCGGGGAGCGGATTCCAGGACGTGCTCTTCACCCTCTCGAGGGAGATGAGCCGCTCCGTCCCGCCGCTGCTGGTGATGGGCGCCGGGGTCGCGGCAGCGCTGGCCTATGCGCTGTTCACGGCCGTGCTGCTGAGGGCACGCGCGCAGAACCGCATCCTGCCGGGGACCTACGTCGCCCCGCTCGGTGCGGACGGCTATCCCCTGAACTATCCGGCACCCGGACCCGCGGCCGCCCCTCAGCCCTACGCTCCGGGGCAGCCCTACCCGCCCGCGCCGCCTTACCAGCAGGGGCAGCCTCACGATCCAGGACATCCGTACCAGCCGTACCAGCAGGGACAGTCCCACCAGCCTGGACAGCCCTACCCTCCGGCTCAGGGACACCCGCCGACTCAGGTGTGAGGCTCACCTCTCCGGCCAGCACCGAAATCGGCGCCTCCCGCCGGAACCCACACAGGATTCCGACGCGAGGCGCCGACTAACGCGTTTCGACCGAGGCGACGCAGCTCAGCGCTGCTTCTTCAGCGCCTTCTCCTGGATCGGGGCGTTGCCGGATGCCGCGAG
Organism: Microbacterium sp. LWH10-1.2; assembly: GCF_038397765.1. NCBI lineage: Bacteria > Bacillati > Actinomycetota > Actinomycetes > Micrococcales > Microbacteriaceae > Microbacterium > Microbacterium sp. LWH10-1.2. The sequence continues at coordinate 3,090,642 of NZ_CP151638.1, forward strand.
GTCGGCGTAGTACGCACGGGCCTCGTCCTGGCGGGCCTTCTCGGCCCCGCTCGCGATGGGGGCGCGCAGGTGCTCCTGCTCGTAGCCGAACGCGTCGACGAGGTCGAGCGCATACGGACGCAGGCGCGCGCACAGGCGGTCGATGTAGCTCGACACCGCGGCGGCGCGCTGCGTCGAGAGGCGGCCGTTGATGAGGTACCAGGCGAGGTGCTTCTCGATGAGCTGCAGGCCGAAGAGGTCACGCAGCCAGGTGAGGACCTTCTTGGTGCCGGCATCCGTCGCGCGGTTCACCCCGTCGGTGAACGCCTCCCACTGCAGCAGCTCGCCGTGCGCACGAGCGGCTTCGATGAGCTCGGCCTGGTTCTCGTTGAAGAGCCGTGCTCCGAGCTCCTTGTCCTTGCCCGCCGCGCGCAGGCGCCCGGCGATGTCGGCGACCATCTGCTGCACGCGGTCGGCGAGCAGCTCGTGCTGCTGCTCCTCCCGCAGGCCCTTCTCCACCGAGCGGGCCGTCGAGCCCAGGTCAGCGACGGCCTGACCGAGCTGACGGAGACCCGCACCGTGGAACACCTTGCCCGCGGTCTGGCCGACGGCGAACTTCGCGAGGGCCGCGGCGTCCTTGCCCTTGAACTGCTTCGCGTAGTCGGTGAGCAGACGCTTGCCGACCAGCTGCAGGAGGACGTTGTTGTCACCCTCGAAGGTGACGTAGATGTCGAGGTCGGCACGGAGCCCGACGAGGCGGTTCTCGAACATGAATCCCGCTCCGCCGCACGCCTCACGAGCCTCCTGCAGAGTGTCGAGCGCGTGCCACGTCGACAGCGGCTTGAGGGCCGCCGCCAGCGTCTCGAGGTCTTCGCGGTCGTCGGGGGTGTCGGTGCGTCCGGAGAAGACGCCGTCGAACTTCTGCAGGAACTCGTCGTGCGCGAAGATCTGGGCGTAGGTCGTCGCGAGGCGCGGCAGCAGACGGCGCTGGTGCTTGCCGTAGTCGAGCAGCACGACCTCCTGCCCGTCGGCCCCGCCGAACTGGCGGCGCTCGGTGGCGTAGGTGATCGCGATCTTGAGCCCGAGAGCGGATGCCCAGGATGCGGCGCCGTCGAGGGAGACGCGCCCCTGCACCAGCGTGCCGAGCATCGTGAAGAAGCGGCGGCCGGGGCTGTCGATCGCGCTGGAGTAGGTGCCGTCGGCCGCGACGTCGCCGTAGCGGTTCAGCAGGTTCGTGCGGGGGACGCGCACGTGGTCGAAGCTGAGGCGGCCGTTGTCGATGCCGTTGAGCCCGCCCTTGAGTCCGTCGTCCTCGCGGCCGATGCCCGGCAGGTCGACGCCGTCCTCCCCGCGCAGCGGCACGTAGAAGCAGTGGACGCCGTGGTTGACGCCGTTCGTGATGAGCTGCGCGAAGACCGTGGCCGCGACGCCGTGCAGGGCGGCGTTGCCCAGGTACTCCTTGGTCGCCGCACGGAACGGCGTGTGGATGACGAACTCCTCCGTCTCCGGGTCGTAGGTCGCGGTGGTGCCGACCGAGGCGACGTCGGACCCGTGGCCGATCTCCGTCATCGCGAATGCGCCGGGGATCTCGAGGCTCATGATGCCGGGCAGCCACTTGTCGTGGTGCTCGGCGGTGCCGAGCTGCAGCACGGCCGAACCGAACAGGCCCCACTGCACGCCCGACTTGATCTGGAGGCTGGGGTCGGCGACGACGAGCTCCTCGAAGCCGGCGATGTTGGCGCCGTTGTTCTCCTCGCCGCCGAGGCGCTTCGGGAACGCGCGGTGCACGGCCTTGTTCTCGACGAGAAGGTGCAGCTGGCTGAGCACGCGCTCGCGGTGCTCGTCCTTGCCGAGGTCGTCCTTGCGCCAGAAGGCGGGGTCCTTGATCATCTCGCGGGCCTGGCGACGGATGTCGGCCCAGGTGCCCATCAGGAGCTCGGTGATCTGCTCCACATCGGGCTGCGGGTTCTTCACTTCGGGCACGGTGGCGACGTCGACCATGGCGTTCCTCTCAAGACGTGGGGTACGTCAATGGTAGGTCTGCCACAACATCGAGAGAACTCACGTGTGACATTCACACAATCGGATGCCGCGGCATCCCCCGGTCGCGTTGTGCCCTCGGCACAGTCCGGGTCAGGCCAGAGAGGATGCGGTAGGCGGAGGCGCCGTCTTGGCCGCGTTCCAGCGTCGGCGCACGCCCGTGCTCAGACGCTCCCAGGTGCGGTCGCGGATGAAGATCGAGTCGATCGCGATCATCGTCAGCGAGAACCACGGCAGCCCCATCAGCACGGCGATGCCGATGTGGAAGGACAGGATGCCGACCAGCGCGATGAGCCGCGTCGGACGCGTGAGCAGCGCGAGTGGGAACGCCACCTGCAGCAGGATGGATCCCCAGCTGAACGCCACGACCATGGGACCCCAGGTCGTGACGAGTTCGCTGAGCACCGGCCAGGTGCCGAAGCGCATGGTGTGCAGCGGGTTGTAGACCGCGTACCCCTGCTCCCACGGCGCACCCCCGGCCTTGAACAGCGCGCCGGATGCATAGACGAAGCAGACCTGAGCGGTGAGCGCCACCAGCGCGAGGTTGTGGAAGACCGTGCCGAGCAGCGCAGGCTGGCTTCCGGCGGCGAACCAGTCGCCGCTCTTCGCACGGCGGCGGGCGTCGAGCGACCAGCGGGCGGCGGGGTCGGCGAAGAACAGCAGCAGCAGCGCGATGCGGAACATGTTGTCGCCCTGATCGCCGACCATGTCGTTGGCCTCGATGAAGCCCACCCACAGGCAGAAGAAGACCGGCAGCACGATGCGGAACCGCCAGCCGAGCACGAACAGCACGGCCAGCGCGGCGAGCAGCAGGTACAGCGCCGTGTAGGCGAGATCGTTGCCCATCGCCGCGTGGAACGCGCTGAAGATCCAGATCTTCGGGAAGTCGCTGACCGGCTGAGCGAGCTCGCCGTTCCACGCGGAACCCGAGCCGAAGGTGTACAGGCGGGTGCCGAAGTTCGAGGCGAGCAGGCCGAGGGCCGTGACGCCGAAGAGGATGCGGGTGACCGCGAGCCCGTAGAGGGCCTTCTTGCCGTTGAACAGCCAGTCCGAGACGAACGCGGAGATCTTGTCGACGGCCGACAGCAGCATCGCCCAGAATCCCGAGATCATCGACGCGACGAAGGTCAGCAGGCGCGCGGGGAAGGACGCCTGCGGCGCCTCGGGGGCGGATGCCGGAGCGTCCGTCTTCTTCACGGTCTTGGGCGCCTTCGGCGGCCGGGTGTCGACGCTCACTGCTGGGTCCTCTCGAACTGTGCACGGAAGACGTCGGCGAAGTTGCCGCGGTTCTGTCCCTCTTCCTCGATCGGTGCACGCCACCCGGTCGTGGAGAACGTCGGATCGGGACGCTGGGCGTTCGGGTTGTTGCGCTCGGCGTAGGGGACCACGTTCTGCCGGCTCACCCGGTACTGCACCTTGACGACGGCATCCGCTCCCCAGATCGCGTAGGCGACCTGCGTGGCGTAGGCGGTGGCCAGGTGCTCGGCCTTCATGTACTCGACCGTTGAGGGCTTGTCGTCGCCCTCGAGCTTGTCGAACGAGCCGACCATCCAGTCCTCCCAGCCGTCCTTCGCGAAGTCGAGGGCGGCGACGGCCTGCTGCTGCTCGCTGAGGTCGTTGTACGCGTTCATCTGCCCGCTCGCGACCTCGCTGGACTGGATGCCGGCGCGCGGCGGGAAGAGGTTGTAGCGGATCATCGAGAGCTCGACGTCGGTCGCGCTGACCCAGCCGGTCTCGACCTCCTCGCCGTCCTTCTCGATGACGGCGCGGACGTTGAAGTGGTAGTCCCCGTTGATCGGCTCGGGGGCGAAGACGCTCCACGACTGGCCGAACATCGGCAGCATGTAGCTGGCGAGCACGTCCTGCGTGGGGATCTCGCGCAGCGCCGAGTACGGCGCGATCCACAGGAACGACGCGAACACGTGCCACAGGGTGAACAGGCACGCGACGAAGGCGATGAGCTTCACCCACCAGGTCGGTCGTGGTCTGGTCGCGACAGCGACGGCATCCGCCTCCGTGTCGCTCGGAGCCTGATCGGTCTTCGTGCTCATAAGAGTCCTTCTCATCACTGAAGGCCGGGGCCGCCCGAAGAGGGCGACCCCGACCTGTGACAGCGTTTCTGTCTTACTCTGCTGCGACCGTCGCACGCTTGCGTGCGACCAGCGCCGTGCCCAGACCGAACATCAGGAGCAGGGCTCCGAGAACGATCCAGCCGTTGGGCGCCGTGCCGCCGGTGGCGGCGAGGCCGGTGGCCACGACCTTGAACGTACCCGCGACGCTACCCGACTCGGGGCCGGTGAGCGTGACGGTGTGCGTGCCGAGGTCGGTGCCGGCCGGGATCGCCCACGTGAACGTGACCGTGCCCTGAGCGTTGGCCACCTGGGTGCCCAGCGCCAGCGGGTCGGAGTTCATCACGCCGGTGACGACCTCGCCCGGCTTGAAGCCCGTGCCGACAGCGGTCTGCTGCTGGCTGCGCTCCAGGACCGGCGACTTGATCGTGATGCCGAGCTTGCCCTGCGGGTTCGCGGCCGCCGAGGCGTTCGCGTTCGTCGAGGCGGTTGCCGTGGTGGTGGCGGTGGCCTCAGCGCTCGCCGCCGACGTCGCATCAGCCGCGGCCGTCGACGAGGCGTTGTTCGACGAGGTGGCGTTCGCTGCGACCGCAGCTGCGGCGTTCGGGTCGGCGGTCGCCGAGGCGTCCGTGTTCGCTGCGCTGGTCGACGTCGCGTCGGTCTGCGCAGCCGCCTGAGCCGACGCTGCCGCTGCAGCATCCGCCTCGGTCGTCGCAGACGTGGACGCATCCGCGGATGCAGTTGCCGTCGCGGCCGACTGCGCAGCCGCGCTCGCAGTGACATCGGAATCCGCTGTCGCCTGGCTCGTCGCGTCCGCGAGAGCTGCCGCCTGCGCGGCGGCGACTGCCACTGCGTTGTTGTCAGCATCCGCCTGAGCCGACGCTGCGGCGGAAGCCGAGGCGTTGGTGTTCACCTGCGCCGAAGCGTTGGTGTTCGCCTGTGAAGCCGCACCCGGATCAGCCGCAGCCGATGCACTCGCCGCAGCCTGCGTCGAGGCGTCGGTCGATGCGTTCGAGAGCGACGCCGCCTGTGCGGCTGTGCTCGCGTTCGCATTCGCCGCCGCAGACGTGTCTGCGTTGGTGGTCGACGTCGAATCGGCCTGCGCAGCTGCCTGCGCAGCGACCGCCGCATTCGCATTCGCCGCGGTCGTCGAGTTCGCTGAGGCCGCCGTGGACGCATCAGCGATCGCTGCGGCCTCTGCCGCACCAATGGCTGCTGCGTTGGCTGCCGCACTGAACGAGGCGTTCGCGTCGGCGTCAGAGTACGCCGCCGCCTGAGCTGCCGCCTGAGCAACCGCCGCGGTCGACGCATCAGCATTCGCGGACGCAGAGGCCGAGGCCGCCGCATTCGCGCTCGCGGACGCGTCCTGCGACGCATCCGTTGCCGCGTTTGCGATTGCTGCGGCCTGAGAAGCGACAGAAGAGTTGATCTCTCCCGACGCCGACCCGGTCGCACGCGTGTCGTCCGATGCGTCCGCCTGGGCTGCAGCCTGCGCAGAGGCAGCGGCTCCCGCGTTGTCATCTGCATCGGCCGTGGTCGATGCGTCGACCGACGCATCCGCGGTGGCAGCAGCCTGAGCTGCCGACTCCGCGTTCGCGGTCGCTGCGGCCGAAGCCTGAGACGTCGCGTTGGCGAGGGCCGCGGCAACAGCCGCCGCCTGTGCAGACGGGTCGCCGTCTGCAGTCGCGTCTGCCGATGCCGATGCCGATGCCGATGCGTTCGTGTTGACCTCACCCGTGCCGCCCGCGGTGATCGAGACGGTGTCGGTCGCGACGTTCTGCGGGTCCTCGTCGTCAGCCGCGGTCAGCACGTAGTCGGTTCCGACGGCGGTACCCGCGGGGATCGCGTAGACCGTGTTCGCCGGGAAGCTGCCGTCGGCCTCGACCGTGAACGTCACGGGCGTGCCGATCGTGTCGTTCGAGGCGTTGCGCAGCGTGAGGGTCACCGTGGATCCGGGAACCCAGTTCGCACCGACCACCGGCAGGTTGCTTCCGGCCTGAACCGGATCCTGCGCATCGACCGTCGGGTCGACCGCCGCGATCTCGGCCGCGCGCACCGTGGAGGAGGCGAGGTCGAGGTTCAGCGCACCCAGCCCTGGCAGGAGCTCGAAGCTGATGGCGTTGACCGTGAACGATTCGGCGCCGAGGACTCCCGGCTCCTCCTGCTCGTTGATCGTGATCTCGACGACCTCGTTCAGCGCGTCGAACAGCGGGCTCAGCGCGGCGACGACCGGGTTGAGGATGCCGTCGAGGGCCGGGGCGAGACCGCTGGTGACCGTGGTGAGCAGCGTGCTGATGACCGGCGCGAGCGTGGTCGTGAGCAGGTTGATCACCGGCGTCGTGACGAGCGAGAGAACGCCGCCGAGCGGAATGCCCAGCAGATCTCCGTCGACGCCGACGACCGGGCTCCCGGGAATCGCGCCCGTGAGCTGGCCGAGCTTCACGTCGACGGTGATGTCGACATCGGCGTTCAGCAGGAGGGCGGTGACGTGCGCGCCGAGCTCGATGTGGAGGCTCAGGTTGTTGATCAGGTCGGTGACGACCGTCGTAACCTTGGTGGTCAGCGTCCCGAGGGCCGCGGTGACCGCGGAGGTGATCGCCGTGATCGTGGTGTCGTCGAGGACGAGCGTGTTCGGGTCGAGACCGTTGAGGTCGGTCGCCGCAGGCCCGTTGACGATCTTCGCGAGGTCGACCGAGACGAGGCCGTTCGCGAGGTCGATCGAGACGATTCCGTTGGGGTCGGCCAGCGGCTCGGTGATCAGGGTGTTCGTCGCGGCGGTGATCGCCGCGTCGAGTCCGTCGATCGCGATCGTTCCGCCGCCGATCTGCACCTGCAGGACGGCCGGAACACCGAGGTTGAGGTTGACGGCGCTGACCACGGAGTCGAGGACTCCGCCGGTGCCGACGGCCGCGTCCAGCGTGTCGCCCACGCCGTTGAGGACGCCGCCGAGCGACGTCGCGACGGTGCCGACGAGCGGGCTGGAGACGTTGAGCTCCAGATCCGCGACCGTGTACTCCGAAGCGAAGGTCACGTCCGACGCGGTGCCCGTGGCGGTCGCGGTCGATGCGATCGCGCCGAGCTCGATGCCGAGGTTGTCGACGACCTGGTCGGTGATCCCCGCGACACCGAGCTGGTCGAGCACATCGGTCAGGTTGAGCTTCGCGTTGCCGTAGGCGCCGGGGTTGTTGATGTCGGTGGCGATCGTGCCGTCTTGGCTGATCGCACCGGCGCTGGCCGTCGAGGTGTTCGCGGTGGGCGACCCTGCGAAGGAGTTGAGCACGCCGAGCTGACCGAGGTCGAGGAGGCCTGCGCCACCCGGACCCGAGATCAGCGGAAGCTGAAGGCCGCCGCCGAGATCGACGGTCAACCCCTGGAGCAGAGTGACGTTGAGCGGAGTGATCTCCGGCCCGATGTCGCTCGGGTTCCCGCTGACGGCCTGCGAGACATCGAGGATGTCTCCGCCGAGCAGCTCGGTGCGGATGATCTGGCCGAGTGCCTCGGAATCATCGCTCGGTGCGGCGGTGGCGCCCATGGGCACCAGCGCGCTGGTGAGGATGACAGCGCCCGCGGTTGCCGCGGCGATGCCCCCTCCGATTGCCCTGCGTCTGCGCAGGGTCTTCCCCTCAATGTTCTTCATTCGCCTCTCCCGTGTGATGCAGAACTTCGTTCGCGTCACAAGGCCCTCCCCAGGTATCGACATCGAGTCGACAGAGCGCATGCCATGCCAGTATTCCGGTACAACTCTCAGAATGTCCAGCGAATGCACAGAAAACTTCAGAAGTGAAGGATTGTGACGCGGGATGCATCGGCGCAGAGGATCGGCGTTTGTTCTCCTGAGACGAAGAGACGCCCCGCGGGCCGAAGCCAGCGGGGCGTCTCTTCGCGCACGATTACAGGGACAGACCGTGCCCGAACCGGAACAGCGGGTCCGCCGTGTCGAACGGGACGTCGGGGCGCGACGACTCGACGGCGGCCATCGAGCTCGGCACGTCGAACGGCAGCTTCCCCGTCGCGGGGACGGCTCCCGTGAGCACGTCGAGCAGCGCGTCGGCGCCGGCGCCCCAGTTCGCGACGACGGCGCCTGCGGCCTCCACGATCGGCCCGAGGATGGCGGGGCGGTCGAGGAACACGTCGACGACGGTCGGGACGGATGCCGCGACCTCGGCGACGTGGGCGATGACGTCCTCCGGGAAATCGAGCGAGCCCGCGTGGAAGAAGTTCTCGAACATCGAGGCGCGCTGCTCGTACGGGGCCTGCAGACGCAGGATCGCGGCATCCGCCTCCTCGGGTGTCGCGACGACCTCGCCGTAGCGCGCCGCCGCCTCGGGCGCGATGCCCTCGACGTAGAGCTTCAGCCCCGTCCGCAGCGGAAGCACCCCGTCGTTCGACAGCACCGCGACCGAGGCGCGCTGCGCCTGCTCGCCCGCCGCGCGGAACTCCGCGGAGCCGACGATGGCGTCCGCGGCATCCACGTCGACATAGGGGTCCTCGAAGAGCCCGAGCTCGAACTTCTCGCGCAGCAGGCGGCGCGCGGAGACGTCGAGACGAGCCTCCGCGACATCTCCCGAGCGCACGAGGCCGATCAGCAGCTCCGTCTCGTTCTCGCCGCCGAACTGGTCGGCGCCGGCGTCGAGGATCTTCACCATGCGCTCGGCCGGGGTGAGGTGCTCGACACCCCAGGCGCGCGCGGCGAAGTCCGTGCCCATGATCGGGTGGTCGGTGACCAGACCCCAGTCGGTGCAGACGATGCCGTCGAATCCGAACCGCTCGCGGAGCAGCCCCGTGAGCACGCCCTTGTTGAAGCCGAAGCCGACCTCCTCGTACTGCGTGCCGACCGGCATGCCGTAGTAGGGCATGATCTGGCGACCGCCGGCGGCGAAGATGTCCTCGAACGGAAGGAGGTGGTGCTCGAAGTTGTCGCCGGGGTAGACCTGCTCGCGTCCGTAGTCGAAGTGCGGGTCCTCGCCGTCCTTCTGCGGGCCGCCTCCGGGGAAGTGCTTGGTCATGGTGGAGACCGAGCCGGGGCCGAACGACGCGCCCTGGAAGCCGCGCACGTAGGCCGCTCCGAGCTCGCCCGCGAGGGCGGCATCCTCGCCGAAGGTCTGCAGCTGCCGGGCCCAGCGCGACTCGGTGGCGAGGTCGACCTGCGGGTGCAGGGCGACGCGGATGCCGACCGCCGTGTACTCCTGGCGGGCGATGTCGCCGAAGCGCTCGACGAGCGCGGCGTCACGCGTGGCCGCCAGACCGAGGGGCTCCGGCCACTGCGAGAAGGGCCCCGCGAGCATCGTCGCGCCGGGGTTGTCGCTGAACGAGTGCCGCGGGTCGGTCGAGATCGACACGGGGATGCCGAGGCGGGTGGACGCCGCGAGCTCCTGCAGCCTGTTGTGCCAGGCGGCGATGTCGCTCGCCTTCGGCGCGACCCCGAGCAGGTTGAAGTGGTTCATGTGGCGGCCGACCACGTATTCGCGGTTCGAGGGGATGCCGAAGTTCGCGTCGCCCTCGGAGAGCTCACCGCCCTCGCCCATCACGATCATGGTCTGGAAGAAGAGCCCGGCCTTCTCCTCGAGGGTCATCTCGGAGAGCAGCAGCTCGACGCGCTCGTCGACGGGCAGATCGGCGTCGAGCCAGGGGCGTTCGTTCCGTTCGGACATCGTCACTTGACTCCCTTGATGCGGTAGACGAGCACGGCGCCTGCGAGCGCGACGACCGCGCCGAACAGGTACCAGGTGGGGTAGCCGCCGAGCGGGGTCGCGGCACCCAGGGCGATGATGCCGGGGGCGACGGCGGGGGCGATCGACTGCGGAAGGGCGTTGGCGATGTTCAGCACGCCGAGGTCCTTCGCGACATCGTCCGGGTTCGGCAGCACCTCGGTGGCGAGGGCGAGGTCGACCGAGAAGAACGAGCCGGCGCCGAGGCCGATGATGGCCTGGCCGATGATCACGACCGGGATGCTGGGGGCGATCGCGAGGATCACGAGACCGACGACCATGATCACGCCGGCGACGGCGACGAACGGGCGTCGCTTGCCGATCTTGTCGGAGAGGAACCCGCCGAGGGGCGAAGACACGGCCATGGCCGCCATCGAGGCGAGGTTGGCGGCGAGGATGATGCCGACGGCGCCCTGCTCGTCGAGGCCGAACTTGGTGACGAGGTAGAGCGGCAGGAAAGTCGCGATGCCCGCGTAGCCGAACATCACCATGAACTTGGTCAGCCACGTCCAGCCGAAGTCGGGGTGCTTGCGCGGGTTGAAGACGAAGGAGCCGAAGAACATGCCGATCGTGAAGCGCTCGGCGGGCTTCTCGGTGAGCACGCGGTCCTTGAGGATGGCCACGAAGACGATGGCGAGGATCAGGCTGATCACGCCGGGGACCACGAAGCGCTCGAAGTCGCCGGGGAGGAAGTTCACCAGGAAGCTGCCGGCGAGGATGCCGATCGGGGTCGTGATGCCGACGAGACCGGAGACCTTGCCGCGGCTGGAGACGGGCACCTGGTCGGGCAGCGTGGCGTTCGCTGCGGCGAGGACCGCGTTCATCGAGGTCTGCACCAGGCACCAGGCGAGCAGCACCATCCACACCGACGACGCGGCGCCGATGAGGGCGAACCCGCCGAGACCGACGATCGAACCGCCGAGGATCCACGGACGACGCATCCCCCAGCGCGAGGTGGTGCGGTCGGAGAGGCGACCGACGAGCGGGTTGGCGATGAGGGCGAAAGCGGCGCCGACCCCCATCACGAGGCCGAGGCTCCCCTCGGTGTTGGTCGGGTCGAGGTGCTGGACCTTGAAGGCCATCGAGACCATGACCGGGGTGAGCAGGGCGAGGTAGACGCCGAAGTTCACCGCGGCGAGACCGGGCGTGTAGCCGCGGGGGGTCTTCTCGGGGGTGGTTCCGGGGAGCTTGAAGCCGGTGGTTCCGGCGGCTGCGGCGTTCGCAGCCGATGACAGCTCTGTCATGGGAGATCCTTTCGGGCAAGGTTCGGCCGGTCTTCCGCGATCGGCGCGGACTCGACGATACACGAATCTCGACCGTTTGGTAAGTGAATCTCGACCGGTTGGTAATGAGCGAAGATAGAGTGTCCTGGGAGGATGCGATGACGAACACCCGGCATGCTCGTGCCGCTGCCACGAGGCAGCGCATCCTCACGGCTGCCCGCGAGCTCTTCGTCGCCCAGGGCTACCGCTCCACCTCGCTGCGCGACATCGCCGCCGCGGCATCCGTCAGTCATCCCGGTCTCCTCGGCCACTTCGCCTCGAAGGACGACCTGCTCGCCGAGGTCGTCGCGCAGTTCGAGGAGGAGAACGCGGAGGCCGTCAGCGTCCTCACCGCCGCCGCCGAGCCGGGGTCTCTCGTGCTCTCCGAGCTCGCCACCCGCAACGCGGAGACCCCCGGCTACCTGGAGCTGTACGCCGCACTCACCGGCGAGGCGTCGGCGCCGGCCCACCCCGCTCACGAGCGGATGCGCGAGCGCTACGCCACCATGCGCGAGCTGACGGTCGACGCGATGCAGGATGCCGTGGACCATGGCGTGATCTCCGCGGATCGCGAGCTCGAAGGCGAGACGATCCGCCACATGGCCGGGTGGGACGGCCTGCAGCTCATGGCGCAGTACCTCCCGGAGCGCGTCGACGTCGTGGAGATGCTCGAAGAGCGGGAAGGGCTGTGGGCGACGCCGGTCGGATGGCGCGACCCCGAGGAGCCCGAGCCGCCCGCCGAGCCGTCGGGCCCTCTTCCCGAACTGGCGCTCAGCGGCCTCGCCGACGAGGACCAGGCCGGCTACGCGGCCGGCCGCCGACGTCGAGCGCAGATCCTCGTCGACGCCACGCAGCTCTTCGCCCGCAGCGGATACGGAGACACCAGCCTGCGCGACATCGCCGAGGCGGTGGGGGTCTCGAAGTCGACGCTGCTGCACCACTACGCGACCAAGGAGGCGCTGCTGAGCGCGGTGCTCACGGAACGCGACGACGCGATCCGCCTCCAGGACCACGCGACGACCCCCTGCCGCGCGGCCGACCTCCTGCGCGGGATGCCCGCGGGCGCCGCGCACAACGCCGAGGTCGAACCCGGCCTCATCGAGGTGTACGCGGTGCTCTCGTGCGAAGCCGTGCCCGCAGGCCACCCCGCCCACGACTACTTCATCCGCCGTTTCGAGCGCAGCCTGGACTACTTCACCGAGGTGTTCCGGCTCGCTCAGCGCGATGGCGACCTTCCCGAGCATCGCGACCCCGAACGCGAGGCGATCTGGCTCATCGCCCTGTGGGACGGACTGCAGTACCAGTGGCTCTACGACCGCGACGCGGTGGACGTCGCCGTGCAGCTCCGCGCCCACCTGGACGACGTGCTTCCGGCACGCTGAGACGCGTCCCCGCACCTCCGTCCGTCGAGCACCGCCTCGCTCTGACAGGATCGTTCCCATGAGCACTGCGGGGGGCCGAGCGGCACAGAGGGCGAAAGGGCGCCCTCATCGCGGCGGGAAGGGCACGGGGCCCGGTCTGCTGAAGAGCTGGATCATCGTCGCTGCCGTGCTGGTAGGCATCTGGGCGGCGTTCTTCGGCATCCCCTCCGTTGTCAGGATGCTGAACGCCCCGCCCATCTCCGCGGACTTCGGCCTCGAAGACGCCGTCGTGGCCCTGCGCCTGCACGCCGGCGACCACGCCTATCTCGTGCTCGTGAACGAGGCCGGAGAGACGCGGTCGGTGGAGCTCGAGGAGCGGGGTTTCGAGGAGTCGAGGATCGCGTGGTCGGAGGCGGGGCTGAGCGTCGGCGGCCCCGCAGACGAGTACCTGATCCACGAGGACGGGCTCACGAAGCTGCCCCTATCGGGCGCGAAGGAGTCGTCGTCGGAGCGGGCGAGGCTCGCCGTCGCCGACGGCTTCGCGGTGTACACGGGTTCGGCCGAAGGCCAGCAGCTGGCCTTCGTGGATGCCGCCACGAAAGAGATCACCACGATCGACCTCGGGTACGTCAATCCCGCGCTGACCACGTGCGGCGATGATCTCGCCCTGGTCGACGAGTCCGGTGTGCGCATCGTGACCTCGGAGTCGCGCGACATCGACGGGCTCGGCGTGTTCACCGGAGTCCGCACGCTCGTCTGCGACCAGGACCGCGCGCTCGGCCTGGGCGAGATCGTCGACGAGGAGACCTCGGCGCACCAGAGCCTGCAGATCTGGGACCGGGCCACAGGGGACAGACAGGAACTCGAGATCCACTACCCCGAGTCGGTGCTGGGGTGGGAATCGGGCACGCCCTTCGTCTGGGAGGGACGACTGCACTGGGCCGCCGGGGCCACCCTGTGGTCGATCCCGCTCGCCGAGATCGCGGAGTCGAGGTCGGTGGACGCCGAGCCGGCGGCGGATCTGGGCGGGTTCGTGGGTGAGCTGAGCCCGGTCGTCCGCACCGACCAGGGTGCACTGGCGCAGAGCGGAGGCCGCGTCTTCGGCGTCGCCACGGAGGAGGATTTCATCAACCCGAACCGCGGCGAATCGTACGACAAGCTCCTCAGCCTCGCGATCTTCAGCGCGGACGCCATCAGCGGCGAGCGGCGGATCGAGATCGACGTCGACGGCATCGACTTCCCCCGGCGCGACCTCCACGTCACGGCGATCGCCGTGAACCCGGAGTGGGCCGCCGGGCGCTGAGCACGGTCAGCGGCTGACTCCTCCCTGCGATGGAGGGAGTGCACCGAGCATCCGCCACCGCGTTTCGTCTCGTCGCTGCGCTCCTCGCTCAACGACCAGAACCCGACCTCCGAGCGAGCCTCGAACCCGCCCGCCGACACGCCTTCGCCTCGTCGCTGCGCTCCTCGCTCAACGACCGGAACACGACCTCCGAGCGAGCGCGGCTCAGCCCGCGGCGATCACGGCGAGCACGCCCTCGCCGTAGGCCTCGCGCTTCTTCTCACCGATGCCAGTGATCCCGTCGAGCGCCCCCATCGACGCGGGCCTATGCTCAGCGAGGGCACGCAGCGTCGCATCGCCGAAGACGATGTACGCGGGCACACCCTGCTCCCGCGCGGTCTCCGCACGCCAGGCGCGCAGCGCCTCGAACAGCGGGCGATCTCCGGCATCCAGCGCATCCGCCGCACTCGCCTTGCGGGCGCGAGGCGCCGACGTCGGCCGGCCGATGGTGTCTTTGCGCAGCGGCACGGGGGTCTCGCCCTTCAGCACCCCCACCGCGAGCTCGCCGGGGGCCAGAGTGCCGTACTCGCCCTGCGCGACGAGGATGCCGCGGGCGAGGAGCTGCCGCACCACGCTGCGCCAGTCCTGATCGGAGAGGTCGGCGCCGATGCCGTAGGTCGCGATCTTCTCGTGGCCCTGCTGACGGATGCGCTCGGTCGACGCGCCGCGGAGGATGTCGATCAGGTGACCGGCCCCGAAGGCCTGGTTGCGCTCCTTCTTGAGACGCACGATCGTCGAGAGGAGCTTCTGCGCGGGAATGAGGCCGTCGAAGGTCGCGGTGTCTTCGAGGCACGTGTCGCAGTTGCCGCACGGTTGCGACTCCTGACCGAAGTAGCCGAGCAGGTTCTGCCTGCGGCACTCGACGGTCTCGCACAGCGCGAGCATCGCGTCGAGATGCTGCCCCATGCGCATCTTGAACGTGCGGTCGCCGGGGCTCTGGTCGATGAGACGGCGCTGCTGCACCACGTCGCCGAGGCCATAGGCCATCCAGGCGACGGAGGCCTCGCCGTCTCGGCCGGCACGACCGGTCTCCTGGTAGTACCCCTCGACCGACTTCGGCAGGTCGATGTGGGCCACGAAGCGCACGTCGGGTTTGTCGATGCCCATGCCGAACGCGATCGTGGCGACCATGACCACGCCGTCGTCGCGGAGGAACCGTGACTGGTTGGTCGCGCGGACCTCGGCCGGAAGCCCCGCGTGATACGGCAGCGCGTCGAAGCCCTGCGCGGCGAGGTACGTCGCGGTCTGCTCCACCGACTTGCGGCTGAGGGCGTAGACGATGCCAGCGGCGCCCTCCGGCATCGAGCGGATGAAGGCGACGAGCTGCTTGCGCGGATCGACCTTCGGCACGATCCGGTACTGGATGTTCGGGCGGTCGAAGCTCGCCACGAAGTGCCGCGCGGCGTCGAGGCGCAGCCGCTCGGTGATCTCCTGGTGCGTGGCCCTGGTGGCCGTGGCCGTGAGCGCCATGCGCGGCACCCCGGGGAACCTCTCGCCGAGGTCGCCGAGAGCGAGGTAGTCGGGACGGAAGTCGTGACCCCACTGCGACACGCAGTGGGCCTCGTCGATCGCGATGACGCTGAGGGTGCCGCGCTGCAGCAGCGCGGTGGTCTGCGCACTGCTGAGCCGCTCCGGCGCGACGTAGATGAGGTCGAGCTCGCCGGCGACGTACGCGCGCTCGACCTCGCGCCGCTCGTCGATCGACTGCGTCGAGTTGAGGTACGCCGCGTTCACGCCGTTGGCGCGCAGGGCGTCGACCTGGTCGTGCATGAGGGCGATGAGCGGGCTGATCACGAGTCCGGTGCCTTCGCGCACGAGCGCCGGCACCTGATAGGTGATGCTCTTTCCGCCGCCGGTCGGCATGAGCACGACGGCATCCCCGCCGCCGATCACCTGCTCCACGATCTCGGCCTGGTCGCCGCGGAACTCGTCGTAGCCGAAGACCGTGTGCAGCGCCTCCCGCGCGGTGGCGAAGCGGCTGGGCGTCGCCCTGCGCACGGGCGCACCGGATGCCGGGGCGGATGCCGTCACGGGCGTCTGCGGTCCGGGGCCCCAGTCGAGCGGAGGCTCGTACCCTGAGCCCTGCGGCTCCCAGTCCATGGGCTCCGGCGGCTCGCTCGGCTCCCACCCGTCGCCCCAGGGCTCGTCTGCATACGGCAGATCCTCGTACGGGTCACGGGGAGTCTGCGGCATCCCTCCAGCGTAACCACCCCCGCCGACGTCACGCCCCGCGTTCTCCACAGGCGCGGACTCGACGACGCCTCGACCTCCCGCTCAGTTCACGCGCGGGAGGCCAGCCCGGCGTACAGCATCTCACCGGACTGCGGGTCGGTCAGGACCAGCACCGTCTCCCCCACGCGCGGGATCTCCAGCCTCGACACGAGCGCCTGGATCGCCACCGCCTGCGCGCCGACCTGCAGCGTCAGCACGATGCTCGGGTTGTCGTTCACCGTCTGCCCGGTGTCCTGCATCCCGAGCACCGTCGCCTCCTGCGTCGGCACCCCGGCAGCGCGCAGCACGGCGACATTCTCGGCCTGGTGGATCGAGCCCGCCGCCTGCCCCACTGCCGCAGTGAACTCGCTACCCATGAACGCCTTGGTCATCTTGCCCATGAGTCCACGCCCTGCGGCGATGTCGTCGGCGAGCTTCAGCCCCTCCTCCTGCCGTTCCTGCTGTGTCTTCCTGGTGAAGAGTCCCATGATCACTCCTTCTCGTGTTCTCTCTCGCGAATCGCAGGTCAGACGGCACGACGCCTACGCGACGAGCGGAGCGCGACGAGCACAGCGCCCGCACCCAGCAGCAGCGCAGAGGCCACGACGCCCGGGAGCGCCTCGGCGCCGGTCTGAGCGAGCTCACCCTTCGCCGTCGTGTCGGGCTTCTGCGGCGTATCCGGCCGCGGCTCGGGCGCCACCGCCGGCGTCACCGTGATCGTCACCTTCGCCACGTCGCTCTTGTGATCGTGGTCGTCGCACACCCAGTAGAAGAGCTCTGCGACGCCGGTGAAGGCCGCGCCGGGAGCGAAGACCAGGCTCCCGTCGGCGTTCACGGCCTCGAACATCGAAGGGTCGTCAGCGGCCCAGTCGCAGACGACGATCGGATCGCCGTCGGGGTCTGAGTCGTTGCCGAGGATCCCTGCCGGACCGACCGTGAGTCGCGTCGGGGCCTCGGCGCCCTGGCTCACTTCATAGGTGTCGTCTTCGGCGACGGGCGCGGCGTTCTCGGGCTCGGCGGCCGTCACGGTGATCGTCACCGTCGCAGCACCATCGCTGTCCCTCTGAGAGTTCACCGCGTGCACCCGATACGTCCACACGTACGTGCCGACGAAGTCTGGAGCGGGCGTGAAGCTGAAGGCGCCGTCGGCGTTCATCTGACTCAGCAGGTTCGAGTTGGTGAGCGTGGTGACCTGGAGCGGCCCCGCACCGGGTGCCCCCTCGTCATCGTTGATCAGCACGCCGTCCTCCGCGGGGACGGCGAGCGTCGAGCCCTGCACCATCGTGTAGTCGTCGTCTGCAGGGATGGGCGGCGGGATGACGACGACGGCGGCGGCGGGTCCCGTGCCGATCATGAGAGCCACCGAGGCGAGCGCCACGGCACCCACCGTCGTTCCGGCATATTGCTTCCGCCGCGAACGGATGCTGATCTTCATTCTTTGTCCTTAGAGATCGAGGGTCGCGCGGCGAATCTCCCATGTCCGCCCGCTGAGACGTGGCCGGTGATACAGTGGCACACTTTTGATACAGTGGCACATTTCTCGGTCACCGTCAACCGATAGGAAGCGTCTGAGAGCATGGAGGGGCAGCGCACGCGAACGAGGAGGAGGACGCATGGACGCCGACCAGACGCCCATTCCCCCCATCTCGCTCCCCCCAGAGGGCTCGCGCGCCGAGAAGATGCTGCTCGACGTCGTCGCAGAACTGCGACGCCAGGGCAACGTCAACCGATCGTTGCGGCAGATCGCCACCGGGATCGGCACGAGCCATCGGATGCTGCAGTACTACTTCGGCACCAGGGAGCACCTGCTCAGCCTGGTCATGCTCCAGCTGAGCAAGGAGTACATCGCCAGGCTCAGCCCGATCCCGCCCCAGAACCGCGCCGAGCGCATCCAGCGCACCTGGGACATGTTCCGCGACCCGAACAACCGCCTCCAGACGCAGTTGCTCTTCGTCCTCGCATCCTCCGCCGCCGAGCGTCCCGACGTAGAACTCCCGGGCCTCCGCCACGACCTCGACGCCTTCGCACACTACCTCGCCCGACTCGGCGAGGAGGAAGGCCTGTCCCGACAGATCGCCGAGGAGGAGGGCCGCTACATCATCGCGAGTCTGCTCGGCCTGTATCTCGACTTCTTCATCTCGAAGGACAGTGCGCGCGTCGACGAGAGCTTCGCGACGCTCAAGAGATGGGTGCAGAACAGCACGGATGCCGCCGCGCGCCGCTGAACCACTGCGCTCGCACACGACATAGCCGGAGGGAGTGCAGCTCGGACAGGCGGGCGGCTCAGTCCGGAGTCGAGCGGTCGTAGGCGCCGATGAGGTCGTCCAGGAATCGCGAGACGACGGCGCGCTCCTCCTCGCTCATCGCCGAGATCACGTCCTCGACCTCGTCGATGAGCGGCGCGACCATCCGCTCTGCGTCGGCGGCTGCGGCATCCGACACCGTCACGATGAGCTTGCGGCCGTCGGACGGATGCCGCTCCCTGCCGATGTGCCCTCGATCCTCGAGCCTGTTGAGCACGAGGGTCATGGCTGCGGTCGAGATCTCGACCCGATGCGCGAGCTCGGTCGGCGTCGTCGGCCCGGACGAGATGAGATGGTCGACGACCTCGAGTCCGGCGGCATCCAGGTCGAGCCGCTTCGCGAGCGACCTCTCGAATCGCTGCTGCCGCATCGTGAGCTGCTGCACGCGCGACCGGAGGTCGCGCTCCTCCGCTGGTTCGGTCTCGTGGCGCCTCGACGGCGAGTAGCCCCCTCGTCCAGCCGCACGCTGGTTCGACGTCGCATCCATGTCTGTCATAGTAGTATGAATAATTGCTAATTCTATTGATTATCAAGATGTGAGATGACATGGCCGAAACGACCGAACCTCCCTACCGCTGGCGCTGGGCGATCCTCGGGGTGATGCTCGCCGCCGAGATCATGGACATGCTCGACGCGACCATCGTCAACGTCGCCGGACCCTCGCTGGAGACGTCCCTCGGGGTCACCCCGCTCGGACTCCAGTGGGTGATCGGCGGCTACGCCCTCGCCCTCGGCGCCGGACTCATCCTCGGCGGCCGGCTGGGCGACCGGTACGGGCGCCGACCGATGTTCCTGCTCGGGCTCACCGTGTTCACGGCGGCATCCCTCGCCTGCTCGCTCGCGCCGAGCCCCGAGACCCTCATCGCGTTCCGACTCGTCCAGGGCGCCGCGGGCGCATTGCTGCTCCCCCAGGGACTCGGACTGCTGCGCGAGAACCTCTCGGGCGCCGAGCTGGCGACCGCGTTCGGCGTGTTCGGGCCCGCGCTCGGACTCGGCGGCATCCTCGGTCCTGTCATCGGCGGCGGACTCATCGAGGCCGACCTGTTCGGACTCGGCTGGCGCTCCGTCTTCCTCGTGAACCTGCCCATCGGGATCGCCGCGCTGATCGTCGCCTGGCGCATCCTGCCGAAGCGATCCGGCGACCGCAGGGTCACGATCGACCCCGTCGGGGGCGCGCTCATCATCCTGTCGTCCGGCCTGCTCGTGCTCGCCCTCACGTTCGGCCCCGAGCTCGACTGGCCGGTCTGGGCCTGGGTGTGCGTGGTCGTCGGCGCTCTCGGCTTCGTCGTGTTCGGCTGGCAGCAGCACAGCCTGCTGCGTCGAGGAGGGGTGCCGCTGGTCACCGCCACCATGTTCACGCGGCGCGCCTACACGTTCGGGCTCGTGGGCATCGCCCTGTTCTTCAGCAGCCTCACCGGCACGCAGCTCGTGCTGACGCTGTTCCTGCAACAGGGCAACGGCTTCACCGCCGGCGAGGCCGGGCTCGGCAACCTGCCCCTCGCGATCGGGTCCGCGATCGGCGGAGCGCTCAGCGGCGCCTGGCTCGCCGAGAAGATCGGCCGCTCCGTGCTGCAGCTGGGCGCCGTGACGCAGCTCGCCGGCACCGCTCTGCTGTGGTTCGAGCTCCAGCAGCCGGGAGACTTCAGCATCTGGGGGATCGCCCCCGGCATCGTCTTCTTCGGCATGGGCGGGGGAGCGATCATCGCCGCCCTGTTCAGCACGATCCTCGCGGCGGTGAAGGATGACGAGATCGGCTCGGCATCCGGAGTGCTCACCGCGGTGCAGGCGATCGCCAGCGCCGTGGGCGTCGCGATCTTCGCCTCGGTGTTCTTCGACGCCGCAGGGTCGGGATCGCCGTCGGAGGCGTTCCAGCACACCCTCATCGTGCCGGCGATCACGCTCACGATCTTCGTCGCCGTGAGCTTCGCCTTCCCCCGCACGAGCCGGGAGGACGCGCACGGTCTCGCCGACGCCGAGCCCGTGCACTGAGCCCGCTCCGTCACGCCCGGCCCCGTCCGCGCCCGCGGCCCCCCTACGAGACGACGCCCCGTCTGAGAGACGGAGGCCAGGCCGGGCGTCGGCGCGCGGAGCGAGCCCTCCCGCTCCCGGCGGGCGTAGGTTGGACGCAGACCGCAGAAGGAGCTACCGATGACCGATATCGCCGTCACCCGCAACGACGACGCCTCCCGCTACGAGATCACGCTCGACGGCGGCCTCGCCGGCTTCGCGGAGTTCGAGCTGCGCCCCGGCGCGATCCGCTTCACGCACACCGAGATCGATCCGGCGTTCCAGGGGCGGGGGCTCGCCGGCATCCTCGCGAAGGACGCCCTGACGGATGCCGCGGCATCCGGCGAGGCGATCGTGCCGCTGTGCCCGTACATCGCGAAGTACCTCGAGACGCACGAGATCCCCGGGGCGGAGATCCGCTGGCCCGGACGCCGCGACTCATGATCGGTCAGCACCGGCTCATCCTCGAGCCACGGGAGGTGCCCCTCGGCGGCGTGCGCGGCATGAACGTGCTGCGCGCCCTGCCGCACCGCAACCTGCCGACGATCGGCGCCTGGTGCTTCCTCGACCGGTTCGGTCCCGCAGACACGAGGATGCGCGTCGAACCGCACCCCCACATCGGCCTGCAGACCGTGACCTGGCCGCTGGTCGGGGAGATCCGTCATCGCGACTCGCTCGGCAGCGACGCCGACCTGCGCCGCGGGCAGCTGAACCTCATGACCGCGGGGAACGGCATCTCGCACTCGGAGTACTCGATCGGCGAGGAGCCGATCCCGCTGGACGCCCTGCAGTTCTGGGTCGTGCTGCCCGAGTCGGCACGGCACGGCGCCGCCGGATTCGAACGCCACACCGCGCTGCCGGGCGTCACGCTGCCCGCCGTCGACGGAGCGGATGCCGCGGCCACCGTCGTGCTCGGCGAGTTCGCGGGGGCGACGTCTCCGGCGACCGTGCACACGCCGATCGTCGGCGCGGAGATCGTGGTGCCGGCCGGGACGGCCGTGCACCTGCCGCTGCGCGCCGACTGGGAGCACGGGATCATGCTCGTCGAAGGCGCGGCGACCGTGGCGGAGCATCCGCTCACCCTGAACGACACCCTCTACCTCGGCGACTCGCGGGAGAGCGTGGAGGTGTCGAGCGCCGAAGGGGCGCTACTGTTCCTGCTCGGCGGCGAGCCCTTCGAAGACGAGATCGTGATGTGGTGGAACTTCGCAGGCCGCACGCACGACGAGATCGCCGCCGCGAGGGCCGACTGGGAGGCCGCGTCAGCCCGCTTCGGCGAGGTCGAGGGACACGACGTGCGCATCCCCGCCCCTCCCCTGCCCGACGTGCGACTGATGCCACGGGGCCGCCGGATCTGAGGTCGCCTCGCGGGAAGCGTTTCGACTCGCGGCGGGCGTCTCGACTCGCGAAGATCAGCACTGAGCGAGCGAAGCGAGTCGAAGTGTCGCTCAACGGCCCGGGGGCGGTCGCGAGGCCGCGAGTCCCGGGCGTTGAGCGAGGAGCGCAGCGACGAGACGAAACGGGGTGGGGCCCCGGAGGACCCCACCCCGTTCCGACGTGCTACTGCGCGTCGACCGTGAGGATGGTCGACACCGCCGACTCGCCGTACTGCACGAGGCCGAGGTAGCGGGTCCCGGCGGTGAGGCCGCTCCATCCGAGCTGGAAGCTCGTCTTGGTGCCGCGCGTCGCCGCGATCGGGTTCGGGGTGGCCGTGAAGGCGCCCTCTCCGCTCGGCTGCACGTTGGCGACGGTCATGTCCCACGTCATCGGCGCCGAGGTCGAGTACACGTTCGCGACCACCAGGTAGGTTCCGGCCTTCGGAGCCTTCAGCGTGACCTGCTCGTCGGCCGAACCCGTCGCCGACTGCCACTTGTCGTAGTAGCGCAGGTCGTCAGGGCTGACCACGCGGTAGACCGCGAGGTCGAGGTCGCTGCCCGCGTCATCCGACGAGTCGAGGTCGAAGCGCGACAGCGTCGTGCCGGCCGGCACGTCGACCAGCCAGGAGACGTTCTTGTCGGCATCGCCCGACGCCTCGTCGCCCGAGTGCCCATCGACCCGGCCGTCCGGGTCGGCGAGGAGCTCGAACGGGGTGAGACCCGACAGCGTGAGGGCGAGGTCGCCGGTCACGCCGGGGACGATCTCCACCGTGGCGGATCCGTCGACACCGGTGCCCGAGGCCTCGGGCGGAGCGTCCGCCGTCACCGGGAACACCGCGATCGGCGAGCGCACCGTGTTCTTCTTGCTCGTCCACGTCAGCGAGCCGGTGGCCCACTGCTCCACCGGAGCGCTCTGGTTGTCGAAGGTCACCGTGAAGGTGGCCGTCTGCCCCGCACGGTCGAACTTCAGCGTCGACGGCGTCACCGTCGTCTTGACGCCGGGCAGATCGACGGATGCCGTGAACGTGCCCTTCTCGGTGGCCGTGACGGTCCTCGTGACGGTCTGCGCGCTGGCGAGCGAGCCGATCGAGAAGGACGCGATGTTGAGGTCGCTGCCGTCGATCGGGTCGACGCCGTCGAAGGCGCCGAGTCCCTTGCCCTCCAGGAACGCCGCCCAGTCCTTCGCGCCGTTGAGGTACAGCAGGCCCGGGTTGAAGTAGCGCGTCGGATCGACCTGACCCGCGCCCTGCTCGAAGGGGTTCCGGTTCTTCGAACCGTCGGCGTTGACCGTGTCGTAGGCGGTCGTCATCATCGCGGACTTGATCTCCGCCGGCGTGGCCTTCGGACGCTCGCCGAGGTACAGCGCCGCGAGTCCGGCGATGTGCGGCGCCGCCATCGACGTGCCGGAGAGGATGCCGAAGGTCGGCTTCTCGTCCGGCGCGTTGTTCGTCGCCGCGAGGATCGCGACGCCGGGCGCTGCGATGTCGGGCTTCATGATGTCGCTGCCGTCGGCGAGCATCGGGCCACGGCTCGAGAAGCCCGCGATCTGCGGGACGGGAGTCGTGACGCCGGTGGTGTTCTTGCCGACGAGCGAGATCGGACGGTCCTTGCCGCCCTGCACGTAGGCGAGCACGGCCGCACGATGCGCGGAAGCGAGGTGAACCGTCGGAACGGCGTGGAAGTCGTTGTCGAGCGAGTCGGCTCCACCCGGTACGTTCACGAGGACCATGCCCTTGCCGCCGGCGTCCTTCACGACCTGCGACTTCTCGGCGCGGGCGTTGTTGCCGCGGTCGCAGACCACGATGTGCCCCGTGACCTTCGTCGGGTCGAGGGTGCCTGGGAGGCACTGCTGCGCGTTCGCCGCACCCGCTGCCGCGGCATCCCCCGCGTAGATCGACGGACCGGTCACGGTGGTGCCGAACGGCACGCTGACCGAGGCGCCGGCCTGCGCGAACCCGTCGAACGTGACGGTGCCCTCCCAGGTCGGGATGGTGGATGCCGCCACCGTCGTGTACCAGGGCGATGCGTGATCGGCCGTGACGGGGTCGGGGCCGTCGTTGCCGGCGCTCGCCGAGACGAACACGCCCGCGGCCGCCGCGTTGAAGAACGCGATGTCCTCGGGGGCGAGCACGGTCTTGGCCGCTCCGCCGCCGATGGAGTAGTTGATCACGTCGACGCCGTCGGCGACGGCCTGATCGATCGCCGCGACGAGGTCGCTCAACGCGCAGATGTCGTCGGTCGTGACGGCGGGGTCCGGGCCCTCGTAGCAGGCCTTGTACGCCGAGATCTTGGCGCCGGGCGCGACGCCGGAGATCTTGCCGAAGTCGACGTTCTCGATCGACGCCTTCACTCCGAAGTTCCCGGCGGCCGTGCTCGCGGTGTGCGAGCCGTGGCCTGCACCGTCACGCGGAGACAGGTAGTCGTACTGGAAGTCGAAGCCGTCGGCCTGCGCACCGGTGTAGAAGTACTGGCCGCCGATGATCTTGGTCGAGTAGTCGCCCTTGTCCCAGCCCTGGCCTTCGACCATGAGGGACTTGAACTGCCCGCCGTCCGACTTGTCGAAGTAGACGTAGGTGCCGTCGGTGTAGGGCTGGTTGCCCTTGTGGCGGGTGTGGTCGCGCTTCTGCTTCTTGAGCTTCTTGCCCTCGAACGAGGGGTGCTCCGGTGCGATGCCCGTGTCGATCACACCGACCACGATGCCCTCACCCGCGCGGTCGACGCCGCCGGTCTGCTGCCAGAGGCCGCCGCGCCCCTTCTTGTCGTCGCCGAGTCCGAGGAAGGACGTCGACGTCTGCGCGTCGGGGTGACGGATCTCGTCGGGGAACACCTCGTAGACGTCCTTCGACGCGCGGAGCTTGTCGACCTGCTCGCCCGTGAGCTGAGCGCTGAACCCGTTGAGGACGGTCTGGTAGGTGGTGTCCGGCGTGACGCCGACCTCCTGCGCGAGGGTCTGCTGCTCGGTCTCGAGGTGCTGGATGTAGCGCTGCGAGTCCTCGGACTCCGTCTCCAGCTGCTCGCCCTCGACGGGCTTGGTCGCCTTGAGTCCCTTGACCTCGCCGGTGTAGCTCGCCAGCGGGTCGGACTTCATCACGACGATGTAGTGCCCCGGAGTGCCCTCGACGGGGGTGGGATGCGTCACCTCCTCTACTCCTGCGTAGCCGGCGGTGGCGGTTGAAGCGATGAACAGCGTCGCCAGGGTGGTGGCTGCTGCCATCCGGAGGGGTGTTCGACCCATTGGTGCTCCCGATGTCCTATGGTGCAGCCGCGTTGCCGCACCGTCGCTCAAAGTAGTCCCGGAATCCGACTCTCACCAGATCCACAGCCGGTTCCTAGACGATCGGCCAGCCGTCGCCGCCGTTGGTCGACAGTAAGCTGGAGACGTGGCATCCTCCCGCTCCCCCCTGCCGACCCGCGTCCTGCTCGTGTGCGCCGCGATCGGTGTGGCGACCGGCATCCTGGGAGGCATTGCGGGCTGGGTGACCGTCCCCGTGCTCGCCGGTCCCGCCTTCCTCTACGGACTCGTGCTCGGCTCCCACGTGCTGCCCGGCATCATCGCGCAGGAGGTGCTCCGCCGCCCCCTCGTCGCCATCGTCACGCACGTGATCGCCGCGCTCATAGCGAGCGCCTTCAACCCCGCGTGGGCGCTGCGCTTCATCGGCACGGCGCTGCTGTTCGGCGCGATCCAGGAGGGCGTCGCCGCGCTGACGCGCTACCGCTCGTGGGGCGCCTGGCGCTTCTTCGTCTCCGCAGCGGTGATCGGCGTGTTCGTCGCGGTCGTGGTGTTCTTCGCCGCGCACCTGTCGACCATGGAGCCGTGGGCGCAGATCGCGTACCTCGTCATCTCGGTCCTCGGCCCGGTCGCCTGGACTGCGGTGGGCCTCGCCATCGGCGCAGCGCTCAGCCGCGCCGGCGTCGCACGCCGCTAGCGCGGGTCCGCTCCTCCTCGGCCGGTCTCGACGCCAGTTCCCTCGTCCGAGTCTGCAGAACAGGCCGCACCGGTCGAGCGGCCTCATTCGGTCGTGAGCAGCACCTTCGTCGCACGACGCTCATCCATCGCCCGATATCCCTCCGCGGCTTCGTCGAGGGACAGCGTCAGATCGAAAACCGCACCAGGATCGATCTCGCGATCCCAGATCAGTCGGATCAACTCGGGCAGGAAGCGCCGCACCGGCGCGGGCCCGCCGTGCAGATGCACGCTTGAGAAGAACAGCTCGAGCCCATCGATCGAGACGCCATGCGAGACCCCGACGAACCCGACGTGGCCTCCAGCCCGCGTCACGCGGATCGCCTGGTCCATCGACTCCTGTGTGCCGACAGCCTCGATCGTCGAGTGCGCACCGAGCCCGTCGGTGAGCTCCTTGATCCGAGCGACACCTGCTTCTCCGCGCTCCTCGACGATGTCGGTGGCGCCGAAGCGCCGGGCAAGCGCCTGCCGGTCGGCGTGCCGCGAAATCACGATGATCCTCTCGGCGCCGAGCCGGGCAGCGGCGAGGGCGCCGAGAAGTCCGACTGCACCGTCGCCCACCACGGCGACGGTCGTGCCCGGACCGGCCTCGGCGGCGACGGCCGCGAACCAGCCGGTGCCGAGCACGTCGGAGGCCGCGAGCAACGACGGCACCAGATCTGCCGGCGGCTCGCCCGGGATGACGACGAGCGTGCCGTCGGCGAGAGGAATGCGCGCGTACTGCGCCTGGGTGCCGACCGAGCCCATCATCACCTGGTGCACGCAGCGGGATTGATACCCTGCTCGGCAGATCTCACAGGTGTTGTCCGAGGCGACGAACGAGCCGACGACGTGATCACCCGGCGCCACGAGCGAAACCGCGTCGCCGACGCTCTCGACGACACCGATGTACTCGTGCCCCATCCGCTGCGGGCCGTGCAGTTGTTCGATGCCGCGATAGGGCCACAGATCCGAACCACAGATGCAGGTGGCGGTGACGCGGATGATCGCGTCGGTCGGCTCGACGATGACGGGCATCTCGAGTTCTTCGGTGCGCACGTCGCCGGGGGCGTGCATGACTACTCCGCGCATGACGGATCCTTTCGATGGATGGTGATGAAGGTCTCCGACTCGACTCGACGCGGGATCTGTGCGGGCCGGATGAGAAGGACGAAGGCGAGGGCGGAGAGCACGACGGATACCACCGTCACGAGGCCGAGTGGAAGGATGCTGGCCGCCCCGGCGATGCCCACGAACGGAGCGGCGACGCCGCCGAAGCCGAAGCGCACCATCCCGAGCAGCGATGAGGCGGTGCCGGCGATGTCCGGGTACTCGACGAGAGCGATCGTCGTGGCGGGTGGCGAGGTGACGGCGACGCCGCCCGCGAGCAGGAACAGCGACACGAGCACGACCCCCAGCGGCATCCGCGTGAGGCCTGCCGCCAGCAGTCCGAGCGCGCCGACCGCGGTGACGGCGATGCCTGCGATCAGCGTGCCTCGCAGCGAACGCTCTGAGGTCCGGCCTGCGACGAATCCGAGCACCATGAATCCGGCCGAGTTCGCGCCGAAGGCGAGCGCATAGTCGAGAGGCGAGAGTCCATACACGTCTTGCAGCACGAACGTCGCGCCGGAGAGATACGCGAACAGCGCTGCGTAGAGGAAGCCCTGATTGAGGATCGCGCCGAGGAACACGCGGTCGCTGAGCAGCACTCGGAAGTCGTGCAGGGTGCGACCGAGGCCGCCGGTGGTGCGGGAGTCGGACGGCAGGGTCTCCTCGAATGCGAGGAGCGTGATCACGAGGATCGCGGCGCCGATCATCGCAAGGAAGATGAACAGACCACGCCAGTCGGTGACGCTGTTCAGTAGTCCGCCGAGCAGAGGACCGACGATCGCCGCGAAACCGCCGACCACGGTCAGCCGCCCGTAGAAACGGATCAGCGCCCCTCCCGTGTAGACGTCGCGTCCCGCCGCCTGGGCGATCACGATGCCGACACCTCCCGTGAGACCCTGGACGAGGCGCGCTGCGATCAGCAGTTCGATCGAGGGGCTGGCGGCGCACAGCAGCGAGGTCCCGATGTAGGCGATGATCCCGATGAGGAGGATGCCCCGACGGCCGTACCTGTCGGAGAGCGGACCGGCGATCAGCTGTCCTGCGGCGAGGCCGATGAGGCAGGCCGTGACCGTGAGCTGCGCGACCGAGGTCGCCGCTGAGAGCTCCTGCGTCAGTGCGGGCAGCGCGGGAAGGTAGAGGTCCATCGAGATCGGACCGAACACCGTCAGCAGGAGCAGCAGAGTCGGCAGGATCCGGTGCGCGAGCGATCGGGTCGAGGCGGTCATGCTCTTCAGCATCCGCGTGCGCGTGGACTCGTGGGAGTCCCTGTGAAGGGGTGTACCGCCAGGGCGTCCCTCGAACAGCGCGGGGCGGTCTAGCCTGCTGTGCATGGACAATCGAGCCGAGGTGCGGGAGTTCCTCATGTCTCGCCGAGCCCGAGTGACCCCGGAGGCGGCCGGGCTCAGCTCCGGTGGCAACCGTCGCGTCGACGGGCTCCGCCGCAGCGAGGTCGCCGCGATCGCGGGAGTGAGCGTGGAGTACTACGCGAAGCTCGAACGCGGCGCCGTCGCCGGCGCCTCGGCATCCGTTCTCGACGCCGTCTCGCGCGCATTGCAGCTCGATGAGGCCGAGCGCTCTCACCTGTTCGATCTGGCCCGCGCCGCTGACGGGATTCCCACGAGCGGACGGTCTCGAGGCCGTGCGGCGAAGCCCTCCGTTCCACGGCAGAGCCTGCATTGGGCTCTGAATGCGATCGTCGATGCGGTCGCATTCGTGCGCGATCCGCAGCAGAACATCCTCGCCGTGAACGATCTCGGTCGCGCTTTCTACTCTCCCGTGATCGGCGAGAGCGGTCGGACGCCGAACCTCGCACGCTTCCAGTTCCTCGATCCCGCAGCGCACGACTTCTACCCCGACTGGGACATCATGGCCGGCATGTGTGTCGGAGTGATGCGCGCCGAGGCCGGGCGCGACCCGCACAACAAGGCCATGCAGGACCTGGTGGGCGAGCTGTCGACGCACAGCGAGACGTTCCGCCGGCTGTGGGCAGCGCACGACGTGCGCACGCACGGAACAGGAACGAAGAGGTTCCGACATCCGCTGGTGGGCGAACTCGTGCTCGCCTACGAGGAGCTCGCGCTGACGGCGGAGCCGGGGAACGTGCTGCTCATCTACACTGCGGAGCCAGGGTCGCCCTCTGCCGAGCGCCTTCGTGTACTCGCGTCATGGGAAGCCACAGAGTCGCGTGGCGAAATAGGTAAGGCTCAGCTAAGTTAGTAGGGTCCGATCCGCTGACCCGAGGCCGTGCTAGTGCGCCCATCCGCGCCCCTTCTGCGCGTGCGTGACCTCTCGATCACCCACGCGGATGCCGCGCACCCCTCCCCGGGCGACGTCTCGTTCGACATCGCGGCCGGAGAGGTCGTGCTGCTGCTGGGACCGTCGGGCTCGGGCAAGTCGACGCTCACCCTGGCGCTCAACGGGCTCATCCCCCATGCCGTCCCCGCGACCATGACCGGCACAGTGACCGCGGGCGACCTCGACACCGCCGAGACGACGACCGCGTCGCTGAGCACCCGGGTCGCGATGGTGTTCCAGGATCCGGATGCCCAGATCGTCACGGGCACCGTCTACGACGAGGTCGCCTTCGGGCCGGAGAACCTGCTGCTGCCGCTCGCCGAGGTGGAGCGGCGCACCGAAGACGCGCTTCGACGCGTCGGCCTGTGGGACCGGAAGACGGACAACCCCGATCTGCTCTCGGGCGGAGGCCGCCAGCGCCTCGCGATCGCCTGCGCGCTGGCGATGGGCTCGCCGCTGATCGTGCTCGACGAGCCGACCGCGAACCTCGACCCGCAGGGCATCGACGACGTCTACGCGGCCCTCGCCGACGTCGTCGATGCTGGCGACAGGGCGATCCTCCTCGTCGAGCACAACCTCGACGCCGCGATGGGGTTCGTGACGCGGGCGATCGTGCTCGACCGCGACGGACGCGTCGCGTTCGACGGGCCCGCCGCATCCGTGGTGCGCGAGAACGTCGATGAGCTGCTCTCGATGGGGGTGTGGCTTCCGTCGGCGACGCTGGCGGCGCTGCGGATGCGGGATGCCGGCGTCGTCCTCGAACCGCTGCCGCTGACACCCGGCGAGCTCGGGGCCGCGCTCGCCGCCGCCCCCGGGTCGTCGAACGAGGCCTCCCGGTCGTCGAGCGAGGAGCGCAGCGACGAGACGAAAAGCTTCGCGCCGCGCACGACAGGAGTCGCGACGCACAGCATGTCGTCTCGCTCCGCTCGCTCAACGGCCGAGGCGATCGAGACGACCGCGCAGGACGCGCCGCCGATCATCACGGCCAGCGGCCTGACCGTGCGGAAGGGGAAGCGGGAGATCCTGCACGGCGTCGACCTCAGCATCCCCGCCGGCAGCCTCACCGCGATCGTCGGCACGAACGGTGCGGGGAAGACGACGCTGATCCAGGCCCTCGCGGGGGTCGTCCCTCCGCCACGGCGTCGGGTGGATGTCGCGGGCGTCGACCCGGGCACCGCCTCTCCGCGCGAGCTGTCCGCCCGCATCGGATTCGTCTTCCAGAACCCCGAGCACCAGTTCATCGCACCGACGGTGTTCGACGAGCTCGCCCACGGCCTGCGGCTGCGGCGCACGCCAGACGACGAGGTCGAGAGCCTCGTCGCCGAGATGCTCGCGCGCTTCGGCCTCGAGCACAAGGCTCACGTGCATCCGTTCCTGCTGTCCGGCGGCGAGAAGAGACGCCTGTCGGTGGGCACCGCGCTCATCACCAGGCCGCGGGTGCTCGCTCTCGACGAGCCGACGTTCGGGCAGGACAGGGCACGAGCATCCGAGCTGCTCTCACTCCTCGACGACCTGCGCGCCGAGGGCACGACCATCGTCATCGTGACGCACGATCTGCAGCTGGTCGCCGAGCACGCCACTCGCACCGTCATCCTCCGTGACGGGCGCGTGCACGCCGCCGGCCCTACCGCTGAGCTCTTCGACGACGGTCGCGCCTTCTCCGAGGCGGGGCTGCGCCTCCCCGCCCTGCAGCGGATGCTGGCGGGCAGATCATGAGCGCCGCGTTCGATCCGTACGCCGAGATGACGGCGACCTCGCCGCGGCAGTTCCTGTACGGGCTGAACCCCCTCTCCAAGGTCGTGGCCGTGCTGCCCGCGATCCTCGTGCTCGTCTTCGTGCGG
This sequence comes from Microbacterium sp. LWH10-1.2, assembly GCF_038397765.1. Taxonomy (NCBI): domain Bacteria; kingdom Bacillati; phylum Actinomycetota; class Actinomycetes; order Micrococcales; family Microbacteriaceae; genus Microbacterium; species Microbacterium sp. LWH10-1.2. The sequence goes on from NZ_CP151638.1 coordinate 3,121,489, forward strand.
GACCTCGCGACACCGGCCGCGTTCCTCGCCCTCTCCTACGTCGTACTGCTCGTCGGCGCACGTCTCACTGGCCGCACCGCGGCGATCCTGTTCGCGGCCGTGCCCCTCGGCATCCTGCTCATCGGCTTCGGGTTCTCGATCTGGGTGGATGCCGGTCTCGTGAGCGACACCGCACCCCTGCTCCGCGTCGGCGACTGGACGCTCTACCAGGGCGCCCTCGCCATCGGCTTCGCCACCGGCCTGCGCCTCGGAGCGATCATCGCGCTGGCGCTGATCGGGGGGCTCACCACCACCGGTCCCGACCTGGTGCGGGCGAGCGTGCAGCAGCTGCGGGTGCCGTACCGGATCGGCTACACGGCCCTCGCGGCGTTCCGCTTCGTGCCCCGCTTCGGCCACGAGCTGTCGGTGATCCGCGCGGCGCACCGCGTGCGCGGCCATCACGGAGGGCGCGGTCCGTTCGCCAGGATCGCACGCGGCTGGGGCTACATCGTCCCCCTGCTCGCCGGCGCGATCCGGCACGCGGAGCGTGTGGCCCTGGCCATGGACTCCCGTGCCTTCGGCGCCCACCCCACGCGCACCGAGCGGCATCTGGTGCCGTTCCGCGGGCGCGACCTCGTCTTCATCGTGGTGGGGATCGCGGCCTCCGCGACGATCCTCGCCCTCTTCTTCCCCTGGAACATCTGAAAGGCGCACCGATGGCGTTCAGCAAACTGGTCAAGCCGCTCTCCTCCGACCTCCTCCACGTGACGGTGCTGCGCACCGAGCGGCTCGCACCGCACTGGGTGAGGGTCACCCTCGGCGGCGGCGAGATCGAGAGGTTCCGGCCGATGGGCTTCGACCAGTGGTTCCGTCTCTTCCTGCCGATCGGCGGCGAAGCGGGGCTCGATCGCGTGCCCGCGAAGGCGAACAAGATGTTCGGATACCTGAAGTTCCTCCGCATCCCCGATGGCGAGCGTCCGGTCATGCGCAACTACAGCGTGCGCGCGTACCGCCCCGCGACCGCCGACGCCGGGGCGGAGATCGACGTCGACTTCGTGCTGCACGGGTCAGCCGCCGAGGGCACCGCCGGCCCCGCGTCGCGGTGGGCCGAGACGTGCGAGCCCGGCGAGCACGTGCTGATCATCGACGAGGGACTCACGTTCAACCCCGAGCGCGGCACCGATCGCGTCGTGCTGGTCGGCGACGAGACGGCGCTGCCCGCGATCTCCTCGATCTGCGCCTCGCTGCCGGCCACGGCATCCGGCACCGCCCTCATCGAGGTGCCGAGCGAGGAGGACGCCCTCGACTTCCCGCACCCGGCCGGCATCGACGTCACCTGGATCGTGCGACCGCACTCCACGGCTCCCGGCACGCTCGCGCTCGCGGCGCTGCGCGAGGGCGACCTGCCCGCGGCCCCCTTCCACGCCTACGCCGCCGGCGAGCAGGCCCTCGCCTCGGGGGTCCGCAAGCACCTCGTCGGCGAGCGCGGAGTCGACAAGAACACGGTCAGCTTCTGCGGCTACTGGAAGATCGGGGCGGCATCCCCCGCATCGAAGGCTGCGCGCGAGGCCTCGGCGGAGCCGCTGGTATGAGCGCGACGGACGGCGGGGCGCACACCCCGGAGACGGATGCCGCGGCCGCCGCTGCGGCGACGGAGAGGCAGCCCTACAACGGTGCAGGATCGGGGACCGCTGCGGCCCCGACCGATCGGCCCCGCGGGGCGAAGGGCGCGCGCTACTCCACGGCCGTGCTGCTCACCTGTGCCGCACTGGGCGTCGCGGGCGGCCTGCTGCTCGCCCCCGCGAACTGGATCTCGACGATCCTCTTCCCCGGGCTGCCGTTCGTCAGCGTCGCGCTGGCGGGGCTGTGGCTCCTCCCCTCGGTGATCGCGCTGCGCCTGCTGCGCCGGCCGCTCGTCGGCATCCTGGTCGGGCTTCTCGCGGGACTCGTGATCGTGCCGTTCTCCGGATACGGATTCGCCAGCGTGCTCACGAACCTGTGGTGGGCGGCGTTCACGGAGCTGCCGTTCGTCTTCGTGATCTGGCGCTACTGGGGCACGTGGATGCACTACGTCGGCGCGATCGTCGTCGGCGTCGTCTACCCGGTGCTGGCGTGGGCATCGTTCAACCTCGGGAGCATGACCGTGGGCCTCCAGGTCACGTTCTTCGCCGTCACGCTCGCCAGCTGCGTCGGCGCGACCGCCCTCGGCATCCTGATCGCCGACCGTCTGCGCCGTGCGGGAGTCGGAGGCCGGACTCCTCAGCCGCGTCCGTAGCCGCGGCGACCGGATTCGGCCTGCACCGGAGCCATCGCGTGCCCCCCTTCTGGGGCACAGCTGCGGATCTCGAGGCCGACACGCCGCTCACCCGGCATCCTCGCCGGCGTGTCGCGTCGCCGCTCCGAAATTGTGCCCGGTCGCCGCTCCGAAGATGTGCTCGGGTGCCGCTCCGAAGCTGTGCCTGACCGCGCGGTCAGAGCGACAGGTGGAGCCGCAGCGCCTCGTCGACCGCACCCAGCAGCTCCGCCGGCACCCAGCCGACCGGCCGCATGATGCGGGCGACCGAGACCGTGCGGATCTGCTCGGCCTGCGCCTTCGAGTCGCGATCGAGTCCCGTCGCGCCGGCGGGGAGGAGCACCTGAAACGGGAACACCTTCTCGGTGCGGGAGGTCAGGGGCACGACGGTCACCGTCGCATTCGAGCTGCGGCTCGCGACGGTGTTGGCGGTGTTGTTGCTCACCACGACGGCCGGGCGAGTCTTTCGCACTTCGGACCCGACTGCCGGGTCGAACGACACGAGGACGATCTGCCCTCGACGCAGCAGAGGGATGGATGCCGCGCTCACGCCGACGCGAGTCCGTCGCTGTCGGCGAGGTCCCACTCGGGGTCGTACCCCTCGGCATAGGCCTCGGCGTAGGCATCCGCGAGGCGGCTCTCACGGAGCAGACGGACGGCATCCTGCACCGCCGCCGATCGCGACGCGTACCGTCCGCTGAGCGCCTCGAGGTCGAGGAACGCCAGATCGCTCTCGCTCAGGCTGAGACTGACCTTGCTGTTCATGACTCCATGCTACTCGGGTAGCAAGGAGTCTGCTACCGGAGTGCCCACCCCGCGACGAGCACAGCTGCGGAGCCCGCTCCCGACACGCCGCTCTACAGCATCCACCCCTCGGCGCGCCCCGCCCCCGCTCCGAAGCCGCGCCCGCCCCCGTGCACGCCCGACGGGACGATGGACATGCAGAAGGGCCCCGGATGCAACATCCGGGGCCCTTCGTGCAGCGTGCGTCAGCGCTTGCCGGCGATCTGACGTCCGACGAGGTCGCGCATGATCTCGTTCGTGCCGCCGTAGATGCGGTGCACGCGGGCGTCGGTGAACGCGCGAGCGATCGGGTACTCCATGATGTAGCCGTAGCCGCCGTGCAGCTGCACACCCATGTCGAGCACCTCCCACTCGCGCTCGGTCGCCCAGAACTTGACCTTCGCGGCGTCCTCGGCGGTGAGCTTGTTGTCCTTGTAGGCGAGCAGCGCGCGGTCGATGTACGCCCACATCGCGTCGGTCGTCGCCGACATGTCGGCGAGGCGGAAACGCGTGTTCTGGAAGTCGGCGATGCGCTCACCGAACGCCTCGCGGTCCTTCGTGTAGGCGGTGGTCCAGTCGAAGGCGGCCTGGGCGGCCGCGGCTGCGGCGACGCCGATCGAGAGGCGCTCGAGCGGCAGGTTCAGCATCAGCTGGATGAAGCCCTGACCCTCCTTGCCGCTGATCAGGTTCTCCTCGGGGACGAACACGTCGGTGAAGCTGAGCTCTGCCGTGTCCCAGCCGTGGAAGCCCATCTTGCTGAGCTTCTTGCCCTGGTCGAAGCCCTCCATGCCCTTCTCGACGAGCAGCAGGCTGAACGCGTCGGGCCGGTTGCCCTCGCCCGTCTTGACGAAGGTCACGACGACGTCGGCCGTGGTGCCCGACGAGATGAACGTCTTGGCGCCGTTGAGGATGTAGCCGCCGTCGACCTTCTTGGCGTTGGTCTTGATGCCGCGAAGGTCGGAGCCGGCGCCGGGGTCGGTCATGGCGAGCGCGCCGAGCACCTCACCGGTGGCCATGCGGGGCAGCCACTTCTCCTTCTGCTCCTGCGTGCCCATGTGCACGAGATACGGCACCGCGAGGTCGTCCTGGATGCCGAAGGCGCCGGCGAGCGAGCCGGCGCCGGCCGCGATGACCTCTTCCATGACGATCGTGCGGAAGCGGTAGTCCTGCAGCATCCCCGCGCCGCCGAACTCCTCGGGCACGGACAGGCCGATCAGGCCCGCCTCACCCGCGGCCAGCATGGTCGCGCGGTCGATCTCTCCTGCGGCATCCCACCGCTCGATGGCCTCGTTCGTCACGTGGCGCTTGACGAAATCCTTGACGAGGTCGCGGAATGCCTCGTGATCCTCTTCGTAGATGTCGCGTTCCATTGCGTCCTCCTGAGCATGTCGTGCGTCTTTGCTCCGGTGATTCTATGCCGGAAACACGGGGCACGGCAGACCATTGTGAGAATGCATCCCACAATCCGTGAGACTGGGTACCGCGATTGTCGGATGCCGCAACAGGGCGTCTCAGTGGGGGTAGTCGGGCGCGGCGGGGAGGCCGAAGAACTCCTCGAGCGTGTGGAATCCGCCCTGGTGATAGGCCGCGGCGAGCTCGACGCCGATGTAGCGCACGTGCCAGGGCTCGGGCTTGTAGCCGCTGATGCCCGTCGCACCGGCCTCGTACCGCACGATGAACCCGTACTCCCAGGAGTGCTCCGCGACCCATGCCCCCTGGGGCGTTCCGCCGAACGCGTCGATGCCGCCGCACGGCGCACACGCCACGAGATCGAGGGCGAGTCCGGTCTGGTGCTCGCTGTGCCCGGCTCGGGCGGAGGCGGCGTCGGCGCTCTGCTGCCCCTCGGCGCGCACGTGCGTGGCGTAGGTGCGCACCTGCAGGTCGTACGAGCGGTAGCCGTTGTTGGCGCCGATCTGGCCGACTCCATCAGCGGCTGCGGCCGCCGCGAGCTCCCCCACGGCCTGGGCGACGTCGGTGCGCGCCTGACCCGATCCGGTGGTGATCTGCAGCGGCGCATCGGTCAGCGACGCCGGCGCGAAGTCGATGGGGTTGAGTGGGCGCGCCTTGTTCACCACGACCCAGACATGCGCAGGGTCATCGAGGGAGATGCAGGGCGCATTGCCTGCGACGACGGCCGCACGGAACCTCTCCCCTCCGCCGAAGCCCGCGATGATCGCCGCGTCGTCGGCGGCGGCGATGGCGTCGAGAACCGCGGGGTCGGAACACGGATCAGCGGCGGGGATCGCGTCGGTCTCGACCGGCGGCACCTCCTGGACCACGCTCGGCTCGGGCATGGCCTGCGGGGCGGACGCGTCGCCCGACGGCACGGTGGCGAGGGAGAGCAGGATGCCGAGCGCCGTCACCGCCAGTCCGACGGGAAGGGCGGGCCCGTGGATCGGGGAGCGCGGCCGTGCATGCTGGGGCTGCCGCGCGGAGTACATGGCTCCATTCTCCCCCATCGCCGTTTCGAACGAATATCCCATCGTGGTTGACGCGAGTGTCGTTTCTATGTTCGAATGAATCATGCGCTGGCAGGGTCAGAAACTCGGAGAGACGGATGCTGCCGCTCTGCCGGGGCTCGAAGACCGCAGCAGCGTGCTGCGCACGGTGACCACGCCCGAGTTCGCGGGGATGACCTTCCACGAGGTGCTGTCGCGCTCGGCGCTGAACAAGGTCCCCGGATCGTCGCGGATGCCGTTCGGGTGGACGATCAACCCCTACCGCGGATGCAGTCACGCCTGCGTGTACTGCATCTCTCCCGACACGCTCATCCTGTGCGCGGATGGGCGCCAACGCCCTCTGCGTGAGCTTGAGATCGGCGATGAGATCATCGGCACCGAAGTGCAGGGCTTCTATCGCCGATATGTGCGCACGACCATCACGGCGAAATGGAGCACCCGAAAGCCGGCCTACCGCGTCACCCTCGCCGACGGCACTCGACTCGAGGCCAGCGGGGACCATCGCTTCCTCACGGATCGAGGCTGGAAGCATGTCACGGATGCCGAGACGGGGCAGCGCCCTCATCTCACCCTGAACAATCGACTGATGGGGTTCGGCATCGGTGCGGACGACCTGTCGATCGAGCATTCGGGCGAGGAGTACCGTCGCGGCTACCTCGCCGGGATGATCCGTGGGGACGGGATGATCTTCCACGGCTCCTATCCGAGCCCACGGCGGACTCGGAGGATTCACCGGTTCCGTCTCGCCCTCATCGACGACGAAGCCCTGGACAGGTCACGCGAATTCCTCCTCGATGAAGGCGTGCCGACGCGGACCCGACCCTTCGCGGTCGCGTCCGCGACCAGAAGCGCGTCGCAGGCGATTCACACGGCAGCGCAAGCACACGTCGAATCGATCGAGACCCTGATCGAGACGCCCGCACACGCAGATCGTGACTGGTATGCAGGTTTTCTCGCCGGCATCTTCGATGCAGAGGGGAGCTGCTCACGCGGTGTGCTTCGGATCTCGAACAAGAATGACGAGATCATCGCCCTCATCGAAGAAGGGCTGCGCGAGATCCGTATCCCCTACGTCGTCGAGGCTCCTCGCGCCAACGGGGTCCGTGCCGTCCATGTCATCGGCGGCCTCCCCAGCAGGCAGCGGTTCTTCGCCGCCGTCCGTCCCGCGATCACCCGGAAGATGTCCATCGAGGGCACGACGGTCAAGACCGTCGCGGATCTGCGTGTGGTCGAGATCACGCCTCTTGACGGAGAACGGGATCTGCTGGACATCACGACGGGCACCGGTGATTTCATCGCCAACGGAGTGATCAGCCACAACTGCTTCGCCCGCGGCACGCACGAGTACCTCGACCTCGACGGAGGAGCCGACTTTGACTCCCAGATCGTGGTGAAGGTCAACGTCGTCGAGGTGCTCGAGAAGGAGCTGCGGCGGGGCAGCTGGCAGCACGAGCTCGTCGCGCTCGGCACGAACACCGACCCCTATCAGCGGGCAGAAGGGCGGTACCGCCTGATGCCGGGGATCATCGAGGCGCTCGCAGCATCCGGCACTCCGATGTCGATCCTCACCAAGGGCACGCTGATCCGACGCGACATCCCGCTCCTCGTCAGAGCGGCCGAACGCGTGCACGTCGACATCCAGATGTCCATCGCGATGTACGACGACGACCTGCAGAAGGCCATCGAACCGGGTGCGCCGACGACGCAGGCCCGCCTCGACACGGTGAAGGCGCTGACGGATGCCGGATTCCGCGTGACCGTGTTCCTGATGCCGATCATGCCGCACCTGACGGACTCCGTCGACGCGCTCGACACGGCGCTGGCACGGATCAGAGCGGCGGGCGCTGCGCGCGTGATCTACGGGGCGCTGCACCTCCGGCCCGGCGTGAAGCCGTGGTTCTTCCAGTGGCTCGGCGAGTATCGGCCCGACCTGCTGTCGTCCTATCGCGGCCTGTACCCCGGCGTGTCCGCGGAGGCCCCCAAGGCCTATCGGCAGTGGCTGGCGAAACGGGTGCGCCCCCTGATCCGCATGCACGGACTCGACGGTCGACACGAAGACGACTATCCCGTCCGCGGCACGCGCCCCGGATTCGCGCCATCGGCGTCGACCGCGGCATCCGCCCCTGCGCAGCCGATGCTCTTCTGAGCGCGACCTCCTCGTCCGGCGGCGACCGCCCTGGCCAATAGGCTCGACCCATGGCAATCGGATCGACGATGCACACCTTCGAGGTGCAGCTCGCAGACATGGACCGCGGCGTCTTCGAGGAGTACGCGTTGCGCGTCGCACGGCATCCGTCGGAGACAGACGCCTACATGCTGACCCGCGTGATCGCGTACGGACTCGAGTACGCGGAGGGCATCGTGTTCGGCGGCACCGTCTCACAGTCCGATGAGCCCGCTGTTCTCGTGCGTGATCTCACCGGTGCGATCACGGTCTGGATCGAGGTGGGCGCGCCGGATGCCGAGCGCCTCCACTACGGCAGCAGGCTCGCGGAGCGCACCGTCGTCTACACGCACCGCGATCCCGCGAAGGTCATGGCCCCCTGGGCAGACAAGCGCATCCACCGCGCCGAGGACATCCGCGTCTACAGCTTCGACCCCGGGTTCATCGACTCGGCGGTGCCCCTGCTCGAACGCCGCAACATGCTGTCCCTGACGGTGACCGAGCAGACGCTGTACCTCTCGCTCAACGGCACGATGCTGACCACCGGGGTGCACGAGCACGAGCTCGCCTAGCGGACGGCATCCGCTCTCTTCGCCACTCCCTGCCCGGCGCGGCCGCCTGGCTGCGCGCTCGGGAGGAGTTCGCACGTTCGGGAGGAGTTCGCACGCTCGGGAGGAGTTCGCACGCTCGGGAGGAGCGACTCGGCGGATCTCTCCTCCCGATCGTGAGATCTCCTCCCGCACGGACGAGATGTCCGTGCGGAAGGCGCGCGCCGCGCATACGAAAGTCGAGGCACGCAGACCGAAGGCCCCGCCCCGCGGATGCGGTGACGGGGCCTTCGATGCGGAGGGTCAGGCCGTGAGGTCGGCCGCCGTCGGCACGCGGCCGGCGATCTCCTCGATCAGGTCGTCGTCCACGCGGGCGTTCTCGAACGGCGCGTCGATCTCGGCGCGCTGCAGCAGCTCGGTCATCCGACGCTGACGCTGACGCGTGATGAGCGTGACGACGCGCCCAGAGCGGCCGGCCCGACCGGTGCGGCCGGAGCGGTGCAGGTACGTCTTGTACTCATCGGGAGCATCGGCCTGGACGACCAGATCGATGTCGTCGACGTGGATGCCGCGGGCGGCGACGTCCGTCGCGACCAGCACGTTCACGCGACCGGAGGTGAGGCGTTCGAGGTTGCGCGTGCGCTTCGCCTGGTTCAGGTCGCCGTGCAGCGAGACCGCGGGGATGCCGGCGTCGTCGAACTGCTCGGCGAGCATGTCGGCGTACGCACGGGTGCGGGCGAACACGAGCGTCTTGCCGGCGCGGTCGACGAGCGACGTGAGGATGTCGGCCTTGTCGCGGTGCTCGATCACGAGCACGCGGTGCTCGATCGTGCTGGATTCCTGGTCTTCACCGGCGACCTCGTAGACGGCCGGGTCGACGAGGAACTCGTCGACGAGGGCCGCGACCTCACGGTCGAGCGTCGCCGAGAAGAGGAGCTTCTGGCTGCCGTCGGCCGTGTGACGCAGGATGCGCTGCACCGGCTCGACGAACCCGAGCTCGCACATGTGGTCGGCCTCGTCGAGCACCGCGATGCGGCAGTCCGAGAGGTCGAGCTTGCCCTGGTTGATGAGGTCCTCGATGCGACCGGGGGTGCCGATCACGATGTCGACGCCCTTCTTGAGCGCACCCACCTGGCGTCCCTGCGGCACGCCGCCGTAGATCTGCGTGGTGAAGAGACCGACGCTGCGGGCGATCGGCTGGATCGTGCGGTCGATCTGCAGCGCGAGCTCACGCGTCGGAGCGAGGATGATCGCGCGCGGCGACCGACCGAACTCACGGCGCTTACCGGCCTGAGACTGCAGCACGCGCTCGACGAGCGGGGCGCCGAAGGCGATGGTCTTGCCGGAGCCGGTGCGGCCGCGGGCGAGGACGTCACGGCCCTCGAGGACGGCCGGGATGCTGGCGGCCTGGATCGGGAACGGCGTCGCCGCGCCCATGCCGACGAGGGTCTCGACGATGTTGGAGCCGAGACCGAGGTCGCCGAAGGTCACGCCGTCGACCTCGACCGCAGCGACGGACTTCGCCTCGAGGCGCTCGTGCACGACGTCATCCGTCGGCTCGAACGCGGCCTTGGGCTTCGCGCTCCAGTCGTTGCGGCTCGGACGCTCGTCACGGCTCGGACGCTCGTCACGACGCGGACGGTCGGTGCGGTAGGCGCCGCCGGTCGAGGGGCGGCTGCGCTCGCCCGGTGCGTCGTAGGAGCGCTGCGTGCGGTCGCGGTCGAACGCGCGACGAGCGCGGTCCGCGTCGTAGGAGCGGGCCGGACGCTCGGCGGAGCTGGCGTCGTTGAAACGGGGACGCTCGGCGCCGCCGCGGTCGTCACGGCGCGGACGCTCGTCACGATCGAACCGAGGACGCTCAGCGCCACGGTCGTTGAAACGGGGACGCTCGTCACGGCCACCGGCACGGTTCGGACGCTCATCGCGATCGAAACGAGGACGCTCAGCCCCACGGTCGTTGAACCGCGGACGCTCGGACGAGCGGTCGTCACGGCGCGGACGCTCGTCACGATCGAACCGAGGACGGTCAGCCCCACGATCGTTGAAACGGGGACGCTCAGCGCCGCCACGGTCGTCACGACGCGGACGGTCGTCGAATCGGCGGCCGCCGCTCGGACGCTCGTCGCGGTAGGTGCCGGGACCGGTGGGCCGCTGGCCTGCGCGGTCGTTGAAGCGAGGGCGCTCCTCACCGCGGTGATGGGGAGCCTCGCGGCGTCCGGACTCGGCGCGGTTGCGGATGCTGCGGGCCTCGTCGCGACCGGCGCGCTCCTGCGCACCCCAGCGCTGCTTCGGGGCGCCGGACTCGGCCTCGGCAGGGCGGTAGCCGCGGTGGCCGGCGCTGCGGCTGCCCGGGCGACGGTCGTATCCGCCGGCTGCGGGTGCGCTGCGGCGGTCGCCGGCATCCGCGCGTCCGCCGCGCTCGTCACGGGCGCCGTCACGCGCTCCGGCGTGGCGGTCGTGGAAGGAGGTCTTCTTGGCGCCGTAGCGCGGCTCGAAGTTGGCGGACGGACGTCCGCCTCGGGGCTTCTTGTTCTTGGGCATGGGGTATGTCCTTCTGAGTTCTCGCACGAGAACAGCGCCGCGCACACGCGCGAGCACCAGCGCCTGAGCGCGGGTCCGGACTGTCAGCGGCCGGGGCCATTCATGTGATGGTTGATTTGCGTCGATCGACGCTCACCATCGGCCCCTGGACTCACACTTCTTGCACAAAAACGTCCGCGCCATGCGCGGGTGTCCGAAGCCGACCGAACGAGTCTACCGGTACAGGCTGAGAGAGTGCTCCGGAGAACCCGGCAGGGCTCACACGCGCGTCAGCGGGAAATGTGGCGGGGGCGGGAGCTCGACATCGATCGTGTCTCCGGCGGCCACCCGCCCGCCCCGGGAGACGATGCCCATCACCCCGGCGAGACGGATGACACGGCCCTCCTCGTCCGTACGGACCACCTGCTTGAGCAGACCGGACTGGAAGTCGTTGATCTGCTGGCACGGATTGCGCAGCCCCGTGATCGTCACGACCGCGTCGCCGAAACGCAGCCGGGTGCCGACGGGGAGCCCCAGCAGATCGATGCCTCGAGTGGTGACGTTCTCACCCAGATCCCCCGGCGCGACCGTATGGCCGTTCTCGCTCAGCGCGTCCAGCAGCTCTCCGTGGATCAGATGCACCTGCCGGACGTTCGGCTGCGACGGGTCCGCGGCCACACGCGACCGGTGCTGCACGGTCGCACCGCAGTGCGCATCGCCTTCGACTCCGAGGCCCTCGAGCAGAGTGATCGACTCTCGCGTCGACTTGCTGAATCCGTGCGCGGCGTTGGAGTGGACGGCGACGACACGAGACGGCATCCCCTCATTGTTCCACCTCGAGGTCCCCTCTCCGGAGTTCCGGTGCCACCGAGACCGTACGATTGCGGAGTGAACTCCGCACTCCCCACCGGCACGCAGGTGCAGCTCCAGCTCGCCGACGTCACCGCCCAGATCGCGCAGGTCGGCGCCTCCCTCCGCTCTCTCCGCATCGGAGGGGTCGACGCGGTCGCCCCCTATCCGCTCGACCAGCCGACGCCGTCCTGCTCCGGAGTGGTGCTGACCCCCTGGCCCAACCGCGTGCGCGACGGCCTCTGGAACGACGGCGACGTCTCCCGTCAGCTCGCGATCACCGAGCCCAAGCTCGGCAACGCGAGTCACGGGCTGCTCCGGTTCACCTCCTACGTGATCGAGCAGACGGATGCCGCCAGCGCCACCCTCCGCGCGACGATCGTGCCGCAGACCGGGTACCCGTACCTCATCGACACCGCTGTCGCCTATGCGCTGCAGGCCGACGGCATCCGGGTCACGCACACGCTGACGAACCGCTCGTCCGAGGCGGCGCCCGTCGCACTCGGCACCCACCCGTTCGTCACGATCGGCGACGTCGACCCGCACGACCTGGTGCTGAGGATCCCCGCGTCCACCGCCTTCGACACCGATGACAGGATGCTGCCCACCGGCACCCGCCCCGCCGATCCGGCCCTGAGCGACGGGGTCCGCCTGGGCGATGTCGCCCTCGACACCGGCTTCACAGACCTCGCGCGCGATGCAGACGGGCTCGTCCGCCACTCGCTCACCGCACCGGACGGACGCCGCGTCACGCTCTGGCAGGGCGCGGGCTTCGACTACGTGCAGGTCTACACGACGCCGGGCTACCCCGGTCAGTCGCTCGCCGTCGCGATCGAGCCGATGACCGCACCCGCCGATGCGCTCAACAGCGGTCTCGGCATCCGCCGACTCGCGCCAGGCGAGACCTGGACGCTCGAGTGGGGCATCACGCTCGGCTGAGTCTCCGTCGGCGTGCGCGGGAGCACCCGTTCACAACTCCTCACAGAACGTGCGAGAGGGGCCCGGATCCTCAGGATCCGGGCCCCTCGCGTCATTTCATGAGGAGTTGTGAACGCGACGCGGAGGTCACTCCCCGCGTTCGCGCAGCTCCCGCCGCGTCAGCTGCGGTGCGTGCGGCAGCCCGTCGGAGGTCGCGGTCGCGGTCGCTCCAGCGGATGCCGCGTCGGACTCCCCGCCGATGCCGGCCGTCGCGGGCGTCCCGCCGACTCCGGCCGTCACCAGCTCCCGGTCGTCGCCGGCCGCGCCGGCATCCGGGCCCGACTTGCGCGCCCGGCGGCGCTCCTTCGCACCCTCGACGAGGTTGTACAGCGTCGGGAGCACGATGAGCGTCAGCACGGTCGACGAGACGAGTCCGCCGATCACGACGATCGCGAGCGGCTGCGAGATGAAGCCGCCGTGCCCGGTGATGCCGAGCGCCATCGGGATCAGCGCGAAGATCGTCGCCAGCGCCGTCATGAGGATCGGGCGCAGACGCTTCTCGCCACCGGCCATCACCGCCTCCGCGGTCGACAGCCCCTTCTCCCGATACTGGTTGACCAGGTCGATGAGCACGATCGCGTTCGTCACCACGATGCCGATGAGCATCAGCACGCCGATCAGGGAGGCCACGCCGAGCGGCACCCCGGTGATGATCTGCAGCAGGATCGCACCGGTCGCCGCGAACGGCACCGACACGAGCAGCAGCAGCGGCTGACGCAGCGACTTGAACGTCGCCACCATCACCACGTACACGATGAGGATGGCCGCGAGCATCGCGAGGCCCAGCTGCGAGAACGAGTCGGCCTGCTGCGTCGCGACGCCGCCGACCTCTGCCGCTGCGCCGTCGGGCAGCTCAACCGCGGCGAGCGCGGCCGAGACCGAGGCGGTCGCGACGGCGAGGTTATCGGATGCCGGGGGCACCGTCACGGTGGCGGTGCGCTTGCCCTTCTCGGTCGTGATCGAGGTGGGGCCGTTGCGCTCCTCGACGGTCGCGATGTCCTGCAGCTGCACGATGCCGGCCGGGGTCGGGATCGCGAGCTCCTTCAGGGCCAGCGCCGTCGTGGGCGGCTCGGGCGCCGCGATGTACACGGTCAGCGCGGTGTCGTCGATCTCGACGGATCCGGCCTGCTGCGGACGCATGGTGTTCGACACGATGGTGCCGACGGCGACCTCGGAGAGACCGCGTTCGGCCGCTGCCTGACGGTCGACGACCACGGCGAGGTACGGCAGAGCGGCGGCGAGGTTGTCGGTCACCTGTCCGACGCCGTCGCGTCCCTTGATCTCGTCGACGACCGCGGCGGTCGCCTTCTCGAGGTCGGCGGAGTTCGACGCGGTGACGGAGACCTCGATGTCACTCGACCCGAGACCGGCGGATGCCGCGACGGCGACGTCTCCGACGTCCTTCAGACCGTCGATCGACTTCTGCACCTCGGCGCGCAGCTTCTCCTGATCGGCGTCGCTGTCGGTGAGCACCGAGAACGTCACTCCGGCGCCGCCGGAGAACGCATCGCGCAGCGCCGATCCGCTGGAGCCGATCGAGGCCTGCACGTGGGTGATGCCGTCGATGTCGAGGAGGGCCTTCTCGACCTTCATCGCCGCGTCCGACTTCGTCTCGAGGCTCGCGGTCGGGCCGAGATCCTGTGTGACCGTCATCGTGTTCTGGCCGGAGTCGCTGAGGAAGTTGACCTTCATCAGCGGGGCCGCGGCGAGCGTGGCGCCGAGGACGACCACCGCGATGATCACGGTGATGCCGGAGTGCTTGAGCGTCCAGCCGAGGATCGGCCGGTACGCGCGCTGCAGTCGCGTCGGAGGAGCGTCCGGGTGCTCGGGGTCGATCTGCACGCCCTGCTCGTCGAGCAGCGGCTTGCCCGGTCGGAGGAACCAGTAGGCCAGAACGGGCACGATCGTGAGGGCGACGAGCAGCGATGCGACCATCGCGATCGTCACCGTCATGGCGAAGGGTCGGAACAGCTCGCCGACCATGTCGCCCACGAAGACGATCGGCAGGAACACCGCGACGGTCGTGATGGTGGATGCCGTGACGGCCGCGGCGACCTCGCGCACGGCGAGACGGATCGCGTCGCCCTTGTCGGCGTCTCCGACGTAGTGGCGCTTGATGTTCTCGATGACGACGATCGAGTCGTCGACCACGCGCCCGATCGCGATGGTGAGCGCGCCGAGGGTGAGGATGTTGAGCGAGTAGCCGAACGCCTGCAGCCCGATGAACGTGATCAGCACGCTGGTCGGGATCGAGATCGCGGTGACGAGCGTCGACCGGATCGACAGCAGGAACACGAGGATGATGATCACGGCCATGACGAGGCCGAGGAGTCCCTCGGTCGCGAGGGTGTCGATCGACTGCACGATGAACGGCGCCTGATCGAACACGATCGTGAACTTCGCGTCGGGGAACGCCTCCTTGATGTCGTCGAGGGCGGCGATCACGCCGTGCGAGACCTCGACGGTGTTGGCGGCGGGCAGCTTGGTGATCGAGATGGAGAGTGCGTCCTTGCCGTCCACGCGCGAGATCGAGGAGACGGGGTCGTTCTCCTGCACGACGGTGGCGACCTCGCCGATGGTCGTGTCGGTGCCCACGAGCGGGAGTGCGGCGATCTCGTCGACGGACGTGATCTTCGCACCGGTCTGCACGGTGAGGGTCTGGCCGTTCTCGGTGATGTCGCCACCGGGGAAGAGCGTGCCGTTCTGCTGCAGGGCGGAGCTGATCGCCTGGGAGCTCTCGCCCGCGGCGGCGAGCTTGAGGAGGTCGGGGGTGATCGTGATCCGCTGTCCGACGCCGCCGACGATCTGCGCGGCGTTGACGCCCTTGACGTCTTCGAGCTTCGGGATCGCGACGCTCTGCAGCTCGGCCTGGGCGTTGTCGGCATCCGCGAATCCGGTCACGGCGACCTGGATCACCGGGAAGTCGTCGATCGACACCGACAGCACCTGCGGGGTGACGTCGTCGGGCAGCGTGGAGGAGATGCGGTTGATCGCCTGCTGGATCTTCTGCTCCGCGGTCGCCAGGTTCGTGCCGTAGGTGAACGTCGCCTGCACGATCGAGGCGTTCGTCGTGCTGGTCGCGGTCGTGCCCTCGAGCCCCGGGACTCCCTGGATGGCCGACTCGATCGGAGTGGACACGTCGTTCTCGACCACCTCGGGCGATGCGCCGGGGTAGGTCGTCATGACCATGAGGTTGGGGAGCTCGAGAGAGGGGATGAGCTCCTGTTTGAGGTTCGTCAGCGCGAGGCCGCCGAACACCGCGGCGACGATCGTGATCAGCGCGATGAGCGCGCGGTTCTTCAGGCTCAGGACGGCGAGTTTCGACAAGGCGGTTCTCTCGGTTAGGCGGATGCTGCGGCTGGTGTCAGGATTCCGGCGAGGGCGTCGCGGATGAGGCCCTCGCCGAGCGGTTCGTCGTGGATCTGGGCGTGCCAGAGTACGCCGTCGATGAAGACGGCAGCTGCCCTGGCTCGGTCCGGACCGTGAACGGGTGCGATGAATCCGACCACCTCGTCGGACCAGTGTCGTGCGAGTTCGCGCACGCGGGGATCGTGGACGGCCGCGGTGACCACCGCGCGGTCGGCCTGCACGGCGCGCGCGTCTTCGAGCCCCTGATGGATCAGGTGCGCGAGACCGGCGGGGGTGACGCCGTCGGCGACGACGGCCTCGCGCGTGATCTCGATGCGCTCCTCGACCTCGGCGACGAGCGCGCCGAGGGCCGCATCGCGCAGGTCGTCGAGCGTGGCGAAGTACTGGGTCGTGGCGCCGAGGGGCACTCCGGCGCGCGCGGCGACCTTGCGGTGCGAGACCGCGTCGACCCCGATCTCGACGATGAGCTCGGCGGCGGCGGTCACGATCTCGCGACGGCGCGCCTCAGGGTCGCGTCTGCGGCGCGTTCCCTCGGTCATCCGAACCCCCTGTACGTGCGTACATGTACGTTTGTACAGTTTCGGATTGTGAGGACGCTGGGAGATCAGGTTCGAGAGCACCCGGTCGTTGAGCGAGGGAGCGCAGCGACCGAGACGAAACGCCCGCACCCGCACGACACTCCGTTTCGTCTCGCTGCGCTCGCTCGACGACCGGAGAAGGGCAGCACTCCCGGTCGTTGAGCGAGGGAGCGCAGCGACCGAGACGAAACGCCCGGGAGTGCTACGCCACCTGGCCTCGTTCGAAGTAGGCGACGAGGTCGGGATCGAGCGCGGGGACCTCGATGGCCGAGCCGTCACCGCGGAGGGACTGCGTGGCGAGGATGCCGGCGGCCACGGCCTCACGGGCCGCGACCGGTGACGTCTCGGTGAGCCCGCCGTCGCGCACGAACCGCAGGAACTCGGCCACGAGCAGCGCGTCGGCGCCGTCGTGTCCGGCATCCGGCACCTCGGGGACGATGAACGTCTCGTCGGCGTCCGCGGCGCCGCGGTGGCGTCGGTTCCACAGCCTGACCTCGCTGCCCGCGGTGTCGCCGAAGTTCTCGATGCGCCCCTCGGTGCCGATCACCGTGTAGTTGCGCCAGTAGTCGGGCGTGAAGTGGCACTGCTGGTACGAGGCCATGATGCCGCCGGTGAGCCGCATGTTGACCATCGAGATGTCCTCGACGTCGACCACGGGGTGCAGCCCGGTGAGCGAGGCGGGGGGCCAGTTGTCGAGGCTGAACCAGTCCGGCATCCGCTCCCCCGTGCGCTCCCGGCGGTCGGCGATGTCGCCGTACACGCTGAGCTCGCCCATCGCCGCGACCCGCTCGGTGTAGGCGCCGGCGAGCCAGTGGATGATGTCGATGTCGTGCGCGCCCTTCTGCAGGAGAAGGCCCGTGGTGCGCCGACGGTCGGCGTGCCAGTCCTTGAAGTAGTAGTCGCCGCCGTGCCCGACGAAGTGGCGCACCCATACGGCCTTGACGTCGCCGATCCGCCCGTCCTGGATGAGGCCGCGCATGAGCGTGATCACGGGCATGTGCCGCATGTTGTGGCCGATGTAGAGGCGGCTGCCGGTGCGGCGGGCGGTCTGCAGCATGGCGTCGGCGTCGGCGAGGTCGATCGCGAGCGGCTTCTCGCAGAACACCGCGACGCCGGCTTCGAGCGCGCGGATGCTGAGCGCCGCATGCGTGTCGTCGGGGGTCAGCACCATCACGGCGTCCACGCCCGAGGCGAGGAGCTCGTCGAGGGAGTCGGTCACGAGAGCGTCGGGGACGAGGCGGCGGGCGTCGACGCGGGCGCGCTCCGACGGGTCGCAGATCGCGGTGATGCGCGACCCCTCGTCGGGCCGCTGCACCTCCTCGCGGAGTGTGGCGCGCGCGCCGAAGCCGATGATGCCGATCTTGAGATCCACAGTGGTCCTTCTGAGAGTGATGCGGGCTGAGGCGCGACGCCGTCAGCGGGTTGCCGGGGCGTCGAGGTCGGTCGACCCGCCGGGGAAGAGCGACCATTCGAACTCGTGGAGCCGGCCGGGCCGGTCGTCCACGCCGAGAGCACGGTCGATGATGATGCGGGCCTGCCGCTCGTAGAAGTCGGTCGGGCCGACGGTGGTGAGCGTGGGGGCGATCAGACGCGCGTCCGGGGTGTTGCCGACGCCGATCACCGCGACGTCGTGGGGCACGCGCAGGCCCAGCATGTGGGCCGCGTTGATCGCCGCGATCGCCGCGAAGTCGGTGGTGGCGTAGATCGCGTCCGGCCGGTTCTCGCCGGAGAGGAGCCGCACGGCCGCCGCGAAGGCACTGGCCTGCGTCTCGGCGTAGGTCTCGACCCAGCGCGGGTCGACCTCGATGCCCGCCGCAGCCATCTTCTCGACGTACGGCGTGTACCGCGTGACCTGCGTCGACGCGAGGCGCACGGCGCCCTCCGCCGCGAGGCACCCGATCGCCGTGCGCCGCTCGAGGAGGTGGTCCATGGCGATCTCGCATCCGGGTATCGCGTCGGAGCGCACGACGTCGAACCCCTGCGGCTCGAGGTGCTCCGAGAAGACGACCAGCCGCTGACCGCGGCTCACCAGATCGCGCAGCTTCTGCGTCGCGGCCTCGTCGAGGCCGACGCCGTCCAGGTAGGCGACGTCGCTCTCGACGCGGTCGAGAGCCGCATGCCAGTCGCCGTCCGCGAGGATCAGCGTCGTGAGGCCGTGCCTGTTCGCCTCGACGTTCACGGCATCCGCCACCGCCAGCGACCACGGGTCGCTCAGCATGTGCAGAGACAGCTGCACCATGCCGCTGCGACCGGTGCGGATGGCCCGCGCGGCGCTGTTGGGACGGTAGTTGAGCTCTTCGGCGGCGGCGAGCACCCTGGCGGCGGTCGCCTCGGCGGCGCCTGCCCCCGAGGCGCCCGCACGTCCGGACAGCACGTACGAGACCGTGGCCGTGGAGACCCCCGCGCGCTCCGCCACCATCCGCAGCGTGGGGCGGCGGGAGTCGTTCTTCGTGCGCGGCATGTGTCAGCCCTTCGATCCGCTGAACGCGATGCCCTGGATGAACTGCCGCTGCAGGATCATGAAGGTCACGAGCATGGGCAGGGTCGCCAGCAGCGAGCCGGCCATCAGCACCGGGTAGTCGGTGCCGTGGATGCCGACGAGCTGCGAGAGCCCCACCGACAGCGGCATCTTGGCCGGGTCGGTCGTCACGATCAACGGCCAGAGCAGATCGTTCCAGGACCACAGCACAGTGAACACCACGAGAGCGATGATGCCAGGCTTCGCGAGCGGAACCATGATCCGCCAGAAGGTCTGCCACGGATTCGCCCCGTCGATGCGCGCCGCCTCTTCGAGTTCGGCGGGCATCGACATGAAGAACTGGCGCATCAGGAAGGTGCCGAAGGCGCTGAAGATGCCGGGCACGATCAGCGCCTGCAGGGTGTTGAGCCAGCCGAGCGACTGGACGATCTCGTACTGCGGCAGCAGGTAGAGCTGCGAGGGGACCATCAGCACCGACAGGAACACGACGAACAGCGCGTTGCGACCGGGGAAGGGGATGCGGGCGAACGCGTACCCCGCCATGGTGCACAGCACGACCTGTCCGACCGTGCGGCCGACCGTGAGGAGCACCGAGTTCAGGAACATCTGCGCGAACGGCATCGAGTCGAAGACCTCGGCGAAGTTCGTGAAGACCCACTCCCTCGGCAGGAACGACGGCGGAACCTGCACCGAGTCGGACAGCGTCTTGAACGAGGTCAGCAGCTGCCAGATGAACGGGAACACCATCAGCACGGCGCCGACGAGCAGCACGATGTGCACGGCCCAGAGGCCGGGGTTCTTCGGCTTCCCGACGCGGCCGCTCGCACGGCCGGCCGGTGCGCCGATGACGGCGCGGGTGTCGAGCGAGACGTCACTCATAGTGCACCCACCTCTTCTGCAGACGGAACTGGACGACCGTGAGCAGCAGGATGATCACGAGGAGCAGGAAGGCGATGGCCGCGGCGTACCCGCGGTCGTTGTCGAGGAAGCCCGCTTCGTAGAACAGGTAGACCACGGTGCGGGTGTTCGGCATCGCCGGGTTGCTGCGGCCGAGCATCATGTAGATCAGGTCGAACACCTGCAGCGCGCCGATCACGCTGATCACGCTGACGAAGAAGATCGACGGCGACAGCAGCGGGATCGTGATGGAGAAGAACTTGCGCACGGGGCCGGCCCCGTCGAGGTCGGCAGCCTCCATGATCGTGTCGGGGATGCCCTGCAGCCCCGCGAGGAAGATCACGATGTTGGTG
Organism: Microbacterium sp. LWH10-1.2; assembly: GCF_038397765.1. Taxonomy (NCBI): domain Bacteria; kingdom Bacillati; phylum Actinomycetota; class Actinomycetes; order Micrococcales; family Microbacteriaceae; genus Microbacterium; species Microbacterium sp. LWH10-1.2. Next base: position 3,141,738 of record NZ_CP151638.1, read on the forward strand.
CCGAGCCCCGCCCAGATGCCGACGACGGCGATCGCGACGAGGGCGGTGTTCGGGTCGGTGAGCCAGCTGCGGCCGTCGATGCCGATCGCTCCGAGCGCCGCGTTGAGCACTCCGTAGTCGCCGTTGTAGATCATGCGCCACACCAGCGCGATCGCGGCGGGCATCGTGACGACGGGGATGAAGTACAGCGTCCGGTAGGCGCTGCGCCCCTTGAGCCCGGTGGTGTTCAGCAGGGCCGCGATCGCGACGGCCAGGGGGATGCCGATGAGGGCGATGACCGTGTAGATCGCGGTGTTGCGGAGGGCCCCGATGAGCTCGGGGTCCTGGAAGAGACGGGCGTAGTTCTCGATTCCCACCCACTCCGAGCCCCCGAAGGGTCCCGACTTCGTGAACGAGATGATGAGGGTGCGCACGGTCGGCCACAGGTAGAAGACCGCGATGCCGAGGGCGGTCGGTCCGATGAAGACCAGCGCCCACCAGGGGGAGGCCCCGGGGTTGCGCCGTCGGCGGCGGATGCCGGGGCTGGGGACCGCCGGCATCCGCTCTTCCGACGTGCGCGCGTGGGGCGCGACGACGCTCATGCGCGGCTACTTCTGCTCTGCGTCCAGCGCGGCCTGCATCTTCGCGGCGAGGTCCTTGAGGCCGGCCGCGGGCGTCACGGCGCCCGACCAGACCTGCGACAGGATCTCGCTCTCGATGCTCGTCCACGCCGACGTGTTCTTCGAGACCGGGTAGGGCACCGCGGTGTCGAGGGCGTCGATGTAGACCTGCAGGTCGTACTGCGGCAGGGCGTCGACCCAGGCCTGCTGGGTGCCGTTGAATGCGGGGATCACGGTGCCGGTCTCGGCCTGGATCTTGGCGGCCTTCTCACCGGAGGCGAAGGCGGCGAACTCCTGGGCCTCTGCGAGGTGCGCGCTCTTCGCGTTGGCGACGTTGCCGACGCCGTGGATCACGCTCTGGTTGCCCTCGGGGCCCGCGGGGAGCGGTGCGACGTTCACCTTCGCGCCGATGTCCTTGTTGTCGGCGTAGGCGATCGCCGCCCAGGAGCCGTTCTGGAACATCGCGACCTTGCCGGAGAGGAAGAAGTCCTCGGGGTTCGTGTCGGTCATCTGCTGCGCCGTGGGAGACGACCCGGCCTCGATGAGGTTGGTCCAGAGCTCGATGCCCTTGAGCGCCTCGGCCGAGCCGTAGCCGCTCTTCGTGCCGTCGGCCGAGATGACCTCCCCGCCCGCCTGGGCGATCGAGTTGTAGTAGTTCTCCTGGCCGTACTGGCTGGCGGCGACGCCGTACTGGCCCTTGGACGGGTCGGTGAGCTTCGCGGCGGCGGCCGTGAAGTCGTCCCAGGTCCAGCCCGCGCTCGGGTACGCGACCCCGGCGGCGTCGAAGAGCTCCTTGTTGTACCAGAGGGCGACGGTGTCGAAGTCCTTCGGGGCGCCGTAGAGCTTGCCGTCGTAGGTGTAGAGGTCGATGAGGCCCTGCGGGTAGTCGGAGGCGTCGATGCCCGAGTCGTCGAGGGGGGCGAGCTGCCCGTTGGATGCGTACAGCTGGAAGTTCGGGCCGTTCATCCAGAACACGTCGGCCGCGGATCCGCCGGTCGCCGCGGTCTGGAGCTTGGTGAAGTACTCCTTGTACGGCGTGACCTGGATGTCGATCGTGACGTTCGGGTGCTCCTTGGTGAACGCCGTGGCGATCTCCTCCATCGCGGGCTTCTGGTTCTCGTCCCAGATCCCGTAGCTGAGGGTGATGTCGCCGCCCGACGATCCGGAGTCGCCCCCGGTCGAGGGCGAGCACGCGCTGAGCGCGAGGACGGCGACCGCGGATGCGGCGAGGGCGCCGACGGTGCGGCGGGGAAGGCGAGCCATGGTGTCTCCTTTGACGGTGCGTGGGTGCGCGGGGGTTCGGGTTTCTGGACCCGGGCGAAGAGGTCTGTTAATCGATTAGCAGTTAAACGATTAGCAAGAATGTACCCGGTCACGCGTCACGAGCGCAACCATCAGTTGCAGGGGCCCCGCCCGCGGCATCTCCTCCTGCCGCCGACGCCTCACCCGGCAGGCGGGGCATCGAGCAGGAAGAGGAGGGACGGCGGCGCTAGAGGGCGGCGCCGAGGGCGAGGCCGAGAGCGGCGGCCAGGAGGCCGAGCAGCAGCATGCCGATCGCGTTCAGAGCGGATGCCGGGCGCTCGCCGTCGCGCCACAGCGCGACCGTGTCGAGCATCGCCGTGCTGAACGTCGTGTAGCCGCCGAGCAGACCCGCCCCGAGCAGGAACGCCTGGTCGGGAAGAGCCGAGGTCACGAGCCCGAGGGCGAAGGAGCCGCTGAGGTTCACGACGAGGATGCCCCACGGGAACCGGCGTCCGGCGAACCGGGCGACGCCGAGGTCGACGAGGTAGCGCAGCACCGCTCCGACCCCTCCGGCGAGCGCCGCGGCGGCGAACATCAGCGGGTTCATGCGGCGACTCCTGCCCGGGGTCGGCCCAGCCTGAGCCCGAGGGCGACCGCCGCGACGCCGAGCACGAGGGATCCGGCCGCGTACGCGACTGCCGCGAGCGGAGCATCCGTCCAGAGCTGGACCGTGCCCGTCATGAACGCACTGTAGGTCGTGAAGCCGCCGAGCACGCCGGTGCCGAGGAGCAGCCGCAGATCGGTGGCGCGCGGCAGCCGCGCGGTGAGGATGCCGATCAGGAACGCCCCGACGACGTTCGCGATGAGCACCGGGAGTACACCGGCATCCGTCAGCAGGAGTCCGAGCGCGAGCCGTGCCGCCGTGCCCACGGTGCCGCCGAGGGCGACGAAGAACACACGGCGGAGGTTCACCCGTGCAACTGTAGTCGCGCGGACCAGGGCGCGTTTCGTCTCGTCGCTCAACGACCCGGCAGGGAGACACCCCACCGGTCGTTGAGCGAGCGCAGCGAGACGAAACGCACCCGGCGCGGGCCCGAGTCGTACGCAGCATGAAACGTCTCGTCTCGTCGCTGCGCTCCTCGCTCAACGACCGGCGGAGCAGCGCGGACTACAGGTTCGCCTCCGCGTAGACGCGCAGCGCGTCGCGGACGAACTCCGCGCCCTGGGCGCCACCGGCCGAGGTGGCGTAGTTGGCGCCGAAGCGCGGGTCGGCGACGTACATCTCACCGAGCCCGATCACGTACGCCTTCACGTCACCGCCGGGAACAGCCGCGGGGGTGCCGGGGATGCCGGTCAGCCACTCGACGTGGCGGCGCGCGACGTCTTGAGCCTCGGCGGATGCCGGGTCGATGCCGCTCTCCGCGGCGGCGATCCAGTCGCGTCCGAGATCGGACACGCGACGCTGCCAGTCGGAGCGCTCGGCGTCCGTCATCCCCCGCCACCAGCGGTCGCTGTCGGCGTAGGCCTTCTTGCCCCAGCGCTCCTCGACTTCGTCCTTGTACTGCGTGTGGTCGAAGCCGTCGAACATGTTCTCTGCCATCAGTTCTTCACCTCCTCTCAGTGCGTCGATGGTCGATTCGACCGACGCGATCTGCCGCGCCAGCCTTGCCTGCTCCTCGCGCAGCAGCGCGAGGTGCGTCTCGAGCGCGGAAGCCTCGGCCCGCTCCTGGGCGAGCACCTGCGCGATCTGCGGCAGGCCGAGGCCGAGCTCGCGCAGCAGCAGGATGCGCTGCAGCCGCACGAGCGCCTGCTCGTCGTAGTGCCGGTACCCGTTGGACGCGATGCGCGACGGCGTCAGCAGCCCGATGTCGTCGTAGTGACGCAGCGTCCTGCTGGTGGTGCCGGCGAGACTCGCGATCTCCTGGATGGACCAGTCACGAGCGGTCATTTCGCCCTCCTTCCGTGTCGATGCCTCCACGATAGAAGTTGACGCAACGTCAATGTCAACCGCACGTCAGAACCGGGATGCCGGGATGTCACGCAGACAACCGAAAAACGTAACGTCTTCGACATGTCCTCGACCCGACGGGGTCGCTACGGTCGAGGAGTGACCACCACGCACCCGCTCGACCTCGCCCCCGCGCACACTCCGGACGCCTTCGCCCACGAGTTCCTGCTGAACCTGAACTTCGACCGGGGCGTGACCCTCGCCGAGTCGAGCGCGAACGACCGCTATCTCGCCCTCGCCCACACCGTGCGCGACTATCTGATGGCCCGTTGGCTCGACGATCTCACCCGTCAGAAGCAGACCCAGGCCAAGGGCGTCTGCTACCTCTCGGCCGAGTACCTGCTCGGCCGTCAGCTCGACAACAACCTCCTCGCCGGCGGGCTCACCGACATCGCCGCGCAGGCCCTCGAGGGACTCGGCCTCAGCCTCGACGAGCTGCGCGGCCACGAGGTCGAGCCCGGTCTCGGCAACGGCGGGCTCGGCCGCCTCGCGGCCTGCTTCATCGACTCGCTGGCGACACTCGGCGTGCCCAACATCGGCTACGGCATCCGCTACGAGTACGGCATCTTCCGGCAGACGTTCATCGAAGGTCAGCAGGTGGAGCAGCCGGATGCCTGGCTCGCACTGGGCTCGCCGTGGGAGTTCGCCCGCCCTGAGGACGCGCAGACCGTCTCGTTCGGCGGACGCACCGAGAAGTACGACGACGACGGCGTGACCCGCTCCCGCTGGATCCCCGCGTGGAACGTGCAGGCCGTGCCGTACAACTACATGGTCCCCGGCTTCGAGAACGGCCGCGTGAACACCCTCCGCCTGTGGAGCGCCGTCGCGACGAACGCCTTCGACCTGCGCATCTTCAACTCCGGAGACTACGAGGAGGCCGTGCGCGCGCAGACCTACGCCGCGAACATCTCGAAGGTGCTCTACCCCGAGGACTCCACCCCGCAGGGCAAGGAGCTGCGCCTGCAGCAGCAGTACTTCTTCGTGGCGGCATCCATCCACGACTTCCTCGACAACATGCTCGCCGAGGGGTACGACCTGAACCGGCTGCCCGAGCGCGTGATCTTCCAGCTCAACGACACCCACCCGGTGATCGCGGTGCCCGAGTTCATGCGCGTGCTGATCGACGAGAAGAAGCTGGAGTGGGATGCCGCGTGGGCGATCACGCGGCAGTGCTTCGCGTACACGTGCCACACGCTGCTGCCGGAGGCGCTCGAGGTCTGGCCGGTCGACCTGCTCGGCAGGCTCCTTCCGCGGCACCTGGAGATCATCTACCGCATCAACGAGGAGTTCCTGGATGCCGTGCGCGAGCGCTACGGCGACGACGAGCTCCGCATCCGCAACATGTCGATCATCGCCGAGCATCCGGTCAGGTCGGTGCGGATGGCGTACCTCGCCACGGTCGCCGGAGCACGCGTGAACGGCGTCGCCGAACTGCACTCGCAGCTGCTGCGCGACAAGGTCCTCTCCGACTTCAGCGACTTCTACCCCGAGAAGTTCACGAACGTCACCAACGGCGTCACGCCGCGGCGGTTCCTCCGGCTCGCGAACCCCTCGCTCTCCTCGCTCATCACCGAGACGATCGGCGAAGGCTGGGTGACCGATCTGGAGCGCCTGCGGGAGCTGGAGCCCTTCGCCGACGACGCGTCGTTCCTCGCACGGTTCGCCGAGGTCAAGGCGGCGAACAAGAGGCGCCTGGGCGAGGTGCTGCGTGAGCGCGACGGCGTCGACGTGAGCGACGGGCACATGCTCGACGTGATGGTGAAGCGCCTGCACGAGTACAAGCGGCAGATGCTCAAGGTGCTGCACATCGTGTCGCAGTACGAAGGGGTGGTCTCGGGGCGGCTCTCGGCATCCGACCTGCAGCCGCGCACCGTGATCTTCGGGGCGAAGGCGGCGCCGGGGTACGCGATGGCGAAGCGCATCATCCATCTGATCAACGCCGTGGGCTCCGTCGTGAACGCCGACCCGCGCCTCGACGGCCGCCTGAAGGTGATCTTCCCGCCGAACTACAACGTCACCCTCGCCGAGCGGGTGATCCCCGCAGCCGACCTGTCGGAGCAGATCTCCCTCGCCGGCAAGGAGGCCTCCGGCACCGGCAACATGAAGTTCGCGCTCAACGGCGCGCTCACGATCGGCACCGACGACGGTGCGAACGTCGAGATCCGCGAGCTGGTGGGCGATGACGACTTCTTCCTGTTCGGCATGAGCGAGCCCGAGGTGTCGGCGCTGTCCGACCGCGGCTACCGGCCGAGCGAGTTCTACCAGGCCGACGAGGGGCTGCGCAGGGCGATCGACCTGATCGCCTCCGGAGCGTTCTCGCGCGGAGACCGCTCGGTGTTCGAGCCCGTCGTCTCCAACCTCCTCTACGAGGACCGCTTCATGGTGCTGGCCGACTACGCCTCCTACATGACGGCGCAGGAGCGGGTGGATGCCGCGTACCGCGACGCCGACGGATGGAACCGCTCCGCCGTGCTCAACGTCGCCCGCACCGGGTTCTTCTCGTCTGACCGCTCGATCCGCGACTACATCGACCGCATCTGGCATACGCCTCCCGTGATCTGACCGCCGTCTTCTCGGTCGTTGAGCGAGGCAGCGCAGCGACCGAGACGAAACGTCCCACTTGACAGACTCGCGTTATATCGTGTTACTCTTCTTAGACGCGATATAACGCGATTCCGAACAAGGAGAAGCACATGACCGAGAAGTGGCTCATCGCCCCTGGCGAGGAACGCGTCATCGACATCGAGAACATCAGCCGACTGAAGATCGGGCTCGTCGGCGGGCAGGTCGACGTGATCGCCCACGACGAACCCGGCATCCGCATCGAGGTGCACGGCGTCACCATCAAGGACCTGCGCATCGAGTCCTCCGACGGCGAGGTCGAGATCGACCACCCGCAGCTCGGCTGGGACAACTTCCTCGAGGTGTTCCGCAACTTCGGCTCCGGCGGCCCCAAGGCCGAGGTCAGCGTGGCGGTCCCCCGTGCGATCGCCCTCAACCTCGGCGTCGTCAGCGCGGGCGCGCTCGTCTCCGGCATCCGCAACGACGCCCGCCTCAACACCGTGTCCGGCGACATCATCGTCGACACCCTGATCGGCGACCTCACCGTGAACTCGGTCTCCGGAGACGTGCAGGTGCGCGGCCTGACCGGCTCGATCAACGCCAACAGCGTCTCGGGCGACGTCGCCGCCACGGGCACGATCCGCAAGGCGACCGTCGACAGCGTCTCCGGCGCGACCCTGATCGACGCCGCGGGAGACGTGAACTCGATCAACGTGAACACCGTGTCGGGCGGCACCACCGTGCGCCTCGACGAGTCGCTCGCCGCGAACTACGTGGTCCGCTCGATGAGCGGTCGGATCCTGATCGACGGCGTCGAGCGCGGATCCTCCGGCCCCAGCAACTACACCGGTTCCACGGGCGAGCTCGCCGGCCGCTTCGTCGACCTCCGCGCCAACTCGGTGTCGGGCGGCGTCACCGTGCTGCGTCGCGCGACCGCGTCGATCGCGAACGACGAGGAGTGGGACTCGTGAGCCCCGCGGTCTTCTCCCACGGCGACCTGCGCCTGTACCTGCTGTCACTCCTCGCGGAGTCCCCGCAGCACGGCTACGGGGTCATCCAGGCGCTGACGGATCGCACCGGGGGCACGTACACCCCGAGCGCCGGCACCATCTACCCGCGACTCGCGAAGCTCGAGGAGGAGGGCCTGGTCACCAAGACCGTCGACGGCCGCACCACGATCTACGCGATCACGGATGCCGGACGCGCCGAGCTCGCATCGCGCGAGGGCGACCTCGCCGGCATCGAGGCGGGTCTCACCGACTCCGTGCGGCTGATCGCGAACGAGGTGCGGCAGAGCGTGAAGGAGGCGATGAAGAGCCTCAGGGCCGACCTCGCCAGCGCCGAGCACGACGACCGCCAGGCGTCCAAGTCGCGCCCCCGCACGCCCGTTGACGACGAGCGCATCCTCAGCCGCGAGGAGATGCACAGGGCGGATGCCGTCATCAACGCGTTCCGCGCACGGGTGCGCACCGACCTCCGCACGCACATCGCGAAGGGCGGGACCCTTCCGGCGTCCGTCGTCTCCGATCTCGAAGACGGCCTGGATGCCGCCGCGAAGGGCGTGACCGCCGCCCTCGCCGGCCTGGGGCGCTGAGCGTCAGCCCCACACCGGTCGTCGAGCGAGCGCAACGGCACGAGACGCGGATTCAGTCGTATGACTGGATCCGCGTTTCGTCTCGGTCGCTCAACGGCCGAAGCCGAGGCGGGCTACTCGACCCAGATCTCCTTCTGGTCGTCGGGCACCGGCTCCTCCAGCGGGACGACGAGCACCGAGCGGTGCTGCCGGTGCGCGAGCCGCGCGGCGACGGAACCGGTGAAGAACTCCCTGATCGACTCGCCGATCCCGCGCTTGCGGGTTCCGACGACGATGAGCTGGGCATCGAGCTTGTTCGCGAGCTGCTTGATCGCGAGCGCCGGGTCGCCGACGAGCTGCCGTGCGGTCCAGGTCAGTCCCGTGCCGTCGAGTGCGGCGGAGGCGGTCGCCTGCACGGCCTCGAACTCGGCGGCTCCCGCTTCGAAGTTGATGTCGATCGGCGCCGAATGCACATAGCCGTCCGGGTCCTCGTACGTGACGAAACGGGTCACGTCGACGTGCACGACCACGAGCGGAGCGCCGAGCAGACGCGCGTACTTGACGGCCTCATCGAGGACGTGCTGTGACTGTCCGGGCTGCAGCCCGACGATCACCGCCTTCTGCAGGGCCGCGTTCTGCACGGCTTCCTCTCGTGGAGCAGAGGTGTTGTCGGTCATGAGGATCGCTCCCTTCACCAGGCTGGCCTCGGCCAGAGGGTCTTACCCGCGTGCTATTCTGAATGCTACTCTTACCGGCTTCAGGCCGGTGTCCTGAAACGCGTCGGGCCCCGTGTAGCCCGCAGCTAACTCGTGAGGGGGTCTCGCGCATGGGCCGTGGCCGTCAAAAGGCGAAGCACACCAAAATCGCCCGCGAACTCAAGTCGTTCAGTCCGTCAGTGAATTACTCGGCACTGGAACGCGAGCTCGGGCACCCGAGCGACGACTCGGAACCCGAGTACGTCGACAAGTGGGCAGATGAGTATGCCGACGAAGACGAGGACGAGCTAGAGAAGGCCTGACCGCCTCAGCTCGTCGTCTCCCCCGTGCGTTGCGCGGGGGTTTCGTCGTGCCCGGATGCCGGAGCGGATGCCGTGACCCGCGGCATCCCCTCGCCTTCCGGCCCCGTTTCGCGCCGACTCGTCGGCCGGGCTGTTCACGCCGCTCTGCCGCCCGGCCCGTTCGCGCTGCTCATCGCTGCACACGCTGTCGACACGTCTGCCGCGCCTACAGACTTCCGCAGCGCAACTCGCAAACCGACCGCGCGTGCGGACTCCCGCAGCGCAACCCGCGACACCTGCCGAAGGCACGGCATCCGGCACTATGTCAGCGCTCCCTTCCGTGTCGGGGAGACCGCATGTTTCGATTGCATTTCACAGCTTGTGAACGCAAACATTTTCTGATTTGATGTGCAATGTGATCGACGCCGCCCGCGGCGCCTGGCCCCCGCCCTGGGGCGATCCGCATGAACCTGACCTCAAAGAGGAGAACAGCATGGCACTCACCCCCCGCTTCACTCGCACCGCGGCGATCGTCGCGGTCGGTGCGGTCTCGGCCTTCGGCCTCGCGGCGTGCTCGTCCGGTGACACCGGCAGCGACGCATCCGGCGAGCCGATCACGATCGAGTACGTGCACCGCCTTCCCGACGGCGACGGCATGACCAAGGTCTCCGACATCGTGAAGCGCTGGAACGACGACCACCCCGACATCCAGGTCAAGGCCACGAAGTTCGACGGCAAGTCCAGCGACATGATCCTCAAGCTCGAGACCGACATCAAGGCCGGCAACGGCCCGTGCCTCGCGCAGACCGGCTACTCCGAGGTCCCCCAGCTGTACGTCAAGGGCCTGCTGCAGGACGTCGCATCCGAAGCCAAGAAGTACGAGGACAAGTTCTCCGCCGGCGCGTTCAGCGGCATGAAGGTCGGCGACGCGATCGTCGGACTCCCGCAGGACACCGGACCCCTCGTGTACTTCTACAACGAGACCGCGTTCGCGGCCCTCGGCCTGGAGGCCCCGAAGACCCTGGACGACCTGACCGCCGACTCGGCCACCGCCGCCGCCGCAGGCAAGTACGTCACCGCGTTCACCCCCGACGAGGCGCTGAACTGGCTCGCCGGCCAGTCCGCCGCCGCAGGCGACACCTGGTTCTCCACCTCGGGCGACAAGTGGAAGGTGGATGCCGAGGGCGAAGGCTCGCAGCGCGTCGCCGCGTTCTGGCAGGGCCTGCTCGACAACAAGCAGACCCTCGCGACCGAGCGCTGGGGCGAGGGCTTCACCGCCGCCCTCAACGACGGCAGCCTGATCGGCCACGTCGGCGCGGCCTGGGAGGCCGGCTTCCTGCTCGACTCGCTCGACGGCACCCCGGCCGAGGGCCAGTGGCGCGTCGCGCAGCTCCCCGACTTCGGCGCAGGCGCGCTGAGCGGCCCCGACGGCGGCTCCGGCGTCTCGGTCATGAAGGGCTGCAAGAACCCCAAGGAGGCCATGGAGTTCAACGCCTGGCTCAACACCCAGGTCGACGACCTGGCCTCGCAGGGGCTCGTCGTCGCCGCCAAGGGCAGCGTGAAGACCCCCGAGAAGATGCTGCGCCAGTTCGGCGGACAGGACGTCCTCGCCGAACTCGCGACCGCGACCGAGAACCTCAACCCGGACTTCCCCTACGCTCCGGGCTTCTCGACCCTGTCGACGATGAACGAGACCGCGGCCGCGGCCGTCGCCGGCACCGCGAAGGTGGCCGACATCTTCACCACCGCCCAGGAGACGGCCGTCGCCTCGCTGAAGGACCTCGGCCTCCCGGTCGCGGAATGACCCTCGGACAAGGCATCATCTGATGATCGACGGCGGAGTGCACACCACCACGGTGCACTCCGCCGTCGTCATGAAGCGAGAGGCGAAAGCATGGTCACCGTGACCGACAGCAGGGTCATCCCGAAGACCCCGACCCCGGCATCCGCACCCGCACGACGGCGGCGCTCCGGCATCCGACGCGAAGGACTCACCGGCTGGCTGTTCATGCTGCCGTTCGCGATCCTGTTCGTCGTCGTGTTCCTGGTCCCGATCATCGTGTCGGTGCGCTCGGCCTTCTTCGCCCAGGTCCCCGCGGGCGACGGACTCTACGGCGGCGGCGAGCTCGTCGACACCTTCGTGGGACTCGACAACCTGGTCATGGCCGCGACGAACAGTGCGTTCTGGGCCGGCATGGGCAGGGTCGTGCTGTTCGCGGTGATCCAGATCCCCGTCATGATCATCGGCGCCCTCGCTCTCGCGCTGCTGCTGGACTCCTTCATCGTGCGGCGCCCCGCACTGTTCCGTCTCTCCTTCTTCCTCCCCTACGCGGTGCCTGGCATCATCGCCGCGATGATGTGGCTGTACCTCTACACGCCCCAGGTCTCGCCGTTCCTGCCCTACCTCCCCGAGGGCACCGACCTGATGTCGCCCCAGACGATCCTGTTCTCGATGGCGAACATGACGACCTGGACCTACATGGGCTACAACATGCTGATCTTCCTGTCGGCGCTGCAGGCCGTGCCGCGCGACCTGTACGAGGCCGCGCGTCTCGACGGCGCATCCGGGTTCCAGGTCGCGATGCGCATCAAGGTCCCCCTCGTCCGCGGCGCCGCGCTGCTCGCCGTGCTGCTGTCGATCATCGGCACGATCCAGCTGTTCAACGAGCCGGTCATCATGGAGGCCGCGAACTCGTGGATGGGCAAGGACTTCACGCCGATGATGCTCACCTACAACTCGATGATGGGCGAGATCTCGCCGTCGGGCAGCGGCCCGGCATCCGCCTACTCCCTGCTCATGGCCCTGATCGCGGGCGTGCTCGCGGTCGTCTACGCACTGCTGCAGCGCCGGAAGGGTGACGCCTGATGACCACCACACGACTCCTCACGGTCGCCCCGGCATCCGCTCGCCGAGCGCGCAAGCCGCAGTCGGCGGATGCTCCACCCCCGTCGATCGCGCCCGGCCCCCTCGCGCGGACCTTCGGCATCATCGCGCTCGTCATCGCGACGCTGTACTTCCTGGTGCCGGTGTACTGGCTCATCGTCGCCTCGACCAAGAACAACACCGACCTCACGTCGACCTTCGGCTTCTGGTTCGCCGACTGGAACCTCGGCACGAACTACGACAGCCTCATGGGCTGGACCCAGGGGCTGTTCTGGCGCTGGGTGGGAAACTCGCTGTTCTACTCGGTGAGCGCCGGCGTCATCGGCACCCTGTTCGCGGTGATGGCGGGCTACGCGATCGCGAAGTTCGCGTTCCCCGGCAAGAGGATCGCGGTCGGCGTTATCATGGCGGGGCTGCTGCTGCCTGTCGCCCTGCTGACCGTGCCGCTGTACATCGAGTTCCACTCGCTGGGGCTCACGAACACGGCCTGGGCGATCATCATCCCCTCGGCGGTCTCGCCGTTCGGCGTGTTCCTCGGCATGGTCTACGCGCAGTCGTCGGTGCCGACCGAGCTGCTCGAGGCCGCGCGCATCGACGGCGCAGGAGAGGCGCGCATCTTCTTCACGATCGTCCTGCGCCTGCTCGGGCCCGCGATGGTGACGATCTTCCTGTTCATCTTCGTGGCCACGTGGAACAACTTCCTGCTGCCGCTCATGATGATCTCCAGCGCCGACCTGAAGCCCGTCACCCTCGGCCTCTACGGCATGATGAGCTACTTCTCCCCCGACAAGGGCGCGGTCATGCTCGGCGCCCTGCTCGGCGTCATCCCGCTGATCATCCTGTTCTTCACCCTGCAGCGGTACTGGCGCTCCGGCCTCGCGGCCGGCGCCGTGAAGGGCTGAGCCCCCTCCCCACGTGCGTGGCGGGGAGACCCTCCCCTCATCCCCGCCACGCCGGTTCGGGAGGAGAACGCGCGTTCGGGAGGAGAAAGCACGTTCAGGAGGAGCCTCCGCGCGGGATCCTCCTCCCGAGCGTGAGAACTCCTCCCGAAGCAGCGTCTCCTCCCGAGGGGGAGTTCTCCTCCCGAGCAGGGGCTCCCCTCCCGAGCAGGAGCTCCCCTCCCGACAGGGCGGATGCCGCGGCATCCGGCTCCTGTTAGAGTCGGGCTGTGGGAACAATATGCTCTGCGCCCGTGACGGGGCGCTTCTTCACCTTCCGCGACCGCCGCGCCTGACGGCGCGCTCGCATCCGCTCGATTGAGCGCGCCGTCCCTCCGAGACGTCATCACGCACCTCGGACGGGCGCTTCCGCATACCCGCGACCCGGCCTCTCCGCGGTGCTCCAGAACCTTCCCTTGGAGCGCTCCCATGCCTCGTTCCCTTCACGGCGGCCGCCATGAACTCGGCCAGAACTTCCTCATCCACCGACCGACCATCGACACCGTCATCGCCCTCGTCGACGCGACCACCGGGCCCATCCTCGAGCTCGGGGCTGGTGACGGCGCCCTCACGCGCCACCTCGCGTCGACCCGCCGGCCGCTCACGGCGATCGACCTCGACGAGCACCGGGTGCGGCGCCTCGCACGCGCCCTCCCGCGCGTGCGCGTCATGCACGCCGATGCGCTGAGGCATCCGCTCGACGCGCCCGTCGTCGTCGGCAACGTCCCGTTCCACCTCACGACGCCGATCCTGCGGCGCCTGCTCTCGGAGCGCCGGTGGGATCACGCCGTGCTCGTCACCCAGTGGGAGGTCGCCCGCAAGCGCGCCGGCGTCGGAGGCGGCACGATGATGACAGCGCAGAGCGCGCCGTGGTTCGAGTTCTCCCTGCGGGGGCGGGTGCCCAGTTGGGGATTCGCGCCGCGCCCCGGCGTCGACGGCGGCATCCTCACGATCACCCGTCGCGGATCGCCCCTCGTGCCGCACGCCGAGAGACGCGCGTACGAGAGGTTCGTCCGTGACGTGTTCACCGGGCGCGGCACCGGCATCGAGAGCATCGTCAGGCGGATCGCGCCGGTGAGTGCCATGACCGTTCAGCACGCCCTCGCCGCGGCGAAGGTGCCGCCTCGTGCACTGCCCCGTGACCTGGCCGCCGCGCACTGGGCATCGCTGTGGGCGGCGGTGCGCGGCGCGCGATGACCGCCTCCTCGGTGCGGCGTGGTGCGGTGCGGTGCGGTGCGACGGATCAAAAGTGCATCCGCCGGGCCAGCCCCAACGGCATTTCTGATCCATCTTCGCGCGACGCGGGAGCGGGACGGAACGAGACGGGACGGGACGGAACGAGACGGGACGGAACGGGACGGAACGAGACGGAACGAGACGGAACGAGACGGAACGGGACGGAACGCACGACGCGGCCCGGAGGAATCGTCCTCCGGGCCGCGTCGTGCTGCGGATCTGCGGGTCAGCTCAGCCGACGCCGCCTCGTCCACAGCACCGCACCGAGGGCCAGAAGACCCAGAGCGGATGCCGCCACGGCCGACCACAGCGAACCATCGGCTCCCGTCGTGGCGAGACCCGCCCCGGAGCCCGTGCCCGCACCGGGCGCGGACGTGACCGCCAGCCCGGCCGATGCGAGTTCGACGCCCTCGGCATCCGTCGCGACGAGCGTGTGGGCGCCCGCCGGGGTCGAGGCGGGAACCGTGATCGACAGCACCGCCTCGCCGTCATCGGACACCGTCGCCTCGCCGACCTTCACCGGCTCGGAGTGCAGCCACAGCTGCACGAGCTGACCGGGCTCGAATCCACCCAGCTGCACGGTCAGCGTGCCGCCGGAGCGCACCGTCCCGACCGACGGGGTGACCTTCGGGTCCTTGGCCGGCTTGGCCTTCTTGACCTTCAGCTCCGCGCTCGCGAGCTCGGCTCCAGAGCCGTCCTTCACGATGACGCGGTGCTTCCCGACTGCGGCATCCGCAGGGATCAGCAGCGGGGTGGTGAGCGCTCCGTCGGCGTCGACCGCGGCATCCGCGATCTTCACGCCGTCGAGCCAGAACGACACGGTCGAAGACGGGGCGAAGCCGGTCAGAGTGGCCCCGACCGTCTCTCCCGCCCGCACCGAATCGGCGTCGAGAGCGAGCGCCGGGTCGGTCGCGGGGGTGCACTCGCCCAGGTCGTCGGCCGGACGCGCCTTCGGGGCGTGGCCGTCCTTCGGCGCGGGCGTGCCGTAGATCGCCATCTCGGCGATCGCGGCGAACTGCGTTCCCGAGATCGACGAGGTCGCGGTGACCCTGACGTACCGTGCCGACACGGAGGCGAAGTCGACGTCCTGCCAGTCGGCGACGTTCTTCCACTCCCCCGTGGCGACGTCTGTGAACGTCGCGCCGTCGGTCGAGACCGCCACCTGGAAGCCCTTGATGGGGCCGTTCTGGTTGGCTCCGCGACGCAGGTACGAGATGCCGTCGACCTGCTCGGCGCTGCCGAGGTCGAAGGTCACCACGTGCGGGTACGACGTGGCGTTCGCGCTCCAGCGGCTGTGCCAGAAGGTGCCGGCCTCGCCGTCGAGCATGTTCGCGGCCTTTCCGTCCTCCCCCTCGGTCTCCTCGGAGTTCGCGGATGCCGTGATCTGCGCGTTCGGGATGCGAGCACGTGACGCGACCGAGGTCTGCTGCACGGTCGACACGGTGCGCACGTCGCAGTCGACGAGGTACGTCGCCGAGATGCCGATGTCGACCGCGGAGCCGGCCGCCGCGGCGGGCGCCGTGATCAGCCAGGTCGTCTCGACGCTCGCGCCGGGGGCGACCTCGTCGAACAGGTTCGACGAGCCGTCGGCCACCTCGACCGTGTACCCCTCGGGCAGCGCGAGCTGCACGCCGATGTTCTCGGCGGTCAGCGCCTCGCTGTTCGTGAAGGTCGTGGTGAACGTCGCCTGCGCTCCGGGGCTCAGCACGGCGGTGCCGCCGGAGACCGTCGCGCACGGCGTGCCGCCCGCGGTCGGTCCGAGGTCGGTGACCGTGAAGTCGTCGAGCACGAAGTCGACGTCGGGTCCGCCCGTGCGCTCGAGTCCGACCCAGGTGTAGTCGCCGCATCCGACGATCACGTCCTGGCTGAACGCCGTGGTCTCCAGCGCCTGGGCGATCGGCGTGCGGCTCAGCGTGGTCGAGGCGACCTCGCCGCCCGCGACGACATCCGTGCCGGTGAGCCAGCGGTAGGCGCCGCTCGCTCCCGCCTGGTAGTCGAAGCCGATGCGGTACGTGTGCCCGGCCTGCAGCGGCACGAGCGTGGGGTCGGTCCGGTAGACGATGCCGTTGTTCTCCGAGTGCGACATGAGCGAGTGCTCACCGGTCAGGGTCGAGTCGACCGCGAGACCCGCGAGCGCACCGCCGGGGGCGAACGGGGATGCCGTGTTGCGCCAGTCGCTGCTCGTGTACGGGTCGTGACGGCGGGAGATGCTCGTGCGGGGGTCGTTGATGCCGCCGGAGCTCCCCTTCACGAACGGCCCCCACCCGGCCTGGTTGCCCTCGAAGTCGTTCGAGTAGACGGTGCCCGCGGCTGCGGGAGCCGTGGTGTCGGTCATGATGCGCGCGTTGTCGATCCGCACCTTCGCGTCACCCGCGGCCGCAGACACCGAGACCGTCACCTGCCCGGAGGCCGGAGCGAGGAACGATGCCGTGCCGCGCTGGTAGTACTGCCCTGCCTTTGAGTCCGCAGCAGTGTAGTTGAACGTCGGGGAGAGGTTCCAGGTGCGCTGCACGGCGCCGGCACCGGTGTCGACCGCCACAGTGACGTCACGCGTCGCCGTCGGGTCGATCTGCACCTGCGCGGAGAACGAGTAGCGCTGGCCGGGGGTGAGCCCGGTCACGGTCTGGCTGATCGACGAGGCCGCCGCACCGAAGACCGCGATGTTGTCTCCGCGCGACTTGTTCTTGGCCGTGCCCTCGTTCGTGCGGGCCAGGGTCACATCGCCGCTCGGGTGCCAGACGTCGAGCGAACCGGAGTTGAAGCCGGGGTCGTCGAGGCCCGCGTCGTGGTACGTCACCGCGGCGCGCTGCGCTCCGCCCTGAGGCACGACGACGTAGGCCACGCCCTTGTCGCCGCTGATGGTGAGCTTTCCGCCGACCGCGTTCACCGTGCCGACCTTGACGCGGCCCTGGTCGCCCAGAGTGAAGACGTCGAAGGCGGTGTTGCCGCTGAAGGCGTCGGTGAGGCCGAACGTCTTCTCCCCGCCCGATGCGGAGTAGAAGTACATCTTGTCGGCATCTACCGGGGATCCGGCATCCGCGTTGGAGGCCAGCGACTGCCACGGCAGCAGGTAGGAGTCGCCGCGGAGCACCGTGGCGCCGTCCATCGTGATGACGCGCGTGCTGCCGTCCATCGAGATCTTCACGTCGTCGGTCAGCGTCGCGGCCTGCCCGGCCGTGTAGCTGAGCAGATCGAAGTGCTGGATGAACTTCGTCGGCAGGCTCTGGGTCCAGACGTTGTCGATGAAGCCGTCCCAGTTCTGGTTGCCGACCCAGCCCTCGGCGTCGACCAGGCGCTGCTGGCCGAGGAGGGCGTCGTTGTTCCAGATGTCGGCCTGGCCGTTCTGGATGAAGCGCACCATCGTGGAGTTGATGCCCTTGTTGGTCACTCCGCCATAGCTGAGGTCGTTGGGCCAGTGCGACCAGACCGTGTTGTCGACGAACTTGTCGCCCCACTCGGTCGCGACCTCGAGGCCCATGCCGTGCAGCTCGTCGGCGAGTTCCTCGGCGACCCAGCCGTTGGAGAAGTAGACGTCGATGTACACGCCGCTGAGGCCGGGGACCGCGTCGCGCAGCTGCTGGAACCGGTCGAGCACACGGCCCGAGCCGAGGTCGGCCTGCTGGTTGATGTAGTACGACTGGTCGAGCCAGTTCCAGCCCGGCTTGTAGGGTGCGGCGCCGTCGATGATGGCCGAGTCGAAGGCGTTCGCCTGCGGGTACATCTCGGTCGCGTTGACGTGCACGCTCATGTCGGCGTTGAGCTTCGCGCCCTCGTCGACGAGGTGGTTGAGGTCGCCCACGCCGCCGGCGCGCTCGTTGAAGTTGTCGCCGTAGTCGGTGTTGGCCGAGTCGTGGCCCTCGCTGCCGAAGCCCTTGTTGAGCACCCACTGCCCCAGGCCGTCGGTCTGGTTCGCGATGCGCTTGGTGTTGTCGAGCGTGAGGTCGAAGTAGTTCGTCGCACTGGAGGCGAAGTTGAACGGGATGCGGCTGACGACGCGCTCCGCGACCCTGTCGGCCCCGAGGCGCGGGGTGTCGACCTCGCGGTAGCGGATGCCGGCGTCCTGCCAGTCGACCGCTCCGTCGCCGTTGCGGTCGCCCGCGAACAGCACGGTGACCTTCGGCAGCTCGTATGTGGTGACGCGGCCGTCGACCGCGGTCGTCGGGTGGATCAGCCACGTGTTCGAGCCGATCTCGGCCGTGCGCCCGTCGGCCTCCGTCACGCGGGTGAGGAGGCGGCTGTTCCACGAGGGGGTGCTGCCTGATGCCTGCGTGGTGGCGTTGGTGATGACGCTGCCGACGACCTCGCCGTTGCCGAGGAACGCGAAGGACGCGCCCTTCTGCCCCGTCGCCGTCGTGCCGCTCAGAGCGATGTGCTCGTCGGCGTTCTTCGTGCTGTCGGGGCTGATCACGGTGCGGTCGAGCACCGAGCCGGCATCCGATGCGCTGGTCGACAGGAACGCGTTGTCGGGCAGGCCGAGGGTCGTGACCGGCGCGGTGCCGTCGACGCCCGTGACCGCGAAGGCGACGGTGCCGTCAGCGGCGACGCGGATGCTGCTGCGCACCGTCACGTCGACGCCGGTCAGGACCGAGACGTAGTCGATGCCGGATGCCGTCGACGTCGCCGTGGTCGTCGAGGCGTAGGAGGTGCCGTTGACGGCCCACTTGCCGCCCGACGTGCGCTGGCCGCCGATGGACGAGCCGCCGACCGCGTACCCCAGGATCTGCGGGAAGGTCTTCGACACGGTGGCCGTGGTGCCGCCGTTCGCGATCTGCACGGTCGCTCCGGCCGGCGGGGTGCCGGGGTCGGTGACGATCGGCGGAAGGGCCTGGTCGGAGAGGACCTCGATCTCGCCGGCGCCGCCGCCGTTGCCCGCGGGGTCCTGCGCGTCGAGCACGACGAGGGCGACGTAGCGCCCGGTCTTCGCCGTCGCGAGCTCGATGCGCTGCTTCTCGGTGTTGGCGGTGGGGGCGTGCAGGGTCGCCGTCCCCACGGCCGCACCCCACCCGCCGTCCTTCGGCGAGGTCGTCGCGACGGACGCGTCGTCTGTGACGTACACCTCGACGTTCTTCGCGTCGATGCGCTGGCCCTTCTTGCCCGAGTAGTCCAGCGCCTTCACGGAGATCGACCGCTGCAGGTCGATCGCCAGCCAGTGCGGAGCAGGGGCCGGGACCGTGTACCGCGAGACCCACTGCGTGGCGTAGTCGCCGTCGAAGGCCCCGAGGGCGGTGCCGTCGAGAGCAGGGGGCGCAGGGTACGCGTCCGACTCGCTGGACACCGCCGCCAGGCGGTACTCGGTCTTGGGCACGGGGATCAGGTCGGCTGCCTGTGCGGGAATCGCCTGCACGGCGACTCCGCCGAAGACGAGCACGCTGGTCAGCAGTGAGCTGACCGCGCGCGTCGCGCGGGGTGGTCGGGTATGAGTCGACACGTCTTACCTCTCGAACGGGAGGTGCTCGGAGAGAAAGACGCTCCGATGCGCCAGGGTGGAGTCATCGCTCGCACGATGTTTGCGCAATCACTCTATGGGAGCGGGTATTGATATTTCAATACTTTCCGGGGACGCGAGCGCAAACATTTACACGATCGACATCGGCCGCCTCGCACGTCGGGGCTCGCACGGCATCCATCGTTCGACGGAGAACGTCGTCAACCGTCCTCGCGATGTCACCGCTCTCCCGCCCCTGTGGAGTGGAGGACATGACCGACTCCTCCGCGCGCCAGCGCCTCTCCGACCGTCTGACCTCACGACGAGGGGCCTGGATCTCCCTGGGGCTCGTCCTCCTCATCATGACCCTGCTCTTCGGCGCGTTCGGCTCGGCGAAGGCGCCAGGGGGCAACGCCCAGGCGCCCGCCGCATCGGAGTCGTCCGAGGCGGCGGCGCTCCTCGACCGGTTCCCTGACGCCGACCGGCAGTCGGTGCTGGTGGTCGCGTCACGCGACGACGGACGCGCGCTCACCGACACCGACATCGACGATCTGGAGAACCTCCTCCCGGTGCTCGAGCCGCATGCCGACGCCGAACCGACGGGCCCGATGGTGAGCGACGACGGCAAGGCCGCCGTGATCGCGACACCGGTCCTCGTCGGCGACACGAATGCGGAGACGGCGGAGACGATCGACGCCCTGCGCACCGCCATCGCCGGAGACGCGCCCGAAGGGATGAGCCTGCAGGTCACGGGAGGCCCGGCCTTCGGGGCCGACGTCGCCTCCTCGTTCGAGGGAGCCGACTTCACCCTCCTGCTCGTGACGATCCTCATCGTCGCCGTACTGCTGATCGTCACCTACCGCTCGCCGGTGCTGTGGCTGATCCCGCTGGTCGTCGTCGCGCTCGCGGACGGCCTGGCCGGACGCATGACCGCGGCGGCGGCATCCCTGTGGGACCTGCAGTTCGACGCCGGCATCATCAGCGTGCTCGTGTTCGGCGCGGGCACGAACTACGCGCTGCTGCTCATCTCGCGCTACCGCGAGGAGCTCCTGCTCTCCGACGACCACCGGCAGGCGCTGAGCACCGCCTGGCGCAAATCCGCCCCGGCGATCGTCGCCTCGAACGCGACCGTCGTGCTGGCGCTGCTGACCCTGGTGCTCGCGGTGATCCCCGGCACGCACGGCCTCGGCATCACCTCGGCGATCGGGCTGCTCATCGCCCTCGGCTCCGTGCTGCTCCTGCTGCCGCCCCTGCTGGCCGTCTGCGGTCGCGGGGTTTTCTGGCCCTTCGTCCCTCGTCCAGGAGCCGCCGTCCGCCACGGCGGCGGCTGGCGACGGGCGGCGACGCAGGTCGTGCGGCGCCCCGTGGTGAGCCTCCTGTCGGGAGTCGCCCTGCTCGCGGTCATGGCGGCCGGCCTCTTCGGCACGGCGGTCGGGCTCGACCAGCTCGACAGGTTCCGCGTGCAGTCCGAGTCGGCGACGGGACTCGCGGTGGTCTCCGCGCACTTCGCGCCGGGGGAGGCCCAGCCGATCCTCATCGTCTCGCACAGCGACGAGGCCGACGCCGTGATCGCCGCGGCGGAGGACGTCGACGGCGTGGTGCGCGTGAACCCCGCGGGGACCACGGATGACGGCTCGCTGACGAAGATCAGGGTCATCAGCGAGTACGGCCCGAGCACCACGCAGAGCCTGGATCAGATCGCCGCACTGCGCGACGCGGTGCACGCCGTGGACGGCGCCGACGCGGTGGTCGGCGGTGCGGTAGCCACCGACCTCGACGCCAGAGAGGGCGGCCAGCGCGACCTCCTGCTCATCGCCCCGCTGGTGCTCGCCGTGAGCGTGGTGGTGCTGCTGGTCCTCCTCCGCTCCGTCATCGCCCCCGTGCTGCTGCTCCTCGTGAACGTCGCGAGCGCCCTCGCCGCGATCGGCGCCGGCGCCTGGCTGAGCCGGGTGCTCTTCGGGCAGCCCGCGCTCGATCTGCAGGTGCCGCTCCTCGCGTTCCTGTTCCTCGTCGCTCTCGGCATCGACTACACGATCTTCCTCGTGCACCGTGCGCGCGCCGAGGCGTCCATCCACGGCACCCGCGACGGCATGGTCGAGGCGATCGCCCACACCGGAGGCGTGATCACGAGCGCCGGGATCGTGCTCGCCGCCGTGTTCGCCGCCCTCGGCGTGCTGCCGCTCGTCACCCTCGGTCAGCTCGGGCTCATCGTGGGCGTCGGCGTGGTGGTCGACACGCTCGTCGTGCGGACCGTGATCGTCCCGGCGATCTTCGCCCTCGTGGGCGACCGCATCTGGTGGCCGGGGCGGCCTGCGGTCAGGAGCCGATGAACTCCTCCGGCGGGCCGAACGACGGCTGCTCGCGGATCTCGACGGCCGCACCCAGGCCGTCGAGATCGAGCACCACGACCTCGTTGGCCCCCTCGCGCCAGAGCGGCGCCGGCGCGTACAGCGTCTCCTGCGGACCGATCTTCCAGTAGCGGCCGAGCAGGAAGCCGTTCAGCCACACCATGCCCTTCGAGCCGCCGGGGAAGGCGAGCCACGCGTCGAGGGGTTCGGCGACGTCGAGGCGGGCCACGGCCACTCCGTCGGAGGAGGGGGTTCCGGACGCGGCATCCGGAGCCCCCTGCGGCACGATGCGGTGGGTCCAGCCGTTCACGAAGCGGCGTCCGACCATGACGGAGCCCATGATGCCCTTGCCCTCGCCCGTGCGGGGGCCGTAGTTGATGCGGCCGAGGCTCTCCACGATGATCGTGAGCACGCCGCGACCTCCGGAGGCTGGAAGCGCGAGCGACGTCTGCGCATCGCGGTCGAGGGTGCCGAGCCGCGCGTCATCGAGGAAGACCGTGGCGCGGTCGTGCAGCCCGTCGATCGTGAGCGTCGCATCCGCGGGGAACGACACGGGAGCCTCGTAGACGACCAGGCCGTCTTCGGCGCCGAGCTGTTCGAACGTGCGCGGCATCGGCGTCGAGCCTCCGGCCGTCGGAAGCGCGCGCACGACATCGAGAAGAGAGCGCACGGGCACGAGCGGTGCGGATGCCGCGGCCTGGCGTCGCGGGTCCGCGGGGATCTCCGGCAGCTCGCCGTCGTGGAAGGGGGCGAGCATCGCGCGCAGCGCATGGAACTTGTCGTTCAGCGTGCCGTCCTCGCCGATCGGGGCGTCGGAGTCGTAGCTGGTGACGGTCGGCTGCAGCACCCGGTCATGGTTCGCGCCGTTCCACAGCCCGAAGTTCGTGCCGCCGTGAGCCATGTACAGGCTGACCGAGCCGCCCTCGGCGAGCAGATCGCCCACGGTGCCGCCCATGCTGGCCGCGGAGCGGACGTGGTGCCGCTCGCCCCAGTGGTCGAACCAGCCGCCCCAGAGCTCGCTGCACATCAGCGCCTCGTCGCCGCGGCGCAGCTCGACCGCCTTCGCCACACCGGTGCCGAAGGTGAAGGTCGTCATGGCTCCAGGGACGCTGCCGTGCTCGATCATGTCGGACGTGATGCCGTCGGCCGTCGTGAGCATCTCGACGATGCCGCGCGCGCGCAGTCCGTCGCGCAGGTGCACGAGGTGGGCCGCGTCGCTGCCGAAGGAGCCGTACTCGTTCTCGATCTGCACCGCGACGATCGGCCCGCCGTGCGCCGCCTGCAGAGGGGCCAGTCGCGGGATGAGCTCGTCGTACCAGGCGTCCACCGCCGCGAGGTACGCGGGGTCGCTGGTGCGCAGGGCGTCCACCCGACCGGAGAGCCAGAACGGGATGCCGCCGTTCGACCACTCGGCGCAGATGTAGGGGCTGGGCCGCACGAACACGTCGAGGCCGACCTCGCCGGCGAGGCGGATGAAGCGCTCGATGTCGCGCCAGCCGTCGAACCGCACATCGCCCTCGGTGCGCTCGTGGAAGTTCCAGGCGACGTAGGTGTCGACGGTGTTCGCGCCCATCGCCGCGAGTCGGCGGAGGCGGTCCTCCCACTGGTCGGGGTGGACGCGGAAGTAGTGGATCGCGCCGGACAGGATGCGGTGAGGCGCACCCCGGCGGATGAGCTCACCGGCGCGCCAGGACAGGGCGGGACCGGAGGAGGGTGCCGCGGGCGCCGGGTCGGCGAGAGTCGCGGTCGGGCCGTCGACAGCGGCGGCGAGAAGGTCGGACATAGCGCTCCAAAGACGAGTGTTTGCGTTCACATTATCGCATCATGACCCGCCTGAGTTACTGAGATTCCGCCGATTGATCGCTACCATTGAGACATGTCACCTCGCCGTCACCAGGAAGACAGGGCCCCGAGTCAGGTCGATGTCGCCAAGCTCGCGGGCGTCTCGACGCAGACCGTGTCCCGCGTGATGTCCGGCCAGGACAACGTGCGGGCCGACACCGCCCGACGGGTTCTCGCCGCCGTCGACGAGCTCGGCTACCGCGTGCACGCCGCCGCGGCATCCCTCGCATCCGGGCGCACCCGGGTGCTCGGCGTGATCGTCGTGTCGACCGACCGCTACTCCTCCGCGGCGCTCGGCGTCGGCATCCAGCAGGCCGCCGCCGCCAACGGCTACACCGTGTCGACCGCCGCCGTCGCCGACCACGCATCGACCGAGGCCTTCCTCGAGGCGTTCGACCGGCTGGAGCGGCAGGGCGCCGAGGGCATCATCCTCGGCGTGCCCGTCGAGCTGGAGACCCCCGCCATGCGGATGCGCATGGAGCGCACTCCGGCCACGCGCAGCGAGCGCACCTCGCTCGACGAGGACGCTCCCCTCGCCGTCGACCAGCGCGCCATCGCCAGGCTCGCCGTCGAGCACCTGCTCGACCTCGGCCACGAGACCGTGTGGCACGTGTCCGGCGACGACTACTGGACCGAGACGCAGCAGCGCAGCGAGGCCTGGGAGCAGACGCTCCGCGACCGCGGCATCGTCCCTCCGCCCGTGATCCCCGCCGACTGGACCCCAGAGTCCGGCTACCGCGCCGGCCGCACGATCGCGGCGATCCCCGAGGTCACCGCGGTCTTCGTGTCCAGCGACGAGATGGCCTTCGGCCTCATCCGCGCCCTGCACGAAGCGGGCCGCAGCGTGCCGGAGGACGTCTCCGTGGTCAGCGTCGACGACATCGCCCTCGCGGCATACGCCTCCCCCGCCCTCACGACCGTGCGTCAGCCGTTCGAAGACATGGGCCGCGCCGCCGCACTGCGCCTGATCGCGCAGATCGAGGGGCACGACGCGATCGGGGACATGCCGTCCACCGATCCGCAACTCGTCGTCAGGTCGTCGACCGCTCCGCCGCGCGCCTGACCGGGCGCACCGTCACCAGCGCCCGTACCGGCGCTCCCACTCGTCCTCGATCGTGCGACGACGTCCGGCGATCCAGCCGAACGGGCACGCGACGACGAGCGCGCCGGCGAGGAGCAGCAGCGGAACCTGCCACCCTCCTGTCGTCTCGTGCAGCAGGCCGATCGTCAGGGGGAACAGCGCGGCCACGCCGTAGCCGAGGCTCTGCACGAAGCCGCTGAGGGCCACGGCGCTCTCGGGAGTTCGGGCGCGGATGCTCAGCAGCACCAGGCTCAGCGGGAACATGATCGCGGTCAGTCCGAAGATCATGACCCACAGCGCGAGGGCTGCGGTCGGGAAGAGCAGGAGGCCCGCGAGGCCGACGAGCCCCGCGCCGACCGCGAAGAAGAACAGCGGCCTGGTGGCCTGATACCGCACCACGAGGATCGGCACGAGCATCGAGCAGGGCAGACCGACGAGCGCGAACGCCGACAGCAGGAAGCCCGCCGTCGCCGGGGTGACGCCGCCGATGTCGACGAGCATCGTCGGCATCCAGGCGAACGACGCGTACGCCATCGACGAGGATGCCGCGAACACGACCGCGAGCGCCCAGGCCAGCGGCAGCCGCCACAGCCTACCGAAGATCCGCGGGTTCGCCGACGCCGTGGTGATGGGGCCGGTCGCGACGGCCACGGCATCCTGCGCCGACGCCTCGCGGACGATCGCCGGCCGGTCGCCAGCGGGCTCCTCCGCCACATCCGGGGTCGTGCGGTTCGTGACGAGCATCGTGATCCACGGGATGAGCGCGACCGCGGCGAAACCGCCCCAGATGCCGAGCGACACGCGCCAGCCGAGCGTGTCGGCGATCGGCACGGCCACCAGCGGCGGCAGGAAGGTCGAGACCGCCATCGTGGTCGAGTAGACCGTCATCATGACGCCGAGACGGTCGGGGAAGTACTTCTTCACCAGTGGCGGGAGCAGCACGTTGCCCGAGCCGACGCCGGCGAACACCACGGCGGTCGCGGCGAGCAGCGTCGTCGAGTCCACCGCGAAACCGCGCAGCAGGAGCCCGGCGGCCATCAGCCCGATCGCGAACACCGCGACCCGCTCCAGCCCGAAACGACGCTCGAACAGCGGGGTCACGATGCCGAAGATCGCGAAGCACACCGGAGGCGCGGCGCCGATCAGACCGACGACGACGGGCGACATCGGGAAGTCCCGTGCGATGTGGTCGATCACCGGAGACAGCGACGCGACCGCGGATCGCAGCGAGAACGCGACGAGCACGATCCCGAGCAGGGCCAGTGCCCGACCCTCCCAGAGCGGCCGGCTCGCAGGCGTACCCAGGGATCCGGTCATCAAGAGGTCTGCGACCCCTCCACCCACGCGAGGTACTCGTCCGACACGGTGCCGGTCACGTAGCGTCCATCGAAGCAGCTCATGTCGAGCTCGGTCACCGCCGAGCCCTCCGTGATCGCGGCCTTGAGGTCGTCGACCTCCTGGTACACGAGGTGGTCGCAGCCGAGCACCTCGGCGATCTCGGGGATCGTGCGGCCGTGCGCGATGAGCTCCTGACGCGACGGCATGTTGATTCCGTAGACGTGCGGATGCCGCACCGGAGGCGCCGCGGAGGCGAAGGTCACCGAGCTCGCGCCGGCATCCCTGGCCATCTGGATGATCTCCTTCGACGTCGTTCCCCGGACGATCGAGTCGTCGATCAGCAGGACGTTCTTGCCCTGGAACTCGGTCGACATGGCGTTCAGCTTCTGCCGCACGCTCTTCTTGCGCACCGCCTGGCCGGGCATGATGAAGGTGCGGCCGACGTAGCGGTTCTTGTAGAAGCCCTCGCGGTACTCGATGCCGAGCTTGCGGGCGACCTCCATCGCGGCGGGGCGCGACGAGTCGGGGATCGGCATGACGACGTCGATCTTGTCCATCGGCACGTGCTTGGCGATCGTGTCGGCGAGGCGGT
Organism: Microbacterium sp. LWH10-1.2; assembly: GCF_038397765.1. Classification (NCBI taxonomy): domain Bacteria; kingdom Bacillati; phylum Actinomycetota; class Actinomycetes; order Micrococcales; family Microbacteriaceae; genus Microbacterium; species Microbacterium sp. LWH10-1.2. The sequence continues at coordinate 3,168,403 of NZ_CP151638.1, forward strand.
CGCCCATGCGCAGGCGCGACTCGTAGACCGAGATGCCGTTCATGACCGAGTCCGGACGCGCGAGGTAGACGTACTCGAACGCGCAGGGCGCCAGGGTCGGGTTCTGCGCGCACTGCCGGGAGAACAGCTCGCCGTCGTTCGTGATGAACACGGCCTCGCCGGGCTCGACCTCGCGGACGACCTCGTAGTCGCCGTTCTCGAGCACGAGCGACTCGCTGGCGACGACCCATTCGTCGCGGCCCTCCGCGCCCTCCACGGTGGACGGACGGCGACCGAGGATCAGCGGACGGATGCCGAAGGGGTCACGGAACGCGAGCAGACCGTAGCCGGCGATCACGGCGATCACGGCGTACGCGCCCTCGATGCGCTCGTGGGTGCGCTCGACGGCCTCGAACACGCGCTCCGGGTCGAGGTCGACCGTCGAGGTGGTGTTCTGCAGTTCGCCGGCGAGTACGTTGAGCAGCAGCTCGGTGTCGCTGGAGGAGTTCAGGTGGCGGCGGTCGCGCTGGGCCATGTCGGCCGTCAGCTCGCGCGTGTTCGTGAGGTTGCCGTTGTGGATGAGGATGATGCCGTAGGGCGCGTTCACGTAGAACGGCTGCATCTCCTCCTCGTTCGACGCCGTGCCCTTCGTCGCATAGCGCACGTGGCCGAGGCCGACGTTGCCGAGGAGCGCGCGCATGTCGCGGGTGCGGAACGCCTCGCGCACCATCCCCTGCGCCTTCGCGTTGTGCATGACGCCGTTCGACTCTGCGGTGGCGATGCCCGTCGCATCCTGGCCGCGGTGCTGCAGCAGGAGGAGAGCGTCGTAGATGTCCTGGTTGACCGGGGCCGTTCCGACCATTCCGACGATGCCGCACATGGGGTGGTTATTTCATCCGTTTCTTCAGTGGGAGGAGTAGGCGCCCACGAGGCGCACCGCTCCGCCGTCGACGCCCTTGGCGCCCTGTTCGAACTCGCCGGCCGGACGCGCGCCGAAGCCCACGGTCGCGACCTGCCAGGCGGGCATGCCCTCTGCGGCGAGCGCAGCGATGGCAGCATCCTTCTTGTCCTGCGCGATCACCGCGAGGAAGCCGATGCCGAGGTTCCAGGTGCCCTCCGCCGACTCGAGCGTGGAGCCGGCGATGTCGCTGAGCACGCGGAAGACGGGGCTGGGCGACCACGTGCCGCGGTCGACCTCCGCCCAGGTGCCCTGCGGGAGCACGCGCGCGAGGTTCGCCGCGATGCCGCCGCCGGTGACATGGCTGAGCGCGTGGACGCCGCCGCCGAGCGCGTCGATGAGGCGCAGCAGCGGGAGCGTGTAGAGGCGCGTCGGCTCCAGGAGCGCTTCGCCCCAGGTGGTGCCGAAGTCGGCCGCGGTGTCGGCGTAGCTGATGCCGGCGCCGGTGACGATGTGGCGCACCAGGGAGTAGCCGTTGGAGTGCAGGCCGCTGGACTGCACGGCGAGGACGACATCGCCGTCCTGCACGCGCTCGGCGCCGAGGATGGCGTCGGCCTCGACCACACCGGTCGCAGCGCCCGCGACGTCGTAGTCGCGCGGTCCGAGCAGACCGGGGTGCTCTGCCGTCTCGCCGCCGACGAGCGCGGTGCCCGTGGCGGAGCAGGCCTCGGCGATTCCGCGCACGATGTCGGCGATGCGCTGCGGCACGACCTTGCCGCACGCGATGTAGTCGGTCATGAAGAGCGGCTTGGCGCCCACCACGACGATGTCGTCGACGACCATGCCGACCAGGTCCTGCCCGATCGTGTCGTGCTTGTCGATCGCCTGGGCGATCGCGACCTTGGTGCCGACGCCGTCTGTGCTGCTGGCCAGCAGGGGCCGGCGATAGCCGAGCAGCGCGCTGGCGTCGAAGAGGCCGGCGAATCCGCCGACACCGCCGAGCACTTCGGGTCCGTGCGTCGCGCGCACGGAGGACTTCATCAGCTCGACGGCGAGATCGCCTGCAGCGGTATCGACGCCGGCTTCGGAATAGGGATTGGTGGGGGAGGCAGCCACCCCTCGATCCTACCGTCAGCCGCGACCCCCGAACTCCGGAAGACGAAGAGCGGATGCCGCGCTCTCCCCATACGATGGGGCCATGTCCGACAAGCCGCAGTGGCTGATCCGCGAAGACGCGAGCGTGCCGGTGCTCGTCGCGCTCGCGCTGCGGCAGTCCCTCGGCATCCGCACGCCCTCCGACCTGCCCAGCCTGCGGGATCTGCCGGTGCGCGCCCCGGATGCGGTCGACGCCGCTCCGCTCGTCGAATCGCAGTGGCGGGACTACTGGGATATGACCGTCGAGCCGCGCGCGCATCACTCCGGCGTCCCGCTCGAGCTCGTCGACGGGTTCGACACGCTCGTCGCGCTCCCCGCGACCGGCGCCGAGGAGCTCACCGCGGCGATCACGCCGTTCGCGGCATCCGCCCTCGACTACGCCAGATCGGCGCACGACCGCTACGTCTCGTCGCTGCACGGCCCCTCGGCGGGCAAGCCGGGCACCGGCGGAGACTCCTACCGGGCGTACGCCAGCGCCATCGCCGAGTTCGAGCGCGAGGTGGGGCGCCGCGCGCACTCGTTCGAGCTGAACGTGCAGGTGCTGCCGCTCTCGCAGCGGGGCATCTGGTGGATCGGCGCGCTGTCCGTCGCCGTGACCGACGGTCTGCGGCGCGACGTGGTCGCCTTCGACGGGGCGATCCGGCCGATCATCGCCGAACTCGCCTGAGGCGAGGGTCTCGGGTCAGTCGTTCTCGATGATGGTCTCGCGCTCGACGCGGACCACCCGGTCTCTGCGGCGCGCGACCCGCTCCGCGATGAGACCGGCGACGCCGCCGAGGGCGAGGCCGATCGGCGCGGTCCACAGCAGCAGGAATCCGAAGACCTGGCCGGGAGGGTAGACGACGTCGAGGGCCTCCGAGGGCTGGAAGCTGCCCGCGAACGTGAGGATGCCCGCGACGATCACGCCGACGACGACGCCGATGCCCATGAACACGCCGTAGCGCGGCACGCGGCGCACGGTCGCTTCGACGGTCTGCTCGGATTCGCTGGGGGCCATGCATCCATTGTCCCACCGCGGGGCCGTGGTGCTCGCCCCCTTCTCCGTGCCGTCGCGGCGCCTCCGTCGGAGCCGCACGGGCCGAGGAGCCGGATGCCGACGCGAGTCGCCCTCCCCGCGCGGGCGAGGAGGGCGACTCGCGGCGCTCAGGCGTCGGCGGAGGCCTCGACGGCCGCGGTCTCGCCCTTGCCGCGACGGGCGATCAGTACGCCGCCTCCGGCGATCAGTACGACGAGCACCAGACCGCCGACGATCCAGGGCCACACCGGCGCCCCCTGCACATCAGGGACAGCCGTGACCGCGGTCGCCGCCGCACTGCCCTCCGACTCGCTCTTCTCCGGGGCGACGGGCGCGGAGCCGCAGTCGGCGCCCACGGGGATGACGGCGCTCACCGGGTCGAGCTCCTCGCCGGCCGCGTAGGTGCCGAACGCGGCGGCTCCGGCGTCGGTGAGGGTAGTGGGCACGGCGTCGAGCGTGATCACGCCGTCGGCGAGCGCGGCATCCGGCACCGCGAACTCCGCGAGGCGAACGCCCTGCTGATCGACGACCTCCCCGGACTGCGTGGTGCCCGCGATGTCGAACACGAGGTAGCCGGTGGATCCGGCGAGCTCGACCCTAGCGTTCGACAGCGTCGTGTTCAGCGCGCCGTCGTGACCGGTGAAGGCGATGCCGCCGCCGTAGCCGATGAGGCCGGCACCGCTCTCCCCGTCGAAGGTCCCCGTGCCGTTCGCCCACACGAACTGCGGGTACTCGTACGCCACGTCGGTGAGTGTCCACCCGCCCCTGGCGATGCCCTCGATGTAGGTGCGGAACGACTCCTTGTAGCCCCAGTTCAGGGTGGCGCCCTCGACGGTGCACGCGCCGATCGCCGCCGTCGTCCTGGCCAGGGTGAACGCCAGCCCGCGGTCGACCGAGCCCTGCAGCGTGAGGGTGTGGTCGCCGTCGGCGAGGGTGGCCGGGAGGGTTCCGGTCCACGAGGCGATGCCCGCGGCATCCGCCGTCACGGTGCCGAGCACGACCGGAGTCGAGTACACGACCACCTTGATGCCGGTCTCGCCCGGTCGGAACCCGGATGCCGAGATCGTGGCCTCCTCGCCGGCCTGGAGCGCGGCGAGGTCGTCGGCGCTGATGTCGATCCCGGTCGACGTCGGCGGGGTCTGCGGAAGCGGCTTGGCCTTGACCACCGCGGCGGCGACGACGGTCCCAGTGGTCCCGGCCGGTGCGGCCGCGGCCGATCCGATCGTGAACGTCACGGGGTCGAGAGCTGTCGAGTAGCCGGCGAGCACCTGGTCGCGCCCTGCGGACGTGAGCGCCGCGGGCGCCGCGCTGTACGTGACAGCGCCGTTCGCGGAGATCCGCGCCGCCCGCGAGAGGTCGAGCGTCGCGAAGGCGACCTGCGTGCCCCCGCTGGTCACGAAGAGCGTCGCGGCATCGGCCGAGGTTATCCGGATCTGCGGCTGCGAGACCGTCACGTCGAGCACGCCGTGGTGCCCGGTGAACCGCACAGCGCCGACGTACGAGACCGTGCCGAGGCCGGTGCCCTGGTCGTAGGTGCTGCCCGTCGCCTGACCGAACTGGAACTGGCCGCCGGAGCGGGTGGCTCCACCCGACACCTCGATCGCACCCTGGGCGATCGGACCGGTGACGTAGCTCGTGAAGGAGGAGGAGACGGCCCACTTCAGCGCGCCACCGGGGACGGTGGTCGGCGGCGTGGTCGGGGTGGTCGGGGTCTCGGGCTCCGGCTGGGTGAGAGCCTTCCACTGCTCGGGACTGATCGCGACCGTGGAGCGCGCGAAGATCGTCGCTGCCGACGGCACCGAGTGCTGCCGCCACACGATCACCTCGTAGGTCTTCGCCGGGTCGAGCTCGGCGGCCTTCGCCGTGAGGTCGACGGAGAAGGCCCCGGCGGTGATCTTCTGCACCCACTGCATCGCGAGGAATCCACCGCCGGCCGTGACCTCGGCCTCGGTGCCCGCCTCGATCAGCGCGACATAGGCGCCGGTGACGTCGCCGAGTCGGGATCCGGATGCCGTGACGGTCAGACCGTCAGCCGCCGTCGCGCTCTTCACGCTCGTCGAGAGCGAGGAGGCGAGGCCGTAGTCGAGGGCGACGCTGCGCTCCTGGTCGGCGTTGACGACCCCGCCCGCGCCGTACGTGTAGACACCGTACGAGCCCGGAGTCGCGGGCGTGTCCTTCAGCGTCAGCGTCGCCTGGAACGACCCGTCGGCGGCGATGTCGGCCCACTGCGCCCGGATCGTCGGCTGGTACTGAGCGGGCACCTGATTCAGCACGCTCTCGGCGAGAGCCCACGCCTGCGTCCCCACCGAACGGGTCGAGGACGCCGCACCCTTCGACGGCTGCCACGTCGCGGCGAAGTTCCCGAACACCACATACGTGCCCTGCGGCAGCGTCGACGGAATCGGCGCCCCACGACCACCCACATTCGCCGCCGGGTCATACCCCGTGCCCTTCACGACCACCCTGTCACCTGCCTTGAGCGCGACACCGGTCGCCGGGGTGACACCGTCGGCGAGGAACACCGAGAGAGACGGAGATGCCGGAGGCGTCGTACCCGGGTCGGTACCGGGGTCAGTGCCCGGATCGGTACCGGGATCGGTCCCGGGGTCAGTGCCCGGATCGGTTCCAGGAGCGGGGCCGAAGACGGCATCCCACTGCGCGCCGCTGATGCTGACGGCGCCGCGGCCGTAGATCGTCGTCGCGTCGGGGTTGGAGTGCTTCGCCCAGACGAGCACCTCGTAGGTCTGGGTGCGGTCGAGCGTGTCGGCGGATGCGGTCAGCGTGAACGCGCTGGCGCCGGTCGTGACGACCGGCATCGTGAACGCCGCGTACCCGCCGCCTCCTGTCAGCCCTCCTTCGGTTCCCGTCACGATCAGCGCCGCATACGCTCCCGTGGCATCGGCGGGGAGGCCCGAGGCCTGCACCTGCACGGAGACGCCGCTGGAGTCCGCCGAGCCGACGCTGACGGAGACGATCCCGTCGGCGGCGAGCGCAGGCTGCGCGGCCGCGAGTCCGGCGACGATGAGGAAGAGCGATATCAGGGCGGCGAGGCCTGCGCGGAGGCGCGTGCTCGCCGTGGGGGCTGGGGCTGTGTCGTTCACGGATTCTCTCCGGACTCCGGGGCGCGCGGGCACACGCGCCGGCGGTGCCGCTGTGCAGTCGGGCGGGAAGGGTAGATGTTGGTTAGGCTTAGCTAAGTTGCATCATCTCCGACAGTAGACGGACGGCGCAGGGCGCGTCAACTTTTAGGTTAGCCTTGCCTAATGCGTCGTACTCTCGTCGTCCTCCTGGTCTCCACGCTCGCCTTCGGCCTCTCCGCCTGCGACGGCACCGGAGCACCGGCCTCCCCCGCGGTCTCACAGGACGACTGCCCCGCGGCATCCGTACCCCTGGCCTCGCTCGACCTCGTGAAGGACGTGCGCGCCGCGAAGGGGCAGTCGACCGCCTGCCTTCCCAGCCACGCCATCGAGCCCGTCGCCGACGAGACCGCCCCGAAGCTCCCCGTGACGGTGACCGACAGCGAGGGGCGCGAAGTGACCGTGACGGATGCGGACCGCATCCTGCCCATCGACATCTCCGGCACGATCTCATCGACCGTGTTCGCCCTCGGCCTCGGCGACCGCGTCGTCGGACGCGACTCGTCCACCGACTTCCCCGGCACGGAGGAACTGCCCGTCGTCACGAAGTCGGGCCACACCCTCAACGCCGAGGCCATCCTCGAGCTGGCGCCCACCGTGGTCCTCACCGACACCACGATCGGCCCGAAGGAGGTCAGGCAGCAGCTGCGCGACGCCGGCATCGCGGTCGTCGTGATCTCCAGCGATCGCAGGCTCGACACCACCGACGAGCTCGTCACGGAGATCGCCGCGGCGCTCGGCGTCCCCAGCCGCGGGAACGCCCTGATCGAGCGCCTCGACGCCGGACTCGACGACGCGATCACCCAGATCGCCGAGGTGACCCCCGCTGCGGAATCCGACCGGGCGCGGATGCTGTTCCTCTACGTGCGCGGCAGCGCGAACGTCTACTACATCTTCGGTGAGGACTCGGGCGCCGATTCGCTCATCGACGCGGTCGGCGGGATCGACGTCGCGGGCGAGATCGGCTGGCAGGGCATGAAGCCGATGACGGCGGAGGCGCTCGTCGAGGCGCAGCCCGATGTGATCGTCATGATGACCGACGGACTGGAGTCGGTCGGCGGCGTCGATGGCCTCATCGAACGCATCCCCGCCGTCGCCCAGACCCCGGCCGGCGCCCACCGCCGAGTGATCGACATGGCCGACACCGAGGTGCTCAGCTTCGGCCCGCGCTCCGCCGACGTCGTCCTCGCGATCGCCCGCGCCCTCTACGCCCCCGAGACGACGAAGTGACCGGAGAGGTCGTCACCCCGACGCCGACGACGCACCGGGGCCTGCGGTTCGCGCTCGTGCTGATCGGGCTGATCGCGGCCCTCGTCCTCACGTGCGTCGCGTCGATCACGAGCGGTCAGTACCAGCTGTCGCCGTCGGGCCTCGTCGGGGTGCTCCTGCACGGCATCGGCATCGACACCGCGTGGGCTCCCGACAGCGCCACGGACTACGGCGTCATCTACAGCATCCGACTCCCCCGCCTCGTGCTCGGCCTGCTCGTCGGCGCCGCCCTCGCCGTCTCCGGGGTGCTCATGCAGGCGATCTTCGGCAACCCGCTGGCGGATGCCGGAGTCGTCGGCGTCTCCTCCGGCGCGGCCCTGGGCGCCGCGGCGAGCATCACCCTCGGGCTCGCGTCGTTCGGGATGTGGACGACACCGGCGTTCGCATTCCTCGGCGGGCTCGTCGCCGTGATGGCGGTCTACCTCATCAGCCGATCCGGCGGGCGCACCGAGGTCGTCACGCTGCTCCTGACCGGCATCGCGATCAACGCGATCGCCGGCGCCGGGATGGCCTTCCTGACGTTCCTCGGCACGACGTCGACGCGCGAGCAGATCGTCTTCTGGCAGCTCGGGTCGCTCAACGGCGCGCTGTGGTCGCACTCGGCGCTCGTCGCCCCGCTGGTCGCCGTCGGCGTGATCGTCGCGCTCGTCGTCGCACCGGGCCTCGACCTCTTCGCACTCGGCGAGCGCACGGCCAGGCACCTCGGCCTCAACGTCGAGCTGCTGCGGATCGTGGTGATCGTGACCGTCGCCGTTCTCGTGTGCGCGGCCGTGGCCTTCGCGGGGATCATCGGGTTCGCCGGACTCGTCGTGCCGCACCTCATGCGCATGATCATCGGCCCCGCGCACCTGCCCCTCGTGATCGCATCGGCGTTCGGCGGGGCGCTGCTGATCTCGCTGGCCGACCTCGTCGCGCGCACCGCCGTACCTCTCGCCGACCTTCCGATCGGCATGATCACGGCGCTCGTCGGCGGCCCGTTCTTCCTCTGGTTGCTGGTGCGCACCCGACGGCGCTCGGGAGGTTGGGCATGACCGTGCGTCTCAGCGGCACCGGCATCACGGTGCGCGTGGGCGAGGGGCGGACCATCCTCGACGACGCCGCGATCGACGTCAGGGCTGGCGAGGTGCACGCGCTGGTCGGGCCCAACGGGGCGGGCAAGTCGACGCTGTTCGGCGTGCTCGCCGGTGACGTCTCCGCCGCGGGAGCGGTGGCGCTCGACGGACGCCCGCTCGGCGGCATCCGTGCGCAGGAGCTGGCCAGACAGCGCGCCGTGCTGCTGCAGGAGAACGCGGTGACCTTCCCCTTCACCGTCGAGCAGGTGGTGCGGATGGGGCGGGCGCCGTGGGCGCGCACGCCCTCGTCCGCCGAGGACGACGACATCGTGATCGCCGCGATGACGGCGACCGAGGTCCTGCCCCTGGCCCTCCGCGCCGTGACGTCGCTCTCCGGCGGCGAGCGCGCTCGGGTGGCCCTCTCACGCGTGCTCGCTCAGCGCACCGGCATCCTGCTCCTCGACGAGCCGACCGCCGCCCTCGACCTCAAGCACCATGAAGACGTGATGCGCCTGATCCGCGAGCAGGCCGCCGACGGCGCGGCGGTGGCGATCGTGCTGCACGATCTGAACGCGGCCCTCGCCCACGCCGACCGCGTCACCCTCCTCTCGAACGGACGGGTGGCGGCATCCGGCATACCGTCCGAAGTGCTCACCGCCGCCAGGATCGAGCAGGTCTACGGGCAGCCGGTCGACGTCTTCCCCCACCCCTCGACGGAGATTCCCCTGGTGGTGGCGCGGCGCTGAACCGGGCGGGTGCGACCGGGTCAGGGACGCAGGGGCAGCACCTCGCCCAGGTCGGCGCGGGTGCCGGATGCCTGGACACGACCGGATGCCGCGGCATCCGCCCATCGCTCCGTCCCGGTCGCGACGGCGATCCAGGTGGCGGCGTCCATCTCGACCACGTTCGGCGGGGTCCCGCGCGTGTGCCGTGGGCCCTGGATGACCTGCACGGCGCCGAACGGCGGGACGCGCACCTCCACGGTGCCTCCCGGCGCCTTCTCGTCGAGCAGCTGCAGCAGATAGCGCACGGCCGTCGCCAGGGCGGTGCGCGGCGGCTTCTCACCCGCGGCATCCGCGGCGCCGACGGCGGCGAGCGCCGCACGTCCGTCGATGATGTCGATCCTCTTCGGGGGCATGGGATCAGGGTACGCGGCGGGGGCGCCCGCTCGGCGGCGCCGGCGCTTGTCGGGAGCGCACAAGATCCGCGCCCCGTCCCTGCCCGCAGGCTTAGGCTCGAAGCGATGACTCCGAACGAGACCCTGCACGGGGCGCGCGCCGAGCTGATCGCGGCGGCGCAGCGCAGCGCGCGCTGGGCGGCGCCGTTCCCTCCGACCGACGACGGCGCGCACGCGGCATCCGTCCTGGTGCTGTTCGGCATGCTCGACAGCATTCCCGCCCGCACCGACGAGCTGACGGTGGCGGCCGACCTCGACGTGCTGCTGCAGCGACGGGCGGCGACGCTCTCGTCGCACCCCGGCCAGGTGTCGTTCCCCGGCGGGCGCAGGGAGGAGCAGGACGCGGATGCCGTCGCCACGGCGCTGCGCGAAGCCGAGGAGGAGACCGGACTCGACCCGGCAGGCGTCGAGGTGCTCGCGACACTGTCGGAGCTGCCCCTCGCCGCGAGCAACCACCTCGTGACCCCCGTGCTCGGCTGGTGGCGGTCGCCGTCGCGGGTCGTCGCGGTCGATCACGCCGAGACCGTCGAGGTGTTCCGCGTGCCCGTCGCGCACCTGCTCGACCCCGACATCCGCTTCACGTCGACGATCAGCCGCATGGGCCGCACGTGGAAGGGCCCGGCGTTCGACGTGGACGGCACGATCGTGTGGGGCTTCACCGCGATGGTCTTGGACGCGCTGTTCGACGCCACCGGCTGGACCATCCCCTGGGACCCCACGGTCGAGCGGCCCGTCACGGTCTGAGCCACCCGCTCGGGGGCTTGAGCCGCACCGGGCCGAAATCCGGACGCGCGGCCTCGGTAGTCTGGACGGGTGAAGATTCTCGTCCTCGGTTCCGGTGCCCGTGAGCACGCGATCATCCTCGCCCTGCGGGCCGAGCCGACGGAGCACGAGATCTTCGTCGCCCCAGGCAACGCCGGCATCGCGCAGGACGCGACCCCTGTCACGGTGGACCCGCTCGACGGCGCCGCGGTGACCGCGTTCGCCAACGAGCACGCGGTCGACCTCGTCGTCGTGGGGCCTGAGGCTCCGCTGGTCGCCGGCGTCGCCGACGTGCTCCGCGCGCACGGCGTCCCCGTGTTCGGACCGGGCAAAGCCGCAGCCCAGCTCGAGGGGTCGAAGTCGTTCGCGAAGCGGATCATGGATGCCGCGGGCGTCCCCACCGGCCGCGCCGTGCGCGCCGCCACCGTCGCCGAGGTCGAGGCCGCGTTCGACGAGCTCGGCGCCCCGCACGTCGTCAAGGCCGACGGTCTCGCCGCCGGCAAGGGCGTCATCGTGACCTCCGACCGCGCCGAGGCGCTCGCGCACGCGGAGCACTACCTGCCCTCCGGCCCCGTGCTCGTGGAGGAGTTCCTGTCGGGCCCCGAGGTCTCGCTGTTCTTCCTCAGCGACGGCGACACCGTGCGCGCGCTCAGCCCCGCGCAGGACTTCAAGCGTGCTCTCGACGGCGACGAGGGCCCCAACACGGGCGGCATGGGCGCGTACTCGCCGCTGCCCTGGCTCGATGAGCAGTTCGGCAGCGAGCGCGCCTTCGTCGAGGAGGTCACGCGCGACGTGGCCCTTCCCGTCATCCGCCGGCTGGATGCCGAGGGCACACCGTTCATCGGACTGCTCTACGCGGGCCTCATCCTCACGCCCGCCGGGGTGCGCGTGATCGAGTTCAACGCGCGGTTCGGCGACCCCGAGACGCAGATCGTGCTGCCGCGCCTGGTCACCCCGCTGTCGGAGCTGCTGTTCGCCGCGGCATCCGGCACCCTGGAGGACCAGCCGGAGCCCGTGTTCAGCGACGACGTCGCGATCACCGTCGTCCTCGCGAGCGAGGGCTACCCCGAGGCGCCGCAGACCGGGCGTCCGATCGAGGGCCTGGCGGATGCCGCGGCCGTCGAGGGCGTCCGCCTCGTGCACGCCGCGACCGCCAGCCCCGACGCCCCCGGGGGCTCGCTCGTCGCGACGGGTGGCCGGGTGCTGAACGTCGTCGCCGTGGCATCCGACTTCCGCACCGCGCGCACCCGCGCCTACGAGGCGATCGCGAAGATCTCCCTCGACGGGTCGCACTACCGCACCGACATCGCCGCCCGCGTCGCGGAGTAGGCGCGCGGCGCCGTGCCGCGGCATCCGTTCTTCGGATGATCGCGCGTTTCTCGGAGGATTCCTGCCTGATCGTCCGAGATTCCTGCCATTCTCCGAACTCCCGCACGCTCACTCTTGACAGCCCTGGCTTTCTTCAAGAAAGTTAGCGGATGCCGCTCCGCTCCGACTGGTCCTCGGCGACCTGCCCGATCGCCCACTCCGCCGACGTGCTCGCCGACCCGTGGGTGCTGCTGATCCTGCGCGAGATGTTCTCCGGACGCACGCGCTTCGACCAGCTGCGCGCGGCCACCGGAGCCGCCGACTCCGTGCTCTCGCGGCGACTCACGGCCATGACCGACGCGGGTCTCGTCGAGCGCGAAGACCCCGCGGCGGCGCGCGCCGGCTATCGGATGACGGATGCCGGACGCTCCACGCTTCCGATCCTGCACGCCTACGCCCGCTTCACCCAGGCCACCGACCCCGATGGGCCCTGGGGCCTCACGGTCACGTGCGGCCGGTGCGGGGCGACCGCGGCATCCGTCGACTGGTGCGCGGTCTGCGCCGCTCCCCTCGACGCGGACAGCACCCGATGGTCACGTCGCAGCATGGGCGGAGAGCCCTTCGCCCTCACCGGATCGAGCACGGCACCCGGCTCCACCGGGGCGAGCTCCCCCTCCGAAGTCACCGCATCGAGCGCCGCATGACCGCCGAGTCCGTCGAGGAGCCGACCGGCACCCGCCGCCGCATCCACCCCGCCTGGATCGTCGCTCTCGTCGCCCTGATCGCGCTGATCGGCGCCGCGGGATTCCGCGCCGCCCCCGGCGTGCTGATGCTCCCGCTCCAGGAGGAGTTCGGGTGGACCACGGCGGAGCTCTCCCTCGCCGTCACCGTCAACCTCCTGCTGTTCGGCCTCACCGCTCCGTTCGCCGCCGCGCTCATGCAGCGCTTCGGCATCCGCGCCGTGACCGTCACCGCGCTGCTGGTCATCGGCGCGGGGTCCGCGCTCAGCGTCTTCGTCGCCACCCCGGCGCAGCTGATCCTGACGTGGGGTGTGCTGATCGGCCTCGGCACCGGGTCGATGGCCCTCGTCTTCGCCGCCACCATCACCGACACGTGGTTCGCCACCCGTCGCGGACTCGTCTCCGGCGTGCTCACCGCGGGCAGCGCGACCGGCCAGCTCATCTTCCTGCCCGTCATCGCGGCGACCGCCGAGGGCGTGGGCTGGCGGGCGGCGTCGCTCATCATCGCGGGAGGCGCTCTCGCCGTGGTCCCGCTCGTGTGGATCTTCCTGCGCAATCGACCGGCCGACCTCGGCGTCGGCCGGTACGGCGAGACGGCGCCGGTCGCGGCATCCGCCCCTGCTCCCCGCGGTAGCGCCTGGGGCGCGGCTCGACTCGCCCTCACGACGCTGCGCGACGCCGCCCGCACCAAGACGTTCTGGGCGCTGGCGATCGGCTTCGCGATCTGCGGCGCCACCACCAACGGCCTCATCGGCACGCACTTCATCCCCAGCGCCCACGACCACGGGATGCCGACGACCACGGCGGCCGGCCTCCTCGCCGTCGTCGGCGTCTTCGACATCGCGGGCACCGTGCTCTCGGGGTGGCTGACCGACCGGGTGAATCCCCGCATCCTGCTCGCGGCGTACTACGCGCTGCGCGGGGTGAGCCTGCTGTTCCTGCCGAGCCTGCTGTCGGCGTCGGTGCAGCCCAGCATCGTGGTGTTCATCGTGATCTACGGCCTGGACTGGGTCGCGACCGTGCCGCCGACGATCGCCCTGTGCCGCGAGGTCTTCGGCGAGCGGGGTCCGCTGGTCTTCGGCTGGGTGTTCGCCGCGCACCAGGTGGGTGCCGGCATCGCGTCGGTGCTCGCGGGCATGGTCCGCGACCACACCGGCCAGTACACGATCGCCTGGTTCGCCGCCGCCGGCCTGTGCGCCGTCGCGGCCCTCGTGAGCGGCACGATCCGCCGGCATCCCACCCCCGAACCGGACCCCGTGACGGTCGACACGACCCCCTGACCCGCTCCGCTGCGCACCCGAGCACAACTTCGGACCCCGCCGCTCCCGTGCACAACTTCGGACCCCACACCCACACCACCCCGGGCACAACTTCGGACCCCACACCCGACACGCCGCCCGGACCGACCTCATGCCCGGCGTGCCGGCCCGGATCTCCGAAGCCGTGCCCGACGACCGAGCCCACCACCTCCGAAGCCGTGCCCGCAGGCTGGCGGAGCACGCCAGGGATGCCGCGGACGCGGCTCAGAGCACCTTCGAGAGGAAGTCCTTCAGGCGCTCGTTCTTCGGGGATCCGAACAGCTCGGAGGGAGGAGCCTCCTCCACGACCACGCCGCCGTCCATGAACACGGTGCGACCGGAGACCTCGCGGGCGAAGCCCATCTCGTGGGTGACGAGCACCATCGTCATGCCACCGGACGCGAGATCGCGGATGACCTGCAGCACCTCGCCCACCATCTCGGGATCGAGGGCGCTGGTCGCCTCGTCGAAGAGCATGATCTCGGGATCCATCGCCAGCGCGCGGGCGATGGCCACACGCTGCTTCTGACCGCCGGAGAGGGATGCCGGCTTCGCATCCGCCTTCTCCTTGAGCCCGACCCGGTCGAGCAGGGACAGCGCCCGTGCCCGGGCATCCGCCTTCGACAGCCGACCGAGCTCGATCGGCGCGAGTGTGATGTTCTCCAGCACGGTCATGTGCGGGAACAGGTTGAAGTGCTGGAACACCATGCCGATGCGCTGGCGCACCTCGTCGAGCTTGACGCTCTTGTCGGTCAGGTCGACGCCGTCGATGATGACGTGACCCGAGGTGGGCTCCTCGAGCTTGTTCAGGCAGCGCAGCAGCGTGGACTTGCCCGAGCCGGAGGGACCGATCACGGCGATGACCTCGCCGTCCTCCACCCGGAGGTCGATGCCCTTGAGCACGTGGTTGTCTCCGAAGGACTTGTGCAGGTCCCGGACTTCGATCTTGCTCATGCGGTGAACTTCCTCTCCAGGCGGTTGGCGAGCAGCGTGAGCAGCGTGATCACGACGAAGTAGATGAGGGCGACGATCGTCAGCACCTGTGCAGACAGGTAGGTCGAGGCGATGATCTGCCGCGACTGGAACGTCAGCTCGGCCAGGCCGATCACGCTGATCAGCGACGTGTCCTTGAGGGTGATGATGCCCTGGTTCACGAACGACGGGATCATGATGCGGAACGCCTGCGGCAACACGACCTTCTGCATGGTCTTCCAGTGGCCGAGGCCGAGCGAGCGCGAGGCCTCGTTCTGGCCCGGGTCGACGGCCTGGATGCCACCGCGGATGATCTCGGTCATGTACGCGCCGGTGTTGAGCGACAGGGTGATCGCTCCGGCGACGAACGGGTTGAACGTCAGCCCGGGGAACAGCTGCGGGATGGCGAAGAACACGAAGAACGCCTGCACCAGGATCGGGGTTCCGCGGAACACGAAGACGTACGCCGTGGCGAGCCAGCGGAACAGGAAGAACCCGGAGATGCGGCCGAAGCCGAAGACGATGCCGAGCACGAACGCGGCGACCAGCGCCACGAGGGTCGCGAGGATCGTGAGCCACAGACCGCTCATGAGCGCCGGCCAGTACTTCACGGCCACCGAGATGATGTCGGTCGGCTGCGCCGACTCCTCGCCGCCGGAGAGGTACCGGTCGACGATCGTCTCGTACTCGCCCGACTTCTTGAGGTTCGCGAGGCCCTTGTCGAACATCTCGACCAGTTCGGGGTTCTGCCCCTTGTTCACCGCGAAGCCGTACTCGCCGCCGAGCTCCGGGTCGCCGACCAGACGGAAGCCCGACCCCTGCTGGATGCCGTAGGCGAGCACCGGGAAGTCCTCGAAGTAGCCGACGGCCTGGCCCGCCTTGACGGCGTCGACCATGTCGGTCGTGTCCTGGTACGGCGTGATGGTGAAGCCGTACTTCTTCTTGTTCTCCTCGGCGAAGGTCTGCCCCTGGGTGCCGGTCTTCACGGCCACGGTCTTGCCGTCGAGGTCCTCGAGCGACTGGACGTCGCTGTCCTTCATCACTCCGAGCTGGATGCCGCTGGTGAAGTAGGGGTCGCTGAAGTCGAAGGTCTTCTTGCGCTCGTCGGTGATCGACATGCCGGCCATGACGGCGTCGACCTGGTTCGCCTGGAGCGCCTGGACGGCGGCGTCGAATCCGAGCTGACGGATCTCCACCTCGAAGCCCTGGTCCTTCGCGATCGCGCGGAGCAGGTCCATGTCGATGCCGACGAGCTGGCCGTCGGAGTTCGTGAACTCGAAGGGCGCGAAGGTGGTGTCGGTGCCGATGACGTACTTCTCATCGGCGGCGGTCGCCGCGGTCGGCGCGACGAGGAGGGCGCCGACGGCGAGGAACGCCGTGAGGACGGCTGCTCCCGCGGTGCGCCCGAACCTGCGCAGGCGCGCGGAGGCGGAGGAAGGATTGCGGATCACGACGGATGCTCCCGGGATCGACGACGACGACCGGTTGGCCGCCGACCAACAACCCTAGCCTCCGGTCGCGTTCTCGCACGCAGAACCGGCACAAGGGCCGGTGGGCTGACTACAGCGTGATCCAGTAGCGGCGCAGCAGCGCGTGCCCGCGCTCGGTCTGGTCGCTCACGTCCTGCAGCACACCGCCGGCGCCCTCGATCGTGCGGGCGGAGGCGACGTTATCGTCATCGCAGGTGACCAGCACGCGGTCGAGCCCGATCTCGCGTGCACGGTCGAGCGCGAGGGCCAGCGCCTTCGACGCGTAGCCCTGGCGGCGACGCGACTCCCGCACCGCATAGCCGATGTGCCCGCCGGCCTCGCGGAGCCACTCGTTGAGGTCGTGGCGGAACGAGAGGAATCCGATCACCTCGGCGTCGTCGACGATCCAGTAGAGGTCGTTGTGCACGCGATCCTCGGGAGGCGCGATCGAGGTGTCGGCGAGCCGTGCGGCATCCGCGATCAGCTCGTCGAGGGTGACCCGCCCCGGGATGACAGGGGCCTGCAGACCCGAACCGTCGATGTGACCTCCGCCGAACTCCGCCACGGCGGCGGCCCAGCTGTCGTAGAGGTCGGTCGTTGGTCGGATGAGCGCGATCGTCATCACCCGATGACATCACACGCGCTCGCTCCTGCCAAACCCGTCCGCCCTGCCGGCCGCCGACGCCCCACCCGACACCGACGCCCCACCTGTCTGTCGTGCGTCAGGTGGGGCGTCGGAACTCGGAGGGGGACGTCGAGACGCGGATGCCGGGAATCCGGTGCCGCGTCAGGGCGTCAGCCCTTCCCTCCCGGTGCGGCCGCGGGCTCGGACTCGTAACGCCCGAGGAACAGCGACGCGACGAGGGCGACGACCATGACGCAGGCCGGCAGCAGGATAGCCTGCGCCATTCCCGCGGAGAACCCGTCGGCGACCTGCGGGGGCAGCGCGCCTCCGGTGCCGATGCCTCCGGCCGCGTCGGACAGTCCGGGGAGGTTGGCCTCCAGCCGCGACTGCATGAACGCCGCGATGGATGCCGAGCCGATCACCGATCCGATCGTGCGGGTGGTGTTGTAGATGCCCGCACCGGCGCCGGCCTGGCGCGGCGGGAGCTTGCGGGTCGCCGTCGTCGCGAGGGGACCCCACATGCCGGCGTTGCCGATGCCCATCAGGGCGGACGGGAGCAGGAACATCCAGATCGGGGTGTCCATGTTGATCAGCGCCGAGTACCACACGAGGGCGACGCCGACGCAGAGCAGACCGGGCACCAGGATGATGCGCGGATCGACGCGATCGAGCAGCTTGCCCGCGAGCGGCGCGAGCGCGCCGGACAGCACCGCCATCGGGATCATCAGCAGCGCCGCCTCGGTCGGGGTGAGGCCGCGTGCGATCTGCAGGAAGAACATCATCGGCAGCGACATGCTCGTCACGGTGAAGCCGACCGCGGCGATCGCGACGTTGGCTCCCGAGAAGTTGCGGTCGCGGAACAGGTCGAGGGGCACCAGCGGCTCGCTGCGCGTGCGCGCCTGCTGCACGATGAACAGGGCCAGCACGACGAGGCCCGCGATGATGAGGCTCCACACGGAGATCGGGCCCCAGATGACGCCCCACTTGAACTTCTCGCCCTCCTGCAGTCCGAAGACGAGGAGGAACAGGGCGACGGCGCTGAGCACGACGCCGAGCACGTCGAAGCGATGCGGGTGCGTGGCCAGCTTGGGCACGTAGATCCACGCCAGCACGAAGCCGATCACGCCGACGGGCAGGTTCACGAAGAAGATCCACTCCCAGCCGAGGCCGTCGACGAGCAGGCCGCCGACGAGCGGGCCGACGAGCGTCGCCACACCGGCGGTCGCGCCCCACAGCCCCATCGCCGCTCCCCGGCGCTCGGCGGGGAACGTGCGCGTGATGACCGCCATCGTCTGCGGCGTCATGAATGCGGCGCCGAGCCCCTGCACGGCGCGGGCCACGATCAGCCCTTCGAGCGTCGTCGACAGGCCGCACCACAGGGAGGCGAGCGTGAACACCGCGAGGCCGATGAGGTAGATGTTCTTCGGCCCGAAGCGGTCGCCGAGGCGCCCGGTGATGAGCAGCGGAACGGCGTAGGCGAGGAGGTAGGCGCTGGTGACCCACACGACGTTGTCGAGGTTGTTCGTCGTCGGGTCGAGCGCGGCCTTGATGGCCGGGTTCGCCACCGAGACGATGGTCGTGTCGACGAGGATCATGAAGAAGCCGATGACCAGCGCCCACAGAGCGGGCCAGGGGCTCTTCGGCCGGTGGCCGACGGAGTAGGTGCCGGTGGACGGCCCAGAAGACGAGGGGGCGGATGCCGCGGCCCCGGTGGATTGAGATTCAGTCATTGCTGTGCGGCCTTTCGCTGGGCGAGATAGCGTTCGGTGTCTTCGAAGGCGTGCGGTCCCCAGGGGAACGCGGCGGCCTCGAGACGGGTGAGGAGGGAGTCGAGCCAGCGGAGCTCTGCGTCGAGCAGCATCTCCTGGCGTTCGAACTCGACGAGGACCTGTTCGGGGACCCCGTTGGCGCGGGCCCCGCGCAGCCCGTCGCTGTGCTGCGTGTGGGCATCGGCGAGAGCCGCCCGGCGGATGCGGAGGCTGTCGATCGCGTCTGGTCGTTCGAGGTTGTGCGCCTCGGCGAGCGCGATGCGGAAGTCGGACGGACGGTCGATGCGCGACAGCTCGCGCCGCACCCAGCCGATGACCGCCTCACGGCCCTCGGCGGTCAGCGTGTACGTGGTGCGCTCCGGCCTGTTGCCGTCGCGGTCCACGCCGACCTCGTCGAGCAGCCCTGCCTTCTGGAGGCGCGCGACCGTGTGATAGAGCGTGCCGTTCGTGATCGTGAGCAGACGGTCGTCGCGGCGCGCGCGCATCAGTCGCACCATCTCATAGGGGTGCATGTCGCCCTCGCGCAGCAGCGCGAGCACCATCACCCCCATCGGGGTGAGCTTGTCGACGGCATCCGGCATTGTTAGTCCATTCCAATTAGTCCACGTGGACTATACGCCCGAAACGGCCCCGACGGCAAGCTCGGATCAGCGCAGCGCCACCTCGAGCTGCGCCTCGGTGAGCGGACGGTCCGCGTAGACCAGACGCATCACCGCGGGGTCGGGGTTTCCGGCATCCGGACCGCGGTGCACCAGCTCGAGCCCCAGCTTCTCCGCGACATGCGCCGACGCCGCGTTGTGCTCGACGAGATAGGCGATGAGCGGCCACTCCGGAACGCGTTCGCGCGCGAGCTCGACCCCCGCCCGCGCGAGCTCGGTCGCATACCCGCGCCCGTGGTGGTCGGGCGCGATCCGGTACCCGACGTTCCACACCGCGCCCTCGGTGCCGAACCCCCGCACCGAGCTTCCGCCGTTGCCGACCATCTCCCCGGTCTCGCGCAGCCGCGCCACGAAGGACCCGAGTCCGGCATCCGCCCACCCCTCCTCCCACCTCCGCATCATCGCCAGCGTCGGCTCCATGTCGAGATGCCGCAGGGACGGGAAGTGGGTCCACACGCGGGGGTCGTTGTGGATCGCGAAGACCTCATCGAGGTCGCTGGGTGTCGGTCGCGTGAGCACCAGACGCTCGGTGAAGAACTCCTCAGGCATGCCCTCACGCTACGACCACCCTCCGACACCGGGATAATGGCTGGGTGAGCGAAGCACAGAGCATCCCCGGCTGGCGGCACGTCTACTCCGGCAAGGTCCGCGACCTGTACGCCTCGGAGGATGCGGCGGACACGCGCATCCTCGTCGTGGCGTCCGACAGGGTGAGCGCGTTCGACTACGTGCTGTCCCCCGGCATCCCTGAGAAGGGAGCCCTGCTCACCCGCCTCAGCCGCTGGTGGTTCTCCGCTCTCTCCGATGTGCCGAACCATCTCGCGGAGGGCGAGATCCCGGCGTCCGTCGCCGATCGCGCCATGCTCGCGCAGTCCCTCGAGATGCTGCCGATCGAGTGCGTCGTGCGCGGCTACATCACCGGCACCGGCTGGGCCGAGTATCAGGAGAGCGGCACCGTGTGCGGCATCCCGCTGCCCGCCGGTCTGCAGAACGGCGACCGCCTGCCCGAGCCGCTGTTCACCCCCGCCTACAAGGCGCCGATGGGCGAGCACGACGAGAACATCACCTTCGAGCGGGTCGTCGAGCTGGTCGGCGCCGAGCGCGCCGCCGAGCTGCGAGACGTCTCGCTGGCCGTCTACGGCCGGGCCGCCGCGATCGCCGAGGAGAAGGGCCTGATCCTCGCCGACACCAAGTTCGAGTTCGGGACGGATGCCGACGGCGTCCTACGCCTCGCCGACGAGGTGCTCACGAGCGACTCCTCCCGGTACTGGGACGCCGAGGCCTGGGCCGTCGGCACCACTCCGAGCGCGCGGATGGCGAGCTTCGACAAGCAGATCGTGCGCGACTGGCTGGCGCTGCACTGGGACAAGCAGGGCGAGCCGCCCGCCCTCCCGAAGGACGTCGTCGAGCGCACCGCGGCCCGCTACCGCGAGCTGATCGAGCGCCTCGGAGCCTGAATCGCGGCATCCGGCGTGGTTCCTGAGCGAGCGGAGCGAGTCGAAGGACACCCAGGCAACACTCAGGAATCGGTAGTGTGGCTCCAGCACTCCGACACCCCCGACCCTGAGGAGCCCGCAATGCCCCTGTGGAAGCTGCACGGAGACGGCCGCACCGTCGCCCCCGGCGCCGTCGTGCGCCCCGATGAGCGCCTGAACTGGCCCGGCACGATCGCGATCGGCGTCCAGCACGTCGTCGCGATGTTCGGCGCGACGTTCCTCGTCCCCATCCTCACCGGGTTCCCGGTGTCGACGACCCTGCTCTTCTCGGGCGCGGGAACCCTGCTGTTCCTGCTGCTGACCCGCAACAGGCTGCCCAGCTACCTCGGCTCGTCGTTCGCGTTCATCGCGCCGATCACCGCGCTCAACGGCGGCAAGGCCCTCGAGTCGGCCGAGCAGATCACCCAGGCGCTCGTCGGCGTCGTCGCCGCGGGTGTGCTGCTCGCCGCGATCGGCTTCCTCGTGCAGGCCGTCGGCACCGGCTGGATCGACAAGCTCATGCCCCCGGTCGTGGCCGGGTCCATCGTCGCCCTGATCGGCTTCAACCTCGCGCCGGCCGCCTGGGGCAACTTCCAGAAGCAGCCGGAGCTCGCGACGGTCACCCTCGCCGCCGTCGTGCTCTTCAGCGTGCTGTTCCGCGGGTTCCTCGGCCGCATCTCGATCTTCCTCGGCGTGGTCGTCGGCTACATCGTCGCCCTCTTCACCGGCCAGGTGAAGTTCGACGGCGTCGCGGAGGCCGCCTGGATCGGCCTGCCCGACTTCCACCTCGCCGCCGTCGGCGACCCGAAGGCGTGGGCGCTGGTGCCGATGTTCCTCCCCGTCGTGCTCGTGCTCATCGCCGAGAACGTCGGCCACGTGCGCGGCGTCGCGACCATGACGAACGACCCGGAGATCAACAAGCACACCGGGCGCGCCCTCGTCGCTGACGGCCTCGCGACCACCCTCGCCGGCGGCTTCGGCGGCTCGGGCACCACCACCTACGGGGAGAACATCGGCGTCATGGCGGCGACCCGCGTCTACTCGACGGCGGCGTACTGGGTGGCCGGCATCGTCGCGATCCTCCTCGCGTTCTCGCCGAAGGTCGGCGTCATCTTCAACAGCATCCCCGCCGGCGTCCTCGGCGGCGTGACGACGGCGCTGTACGGCCTCATCGGCGTCATCGGCATCAAGATCTGGGTCGACAACCGCGTGGACTTCTCGCGTCCGGTCAACCAGTACACGGTCGCCGTGTCGTTCGTCATCGCGATCGCCGGCTTCATGATGAGCTGGGGCACGTTCCAGCTCGGCTCCATCGTGCTGGGCACGGTCGCCGCTCTGGTCATCTACCACCTGGGCAACGCGATCGCCCGCTGGCGCCGGAGCGGCGCCGACGACGGCGGCCCCATCCCCGCGGTCGGCCCGCTCGGCGGCGACCCCGCCTGACCCGCCTGGAGGGGGACGGATGCCGCGGCATCCGTCCCCCTCCACGCACCTCAGGCCACCGTGCCCGTGTCGGGGCACACCGCACCGGACGCGCGCGGACGCGGCTCGCCCCGCCGCGGAGGCATCGCCAACGGCAGCGGCTCCTTCGGCTCCGGCAGCCCGTAGCTGCGGCGGACCCAGCGCCGAGCGTCCTCCAGCGGATAGGTGTCTCCGAAGACGGCGAACTTCACGAACACGCCCTCGAGCAGGCTGCGCAGCATGACCTCCTCGAGACCAGGGTCTGCCGCGCCGCGCGCGCGGAACAGGTCGCGCACGGCGTCTTCCGTCGCCGTCACCGCATCGGCGTGACGCCGCTCGGATTCGGCGAACAGCCGGTGCGTCGCGGGCTGCTGCTGCATCGCGAGGACAGCCCGCTGCAGGGGCACCGCGAAGGCCGTGGCCATGAGGGCGCCGTCGATCACGGCGGCGAGCGCCTCGTCCGGCGTGCCGTCGACGCGGGCGAACGAGAGCACGGTCTCGAACCAGCGGTCGATCACGGCGGAGACCAGCTGCTCCTTGCCGCCGAAGTGGTAGTTCACGAGCCCCTGGGCGACGCCGGCCCTGGAGGTGATCTCGGCGATGCTGGCGCCGGCCACTCCTCGCTCGGAGAACACGGTGATCGCGGCCTGGAGGATGTTCTCCCGCGCCCTCTCCCTGGCGATGCGGTTCTGCTCATCGGAGCGTGCCACGAGGCATCCTCCTCTGCGATGCGGACGAGTGTCTTTGCTGAACGGCCCCCACCGTATAGATTACTCACTGAATAATCGTTCAATCTATGAGGATCGGTCAGATCCCCCACTTCCAGGAGCCCCCATGCATCCCCTCGCCCGCGTCGATCTCAACGACCTCGGCTCCCTGATCGAGTGGCTCATCTCGCAGTGGTGGGTGTGGGCGATCGTCGGCGCCGTGGTGCTCTTCTTCATCGTGGTCTGGCTCATGCCCGGCTTCAAGGTCAAGGCCGATGAGAAGTTCTCCACCACCGACACCGAGGCCAACGAGATCGCTCTCGGCCTCCTGCAGATCGTGAACCTCCCGTCCGGGCACTGGAACGACCCGACGGCGTCGATCCTCGGCGACCGCGAGAAGAAGGTGCTCGTCGACCAGTGGGGCGTCCCCACGCGCCAGGACTGGCTCGACAACATCGAGCGCCTCGTCACCGTGCGCCGCCGCCGCGAGATGTGGGTCCTCTACCTCGCCGTGCGCGCGCAGCTCGCCGAGCAGCTCGGCCGCGTCCCCAAGGCGAAGGAGTGGCTGAACGCGATCGTCGCCGAGGGCGGGGACAAGCGCGATGCGCGCACGTTCGTCACCTCGATCGAGTACACCGAGGGCCTCATCCGCAAGCGCGTCGGCAAGGACATCGTCACGCCCGACCTGTTCGTGAAGACCCTCGACGGCTACGCGCTCGGCCAGGCCGTGGGCATGACCACGTGGGGTGTGGCGCTCGGACACGGCGACGTCGCCGAGGCGCGCCAGATCATCCACCGCATCAACGTCGAGGGCCGCCCCGCCTTCTCGTCGTGGGCGGACTTCGGCCTCAGCTACATCGCCGGCCGCGTGATGCACTGGAGCGACGGCAAGGTCGAGGAGAAGTCCTTCGACAAGTTCGGCGACGGGTGCGTCGACTTCCAGGCCGCGGCGACCGCGAAGCGCAACGGTCCGTGGGCGACGCTGTCATGGAGCCTGTGACCGTAGACCTCGACCCCCTTCGACGAGGGGCCGGCTTCCGCGACATCCTCGCGTACGAGCGCATCTGCCGCACTCCGCTGCACCGCCGCTTCGTGTTCATCCTCGTCGCGGTGCTGCTGTTCGCCGTGGCGATGCTCGGGGCGCTCTGGTTCCTCGGGCGCAGCGACATCCTCGCCGTCGCGCCGATCCTCGGGGTGTTCGTGGTGGGCTACACGGTGCTCGCCGCCGTGGGGTTCGTCTGGTACGCGATCGGGCTGGGCCGCAGAGTCAAGGTGGCGGCGTTCGCCTGGCGCAACGGCTGGGCCTACGCCGATCTCCTGGAGAGCACGCGGCGCCCCGGCGCGGCGTTCGCCCGCGTGAACCGAGGACAGGAGCGCGCGGTCGTCGCCTGCGACGACGAGCGGATGCCGTTCGAACTGGGCATGCACCACTCGGTGGCGCGCGGCCAGGAGGCGGCGACGATCCAGCGCCCCTTCGCCTTCATCGAGCTGCCGCTGCCGTCGTCGGTGCCCCACATCGTGCTGGCGAACCGCCGACGCAGCATCATCCCCACCCTCGGTCTCGGCCGTGGCGCGGCGAAGATGCAGCTCGAGGGCGAGTTCGCGTCGGTGTTCCGCCTGATCGTGCCCGAGGGATACCAGCAGGACGCGCTCTACATCTTCACGCCCGACCTCATGGCCCGCGTGCTCGATCTCGGCTCCGGCGCGGAGATCGAGCTCGTCTCCGACCGTCTCTACGTGTATCTGCCGGCGCGGACGCGCTTCGACCGCGCCGACACGATGGCCGCGGCCGTGGTCCTCGCCGAGGAGTTCCACCGTCGCTTCGCCGCGCGCACCGAGCTGTATCGCGACGACAACGCCGGCGAGCTCGCCGCCAGGGCCGGCGTCTCGGTCGGCCTGCGCGGACAGCGCCTCGGCGGCAGCGGCGTCTCGGTGATCGCGATCGCCGCGACAGCCGGCGTGCTGCTGCTCTCCGCCGGGGTGACGGCGTTCTCGCTGTTCGGCGGAGACATCCTGCGCACCCTCACCGGGTGATCATGACCCACGGGTGCGGACCTGCCTGGAGGGGCGTCAGGTCCGCACCCGTGTTCCCCCCTCTTCCTCGACGGACGTCAGACTTCGACGTCCGTCGAGCCCGGCCGACACCTTCGGCCAGGCTGAGCGCACGCAATTGTTTACCTGAGTACAAGAATTCGAGGGCACGCCGTCGCCGACCTTGACCCGCTCGAATCGACGCGGTTACCGTGAGCGGGCTTCGGCACGGCGGCGGCGCAAGGAAGCCCGTCCTCCGGATCGGAGTCCGCTCGCCGACCGGGCGTGCGGCATCGCTCAGATCGAAAAGGATCATCCATGCGACTCACGAGAACACTCGCGCTCGCCGCCACCGCGGCAGCAGCGCTCTGCATCGGCGCGGTCATCCCGGCCGCCGCTGCGACCAGTCCGGACGACGGCTCCGACGTGCCCACCTTCCAGGAGTTCGCCGCGTCGACCTTCCGGGACGTCGACGGCAGCTACATCGTCAACGGAGACGAGGTGATCTCCAACCGCGGCGAGCTGCGGAAGTTCTACGACGTGCTCGTGGGCCCGGCGACACCCATCGACGGCCTCATCGTCAACACGGTCAGCGGCACCGACGACAAGTGGTCGGCGCAGCAGGTCGGCAACCTCACATACTGCGTCAGCACCGCCTTTGGCACCCGTCACGCAGACGTCGTGAACGCCATGGCCAGCGGCGCCGCGCTCTGGGAGGCCGCATCGTCGAAGATCAAGTTCCAGTACGTGAGCAGTGCCGACGGCAACTGCACGACGCGCAACAAGTCGGTCGTGTTCTCGGTCGAGCCCGTGCAGACGACGCAGTACATCGCCCGCGCGTTCTTCCCGAGCACGCCGGACCGCCAGCAGAACGTCCTCATCGACGACTCGATCTGGAGCTCGGGCTCCTGGACCCCGACGAACATCCTCGGCCACGAGCTCGGGCACGTCCTCGGGTTCCGGCACGAGCACACCCGTCCGGAGTCCGGCACCTGCTTCGAGGACAACAACTGGCGCCCGCTGACCCCGTACGACTCGGCGTCGATCATGCACTACCCGCAGTGCAACGGCTCGTCCGACGACCTGTCGATGACCAGCACCGACCGCGCGGGCATCGTCGCGCTGTACGGAAACTGAGGCTCATCGCCCGAACACGGCGTGACGTCTCAGCGGGGTCCGGCCCATTCGGCCGGGCCCCTTCTGCGCGCAGACGCGGAGAGACCGCCGCCGGGAGCGCCGCTGCCACGCCTCACGCCGAGGCGCGCACCACCAGCTCGGTCGGCAGGATCGTCGACCGCGGAGCCTCGCGCCCCGCGAGCACGTCGAGCAGGACGGATGCCATCGCCTCGCCCTGCGCGTACATCGGCTGCTGCACGGTCGTGAGCGGCGGGTCCACCGCGACCGCCACCTGAGAGTCGTCGAACCCGACGATCGCGACGTCTTCGGGGATCCGGATGCCCGCCGAGCGGAGCACGCGCATCACGCCCCTGGCCATGAGGTCGCTCGCGACGAACACGGCATCGGGGAGCGGCGAGCCCGCGGCGAGAAGACGTCGGGCGGCTTCCGCCCCGCCTTCCTCGGTGAAGTCGCCGTCGAGCTCTGCGGCCGGGGGGATGCCGGCATCCGCCAACGCGTCCCGGAAACCCTGTACGCGGTCGACCGCCGCGGGCATGCTGAGCGAACCCGAGATCGTGGCGATCCGCCGGTGGCCCCGGTCGAGCAGATACTGCGTCGCCATGCGGCCGCCCAGCACGTTGTCGACGTCCACCACGTAGTCTCCGGGACGCGCGCGCACCGGGCGTCCGCCGAACACGACGGGGACGGCCTCGGCGATGCGGTCGACGAAGGAGTCGCTGGTGTGGTGCGACACGATGATCGCCCCGTCGACGCCTCCGTTGCGCACGAATCCGGCGGTCTTCGCGCCGCCCTCCTCGCTCGCGATCAGGAGGTTGAGGATGTAGTCGGACCTCGTCATCCTGGCGCTGATGCCCGAGACGATCGTCGCGAAGAACGGGTCTCCGAAGAAGCGCGTGGTGTCCTCAGGCACGACGAGGGCGATCGCGTTCGTCTGCCTGCTGGCGAGCGTGCGGGCCGCGGGGTTGGGCACGTAGTGCAGCTCGGCGATCGCGTCCTGCACCGCGGCGAGCGCCTCGGGGCTCACGGACGTCGAACCGTTCACCACGCGGGACACGGTCGAGCGCGACACCCCCGCCGCCGCTGCGACTTCCTCGATCGTCGCCCTGACCATCGCCTGCTCCCCGCTCTGATGCTGTCGCGGCGGCAGCCTCAGACGGCGCGCGCTGCGATGATCCGAGCGTACTGGAGGCCGGAGTCCTTGACGACGCGCTCCTGGGTGTCGTACTCGACCCGCACGATGCCGAAGCGCTTCTCGTACCCCCACGCCCACTCGTAGTTGTCGAGCAGGGACCAGTAGAAGTAGCCGCGCACGTCGACGCCCGCATCGATCGCGTCGCGCACCGCCGAGACGTGCGCGACGAGGAACGCGGTGCGATCGGCATCCGGCACCGTGTCGCCCTCGCGGACGTCGTCGTAGGCGGCGCCGTTCTCCGTGACGTACAGCGGGATGCCGGGGGCGTACTCCGACCCGACCCGCTGCAGCAGACGCGTCAGGCCCTCGGGCTGCACCTCCCAGCCCATGCCCGTCCGGGGCAGCCCGCGCTCGACCCAGTGGATGCCCTCGTGCGAGGGGAACGGGGAGGCGACGGCCCGCTCGGTCGGGGCGTCTCCCGCCGGCGGCTCCTCGGCCGGGGCGGTGCCGGCGAGCAGCTCGCCGTGGTAGTAGTTCACGCCGAACGCGTCGAGCGGAGACGAGATCGCCTCCATGTCGCCCGGCTGCACGGCCTGCTCCCACCGGGCCACAGCCGAGGAGTCGACGGTGCGGAAGTCGCGGATGACGTCGGCGGGGTAGGCGCCGCGGAAGATCGGTTCGAGGAACCAGCGGTTGAACTGCCCGTCGATGCGGCGGGCGGCGTCGACATCGCCGGGGGCATCGGGGTCGGCCGGATCGGCCACCGTGAGGTTCAGCGTGACACCGAGGTCGAGGGAGGAGTCGCGCGAGCGCAGCTCCTGCACGGTCTTCCCGTGGGCGAGCAGCAGATGGTGCGCGGCGAGCATGCCGTCTCCGACATCCATCCGCCCTGGGGCGTGGATGCCGGCCGTGTACGACAGGAACGACGAGCACCACGGCTCGTTGAGCGTCGTCCAGTACCGCACCCGGTCACCGAGCGCGTCGTGCATGGTGCCCGCGTACTCCAGGAAGCGGTCGACGGTGTCGCGGCTGGTCCAGCCGCCCTGCGCCTCCAGCGCCTGCGGCATGTCCCAGTGGTACAGCGTGAGCCAGGGCACGATGTCGGCATCCAGCAGTTCATCGACCAGCCGACTGTAGAAGTCGACGCCCTTCTCGTTGACCGCGCCGCCGTCTGGCCTGACCCGCGACCACGACGTGGAGAAGCGGTACGTCTGCAGCCCGAGCTCCTTCATCAGCGCGACGTCCTGCGGGTAGCGGTGGTAGTGGTCGCACGCGACGTCGCCGTCGTCGCCGTTGATCACCGCGCCGGGCACGCGCGCGAACGCATCCCAGATCGAGGCCGTGCGGCCGTCCTCGAAGGCGGCGCCCTCGATCTGATAGGCCGCAGTGGCGGCGCCGAACAGGAACTCCTGAGGGAAGGGGCGGGTCATAGGGGTCATCCTTTCACCGCGCCCGCCATGATGCCACTGACCAGCTGCCGACCCGCGAACACGAAGAGCAGCAGGAGCGGGATGGTCGAGAGCAGCACTCCGGCGAGCACGATCGAGTAGTCGACGAAGTGGTTCGACTGGAGCAGGGAGAGCGCGACGGGCAGGGTCGGGTCCTGCCGGTCGAGCACGATGAACGGCCAGAAGAAGTTGTTCCACGCCGACACGAACGTGAACAGCGCGAGCATGGCCGCAGCGGGACGGGCGGCCGGCACCCCGATGGTCAGGAACGTCCGGAACGAGGAGGCGCCGTCCATGCGCGCCGCCTCGATGAGCTCGTCCGGCACGGCCTGGGTGAGGTACTGGGTCATCCAGAAGACGCCGAATGCGCTGGTGAGAGCGGGAACGATGATCGCTCCGGGAGTGCCGGTCCAGCCGAGCTCGCTGAACAGCACGTACAGCGGCACCACGCCGAGCTGCGTCGGCACGGCCATGGTCCCGACGACGAAGGCGAGCAGCCAGCCGCGGCCCTTGAACTTCAGCTTCGCGAACGCCCAGCCCGCGAGCGTGGAGAAGAACACGACGGATGCCGCGATCAGGGCGGACGTGTAGATCGAGTTCCACAGCGCGCGCCAGAAGTTCACGGCCGGGTCGTTCACGACCTCCAGGGCGTTCTGGATGAAGTTGCCCCCGGGGATCCAGGAGCGGTTCGGGTCGCGCAGCGTGTACGCGTCGCCCGAGCCGATGAGGAAGGACCAGTAGAAGGGGAAGAGGCTGCTCAGCAGCACCACCCCGAGGGCCCCGTACACGAACCACCCCGGTCGGGAGCCGCGGATGCGGCGGGTGCGACCGGCTCCTCTCCTCGGCGACACGGGCGCCCGGTCGTCTGCGGCGTCGCCGGCGGCGGCATCCGTCCTGTCGATCACGGTCATGAGCGCTTCCCCTCGCTGCGCACCAGGGCGCGGGTGATGAGCAGGTTGATCGCGCCGATGACGAGCACGATGAGGAACAGGATCCAGGCGAGCGCCGAGGCCCTGCCGAAGTTCCACTCGCCCCAGCCGATGTTGTAGAGGTACAGGGTGATCGTCAGCCACTGGCTGTCTGCGCCGCCGGTGCCGTACTGGTCGTACATGCGCGGTTCGTCGAAGATCTGCAGCCCGCCGATCGTGGAGGTGATGATCACGAAGATCAGGGTCGGCCGGAGACTCGGCAGCGTGATCGCGAAGAACTGGCGCACGGCGCCGGCCCCGTCGACCGTCGCGGCCTCGTAGTAGTCGCGCGGGACGGCCTGCATCGCGGCGAGAAGGATGAGGGTGTTGTAGCCCGTCCAGCGGAAGTTCACCATCGTCGCGATGGCGATGTGGCTCGCGAAGGCGTTCGAGTGCCACGGCACGGGGCCGAGGCCGATGCCCTCCAGCAGGCTGTTCACCAGACCGTACTTGTCGCCGAAGAGATTCGAGAAGATGAGGGCCACGGCGACCGGCGCCATCACGTAGGGCACCAGCACGCCCATGCGCCAGAAGGTCTTGGCCCGGATGTTGCGGTCGAGCATCGCGGCGATGAACACCGCGGCGATGAGCTGCGGGACGCTCGACAGCACGAAGATGCTGAACGTGTTGCGCAGCGCGATCCAGAACTTCGGCTGGCCGAGCACATAGGCGTACTGCTCGAAGCCGATCCAGGTTCCGGTGCCGCGCACCTGATCCCAGTCCATGAACGAGATCACGGCGGTGTAGGCGATCGGGAACAGCCCGACGATCAGGAACAGGATGAAGAACGGGGAGATGTAGAGGTAGGGCGAGAGCCTCAGGTCCCAGCGCGAGAGCCGCGCTGACCCGAAGCCGAATCGCCTCGGCGGTGCAGTGGTGGTCATGTCGAGTCCTCAGTCGTGGGGTCCGGGCCGTCGGGCGGGGGCAGTCTCCCCGCGGGTCGTCGAGCGAGCGCAGCAGACGACACGCGCCCGCTCGACGACCCGGGAGTCCGGCTACTTCAGCGCCTTGACCTCTTCGGTCCACTGGGTCCAGGACGCATCGGCATCCTGCGTGCCCTCCTCGACACGGGTCAGGGCCTTCTGCATCGCGTCGTTGATCTGGAAGTAGAAGGCGCCCTTGAACGGGGCGACCGTGACGGCCTGTGCGCGCTCCGAGAGGATCTGACCGGTCGGGGCGTCGTTGAAGAACGCGTTGGTGGCGCCGAGCAGCGCGTCATCCGTGAGCGCGTCGTTCTGGCTCGGGAAGGTGCCCGCGTTCGAGAACGCCTTGATCTGCTGCTCGGGTGCGGTCAGCCAGTCGGCGAGCTCCTGCGCGGCCTTGACGTTGGCGCCGTTCGCGGGGACGGTCAGGTACGACCCGCCCCAGTTGCCACCGCCGCCGGGGAAGACGTTGGCGATGTCCCAGCCGGTGACGTCCTTGGCGTTGCCCTCGATGACGCCGAGCATCCATCCGGGGCAGAGCATGGTCGCGAAGGAGCCGTTGGCGAGCCCCGCCATCCAGTCGTCCGACCACTGGCCGAGGTGCGCGGACTGGGTGGCGGATGCCGTGAGCACCTGGTCGTAGATGTCCTTGACCTCGTCGTTGTCGGTGGCGATGATGTCGCCCGACTTCGGGTCCTCGTAGGCCGCCTCGACCTGGTTGATCATGCCCTGGTAGGTGCCGCCGGCCGAGTCGAAGAAGGCCTTGCCGGTGGCGTCGGTGTACTGCTGGCCGACCTCGAAGTAGCGCGCCCAGTCGCCCTCGAGGAGCTTGGCGACCTCGTCGCGGTCGGTGGGGAGCCCCGCGGCGGCGAACAGGTCGCTGCGGTAGCAGACGCCCTCCGGGCCGATGTCGGTGCCGTAGCCGATGAGGTTGCCGTCCTTGTCGGTGGCTGCCGCGGTCTTCCAGTCCAGCCAGCGGTCCTTGAGGCCGTCGTCGACGGGTGCGAGCAGGTCGGAGTACTTCATGACCTCCGGCAGCCAGTCGACCTCGATGGCCTCGATGTCGGCGAGGCCCTTCTTGCCGAGCTTCTGGAAGTAGTTCTCGCGGGCCTCGTTGCTGGTCGCGGCCCTGTTGTGCACGATCTTCACGTTCGGGTGCTCGTCCATGTACTCCTGGAGGAGCTCGTCGGTGTAGCCGAAGTCGTTGAAGGTCGCGACGGTGAGGGTGATCTCGCCGCCGGATCCGCCGGACTCGGCGGCGCCTCCGGCGCAGCCGGCGAGAGCGAGGGCGGAGACGGAGGCGACGGCGGCGACCGTCGTCAGTCTGCGTGCATGCGTATTCACGGGGCACTCCTTTGTGTGCGTGGTGGGGATGTTCGTGGTGCGGGGTGATCCGTTCGTGGGAGCGCTCCCACGAACTTCTGAGCACTCTATGGGAGCGCTCCCACGAGTGTCAAGCGCGGACCGGTGCCTCCGAGAGCCGGTCACTCGCCCGAGATCCGGTCCTTTCCCCCGCCGTCATCCGCATCTCGGGCCAGCATCCGGATTCCGGCGGATGCCGGCGGATGCCGGCGGTTCCGGCGGATGCCGGCGGATGCCGGCACGCCGAGTAGCCTTGACCGGTGCCCGAACTCTCCCCCGCCCTCACCCGTGCAGAAGCACTGATCCGCTCCATCCCGGACTATCCGGAGCCCGGCATCGTCTTCCGCGACATCACGCCCCTCCTGGCCGACGCCGAGGCGCTGCGCGTGACGACCGAGGCGATCATCGAGCCCTTCGCTGGACAGTTCGACGTCGTCGCCGGCATCGAGGCGCGCGGGTTCATCCTGGCCGGGGCCGCGGCGATCGCGGCCGGAGTGGGGCTCATCCCGATCCGCAAGGCCGGCAAGCTCCCTCGCCCAGCGGCATCCGTCGACTACGCCCTCGAGTACGGCACCGCGACGATCGAGATGCACGACGACCTCCCCGCGGGGTCGCGCGTGCTGCTCATCGACGACGTGCTCGCCACCGGCGGCACCCTCGCGGCGGGCCGCGAACTGGTCGAGCGCCTGGGCAGCCACGTCATCGGCATCTCGGTGCTGTTCGAGATCGACGGGCTCGGCGGCCGCGAGGCCATCGGCGACCTGCACACCGTCTTCCACGCCTGACCCGCCCTCCACCCAGCGGCGTCGACGTCGCGTGCACTCGCCGAGTGCACGGCATCCTCGCGTCAGCATCCCGTCCATTCGGCGATATCCCGTTCCCTCGGCGACATCGCGTGAGGTCGGCGGGGGCCCGCGAAAAGGCGGTGCGCGCGAGCCGGTAGACTGAAACCGCCCGTCCTCCCACGACTTCCGGAGCCGTCATGCCCACCATCGTCGTCGACGTCATGCCCAAGCCCGAACTGCTCGACCCGCAGGGGAAGGCCGTGTCCGGAGCATTCACCCGCCTGGGCGTCGAGGGCTTCACCGCCGTTCGCATCGGCAAGCGCTTCGAGCTCACCGTCGAGGGCGAGGTCACCGACGAGGTCCTCGCCGAGGCCCGACGCATCGCGGACGAGGTGCTCTCCAACTCCGTGATCGAAGACGTCGTCGGCATCGAGGTCGCCGAGTGACCGTCCGCATCGGGGTCGTCACCTTCCCCGGTTCGCTCGACGATCGCGACGCGCAGCGCGCCGTCCGCATCGCCGGCGCCGAGCCCGTCGCCCTCTGGCACGGCTCGCACGATCTCGACGGCGTCGACGCGCTCGTCCTCCCCGGCGGCTTCAGCTACGGCGACTACCTGCGTGCAGGCGCCATCGCCGCGCTCTCGCCGATCATGTCGGAGGTCAAGGATGCTGCGGCCAAGGGCATGCCGATCCTCGGCATCTGCAACGGATTCCAGATGCTCGTCGAGGCGCACCTGCTGCCCGGCGGCCTGATCCGCAACGACCACCAGCACTTCGTGCGCCGTGACCAGCGGCTCACGGTCGAGAACTCCGACACCGCGTGGACGAACACGTTCCGCACGGGTCAGGAGATCGTCATCCCGCTGAAGAACGCCGACGGCGGCTACATCGCCGACGAGGAGACGCTCGACCGCCTCGAGGGCGAGGGCCTCGTCGCCTTCCGCTACGCGGGCGTGAACCCGAACGGATCTCTCCGCGACATCGCCGGCCTCACGAACGAAGCCGGCAACGTCGTGGGGCTCATGCCGCACCCCGAGCACGCCACCGAGCCCGGCTTCGGCCCCGACACGGCGGCCGCCATGCGCTCCGGCGTCGACGGCGTCGGCTTCTTCGCGAGCGCGATCGCCGCGGTCGCGCGCGTCGCCGCCTGATCAGCATTCCGAAGACGGATGCCGCAGCTGCGGCATCCGTCTTCGTCGTTGCGGGGCCCGGTCAGTAGGTCGGGAGGCTGCTCGTCGGCGGGACCCGGCCAGTCGGCGGAGCCCGCTCAGTCGGCGGGGCCCGGTCAGTCGGCGGAGCCCGCTCAGTCGGCGGAGCCCCCGGTCAGTCGGCAGGGAGGCGGAAGGGATCGTCGCCCGCGGCCGCGAGCAGGTACCACGCCGTCGTCCCCGTGTGCAGGCTCGCGTAGTAGAGGTCGCCGAACCCGGAGTCCAGGCCGTCGCTCGAGGTGGCGACGATGCCCTTGCCGTCGCCGTTCGGGGCGTCGCGCTGCGCCAGGCGGATGCTGCTCAGCAGACTCTCCGCGCGATCGGCGTCTCCTGCGCCGGCGCGGAGCCGGAGCGACAGCGCCAGGTGACCGGCACCCTCGAACCACACCTTCGAGACGTCGACGTCGCTGATCGAGGGCCCCTGGTACGGACCGTCGGTCGCCATGAGGTTCGTGAGGGTCCAGTCCAGCGCCGCTCCGTAGCGGCTGTCTCCCGTGGCGAGCGAGCTCCAGGTCTGCGCGTCGAGCGGTATCGGATGCGTGTTGACGGTGGAGCCGTCGAGAAGGGTGCCGGTGTCGACGTGTCCGTCCTGCCCCTGCATCGCGGCGACGAATCCGGATGCGACGGCCGCCCTGTCGGCCCACACCGCGTCGCCGGTGAGCTGCGCCAGCTGGGTGAAGAAGCCCGCCACGTCGGCGTTGTGCTCCGTCGACTTCCAGGTCAGGGAGGCGCCGGCATCCGTCTGCCCTCCCGTGTACCCGTAGGGGGCTCTGGTCATGTCGGCCGTGTTCGTCTGGATCCACCCGCCGATCCGCAGCGCCCCGTCGAGGTACCGCTGGTCCCCGGTCGCGTGGAAGAGCCGAGCGAGGGCCATCCCGACCCAGGCCTCGTTGCCGGTGAAGGTTCCGGGCCCGGTGATCTCCACCCGCCCCTGTCGGATCCCGTGCGGTTCGTAGGAGGTCCTGACGCGGCCGTCGCCGATGGGGTCGTTCGCCTGCACGAAGAGCAGCGTGTCGCCGATCGTCCGCGCGCGGCGGAGGTCGTCGGGCAGCCCTCGGGCGGTGTATGCGATCACGACCAGGGCGTCGTCATACACGAACGACGGCGTGAAGTCCCAGCTCGGGGTGGTGAAGAACCCGCCCTGGTAGCTGCGGGGCAGGCAGTGTCCGTCGCCGTCGCAGAACTCGTCGACGCGCGCATCGAGGAACTCGTAGGCCCGCGCGACCGACAGCGCGGGGTCGAGCGGGGTCACGTCGGCCGCCGAAGGGTCGTGCATCGTGACGACGGCGGATGCTGCCGGCGCCGCTCCCCCGACCGCAGCCGCGACGACGAGCGCGGCGACGACGGCCCACAGCGCGGAACGACGCGGAGAACCCGGCATGGAGACCTCTCGGACTCAGCCGCGGTCCACGGGCGCGGACGCGCGGACGACCAGGAGGTCGTGTTCAGAATCCTGGCATGCTGGTTGACAACGGGGTAGCGGCGAAGGTCCAGCATCCCCTGTCCGTTCGTCGAATGCCGACGCCGCGACCGAGGAGACGCCATCGCGATCAGTTCTCCGCGGACTAGCCGAGTGCGGGCGGCCACACGCCGATCAGCACGGCCATGACCACCACGGTCACGAGTTCGTGCGCAATGTTCATGGTGGTCAGCGCGGTCGGGCGCCCCTCGAACGCGTCGTGGGTGATGAAGCGCGCGGCGGTGAATCCGGCCCACAGCGTGACCGCGGTGATGATCGCGCCCCAGAAGAACAATCCTCCGTAGAAGTGCCAGGCGATGGCGGATGCTCCGGCCAGCACCCACGCCGTGATGAAGCTCACGATCACGGTCGTGATGATCGCCATCGTCGCGCTCGATCCGGGGCGGTCCATGTCGACGTTCGCCAGCTTCGACCACCGCGTGCCGAACACCTTCGGCGCGTACCAGATCGACCCGACGAGCATGCTCGACGCGGTCGCCAGAAGGACGGCCCAGTAGTTGATCTCGGGAACCATGACAGCCTCCACTCGTCGGATGCCGCCACACTACTCCCCGGCATCCCCCTGGCCGCGGGTCGCCTCGCCGACGGTGGGACACGCCTGCACGATCCCGCGACGCCGTCCCGCCTGCGCGATCCCGCCTCCACTCCGCCCACACGGATGCAACAAGCCCCTGACCCGCGGCGGAGAACCCCCCGTCGAACCGATTCGATTCCTGCTCTGGCGAGAATGTAAGCGTTTGCACTAGCCTGATCCCATGGCACAGCTTGAGCAGATCGCAGCCCCCGGTTCCGAGTGGTGGCGCAGCGCAGTCATCTACCAGATCTACCCCCGCTCCTTCGCGGACGCCTCCGGCGACGGCATCGGCGACCTGCCCGGCATCACGAGCCGCCTCGACTCCCTCAGGGAGCTCGGCGTCGACGCGATCTGGCTGAGCCCGTTCATGACGAGCCCGCAGCGCGACGCCGGCTACGACGTGGCCGACTACCGCGACGTCGACCCGCTGTTCGGCACTCTCGCCGACTTCGATGAGATGCTCGCGCAGGCCCACTCCCGCGGCATCCGC
Source organism: Microbacterium sp. LWH10-1.2 (assembly GCF_038397765.1). Lineage (NCBI taxonomy): Bacteria > Bacillati > Actinomycetota > Actinomycetes > Micrococcales > Microbacteriaceae > Microbacterium > Microbacterium sp. LWH10-1.2. The sequence goes on from NZ_CP151638.1 coordinate 3,204,867, forward strand.
GTCGTCGTCGACCTCGTCCCGAACCACTCCTCCGACCAGCACGTCTGGTTCCAGGAGGCCCTGAAGGCGGCCCCCGGCAGCCCCGAGCGCGCCCGCTACATCTTCCGCGACGGCAAGGGCGAGAACGGCGAGCTCCCCCCGAACAACTGGGAGTCCGTGTTCGGCGGCGGCATGTGGGAGCGCATCACCGAGCCCGACGGCACGCCAGGCCAGTGGTACCTGCACATCTTCGACGCCACGCAGCCCGACTTCGACTGGACCAACGAAGAGGTCCGCGAGGAGTTCCGCTCCATCCTGCGCTTCTGGCTCGACCGCGGCGTCGACGGCTTCCGGGTCGACGTGGCGCACGGCATGATCAAGGCCGAGGGGCTGCCCGACTACACGCCCCCCGCAGACGCCGACTCGATGGGCGGCGGCGAATCGGACGTGCCGTACTGGGGTCAGGACGGCGTGCACGACATCTACCGCGACTGGCACAGGGTGCTCGCCGAGTACGACGGCGACCGGGCGCTGTGCGGTGAGGCGTGGATGCCGACGCTGAAGCAGACCGCTCTCTGGGTGCGCCCCGACGAGATGCACCAGACGTTCAACTTCCCGTACCTGATGACCCCGTGGGACGCGAAGGCTCTCGGCGACGTCATCCGCGAGTCGCTCGACGACTTCGGCGCCGTCGGAGCCCCCAGCACCTGGGTGCTCTCCAACCACGACGTCGTGCGGCACGCCTCGCGCCTCGCGCTGACGGCCGACAACCCGCAGGGCGAGGGCATCGGCCCGAACACCCCGCACAAGCCCGACACGAAGATCGGCCTGGCCCGCGCCCGCGCGGCGACCACGCTGATGCTCGCCCTGCCCGGTTCGGCGTACCTGTACCAGGGCGAGGAGCTGGGTCTGCCCGAGGCGATGGAGATCCCCGACGAGTTCCGTCAGGACCCGACGTGGTTCCGGACCGACGGCGAGCGCTATGGACGCGACGGATGCCGCGTGCCGCTGCCGTGGGAGGCGGATGCTCCGGCGTTCGGCTTCAACGACACCGGCCTCTCGTGGCTGCCGCAGCCGGCCGACTGGGCGAGCTACGCGCGCGACACCGAGGAGGGCGATCCCGTCTCGACCCTGTCGCTGTACAAGGAGCTGCTCGCCGCGCGCCGTGAGCACGGCTTCGGCTCCGGCTCGCTGGTGTGGGAGGACGCGGGGAAGGATGCCGTGGCCTTCCGCCGCGGCGACGTCCACGTGCTCGCCAACCTCGGCACTGCGCCGCTGCCCCTGCCCGCCGGCGCCGCCGTGGTCCTGAAGAGCCAGCCCTTCACGGGCGACGCCCTCCCGGTCGACACGGCCGTCTGGTACACCACGGCCTGAGCCGACTCCCCCGTTCCGGTCGCGAACCAGGTCCTCTGCACCGTCAGATCACGACCGGGTCCGCGACCGGAACGAGGAACCCCGAAAGGAACACCCATGGCGAGCATCGATGAGGTCGCCCGGCTCGCCGGGGTCTCGACGGCGACCGTGTCGCGCGCGCTGAGCGGCCGCGGGCACGTCTCCGAGTCCGCGCGCCTGCGGGTGCAGGAGGCGGCATCCGCCCTGGGCTACGTGGTGTCGTCGCGAGCCTCCAGCCTGGCGTCCGGACGCACCCGCAACATCGGCGTGATCGTGCCGTTCCTCGACCGGTGGTTCTTCAGCACCGTGCTCTCCGGCGTCTCCGCGGCGCTGATGCGCGAGGGCTACGACATCACGCTGTACAACATCACCGCCGACAAGGACGTGCGTCGCCACGTGTTCGACACGTTCCTGCGCCGCCAGCGGGTGGATGCCGTCATCGCCGTCTCGATCGAGCTCGACGACGACGAGACCCAGTACCTGCTCGACCTCGGCCTGCCCGTCATCGCGATCGGCGGTCCGAACCCGAAGCTCGACACCCTCACGGTCGACGACGTCGCCGTCGCGCAGCTCGCCACCGAGCACCTGATCGGCCTCGGCCACCGCGACATCGCGCACATCGGCGCGAACCCCGAGTTCGACATCGACTTCCACATCCCGACCAACCGGCGCCTCGGCTTCGAGAAGGCGCTGGCGAAGGCCGGCATCCCGCTCAACCCGGCGTTCCTCGAACCCGCCGACTTCACCGTCGAGGGCGGATACCGCGCGGCCAAGCAGCTGCTCGGCCGGCCTGGTCCTCGTCCGACCGCGGTGTTCGCGGCATCCGACGAGATGGCGATCGGCGCGATCCTCGCCGCGCGCGACCTCGGGTTCGGCGTGCCGGAGGACCTCTCGATCGTCGGCATCGACGGCCACGAACTCGGCGAGTTCTTCCGCCTGACGACGGTCGACCAGTTCCCGCTGGGCCAGGGCGAGAGGGCGGCGGATGCCGTGCTCGCCAAGCTCGCCGCCGACGGCGCCACCCGCGCGCCCGTCGCGCTGCCGTACGAGCTGAACGTCCGCGGTACGACCGCGCGCCTGCTCTAGCCTGTGCGAAGGAAGGGGAATGGTGGGGCTGCGCTCCCCCCGACGCGCAGCCCCACAGCTGTCCCCCACCCCAGCGGGGACAGCGCTGGATTCCAGCAGATGACTAGCCCTCCGCATAGTCACCCGCTTAACAGATACACGTGGCGCGCGTCCATGACGCGAAAGTTCGAATCTCGCTCTCCGCAGCGTCGAAGAGCCCGCGCGGCGACCCCGGAAGGTGGGCGTGAGCGTGTCCTCGGCTAGGATGACTGTGCGTCTCGTGGGGATTCGCATGCGTGGGGAATGAAATCTGGGGGGTTTCGTGAAGCTTCATTGGAGTGCGCGAAGAAGCACTGATCCGCTGTCTTCGACCGGCCGCGTGAGCCGTCGAGCCGTTCGCGTCCGACAAGGGCTGGCCATCATCGTCGGGGCGATCTTGGCGGCGTCCGCGTTGGCGTCGGTTCCGACATCCGCCACGGCTGAGGTGACGATGCCGAAGGCGCCGCTGCTGGAACGCACGTCCGACGTGGTGACATCCGATCCGCTGCCGACCGTGCAGATCGACTCCGGGTACGTGTGGGCGCAGGCGACTATCGGGAACGTGGTCTATGCGGGGGGCAGCTTCTCGAACGCCAGGGCACCACTGGCTGATCCCGGCACGAACCTCACACCGCGCAGCAACATTCTGGCCTACGACATCACCACCGGGGGCCTGCTGCCGTTCGCGCCGCAGGTGAACGGAGTGATCAAGGCCGTTGCGGCCTCGCCTGACGGCAGCCGTCTCTACATCGGCGGCACGTTCACGCAGGTCAACGGCGCGACGCGATACAACTTCGCGGCGCTCGACGCCAAGACGGGCGAACTCGTCCCCGGGTTCGCGCCGGCGGTCGGCGGTACTGGCGTCTACGCCATCGCGGCGACGACCGACAGCGTCTACGTCGGAGGCTTGTTCACGCAGGCCAACGGCGTGGCGCGCAAGAACTTCTCGGCTTTCGCGACGACGAATGCCGCGCTGCGTCCGTGGGCACCCACCAGTGACCGGCAGGTGGACACGATGATCATCGAACCCGGCGGGCAACGTGTGCTCGCCGGCGGGCGTTTCGACAGCGTCAACGGCTCGATCCAGCGCGGTCTCGTCGCGCTCGACCCTGTCACCGGCGGGACCGACACCGCATGGGCTGCCCCCAAGACGGTGAAGAACTCCACGCCGATGAGCGTGAACACGACCGGCTACTCGGGGATCTTCGGCCTCACTGCCGATGCCACGACGGTGTACGGCACCGGCTGGTCGATGGGAGACAAGCCCGAGGTGCGAGGAAACCTCGAAGGCGTCTTCGCAGCCGAGGTGGGCAGCGGCGCGATCCGCTGGGTGGCCGATTGCCACGGAGACAGCTACGGGGTCTACTCGACGGGCAAGACCGTCTACACGACGAATCACACGCACACCTGCGAGAGCGCGAATCTCTGGCCCGAGCAGAGCCCGCGGACGTGGCGCTACTTCACCGCGTTCACCCCCTCCGCGGAGGGCACGCTCTCTCGAAGCCAGTTCCTCAGCGGCACCTACTCCGACTGGAGTGGCACCCCTTCCCCTTCGGCGTATGCCGTCACACCCGACTTCGCCGTCGGGACCGCCACCGGCCTCGGCCAGGCGGGGCTGTCGATCACGGGCTCGGGCGACTACGTCGCGGTTGCAGGCGAGTTCACCAGCGTGAACAACAAGCGCTATCAGGGCATCGTGCGCTTCTCGACGAAACCGGCGGGCGGGGCCGCTCAGGGCCCGTACCGGAAGGACGCGGCCTGGGCTACGCCGAAAGTCTGGTCCGATGTTCCGGTCCGGGTCTCGATCGAGACGAACTGGGATCGCGACAACCGCGATCTCACCTATCAGCTGATGCGTTCGGGCACGGCCGAGCCCGTCGCACAGACCGTCGCCACGTCCGTCTGGTGGGACAAGGGCACGGTGACGCTCGACGATCCGACCGCGGTCGCGGGCTCTACCTACACGTACACCGTCCGAGCCGTGGATGCCGATGGGAACTCCGCGCTGAGTCTTCCCGTCACGGTCACGGCGACGAACGCCGACACGTCGACCTATGCGAAGATCGTGCGACGTGACGGCGCTGACGCCTACTTCCCGCTCGGCAACGCGAAGACCGACTACATCAGCGGCGCCGCGCTTCCGTTCGGCACCGGCGTCACGACCACGACAGCAGGAGCTGTGGCGGGGACGACTCCGGCGGCCTCCGTCTTCAACGGCACGACGAGCGGTCGCGTCTCCTCTGCGACGCCGGCGAAGGGCGACGACAACTTCTCCGCGGAGGTCTGGTTCAAGACGACCACCACCAAGGGAGGGAAGCTCTTCGGCTACGGCTCGTCGCAGACGGGAACCTCGAGCTCCAGCGATCGCAACCTCTACATGCAGAACAACGGACGGCTTCGTTTCGGGGTGTATCCGGGCAGTGAGCGAGGGACGCTTGCCAGCACAGCGGCGTACAACGACGGCAAGTGGCATCATGTCGTCGTGTCCATGGGGCTGAAGGGCACGGTGCTCTACGTCGATGGAAAGGTCGCGGCCCAAGACGAGGCGATCACCGCCGCGCAGAAGAACTACAGCGGGTACTGGCGGCTCGGCTGGGACGGCAGTCTCGCGTCGTGGCCCACCCCTCCGACGTCCGCTGCATTCGCCGGGAGTCTCGACGAGTTCGCGGCCTACCCGACGACGCTGAGCGCTGCGCAGGTGACGCAGCACTACGCCGCAGGCATGGGCTTCAAGGCCCCGCAGGCGTCGTGGACGACGACGACCGCCGGGCCGGAGATGACGTTCAGCGGCGAGGCGACGTTCGTCGACGCCGGGCAGAAGATCGTCAACGCCGCGTGGGACTTCGGGGACGGCACGACCGGAACCGGGCTCCCGACTGCGACCCACGTCTATGCCGTCTCAGGCTCCTACACGGTCACTCTGACCCTCACCGACAGCCGAGGGCTGACCGGGAGCCTGAGCAAGCAGGTGACGGTCACTGCAGCGAACGTTCTCCCGACCGCCGACTTCGTGGCGACCGCCTCGGAGTTGTCGGTATCCGTCGACGCATCCGCATCCGTCGACTCTGACGGGTCGATCTCTTCGTACGCCTGGGATTGGGGCGACGGCGGTGCCGCGGGAGTCGGCGCGACGGCGACCCACTCGTACGCGACGGCCGGCACCTACACGATCACGCTCACCGTGACAGATGACCGCGGCGGTGAGGCCGTCAAGACCGCCGATATCGTGGTCGCGGAGACGCCGTCGATCGCACGCGACGCGTTCGAGCGCACCGGCGCCTCTGGCTGGGGCACCGCCGACATCGGCGGCGCGTGGACGCTGACAGGCGGCGCGGCATCCGCGGCATCCGTCTCTGACGGCGTTGGCAGGCTCACACTCGGCGCGGGCAGCACTCGCAATCTGACCCTGAACGCGGTGTCGGCAAAGAACGTGACCCTCTTGGCCGACTTCAGCCTCGATGCAGTCCCGGCGACGGGTTCGACGTATGTCGGGCTGATCGCCCGGTCGAGCGCGACCGACGGCTACACGACGCGAGCCTGGCTGAACGCCAACGGGACGGTGTCGCTGGTGATCCAGCGCGGCTCGACAGTGCTCTCCAGCTATCTGGTGCCTGGGCTGACCCGGGGCGCGAGCGACGTGTTCACCCTGAAGGTCGACGTGTCGGGAGACACCTCGACGAAGATCTCCGCGAAGATCTGGAGGCAGGGTACGCCCGAGCCTTCGGCATGGCAGATCGAGGCGACCGACGCGAAGGGGATCCTCACGGCCGGCGCCGTGGGAGTGCACGGAAGCCGAGCCGGCTCGGCCACAAGCACAGGGGTCGTCACCGTCGACGGTTTCCGTGTGGCCGACAACGGATGAGCGCCCTCTCGATTCGAGCATCGTTGCCCATCGACTCGCCGTCGCTCGGCGCTGTCCACACTCCACCGAGCGACGGAAGAGGGAACTTTCGCGAGATCGCGTCACGTTCTCGTTCTGCCGTGATCTTGTTCTCTGTAAGGGGCCAAACCCCGAGCCCGATTCCCCGATCGGATACCGCACAGGCTGTCCCCGCCAGTGCACATCACCGGCCTTCACGCCCGGGGGGAGGGGGCGACACGTCGCCGTGTCGCCCCCTCCTATCTCTCGAGGCCGCGTAACGCGGGCCTACTCGGCGGTGAAGCTCCTGCTCATCCAAGGACCGTAGTCGCCTGTTGCGGGATTCGCGTAGCGAAGTCGCATCTCATAGGTGCCGGGGTTGACAGCGAGATACTCGTTCCAGACGCCGCTCGACGGCACTCGGATGGTCTGCACAGGTGTGGCTCCGACGATCTCTCGCTGCAGGACGGTTCCGGGGACGTCTGCCAATCCGAAGTGGAAACGCGCTGCCACGACAGTCGCTCCGGATGCCGGATCCGTTGGCGTCGGCGCCTGCGAAACGGTGTAGGAGAGCGAGGCGCCGGTCGGCGACTGCACGCCGTTCGCTGTCTGCCGGGCCGCGACCGAGTAGCCACCCGGGGACTCTCCGACGAGGTGAGCCTTCCATGAGCCATCGCTTCTCGCGGTCGCCGAGGCGATGACCGTCCCGCCGCTCATCACCTCGACGCGTGCGCCGGGCACGGCGTCGACGCCTGCCACCCATGGGTACATGCGTCCGTCGAATTGCGTGAGCCCGGCAGTGGGCGCAGGCGGAGCAGGGGCGATGGGAACCACGGGAGCCGGCGGGTTCGTTCCACGCTGCGGAGGGCTCGGGATCGCCGAAGGGGAACCGAAGGATGACGGCGATGGCGAGGGCGTCTGTGACGCCGTGGGTGAGGGCGTGGCCGAGGGCGAGGGAGAGGGCGGGTCGTCCGATGCAACCTCCGCCGGCCCGGCGCTCTCACCGATCTCGCCATCGACGCCCGCTCCGGTGAACGTGCGCACGCCGAGATAGACGGCTCCCGCGATCATCACCGCCACAAGGGCCCAGATGAGGAAGACGAGCCACGGTCGCCTCTTGCGGTCCTCATCCTTCACATCAGGCGTCGTGGCAGATGGAGCGATCGCTCCCTCCGCCGAGGCCAGCGCCGCCGACATAGGCGGCGCCTGAGTGGCGGCGACGTAGCCCGCCGCCCCTGCGGTGCCGGCGACAGCGGGCACCACGGTGAGCGCGAGGGTGGCGAGGTTCTTCGCCTCCGTCAGCGCGCTGGGACAGGTCGCACAGGTGGCCAGATGGCGATCGAGAGAGGCTGTCGCTCGCGCGGAGAGCGCACCGCGCGTATACGCGCCCATGTCCTTGAGAGCCGCCCGGCAGTCCGGCGTGCTCGCACTCGTCAGCTGGGCGCTGATCCACGCATCGCGCAGGCCCCGCTTCGCCCGGACGATCAGCGCCGATACCGCATTGGGGGCAAGACCGAGGAGCACGCTGATCTCCCGCGGCTTCAGCTCGTCGACCTCGCTGTACCAGAGGACCTCCTGCCACCTCTTGGGCAGCTCCTTGAACGCGGCGAGGGCGGCTCCACCCTCGAACTCGGCAACCGCCTCGAGCTCCCCCTCTTTCGCATCGGGGTCCACGACGTACTCAAGCTCGGAGATGTTCACCGAGGTGTCGCGGTTGTACCAACGCCGCCCGACGTTGCGGACCGCCATGATCAGATACGGACGAAATCCCGAGGTCGGCCCGCCGCCCGCCCTGATGGCGCGCAGCACCCTGGCGAACGCCTCGGAGACGATGTCCTCCGCGTCGAGGGACACGAAGGTCCTGGCGACGGAGAACGCCGGCCCTGCATGGCGCTTCCAGAGTTCGCCGTAGGCGCGCGAGTCTCCTGATCGCACCAGCTCCACGAGATGATCGTCTGAGTCGACGACCGCGCCCTCACCTGTCATCCCCGACCTCCCCGTCGCAGAGCGTCTCGCACGTTGCCCGAACAACCGCCGATGAGAGGTCACTGAGGGCGAACCCCCGAACCGCTGCACTTAGTATACCGGTACTCATTCTCCCCTGACCTTGATCGGCGTGACCCATGACGAGCGGCCGGGCGGTGCGCTCTGGCACCCGCCCGGCCGGTTCAGCCCTTCTCGTAGCCTCGTCAGACTCGACGCGCCCGCCTGCGCTGCCATGCGATGCCGCCGACGGCGATCACCGTCATCGCCACCGCCGCCACCCAGAACGAGAACGACCCGACGCCGCCCGTGAGCGGGATCTGCGGGACCTCGGTGAGCTGATTCACGATCCCCGCGCCCCCCGCGACCGCGGTGCCGTCGACGTACACGAAGAGCGGCGCCGAGAGGAGCGCATAGCCTGCGGGCGCCTTCGTCTCGGTGAGCCGGTACCAGCCGTCTTCGAGTGCGGTCACCCTGAACCGCCCGGTGCGGCTGTCACGATCCGCGCCCGTGCAGTCCGCATCGGATGCCGCGACGCAGTCGACGACCGTCGACTCCACGGCACCGGCGACCGGTGCACCGCCATCGGACTCGACCTCGACCAGTGCCCACTCCGACCCTGCGAGGAAGTCCGTCGTCAGATGCGGCCCGATCTTGTTCCAGGACAGGCTCGAGAGAGTCCTCACTCCGGCCGGGTCGCAGACCTCCGCCGGCAGAGTCGTTCCGGTTCCCGGGGCGACGCAGGCCGTGTTCACGAGCGTCTCGGACTCACCCACCAGACCCTGCAGCGGGAGGTCGTACTCGACGACCGCCTCGCCGCCGACGGGGAGGGAGGGGATGGTGAGACCGCCGGCGCCGTCGGTGGCGAGCGGGACCGAATGCGAGAGCTGGCCGTCGTCGAAGAGCTGAGCGAGGTCGGCCTTGTCATCGGTCAGCGGCAGGTCAGAGAGGTCCACGTTGCCGATGTTCGTCACGACGATCCGGTATCGAGGGCTGTCCTCCACCGTGAACACCGGAAAGTCGCTCGCGTCCTGGGCGTCGTGCCAGGCGCCTGCGGCATCCTGTACGTACTTCTTGAGCGTGACCGCCGGATTCGGCGTGACCGCGAAGGCCGCGGACGTGCGCATCCTCAGCTGAGTGTCGGAGGAACGTCCGACCGCGAGGTTGACGAACGTGTCGCTGCCCTCGCTGCCCGTCGTGACAACCGGCACCGTGAAGCTCTGCGTGGCGCCGTAGGCGAGCGACGGGCCGATCACGCGCACCGCGGTCGCCGACGCGGTGAAGGTGGTCGTCCACCCGACCGTGTTGCCGGTCACCGTGGCGAAGCCGCCGTTGCTCGGGTCCTTGGGATCCTCGTTGAGCGTCGCCGGAGCGGCCGTCGTGTAGTACACCGTGGCGCCGGCGACCGCGGTCACCGGTCCACTCAGCGCATAGGTACCGTTGAACAGCGTGCCGCGACCGTCGCCGTTGTAGGGAAGGATGTCGACGACATCCGTCTTCGCCGCCGCGACCGGGTCGAAGGACTTCATCTCGACCGTCCACGAGTCAGAGGCCACGCCGTTCACCGAGGGCACCGACGCACTGGCGGCCGTCTTGGTGAGCGTCGTGTATCCGGCCTTCGGCACGACGAACTGTGCGGATGCCGTCGCGCTGAGGCCCTGGCTGGTCGCCGTGGCGCTGTTCGTGTAGGTGGCCCCTGGGGTCGCCGAGGCGGGGACCGAGGCCTTGAACGTGATCACGTCGAGCGGCGACTTGTTCACCGTGACATTCGGGATCGTCCACGTCAGCGTCACTCCTGTGGCTGGCGTGCCGGAGACGACGGGTGTGAGCGTGGAGCTCCCCGCCACGTAGTCGAGACCGATGGGAAGGGTGTCAACGACGACGACCTGCGCGGGATTACCTGTGCCGGCCGGCGAGTAGAGCCCGTACCGCAGCACGTAGTCGACCACGGAACCAGGACCCGCCTCCTTCTGCACGACCTCCTTCTCGAGGAGCGGCGTCGACCCGATGATCCGTAGCACGTCGCGACCGGCCGCCGCATAGGGGTAGCGCGCGCCGGGAGTGGCCGTGCCGGACGCGGGCTTGTCGGCGACGTTCAGGGATCGGTTCGGGGAGTTCCAGGTGCCGTCGAGCTTGTAGGAGCCCCAGGACCAGACGTCCATCCCGACGGGAGTGGACGCCTTGATGGTCTGGTCCACGCGCAGGCTGATGAGGCCGCCAGAGGAGGTGAGGCCCTGATCGATCATCGACTGCGTCTGTACGACCATGACGGCCTTCACCGTCGTCAGGTTCGCCGGAAGAGTCGTCGTCCATCCGTTGAGCGCCGGTGCGTCGCTGCCGCAGCCCGTCCAGGCGTTGGGATTGTAGCTCGCGCTCGCCGGATCGAGCAGGCCGCCTGCCGTGCCGGTGTAGTACCAGTAGGTGACACCAGTCACCGGTGTGCTCGGATCGGGGTCATTCATGTACGCCGAGTTGAAAGTCACGTACTTCGTGTCGAGAGCGATGCACATCGCGTTGCCCACCTTCGCCGCGACTCCCGCGTTCGACGTGACCGTCGCCCCGGCATACGTCCGGTACGTGTCAGTCCACACCGTGCCCTGTGACAGAGCCCCGATGGAGACGAAGCCGTGCGTCCATACACCGCGGGTGTATGCCATCTTGTTCGTGTTGTTCGCCGCGCTGTCGACCGACGTCACAGCCGGGTTACCCGCGGCGACATAGGTCGGCGCCGTCGCGCTCAGGTTGAAAGTGCCCGGACTTGAGTAGGTGAATTTGAACTTGACGACACCCGACGCGATCACGTCCATCCCCGGCGGAAGCGCCGCACCCGTGCTGTCCGTTGTAGGGAACGGACCGGAGTAGTTCAAGTTGGACAGCGTCATCCGGTACTTCCCCGCGCCGAGCGACGTGAGGCTGCAGGTGGGGAAGCGCGTCGTCTGGGACGCAGCATGGGTCGCATCCGAGTAAGGGAACCCCATGTACGTGGTGTCGATCGGCGCACACCCCGTGCCGTCGAGCGAGATCGTCTCGCCGTTGGACGCGGAGAGGGTCAGGTCGTAGCTCACCGATGACGGGCCGGGAAGAGAGCCCGTCGAATGACTGAGCGACCAGCCGAACGACAGGAGCTGCTGCGTGCCCGACTGCGTGCTCTTCGCACCGCCATCGAACTTCGCGTCCATCACGAACTTGTTGTCGATGGGGATCTCGGGCAGCGTCGCCGTCTTGCCGAGGAACGATCCGGTGACCGTGACCTTGTCGCCGCTGTTCCCCACAGGGACGAGGCCGGTGAAGGCGACCTGCGCCGTGCCGAGATTCCGCGTCCCGATGTTGCAGACGAGCGTCTTGCCGTCGGCCGACACGCTGGATGCCGGTGTCACACCGCTCGTGAGACAGATGTCGGGCAGCCGCGTGAAGGTCGCGTTCTGGGCGACGAAGGTCACCACATTGTTGTCGACGGGAGCGTTCGACGGCGCGGGGCTGTCGTCGTTGATGTCGAACCGCCACACGGCCGACAGGCTGCTGGACCCCGAGGTGACCGTCGCCGGCGGGTTCTCCCAGGCGCCCGTGAACTCGTACGCCACGATCGCAGCCTGCGCCGACGACGTTTGCCCGCCGAGCGCCGCCAGGGCGACGATCATCATCACCGAGAACGCCGAGATCGCACTCCGGACGAGGGCGCGACGCCGCGTCATCCTCTTCCTCATCATTTTCCTGCTCAACATCACTCTCGCCCCTCCGGCTCGAAAATCTGTGTCGTCTCTGCTGTCCCGCGTCTCACTCCGCGCCTGCGGTACGGCGGTCGGGTAGATCCACCCGCGGGCTGGTCCTCGTCGACGCCATGCTCGCTGGCCATGTCGCCCTCTGGGGTCGTCCTCCGGGCCTTCGCCTGGCGAGCGTCGACGTAGCCCTGCCAGATCACGTAGGCGGCGATGAGCACGAGACCGAGCCCGCCCCAGACCGCCCACCATGGGAACCCGGGAATGGACGGGGCCTCACCCGCGTTCCGGATGTCGTGCTCCGGCGTCGGAGTGATCCTCTCCGCCGTGACGACGATGCGATGCGTGTTGATGCCCAGTGGCGTGCAGGTGATCAGGGTGAGGAGGTCGGAGCCGGCCTCCGCACGGATGGTGCTGTTCTCCTGCGGCTCGATGATCGTGATGTCGCGCACGCGATATGTGAGCGTCTTGCCGAACGTCTCGACGATGATGCGGTCGCCCACGACCACCTTGTCGAGGTCGGTGAACATCGTGGCGTTCGCCAGTCCCCGGTGCGCGGTGATGACCGAGCGGGTGCCCTCTCCGCCGATCGGGAAGTGCGAGCCCTCCAGATGACCCGCACCACGGCTGAGCACCGCATCGCTCGTGCCGTGGAAGACAGGGAGATCGACGTCGATGGCAGGGATCTTGACTCGTGCCATGAGACCTTCGGCGTTCGCACTGAGGATGGAGTCGTAGTCGAACTCTCCCCCGTCGAGTGCACCATCGCCGACGGGGACGTTCGCGTTCTTGTTGAGCTGCACACCGGCGCTCAGCGCGTCATTGTACGCGCGAGCCTCTCGCAACTGCTCGCTCGCGTCGGGCTTGACATCGCGGACCTCGGACTCGTAGCTCACGAGCACCCGCGACTGGTTGTATGAGGAGACCCAGGCCGCCGTCATCGGGTACAGTCCCGCGACCACGCCGCCGAGGGCGAGCATGGCGATGCACAGCGTGAGCCAGCCCGGCTTCCACCTGCGTCTCACGTCAGGAAAGGCGTCGAGAGCCCCGCCGTCATCCTGCAGCGCGACGCTCCCCGCGTCTTCGACTATGGTCATCTCCCCATTCCTCCCCGGATGGTTCGTGTGATCGACGGTTCTCCGGGTCGGGCGGATATCCACCCGACCCGGAGGTCCGCTGACTAGTTCTTCGCCTCAGAGCGGCGACGGTGCTTCAGCAGGAGCAGGCCGATGGCCACGCCGAGAGCGCCGATCCCCGCGGTGATGAGGATGACCTGGCCTGCGGCACCGGTCATCGGGAGCGAGGGCACCGTCTGCTGGGTGTTCTCGATCTCGACGTTGTCCGCCGGCGTCGTGGTTCCGATCTTCACGGCGACCGCGGTGAACGGGTCGGCCGGCAGGACGAATCCTGCCGGTGCCGCGATCTCCTTGAGCACGTAGCAGCGCTGCTGGGCGTCGATCGCGGGGTTCACGCTGTCGCTGACGAACAGCCCGGCGATCGAGATCAGACCGGTGCCCGCCGAGGTGAACTCGGTCTGGCCGCTGACGGTGATCGCCGATCCGGTCGGCTGCGCCGTGGAGCAGTCGGCCGCGTACGGGTCGACCGCGTTGTACACCTCGAAGACCGCGCCGTTCAGCGTGCCCTGGGCGCCGGTCGTGCCCGCGACGCGCTTCTGCACCTCGAGGCTGCCCCAATAGGTCTTGACCTCGTTGGACGGCAGCGGCGGCTGACCTGCCGGGTCGAATCCGGGGTTGTTCGGCCACAGTTCAGCCTGGTTGGTGATCGTCCCGTCGCCGACCGAGACGACCTTCCCGGCGAAGATGACCTGGATCTCCGAGCCCACGTGAGCATTGGGACCCTCGTTGAGCCAGGCGATGCCCGCCGCGGTGAAGTTCATCGTGACCTGCTGGCCCACGACATCGATCGTGTAGAACGACGGGTCGAGCGCCACGCCGTCTGCGGTGACGACAACATCGGCCGCAGCGACGGGCTCTAGTCGGGTGTCGAGCGTGTCGCGGATGGCGAAGCCCGTCCATGCCTGCTGCATGGTCGGCACCGGCACGGTCACCGGGAAGCGGATGACGGAGCCGAGGCCCGTGTCCTGCTGCGGGTCGACGGTCTTCTCGATCGTGCCTTCGCCGTTCTTCGGGTACGCGTGCACGTCGTACACCCATCCGCTCTGATAGGGCATGGGGACGGTGAGGATGAACGGGATGGCGCGGTCGACGATCTGCGCCGGTGCGGAGGTCTCGCAGACCTGGTACGCGCCGATGGGGAGCGACACGGTGGCGGTTCCCTGGGCGTCGGTCGCCGGAAGGGCCACCGGCGCGCCGAGGGTGTACCCCGCCGGCGCGGTGCATGCCGTGCCGGGGGTGATCGCGTTCAGCCCATCCCAGTTCGACGCCACGTTCAGGTCCAGCGGCGTGCCGTTCAGCAGCAGCGGGTACGCGGTGAAGACGACATCGGCGACCGGATCCGTGAAGTCGCCAGCGGCAGGCGCCTGGCTGATGTCTCCCTCGACGGTGCCGTTCTGGTGCAGGTACTTGTGCACGGTCAGCGAGCCGGTGCGGCTCGGGTCGATGTTGCCGTAGTCCTGGGGCGCAGCGTAGGCGGCTGTGCCTGCGCTGAGCAGCGCCCCCAGTCCGAGTGCGGTCGCTCCCAGAAGCGCCAACGCACGACGTGTGTTGTTTCGTTCAGTCACCTGAACCTCTCCCTCCCTGTTGGCCGTTCGGCCCTTCACGGCCCTTGCGTCATGAGCGCGCAATGAACCTCTTCGCCGTACCGGATACCGAGTGGAAGAGATCGTGACGCGACTTCTCCGTTTTCATCGTCGTCAGAGAACTTCCGGATTTGCTTCGTCAACCACGTCACGATCTCCGCGGGAGCGGATCGTGTGGAGTAGGCGTGTTCCTCTCCCCGGCTACACGCCCTCCGGGCGCTGGGGCGCCCCGAGCGACCGGGGTCCGGGTCAGTCTCCCCTGGACGGATCCCGGTCGCTCTTCTTCGTCTTCTCCTCGCGAGATCGCGTATGCCCTGCACTCGACGGCAGCAGAAGGGCCCGGCGCCTCCGTATCGGAGGCACCGGGCCCTTTGCGCACGTCAGCGGCGACAGGTCTTTCGACAGCGAAGCGGTCAGAGCGCGGGCGCTGTGGCAGCGTTCTGGCAGGAGTTCGCGGCACCGTCGCCGCCGCCACAAGACGCGAACCTCGTGAACTGCTCCAGTATCTGCGTTCGTTTCGCCTCTGGGAGGGCATCCCAGGCGAGAGGGAGATTCACACGACCGTTCGCGGTGTCCTGCACGCTGTAACGGGAGACGGAACCGCGATCGTCACCCGTTACGTGCTTCACGTACAGTTCGCCGTTCGCGCGGAGCGAGAAGAACCCGTCCTGCACGAGCGTGCCAGGCTCGGAATCCGGTCCCGCGGTGCTCGGATCGGAGACCTTCGTGTGGACCGAGTACACCCACTGGCGCCAGTTCGTCACTTCCTGGCCGCGGATCAGAGGCAGGAGGCTCAGACCGTCGTGATCGCTGAAAGTCGTGTTCTTCTCCGAGATGCTTGGCTGCATCGCTGCGAACGTCGGCATCAGATCGACAGACTGGGTGAGTTCGGTGCGAACGATGCCCGTCGCCGTGTCCGCTCCCGCGACGACGAGCGGCACCCGCAGATCTGTCTCGTATGGCGAGCCCTTGCCGATCTTGTAGCCGCTTGCGCCGTTGTCGATCAGGCCGAGATCGACGCCCTGACCCAGGTGGAATCCGTTGTCCGACGTGAACATCACATAGGTCGACTCCCACAACCCGTTCTTCTCCAGCTCGCTGCGCACGGCTCCGATCAGCTCGTCCAACGACTGGGCCATCCGCACTCGGTCGCGCAGATACTGCTGCAGCTCACATGCGTCGTCCTTGCCATCAGGTTTGGCGAACGGAATCTCACGGAGATCCTTCGCGCAGTTCAAGCCCTCGTTTCCGGGGAGGGATTCGATGAGGATGCTGGTGCACGTCCTCCGCGAGCCGCTGGGCTGCGTGCCGCAGTCTCCGCCAGGGAACTCTCCCGCGGGGTTCATGCCCTTCGGGAGATCACGGGGGGCGGGCACGAAACTGCGCACGTCCGTGCGGTTCAGGTTGCCCGCGTGCGTCGTGAACGGGACGAAAGTGGCGTTGAAGCTCTGGCCCGTACGCGCCATATACGGGATGAACGCATGAGCACGCGCGATCTGAGTGTCTGTGCCGTACAGCTCGTTCTTGACTGCCGCTCTGCCGGGAATCCCGATAGCGAAATCCATCTCGCCGTAGGCGCCGTCGCTGTACGGGCGCCACATGGTCCATCCCGGAGGCCGCCGCACCACATCACCGACGCCGAACGCGCTGTTGTAGCCGTTCAGGTACTTCCCCTCCAGCATTGTGTAGTACCCACGGTCCTGCGCTTGAACCGCATAGGTGAAGCGCTCGTTGTCACGGTTGGCGCCGGACTGCTGGAGCCCCCTGCGGAAGGCTTCGACACCTCCCATCGTGCCCGCGTTCTGATACACACCCGTGTTGTGCGGGAAGCGTCCCGTCAAGATCGAGGAGCGCGACACGCAGCACAACGAGTTCGTCACGTAGTAGTTGTCGAACGACACTCCATCGGCCATGAGCCGCTGCAACTCGGACATGTAGGGCACAAGGTCCCAGGAGAAGTCGTCAGCCATGATCATCACGACGTTCTTCGGCGTAGCGTCCGCAACGGCAGGCACAGCAGTGATGGTCCCACCGCCGACCACCGACAGAATCGCCGTGATCATCGCCAACCACACGGGTCGTCTGCGGCGTCGAGCGCCGCGAGTTGTCGTCCTCACGTGGATTCCCCTCTCGTCCGGGGAAGCACGTCTTCACGCCCAGGGAGAGTCCCCTGTTCATCGCCCGGGCTGTACAAGGATACGGTGCCTGTCGCCAGGCACCTCCTGCGCAGGGAACCCCTTGGCCGGATATCCACTCCCGCGGAGGACACACTGATCGGGCTCGTCGACCTGCAGGTCGACGAGCCCGATCAGTTA
The DNA here is from genome assembly GCF_038397765.1 of Microbacterium sp. LWH10-1.2. Classification (NCBI taxonomy): domain Bacteria; kingdom Bacillati; phylum Actinomycetota; class Actinomycetes; order Micrococcales; family Microbacteriaceae; genus Microbacterium; species Microbacterium sp. LWH10-1.2. The sequence goes on from NZ_CP151638.1 coordinate 3,221,934, forward strand.
GTCAGAGCGCGTCATCGCATCGCCTCTCGCCGCCGTCGCGACAGGAGCAGGAGCCCCAGGCCCAGCAGCGCCGATCCGCCGATGCCCCCTGCAGCCCACACGACGCCACCGGTGATGGCGAGGCCTGCTGCAGACACCTTGGTATCGGTGCGGCAGTCGGCATCGGTCGCGCCCGTCGAGCAGTTCCCTCCCGACCCCGGCGGCGTCACGACGACGTTCTTGATGTCGCCGATCTTGCGCAGGGTGACCGAGTACGAGACGGTGACGCTCTGTCCCACGTCGAGCGCGCCCTGCCAGCTGAGAGCCGGAGCGCTGTAGGTCGCCCCGCTGCTGGCATCGGCGTTGTAGGTGCCAACGGCGAGCGCCGAGCTCAGGTCATCGGTGAACGATGCGGGGCGTGCGTTCGTGTACGGGACACGACCGGTGTTCGTCACGGTGATCGTGAAGGTGACCTTGTCGCCCACCCACGCCTGCGTGGTCGATACATTCTTGTCGACACGGTAGGAGGCGACGGGGGTCTCCGTCACGCATCCGCCTGGCTCCGCGCAGCCGCCGCCGGGCCCGGAGGCCGTGACCGCGTTGCGCAGGATCTGATCACCGGTAGCGGGCTGGTTCACCGTCACCGAGTATGTGACCGTGACCGTCTCGCCCACGGCCAGAGCCCCCGTCCACGACAACAGGCCACCAGCGACGATCGCTCCGCCGGTCGCGTCGCCGTTGTACGTGGCGTCGTCCAGCACACCGGAGAGGTCGTCGTCGAAGACGGCGGGAGCGGCATCGGTGTAGGGAACCTGCCCGATGTTGGTGACGGTCACCGTGTAGGTGACGACTCCGCCGATGACGACGTCAGCGACGTCAGCCTGCTTCTGCACCGTGTACGACGCGATGGGCGTCTCGGTCGCGCAGGCATCCGGCACGCACTCACCACCGGGCGCCGACGGGGCGACGACGTTGCGGAGGAGGAAGTCTCCGTCGACCGGATCGTCGACGGTGACCGAGTACGTCACCTGGAGCGTCTCGCCGACCGCGAGGGGACCCGACCAGGTCAGCGTGTCTCCGGCGATGGAGCCACCCACCGACACATCGCCGTTGTACGAGGCGTCGTCGAGGACCCGCGAGAGATCGTCGGTGAAGGATGCGGGAGCCGCGGCCGTGTAGTCCAGGGCGCCGGTGTTCGTCACCGTCACCGTGTAGGTCACCACGTCGCCGGGACCGGTCGTCGCCGGTTCCGCGGTCTTCTCGATGGAGTAGGATGCCGCGGGGACGTTCGCCACGCAGGCGGGATCCGTCGAGCCCGCCGCACAGTTGCCACCCGAGCCCGGAGGCGTGAGAACGGTGTTCGACATGCTCCTATCACCGGTGGCCGGGCTGTTGACCGTCACGGAGTAGGTGATCGTCACGGTTGCTCCGACGGCCAGCGGCCCCGACCAGGAGAGCACCGGAGCGGTGTAGCCCGTCCCTGCGCCGCTCGAGCTGGCCACGTCGTTGTTGTACGTCGCATCGTCGAGCACGGCGGAGAGGTCATCGGTGAAGGATGCGGGATCAGCCGCCGTGTACGGCACCTGGCCTGTGTTGGTGACGCTGATCGAGTAGGTCACGACGTCGCCCGGAACCACGCTCACGGCATCCGCCTGCTTCACGACGCGGAACGAACCCAGCGGAGTGGTCGTGGTGCAGACGCCGTCGCAGCTGCCGCCGGGACCCGTCGGGACGACGACGTTCTGCAGGGAGAAGTCGCCGGTGATCGGATCGTCGACGGTGACGGAGTACGTCACCGTCTCCGTCTGCCCGGCCGCGAGGGGTCCGGACCAGGTCAGAGTGTTACCGGCCACGCTGCCGCCGGTGGTGACGTCGCCGTTGTAGACGGCGTCATCCAGAACACCGGAGAGATCGTCCGTGAAGGATGCCGGATCGGCATTGGTGTAGTCCACGTCTCCGGTGTTCGTCACCGTGACGGTGTAGGTGATGGTCTCGCCCGGTCGGGCGGACGCCGCGCTGGCGGTCTTGGCGACCGTGTACGAGGCGACAGGAGTGTTCGTCACGCACTCGGCGGCCGGGTCGCAGCTGCCGCCCGGCGTGGTCGGAGTGACGACGTTCGCGAGGTCCTGGTCTCCGGTGAGCGGATCGTTCACCGTGACGGAGTAGGTCACCGTCGCCGTCTCGCCGACAGCGAGCGGACCCGACCAGGTCAGGAGAGAACCGGCGACAGAGCCGCCCGCGGAGACGTCGTTGTTGTAGGCGGCATCGTCCAGCACTCCGGAGAGGTCATCCTGGAACGATGCAGGGGCGGCCGCGGTGAACGCCGACTGACCCGTGTTCGTCACCGTCACCGTGTAGGTGACGGTGTCTCCCGCCATCGCTGAGGCGACATCCACGGTCTTGGCGACGGTGAACGACGACACCGGGGTGTCGGTCGTGCACGCGCCCTCGGGGTCGCACTCGCCCCCGGGAGCCGTGGGCACGACCGCATTGCCGAGGATGAGATCGCCGGCAGGGGGATCGTCCACCGTCACCGAATAGGTCACAGTCACCGTCTCCCCGACCGCGAGGGGCCCGGACCAGGTGAGAGTGTTCCCGGCCACACTGCCGCCGGCGGTGACGTCGCCGTTGTAGACCGCGTCATCCAGAACCCCGGAGAGGTCATCCGTGAAGGAGGCGGGATTCGCCGCCGTGAACGCGACCGCCCCGGCGTTGACCACGGTGACCGTGTACGTGACGACTCCACCCGGAACCACGGTGTCGACGTCGGCCGCCTTGGCGACCGTGTACCCCTGGATCGGAGTCACCGTGCACTGCTCGGTGGCGGGGTCGCACACCGGCCCCGGCGGTGTACCGGGCGGGACGAGGAAGTTCGCCGCCGAGTTGTTGCCGCGGTCGCCAAGCGGGTTCACGGTCACCGTGTAGGTGACCGTCGCGGTGGCTCCCGGAGCGAGGGTCCCGCCCAGGCTGAGGATGCCGCCGGCAGGGCCCGTGGCTGTCACCGAGGGGGTATCGGATGTCGGGCCGCTCGTGAGCGTCGCGTCATCGAGGACGTCACCGAGGTCGTCGTCGCGGAGCACGTCGACCACAGTGGCTCCGGTGTTGACGACCGTGATCGTGTAGGCGAGCTCGGTGCCCGTCCGCACGGGCGTCTCGGACGAAGACACCGTCTTGGTGTAGGTCACGCCGGTGATCGGCGTGGACGTGCAGGTCGGCGCCTGCGGGTCGACCGGGGTGCAGACTCCGCCGGGAGGCGGATCCTCCCCCGGAGTGAGGAGGAAGTTGGAGGCGACGCTGTCGGCGCGCTGGTCGTCGGGCAGGATCGTCACCGTGTAGACGACGGTGTACGTCGCGCCGACGGGGACCGATCCGGTGATGCTGATCTCCGCCCCGTTGCGGACCACGGCGAGGCCGTTCGGCGAGGTCGGCTCGGTCGTGACGACGGCGTCATCCAGGACATAGGTGAGATCGTCGATCGCGTTGACGGTCGCCGCAGTCTGGCCGTCGTTGTCGAAGAAGAGGGTGTAGGTGATGGTCGAGCCCGCGACGACCGGGTCCGACGACGGTGTGGCCGTCTTCCACTGCGTGAGCGCGGCGCCGGGGATGCGGACCGTGTCGCAGCTCGGCGAGCCGGGGACGGTGTCCCCGGCGGGGATGCACGCGGAGTTCCGCAGAACCTGGTCACCGTCGCCGGTGTACGTCACGGAGTAGGTGATGGTGGCCTGCTGTCCGGCCCCGAGTGCTCCGCTCCACGACATGGTGTTGCCCGTGCGTGTGGCGGTGCCTGACGAGGCGGTCAGAGTGGCGTCCTCGAACGTCGCGTCGTCGAGGACTTCGGTCAGGTCGTCGGTCGCCGTCGCCGGGGCGGCGGCGGTGTAGACGCCGGGGCCGGGGTTGGTCACGACGACGGTGTAGGTGACCGTGTCGCCGACCGCGGGGAGGTCTGTCCGGTCGGCCGACTTGTCGATCGTCAGGCGGGGCAGCGGGAAGCTCGTGACCGCGCAGGGCTGTCCGGTCGCGGCATCCACCCCGCCCGGGGCGGGATCGCAGGTCGGAGGAGTCGGGTCGCCCGGGTCGTTGGGGCGCCACGCCACGTTGCGGGCCGTTCCGTCGCCACCGCTGCCGATGGTGACGGAGTAGGTGAGGTTCACGGAAGCGCCGGAGGCCAGTGCGCCCGACCACGAGAGCAGAGGCTGCACGTAGTCGATCGTGCCGGGCACGCTCGAGGTCGCGTCGTTGTTGTAGGTCGCGTCGTCGAGGACTCCGGTGAGATCGTCGAACACGGTGGCCGGGTTCGACGGTGTGAATGCGCCTGCACCCGTGTTCGTCGCCGTCACCGTGTAGGTGACCACATCGCCGGGGCGCGTGTCGGCGCTCGCGTTCGAGGTCTTGACGAGGCTGAGGCCGAGATCGCATGACGTCGTGGCCGACTGGTTATTGCTGCTCACGGGGTCGGCCTCGTTGCCCGCGACCGATGCGGTGTTCGTGAGACACGTGCCGAGAGGGGTGTTCGTATCGGCCGCGATGGTGAATGTCACGCTCTGGCCAGGGTTCAGGCGCCCACCGCTCGCCGTGATCGTGCTCCCGGCGATCGTCGCGGTGACGCTTCCGGTCACGGTCGGATTGCTCAGCCCCGCGGGCAGCGTGTCGGTGACCGTCCAGCCGCTGGAGACGCCGGCGCCGTTGTTGGTGACCGTCACCGAGTAGCTGATCCGATCGCCCGACTCGTACGTGGGCGGGCCGGTCTTGACGACGGCGAGGTCTGCCGGGAGGCCGGGGATCGACGTGCCATCGTTCAGGGTCGAGCTCGGCCCGGGCACCACGGAGACCACCCGGAAGGTCGGGGTGGCGGTCGCGCCGTTCAGCACCTCGAGCTGCACGACGTCGCCCGTCGAGTTCGAGGAGAAGCCGAGGTTGCCGTTGCCAAACGTCCACACTCCGCCGTATCCGCCGGCCCCAGGCGGTATCACCGCGGGGAACACCGCGATCGCACCCGTGGTGACGTTGAGCCGCCTGATGTCGCCGGCGGCGTTCGCTCCCCAGGCGAATCCGTCCTTGAAGGCGAAGTCCTGGACACCGGGCTGCTGTCCGAAGTCGATCGTCTGCACGATGGCGCCGGTCGTCGCGTTGATCACCCGCATCGTCGTGTTCGGTCCGGAGTCGGAGACGTAGTAGAGACCGGTGGCCGGGTTGAAGGCGCCGGCGAAGAAGCGGGTCGATCCGGTCGCCGGGTGGGTGTAGATCGTCGTCCCCACGCGAGTGACCACGCCGCCCTGCCCGATGCGTACGAGTGCGCCGATAGGCAACGCGGCTGTGCCGTTGCCGCTGACGATGCCGTACATGTAGCTGTTCGCCGGGTTGAATCCGATGGCGTTGTACGAGACAGGAGCGGGACCGCCCTCGTCCGTGAACGCGAAGGTTCCGGTGCCGGTGGTCTCCGCGCGCTGGAGTTGGGACGGCGCCCCCTGCGCGATGTACACCACCGGCGCCGCAGGATCGAACGGGTCACCTGGCGCAGCCTGCGCGGCAGAGGGGAGCACGAGACCTGCAGCGACAAGGCTGCTCGCCAGTAGTGCGCTCGAGAGTACGCCTGAGGTCACCGCCCGGATCCGCGCGCGGAAGGACTTTCCGCGCGCACCGATCACTGCCTTCTTCGCCATGTCAAAGCTCCCCACTTCGCACGATCGCCTGTGCCGCTGGGGGCTCACACAGTCAATCCTCAGGTTTTATGAAGTTGGCCTCAAGCTACACCGAAATGCCGATATCCGAAATGGGAATCACACAGTTGTTATCCACGCGACACTCTCGGATCAGACCTGCGTGCCGATGTACGTCGCGAGGTCATTGGTGCTGTCGACGTCTACAGCGGGAGCGGGGACGCTGACGGAGATCGTCGTCGTCGATACGTACGGCAGAGGGTTCACCGCGTCGGGCACGGGCGCCGCCGCGGCATCCAGGACGATGGCGCTGCTCGCCCCGATCGTGATGGGCGCGATTACCGTGCAGGAGAAGGAGAAGTCCGTCGAGTAGTACGGGCTCGGATTGAGCGCGACGGCAGGCACGACCTGGCCGACAGACACCGTCGGGCAGCTGAGATTCGCGTCGATCGAGGAGATCACGAGATCGCCGCCGACGAAGTGCGTGGTGATCTGGACGGTCGAGCCCGCCGGCACCGCGGACGTCGCGGACGGGCCGTTGTCGACGGTCAGGACCATCGAACCCGCGTTGCCGTTGACGATGTTCGAGGGCGTCACAGCGGCACGGGCATCCACGGTTCCGGCGGGCTCTGGCGTCACAGTGGGTGTGGGAGTCGGGGTGGGAGTCGCCGTGGGGGCGCTGGTGACGGGGGCGATGGGCTGCTCCATTGTGCCCTCACTACACTGCTCGGTCTCGGCGGTCGCCGCGGATGCGGAAGACGGCGACAGGGAGGACATGCCGACCACCGCGATGGCACCGATGATGAGCGCACCTGCGATCAACGGCCTTCTCTTCCGCATCAGCGGATACAGGAGAGCGGCCACTCCGAGAACCAACAGTCCGACCGCGAGGAGCACGAGCGGGGTGAGGTCGCGCGGACCAGTGTTCGCAAGGCAATCGATCATGAGGGGCTCCTGTGGCTCAGCGCTGGCCCGGCCCCGTCGTGCCGACACCGGGTACGAGCCACGTGGCTCTGACGACAGAAAGGACACTGGCGCTACTCACTAGACCCGCGCATCCGCCGTTCATGACGCGAAAGCCCCCGACCGATCGCTCCTCACCCCGTCCGACCAGGTGCGATACCCGCCATCGAGGTTGCGCACATCCCGACCGTGCTGGAGGAGCATGCGGGTCGCGATGTGTCCGCGCAGGCCGACCTGGCAGTGCACGACGAGCGGGCCCGCCGGGAGCTCTCCGAGGCGCTCCCGCAGTTCGTCGAGGGGGACGTTGATCGCTCCGGGCATCGCGCCGGCCGCGAACTCCGCCGGTGTTCGCACGTCGATGAGCGACGCGCCCTCCTCGCGCGCGGCGGCAAGCTCGTGCCACTGCACCGAGGGAGTCGTCCCCGTCCTCGTGTTCTCGGCCACGTATCCGAGGATGTTCACGGCATCCTTCGCCGAGCCGAACTGCGGCGCGTAGGCGAGCTCGAGGTGCGCGAGCTCCGACGCGACGAGTCCGGCGTGCACCGCCGTGGAGATGACGTCGATGCGCTTGTCGACGCCATCGCGTCCCACGACCTGCGCGCCGAGGATACGATCGGATGCCGGATCGGCGAGCAGCTTGATCGACAGGGTCTCGGCCCCCGGATAGTATCCGGCGTGCGAGCCGGGATGCACGTGTACGACGTAGAAGTCGCGGCCCTCCGCACGCAATTGCTTCTCGCTCCGCCCGGTCTTCGCCGCCGCGAGACCGAAGACCTGCACGATCCCCGTCCCGATCGCGGGCCGCGCGGATTCTTCGCGCCCCGCGATCACGTCGGCGACGAGCCGCCCGTGCCGATTGGCCAGCCCTGCCATGGTGATGAGCGCCGCACCCCCGCCGATCAGTTCCGCCTTCTCGACCCCGTCCCCCACGGCGAACACATGCGGATCGCTCGTCCGGCAGTTCTCGTCCACGCTGATGCCGCCCGTCTCGCCGAGGAGCAGGCCGGCGTCGGCGGCGAGCCGAGTCTCGGGCACCACACCCGACGCATCGACGATGAACTCCGCCTCGACGACAGAGCCGTCGCTCAGTTCGACGGCGTCGTCGTGCACCGCGATCACCTCGACGCCGAGACGCACATCGACGCCGCGACTCCGCACAGCCTCCATGACGGGCGCGGCCATCTCCGGGTCGAGAGGCGCCAGCAGCTGTCCCCCTCGCTGCACCAGGGTGACCTTCGCCTCGCGTGCCACGAGATTCTCGACGGCTTCGAGACCCGTGTACCCGCCACCCACGACGACGACACGAACCCCCGCACGAGAGACGGCGGCCTCGATCGCGACGGCATCCTCGACCGTGCGGAGACTGCGCATCGGAACACCGCCAGCCGGCTCGTCGCGCCGCGGACGGGCTCCGGCGGCGAGGACGAGCAGGTCGTAGCCCTCCTCGATCGTGGCTCCGTTCGCGAGATCGAGTACCTCGACGACCCTGCGGTCGGTGTCGATGCGGGTCACCTCGTGACCGACCCGCACGTCAAGGCGGAAGCGCCGGTGCAGCGACTCGGGAGTCTGCAGAAGCAGCGCCTCGCGATCGGTGATCACCCCTCCGACGAAGTAGGGCAGCCCGCAGTTGGCGTACGACACCTCGGGTCCCCGCTCGAAGACGACGATATCCGCCGTCTCGTCGAGACGTCGGAGGCGAGCGGCCGTCGACATCCCTCCGGCTACACCGCCGACGATGACGACCTTGAGCCCCCGTTCCGCGCTCATCGCTGGAACAGCCTGGAGAAGAGGCCGCCCTGACGCTGCTCCTTCTCATGACCAGCGCACCACTGGGACGCGGGCACCGTGCGTCGTACGGAGTCGACGTGCTGTCCGCACCCTGCCCAGGTCGTCTTCCCGCACGTCTTGCAATCAACTGGACGACACATGATCCCTCTCCGCTCTTATACCCCCATGGGTATCTCCTGATATACCCTAAGGGGTATAGTTGCACCTGTCCAACCGAGCGAAAGGCGAGCATGACCAGCACAGATCCCGAGGTGCAGCGGAAGATCCTCAACCGTCTCAAGCGCGCGCAGGGTCAGCTCGCCGCGGTGATCGGTGCGGTTGAACGTGAGGAGGACTGCAGAACCGTCGTCACTCAGCTCTCCGCGGTGAGTTCGGCCCTCGACCGGGCGGGGTTCCAGATCATCGCCACGGCGATGAAGGACTGCCTCGGCGAACAGGGGGAGGATGCCGACGCCGACGCCCTCGCCGACGGTACGATGTCCCTGAACGAGCTCGAGAAGCTCTTCCTCTCACTCGCTTGAGTCCTACCCCTGGAGCCACTCCATGACCGCCTCCGTGCCCTCCGTCCTGTTCGTCTGCGTGCACAACGCCGGGCGCTCGCAGATGGCCGCCGGCTTCCTGCGCGACATCGCGGGCGACCGCATCGAGGTCCGCTCGGCAGGCTCCCTGCCCGCCGAGCAGATCAACCCGATCGCCGTCGAGGCGATGGGCGAGCTGGGCATCGACATCACCGCGGAGTCGCCGAAGGTGCTCACCACCGAGGCGGTGCAGGACTCCGACGTGGTCATCACGATGGGATGCGGCGACGCGTGCCCGTTCTTCCCCGGCAAGCGCTACGAGGACTGGGCTCTCGACGACCCGGCCGGTCAGGGCATCGACGCTGTGCGGCCGATCCGCGACGAGATCCGCCGCCGCATCGAGGCCCTCGCGGGAGAGCTCCTCGCCTGACGGCCTCGGCCGCCGAGAGCCTCAGGCGCGCAGCGCCGACGCGACGGACCTCGGCCCCACCGCGAGGTGCACGAGCGTCGTCGCCGCCAGCACGACGGCCGAGATCAGCAGCAGCCGATCGGGGGCCACGCCGATCTCCAGGGCAGCCCCGCCCAGGCCGCTGCCCAGCGCCGATCCCAGCGCCATCGCGCTGCCGTTGAGGGCGAAGACGAGCGCCGCCGAGTCCGGAGCCATCGCGCTGAGGCGAGCCTGCAGCGGAACGCCGGAGCCGCCGTTGCCGACCGCGCACGCGAAGAACCACACGATCGCGGCGACCGTGCCCAGCGCGCCGGGCAGCAGCAGTCCGAGCGAGCCGAGCAGCGCGGAGGCGATGAGCAGCCCCAGGATGCCGGTGACGACCTGCACGGGCGGGCGTCGGTCGGTGAGCCTGCCCGTGAGCACGTTGCCGACCAGGCTCAGCAGGCCGTAGCAGAACATCACCAGGACCATGACGAGCCCGCCGCCCACCCTCGGACCCACGATGAGCGTCGCATAGGTGAAGCAGAGGTAGCTCGCGCACATGATGCCGACGGGCACGACGAGCGCGGCCAGAAGACGCGGCTCCCGCAGCGGCTGCAGCGTCTCCCGGAGCGAGCGCGGAGGCAGGCGCAGCCGCGGGACCCGGAGCAGGATGCCGACGAGCGCGGCCGAGCCGACGGCGACGACGAGGAACAGCGGAATCCGCCAGTCGCTCTGCCCGAGCAGCAGGCCGAGGGGCACGCCGAGCGCCGTGGCGGTCAGCCACCCGCCGAGGACGAGCGAGAGGGCGCGCCCTCGGCGCTCCGGAGGCGTCTTCGCCACCACGTAGGCGCTGATCACGGCGTTGAGCAGAGCGCCGCCGAGCGCCGAGACCACCCGCCCTGTCATGGCGATCGCGTAGGTGGGGGCGAGCGCGACGACGAGGTTGCCGATCACGAAGACCCCGAGTGCGCCGACGATCGTCGCCTTGCGCTCCCACCCTCCGGTGATCGCGCCGAGCACGGGTCCGGCGAGGGCGCTCGTCAGGGCGAACACCGCCATCAGCTGACCTGCCGCCGCCGGTCCGACGCTCAGGTCATCGGCGATCTGCGGGAGCAGGCCCGCGAGGACGTAGCCGTCGATGCCCATCGAGAACGTGGCGACGGCGAGCCACACGAGCGCTCCGACGCCTGCGCCACGGGCGCCATCGGCCCTCTCCCCCTCGACGTCGCGCACCCCGCCATCCAATCAGAGTCGGCGCCACCACGACCGCGACGCCCCGACGTCAGGCGTCCTGCTGATACACGTCGGGCACGCCGTCTCCGTCCTCATCGAGAGCCTCCCTCTCGGAGATCGCACGGTAGCGGCGGTTCCTCAGGCCGAGGAGGACGGATGCCGCGAGCGCCGCGATCACCGAGGCGCCGAGGATCGCCGTCTTCGCCGCATCGTGCGCGACCCCCGCGGGGAAGCTCAGCTCGCCGATGAGCAGCGACACCGTGAACCCGATGCCGGCCAGCATCCCCACCCCGACGAGGTCGACCCAGCGCAGTCCGTCGCTCAGGCGGCTCCGCGTCACGGTCGTGGTGATCCAGGTGGCCGCGACGATGCCGAGCGGCTTGCCGATGACGAGAGCGCAGACGATCGCGATGGTCACCGGATGGGTCACGGTCTGCACGAAGCCGTCGCCCACCACCGTGACCCCGGCGGCGAAGAACGCGAAGACGGGCACGGCGAACCCCGCGGAGAGCGGGCGGAACCGGTGCTCGAACTCCTCGGCGAGACCGGCGTCGGAGGAGCCGTCTGCGGGCTTCACCGGGATCATGAAGGCCAGCGCCACGCCGGCGATCGTCGCGTGGATGCCGGAGGCGTGCACGAACGCCCAGACCGCGACGCCGATCGGGAGGAGGACCACCCACGCCGCGAACCGGTGACGGAGGAAGAAGCCGCGGCGGCGCTGCGCGAGCGCCGCGTAGAGGGCGAGTCCGAGGAGAGCGGCGGGCAGCGGCATCGGATTGAGGTCGTCGGTGTAGAAGACGCCGATGATGACGATCGCGATGAGGTCGTCGACCACCGCGAGCGTGAGCAGGAAGAGCCTCAGCCCGCTCGGCAGGTGTGAGCCGATGATCGCGAGGACCGCCACGGCGAAGGCGATGTCGGTCGCCGTGGGGATCGCCCAGCCGCGCAGCAGCACGGGGTCGGGGCCGACCACGGCGAGGTAGATCACGGCCGGAACGACGACCCCGCCGACGGCCGCGATCACCGGCACGAGCGCGGTGCGCACGTCGCGGAGGTCGCCGACGACGAACTCGCGCTTGAGCTCGAGCCCCACGAGGAAGAAGAAGACCGCGAGCAGCCCGTCGGCGGCCCACGCGCCCAGGCTCAGCTTGAGGTGCCAGGGCTCGTAGCCGATCTCGAGGTCCCGCAGGGCGAAGTACCCGTCGGCGAAGGGCGAGTTCGCCCATACGAGGGCGATGCCCGCCATGACGACGAGCAGGATCCCCCCGACGCTCTCCTTGCGCAGGAGCGCGCCGATGCGGCGGGCTTCGCGGTGACTGCCGCGCGCAGGGAAGGTCTGAGGGGCGACGTGCGGAGGGATGGTCATGGGATCTCCCGGGGTCTCGACAACGATGTGTCGACCAGGCTTCCCGACTCTCCGCCGCCCAGCTTACCGGGCGCCGAGCGGCATTCCCTGGGAGGTCATGCGGCGGCGATCACGCGGAGGGAAGCGCGCGCACCCTGTTGTTGCGCGGGTTGTGCTCCAGCTCGACCAGACCGAGCGCTTCGAGGAGCGGAGGCACGTACATGCCGAACCGGCCCCGGTACCCCTTGCGCTGCCCGTACCAGCCACCCACCGGGTTGTCGGCGGAGCGACCCCACGCCTCGACCGTGTCGGGCGCGGCATCCTTCTTCTCGTCCGCTGCCCCCAGCGCGACCCAGTCTCCGCGGCGCAGCAGCTCGGCGTGCAGGTCGTCGACCGCACGGGCGAGGTACGTCAGCTTCGTGGAACCGACCTGGCACACGAGGAGCGCGGGATCGGACTCGTCGTCGCGATGGATCGTGTACTCCGACGAGAGCGGAGCGGTCTTCAGCCGCCACGGGTCGGATGCCGTGCCCGTACCGGACCAGTGCTGCTCTGTCATGCGCGATTCCTCTCGACGGCGTACTGCCGGGGATCGGACGGACCCCCGGCAGTACATTGTGCTCCTCCGGACCGCTGCGGCGGCAGCATCCGGAGGGAATCCGTCACTTCGCGACGATGAGCCCCTTCGTCGCCTCCTGCGCGCGCTGGAACCGGCGCTGCACGTCGGGCCAGTTCACGATCTCCCAGAACGCCGTGACGTAGTCGGCGCGCACGTTGCGGTAGTCGAGGTAGTAGGCGTGCTCCCAGACGTCGAGCTGCAGCAGCGGGGTGACGCCGAGGGGCGCGTTGCCCTGCTGGTCGAAGAGCTGGAAGATCACCGGACGCGCGCCGACGCCGTCCCAGGCGAGTACAGCCCAGCCGGAGCCCTGCACGCCGAGAGCCGTGGCCGTGAAGTGCGCGCGGAAGGCGTCGAGCGAGCCGAACGCGTCGTCGAGGGCGGCGGCGAGCTCGCCCTCGGGGGAGCCGCCGCCGTCGGGCGAGAGGTTCTCCCAGAACACCGAGTGGTTGATGTGGCCGCCGAGGTTGAAGGCGAGGTCCTTCTCGAGCTTGTTCACGGCGGAGAGGTCACCCGTCTCGCGTGCGGCGGCGAGCTGCTCCAGGGCGGTGTTCGCGCCGGTGACGTACGCCTGGTGGTGCTTGGAGTGATGCAGCTCCATGATCGTTCCGGAGATGTGCGGTTCGAGGGCCGAGTAGTCGTACGGCAGTTCGGGGAGGGTGTACGGAGCGGACATGCGTCTTCCTTTCGATGGAGGTTCGGGGGTCAGTGCTCGCCGCCGGGAGGCAGCGCGTGGAATCGACGGTCGACGTAGACGAGCGGACGCCCTGGGCGGCCGTGCCGCACCTCGAGCACCTCGGCGATGACGACGGTGGAGGAGCCGACGGGGACGCTCTGGATCGGACGGCAGCGCAGGGCGACCCTCGCCTCCGGAAGATACGGCTCCCCGGTCGGGAGCGTGCGCCATCCTTGCTCGGGGGTGAACCGCTCCGACCCGCTCACGGCGAAGTTCTGCGCCAGAGCGGAGTGCTCGTCGTCGACGAGGTGGACGACGAAGCCGTCGGCCGCGAGGATCGCCCCCGCGCTGCCGGTCGCCCTGGTCACCGAGAACACGATGGCGGCGGGGTCGACGGCGACGGAGGCGACGCTCGACGCGGTCAGGCCGACGGGCCCGGCGGGGCTCGCCGCCGTGATGATCGCGACGCCGGCCGGATGCTGTCGGAAAGCGGCTTTGAGGCCCTCGCCGACCTCGGTGGGGACCGGAGCCGCCGGTCGCGTGTCGTTCATCGTCATCGGGCGCGCACCGTCCGATGCGGGGCGCGTGCTTCTCGTGTTCGGGTCACATCTGCAACGCTAAGACCTCAAGTACACTTGAGGTCAAATCGAGCGAAGGACGCCCCGATGAGCGCAGACACGGACCGCACGCCGCACGGCCCCGACGAGCCCCTGACGATCGGCGAGATGAGCAGACGCACGGGCGTCGCCCCCTCCGCGCTGCACTTCTACGAGGGCCTCGGACTCATCGCCTCCACCCGCACCTCCGGCAACCAGCGCCGCTACGCCAGGCACATGCTCCGCCGCGTCTCCCTCATCACCGTGGCGAAGCGCCTCGGCATCCCCCTCTCCGACGTGCAGGAGGCGTTCGCCGACGTCCCCCTCACGCAGACGCCGAGCCACGCCGACTGGCAGCGCGCCTCCCGCCGCTGGAAACGCGAGCTGGAGAAGCGCCGCGAGGGCATCGAACGGCTCGAACGCGAACTCACCGGATGCATCGGCTGCGGCTGCCTGTCCATGAAGGCCTGCGGGCTGCTGAACCCCGACGACACCCTCGGCAGCCAGGGCGCCGGCCCCCAGCGCCTGCGCGAGGACTGAGCTCGACGCTCGCCCCGGGCGCCGTCGAGCGCACCCGACCCGCCGGTAGGCTCGGGCCATGACGATCGACCTCGAAGCGCTCTACATCGACCTGCACCAGCATCCTGAGCTGTCGTTCCAGGAGACCCGCACCGCCGGCATCGCGGCGCAGCACCTTCGAGATCTCGGCCTCGAGGTCGAGGAGGGCGTCGGCGTCACAGGCGTCGTCGGCGTGCTGCGCAACCCCTCGTCAGGCTCAGGGGAGTCCGGAGACGGCCCCGTCGTCTGGATCCGGGCCGACATGGACGCCCTGCCCGTCGAGGAGCAGACCGGACTGGCGTACGCGAGCACGGCGAAGGGCGTCGACCCCGCGGGCACGACCGTCCCCGTCATGCACGCGTGCGGCCACGACATGCACGTGACGGCCATGATCGGCGCGGTCGAGAAGCTCGTCGCCGAGCGCGCCGACTGGAGCGGCACCCTCGTCGTGCTCATCCAGCCCGCCGAGGAGTACGGAGCAGGGGCGCGCGCCATGCTGGACGCCGGCATCCTCGACCGCTACCCGAAGCCCGACATCGTGCTCGGACAGCACGTCACCCCGCTCCCCGCCGGGATCATCGGCGTGCGCGGCGGCACCCAGATGGCGGCATCCGACGGCCTCACCGTGACCCTGCACGGACGCGGAGGCCACGGCTCCCGCCCGCACGCGACGATCGACCCCGTCGTCATGGCGGCCGCGACCGTCATGCGGCTGCAGACCATCACCTCGCGCGAGATCGACCCCCAGGGCGTCGCGGTCGTGACGGTCGGCTCGATCCACGCCGGCCTGAAGAACAACATCATCCCCGCAGAGGCGAAGCTCGAACTCAGCCTGCGCTACCCGGACGAGGACGCGCGGGAGAAGGTGCTCGCCAGCGTCGAGCGCATCGTGCGCGCCGAGGCCGCGGCATCCGGCGCCGAGCGCGAGCCGGAGATCCGCACCGACCACACGCTGCCCGCCACGATCAACGACGAGGAGGCCACGGCGCGTGTGACCGCCGCGCTGCAGCGGGTGCTCGGCGAGGCGTCGGTCATCGACCCCGGCATGTTCACCGGCAGCGAGGACGTCTCGTGGTTCGCGAGGGATGCCGGAGTCCCGCTGGTGTTCTGGTTCTGGGGTGGCGCCGATCCGGCGAAGTTCGCCGCGGCGAACGCCGCCGGACGTGTGGCCGAGGACATCCCGACCAATCACTCGCCCTACTTCGCCCCCGAGATCCACCCGACCATCGAGGTCGGCGTCACCGCCCTGTCGACGGCGGCGCGCGAGTTCCTGGGCTGAACGGTCTCCCCGCCCGGTCGTTGAGCGAGCGAAGCGAGACGAAACGCCGCACCCCGTTTCGTCTCGTCGCTGCGCTCCTCGCTCAACGATCGGACGGGGGACGTGTCGTCGCGCTCTCGCCCAGCGCGACGACACACCCGTCGCGTCATCCGGCTACTGGATCTGCCACTTCTGGACGGCGCTCGCCGACACGGCCTGCTGCGTCAGCCCCGTGCCGTTCGTCGACGCCGTCGCGGTGAGCAGGAGCCCGCTCTTCACCGACGTGAGCGTATACGTGCCGTCGGACTGAACGGCCGCGGTCCAGCGCTGGTTCGTCCCGCCGCTGCAGGTCCACTGGATGATCTTGGCCCCCGCGGCGACCGACCCTCCGTCGACGTCGGCGCACATCCCCGACTCGACGTTCTTCACCTCGTACGAGCCGTCGGCCTGCCGGGTGAACTGCCACTTCTGGTTCGCTCCCGTGTTGCTCGTCCAGATCACCAGCTGCGTTCCGGCCGTGGTGCTGTGGTTGGGGTTGTCGATGGACTTCCCGCCCGAACTGATGGTCCGGATGCCGTCGAGCGCTCCCGTCGATGCGACCGGGGTCAGGGAGAGCGTCTGCTCTGCGGCGCTGCGGGTGCCTCCGACCGCGGTTCCTGCGGCGGTCCAGCTGCGGACCGGGGTGGTCTCGGCGAGGCGTCCGGTCGTGGCGGACACCGAGATGACGAGTCCGCTGTAGCGGTTGACCAGACGGACGGTGCCGTCCGGCGCATTCGTCGTGGCCGAGCGGTTCTGCACGACCCACCACTGCTGACCCGCAGACGGGGATGCCGCGGCCACGGCCGTGAGCGGGGCGCCCCAGGCGCGTCCGGCCGACGACTGCGACGACACCCCGAGCAGGGCGCCCGTTGCGTCGTTCGCGACGGTGAACGCCCCGTCTCCCGTCGGCGAGAACCTCCAGGTCGACCGGCCGTTGTCGGCTGTCGCGGAGGTCACGCTCGTGTCGGAGGTCGACTGCACCAGCATCCGTCCTCCCGAGCCGATGCGGTAGGTTTTCGTCGTGTCGACGGGGGTCGCGACCGTGCCGCCGAGCGAGACGTTGACGTACTCACCCGACTTGCCGCCGGAGCATCCGAACGAGCAGTACATCCGGAAGTCCTTGCCGACGATGGCCGAGCTGGTCTTGCTCACGGGGTCGAGGAACCAGCGGTACCAGGATGCCGTGTGATACGCCCCGGTGTCTCCGATCAGGGTCCACTTCTGCGAGGACAGGTCGTCGGTCGCGTAGATCTGCTGCGGGGCGTTGCCGCTCTGATCGACGGCCTGCGGCTCGCCGATCCAGAGGCCGAGGTAGGCGTTCCAGGCGACGTCCATCACGAAGAGCGGAGAGGTCGGCGGAGTCGTGCCCGCGGCGACCTGCTGGGCCACCGTGCCGGGGGTCGACGGCGAGTACTCGGCGCCGACGGGCGTGTACCCGTTGGCGTTCGAGGTCGTCACCGGCACCATGTTGCTCTCCTTGCCGCCGATGCCCGGCTGCGACCACTGGCCGTCGTACCACTTCTGCCAGCTGCTCGGGGCCATCTTTCCGGAGATGGGGGCGCGAGCGACGTGCGCATGGAATGCCGCCCAGCTGCCGTTCTTGTTCACGATCCGCGAGCCGTAGAAGACGTAGAAGTAGCCGGACGCGGCATCCACGACGAGCCGGGGGTCGCCGTCTCCGTAGTGGTAGGTCTGCTGCGGGAAGTCCGTGCTGCTGCCGCGTGTGGTTCCGAACGGCGAGGTGATGATCCGGTCGCTGATGGTCCAGGTCCTGCCCTGATCCCTCGACACGGCGAGGTCGATGCCGTCGAAGTGGATGCCGTCGCCGTAGGGCTGCGGGGTGAACTCGTTGTGCACGAGGCCGTACCAGTCGCCCGAGTCCGGATCGACCCAGACCCCGGCGAGGTCGCAGAAGTTGCGCTGGGAGTACGTGGTCGTGCTCGGCGCGTACGAGGACACGAGTCCGGTGGGGCTGTTGTTGCAGCGCCAGGTGGTGTCCTTGTTCGAGTCGTTCGCGTTGGCCGGATTCACCGAGTCGGTCAGCGCGCTCGACAGGGTCGCGGTGTCCATGTTCGTGCCGGTGTAGAACGACCATCGTCGCTCCTGTGTCGCACCGTAGAGGGCGTGCGCCTGTTGGAAGTAGTAGGTGCCGTCCTTGTCGATGTAGCTCGCGGCCGGGGTGTCATCCGGCTTCGTCCAGGTGCCGGTGCTGCCCACCGTCACCGTGTACGTCCCGGTCACGGCCGCGCCCGCCGGCACGGACGCGAGGCCCGCCAGCAGAATGCTCGCACCCGCGGCTGCGATCAGTGAAAGTCGTCTTGTCCACGCCATCGTGTCCCACTCTCCGTTGAATGTTTGCGTTACCACTGAGAGCGCGATCTTCTCGCTGTTTTTGGACTGTGTCAATGTTTGAGAAAGGCTAAGCGCAAACAGTTTCTCGAACACCCGCCGTGACGGCACCTGTGAGGGCGCGGCATCCGTCCGGCATCCATGCGTTTATCGGACGGATGCCCGTTTCTCGGACGATCCTGCGCGGATCGTCCGAGAAACGGGGGATCACCCGAAGAGCGGATGCCTGTCGTCAGCCCTTCGAGACCAGGAACTCCCTGAAGTCGGCCGCGGCGAGCATCGCGCGGACTCCGGCGGTTCCACCGGTCGCGCACGACGGATCCGTCACCGACACCCTGGCCTGGTCCCACGACGAGGTGCGCTGCCCCGTCGCGGTGATGGTGCAGCCCGAGGTGCGGAGCGTGACCCGGTACCAGGAGTTCACCTGCACGCCGCCGGGCACCCCGGTGTCGGCGAGCGGCGTCCACGACCCGTTCGCCTTGCCGAGCGACAGCCGTCCGGTGCTGCCGTCGACGCCGGCGAAGTAGCCCGTGTACGCATCGGGGCCGACTCCGGGAGAGGTCATCCGCGCGAGCACGCCGGCGTTTCCGCTCGGCGCGGTCAGCGACGTGAGCCGCACGTCGGACGACACCGTGTACGCGTCACCGGCGATCGGAGACGCGAACTTCGGACCGTCGGTCGCGGATGCCGACTGACGTTCGATGCCGCCGGCGATCGTCGACCAGCTGCCGCCGTACCCCGTCCACCCCGTCGAGGCGCCGGATGCCCACGAGTCGGCGTAGGCGGCCGCCGTCGACGCGCCGGCCTGGGTGACCTGGAGGTTGCGGAACGACGCCGAGCTCAGGTGCGTGCGCACCCCCGCCTGACCCGAGGCGAAGCATCCGGCGTCGGTCGCGGTCGCCGTGGTGGATGCCGTGCCGTTGTCGGGCTTGATCGTGGCGGTGATCGTGCAGCCGACGATGCTCGCCGTGAGGTGGTACCAGGTGCCGGCGCTCACGCCGCCGGTCACGTTCTGCAGGGCGAGTGAGGTCCAGTTGTTGTTCTGCTTGCCGATGAAGATCGTGCCGTTGGTCTCGACGCCGACGTAGTACCCCGCGTGCGCGTCGGCGCCGACCGCTGGTGCGCGGGTGCGCAGCAGCACGCCGGCCTGACCGGTGGTGTCGAGGCGGATGTCGGTGTCGAGCGTCACGTCGGTCCATCCCGTCGAGCCCACCAGGGACTTCGGTCCGCTGGAGGCTCCGGCCTGGGAGTAGACCCCGCCGCTCACCGACCATGCGCCGCCGTACGTGGACCAGCCCATGTCGTTGCCGGAGTCGAACGGCGCATAGAGGGGAAGAGCGCCCACCGGGCCGGTGCCGAACCGCACGTCGCACCTCGTGGTCGACCCGGCGACGAACTTGGGGGAGACCATCATGATCGCCGACCCGGATGCCGTCGGCACGATGCTCGGGCTGTAGTTGGCGCAGTGCTTGCCCGGTCCGTTGTTGTAGTCGCCGGTGGGGTCGATCGTCATCGGCGCCGATACCGCCTCCCAGGCGCCGACGCCGAGGTTGGTGTTGGTGAACACCACGCGTCCCGACTCGGGCTTGACGACCGTCGTCGGACCGTCCGCCCCCGTGACGACCCGCTGGCCGGACATGATGAGGGTGCCGTTCGGACCTCCGGCCGGACTCCACGCGAGTGCGGGGGTGTGCAGCAGCTGACGGCCGTCCGCCGTCTGCACGAGGGTGCCGAGGTCGGTCGCCGACCCCCACGAGGCTCCGTCCGGCGAGGTCTTCAGGTAGACGCGACAGGTCTGGTCGGCGTTGCCCACCGAGTCGCGGCACAGCTCGTAGCCCAGCGCGTAGGTGCCGTTGGGCAGCTTCCGCACGATCGGCATGCCGGGGCGCGAGCTGCTGTCCCCCACCGCGACGACGTCCGTCTGGCTGCCCCAGGTCGCGCCGCCGTCGGACGACGTCGTCATCACGAGCTTCTGGCTGTAGCCGGAGGAGCGCAGACGCTCATCGGAGAAATGGCAGGCGAGGTCGCCGTTGGCGTTCAGCACGATCTCCGGCTCCCACAGGCCCGTGGACACCTGGTTGGGCGCCCCCGACTTCGTCACGCAGTTGCCGCGGCGGATCCAGGTGGCTCCGTAGTCGGTGCTGATGAAGGTCTGCACCTCCTGATTCGACCAGTTCACGTTGTCCCAGGCGTTGCCCGCGGCGATGATCGTGCCGGCGGGCAGACCTCCGGCTGCCTGCGGCAGCTCGTACATCGATCCGAAGTAGATGCCCCACCCGGCGGTCGGCGAGTAGAGGGTGCTCAGCGTCGACCAGGTCTGGCCGCCGTCGGTGCTCCGCTTGACGACGGAGTGGGTGCGCACGCCGGTGTCGTTGACGCTGTACATCACCAGCAGGTCACCCCGCCGGCTCTGGTCTGCGCTGGCGCCCAGCCGGATGATGCGCGGGTAGTCGTTGTTCTCCGCGCCGCTCGGCGACGACGGCGCTGCGACCACCGAACCCGGTGAGGCCGAAGCCGCCGTGGGGAGGGCCACCAAGCCCGCCGCCCCCAGCACCGCCGCCGCGAGGACGGCCGTCAGACGGGAGGGTCGTCGCCGCCCCGTGGATGATCTCTGCATGACGCTGCTCCTTCTCTTCGTCGAGACGGACGTTCGCCGTCCCGGTCTAGGTGTGCGCGATCCCGCGCACCACGAGCCCTTCTACGCGGAGATTTCCGCCCGCCGCACGGATGCCGGTGGCGCCCGTGGCGTGAGGGAGGACGTCCGCGACGTCGATGATCGGCACGCCGTCGAGTTCGACGGCGATGCGCTCTCCGCGCAGCCTCACGACGACACGGTGCGGCACCTCGGAATCGATGTCCGCCGCTGCGGAGGCGAGGATGCGCTCGTCGTAGTCGTGCCGGGCCAGCACCACCCGGTCGACGTGCAGCTGCACGGAGTACCCGAGCAGGAAGTTCACGCCGAGTCGGGTGTCTGCGCCCTCTCCCCCCTCGGAGAGGGCGCTCGCCCTCACCAGGAGGTCTCCGTGTCCGCCGCTCTCGGTCGCCGTGAACACGAGCGCCGCCTCGATGTCGACGTCCGCGCGCGGGGTCGGATCGAGGAGGGCCTTGCCGTAGCCCGAGAGCGCGCCGTCGACCGGGCCCGCGTCACCATCGCCGAGTCCCGGCGAGACCGTGATCAGCTCGATGACGGGCCTGCCTGCCACGGCGGAGATCCGCAGCGGGTTCTCCCCGTGCGTGAGGCGGATCTCCGTCGTCACGACGTGACCGTCGTGCCGCACCGGAACGCGGGTGCTCTCCCCTCCGGCATCCACCCCGATGACGTCTCCGGCGGAGAACACCCCCGCGAGCTGCAGGGAGAACGCGCCCCCACGCGCGGCGTGCAGGCGGTAGCCGGCGGACTCCCCTGCGGCGAGCGCGAGGCTCTCGCCCTGCGTCGACGGGGCGTCGGGCGTGAGCGCGGCCCAGAGCCTCCCCGGCACCGGAACGACGGCCCGGCGATCGGACTCATCGGGAGTGGTGTCGGTGAGGGCGACGTGGCCGATGCGCACGCCGCCGCCCCGCGCATGCACGCCGACGAGGGCGGGGGCGTCGAGCGGCGCAAGCTCCAGCGGCTGACGCCGTCCGTCGAGGAAGACCTCGATGCGGTCGTGGTCGGCGACGATCCTCCACGTGTGCAGCGCGGCGTGCGCGAAGCCTGGCGGGAGCGGTGCATTCCCTACCGGCTCCCCGCCGTCGATCGCGTGCACGCGATGCGCGTCCCGATCGATCCCGACCACGATCCGACGGCCGTCCTCCGTCTCGAGCATCACTCCGTGCTCGGCGGCATCGAGCACCGTCAGCGACACCTCGGCGGTGAGCGCGGGCACGGCCCCGATGCGCCAGAGCGCAGCGGCGTCCAGCGCGCCGGTCAGCACGGCGGAACGATGACCGGCGGCCAGCATCCCTCCCTCGACCTCCCAGGACGCGGCGTCGCCGTCGTTCCAGGCGCAGCGGTGCGTCGGCTCCGCGGGGGCGGGGGCCTCGCGCGACGGCCCGAGCACGAGCAGCCGACCGCCGCCCCACACCTGACGGTCGATGTTCAGATGCCGGGTCAGGTCGGGGTTCATGTTGTGGAACACGAGGTACGTCGACACCAGGTCGGGGCCCACGATGCTGCAGCTGTGCCCGAGCCCGGTGTACTCCGGGTCGGTGCTGACCACCAGCGGATTCAGCGGCCCCGGACTCCACCCGGTGAGCGGATGATCGCTCGACGCCGCGTCGATCCGGTAGCCGGCGCTCAGGTAGTGGTTGCCCGTGAGCGTCATGTGGTACCTGCCGTCGCGCTTCGCCACGAAGGGACCCTCGGTCCAGCCGTTCATGTGGATGCCGGTGAGCACGGGCTCCCCGAACTCGGTCGGCGAGGGCATCTCGCACCCCCAGATGCCCTCGTCGCCCGCCCAGTAGAAGTACCGGCGACCGTCATCGTCGATGAGCACGTTGCCGTCGATCGCGTGCCCGACGTTCCCGCTCACGTCGACGAACGGACCGGTGGGGCTTTCGCTCCGCAGCACGTGGTGTCCTTGACCGGACGGCGAGGTGTACATGTGGAACTCCCCGTCGGCGTAGACCACCTCCGGCGCGAACGGGACCAGTCCGGGGAAGACGTCCGGCGCGATCGTCGGGCCCTCCGGCGCCCAGTGCAGGAGGTCGTCGGAGCTCCAGCAGTCCACCTGCGGGGTCGTCGAGTAGAGGTAGTAGCGGCCGTCATGGCGGAGCACGAAGGGGTCGGCGTAGTCGCCGTCGCGGGCGATCGGGTTCTCGTAGACGGCCACGGTCACTTGATCCCGCTGATCGCGAACGAGTCGACGAAGTGCCGCTGCATGAGGCTGAACAGCACGACCACGGGGAGCACGGCGATGACGGACGCCGCCATCACCATCGGGAAGTCGGTCTGCTCGGCGTAGTAGCCGGTGAGCGAGGCGACCACGAGCTGCACGGTCGACTTGTCGGGCGAGTTGGTGAAGATGAGCGGACCGAGGTAGTCGTTCCAGGTCGCCATGAAGACGATGATCACGTTGGCGGCGATCGCCGGTCGGCACAGCGGGAGGAAGACGCTCCAGTAGATGCGGAAGTACCCCGCTCCGTCGAGCTTGGCGGCGTCGAGCAGCTCGGTGGAGAGTCCCATCATGTACTGCCGCAGGAAGAACAGCATGAGCACGTTGCCGAGGGTGCCCGGCACGATGAGCGGCAGCAGGGTGTCGATCCAGCCGACCTCCGCGTAGACGAGGAACTGCGGGATGAGCGTGACGATGACCGGCACCATCATGGTCGCCAGCAGCAGGGTGAACAGCAGCCCCTTGAGCGGGAAGCTCAGCTTGGCGAACGCGAACGCCGCCATGGTGGTCGAGAAGGTGCCGATCGCCACGACGAGCAGCGTGACGATGGCGCTGTTCAGCAGGCCCGAGGCGAGGGGCACCACGTTCCACACGTCGACGTAGTGCGAGAAGTCGAACGGGTCGGGGATCCACTGCGGCGGGAACTCGAAGACCATCTTCGACTCCTTGAGCGAGGTCGACACCATCCACAGGAACGGCAGCACCATGGTGAGCGCCCCGAGCAGGACGAGCACGAAGAAGACGACGGTCGTCGCGCGACGTCGCGCCGTGAGGGTTCGCAGAGTGGCCATGTCGGTTCAGTCCTCCGTGTGTACCCAGCGCCGGGACACCCGGAACTGGATCAGTGTGATGACGAGGATGACGAGCGCGAAGAACACCGCGACGGCCGAGGCGTAGCCCATCTGATTCGAGGCGAAGGCCTTCTCCCAGATGTAGTAGGTGATGGTGGCCGCGCTGTAGTTCGGCCCGCCGTTCTTGGTGAACAGCTGCACCTCGACGAAGGTCTGCAGTGAGCCGACGATGCCGACCACGATCAGGAAGAAGGTCACGGGGGAGAGCATCGGCAGGGTGATCGAGAAGAACGTCCGGATGCCGGATGCGCCGTCGAGCCGCGCGGCCTCGTAGTAGCTGTCGGGGATGTTGTTGAGGGCGGCGAGGTAGTAGATCGACGTGATGCCGATCATCTTCCAGACGATCATGATCACGATCGTGACCTTGATCCAGGCGGGGTCTCCCAGCCAGTCGGGCCCGCGGATGCCGAACCAGTCGCTGAGCCCCTGATTGATGGGACCGAACTGGTAGTTGAAGAGCCACTTCCACATCACCACGAGCGCGACGATCGACGACACGTAGGGCAGGAAGTAGAGCACCCGGAAGACCTTGTTGCCGGGGGTGCGGCGGTGGCTGGCGATCGCGAAGAACAGCCCGAACACGAGGTAGAACGGGATCGGCAGCAGCATGAAGAGGGTGTTGCCCGAGGCGATCCAGAACTTGCGGTCGGAGAGGAACGCCGTGAAGTTGTCGACTCCGACGAAGTGCTGCTCGCCGCTCAGCACGTTCCAGTCGGTGAAGCCGGCGTAGACGGCGACCGAGACGGGGACGACGAAGAACAGCAGCAGCTGCAGGGTGATCGGCGCGACGAAGACGACGCTCCAGGTGCGCTCATGGCGCGCCTGTCTGGACGCTCTCCTGGGTGCCGTCATGGGCGGGCCTCTCTCGTGAGGGGTCGTCCGGGCCGGTGCACGGCCCGGACGACCCTGTCCGTCTGGTGCTACTTCGCCGTCGCGATCGCGTCGTCGAGCGCGGTCTGCATCTCCGCCTCCACCGACTTCGTGTACTCGGCGGCGGTCACCTCGCCCCGATAGACGCTCGCCACGTTCGACGAGAACACGTTCCACCAGTCGCCGTTGTAGGTGAAGGTCTGAGTGGGTCGGTGGCCGACCTCCTCGATGATGCGGATGAACTGCTGCTTGTTGGCCGGCGGCTTGTCCATCGCCAGGTATTCGTCGTTCGTCATGTCGATGAGGTTGGGGACCGCCTGGCCCTTCTCCATGTTCGTGCGCTGCGCGTCTTCGTTGAAGGCGAGGAACGCGGCGAGGTTCTCGGCGTCTGTGGGGTTCTTGCTCGCCTTCGACACCGCGAAGCCGACGCCTCCGTACCAGGTCGCCTCCGACGAGGTGGGCGTCGGGACGGGCCACGGCATGAGGTCCCAGTCGAACGTCACCTCGTCCCAGAACTGCCCCTGGCTCCACGGGCCGATTCCCATCATTCCGATCTTGCCGTCGATGAACCGCTGGAAGCTCCCCAGCGAGCTCTCCTCCTCCGAGCTCGGCGCCACTCCCTCCTTGAGGGAGAGGTCGGCGACCCACTGCAGGGCCTCGACGAACTTCGGGTCGGTCACGGAGACCTTCGTGTGATCCGCGTTCAGCCAGTCGGCGTCGTTCGACCACACCGCGGACTCGAGCGAGTACGGGGCGGTGCCGTAGGTCTTGTCCGCGCCCTCCCCTGAGGTCAGCTTCTTGGCGTTGGCGACGAACTCGTCCCAGGTCCAGGGGACCTCGGGGTCGGGATCGGGGATGCCGGCCGCCGCGAAGAGATCCTTGTTGTAGGCGAGGGCGAAGGGGCCGATGTCCTTGGGCAGCGCGTAGATCGCCCCCTGCCCCGGCGTCGTGCCGTCGAACTTCCAGAGGTCGATCGCGTTCTTCCACACGTTGTCGGCGTCGAAGATCTCGTTGTCGGCGACGTAGTCGCTGAGATCGGCGATCACGCCGTTCTTCACGAGCGGCTGCAGGTTCTCGCCCACCATGTAGAAGACGTCCGGCGTCTTCTTGGCGGCGATCATGGTCTGCAGCTTGGTCTGGAAGTCGGCCGCGGGCACGCTGATGTAGTCGACCTTCACCCCCGGGTACTTCTTTTCGTACTGCGCGATCATGTCCTTGAAGACGTCGACCTCCTGCGGGGACCCCCACCCCATGAAGGTGACCGTGCGGTCGCCGGACTGCTCTCCCGAGCCCCCGCCGGAGCATCCGGCCAGAACCAGGGCGGTGGCCGCGACCAGAGCGACTGCTGCGGTGCGTGTTCTCATCTGCCTCTCCTGAATGTGTGAGGAGCCGCCGGTCTCCCTCGACCGCGGCGCTGCGGGTATCCGGCCTGGGAGGACCGGCGGGAACTGCTCTGTTCGGGACGCTAATGTATAGCGCTGTAAATGTCAAAGGATTCTTCCTCGCGTTCGGCCCTAAGATGGCGGAATGGCGACAGGCAGGTCCGGCGGACGGGTGCGATTGCAGGACGTGGCGACCCTCGCCGGCGTCTCGATGAAGACCGTGTCGAACGTCGTCCACGACTACGAACACGTGTCGGACCGAATGCGCGAGCGGGTGCAGGCGGCGATCGACGAGCTCGGGTACCGCCCCAACCTCACCGCGCGACGCCTGGCGACGGGCCGCACCGGGATGCTCGCGCTCGCGATCCCGGAGATGGATCAGCCGTACTTCGCCGAGATCGCCCGCTGCGTCGGCGAGGAGGCCGGCCGCCGCGGCTACCGGATCATCGTGGAGCAGACGCTGAACGACGTCGAGGCCGAACGCGCCGTCATCCGCGACCGCGAGGAGGGACTGGTCGACGGGGTGATCTTCCACCCCGCCCGCATCGACACCCTCGAGATCGCGCGCCTGCGCCCCGACACCCCGCTCGTGCTGCTCGGCGAGGCCGCGCGCCCGCTCACCGCCGACCACGTCATGATCGACAACGTGCGGGCGGCCCGAGAGGCCACCGAACTGCTGCTCGCGACAGGGCGGCGCCGGATCGCCTTCCTCGCCTCGGTGCGCACGGAGATCGCGGAGTCGACGCACCTGCGCCTGCTCGGGTATCAGGAGGCGCTGATCAGCGCCGGCATCCCGCTCGACCCTGCGCTCGTGATCGAGAGCGACGGCTTCGGGATCGACGACGGCGTGCGCGCCCTGACCGCCGCGCTCGACAGGGGCGTCGCCCCCGAGGCCGTCCTCTGCCGCGACGACCTCTTCGGGCTGGCCGCGATGAGGGCGCTGAGCAGCGCCGGACTGCGCGTCCCGGAGGACGTCTCGGTGCTCGGCTGGGACGACACGTCGTTGGCCAGGTACGCGACGCCGGCCCTGTCATCCGTGTCGCCGGACAAGCGCGCGATCGCGGCGTCGGCGCTCGATCTGCTCGAGGACCGCATGAACGGCTACGACGGCATCGGGCGCCACCTCCTCGCGCCGTACACGATCGCCGACCGCGGCACTGTGGCTCGACTGCCTCTCTGAGGCATCGCGCCGACGCATCGGCGTCCATCACTGGATTGCATCTTTCTAGCGCTGCAAGTTTTGGATATGCTTCCTGCCATGCCACAGGAAAGCCTCGCGTCGGCCAGCAGCCAAGACGGCCGGTACCCCCGCCCGCAGCTCGTCCGCGCCTCATGGGCCGATCTCTCCGGCCCCTGGCGGTTCGCCGTCGACCCGGATGACCGCGGGATCGCGGAGGGCTGGGCGCAGGATCCGGCGGAGATCGCCGGGGAGATCATCGTGCCGTTCCCCCCGGAGTCGCCCGCGTCGGGCATCGGCGACACCGGGCTCCATCGCGTGCTCTGGTACCGACGCACCGTTGCCGCGGCCGAGGTGGCTGAGGCAGGTCACGAGGGAGGCCGCACGCTGCTGCTGCACTTCGGCGCGGTGGACCACCGGGCCGACGTCTGGATCGACGGCGCCCACCTCGGAGCGCATGAGGGGGGCCACACGCCGTTCACGGTGGTGGTGCCGGAGAGCGCGGCAGCCGGCTTCGACCTCGTCGTGCGCGCAGAGGACGACCCCCTGGACCTCGCGCAGCCCCGGGGCAAGCAGGACTGGGAGGAGCGGCGCCACGTCGTCTGGTACGACCGCACCAGCGGCATCTGGCAGCCCGTGTGGCTGGAGTCGGTGCCCGCCCGTCACGTGCGCAGGCTCACCTGGAGCACCGATCCGGATGCCGCCGTCGTGCGCCTCTCGGTCGAGCTCGACGGCCACCCGTCGCCGGGAA
The DNA here is from genome assembly GCF_038397765.1 of Microbacterium sp. LWH10-1.2. Classification (NCBI taxonomy): domain Bacteria; kingdom Bacillati; phylum Actinomycetota; class Actinomycetes; order Micrococcales; family Microbacteriaceae; genus Microbacterium; species Microbacterium sp. LWH10-1.2. Next base: position 3,249,844 of record NZ_CP151638.1, read on the forward strand.
CCCGACTCTCGGTGCGCATCACCCGCGGAGAGGAGGTGGCCGCGGCACAGGTGACGGAGCTCACCGGACCCCGCCAGACGCTCACGCTCTCCCTCCCCGCACTGCGCAACGGCCAGGCACGGGATGCCTGGCTGTGGACCCCCGAGCATCCACTGCTGCTCGACGCGGCGGTGGAGCTGCTGCCGCCGCACGGCGATTCCGACCGGATCGGCTCGTACCTCGGCATCCGCTCGGTGGGGACCGACGGCGGCCGGGTGCTCGTCAACGACCGGCCGGTCGCCGTGCGCGCGGTGCTCTCCCAGGGCTACTGGCCGCAGTCGCATCTCGCGGCCCCGGACGCCGACGCCCTGCGACACGAGGCGCAGCTCATCAAGGACCTCGGGTTCACCTCGGTGCGCGTGCACCAGAAGATCGAGGACCCGCGCTTCCTCTACTGGACCGATCGCCTGGGTCTTCTCGTGTGGGCTGAGATGCCGAGCGTGTACGAGTTCTCCGCGCTCGCGGTCGAGCGGCTGGTGAGCGAGTGGACGGCCGTGGTTCGGCGGGACTCGTCGCACCCCAGCATCATCGTGTGGGTGCCGCTCAACGAGAGCTGGGGGGTCGACCGGATCGCACAGGTCTCCGAGGAGCGCGAGCTGGCCCGCACGCTCTACCACCTGACGAAGACGCTCGACGGCTCCCGTCTGGTCGTGTCGAACGACGGGTGGGAGCACACCCGCTCCGACCTGTTCACCGTGCACGACTACGAGAACGACTCCGCGGTGCTGCGGGCGCGCTACGGCACATCCGATGCCGTGCGGCAGACCCTCGACGGCATCGCCCCGAACGGCCGGCGCATGCTCGTGGGCACGCCGGAGGAGTCATCCGACACCGCCGGACGGCCCCTGCTGCTCAGCGAGTTCGGCGGCGTGAGCGTCGACCGCGCCGCCGACGGCACCTGGGGCTACCGGACCGTCGCCTCGGACGAGGCACTGGAGGCGCATCTCTCCACGCTGTTCTCCGCGGTCCGGGACTGCGCCCCGCTGGCCGGATGGTGCTACACGCAGCTGACCGACACGGCGCAGGAGACCAACGGACTCACCGACGAGAACCGCGTGCCGAAGATCCCCGTCGATCGACTTCGGCGGATGATCACCGGCGGCGCCGAGCTGCCCGCCGCATCCCCCGTCTTCCACGCCTAGCCCCGCCCCGCGCTCCCGGCTTCCGAACTTCGGACGCATGTCGCTTTTTCGGACGATTCCGCGCGGATCGTCCGAAAAACGGGTGATCGTCCGAATTTCGGATGCGGCGGCAGGCGGATGCCGGGTCAGACGCCGATGATGCGCGGAGGGGGCGGGGGCGCCAGCTGACGCCGCGGCACCCCGTGCGCCTCGCGGTGCAGGCGCTCCATGCGACTGTCGAGCTCGGCCGCGGCATCCGCAGCATCCGTCAGGCTGTCGACGAGGTGCGAGGGCACCTGATTCGAGAACTTGTAGTAGATCTTGTGCTCGAGGCTGGCCCAGAAGTCCATCGCTATCGTGCGGAACTGCACCTCGACCGGCACCGACAGCGCCCCCGTGGAGAGGAACACCGGCACCTCGAGGATGGCGTGCAGGCTCTTGTACCCGTTGGGCTTGGGGTTCTTGATGTAGTCCTTCACGATCCGCACGGTGATGTCGTCCTGCGCGGTGAGCAGATCGAACAGCCGGTAGACGTCGGCGATGAAGCTGCAGGTCACGCGGACACCGGCGATGTCGGTGATCTCCTCGCGGATGCGGTCGAAGTCGGGCTCCTCGATGCCCTTGCGCGCGATCTTCTCCACGATGCTGTCCGGCGACTTCACCCGGCTCTTCACGTGCTCGATGGGGTTGTACGCGTGATCGTGGGTGAACTCGTCGCGCAGGATCGAGATCTTCGTCTCGACCTCGCGCATGCCGAACTCGTACTCGCGGAGGAAGCGCTGGAACTGATCCCTGAGCTCTTTCGCCTCGGTGATCGCGCTCTCGTCGACGGAAACCGTGCTCATGCTCACGACGCTACGCACTCGTGATCGGAAATCCCTGTGCATCGTCGATGAACGGCGCTCAGGCACCGGCGGTGCGCGACTCCGCGGTCAGCTCGATTTCGCCTCTCGCGTCGACGAGCTCCTGTCCGGTGACGAGCCCGGGGAGGCCACGGCCGAGACGCGTCGTGAACAGCAGCACGACGGACGCGAGGATGAGGAGGGACGAGATCCCGTCGAAGGCGTCGCCGAGCAGAGGCAGGGCCCCGATGCCGCCGATGCCCGCGACCCAGCGCAGCGGACGGGTCAGCGCCACCGGCATCCGCGACCCGGCGTAGCGCAGCTGCACCGCCAGGTCGCCCACCGACCGCCCGCTGATCAGGATGATGAGCAGCCACAGCCCTGACGCCGCCGAGATGCCCATCACCTCGGCGAGGCGTCCGTCGAGGACGGTCTGCCGATCGTGCAGGACGTACTCGAACCACAGCTGCGTGACCACCGCGACTCCGTACATCACGAAGCCGTAGGCGAGGGCGTCGCAGAGCATCGCGATCGCGCGACGTCCGCGCGTCACGGGTCGCGGCTCGCCGGCATCCGCACGCACGCGCACGCCGCGCAGGGAACGCGGCACCACGAGCGCGAACACCGAGCCGAGCACCGCGCCCGTCGTGTTGGTCATCAGGTCGCCGACGTCGAAGAACCGGTAAGCGCAGGGGTACAGGCCCCAGACGCCGGTCAGCTGCGTGGTCTCGATGAGGAGCGAGAGACCGAACCCGACAGCGAGGGCGGTGGGGATGCCGCGGGCGCCGAGCACCCGCAGGAAGACCCCGAGCGGCACGAACAGCAGCACGTTGAAGACGAGCTGCAGCAGCGCGGGGTGGCGCAGCGGGTTGCCCGGCGCGGCGAGCGCCTTCTGCACGTCGCGCACGACCTCCATCGGGTCGGTGATCATGCCGACGCAGCGGATCGTCTCGGGGTCGGGCAGCGGCAGCAGCGTGTAGGTCCAGATCGCCCAGAAGTAGACGAGGGCGGCGAGCCAGAGCAGGGTGCGGCCGAAGCTCAGGCTCCCACGGCGGCGGTAGCTGATCGCCACGAACGGCACGAAGAGCAGGATGCCGAATCCCACTCCGATCGCGATCGCGATGAACCCCAGAAACACTTGATCCCCCACGGGATCCCAGTCTATGTCGCCCCCGTAAGGATTCCGTTAGGGCGGCGCACGCGGGGTGTAGGGATTCCGTGAGGATGTCGTGAGGAGCACGGGGAGTGGCGTAGGCTCGCCCGACGTGTCAGACGAATCCCGGGAGAATCCGGACGCACCGCAGATCGCCAAGCGGATCCTCATCGGAGACCCGCTGACGAGCGAGCAGGCCGACAACCAACTGCTCCCCAAGCGCATGGCGCTGCCGATCTTCGCGTCCGACGCGTTGAGCTCGGTCGCGTACGGTCCGCAGGAGATGCTGCTGACGCTCGCGCTCGGCGGGCTGGCGTTCCTCACCTTCGCGCCATGGGTCGCCGCAGCCGTCGTCGTCCTGCTGATCGTGGTCGTGCTGAGCTACCGCCAGCTCATCAAGGCGTACCCGTCCGGCGGCGGCGACTACGAGGTCGCGTCGAAGAACCTCGGCGAGATCCCCGGAGTGATCGTCGCGGCCGCCCTCCTGGTCGACTACATCCTCACCGTCTCGGTGTCGATCGCCTCCGGAGTCGACAACATCATCTCCGCGGTCCCCGAGCTCGACCCGCTCCGGGTGGAGCTCGCGGTGGGCTTCGTCGTCCTCATCGTCATCGTGAACCTGCGCGGCGTGCGCGAGGCGTCCACGGTGTTCGCGATCCCGACGTACCTGTTCATCGGCTCGGTCGGCGTCATGATCGTCACCGGTCTCATCCGCACCTTCCTCGGCGACGCCCCCGTGGCCGACAGCGCCGCGTATCAGATCCAGGGCGAGCACCTCGCGGATGCCGCCATCATCCTGCTCATCCTGCGCGCCTTCTCGAGCGGATGCTCCGCCCTCACCGGCGTCGAGGCCGTGTCCAACGGCGTGCAGGCGTTCCGCGCCCCGAAGATCCGCAACGCCCAGACGACCCTGGTGATGATGGGCTCCATCGCCGCCCTGCTGTTCGCCGGTCTCACCGCCATGGGGCTCATCACGAACGTCCACTACGCCGAGAACGCCTGCGACCTGATCGGCTTCGACTGCTCGAAGCCGCAGCCCAGCGTGATGGCGCAGATCGCCGCCGCGACCTTCGGCGGCGGCAGCATCCCGTTCTTCATCGTGCAGGCGGCGACCGCCTGCGTGCTGCTGCTCGCGGCCAACACCGCGTTCAACGGCTTCCCGCTGCTGGGCGCCGTGCTCGCCCGCGACGGCTACGCGCCCAAGTCGCTGAACACCCGCGGCGACCGCCTCGTGTTCTCGAACGGCATGATCGTGCTCGGCATCGCCGCGATCATCGTGCTGGTGGTGTTCCAGGCGAAGCTGACCACCCTCATCCAGCTGTACATCATCGGCGTCTTCGTGTCGTTCTCGCTCGGGCAGATCGGCATGGTGCGGCACTGGAAACGGCTGCTGCGGCAGACGGACGGCAGCGTCTCGGCATCCGATCGCCAGGGCGCGAAGGTGGGCCTCGTCATCAACACGATCGGCGCGACGCTGACGGTCTTCGTGCTCGTGATCGTGACGATCACCAAGTTCACGCACGGCGCGTACCTCGTGTTCATCGCGATCCCGGTCCTGGCGTTCCTGATGCTGGGCGTGAAGCGGTACTACCGCGACGTCGAGCACGAGATCGCGATCGACGACATCACGAAGTTCGGCGCCACGGGAGACGTCGCGCTCGTCCTCGTCAGCAAGCTGCAGAAGCCCGTCGTGAAGGCCGTCGACTACGCGATCGCCGCCAAGCACGGCAAGACGATGGCGATCCACGTCGCCGTCTCCGCCGAGGAGGCCGCCGCGCTCCAGAAGGAGTGGGAGGATCACCTGATGCCGATCCCGCTCGTGATCGTGGAGTCGCCGTACCGCTCCTTCGCGCAGCCCATCGCCGGCTTCATCAAGAAGTACCGGGCGAAGCACGGATCGTCGGTCGTGACGGTCTACCTGCCGCAGTACATCGTGGGCCACTGGTGGGAGACGTTCCTGCACAACCGCCGGTCGAGGCGCATCGCCAACCAGCTGATGCTCATCCACGGCGTCTCCATCACGCTCGTGCCGTGGCTGCTCGACTCGTCGGAGCTCATCTACGGCCGCCGTTCGCGTCCGCTGCCGGGCCAGGAGCGCGCCGGTCGCCCCGTCGTCGTGAACGGACGACGCGCCCACCGCCCCGAGGGGCCGCCGTCGGAGGACCCGACGGCGAAGAAGGGCGCGAACGAGGCCTGAGGCTGGTGCTCAGCCAGCGACGAGGCTGAGCACCAGCGCCGCGACGACCACGGTCGGCACGGCCACCGCTGCACCCCAGAGCATGAAGCGGCCCCAGCGGATGTCGACGCCGAGGGAGACGACCCGGTGGTGCCAGAGCAGGGTGGCCAGTGACGCCCACGGGGTGATGAGCGGCCCGAGGTTCACGCCGATCAGCAGAGCCATGAGCGCGACGGGTCCGTGCGCGGAGGGTTCGAGGATCAGGTAGGCCGGGAGGTTGTTCACGCCGTTCGCCGCCACCGCTCCCGCCGCCGCGAGCCCCAGGAGTTGGCCGGGGCCGTCACCCGACGACGCGAGCGCGTCGAGGAACCCCAGGATGCCCTGCGCGTGCGCGGTCTCCACCAGCACGAACAGCGCACCGGCCAGGCCGAGCGCACGCCACGGGATGAGTGACAGGCGCAGCACATGCCTTCGGCGGACGGCGAAGAGGACGACGAGGGCGCACGCCGCGGCCGTCGCGGGGATCCAGACCTCCGTCATGACGGCCAGTAGCGGCATGAGCACGATCAGCACCCCGGTGGCGCTCCAGAACAGGATGCGGTCGGAGGGCGCGCCGCCCGTGGGCACGCGGTAGGCGGCGAACAGCGTGCGGCGATGCGCGATGGTGAGGATCGCGACCGGGATCGCGATGCCGACGAGCGTGGGCGCCCAGCTGAGCGCGAGGAACGCCCCCGGATCGCCGCCCATGCGCTGCGCGGCGAGGAGGTTGGTGAGGTTCGAGACGGGGAGCGCGAGGGATGCCGTGTTCGCCAGCCACACGGTGGCGAGGGCGAACGGCAGCGGGCTCACCCCGATGCTCTGCGCCAGGACCACCACGACCGGGGTGACGATCACGGCGGTGGTGTCGAGCGACAGGAACACCGTGCTCACGACGGCGAGCGCCACGACGGCGGCCCACAGGCCGATCACCCACCCTCGACCCCAGCGGGCGAGATGCTGGGAGAGCACGTCGAACACGGCGGCATCCCTGGCGAGCTCGGCGACGACCGTGATCGCGATGACGAAGCCCATGACCGGCGCGATGCGCAGTCCGAGCGCCTCGGCGTCGTTCGTCGGGAGGAGCCCCGTGAGCACGCAGACCGCCGCGACGGCGACGAGCGCGAGGATGATCACCGTCCCCGCGCTGATCCGTCGAGTCGGTGCGCCCACCTCGCGAGTGTAGACCTCCTCAGCGCGCCTCGAGAACGCCGCCCAGGATGCCGGCCGCCTCGGCGAAACGGGCCGGATCGGCGCTCGCGTAGTTGAGCCGCACGAAGGGCCCGGACGGCTCCGCGGGGAACCACTCGGCGCCGGGGGCGACGATCAGTCCGCGGACCTCGCACTCGCGGGCGATCTGCCCCACGTCGGACCCCTCGGGCAGCCGCACCCAGAGGTTCAGCCCGCCGACGGGCACGGTCTCGACGGTCGCGAGCGGGGCGTGCTCGGCGAGGCACGAGAGCATCAGGTCGCGCCGGGAGCGCAGCTGCTCGCGGAGGCCGCGGAGGTGCGTGCGCCAGCCCGGCTGCGTGACCACCTCGAGCGCGGCGACCTGGAGCAGACCGCTGACGTACATCGATCCCGCCGCGCGGTCGCCCAGGATGCGCTCCCTGGCCGGTCCTCGCGCGATCACCGCCGCGACGCGGAGCGCCGGCGACACGCTCTTCGTGAGCGATCGCAGGTACACGACGTGTCCGTCGTCGTCGAGCGCGGCGAGCGGACGCGGCTCCGCATCGATGCCGAGATCGTGCGCCCAGTCGTCTTCGATGAGGAAGGCGCCGTGTCTCCGCACGCTCTCCAGCACCGCGTGCGCGGTCTCCGCCGGCCACTGCGCGCCGGTCGGGTTCGCGAACGTCGGCTGCGCGTAGAATGCGCGGGCTCCGGTCTGCGCGAACGCCCGCTCCACGGCATCCGGGTCGGGCCCCGCCGGTCCCGAGGGGATCGGCACCAGCACGACCCCGGCCTGCTCCGCCGCGAGCATGGCGCCCCAGTAGGAGGGCGACTCGATCAGCAGCGGCCGGCCCGGCCCGACCACCGCGCGGAAGATCGAGCTCAGTCCGCTCTGGCTGCCGGAGATGATCAGCGCGTCCCGCGCCGCCGCCGGGGTGACACCGGCAGGGGCGGATGCCGCGAGCTCCCCGGCGAACCACGCCTGCAGATCAGGGACACCCGCCGCCGGCGCCCTGGTCATCGCGATCTCGGTGCGGGAGACGCGCGCGAGCGCCTGACGCACCAGACGCTCGGGGAGCAGCTCGACCGCGGGATACCCCGCGTGCAGTCCGATCGCGTCGGGGGCGGCGACGCGCTGCGCCGATGCGAGCGCTGACGTGCGGTTCGGAGGAGCGCCGAGGGCTCCGGTCTGCCAGCCGTAGTCGACCGACCGCGCCGCGCGCACGGCGCGCACGAACGTGCCGACGCCCGGCCTCGACTCCACGAGCCCCAGGCCCACGAGCCGGCGCATCGCCTTCTGCACCGTCACGGGGCTCGCGCCGTACTCGGCGGTCAGCGCGCGGTTCGACGGCACCCGGGCCCCCGGAGGGGCAGCGGCGATCCATCCGCGCAATCCGGCGACGATTCGGTCGGTGCTATCCTGACTCATGAAAGATCAGAGTAGCGTTATCCTCGATCAGCCGAAAGCGCTATCCTCGCGCGCCGGCCTCTGGTGGGGTCTCCTCGGCATCCTCGCGTTCTCGTTCACGGTGCCGTTCACCCGCATCGCCGTGGGCGGCCTCTCCCCTCTCTTCATCGGCGCCGGACGCGCGGTCGTCGCCGCCGGACTCGCGGCGATCGCGCTGGCGGCGACCCGACAGCATCCGCCGACCCGTTCGCAGTGGGCGCGCCTGGCCGTCGTCGCCGGCGGTGTCGTCGCCGGCTTCCCGCTGCTCACCTCGTTCGCGCTGACGATCGCCCCCGCCGGACACAGCGCTGTCGTGATCGGCCTGCTCCCCGCGGCGACCGCCGTCATGGTCGTGCTGCGCACGAAGGAGCGACCCGCGGCATCCTTCTGGGTCTTCGCCATCCTGGGCGCGGCCGCCGCCGTCGCCTTCGCATCGCTGCAGAACGGCGGTTTCGGCGGGCTGCAGTGGTCGGACCTGCTGCTGTTCTGCGCCGTGCTCGCCGCGGCGATCGGATACGCGGAGGGCGGCCTGCTCGCACGCGAGCTCGGCTCGTGGCAGACGGTCTCGTGGGCGCTCGTGCTCGCCGCACCGCTGATGATCGCGCTCACCACGGTCTCGGTCGCCGCCGATCCTCCGAATGCCACGCCCGTCGACTGGCTGGCCTTCTCCTACCTCGCCGTCGTGAGCATGTTCCTCGGCTTCTTCGCCTGGTACCGCGGCCTCGCGATCGGCCCGATGGCGCAGGTCAGCCAGGTGCAGCTGGCCCAGCCCGTGATCACGATCATCTGGGCGGCGCTCCTGCTGCACGAGCAGATCGGCTGGGCGACCGTGCTCGGCGGTCTGGCCGTGATCGCGTGCGCCGCGCTGGCCGTGCGCACCCGGCTCACCCCCACGCGATCGACCGAGGAGTCCTGATGCGCCACACGCCCCGCTACCTGATGACCGACCAGGAGGAGGTCAAGCGGCTCATCCGCGGCAACCCGTGGGCGACGTTCGTGTCGCCGGCATCCACCGGCCTCGTCGCATCGCACTACCCCGTGCTGCTCGACGAGGACGAGAGCGGCATCGTGATCGCCAGCCACTTCGGCCGACCCGACGAGCAGCTGCACGAGCTCGGCGCGCACGAGGTGCTCGTGATCATCCAGGGACCGCACGACTACGTCTCGCCGAGCCTCTACGAACCGGGAGACCTGGTGCCCACCTGGAACCACGTGACCGCACATCTCTACGGCACGCCCGTGATCCTGGACGAGGAGGAGAACTACGCGATGCTCTCCCGCCTCACCGACCACTTCGAGCAGCACAGGGCGCACGGCCGCAGCCTGAGCGACGACGAGGAGGGCACGCGCCGTGCGGCCAAGGGCACGGTGGGCCTGCGCATGCGGGTCACCCGGTTCGACGCCAGGGCGAAGCTCAGCCAGAACAAGCAGCCGGAGGTGCGCGAGCGCATCACGCGGCGGTTCGATGAGACCAACGGCCCGCTCGCCCAGGAGATGCGGCGCATCCAGGGGTGACCGCGCGGCGTCTCACCCGTCGCGGCGTGCGTCCCGTGCACGGCGCGGCTGGCGGGCGTCCTCCTCGATGCTGAGCATCCGCACGCGGGCGCTGCTGCGCTGGCGCGGGAGCCTGCGCAGCCGTGCGGCGCGCAGACCCCGCCAGCGGCCGGTGAGCAGCTGCACGTAGAGGGTGGCGACTCCGGCGATGAGAAGACCGCACAGGTTGACGAGGAGCTGGATCGCCGAGCCCCGCGCCTCGTCCCAGGCGCCGACCGCGAGGGTGAGCCCGATCGTGCCCACGGCCGGCACCGTGGTGATCGAGATGAACACGCCGACGAGCGCCGACGACTTCGCCGTCGTCAGGGAGAGCACCCCCGCGATCCCCGCGAGGATGGCGATCACGAACGACCAGGCGTCAGGGGCGACGATGAACTCCGTCGCGGTTCCCGTCGTCGCCTGCGCGAACGTGATCACGCCGAGTCCGTAGAGGAGCGCCCACACGGCCCAGGCGATCGCCGCGCACGCCGCGAAGCCGCCGAGGAGCGTGCCCAGAGCCGGCGCGACGATCCCCCGGCGACGGCGCACGAGCGCATAGGAGATCGCGGCGAGGGGAGCGAACTCCGGTCCGACGACCATCGCCCCGATGATGAGGATCGGCTGATCGAGGATCCGGCCGACCCCGGCGATGAGCGTCGCGAGCAGCAGGAAGACGAAGAACGAGACCGAGGGCCGGGCATCCTCCTCGGCGTGGCTCGCGAGCTGCGCCCACAACACGCCGTCGGCGGGATGCCCCGGCGCGACCTTCTCCGCACGATCGGCCGCGTCGGAGACGACGACCAGCGGCTCGGACACCACGATGCCGCCCTCCTCCGGCACGCCGAGGTGCCGGAGCGAGCGCATGATGTTGTTCGCGTTCTCCCTGGTCATCTCGAACAGGATCACGTCGCCGTGACCGTCGAGCGCGGCGCCGGGGACCACGATCAGCCCGCAGACGGTGGGATCCTGCGCGAGGCTCTCGCGAACCTGTGCGGAGAGCGGGCGGGCGACGCTGACGCGGACGGAGAGCATGCCCCTATTGTGCTCGCCTCGGCCTCACCGCGCCGCGACGGCGAGCGCATGCGCATACGCCGCCCGCCACACGCGGTCGAATCCGGCACGGTCGCTCACGCCCTGACGGCAGGCGACGGCGGCGTCCTCCAGCGCCTCCGCCAGGGTGTCGAGGCGGCGCTGCCGCGCACGCTCGTCGGCCGTGTCGTCGCCGAGCCCCGATCTGCTCGACGAGAGCGTGATCGTGCGGCTCCGGATGCCACGGGAGCGACGGGAGAGGAGGATGCCGACGGGCAGGAGCACGACGGCGAGCGCGATCGCAGCGAGCAGGGGAGGCGCACCGACGGCGCACAGGGCCACCCACGCGACGACGCTGCCGCCGAAGGACAGTGGCGCGTACAGCCGGTTCGCCTCGGCCAGCCGGCGCTCGGCATCCGAGGAGTCGGGCGGATAGATGGCCAGCACGCAGGCGACGGTGCCGTAGTGGCTCACGCTCCGCGACAGGTGCCCCCACCGCGGGACGCGGGCGACCGCGGCGGGGGCGGGTGCGGGTGCGGTCGTGAAGCGGGGACGGTGGATGAGGGACATGCCATCCACACTCCTCCGCGCGCCATCGCGAGGCGCGGATCCAGACGGAACCCGAACGGCTCCCTCCCGTTTCCATGCGGAACGGCAACACGAAGGGCCTACAGTTGCGTCCGTGACCAGGAGCAACCGCCTTTCGCTCGCCCCGCTGTACCTCGCCGGATTCACCACCGCCTTCGGCGCCCACGGCGTCGCATCCGTGCTCGGTTCCGAGTCGGAGGACATCGGCTTATCGCTCCTGGCGTTCGGGCTCGTCCTTGCTCTCTACGACGTCGCCGAGGTGATCCTGAAGCCGGTCTTCGGCGCACTCAGCGATCGGATCGGGGTGCGTCCGGTGATCATAGGCGGCCTCATCGCCTTCGCGCTCATCTCGACCGTGGCGATCGTCACGACGACTCCGCTCGCCCTCGCGCTCGTCCGACTCGGGCAGGGCGCCGCCGCCTCCGCCTTCTCGCCGGCGTCGTCCTCGGCGGTCGCCCGACTGGCCGGAAACGACCTGCTGGGACGGTACTTCGGCCGATACGGCTCGTGGAAGAGCGCCGGATACCTGCTCGGCCCGATCCTCGGTGTCCTGCTGGCTCACACCGCGGGGATCGAATCGGTTTACGTCGTTCTCGCCGTTCTCGCTGCCGCCTCAGCCCTCCTCGTAGCCATGCGGATGCCGCGGCTCGCACCGCTTCCGAGGGCGCGGAGCACGATCGCCGATCTCGGCCGCCAGCTCCGCGATCCGTCCTTCCTGATCCCGACCGCCGTGCTCGCCACAAGCACCGCGATCCTCGGAGTCGCGGTCGGCTTCCTCCCCCTGCTCGCCGTGCAGATGGGTCTCCACCCCCTCATCGGCGCTGCTGCGGTCGCAGTCGTCGCGCTCGCGTCGGCCGTGCTGCAGCCTCTCATCGGGAGTGCACGAGACCGCGGCACCATCGCAACCGGCACCGGCACCGGCGTGGGGCTGGGGGCCGCTGTCATCGCTCTCACGATCATCGCGTTCCTCCCTTCCGTCGTGACGCTGTTCCTCGCATCGGTCCTGATCGGTGCGATGCTCGGAATCGTGACTCCGCTCGCGTTCGCCCACCTCGCCGCGACCACGGCGCCCGAGCACATGGGGCGCACGATGGGCAGCGCTGAACTGGGCCGCGAGGTCGGCGATGCTGCAGGTCCGCTGCTGGTCGGCACCGTCGCCACCGTGGCGAGCGTGCCGATCGGCCTCCTCGCGCTCGCAGGGGTGGCCGGAGGCGTCGCCGTGACCGGCCGCGTCCTGACACCGTCGAGGCGGCGGCGCACCTGACGAACTCGTATCGCGTCGGAGACCGGATGCCGTGAGCATCCCGCATGCGTCGACCTGGACGCCGTAGGGGAACCGTGAGGATCGCGGCGGCGCCCCTCGCACAGGAGTTTGATCGACTCTCGTGCTCGACATCATCTACATCGCGCTGACTCTCGCGCTGTTCGCCCTCGTCTCCCTCGTGGCCAAGGGGGTGGAACGACTGTGATCTTCTTCGAGATCGCCGCCGCGGCTCTCGCCGTGGCCGCCGTCGTCTACCTCGTGGTCGCCCTCGTCGCCCCGGAGAAGTTCTGATGGGCGGGGAGATCTGGTTCGGCGTCGCACAGGCGGTCGCCGTGATCGTGGTGCTCGTGCTGCTGTACCGCCCGCTGGGCGACTACATGGCGCACGTGTTCAGCACCCCCAAGGATCTGCGCGTCGAGCGCGGCATCTACCGCCTGATCGGCGTCGACTCCTCGTCGGAGCAGACGTGGCGGGCCTACCTGCGGGGCGTCCTCGCGTTCTCGGTCGTCGGACTCCTCCTCGTCTACGGCCTGCAGCGGCTCCAGGCGTTCCTCCCCGAATCGCTCGGCCTTCCGGCCGTGCCGGAGGGACTCGCGTTCAACACCGCGGCATCCTTCGTCGCCAACACGAACTGGCAGTCATACTCGCCCGAGACCACGATGGGCTACACCGTGCAGCTCGCCGGTCTCGCCGTGCAGAACTTCGTGTCGGCCGCGGTCGGCATCGCCGTCGCCGTCGCACTCGTGCGCGGATTCGCCCGCCGCGGCTCCACGACGATCGGCAACTTCTGGGTCGACCTCATCCGCGGGCTCGGGCGCATCCTGCTCCCGATCGCGCTGATCGGCGCCGTGGCCCTGATCGCCGGAGGGGTCATCCAGAACTTCGCCGGCTTCACCGACGTCACCATGGTGTCCGGGGGCGCGCAGACGATCCCCGGAGGCCCCGTCGCCTCGCAGGAGGCCATCAAGCTCCTCGGCACGAACGGCGGCGGCTTCTTCAACGCGAACTCCGCGCACCCCTTCGAGAACCCCACCGGGTGGACGAACCTGCTGGAGATCCTGCTCATCCTCGCGATCCCGTTCGCACTCCCCCGCACGTTCGGACGCCTGGTCGGCGACGACCGGCAGGGGTACGCGATCGCCGCGGTCATGGGCACGATCTTCCTCGTCTCCACCTTCGCGCTCTCGGCACTGGAGCTCGCCGGTCGCGGCAGCGCCCCGGAGCTCGCCGGAGCGGCGATGGAGGGCAAGGAGCAGCGCTTCGGCATCCTCGGCTCCGCCCTGTTCGGCAGCGCATCGACCCTCACCTCGACCGGGGCCGTGAACTCGATGCACGACTCCTACACGGCGCTCGGCGGCATGATGCCGATGCTCAACATGATGCTCGGCGAGGTCGCCCCCGGCGGCGTCGGCTCTGGTCTGTACGGGATGCTCGTGCTCGCGATCATCGCCGTGTTCGTCGGTGGACTGCTCGTCGGCCGCACGCCGGAGTACCTCGGAAAGCGCATCGGCCCGAGGGAGATCAAGCTCGCCAGCCTGTACATCCTGGTCACGCCGACCCTGGTGCTCGCCGGCACCGCGCTGAGCTTCGCGATCCCCGCCGTCAGGGCGGACGTCGAGGCCACGAGCATCTGGAACCCCGGGGTGCACGGCATGAGCGAGGTGCTCTACGCCTTCACCTCCGCCGCCAACAACAACGGCTCGGCGTTCGCGGGGCTCACCGCGAACACCCCGTGGTTCAACACGGCGCTGGGCATCGCGATGCTGCTCGGCCGGTTCCTCCCGATCGTGCTCGTGCTGGCGCTGGCCGGCTCGCTCGCCGCTCAGCAGCACGTGCCGGAGACCTCCGGCACCCTGCCCACCCACCGGCCGCAGTTCGTCGGCCTCCTCATCGCCGTGGCGGTCATCGTCACCGCGCTCACCTACTTCCCGGTGCTCACCCTGGGCCCGCTCGCCGAAGGACTCGTCTGACATGACGCTCATCACCACACCCGCAGAACACACGGATGCCGCGGCATCCGCTCCCGCCCCGAAGCCGCGCTCGTTCAGCTGGGGCCAGCTCGTCGAGGCGCTGCCCGGCGCCCTGCGCAAGCTCAACCCCGCCTCTCTCGTGCGCAACCCCGTCATGCTGCTGGTCTGGGCCGGCGCCGCGTTCACGACCGTGCTCGCGATCGCCGAGCCGTTCCTGGACGGCCCTGCCGAGTCCGGCGGCACGGCGGTGCCCCCGATCTTCACGTGGGGCATCGCGATCTGGCTGTGGTTCACGGTGCTGTTCGCGAACGTCGCCGAGTCGGTCGCCGAGGGGCGCGGCAAGGCCCAGGCGGCCAGCCTGCGCAAGACGCGCACGAGCACCATGGCCCGTCGCGTCGCACACTACGACCAGGCGACGGATGCCGCGGCCGAGCGCTCCGAGATCGTCGAGGTGTCGTCGGCCGAGCTGCAGCGCGACGACGTCGTGATCGTCACGGCGGGCGAGCTGATCCCCGGCGACGGCGACATCGTCGCGGGCATCGCGACCGTCGACGAGTCGGCGATCACGGGCGAGAGCGCCCCGGTGATCCGCGAATCGGGCGGCGACCGCAGCGCCGTGACGGGCGGCACGCGGGTGCTGTCCGACCGGATCGTCGTGCGCATCACCTCGAAGCCCGGCGAGACCTTCGTCGACCGCATGATCGCGCTCGTCGAGGGTGCGAGCCGTCAGCGCACACCCAACGAGATCGCGCTGAACATCCTGCTCGCGAGCCTGTCGATCGTGTTCGTCGTCGTCGTGCTCGCGCTCAACCCGATCGCGTCGTACGCGGCGTCTCCCGTCAGCATCCCGGTGCTGATCGCCCTGCTCGTCTGCCTCATCCCGACCACCATCGGCGCTCTGCTCTCCGCGATCGGCATCGCGGGCATGGACCGCCTCGTGCAGCGCAACGTGCTGGCGATGTCCGGTCGGGCCGTCGAGGCAGCGGGCGACGTGACGACGCTGCTGCTCGACAAGACCGGCACCATCACGTACGGCAACCGGCGTGCGCACGAGGTCCTGCCCCTGCCGGGCGTCGACGCCGATGAGCTGCTGCGAGTCGCCGCGCTGTCATCCCTCGCCGACCCCACCCCCGAGGGCGCGTCGATCGTCGAGCTGGCGACCGCGCGAGGCATCCGCGTCGCCGAGCCCTCGGACGCCGTGGTCGTGCCGTTCACGGCGCAGACCCGCATGTCGGGGCTCGACCTCGTCGACGGCACGCAGATCCGCAAGGGCGCAGGCTCCGCTGTCGCCGCATGGCTGGGCGGGACGGCGGATGCCGAGCTCACCCGCCTCGTCGACGGCGTCGCGCAGAGCGGCGGGACCCCGCTCGTCGTCGCCGTGACCGCAGCCGACGGCGACGCCCGCATCCTCGGCGTCGTGCACCTCAAGGACATCGTCAAGGACGGACTCCGCGAGCGCTTCGACGAGCTGCGCAGCATGGGCATCCGCACCGTCATGATCACGGGCGACAACCCCCTCACGGCGGCGGCCATCGCGAAGGAGGCCGGTGTCGACGACTTCCTCGCCGAGGCCACCCCCGAGCAGAAGCTCGAGCTGATCCGCCGAGAGCAGGAGGGCGGGCGCCTGGTCGCGATGACCGGCGACGGCACGAACGACGCCCCCGCGCTCGCTCAGGCCGACGTGGGCGTCGCGATGAACACCGGCACCTCGGCCGCGAAGGAGGCCGGCAACATGGTCGACCTCGACTCCGACCCGACCAAGCTCATCGACATCGTCCGCATCGGCAAGCAGCTGCTCATCACGCGCGGCGCGCTCACGACGTTCTCGCTCGCGAACGACATCGCGAAGTACTTCGCGATCATCCCCGCGATGTTCATGGGCGTGTTCCCCGGTCTCGCGGCGCTCAACGTGATGCAGCTGCACTCACCGGCATCCGCCGTGACCAGCGCGATCATCTTCAACGCCATCGTGATCGTCTTCCTCATCCCGCTCGCCCTCCGCGGCGTCGCCTACCGGCCGGCGAGCGCATCGCAGATCCTGCAGCGCAACCTGCTGATCTACGGCCTCGGCGGCGTCATCGCGCCGTTCATCGGCATCAAGCTCATCGACCTCGTCGTCAGCCTCATCCCGGGCTTCTGAAAGGCGCACACCATGTCCTCCACCCGCACCGCCCTGCGCACCACCGGCGTCGCCGTCCGTGCCATGCTCGTCCTCACCCTCCTCCTCGGCGTCGGCTACACGCTCCTCGTCACCGGCATCGGCCAGCTGCTGCTGCCCTGGCAGGCGAACGGCTCCGCGCTCCCCGGCGACAAGGGCAGCGCCCTGATCGGGCAGTCCTTCACGGATGCCGAGGGCAACGCCCTGCCGCAGTACTTCCAGTCCCGCCCGTCGGCCGCCGGCGACGGCTACGACGCGGGCGCGTCCAGCGGCAGCAACCTGGGGCCGGAGAACCCCGACCTCGTCGCCGCGATCCAGGAGCGCAAGACGGCCATCGCCGAGCGCGAGGGCGTGGATCCGGCGCAGGTGCCGGCCGACGCCGTGACGGCATCCGCCTCCGGTCTCGATCCGCACATCAGCGTCGCCTACGCCCTGCTGCAGGCGCCCCGCGTCGCCGCGGCGCGCGGACTCTCGGAGCAGGAGGTCACGGACCTCGTGGAGTCTAGGATTCAAGGGCGGGATCTGGGATTCCTCGGCGAGGAGCGCATCAACGTCGCCGAGCTCAACCTCGCACTCGACGAGCGGGAGACCGAATGACGCCAGAGCGGACGGACCGCGAGCGGATGCCCCGCCGCGGTCGTCTTCGCGTGCTGCTCGGCGCCGCGCCAGGAGTCGGCAAGACCTTCGAGATGCTCGCCGAGGGTCGGCGCCTGCTGCAGGAGGGCCGCGACGTCGTGATCGCGGTCGTCGAGACCCACGGCAGGGCGGCCACCCTGGCGCAGACGATCGGCCTCCCCGAGATCCCCCGGCGCACGGCGGTGCACCGCGGCGTCGAGCTCACCGAGCTCGACCTGGAGGCGGTGCTCGAGAGGTCGCCCGAGATCGCCCTCGTCGACGAGCTCGCCCACACGAACATCCCTGGCTCCGCTCATCCGAAGCGCTGGCAGGACGTGGATGCGCTGCTCGACGCCGGCATCGACGTCATCACCACCGTCAACGTGCAGCACATCGAGTCGCTCAACGCGGTCGTCGAGAAGATCACGGGCATCGCCCAGCAGGAGACGCTGCCGGATGCCGTGGTCCGCGGCGCCGACGAGATCGAGGTCGTCGACCTCGCGCCGCAGTCGCTGCGGGATCGGCTCTCCGCTGGCCTCGTCTACCCCGCCGAGCGGATCGACGCGGCCCTGTCGAACTACTTCCGGCTCGGCAACCTCACGGCGCTGCGCGAGCTCGCGCTGCTGTGGCTCGCCGACGAGGTCGACAGCGCCCTGCGCACCTACCGCGCCGAACAGGGCATCGAGGGCACCTGGCAGGCCCGCGAGCGCGTCGTCGTCGCGCTCACCGGCGGCCCCGAGGGCGAGACCCTGCTGCGCCGCGGCGCACGCATCGCCGCACGTTCGGCCGGAGGCGAGCTGCTCGCCGTGCACGTCACCGCCCAGGACGGACTCCGCGACGAGACCCCCGGCGCCCTCGCGGCCCAGCGGTCGCTCGTCGAGTCGCTCGGCGGCAGCTTCCACCAGATCATCGGCGACGACATCCCCGGCACGCTCGTCGAGTTCGCGCAGGGGGCGGACGCCACGCAGCTGGTCATCGGCGTCAGCCGGCGCAGCCGCCTCACCGCCGCCCTCACGGGACCGGGCATCGGCTCGGAGATCATCCGCCGCTCCGGCGACATCGACGTGCACATCGTGACCCACGCCGCCGCCGGCGGAAGAGTCGTGCTGCCCCGACTCAAGGGCGGAGCGCTCGGCTGGCGCCGAGAGGCCCTGGGCTTCGCCACCGCCCTCGTCTTCGGCCCGCTGCTCTCCTGGGTGATGTTCACCTTCCGCAGCCCGGAGTCGATCACCGCCGAGGTCCTCGCCTATCAACTGCTCGTGGTCGTCGTCTCGCTCGTCGGCGGACTGCGTCCGGCGGTGTTCGCCGCCGTGCTCTCCGGGATCACGCTGGACTTCCTCTTCGTCGCGCCGCTGTTCACCATCACGATCGCGCACCCACTGCACGCCCTCGCGCTCAGCCTGTATGTCGTCATCGCGATCCTGGTCAGCCTCATCGTCGACCAGGCCGCCCGCCGAGCACGCACGGCCCAGCGCGCCGCCGCCGAAGCCGAGCTGCTCGCCGCGGTCGCCGGCAACGTGCTCCGCGGAGACAACGCCGTGCTCGCGCTGGTCAGCCGCACGCGCGAGGCGTTCGGACTGAGCGGCGTGCGACTGCTGTCGCCGGAGGGCGAGCTGCTGGCCAGCGACGGCGAACCCGTGGCCGACGGCCGGGCGACGACCGTACCCGTCGGACTGACCGTCACCGGGGCGCCTCGGGCCCTCCTCGAACTCAACGGCGCTCCGCTCGACGGCCCCGAGCGGCGACTGCTCGACGCCATCGTCGCGCAGCTGTCGGCGGCGATGGAGCACACCGACCTGCGCGCGACCGCACGCGAGGCCGAGGCGCTGGTCGAGACCGATCAGGTGCGCAGCGCCCTGCTCTCCGCGGTCAGCCACGACCTGCGCCGCCCGCTCGCCTCGGCGGTCGCGGCGATCGGCGGGCTCCGCGGGGCGCACGAGCTGTCGGCATCCGACCGCGACGAGCTGCTCGCCACGGCCGACGAGAGCCTCGCCACGCTGTCGACCCTCGTGACCGACCTGCTCGACGTGAGCCGCGTGCAGGCGGGGGTGCTCGCCGTGTCGGCCACGCGGATGGATGCCGCCGGCACCGTCCTCGCCGCGGTCGACGAGCTGGGCCTGGGGCCGGCAGATGTCGAGCTCACCCTCGACCCCGACCTCCCCGCGCTGTACGCCGACCCCGTGCTGCTCCAGCGCGTGATCGTGAACGTGCTCGCGAACGCCCGCCGCCACTCGCCCGACGACACCAGGGTGATCATCTCCACCAGCGCCCTCGGCGACCGCGCGGAGATCAGGGTCATCGACCGCGGAGACGGCGTGCCCGTCGAGCGCCGCGACCGCATGTTCCAGCCCTTCCAGCGCTTCGGCGACACGGACAACACGACCGGCCTCGGCCTCGGTCTCGCCCTGTCGCGCGGGTTCACCGAGGGCATGGGCGGTAGCCTGACACCCGAGGACACCCCTGGAGGCGGACTCACGATGGTCATCTCCCTGCCGCTGGCCGCAGGACTCCCCGAGCCGGAGACGGAATGAAGCTTCTCATCGCCGACGACGACCCGCAGATGGTGCGGGCGCTGCGGATCACCCTCGCCGCCCACGGATACGAGGTCGTCGTCGCCCCCGACGGGGCCGCGGCCATCGCCGCCGCCGCCCAGACCCACCCCGACCTCATCATGCTCGACCTCGGGATGCCGCGGCTCGACGGCATCGAGGTGATCCAGGCGCTGCGCGGCTGGACGAACGTGCCGATCATCGTCGTCTCCGGGCGCACCGGCTCCGCCGACAAGGTCGAGGCGCTCGACGCCGGAGCCGACGACTTCGTCACCAAGCCGTTCCAGGTCGACGAGCTGCTCGCACGGCTGCGGGCGCTCTCCCGCCGCAGCGTGCCCGCGGGCGGCGAGTCGACCGTCGGCTTCGGCGACGTCGTCGTCGACCTGGCCACCAAGACGGTCACGCGCGCCGGTGCGCGGGTGCACCTGACCCCGACGGAGTGGCGGATGCTGGAGCACCTGTCACGGCATCCCGGCGCCCTGGTCACGCGGCAGGACCTGCTGAAGGAGATCTGGGGCAGCGAGCAGGTCTCCGACTCCGGGTACCTGCGGCTCTACATGTCGCAGCTGCGCAAGAAGCTCGAGGCCTCCCCCGGCGCGCCGGAGCACCTGCTCACCGAGTCCGGGATGGGCTACCGGCTCGTGCTCTGAGGCCCCTTCTCGCCTGAGACCACTCCTCGTCTGAGGCCTCTCTACGTCTGAGGCCGCTCTTCTGCGCCCCAGACCCGGAAGGTCAACCGAGATCCGGATGCTTCGGTCGACGGCATCCGGATCTCGAGCGATCCGCCGGCTACCGGGCGGACCCGGCGCACCGGACAGGGCGTCCGGGCGGGGAGAACCTATGCCGCGGATGCCGGCGCCGCAGCGGGAGCCCAGTGGAAGCGTTCGATAAAACCGGAGAGCCCGGGAACGCGATACAGGCCGAGCAGCAGCAGGTAGCCGAGCATCCCACCGGCGACGTTGGAGAGCAGGTCGTTGACGTCGGCGATGTGCCCTCCGGCGAAGTACTTCTGCGCAGCCAGCTGGATCAGCTCGATGCCGAGGCTCGTGCCGACCACCGCCAGGAGCACCTTCCCCCACGTCGGCTTCGCGAGCAGCAGCGGGACGAGCATCCCGAGCGGCACGAACACCGCCACGTTGATCAGCGCGTCCTCGATCTCGTAGTCGGCGAAGGGGATGAGTGCGAGTCCGGGGGTCCAGTCATCCGGGCCGATGATGGGGTTCACGAAGATCGGGAAGACCGTGTTCCCGACGATGCCGGCGGCGTACACGGCCAGGGCGGCGGCCACCAGCGCCCGCGGAACGGAGAGCAGCCGCTTCGCCACCAGGCGCCACAGCAGCAGCCCGAAGATCACGATGCCGAGGGGGATGACCACCGGCAGCACCGGAACCTGAACCTGCTCATAGACGCCTTGCACGATCGTCAACGCTAGCCGACTTCGTATGTGAGGTTTCCGAAGGCGCTACGCCATCGCGGCGTCGATGAGGACCTCGGCTGCTCCGCGCGCCTGCACGGCGACCTGCGGATCGGCGGAGATCGCCGCGGTGCTCTGGGCGCCCTCGGCGAGGATCGAGAGCTGCGCGGCGAGGGATGCCGGGGCGCCCGCCTCGACGACGAGGCCCGCCATGTACGCCTGGAACGAGGCCTTGTGCTCGCGGACGATCGTCGCGACCTCGGGGTTGGTGCCGCCGAGCTCGCCGAACGCGTTGATGAAGGCGCAGCCGCGGAAGTCGCCGGTGCAGAACCAGTCCTCCAGGTAGCCGTAGACCGCGAGCAGCCGGGCACGCGGATCCGTGCCGGCATCCGCCACCGCCGCCGCCAGCGACGACTCCCACTCGCGGTGCTTGCGCTGCAGCACCGCGGCGACGATGTCGTTCTTCGCGGGGAACAGGGCGTACAGCCGCCGCAGCGACACGCCGGCGGCAGCGCGGAGCTCGTCCATGCCGACCGCCGCGTAGCCCTTGCGGTAGTAGAGCTCCTCGGCAGCGGAGAGGATGCGCTCGCGGGCGTCGTCTTCGGTCATGCCCCCAGTGTACTTGACATGAGAACGATCGTTCTCTAGATTGGAGCACATCGAGCGAGAACGATCGTTCTCACCGAATCGAAAGGACACGATCATGGGTTACATCACCGTCGGACAAGAGAACAGCACCCCGATCGAGCTGTACTACGAAGACCAGGGAGCAGGCCAGCCGGTCGTGCTGATCCACGGCTACCCGCTCGACGGCCACAGCTGGGAGCGCCAGACCCGCGAGCTCCTCGCCCAGGGCTACCGGGTGATCACCTACGACCGCCGCGGCTTCGGCCAGTCCTCGAAGGTGAACTCCGGCTACGACTACGACACCTTCGCCGCCGACCTCAACACGGTCCTCGAGACCCTCGATCTGCGCGACGTCGTGCTCGTCGGCTTCTCGATGGGCACCGGAGAGCTCGCCCGCTACGTGGCGCGCTACGGCCACGACCGCGTCGCGAAGCTCGCCTTCCTCGCCTCGCTTGAGCCCTTCCTCGTACAGCGCGACGACAACCCCGAGGGCGTCCCGCAGGAGGTCTTCGACGGCATCGAAGCCGCCGCCAGGGGCGACCGCTTCGCGTGGTTCACCGACTTCTATAAGAACTTCTACAACCTCGACGAGAACCTCGGGTCGCGCATCAGCGAGCAGGCCGTCACCGGCAGCTGGAACGTCGCCGTCGGCAGCGCCCCCGTCGCCGCCTACGCCGTGGTCCCGGCGTGGATCGAGGACTTCCGCGGAGACGTCGACGCCGTGCGCGCCGCCGGGAAGCCCACGCTGATCCTGCACGGCACGAAGGACAACATCCTCCCCATCGACGCGACCGCCCGTCGCTTCCACGAGGCCGTGCCCGCCGCCGACTACGTCGAGGTCGAGGGCGCCCCGCACGGGCTGCTCTGGACCCACGCCGACGAGGTCAACGCCGCTCTGAAGGACTTCCTCGCGAAGTGATCGGATGCCGCGGCGGCGCCCCCGTCGCGGCATCCCCCAGGTCGCACAGCCGGTCCCGTCCTTCGCGGATCGGCGACCGGGTGTGCGACCGGAGCGGAGGAGGACCGCTCAGCCGCGCATCGCGACGCCGCGACGCCAGTAGCCCATGAAGGCCACCTGCCCGCGGTCGACGCCGAGGTCCTTCACCAGGTGCCGGCGCAGCGTGGTGACGACGCCGCTCTCACCCGCGATCCAGAAGTAGCGGTCGGCCGGCGCATCGGCCGCGGCGATCTCCTCGCCGAGGCCGGAGTAGTCGGGGGTCTCCCACAGGAGATCCTCGCCGTCGATGTCCTGCACCTCGAGGGCCGACGGGGCGTCGCCGAGATGGGCGAGCACCGCGGGCATCAGCGCCGATCCGTGCAGCTCGCCCTCGGCCCGGGGCAGCCAGGTGACCTCGACGCCCGAGGGCGCATCGATCGAGAGGATGTCGGATGCCGTCGGCACCTCGATGAACGCGGTGCCGCGGAGCTCGCGCGGGGCGTCCTCCAGGATGCGGGCGATCGCCGGCGCCGCGGTCTCGTCTCCGGCCAGCAGCACCGACCTCGCGGTGCCCGGCGCGAACTCCGCCCCGCCGTGCACGCTCGCGGGGATGCCGCGACGCGGCCCGACGATGAACACCGGCTGGCCGACCTCGGCGGAGCTCGCCCACGTCGACGCGGGGCCGGTGAGGCCGGGTTCGAGATGCAGCACGAAGTCGACGACCACCTCGGTGCCGGCATCCGTCACCCTCAGCTCGCGCACGGAGTAGGTGCGCATCGACCCGCGCTCCTCCTCCGGCACGGCGAGGTAGGAGCCCCACCAGTCGTCGGAGTCGCGGTCGATCGCCGGGATCGCATGCGGCGTGGGCGGGAAGATGATCTTGATCCGCGCGTCGAAGACGTCGCCGGGCGTGCCGAACTCGTCGAGATCCTCGCCGCCGAAGGTGATCCGCACGAAGTTCGGCGACACCCGGTCGACCGCGCGCACCTCGGTCAGGGCGAGCGCGTAGGTCGGACGGGCCTTGGTCTCTGCAGCGGTGGTGGTCTCAGCGGACATGATGCCTCCCGATGGGTGTGACGAGCGGTGTCCCCGACACCGGGTCGATGGTGACGTGGTTGGCGAGCCCGAAGACCTCGCGGACCAGCTCGGCGGTGACGACCTCGTGCGGGGTGCCGACGGCATGCACGCGGCCGTCCTTCATGGCGACGAGCTCGTCGGCGTAGCGGGCGGCGAGGTTGAGGTCGTGCAGCACCATCACGATCGTGGTGCCGCGCGAGACGCTGAGGTCGGTGAGCAGATCGAGCACCTCGACCTGGTGCGCGACGTCGAGGAAGGTGGTCGGCTCGTCGAGCAGCAGGATGTCGGTCTCCTGCGCCAGCGCCATCGCGATCCACACGCGCTGACGCTGGCCGCCGGAGAGCTCGTCGACGCTGCGGTCGGCGAGCTCGGTCGTTCCGGTCGCGGCGAGGGCGTCGGCCACCACCTCGTAGTCGTGCGCGGTCCAGCGCGACAGCATCCTCTGGTGCGGATGCCGGCCGCGTCCGACGAGGTCGGCCACGGCGATCCCCTCCGGAGCGACGGGCGACTGCGGCAGCAGCCCGAGGACCCGCGCGACCTCCTTGGTCGGCCGCGCGTGCAGGGACGTGCCGTCGAGCACGATCTGCCCCGAGGTCGGCGAGAGCAGGCGCGCCAGCGCGCGCAGCAGCGTCGACTTGCCGCATCCGTTCGCCCCGACGATCGTGGTGATCCTGCCGGGGGCGATCTGCAGAGCGAGCCCGTCGATGATGGTGCGGTCTCCGTAGGCGAGGGTCACGGCCTCGGCCGACAGGGTGTGCGCCTCGGTCACAGGGAGCCTCCCGAGCGGTTGGTGCGGATGAGCAGGTAGATCAGGTACGGAGCGCCGAGCACGCCGGTGATGACGCCGACCGGGTAGCGCTCCCCGAAGGCGAACTGGCCGATCAGGTCGCCGCCGAGCACCAGCACGGCGCCGACGAACGCGCTCGGCAGGAGCAGGTTCGCGCCGGGCCCGGTGAGGCGGGCGGCGATGGGACCCGCCATGAACGCCACGAAGGCGATCGGCCCCGTGGCCGCGGTGGCGAAGGCGAGCAGCGCGACCGCACCGAGGATGAACAGCAGACGCGTGGGGGTCACGCGCACGCCGAGCCCCGCGGCCGAGTCGTCGCCCAGCTGCATCGCGCCCATCGCCCTGCCCTGCAGGAGCATGAGCGGCAGGATCACCGCGGAGGCGATCGCGAGGGGGATGACGCGCTCCCAGGAGGCGTTGTTCAAGCTGCCCGTGAGCCACTGCATCGCCGTCTGGATGTCCCACTGCGCCGCCCGCGACAGCAGATAGGAGATCACGCTCTGCAGCATGGCCGCGACGCCGATCCCGATGAGGATCAGCCGGGTGCCCGCGAAGCCGCCCTTGATCGACAGCAGGTAGATCGCCCCGGCGGTGAGCAGCGCCCCGCCGAGCGCGAGGAGCGAGACCGCCGGCCCGCTCAGCGAGAGCACCACGATGCCGATGACCGCAGCGGCTCCCGCACCGTCGGCGATGCCGATGATGTCGGGGGAGGCGAGCGGGTTGCGCAGGAGGGTCTGGAAGCAGACCCCGGCGATGCCGAACGCGAAACCGGCGAGCACCGCGAGCACCGAGCGCGGCAGCCGCAGCTCGCCGACGGTGAAGGAGGCGCCGGGGACCGTCTGCCCGAGGATGACGCGCACGACCTCGCTCGGACCGTAGAAGGTGTTGCCCACCATGAGCGCGACGGCCAGCAGCGCGAACACCAGGACGCCCAGCGCGATCGTCGTGCGCGCATGCCTGCGGTGGCGGGAGCGGCGCCCCGCGATCACGGCGGCGGCGCGGTCGGTCGCGGCGAGCACCGCGGTCTCGGTGGCGGTCACAGTTCACGCACCTTCTGGCGGCGGACGATCCAGATGAAGAAGGGGGCGCCGAGGACGGCGGTGATGATGCCGACCTGGATCTCCTCGGACGAGGGGGCGATCACGCGGCCGATGACATCGCTCGCGAGCAGGAGCGCGGAGCCGGTGAGAGCCGAGAACGGCAGGAGCCAGCGGTGGTCGGTGCCGATGAGCATCCGGCAGGCGTGGGGCACGATGAGGCCGACGAAACCGATCGGACCCGCGATCGCCGTCGCCGCGCCCGCGAGGATCACCGCACCGAGCGCCGAGACGAGTCGCGTGCGGAACACGTGCTCGCCGAGACCGGCGGCCATGTCGTCGCCGAGGGCGAGGGAGTTCATGCCCCGCGCGCTGGCGATGCAGATCAGCGCGCCCGCCGCGAGCACGGGAGCGGTGATCGCGATACGCGGCCATTCGGCGCCGCCGACGCCGCCGACCTGCCAGGACTGGAACGCCGGGAGCAGATCGACGCGGGGCAGCATGATCGCGCTGATGAGCGAGGCGAACGCCGCCGAGGTGGCGGCGCCCGCGAGAGCGAGCTTGAGCGGCGTCGCTCCGCCGCGGCCGAGGGAGCCGACCGTGTAGACGAAGGCGGCGGCCGCCGCCGCGCCGACGATGGCGAGCGCCATCTGCCCGTACGGCTCGGTGAGGCCGAAGAACGCGAGGCCCACGACCACCGCGAGAGCGGCGCCGTTGGTGACGCCGAGGATGCCGGGGTCGGCGACCGGGTTGCGGGTCACGGCCTGCATCGCGGCACCCGAGAGAGCGAGGGCGGCGCCGACGAGGATCGCCAGCACGGTGCGCGGGACGCGCTTGACGATGGCGGCCTGCGGGATCGTCTCATCGTGCCCGGAGAGGGCGGCGAGGATGTCGGACAGGCCGACCTCGCGCACCCCGAAGGACACGGAGAGGATGCCGAGCACGACGATGAGTGCGACGCCGGCGAGGAGCCAGGCGGTGCGCACCACGACCGGGCGCCGCAGGTCTGCGGCGCCCGGTCTCCCGCTGGTCGCGGTGGTGATGGTGGAGCTCACGATGAGGTCGTTCCGCTGACGCGGACCCGATGTCAGCTCGCGGCGAGCGGCTTCGCCAGCACGGCGAGGTAGTCGTCGAGACCCCACGGGATCGACAGCGGCGACGGGTTGGCTGATGCCGCGAGCGGCGTCGCGTCGCCGAGCACGGCGATGCGCCCCTCGGCGATGGCGGGGATCTTCGACAGCAGCGGGTCGGCCTGGAGCACGGGGATGATCGACTCGTCGCCGTAGACGACGAAGACGTCGACGTCCTGGAACTTCTCCGCCTCCTCCGAGCTCACCGTCTGGTAGAACTCGGTGCTGTCGGCGCTCTCCTCGACGATCGAGGGGTACGGCAGTCCGAGGTTGTCGTGCAGGTAGCCGGGGCGCGTGTCGACGGCGTTGTAGAAGCCGATCTGGCTGAGGTCGGACGCGTCGATGTAGGAGAACAGCAGCTTCTTGTCTTTGAGCACGCTGTGCGCCTCGAGCGCGGCATCCGCCTCGGCCTTCAGATCGCCGATCAGCTTCTCGCCCGACGTGGAGAGGCCGATGGCCTTCGCGTCGAGACGGATCATGTCGTCGATCGAGGTGCCCCACGCGACGTCGGGGTAGGCGACGACGGGCGCGATCTTGGAGAGCGTGTCGTACTGCTCCTGCGTCAGACCGGAGTAGGCGGCGAGGATCACGTCGGGCTTGGTGTCGGCGACGGCCTCGTAGTCGATGCCGTCGGTCTCGTCGAACAGCACGGGGGTGTCGGCGCCGAGCTCGTCGAGCTTGTCCTCGACCCAGGGCAGCACGCCGTCGCCGTCATCGTCGCCCCAGGTCACCTTGGCCATGCCGACGGGCACGATGCCGAGGGCGAGCGGGACCTCCTGGTTCGACCAGGCGACCGTGGCGACCCGCTCGGGCTGCTTCTCGATCGTGGTCTCGCCGTAGGCGTGGGCGATGGTCACGGGGAACGTGCCGTCGGCGACGACCCCTGAGGAGTCGGCGGAAGACGTGGGCGCACCTCCGGAAGTGGTGGACCCCGCGCAGGCGGTGAGGCTCAGGGCGAGCGCGGCGGCTGCGCCGAGGGCGAGGAGACGGGAGGTGCGCACAGGCGTTCCCTTCGGTTCGGGTGAGGGGGCGTGGCGCTGTTCGCGCCGGAAGGCTTTGGTAAGCCTGGCCTAACCTAACACAAACGTTTAGGTCACCCTAACTCTCCCGTAACGCAGAAACCGGCCGGACCCGTGAGGGTCCGGCCGGTTCAGGAAGTCAGCGCGCGCTCAGAGAGCGCGGATGTTCGCCGCCTGCATGCCCTTGGGGCCACGCTCAGCGTCGAATTCGACCTTCTGGTTCTCGCGGAGCTCCTTGAAACCGGAGCCGGCGATAGCCGAGTAGTGGGCGAAGAGGTCGTCCGAGCCGTCATCAGGAGCGATGAAGCCGAAGCCCTTCTCCGCGTTGAACCATTTCACAGTGCCAGTGGCCATGTGTTTCTACTTTCTGTTGAAATGACCGCTTTCGCAGTCTGCGCCGCGGCGGAACATCCACCGCGCGCGCTCCGTCACCGTACCACGCCCGGCTGACAGTCTGCTCGTTCATTCCCCCGGGACGAAGAAGCAGCCCGAGGCGTCCGTGGTCGTGGCCGCCATCAGGTCGTCCATCTCATCCATCCGGCGCTGCGTCATCACGAAGGTCTGCGGGTCGGACAGGAAGGCGATGAACACCAGACCCGCCCCGCTCGGCGGGTCGAAGCTGTAGCTGCGGCGCAGCATCAACGGGCGTCCGATGTGCGACGGGTGCGCACGGCGCGCGTGGCTCGCCGCCGGGGTGAGCAGCCTCCCGTCCGCGGTCTTCGCGAACAGGTCGACCTCGTCGTCGGGGCCGCCGCCCGACAGCGGGGCGCCGGTGTCGCGCGAGCGCCCGACGGCCTGCTCCTGCGCAGCCACGGGCTGCGCGGTGAACGACGCCGAGATGAGCATGCGACGGACCACCAGGTGCGTGTCGTGGTGGGCGGCATCCGTCCAGACCCCGGCCTCGCGCAGCTCTGCGGTGCGCGGGTTGACGATCCCGTCGATGAAGCCGGTCGAGGTCCGCGCCGTGCCGTGCGGGGTCGGGGCGTCGCGGTAGCCCGCCTGCTGCCACACGATCCTCGCGCTGAGAGCCGCGACCACCGCGTCCGCGGCATCCCGCGCTCCGGATGCCGTCTCGGCGCACACCTGCACCGCGAGGTCTCCTCCCGTCACGATGGCGGGATCGTCGTGCGCGAACGCGGGGAGGTCGGATGCCGCGGCGGCGCGCTCCGGCCACAGCGTCAGCGCGTGCACCGGGGCGTAGCCCACGGTCACCGTCACCTCGCCGGCATCCGGCGGGGACTCGACGCGCGACGCGGCGGCGACCAGCGCGGGGAGAGCGGCCGACTCCACCCCGTCGAGCGCGAGGACGCGCAGCGCGAGGTGCCGCTGCGGCACGTCGGGGAAGGTGATGCCGGGGCGCCGGTCGGCGTGCGGCGCCGGCGATGCGGATGCCGTCGGGGCTCCCTCCGCGGTCGATGCGTCTCCGTCGACCCCGCGCAGCAGCCAGCCGGTCGCGCCCGCGGCGACCGCGGTCCCTGCGGCGACGGCGGCCCCGACGAAGAACCCGCGGCGGGTGGGCCCCGTTCCCTCGTCAGCCATCCGCGTCCCCGAGCTCCAGCCCGGCCGGTCGCGGAAGCGGCGCGTCGTCGGTGAGGAGGATCACGAGGCGCTCGTCGTCTCCGGCATCCATCCGGCGCAGCCGTCCGTCGCCGTCGAGCCAGAGCCTCGTCACCACGTCGCCCCCGCCGTCGACGCTCGGCAGCCGGAACACCTGCTGCTGCTCACCGTCCACCTCGACCTCGCCGAGGTGACGCGCATCGGACTGCCGCAGCAGCTGCGCGTTCTCCGGCCGGTCGGCGGCGAGCGCGAAGACCACCGACAGCGCGGGGTCGGGGGCGGCCTCGGTCTGCCACTGTCCGTCGACCTGCCGCAGGAACGCCGTGGGCGAGAACGCCACGGTCTCCTCCACGGCCAGTGACGAGGGCCCGCGGAGCATGGCGCCCCACGCGGCGTGGCCCACCGGATCGAGGGTGACCTCGTACTCGCGGTGATCCACGTCGTCATCCGCGAGCATGGTGATGTGCAGCACGACATCGCCTCTGCTGGCGACCTGGAACCGCGTCTGCGCGAGCAGCTCCGACTGTGCGACCGTCAGCGGCTCACCCTCGTCAGACAACCCGGCCTGGCACCCGGTCAGGAGCAGCACGGATGCCGCGACCGCCGCGACGGCGGCGAGCATCCGCCTCACGACCCCGACTCCGCCAGAAGATCGGCCGACGGCACCGACACGGCGCTGAGATCGGGCATCTCGACCGTGCGCGGCAGCGTGCGGGGCGTGTCGTCGACGTCGTCGAGTCCGGGGCGCTGAGGCGGCAGGGCGACCTTCGAGAACATGATGCCCGCCGGCCCCGGCGCCTGCGTGAACGAGCCCGGCGCCGTCGCGCATCCGCTCAGCCCCGCGGGAACGGTCGTCGCAGAGGCGTCCAGGGTGAAGCAGTTGTCCGAGCCCGCGGCCCGCTCGTTCGGCGCGAAGGCGACGTCGAGAGCGTTCCCCGCGAAGACGTCACCCGCGAGAGAGGTGCCGGTGGGGGCGAAGTCCTCCGACGACGTCACCCACACCCCGGCCGCGCTGTGCCCCGTGATGAGGTTCGCCGTGACGACGGCATCCACCGTCCCGCCCAGTCCGACGCCGACGCCGAACGCGCCGCCCGCCTGCTCCGGCGTCCGCGCCTCGTTGTTGTCGGCGATCACGTTGCCGACGATCTGCACGCCCGCGGTCGGCCCGTGCGCCTCGAGGTAGTTGCTGAGCACGCTGATGCCGATGCGGTTGCGCACGATCCTGTTGCCCGTGATGACGACGCCCGATGCGTTGGCGAGCTCGAGCCCCGCGGCGTTCATCGTGATGACGTTGTCCTGCACGAGCGCTGCGCACTGCTCGCACTGACCCACATAGATGCCCGAGTCCGAGCCGCCGCTGGCGAGGTTGTCGCGGATCACCCCGTCGGTGCGGTTGAAGGCGTAGATGCCGTACAGGCCGTTGTTGTTCGCCGTGACCCGCTGCACCAGATAGCCGGGCACCGGCGGCGGGCTCTGATCGGGGAGGTAGCCGTCGGGGCCCCGCGCGATGCCGGCGCCGTTCTCGTCGGTGACACCCGTGATGAGAACGCCGTTCTGCAGGAAGTTGCGGACGGTGAGGTTCTCGACCGTGATCCGCTCCCCCGTGCCGACGACGCCGTTGCTGCGGGTGAGCTCGCCGTCGAGGACCACCGCGTTGCGATCCTCGCCCCGCACGGTCACGTCGTCGCCGCGCACGTCCAGGCTCTCGGTGTAGGTGCCGGGGGCGATCAGGATGATGCCCCCGTCGGCGACGAGCGCGCCGGCATCCGTCAGCGACGCGTCCTGCGGGACGCGCACGACGTCCTTCTTCTCCTGGGGATCGGGGGACGCTCCGGCCGCGCAGCCGACGAGGGATGCCGCAGCCAGGAGCACTGCCACCAGGACGGGGGCGACTCTCTTCACGTGAGCACGCTACCGGCGAGGACGCGACGCCTCGGGCGCCACACCGGCCTGTGACCCCCGAAAGGGGTCACAGAGCTTGAGCGCTGATCGGGAACTCGCGCCGGCCCGACGTCAGCGGCTGACGAGATCACCCGCGGCGAGTGAGCGCTGAGCCACCACGGCCGCCTCCGTGCGCGTGCTCACGCCGAGCTTGCGCAGCACCGCCGACACGTGCACGCTCACCGTCTTGACGCTGATGAAGAGCCGCTCGCCGATCTGCCTGTTACTGAGTCCCTCGGCGATCAGGTCGAGCACCTGGTGCTCTCGCGCGGTCAGCGCATCGGCATCCGACGCCGCACTCGTGCCGAGCCCCGCGGCCGCCGCGAAGGCCGCGACGGAAGACTGCAGCTGCACGTGACCGAGCCCCTCGGCGATCTCGGCCGCCCTGCCCAGAAGGGAGGCGGCTTCGACGCGGTCACCCGCGGAGACGAGCAGGCGCGCGAGCGCGAGTCGGGTGACCGCGCGGAACACGACCGGCACGTCGTCGCCGTCGGCGAGCGCGATCGCCGCGCGGAGACCGGACGTGCTCGGCGCGAGCAGCGCGTCGAGGAGAGCCGACCAGGAGTCGCCCCTGAGCTGCTCGCCCTGCGCATCCCAGGCCGCGCGCACGGCGGCGACGGCGGCGGTCACGTCGACGCCCTGTGCCCGCAGCTCGGCGATGATCCATCCCGACTGCAGCATGAGGCGCCGCTGGTGCAGCAGCACGGGGCCGTCGTCGCGGAGCATCGCGAGGATCGCATCGAGCGCGCCGGGGAGATCGCCCCTGCTCTCGGCGACCGCGACCGTCATGACGGTGATGTCGTACCAGATCTGCCGCTCGACGGTGCCCGTCTCCTGGAACGCGGACAACGACTCGTTCAGCAGCTCGGCAGCCTCCTCGTGCCGCCCGCGCCACGACAGCACCCGCACGCGCGTCATCGTGGTGTACATGCGGAACACCCGCAGCGTGTTCTGCGAGAGCTCGCGGCGGAGCATCTCCTCCACGCGCTCGATCTCGCCGAGCTCGAGCAGCGGCACGGCCATGTTCTGCGTCATCACCGAGCCGGAGGTGCGCTCGACGCCGAAGGTGCGCGACCGCGCCAGCCCCTCTTCTGCGAGCGCGACGGCCTCGCGGTACCGGCCGAGCAGCGTCAGCAGGTCGGAGTAGTTCACGCGGTAGCGCAGCTCGGCGGTCGAGCCTTTGGCGAGGGTGCGGGCGAGCTCGTACTCGCGGGCGCCGACGTCGAGGTCTCCGCCGTGGGCCGAGGAGGCCGCCCGCACGTTCGCGGCGATCGAGGCCTCGTCGTCGGACCCCGCGCGGGCCGCGAACTCCCCGGCCTCGACGCCGAGCGCGTACCCGCGGTCGAGGTCTCCGGCGATCATGTACCTGCTCGCGAGGTTGTTGAGGATCGTCGCACGCAGACGGTCGTCGTCGACCCTCCCGTCGAGCACCGCCAGGGACTCGTGCAGCAGGGCGATCGCGCCAGGACGCCCGAGATTCATCGTGTAGTACGCCTTGTCGCGCAGCAGCCGCGCGTGCAGACGAGGATCGACCGCGGCCGGATCGAGCTCGCCGAGAGCCACGTTCACGACGGCGAGCGCGCGTTCGCCGTCTCCGGCGTTGCGCAGGATCGACCCCAGCACCAGCAGCAGGTCGAGCCGTTCGATGTGCGCGGCCTCCGCGGCATCCGGAACCTGCGCCCACAGGCCGAGCGCCAGCTCGCCGAACCGCGCCGCACTCGCGAAGGCGAACCGGGCCTTCGCATGGCGCATGGCGTCGACGGCGGCGATCAGCGCCCTTCGGTCGTCTTGCGCGAGCTGCCAGTGGTACGCGAGGGCCGCGGCATCGGCGCTGTCGCTGCCGTCGCACTGCGCCTCCAGCGTCTCGGCGTACGCCCGATGCAGCCGCGCGCGCTCACCGGGGAGGAGGTCGTCGTGCACGGCCTCTCGCAGCAGCGCGTGACGGAAGCGGTAGTCGTCGTCTGCGACCACGAGGATGCCGCTGCGCGTCGCCTCCCGCACGGCCTCGTCGAGCCGGTCGTCGGGCACGGTGGCGAGCTCGACCAGCAGCGGATGGGACAGCGGACGCTCGGCGCCGGACGCCACCTGGACCACGCGGCGGGCGTCGTCGGAGAGGCGGTCGAACCTCGCGAGCAGGAGATCGCGCAGCCCGTCGGGGAGAGGGCCCTTCGAGCATCCGGCGATCTCCTCCACGAAGAACGGCACCCCCTCGGCCCGCTCCTGGATGCGGTCGAGAGCCAGCGCGCTCAGGGCATGGCCGGTGATCTGCTCGGCGATCTCCCGCACGGCGTCGATGTCGAGGCGCTCCAGGGACACGCGCTCGAGGAGGCGCGCCCTGGTGGCCTCGCCGATGAAGCGGCTCACCGCGTCGCCGCGGCGCACATCGTCGGAGCGGCAGGTCAGCAGGAGGAGGATGCGCCCCCGCCCGAGGGCGCGCAGCAGGAAGGAGAGGATCGCGAGGGTGGATTCGTCGGCCCAGTGCAGGTCTTCGACGACGAGAACCTGCGGAGCGCGTTCGGACGCGCACTCGATGAGGCTCGCGATCGCGTCGCGCAGCCGTTCGGGGCTCGTGCTCGCCCTGTCGTCGGACGTGGAGGCGAGCTCGGGCAGAAGCATGCCCAGCGCGTCGGCGCCGGCCCCGACGACCTCGCGCACCCGCTCGACGCCGACCGTCTGCACGATCGAGCGCAGGATGCCGGTGAGCGGACCGTACGGAGAGCGCGCGGTGCCGAGATCGAGACACCAGCCGACGTGGATGTCGGCCCGGTTCTCGATCTCGTCGGCGAACTCGCGCAGCAGCCGGGACTTGCCGATGCCCGCCTCACCCTCGACGAGGAGGGCGGTCGGCACCCCGCCGCTCGCGCGCTCGAAGAGCAGGCGCACGTGCGCGAGATCGGCGTCGCGGCCGACCATCGGAGCGCTCGGAGCGAGAGGGGGCATGGACTCATCGTGCCACTCCCGTCGGACATCCGGGGCTGCTGTCGGCAGAACGATCGTCACCGTGCGGCGACCGGCTCGCAGGTCGTCGGCGACGGGCTCTGCGCACGCGTGCGCGAACCCGCGGCGAGACGACCCAGCATCCGCCGGATCACGCCCTGCGGGCGGGCGACGATCTGATCGGCATGCTCGGCGATGAACCGCGCGCGCTCAGCGGAGCGCTCCATCTGCTCCTGCTCGAACCGGGTGATCTGCTGGCTGAGGTACGGGTGCTCGTACATGGGGGTTCTCCTCTGTGGGTGTATGCCTACACTCCGCTCTGAGGCGGGACCCCGGCATCGGGCACCTTCCCTATCTTTCGGACGGGGGGTGCCTAGGCGCGTCCGTCTCCCGAACCGGGGGCGCCCCCGGCCGCGCTCGTGACACGGCGCTGACGCACCCAGGCGCCGATGATGAAGCGCGCGTCGTCGCTCTCGAGATCCACGCCGATCGACTCCGCCGCGCGCGCGAGCCGGTAGTACACGGTCGCGCGGTGCACGCCCAGCCGATCGGCCAGATCGGCGACCCTGGCGCCGTGCGCGACGTACGCCTCGAACAGGGCGAGGACGTCGGGGGGCGCGTCGGCGAGACGGCGCAGCGGCTCGGGGAGCAGGTGGGCAGGCGGCTCAGCCGCGAGGAGCGTGACGATCGACGCGGCGACCGGATCGGCGGTCCACGACGCGGACCTGCTCTCGCGCGATCGCGCGACGCGCACGGCGACCAGAGCCTGCTCGTACGACTCCCAGCTCAGCGAGAGCTCGCCCACCGGGGAGCCCACCCCCAGGACCCCCTGGAGCGGCTCGCTCACGTCGGCCGCATCCGTCTCCCTGATGATGGCCGCCACGACGTTCTCCATCGCCTCACGAGTCGGCTCGTTCCGGAAGCCGAGGAGGATCAGCGCCTCGGGCGACGTCGGCACGAAGCTGTACGCGTCGATCATGGGGGTCGTGATCGACCGGAGCAGCGCCCGCGAGATCACCTCCCTCGACGGAGGGCCGTCCCAGGGAGACCACTCGGCGCTCAGAGACAGGCAGAGCGCGACGAAGTGGCGCGAACGGGTGAACATGCCCAGATCGAGGAGCTCGTCCGCCGCCCTCCGACGGCTCGGCTCATCGGGGGCGAGGAGGCCGAGCATCTCCGATTCGACCTCGGCGTTGACCGCCGCGATCGACTGCGAGACGCTGACCAGGAGCGCCCGCAGCGTGTCGGCGGTCTCCAGCACGAGGAACGCCTCGCTCGGGGTGAGCGGCCGGGTGAGGGTGATCCAGAGGAACCCGAGCACCTCGTAGCG
The DNA here is from genome assembly GCF_038397765.1 of Microbacterium sp. LWH10-1.2. Classification (NCBI taxonomy): domain Bacteria; kingdom Bacillati; phylum Actinomycetota; class Actinomycetes; order Micrococcales; family Microbacteriaceae; genus Microbacterium; species Microbacterium sp. LWH10-1.2. The sequence goes on from NZ_CP151638.1 coordinate 3,285,327, forward strand.
GGAGCGCACGGTGATCACCAGCCGCTCGTGCTCCATCCCGAGCTGCGGCTCGACGCCGAGCACCCGCGGGACGAGCTGCGCGTGCAGGCGCCACGCCCTCATCTCGGCCGCCAGCGCCGGCGCGGGACGGCGCGCGGTGAGGGTGTGCAGCCTGGCGGGATCGAGATCGTCGAAGTGCGCGCTGCTGGCGAGCAGGGTCCACTCGGCATCCTCCAGCACCACCGACCGCTGCAGCGCCATCGCCAGCCGATCGACGGTCTCCTGAACGGCGTCGAACATCGCACCTCCGCTCCCCGACCGGCGGGACGACTCCGATCCTACGCCGCGCTCGACGCCGCCGTCACTCGACGATCCGCCCGCCCTTGAGCACGGCCGCGACGTCGGTGAAGCGCCCGATCTCGTCGAGGTGAGCGCCGGGCACCGCCACCAGATCGGCGAAGCGCCCGGGGGCGACCGCACCGACGTCCGCAGAGCGTCCGAGGCACTCCGCCGCGACGCTCGTCGCCGACTGCAGCGCCTGCATGGGCGTCATGCCCGCCTCCACGAACTCCGGCAGCTGACCGGCGTTGCGCCCGTGCGGGAAGACGATGGCATCCGTGCCGTAGGCGATGCGCACCCCGGCCTCGACCGCGAGGCGCACGGCGGCCCGCGCCGACGTCCCGACGCTCGCGGTCTTCTCGCGCACGCCGATCGGATGCTCCTCGCGCTCGGCGTGCTCCTCCACCCAGTTCAGCAGGTAGGTGGTCGGCACGTAGTAGGTGCCGTGCTCGATCATCGCCGACATCGCCGTGTCGCCGAGCATGGTCCCGTGCTCGATCGTGCGGGCGCCGGCGCGGATGGCGCGCAGCGCACCCTCCTCCCCGTGCGCGTGAGCCGCGACGTAGAGGCCGTACAGCGCCGCCTCGTCGACGCAGGCGCGCAGCTCCTCCTCGGTGTACTCGGGCGCACCGGGCACCGTGCCCGAGGCGTACACCGCACCGGTCGCGATGATCTTGATCACATCGGCGCCCCGATGGGCGATGCGGCGCACGGCCGAGCGCACCTCGTCGACGGAGTCGGCGACGCCGAAGCGGAAGGACGTGGGCAGCGGGATGTCGAGGGCGAGGTCCGTGATCTCACCGCCGCCGGAGCTGCACGTGACGTAGGCGCCCGCGCAGACCATGCGGGGCCCCTCGCAGATCCCGGAGTCGATCGCGTCGCGCAGATCGCAGTCGACGAAGGCGCGGAAGCTGCCCACGTCGCGGACGGTCGTGAAGCCCGCGCGCAGCGTCGCCCTGGCATGGCGCACCCCCAGCAGCGCGTCGCGCGCGGGGGAGCCGGTGAGATACGGGCTGTAGCTGCCGCGCTCCAGCTCGCCGATCAGATGGGTGTGCAGGTCGATCATCCCCGGAGCGACCAGGTGGTCGCTGAGGTCGAGCACGTGCTCGCCGCCGTGCCGGGAGGGCGACCAGGGCTCGACCGCGGCGATCCTCTCGCCGTCCAGCACGATCGCGTGGTCGGCGAGCACCTCTCCGGCGAGCACGTCGGCGACCGCTCCGGCGCGGATCACCCTGATGTCCGTCGCCGCGCTCATCGGACGACCTCCACACCGTCGACCGCGACGAGTCTTCGGCCGAAGCCGATGCGCACGACGATCATCGCGACGGCGACGGCGGCGCCCACGATCGCGAACGCGGCGAAGTAGCCGGTCTCGTTCTCGCCCGGCACGAACCCCTCGCCGGTCACGCCGGCCGCGGCGATCCCCATGGCGACCGCGAGGTAGTGCACCGAGAGCATCCTGGTCTCGAACCCCGGGGGTGCGACGGCCGTCGCGAGGGACAGGCCGGAGGGGGAGACCACGACGTCGGAGGCGCCGAAGACGAACACGATGAAGACGAGGACGATGATCGGCGTGAGCCCTCCGGCTCCCGAGGCGACGGCGAGCCACCCCATGCCGATGGCGCATCCGGCGAACGCGACCGCGAACTTCACGGCGAGGGAGGGCTGGCGATCGCCGAGTCGTCCCCACACCGCGGCGAGGATCGGCGCCACGAGGATCGTGCAGAGGGGAGCGATGCCGAGCACCGTGGACGGCGGCAGCTCCACGCCGAACACGACGCGGTCCGTGCTGGCCTCGGAGTGGATCGCCACGGTCGTGTAGAGCTGCTGGTAGAGCATGGCGAACACGCCCGTCGCGACGAAGAACGGGAGGTAGCGGATGACCCGCCCCTTCTGCTCGCGGGTGAGATCGCGGCGCGAGAGCAGCTTCACCAGCGCTCCGACCGCGAGGACGAGGGCCCCGAGGCCGACGATCGTCGCGGGGTTGAATCCTGCCGCGACACTGCCCACCACCAGGACGATCGCGAACGCCACCGCCACGATCGGCCACACGAGGGCCCAGCCGCGGACGCCGGTCACCGGGACGGGCGGCGCCGTCGCCTCTGTGCCGCGTCGGAACGGCAGGTAGATGAGGAGTCCGATCAGGATGGCGGCCGCCGACGCGAGGAAGCCGAGTCGGAAGCCGACGGCCGACTGCAGCACGCCGCTGAGGGTGATGCCGATGAGCGCGCCCCCTGCGCTGCCGAGATAGTAGACCGTGAAGCCCGCCTCCCGGTGCGACTCGTGCGCGTCGAGTGTGCCGCCCAGCACCACGCCCTCGCTCACCCACATCGAGGCGGCGCCGAACGCGATGGCGATGAGTCCGATCGTGAGCCCGATGGCGCCGGGGACGATCGCGAGGGTCAGGTAGCCGGCGAACGCGAGCACAGCGCCGTAGCGGAGTCCTCGCCCCGCGCCGAGCACGTTGTCGGCGAGCCATCCCATGAAGATGGTGGCGAGGAAGGTCGCGGCGCTCGACGTCGACACGATCGCGATCGCGACGGCCGGCTCGAGAGCCAGGCCCCCCTCGCTCGCGGAGAAGTACACGTAGTAGACGAGGATCGTCTGCATCCCGTAGAAGGAGAGGGCGTCGAAGCCGGCGAAACCCGCCACGGGGAACATGGTGCGAGGCAGGCCGAAGAACGTGCGCCCGACGGGTGGGGCGTCTGTCGTGCTGCTGAGGGTCATTGCGCCTCCATCGGAGCAGTGGTGCCGCCGCGCGGCTTCAGGGTTGTCGAGAGTCAATCCGATCCCCGAGGCGCCGAGGATGCGACAGACGTCGGAATGTCCGGCAGAACCTGCGACAGATGTCGCCTCCACCGCCATGATCCACCCGCGACCATGGTCGGATGAGCATCGACGCAGATCTGCCCTTCACCCGAGACGAGTACGCCGATCGCCTGCGACGTCTGCGGGCGGCGATGGCCTCGGCCGACGTCTCCGTGGCGGTCCTCACCGCTCCGGACACGATGGCGTGGCTCACCGGCTACCGCAGCCGGTGGTACCGCCAGCACACGTCGACGTCGATGCCCCCTGCGCAGTGCGTGGTCCTCCACGTCGAGGAGGGCGCCCCGTTCCTCATCGAGGCCGGCTATCACGAGGAGCTCGCCCGCACGACGACCGTGCTCGACGACATCCGCACCCTCTCCACGACGGACGAGACCAGGGAGTCCACTCTCGGCGAGTACGTCGCCTTCCTCGCCGAGCAGCTGCGGCCGTGGGCGGGGAGCCGCGTCGGCATGGAGCGGTGGAGCTGCATCCCGAGTCCTGCCGTCGCCGATGTGGTCGACGAGATGCTCGACGGCCTCGGATGCCGGGTCGTCGACGTGACCCTGCCGTTCCGGGGCGTCCGGCGCCTCAAGAGCCCCGCGGAGATCGGGAAGATCGAGGCGGCGCAGCACGCGGCGGATGCCGGCATCCGCGCGATCCTCTCCGAGGCGACGCCCGAGACGACCGAGCTCGAGGCCTGGGGCCTCTACTCCCTCGGCATGGTGCGCGCTGGCGGCGAGCCTGCTGTGCTGCACGAGACCGTCGCCGCAGGGTCCTCCGTGTCGGCGCTGCACCGGCTGAGCGGGCACACGCGCCTCGGCTCCGGACCGGTCGTCCACCCCGACATGGCGTCGGCCGTCGACGGCTATCACGCCCGCGCGACCAGGCCGCTGATGTTCGGCGCGCCGTCGGCGGAGCACAGGCGGGAGGTCGCCGTCGCCGCAGAGGCCTACGAGATCCTCGCCGAGCACGGCAGGGTCGGCGAGCCTTGGCGGGTGCTGCTCGACGCGCTCAGACGCCACTTCGCCGACAGCGGCGTCGAGGGGTCGGGAGCCGGAGGGTACGAGCTCGGCCTCTCCGTCGCTCCGACGGACTGGGTGGGCGAGTTCTGCTGGTCTCTCGGCGATGACAGGGACGACGTGATCGAGGCGGGACTCGTGACGAACTTCGAATCGTGGAACTCCCTGATCCTCGTCGACACGGTCGTGTTCGAGCAGGACGGCCCCCGCTTCCTCTCCTCCCTCCCCCGCGAGATCCTGGAGTTCTCGTGATCGGGGCGCCGTGGATCCGCGAGTTCGAGATGCCCGTCGCGCACGGGAGTCTGCGCGTGCGCGAGTGGGGCGACCCGCACGGTCCGCTGGTGGTGTTCCACCACGGGACCCCGAGCAGCTCGATCGCCGTGCCCGGCGGATGGAGCGGACCGGCATCGGCGGGTGTGCGGCTGTGCTCCTACGACCGCCAGGGCTACGGCGGCTCGCCGACCCTCCCCGGTCGGACGGTCGCGGATGCCGCGGACTGGAGCGCCCGCATCGCCGACGCCTGCGGGGCCGACCGCTTCGCCGTCATGGGCACCTCCGGCGGAGGCCCGCACGCCGTCGCGGCGGCGGCCCTGCTCCCCGACCGGGTGACGGCGCTCTGCGTCGACGTCGGGATCGGCCCGTCCGGGTTCGGCTTCGATGCGTCGACAGGCATGGTGCCGGAGACACTCGCGGAGATCGATGCGGCACGGCGGGGCGAGACGGCACTGCGTGCGTACGTGGAGTCGCTCGGCGACGGCGCGGACGCCCTGAGCGACTGGGTCGAGCGCCTGCCCCCGAGCGACCGCGAGGTGCTCGGCCGCGCAGACGTGCAGCATGAGGAGTCCGTCGAGGCCGACGAATGGGCGGCGCAGGGCGTCGAAGGCTGGATCGAGGACGATCTCGCCCTGTTCGCGCGCGAGTGGTCCTTCGACGCCGCGGCGATCACGGCGCCGACGCTCCTGGTGTACGGCGGAGCGGACGTGCTCGTGCCGTCCGCGCACGGAGAGGCCTGGCTCGCGCTGATCCCCCACGCGGAGCTGCGGATCGTCGCGGGCGGCGGGCACTGGCTGCGCGATCACGAGGTCGGCGCCCTGCGCTGGTGCGCAGCGCAGGGCGCGGCGACTCCCGTCTTCTGAGCTCAGTGCGCGGGAACGGGCATCACCGTGTTGCTCCGGCGCGCCTCCTCAGCGAGCCACACGATCCGGTGCGTGGCGAGGCTCTCGGCCGGTCCGGAGAGCAGCAGCGACCTGTCCCCCGTGCGCACGGCCGCGAGGAAGGCCTGGACCAGCGCGTCGTCGGCGCCGCCGTGGCCGTCGGCCGCGCTCGCCGCCCCGCGGGACTCGGGCACGACCTCGTACTTCTCGTCGCGCACGAAGTCGTGCACGAGCAGCGTCCTGCCGTCGCCCTCGATGCTCCCCGACGTGCCGAAGAGGCGCGTCTTGCGGAAGTCCAGTTCGGTGAACGCGGTCACGGTGAAGGATGCCGTCACCCCGCCGCTGTACTCGATGTTCACGACCTGATGGTCGACGACGTCGTTCTGACCGTCGAACACGCAACGCCCGTACGGGCCGTCGCGGAGCGCGCGCTCCACCCCCTCCGGGGTGACGTCCGTCGTGAGCACCGCGAGGGGCCAGCGCTCGAACGTCTCGTCGCCGAGGAAGCCGCGGTAGATCGTCGTCGCGGAGTACGCGCAGGAGTTCTGCAGCGGGCAGTCGAGGCACCGCGCCGTGGCGTCGGCCGGCTTGTTCTCCGGCCGGAAGTGCAGGAGGCTCCCGAACGACGACACGCGCTCGGCCGGCAGCCCGACGATGTACGAGAGCCAGTCGATGTCGTGGCTGCTCTTGGTGAGCAGCATCGGCCCCGACTCCTCCTCGCGGGCCCAGTTGCCCCGCACGTACGAGTGCGCGAAGTGCCACCAGCCGATCGGCTCGAGGTGCTCGACCGACACCAGCCGGCCGATCGCGCCGTCGTCGAGCAGCCGCTTGAGGGTGTGCGAGTAGTCCGAGTACCGCATGACGTGGCACACCGCGAGCATCACCCCTGCGGCATCCGCGGCGGCGACGATGCGGCTCGACTCCTCCTCCGTGGGGGCGATCGGCTTCTCCAGGAGGAGGTGGTACCCGGCTCCGGCGAGGCCGATCGCGGGCTCGGCGTGCAGGCGGTCCGGCGTGGAGACGACCACGGCATCCGCGATCCTCTCCTCCCGCGCGGCGAGGTCCTGCCAGGTGCCGAAGCACTCGATCGGCTGATCGGCGAACTCGGCGAGGAACACCCGCAGCCTCTCCGCATCCGGCTCCACCACGGCGGTGATCGTCGCCCCGTCCGCGACGGCTCGGCGCGCGTATCCGGTCCCGCGCGATCCGGCTCCGACGATCGCGAGACGGAGGGGGGCGTGGGCGGTCATTTGAGGGCTCCTTGCACGAGGCCGGCGACGAACTTTCGCTGGAAGATGAAGTAGAGGACGACGATCGGCGCGATCACGATGATCGTCCCGGCCGCGAGCAGCGGGATGTTCTCCCCGTACTGCTGCACGAACGTGCCCAGCCCGGACGGGGCCGTGCGGCGCGAGGGATCGCGGATGAGGATGAGCGCGAGGAGGAACTGGTTCCACGCCCACATGAACGTCAGCAGCGCGTACGTGATGATGGCGGGCTTGGCGCCGGGGATCAGGATCTGCACCAGGGTGCGGAACCGACCGGCGCCGTCCAGCTGGGCGGCCTCGATGATCTCGGCGGGCACGGATTCGAAGTGCGTCCGCATCCAGAAGATCCCGAACGGCATGAACGCTCCGACCAGGGGGAGGATGACCGCCCAGTACGTGTCGATCAGGCCGGTCGACCTCATCGAGAAGTACAGCGGCACGACGATCGCCTCGTACGGGAGCGTGAGCCCCGCGATGAAGAAGGCGAACAGCACGCCCTTCGCCGGCATCCTCATCGTGCCCATCGCGTAGCCGGCGAGCGTGGCGCACACCACCGAGATCGGGACGACCACGACCGCGATGATCGCGCTCGATGCGAGGAGGGATCCGAAGCCGGCCATGCTCCACGCCGTGGCGAAGTTGCCCCACTGCGGATCGCTGGGCCAGGTGAGTCGGGGGACGAGCGTGTCGGCCGGCTGGAGAGCCGCGGACACCAGTGCGAGGAACGGGATGACGACGCTGAGCACCGCGACGAGCAGGAACACCGCCGACAGCACGCGGGAGGCGGAAGATCTCATGCGCTGCGCCTTCCCACTCGGCCGATCACGGCGACGAAGACGAGGATGATCGCGCTCAGCACCGTCGCGAGGGCGCAGGCGAGCCCGACCTCGTTCGAGGTGAAGACGAGCTTGTAGATCAGCACGCCGGGCACGATCGTCTGATCGCCGGGGCCGCCCCCGGTGGTGACATAGACGATGTCGAAGCTCGCGAGGGCGGAGATCAGCGTCACCGTGACGGCCACGACGATCTCTGCGCGCACCCCTGGCACCGTGACGTGCCAGAACTGGCGGATCGGTCCGCAGCGGTCGAGTCGCGCCGCCTCGTAGAGCGAGGGGTCGATCTTCTGGATGCCGGCGAGCAGGAGCATCATGCACAGCCCGGTCGTGACCCAGGTGCCGATGATGCCGACGGCGGGGTACGCCCAGGTGAAGTCGCCGAGCCACGCCCTCGCGACATCGCCGAGGCCGATGGCGGTCAGGAACTGGTTGATCGGCCCGTCTGCCGCATAGAGATAGCGCCAGACGACGCCGACGGCCACCAGCGGGAGGATCTGCGGCAGGAAGAGCACGGTGCGGATGAACCCGGAGCCGCGCCTCGGGCGCGCGGCGATGACCGCCGCGATGACGAGACCGAGCACGAGCGGGAACGCGGTGTAGAACACGATGAATCCGAGGCCGTTGCGCAGGGCGACGAGGAGCCGGTCGTCCGTGAACACGCGGAGGTAGTTCCCGATGCCGGCCCAGGTGGCGGCCCCGATCCCGTCCCAGTTCCAGAAGGAGAGCCAGATGCTCTGCACCCAGGGGGCGATCGTGAACGTGCCGTAGAAGACGAACGCCGGGAGCAGGTACAGGAGCGAGCTCCACCCGCGGCGGGGCCGACGGGTGGGGCCGGCCGCGAGACCGGACCCCTCCCGCCGGGGAGACAGCGACGTGGTCATGGATCAGCCGGCGTGGGCGGCGGCCCAGTCGTCCTGGACCGAGGTGAGGAAGTCGTCGACCGAGGTCTGTCCGGCGATGAGCTTCTGCGTGCCGGCCTTGAGCGTGTCGTTCATGGTCGCCGTCGCGTTGTTGTTGAACGCCACGAGTCCGTTCGCCTCCGCGACCCGCGCCCAGGCCGCGACGATGTCGCCCTGCAGGGTTCCCTCGTCCGCCACCGCGACCGTCGGGTCATCGGGCATGAAGCCCTGCGCGAACTGCTGGGCGCTCGCCTCGGGAGACCGCAGGAAGTCCAGGAACGCCGCCGCCTCGTTCGGGTGCGCGCTCTTCGTGGAGATCGCGTAGGCGACCGAGGTGCCGATCCCCGTCACGTTCTTGCCGGGGAACGGGAGGAAGCCGGCATCCGCTCCCAGCCCCTCGGCGATCTTGCCGGCGTCCCAGATCCCGTCGACGAGGAACAGGCCCTTGCCCGCGATGAAGTTGTCGACGGCGCCCTGGAGGTCGGTGCCGTTCACCGTCGTCGGATCGCCGAGGTAGCCGGCCTTCTGCCAGGAGACGAGGGTGTCGACCGCGGTGCGGTTGGCGTCGGTGTCGAACGTCTCGCCCTTGTGGCCGAAGGCCCAGGCGTTGGCGTCGTCGGCGCCGCCCTCGCCCTGGCCGAGCAGCTGCACCACGAATGCCGCGTGCCCCTCCGCGTTGCCGAGCTGGACGGGGAGGATGCCGGAGCCCTGGGCCGCGGCGAGCGCGCTCTCGAAGTCGCCCAGGGTGGTGGGGGCGGTGATCCCGAGCTGAGCGGCCAGGGCCTTGTTGTAGTAGGTGCCGACGAGCGAGAAGCCGGCGGGGGCCGCGTAGAGGTCTCCGCCTTCGCCGAGGGTGGAGCCGTCGTCGGCGACGCGCCACTGGTTGAGCTGGTTGGTGGGGAAGAAGTCGTTCCACCCGTAGAGGTCGGCGTAGTCGTCGAGGGGCAGGACGAGCTTGTTCTTGACGGTGTTCGCGACCGCGTTCAGGAGGACGATGTCGGGGGACTTGTCGCCTGCGAGGTTGAGGTTCACGCTCTGGTTGTAGTCGTCGTAGTTGGTCTGGGAGTACTCGATCGTGATGTTCGGGTGCTCCTTCTCGAAGGCGGCGATCGTGGCCTCGGTCGCCGCGCCGGACTCCGGCGTCGACATGAGCGTGAGGGTGATGTCGTCGTCGGTGAGCGTGGTGCTGGCGTCGACGGCGGCGCCGCTGCCGTTCGTCGCCGGACCTGGCGCGCAGGCGGTGAGGGCGAGGCCGAGGAGGGCGCCGGCGGCGAGAGGCGCGAGCACGAGTCGGGTGCGTCGTTGCATGTGAGTGTCGCTTTCTGGTGAAAAGGGGGAAAGGGTATTTCGCAACTCTCTGTTGTAATTCACAAGATAGGTCAGCCCCCTCGCACTGTCAAGCCGGGGTTGCCGGAATGTGATAGTCAGGACAGGTGACCACCCAGGCGCTCGGCACCGACCTCGCAGCGATGCGTCGGCTCAACGACCACGCGGTGCTGACCACCCTGTGGGACGCGTCCTCCCCGATGACGGCCAGCCAGCTGGCGACATCGACCGGCCTGTCGCGCACGACGGTCGAGACCGTGCTGTCGGGGCTCGTCGAATCCGGTCTGGCCGACTCCGAGCAGCTGCGCCCGACGCGCGCCGGCCGTCCGGCGCGCGGGTACCGGTTCGCCGCCGATCAGGGCGTCGCCGTGGGGATCGACGTCGGCCCGCACGGCATCTCCGGCGTGGCCGGCGACCTGCGCGGAACGGTCAGCGCGGCCCACCGCCGCCAGGAGCACGACCTGTCGAGCGGAGAGCATGCGGCGGCCGCGATCATCGCGCTCGTGACCGAGCTGCTCGACGAGTCGACGACGGCATCCCACGAACTCGTCGCGCTCACCGTCGGCATCCCCGGCATCGTGGATGCGGACGGTCGCCCGGTGAAGACCACGGTGGTGCCCGACTGGCTGACCAGCGACATCGACGCGCAGCTGCGCGCCGCCTTCCCCGGCGCCAGGATCGCCTTCGACAACGACACCAAGCTCGCCGCGCTCGCCGAGATCGAGCACGGATCGGTCGGGGCGGATGAGACCGCCGTGCTCCTCCGCATCGGGAACCGGATCTCCGCGGCATCCATCGTCGACGGCCGCGTCGCCCGAGGGGCGCACGGGGCGGCCGGCGAGATCGGAGCGCTCGGCAGGGTCGCGTGGCCGGAGGCGCAGCAGAGGCTGGCCGAGCGCGCCCCCGACGGCCTGGAGCAGCTGTTCACGGCCTCTGCGGCGCCCGGCACGGAGAGCGCGGATGCCGTCACCGGGTTCGCCGCCGACATCGCGGACGGCCTGGGCGCCCTGGTCCTCGCGATCGATCCGCACGTCGTCGTCGTCAGCAGCAGCATCCCCGGCGCCTCCGCGAGACTCGCGGCGGCGCTGGGCTCCGAGCTCGCCGGACGGTCGCTCTTCCTCCCCGACGTGCGCACCTCCACCCTCGGCGCGATCGCGCCGTCGGTCGGAGCGCTGGCCGTCAGCGCGGCGAGCGTGAAGGAACAGCTCTTCGCCCGCGAGTATTGACAATTACGCAAGAGTTCGGGTTAATTACCTCGCAGGACGGTGCGCACCGCACCGCGTCCACGCACTGATCACCGACGATCACCGAGGAGAACCCCATGTTCCATCGAAAGACATCCCGCGGCGCCGCCGCCGCAGCCGCGTTCGCCGTCGCGGTCACCGCCTTCACGCTCGCCTCCCCCGCCGCTTTCGCGGCCGACACCCCGCCGAATCCCGTCGACAAGCCGGGCTACACCCTCGACTTCAGCGAGGAGTTCACCGGCACGACGCTCGACACCTCGAAGTGGCTGCCGAACTACCTCCCGCACTGGGTGCCCGCCGCCGACATCGCCGACACGGCGGCGCGCTACACGATCTCGAACGGCACGATCAAGCTCCGCGTCGACCAGGACCAGCCGCCGTGGAACCCCGACCAGGACGGCACCGTCGTCTCGTCGGCGATCCAGACCTTCAACCAGAACAACTGGCACAAGTTCAACTCGTCGGCGGTGAACCGCAACAACCTGCCCACGTTCAACGGCTACTCCACGAAGTACGGCTACGTCGAGGTGCGCGCCAAGAACTCGAACGCCGGGGGCGGAGGACACCAGGCCCTCTGGCTGGTCGGCACGAACACCACCGGCGGCCAGTCCGAGATCGACATGATCGAGACGTTCTTCAGCACTCCGAACAGCTGGCGCATCGCCGCCTACGGCTGGGGCGACCCGAACTTCCTCGGATCGTGGTCTCTCGACACCGTGCCCGTCTCGGGCTCTCCGACCACGGAGTTCCACATCTACGCCATGGACTGGACGCCGACCCAGCTGCGGTTCTACTACGACGGTCAGCTCGTGAAGACGCTCAACGACGCCCCGAACACCGCGATGGGCATCATCATGAACATCTACACCGGTGCGGGCTCCGGCCAGCCCAACAGCGTCTGGCCCAAGCAGTGGGAGGTCGACTACCTGCGCGTCTACAAGGACAACGCCGGATACTCGGAGGCCGTCTCCCCCACCTGGAAGCTCATCAACAACCGGCACAGGGCCGGCGCCGTCAACGTCGAGCCCAACGACGGCATCGTGCGCTTCGGCGAGGTCCCCAGCACCTACTGGAGCGCCCAGTGGGTGCCCGAGACCACGGCATCCGGCACCACCAAGTACCGCAACCGGTGGACCAACCAGTACCTCTACGTGAGCGGCTCGACCGTTCGCCACGGCACCGCGGCGACGGCGGGAACCGCCGCCGAGTGGTCGACGCCGTCCGCCGGCAGCGGGTACACGCGCATCCAGAACGCCTCCGGCGCCCTGCACGTCGAGAACGGCACGGGCAGCGTCGAGTTCGGGAACGTGCCGACCACGTGGTGGTCGTCGCACTGGCAGCTCAACGCCGCTCCCGCCAACTGACCGACCGAGAGACCCGGGGAGGGCCGCACAGCCCTCCCCGGGAGGAGGAACCCATGCAGAGAACCACCGCGAAGGCCCTCGCCGTCCTCGTCTCGCTCGTGATCGGATCGGTCGCGCTGTCCGGATGCACGGACAGCGGCTCGTCGACGGCATCCGAGGGCTCAGCGGCCATGCCGAGCGCGAGCCCCACACCGCACTTCGATCCCGACGACACCCTGTGGACGATCGCGTCGACAGGGGAGCGCCTGACCCTCGACGACCCCGACGTCCAGGCGCTGCAGCAGGTCGTCGCGCTGCACTCCGGAGCATCCGACAACCGGACCCCGAGCACGGTCGCCGACTCCGTCGCGGCGGAGGAGCGGTTCTTCTCGCCGCTCTTCCTCGACAAGCTGGCGGGCGAGGACTACGCGGATGCCGTCACCGCCATGTACGTCGACAACGACCTGTCGATCGCGCAGACCGGAGTGGCCTGGACCGCCTCGACGATCGACGCCGACCGGCAGCACGCGACCGTCGGATTCGAGTCCCTCTTCACAATCGTCAGCGCCTCCGACGGATTCCTGCACGAGCTCGGCGCCGACACCGGAGACGAGTTCGCCCAGCCCCGCGAGTACACCCTGACGAAGGTCGAAGGCGCCTGGCTCATCGACGACATCGCGAAGGGCCCGCTGCGCGCCGCCGCCGCGACTCCCTGAACCTGCTCGGCAGGGCGGATGCCGTCACCCGAGTAGCGTTGTGCCATGCGCATCCCCGTCGCGATCAGGGCCGCCAGGCGCTCACCCCTGCTGCAGGTGGTGAAGTCCGCCGCGGCGACCATCGCCGCGTGGCTCATCGCGGGGGCGATCTTCCCGGAGCAGCTGCCCGTGTTCGCGGCGATCGCCGCGCTGCTGGTCGTGCAGCCCAGCGTCAACCAGTCGCTGTCGAAGGCGCTCGAGCGCAGCATCGGGGTGATCGCCGGCGTCGTGATCGCGCTCGCGCTGGGCTGGCTGCTGGGCTCGCCCGCGTGGATCGTGCTGCTCGCGATCGTCGTCGCCATGCTCGTCGCCTGGGCCTTCCGCGCCTCCCCCGGAACCGGCAACCAGATCGCCATCTCGGCGATGCTCGTGCTGGCCCTCGGCTCGTCGACACCCGCCTACGCGCTGTCGCGCATCGTGGAGACGCTGATCGGCGTCGGCATCGGCATCGTCGTGAACGCCCTCATCGTGCCGCCCGTGCTCACCGGACCCGCACGGCGCGACCTCGGGCTCCTCGGCCGCGAGCTCGCCGCCTGCCTCGACCGCCTGGCCGCAGCCCTGCCCGCACCGCAGTCACCCGCCCGCCTGCAGGAGCTCATGCTCGAGGTGCGGCTGCTGCGGCCGATGAAGGACGCCGCCGAGGCCTCGATCGCCGCAGGAGAGGAGTCGCTCACCCTCAATCCGCGGCGCTCGGCCCATCGCGACGAGCTGCGGGAGATGCGCGCGCTGCTGGAGCGGCTGTCGCCGATCGTGACCCAGACCATCGGCATGACCCGCGCCTACTTCGACCACTACGACGACACGATCGGCGAGGAGCCCGCGGTGGCGGCGATCGCCGAGCAGCTGCGGCGCGCCGGCCACGACGTGCGCCTCGCCGTGCAGCTCGCGGAGGTCTCGCCCGAGCCCGAGGCGCTGACCTCGGCGATCCCTGCGCTCACCGCTCCGCTCGTGATCACACCGCCCTCCTCCGGTCACTGGATCCTCATCGGTTCGCTCATGGAGGATCTCCGCCGCATCCACGGCGAGCTCCTCGGCGAGGGCTGAGCGCGCCGCGTCGCGCCGACACGGGTGCGCCAACACGGTCGTGGACCGACACGGTGATGCCGCGGCATCCGGTCGCGGCATCCTCCGGTCGCGGCATCCTCCGGTCGCGGCATCCGAAATTCGGACCGATGCGCGGAATTCGGATGATCACGGCGCGTGCGTCCGAGAAAAGCGCCGTCATCCGAAATTCGGACGGCCCCGGACGGACCCGGACGGCCCCGGACCGCGCCACGACTCGAGATGGATGCGAGGGACGCCGCGGCCCCGAGCCCTACCCTGGAGACATGGAACTCGCTGACGCCCTCGCCGAGCTCGCGGCGCTGGAGGATCCGAAGGTGCGCGCGGCGAACGAGAAGCGCGGCGACGATCACGGCATGAACCTCAGCCGCCTCCGCGCGGTCGCGAAGAAGGCCAAGACCGACCAGCCGCTGGCCCGCGAGCTGTGGGAGACCGGAGAGACCCCGGCCCGGCTGCTCGCGCTGCTGGTCTGCGCCCCGCGGCAGTACTCCGCGGAAGACCTCGACGGGATGCTGCGCGAGCCGCAGCCACCCAAGGTCAACGACTGGTTCGTGAATTACGTGCTCAAGAAGACGCCGCTCTCCGACGACCTGCGAGAGGGGTGGCGGCACGACCCCGCCGACACCGTATCCGCGGCAGGGTGGTCGCTGACGTCCGTGCGGGTCGTGACGCAGCCCGACGGCCTCGACCTCGGCGCCCTGCTCGACGAGATCGAGCGGGAAATGAAGGATGCCGCACCCCGGACGCAGTGGGCGATGAACGAGACGCTGGCGCAGATCGGCATCCACCATCCGCACCTGCGCGACCGCGCCCTCGCGATCGGGAACGATCTGCAGGTGCTCGCCGACTACCCGACGGCGCCGGGGTGCACGTCTCCGTTCGCCCCGATCTGGATCGCCGAGATGGTCCGCCGGCAGGGCTGACCCTAGGCGATCGCCGCCTGCTCCCGCGTGCTCTCCACCCGTCCGCGGATGAAGATCAGCAGCACCAGTCCGACGATGATCACGACGATGTTGCCGAGACCGGCGATGCCGGCGAGCGCACCCTCGGCGGGGTGGGCGGACTGCAGGAAGATGCTCGGATCGGTGGTGGCGTGCAATAGGATCGGCACGATGATCGTTCCGGTCACCCGCATCGCGAGGTACATGCAGATCCCGAACGCGAAGGTGTAGCCGAGCTGGACCAACGTGGGGAGCAGCGCCTGACCGGACAGCAGGTTGCCGGCGTGCAGACCGGCGAAGACCGCCGCGGAGACGACGGCGACGGCGATCTCCCGGTAGCCGGCCTTGCGGAGCAGGTTCACGACGAGTCCGCGGGTGAGCACCTCCTCGGCGAAACCCACGAGGAGCCCCGCCAGCAGCCAGGCCGGCACGACGCCCGCCTCGGTGTCGGCGTAGTCGATCGTGGCGAAGCGCAGGATGTTGAACAGCAGGACGGCCGCGACGGCGATCCACATCCAGCCGCTGCCGCGGATCGGCTGCGGTCCGAAGATCTCGCCGAACCAGCCGACCGACCAGATGAACGCGATCAGCAGCAGCGCGCCGACCGTCACGGGCAGGACGTAGAAGACGACCACGGCCGCGGCGCTCTGCGGGTCCGTGATCCCCTCGGCCAGCGGTCCGAAGAGGAGCGACAGCCCCTCGTACAGCACGAAGTAGACGGCCGCGAGCACGAGCGCCCTCCACCAGCCGCCGCGCTCCCAGAATCCGCGCCACCCCGATGCCGCCGCGTGCTCCGCCATGTCGCCTCCCTCTCGCCGCGAGAATCGCGATCCCCTTCACGCTATAAGAACCGGAATATCAGCTCCAGGCACCCCGCCCGGCGACCCCTCACTACGCTGACCCCATGAGCACGCACATCGCCGCAGAGCCCGGCCAGATCGCCCCCATCGTCCTGTTCCCCGGAGATCCGCTGCGGGCGAAGTGGATCGCCGAGACCTTTCTCGACGACGCGCAGCTGTACTCCGAGACGCGCGGGATGCTGGGCTTCACCGGCACCTGGGAGGGGCATCGCGTCTCGGTGCAGGGGTCGGGCATGGGCCAGCCCTCGATGGCGATCTACGCGAACGAGCTGTTTGACTCCTACGGGGTGCAGACGGTCGTCAGGGTCGGGTCGTGCGGCGCGCTGACCGAGAAGCTGAAGGTGCGCGACATCATCATCGCGAACGGGGCGTGCACCGACTCCGGCATCAACCGGGTGCGCTTCCACGGTCTCGACTACGCCCCCGTCGCCGACTTCTCTCTGCTGCGCGCCGCCGTCGAGGCGAGCGAGTCCGAGCCGCCGGGGTCGAACGTGCACGTCGGACTGCTGCTCTCGAGCGACCAGTTCTACAGCACCCGCCCCGAGCTCACCGAGCCGTTCGTGCAGCACGGCGTGCTGGGCGTCGAGATGGAGACGAGCGGCCTCTACACGCTCGCGGCGTACTACGGTCGGCGAGCGCTGAGCATCTGCACCGTCTCCGACCACATCGTCACGGGCGAGGAAACCACCGCGCTGGAGCGCGAGCAGACCTTCGGAGACATGATCCGCATCGCACTGCAGGCCGCGACCACCTGAGGGTCGCGGCCCTCCTCTCGCGCGGCTCCTCTCGCGCACCCCCTCCCTGCCCTCACGTTCGGGAGGAGAACTCACGCACCGGCTGAGGATCCGCCCGCATTCCTCAGCCCGAGGGTGCTTTCTCCTCCCGAACGCGCGAGCGGCGCACGCGACGACGAGACCCGAACGCGCGAGCGGCGCACGCGACGGGGCACCCAGCGCACGCGCCAGGGAACCCCCGGACGCGAGGAAGGCCGCCGCGACGGATCGCGACGGCCTTCCTCAACTTCGGTCAGTCGATCTCGACGGCCTCAGCGGTCGCGCGGCGGCGACGCATCAGCACGAGCGCTGCACCCAGGAGGAGCAGCAGACCGGCCGCTCCGCCGAGCACCCACGGCACCGCACCACCCGTGACCGCGAGGCCAGGGGCCACGATCGGAGCAGGAGGCGCGAAGCCCGCGTCGAGCGTCGGCAGGTCGACCTCGCCCGGCAGCGCCGAGTTCGATCCCGTCGCCGGAGTGGTGAAGGTCACCCGACCGGTCTTGGGGTCGGCATCCGAGTCCTTGTCGTCACCGCCGGCGTTCGCCGAGGTGAGCGGGTAGGTCGTTCCGCCGATGACCACGGAGGTCGGGAACTCGATCGAGTACTGCGTCGACGGCTTCAGATCGGTGAACACATAGAACCCGGTCTCGTCGGTCGTGGTCGTCGCCACGAGGACGCCGTCCTTGTCGTAGAGCTTCACCTCGACGCCCGCGACGGGCTTCTCGGTCGGGTCCTGCACGCCGTCGCGGTCAGCGTCGATCCAGACGTAGTCGCCGACCGAGACCTTCACGGGCGCGTAGCCCGCATCGATCGTCGGGTCGTCGGCCTCGCCGGGCTCCGCCGAGTTCTGCCCGTCGGCCGGCGTGGTCACGGGTGCGCGACCCGTCGTCACGGCCGGGTTCGAGTCCGCTCCGTCGCTCTCGCCCGCGCCGGGCGTGGTGAGGTGGTGCTCGACGCCGTCGACGGTGACCGAGAGCGGGAACTCCACGATGAAGTCCGTCGAGTTCGGCAGGTCGGTGAAGACGTAGTAGCCGTTCGCGTCGGTCGTGGTGGTCGCGATGACCGTCTCACCGTCGGGCGAGAGCAGCTTCACCTCGACACCGGCGACGGGGGACTCACCCTCGTCCTGGATGCCGTCTCCGTCGGCGTCGAGCCACACGTAGTCGCCGATCGAGACCAGCACCGGCACGTAGCCCGCGTCGATCGTCGGGTCGTCGGCCTCGCCGGGCTCACCCGAGTTGCCGCCGCCGAGGGGCGTCGTCACCGGGGCGCGGCCCGTGTCGACGGCCGGGTTGGAGTCGGTCGCCGACCCACCCTGCGTCGGCGCGGTGAGCACGTAGCGCACGCCGTCGACCGTCACGGTCGTCGGGAACTCCACGACGTAGTCGACGCCCGGCGCCAGGTCGGTGAATGCGTAGTAGCCGTTCTCGTCGGTCGTCGTGGTCGCGATGACCGTGGCGCCGTCGGGCGACAGCAGCCGCACGGTCGCGCCGGGAACCGGCTTCTCGCCCTCGTCCTGCTGGCCGTCGCGGTCGGCGTCGAGCCACACGTAGTCGCCGATCGAGACCGGCGGGGCGATGAAGCCCGCGTCGATCGTCGGGTCGTCGGCTTCGCCGGGCTCCGCCGAGTTCGCTCCGGACGCCGGCGTCGTGATCGAGACGCGGCCCGTCTCCGGGTCGGCATCCGAATCCGCGGCGTCGTCATCGCCCGCGTCGCGCTCGGTGAGCGGGTAGGTGATGCCACCCACGGTCACCGTCGTCGGGAACTCGATGATGTAGTCGGTCGAACCCGGCAGGTCGGTGAAGACGTAGTAGCCGTTCGCGTCGGTCGTGGTGGTCGCGATGACCGTCTGGCCGTCGGCCGACAGCAGCTTCACCTCGACCCCTGCGACGGGCGTCTCACCGGCATCCTGCACACCGTCCTTGTCGGCGTCGATCCACACGTAGTCGCCCACCGAGACGATCGGCACGTAGCCCGCGTCGATCGTCGGGTCGTCGGCGTCGCCAGGAGTGCCCAGGTTGTCGCCGGACGCGGGCGTGCGCACCGGCGCGGCGCCCGTGTCGACGGCCGGGTTCGAGTCGGATGCCGAGGCACCCCTGCTCGGCGCCGTGAGACGGTACACGTCGCCGTCGACCGTGACCGTCGTCGGGAAGACGACCGTGTAGTCGCTCGATGCACGCAGATCCGTGAAGGAGTAGTAGCCGTCGGCATCCGTCGTCGTGGTCGCGATCACCGCTCCCGTCGAGTCCTTCAGCTGCACGGTGATGCCGGCCACCGGAGGCTCTCCTGCGTCCTGCTGCCCGTCGTTGTCTCGGTCGATCCAGACGTAGTCACCGATCGACACCGGCGTCGGGACGAAGCCGAAGTCGAAGGAGTGGTCGTTGCGTCCGGCCGCGGGCGAGGTGACGTTCGCGACGACGGTCGGAGTGCCGCCGACGTCGACGGTCACGCCGTTGCTGTCGATGCCGCGGTTCGACCCCGCGGCTGCGCCCGTCGGCGTGGTGCCGGCGAGCGGGCCGCCCGCGGCGAAGTCCGCCGGGCGGTCGAGACGGATCTGGTAGTCCGTCGCCGGCAGCAGACCGTCGTCGGTGTCGAACCAGTACTCGCCGTTCGCGTCGGTCACGGTGGTCGCGATCAGCGTGCCGGCCGTGTCGTAGAGCGACACCTGCACACCGGCGACCGACGGCTCGTCCGCATCCTGGATGCCGTCCTCGTCGGTGTCCAGCCAGATGCGGTTGCCGATCTGCTGGGTCGCCGCGAGCACGAGCGCCTCCATGTCGGCCAGTCCCTGCGCCTTCTGGAAGTCGTCGGTGACGAGCACGTTCGCGGAGCCGGTGCTGCCTGCCGCCTGGTTGCCCGTCGCGGGGTTGAAGGCACGCAGGCCGTTCGAGAACAGCCCGGTGGCATCCATCTGGTTGATGACGAGTCGGTCGGTGCCCGGCACGTGGACCATGCCGCCGAACGCGGCCTCGTTGTGGAAACCGCCGAAGTCGTCGAAGTCGCCGCCCCGGGGCTGGCTGCCCCGGCAGTCGAAGTCGAGCGTGGAACCGGAGGCGCACACCCCGACGATGTCGCCGGCGGTGACGTAGTTCGAGTAGGCGCCGAGACCGTTGGTGCGGGTGCCGTAGTAGAGCAGCGAGCTGTACTGGTCACCACCGCGGTCGCGGAAGGCGAGGATCATGTCACCGGCGGCGGTGAACTCGATGTCGGAGAGCATCGGCTGCGGCACCGAGAACTGCCCCGCGAGTCCGTTGGCCGCCGGGTTGATGGGCGTCGAGGCGGCGCCGGCGTTGATGCACGCCTGCGCGACGCCGTCGCTCCACGGCAGCCAGTCCACGAAGCGGCACGAGGCGTCGACGGCGAGGTTGCCCGAGACGACGCCGCTGTGGCCGGGGGCCGTCGTCGGGTCGCCGGAGTAGACCACGCCGGTGGGGCTGAGGATGCCGGAGGCCGAGATGTCGTACTCGATCACGCTCGCCTGCATGGTCACGCCGCACACGGCGCCGACGTAGATCTTGCCGGCGTTCTCGCCGATCGCCATCGGCGCCCAGTCCTGATCCGCCGCACAGGCGACGGCCGGGATCGGGAGCGTCTGCACCGGAGCAGGGTTCGGGGCCGTCTGCACCGGGTACACGACGACCGAATCGGTGTGCATGTTCACCGCGAGGAGGTACTTGCCGTCCTCCGTGACCTCCACGTCGCCGAGGCTCTCACGGCCCACCGCGGTGCGGAAGTCGAAGTCCTGGGTCTGGTGACCAGCGCCGTTGACGCTGGTCATGTCGTGCACCGTGGTGCCGGCGTCTGCGACCGTGGCGTAGACCTCGGTGGCTCCCGACCACGGGTCCACCCGGTAGATCGCACCGGGGCCGCCCGCACCGTAGACCGAGCCGCGCTTGGCGTAGGCGCCGGCGTAGAGCTTCTGCGCCTTCTGGTCGAGGCCGATGCCGTACACCGACCCCGTCGTGACCCGCGAGGTGACGCCGGTCGGGGCGCTGTTCAGGCGGTAGGGGACCTGGTAGATCTCGCGGCCCTCACCCGCGCCCGGCCAGATGCTGTCGGGCTGGATGGCGGAGAAGATCGTGGCGTTGGAGGGGCCCAGCGTGCTCACGTCGACGTAGCCGACGCTGAGCGCGGCATCCGCACCGCCCGACACGTCGACGAACGACGTCGCCGGGGCGAACTGCGGCTCGGTGTGCCCGTCGAGGATGCGCGCCTCGGTGTAGGTGCCGGTGTTCGGGTTGGTCACCTCGATGCGGTACTTGCCGCCCACGAGCGTGTTGCCCGCGTCCGCTCCGCCGAGCACGACCTGACCGGCCGCGTTCGTGGAGCGCGTGAACGTGTGGTTCTGCGGATCGGTGAACCGCACCGTCACCCCGTTGAGCGCGGCGTCGGCGGCGTCTCGCGTGCTGTTCGCGTTGACGTCGTTCACCACGGTGAGCGTGATCGTCCCGTCTCCGGCCGCGGCGACCGCCGGCGGCGCGACGACGATGGACAGTGCGGCCGCGGTCGTCAGCGCGGCCACTCCAGCGAGTGTCTTCTTCACGTGTTTCTCTCCCCCGCGCCCGATTCCCCAATCGGCCGCGACTCTCGTTTCGAGTTCCCCAGAAGACTTGTGCCCACCGACATACTGGCGAGCACATGGCCTGCTGTGCCAAGGTGAGGCTCCCTCTGACCCCCGTGAGGGGTCAGAGGGAGCCTCACGCCGTTTCGATCCGCCCGATCAGGCGCGACGCCGGCGCGCACGCACCAGCATCGAGCCGCCGAGCAGGAGCACGGCCATCGCGCCGAGCGCGACGCCGGTCAGGTCTGCCCCACCGGTGTTCGCGAGCGATCCGCCGGTGCTGCCCTTGCCGCCCGCGCCACCCGTGGTGCCCCCACCGGTTCCCGGCGTGGTCGGGCAGGCTGCCGTCGTGAACGGGATCGTCGCGCTCTCGACCCCGTCGACCGTCTGGTCGACGAAGTACTGCGTGTTGCACGTCAGACCGGAGGTGAGCGACCAGGCGCCGTTCTCGCCGACCACCGCGGTGGCGACGACGTCGCCCTTCGTGTTGCGGACGGTGATCGTCGCGCCCGAGGTGCCGGTTCCGGTCGCGCCGGTCGGCGTCGTCCCGGTCACGGCCGGAGCGGCAGGGACGACCGCGGTGTCCTCGTCGATGCTCGAGTACTGCGAGGTGAACCCGTTCGCATCGACGGTCTGCACGCGCAGGAAGCCCGTCGTGTGCGTGGTGGGGATCGACACGGACGCGCCGGGAGCGACACCCGTGATCTCGCCCAGGTACTCCTCGGCGTTGTCCGCCGCCGTCCAGTAGACGTGGAGCGTCACGGGAGCTGCCGCGGTGTTGTTGCCGATGAGGTTCGCCGGCTGGACGGCCGTGAACGTGGCGGTGGTGCCGTCGTAGCGCACCGTCTCCGGACGGAACGTCTGCACCGTGTTGTTGCTCACCGAGTCGCCGACGTTCCAGAGGAACCAGAAGCCGCTCTCCTCGATCACCGGGTCGGTGCCGCCGCGGGTGTTCGCGCCGAAGGTGTTGCCGATCACCGGCAGCGTGCCGATCGCGTTGTGCACGATCGGAGCCTGGGAACGGTCACGACCGCCGAAGCCGTCGATCGAGTTGCCGATGATGCTCCAGCCCACCGGGGCGTCGGCGCTCGCAGCGTTCGCGGAGTTGTAGATCGCCCAGTGGTTGTCGACCGTGGCCGGGAGCGTCTCGTCGGTCAGATCCTGGATCAGGGTGTTGTTCTGCACGATGTTGCCGGTACCGGGGGCGTCGATGCGGATCGCCGAGCGCGAGATGTCCGCGATCAGGTTCTCGATCGTGTTGTCCGCGATGACGACGTCGGTGGCGCCGGCGCCCTGCACGCGGATGGTATCGACGGCCCAGATCACATCGAAGGTGTTCCCGGTCACGTCGACGTTCGTGGTCGTGTCCCCCAACTGCAGCGCGGCGAACACGCCGTCGCTGATGTTCGTGAACGAGTTGTCGGCGAAGGTCGCGTCGGTGAGCGTTCCGCCGAAGACGACGGAGCCCGCGTAGGAGACGTCGTTGCCGGAGAAGACCAGTCCGTTCCAGTCGGCGGTGTTGTTGCCGATCGTGCGCGAGATGTTCTTGCCCTCGTTGCCGCCGAACGTCGTGCCCGTGATGCTCGTGTCGGTCAGCGTCTGACCGGCGCCGTCGAAGAACAGGCCGTTCTTCCCGGGTGACTGGATCGTCGAATCGGCGACAGTGAGGCCGGTGACCGTGGCGTTCTGGTCGAGCCACACGCCGTGCGTCGGCGATGTCTCCGCAGGGTTTCCGAGAACGCTGTTGCGCACCGTGAAGCCCGTGACGGTCGAGTCGTTGTCGATGAACACGTGAGCGTAGGTCTCGACGCCGCGGCTGGCGAGGCCGTCGATCACGGTGTTGGTCACGGTCGCGTCGTGCTCGACGATGATGCCGCCGTACAGAGGGCTCTGGATCACGAGATCGGTCAGCGTGGTGTCGGCCGCCCCGTCGAGGAGCAGCACACCCACCTCCTGCCAGTTCGTGTCGTTGTCCTTGAGCTCCACGTTCGTGACGGTCGTGCCGGTGCCGCTGATCACGATGCCGGACTCGGCCGCGCGCAGGTTGGCGAGGTTGCTCAGCGAGACGTCGTCGGATGCGACGTAGATGCCGGCGGCGAACGAGCCGTCGATGTCGGTGATGCCGTCGAGGTTGGTGAAGTCGATCGAGACGGGAACCTCGGAATCGATGAGGAAACGCGCACCCAGGGTGTCCCACGAGGACCCAGGAGGAGTCATGTCGGTCGTGAGCATGCTGTTCGCCGAGCCGCCGGTGAGCGACAGCTCGCCCGTGCCCGCGAGAGCCGCATCGAAGACGATGCGCACACCGTCGGGGTTCGTGGAGGCGTTCGCGGCCTCGAGCGCTCCGCGCAGCGTGCCGGGGCCGCTGAGCCCGAGGCTGGTGACCGTGATGACGTCCTCCGCCGCGCTCGCAGCGGTGGCGGGCAGCAGGACCCCGCCCAGAACTGTGACGGCTCCGACCGCCCATGTCATCGATCGGGTGAATCCCCGACCCCTCGTGCCACGGCTGCTCGCCGTCCGACGCGATACGTGCTCCATACCTTGCCCTCTCCCTCGGTGATGTATCGCCCGTCTCCGATCGCGCAGCGAAACGAGTCCATGGGGGACTCAGGAGCCTGCGGGGATGTCGAAGCGGACGCATGGCGCGCACTGGGGGGCGCGCTCGGTGGGGAGTCAAGCAGGATGCCGCATCGACGCGTCATATCGGACGTGCAGGTGACCCCTGCCGGGGGTCAATTCCACCGTGAGGCGTCACTTCCCCCGACCCCGGCGGCACACGAAGGCGGTAGGCCGGCATCCGTCCGGTAGGGGATGATCGAAGGATGCTCCTCGATCACACGGCCGTACCCGACGGATCCGATGCGGATGCCGTGTACCTGGCGTTCGTCGAGTGGGCCGAGTCCACCGGCATCAGCCTCTACCCCGCGCAGGACGAGGCGGTCATCGAGATCGTCTCCGGGAACAACCTGATCCTCTCGACCCCGACCGGCACGGGGAAGTCGCTCGTCGCGGTCGGGGCGCACTTCGCCGCCCTCGTGTCCGGCCGGAGGACGTACTACACCGCCCCGATCAAGGCTCTGGTCAGCGAGAAGTTCTTCGCGCTGGTCGACATCTTCGGCGCCGCGAACGTCGGCATGATCACGGGCGACTCCTCCGTGAACGCCGATGCCCCGATCATCTGCTGCACGGCCGAGATCCTCGCGAACCTGGCTCTGCGTCAGGGCACGGATGCCGAGGTGGGACAGGTCGTCATGGACGAGTTCCACTTCTACGCCGACCCCGACCGCGGCTGGGCCTGGCAGGTGCCGCTGCTGGAGCTGCCGCAGGCGCAGTTCATCCTGATGTCGGCGACGCTGGGCGACGTCACCGAGCTCGCCGCCGACCTCTCCCGACGGACGGGCCGCGACACGGCATCCGTCACCGGCGTCGAGCGGCCGGTGCCCCTGCACTTCTTCTACGAGACGACGCCGATCCACGAGACGATCGACGATCTGCTGAGCACCGGCCAGGCGCCGGTCTACATCGTTCACTTCTCGCAGGCCGCAGCCATGGAGCGCGCGCAGGCGCTGTCGAGCACGAAGGTCGCCACGCGCGAGCAGCGCGACGAGATCGCAGCGCTGATCGGGGAGTTCCGCTTCACGACCGCGTTCGGCAAGACGCTCTCCCGGTTCCTCCGTGCGGGCATCGGCGTGCACCACGCCGGCATGCTGCCGAAGTATCGCCGGCTCGTCGAGCAGCTCGCCCAGCGCGGGCTGCTGCGCGTGATCTGCGGCACCGACACCCTCGGCGTCGGCATCAACGTGCCGATCCGCACCGTGCTGCTCACGGCGCTCACGAAGTTCGACGGCACCCGGATGCGGCAGCTGAACGCGCGCGAGTTCCACCAGATCGCGGGCCGGGCAGGACGCGCGGGCTACGACACCGCGGGCACCGTGGTCTCGCAGGCGCCCGAGCACGAGAGCGAGAACGCCGCCGCCATCAAGAAGGCGGGCGACGACCCGAAGAAGAAGCGCAAGATCGTGCGCAAGAAGGCGCCGGACGGCTTCGTGTCGTGGGGCGAGCCGTCGTTCCGCAAGCTCATCGACGCCGTGCCCGAGACGCTCACCTCGCACATGCAGATCACGAGCGCGATGATGCTGAACGTGATCGCCCGCGGCGGCGACGTCTTCGGGAATATGCGCTCACTGGTATACGACAACCACGAGCCCAGGAGACGCCAGCGCGAGCTCGCGCTGCGGGCCCTCGGCATCTACCGGACCCTGCTCGAATCCGGCGTGGTCGAGCAGACGGATGCCGGCGAGATCCGCCTCACCGTCGACCTGCAGCCCAACTTCGCGCTCAATCAGCCGCTGTCGCCGTTCGCCCTCGCCGCCTTCGAGCTGCTCGACCCCGACTCCGCCGGTTTCGCGCTCGACATCATCTCGATCGTGGAGTCCACGCTCGACGACCCCAGGGCCATCCTCGGGCAGCAGGAGTTCCTCGCCCGCGGCGAGGCGGTCGCCGAGATGAAACGGGAGGGTATCGAGTACGACGAGCGGATGGAGCTGCTCGAGCAGATCACCTATCCGAAGCCGCTCGACGAGCTGCTGAGCGCGGCGTTCGAGACGTTCAGCGCGGCCCAGCCGTGGATCCGCGACTTCGAGGTGCATCCGAAGTCCGTCGTGCGCGACATGTACGAGCGCGCCATGTCGTTCGGGGAATACGTCGCCTACTACAAGATCGCCCGCTCGGAGGGCGTGGTGCTCCGCTACCTCTCCGACGCGTACCGCGCGGCGTCGCAGACGATCCCCGAGGAACTGAAGAACGACGACCTGCGCGACCTCATCGAGTGGCTCGGCGAACTCGTGCGGCAGGTCGACTCGAGCCTCCTCGACGAGTGGGAGGAGCTGGTGCACGGGCACCCCGTCGACCACGAGGACGGTCCGGTGGTCCCCCCAGCGCCCAAGCGCCTCACGAGCAATGTCAGGGCCTTCCGCATCCTCGTGCGCAACGAGCTGTTCCGCCGCGTGCAGCTCGCCGCCAGGGAGGACGTCGAGTCCCTCGCCGAGCTCGACCCGCACTTCGGCGCCGACGCCTGGTCCGACGCCCTGGACGCGTACTTCGCCGACCACGACGACATCCTCACGGGCGCCGACGCCCGCAGCTCCTCGCTCATCCTCGTCACCGAGGGCGCGTCCGAGTGGACCGTGCGGCAGATCCTCGACGACCCAGCGGGCGACCACGACTGGGGCATCTCGGCGACCGTCGACCTCGCGGCATCCGACGAGGAGGGCGCCGCCGTGGTGACCGTGACCGGGGTCGACCGGCTGTAGCCGTCACCCCGACCACTGAGAGGTCAGTGCTGCTGCGCCTCCCGAGCCCCGGAGGGCAGCGCTCTCACCCGCTCCCGCGCTCGCGTCAGGGGGAGCAGCGGGTCGAAGAGGATGCCCAGGCCCAGGCGCACCAGCAGCGCGTGCATGCCGAGGCAGATCGCGATGACGACCGCGGTGAGCACGAGCGGCTCGACGGCCTCGATCAGCGGGACGGTGCGGATGCCGGTCGACCGCAGCGCTCCGTCGAGCAGGGCGAGCGGGATCATGTGGATCACGTAGATCGGCAGGGTCCGCCGCCCGATCCAGCGCAGCGGTCGTGCGACGGCCTCCACCCGCCGGTCGAGGAGCACGCACGCCGCGACGCCGAACGCCACGGCGAGCACCGACAGCAGGGGCCAGACGCCCGGCCACTGACGCATGCCGAGCACGCCGACGGCCGCGGCCGCCGCGATGTATGCCGCGGCGAGCATGAAGGCTCGGCGCAGGCCCGTCGTCGCCGCGAAGCGCTCGACGAGCTCGCGGAGGCGCAGTCCCGCGAGGAAGAAGAACAGGTTCTGCAGGACCTGCCACAGGTTGCCGAGGTCGGGGAGCACTCCGGATGCCGCCACCGCCGACACCACGAAGGCCGCCGGCAGCAGCACCGCCGTCGGCACGTGCCTGGTGAACCGCGCCACGGCCAGATACACGGCGAGCGCGAGCAGGTACCAGAGGTTGGTCGGGCTGAAGGTCAGCTGCGCGAGGAGCTCCCCGGCGTCCTCCGCTCGGGCCGTGTCGAAGTCGGGGGTGAGCGCGAGCATCGCGGTCTGGATGAGGACCCAGACGACGTAGACGAGGGCGAGGCGGCCCGCGCGCATGCGCCAGCTCCCGCCGCTCGGCGCGGTGACGGCGCGCCAGGCGAACATCCCCGAGATGAGGAAGAACAGCGGCATACGCAGCGGCAGCAGCTGGGCGTTCAGCGTGGCCCAGGCATCGGTGACCGGCCCGGCGTCCTGCATCTCGATCGCGTGCTTGGTGACCACGTGCCAGAGCACCACGAGGACGATGCACACGCCCTTCGCGACGTCGGGCCACCCCTCACGCTGTCGCATGGTCCCTCCGGGTCGTCGCACTGCGCTCGCTCGACGCCCGACGGTCGGCCGCAGCCTGCACGAGCCTGTCCATGAGCTCGGGGTACGGCACCTCCGCCGCCGCGAACATGCGCGGCACCTGCGAGGCCGCGGTGAGCCCCGGCATCGTGTTGACCTCGTTGAGCACGGGTCCGTCCTCCGTGAGGAAGAAGTCCATGCGAGCCACCCCGGCGCAGCCGAGCGCGTCGAACATCGCCACGGCCGTGCGCGTCAGCGCTCCCGCCTCGGCCGGCGTGAGCACGGCGGGGACGGTGAACCTCGCGGTGCCGTCGTACTTCATCGCCGTGTCGAAGAGCCCGGTGGCGTGGATCTCGAGCGGCGGGGCCGCCCAGCGCACTCCCCCGGCCTCGCGGATCACGGCCACGTCGATCTCGCGACCGCGCATGACCTCCTCGATGAGGATCCTGTTGTCGAACCGCGCCGCGGTGCGCAGCGCATCGAGCAGGTCGCCGGGCTCGCGCACGAGGCCCACGCCGTAGCTGGATCCGGCGGAGACCGGCTTCACGACGACCGGTCCCTCGTACTCCACGTCGCCGAGGTCGGATGCCGAGATCACGTACCCCGGCGCGGTCGCGATGCCCGCCGCCTCCGCCACGAGCTTGGTCGCCCACTTGTCCATGCCGATCGCCCCCGCGCGCAGGTCGGAGCCGACGACGGCGACTCCGGCGAGCGCGCACAGGGCCGCGAGCGCTCCGTCCTCGCCGAGCGCACCGTGCACGGCGGGGAACACGACGTCGGCCCAGGCGAGCGCGGGCATGGCCGCGGCGAGCGACTCGGCAGGGGTGGCGACGGGCGCGGCATCCCACACCCCGTCGCGCGAGATCGTGACCGTGCGCACCTCGTGGCCGATCGACCGCAGCGCCGTGGCGACCGCCGCCGCCGAGGCGAGCGACACCTCGTGCTCGGAGTTCTGTCCTCCGCCGATGACCAGTACCCTCATGCCCTGCTCCTCTCCACTCGCGGGCCGATGCCCGTCACGATCGTGTGCGGGATGGTCCCCGCCCAGCGCGCCCACTCCTGCACGCTGGGCACGGCCCCGCCCTCCGGTCCGAACACGGTCGCCGTCTCCCCCCTGGGGAACTCCCGGCTCCCCGTGTCGACGACGATCTGGTCCATCGACACCCTCCCCACGATCGGATGCCGAGACCCCCCGATCTCGACACCCGCCCCCTCCGTCAGCTCGCGCGGGATCCCGTCGGCGTACCCGACGCCGATCACGCTGAGGTGCGTCTCCGCCGGGGTGACGTACGTCCCTCCGTAGCCGATCGCCGTGCCGGCGCGCACGAGCGCCGAGTGCACGACGGATGCCGTCAGCCGCGACGCCCCGTGCAGCTCCACGGTGCCCGACGGGTCGATGCCGACGAGGCCGGCGCCCACCCGCACCAGGTCGAAGTGCGTGGCGGGGTCGGTGAGCGCGCCCGAGGTCGCGGCGAGGTGCGTGACGAGCGGTCCGAAGCCCGCACGCAGCACGGTGTCGCGTCCGTGCCGCATCCGCAGCACCGCGGCGGCGTTCGCCCGCGGATCCGCGTCGTCGGCCAGGGGCAGATGCCCCATCACACCGACGATCTCGATGCGGCCGGCGGCGGCCCGCGCGACGCGCAGCAGCTCCGCCCAGTCCTCGACGGGGCACCCGCCGCGCGACATGCCGGTGTCGAGGTGGAGGTGCACGCGCACGGGCGCCGCGGCGTCCCCGGCCAGCTGCCGCAGCTCCTCGACGGAGCCCACGGCGATGTCGACCCGGTCGGCGGCGGCCTGGGCGGCATCGACGCCGGACGGGTTCAGCCACGCCAGGATCGACACGTCGAGTCCCGCGTCGCGGAGCGCGGTCGCGTCTGCGGCATCCGTCACCCCCAGCCAGTCGGCGCCGGCGTCGACGGCCGCCCTGGCGACGGCGACGGCGCCGTGCCCGTAGCCGTCGGCCTTCACGACGGCCATGATCCTGGCGTCGGTCGCCGCGCGCATGCGGTCGACGTTGGCCGCGACCGCGGCGGGAAGGGTGGTGAGCGTCGGCGCGTGCAGACGCGACAGGGGGGTGGTGAGCGTCATGGTCATCGCTGGGTCCTCGGATCGGCGGTGGGGTCGTCGTACATGAGCGGGCAGCCGTTGGCCGGAGCCGACGGACGCAGCTCGAAGTGCCACGGCTCGTTGCCGTAGATCTGGCACAGGCCGAACTCCGCACCGTGGCGCGAGAGCCAGTCCTGACCGGCGACGGGGCCGAGGTCGATCGCCTTGCCGGAGACGTGCTCCGACCGCTCGGGTGTCGCCACCCAGCGCGCGGCCTCCTCCGCCGAGCCGTACTTCGCGACGGCGTCGGCGAGCAGCTCGTCCTGGTAGGCCGGGGAGCGCCAGCCGCTGTTGACGTGCAGGCGGATGCCGTCCTCCTCGGCGGCGGTGGCGGCCGACCGCACGGCGGCGAGCAGGTCGGCGTCGAGGTTCGACACCGCGGGGGTGTCGGCGAACACCGAGATCCGGTCGGCCTCCTCGATCTTGCCGTCCTGTTCGTCGACGGTTCCGTCGGTGGCCGCCGCGCCTCCTGGGGCATCGATGGTGGCGGATGCGGGGGCGGACGCCTGCTGGGCGATCACGGCGATGAATCCGGCGACCAGGGCGGCGAGGAGCGCGAGGCCGAGCACTGTGGTGAGGCGTCGCTGTCTGAGGGAGCGGCTGTCGTTCATGATTCCAGTGAAGAAGGGAGCCTGTTGCCACGGCGTATGCGGTTTTCCATATGCTCCCGATATGCCCGGTTGCGTAAGCTCTCAGCCATGCGCGTGCTGATCGTCGAGGACGAGCCCTACCTCGCCGAGGCGGTTCGCGATGGACTGCGCCTGGAGGCCATCGCCTCCGACATCGCCGGAGACGGCGACACCGCGCTCGAGCTCCTCGCCGTCAACTCCTACGACCTGGCCGTGCTCGACCGCGACATCCCCGGCCCCTCCGGCGACGACGTCGCCCGGTGGATCGTGGCCTCGGGCAGCGGCATCCCGATCCTGATGCTGACCGCCGCCGACCGCCTCGACGACAAGGCCTCCGGCTTCGAGATCGGCGCCGACGACTACCTCACCAAGCCGTTCGAGCTGCGGGAGCTCGTGCTGAGGCTGCGCGCCCTCGACCGGCGCCGCCAGCACAACCGCCCGCCTGTGCTCGAGGTCGCGGGGCTGCGGCTCGACCCGTTCCGCCGCGAGGTGTTCCGCGACGGACGCTACGTCGCCCTCACCCGCAAGCAGTTCGCCGTGCTGGAGGTGCTGGTCGGCGCGAACGGCGGTGTCGTCAGCGCCGAGGAGCTGCTGGAGCGCGCGTGGGACGAGAACGCCGACCCGTTCACGAACGCCGTGCGGATCACCGTCTCGTCGCTGCGCAAGCGCCTGGGCGAGCCCTGGCTGATCCTCACCGTGCCCGGGGTCGGGTACCGCATCGGGACGGATGCCGATGCCTAGGCGCCGCGGCATGACGGCCCGCATGAAGCTCACCCTGAGCTACGCGGGGATCGTCGTGGTCTCGGGACTCCTGCTGCTCGCCGCCGTGGGGCTGTTCCTGCTCCGCTACGTGCCCGACGTGCAGTTCGTCACCAACATCGCCGAGCACGTGCCCAACCGGTCCGACCTGATGCGGGCGTTCGTGCCCGTCGCGATCCTGGTCATGATCGTGCTGCTCGCCATCGGCTGGGCGGGCGGCTGGTGGCTGGCAGGGCGGATGCTGGCTCCGCTGAACCGCATCGGCTACGCGGCGCAGCTCGCCGCGCAGGGATCCCTGTCGCACCGCGTGGCTCTGGAAGGGCCGCGCGACGAGTTCCGCGACCTCTCCGACGTGTTCGACTCGATGCTCGACCGGCTCGAGCAGAACATGGCAGAGCAGCAGCGCTTCGCCGCGAACGCCTCGCACGAGCTGCGCACGCCCCTGGCGATCTCGCAGACCATGCTCGACGTGGCCCGCGCCGATCCCGACCGCGATGTGGACGAGCTGATCGACCGCCTGCAGGAGGTCAACGTCAGGGCCATCGAGGTCACCGAGGCTCTGCTGCTGCTCAGCCGCGCCGATCGTCGGGCGTTCACCCGCGAGATCGTCGACCTGTCGCTGCTCGCCGAGGAGGCCGCCGAGTCACTGTTGCCGCTGGCCGAGAAGCTCGGGGTCGCCATCGACGTCGCGGGCGATGCGGCGATCGTGCTCGGCAACCCCGCACTGCTGCAGCAGCTGATCATGAACCTCGTGCACAACGCGATCGTGCACAACCTCGCCGCCGACGGCGCCGTCACGGTGCGCACGCACACGCAGGAGCGGGCGCTCGCCCTGGTGGTGGAGAACACCGGCCCCCACCTGCCCCCGCACGTCGTCGCGGCTCTCGCCGAGCCGTTCCAGCGCGGAGCCGAGCGCGCCCGCGACGCCGACCACGTGGGCGTCGGCCTGGGGCTCGCGATCGTGCAGCGCATCGCGGAGGCCCACGACGGCTCCCTCGTGCTGACCGCACGCCCCGGCGGCGGCCTGAACGTGACGGTGTGGCTCCCGCATCCGCTCCCCTACCCGCTGCAGGGGCACCCGGTCGCGTGAGCCCGCGGGGTCACCAGGGGCTGGGCTCGTAGTCCTTCAGGAACACGCCGTGGATGTCTTCGCCGGCCTCGCCGCGCACGATCGGGTCGTACACGCGGGCGGCGCCGTCGACGAGGTCGAGCGGGGCGTGGAAGCCCTCCTCCGCCAGGCGCACCTTCGTGAAGTGCGGGCGCTCGTCGGTGATCCAGCCGGTGTCGACGGCGGTCATCAGGATGCCGTCGGTCTCCAGCATCTCTCCGGCGCTGGTGCGGGTGAGCATGTTCAGCGCGGCCTTCGCCATGTTCGTGTGCGGGTGACCGGGGCCCTTGTAGCGGCGGGAGAACTGCCCCTCCATCGCCGAGACGTTGACCACGTACTTCCGGTGCGCGCTCGACGCCGCCATCGACGGACGCAGGCGGCTGATCAGCAGGAACGGCGCCGTGGTGTTGCACAGCTGCACCTCGAGCATCTCCAGCGGGTCGACCTGGTCGACCGACTGCACCCAGCTGTTCACACGGTTGACGTCGGGCACGAGCCCGCCCGCATCGATCGCGGTGCCGTCGGCGTGCTTCTCCAGCGACGATGAGCCTGGAGCCATCGCGAGCCGGGCGAGGTCCTCGGCCGTGAGCGCCTGACCGCCCTGCGCGGCGACGGTGCCGCCGAGGGCCGCGACCGAGAGCAGCGGATGCGCGTCCACCGAGGCCTGCAGGGCCTGCGGGTGCTGGTCGTTCGTGTGGCCGAAGGTCTCCATCTCGGGCAGCGGTCCGTCGGGCAGCGGCTGCAGCTCGGCATCCGCCAGCAGCGAGTACGCGCCGGGCGAGCGCCGCACGGTCTGCGCGGCGTTGTTGATGAGGATGTCGAGGGGCCCCTGCGCCGCGACCGAGTCGGCGAGACCGATCACCTGCGCGGGGTCGCGCAGGTCGATGCCGACGACGCGCAGACGGTGCAGCCAGTCGGCCGAGTCCGGCAGTGCCGAGAATCGGCGGACGGCATCCCTCGGGAAGCGCGTCGTGATCGTGGTGTGCGCGCCGTCGCGGAGCAGCCGCAGCGCGATGTGCATGCCGATCTTCGCGCGGCCTCCGGTGAGCAGCGCGCGCTTGCCGGTGAGGTCGGTGCGGGCGTTGCGCTTGCCGTGACTGAACCGTGCGCAGTCGGGGCAGAGCTGGTGGTAGAACGCGTCGACGAGCGTGTACGGCTGCTTGCAGATGTAGCAGTTGCGCGGCTTGATGAGTTCGCCGGCGATCGGGGCGTCGACCACGCTCGTCGCGAGGTCGTTGCCGCGGGTCTCGTCGTCGATGCGGTCGGGGGCGCCCGTCGCGGTGCGCGCGACGACGGCTTTGTCGGCCTCGGCGACCGCATCGCGGATCTCCTTGCGACGCACGCGCTTGACGGCCTTGAACATCGCGGCGGTCGCGTGGCGCACGGCCACGAAGTCCGGATGCTCGTTGTCGATCTCGTGCAGCTCGGCCAGCACTCGCAGCGTGGTCGCGAGATCGTCGGGGTCGACGCCCGGTCCGAGGAGGTCAGCGGGGTCGGGGGCATCGGTCATTGTGCTGATTTTACGCGAGTGTCCTGGGGGCGGCATCCGCTCCCGTCGCGAATGATCCCGGTATCCGCTCCGAATACCGGGAGTTCTTGCGACGGGAGCGACGCGACGCGTCAGGCGTGCTGACGGCGGAGCGCGGTGAGCACGGCGCCGTTGGCGCCCGCCCATCCGCCGAGCGTCGCCGGGACGATGGGCGGAACACGATGGAACGTCGCCCGCTCCCGCACGTAGCGCTCGGCGAGCGTCACCAGATGATGCGGCGCCTGGGCGAGCCCGCCGCCGATCACGATGCCCCCGGGGTCCACAACCGCGCAGAGCGTGAGGATGGCTTCGGCCAGAGCCGACGAGGCACGGCGCACGATCGCTGTCGCCGCGCCGTCGCCCGCCGCGAACGCGTCGAGCAGCGCCTCCGGTCCACCGCGGCCACCGGCATCCGCCCACGCCGCATCGAGCGCGGGGGCTCCGATGATGGTCTCCAGGCACCCGCGGCGACCGCACGAGCACTCGCCGCCCATCGGGTCGATCGTGACGTGTCCGAGCTCCCCCGCCGACCCGTGGGCACCCGTGACGACCCGTCCGTCGACCACGTGCGCGCCGGCGATCCCGGTGCCGAGGGCGAGCACGAAGACGTCATCGATGCCGGCGCCCGCGCCCCACGAGGCCTCGGCGACCGCCGCCGCGTGCCCGTCGTTGATCACGTCGACCGGCACGCCGAGCGCGGACTCGAGCTGGCGGCCGAGGGGGGCTCCGTCGAGCGCGGGGATGTTGGTCGACCGGATGACGACGCCGTTCTCCTCGTCCACGATGCCGGGGATCGAGAGCACGAGGCGGGCCAGGGAGTGCTCGCCCGTCACCGTCTCCGCGATGGCCGCCAGCGCCTCAGCCGGCGAGGCGGTGGGCGTCGCGTTCCTGCCGCGCGCGAGCGGCGTCGGCGGCTGCGACATCGACGCGTCGGCGCTGGCGAGGAGGTGCTTGACGCTGGACCCGCCGACGTCGAGCCCCAGCACGACCGCGGTGCCGCGGTCGCTCATCCTGCCCCTGCTCCTATGCGCGTCGGAGGCGAGCGCCGTCACGGGGCGGTCACCCGGGCGGCCGCTCGGGCCTCCCGTCGCAGCGCCTGCTTGTCCGGATCGGGCACGGGGACCGAGGCCAGGAGGCGACGGCTGTAGGGATGCTGCGGAGCCAGGAGCACGTCGTCGGCCGAACCGGTCTCGACGATCTCGCCCTTCAGCATCACGGCCACCCGGTCGGAGATCTCGTGCACGACCGCGAGGTCGTGGCTGATGAAGAGGCAGGAGAAGTGCATCTTCTCCTGCAGGTCGCGCAGCACCTCGAGCACCGCGGCCTGCACCGAGACGTCGAGGGCCGAGGTCGGCTCGTCGGCGATGATGAGCTCCGGCTCCAGGGCGATGGCGCGGGCGAGGCCGATGCGCTGACGCTGTCCGCCCGAGAGCTCGTGCGGGTACCTGGTCGCGTAGTTCGCGGGGAGTTCGACGGCGTCGAGCAGCTCGGCCACGCGGGTGCGGCGCTGCGCGGCGGTCGTCGGCATCTTCCGCCGCTGCACGAGCATCGGCTCGGAGATCGCCTCTCCCACCGTCATGCGCGGGTCGAGGCTCGACCCCGGGTCCTGGAAGATCGCTCCGACCCTGCCGCGCAGCTCGCGCTCGCGCCGCCCGGAGACGCCGCCGCGGCCGACCTTCTCGCCGAACAGCGTCATCCCGCCGCTCGACAGCGGCAGCAGCCCCAGGGCGGCGCGGCCGAGCGTCGACTTGCCCGAGCCGGACTCGCCCACGAGACCGACGATCTCGCCGGGGGCGATGCTCAGGCTCACGCCGTCGAGCGCGAGGAAGGGCCGTCCGCCGCGACGATAGGTCACGCTGGCGGCATCCAGTTCGAGCACGGCGTCGGCGAGCTCGCGCTCGGGCTCCCGCTCCACGACGCTCGCCGCGTCGGGCAGCGAGGGCACGGCGCTGAGGAGCTTCTTCGTGTAGTCCTCTCGGGGCGCGGTGAGCACGGTGCGGGTGTCGCCGACCTCGACCATCGTGCCGCGGAACATCACGGCGACCCGGTCGGCGATGTCCGCCACGACGCCCATGTTGTGCGTGACGAGGAGGAACGCGGTACCCGATTCAGCCGCGAGGCGGCGGATGAGATCGAGGATCTCCGCCTGCACCGTCACGTCGAGCGCTGTCGTCGGCTCGTCGGCGATGATCAGCTGCGGCTCGCACGAGAGGGCGATGGCGATGACGACGCGCTGACGCTGACCGCCGGACAGCTCGTGCGGATAGCTCTTCGCCCGGCGAGACGGATCGGGGATGCCGACGCGTCCGAGCATCTCGACCGCGCGCTCCCACGCGTCGGCCTTCGAGACGCCGCCGTGGTTGAGGATCGCCTCGGTGATCTGATCGCCGATGCGCATGCTCGGGTTGAGCGCGGTCATCGGCTCCTGGAACACCATCGAGATCTCGGCGCCGCGGATGCCGTTCATCTCGGCTTCCCTGAGCGGAAGGAGCTCTCGTCCGGCGAGGCGGATCGAGCCGGTGACGGCGGCCGTGCGCGGCAGCAGCTTGAGGATGGCCATCGCCGTGACGGACTTGCCCGAGCCGGACTCGCCGACCAGCGCGAGCACCTCGCCGGGTCGGACCTCGAGGTCGATGCCCTTGACGGCATCCACGGCGCCGTCCTCGGTGCGGAACGTGACCTTCAGATCGGAGATCTGCAGCAGTGCGTCGCTCATGCGGCACGCCCCTTCACGTCGAAGAAGTCACGGAGTCCGTCTCCGATGCTGTTGAACGCGCAGACCGTGAGCACGATGCAGAAGCCTGCGGGGAAGATCAGCCACCAGGCGCCCGCGTACGTGTACGTGATGCCGCTCGTGAGCATGGCGCCCCAGTCGGTGGCCGGCTTCTGCAGCCCCATGCCGAGGAACGAGATGTAGGCGACGAGCAGGATGGCGTCGGCGACCTGGAACGTCGCGTTCACGACGATCGTGCCGACCGTGTTGGGCACGATGTGCTTCAGCACAGCACGGGAGTGGGTGCCGCCCATGGCCCGCAGCGCCAGCACGTACTCCCGCGACTTCAGCGAGATCGATTCGGCGCGCACCAGACGCGCGGGGACGAGCCAGGACACCAGCCCGATGACGCAGATCATCAGCGGGACGCTCGGACGCAGGATCGCGGAGAGGATGAGCAGCAGGAAGGTCGCGGGGATCGCGATGCCCGCGTCGACGACGCGCATCATCACGGTGTCCACCGCGCCGCCCACGTACCCGGCGATCGCTCCCCAGAGGGTGCCGATCACGGTCGCGAGGACCCCGGCCGCGAGCCCGATGAGGATCGAGATCTGTCCGCCGACCATCAGGCGACCGAGCACGTCGTAGCCGACGTCGTCCGTGCCGAGCGGGTGCCCGGCCGAGCCGGGCGGCAGCATCGTGCTGCGCAGATCGGTGTGGATCTGATCCGTCGGATGGATCAGCGGCCCCACGAAGCAGAAGAGCAGGAACAGGGCGATGGTCACGATCCCGAAGACCGCGAGCTTGTTCTGCAGGAAGCGGCGCATGCCGCGCTGGCGCGGGGTCAGCGTGCGCATCACGATGGTCGTCGTGCTCACGAGAGCTCCTCTCGGGTGCGCGGATCGAGCAGCGCCTGGATGATGTCGGCGAGCAGCGATCCGATGACCGTCGCGAGCGCGATCACCAGGATGCAGCCGATCAGCACGGGGTAGTCGGAGGTCTGCGCCGAGGTCCAGAACAGCAGGCCCATGCCGGGGTAGTTGAAGAGCGATTCGACGACGATCATGCCGCCGAACATGACCGGCAGGTAGTAGCCGAGCATGGCGATCACGGGGGTCAGGGAGTTGCGCACCACGTGACGGGTGATCACCACGGGGATCGGCGTGCCCTTCGCCCTGGCGGTGCGGACGTAGTCCTCGGAGAGGTTGTCGATGGTCGCGGAGCGCATGTAGCGGGAGAACGTCGCGATGATGCCGAGC
Source organism: Microbacterium sp. LWH10-1.2 (assembly GCF_038397765.1). Classification (NCBI taxonomy): domain Bacteria; kingdom Bacillati; phylum Actinomycetota; class Actinomycetes; order Micrococcales; family Microbacteriaceae; genus Microbacterium; species Microbacterium sp. LWH10-1.2. The sequence goes on from NZ_CP151638.1 coordinate 3,322,996, forward strand.
GCCGCGGTCAGCACCGGCAGCACGAGACCCGCGGGATTCGCCAGCACCTCGCCGACGGTCTCGCCCTGCGGCGCCTGTGCCGGCACGAGCCGCAGCCACTGGGCGAACACGATCACCAGGATGAGCCCGAGGAAGAACGACGGGGTCGAGTAGATGATGAAGTTCCAGGTGGTCAGCGCGTAGTCGGCCGCCTTGCCGCGGCGCACGGCCTGGAAGATGCCCATCGGGATCGCGATGATCAGAGCGAAGATCATCGAGATCAGCGCGAGGATCAGCGTCTTCGGCAGGCGCTGGCCGATGGCGTCGGCCACGGGGCGGTTCAGCTTGAACGAGTCGCCGAGGTCGCCCTGGACCAGCTGCCCGAGGAAGTTGAGGTACTGCTGCCACAGGGGCAGATCGAAGCCGTTCTCCTTGTTGAAGGCATCGATCTGCTCCTGCGAGGCCTGCATGCCGAGGATGCCGGCTGCCGGCCCCTGCGGCATGGCGAGGTGGAGCAGCGCGAACACGATCAGCGTCACGATGAGGATGACGATCACGCCCTGGCCGACCCGTCGCAACAGGTACCACCAGAACCGCGGGCCGCCGGCCCTCTCCTTCTTCTGCTGCGCGCTCTGCGCCGCTTCCACCACGCTCATGTCACCTACTCGTTACTTGGCCCAGGACCAGCGCTGCGGCAGGAACGACGCGCCCGGGTCCTGGTGGGCGATGTCGAGTCCGTCGCGGACGACGGAGACCTGGTAGACCGGGTTCGGCATCCACATGACCGGGAGGTCGGTGGCGAGGAACGCGGAGTACTTCTTCGCGATCTCGGGGTCGGTCGAGAAGGCCATCGCCTGCACGAGCTCCTCCGCCTCGGGGTTGTCGTACTGGCCCGCGTTCCACTTGGTGTCCTTCGCGAAGACGCGCTCACCGGTGGCGTAGGGCGGGAAGTACCAGCTGCCGGCCGTGCCGAAGAAGACGAGCTCCCACGTGCACGCGCTGCCGGTCTTGCACTCCTGCGCCTGGGTGAGGACGGTGTCCAGCGGCTTGGAGTCGATCGTCATCTTGACGCCGATCTTGCCGAGCGAGGACTGGATCTCCGCCATCATGTTGTCGGTCTCCTGCGAGCCGTTCTGCGTGGTGACGACGATCTCCGCCTTCGCACCGGCGGCGATCCCCTCACCGCACTGGTCCTCGCCCGCGCCCGCCTCGGCGCACTCGAGGGTGCCGTCGGATCCCTTGACCCAGCCGTGGTCGGTGAACAGCTTCTCGGCCTTCTTCAGGTCGAACGGGTACGGGTTGTCCTTCTGCACGTCGGAGAGTCCGTTGGAGTCCGCCGTCTGCGGGATGGGACCGTAGTCGGGCGTCGCGGCGCCGTGCCAGACGACGTCGGAGATGCTCTCCTGGTCGACGGCGTGCTGCAGCGCCTGGCGCACGTAGAGCTGCTTGTAGAAGGAGCCCTTCTCGGGGTTGGCGAAGTTGTAGGGCATGTACGTGATCGACCAGCCGGCCCACGGCTCGATGCTGTAGCCGAGGTCGGTGAACTGCTTCTCGTTGGTGAGCTGCGAGCTGGTCACGTAGCCGTAGTCGACGTCACCGGAGCGCACGACGTTCATCTCGGCGTCCGCCGAGGTGAACGGCAGGAACTTGACGTTGTCGATGCTCGGCTTGTCCTCGCCGGTGTACTTCTTGTTGGCGGTGAGCTCCACGAGGCCCGAGTCCGACCAGCTCTTCACCGTGTAGGGACCGGCGACGGTCTTCCACAGGTCGTTCGAGGCGTAGGTCTTCATGTCCTCCGCCTCGGAGAAGAGGTAGTCCAGCACGTCGGCCGCGCCCGCGGCGTCGCGGTCGTGATCGCCGATCTCGCCGTCCGCACTCGTCTTGTCCCACACGTGCTGGGGCATCGGGTACATGAGGCTGAGCTGGTTGCCGAGGAGGAACTCCTCGTTGTACACCTTGTCCATCGTCAGCGAGAACGTCTTGTCGTCGACGGTCGTGAACTCGACGATGTTGTCGGGCATCAGGCCGGCCGAGTAGCCGCCGGTCTTCTCGCCGTTGAAGCGCACGAGGTTGTACCAGAACTCGACGTCGCGCGAGGTGACGGGCGTGCCGTCCGACCAGTCGAGGTCGTTCAGGGTGATGGTGATGGTCTTACGGTCCTCCGAGAACTCGTAGGACTTCGCTGCGGACGCCTTCTTGTCCCAGCCCATCTCACCGTCGACGCCGTTGTACTCGAACAGACGCGGCCACATCGTCGCCTTGATGGCGCTGTTGTGCGTGGCCATCTTGTCGGGAGACGAGATCGGCAGGATCCAGTTGGGACCCGTTCCCACCTGGAGCGCGAAGCTGACCGTGTCCTTCTCGCTCGCCGTGCCGTCGCTCGTGGCTCCGGCCTGGCAGGCGGTCAGGGCGAGCGTCGCGACGGCGAGCGCACCCAGGGGGGCGAGCAGCCTGCGACGCAGCGACTGAGATCGCATGTAAACCTCCTCGTTCACCGCCTCGTCACCGAAGCGTTCGTCCAATTTAAGACGCACTTTGAATCATGCACGAACTAAGTTAGTCACAAAAGTCGATCTTGTTACGTTTGAGTAACTAACTTGCTTCGCTGTCGAAACAAAGAGGAGCGGCCCTCGTCATCCCACCATCTCGGCGGTCAGGTCGGGTGCGGCGTCGAACGCGTCGAACGGATGCATCGGCCGCTGGATGCGGTGGTGCCCGAGGCGCTCGAGGTCCTGGTCGACGCCGCCGGGGGTGAGCGCCAGCGTCCATCCGCGCATGATGGCGTAGAGCTCGGGCTCCAGGTAGCCGATCTTCGTGACGACGATCTGCGCCGCGACCGGGTCGAGTCCGATCGAGGTGAAGTCGGAGACGTCGTGGTACGCCTTGCGGTACTCGGTGACGATCACGTGGAGCCCGCCGACCCGGATCACGGCGATGCCGCCCGCATCCTCATCGCCCTCGTGCAGGCTGTGCAGCACCCCGTCGACCAGGACCGGCCCGCGCGGACCGCTGTCGACGCGCGCGCCCACCTCGACGGACACCCGCTCCCCCACCGTGCAGCCGCGAAGGATGTCCAGCGCGCTCTTGTCGAACACCGACGCGCACAGCGTCACCGGCGCATCGTCCGCGGTGAGCTCGGGCTTCTGCAGCAGCTGGGCGAGCGTCCAGGTCACGTCGCCCGTGCCGCCCGCGCCGGGGTTGTCGCCCGAATCGCTGATGAAGTACGGGGTGTCGGTCGCGGCCAGCCCGGCAGCGACCCCCTCGTCGAGCGTGCCGGGAGGGCCGACGAACTCGAAGTCGTCGCGCACGTCCCAGAACGCGCGACCGAGCTCCGACGCGGCAGCGGACGTCGCCTCGTCATCGGTGCCGGTCACGACGACCGTGGCGTGGCAGCGGGGCTCATCGGCCCAGGCGTAGCCGATCCAGATCGCCGCGTCGGTGACGCCGGGGCGCGACTCGATCTCGGGGATGCGGGCATAGAGGCTCCTGGCGGGCTCCACGCGGGTGCTGGTCTTCTCGCCGGGCAGCAGGATGGGCACGCGCACCCAGGCGCGACGCGGGGTGACGCCGCTCTCGAGCGCCTCGACCAGGTTGCGGATGGCGCGGTCGCGGGTCTCCCACGTGTCCTCGTGCGGCGCCAGTCGGTAGCACGTGATGATGTCGACGTTCTCGATCAGGGCACGCGACACGTTGCCGTGCAGATCCATCGACGCCGAGACGACGACGTCCGCGCCGATCACCTCGCGGATCGCGGTGATCAGGTCGCCCTCGGCATCGTCCATGCCCACCACGCTCATCGCCCCGTGGATGTCGAAGAAGAGACCGTCGAGCCGCCCACCGTCGGCCACGAGTTCGCGCAGCCCGTCGCAGATGCGCGCCTTGATGGCGTCGTACACCTCGCGCAGCACCGCGCCGCCGGGGATCGACCGGGCGTAGTACACCGGCAGCCACTCGGCCCTCTCCGTGAGCTCTCCTTCGCGCAGTGCGTCGTAGCGCATGACGAGGTCGTCGCCCTCGATGCGGAGGAAGTCCCGCTCGCCTGCTCGGTGCGGCGAGAAGGTGCTGGACTCGATGGCCATGCCGGCGATGGCGATGCGCGGGAGCGGTGAGGTCTCGGTCATACTCCGAGTCTAGAGTCGCTCTCGAATCAAGATGAGCCACTTGCTGCTACCGGCATCCGACTTATGCCGATGATCGAACTACTGAGTGACGAGACGCAGCTCCTCGTCGATTCCGGCGGGGTCGAGCAGCCGCTCCAGTAGCTCCCAGGCCACGCCGCGCGCGCCCGCCAACGCGCCGGCGCGGCTCACGCCGATTTCCAGAGCGTCCGTCGACATCGGGAGGCAGAGGGTGAACAGCGCCTGTCGCACCCCCGCCACGAAGGCATCGGCCGTGGCCAGACGCCCGCCCAGAGCGAGCGCCTGGGGGTTGAAGAAGTTGATGATCGTCGCGAGCACCTCGCCCGTGCGGGCACCCGCCTCCCGCAGGGCGGAGGTGGCCTTCGGGTGCGCGTCCTGCGCCAGCGCCAGCACGTCGTCGAGCGTCTCCACGGCCGCCCCCGCCTCCCGCAGCGCATCGACGATCGCCGCCCCGCTCGCGACCACGTCGAGGCAGCCGACCCGACCGCACGAGCAGATGATGGGCGGTGCGTTGTGCAGGGCGACGTGGCTGATGTCGCCCGCGACCCCGCGGAAGCCGCGGTAGACCGCACCGTCGAGGATGATCCCGCAGCCGATGCCGCTGCCCGCCTTCACGAACACCAGCTGCTCCTGCTCGCCGCCGCGCTCGATGAACTCGCCGACGGCCATCGCGTTCGCGTCGTTGTCGATGAGGAAGGGGAGCCCCGTGGTCTTTCCGAGGACCTCTCCGACGTCGACGCCGTTCCAGCCCGGCATCCGCATCGGCGCGAGCAGGCGCGAGGTGCGCGAATCCACGGGACCGGGGAGGCTCATCGCGATGCCCTCGATCGTGAGGCCGCCGTGGTCCTCCGCCAGTCCGCGAGCGTGCTCCCACACCTGGTTCACGACGCTCTCGACACCGTCGAGGAGCGACACCCGGGCGACGGTCGAGGCGACGACCTCCGCCCGACGATCGAAGAGCGCGACGGTCGCGTGCTGCTCGCCGAGATCGACGCCGACGACGACGCTGCCCCCGGCCTTCACCGTGAGCACGCGGGGCCTCCGCCCGCCGCGCGACACGCCCTCGCCGTTCTCCTCGATGTAGTCGTGGGCGATCAGCGCCTCGATCCGGAGCGCGACGGTCGACGGGGAGAGCCCGGTCAGCCGGGCGAGGTCGGCGCGCGACTGCGCCGCTCCCGTGCGCACGAGCCGGAAGATCTCACCCTCGGAGAATGCGGTCTGGGTCGCCGGCGCCACGGTGTCCTCGAATCATCTTGTTTCGGTGGTCAAACAAAGATACTCCCAGGACCGCACAGTGTCACCCCGTGCGACACGAGGTGACACACGTGCTCAGGCGATGCCGCCGCCGTCGACCACCAGGGCCGAACCCGTGACGTAGGAGGAGTCGTCGCTCGCGAGCCAGACGACGGCCTGGGCGACCTCGCTCGGCTGCCCCATGCGGCGCAGCGGGCGATCGGCGGCCTCCGCGAGGAACGACGCCGTGTCCTGCCCGAGCTGACGGGCCTCGTCGCTCAGCATCCCGGTGTTCACATCGCCGGGGTTGACCGAGTTGACCCGGATGCCGGCGGGGCCGTGGTCTATCGCGAGCGCGCGGGTCATGTTCACGACCGCGCCCTTCGAGGCGCAGTAGGAGATCGCCTGCCCGCCACCCTTGAGCCCCCAGCCGGAGCCCGTGTTGATGATCGAGCCGCCGCCCGCGGCCTCCATGATCGGCACGACGTGCTTGCACATGAGGAAGATCGAGCGCACGTTCACGCCGAACACGCGATCCCACTCCTCGACGGTCGTCTCCACGGCGGTCGTGCGGCGGATGATGCCGGCGTTGTTGAAGACGACGTTCACGCCCCCGAGCTCTGCGACGGTCGTGGCGATGACGCGCTCGATGTCGGCCTCGCTGGCGACGTCGGCGGCGATCGCGACCGCGGCTCCTCCGGCCGCGCGGATCTCGGCGGCGACGGCCTCCGCGGCCTCGGCGTTCAGATCGACGACGGCGACCGCCGCCCCCTCCGCGGCGAGCGCGAGCGACGTGGCGCGGCCGATGCCGCCCGCGCCGCCGGTGACGATGGCCTTCTTGTTCTCGAGACGCATGATGTTCCTTTCAGAGGGTGTGGGAAGAGGCGACGGCGTACAGGCTGCTGGTGCCGACGCCGGTGGTGATGCGCACGTGGCCGGAGAGGCGCGCGTCGAGCGCGGCTTCTCCGGTGTCGACCAGCAGCGGACGTCCGCGCAGGTCGATGATCTTCTGCTCGGGGGCCACGACCATCAGAGGTTCGTCGCCGAGGGAGCGGATGACGGATGCCGAGAGCTGCTGATTGCCCCGGCCGAGCAGGAACCCCTGGCCGCCGATCACGGTGACGACGGCCTGGGCGGGCCCCGCGGCGGTCTCGGCGAGAAGCTGCTGCTCACTCGCGCCCGCCACAGTGACGGCGCCGTCGAGCACGACGTCGACGCCGAGCGGGGTGCCGACGACCCCGAGCAGACGGGCGATCTCGGCAGTGGTGCCGCCGGGGCCGAGCAGGTAGCGGACACCCGGCCGCATGCGCGCGACGGCGCCTCTCGCCGCGGCCTCGACGGCGGCGGCCTCGCTCGCCGGGGTCGGCGCCTTGCGGGCCTGGGTGCGGCCGCGGCGCACCGGAACCCGCAGGAATCCGTGCAGCACCGGGTCGACGCGTGCGCGCCGCAGCGCGGCCTCGTCGATGTCGAGCACCTCGCGCTCCTCGGTCGGCAGCACGCCCTGCGCCACCCAGTCGGCGGCGATCGCCCCCGCGGCGGCCGGGCTCACGGCGAACACCGGCGAGTACATCTTCACTCCGGCCGGGATGCCGAGCACCGCCGGCATCCGTCGCGCGTCCGAGAGACCGAGCCCCGCGACGGCGTCGCGCAGCGTCCCGTCCCCGCCCACGACGAGGATCAGTTCCGCGCCCGCCCTCGCCACCGCCTCCACGGCACGCGCCGTGTCCGCGGCATCCGTGTCCTCAGTGTCGCCGTCGAGCGAGTACACGACGCGGGGCACCAGGGCGGCGGCGCGCACGGCGTCGGCGCCCATCGGGCCGGCGGCGGTCAGGACGACGAGGGACGGATGCCGGGCGGCCAGCACCGCGAGGGCTGCGGCCGTGCGCTCCTGCACGCGCGAACGGGCGCCGCGCGCGAGGGCGAGGCGCTGCACGTCCGCGCCGTCGGAGCCGGCGAGGCCCGCGGGCCCGCCGACTCCGGCGACAGGGTTGACGACCAGTCCGATCACGTCGCGTCAGGCCTGCGCGGCCAGCTCCGCCGCACGCCGTCCTGAGCCTGCCGAAGGGTACTTGCGCTGATACGCCCGCCAGGTGATGGCCCAGCGCTCGGGGTCGTCGAGATCGTCGTGATGCGTGTGGTGCACGGTCTGGTTGTGCGGGGCCGTGCGCACGACCTCCGGGGTCTCCCTGGCCTCGCGCGCCACCTCGGCGAGCGTGGCCGCGTACTCCTCCAGCTCCGCCTTCGAGTACGACTCCGTGGGTTCGAGCGTGAACGGCTGCGGCACCACGTAGGGGTGGTGACTCGTCCAGTAGTGCATCCCGAAGTCGGTCATGCGGATGCCGATCTCCTCCGACGAGACGCCGGTCTCCTCGAACAGCTCCTCCCACGAGTAGCGCACCTGCTCGATGCGGCGGCGGCCGGTGGCATAGGGGGCGGAGGCCCCGGGGATCGCCAGCACGAGCGACATCAGGTAGTTGTTGTTCAGCACCGCGGTCTCGGCGGCGGCGAGCAGGCCGGGGGCGCCGAGCGCCATGATCCACGAGTACGCCTTCACGAGCGCGGGGATGACGCCGTAGAACGGGGCCACCGCGCCGATGGACTGCTCGCCCGCCTCGGAGACGGCGAACGTCCCGTCGTCCTCCCGCACCACACGGGGTCCGGGGAGGAAGGGCGCGAGCGCCGCCGAGACCGCGTTGGCGCCGGAACCCGGTCCGCCGCAGCCGTGCGGCGTGCCGAAGGTCTTGTGCAGGTTGAAGTGGCACACGTCGAAGCCGGCGTCGCGGGCGCGGGTGATGCCGAGGATGCCGTTGGCGTTGGCCTGGTCGTAGGAGGCGAGGGCGCCCACGGCGTGCGCGGCATCCACCCACTCCCGGATGGCCGGGTTGTAGATGCCGGTGTCCTCAGGGTTAGTGACCATGATCGCCGCCGTGCGGGGGGACAGCGCGGCCTTCAGCGCGTCGAGCGAGGGGTAGCCGTCGGCATCCGGGTAGACCGTGATGACCTCGTAGCCCGCGGCCTTCGCGGCCGCCGCGTTCGACGGGTGGCTGAAGATCGTGGTGATGACCTCGCGGCGCTGCTCGCCCTCGCCGTTGGCCTCGTGGAACCTGCGGATCATGGCGATGTTCGACCAGATCGCGGCGGATCCGCCCTGGGTGTGCAGGGAGACCTCGTCCATCCCGGAGATCTCGGCGAGCATCCGCTCCAGCTGCCAGAGGATCTCCAGCACGCCCTGGGCGTCGGCCGGGTCCTGATGCGGGTGCATCGCGGTGATCTGCGGGGCGCCGGCGAGCTGGTCGTTGATCTTCGGCGCGTACTTCATGGTGCACGTGCCCTGGCCGATGTCGACGTTGAAGTCGGCGCCGAGGTTCTCCTGCGACAGGCGCAGGTAGTGCTTGAGCACGCGCATCTGGCCCATCTCGGGGAGCTTCGCGGCCGACGGGCGACGCAGGGATGCCGGGAGCTCCGCGACCACGTCTCCGACGGCCTCGCGGATGCCGGGCTCGACCTGCGAGACGAGCACTCCGCGCTCACCCGGGGTGGACAGCTCGAAGATGATCGGCTCGTCCCAGCGGGCCTGCTGGAAGCGCCGCAGCGCGGGCTTCGGGGCGACGGGAAGTGTCACTTCGGCTCCTCGATGACGGTGGCGGATGCGGTGGCGGATGCGGTGACCTCGGCGAGCGCCGCGGCCAGGGTGTCGATGTCGGTCTGGGTGGTGAGCTCGGTGACGCACACCAGCAGGCGGCGCTCGCCCACGACGACGCCGGGCTCGATGCCCTTCGCACGCAGTGCGGAGACGACATCGGATGCCGGGACCGGCAGGGTCACGGTGAACTCGCGCAGGTGCACGGCGTCGTCGTCGAGCGCGACGCCGGGGATCGCGGCGAGCGTCTGCTGCGCGTAGCGGGTGCGGGCGAGGAGGGTCTCGCCGAGCTCGGCCATGCCGGCGGGGCCCATGAGGGCGAGGTAGACGCCGGCGGCGATGCCCCAGAGGGCGGCGGCCGTGCCGACCCACTCCTTGCCGTCTTCGCGGTGGGCGAAGGAGGTGCGGTCGTAGGCGACGTCGCCGAATCCGTACTCGCCTGGCACGTCGGTGGACTCCAGTCCGAAGAGCCGCGAGGGCATCTCCATCACGAACGTCGGGTCGTCGTGCACGGCGATGAACCCGCCGTGGGCGCCGCCGAACCACTGGTGCAGGCCGAGCGACTGGATGTCACCGGTGACGATGTCGGCGCCGTGCAGCGACGGCGGGGTGAGGATGCCGTAGCCGATCGGGTCGGTGCCGACGACGACCACGGCGCCGGCGGCGTGCGCGGCATCCGCGATCTCCTGCAGCGAGGCCTCGACGGCGCCCGTGACGCTGGGCGTCTCGACCCAGACCGCCGCGACGTCGTCGCCGAGCGCGGCGCGGATCGCGGTGACGTCGGCCGTGCCGTTCACCGTGGGCACGTGCTCCAGCGCGAGGTGCGCGCGGACGTAGTCGTGCACCTTCGACAGCTTCGCCGGCAGCACGTCGCTGACGACGAGCACGCGGGGGCGCCCGGTGATGCGGCCCGACATCGTGAGGCCGGTCGCGGTGGCCTGGTAGCCGTCGTAGGTGGGGACGTTCACGACGTCCATCTCCAGCAGCTCGGCCATCAGCGACTGGTACTGGAACAGCGCCTGGAAGCGGCCGTGGTCCTCGTAGGGCTCACCGGCGTAGGCGGTGAGGAACTCGCTGCGGCCGATGACCTCGTCGACGACGGCCGGCACGTAGTGGTTGTAGACGCCGGCGCCGAGGAAGCTCAGGCGCTCCTGCGTGGAGCGGTTCCTGGCGAGCAGCCCGCGCACGTGACGCGCGAGATCCTGCTCGGCCACGAGCGGTGCCGGCAGGTCGAGCGGGCGGCCGAGGCGCAGGGACTCCGGCACGTCGGCGTAGAACTCGGAGACGTCGGCGGCGCCGACGGCGGCGAGCATCGCGGCCCGCGACTCCGGCGCCGTGTTGGGGATGTACGGATGCACGAACGGCTCGGTCATGCGTCCTCCTTCGCGGTCGGGATGAGGGTGGAGAAGGGGATGGTCTCTGCACGGGGCGCCGCGAGCACGGCGACGCCGTAGCGGCCGAGGTCGAGGCGGCCGGAGTGGCGGATACCGGTGAGCAGGTCGGTCGCGTCTCCGGGGAGCGCGAACGCCACCGGGCTCTGTCCGTGGTTCAGGTAGAACGTGTAGTCGGTGGTCTCGTCGGCGCGGGTGACGACCTCGGCGTCCACGTCGGTGTCGTCGCGGGCGGGGAGGCCGGCGCCGATCAGCACGTCGCGGAACACCGGCAGCATGCTGTCGTGCTCGAGCATGGCGCTGAGGTACCAGGCCGCGCCGGTTCCGACCGGGCGCCGGGTCACGGCGGGGAGCCCGGCGAGCTCGCCGGAGGAGTACGCACCGCGCACCTCGACGTCGGCATCCGCCTCGATCCATTCGCTCCAGCTGGGCGCCGTGAGCGTCTCGCCGGCGTAGTCGACCGTCTCGGTCAGTCCGTCGGCGATCGGCCACTGCTCGTCGACCTCGACGCCGAGGAGGTCGCGCAGCAGGCCTGGCGCGCCGCCGTCGTGCACCTTCTCCGTCGCGTCGACGACACCCGAGAAGGGGCCGACCACGAGGTGCCCTCCGCGCTCGACGAAGGCGCGGAGCGCATCGGCCTGCGGCTGCTCGATGATGTAGAGGTTCGGCACCACGACCACGTCGTACTCGTCGAACGGCCCCGTGGCGCGAACGGCATCCGTCGGCTGGCCGAGCGTGTGGAGCGCGCGGTGCCAGGCCCGGGCCTGCTGCGCCCACTGCAGGCGCTGTGAGGGGAGGGATTCGAGGGCGCTGGAGCCCCACCAGGAATCCCAGTCGACGACGAGCGCGACTCGGGAGCGCACGCGGGTGCCGCGCACGGGCTCCAGCTTCTTCAGCTCGAGTCCGAGCGCCCTGGTCTCCTGGAAGCTGCGTGACTTCTCGCCGCGGTGGCCGAGCATCGACGAGTGGAACTTCTCCTGGCCGTACTTGGCCTGGCGCCACTGGAAGAACATCACCGCATCCGACCCGTGCGCGACGGCCTGCAGGCTCTCGACGCGGATCTTGCCCGGCGCCTTGGGCACGTTGACGTCGCGCCAGCTGGTGGCGGATGCCGACGACTCCAGCAGCAGCCACGGCTGTCCGCCCTTGAGCGAGCGCATGAGGCCGTAGTTCAGGGCGGCGCCGACGTGCGAGGTCGGGTCGGCGGGTTCGGGGTAGGCGTCGTCGGTCACGACGTCCTCCGCCGCGGCGAAGTCCCAGTAGTCGAGGTCGCGGAACATGCTCATGAAGTTCGTCGTCACGGCGATGTCGGGGGTGACCTCGCGCAGCACGTCGATCTCGATCTGGAACAGCTCCAGGAGGGCGTCGGAGGAGAACCGCTCGAAGTCGAGGAGCTTGGTGGGGTTGATCGGCCCCGGAGCCTTCTTCGGGGTCTCGATGTGGTCCCAGGAGGTGTAGCGCTGACCCCACACGTTCACGCCCCACGCCTCGTTGAGTCCGTCGAGGTCGCCGTAGCGGTCCTCCAGCCAGCGGCGGAAGTGAGCGGCCGACTCGGGGCACCAGCAGCGCGAGGTGTGGTCGCCGTACTCGTTCGAGATGTGCCACAGGGCGAGCCCGGGGTGCTCGCCGTAGCGCTCGGCCATGGCACGCGTCATCCGTGCGACGTTCTCGCGCCAGACGGGAGACGAGGGGCAGTACGTCTGGCGGGAGCCGAACTCCAGCCGGTGCCCGTCGGCGTCCCAGGGCGCCATCTCGGGGTGGGCGCGCAGCAGCCAGGAGGGCGGCGTCGCGGTGGCGGTGGCCAGGTCGATGCGGATGCCGGCCTCGTGGAGCAGGTCGATGATGCGGTCGAGCCATCCCCAGTCGTAGACGCCGGGCTCCGGCTCCAGCTGCGGCCAGCTGAAGATCGGCAGGCTGACCATGTTCACGCCGGCCTCGCGCATCAGGCGGATGTCCTCATGCCACGTCTCCTCCGACCACTGGTCGGGGTTGTAGTCGCCGCCGTAGGCGAGCGCGTCGATGCGGACGCGTCGGATCGACTGGTCGGATGCGGGCACGAGGGCTCCTCTCTGAGTCATCTGCGGCGGACTCTGGTGCAATTCGCCTGTCCGCTGTATTCTGTATACACCACAGTAGATCGTCGTACCGGAGCCGTCAACCCATAGGCTGACGGGCAGGGGCGACGCAGAAGGGGGATGCCATCCATGGCCATCGAACGCAAGAACCTGCGCTCGCAGGTCCGCGAGGAGCTCCTGACGCGGATGCGGGCAGGTCTCGTGCAGCCCGGCGAGGGCATCAACGAGGTGCAGCTCGCCGGTGAACTCGGAGTCAGCCGCACACCCCTGCGTGAAGCGCTGATCGCCCTGGAGTCCGAGGGGCAGATCGAGAGCGAGAACGGCAAAGGCTTCCGATTCGTGCCGCTCAGCGCCTCGGAGTTCCGCGACCTCGCCCCCGTCATGGCGGCTCTCGAGAGCCTGGCCCTCGAGCTCAGCCCGCTCGACGAGCTGCAGGCCATCGGCGCGCGGCTCAAGGAGATGGCCGATGCGTTCGCCGACGAGCTCGTCGAGCACCAGCTCGTCATCACCAAGGACGACGAGTGGCACAGCCTCATGCTGTCGGCGTGCCCGAACCAGCGTCTCCTCGACGTGATCGAGAGCGTGCGCAGCTCCTTCCACCGGTACGAGTCGCTGCTCGTGCCGGAAGACGTCAAGGTCGAGCGCGTCGCCGCGGAGCACGCCGAGATCGCGAGGCAACTCGCCGCCGGTGACGTCCCCGCCGCCATCGTGGCACTGAAGGCCAACTGGACGCACGGCATGCAGCGCATCCTCGACAACGCATCGAGCTCGTACTTCACGGCCTGAGCTCCCTCCCTCTCTCCTCCCCGCGTTCCCCGCACTCAGGTCGCAAACCTGGCTCCGAAACGATGGCATTCACGACCGGGTTTGCGACCGGAACCCGAGCGACAAGCGTCAGCTCAGGCGGACGGCGAGGTCGATGAACAGCGCAGCCGACCAGCCGAACGCCGTGGTCGCGCGCTCGGCCTTGAGCCCCGTGTGCGGGTTGAAGTACTCGTGCGGGCCGCCGCCGTGGATCACGAGGGCGACGGTCTGCTCGCGCAGCTCCCGCGCGCGCTCCAGGTACCCGGAGGCCTCGAGCCCCTCAGCCACGAGCACGCTCGTGTTGACCCAGATCGGTCCCCGCCACATCCGCTCCGGCGAGAAGTCCGGGTCGGATGCCGCGACGGTGGGCAGGCCCCACTCCAGGGCGAACCGGGACGGATCGTCGACGGCCGCACGCAGCGCCTCGGAGACGGGAGCCGGGAGCGTGCCGGTGAGCAGCGGCAGGAGTCCGACGACCGTGTCGCTGTGCAGCACCTCGCCTCCAGGTGCGCCGAGGGCTCCGGGGATCGCCCCACCGCCGTACGCGAGGAACCGGCTCTCCTCCGACGACCACATCGTCAGCAGGAGCTCCTGCGTGCGGGCCGCGCGCTCGCGGAAGCGCGTGACATCGACGCCGGGCTCGTACCGCTCCAGGAGCGCCGCGATCTCGAGGTCCTGCCGCACGAGATAGGCGCCGAGGTCGGGAGCCGCCGTCGGCAGCGGTCCGTCGAAGATGGGGCTGTCGTCGAGGCCGGAGGAGTAGGGATGCCCGTACTCCGGCATCCCGTCATGATCGAGGTCGCTGCCCGCGAACCACCAGTCCTGCGAGCGGATGACACGGGCGAGCTGGGTGCGCGCGTAGTCGGGGTCGTCCTGCACGGCGAGCACCGTGCGCAGCGCCCAGGCCGCGAGCGGAGGCTTGGTCAGCGGCACCGGCGCGCTCGGATCGGCGATCTGCGACCCCGCGCGGCGCAGGTTCGCGCGATCGCTCTCGGGCAGGTCGTCGCTCGTCGCGAGCGCCCCGTGCTCGTGCACGACGTCGGGCAGCTGGCCGTCGGGCTGCGGGAACCGGAACGCGAGGTCGAGCTGCTCACGCGCCAGCTCCGGGTCGCCGTGACGCAGGCCGACCGCGATGAAGTAGGCGTCCCACTGCCACAGACCCACGTAGCCGATCTTCGACGGGACGATCGCGCGGGCATCGCCCAGAGACGGCAGCTCGACGATGTTCGCTCCGAGCACCCACCAGCAGAACGCGGTCATCTCCTGCAGGTCGTCGCGCACGATCGGGCACTTCGCGAACCACTCGTCCCAGACGGATGCCGTCGCCGCGAGCGCGGCCGCGTGGCCCCCGCTCTCCACGGAGACGGTGCGGTCGGCCGCGATGCGCAGTCGGATGCCGTCGCCCAGCGGATGCTCCTCGACGGAGCCGTCCGGCCGCACCAGACGCACGCGCGCGCCCGGCGCTCCGCCGAGGCTCAGCGCCGATGGGCCGTCGAAGGTGAGCGTGGCGTCGCCCTCGAACCGCACGCGCCCAGGCAGCACATCGGCCACCGGAAGCACCGCGCCCTCGGCATCCGTCACGACGATCGCATCCAGCACCCGGCACTCCGACAGCCGCTTCTCGTACTCCGAGGTGTGCACGCGCACGCCGTCTCCGTGCTCCGCGCGGAACACGAGCACGCGCGAACGCGGCAGGGTGAAGGGCGCGGAGACGAGGTCGAGATGGCGGCCGGCGTGGGCGGCCAGGTCGGCGGCATCCGTCATGTCATCGTCCTCCGAGGCCCGAGGCGGCCATGCTGTTCAGGATCTTGCGCTGACCGATCACGAACACGATCAGCATCGGCACGGTGGCGATCGCCGACGCCGCCATCACGAGCCCGTAGTTGACCGAGCCCTGCTGGCTCTGGAACGCCTGCAGCAGCAGCGGCACGGTGAAGAGGTCGGGCGTGTTCAGCAGCACCAGCGGGAACAGGAACGAGTTCCACACGTCGAGGGCGACGATGATGCTGAGCGCGGCGAGGCCCGGCTTGAGGTTGGGCAGCACGACGCTCCAGAAGGTGCGCCAGCGTCCGGCGCCGTCGACGAGGGCCGCCTCCTCGAGCTCCCGCGGGAGCGCGAGGACGAACTGCCTCATGAGGAACACCGCGAAGGGGTTCGCCATCATGCCGGGGACGATCAGCGCGAGGTGCGAGTCGACCCAGCCGAGCTGCGACATCAGCAGGTAGAAGGGGATGAGCGTCACCTGCTTGGGGATCATCTGCGTCGCGAGGAAGACGACGAAGAGGATCCTGCTGCCGCGGAACCGGATGCGGGCGAACGCGTACCCCGCCATCGCCGAGGTCAGCAGCGTGCCGACGACCACGAGGACGGCGATGTACGCGCTGTTGAGATACGCCTGCCCGAACAGCACCGCGTTCCACGCCGTCGTGTAGTTGTCGAACGTCCACGGGTCGGGGAGGAACTGCAGCGGGTTCTTCAGGAGCTGCGACAGCGACTTGAACGACGTCAGCAGCATCCAGATGAACGGGAAGACCATCGCGATGCCCGCGACGGCGAGCACCACGTGCAGCAGGGTCGCGCCGATCCGACGGCGGGCGCGGTCGGCGCCGGGTCCGCCGCGTCCGCGCGAGCGGTAGCCCGGAGCGGTGAGCGCGACCGTAGACCCCGTCGGAGGGGCCTGCCGGGTGAGGGAGGGGGTCTGGGAGGTCATGCCGGGTCATCCTCGTAGTGGACGAACTTCTTCTGCGCGGCGAACTGGATGCCCGTGATCACGAGGGTGATGAGCAGCAGGATCACGCTGGCCGCGCTCGACAGGCCGAACTCGAACTTCGTGAAGCCGAGATCGAAGATGTGGAACACGATCGTGCGGGTCGCGTTGTCGGGTCCCGCGTTCTGCACGAGCACGTAGACGGTGTCGAAGGTCTGCAGCGACGAGATGAAGGCGACGATCGACGAGAAGAACACGATGGGCGAGAGCAGCGGGAGGCGGATGCTGGTGAACAGCCGCCACGGGCCCGCCCCGTCGATGCGGGCGGCCTCGATGACAGAGGGTGAGATGTTCTGCAGGCCGGCGAGGAAGATCACCACGTTGAGGCCCATCGACGACCAGATGGTGACGATGCAGACGGCGAGGAGGGCGAGCTTCGGATCCTGCAGCCAGTCGGGGGGCGCGATGCCGAAGATCTTCGATATCGCGGTGGAGAGCACGCCGTCTGCGCGGAACATCTGCTGCCAGATCATCGCGACCGCGACGGTCGACGTGACCACCGGCGCGAAGAACAGCACGAGGTACAGCGTGCGGGTCTTGAGCTTCTCGAGAGCGATCGCGACGATCACCGCGAGCGCGAGCCCGATGGGCACCGTGATGATCGCGATGAGGAGGGTGTTGAGGATGGCGCGTCCGAGCAGCGGGTCGGACAGCTGGTCGGCGAAGTTGGCGAAGCCCACCCATTCGAGGTCGCTCAGCCCGTCCCACGAGGCGAAGGCGAGCACCATGCTCCCCAGGAACGGCAGCACGACGAACAGCCCCATGCCGATCAGCTGAGGGCCGACGAAGACGTAGCCCCAGCGGCGGTCGCGCCGGCGCCAGGCCGCCTCCTTGCGCAGGGGCAGGGCGGATGCCGCAGGGGTGGCCTGCGGCATCCGTCCGTTGTCGGTGAGCGTGGACACTCCTACTTCTCCGACCGGTCCTTGACGAGGCTCGCGACGTTGTCGAGCGCGGCCTTCGCGTCTTCCTTGCCCTCGTAGAGCTTGAGGAGCTCGTCGGCGATGTCGACCGGCAGGCCGGGGACGGCCGCCTCGGCGGGGTAGTCCTCGAAGCCGATGTCGCGCATGTCGAGGAAGGTCTGCGCGTGCGCCGGGTAGCCGTCTTCGAGCACGACGTCGTCGGCGCCCTTGATCGACGGGACCGCGTTGCCGCCGCCCTGCAGGCGGAAGGTCTGCCCCTCGGCCGAGAGGAACTCGGTCCAGAACGTGAACGCCGCGTCCTTCACCTTGGTCTTGCCGTTGATCGCGAGGAACGACGTGGCGACGCCGGTCGGGGCGGCTTTTCCGTCGGGGGTCGGCCACGGCGCGATGTCGTAGCTGGCCTCCTCGCCGGTCGCCTTCACGGTGCCGATCGTGTACCGGCCCTGCACGAAGAAGCCGGCCTTGTGGGTCACGAACACGCTGTCCGCTCCGGCGCCGTCCGGCAGGCTGTCGGCGACCACGAAGGTGCCGTCCTGGAACAGGTCGCCGAACTGCTGCATCGCGTCGACCGCGGCGGAGTCCTTGTTCGCCGTGAACTCCCCGGAGTCGCTGTACGGCGCGTCGACGCCCTGCGAGGAGAGCCAGCTCCAGTGGGTCGCCCAGTAGTTCCAGTACATCGTGCCGGTGAGGCCGGCGTCGTGGAGCTTGGCGTTCATCTCGAGGAACTTGTCGGTCGTCCACTCCCCGTTCTCGGCGAGCGTCGCGGGGTCCTCGGTGATGCCGGCGGTGGCGAGGGCCTGCTTGTCGTACCAGAACACGTCGGGGTTGGAGTCGTTCGGGGCGGCGTAGGTCTCACCGTCCTTCTCGGCGGCGCCGAAGAGGCCGGGGAAGAAGTCGTCCTTCTTGGTCTTGCTGTCCTTCGAGTCCATGAGGTCGTTCAGCGGCATCAGGCGCTTCGAGTCGACGAACTGGCCGATCTTGTCGTCGCCGACGTAGAAGACGTCGGGGGCGGTGTTGCTGGTGAGCTGCGCGAGCAGCTTGGAGTGGTAGTCGCCGTAGCTGGCGACCGGCTGCAGCTTGACCTTGATGTCGGGATGCCGCTTCATGAAGTCCTTGTTGAACTCCTCGTAGCGGGTGAGTTCATCGGCCGTGCCCCATGTGGACCACACGACGGTCGCGGTGCCGTCTGCCGAGACGCCCCCGCCTCCGCCTCCGCCGCTGCACGCGGCGAGCCCCAGGACCAGGGCTCCGGCGGCCCCCACTGCCAGATACCGCGTCACCTTCGCTCGTGCCATCTCGCTACCTCTTTCGTCATCGGAAGATCGTGTCGGGAACCCCTCGGGGCATACTCGTATTCTGTATACAGAACGCAGATGTGTCAAGAGACACCCCTCTTCCCCGGGGCATCGAGATCATCTCGTGACGTCGCGCACGACCCCGCTCCCGGTCGTTGAGCGAGCGGAGCGAGACGACACGCCACACTCTGCGGATGCCCCGGGCGAACGTCACACCTCCGGCGTAGGGTCGGGGCATGAGCAGCCGCACCGCATCTCCCGGAGTCGTTCCCTCCTACCTGCTCGCGCGCCTGGCCGAGTCGGGGCGGTTCCCGCGCGCCGCCGCCGCCGCACGGCAGACGCTGACCGCGGGGCGCCCGCCGTTCCGCGCGCGCATCGACCTGTCGATCGACGAGAACGGCGACCTCGTGGCGCAGCTGTCCGATGCGCCGAACCGCACCATCAGCGACGCCGGCAACACGCAGAAGCTCCCCGGCATCCTGGTGCGCAGCGAAGACGATCCCCCGGTCGAGGACGCCGCCGTGAACCAGGCGTTCGACGGGCTCGGCACCACCTTCGAGCTGCTGCTCGCCGCGTTCTCGCGCAACTCCCTCGACGACGCCGGGGCGCCGCTCGACGCGAGCGTGCACTACGGCGTCGACTACGACAACGCCTTCTGGGACGGCGAGCGCATGGTCTTCGGCGACGGCGACGGAGAGGTCTTCACGGGCTTCACGGCGTCGACCACCGTGATCGGGCACGAGCTCGCGCACGGCGTCGTGCAGCACACCGCGAACCTCGAGTACCAGGGCCAGCCCGGCGCGCTGAACGAGTCGATCGCCGACGTCTTCGGCGCGCTCACCGAGCAGCATCTGCTCGGGCAGACGGCGGCCCAGGCCACATGGCTGATCGGCGCGGAGATCTTCACGGATGCGGTCGAGGGCGAGGCCCTGCGCTCCATGCTGCACCCCGGGACGGCCTATGACGACGACGAGCTCGGCAAGGATCCGCAGCCCGACCACATGAGCGGATTCGTGCGCACGACGGAAGACAACGGCGGGGTGCACATCAACTCCGGCATCCCGAACCGCGCCTTCGCGCTGTTCGCCCGCGACCTCGGCGGCAACGCCTGGGAGCGCGCGGGTCTGACCTGGTACCGCGCGCTGACCGGAGGACTGTCGAGCACCGCCACGTTCGCGCAGTTCGCGGAGGCGACGATCACCGCGGCATCCGCGATCGATGACGCGACGGCGGCAGCCGCTCGACGCGCCTGGACGACCGTGGGAGTCTTGGAGGATGAGCGAGACCCCTCCTCCGGCCGAGGAGCGCACGCAGACTGACGACGACGTCGTCGTCATCGCGGTCGTGCGCACCGGCGGCATCGCCGGCATCCGTCGCCGCTGGCGGGTGACCGCCGCCCCCGAGGACGCAGGGGACTGGATCGCGCTCATCGACCGCTGCCCCTGGGACGCACCGCCCTCCGACACGGAGGGCGCCGACCGCTTCGTGTGGAGCATCCGCGCCCGCACCCCCTCCGAGCGGCGAGAGCAGGAGCTGCCCGACGCGGCGCTCGACGGTCCGTGGCGCGCGCTGGTCGACGCCGTGCGAGCAGCATCGGCGGAGTGACTACGCTGAACCCACGTCGACCCAGGGGGAACCATGCTCACACCGGATGAAGCCACGCGGCTGCTGTCGCTCGCCCAGGATGCGCAGACCAGGGGCGATGTGCTCCTGCATCTGCACGTGGAGATCGGGCGCCTGACCGGGCAGACGTCGTCATGGGGCTCGGCAGACAACGGCCTGGCCGTGAACGAGAGCATCGGGTACTTCCTCGGGCAGGTCGAGCGGATCGGGTGGAGGCTCGCGCACACGGGGTACACCTTCATCGAGTCCGGGGCGACGACCTCGAACCGCGTCCTGAGCACGGGAACCGGCGTGGTCAACCACGGCGCGGTGTCGGGGTACTTCACGTTCCGGCGCGCCGCCCCCACGGCATCCTGAGCGGCGCACAATAGGGACATGGGACTTTTCCAGCACCGTCCAGAGGAAGAGGAGAACCAGTGGGTCCTCCCCTCCGAACCGCTCGATCGCGATGCGGCCGATGTGCTCGACGCCGTACCCTCGGCCGACCCGCTGTCGCTGGGGTTCGAGGGGCAGGTGACCTCGATCGTCTTCCCCGTCGCGCCGGTGCTGCCGGAGGCCGGGGCCGACGAGACGGGCGAGCCGAAGGACTGACCGGGTTCTGACCCCGCCCGCCGCCGGGCGGTGTCGCCGACCGCGGCTACGGTGGAGGGATGACGATCACCGCCGCCGCAGACGGCTCCGCCCTGGGCAACCCCGGCCCGAACGGCTGGGCCTGGTACATCGACGACGCGAACTGGGCCGCCGGCGGCTCACCGCACGGCACGAACAACCAGGGAGAGCTGCAGGCCGTGCTGGAGCTGCTGCGCGCCACGGCCGGCACCTCCGAGAAGCTGGTGATCGAGTGCGACAGCAAGTACGTGATCGACTCGATCACCAAGTGGATGCCGGGCTGGAAGCGCAAGGGATGGCGCAAGTCCGACGGCGGACCCGTGCTGAACCGCGACCTGATGGAGGCGCTCGACGAGGCCATGCGAGGCCGCGACGTGACGTTCGAATGGGTCAAGGGCCACGCAGGACACCCCTTGAACGAAGCGGCGGACGAGCGCGCGAACGGTGCAGCCAAGGCGTACCAGGCGAAGCAGGAGCCGAATCGCGGCCCCGGTTTCACGCGGGGCGCGGCGAATGTCGATGCCCCCATGGCGACGCAGCCCGACCGGGACTGGCTCGCACCCGCCGACGACGCGCGGGCGGATTCCCCCTCCCCCGCCGCCTCACCCGCTGCTGCATCCGTCGCACCCGTCGCGCCTCCCGCCGACCTTCCCGCCGAGCCGCTGTGGGCCGAGGCATCCGACCTCTTCGACGGGCTCGACGACGCTCCCACAGACGACCCGATCGAGCTGCGCCTCACGCTCAGCGGCGATGAGCACGCGCGTCTCGCCGATCTCGCCGACGCTCAGGGCGTCACCCTCGAAGAGGCGCTGCGCCGCCTGATCTGAGCCGTGCGTCGACACGGCGTTCACAACTCCTCACGAATCACGGCCGACGGCGCAGAAAAGGCCGGCTCCCGCGGGATCCGACCTTTTCTTGAGGAGTTGTGAACGCTCAGACGGCGAGCAGCTCCCGCTCCAGGCGGGCGTACGAGGCTTCCATGCCGTCGGTCATGCCGGTGGCGAGGATCATGTCGCGCGTCTCCTTGTCGGGGTACTCGATGAGGAGGGTGATGAGCGTCGCGCCGTCCTCTTCGTAGAGGTTGAGGTCGTTGAGCGTCTCCGTCGGCATCCCGGTCATGCGTTCCGTGGTGACCGCGCGGCGAGGGGCGTCGACGAGCAGCGCCTCGCCCTCGAATCCGAAGGGCTGGCCTTCGGTGTCACCCACCGGCGCCCACGAGGTGCGGTAGGTGTCTCCGGGTGCGGTAGCGACCACGCACTCGGTCATCTCCCATCCGTCGGGTCCGAGCAGCCACTGCTTCATGAGCTCGGCCTCGTGGTGTGCGCGCCAGACCAGCTCGCGCGGACCCTCGACGAGCCGGGTGATGCGCACGTGCGTGTCGTCGATGAGCTCGGTGCGGGTGCCCTTGCCCTGCGCGTAGTCGCGGAGGTCCTGCAGCACGGCGTCGAGCTGGGCCATCGCCATGCGGATGCCCTCGCTCTGCCCCATCTCGACGACCTGCTCGAGCGCCTCGATCGAATCGAAGTGGCTCATGGTCACCATTCGGGTGCCATCGCCGGTCGGCTCGAATGTGAAGGACATGCGCTGGGCGGGGAAGCCCTCCAGCGGCTGACCGTCAGCGTCGGCGAAGGAGTCCAGCACCGCGAACGCGGTCGGCTCCTCGATCGAGAGGAACTCCCACGAGCCGGAGGAGGCCTCGCCGCGCGGACCGTTCATCGTGTAGTTCGCGCGTCCGCCGACGCTGTGGTCCCAGGCGGTGAAGGTCGCCGGCCATCCGGGAGGACCCCAGAAGCGCTCGAGCTGCCGCGGGTCACTGTAGGCGCTCCAGACCCGCTCGATCGGCGCCGCGAAGTCCGCGACGACGGTCATGGTGAGGTTCTCGGCATCCGTGGTGATGTCGGTGACAGGCATGTCAGTCTCCCTGCTCTTTCGGTTCGGTGGTGCTCTGCTGCATGGGTGCCGGCTCGGCCAGCAGGTCGTCGAGCCGGGCGATGCGCGACCGCCACAGCTCTTCGTATCGGGCGAGGAGCGCCCTGGCGCGGGCGATCATCTCGGGGTTCGCGCGGACGAGCCGCTCGCGCCCCTCGGCGCGCTTGACGATGAGGTTCGCCGCTTCGAGCACGGACACGTGCTTCTGCACCGCGGCGAAGGACATCTCGTATTCGGAGGCGAGGGTCGAGACGGACTGCTCCCGCTCGATCGTCCGGCGCAGGATGTCGCGCCGGGTCGCCGTCGCCAGTGCGTGGAACACACGGTCGACCTCCGCTTCGCTGAGTTCTCTTTGTACAACCATTTGGTTGTACGTTATGCGACAGCGGATGCCGTGTCAAGAGGTTTCTGCGAATGCGCCGGCGAGCGCGGCAGCCATCCGGCGCGCAGCCCCACCGATTCTCGACGCAGGCCGGAACGCGCCGACTCGAACCGGACGGCTCACAGCCCTTCGGCGATCTCCTTGATCGCGGCGAGGCGGCGGTCCCAGTCCCGGCCGATGGCGTCGAGCTTCGCGGCGGTGACGGCGAGCTCGGCGCCGATCACCCGGAAGCGCACCTCGCGCCCGACCGGGATCGGCTCGACGAGCCCGACCTCCTGCAGGACCACCAGGTGCTTCGCGATGGCCTGACGGCTCACCGGCAGGCGCCCGGCGAGGGCGGATGCCGAGGCATCCCCCTCGCCGAGAGCCGTCAGGATGCTCCACCGCGTCTCGTCTGCGAGAGCGGCGAACATGGGGATCAGGGTGTCCGCGGTCACACTTCACCTTCGACCAGGGCGACGAGCTTGTCCAGCTCGGAGTCCCAGCCGGCGCGGTGGCTCTCGAGGTTCTCGAGCGGGGACGACGTGCGCTCGAAGCCGCTCTCGACGACGGTGAGCTGCGTGCCGCCGTCGATCGGCTCCAGCGTGAACGTGAAGACCGTCGAGGTCTCGGGGTCGAGCACCTCGGGTCGTGCATCCTGCGCGTCGTCGTTGCCCCAGCGGTAGGCGATGAGGTTCGGCTCCTCGCAGGCCTCGACGCGCAGCGGGATCGCCCCGTAGTCGGGGAACGTCATCGTGCCGGTCGCTCCGACGCCGGCGCCGTCGAGCAGCGTGCGGCCGAACCAGCGCGAGATGTGCTCCGGTTCGGTCACGGCGCGCCAGACCTTGTCGACGGATGCCGCGATGCGGATCGTGCGCCGCACCGAGAACGTCTCCTCGTCGACGACGGATGCGGGGTTCTCTGTCATGTTGACCATCATGGTTCCTTTCCCGGGGTGCGGCCGGATCGCCGTTCACCTGCAACTCAAGAGTTGCACACACCCTTCGATGCCGCAACCCTGGAGTTGCACTTGTTCGACGGCCTGTTTCACGTCCGGAGCGTTCGCGCAACCCGCTGTGACCTCGAGCACCACGCGCCTACGCTCGGAGCATGGCCGATCTCACCCAGCCCACCGGACACGAAGACGCACTGCGCGCCCTCCCGCGCGACGACGGCACCCCTCCGCGCGCGCTGGTGCTCGGCGCGACCGGCTACATCGGCGGACGCCTCACCCCGCGACTCCTGAACGCCGGATACCGCGTGCGCATCCTCGCGCGCGACGCAGCGCGGGCGGCATCCTTCCCCTGGGGAGCCGACTGCGAGATCGTCGAGGGCTCGGCCGACGACGCGGATGCCGTCGCCGACGCCGTGCGCGATGTCGACGTCGTCTACTACCTGATCCACTCGATGAGCGCGGGCAAGGGCTTCGAGGAGGCGGACGAGAGGGCGGCGGAGACCGTCGCCGGGGCCGCGGCGACCGCGGGCGTGCACCGCATCGTGTACCTGGGCGGGCTGCATCCCGCCGACGTCGCGCTCTCCCCCCACCTGCGCTCCCGCGTGCGCGTCGGAGAGATCCTCCTGGCGTCCGGCGTGCCGACGCTCGTGCTGCAGGCGGGGGTCGTGATCGGCTCCGGCTCTGCATCCTTCGAGATGATCCGGCACCTGACCGAGGTGCTGCCGTACATGCCGGCGCCGAAGTGGGTGCGCAACCGCATCCAGCCGATCGCGGTGCGCGACGTGCTGCACTACCTCCTCGGGGCGGCCCGCGTGGATGCCGGCGTCAATCGCGCCGTCGACATCGGCGGACCCGACGTGCTGCGGTACGGACAGATGATGAACGGCTACGCCGTGGAGGCCGGACTCCCGCAGCGGGCGATCGCCGCGCTGCCCGTGCTCACGCCGGGGCTCGCCTCGCACTGGGTGAACCTCGTCACCCCGGTGCCCCGCGCGATCGCGCGGCCGCTCGTCGCATCGCTGCAGAACGAGTGCGTCGTGAAGGACAGGGCGGTGGACGCGATCATCCCGCTCCCGTCGGGCGGGCTCACGCCCTACCGTCAGGCCGTGTCGCTCGCGCTGGGCCGGCTCGACGCCGACAGCGTGGAGACCAGCTGGCAGGATGCGGAGGTGTCCGGCGCCCCGAGCGACCCGCTGCCGAGCGACCCCGACTGGGCCGGCCGCACGGTGTTCACCGACGCGCGCACCGTCGAGACCGGCGCCTCCGCCGCCGACCTGTGGCGCGTCATCGTCGGCATCGGCGGGGAGAACGGGTGGTACTCGTCGCCGCTGCTCTGGGCGGTGCGCGGGTGGATGGACCGGCTCGTGGGCGGAGTCGGGCTTCAACGAGGACGCCGCAGCCGGAGCGCCGCGAGGGTCGGCGACGCGATCGACTTCTGGCGCGTCGAGGCCGTCGAGCATGCGGATGCCGGGAGCCTCCTGCGCCTGCGCGCCGAGATGAAGGTGCCCGGCGACGCCTGGCTGGAGCTGCGGGCGGTGCCGGAGGGGGATCGGGCGAGGTACGAGCAGCGGGCCGTGTTCTTCCCCCGCGGGCTGGGCGGGCGGCTGTACTGGTTGGCCGTGCTGCCGTTCCACGGCTTCATCTTCGCGGGCATGGCGGCGCGGATCACCGCGGCGGCCGAGATGCCCAGGGAGCCGATGACTCCGGTCGCGGACATCGCGGACGACGCCGCCCCCTCGCACACCTGACCGTCGCGCGACGACCAGGACGGACTAGCGCGGCCCGCGCCTGCCCACGCCCGCGAACAGCGAGTGCAGCAGCGGGAGCACCGACACGCAGACGAGCGTGATCCCCAGCGGCGGAGCGGACGGGACGAGCAGGGCGCCGCCGATGAGCAGCGCCGCGAACAGCACGCCCGAGGCGATGCGCCTCGCGATGCCCTCCAGACGATCGAGCCGTCGTTCGAGACGCGACGTGTCGAAGGTCACGCTGCCCTCGTCGACGCGCGTGATGATGTCGTCGATCCGCTTCGGCAGCCGCCAGGTCACGGCGGCGTTCTGCATGGCCTGCTTCGCGAGGTCCTGAATCAGGTTCCCGGACTCGTCGCGCAGCAGGCGCCCGGCGTAGGGCTCCGCGGCATCCCACACGTTGAACGACGGGTCGAGGCTGCTGCACATGCCCGACGTCAAGGAGACGGCACGGATCAGCAGCAGCATGTTCTCCGGCAACTGCAGGGGCAGCGAGCGCACCATGTCACCGAACTCGTCGGCGAAGTCGCGGAACTCCCGCGGGTCGACCGTGCTGAGCTCGGCGAAGCCCATGCCGCCGAAACGCGCGAACAGGGCGGTCAGCGCGCGTTCGAGCTCGGCCGTGTCGGCCGAGGGCAGCAGCACGCCGATCTCCTGCGCGGCCGTCACGAGGCCACGGCTGTCGCGCCCGGCGATCGCGATGAGGAGGGTGCGCAACCCGTCGCGGAGGCTGTCGGGCACCTCGGCCATCATCCCGAAGTCGATGAAGGTGAGCCGGAAGCCGCGTTCCCTGGCGGCGGATGCCGGCACCGGGGTCACGAAGATGTTGCCGGGGTGCGGGTCGGCGTGCACGAAGCTGTGGGTGAAGACCTGGTCGAACATGACTTCGGCGAACACGTCGGCGACCTCGGAGGGGTCGATGCCTGCGGCGCGCAGGGCGTCGGTGTCGTTGATCTTGATCGCGGTGACGTCCGACAGGGTGAGCACCCGACGCGTCGAGCGCTCCCAGACGATCTCGGGGGTGTCGACGCGGGGGTCGTCGGCGAAGTTCTCGCGGAACCTCTCGGCGCTCGCGGCCTCGTGCAGGTAGTCGATCTCCTCGAGGCTCGTCTGCGCGAACTCCTCGACGAGACCGCGGGCGTCGACGCGGTCGGCGACGATCCGCACGCGGGTGAGCCAGCGCGCGACCCGGCGGAGGGCGGCGAGGTCGGTCGCGACGATCGCGTCGATGCCCGGTCGCTGCACCTTGACGACGACGTTCTCGAGGCCGGTGTCGGCGGCGTCGAGGTCGGAGAGCCGGGCGCGGTGCGCCTGGCCGAGGGATGCCGCGGCCACGGGGTTCTCGTCGAACCACGCGTAGGCGCGCTCCAGCGGAACCCCCAGCTCGTCCTCGGCGACGACGCGGATGTCGGCGAACGGCACGGCGGGCACCTCGTCCTGCAGCCCCTCCAGCTCCTTCGTGATCTCCGGCGGGAGCACGTCGAGGCGGGACGACATGAACTGCCCGACCTTGATCATGAGCCCGCCCAGAGCGATCGCGAGGGCGTGGAAGCGCCGGGCGAAACGCTGCATCCGACCGGCGCGCGTGCGCTCGGACACCCGGCTCAGCCCGATGCGGGGCAGGACGAGCTCGAACCACCAGATGGCGAGGAACTCGCGCGCCGCGAACGACAGGATGCGACGGTAGCGGGCGCGGTGGGCGCCCTGCGCCGCAGCATCCGTCATCGCGCCGTCCTCTCGCTGCTCCTCAGCGGAGGCCGCACTGCCACGCGGTCAGTCCTGGGCGAGGATCGAGTACAGCCTACGACGGGCCTCGTCGAGCACCTCGATGGCCTGCTGGACCTGCTCGGGCGACCCCGTGCGCCCCACCTGGGCGGCAGCCGCGGCGAGGTCGACGCCGGCCTTGGGCAGCGCGCTGAAGCGGGTGTGGTCGCGGGGTCCTGAGGCCTCCCACGGCGCGGGGGTCTCGGTGGCCTCGGCGGCGACCTCTGCTCCGGCATCCGTGAGCGAGTAGGTCTTGCGGCCGTTCTGCTCCTCGGCGGTGATGAGACCCTCGTCGGCGAGCAGCTGCAGGGTCGGGTAGACCGAGCCGGCGCTGGGCTTCCAGCTGCCGCCGCTGCGCTCGGCGATCTCGTTGATGATCTGGTAGCCGTGCATGGGCTTCTCGGCGAGAAGCGAGAGCACGGCCGTGCGGACGTCGCCTCGCGCCATGCGCGAGCCGCCGCTGGGTCGGGGCGCGAACGAGGTGCGCAGCTGCTCCATGGCCTCGAAGAGGGCGGATGCCGGTCCGGCGCCCGCACCCGCGAACGGGTTCGAGGGGAATGAGTTGTTCATGGTGACCTCCCGATATCGGTAGCGATACTCAACGATATGTCGTTGGGGCTGGGAGTGGGGTGGGAATCTCAGACGTCGAGACGGCCGTGCACGACGCCCCACGACTTCGTGACCGGGTCGAGGATCGCGGGCACCTCGGAGTGCGGAGCCGCTCGGCCCGCCTCCACGCACTGCCCCTGGCTGCACTGATGCTGCACGACCACGAGCTCCTCCCTTGGCAGGCGGAGGAAGAGCCGGAAGACGATGCTCTCGTCGGCGATCTCCTCCGCTCGCAGCACGCGGAGGGCGGTCGGGGCGCCGACCCTGACCAGCTCGACCGTGGCGGCCGCGCTCATGCCCACGTGGAACCAGAGGCTCAGGCCGATGATCCCGAGGAACACGCTGACGAGGAACACCGCCACGACGACCCACCAGTCGGGCACGGCGAGGATGCTCAGAACCACGCCGACGAGACCGACCACGACGAGCATGGCCGCGATGATGCGCTGACCGACCGCGCCGCGGTGGCTGGTCAGCTCGACCTCGGTCCATTCCGGGGGTTCGACGGGCATGTGGTCACTCTAGGGCGCGCCGTCGCGGACACGGGCTTCCGGGGGTCCCGTCGGCTTTCGGAGTCCCCGTCGACTTCCGGCGGCCTCGGTCGGTTTCCGGGGGCCCAGTCGGCTCCCGGAGGGCTCAGCCGGATTCCGGGGCCTCAGTCAATTTTCGGAGGACTCAGTCGGTTTCCGGAGGTCTCAGTCGCGCAGCACGGAGTCGAGCAGGCCGGGGAACAGCTCGTCGAGGTCGTCGCGGCGCAGGGTGAGCGTGCGCCGGCGCCCGTTGGGCTCGTTGCGGATGACGCCCGCTTCACGGAGCACCTTCATGAAGTGCGACTTGGTCGACTTCGGCAGGTTCGGGTCGGTGGAGTGGCAGGCGGCCATGTCGAGAGGGCCGTCTGCGAGCTGTCGCGTGATCGCCAGGCGCTCGGGGTCGCTGAGCGCGAAGAGCACGTCGGTGAGCCGGATGTCGGATCGATCCGGGTGCGGGAGGTCGCCAGGCATGGTTCGAGAATAGTTGAACAATCGACGGATGGCGAGTACGCTCCGATAGTTCGATGATTCTCGAACCGACAGGAGAGGTCATGACCATCACCCAGCCGATCGTCACTCCGGGGGCGACGCGCTCGCCCGCCGGGCCGCGGCGCGCACGGTTCGGTTTCGCGCTCGCGATCGCGGCGCAGATCGCGATGATGATCGGCGCGAGCGCACCGTCGCCCTTCTACCCGGTGCTCGCGCAGGACATCGGGTTCGACGCGATCGTGATCAGCGCGGTGTTCGCCGTGTACGCGATCGCCCTGCTGCTCGCGCTGCTCACCGCGGGGTCCCTCTCCGATCATGTCGGGCGTCGGCCGGTCGCGATCGCCGGGTTCCTGCTGCTCGCCGCGAGCATGGCGCTGTTCTGGCATGCCGACTCCGTCACGGCGCTCGTCCTCGCCCGCGTGCTGCAGGGCGTCGCGAGCGGCATTCTGATCTCCGCACTGTCGGCCGCCGTGCTCGACCTCGCGCCGGGCGGACGGACGGCCACCGCCGCACTGTGGAACGCCCTCAGCCCCGGCATCGGCCTCGCGCTGGGGGCGCTCGTCTCTGGAGTCGCCCTGGACCTCACCGGTCAGCCGCTGCTCGACGTGTTCGCCCCGCTCACCGTCGTGTACGTCGTGCTGGCGGCGCTGTTCCTGCTCGCGCCGGAGACCGCTCCGCGGCGACCGGGGGCATGGGCGTCTCTGAGCTTCCGGCTCTCGATCCCCGCCGGCATCCGCGCAGACTTCTGGCGTGCGGCGCCCGCGGTGATCGCCGGCTGGGCGACCGGCGGGCTGTTCCTGTCGCTCGGCGCGACGATCGTGCGCACTGAGCTGGGCGGCGAGGCGCACACCTGGCAGGGGCTCTCGGTGGCGATGCTCGCCGGGGTCGGAGCGCTCACCGCGTTCGCGATGCGGCGGCGTCGCCCCCGCACGACGGTGATCTTCGGCACGGCCGCTCTCGCGTCCGGCACGGCGCTGTCTCTCCTGGCGCTCGGGGCGGGGTCGCTGCCCTTCTATCTCGTGGCCACGGCGATCACCGGCATGGGCTTCGGCACCGCGTTCTCGGGGGTCGTCGCTTCGCTGGCTCCGCGCATCCCGGCGACGGAGCGGGCGGACACGTTCGCCGTGATCTTCCTGCTCGCCTATCTCGCGTTCGGCGTGCCGGCGGTCGTCGCCGGCGCCCTGGTCGGCATGGTCGGGCTCGGTCCGGTGTGCGTCGGCTACGGGCTCGTCGTGATCGCCCTGGCGGTGGTGGCGCTCGTGCTGCGGGTGCGGCGCGGGGAGTAGTGGGATGCCGGCGCGGCCAGTGTGACGGATGCGCTGGGGAGCTCGGGCGTCGGTCGGGTGACGGTCATCCGTGCGAGCCCGCGGGCGGTTGTTCGCGTGAGTGCAGCTCACGGGCGGTTGTTCGCCTGAGTTCGCGCGACGGTCATCCGCGCGAGCTCACGTGAGTTCTTTCTCGCGTGACGGCAACCCCAGTGACGCTGACTCCAGTGACGCCGACTCCAGTGAAGGCAGCCCAACGACCTCTCGTGACACCTCACGCGAACGCACGCGAGGGGAGCCCTCGCCGCCTCACGCCGCTATGTCGAACCGCGCGCGCCCGCCCAGTCTCGGCGTGCGGGACGCGTCGACGTATGCGGGCGGGATGAACCACACCCGCGCCGAGACCCCCGCACCGTCGATGCGGATCTCCCACCCGTTGTCGTGGATGCGGTGATGACAGCTCTCGCAGAGCAGCACGCCGTTCGACAGGTCCGTCGGACCTCGGTCCCTCCGCCACCAGCGGATGTGATGAGCCTTCGTCATTCCCGGTGGGAGGCCGCACATCGCGCATCCGCCATCGCGTTCGACGAGGGCGAGGCGCTGCGCCCGCGTGAAGAGCCGCTTCTCCCGCCCCCAGTCGAGGATCTCGCTGTCGCCGCCGAGCACACAGGGGATGACTCCGCCACCAGCGGCCATCCTGCGGGCTGCTCCGACGCTGATCGGCTGATCGATGCCGTCTATCGTCGCCGATCCGGTGCCGGACTCGAGGTCATCGAGGGTCATCCGCACGATGACGGTCGCACCGGCGAGCGGGAGCCGTCGGTTCTCGCACCCGAGGATGTGCGCGCACACGGCCGACAGCGCGTCGGCCTGAAGCATAGGGATCGTCCGCCGGTCGACATCGGGCGCATCGACGTCGGGCGCATCCTTACGCGCGGCGAACGCCGCGGTGACGTACCCGCGGATGGAGGTGACGAGCGGCGCCGCGGTCTCGGCATCCAGTTGCGCGGAGAGATGCAGCATCCCGTCGCGCTCGAACATGGTGAGCGACCGGCGTGAGCGCTGCTCGTCCGACCGCGGCTCGACGCCGTCGGGGTCGAGCCACGCTTCGGCGCGCACGATGAGTGTGCGCACCTCGTCGAGCGCGAGCCCTGCGGCCGCCGCGGTCAGCACGCGCTCACCCTCCGCCACTCGCTCCGCGCCGGCCGCGACGCGGCAGCGTTCGAGCAGGCCGATGATCAGCGACGCCGCCTGCGCGCCGATCTCCCCCGCGGCGAGCGCGGCACGGACGAGCGGATAGCGCGCGGGGAGACGAGCCCCCAGCAGGTCAGTGCGGGGCGCCGTCGCCTCACCCACCGAGACCAGCCTTGACGCGTCGCCGGTCGAGACGCCGACCGTCGCGGCGATCAGCTTCGCCGGCGACCGGAAGCCCTGTTGCTTCGCCAGCCCCTCGGCCCCCAGTTCAGGGCGCGACTCCCGCGAGATGGAGGCCGCCACGTCGACGTGCACGGCATCCAGTCGCCTGCGCACCACGCCGAGGGCCTCGTTCACGGCGAGAAGCTGCTCTCGACTCAGGTCGGTCGAGTCGCCGGCATCCGCCCACGCCTCATCGAGGCGGGACATCGCCTCCTGCAGACCGACCAACTTCGACATGCCTCCATTTTAGGAGAGATGAGGGCGAGTTTCGTAGTTATGTTCGAATGGATTCCGGAACACCAGCATGCGTCGTGGCACTCTCTCGCCTCGTCATCCGCGGGGCAGCGTCAGCACCTCCGCGCCCGACTCGGTGATCGCGATCGTGTGCTCGGCGTGCGCCGTACGGCATCCCGTGGCGCTGCGGAGCGTCCAGCCGTCGTCGTCCGTCACGAGCCGGTCGGTGTCGGCCATGACCCACGGTTCGAGGGCGAGAAGCAGTCCGGGGCGCAGGATGTAGCCGCGCCCCGGGCGGCCGTCGTTGGCGACGTGCGGATCCTGATGCATCGTCGAGCCGATCCCGTGCCCGCCGAACTCGAGGTTGACCGAGTACCCCGCACCGCGCAGCACGGTGCCGATGGCGCGCGAGAGGTCGCCGATGCGCGCGCCAGGGCGTGCCGCGGCGATGCCTGCCGCCAGTGCGCGCTCGGTCGCCTCGATCATCGCGAGATCGTCGGGAGACGCCGCCCGCCCGACGACGAAGCTGATGGCGGCGTCGGCCGCGATCCCCCGCAGTGAGACGGCGAGGTCGAGCGTGAGCAGGTCGCCGTCTGCGAGCGCGTAGTCGTGCGGCATGCCGTGCAGCACGGCGTCATTGACCGCCGTGCAGATGTGGTGGCCGAAGGGTCCGCGCCCGAAGGACGGGGCGTAGTCGACGTAGCAGGACTCGGCGCCGGCATCCTCGATCATCTCCTTCGCCCAACGGTCGAGGTCGAGCAGATTCACCCCGACCACCGCGCGCTCCTTCAGGGAGTGCAGGATGCCGCCCACGAGCGCTCCCGTCTCCCGCGCCCGCCCCAGCTCGTCGGAGTTCAGTATCTCGATCATGATGCGCCTGCTTTCCAATAACTATCCCGGTAATACTATCCCGGTATTAGAATCGTCACCATGATGGTCCGCCTGCCGCTGACTCCCGCCGAGATCGAGCGAGGAGAGCGGCTCGGCGCGCTGCTGCGGCGGGCGCGAGGTGAACGCTCCATGCTGGGCGTGGCGCTCGACGCCGGCGTCTCGCCGGAGACGCTGCGCAAGATCGAGTCCGGACGCGTGGCGACGCCCGCGTTCGCGACGATCGGCGCGATCGCTCACGTGCTCGGCCTCTCGCTCGACGAGGTCTGGGCGGAGGTCGGCCCTCAGCCCGTCGACGCGACCCGCACCCGACTCGCGTCCTAGCGTCGTCCTACCGCCCGCGGCAGTTCCCCGAGGCGGTCTGCCTCTGGCTGGGTCACCGCCCCGCGAGCAGCTCCCCGAGCCGCCGGGCCTCGGCCTCCGGCATCCCGTATCCGTGCTCCGGCGCCGGGTACACGCCTTCACGCACCTCGTCGGCGTAGGCTTCGACGCCCGCGACGGCGGCGGCGCGGAGGTCCGCGTAGCGCTTGACGAACTTGGCGGCGCTGCCCGGATAGAGGCCGAGGAGGTCGTGGAAGACGAGGACCTGCCCGTCGGCATCCGCTCCGGCGCCGATGCCGATCACGGGGATGTCGAGCAGCGGCATGAGCACCGCGGTGACCTCCGACGGCACGGCTTCGACGACGAGCAGCGAGACGCCTGCCGCCTGCAGGGCGAGGGCGTCGTCGATCACAGCGAGGGCGGCCTCGGCGGTGCGTCCCTGGGCGCGGTAGCCGCCGAGCGCGGTCGCAGTCTGCGGGGTGAGTCCGACGTGGCCGACGACGGGGATGCCGGCGTTCACGAGCGCGCGGGCACGGTCGACGGTCGTGCCGCCGCGCTCGATCTTGACGAGGTCGACGCCCGCCTCCTTGACGAAGCGCCGGGCCGTCTCGATCGCCTCGGCGTCTGAGGCCTCGTACGAGCCGAACGGCAGGTCGCCGACGAGGAGCGGGCGGTCGAGTCCGCGGCGGACCGCCTTCGTGAGCATGAGCATCTCGTCGACCGTGACGGGCACCGTGCTGTCGTAGCCGAGCACGGTCATCGCGGCGGAGTCCCCGACGAGCACGAGGTCGACGCCGGCATCCTCGACGATCTGCGCGCTCGGGAAGTCGTAGGCCGTGACCATGACGAGGCGCTCGCCCGCGGCCTTCTTGGCGGCGAGGTCGCCGAGGGTGAGGCGCTTCGTGGGGGCGGCGTGGGCGCTCACGCTGTCACCAGCTCTCCGACGGCGTCGTCGACCCTGATGATCGTGTTGCTCCGGTCGACGTGCACGACGGTCGGCACATAGTCTTCGAGGTCTTCTCGGGAGTAGTCGGCGTAGGAGATGACGATGATCGTGTCGCCCGTGTGCACAAGGCGCGCGGCGGCGCCGTTGACCTGGACGACGCCGGTTCCGCGCTCTCCTTCGAGGGCGTAGGTCACGAAGCGCGAGCCGTTGTCGACGTCGACGACGTGCACCTGCTCGTGCGGGCGGATGTCGGAGGCCTCGAGCAGGATGGGGTCGATCGTGATGGAGCCCACGTAGTGGAGGTCGCTGCCGGTGACGGTGGCGCGGTGGATCTTCGACTTCAGCATGGTGCGGAGCATCAGCGAGTGCCGTTCTGTTCTGAGGTGCGGCGGGGTTCTGCGGGGTGGGCGGGTTCGGAGATGCGGCTGGGTTCGGAGATGCGGTCGTGTTCCGAAGGGTGACCGGTGAGGAGGTGGTTGTCGATCAGGCGAGCCGCGCCGACGTGCGCGGCGACGGCGAGGAGGGCGTCCCGTGACGTGTTGGCGACGGGTTCGAGCGTCTCGGCGTCACGGAGCTCGAGGTACTCGGTGCGGATGCCAGCGGCGTCGAGGACGTCGCGGGCAGCGGCGAGAATGAGGTCGGCATCCCGTTCGCCGCCGTTGTGCAGCGCCTGGGCGGCGTCGAGGGCGCGGTTGAGCGCGGTGGCCTGCTGCCGGGCGGCGGGGTCGAGGTAGACGTTGCGCGAGCTCATGGCGAGCCCATCGGCCTCGCGGACGATGGGGCACGCCTCGATGCGGACGTCGAGGTCGAGGTCGCGCACCACGCGCCGCACGACCAGGACCTGCTGAGCATCCTTCTGTCCGAAGTAGGCGACGTCGGGGCGGACGATGCCGAACAGCTTGGCGACGACGGTGGCGACGCCGTCGAAATGATGCGCGCCGCGGCTCGCGCCGTCGAGGACGTCGGTGATGCCTGTGACGTGGATGCTGGTGGCGAAGCCGTGCGGATAGACCTCGTCGGGCGCAGGGGCGAAGAGGATGTCGACGCCCTCCGCTTCAGCCTGCGCGGCATCGCGCGCTTCGTCGCGCGGGTAGGTGCTGAGGTCTTCGTTCGGGGCGAACTGCGTCGGGTTGACGAAGAGGGAGACGACGACGAGGCCGTTCTCTTCGCGTGCACGGCGCATGAGGGAGAGGTGGCCCTCGTGGAACGCGCCCATCGTGGGGACGAGGCCGACGGTCTGGTTGTTCGCCTTGGCCTCTCGGACGGCGGCGCGAACCTCGGGGATCGTGCGGAGGATCTTCATGCGCGGTCCTTCTCGGGGCTGTGCAGGTCCGCCTCTGGGTTGCGCGGGCCGGCGATGCGCCTCGTGGCGGTGGCGAGCGCGTCGAAGAGGTCCCGGTGCGCGCCCGTTGCCGCCCTCTGCGTCGCGACGGTGAGCTCATCGCCGCGGACGATGGGCCCGGTGAGGGCATCCGCCGCGCCCTCATGCTGCCAGTTGTCGACCGACTGCCGGACGAGCGGGGCGAGGACCTCACGCGGATTCTCGACGCCCGCGGCGGTGGCGAGCTGCTCCGCCGCATCGAGCACGGTGAGCACGAAGTTCGATGCGAAGGATGCTGCCGCGTGATACGCCGCCCGATCGGTCACAGTGAACGGGGTCATGCCGAGGGCGCGAGCGAGGTCTCTTGCGAGGCTCTTGTCGTCGTCGGTGCGTCCGTCGATCGCGGCGCCGATGCCGTGGAACACCTCGGGCGACTCTGTGCCAGTGAAGGTCTGGAGCGGGTGGATGCTGAAGTCGACCGCGTCGAGGCTAGTGGCGCCGGAGAGGTGGACGGTTCTCGTGCTTTTCGTGCTCTTCGCGGCATCGGCAATCGCCGCGTCGGGAACGGCGAGGATCGCGATGTCGGTCTCGGGGATCTCGTCGGCTCTCCGGGACGGGCCGCGCACGTCGAAACCGGAGGCGCGGAGCGCTCGGGCGAGAACACCGCCGAGACGTCCAGCGCCAACGATGGCGATGGACGTCTCAGGCGTGAGCGAGAAGGTGGGATTCATGTCGGATGCCGGGTCGCGATGTGGCGATCCGGATGGGACGAGTATCCGCCTATGACAGCATCCGCTCCAAATCTGCCAGCAGAGTGCTCTAACTATTCGTCATATTGATTGCAGTTCTGATTACTCTGATCGAGATTGGATTACCTATACGCACTTTCTCCATCGTCGCCGAGCAGGCTGAGAGATGAAGCGCGGCAACCGAGCGCGGGGCCATGTCGGATCAGCCATGTAGCAAGGGCGTATGACAACTCGAACTCGCACTGAACCTCGATCACTCACCATGTTCGCTCGCCGCTGTCTCGCATGGCTGATGCTCGCAGTCCTGGGGAACGTGACCCTACTCGTTACGCTCTTCATTCTCAGCCAGCAGCCGTTCGCCGTCGATTGGGCCGCGTCTCTTTCGGCGGTCAGCGCGATTGTCGCCCCTGCGTACTCACCCGCTCTGCTCCTGTTCAGCGTGATCCTGACGGTTCTTGAGAGGAAGAGTCCATCCGCCGAACTGGATCCTGACGATCACGCGCAGGGGAATCGGATGGTTGCGAACGCCGTGCGGTTGGCGCTGACCTTCGTCCTCAGCTTTGCGGTCACCCTCGTGCTGAACGATGTCACGATGATCGCGCCCGTGCTCTTCGCGATCTTGCTCGGCTTCATCGCGATCGTGCGAGCAGAGATGTTCGCCCCACCCCAGCCTGTGAGCACAGAAGCCGCATACCGACGGAGCGCCGAGACGATGAGGAATGCCCAGGCGTGGGTATCTGACTCTTTCGGATCAGACATTCCTGTCACGACGACGAGCCGAGTGTGGCACCTCATCGCGCTCTTCATTCTTGCCCCGATCGTCGTTGCCGGAATCGCCATGGTGGTCGGCGGCATTGCGGTGTGGGGACCCGGGGTCGCTCTCACACCGGGGTTCGTTCTCATGTGCGCGGCATCCGCCGCGATGCCGACGACACTCGTGCTTGTCTGGCTTGCCGGCGCCGACAAGGCAGAGTCGCCACGGAGCAGGGCGTGGGTTCGCGCGTTCCTGCTCACGATGAGCGCCATGGGGATCATCACAGTCACTCTCATCTTCCTCCTCTCCGGGAAGAACACCATATGGATGGCCGCCATCGTGGCCGCAACTACCGTCCTCGTCAGCGTCGCCCTGTGGGCTCCGCGCCCCAGGGGGAAAGTGGGGCTCCGTCAGACTGTGGAGCTTAAGTGGACCGCATTGCACCTCGAACGGATCCAGAGGGTCTTTCAGGCCTCCCAGGCTGCGTGGGAGCGTGAGCAGGTGCGCCCGACGATCATCGTCCGAGCACTCACGCAGATCCTCCTCCCCTTCCACCACGCACTCCGCCGCGTGAGGGAAACACGGTGAGGGCAACGTCGGCCATCGGCAGGGAGACAGGGGAGCGATACGCTGCGAACCAAGGAGGCTGCATGACTACTCACCTTCACGCCCGCGGGTTCGACTCCCGATTGCGCGCACGGCGTCGAGCGCTGCTGGATTCTCGCGCGGGAACAACTGGAGAGGATGTGCCGCATTGGTCGCACGCAGCACTTTGACGGCTTTCGGACTGCCACCTCACAAGCAGCCCGGAGAGGCACTCACGTGGTCCACACCGAGCGGGCAACTCGGGCAACGCGGGCAACGCGTGTGCGTCGGCGTTGATGTCGGTGGTCGGCCGGAGATGGGTCGCCTCGTCGCACAAGCGTCTCCGACCATCCTCGTACTGACGCACGATGACCACGACCACATCGGCGGGTGGGAGGGATTCACCGAGGCCGGGCTCGACACTCTGGATGAGCTGTGGATCCCATACGAGTGGGACGTCGTTGCCAGGGCGGCCGAGGCTCTCGCTCAGGGGGCCATACTCGTATCGAAACTTCCGGAGAGCTCATTGCCAGAGCTGGAGGAAAGCCTTCGGTCTGGATACTCCGCGGTCGTATCGGACGCCCGGAACCCCACCGATGCTCCGGGGGATGCCATGCTCGAGGCTGTCGATCTCTCCGCAGCACTCTCTGACGCGCAGAAGGACGAGCTGTCGGTCTCGGTGCAGCGCTACGTGCGCCTGCTCGCAGAGGACTCTGAAGACCTCGATGAGTTCTTTGACGGTACGGCAGCAGAGATCGGCCGCCGCGCAGCATCAAAGGCGGGTGCTCTGCAGAAGTTGATGGTCGACGCCTATCAAAACAGGGTCGAAGTTCGTCTCTTCTCCGTCGACCACGGACGCTCCTCGACGCCGTGGTGGTCGGCCGGCAGACCCGGAGTAGCCACACTGGCGAACGCCGTGGAAGTGCGACGTCGAGCTGCCGCTTCAAGCTCTCTGCCCCTGCTGTCGTTCGCTCTCGCCCTCAGCGTCCAGAACAGACGGGCCCTCTGTCCAGTCCTGTGGCATGCCGGCAAACTCGAAGGCGGAGCGATCGTCTGGAGCGACAGCTCCGGCAGCTGGGTGACATCGAACGCACGCACGGAACTCCTACCGAAGCTCCACATCTCGACCGCACCCCACCACGCTTCTGCAAGTCCCGATCATGATCCCGCATGGGAAGCTCTCTCCTCATTCTTGACGAGAGCCGAGCCGGTGATGCTCTCTGCGGGCGGGCAGTGGAACCAACAAGTTCGCAAGGAGTATGCCTCCCTCGCCCCCAGCCGGAAGCGATGCACCCGGTGCCGCTGCGAAGTCCGCAGTCCGGAATCCCAGACGATCGTCCTCCATACAGACGAACGCCGCGCGGGATTCGCTCGCGGAGAGCGCTGTCGTGAGCCCTAGACATCACGACACGCTCATCTTCGTCACCGCACACCGAAACGACTCCCCGCGCACTCTGCGTCTCAAAGGTCACGGTGTTCACTAGGTCGTGATGTTCAACAGGTCGCAATCCCCCGCACGACTAGCTCACTCATCTTTTCCACCCGCTCCGCATCCATCCCCACCCCAAGCAAGGCCGCATACGACCCCAGCGCAATCAGCTGATCCGCCACGACCGCAGCATCCACGTCCGCCCGCACGTCACCTGCCGCAACTCCCCGGGTGAGCCGCTCCGCCGTCCACTCCCTGATCGGCGCCGCCAGCCTCTCGTTCAACCGTGCCCCAAGTTCTGGATCAGTCGCCGTCACCGCGATGAGCGCCCGTGCAAGTGCGACTGTCTCCCCGTCGTCCTGCACAGTGAAAAGCGCCCGAAGATCTGCCGTCAGGTCGTCCGTCATCGGTAGCTCAACTCCCGGAAGCTCCCCCTCCAGCAGCGCCTCCCCGAGGATCGCGGCCTTCGACGGCCACCACCGGTAGATCGTCTGCTTCGAGACCCCGGCGACCTCGGCGAGGCCCTCGATCGTCACGGCCTCGTAGCCCGAAGAGGACAGGGCGGCGCGCATCGCCTCCAGCACGGCCTGCCGGGCGGATTCACTTCGAGGTCTGGGCACGATCACAGGCTACTCAGGCGTACACTGATCCATAACGAGACGCACCGTTGCGAAACAAGAAGGAGCACCAGCATGGCCCTCACCGCTCACTCCACCATCGGCGACTGGCTGAACGACGAGGTCGGCGGACCGCTCATCCGCGGACTCTTCGAGAAGACCGGCGCCGACCCCGAGCTCCTCACCCCCGTGCTCGGGCTCCCGCTGCAGCAGCTCGTCGCGATGAGCCAGGGCGCTCTGCCGCAGTCGGTCGTCGACGATCTCGTCCGCGCGGCCAACGGCGGCGAGATCCCCGAAGACACCGGCACCGAAGGTTGGGCCGAGAAGCCCACTACCGGACGCTTCGCCGGCAAGACCGTGATCGTCACGGGCGCGGCATCCGGAATCGGCAGGGCCACGGCATCCCGCATCGCCCGCGAAGGCGGACGCGTGATCGCCGCCGACATCTCCGCCGAGAAGCTCGACGCGCTGAAGGCCGAGCTCCCCGACATCGTCACCGTTGCCGGAGACCTCACGCAGCAGAGCGCGATCGACGCCGTCATCGCCGCCGCGGGCGACCGCATCGACGGCCTCGCGAACGTCGCCGGCATCAACGACGACTTCTCCCCCGCGGGCGAGACGACGGATGCCGTCTGGGACCGCGTCATCGCGATCAACCTCACCGCCCCGTTCAAGCTCATGCGCGCGGTGCTCCCGATCATGGAGGCGGCCGGCAGCGGATCGATCCTCAACGTGTCGAGCGAAGCGGGCCTGCGCGGCAACGCCTCCGGCAACGCCTACACGGCCAGCAAGCACGGCATCATCGGCGTGACGAAGTCCGCGGCGTTCATGTACGGGCCGAAGGGCATCCGCGTGAACTCCGTCGCCCCGGGCGGCGTCGCCACCGGCATCCCGATGCCCCCGAACATGTCGGAGTACGGTTCGGGTCGCCTCGCACCGTTCCAGCAGGCGATCCCCACCATCGCGACCGCCGAGCACCTGGCGGCATCGATCACGTTCCTGCTCAGCGACGACGCCGTGAACATCAACGGCGCCGTGCTCGCGAGCGACGGGGGATGGTCGGTGCAGTAGACCCCGGTGACGCTTATGCCTTGACTGCAGACTCCAGACCCCGCTCAGGCGTCCAGCACCATGCCTGCTTGGTCGGGTCTTCGAAGGAGATGCACGTCACGGCGTACTTCTGCGCTTTGAGCAGCGGCTCGTAGGTGACGTCTGCGCGCACCGCTTGGGGCTCTCCCCACGCATGGTCGGATCCGTATGCGTTGCTGACCAGTACGTACGAACCGGGTGGCAGCGAGGTGAAGGTGATGAAACCCTTCTCACCTTTCGCGATCGAGTTCCCCCGCGTCTCGATTCGAATGTCGCGGAAGACGGTCGCCCCCTCACCCGCGTTCGTCACGAAGACTCCGTACGCGTCGCCGGCGCCTTCGTTCCATTTCACCCACCACGCTTGCAACTGACGAGCCACATCGGCATGCTGCCGCGAACGCTCACGCTCCCGCGTCTCGTCGGCGAAGACCTTGGCCTCGCTACGCGTGCGCTCCGCCGTGGCGTTCGCCGCCAAAGCTGTGCGCAAAGCGAAGATGCTCACGAACGCTGCCGCCACTGAGGCCACTCCCGAAAGGAGTTCTGCCCAACTGCCTATTTCCAAACCTGCGAATTCCCCCACGCATTTGAGACTAGGCAACGAGCCTCTCCGTCGCAGCCCCGAGTTCTGCCGGTTGTTCCCCTGGAACCACCCACTCACCCTGCACCGATCGACCTCCTCAGGACTTCTCCACAGCTTCTGACAACCGCCTCCTCGACGCACGCCTGCTGCCTGACGGACGAGTTATCGTGCCTGCATGTGGCTTCCATCCCCACCAACGCAACAGACCTACTATTTCTACTACTTCGCCCGTAGACTTCCAGAGTGGCAACCGTGACGAGAACCGAGCTCAACCAGCAGACCGCGAAGGTCCTGGCGCGTGTCGCCGCGGGAGAGACGCTGACGATCACCGATCGCGGGCGCCCGATCGCACAGCTGTCCCCTCCGCAGGCCAGCGTCTGGGACGACCTGATCGCCGCGGGGCACGTACGACTACCGTCGCAATCGGGAGCGTTGAACATACAGAGGGTGAAGCTCGATCAGACGAGTGCGGAGATCATCAACGATCTGCGGGCGGATCGGCTGTGATCTATCTCGACACCTCCGCCGCGGCGAAACTGCTGATCGACGAAGCCGAGAGCGAGGCCGTCGCCGAACTCTTCGAGCGCGGAGCCGAGTTCGTGTCCTCACGCCTCCTGGCCGTCGAGCTGGCCGCGATCGTCGACCGGCGGCTGATCGCCGGCCACCACGTGCAGCAGGTCATCGACCGCGTCGCCCTCGTGTCGCTCGACGACGACATCGCCGACGCAGCCGTCGCCCTGCGGAGCGGACTGCGCACACTCGACGCTCTCCACCTCGCGACAGCGCTGCGACTCGGCACCACTGTCGACGGCATCCTCACCTTCGATCTCGAGCTGCGCGCACGCGCCGAACACCACGGACTCGCAGCGGTGCTCTGACCCCACAGGCAGATCCGGTCGCCGCAGCAAACCCCTACCGCACCCCCTCACTCAGGCGTACCCTCGCCTCAGAGGTGCACTGATGCCCGTTCCCGACAGCATCTTCTCCGGGTCCATCCCCGAGAACTACGACCGCTACATGGTGCCGCTGATCTTCGAGCCCTATGCGGCCGATGTCGCGCGCCGGGCGGCGGCGCTGGAGCCGCGGCGGGTGCTGGAGACCGCGGCCGGAACGGGCGTCGTCCCGCGATTCCTGCTGCCGCTGCTGCCCGCCGGCTCGGCGTACGTCGCGACCGATCTGAGCGCGCCGATGCTGGACTACGCGGCATCCGTCCTGCCCGATCCGCGGCTGCGCTGGCAGACCGCCGACGCGCAGGACCTGCCCTTCCACGACGACGCCTTCGACCTGGTCCTGTGCCAGTTCGGGGCGATGTTCTTCCCCGACCGCATCCGCGCCTACCGCGAGGCGCGGCGGGTGCTCGAACCCGACGGGAGATTCGTGTTCGCCGTCTGGGACGCGATCGAGAGGAACGACTTCGCCGACGAGGTGGGGCATGCGCTCGCGGCGATGTTCCCCGCCGATCCTCCGCGCTTCATGGCCCGCACCCCGCACGGCTATCACGACGTCGCCCTGATCGAGCGGGAGGTGCGGGATGCCGGCTTCACCACCGTCACGATCGACACCGTGACCGCGCAGAGCGTCGCACCGTCGGCCCTCGTCGCGGCGACCGCGTACTGCCAGGGCACACCCCTGCGCGGCGAGATCGAGGCGCGGGACCCGTCGGCCCTCGCGGAGGCGACGGTGCGGGCAGCCGCCGCGATCGCCGCCCGGTTCGGCGACGGCGAGGTGCGGGGGCGGATCCAGGCGCACGTCGTCACGGCCT
Source organism: Microbacterium sp. LWH10-1.2 (assembly GCF_038397765.1). Lineage (NCBI taxonomy): Bacteria > Bacillati > Actinomycetota > Actinomycetes > Micrococcales > Microbacteriaceae > Microbacterium > Microbacterium sp. LWH10-1.2. Next base: position 3,365,812 of record NZ_CP151638.1, read on the forward strand.
CGGGCTGACGCACGACGGACGACAGGCGACAGGCGACAGGCGACAGGCGACAGGCGACAGGCGACAGGCGACAGGCGACAGGCGACAGGCGACAGGCGACAGGCGACAGGCGACAGGCGACAGGCGACGGACGACGGACGACGGCGAACGTTTCGTCTCGCTGCGCTCGCTCAACGACCGGGGACTGTTCCCTCCCCTAGACTTCCCTCAACCATGGGAGTCCCGGCAGGGGCTGAGAGGGCGCTGACGCCGCGCCGACCGTCATACCTGATGCGGGTCATGCCGCCGTAGGAAGTCGAGCCATATGTCGCGTCTCATCGCCGAGCCCACCGTCTCCCCCTCTCGAGCACGCAACGCCGTCCGCGGCGGACTGCTCGGCAACTTCGTCGACCAGGTCGACATCTTCCTGCCGGTCATCGCCCTCGCCCCCGCGGCTGCGATCGTGCTGGGTCCCGATGCGGCCGCCGCCCAGACGGGCCTGATCTTCGTCGCCACCCTGCTCGGACGTCCGCTCGGCGCCGCGATCTTCGGGAGCCTCGCCGACCGTCACGGACGAACGAGAACCACCACGGCGGCGATCGCCGGCATCGCGATCACGACGCTGCTGATCGCCCTGATCCCCACCCACGACGTCGGCGGCGCGGCGACCCTGTGGACGTTCGTGGCCCTGCGCTTCGTCGGCGGCGTCTTCCTCGGCGGTGAGTACTCCGCGGCCATCCCCCTCGCCATGGAGTGGACCGCCCCGCGCCGGCGCGGCCTGCTCAGCGGCGGCATCATGGCCATGTCACCGCTCGCCAACGCGTTCATCGCCGGGCTCACGCTGACCCTCGTCCAGGTGCTCGGACCCGACGCCTACGCCGGCTGGGGGTGGCGGATGCCGTTCATCGCCGGCGCCCTGCTCGCCGCGGCGATGCTCTGGTACTACGTCGCCGGCGTCGACGACGCCCCGATCTCGACGACCGGCGCCCGCCGCACACGTCCGCTCACCGCCATCCTCATCGGTCCGTTCCGCCGCCAGCTGTGGCAGGTGTTCGTGCTGATGACCGGGCTCTGGTTGTTCACCCAGATGGCGATCCCCGTGCTCACCGGGATGCTGCGCGAGGCGCCGCAGGTCGGACCGACGACCGTCCCGTTCATCATGCTGATCGCGACCCTCGTCTCGGCAGCCGCGATGCTCTCCGCCGGCGCGCTCTCGCAGCGGATCGGACGGAGACGCTTCTTCGTGGTCTTCAGCGCGGGGGCGCTCGTCGCCGCACCCCTCGCCTTCGCGTGGGCGCTGACCTCGCAGGGCGTCGCCGCCGTGCTCGCGGTGACCGTCGTGCAGATCGTCACGGTCTCGGCCTACGGTCCGGTGGGCGCGTACCTCGCGGAGCGCTTCCCCTCCGCCGTGCGGTCGAGCGGCTACGGGGTCGGGTACTCGCTGTCCCTCGTCGTGCCGGCGCTCTTCCCGTTCTGGCTGCCCTGGTTGCAGAGCGCACTCGGCCCGGTCGCGGCGGTCATGGCCGTGCTCGCCGCGGCATCCGCTCTCATCGTGATCGGTGCGCTCCTCGGCCCCGAGCCCGACCGCACCGCCGCCCTCAAGTGAGCGACGCGTGAGGAGTCAGAGAACGTCGGATCCAGGCGGTCGGATGCCGCGATCTCTGACTCCTCACGGCCACTTGAGGCGCGGACGCGAGCTGCGAGCCGCCGCTCGGGGCGCGGAGCGAGCGCGCTCAGGAAGCGCGCACGTCGAGCACCCACGTGACGCCGAAGCGGTCGGTGAGCATGCCGAACCCGGCGGACCACGCGGATGCCGCGAGCGGCTCGACCACCTCGGCGCCCACGGCGAGTGCGCCCCAGTATCCGGTGAGCTCGTCGAGCGACGTGGCCCGCAGCGACTGGAAGAACGGGCGATCGGTGATGGTCAGGCCGTTCTCCCTCCGCGTCTCGCCCGCGGTCGCGGAGGCGTCGTCGAGGCCGGGGATGTCGTAGGCCATGAGACGGATGCCGCCGCCGTCCAGCTCTCCGAACACGAGGCGGTCCGCGCCGGGGGCATCGGCCGGCATCCCGAACTCCCCGTAGGTGGCGAGCGCGATCTCGCCGCCGAACACGGAGCGGTAGAACTCCAGCGCCTGGCGCGCAGTGCCGCGGAAGTTGAGGTGCGTGGTGGTGGTGATGGTCATGGTGTCTCCTCAGATCGGCGACGGCCGAGTGCCGTCTACGACCACGATTCCCGCAGAAGAGGTCGGTTTCTGTCCTCTACTCGGAAGAGAATGGGGGAATGACCGGCAGCTCCTCCCGCATGCTCGCCCTGCTGTCGCTGCTGCAGACGCCGCGCGACTGGCCGGGGAGCGTGCTCGCCGACCGCCTCGACGTGAGCCCGCGCACCGTGCGGCGTGACGTCGAGCGGCTGCGCGAGCTCGGCTACCGCATCTCCGCGATCAAGGGCCCAGCCGGGGGCTACCGCCTTGCTGCGGGTTCGGAGCTGCCGCCGCTGCTGTTCGACGACGACCAGGCCGTGGCGATCGCCGTCGCTCTGCAGAACGCCCCGTCGAGCGGCATCGACATCGACGAAGGGGCCGCGCGCGCCCTCGCCACGGTCCGCCAGGTGATGCCCTCCCGGCTGCGGCACCGGGTCGACGGCATCCGCTTCTCCGGCACGGGAAACGAGACCAGGGTCGATGCCGCCGTGCTGGAGGCGACGAGCGCGGCCGTTCGTGACCGGAAGGTGCTGCGCTTCGACTACGGCGCCGATGACGACCGGCCGGCGCGGCGCACCGAGCCGCACGAGATCGTCGCGCGGGAGAACCGCTGGTACCTGCTCGCGTGGGATCTGGATGCCGACGACTGGCGCATCTTCCGCCTCGATCGGATGCGGCCGCGCATCCCGACCGGCCCGTCGTTCACACCGCGACCGCTTCCCGCGGGGGATGCGCGCACCTATCTCGCCGCACGCGCCAAGGGCTCGGATACCGAGGACCGCTGGCCCTGCGTCGGGGAGGTCGTGATCGAACTGCCGGCACGCGAGGTCGCGGTGTGGGTCGGCTCCGACGGCACGGTCGAGCCCCGCGACGAGGGGTCGTGCCAGGTCACCGTCGGGTCGTGGTCCTGGGTCGGCATGCTCGCGTCGGTGATGAGGTTCGACGCCCCGTTCACCGTCGTGGGCCCCGAGGAGCTGCGCGCCGCCGCGCAAACTCTCACCGCTCGCCTCGCCGCCGCGGCATCCCCGCGCTAGCGCTCCCCGCGTTAGCGCGCCCCGCGCCCCGCGCCCACGCTGAGGGGCCACGAAGTGCCGCGTCAAGGGGCGCGGATGCAGCGCTTCACGACCCCTCACGACCGAGGAACGAGCATCGCCCCGCCCGCGGGATGCGGACGGAGCGATGCGTTCAGGGTGCTGCGATCAGGATGCTGCGGTCACTCGCTCTCGGTGGCGCCGAGCGCGCGGCGACGACGGTGCGTCATCCACGCGCCCGCTCCGAGCGCCATCAGCAGCGCACCGAGCAGGGCCGCGTTCGCCGCCGCACCGGCGTCGCCACCGGTGTTCGCCAGCGCGCCGCCGGTTCCGCTGCCCGTTCCCGCCGCCGTGCCCGAGCCGCCGGCGCCGCCGCCGGCTCCGGCCGTACCGGTCCCGGCCGCCGTGACCGTGAGCGCGAGCCTCGCGAGCTCGGTCTCACCGTCGCGGATCACGATGTGATGCGCACCGGGCTCGATGTCGGCGGGGATCACCAGGGCGACGTCGAGCGCGCCCTCGGAGACCTCGACGTTCGCGAGCGCACGGTACGTGCTCTCGATCCCGATCTCGACCGTCTCCGACGGAACCCCGGATGCCGTGAGCGTCACCGATCCGCCCGCGGCGACCTCGGTGCGCGACAGCTGGGCGACGAGCTCGGCGCCGGGGCCGTCGTCGACCGGCGTGAACGCCCAGTTGTCGACCTCGAACAGGTCGGCATCGGCGTCGGCGCCCTCGGGAGCCGCGAAGACGAAGAACACGTCGTGCTCTCCGGCGGCTCCGGTCACGTCGGCCTGGACGGTGGTCCACTCGCCGACGGTTCCGTCGACCGGGATCTCCGCGACGACCTGCCCGTCGACATCGTCGAGACGCACCTGGATACTGCCGCCCTCGACGAGCGGCTTCACGCGCGCCGACACGGTCTTCGCGCCGGAGCCGAAGTCGACGCCGGAGACACCGGCGAAGTCGCCGTCATCGACACCCGACAGCACCATGTTGCCCCCGCCGTTGTGCTCGGGGAACTCGACGGATGCGGCATCCGTCTTGGCCGTGCTGATGCCGAGCTGCCAGGCCAGGGTCTCCGCCTCGAACGTGCGGTACGGGTCGAAGCTCTCGACCTGCGCGACACCGGCGCGCGTGCCGACGATCGGCTTGATCGTCCCGTCGGCGTTGAACTCCAGCTTGTCGATGTGCACCGAGCGGTAGCCCTGGGTCGCCCCGGGGGTTCCGAGCGCCGCCGCCCACGCCGCGCCGCGCGTCTGCGCGTGATACGTGAAGTACGTCTCGCCCTTGAAGGTGAACATGTCGGAGTGGTTGTTGCCGCCGTTGCCCGCTCCGAAGAACGTGCCCTGGTTCTGGAACGCCACCCCCGCGTACTCCGACGATCCGAGCTTCATCGGGTCGTCGGTCATCATGTACGCGATGCCGCCGCGCGACGGGTACTGCCCCGGCACCTCGTTGACCTGGAAGTTCGACGAGTAGGAGTAGTAGTACGTGTCGCCGCGCTTGAACATGCTCGAGGCCTCGAACATGCCGGGCCCGTCGATCTCGACCGGGTCGCCGTCGAGGGTGACCATGTCGTCCTTCAGCTTGACCACGCGGGTCGACTTCGGGTTCTGCGGTCCCTGCACGTTCGGCGCGGTGCCGATCTGGGAGTTGCCGCCGAAGTACAGGTAGCCCTGGCCGTCGTCGTCGATGAACACCTCGGGGTCGAAGAGCCACATGCCCGCGGGGAATCCGCCGCCGGCGATGTAGTCGCGAGACACGGTGTCGGGGATGATCTTCTTGCCCAGCGGGTCGTTCCACGGGCCGAGCGGCGAGCCGCCCACGACCACCGCGGTGCCGGTTCCGCTGTCGCAGAAGTAGAGGTAGACCTTGCCGTCCTTCTCGATCGCGGCGGGAGCCCAGGAGTTCCTCGACCACGGAGCCGCTCCGCCCTCACGGGCGATCGGGATGCTGCCGTGGTCGACCCAGTTGACCATGTCGCTGGTCGACATGACGTTGAGACGGGTGATGCCGCCGTACCCGTTCGACTGCGTCGGAAGCCCGTTGGCGTCCTTGCTGTTCAGCTCGTACTGCTGCGTGTCGTCGGTCGAGTAGATGTAGAGACGGCCGTTGTAGATGAGGTGGTGCGGGTCGGCGCCGAACTTGTGGCCGACGAGCGGGTTGTGGTCGCCGACCGGCTTGGTCTGCACCTTCTCGAGGCTGGTGAACTCCGGCCCTTCAGGGGCGTCGGCGATCTTCACGAGCGACAGCTCGTCGACCTTGAAGTCCTGCAGCGCACTCGATCCCCACGGGGTCTCGACGAAGAGCCAGCCCGCGGCGACGTGCTTCGCCTCGGCCGTGAACTCCTGCGAGAACGCCCCCCACTCGCCCTTCGTGAACGTGTGACCGTAGTCGGCGCATCCGTTGAAGTTCGTGGGGCAGAACGTGAAGTTGAACTGCTGGGTGGCGTTGCCCTCGTCGTACTTGAGCTTGCCGGTGAGCCGGTAGGAGGCGCCGAGCTCGATCTTGTCCGCGACGTTCGCGAACGGACCGGACTGGGTGTTCTCGCGCCCCGTCACCTGCAGGGAGTGGGCGCCGCTCGCGGCGTCGTCGCTGAGGGCGAGCGTGCCGCCGCGGGTGTTCGTCCATCCCGTGAATCCCGAGACGAATCGGCCGTCCGGCAGCAGGTTGCCGGGCACGGCGGGCGGCTCGACGACGGCGGGGCCGCCGTCGTCGGTGGTCAGGGAGACGTCGTCGATCACGAACGACTGGATGTCGGTGTTCCAGGGCGTCTCGACGAAGAGGATGTCGTAGTCCGAGGTCAGCGGGGTGAACGTCTTCTGCACGCTCGCCCACTGCCCAGCGGTCGCCGTGGTCGACGCGACGACGTCGCAACGGCTGCGCGACGACGTGCACAGCACGATGTTGAAGTTCTGCGTCGCCCGCCCGGTGTCGAACTTCAGCGAGAGGTTCAGGTCGTAGGACGCGTCGGTCGACAGCAGCCCGGTGACGGTGGCCGTCGGCCCCGACTGGAACGAGGTGCGTCCGCTGATGGCGAGCGACTTCGTGCCGGACTTGGCGTCGGTGCTCTGCGAGAGCGTGCCGCCGAGCGGGGCGCTCCATCCGGAGATCCCGCTCTCGAACGTCCCGTTCTGGACGATGCTGGTCGGCGCCGCGTAGGCGGCGCCGCTGATGCCCACCGCGGTCACGGACGAGGCGATGAGCGCGGTCACGCCCATCACCGCCGCGGCGCGAGCGCCCGGTCGCCGTCTCCGGCCCGATCTGACTTCTGGTCTCACGTGTCTCACTCCTTGCTGTCGATCGCTCGAGGGCGCACGAAAGCAGCGGCTCCCGTTGATGGACGGAGCCTGCGATCGGCCTCGGGCGAAGCGGGGATGTCGCCGGCCGACGCAGCGTCTTGGGGGTCGCTGCGGAAGGCCGGTCCTGCGTCGGTTCTGAGAGCTCGATCCCGCACTGGCCGCTGATGCGCGGCCCAAGGCGAGTCTCCCTGGCGTTCTCCTCCTCGAGATCCGAGCGCACGGCCATCGTGCGCGCATCGCACGGTGCGGGGACGTGCGTCTGGGGACGCTTCGAAAGTTACCGGTAACAGAGAGTTCTGGCAACCCTCATTGAGAATCCTGTGACGTTCTCGTGACCTTCCCTCCCACCTCCGCGGCGCGAGGGGTCGGAGAACGTCGGATGCGCGCCCCGCGATGCCGCGCTTCGCGACCCCTCAGGGTGCTGACCCCGCGAGGGAAGGGGGCTCGCACGCCCGGTAGAATGGGATCGCCCGCCGGCCCCCTTCCTGAGGAGTGCGCGTGACCAACGCCCCCGAAGCCACCGCCCACACGCACGTTCCCGACTCCGTCGAGAACGCGATCGCGACTCCCGAGAAGGAGCAGCCCTACGCGGCCCTCGGACTCAAGGACGACGAGTACGCGCGCATCAAGGAGATCCTGGGCCGCCGCCCCACCTCGGGCGAGCTGGCGATGTACTCGGTGATGTGGTCGGAGCACTGCTCCTACAAGTCGTCGAAGAACTACCTGCGCCGCTTCGGCCAGAAGGTCTCCGACGAGATGAAGGAACGCCTCATGGTGGGCATGGGCCAGAACGCGGGCGTCATCGACGTCGGCGAGGGCTGGGCCGTCACCTTCAAGGCCGAGTCGCACAACCACCCCTCGTTCATCGAGCCCTTCCAGGGTGCGGCGACCGGCGTCGGCGGCATCGTCCGCGACATCATCTCGATGGGCGCACGCCCCGTCGCGGTCATGGACGCCCTGCGCTTCGGCGCGATCGACCACCCCGACACCGCCCGCGTCGTGCACGGCGTGACCAGCGGCATCAGCTTCTACGGCAACTGCCTCGGCCTGCCGAACATCGGCGGCGAGACGGTCTTCGACTCCGTCTACCAGGCGAACCCGCTCGTCAACGCGCTCGCGGTCGGCGTCCTGCGCCACGAAGACCTCAAGCTCGCCAACGCGACCGGCGTGGGCAACAAGGTCGTGCTGTTCGGCGCCCGCACGGGTGGCGACGGCATCGGCGGCGCCAGCATCCTGGCCTCCGACTCCTTCGACTCCACCGGCCCGACCAAGCGCCCCGCGGTGCAGGTCGGCGACCCGTTCGCCGAGAAGGTGCTCATCGAATGCTGCCTCGAGCTCTACCGCGACGAGCTCGTCGAGGCGATTCAAGACCTCGGAGCCGCCGGCATCTCCTGCGCCACGAGCGAGCTGGCCGCCAACGGCAACAGCGGCATGAAGGTGTCGCTAGACAACGTGCTGCTGCGCGACCCCACGCTGACCGCTGAGGAGATCCTCATGTCGGAGTCGCAGGAGCGCATGATGGCGATCGTCGCCCCCGAGAAGCTCGACGCGTTCCTCGCGGTCGTGAAGAAGTGGGACGTCGAGACCTCGGTGCTCGGCGAGGTCACCGGAGACGGCCGCCTCATCATCGACTGGCAGGGCGAGCGCATCGTCGACGTCGACCCCTCGACCGTCGCGGTCGACGGCCCCGTCTACGACCGTCCGGTCGCGTACCCGACGTGGATCGACGCGCTCCAGGCGGATGCCGCCGAGAACCTGCCCCGCTCGAACGACGCCGAGGTGCTGCGCGAGCAGTTCCTCGATCTCGTCGCGAGCCCGAACCTCGCTGACACCCGCTGGATCACGAACCAGTACGACTACTACGTGCTCGGCAACACGGCCCTCGCGTTCCCCGACGACGCCGGCATGATCCGCGTCGACGAGGAGTCGGGCCTGGGCTTCGCTATCTCGACCGATGCGAACGGCCGCTACTGCCAGCTCGACCCGTACGCGGGCGCGCAGCTGGCCCTCGCCGAGGCGTACCGCAACGTCGCCGTCACCGGCGCCGTGCCCACCGCGATCACGGACTGCCTGAACTTCGGCTCCCCCGAGAACCCCGAGGTCATGTGGCAGTTCGGCCAGACCGTCGACGGTCTCGCCGACGGATGCTACGAGCTGGGCACCCCGGTGACCGGCGGCAACGTGTCGTTCTACAACCAGACCGGCGACGTGCCGATCCACCCGACCCCGCTCGTGGGCGTGCTCGGCATCATCGACGACGTCTCCCGCCGCATCCCCTCGGGGTGGCAGGACGAGGGCCAGAACATCTACCTGCTCGGCACGACCTCGACCGAGCTCTCCGGCTCGGCGTGGGCCGATGTGGTGCACCAGCACCTCGGCGGCCTGCCCCCGAAGGTCGACCTCGCCGGCGAGAAGCGCCTGGCCGGTCTCCTCGCCGCCGCGCGCGACGAGTGGCTGATCTCCTCGGCGCACGACGTCTCCGAGGGCGGTCTGGCTCAGGCCCTCGCCGAGGGCGTCATGCGCTTCGGCGTCGGCGCGCGCGTCTGGCTGAACGAGATCATCGAGCGCGACGGTGTGGACGCGGCATCCGCCCTCTTCTCGGAGTCGACCGGTCGCGTGCTCGTGACCGTCCCCCGCGAGGACGACGTGAAGTTCCGCGGGCTGTGCGAGGGTCGCGGCTACCCGGTCGCGCGTATCGGCGTGACCGACAGCGAGCCTCAGCTCGAAGTGCAGGGCGTCTTCACCGTCTCGGCCGCCGAGCTGCGCGAGCGCTCGCAGGCCACCCTTCCGGCGGCCTTCGGCCCGACCGTCGCGGAGCCGGTCGCATGACCGACGACAGCGACTACGGCGACCTCGACGTCCGCCGCAACCGGCGCGTCCGCATCGTGGCCTGGACGGTCATCATCGCGCTGATCCTCGGCGGCGGCGGCGCGACCGTCCTCACGCTGCTCTTCGGCTGAGCCGGCCCGGGCACAGCTTCGGAGCGCCCGGCGGGCACAGCTTCGGAGTGGAAGCACGACGCGCCGCCCCGAACCCGGCATCCACCGGTGCGTTCTCCGGCGGATCCGCAGCTGTGCTCGCGGGAGAGCGGATGCGGAGGCGAACCCCACGGCGGAAGCCCCGCCGCGGGGCAGCGACCTCACGCCGACCGGGCGACCCGCTGTCAGCGCCCCCGCCTAGAGTGTCGGGGTGAGTCCCGATCCGCGCACGATCCTCGAAGAGCTCCACGCCGCGGCCGTGGCCCGCGTCGCGGCGACGGCGGCGACCCTCGGCGAGCTCATGCACGACCGCGAGGGCTCGAACGACGACGACGAGCACGATCCCGAGGGCGTGACGCTCTCGTCGGAGTGGTCCCGGCTGACAGGGCTGGCGGATGCCGCGGCATCCGAACTCCGCCAGGTCGATGAGGCACTCGCCCGGCTCGACACGGGAGAGTATGGCGTCTGCGCCGGGTGCGGTCAGCGGATCCCTGCGGCGCGCCTCGAGGCGCGCCCGTTCGCGACGCACTGCGTGGTCTGCGCAGAGAAGCTCGGACGCTGACGCGCACGCGCTGAGCGCGCCGAGGGGTCAGAGAACGCGGCATCCGACCGCCGTGATCCCGTACATTTCGGCCCCTCACGGGGAGGGAAGTCGCTCACATGCGAGTGCGTGCGCACGCGGGAAGGCGCGCGCTCAGTTCGCGTCGACGTTGCGGCCGCCCGCTTCCAGCACGTCGCCGGCGGGGCGTTCCTGGTGCCCGCCGAACTGCAGGCGCATCGCCGACAGCACCTGGTTGGCGAAGCGGTCCTCGTCACGGGAGGCGAAGCGCTCGAAGAGGGATGCCGCGAGCACCGGCACCGGCACGCCGACGTCCACCGCGGCCTTCACGGTCCATCGGCCCTCGCCCGAGTCCGACACGCGTCCGGCGAGACCGTCGAGTCGAGGGTTCTCGTGCAGGGCGGCGGCGGTGAGGTCGAGCAGCCACGACGACACCACGGATCCGCGTCGCCAGAGCTCGGCGACCTTCGCGGTGTCGATGGGGAACTGGTAGTACTCGGGCTCCTCGAGCGGAGCGACCTCGGCGGAGTGCTCGGCTTCGCGGATGCCGGCATCCGCGTTCTCCAGCAGGTTGAGCCCCTCGGCGATCGCGGCCATGATGCCGTACTCGATGCCGTTGTGCACCATCTTCACGAAGTGACCGGCGCCGGACGGACCGCAGTGCAGGAAGCCCTGCTCCTCGGGGGCGAGGTCTCCGCTGCGCCCCGGGGTGCGCTCGATCTCGCCCACTCCGGGGGCGATCGTGCGCAGGATCGGCTCGATGTGCTGCACGGCGGCATCCGATCCGCCGACCATCAGGCAGTATCCGCGGTCGAGGCCGAAGACGCCGCCGCTGGTGCCGATGTCGACGAACTCGATCCCGCGCTCGCGGAGAGCCGCGGCCCGACGCACATCGTCGCGGTAGTTGGAGTTGCCGCCGTCGATGATGATGTCGCCGCTGTCGAGCACGGCGGCCACCTCGTCGACGACCTGGCCGGTGAGGGATGCCGGCACCATGAGCCAGACGACGCGCGGCGTGTGCAGCTTCGCGGCGAGGTCCGCATAGCTGTCGGCGCCCGTCGCCCCCTCGGCCACGAGCGTGGCGACCGCCTGCGGGTTCACGTCGTAGACCACGCACTCGTGCCCCGCCCGCATGAGGCGCCGCACGATGTTCGCGCCCATCCGTCCGAGTCCCACCATCGCCAGCTGCATGTTCGCTCCTCACACCACGGACGGCTCTCTGCGGAGCCGGATGCGCTCATCCTGACACGCGCGCCTGAATCCCTCAAACGCGCGGGGTGCCGACCGGCGGATGCTCAGTTCGAACAGCGGCGGCCACGACGACCGAGCGTCAGGCGACGGGGTCGAGGCGGGACTGTGCGGCGAAGCCGTTCCACACGGCGCGGAGCCGCGCGACCATGTCGATCGATCGGTCGAGCAGCCACTGCTGCTGCAGTCCGTCGGCGGCCGCGACGATGATGTCGGCGATCAGCTCGGGGTCGGCGTTCGGCCCGAACTCCCCGCTCTCCTGCGCCGCGCGCACCGACTGCGCCGACAGCTCGCGCACCCACGCGTAGCGCTCGACGAAGTACTCGTGGGCCGGGTGCTTGCCGATGCTCGCCTCCGCCGAGAACTCGACGTAGAGCTGCACGAGACCGGGCACCCGCGTGTTGTGGTCGATCACGTCGAGGAAGCCCTGGAAGTTGCGCTTGTCGACCCAGTGCGCCGCGGTGTCGCGCTCGTCACGGGCGCGGAGCACGGCCAGGTACAGCTCTTCACGCGAGCCGAAGTAGTGCATGAGGCCGGGCTGGGTGAGCCCGACGCGGCGGGCGATCTCGCGGTTCGAGGCGTTGCGGCATCCGAATTCGGCCACCACGTCGAGCGCCACCGCGAGGATCTCCTCCCGCTTGGCAGCGCCCTTCGCATACTGACCCCGACGATTCATCGCCATAAGTCTAGGAGACGGAAGAATCCGGCAGGCGAAGAGCCCTCCTCCGTGCACCGCGCGGTGGTGGGGCGGCCGGAATCCCCCGAGGATCCGGCCGCCCGGTCTGTGTCACGCGGTCATCTCACCGACTTGATCGGGAAGATGACCAGCGCGCCGATGAGGGCCGCGATGGCGCAGATGGTGAACCAGACGGAGTAGTCCGACCCTGCCGCTCCTCCGAACGCCGCCATGACGAGACCGCCGACGAGCGGGGCGGCCGTCTGCGGCAGCGCGTTGGCGAGGTTCAGGACGCCGAGGTCCTTGCCCGCGTCATCCGGGTTCGGCAGCACGTCGACGACGAGCGCGAGGTCGACGCCCACGTAGATGCCGTACGCGGCGCCGAGGAACAGTTCGAGCACGTAGTAGGACGGGACGTCCTGGATGAAGATCAGGGCGAGCGTGCCGACCGCGAACAGGGCCGTCGACGTCCAGACGAAGACCTTGCGCCTGCCGATCCTGTCGGAGACCTTGCCCGCTATCCACGCCGTGACGACGAGCGCTCCGGTGTAGACGAGGGTCGTGTTGGCGATGAGGAGGCCGACCTCCTCGACGGGCACCGACAGGTGGTACTGCATGTAGAAGAAGCGGAAGGTGGTGAAGCCGAACGCGGCGAACGTGATCAGGAAGCGCGACCACCAGGCCAGCGCGAAGTCGGGGTGCTTCGCCGGGCTGACCCAGATCGTCCCGAGGATCTCGCGGAAGGTGATGCGCGTCGGCTTCACGGGGAGCTGCTTGTCGGGGAGCACGATGACGAAGATCAGCAGCGCGATGATCGACAGGATCGCCGGGATGACGAAGACGATGAACAGGCTGAAGGAGAACCAGCCCGCGACGTACACGCCGCCCACGATGCCGAGGTTCTGGGCGATGCCGAGACCGGCGGTGATCGATCCGCGCTGGAACTTGGGCACCTGGTCGGCGATCGTCGCGACGAACGGCGCGAGCGTCATGTTCGCACCGAGCTGGGCGATGGCCCACCCGACCGTCGCGATGGCGAGGCTGTCGCCGAGCGCCATGAACACGAAGCCGATCGTCATGATGACGGCGCCGAGCACGATCCAGATCCGGCGACGCCCCCACTTGCTCGTGGTGCGGTCGGAGATGCGCCCGAACGTCACGTTGGCGATGGCGGCGAAGAAGGCGCCGACGCCGCCGAGGATGGCCGAGGCCGAGTTCGCCGCGGCGGCCCCCTCGGCGATCGCACCCGCGGCCTGCAGGGAGGTGATCTTCAGGCCGACACCGACGATCGCGGGGCCGAGCAGCGCGATGAAGAAGACGAACTGCGCGATGATCAGCCACGTCACGTAGCTCTTCTTGGCCGGCTCAGTCGGCTCCGCGAACCAGTGATGTCCGCCCGAGCCGAGTGTGCGACTCGCAGACGTCATCCCGGACGGATTGCCCGCGGCCGCACCGCTGACTGAACTCATAGCTGCCTCCTTTGGCTGGAGGGCGCCCCGTCGCTCATCACCGAGCGCGAGTCGGGTGACGCCCTTGTCGATGAAAACCTAGACGGCTAAGGTTTCTAGCACAAGAGGCGTCGCGAAGTGTGTCGATCCGGTCGATGCACTCCCTCTGCCGACCGCCGGGATAGGCGCGACGACCCGCAGAGCGCGCGGGTTCAGCGCCGCGACGGCCGCCCTGTACGTGCGGGCTGCGCAGCGTCGAACAGCTCCGGATGCTGCGTTCGCACCGCATCGAGATCGGCGAAGACAAAGCGGAGGTGCTCGCGCAGCGCATCGGCCGCGGCATCCGCATCGCCCGCGGCGAGCGCCTCGACGACCCGCTCGTGGTCGTCGACGTAGTCCTGCACGGTGCGCGTGGCGCTCATGCCGACGTACCGCGCACGGTCGAGGTGCCCCTTGGCTGCGCTGACCGCGGCCCAGGCGTTGGCGTGACCGGCGAGTCCGAGCAGCGCGCGGTGGAACTCCTCGTCGAGCGGGTAGAACGCGTCACGGTCGGATGCCGCCCGCTGCCGCGCGATGATGTCGCGCAGCATCCGCTCCTCGTGATCCGACGGCGTCGCGCACGCCGCGAGGGAGGCGAGCTCGATGGCCTCGCGGATGAACTGCGCCTCGCGCACGCGGTCGGGGTCGATGCGCGTGACGTAGGTGCCGCTCTGCGGGCGCACCTCGACGAGCCCCTCCTGCGCGATGAGCAGCAGGGCCTCGCGCACGGGCTGGCGGCTGATGCCGAGCGCGGCGGCGAGCTCGTTCTCGGAGAGCAGGGCGCCGGGGGCGCTGTGTCCGGCGATGATGTCGTCGCGGATCCGGCCGTAGGCGAGGGCGCGGGCGGAGGGGCGCGCACTCGGCTCGGACTCGGGCATACCGTCACGATAGCTTGACGAAACTTGTATGGCAGTGATTTCATGAGAGTGCCATACAAGATGTGCGTGCGATGCCGCCGCACCGAGCCCGAGGAGCAACGATGTCCATCGACAAGGCCGAGGTGATCGTCACCAGCCCAGACCGCAACTTCGTCACCCTCAAGATCACGACGGCCGACGGGGTCTCCGGACTCGGCGACGCGACACTGAACGGCCGCGAGCTCGCCGTGGTCGCCTACCTCGCCGAGCACGTCGTGCCGTTGCTGATCGGCGCCGACGAGGACCGCATCGAAGACACCTGGCAGTTCCTCTACCGCAGCGCCTACTGGCGTCGCGGCCCCGTCACGATGGCCGCGATCGCCGCGGTCGACATGGCCCTGTGGGACATCAAGGGCAAGAAGGCGGGGATGCCCGTCTACCAGCTCCTCGGCGGAGCCAGCCGCACCGGACTCCTCGCCTACGGCCATGCCTCCGGCAAGGAGCTCCCCGAGCTGTTCGACTCCGTGCGCTCGCACCTCGACCAGGGGTACCGCGCCATCCGCATCCAGACCGGCGTCCCCGGGCTCAAGGCGATCTACGGCATCGCCTCCCAGGCGGCGGATGCCGGAGGCGGCGAGGCCCGCTACGACCACGAGCCCGCCCGCCGCGGCGCGAAGCCGGTCGAAGAGGACTGGGACACCCGCGCGTACCTGCACCACCTGCCCGGAGTGTTCGAGGCCGTGCGCAACGAGTTCGGCCCCGACATCCCCCTGCTGCACGACGGCCACCACCGGATGACGCCGATCCAGGCCGCGAAGCTGGGCAAGTCGCTCGAACCCTACGACCTGTTCTGGCTCGAGGACTGCACCCCCGCTGAAAACCAGGAGGCGCTGCGCCTCGTGCGCCAGCACACCACCACACCGCTCGCGATCGGCGAGATCTTCAACACGGTCTGGGACTTCAAAGACATCATCCGCGACCAGCTCATCGACTACGTCCGCGGAGCGGTCACCCACATGGGCGGCATCAGCCCGCTGAAGAAGACGCTCGACTACGCGGCGATGTACCAGATCAAGTCCGGGATGCACGGACCAACCGACATCTCCCCGGTCGGCATGGCCGCGGCGATGCACCTGGGGCTGTCGATCCACAACTTCGGCATCCAGGAGTACATGCAGCACGGCAGCCGCACCAACGAGGTGTTCCAGCAGTCGTTCACGTGGCGTGACGGCCTGCTGCACCCCGGCGACCGGCCAGGGCTCGGCATCGAGCTCGACGTCGACGAGGCGGGCAGGTACCCGTACGAGCGCGCGTACCTGCCCTACAACCGCCTGGCCGACGGGACCGTCCACGACTGGTGAGAGGCGCCTCCGTAGAATCACCGATTTCCGCGACGATCCGTTGTCAGGCCGGAACGACACTCCTAGGCTCCTTCCCGAAGCCGCACGGAGCGGCGCCGAAAGGGAGAGCGATGAAGAGGTGGGCGCGGACAACAGCGATCGCCGCGGCGATCACGATGGGGATCACGCTCGGCGGCCCCGTCGCAGCGCAGGCGGTGGAAGACGAGAGCGGGATCAGATACGACACGGTGTTCGCCTGGTCCTATCTGGGCATCAGCGGCAGCGGCGCCTTCATGTACACGAATCAGCTGGGCGGCGTCGTGCATGCATCCGACTACATCGGGGATTCGTTCTACGGAACGGAGCAGGAGCTCGCCGAAGAGATCGGACGCGCAGGCGGCGGCGGCTGAATCTCGTTCACACCGCGGCAGGGCCCTCTCGCCGCAACCGGCGCGACGGGTGCCGCACCGCGCGATAGCCCCGGCCTCACAATCCGTGCTCCTCCCTGCGCGCACACGGGAAGTAGGCTGAGCACACTATGGAGTGGTGGAACTACTGGTGGCTCATCTTCCCGCTGATGGGTGTCGCGGGGGCGGTTGCCAAGCGCTGGGAGTGGGCGGCACGCCGCCGTCATGAGCGCCGCCTCGAGACCATGAAGATGAAGGCCCAGCTGAAGACCGCCGAGATCGAGGCCCGCTCACTCACCCAGCAAGCGAAGCGCAAGGGCCCGACGATCGTCGACACCACGGCATCCGTCGCTCCGAATCACCTTCTCGAGCGGCTGTTCTCCGAGCACGACGAGATCACCGCCCGCTGGCTCGACTACGAGCTCGACGTCGCGAAGCTCATCGCCTTCCCCGCCATGAGCGACGGGCGTCAGCCGCTCGTCGCCGCGTTCCTCCGCGCGAAGAGGACGGCCGACGCCCTGCGCCCCGACTCGGCCGACGCGAACGTGTCGGAGAAGCAGGTGTCGGAGTACCTCGACGCGGTGGGTGCCTACGCCGTCGCCTTCGAGGTGGCCGAGAAGGATGCCAGGCGCCTGCGCGACTCCACCTTCACCGAACCGGAGCGCAAGCGTCTGGAACGCGCGCAGCAGCTGCTCAAGGTCGCCGTCGACGAGTCGGCCACGCAGGCCGAGCGCAACGTCGCCTACAAGCGCGTGCGCGACGAGCTCGACGGCCTCATCCTGCTCTCCGACGACGCGGTCGAAGTGCTGGAGAAGCAGGTCGCCAGGGCGCTGCCCTCCGCCCCGGATGCCGCGGCGCCGGCCCCACCGGCCGCGGAACCGCGGTCGCAGGAGCCCGAGCGGATCCCGGTGGCCGACCCGCTGCGTGCCGCCAACCCGCGGCGTTCTTCGCCGCCGCCGCAGCAGCACCGAGAGGACGCATGACCTCCTCCGATCCCACCGCCCCGGATGCCCGCCGCCGCACGATCGTCATCACCGGAGCATCCGACGGGATCGGCGCCGCCGCAGCCCGACAGCTCGCGTCGACGGGAAACCGCGTGCTGCTCGTCGGCCGCTCGGTCGAGAAGACCGCCGCGGTCGCGCGCGAGACCGCGGCCGAGCACTTCACCGCCGACTTCGCCCGACTCGATGACGTCCGCGCCCTCGCAGCGCAGATCGCGGAGGCGGTCGGCGATGACGGCATCGACGTGCTGGCGAACAACGCCGGCGGGATCTTCGGCGACCGGACGCCGACCGTCGACGGACACGAGAAGACCATCCAGGTGAACCACCTGGCGCCCTTCCTGCTGACGAACTTGCTGCTGCCGCAGCTGCGGAAGGCGGATGCCGCGATCATCAACACCTCGAGCGTCGGGCACCGCATCTTCGGGCACATCGACGTCGACGACCTCGACAACCGCAAGAAGTACCGTGCGAACAAAGCCTATGGCGACGCGAAGCTCGCGAACGTGCTGTTCACGAAGAGCCTGCACACGAAGTTCCACGCCGAGGGGCTGAGCGCGGTGGCGTTCCACCCGGGGATCGTGCGCACGAACTTCTCGGCCGGATCGTCGAGCGTCATGCGGCTCCTCTATCGCACGCCCGTGAAGCACCTCCTGACCATCAGCACCGACACGGGCGGCGAAACCCTGCGGTGGTTCATCGAGGGCACCCCCGGCGAGACCTGGCAGTCGGGCGCGTACTACGACGAACGCGTGCTGACCCTGCGCGTGAACCCCCAGGTTGAGGACGAGGCCCTCGCCGAGGCGCTGTGGCAGAAGAGCGCGGAGCTCACCGGTCTCGCGACCTGATCGCAGCGCCCGGCGATGCGGGGGCGGACCGAGTTGCCCGCCCCCGCATCCGTCGCCTCAGGCCTACAGGCTCGGCGCGCGGCGCGCGCCCGTCGCCTGCTCGTACGCGTAGGCGTAGGAGATGAGCGAGGCATCGCTCAGCCGGGTCCCGATGAAGGAGATCCCGAGCGGCAGGCCCGACTTCGTGAACCCGGTCGGCACCGTGATATGCGGATAGCCAGCGACCGATGTGTTGCGCGTGCTGCTCTGGAACGGCGGGTGCTCGCCACCCTCCAGCGGGAGCGCCGGCAGGTCGGAGAGGGTGATGATCGCGTCGAGGTCGTGTTCCCGCAACACGTCGTCCACGCTCTCCTGAGCCCACTCGGTCAGGCGCGCACGGTGTGCGCGGTATTCAGGATCATCGAGGTCTCCATCGGTCTCGTCCGCCATGAGGAGATAGTCCTGCTCGAGCGGGCGAGGAAGCTCGATGTCGGCGTTCTCCTGGTTGTAGGCGATCAGCTCCGTGAGATCGCGGGGATGATCGCCGGGTGTGGAGGCGAGGTACCCGTTGAGATCGTGCTTGAACTCGGTGAGGACGGCCGGAAGCAGGTCGGTCTGCAAGAGCGAGCCGATGTCGGCCAGGTCGGCACCTTCGACCACTTCCGCGCCCATACCGCGAATCACCTCGACGGACATGTCGAACGCGTCGTCCGCCTCGTCGTCCATGCCCTCGTGACCCTCCCTCCACACGCCGATGCGGGCACCACGGAGAGCGTTCTGCTCGAGCATCTCGTCGAGATCCTCAGGGAGTCCGCCGTCGACCGAGTCCCCGTCGGCGTCGTCGACGCCAGCGATCACCTGCAGCGTGATGGCCGCGTCGGTGACGGTGCGAGCAATCGGCCCGGGCGAGTCATGCTTGCTCGTGATGGGGATGACGCCCGAGCGGCTCACCGTCCCGAGCGTGGGCTTGATTCCGACCGTCGACGCGGATGCTGCGGGGCAGGTGATCGAGCCGTCGGTGTCGGTGCCGATCGTGACCGTGGCGAGCGCTGTGGCCGCAGCCACGGCCGCGCCGCTCGAGGAGCCGCAGGGGTTGCGCTCGAGGTCGTACGGATTCCGGGTCTGCCCGCCGATGGCGCTCCAGCCGGGAATCTGCCGCGAGGAGTAGAAGTTGGACCACTCGGACAGATTGGTCTTGCCGAGGATGATCGCCCCCGCGTCGCGCAGCTTCTGCACGAGGAACGCATCCTGCGCCGGCGTGGATCCGGAGAGTGCGGTCGACCCCGCCGTGGTCGTCTGCTCGTCGGCCGTGTCCATGTTCTCCTTCAGCAGCACGGGGATGCCGTCCAGCGGCCCGCGCGACTCGTCGGAGCGCCGGCGCTCATCACTCTCGCGAGCGAGGTCGAGCGCATCAGGGTTGGTCTGCACGATCGCATGGAGACGCGGATTCAGCTCCTCGATCCTGTCGAGGTAGGCCTGGGTCAGTCCTACGGCGTCGAGCTTGTCCTCGTCCATGGCGCGCTGGAGCTCGGGGATGGTCATCTCATCCAGGAACTTCGACATGTCCGTGCCGGGTTTCGGCACTTCCACGCTGACCGTGCATGCCGCCAGCGGCGCGGCCAGACAGGTGACCGCGATCAGGGCCACGGCCCCGCGCAGTCGATTTCGGTTCGACTTGTGCATTGTGCATCTCCTGTCACCGTGTCGGAATGACGACAGCGGGTACGAATCGTGCGGTGTGCTGTCCCGCTTCTCGGTGCGGGATGAGCGCCTGATCGGCGTCTTCTTCGACGGTAGATTCGCGGCGCGGCGGCGACGAGAGAGCCTGACACCACATGAGGGTGTAGCAGGCTGCACTGTTCAGACGGCGGTCGGCACGACCTCGCCGGCGAATCGGTCGCGATCGCCGACGTCGGTCAGAGACGCACGCACGCATGCGAATGCGAGGCATTCCAGGGAGTCGATCACCTTCGCGAGGCGAGTCGCCGACCCGAGCGCGATCGGCAATTCCGTGCACGCGGCCACCAGCACGTCGGCGCCGGCGGAGCGCAGACGCGATGCCGCGGATGCCACCAGGTCCTCCGCCAGAGAGAGTCGTCGACCGCTCTTCACGAACCCGATGGCCTCGTCGATCAGTCGGAATTGGTCGCGGTCCGAGGGGTACACGACCTGGAGGCCCCGGCGAGCCGCCGCCGCGTCGTAGAGCCCGGCCGCCCTGGTGCCTCGCGTGCCCAGGATGCCCACCCGTTCGGCATCCGTGCGGGCGATCCGATCCAGAGTCTCGCCGATCATGTCGATGCAGGCCAGCCCCGTGGCAGCGCGCACCTGGGGCAGGAAGGCATGGGCGGTGTTGCACGGGATCGCGAGGATCTCCGCCCCCGACTTCTCGAGTTTCCTGGCGACTGCCACCATCGCCGGGACCGGCGAGGCCCCGCCACCCACGATCGCCGCCGTACGGTCGGGAATCCGTGGATCGCTCCCGATCACCGTGGGGATGTGATTCTGATCGTGATCCGCCGGAGTAGCTCGGACCACGGCCTCATAGAAGCGGGCTGTGGCGAGCGGCCCCATCCCGCCGAGCACGCCGAGGACTCGAGGCTCCCGAAAGCGCGCAAGGGCGAGTGGCGTGGACACGCAACGATCGTCTCCCCCGGCGACGGCAGAGTGTCGGTGCAGCGGAACGAAATCCCGTGACCGTTTCGTCCGAGTGCGGCCGGCGCGACGAGGCCTGACGGCCCGCGCTACGGAACGCAGTGTCGGAGACCGTCACCGGGGATCCCCGCATCCGGAGCCTGAATCCAGGTTGGGGGAGTATGCTGTTCCGTTGGGTCACAAGACCCCCGAGTGCTCGAAAGGCGGTGATGGCGATGTCCGGTGATAGTCACGACGCCGCCTTCGCTGCGTCGCACTCGCCCGCGCGTTGAGCATCCGCTCCGCGTCTCGCAGGCCTGATCTTCCGCAGCCGTCGGCGGCGTCATCCGCACCCGATGGATTCTGCGCACCCGCTCCCTGAGCCGGCGTGCGCCTGCAAGAACGGAGCCGCACCATGGCGCTCATCGACAACGGCGTGTACGTCCACGGACGTCGCGTCGAGACCCCGAAGAACCTGGACGAGACCTACCGCATCCTCGACGCCCACGGGGGCATCGCGTGGATCGGCCTGTACCGGCCGAGCGCGCAGGAGGTGCACTCGGTCGCCCGCGAATTCGACCTGCATCCGCTGGCCGTCGAGGACGCGCTGTCCGGCCACCAGCGCTCCAAGGTCGAGCGCTACGGCGACACGCTGTTCGCGGTGCTGCGGCCCGCCCGCTACCGCGACGAGCAGGAGTCGATCGAGTTCGGCGAGCTGCACCTGTTCATCGGCCCCGACTTCGTCGTGACGATCCGCCACGCCGAGTCGCCGAACCTCGCCGCCGTCCGCCGCCGCATGGAGGCGCACCCCGACCTGCTCTCGATGGGACCGGAGGCGGTGCTCTACGCGATCCTCGACGAGGTCGTCGACGAGTACGAGCCGATCGTCGCCGGGCTGGAGAACGACATCGACGAGATCGAGGACGAGCTGTTCGGCGACAGCGACGACGACGCCCTCTCCCGCCGCATCTACCAGCTCTCCCGCGAGGTCATCGGCTTCCAGCGGGCGGTGCATCCGCTCGCCGGGATGCTGGAGTGGCTGCGCCGCGGATCCGACAAGTACCGCATCGACGAGGAGCTGCAGCGGTCGCTGCGCGACGTTCTCGACCACGTCATCCGCGTGAACGAGCGCGTGGACTCGTTCCGCGCGATCCTCGACAACGCGCTGACCGTGCACTCGGCGCTGGTGTCGCGGCGGCAGTCCGACGCGAGCCTCGCGCAGAATGACGAGATCAAGAAGATCTCCTCGTGGGCGGCGATCATCTTCGCCCCGACCCTCGTCGGCACCGTGTACGGCATGAACTTCGACGCCATGCCCGAGCTGCACTGGCAGTTCGGCTACCCCCTCGCCATCGGCGCCATGGCCGCGTTCGCGATCGGCCTCTACGGAGTCTTCAAGTACAAGCGCTGGCTCTGACCCGCGCGCGGGCCGGGTCTGCGTTCGCGCGTGGTCAGGCTCTGCGTCTGCGGCGAGATCCCGTGCACTCGCCGAGTGCACGGGATCTCTGCGTGAAAAGCCCGTGCACTCGGCAGGATGCCGTGCACTCAGCAGGTTGCCGGGTACGCGGCAGGACGCGGTGCGCTCACCGGGATGCCGCGCACTCAACAAGATGCGGGCGCTGTGTGCAGGGCGGGCGGGGCGTGTCAGCGGGAGGTCCGCAGGAGAGGGGTGAGGGCGGCGGCCACGGCGGTCAGCACGGCGGCGGCGATCAGGATGCCGTGCACCCCGGCTGCCGTGTACGCCGCCGCGGCGAGCGCGGGACCCGCGACCGCGCCGAGGTTGAGCGCCACCGTCGCATACGCCCCGCCGAGGACGGGAGCCCCCGACGCCTCGCGCACGATCCGCGAGATCAGGGCCGCCCCGACGGCGAACGACGCAAACCCTCCCGCGAAGGCGCCGACGTGCACCAGGATCGCCGACCCTGAGCTCAGAGCGAACAGCATCCACACCGCTGTGGCCGCGACGGTCCCCCCGACGATCCACGTGCGCTCCCTGCGAGCGGCCGCCCGCGCGGTCGCACTGACCCCGAGGAACGCGCCGACGCCGAACACCGCGAGCAGCAGAGGGATCCACGGCTCGGCGACCCCCGCCTCCGCGCCGACGACGCCCAGGAAGGTGAACACCCCGAAAGTCGCCGCATTGACGAGCACCGCGAGCGTGATCGGCACCACCACGCGTCGACGGCGCAGCTCTTCGAGCTCGGAGCGCACGCCGGGATGCGCGGCCGGCGCGACCGACTCCAGGGTGCGATCCCTGAGAAGGGCGATGACCGCGGGCACGCACAGCAGCACCACGCCCCAGAACGTCGAGCGCCAGCCGAATGCGGCGGCCAGCATCGCTCCGGCCGGCACGCCGACGATCGTCGCGAGCGTGGTGCCCGCGAGCAGCGTCGAGACGGCGCGGGTGGTCAGCGCGGGCGGCACGATCGCCCGCACAGTCGCGAGGGCGATCGCGAGGAACCCGGCGTTGGCCAGGGCCGCGACCACCCGGGTGAGCAGGAGCAGCCAGAACGTCGAGGCCACCGCCCCGACGACGTGCGCGGCGATGAACACCGCCAGCAGCAGCACGAGAGTGAGACGCGGCCGCCAGCGGGATCCGAACACGGCGACCAGTGGAGCGCCGACGACCATCCCGACCGCGAAGGCCGACGTCAGCAGCCCGGCGGTGGCAGGTTCGACGCCGAGGTCGGCGGAGAGCGGGAGGAGGAGTCCGGCGAGCATGAACTCGCTGGTGCCCTGGGCGAAGATCGCCAGGGCGAGGACAGGGATGAGGAACGGCATGAGGCATCCAGACAGGACGAAGCCATCCGCGCCGCACAGGACGGCGGACGGCGAGCGAGAAAGGGTCGACAGAGGATGCGGGGAGCGCACGACGTGCGCTCTCACCCGCAGGCTACGGTCTGTCTGACTCGGGACTCACGGCTCCACCCTAACGCGCAGACGGCGCCTGCCACCCGTGCGGCGCTAGGCTCGGAGCCGTGCCGAACGCAGAATCCCCCGCCTCCGCAGCATCCGATCTCCGCCGACTCACCGAGGCTCTCGCCGCAGAGACGCCGCTGAACTGGGTCATCACCGGAGACTCCATCACGCACGGACTCGTGCACACCCAGGGCGAGCGCAACTACGCCGAGCACCTGCACGAGCTGATCCGCGGCGAGCTCTCACGCACCCGCGACATCGTGATCAACTCGGCCATCAGCGGCCACCGCATCACCGACATCCTCGGCGACTGGGAGCGACGCATCTCGTCGTGGAAGCCCGACGTGGTCACCCTCATGATCGGCACGAACGACCTGGCGATCGGCGACGACGGGGTCGGGGTCGATCCTGCCGCGTTCGCCGCGTCGCTGCACGAGTTCGTCTCCCGCGCGAGGGAGCTGGGCGCGATCGTCGTGCTGCAGACCCCGCCGTCGATCGACGTGCCCAACGCCCCCGGACGGGAGAGGCTCGACGAGTTCGCCGACGCGGTCCGTGCGGTCGCCGCCGCCGACGACGTGATCCTCGTCGACCAGCTCGCCCGCTTCACCGCCCTCGGCAACGGCGGGGTCCCGTGGGGGCTCATGGGCGACCCGTTCCACCCCAACGCGGCCGGGCACGCGGCGCTCGCCCTCGAGCTCGCGAACGCTCTCGGCTTCAGCCCCGAGCCGCTGCGCAACCGCACCCTGCCGCTGCTCGCCGCCCGCGTCGCGATGGCGCGCCTCAACCCGTAGCCCCGGCCTCCCGCCGGGTTCAGCCCGCCGCCCGGGCTCGGGCCCGCCGCCGACCGGTTCACAACTCCTCACGGATGGGCCGGATCCCCGCGGATCCGGCCCATCCTGCCCTCGCACTCCGGATTCTTGAGGAGTTGTGAACCTCAGAGCGTCGAGAGGAGCTCCTTCATCTCGGCGATCTCGGCGCCCTGGGCGTCGACGATGCTCTGCGCGAGAGCCACCGCGTCGGGGTTCTGCCCGTCGGCGAGCTGCGACTCCGCCATGTCGATCGCGCCCTCGTGGTGCACGATCATCTGCTCCAGGAACAGCCGCGACGCCTCGGCGCCGGTCGCGTCCTCCAGCGCGGCGAGGTCGTCGGCGGTCATCATGCCGTCGCCGTGATCCATCTGTCCGCCGGACTCCGCGGACACACCCCAGTCGTCGAGCCACCCCCGCAGCTGCTCGATCTCAGGGGACTGCGCCGCCTTGATGCGCTCGGCGAGGTCGATGACGCGCGGGTCGACGCCCTCCTCGCCGAGCACGAGGTCGGACATCTCGACCGCCTGCTCGTGATGGACGATCATCATGGTCGCGAACATCGCATCGGCGTCGTTCGCGTCGGATGCCGACGACTCGGATGCCGGAGCATCGGATGCCGAGTGGTCCATGCCGGGCATGGAACCTCCCGATCCCGTGGGTGCGCAGCCGGCGAGCGCGATGCCGCCGGCGAGGAGGAGGGCGGCCGCAGCCGCAGTGCTGATCTTCATGTCTGTTCTCTCTGTCTGTGGTTCAGTCGATGCGCGCGACCGCGGGCGCGGTGCGCGTGATGCGGGAGCACCCGCGGTTCAGGTGCGACTGATGCAGAGGACGATCAGGGAAGGCGGTCGAGGGAACCCCGCGTCTGCGAAGACCTCTCGTGACGGGAGACAGGACAGTGCGGGATGCAGCCGTCGATGCGCGCGCGGCACGAGGAGCAGGAGCAGGCCGGCGAGGAGCGCGAGCACGCACGCGGCCCACATCCCGCCGCCCGCGTCGCAGTCGGCGCATCCCGACGAGCTGAGGAGAGCGCCCCCGGAGGAAGGTGCGGCGGCGAGCGCATCCGCAGAGACCGAGCCGTACTCGGCGTGCACCCCCACCGTCGGGCCGTGCGTCCCCACCGCCGCAACGTGCACCGGGGCATCGTGCGCCGCCCCTGCTGCCGGGCCGTGCGCCCCCACCGCCGCATGGACCGTGCCGTGCACGTCGAGCGCGTGCATGCCGAGAAGCCCGACGATGACGCCGGTGGCGAGCACGACGGCGAGCAGTGCGCTGCGCACCGCTCGCCGTCGTCTCATCCCTCGATGATACCCCTCTGGGGTATGCGGACTACTGCCTCGACCCGATCTCGTCGATCGGCCGGACGCGCATCGTCGTGATGGTCGCGACCCAGAGCGCGAGAAGCGCGAGCACCGACATCGATCCGATGATGATCCCGCTCATCCCCAGCGGCAGTGCGGGGATCGGACTCCCGCTCACCCCGATGCTCATGCCCATCAGCGGCGGGATCGCGACGGCGACCCCGAACACCGCGGCGATCACGGCGATCAGCACGGCCTCCGTGCGCATCATCGCCCGCACCTGCCGCCGCGACGAGCCGATCAGCTGCAGCAGCGCCAGCTCCCTCGACCTCTCGGCCGTGGCCATGACCAGGGTGTTGATGACCGCGATCGCGATGTACCCGAGGATCACGATCAGCGCCACGAGGTTCACCCAGCCCTGCTGCGACTGCGCATCGGCCCCCGCCGCCTTCTGCCCGCCGACCCCCTGAACCAGCAGTTCCGCGCTCTCGAGCGACGCCCGGACATCGGATGCCGCGCCGTCGGCCACCGCGACGAGCGCGAAGTCCGTGAGAGCGTCCGTCGTGTGCAGGCGCACGGCATCCGCCTCCATCGTGAGGTCGCCGAACCCGAGCCCCCGCTCGTAGGTCGCGACGACCACCGCCTCCAACGGCGTTCCGTCGCCGAACCGCCCCTTGACGGTGTCGCCGAGGTCGACCCCCAGCGTCTGCACCATGTCGGTGCTCACCGCGACGGCGTGCTCTCCGTCCAGTGCCTCCAGGCCCCCCGACTGCACGCGCAGATCGAGGGTGTCGGACACCGCGTCGGGGGCGATCCCCTGCAGCGTGTGCTCGCCGATCATCGGAGAGCCGTCGAGATCGCGGTAGTCGAGCGCCGCCATGCTCACCGTCACCGGGTTCACCTGGGTCACCCCCGGCACGTCGGAGACGACGCCGAGCGCACCCGTCGAGATCCCGGCCTGCGCGCTCACGCGCAGATCCGCGGTGACACCGGCCTCCGCCTGCGCCGCGGCCTCCGCCGCGACGATCGCCGGAGCGCCGACCTGCACGAGGCCGAGGCCGATCCCCAGCGCCAGGGGGAGGATGGCGCTCGCCATCCTCCGGCTGTTCGCGATGCTGTTCTCGGCCGCGAGGAACCCCGCGGCCGTCGTGCGCCGCAGCACCGCACCGAGCAGCCGCATCACGAGACCGACGAGCCAGGGCCCGAGAACGGCGAGCGCGATGATGAGCACCATCGCCGCTCCCGCTGCGGCGCCCCTGGCGTACTCGCCGCGTGCGACGAGCGGCACGGTCGACAGCGAGACCCCCGCCGCTGCGAGCACGATGCCCACGATGATCCGCGGCAAGCCGATGCTCCGGGCCCCGGTGGCCGACTCGCGCAGAGCCTCGACCGGGTCGAGCCGGGCCGGTCTCCGCGCGGCGATGGCCGCCGCACCCCAGGCGGAGCCGAGCACGAGCAGGAGCGCGCCGGCGGCGGGGATGGGACTGATCGCCAGCGCGAAGTCACCGGGGATCACCCCGCCCTGCACGAACGCCGTCTGCAGCGCCGTCGAGAGCAGGTAGCCGGGCAGGATGCCGAGCACCGCCGCGACCCCCGCGACCGAGAGCACCTCTCGTGCGATCAGGGAGTGCACCTGACGCGGGCTCGCTCCGACCGCGCGGAGCAGGGCGAAGTCGCGACGCCGCGCCTGCACCGACAGGGACAGCGTGCCCGCGACGATGAACAGCGCGACCAGGATGCAGGTGCCGACGAACGCGCTGCCGATCGCGATGAGCGTCATGCGCGCGGCGCCGGAGTCGAGGAACTCGATGTCGCCGCGTCCTGCTCCGGTCTGCGCGCTGAGCCCGGGGACGGCGGCTCTGATCGCCTCGGCGACCTCGTCGGGCGCCGCCCCCTCGGCCACG
This sequence comes from Microbacterium sp. LWH10-1.2, assembly GCF_038397765.1. Lineage (NCBI taxonomy): Bacteria > Bacillati > Actinomycetota > Actinomycetes > Micrococcales > Microbacteriaceae > Microbacterium > Microbacterium sp. LWH10-1.2. The sequence continues at coordinate 3,393,266 of NZ_CP151638.1, forward strand.
AAGACGCCGAGCACCTGCGCGGCGCCGCCGTGGGGATCGAGCTCGGCGATGCGGTCGTCGGAGAGATACGCGTGCTGTGCTCGGGTGGCGGCATCCGTCTCCGCGAGCACGCCGACGACGCGGTACTCCGCGCGCTCTCCGCCGTGGGCGATGAGGACGGTCACGCCGACATCGACGCCGGGACCGGCGACCATGACGACCTCGTCCTCGGCCTCAGGCGCCCGCCCGTCGCGCAGCGCGACGGCGGACAGCGCAGTCGCCGACCACGGGTGCGCCTCGACGACGAGGCCCGCAGCGTCGACGAGCGGCACCGTGACGTCGGCCACCATGCTCGCCACGCCGGGCACCGCGGCGACGGCATCCGCCGCCCCGTCGGGGAGCACCGCCCGCTCCGGAAGGGAGATCGGGAGGTCCCCCGACGGCGGCACCGGAACGCCGTCCGGCACCCCGGGCGGCGGCTCGGCGGGGGCGGTCGACTCGGCCTGCTGGGAGGCGCCGACGACCACGTCGACCTGCGTGTAGCGCTCAGGGGCGAGTCCACCGCGGATGCCGGACTCGACGAGCACGCCGAGGCCCGTGACGAGCATCGTCGCGACGAAGATGGCCACCGCCACTCCGACGAAGCCGCCGCGATGGAAGCGGACGTCTGCGCGCACGAGTCGCCCCATGCGCAGGGGCGCGGCGCCCATCACCACTCCCCGAGCGAGCTCATGCGCTCGGTGATCCGGGCGGGCGTGGCTCCGTCGAGGTGGCCGGCGAAGGCTCCATCGGCGAGGAAGATCACACGGTCGGCGTGCGAGGCGACGACGGGGTCGTGCGTGACCATCACCACGGTCTGCCCCAGGGACTTCGTCATGTGCGCGAGGAGGTCGAGCACCTGCGCACCCGCGCGCGAGTCGAGCGCTCCGGTCGGCTCGTCGCCGAAGAGCACGTGCGGACGCGTGATGAGCGCCCTGGCGATCGCCACACGCTGCTGCTGACCGCCGGAGAGCTCGGAGGGCCTCCGCCGCCGCTGCTCGACGAGTCCGACCGACTCCACCAGGAAGTCGAGCCATGCCCGATCGAGCGGGCGGCCGGCGAGGCGCAGCGGAAGCGTGATGTTGTCGTCGACGTCGAGCGCGGGCAGCAGGTTGTACGCCTGGAAGACGAAGCCGATGTGGTCGCGGCGGAACGCCGTCAGCGCGGCGGCGCGCATCCCGGAGATCTCGGTGCCGCCGAGCCGCACCGATCCGCTGGTCGGACGGTCGAGACCGGCGGCGCTGTGCAGCAGCGTGCTCTTGCCGGAGCCCGACGGCCCCATGATCGCGGTGAAAGTGCCCTGCCCGAGGACGAGGTCGATACCCCGCAGCGCGGTGACCTTGCCTGGTCCCGATCCGTAGGACTTGACGACGCCGTCGAGGCGGAGCGCCTCGGTCACGACTGCGGGGGCGGAGGCGGATGCCTGAAGTGGAGAAGTCATGCTTCGACGTTAGGAAGACCGCGCGCGGCATCCCATCCTGCGGGGCACCGGATGGATGGTGGAGCCAGCTGTACCGTGCCGGTTCGGGTTGTCCGTCAGACTGGCACAGTGAAAGATGGACGGATGCGGCGCTGGCTGCGCGACTGGGCGTTCGTCGCGGTCGACACCGCGGCATCCCTCGGCTCCCTCCTGCTCTTCTGCATCGGACTCGTCCTGCTCCCCCTGATGCTCATCACGGGCGGAGTCCTGCTGCTGCCGCAGTTCGTGCGGATCCTGCACAGGTGGAGCGATGTGAACCGCCGCCGCGTGGGGCGCTACCGGGGTGAGGACATCCCGTCGCCGGGCGGGACCCTGCACCGCGGCGCGACCATCGACGAGCGCCTGCGCTTCTCGTTCTCCCCCGCCGCGGGCCGCGAAGCCCTCTGGCTCACGGTGCACGCGCTGCCGATGATGTTCGTGTCGATCGTGACGATCGCGCTCCCCATCGGCGTGGTCCAGTCGCTCGCCATCCCGTTCTACTGGCAGCTCGCTCCGGCCGACGAGCCGATCGTGTTCGCCTTCCCCGTCACGTCCTGGCAGTCCGCGGCTCTCATGCCGCTGGTCGGCGTCATCTACGGCCTCATCTCGTGGGCGCTGATCCCCGCCATTGCCCGTCTCTTCTCCCTGATCTCGGCGCGGATGCTCACAGCCCCCCGCCGGTCTCTGCTCGCCGAGCGGGTCGACGCCCTGACCCTGAGCCGCGCCGCCGCGCTCGACGCTCACGGCGCCGAGCTGCGGAGGATCGAGCGCGACCTGCACGACGGCGCGCAGAACCGGCTGGTGAACGTCGTCATGATGCTCGGCATCGCGGAGCGCGCCCTCGAGACCGGCGCGACGGATGCCGTCGAGCAGGTGCGCCGCGCGCAGGATGCCGCGACGGACGCCCTCGCGGGACTCCGCCGCACGGTGCACGACATCTATCCGCCGATCCTCGACGAGCTCGGACTCGAAGGAGCGCTCGCGTCCCTCGCCGGACGCAGCGCCGTGCCGTGCACGCTGGAGTCGTCAGACGTGGGCCGGGTGCCGGCGGCCGTGGAGTCGGCGAGCTACTTCGTCGTCGCCGAGGCCCTCACCAACGTGAACAAGTACAGCGACGCGGCGAGCGCGTCCGTGCGGGTGCGACGCGACGGCGACCTGTTGGAGATCACCGTCACGGACGACGGCGGCGGTGGGGCGATCGAACGCCCCGGCGGAGGTCTCGCCGGCATCCGACGACGCATCGAGGCGTTCGAGGGCACGATGGACCTGACGAGCCCCGCGGGCGGGCCGACGACTCTGAGAGCGGAGATGCTGTGCGGATCGTGATCGCGGAGGACGACACCCTGCTCCGGGAGGGGCTGGCGCTGCTGCTGCGCAGCGAGGGCTTCGACGTGGTCGCGGCCGTCGACAACGGCGACGACTTCCTGGCGCTGCTCGAGGATGCCGACGCCGCCGTCCTCGACGTGCGGATGCCGCCGACCTTCACCAGTGAGGGCCTGAAGGCGGCGGCGGAGGCACGCCGCCGTCGCCCCGGCTTCCCCGTGCTCGTCCTCTCCGCCTACGTGGAGGACCGCTACGCCGGTGAGCTGCTCGCGGCGGGCGCCGACGGGCTGGGCTACCTGCTCAAGGAGCGGGTGGGCAAGGTCGCCTCGTTCGTCGACGCCCTGCGCCGCGTGGCGGCGGGCGGGACGGTCATGGACCCCGAGGTCATCTCCCAGCTCATGAGCCGACGCCGTGCCGATGATCCGGTGCAGACGCTCACTCCGCGCGAGCGGGAGGTGCTCGGGCTCATGGCCGAGGGTCTCGACAACCTCACGATCGCGAGCCGGCTGTTCGTCACCGAGACCGCGGTGAGCAAGCACATCGGCAACATCTTCGCGAAGCTCGGTCTCGCCGCCAGCGACAGCGGACACCGTCGCGTGCTCGCCGTCCTGGCGTACCTGCGCAGCTGACGGCATCCGCCCTCCCCTTCGCCGCCTGCGGAGGTCTCTCCTGCGACCCTTCGAGCTCGTCGAAAGAAGTTCGGTATTCGGTGTTGCTAAGTACCGGTACTCAGTGTTACTTTGTACTGGTACCCAGCAACACTGAGTACCGAAGACCGAGACAGAAGAGAGAAAGGAGGACCTGATGGGCAAGCAGATGACCGAGATGCTCAAGGGCACTCTGGAGGGCATCGTTCTGGCCCTCCTCGCCGAGCAGCCGGCATACGGGTACGAGATCACCACACGAATCCGCGACCACGGGTTCACCGACATCGCCGAGGGCACGATCTACGCACTCCTCGTGCGCATCGAGCAGAAGAACCTCGTCGACGTCGAGAAGGTTCCGAGCGAGAAGGGCCCGCCCCGCAAGGTGTACACCCTGAACGCGCAGGGCCGGCAGGAGCTCGACGAGTTCTGGAAGACCTGGGACTTCCTCAAGACGCATATCGAACAGCTGAACAGCACGAACACACACGACAAGGAGAACTGACATGGCCGCGAAGTGGATCGAGATGATCACCGGATCGCTCGAAGAGAAGAAGCAGTACAAGCAGGCGCAGGCCCGCATCAACGCCCTCCCCGAGCCGTATCGCGAGATGGCCAAGGCCCAGCAGCGCTACAACATGTACTACGGGGGCATCACCGACGGCGACACCATCGTGAAGATGTTCCTCGACATCGCCGACATGTGGGAGCGGGCCGCACTCGACGGCACTCCCGTCAGCGCGATCGTCGGCGACGACCCGGTCGAGTTCGCGGAGAACTACGCCGCGGCCTACGGCGGACGACAGTGGATCGACAAGGAGCGCGGGCGCCTCATCAAGGCGTTCGACGACGCGAAGAAGAAGGAGAACCGATCATGACCACCCCCGCCATCTCGGTGCGCGGCATCGAGAAGTCCTACAAGGACCTGCACGTGCTCCGCGGCGTCGACTTCGAGGTCGCCTCCGGGTCGATCTTCGCGCTGCTCGGCTCCAACGGCGCCGGCAAGACCACCATGGTCCGCATCCTCTCCACCCTGCTGAAGTCGGATGCCGGCACCGCCACGGTGCAGGGCGTCGACGTCGCCGCAGACCCCCTCAAGGTGCGCGAGTCGATCAGCCTCACCGGCCAGTTCGCCGCGGTCGACGATATCCTCACCGGACACGAGAACCTCGTGCTCGTCGCGAAGCTGCGGCACCTGAAGAACCCGGGCGCCGTCGCTGACGACCTGCTCGCGAAGTTCCGACTGACGGATGCCGGGTCCCGCAAGGTCGGCACCTACTCCGGCGGCATGCGCCGCCGGCTGGACATCGCGATGAGTCTGGTCGGACACCCCGAGGTCATCTACCTCGACGAGCCGACCACCGGCCTCGACCCCGAGGCGCGCATCGAGGTGTGGGACGTCGTCCGCTCCCTCGCCGACAGCGGCACCACGGTGCTGCTCACCACGCAGTACCTCGACGAGGCCGAACAGCTCGCCGACCGCATCGCGATCCTCCACGAGGGCCGCATCATCGCCAACGGCACCCTCGCCGACCTCAAGAAGCTGCTCCCCGCAGCCACGGTCGAGTACGTCGAGAAGCAGCCGACCCTCGAGGAGATCTTCCTCACGCTGGTCGGCACCACCGGAAAGGAGAACGCAGCATGAGCACGCACTTCGTCGCCGACACCGCGACGCTCACCGGCCGCTCCATGCGGCACATCTTCCGCAGCGCCGACACCATCATCACCACGGCGGTCACCCCGATCGCGCTGATGCTGCTGTTCGTGTACGTCTTCGGCGGAGCCCTCAAGCAGAGCACCGGCACCGAGAACTACGTCAACTACCTGCTCCCCGGCATCCTGCTGATCGCGATCGCGTCGGGCATCGCCTACACGGCGTTCCGGCTGTTCACCGACATGCAGTCGGGCATCTTCGAGCGGTTCCACTCCATGCCGATCGCCCGATCGAGCGTGCTGTGGGCGCATGTGCTCACCTCGCTCGTCGCGAACGGCATCACCCTGGCGATCATCTTCGCTGTCGGCTTCCTCATGGGCTTCCGTACAGGGGCGAGCGTGTTCGCGTGGCTCGGGGTCATCGGCATCCTGCTGCTGTTCACCCTCGCGCTCACCTGGCTCGCGATCATCGCGGGGCTCAGCGCGAAGACGACCGACGGAGCGAGCGCCTTCTCGTACCCGCTCATCTTCCTGCCGTTCATCAGCTCGGCCTTCGTGCCCACCGACACGATGCCGGGGCCGGTGCGCTGGTTCGCCGAGAACCAGCCGGTGACCTCGATCGTCAACACGATCCAGGCGCTGTTCGCCGAGAAGCCCGTCGGGAACGACATCTGGGTGGCACTCGCCTGGTGCGTCGGCATCCTCGTCGTCGGCTACGTGTTCGCGATCATCGCCTACCGCAAGAAGATCAGTTGACCTCGCTCAGCGAGACGGAACGCTCCGCCCGGGGATACTCCCCGGACGGGGCGTTTCGCCGCGCTCGGCGGCGTGCGGTCACGTCCCGCCCGGTCGGGTCGCGACACGTCGGGTCTGGTCGCGTCGTGTCCCGACGCGTCGGGAGGAGAACTCGCGTTCGGGCTGAGACCTGAGCCGGATTCCTCAGCCCGAGAAAGAGATCTCCTCCCGAACACGCGCTCACCCCGTGCGGAGAGCGGATGCCGCGGCCTCACACCGTCCGCAGGGCCGTGGTCGGCGACAGCCGCGCCGCGCTCACGGCGGGGTAGAGGCCGGCGACGACGCCGACCGCGAGCGCCACGAGCGGCCCGCCGACCAGCACGACGAGCGGTATCGACGCCGCCTGCCCCTGGATCGCGGCGTAGACGAACACCCCGACCCCGCCGAGCAGCATGCCGACCAGTCCGCCGAGCCCGCCCAGCACCAGAGCCTCGCCGACGAACTGCCCCGCGATCTGCCCCGAGCGTGCGCCGAGCGCCCGTCGCAGCCCGATCTCCCCTCGACGCTCCAGCACGGCGACCACCATGGTGTTCGCGATGCCGATCCCGCCGACCAGCAGCGCGATCGCCGCGAGGCCGACCGCGAGGCCCGACAGCGAGTCGTCCGCGGTCTCCCGGGCTCCGGCGAGATCGCCGAGTCCCATGACCTGCACGTAGTCGGATGCCGGGTTGGCTGCGCGCGCGACGGCGTCGCGCACATCCGCTCCCGTCCCGCCGTCCGCCATCCGGACGTAGATCGACGCGATGGTGTTCTTCTCGCCATCCGCCGACACGTGCTCAGCGGCCCAGCGGTCGCCGAGGAACGCCGAGGCGTCGATCGACTCGGCGAGACCCGCCGAGTCCAGGATGCCGATCACCGTGTACCACTGCTCACCGATCCACACCCGCACACCGGGCTCGGTGATCCCCATGCGCGCCGCCGCCGCGGCTCCGAGCACCGTGACCGGAAGGGAGCGCGTCGACTCGTCGAACCACTCCCCCTCGGCCACCGACCCCTCCACCGACGACAGGAAGTCCGGGCTCGCCGCGTACGCCGTCAGCCCGTTGCCCTGACTCTTCGCGATCAAGTCGTTGCGGTACACGCCGATCCCGTCGGGCACGCTCTGCAGCACGCCGACCTCCTCGACGCCGTCGACCCGGTCGATCATGCCCGCGGCCGACTGGGGCAGCGGCACCGGCTTGTCATCGGGACCGTATCCCGGCTGGACGACGAGCATGTCGGCGCCGAGCGCGTCGAGCTTGGCGAGCAGCGCCGCCTGATTCGACGCCGCGATACCCGTGATCGCGGTGAGAGCCGCGATCCCGACCGCCACGCCGAGCGCCGAGAGCGCCGTGCGCATCTTGCGGCTGCGTGGACCGATGAGCGCGGTGCGGATGCTGTCGAGCGCGCTGAGCCTCGGCATCCTCTCCCCTGAACGCCGCTTCATCGTGCTGCTCCTTCCAGGACCAGGGCCCCGGTGTCGCTGAGGATGCGCCCGTCGTGGATGCTCACCTGACGCTGCGTGCGGGCGGCGATGTGCGCATCGTGGGTGATGATCACCACTGCGGTTCCGGCCTCGGAGATGGAGGTGAGCAGCTCGAGGATGCGCTCGCCCGTGGTCGAGTCCAGGGCGCCGGTCGGCTCGTCGGCGAACAGCACCGACGGATCGCCGACGACCGCCCTGGCGATCGCGACGCGCTGCTGCTCGCCGCCCGACAGCTGACCGGGCCGGTGCCGCATGCGCGCACCCAGCCCCACCCGTTCGAGTGCGACCGCGGCCCTCGACGCCCGCTCCGCCGCAGGCACCCCGGAGTAGAGCAGCCCGAGCGCGACGTTGTCGAGCGCGCTCAGCGCCGGCAGCAGGAAGAACTGCTGGAAGACGAACCCGATCCGCCGTGCGCGCAGGGCGGCGCGCTCGCGCTCCCCCAGCCTCGCGACGTCCGTGCCGTCGATCAGCACGGTGCCGCTCGTCGGATCGTCGAGGGTGCCCATGATCGCGAGCATCGTGCTCTTGCCCGATCCCGACGCCCCCACCACCGACACGAGCTCACCGCTCCCGATGGCCAGGTCGACCCCGTGCAGCACGCGCAGCGGCGGGCTGCCCGGATACTCCTTGACGACGTCGACCAGCTCGACGACCGTTCCGGGCATCACTGGGCCACCACCACGGCGTCGCCCTCGGCGAGGTCTCCCCCGACGATCTGCACCCGGGCGTCGGCGATCAGCCCGACCTCGACCGCCACCCGCTCGACCTTCCCGTTCTTGCGGAGCACGTCGACCGCATAGCCGCCGTCGGCGGTGGCGACCAGCGCGGTCACCGGGACCACGAGCGCGTCCTTGACCTCGTCGGCCGCGAGCACGACCTTCACGGCACGAAGGCCGATGCCCTGCGCGGCCGCGGGGTCGGCCAGATCGACCAGCGCGGTGGGCGGCGTCGTCTCGCCCTCCTTCTCCGTCGGCTGCCCGCCGGGGTCGATCGACGTGATCGTCGCCGGAACCTCGGTGCCGTCGGGGAGCACGACCTTCACCGCCGTCCCCGGCAGGATCTCCCTCGCCTGCGCATCCGTGAGCTTCGCCACCACGCGCAGGGTCGTGCCCGTGTAGCTGAGCGGGCTGGAGCCGGCGGGGTCGCCGAGGTGGGCCTTCACCGCATCGACCCGCACCGAGGCATCGGCGATCGCGACGACATCCCCCAGCTTCACGACGCCGTCCTTCGCCATCCCCAGCGACTTCTGCCAGGCCTTGACCGCAGCCTCCGTGACCTGCGTGAACTCGTCGTCGACCGTCAGGTTCTTGCCGAAGCCGAGGTCGGCGAGCGCCTGCTCCAGCTGACGCACGTCGGGCCCCTTCTCCACACCCAGGCCGAGATCCCGCCAGAACGGCCGGTCGCCGCGCACCGCGATCACCGGCTTGCCGTCGACCTCGTAGAGCGCCTGACCGACGCCCACCACATCGCCGGCCTTCGGCAGACGGGTGACGGTGCCTCCGCGCCCGGGGAGGTCGATGGATGCGCCGTAGCTGAGGCTGCCGTTCAGACGCAGGTCGGAGGTGAGCGTGGTGAGCTCGGCGATGGCCGTGACCGGCTTCTTGCCCTCGTCAGGACTCTCGGCGGCGGACTGCCAGGGCTGCAGCACGGCGAGCGCCACCCCCGCAGCGGCGACGAGCGCGAGGGGCGTCAGCACCCAGGCCACCCGGCGGCTCATTCGCCGCCCTCCGCGGGAACGACGGTCGTCGCCATGAACCCGCCCTCGAAGAACTCGCTCACCACGGCGAACCAGTCGAAGTCGAGCGCCTCGATGCTCTTCTGGGAGATCGCCGGCGGCATCTCGCCCATCGCGTCCTTGCACGACGTGAGCAGCTCCCTGGCCTCGTCTTCGGTGATGCCCGCCGGGAGCTCCAGCATGCCGTCGGCATCCGGATCAGCGAAGTCCGCGTACCCGTTCTCCCTGGCGCACTCGGCGAACTTCAGGCTCGCCTCGATCATGTCCTTCGCGGAGAACGCCTTGGCGCCCTCGGCCATCGACATGTCCGGTTCGGGCTGCGAGAACTCCGGGACCTTCTTCTCGCAGGTCTCCCACGCCTCCCGCTGGCCGCCGTCCTCCGGGTAGCCGTCTGCGGTGGTCGACGCCAGCCACATGCCGTCCTCGTCGGTCGTGACCATGGTCATGCCGAGGTTCTCGCCCTCTCCCGTGCTGAGCGTCGCCGACCCGCTGTCCATGCTCTCCATCGGGGAGTCGCCGGGAGCATCGGGCATGAGCATGCCCACCTGCCCGCCCTCGAGGATCTTCGCCGTCTGCCCCTCCCCGGTGAGGCATGTCACGAAACGCGCCGCTGCGGCGTCGTTCGCGGCATCCCCCTTGCCCTGTCCCTCCGGAGCCGCGCAGGCGGCGAGCACGATGACCGCCGCGATGGCGGGGATCACCGCCAAGGTACGGCGCTTCTTCACATCGACCATGACATTTCCCTTTCTCCCGGCCGCGGCTCGTCCACGACTCCGCAGTCAGTTCTATGGAGGCGGTGGTTTGCTGTCGGTATGACGGCTCCTAACCGGAAACTAACCGCGGCCCCCGCACCCTCGGATGAGGGAGGTGCCATGCGGCTGCTGCTGGTGGAGGACGAAGTCGATCTGGCCGACACGCTGGCCGACGGCCTGCGCCGAGAGGGATACCTCGTGGACGTCGCGCGCGACGGCGCGAGCGCGCTGACAGCGGCCGCGGCATCCGACGTCGACGTGATCTTGCTCGATCGCGACCTGCCTGTGCTGCACGGGGATGCCGTCTGCCGCACCCTCGTGGCGCAGGGGTATCCGGCGCGGATCCTCATGCTCACCGCCGCGGGCGCCCTCACCGACCGCGTCGAGGGCCTCGACCTCGGCGCGGACGACTACCTCGCCAAGCCCTTCGCCTACGTGGAGCTGCTCGCGCGCATCCGCTCCCTCGCCCGCCGCACGCAGACGACGCGGCAGAGCGCGGTGCGCGAGTTCGCCGGGATCCGGCTCGACGTGGCCCGGCGCATCGCGGAGCGGGAGGGGATGCCGATCCGGCTCACCCTCAAGGAGTTCGGGGTGCTGGAGACGCTGCTCACCGCCGAGGGCGGATACGTGAGCGCGGAGGAGCTGCTCGACGAGGTGTGGGACGAGCCGCTCGAACGGACCCGCGGCGTCGTCAAGATCGTGGTGCACACGCTGCGCCGCAAGCTCGGAGAGCCGGCCGTCATCCACTCGGCGGCCGGCCACGGATACCGGATGGGAACGTCATGAGACGCATGAGCTTCCGCACCAGGCTGGTGCTGATCATCACCGCGGTGTTCATCGCGGCGGGCGCCGCCCTGCTCGCCGTGCAGTACCTGGTCGTGCAGCAGCTGTTCGCCTCTGCCATCTCGTTGACGACGCAGAGCTGCGTGCCCGCGAGCACCCTGACCGACAGCACCGACGTCACCGGGACGACCGCGCCTGAGGGCGCCGTCCCCTTCTCCACCTTCGGGTCGACGGACAGCGCGACCATCACCGGCTGCGCCTATTTCGAGGAGGTCGCGCAGGCGATACCCGCATCGACTCCCGCCCAGACCGTGGCGGTCGACTCGGTCGGCGGCGCGGTGCTGCAGCAGTCGACCTTCCTCGCCGACGAGGTGGGCGGCGGCCTGCTGCTGTGGTCGGCGGTGACCCTCCTGGCGTTCACCGGGGTGGCCGCCGCGATCGCGTTCTGGCTCGCCCGGCGCTCCCTCGACCGCATCGGCGAGGTCACCGCCACCGCACGCGACATCTCCGAGCGCGACCTCGGACGACGCCTCGACCTCCCCGGCCCCGACGACGAGATCAAGGAGCTCGGCGACACGATCGACGGCATGCTCGACCGCCTGGAGTCGGCGTTCGCCGCGCAGGACCGCTTCGTCGCGAACGCCTCCCACGAACTGCGGACCCCGCTCACGACCACCCGCACCGCACTGGAGATCCCGCTGGCCCAGGGCGACGTCCCGGAGGGGCTGGAGCCCAACATGCGCAGGGCCCTTCGTGCCACCGAGCAGAGCGAACGGCTCATCACCGCGCTCCTCACGCTCGCCCGCTCCCGCACCGACCTCGAGCACGTCGAGCACGTCGAGGTCGACAGCGTCGTCTCGGCGGAGATCGAGGAGCTCGCGGTGAACGACGTGACGCTGCACGCGGACCTCTCGGCGGCGTCGATCGACGGAGACGGGATGCTGATCGCCAGGGCCGTGCGCAACCTGCTGGAGAACGGCATCCGCCACAATGTGACGGACGGCGAGCTGTGGGTGCGCGTGCGCCGCGGCAAGGATCGCGTCGTCGTCGAGGTCGAGAACACCGGCGACCCCATCGCGCCGGCGACGCTCGCGCTGCTCACCGAGCCCTTCTACCGAGGAGACGCGACGCGCACGTCGACCGGTCCGGACGGCACAGGGCTGGGCCTCGCGATCGTGCAGAGCGTCGCGGAGAAGCACGGCGGAACCCTGCATCTCACCGCGCGCCCCGGCGGTGGCCTGATCGCCGCCCTCTCCCTCCCCGCCTAGCGCCTCAGCGCTGTTGAGGGGTCAAGAAGTGCCGCCTCCCACTCCCCGGAGGCGGCACTTCTTGACCCCTCGACGCAAGATCGAGCGTGCGCGAGCGCGAGGGAGTGGGCGTCAGTCGACGACCCAGCCCAGGCGGTCGCCGTTCTGCTCGAGCCAGGCGTCGACGGCATCCGCTTCCTTGCCCTCGCCGTACTGGTTGACGACGAGGTCCTCCAACGAGCCGTACTGCTCGTCGTCCAGACGGATCTTCTCGATGAGCGCTGCGGCCTCGGGGAACTCCTTCGCGAAGCCCTTCGTGCCGAGGAAGTGCAGCCCCTCGGCCTCGCCCATCGCGCCCTTCGGATCCTCGAGATCCTTCACGGGGAACGCGTCGTTGGCCCAGAAGGGGCGCCACAGCGTGACCACGATGTCCTCCTGCTTCTCGGTCGCGGCCTTCAGCTCGGTGAGCATGGCAGCGGTCGAGGAGGTGAGCAGCGAGTACTCGCCGTCCAGCCCGTAGGCCGACAGCATCTTGACCGTCTGCTTCGTGAGACCCGCACCGGGCTCGATGCCGACGATCTTGCCTCCGAAGTCCGCGCCCTTGCCCGCGAGGTCCTCGATCGAGTCGATGTCGGAGTACTCCGGCACGGCGATCGTGAGCTTCGCGTTGTCGTAGTACGCCCCGAGGTCTTCGATCGAGTCGGCGTACTTGGTCATGTACTCGGCGTGCGTCAGCTCGGGCCAGGCCGACGGGTAGAGGTCGACGTCGCCCTGAGCGAGTCCCGCGTAGAGCGGCCCCGCCTCGGTGAGCGTCTTCATCTTCACGTCGTAGCCGAGCTTGCCGAGCTGGTCCTGCAGCAGGTACGCGGTGCTGAGGCCGTCGGTCCAGCTGGGCAGGTACCCGAGCGTGATGGTGCCCTTGTCTCCCGTGCTCTCCCCACCGGTCGACCCGCCGCCGGTGAGGCCGCTGGTGCCTCCGGCGCCGTCTGTCGCGCAGCCGACGAGGGCGAGGGATGCCGCGGCGACGAGGGCCGCGGAGATGAGGATCCTGTTCTTAGGCATTCTGCAGCTCCTTCTCTTCGGCGGGCGTCTCGGGCTCAGCGGCGGTTCCGGCTGCGGATGCCGCGTCTGCGCTCTCGGCGGAGCGGCGGTGGGCCAGCATCCAGAGCAGCGACGAGGGGTTCTGTCCCACCGAGCCGAGGGAGGCGGTGACGCGGTCGAGGAAGACGGCGATGAGCACGACGCCCAGACCGGCCTCGACGCCCTTGGCGATGTTGACGGTGGAGATCGCCTCGACGACCATCTTCCCGAGGCCGTCGGCCCCGGCCATACCGGCGATCACGGCCATCGAGAGGGCCAGCATGATCACCTGGTTCACTCCGGCGAGGATCGTCGGCATCGCGAGCGGAAGCTGGATGCCGCGCAGGATCTGCGCGGGGGTCGCGCCGAAGGCCTGACCGGCCTCGACGGTCTCGGAGTCGACCCCGCGGATGCCGAGCTCGGTGAGTCGCACGCCAGGGGGCAGGGCGAAGATGACGGTCGCAACGAGACCCGGCACCACGCCGATGCTGAAGAACACGATCGCGGGGATCAGGTACACGAACGCGGGCATGGTCTGCATGAAGTCGAGCACCGGCTTCAGCACCGCACGCACGGTCGGGTTGCGGGCCGACCAGATGCCGAGCGGGATCGCGATCAGCACCGCGACGATCGCGGCGACGAGCACCAGTGCCAGCGTCTGCATGGCGGGCACCCACAGGCCCATCGCGACGATGAGACCGAAGGAGATCACGGTCCCGATCGCGAGCTGCCAGGAGCGCACGAGCCACGCGATGAGGGCCGCCACGGCGATCACGACGAAGAAGTACGGCAGCAGCAGGAGGTACGTGAGGCCCTCGACGAGCGACGTCACGACGAACGAGACGACTCCGAGGAGACCGTCGAGGTTGTCCTTGATCCAGTCGACGGCGGATTCGACCCACGTGCCGACGGGGAGATGGAAGTTCATCGGGTGGCCTCCTCGGCGCTGTCATCCGTGCGTTCGAGTCCGCGCTCCACGACGGGGAACGTCGCGGGCTCCGCGGTCCAGCCGTCGTCGAGCACGGCGTCGATCTCGGCCTGCGGCATCGGCATGAGCGGCAGGGTGAGCTCTCCCGTCGCGCCGGGGCCGGGGCCCAGGGCGGCGAGGAGGGTGACGCGGGGGATGACTCCGACCAGGCGGCCGGCGGCATCCGTCACCGCGAGCGGCACGGGGGACTCGACCGAGGGGATGAAGAGGTTCATCAGCACCTCGTCCTCGTTCACGGCGAGCGGCACCGGCTTGAGGATCGAGTCCAGCGTGGTGATGCCCTTGCGCACGAGCTTCACGGCATCGCGGTCGGTCACGATGCCGACGAGCTGGCGGTCGCGGCCGACCACGTACGTCGCCGACATGTAGGCGTCGCGCATCTGGCGGAGCGCCGTGCGGGGGCCGGCGGTGTGCGCCACGACGGGACGAGGGCGCTCCATGACGTTCGCGGCGGTGAGCACACGGGCACGGTCGACGTCCTGCACGAACTGCTCGACGTAGTCGTTCGCAGGGTCGGTGAGGATGTCCTCCGGCGTGCCGATCTGCACGATGCGGCCGTCGCGCATGACCGCGATCCGGTCGCCGAGGAACATCGCCTCGTTGAGGTCGTGCGTGATGAACACGATCGTCTTCTGGAGCTTCTGCTGCAGTTCGAGCAGCTGCTCCTGCATCTCGCGGCGGATCAGCGGATCGAGCGCGCTGAACGCCTCGTCCATCAGCAGGATGTCGGTGTCGGCGGCGAGCGCGCGGGCGATGCCGACGCGCTGCTGCATGCCGCCGGAGAGCTCGGAGGGCAGCTTGTCGCCCTGGCCTTCGAGACCCACGAGGGTCAGGATCTCCTCGGCCTTCGCGAGACGCTCGCCCCTGGGCATCCCCTTGAGCTCCAGCGGATAGGCGACGTTCGCGGCGACCGTGCGGTGCGGGAGCAGGGCGAAGTGCTGGAACACCATCGAGATGCGGTCGCGGCGGATCTCCCGCAGCCGCGAGGTCGGGATGCCGGTGATCGGGTCTCCCGCGACGATGACGCTGCCGTCGGTCGCCTCGTGCAGCCCGTTGAGCATGCGGATGATGGTGGACTTGCCGGAGCCGGACAGCCCCATGATGACGAAGATCTCACCGCGGTTCACGGTGAAGCCGGCGTCGATGACGGCGGCGGTTCCCGCGTCGACGACGTCGGTGCGGCTCTCTCCGGACTTCAGTCGACGGACGGCCTGGTTCGGGTTCTTCCCGAAGACCTTGTACAGATGGCGCGCTTCAAGTGCGATTTCGGACACGTTTCCCCCGCGGCGCGCCCTGTGGGGCGAGCCCGCTTCGGTTACGCCCGGGTGACGTTCACGGGGCCGTTTCGAGTGCTTCGCTGTGGCGGCGCTGGCGAGGGATTTCGGATCCCTCGCAGAGAACATCGACCGTACGCCCGCGCCTCTTCGCAGCACAGCACATCGAAAGAAGGACGCGGCCGCGGACTGATCTTGGGCCGTCAGGCCCTCAACCCAACCTAACGAAATGGCCGGTCAGGGACAAATCCGCAATTCTGATCACTGTTCGGTTTCGTCGGCTGACCGGGGGATTGAACGGGGTGGACGAGTATGGTCTCCCCCATGAGGATCTGGCTGTCGGCGTGGGAGTGGTCGTGCTGCGGAGAGCCGTTCGAGACCGGCTCGGAGGTCACGCTGGGCGTCAGCACAGAGGTCGGAGAATGGTTCGGGAAGACCCTGGGCGAGGTGTTCGCGAACTCCCTCGACGGCGTCGAGATGCACCACGAAGACGATCCGCTCCCGCAGGTCACGGGGATCGTGACGAGCATCGCGGCAGTCTGGCGGCGGCACGAGAACGGCGGCCGGATCACCGATCCCGCGAACCTCGACCCGATCCCGCGAGTCCCCTGGCGCGAGGAGGGACGAAGGCCCGCCGGCTACCTCGTCGACCTGGACGTCTCGCACTGATCGCCGACGCCGCCCACCGCGGCCCGCGATCAGTCGGGCAGCAGCCGTTTCGTGAGCGCCTGGACGTCGCCGTCGAGGCCGTCCAACCGATGCTCGACCCGATCGAGCCGCTTCTCGATGCCGACGAACCGACGATCCATCTCGCCGAAGCGTCGATCGACTTCCTCGAACCGTCGATCCACCTGCTCGAACCGATGATCCACGCTCTCGAATCGGACGATCATCTCCGTCTGCAGGCCCTCGATCTTCGTGTTCACCGTGGCGAACTGCGCGGAGATCGTGCGCATCATCAACTGCGTGGACAGCGCGATCGTTCCGGTGAGGGCTGCGGCGAGGATGCCGAGCGCGGTCCATATCTGAGGTTCTGTCACGGTGAGCACCTTTCCATCCTCCGGGCTGAGGGCTTCAGATTGCCAGCCATCGAAGTGAGGGAAAGTCCCTGTCAGAGGAGAATTCCGGATGCTGTGGAGAACTCGCGGGATGGCTCGATTGTGAAGGACGAGTGGGGTGTTCTGCAGAGAGCGATCAGCGCCGGATGCTGCGGGTCACCGTGAACTTCGGGGTGCGCAGCACCTGCTCCGTCTCGCCGATCAGCCGCGACAGCTCCGCCCGGTATCCGAGGGAGGAGTTGTACACGGTCCACAGCTCGCCGCCGGGGCGCAGCATCCGCGCCGCCGCCTCGAACAACCGGGTCGCCGCCCCGGTGTGGATGCTGGCGCCGAGGTGGAACGGCGGGTTCAGCAGCACGACGTCCGCGCTCGCATCGGCCAGAGCCGAACCGGCATCGTCGTGGGTGACCGCGATGCGGTCGGCGAGCGCGTTCGCCTCGACGGTCGCTCGCGCCGATGCCACGGCGGACGCCGAGCGGTCCGTCGCGATCACCCGCGCCCCCGGATGGGCGAGCGCGTAGGAGACCGCGAGCACGCCGGTGCCGCAGCCCAGGTCGATCACGGTCGGCGCCCCGTTCACAACTCCGCAAGATCGGGAAGAATCCCGGCCTTCAGGGTCGATATCAGCGATTGCGGGGCCGTTCTTGCTGAGTTGTGAACCGAATCCGGCGAGGGCGTCGAGCAGCACACGGGTGCCGATGTCGATCCGGGAGCCGGCGAACGCCCCGCCGTGCGCGACGACCGTGAGGCCGCCGTGCACCGTCGACACCGGGAACGGCGCGGCCGCGGGAGCCGGCAGAGGCGCGGAGGCCACGATCAGCCGGGACTTCCGCTCCGCCCGCTGCGGCTGCACCTCCGCGAAGCGCCGAGCGAGCACGTCGTTCTGCGCGAGGGTCATGTGCTTGACCCGCCCTCCGGCCACCAGAACGACGTCGGGCGCGGCCCAGCGGGCCACGGCATCCGTGATCTCCTCCAGCTCCGCGAGCGCCTTGGGCAGCTGCAGCAGCACGAGCCGCGCGCCGTCGAGCAGCGAGCGGTCGAGCTCGTGCGACGCGAATCCGCTCAGCCCCAGCTCCTCGGCGTTGCGCAGCAGGGCGCGCCGCCCCGTCGCGAGGTCCTGGTGCACGCGCACGCCGGTGCGACCGGCATCCGTCAGCGCCAGCGTGATCGCGCCGTACTCGTCGCCGATGACCGCGATCTTCTCGCCGGCGATGCCGAGCGCGAGCGCCCTCTCCACGAGCAGCAGGTCGGTGGCGTCGTGGGCCTGGAGGTTCTCGGCCTCGACGTCGGGCCACCGCCGCAGGCGGTCGTAGGGGAAGTCGGGCACGTCCCCACGATACGCGGCCGTCGCCTACCCGACCTCGCGGGCGATGCGCGCGGCCGTGCGCTCCAGCAGCGGGATGCGGTGGGCGAGATCGTCGAGGTCCTGCACCATCCGGATCGCGGTGAGCGACAGGGCGCCGACCACGCCCATCGCGGTGCGGATCGGCACGGCGACGCAGTTCACGAAGTCCTCGAACTCGGCGTCGTCGACCGCCCATCCGCGGGCCGAGATGACGTCGAGCTCGGCGTCGAGGGCGGAGCGCGAGGTCAGCGTGCGCGCGGTGTGCGCGGTCCAGTCGGTGCCGGCGAGCACGGCATCCCTCCTGTGCTCGTCGAGATCCGCGAGGATCGCCTTGCCCACCCCCGTGCAGTGCGGGAGCACGCGCGAGCCGATGCGGGAGTACATCCGCACACCGCCCTGATCCTCGACCTTGTCGACGTAGACGATGGTGTCGTCGATGAGCGCGGCCACGTGCAGCGTGTTGCCGACGACCTCGTGCAGCTCGCGCAGGTGCGCGGACGCCGCCCTGCGCAGGTCGAGGTTCTCCAGCGCGATCTGGGCGAGCGAGACGAGGTGGAACGCCAGCACGTACGCCCCGTCGGCCCGTCGGCGCACGTACCCCACGTCCTCCAGGGTCTGCAGCTCACGGAACATGGTCGAGCGGTGCAGGTCGAACTCGGTCGCGAGCTCCGCCACGCTCTTCGGCCTCGCCGCGATCGAGTCGATGATGAGGGCGGCCCTGCGCACGCTCTGAGACACGGCGGGGCCTAGAAGAAGGTCCGCACGAGCTCGACCACGCGGTCGTCCTCAGCGGACGCGACGACGGGCAGGTAGTGCCACTTGTCGAAGGCGGTGCAGGGGTGGGAGAGACCGAGACGGACGACGTCGCCGATGCCGACCCCGGCATCCGTCAGCCGCAGGAAGGTGTGCTGGTCGTTCATCGACGACACCGTCGCGCCGGCGAGCGGGGCGAGGGCCGCTCCGGGGTCGGCGGCGACACCCTGCGGCGTCGGCAGCCCTTCGTCGAACGGCAGGTCGCGCTTGCCCCCGTCGAGCAGCGCGAGCCCCGGCTCGGGGTGCGAGACGACGCGGGTCCAGCCGTGCATGGCCGAGCGCAGGATGCCGTGCTCGCCGTCGTACGTCTCGTCGAGCGGGGAGATGCCCCGGTAGAAGCCGTCGTCGTGCACGATGTAGGCGCCGGAGCGGAGGGTCCAGCGGGTGCGCTCCCCGCGGGCGATGGCGGGCGCGTAGACCTCGGCCACGAGGTCGAAGTACGCGCTGCCCCCGGCCGTCACGAACACGTCGCCCTCGTCGTCGTAGAGGTCGGCGAGGGAATCGTGCAGCGCGATCTGGTCGCCGAGGTAGCGGCGCACGGCGGCGAGCGCCTCCGGCGAGCGGTCGTGCCCGAGGCTGCCCTCGTAGCCGGCGACCCCGGCCAGCCGCAGGACATCGGATGCCGCGATCAGCCGTGCGATCTCGCCGGCCTCGTCGGGGGTGCGGGCGCCGGTGCGGCCTCCGGGCGCTCCGAGCTCGACGCACACGTCCACGCGGCGGGGCACGCCGATCTCGCGCAGGGCGCTCTGCATTCGCTCCACCGTGTCGACGGAGTCCGCCCAGCTGAGGAAACGGAACTCCGGGTCCGCCAGCTCCTCGGCGAGCCAGCGCAGCGAACGGGGGTCGACCACGGCGTTCGCGAGCATGATCTCCTCGAGTCCGAAGGTGCGCGCCGCGCGCACCTGATCCATGTTCGCGAGGGTGATACCGGGGCATCCGGCGTCGAGCTGGCGCTGCCAGAGCGCGGGGGCCATCGTCGTCTTGCCATGGGGCATGAGCTCGAGCCCCCGCTCGCGCGTCCACGCGGCCATGACGTCGACGTTGCTGCGCATGGCGCTGTCGTCGAGCGCGATGAGAGGGGTCCAGAACTCGGAGAGGCGGGGCGCGGTGGCGAGGAACGCGTCGACGGTCATCCCGAACGCGCGCTCCGGGATGCCCTTGTCTCTGGCCGAGAGGCGCTCAGCGCCGAGTCCGTCGAGCAGCAGTCGCTGTGCCATGGGTTCCTCCTCATACGGGTTCTGCGTCGAACCTACCCCCGGATGCGCCAGTGTGCACATGCTGCAACGCTCGTTGCGGGGACTGCACACGCTCGACATCATGGCACTCATGACCCCTGCCGCCACGCCGGCCCTGATCGCGATCGGGGAGACCATGCTCCTCGTCACCCCTCGCGACGCGACCCCCCTCGCCGACGCCGACGACGTGCGCCTGAGCATCGGGGGCGCCGAATCGAACGTCGCCGCCCACGTCGCGATCCTCGGCGAGAGCTCCGCCTGGGTGAGCCGCCTCGGCGACGAGGTGCTCGGGCACCGCGTGCACCGCGCCGTCGCATCGCGGGGCGTCGACACCCGCTGGGTCGGGTTCGACGCGGATGCCCCCACCGGGGTGTACTTCAAGGATCCGGGCAACGGCGTGCGCTATTACCGTGCGGGTTCCGCCGCCTCGCGCATGACACCGGACTCCGTCGCCGACGTGCCCCTCGAAGACGCCCGGATCGTGCACGTCTCCGGCATCACCCCCGCGCTCTCCGCGAGCTGCGCGGCCATGATCGAGGCCGTGATCACGCGGGTCTCCGCGAGCCCCGCCCTGCTGAGCTTCGACGTGAACCATCGCGCCGCGCTGTGGTCGGCATCCGATGCCGCACCCGCGCTGCTCGCCCTCGCGAACCGCGCCGACATCGTGTTCGTCGGCCTGGACGAGGCCGAGACCCTGTGGGGATGCCGCACCGCCGGCGACGTGCGCGCCCTCCTGCCCTCCCCCGCGCACGTCGTCGTGAAGGACGGCGACGTGGGTGCGACGGAGTTCTCCGCCGACGGCGTCGTGTTCGCACCGGCCATCCCGACCGAGGTCGTGGAGGCCGTCGGCGCGGGCGACGCGTTCGCCGCCGGCTACCTGGCCGGGATGCTGCAGGGTCGATCTCCGCAGGAGAGCCTGCGGGCAGGGCACGAGCGCGCGCACCTGGTGCTGCAGTCGACCGAGGACGTGGTCGGCGCCGCGCAGACGGATGCCGTGGGCTGACCGCCCGCGGTCGATGACGAGAACGGCCGCCCCCGCGGCCCGTGAGAGAAGAGACCGGCTGCCGCGGCGGCCGCGACGAGAGAGGGAAGACGATGGACAACTCCGGTTTCGAGGAGCTCTTCGCCGGCGCACGACTGATGGCGATCCTGCGCGGCATGGGCGTCGAGCGCAGCCTGGCGGTGTCGACGACCGCATGGGACCTCGGCATCGACATGGTCGAGCTGCCCATCCAGACGCCCGAAGACCTCGAGGCGCTGCGCGCGGTCGCGGCGGCGGCGCGCGAACGGGGCAAGATCGTCGGCGCCGGAACCGTGGTGTCGCTCGAACACGTCGCCCAGGCGACCGCGGCGGGCGCATCCTTCACCGTGAGCCCCGGACTCGACCTCGACGTCGTCCGGGCGTCGCACGAGGCGGGGATGCCGAGCATGCCCGGCGTCGCCACGGCGAGCGAGGTGCAGCTCGCCCTCAAGGCCGGGCTGACCTGGGTGAAGGCGTTCCCGGCATCCGTGCTCGGGACCCCGTGGCTCACCGCCATGCACGGCCCCTTCCCGCAGGCGAGGTTCGTGACCACGGGCGGCATGAACGCGGCCAACGCCGGCGACTACCTGAAGGCGGGCGCGAGCGTCGTCGCCGTCGGCACCGCGCTGGAGGACCCGGCGCAGCTCCCCCTCCTCGCCGCCCTGCTCGACGGTTCGGACTCCTGAGCCGCCGCACACCCCGACAACGCCTCCAGAGAGCCTCCCCGACGTCTTCGTCGGGGAGGCTCTCTCGCGTGAGACCTACCCGGCTGTGAACGAGATGTTCGACGAGTACCAGGTCGTCAGCGCACGCTCGGCGTCTTCGCGAGCGCGATCGTTCTCGCGCTCGCCGGCCGAGGTCAGGTACGCCGGATCCTCACCGACCGATTGCGCCGTGTCGTCAGGCTGATTCTCTCGAGACATGCCCACACGATACGTCGACAGGTCGGTCGCTGTCACGAGATCGAAGGAGGACGCGCCTTCCCGCGACCTCTTGACACAACTCCCGGTTGCATGGTTACCTAGTCGAGTAACTAACCCACTAACCATCGGAGGACTCGTGATCGAAGAAGGCAAGCCCCTCTTCCTCCAGATCGCCGAGCAGATCGAGGACTCGATCCTCGACGGCTCGCTGGCCGAGGAGTCTCAGGCGCCTTCGACGAACGAGCTCGCCGCGTTCTACCGGATCAATCCGGCCACCGCTGCGAAGGGAGTCGCAATGCTCACCGACAAGGGCGTGCTGTACAAGCGCCGCGGCATCGGCATGTTCGTCGCCGCCGGCGCGAAGGACCTGCTCCTCGGGGAGCGCCGTTCCGCGTTCGCCGAGCGCTACATCGACCCGCTCCTCACCGAGGCCCGCACGCTCGGCCTCGACGCCACCGACCTCGCGGCACTGCTCGCCGAGCGCGCCGCCCGCACCGAAGGGAACCCCGCATGACCGCGGTCATCGAGGTGCAGAACCTCACCAAGAGATACCGGGACAAGAGGGCGCTCGACGACGTGTCGCTGTCGCTCGAGCCCGGCGCGATCTACGGCCTCCTCGGCCGCAACGGCGCAGGCAAGACGACGCTCATGTCGATCCTCACCGCGCAGAACTTCGAGACGTCCGGCTCCGTGCGGGTGTTCGGCGAGCACCCGTACGAGAACGCCCGCGTGCTCGGTCGGATCTGCTTCGTCCGCGAGGGGCAGAAGTACCCCGACGATGCGACGCCCCGGCACGCGTTCTCGGCCGCACGCCTGTTCTTCCCGCACTGGGACCAGACGCTCGCCGACCGGCTGACCGCCGAGTTCCAGCTCCCGTTGAAGCAGCGCATCAAGAAGCTCTCGCGAGGGCAGCTCTCCGCCGTCGGCGTGATCATCGGCCTCGCCTCGCGCGCCGAGCTCACGTTCTTCGACGAGCCCTACCTCGGCCTCGACGCCGTCGCCAGGCAGATCTTCTACGACCGGCTGCTCGAGGACTACGCGGAGCACCCGCGCACCGTCATCCTGTCGTCGCACCTGATCGACGAGGTCTCCAACCTCATCGAGAAGGTCATCGTGATCGACAACGGCCGGATCATCCTCAACGAAGACACGGATGCCGTGCGCGACCGTGCCGTCACCGTGGTCGGTGACGCCGCCAGAGTCGACGCCTGGGCCGCCGGCCGTGAGGTCCTTCATCGCGAGGCGCTCGGGAGAGTCGCCTCGGTCACCACGCTCGGCGAGCTCAGCGCCGCGGAAAGAGCGGAGGTCGCCGCCGCCGGCCTCGACCTCGCGCCGGTCTCGCTGCAGCAACTCGTCGTGCGGCTCACCCAGCGCGGCGACGTCACCGCCGCCGAGAAAGAGGAGGTGCGCTGATGCGACGCACACTCAACGTCGTCCGTCTGCAGATGATCAACCGGCAGACCTTCATCTGGACGCCGCTGATCATCCTGGTCGGGGCGACCCTGCTCTCGATCCTCGTCTACGCGATGATCCCGGTCGACACCCCCAAGTACGGTGGTGCAGGGCAGGCGCCGCTCTGGTACTTCATGGCGATCGGCATCGGGGCGATGACCTACACCTTCCCGTTCTCGCAGGCGCTGAGCATCACGCGCCGGGAGTTCTTCCTCGGCACGATGCTCACCGCGGTGCTCGCCAGCGCCCTCATGGGGGTGCTGTTCCTGATCGGCGGCGGCATCGAGGTGCTCACACACGGCTACGGCGTGAACGGCTACGTCTTCTACCTGGACTGGCTGTGGGAGGCCGGACCCATCGGCGCCTTCGTGGTCTACTTCACGCTCGCCCTCGGCCTCTTCGTGCTCGGCTTCACCGGGGCGACGATCTTCAAGACCTGGGGGCTCACCGTCCTCACGATCTCGTGGGTGGCCGTGGCGCTGCTGCTCGTCGGCCTGGGGTTCCTGGCGACGAAGCTCGACTGGTGGGGCGGCTTCTGGGAGGGCGTGATGACCCTCGGCGCCCTCGGCCTCGCGCTCTGGGGCCTCGTGGTCACCGTCGGCCTGATGGGGATCTCGTTCCTCGCCTTCCGGAGGGCGCTCCCCTAGACGATCGGAGGACGGATGCCGCGGCTGCACGGACACGTGCGGTCGCGGCATCCGCGTCTCTGCGCGCGAGGGGTCAGATCGCGTCGTCGGCGGCCAGGAGGTCCATCTGCCAGGCGCGGCCGTCCGGATCGTCCTGGTCGTGGGCGTCGACGGCCTCGGTGATGACCTCGTCGATCCGCTCCAGCAGGGCGCTGAACTCGTCGGTCGTGAGGCGCACCACGCGCTGCACGAACGCCGCGTGCACCCCGCTCGCCCGACCGGCGACATACTCGGGGGTCCACTCGACCACGCGTCGCATCATGTCCTGATGGTCCTCGGCGAGCGAGCGGATCATGACGCTGCCGAGGGCCTCGTCGGGCACCGGGCTCTCCGGGCCGCCGAGGTTCAGCGCCAGCTTGCGACCGACCCAGACCCGGTCGCGTCGATCGCGCGCATGCTCGGGGGCCTCCTCGATGAGTCCGGCATCCGCCAGCACCCGCAGGTGGAAGCTCGCGCTGTTCGGGGCGATGCCGAGCTCCGCGGCGACATCAGCGGCCCGCAGGTGGTCGCGGCGCGCGAACAGGGCGATCATCTGCCGTCGCAGCGGGTTCGCGTACGCCTTGAGCATGTCCGACGTCATCCAGACCGGATCGACGCGCTTGTCCTCGCTCATCCCGCCAGTGTATCCGCATCCAAAGTTGCGCAATAGGAGTTGCGCAACTTCTCTTGCGTAACTATCGTGTGAGCATGACCACCGTGACCGCGCCCCACAGGCTGTGGCAGAACACCCGCTACCTCACCTGGCTCCTCAGCGACACGAGCAAGGGGCTCGCGGCATCCCTCTTCGGATTCGCCGTCCCGCTGCTCGCGCTCATCATCACGAACGACCCCGCGCAGGCGGGCATCATCGGCGGCGCGGGCATGGTCGCGCGACTGCTGACCACCCTCGCGGGCGGGATCCTGGCCGACCGGCACCGCCGCATCCTCCTCATGCTCATCGGCTCCCTGCTCGGCGTGCTGCTGTCGGCGGCCTTCCTGCTCCTCGCCCTCGCCGACGCGCTCACCTTCTCGACGCTGCTCGTCATCGACGTGCTGCTCGCCGCCCGCAGCGGGCTCTTCGACGTCGCCGGCGAGAGCGCCATCAAGGAGATCGTCCCCGACGAGGCGATGGGCCGCGCGCAGGCCGCGAATCAGGGACGGGATGCCGCTCTCCAGCTCGTCGGAGGACCGCTCGGCGGCCTCCTGCTCGGCGTCGGCGGATGGCTGGTCGGCGCGGTGATGGCGCTGTGCCACCTGGTCGCGGCCCTCACCGCATGGATGCTCCGCCGGGGCGCGCGTCGCGACGGGATCGTCGGCACCGGCACGGACGCCGATTGGGAGAGGCGAAACCCGGACGAGGTGCGCGCCGGACGGCGTGTCGAGGTCGGACACGCGGATGCCGACACGGACGCTCTGGGTCTTCCCACCCCATCCGCAGGTCATCCGGCATCCGCGAGTCATCCGACATCCGTCGTGAAGACGAGCGCGTGGACGGAGTTCCGCGAGGGCTTCTCGTGGCTGCTCTCGCGCCCCGACCTGCGCGGCGTCCTCTTCATCACCACGATCATCAACCTCGGCTTCAACGCGGCGATCACCACGGTGATCTACTCGCTGCAGCAGTCCGGATACTCCGCGGTGTTCATCGGCGCACTGTCGGCGGCGCTGGGTGGAACGATGCTGCTCGGCGCCATCGTGGCTCCGATGCTCGTCCCCCGGATCAGTGCGGGAACCCTGACGATCGTGAGCCTCGCATGCGCGACCGCGGGCATCGTCGCCATCTCGATGATCACCGAGCCCTGGCTGATCGTCGGTGTGCTCGCCGCATCGGTGTTCCTGCTGCCCGCGCTGAACGCCGCGCTGATGGGCTACTTCATGGTCGCCACCCCGTCGCGGCTGCTCGGCAGGGCCAACAGCGCCGCCGCCGTGCTGGGCATGGGAGCCATGCCCCTCGCCCCGCTCATCGCCGGCTTCGGACTCGCGTCGGCCGGACGCGAGTGGACCGTCATCGCGTGCGCCGTGCTGTGCCTCGTGGCGGTGGCCCTCGCCGTCGGCAACCGCGCGCTGCGCGCGCTCCCCACCGAGTCCGGCTGGACCGCGCACGCGACGCAGTTCGAGTAGAGCGCCCCGGCGCACGCACCGCGCCGCACCTGCGGGAGACTGGAGCGGGACCGAAGGGGACGCTCATGACACGACGATGGCGGGATGCCGTGCTCCCGACGATCGGCCTCGTCGCCGCCGCGGTCGCCGTCAGCTGGACGATCACGTTCTCGGTGCCGGTCGTGGTGCCGACGGCATCCGACACCGCCGACGTCGCCTTCGGCTGGCCGCTCCCCTGGTACCACCAGGATCTGTCGCGCTTCGCCTACGTCGACCACCCCGTCGAGGTCACGGTCGTCGGCGACCGCGCAGACCCGGTGCCGACGAGCGTCGACTGGCTCGCCTTCTCGGGGAACGTCGCCCTCACGGCCCTCGTGCTGTGGCCCATCGCCCTCGTGCTCATCCGCGGTCTCGCGCGGCTGGTCCTGCGCGCGCGGGACGACGCGCCGACGGGAGAGACTTGACCCTGACACTGTGGAAGAAGGGATAACGGAAGCATGTTATCCATCGGAGCCTTCGCGCAGATCGGCCAGGTGACCCACCGGATGCTTCGGCACTGGGACACCGCCGGTCTGCTCGTTCCCGCCCACGTGGACGAGTTCAGCGGCTACCGCTCGTACGACCCTTCGCAGCTGGAGAGGCTGCATCGGATCGTCGCGCTGCGCCAGCTCGGCTTCGGCCTCGACGACATCGCGCTGATCCTCGAACAGGGGATCGACGCGGAACGGATCGCGGCCATGCTGCGTCTGCGTCGCGCCGAGGTCGAGGAGGAGCACCGGATCGCCGCCGCCCGACTCGTGGACGTGGAGCGGCGGCTCCATCTCATCGAAAGCGAGAACCAGATGTCACAGGTCGAGATCATCGAGAAGCCCCTCCCCGCCGTGCGGCTCGCCGCGCAGACGGCATCCGTGCCCGAACACGAGGTCGGCTCCCCGGTCGGCCCCCTGTTCGAGAGCCTCGAGAACGTGCTCGGCGACGAGTGCGGCGCCCTGTCGACGCCGATCGCGCAGTACAGCCTCGGCGAAGACGGCATGGACATCACGGTCGGCTACGCCTACGGCGGCGAGCGCCGCGACGGGTTCGAGCTCGTCGACCTCCCCGCCGTCGAGCTCGCGATCTGCGGGGTGCACCTCGGCGCGATGGACCGCATCAGGGAGACCTGGAGCGCGGTGCACGCCGAGATCATCGCCCGGGGCTACGTGCCCAGCGGACCCTGCCGCGAGCTCTACGTGCGCGCCGTGTCTGAGGACCAGTCCGACTGGGTCACCGAGCTGCAGCAGCCCGTCGAGCGCCCGTGATCTGATTCTCGGATCACCCCTGGCCTGATCCCCGGGCGCAGCTTCGGAGACTCCGAGGCCCATCGCACACCTCTGGCCTGATCCCCCGGGCACAGCTTCGGAGATGCCCGACCGACACGCCGCATCGGCGGTCCAGGAAGCGGCGTGTCGGTCGGCTGCTCCGAAGTCGTGCCCGGCATCCGACCCGAAGTCGTGCCCGGGCATCCACTCGAGATCGTGGCCCCGAATGGACGACCGAGGAACTCCCGGGGAGACGGACGGAGCCGAGCAGGTAAACAACCGCGTCCATGTATCACGAACCTCTTGCCGCGCTCCTTACAGGTGTGATCACAATGGGACTCATGATCGACGGCGCACCCGACGCCGATCTCGATCCGGCAGCGGACGACGGGGCGGCGCGGTGGCAGCGTGCCGCAGCCTTCTTCGACGCATGGCGAGACGGCGACAGCCGCGCGATGGACGACCTCGTGCGACTGATGACACCTGTGCTCTGGCATGTCGTGCGCGCGTACGGGCTGGAGCGGATGCTCGCCGAGGACGTGGTGCAGACCACCTGGCTCCGTCTCGTGCGCGGGCGCGAGACGATCGCCGACTCGCGCGCCATCGCCGCCTGGCTCACCACCACGGCACGGCGCGAGGCGTGGAAGGTCGGCAAGGCCCACGGCAGGGTCGACACCGCAGAACCGGAGGACCTCGACGCCCTCCTCCCCGAGCAGTCGTCCGCCGAGGACCACGCGGCGACCGGCGACGAGAACCGCCGACTGTGGGCCGCGGTGCGCGTGCTCGACGACCGCTGCCAGCGTCTGCTGCGCGTCGTGGCGTTCGACGACCGCCCCGACTACGCCCGCATCGCCGCCGACCTGTCGATGCCGATCGGCAGCATCGGCCCCACGCGCAAGCGCTGCCTCACCAAGCTGCGCGACCTGCTCGACCCTTCGCCGAGGGGAGGCCTCTCGTGAACGAGCACGACGATGCGGAGCTGTTCGCTCGGCTGCGGTCGATGTGGTCGGATGTCGACCCCGTTCCCGCCTTCCTGATCGACCGCATGATCGCGGCGGTCGCCACCGACTCCCTGTCGGAGGAGTACGCGCTGCTCACCATCGTCGAGCGCCCGCTCAGCGAGGTGCGCGGAGAAGCGGATGCTCTCACCCTGCAGTTCAGCGACGGCACCACGAGCATCCTGCTGCACGTCACCTCGACCGCGAACGGCCGGCGCCGGGTCGACGGCTGGGTCGACACGGCTGCGGCGGAGATCGTGCTCACGCAGGGCGACGCCGTCCGCACGACGACCCCCTCCGAGACGGGGCGATTCGTGTTCGACGACGTGCCGCCCGGACTCACCCGCGTGCGCCTGTCCACCAGGATCGGCGACGACGTGCGCACCCTGTCGACCCCGCAGTTCGAACTGTGATCCGCTCCGCGCGGGCACGAGACGCGGGCACGCCCGCACCGAGAGGATGACCGATGGATCAGCCCAAGGGATGGACCTGGCAGGACCGAGCGGAAGGGTCGATCCGCCGCGGCTCGGCGCTCGACCCGAACGTCGAGCCGGTCGACGGCATCCGGGCGTTCCCCACCGCGTACCTGCCGGAGCGCCTGCTGATCACACACGATGACGACAACGGGGCGTACGACCAGGAGGTCAAGACCCTGCACGAGGCCGCCGGGTCGTTCGGCTGGGAGCTCGTGCTCGAGGAGCCGGAGCTGCGACGGGGGCTGACCGCCGAGATCCCGTGGTTCGTACGCGCCCATCTCACGACGCCGGATCAGCCGGTGCGCGGGGAATCGCCCGTTCCGCCCGACGCCTGGCGAGTGCTGCAGCGCGCCCGCCGGATCTCCCGATCGCGGATGCCGCGGACCAGCCTCGAGCACGTGCTGTCGATCGACCCGGTCGGGCTCAACCCGTTCACCAGGACGAACCCGTTCACGCGCACCAATCCGTTCACGCGCACGAACCCGGTGGGACCCGGCGGCGCGGCGGGCAGCGAGGACTACCTGCAGCCCGGCCGCGGCGCACGCCAGCCGGTGAGCTGGCTCGGCCCGGCGCCTTCGCGCGCCGCGACCCCGCGGAAGGGCCGGAGACCTGTGGTCGCCGTTCTCGACACGGGATGCGGGGTCCACGACTGGCTCCCTGAGGGAATCGTGACGCGGCACGTGGAGCTCGACGGCGTTCCCGTCGGCCTGACGGACGACGCCGATCCGGAGCGCTATCCCGACCTCTATGGCCAGCTGGACGGCGAGATCGATGCCGTGGCAGGGCACGGCACGTTCATCGCCGGCCTGATCCGCCAGGCCGCCCCTGACGCCGACATCCTGTCCGTGCGCATCGCCGGAGCGCTGGGCGTGGTCGATGAGAGCACGTTCCTGAACACCCTCGCGCAGGTCGTCGAGCTCCTGCGCCGGCATCGCGAGAATCCGCGCACCGGGTATCCGATCGATGTGCTCAATCTCTCCCTCGGGTACTACCACGAGACGCCGAGCGACGGCCTGTTCAGCCTCACTCTGAACGCGCTGCTCACCAGAGCGCGAGAGCTCGGCTGCGTCGTCGTGTGCTCTGCGGGCAACGACGCGATCGATCGACCGTCGTTCCCCGCGTCCCTGTGGGCGTGGCCGGGAGCCGACAACGGCATCCCCCGGGATGACGACGCTCCGCTGGTGTCCGTGGGCGCGCTCAACCCGTCGTCCCGCTCGGTCGCACTGTTCTCGAATGTCGGCCCCTGGGTGCGCGTGTACGCACCCGGTGCTGCGGTGGTGAGCACGTCGCCCGCCTTCGTCGGCGGAGAGCAGGCGACCTCGCGGGCCGACGTCGACGGGCTGCGTCGCGAGACCCTCGATCCGGACGACTACCGCGGCGGCTTCGCCGTGTGGAGCGGTACCTCGTTCGCCGCTCCCTACGTGGCGGGGCGGATCGCGGCGCAGTTGGGCACCGTCCCCCTGGGCGGAGTGAAGACGGATGCCGCGATCGCAGCCGTCACGTCGGTGCTGAACGCACTGCCCGCGCCGACAGAGGGGGTCTGAACCGGGGGCCGTCTTCGAGACCGCCGTCCGGGCGACATCAGCGGTCTGCTCACGGGTCGACACGACTTCCGGGCGGCCTCGCCCGCCCGGCACTTCCCCAATCGCACGCCGCAGGGCCATCCTGGGAGCATGCCCCTGTCTGCGACCGAGCTGCACCAGCGCGGTGTCGCTGCGGCCAACGCGCGGCGGTTCGGCCAGGCTCGTCGCGCCCTCACCGCGGCATCCGCCCGCACGGACGATGAGGACCTCCGCGCCCGCATCGACGGCACCGTCGCGTATGTGCTCGCACAGACGGGGAGACCCGCCGACGCGGAGCGGCTCTCGACCGCTGCCCTCGCCCGCCCCGGGTTGAGCGAAGAGACGGTAGCGGTGCTGAGTGGCCAGCTCGGCACACTGCTCCTGTACTCCGGTCGCCTCGATGAGGCCGAAGCCATGCTGACTCGGGCGATCCGCGTCGTCGCCGCAGAATCCGCCGAGCACGCGAACCTGCTCATGAACAGGGCGGTGGTGCGGATGCAGCGCCACGAACTCGCTCCGTGCGTCGCCGATCTCGAACACGCGGCGGCGATCTTCGAGGCGGCGGGCGAGGAGGAGCCGCTCGCTGAGGCCCGCCACAACCTCGGCTATGCGGCGCTGCTCGGCGGCGACCTGGTCGCGGCGCTCGCGCTGATGACCCGCTCCCGACCGGCGCTCGCGGCAACGAGCGATCTGGCCGCCGCGATCGGCGACCTCGACCGCGCCGAGGTGCTCCGCGACGCGGGTCTCACGACCGAGGCGGAGGCCCTGCTCGCCGAGGTGGCCGTGCAGTTCGGCGCGCAGCGGATGAGGCAGGCTCGCGGCGAGGCCGAGTTCCACCTCGCCCGTTCGCAGCTGCGGCACGATCCCCGCGCGGCGGAGCGGACGGCGCGCACCGCGGTCCGCCGCTTCACGGCGCTCGGCAGCGACGGATGGGCCACCCGCGCCGAAGCGGTGCGCCTCGACGCTCGGCTGCGCGCAGGCGGGAGGACCGACCCTGCGGACTTCGCGCGCACGGCATCCGCTCTCCGTCGCCGCGGCTTCCGCACCGAGGCCACGGGGCTCGCGCTCACCGCACGGCTCGGCGGGCGCGGACGGATGCCACGCCTTCCGCCCGACGCTCCCATACCGCTGCGGATGCATGCGCAGGAGGTCAGGGCGGTGCGCGCGTCTGCAGCGGGGCGGGATCGCGAGGCGCTGCGCGCAGCCTCCGACGGGCTGGAGCTGCTGACGGCGTGGCAGCAGTCGTTCGGAGCGCTCGACCTGCAGGCATCCGTCGCGATGCACGGCGCCGACCTGATGTTCGCGGGGCTCGCCGCCGCAGCGCGCACGGGCGACCCGGCCGTGCTGTTCGAGTGGTCCGAGCGCGCGCGGCACCTGAGCCAGCAGGTGGCGCCCGTCCGTCCGCCGCACGACCCTGAGCTCGCCGGCGACCTCGCCGAACTGCGGATGCTGCGCGCCGATCTCGCCGGAACCGACTGGTCGGGTGACGCCAGGGTGCGCGCACTCCGGGCGCGCGTGCGCGAACGGCAGTGGTCGACGACGGGTGTCGGCGGCACCCGCACGCGCATCGAGCTCGCCGAGGCGCAGGGACGGATCGCCGACGACACCGCGATCCTCGCCTACGTGTTCACCGGTGCGGAACTGCAGTGCGTCGTGGTGACGGCATCCGACTCCCGCATCGTGCCGCTCGACTGGCCCGGCGTGCGCGGCGCCCTCGACGGCCTCCGTGCCGACCTCGACGTCGCCGCCCTCACGCGCGGCGGACCGATGGCCGCACTGGTGGAGCGCTCGCTCGATGAGCGCCTGCGCGTCCTCGACGACGCGCTGCTCGCCCCCGTGCGCGCGGCGGTGCAGGCACGGCGCTTCGCGCTGACGATCCCCGGCATCCTCGCCGGCATCCCCTGGGCGATGCTGCCTGGTCTCTCCGGGGTCCCGTTCACCCTGGCGACCTCGGTGTCGCGCTGGCTCGCCGACCGCCCGACCGCAGACCGGACGCGAGCGCCGAGGGCCGGGTTCGCCGCCGGGCCGCGCGTCCCCCGCGCGGAGGAGGAGATCAGACGGGCGGCCGCGGCGTGGCCCTCGGTGACCCTGCTCACCGCCGACGACTCCCGCGTCACGAGCGTCACCGACCTCGCGGGGGAGTCCGACGTGCTGCACATCGCCGCGCACGGACGCCACGCGACGGGCAACCCGATGTTCTCGGGACTCGAGCTCGCCGACGGCACCCTGTTCGGCTACGACGTCGACCTCATCCCGCACGTGCCGGCGACGGTGCTGCTGTCGGCGTGCGAGCTGGGTCGCTCCTCGGTGCGCTGGGGCGAGGAGGCGCTCGGCATGACGCGGGTATGGCTGCACGCGGGCACCGGATGCGTGATCGCGGCGCCCGTCATGGTGGCGGATGCCGTGGCCGGCGAGCTCCTGTCCGCCGTGCACGAGGGGCTGGCCTCGGGCGCCGATGCCGCGGACGCTCTCGCCGCGGCATCCCTCTCCACCGGGCTGCGCGCCCCCTTCCAGTGCCACGGGAACGGATTCTGAAGATTTTCTCCAATCGCTGTATCAGAACCGGGGGGACCCGCTCCTGATCTACAGAAGGTGCCATGCGAAGGGCTTCGAGAAGGCGAAGCGCGGGAGGCGCAGTCGAACTGGGGAACCTGTGCACTGGGGAGTGCAGGGATACGACAGGCCACCATCTGCCCGGAGGTGCCGCGGTTGCAACCGCGGCACCTCCTTCATGGGCGCCCGCATGGCCGCCTGACACTGGGTCGTGCTGGCGCCCTGCGTCAGTTCCGCTGACGGGTCACAGAATGCCGCCTCAGCGGGGCTTCGAGCGGCATTTCGTGACTCCTCAGCGGCGCACCTTGCAACGACCACGCGAGAGCGGCGAGCGTCCGGAGCGCACGAGAGGTCGCGTGGATGACGACGCGTGAGGGGTCGCGAAACGCTGCATCCAGGGGGTGCGATGCGACAGTTCCTGACCCCTCAAGGGCGCACGGCGCACGCGCGCACACGCGCCGGGGGTCAGGATGCCGTGAGAACCTCGTACCCGGCGGCGCGCAGCGCGGCGACGGCGTCGACGTCGGCGTCTTCGTCGGTCAGCACCACGGGGAACAGCTCCACCCCGCCGACGCTGGCGAAGGCCGTGACGCCGAGCTTGCTGCCGTCGGTCACGACGACCGCGCGGCGCGCACGCTCGGCCATCATGCGGTTCACCGCGGCCTCGCGCTCGTCCTGCGTGGTGGCGCCGGCCGCGGCATCCATCCCGTTCACGCCGATGAACGCGAGGTCGAGCCGGACGCCGCGGAGCAGCTGCTCCACGAAGGGGCCGACGAGCTCGTAGGTGCGCGAGTGGATCACCCCGCCCGTGACGACCACCTTGATGTCGGGGCGGGTCGCGAGCTGAGCCGCGATGTTGACCGCGTTCGTGACGACCGTGATGCCGCCGCCTGCGGCGAGGTCCTCCCGTGCGGCGATGGCCGCGGCGATCGCCGTCGTCGTCGTCCCGCCCGAGAGCCCGACGACCATGCCGGGCATGACGAGCGCGGCAGCCGCCTGGGCGATGCTCTCCTTCTGCTGCGTGCGGAGGTGGCTCTTGTACCGGATCGGCAGCTCGTAGGCCACCGCCTGCGCCACCGCTCCGCCGTGCGTGCGGGTGAGCAGCCGCTGCTCCGCGAGGCTGTCGAGGTCGCGGCGGGTGGTCGCCGGCGATGCGCCGAAGCGCTCGACGAGCTCCTCGACCGTGACCTCGCCGGCGTCGGCGAGCAGGTCGAGGATCGCGTTGAGACGGGCGGCGCGCTTCATGTCACCATCCTGCCCGACCCGGCGCCGCGGTCGTCCTCACGATTCCAGGGCGAACAGGCGGAGCATCCGCGCGGCCTCGTCGGCCAGCGCCTCGCGCGCGGGCTTCAGGTACTTGCGCGAGTCGACGAGCGTCTCGTCGGCGGCGAGCGTCGACCGGACGGCCCTGGTGAAGAAGCCGTTCAGGTGCGTCGAGACGTTGATCTTCGTCATGCCGGCGCGCACGGCGTCGGCGATGACGGCATCCGCCACACCCGAGGAGCCGTGCAGCACCAGGGGCACGGAGAGCGCGGCGTGCAGACGGGCGATGAGGTCGAGGTCGAGGGATGCCGAGCGGTCGAGCATCGCGTGCGAGGAGCCGACCGCCACGGCCAGCGCGTCGACGCCCGTCGCCTCGACGAAGGCCCTGGCCTCGTCGGGGTCGGTGCGGACGCCGGGCGCGTGCGCACCGTCCTTTCCGCCGACCTCGCCCAGCTCTCCCTCGACGTAGACGCCCGCGGCGTGCGCGCGCGCGGCCACCGCCGCGGTGAGGGCGACGTTGTCGTCGTAGGGGAGGGCGCCGCCGTCGAACATGACCGAGCCGAAGCCGAGGGCGATCGCCTCGTCGACGAGCTCCGGACGCTCGGCGTGGTCGAGGTGCACGGCGACCGGGGTCGATGCGCGCCGCGCGATCGCGAGCGTCGCGAGCGCGATCGGCTCGAGGGCGCCGTGGTAGTCGGCGCAGTTCTGCGAGATCTGCAGGATCACCGGGAGTCCAGCCAGCTCCGACGCGCGCACCAGCCCCTCGGCGGTCTCGAGGTGGATCACGTTGAACGCGCCGATGCCGGTGCCGCGGGTCGCGGCATCCGTCACCAGTTCACGGGCGGAGACGAGGGTCATTCGCGGTCCTTCTGTTCGTACGGGCGCACGCTCAGTCGTGCGTCGAGGTCGGGCCAGGTGTCGGAGATCTCGCCGGCGAGGGGCATCAGCACCGCCGCGGCCGACCAGGATGTCGCGCGCCGGAGGATCCGCTCGGGGTCGCGCTCGCCCTCCGCGTAGAGCACGGCGCATGCCGCGACACCGGCGTCGCCGGCGCCGGTCGGGTTGCCGGCGAGAGGGGCGTCGAGGCGGGCGTGCACGACGTCGGATGCCGTCACGGCGAGCATCCCGTCGGCCCCCAGCGACAGCAGCACGAGCTCCACGCCGCGCGCGATGAGCGACCGGGCGCCCTCGACGGGGTCGGCGATGCCCGTGGCGTCGACGAGCTCCGCGGCGTTGGGCTTGAGGACGGACGCTCCGGCATCCGCCGCCTGCAGCAGCGCGGGACCGGAGGTGTCGACGATCACCGGCACCCCGGCGTCCCGGCCGACGCCGATCAGGAGCGGGAGGAGCGTGCGGGGAGCACCGGGCGGGAGACTGCCCGAGATCACCAGGACGTCGGCGGCGGGCAGCCGTTCGACGACCTCGGCGAGCAGGGCGCCCCATTCCTCGTCGGTCGGGTTGACGCCGCGCTCGTTGACGACCGTGGTGTCGCCGAGGTGCTCGTCGACGATCGCCACGCTCTGCCGCGTGGCTCCGGCGACCTGGACGAGCGCGTGGGGCACTCCGGAGAGCACGAGCTCGTCGGCGAAATCGGCGCCCGCCCTGCCGCCGACCGTGGTCACGGCGACGACGTCGGCGCCCTGCGCGTGCGCGACCCTGGCGACGTTGAGGCCCTTGCCTCCGGCGCGTGCGGCGCCGGCATCCGCCCTGTGCGTCTCGCCGATCGTGAGGCGGTCGACGCGCCAGGTGAGGTCGAGCGCGGGGTTCGGGGTGACCGTGAGGATCATACGAGCTCCCTCGCGCGCAGCGCGGCGCCGATCAGCCCCGCGTTTCCGGAGAGCTCGGCGGGCACGAGCTCGGGCAGACGGTGGAAGCTCAGTCGTGCGGCGAGCCGCGAGCGCAGTTCGTCGAACAGCGCCCCGCCGGCGCGCGACAGCCCTCCGCCGATCACGACGGCCTCGGGCGCGACGACCGCGGTGAGCTGCGCGAGCGACATGGTCAGCGCGTCGAGCGCGGAGTTCCAGATGTCCGCTGCGACCTGGTCGCCGGCGGCCGCGCGGGCGATCACGTCCTTCGCGCCGTCCGGCGTGACGCCGGTGGCTTCGCGGTAACGGCGGGCGATGGCTCCGGCCGAGGCCACGGCCTCCAGGCATCCGCGGGCGCCGCACGCGCAGATCGGACCGTCGGCGATCGGGGAGTGCCCGATCTCTCCGGCGTACCCGCCTGCGGTGTAGGGGACGCCGCCCACGAGGAGGGCGCCCGCGATGCCGGTGCCGATCACGAGGACGACGGAGTTCGCATAGGCGCGGGCGCCGCCCAGGCGGTGCTCCGCCCAGCTCGCTGCGCGCACATCGTGGTCGAAGCCGACGGGGAGACCCAGCTCCGCGGCCGCGAGGTCGCGGATGGGCGCGTCGTGCCACCCCAGGTTGCTGGCGAAGACGCCGAGCCCGGCATCCGCGTCGACGATCCCGGGGACGACCAGCCCGACCGCCTGGGGCACCACGTCGGGGTGGTCGGCCGTGAGCTCGGCGGCGAGCACGCCGAGGCGCTCGATCAGCACGCCGGTGCGGTCACCGTCGGCCACCGGCGTCGGTGTGCGGCGGAGTCCTCGTGCGATGCCGTCGGCGTCGAACAGCGCGGACTTGATGTCGGTGCCGCCCACGTCGAACGCGAGCACCGGCGCCCCCTGTCCGAGCGACCGCACCGAGGCGAGTCGCTCGCCGGAGGCGTCCTTCACGACATCGGGTACGGGTGCGGTGTCGCTCGGATCAGGGGAGGCCATCATGCATCCAGGATGACGGAACGCGAGAGGTTGCGGGGCTGGTCGGGGTCGAGCCCGCGCACGACGGCGCGGTCGAGGGCCACGCGGTGCAGGCGCACGAGGTCGGCCATCGGGTCGATCGGGTTCTGCACGAAACGCGCCCCCGTGGCCTCGACCTGCGCCGCGAGCCCGTCGGGGGCCTCGCCGAACTGCCAGGTGACGCGGCCGGGGGCGGCGATCGCGATCGGGCCGTGGCGGTAGTCCATCGACGGGTACGACTCGGTCCACGACTGCGAGGACTCGCGCATCTTCAGCGCCGCCTCGTGGGCGAGGCCGATCGTCCAGCCGCGTCCGAGGAAGGAGTACTGGTCGGCATCCCGCAGTCCGTCGTCGTCGACGCCGGCGAGCACGCCCCTGGCGTCGTCGATCGCGCTGGTGAGGTCCTCGCCGAGCGAGGCGCGGAACAGCGCGAGCGCGGTCGTGGCGAAGCGGGTCTGCACGACTGACTTCTCGTCGGCGAACGGCAGCAGCACGGCCTCGTCGACGAGCGACACCAGCGGCGACGTGGGGTCGCCGATCACGCCGACGACGGGGACGCGGCCCTTGATCTTCTCGACGAGCTCGAGCACCTCGGTGGTCGTGCCGGAGCGGGTGAGGGCGACGACCGCGTCGTAGTCGCGGTCGATGAACGCCTCGGATGCCGCGAACGCGTCGGTCTCGCCGAGGCCGGCGTTCTCGCGCAGCGCGGCGTAGGACTGGGCGATGAACCAGGAGGTGCCGCATCCGACGACCGCGATGCGCGCGCCGGCCGCCGGGAGGAGCGCCTGCTCGTCGCGCAGATCGGCCGCTCGCGCCCAGGTGTCGGGCTGCGAGTTGAGCTCTTCGCGCATGTGCGCGCCGGGCAGAAGTTCGGTCATGATCGACCCCTCCAGAGGAAAGTTTGCGTGATTGTGATTGTTTGAAGCTTGATTCGATCATAGTATGTCGTCAAAGAAGATCATTGCAAGGTTCTTCTTGATTTTGTTTGTTCTCCTGACAAATAATCGAACAAGTTCCACCGCCTCTCCGCTGATCCCGTCGACGAAGAGGTCGCCCAGAGCCCATCCGGCTCACATGATCCCCCTTCCCGCAAGATCGGGGATCACACGCACCGTCGCGTGAAAGTGTTCGCGACTGTGCACTACCCGCCTCTCCACTGGAGGGCAGACCACCGCTCTCCTCCGAGGCGGCGGACACACACAGTGAGGAATGCAATACACATGAAGAAGTCACTGCGATTCGGCGCAGCCGCTGTTGCGGCCGTCGCCACGCTCTCGCTCGCTTCGTGCGGGTTCGGCGGCTCCACCGGCGGCGACGGCGGCGATGCCGGCGGCGCGACCACGCTCGACCTCCTCGTCCCCAGCTACTCCGACGCCACCAAGGGCCTCTGGGAGGACGTCATCAAGGGGTTCGAGAAGGAGAACCCCGACATCAAGGTGAAGCTCGAGGTGCAGTCGTGGGACAACCTCGAGAAGGTCGTCTCCACCAAGATCCAGGCGAACGACGCCCCCGACATCTACAACGGCGGCCCCTTCGCCGGCTTCGTCGGCGATGACCTGCTCTACCCGGCCAAGGACGTCGTCTCGGCGGACACGTACTCCGACTTCCAGGACGCCTTCCTGAAGAACGCCGAGGTCGACGGCACCGCCTACGCCCTCCCGCTCATCGCGTCGGCGCGCGCGCTGTTCGTGAACAACGCGCTGCTCACGCAGGCCGGCGTCTCCGAGGCGCCCAAGAACTGGGACGAGCTGCTGGATGCCGCGACCAAGGTCTCCGCCCTCGGCGGCGGCGTCTCCGGCTACGGCATGCCGCTCGGCTCCGAAGAGGCTCAGGCCGAGGCGGCCGTGTGGCTGTGGGGCGGCGGCGGCTCGTTCGGCGACGCGAAGGACATCACGATCGACACCCCCGAGAACCTCGTCGGTGCCGAGCAGATCAAGAAGATGATCGACGCGGGTGCGACGCAGGCTGACCCGGGCTCCACGCAGCGTTCGCCGCTGATGGACATCTTCATCCAGGGCAAGATCGGCATGCAGGTCGGCCTCCCGCCGACAGTCGGCCAGATCGAAGAGGGCAACCCCGACCTCGACTACTCGATCGTCCCGATCCCGACCAAGGACGGCTCGCCGTTCACGCTCGGCGTCATGGACCAGCTGATGGCGTTCCAGAACGACGGTGACAAGAAGGAGGCGATCACCAAGTTCTTCGACTACTACTACTCCGCCGACGTCTACGTGCCGTGGGTGCAGGCCGAGGGCTTCCTCCCCGTCACCAAGTCGGGCGCCGAGAAGCTCAACGGCGACGAGAAGCTGAAGCCGTTCCTCGACGTGCTGCCTGACGCGCAGTTCTACCCGTCGACGAACCCCAAGTGGTCGGCCACCGACGGCGCCTTCAAGTCGCTGTTCGGCCAGCTCCAGTCGCAGTCCGCCGCTGACGTCCTGAAGCAGATCCAGGCCCAGGTCGACGCGGGCTGATCCGCCGGAAAGGGAGAGGTTCGGGTACAACCATGAGCCAGACAACAGAGTCCTCGAACCTCGCGGGGGCGGCTGACAGCCGCCCCCGCACCCCGAAGGCCTCCGGCGCCGCACGCGGCAAGCCGGGCATGAAGGATCTCCTCCAGGCGCTGCCCTGGATCGCACCAGCCCTGGTACTCATCATCGGCGTCGTGCTCTTCCCCGCCGGCGTGATGTTCTACAACTCGACCCGCGACATCTCGCTCTCGGGTCTCGACAAGGGGTCGGTCGGCCTCGAGAACTTCGCCACGGTGTTCGCCTTCGCGGAGTTCTGGCCGATCTTCTTCCGCACCATCGTGTGGGTGGTGACCGTGGTGCTCTTCACGGTGCTCATTTCGCTCGCCCTCGCGCAGATCCTGAACAAGGCCTTCCCCGGCCGACAGATCGTGCGGATGGCCGTGATCGTCCCGTGGGCGGCATCCGTCGTCATGACCACGATGGTCTTCTACTACAGCCTCGAGCCGTACTTCGGCATCTTCAACAAGTTCCTGTACGACATCGGGCTGTCCGACGACCAGGTCGGCTTCGGGTGGACCAAGAACCCCACCACGGCGTTCATCTGGTCGATCGTGATCGCGATCTTCGTCTCGCTCCCCTTCACGACCTACACGATCCTCGCCGGGCTCCAGACGGTGCCCGCCGACACCCTCGAGGCCGCGAAGATGGATGGAGCCGGAGCCACCCGCACCTACTGGACCATCGTCGTCCCCCAGCTGCGCAGCGCCCTCGCGGTCGCCATCCTCATCAACATCATCAACGTGTTCAACTCGCTGCCGATCCTGAAGGTCATGACCGGGTCGATCCCCGGCTACGGCGCCGACACGATCATGACGATGATCTTCAAGTACATCGAGCTGCAGAAGAAGGTCGACGTCGCCAGCGCCCTGTCGGTCGTCGCCTTCCTCATCGTGATCGTGATCGTCGCGATCTACGTCAAGGCCGTCAAGCCCATGAAGGAGGTCTGATCATGACCGTGACCGAGACCGCCCTCGTCACCACCCGCGGCACCGGGGCCCGTGCTCCGCAGATCGGCCGCAAGCGCCGCTACACCGAGGACCAGGTGTCGCTGCCCCGCGTCATCCTGCGCATGGCCGCCGGGCTGCTGGTGCTCCTGATCTTCGTGCTCCCGTACCTGATCATGTTCTTCGGATCGGTGAAGACCAAGCCGCAGATCCGCTCCGTGAATCCCACCTACTTCCCCACGGAGTGGCACTGGGAGAACTTCGTCACCATGTGGTCGACGCCCGAGACGCCGCTGCCGTACAACCTGATCTCGACCATCATCATCGCCGTCTTCGCGACGCTCCTGGTGCTCGTCGTCTCACTGCCGGCCGCGTACTACACGGCCCGGTTCAAGTTCCCCGGCCGCATGGTGTTCCTGTTCCTGGTGATCGTGACGCAGATGCTGCAGCCCGCGGTGCTGACCTCGGGTCTGTTCCGTCAGTTCACGACACTGGGGCTCGGCGACACGTGGGCCGCGATGATCTTCATCAACGCCGCGTTCAACCTGTCGTTCGCGGTGTGGATCATGCACTCCTTCTTCGCCGGCATCCCCAAGGAGGTCGACGAGGCCGCGCAGATCGACGGCGCCGGGCGCTTCACGGTGCTGTTCAAGATCAACCTGCCGCTCGTGTGGCCGGGCATCGTGACCGCGATCGTGTTCACCTTCGTGGCCTGCTGGAACGAGTTCGCCGCATCGCTCGTCATCCTCTCCACCGACAAGAACCAGCCGCTCTCCGTGGCGCTGACCAAGTTCGTCGGCCAGTACGAGACGAGCTGGCAGTACGTGTTCGGCGTCTCGATCGTCGCGATCCTGCCGGTGGTCATCCTGTTCATGCTCATCGAGAAGCGCCTCGTCGGCGGCCTCACGGCGGGCTCCGTGAAGTAGGCCCCCGTTCACCAGAAGGGCCTCGGATGCTGCGGCATCCGAGGCCCTTCTGCTGCTGTCCGGACGCAGCTCGCGCGGGAGCGGCTCAGTGAGCGGATGCCGCCCGCAGCTGGTCGGGACTCCAGCGCACGCCGAGCGCCGCCGTGAGCGCGAACTGCGCCACACCCGTGGAGATGACGGCTCCCGCGTCGGCGTACCTCACCGGAACGCGCGCGGTGCCCGTCGCCGCGTAGTCGAGGTCGGCGCGCACGAGCTCCAGGAAGGGCTCGCCGAGCGCCCGCACGGGGCCGCCGATCACGACCTCCGCCGCGTCGAGCACCGCGGCGATGAGCTTGATCGTGCGGGCGAGCGCCCTGGCGCCCTCCGCGAACACGTGCTCGTCGACGCCCGCGGCGAGCGCGGTGATCACGCCGTCGTCCATGGCGTCGGTGAAGTCGTCGCCGAGCATCGCGGTCATCGACGACGCCGACTCCAGGCATCCGTAACGCCCGCACCGGCACTGCCGCGCCTCGTCGCCGAACTCGACCTGCACGTGCCCGATCTCGCCCGCACGGTCGCGGGGACCGGGGGCGAGCTCCCCGTCGAGGGTCACGGCCGCGCCGATGCCCACGCCGATGTGGATGAAGAGGCGGTAGCCCGATGCCTCATCCTCCATGGCGGCCTCGGCGATGGCCTCGGCATCCACGTCGTTCACGAGCAGGACGGGCACGTCGAGCAGCGACTCCAGCCGCTCGGCGAGGGGCACATCGCTCCAGCCGAGCTGCACGCTCTCGAGCACCGAACGGCCGTCGGTCGTTCCGGGCAGCTGGGCGCCCGCGATGAGCAGTCGGTCGCCGTGATCGGCCGCGATCTGCGCGACCGCGTCGCGGATCAGATCGTCGCGGCTCTCCGCCGTGTACTCGATCCGGCGCGTGTCCACCTCGGAGCCGTCCAGCGCCACGAGGGCGAGGCGGGCATCCGTCGGGCGGATCACCATGACGAGGATGAGGTGGTGCGCGGCATCCACGCTCAGGGTGGTGGCCCTCTTGCCGCCGGTGCTCGCGGCCTGCGCCCCCTCGACAACGAGGCGGCTCTCGATGAGCTCGGCGACCAGGGAGGATGCCGTGGCGGCCGTCAGCCCCGTCGCGCGGGCGATGCCGGCCCTGGTCTGCGCCCCTGACCCGCGGAACACGAGCTGCAGCGCACGGCGGAGGTTCGCCCGGCGCACGGACGCCTGCGTGTCGAGAGCATCATCGCTGTTCAGCATGGGCGGATTCCGTTGTCGAAAATGGTTGACAGGGATCGGGTCACTGCGTACCCTCGATCATAGTTTATTCAATAAACTAAGTTGACTGCCCCGGGCGGATGAGTGCTGCACACACCGTCGTCCGCCCGGGGAATCATCTCAGCGGCCTTCGGCGGCTTCGGTGTGATGACGGATGACCTCAGCCACGACGAAGTTGAACCACTTCTCCGCGAACTCCGGGTCCAGGTGGGCCTGCTCCGCGAGAGCGCGCAGTCGAGCGACCTGCTGCTCCTCGCGCCCTGGGTCGGATGCCGGCATCGCATGATCCGCCTTGAGGTGCCCGACCTGCTGCGTCGCGCGGAAGCGCTCGGCGAGCATGAAGATGAGCGCCGCATCGATGTTGTCGATGGTCGCGCGCAGTCGGAGAAGTTCGGACTTCGGGTCCACGGCGTCGGTCATGGTCTTACTCTACGGTCCCGCACCCGCCCGCTATCGTGAGCACATGAGCGAAGAAGAATCGGCGCCGTCCGAGAGCGCCATGGGCGCAGCATCCGTCCCCGTCGAGGAGACGGCGGCACCCG
This sequence comes from Microbacterium sp. LWH10-1.2, assembly GCF_038397765.1. Taxonomy (NCBI): domain Bacteria; kingdom Bacillati; phylum Actinomycetota; class Actinomycetes; order Micrococcales; family Microbacteriaceae; genus Microbacterium; species Microbacterium sp. LWH10-1.2. Next base: position 3,436,245 of record NZ_CP151638.1, read on the forward strand.
CCGCGCAGGCCCCTGCCCCGCTCACCCCGCGGCCGGTGGTGATCGAGCCGATGACGCCGAGCCGCTCGTTCTGGACCCGCATCGACCGCCCGTTCGTCTTCGGCTTCCTGGTGACGCTCGGCGGTCTCGGGGCGATCGTGCTCGGCCTCGCGGTGACGAGCCTGTCGACCGTGCTCATCTACATCGCCCTCGCCCTCTTCGCCGCTCTGGGCCTCGACCCGGCGGTGCGGTTCCTGGAACGCAGAGGACTCTCCCGCTCGATCGCGGTGCTCGTCGTCATCCTCGGCCTGATCGTCATCGTGGCGCTCATCCTCTGGATGGTGCTCCCCATCGTCATCGAGCAGGTCGCGAGCTTCGTGCGCTCGGTGCCCTCGATGATCCAGGACTTCACGCGCAGCGACATCTACGCCACGCTCGAGAAGCAGTTCGGCGACCAGTTCGAAGACCTCGTCGCCGACATCCAGAAGTTCCTCACCAACCCGGGCAACATCGCCACGATCGGCGGCGGCGCGCTCAAGATCGGCGCCGGCATCGCGACGGGCATCTCCGGGGCGATCGTCGTGCTCGTGCTCACGCTGTACTTCGTCGCCACGCTCCCCGGCATCAAGACCTCTCTGCTGCGCCTCGCCCCCGCCCGTGACCGCGCCAGGGCGGCCGACATCACCGAGCAGATCACCGACTCGGTCGGCGGCTACGTCATGGGGATGGTCGTGCTCGCGTTCTTCAACGCACTGCTCGCGTTCCTGCTGTACCTGTTCCTCGGGCTGCCGTTCCCGCCGCTGATGGCGACGGTCGCGTTCTGCATCACCCTGATCCCGCTCGTCGGCTCGGTGATGTTCTGGATCATCGGCACCGGCCTCGCACTGTTCACGAACCCGCTCGCCGCGCTGGTCTTCGGCATCGTGTACCTCGTGTACATGCAGGTCGAGGCGTACGTCATCACCCCGCGCGTGATGAACAGGGCGATCTCGATCCCCGGCTCGCTCGTGGTCATCGGCGCTCTCGCCGGCGGCACGCTGCTCGGACTCCTCGGCGCACTCGTGGCGGTGCCGGTCGCGGCATCCATCCTCATCATCATCAACCAGGTCCTGGTGCCCCGGCAGGACGCCCGGGTGTAGTCGCATCCCGCTCTCGCATCGCGCGAAGGGGCGCATCCCGGATCGATTCGGGACACTCTGCGCTCTTCGAGGGGGTCAGAGATCCTGGTCGAGGACGCCGACGAACCGGCTTCCGACGCCCTCGAAGTAGCCGCGATGCAGCCCGGCGGCCGGTTTCGGGAGTTCGTCGGATGAGTGCTGGCGGCAGATCACGGAGGTGAACTCGGGCCACCACTTCTTCGGTCTCGCTGCCTCGGAATAGCCGCACACATCGCAGGTCAACGTGACCCAGACGGGGCGCGCGCCCTTCTTGCGGTTCGATCGGGACTGGACGAGCCATGCGGGCGGATCCTGCTCGAGCGCCGCGAGCTCGGACTCGCTCGCGCCGTCGCCGAAACCGTGACGGTCGGCCATCTCCAGGGAGATGTCGAGCCGCTGGGCGAGCTCGCGCTTCGAGATCATGCCGAAGTATCCGTTGCCATACGCTCCATCCTCTCAGGCCGCTCCCTTCGGCCACACCGCACGTACGCGGAAGGGGCCTCCGGACTGTCATCCGAAGGCCCCTTCCGCGCTGGATCAGACCAGACCCTGCTCCTTCAGCCAGGCCTTCGCGATGTCGGCCGACGACTTCTGGTCGACCGTGCTCTGCACGTTGAGGGCGACGAGCTCGTCGGCGGTGAGCTTGGCGCTGATCGCGTTGAGCACCTTCGAGACCTTGTCGGAGACATCGCTCGACACGATCGGCACGACGTTGGAGGCGATGATCATGTTCTTCGGATCCTCGAGCGCCACGATGTCCTCGGTCTGGAACGCCGGGTCGGCCGTGTAGATGTCGGCGACCTGGATCTGACCTTCGAGCAGGGACTGGAGGGTGGTCTTGCCGGTGCCCAGGAACTCCAGGTCGACGCCGTAGACCTCCTTGGCCTTGGCCGGTCCGTACGGACGTTCCTCGAACTCCGGAGCGGCCCCCACCTTGACCGGGGTCGTGACCTTGGAGAGATCGGCGATCGTCTTGAGGTCATGCTCCGCTGCGAAGCTCTTCAGGACCGTGTAGGTGTCCTGATCGGAGGCCTCCGCGTAGTCGAGGGCCGTGAGTCCCTTCGGGAGGGCCTCCTTCAGCGCTGCGTACACGTCGTCGGGGCTGGTGACATCGGTGCCGCCCGACAGGTATTCGAGCAGGCTCCCGGTGTACTCGGGGAAGACGTTGATCTCCCCCGACTCGACCTCGGGCATGTACGCCTCGCGCTGGCCGATGGTGAACTTCTTCTCGACCGTGAAGCCGGCGTCTTCGAGAGCCTGGGCGTAGATCTCGGCGATGATCTCGTTCGAGTAGTAGTCCTGCGAACCGACCACGATCGTGTCGCCACCGGAGCTGGAGCCCGAATCGGACGGGGAGTCGAGCGGGTTGCTCGAGCTGCAGGCTGAGAGGGCGAGTGCCGCGGCGGCGACCAGACCGACGGCGAAGGCTGTGCGCGTACCTCGTGCTGTGAACATGACTTCCTCTTCTCTGGGACTTCTGGGGTGTCGAGTGCTGTGGAACGGATTCAGGCGGTGGCGGATGCAGCGACCGGCGCGGCGGCACGGCGGCGTGTGGGACGTCCGGTGCGCAGGCCGCGCGGCACAGCGGCGTGCTGGGCGGACGCGAGGAGCAGATCGACCAGGAGTGCCAGGACCGCGACGATGATCGCCCCGCCGAGCACCTGGTCGAAGCGGCGCAGCGGGATGCCCTGGATGATCGGCCAGCCGAGGCCGCCGAGGTTGACGTACGCCGCGATGGTGACGGTGGCGATGACCTGAAGCAACGCCGAGCGGATGCCGCCGACCAGGAGGGGCAGGCCGAGCGGAACCTCGACCTTGAAGAAGATCTGCCACTCCGTCATGCCCATCGCCCGTGCCGCGTCGATCACACGACGGTCGATCGCCTCGAGCCCGGTGTACGCCCCGGCGAGCAGCGAGGGGATCGCCAGCAGCACGAAGGTGATGATGGCGGCCTCGGGCACGTGAAGCACGCCCAACAGCAGGACGAGCAGCACCATGAGCCCGAAGGCGGGGATGGCGCGGGCCGCCCCCGAGACGGCGACCGCGATCTCGCGGCCCTTGCCCGTGTGGCCGATGAGCCAGCCGAGCGGGAGGGCGATCGCGGCGGCGATCAGCACGGAGATGAGAGTGAGGGCGAGGTGCTGGCCGAGCAGCACGGGCAGCGCGTACCGCCCCTGCCACTGCTCGGGGGCGAACATCCAGGCGATGGCCTCGGCGAAGAGGTTCATGCGGCGGCCCTCGTGGTGACGGCACGCGCGGCTGTCGCCTTCGCGGTGGCGGAGTTCGCTCGCGTCCATGGCATGAGCGCTCTGCCGATGAGCAGCAGGATCAGGTCGATCACCAGGGCGATCACCACGACCGCGATGACGCCGGCGAACACCTCGGCGATGATGCGCCGTTCGAGACCGTTCGTGAAGAGATAGCCCAGGTTCGTCACGCCGATCAGGATGCCGACGGTCGCGAGCGAGATCGTGCTCACGGCCGTCACCCGCAACCCGGCGAGAATCACTGGCCCCGCCAGCGGGAACTCCACTGCCCAGAAACGGCGGAACGGGGCGAAACCGGTGGCGGTCGCGGCCTGGCGCACGTCATCGTCGACCGAATCCAAGCCGTCGGCGACCGCGCGGACGAGAATCGCGACGGCGTAGATCGTGAGCGCGATGACGAGGTTGACCGGGCTGATCGCGGAGTACCCGAGCGCGGCCGGCATCAGGATGAGAAGCGCGAGAGAGGGGATCGTGTAGAGCAGGCCCGTGAGCACGATGATCGGCCCGCGCACCAGCCGATACCGCCACGCCACCCATCCCAGCGGGAGCGACAGCACGAAGCCGAGCACGATCGGCACGATGCTCTGCTGAAGGTGCGTCACGGTCAGCGCGAGGATCAGGCCGAGGTTGTCGACGATCCAGTTCACGGGGCCCCCGCCCCCTCGGCGGGCTCGGGCACGGGGAGGCCCGCGGCATCCGATCCGACGATCGCGCCCTGCGTTCGGCCCTCGGAGTCGACGACGACCGTGCCGCGCGGAGTCTGCTTGAGGTGCAGCGCACGATGCCCGCGGTCGGCGCCGATGAAGGCGGAGACGAAATCGTCTGCGGGGTTCTCGATGATCTCGCTCGGGCTGCCCACCTGCACGATGCGCGCGCCCTTGTCGAGGATGACGACCTGATCGCCGAGCAGGAACGCCTCGTCGATGTCGTGCGTGACGAAGACGACCGTCTTGTCGAGCTCGCGCTGCAGCCGGATCGTCTCCTGCTGGAGGTCGGCGCGGACGATCGGGTCGACGGCGCCGAAGGGCTCGTCCATCAGGAGGATGTTCGGGTCGGCCGCGAGCCCGCGGGCGACGCCGACGCGCTGCTGCTGGCCGCCGGAGAGCTGGCTCGGGTACCGGTCGGCGAGAGCGCGGTCGAGCCCGACCGTGTCGAGCAGCTCCCTGGCGCGCTCGTGTGCCGCCTTGCGGGCGACGCCGTTGAGCCGCAGCACCGTCGCCACGTTGTCGATCACGCTGAAGTGCGGCATGAGGCCCGAGTTCTGCATCACGTAGCCGATGCTCCGCCGCAGGGCCACGGGGTCGCCGCCGAGCACGCTGACGCCGTCGATCTCGACCTCGCCAGACGTGGGCTCGACCATGCGGTTGATCATGCGCAGCAGCGTCGTCTTGCCGCATCCGGACGATCCGACGAACACCGTGGTCTTGCGCGACGGCAGCACGAGGCTGAAGTCGTTCACGGCGAGAGTGCCGTCGGGGAATCTCTTGGTGACGTTGCGGAACTCGATCACGACGTTCTCCAGTCGGGGGTGCGCGCGACGTGCGCGATCAGGGTGCGACCTCGACGCCCGGCGCGAAGGCGACGTAGCCGGAGAAGTCCTTGCCGACACGGTCGAAGGCGGTCGGATACGGATGCGGGTAGGACCATGCGAGGTCGGCGTGCAGCTCGCCGCCGGCCTGCACCGAGTAGTACTGACACACGCCCTTCCACGGACAGGTGTACGGGGTGGGGCTCTCCACGAGCGCCCCCTCGACGACGGATGCCGGCGGGAAGTACCAGTTGCCCTCGATGCGGATGAGATCGCTCTCGTCGGCCTCGGCGATGACGGTTCCTGCGAGTACAGCCTTCATGGTCCTGCCTCCTCGGATGTGGTTTCGAGCGTATAAGAGGTCACGGACATCAGGGCCGGGATCGCCCGGAGTCCGTCAATGTGCGACACATTCCCGCACCTGTTCGGAGCCGCCGCTCGTTCGGATTGCCTGCGCGGAACCCCGGATGCCGGTCGCATCCGCGCGGTGTCCGCCGACGAAACGCACCGCCGGCCGACATCCCGCAGCCGATGCGCGCACCGCACTCACGCCGACTCCCCGTTCACGCCGACTCCCCGTTCACGCCGACTCCCCGTTCACGCCGACTCCCCGTTCACGCCGACTCCCTGCCGTAGCCCTCCAGCAGCCGCAGCCAGACCTCGCTGATCGTCGGGTACGCCGGCACCGCGTGCCACAGCCGCGCGATCGGCACCTCTCCGACCACCGCGAGCGTGGCGGTCTGCACGAGCTCCGCCACCTCGGGACCGACGAACGTCGCGCCGACCACGACATCCCGCTCCGTGTCGATCACGAGCCGGGCCTGCCCCGCGAAGCCGTCTTCGTACAGGCCGGCCCCGGCGACCCAGCCGAGGTCGTAGTCCACGACGCGGACAGGGAGACCGGCATCCTGCGCCGCCTTCTCCGTCAGTCCGACCGAGGCGACCTCGGGGATCGAGAACGTCACCTGCGGCGCGGCCGCGTGGTCCGCCGTGGCGACATGGCGGCCCCAGGGCACGTCGTCGACCTCGCCGCTGAGCGCGCGCGCCGCGATCACGTCTCCGGCGGCGCGCGCCTGGTACTTGCCCTGGTGCGTGAGCAGCACGCGCCCGTTCACGTCGCCGACCGCGTACAGCCAGTCGACCCCCGGCACGCGCAGGGTGTCGTCGACAGCGATCCACTTCCCCGGTTCGAGGCCGACCGTCTCCAGTCCGATGTCGTCGCTGCGCGGGGACCGCCCCGTCGCGACCAGGACCTCGGATGCCGTCACGGTCGAGCCGTCGGACAGCTCGATCCGCACCCCCTCCTCGTCACGCCGCACCGACGACGTGCCCGTCGACAGGCGCACGTCGACGCCGAGCTCCTTCAGGCCGGCGGCGACCCGCTCTCCGGCGAAGGGCTCCATCCCGCCCAGCAGCCCGCCGCGGGCGATGAGGGTGACCGTCGAGCCGAGGGCGGCGTAGGCGGTCGCCATCTCGACCGCGACGACCCCGCCGCCGATGACCGCGAGCGACTCCGGCAGCTCCTTCGCGCTGGTGGCCTCGCGACTCGTCCACGGCGCGGACTCGGCGAGTCCGTCGATGGGAGGGACGACGGCATCCGATCCGGTGCTGATCGCGACGGCGTGCCGGGCGTGGAGCACGCGCTCGGTTCCATCGGCATCCGTCACCGTCACCTCGCGCTCACCCGTCAGGCGGCCGTGACCGCGCGCCAGGTCGATGTGCGCCGACTCGAGCCAGCGCACCTGGCCGTCGTCCGACCAGTTGCTGGTGAAGGAGTCGCGGCGGGCGAACACGGCGGCGACGTCGAGCTCTCCGGTGACGGCCTCGGCGGCTCCTCCGACGTGCCGGGCGGCCCGCAGCGCCTGCGCCGAGCGCAGCAGCGCCTTCGAGGGCATGCACGCCCAGTAGGAGCACTCGCCTCCCACGAGCTCGCTCTCCACGATGATCGCGGTGAGACCGCCCTGCACGGCGCGGTCGGCGACGTTCTCGCCGACCGGACCTCCGCCCAGGACGATCAGGTCGTACTCGTCGGTCTTCTCAGCAGTCATGCGTCGCACCTCTCCGTCGCCCAGTCTTGCTCAAGAGCAACGCGGAGTCACGGGGGTCTTGTTCCGCCCGCCCGCCAGAACTCCGGAGATCCGTCAGGTTCGGTGGCCCGTACGTGCGCCCCGCCCCTGAACCGCGGTGCTTCTCCGGAGTTCTGGCGGATGCCGCCGCGAACAGCGCCCCGGCGCGCTCAGCCCGCCGACACCTCCCGCGGCGCGAGCCGGGGAGCCAGCACCGCCGCGGCCAGGCCGATCACCGCGGCGAGCGCGAACACCGCGGTGAACGGGTCGGCGACCGCCGCCGCTCCGGCGAACAGCACCCCCGTGAGCGCGAGCGCGAGGGCGCTGCCGAACGAGTCGGAGACGGTCATGGCCGCGCTGTTGAACCCCTGGTCCTCGGTCGAGGACATCCCCAGGGTCAGCGCGCTGCTCCGCGGACTCATGAGACCCATGCCGGCGCCCGACACGATCCAGGCGACGACGATCACGATCGCCTCCGCCCTGAGCGCCGTGGCGACGAGCGACACCCCCACCCCGGCGAAGACCAGGGCGGTTCCGATCCGCACCGCCACGACGCTGTCCAGGCGTGCGCCCATGCGTCCCTGGACCGTCGCCGCGATCGACCACGCGAGGGCGCCGCCGGTCAGGGAGAGGCCGGCGATCGTCGGCGAGAGCCCGTAGCGATCCATGAGCAGGTAGGGGATGTAGATCTGCGCGCCGAAGTACGCCGCCGCGGTGAGTCCTCGCACCAGGATCACCGACGGGAGTCCGCGGCGAGCCCGCAGCGCCCCTGCCGGCAGCAGCGGGCGGACGGCGATCAGCGCCACGACGACGGCCGCCGCGGCGAGCGCCGGTCCCGCGCCGGGGACGTCTCCGAGCAGGTTGAGGCCGAGCACGGCGAGAGCGGCTAGCAGCGACCATCCGAGCCGGCCGAACGCCCAGGGCGTCGCCGCGTCGCCGCTCCGGGCGAGACCGCGGAGCGCCGGCACGACCATGAGGAGAGCGACGAGCACCAGGACCACGACGCCGAGGAACACCCAGTGCCAGCTCCACAGCTCGGTGACCGCGCCCGCGACGGACGGCCCGATCAGCGAGGGGATGACCCAGGCGGCGGCGAAGCCGGCGAAGATCGCGGGATGCAGGTCACGGGGGTAGACCTTCGCGACGACGACGTACAGCGCCACCATGAGTCCGCCGCTGCCGAGGCCCTGCGCGAAGCGGCCGACCACCAGGACCGCCATGCTGGGGGCGAGCCCGGCGACGAGGAGTCCGGCGACGAAGACCGCCACCGAGGTGTACAGGGGCTCGACCGGTCCTCGGCGATCCGCCCAGTTGCCCGCGACGACCATTCCGATCACGCCAGTGGCGAGGGGGCCGGCGAAGGCGAGGGCGTAGAGCCGCTCGCCGTCGAGCTCGGCGCTCACGGTGGGCATCACCGTCGTGACGGCCAGGGACTCGAACGCCCCGAGGAAGACGAGCGCGCACGCGCCGATGGTGATCCAGAGGTACGCGCCGCTCATGATGCCGGGGGCGGCGGCCTTGGCGGTCGACACCCCTCCCGTGTCGAAGGTCATGGGTTCGACGCTAGAACCTCAACATTGGTTGAGGTCAAGCACGGGATGCTCGGCACGTCGGCGCGCCCGCGCAACCGATACATTGGAGTCTTTGCCGATGAGGAGTTACCCGATGGATTGCGTACTGGCGGAGACGGGCACCGAGCCCAGTCTCCTTCTTCTGATCGTGGGTGTCGTGGCCGCTGTCACCGGAGCCGTCCTGCTTCTCCGAAGGAGGGGCCCGCGTCTCGTTCGGAGCACCTTCGCCCTCGGCGCGATCCTACTGGGAGCAGCGGCTTTCACGGGGCTCGCCGCCGAGCCCGCGTCCGCAGCAGCGGACTGCCCTCCCGCACAGTCGCAGGCGCAGACGCCGGCACCGGCGGAGACGCCGTCACCCTCGCCGTCGCCGTCCGAGACGCCGATCACACCCCTCGTGATCGACGGCGAGGTCACCGCCGCGGTCGTCCAGACGTTCGACCAGGCCAGCGGAGTGTCGACGCTCGACTACACGGGATCCTTCGGACCGAGCGCCGCATCCACCGCCGCCATACCCGCGGGGTCGACCGTGGAGTTCACGATCGTCAACCATGAGATCAACGGTGACCTGGGTACGGGCAGCGGGGCGATCGACCCTCGCCTCACCTGCACCCCTTCGTCTCTCCCCACGTCGCTGAACGCGGGAGGGGTCTTCGAGGAGACCGTCGTCGTGTCCTGCCAGACCACCGCGGCCCTGAACCCCGGGGACGCCCCCGCGGGCATCTCCCTGAGGGTGAGCCCCAGCCACAGCGGGTCGATCACGTCCGCCGTGGTGGCCCTGCCCGGCGACGCCGACGCCACGAACAACACGCGCAGCCAGACGGTCGTCGGCCCCTGATCCGCCCGTCCCGGTGAGCGCAGAGCGCGGGCCCGAGGCGATCGCCTCGCCCCCGCGCTGACCTGCCGAGGACGCTGCCGGAGCACGCTCCACCGCCACGCGCGTCACCCCTGACGACGCGGTGCTCACTCCGCTCACGGCATCAGCGCACAGGGCGACACCCTTCGACGAGACAGCGTTCAGCGCGCGCGGCCTCAGCGCACGGGCAGGAAGTGCGTCGGCGTGGGTGCCGGAGCCCGGTGGCGGATGCCGAGGGGCGCGCCCGTGCGCTCGTCGAGGTCGATCAGGCTGATCGTGTCGGAGCGCTGACCGGCGACGAGCAGCTTGCCCTGGTGCACGAGGTGGTGCCTCGGCCAGTCGACTCCGGAGTCGGCGAGCGCGATCGGCTCGAGTGCCTCACCGGCGCCGCGCACGCGCAGCGCCGCGATCGTGTTGCTGCCGCGCAGCGCCGTGTAGAGGAACTGCCCGTCGCGCGTGCGGGCGAGCTCCGCGGGGAAGTCGACGCCGATCTCGGCGATCGGGCTCGACAGCACGGACGACACGACCGCCCAGGTGCCGTCAGGGCCTGCCGCGAGCGTGAAGACCTCGCAGGAGTACTCGGTGACCACGTGCAGATGCCCGCTGGGGTGCACGACCATGTGCCGCGGCCCCGTGCCCTTCGGCAGCACGACCTCGTGGTCGAGCGCGAGGCCGCCGGCGGTCTGCCGCCAGATGCGCACGAGGTCGAAGCCGAGATCGGTGGTCGCGATGCGGCCGTCGGGCAGGAAGGCGGCGGCGTGCGCGTGCGACTCACGACCCTCGTCGCCGTAGGGGTCGGATGCCGCGGCCGCGGTTCCGGCCGGGGCTCCGGCTTCCCCCGCGGGTTCGCCCAGGAGCGCCGCGCGCAGTTCTGCGGCCTTGTTCGCGGCATCCGGGATCAGTCGTCCGGCGGCGTCGAGGCCGATGCGCACGACCCTGCCGTCTCCGTAGCAGCTGGCGATGAGCGAGGAGCCGTTCGGGGCGACGGCGACGTGGCACACGTACTGTCCGGCCTCGACGGGCTCGCCGAGCGGGGTGAGCGCGGACTCCCCGCTGCGGGCGAACGCCTGCACGGCGGCATCCCCCTCCAGCGCCGCGTAGACGACGTCGAGCGTGGGGTGCTGCGCCAGCCACGACGGCGACGGGGTCGACGTGACGGCGCCGCGGTAGCTCAGCGACGTCTCGGCGCCCTCATCCCCCGCGAGCAGGCCGATGCCGTCTGCGATGCCCTCCATCGCGGGGCCGTATCCGCCGAGCCAGAACCGCGTCATCCGTGTCTCCCTCTGTCACCGTCGATCCGGAAACCGCTTGCCAGATCGGGGACCAGCGTACGCCGGTCCCCGATCGCGCGCGCTCAGTCGAGCAGATCGTGACGGACGATGACCTGATCGCGCTCGGGGCCGACGCCGATCACCGAGATGCGCGTGTTGCTCATCGCCTCGAGTGCGAGCACGTAGTCCTGCGCGTTCTGCGGCAGATCCTCGAAGGTGCGCGCGACCGAGATGTCCTCGCTCCAGCCCGGGAAGTACTCGAGGATCGGGGTGGCGTGGTGGAAGTCGGTCTGGTTGACCGGGACCTCGTCGAACCGCACGCCGTCGACGTCGTAGGCGACGCACACGGGGATCTGCTCGAGTCCGGTGAGGATGTCGAGCTTGGTCAGCACGAGGTCGGTGATGCCGTTGATGCGGGTCGCGTAGCGCGTGATGGGGGCGTCGTACCAGCCGACGCGACGCGGACGGCCCGTGGTGGTGCCGAACTCGAAGCCCTGCTTGCGCAGCCACTCGCCCTGCTCGTCGAACAGCTCGGTCGGGAAGGGACCGGAGCCGACGCGCGTCGTGTACGCCTTGACGATGCCGACGATGCGGTCGAGGGCTCCGGGGCCGACACCGGATCCGGTGGACGCTCCGCCCGCCGTCGCCGACGAGGAGGTCACGAACGGGTAGGTGCCGTGGTCGATGTCGAGCATCGTCGCCTGGCCGCCCTCGAACACGACGACCTCGCCGCGCTCAAGGGCCTGCGCGATGAGGTAGCCGGTGTCGGCGACCATCGGGCGCAGGCGCTCGGCGTAGGACAGCAGGTCCTCCACGATCTCGTCGGCGGTGATCGCACGGCGGTTGAAGATCTTCACCAGCAGGTGGTTCTTCTGGTCGAGGGCGCCCTCGACCTTCTGACGCAGGATGTTCTCGTCGAAGATGTCCTGCACGCGGATGCCGACGCGGTTGATCTTGTCGGCGTAGGCCGGGCCGATGCCGCGGCCGGTGGTGCCGATCATGCGCTTGCCGAGGAAGCGCTCGGTGACCTTGTCGAGCGTGCGGTGGTACTGCGTGATGATGTGCGCGTTCGCGCTGACACGCAGGCGCGACACGTCGATGCCGCGGGCCGCGAGGGCCTCCAGCTCGAAGAACAGCACCTCGAGGTCGATCACGACGCCGTTGCCGATCACGGGGTTCACCCCGGGCGACAGGATGCCGGACGGCAGCAGGTGCAGGGCGTACTTCTCGTCGCCGACGACCACGGTGTGCCCGGCGTTGTTGCCGCCGTTGAACTTGACGACCCAGTCGGTGCGCTCGCCGAGCAGGTCTGTGGCCTTGCCCTTGCCCTCATCGCCCCACTGGACGCCGACGATAACGATTCCTGGCATGGGAGACCCCCTTGCTTTCGCCGGGTTTGCACCGGCTGATGAGCTGGCCCTCTTCGGGCGACTCCATCCTATCGAAGGCTGGTTTCGGTCTTTCCGGGAGAGGCAGCCGTGCACGCTGGCGCGAATCCGTCGAGGGTTGGCGCTCCGGCCGGTCGACGGATGTCGGCGACCCGGAGCAGGATCGAAGGATGCCGGACACCGCCCAGAACCCCTCCACACGTCCGCCGCGCACGCCCGCGCAGGGACCGCTCGTGCTCGTCGCGGCCCTGGTGACGGTGGTGCTGTGGGCCTCGGCGTTCATCGGCATCCGCGGGGCCGGTCCGCACTTCGACCCCGGAGCGCTCGCGCTGCTGCGCATGGCGGTCGGCGCCGTCGCCCTCGGGCTCATCGCGCTGCGCCGCGGCATCCGCCCTCCGTCTCGACGGCAGATCCCTCTCGTGGTGCTGTGGGGCGTCGGGTGGTTCTGCGTCTACAACCTCGCGCTCAACGCCGCCGAGCGCACGCTCGATGCGGGCACGGCCGCGATGGTCGTGAACCTCGCCCCGCTCATGGTGGTCGTGTTCAGCGGGCTGTTCCTGCGCGAGGGCTTTCCGCGGCCCCTCGTCATCGGCGCGCCGATCGCCTTCCTCGGCGTGGTCCTGATCGGCATGAACACGTCGTCCGGCGACGGCTTCGACCTCACCGGCCTGCTGCTCGCCCTGCTCGCCGCCGTCATGTACGCAGGGTGCACGCTGCTGCAGAAGCACCTGCTCAGCGCCGGAGCCGACGCGACCACGCTGACGTGGTTCGGCGCCGTCGCGGGCACCGTGGCGCTCCTCCCCTGGACGGGCAGCCTCATCGGCGCCCTGCAGACCGCGCCGCTCGACGCGACGCTGTGGGTCGTCTACCTCGGCATCTTCCCCACCGCGATCGCCTTCACGACCTGGGCCTACGTGCTGCAGCGGAGCACGGCGGGCCAGACGTCCGCCACCACCTACGTCGTCCCGGCGATCGCGATCCTGATGTCGTGGATGATCCTCGGCGAGGTGCCGACCCCGCTGATGTTCCTCGGCGGGGCGCTCTGCCTGCTCGGCGTGCTCGTCACGCGGATGACGTGGGGGCGGCGGCCGACGACAGCGCCCTGATCAGGATCGGCCGCTCATGGCCGCGGCGCCGGCGGCGCCGGCGGAGCCCCTGCGGGCTCAGCGGGAGCCGAGCGATCCCCGAGCGACCCCGAGCTCGTCGAGCCGCGCCTGGGCCTGCGCACGCTTGAGCTCCAGCGATTCGCCGATCTCCGAGGCCAGACGCGGACGGGTGCGGACCAGCTCGTCGACGACGTCCAGCGGCAGTACGACGACGGTGAGGATCTCCCCGGCGACGGTGACCGCCTGCGTGCGCTCCCTGGTGAGGGCCGTCTGCCCGATCAGCTCGCCTTTCTCCGCGGTTCCGACGTCGATCCGTCCGCCGTCCGCCTCGACGGCGATGGCGGCGCGTCCGGACACGACGACGCGCACCTCGTCGGGCACGACCCCGCTGGGCAGCACGACCTCCCCCACTCCGTAGCGCTCGAGTCGGGCCGACGACATCAGCGGCTCCGTGTCCTCCTCCCGCAGATGCAGGGTCGGGGCGATCACGGTCAGCGCGTGCGCGAGCATGTGCGGCTCAGCGAGCGGATCCGTCGAGTCGCCGTCGAGAGCGAAGCCCCTTCTCCGCGCCGCGTACCAGAGCCAGGAGAGGTACATCGACAGCGCCACGGAGGCGTCGGCTGGGCCGGCGACCGGGATCGTCACCGCGTAGGAGCCTGAGCCCGCGTACAGCACCGACGCGCGTTCCCCCGGCGAGCGCATCGGGAGCCCGTCGGCGACGTCGAGCAGCAGCGCCATCACCTCGTGCGGAGGGTCGTCGGTCGAGAAGCTCACCGACGCGTCCGCCGAGTACGGGCCCGCCGGCATGCTCATGTTCGTGAACGACGCCCCCGAGAGCGTCGCGTTCGTCACGATCTGGATGCCGGATCCGGTGTCGATGTGCACGGCACGCCAGTTGACCTCGACGACCCGCCCCTGCACGCCTTCGGCGTTCAGCCAGTCGCCGATCTTGAAGGGCTGCTCGAACAGGAGGAGCAGTCCGGAGATGACCCCTCCGACGGCGTTCTGCAGCGCGAGGCCGATCACGATCGATCCCACACCGAGCGCGGTGAACAGACCGCCGACATCGGCCTCCCACACCCAGGAGAAGAGCAGAGCGAGGCCGATCACCACGAGGGTCAGCCGCGCGATCTCCACGAAGATCGAGGGGATGCGCTCGCGCCAGGAGCCCGGTTTCGCGTTGGCGAACAGCGCGACGTTGAACGCCGACAGCACGAGCAGGATGAGGAGGAAGCCGAAGACCGTCGCGACGACGCGGACCCACACCTGATCGGCGGGCGACTGGATCGCGAACGCGAGGAGGGCGAACAGCGCTCCCGACGGGATCACCCAGTTGCGCAGCATCCGCAGCGGGCGCGCGATCGGGTTGCCTCGTCGGCTGAGCGCTCCGATCGCCTCGGTGAGCGCCACGAACGCCACCGGAACGCCGACCGCGAGGGCGATCACCCACCAGCCCCAGCCGTCCTGGAACGCCTCGGTCATGTCAGGCGACCTTCCAGACCGTCTCGGTCCTGCCGTCGGACTCCACCGTGCCCGCCTGGACGTACGTGATGATCTCGCTCGTGCGGTCGCGCACGGCCTGGCTCACGTAGATGCCGGGCTCTCCTGTGACGGAGCGCACGCGGTATGCGAGGTTCACGGCATCCCCCCACAGGTCGTAGGCGAGGCTCGTGCGCGCGACGAGGCCGCTGGTCACCGTTCCGGTGTCGACGCCGGCGCGCAGCGCGAGCTGTGCGCCGTTCTGCGCGTTGAAGCGCTCGATCACGCCGACCAGGCCGCGCGCGAACTCGACCGATCGGCGGATGTTGTCGACCCGCGGCACCACCAGCCCCGATGACGCGAGGTAGCCGCCGCGCAGGGTGCGCACCTTCTCGACCCCGGCCTTCTCCGCGGCCTCGTCGAAGCCGCGCATGAGCGAGTTCAGCAGTCCGATCTCCTCCTCGCCGCTGAGGTCGCGGGCCAGCTCGTCGAAGCCGACGAGCTCGGCGAACACCACCGAGACGTTCTCGTGCGCCTCCGTGATCGCCTCGTCTCCCTGCTTGTATCGAGTCGCGACGCTCTCGGGCATCAGCGTGTGCAGCAGCTTCTCGTTCTCCTTCTGCTGCTCGTCGATGAGGTCCTGTTTGATGCGCAGGCTCGACGCCATGTCGTTGAACGCGCTGCCGAGGTCGCCGAACTCGTCTCGCGACCCGTGCGGGACCTGCACGTCGAGATCACCCTCGGCGACCCTGTGCACCGCGCCGACGAGCCGGTGGATCGGCCGGGTGAAGACCTGCGCCAGCACCAGGGACAGCACGGATACGGCCAGGAGGATGCCGAGCAGCGACAGCAGCACCGTGCGGGTGAAGTCCGCGACGGGCGCGAACGCCTCCGACGTGTCGATCCGCGCGATGATCACCCAGTCGAGCCCCTCGATGTCGAGCGGCGCATAGGCGGTGACGCTCTCACCGCCGATGTAGTCGCGCCCCTCGATCGTGCCGCTCCTGCCCGCCTGCGCTTCGGCGACGGCCTTCGTGTTGACCGGCTGCAGCAGGACGGTGCCGCCGACGTCGACGATCCGCTCGGCGGTGTCCTTGGCGATGCCCACGCTCACGAGGCGGTCGGCATAGGTGTCCGGATGCTCGACGAGGATGCGCGAGGTGCTGCGCATGAGGTCGTCCCGGCCGACGAGGTACACCTCGCCGGTGTCGCCGAGCCCCTGGCCCTTCCACCCCTCGCCGCCGGTCATGACGTCGTTGATGCGGCTCAGCGGCACCTGGAAGGCGATCGCTCCCGTGATGCGGCTGTCGTTGCCGACCGGGGACACCACCCAGATCGCAGGAACGTCCATCGAGGGGATCCATCGCTCGAAGTCGGTCATGCCGACCGAGTCGACCGAGTTCGTCGCGATGACCTCCCGATAGGTCTCGGCGAACGACGTGTCGCGGTACGGCCCCGTGTTCACGTTCGTCCCCAGATCGACGCCCTTGTACGCCGAGAAGACGACGTCACCGTCGAGGTTCAGGAGCAGCGCGTCCTCATAGCCCGCCTGCTGGATGAGGCGGGTGAAGTAGTCGCCGTACCGATCAGCGGCGGCGGCGTAGGTCGAGCCGTCACCGCTGTCGTTGTCGGTGAGGAGGGCGTCGTAGTCGGCGTCGAAGTCCTGGTTCTTCACGGTGTACTGCAGCTGCAGGTACCGACCGGCGTTGGACTGCGGGATGAACGCCTCCGAGCCGAACTCGTCGTCGGATCGCGCCTCCAGCTCGGGGATGAAGGTGTCGGCGTAGTACGTCTCGAGCTGCTCCTGCTGCTCCTCGGTGATCTCCCGCTGCTGCAGATCGTCGAACGCGGCGTTCAGCTGGGTCGACAGCGTCTGCGCGCTGAGGTTGCGCGAGTGCAGCGAGGCGTCGAGTCGCATCGTGTGGACCGCGTCGGTGAGCTCGGCCGCGCGCATCGAGCGGATGGTGATGAGCTGGTCGACGGATGCCGCGTGCAGCGACTGCCTTCCGTTGATGAAGCCGATGGCGCCCACGACGACCGAGGCGACGAGGCTCACGCCGAGCAGCATGATGAGGAGCTTCGACTGGATGCTGAGCCCCGGCCTGCGGAGTCTGCGCCTCCCTCGTGCCGGCTCGTCGACTCCGTGTCCGCTCTCGGTCATGTGTCCTCCGCCACGCGCATCAGGTCCGGCATCCCCTCATGAACCTAGCGATATGCCGATATCGCGTCCAGGGGGAGCCTGACTCCGGGCGTCACGGAGGGGTCGCCGAACACCGCTGCGGGGCAGGAACGCCCCGACCGCGTCTTTCAGAGCGCCGTGTCGACCCCGACGCCGTGCTGCGTGCGGAACCAGCGCTCAGCGGCATCCGCGTCGCCCAGGAGCATCGCGTTGCGCATCTCCTCGAAGCACTCGGCACGCATGGCGGCCGAACCCTCCTGCTGGCGGACGTGGCGGAGGTTGCGCGCCACGAGCAGGTTGGTCTCCGACATCATCCTGATGAAGACGGGGTTCCCCGACTTCGCCACCAGGAAGCCGATGAACGCCTGCGACTCGGCCATCAGCGCGTCGGAGTCGTCGGCCCTGGACGCCGCGATCATGCGGTCGAGGAACGACACGGCCTCGACCAGCTCGTCGGCGCTCATCCGCCGCATCGCGAACTGGAGAGCGGTGCTCGCCTGCATCCCGATGTGCTCGAGAGTGCTGAGCACGTCGTCGTCGGTGACCTGGGTCACCCTGGTGTACCGGCTCGGCGACACCTCGACGAGCCCGACCCACGTGAGACGCTGCAGCGCCTCACGAACGGGCGTGCGGGAGATGCCCAGAGCTGCGGCCACTTCCTTGTCGTTGACCTTCTCGCCCGGCTCGAGCACTCCGTCGACGATCGCGGACCCCACGAGGTCGAAGATCTGATCCGCCAGTGCCATGCCCTCG
Organism: Microbacterium sp. LWH10-1.2; assembly: GCF_038397765.1. Classification (NCBI taxonomy): domain Bacteria; kingdom Bacillati; phylum Actinomycetota; class Actinomycetes; order Micrococcales; family Microbacteriaceae; genus Microbacterium; species Microbacterium sp. LWH10-1.2. Next base: position 3,453,842 of record NZ_CP151638.1, read on the forward strand.
ACGGTGAACGGCCCCAACCGCGCGTCGAGTGACAGATTCGTATCCGTCATCTTGCTTTCCCAGCTCCTTCATCGGCGCCCACGGTCCCCTCGCGGCGCGCCGTCGATGATACGCCGCCCAGCTTGGGGCCACCTGGCAGCCGCGCGCTACAGTGTCGATCGGAGGACCGATGACAACCTGGTGGCCCTACGCACGACTCGCAGCTGCGGCGCTCGCCCTCGCCGCGATCATCGGGCAGCTCGCGCTGAGTCTGAGCAACGCGATGAACGCGACGACCGCGTGGGGCGGGCATCTGCCGACCGTCGCCGCGAACTTCCTCAGCTTCTTCACGATCGAGTCGAACCTGCTGGCCGCGATCGTGCTCGCGATCGGCGGAGTGTGGGCGCTCCGGCAGCGGGACGCCTCTGCCGCCGAACCGCACTGGTTCGCGGTGCTGCTCGTCTGCGTGAGCACCTACATGATCGTCACCGGCATCGTCTACAACCTGCTGCTGCGCAACGTCCAGCTGCCGCAGGGCGTGACCCTGCCGTGGTCGAACGAGGTGCTGCACGTCGTGATCCCCCTCTTCCTGCTCGCGGATGTGCTCTTCGCCCCGCGGCGCAGGGCCCTGGGCTGGGGCGCCGTGCTGATCACCGCGATCTTCCCGATCGTCTGGGCGGTGTACACGCTGCTCCGCGCGAACCTCATCGTCGCGCCGGCCACCGGCGACCCGTGGTGGTACCCGTACCCGTTCCTCGATCCGCACCTGCACGACGGCGGGTACGGCACCGTGGCGCTCTACATCGTCGGCATCGCGGTCGCCATCATCGGCGTCGCGGTGTTCGTGGTGTGGGTCGGCCGGCGCCGCGGCATCCGCCCGAACTGAATCGGCGCTCGCACCGAAGCTGAATCCCGGTATATTTGCTGAAGCATGCGCCGGCAGGGAGTGGCCGGCGCAGCGCACAGAGCCACGGGCTCGCGATGAAGGGATCGGTCGGAGATGCACCAGGGGCAGGAGGGGCCCGATCCCGACGTCGCCGCGCCCGCAGGCGCCAGCAGGAAGGACAGCCGCCACGCGGCCGAGTCGACCGCTTCTCTGCCCGCGGCAGGCGCGGTCGCGCGCGCACACGCCACCGTCGCCGGCTGGTCGCGGGGCAGGCGAACCCTTGCGATCGTCTCCGCCGTCGGCGGCGTCGGCCTGATCTCGGTCGGCCTGCTCACCTCGGGCGGCGGCGATCTGTCGGCCCTCGCGAACATGCCGGTGACCACCTACGCCGATCGCGCCGAGACCGTGCAGGACACGAAGGTCCCGGTCGACGAGCCCGACTCGAGCGACACACCGGATGCCGGTGAGAAGACCGTCGACGACGATCGGGCCGACGACAAGGACGGCGGCAAGAAGACCGACGCGCCGACGTCCGAGGCCCCCGGATCCGATGCGGGCCCAGGGACTCCCGGCGGGAGCGCCCCTGGAGGGACGGATCCGGGCACGACGAACCCCGGGACAGGGACTCCGGGCACCGACCCGGGGACCACGCCGACGAATCCGGGCACGAACCCCGGGACTCCGACGAATCCGGGCACTCCGACCACACCGACCAACCCGGGCACGAACCCCGGGACCCCGACGACCCCGACGACTCCGACCACGCCCCCGGCCCCCAAGCCCCTCGGGTTCGCGGGGCTGGAGAAGCACTACACGCTGAGCCTCCTCGGCATCAAGGTCCTCGGCAGCTACACGCTCACCGTCACCGGTCAGCCGGGGGCATCGATCTCGGTGAAGTACGGGTCCGCCAACGCCGGAAGCACGAAGTTCGACGCGAACGGGCGGGCATCCCTCACCCTGGGCGCGTCGCTCATCGACCTCGGCCTCTCCAACCCCACGATCCGCGTCTCGTACTCCGACGGCACGGCGGGCGCGGCCATCGAAGCACCCCGCGACTCGATCTGATCAGGAGTCGGATGCCGCGGCATCCGTCATGGGGACTTCTCTCCGGGACCATCCGGAGGAGACCCGGTTACGCTGGTGCGGGGGATCGTCGTCGTGTCCCCGTGCGATCGAGGAGACACTGATGAACGAGCCGTACGCGCCCGGCCCCGCCACGGGTTCCACCCCGCCCCCGCCGCCCGCTCCACCGGCTCCGCCCGCACCGGCGATGCACGCCGCACCGCCGGCTCCGCCCGCCCCTCCTGCCCCCGCGACGCGGGCCGAGGCCGCATCGACCGCCCCCACCGCGCCTCCGGCTCAGCGCCCCTCCGCCGACGAGCTCGCCCGCGCCGGGCGCGTGCTCGAGGTCGTCTCCGACGCGTACTCGGCGAAGATGGTCGGCCAGGAGCGTCTGCGCATGAGCCTGCTGATCTCGCTCATCGCGGGCGGCCACATCCTGCTCGAGAGCGTCCCCGGCCTCGCCAAGACCACCGCCGCGAGCACCCTCGCCGACACCGTCAAGGCGCGGTTCAAGCGCATCCAGTGCACCCCCGACCTGCTGCCCAGCGACATCACGGGCAACCAGATCTACGACGCGGCCACCGGGTCGTTCCGCACGGTGCTCGGCCCCGTGCACGCGAACTTCGTGCTGCTCGACGAGATCAACCGCTCCAGCGCGAAGACCCAGAGCGCCATGCTCGAGGCCATGCAGGAGCACCAGACCACCATCGGCGGGGAGGTGCACCACCTGCCGAAGCCGTTCCTCGTGATCGCCACGCAGAACCCCATCGAGCAGGAGGGCACGTACGAGCTCCCAGAGGCGCAGATGGACCGCTTCCTGCTCAAGGAGATCGTCGAGTACCCGAGCCCCGCCGAGGAGTTCGAGATCCTCGGCCGCATCGACTCGGGCGTGCTCGACCCCGACCGGCACGTCGAGAGCGCCGTGAGCCTCGACGATGTGCGGCTCCTGCAGGACGTCGCCTCGCGCATCTACGTCGACCCCGCCATCCGCAACTACATCGTGTCGCTGTCGTACGTGACGCGGAACCCCGCGCCGTACATCGGCGACGAGCGCGCGCGGTACATCAAGTACGGCGCGAGCCCGCGCGCGAGCATCGCCTTCCTGCAGGCGTCGCGAGCGCTCGCCCTCCTCAACGGCCGCGCGCACGTGCTGCCGGAGGACATCAGGGCGCTGCGCCACCTCGTGCTGCGCCACCGCGTGCTGCTGACGTTCGAGGCCGACGCCGAGGGCATCCGCAGCGAGGAGATCATCGACCAGATCTTCGCCGCCGTGCCCACCCCCTGAGAGCCCGCATGCCCAGCCTGATCACCCAGGTGAAGAGCAAGCTCTTCATCCACTCGTCGCGCAAGTCGCTGCACGCGCTCGACGGCGCCTACGCGTCGCTGCTGCACGGCCGCAGCCTCGACTTCGAGGACCTGCGCAAGTACGAGTACGGCGATCAGGTGCGCGACATCGACTGGCGCGCCACCGCCCGCCAGGGGACTCCGCTGGTCAAGCGGCACAGGGCGCAGCGCATGCACACCATCCTGTTCGCCGTCGACACCGGTCGCTCGATGGGCGCCCTCGCGCACGACGAGCGGTCGAAGAAGGAGCTCGCGATCCTCGCCGCCGGTGTCCTCGGCGTGCTGGCGCTGCGCCACGGCGACGACTTCACGACCGTGTACGGCGACGCCGCCGGCATCCGCCGCCTCGCTCCCGGTCGCAGCGAGGGCGCCCTCGAGCACGCGCTGCGCACCATCGACTCCGCGATCGACTCCAGCAGCGCCCCCAGCGACCGCGACGCCCTGCTGTCGTTCATCACGCGCACGATCTCGCGCCGCATGATCGTCGTGATCGTCACCGACGAGGCGCCCGTCACCGAGGACACGGAGCGGATGCTGCGCCGCCTCCGCGTGCAGCACGACGTGCTGTGGCTGACGGTGCGCGACGCCGAGGTCGTGCTCGACCACGCGACGCGCACCGTGCGCAGCGACGTGGACACGATGTGGGACGTGCCCGACTTCGTGCAGGGCGACGCCGAGATCGTGCGCGAGCTCACGGCGCAGACCGAGGCGGATGCCGCGCACCTCGCCGAGACCCTGAAGGGTCTGGAGATCAGCCACTCCGTTCTCGACGGCCAGGACGACGCCGTGACGCAGCTCCTGCAGCTGCTGAACCGGAGGTCCCATGCCCGGCTCTGACGAGCTCTACCCTCCGTTCCAGTACTCCGGCTGGTGGCTTCTGCTCGCCTTCGGCATCCTGGCGGTGCTCATCCTGGCCGCGTGGCTGCTCATCGTGCTGACCCGACCGCGCCGCGGGGTCGCCCAGCCGGATGCCGCGCACCCCGGGCCGCTCACCGTCGACGTGCTCTCGCAGCTGCGCATCGAGTACCTTGACCGGATCCAGCTCGTCGAGGCCGACTACCGCGCAGGGAAGCTCTCCGCCCGCAATGCGAACCTCGAGCTGAGCAGGGTCGTGCGCACCTTCGTGAACGAGTACAGCGGACTGGAGGCCCCCGTGCTCGCTCTGGACGACCTCGTCGCCCGCGGCGTGCACCCGGCGCTGATCGACGCCATGGGGCGCCACTACTACCCCAGCATCTTCCGCCCCGGTCCCGCGATCGATCCGGTCGCCGGCGCCGAAGCCGCCAGAACGGTGGTGCGCTCATGGCACTAGCGAACGGGTGGATGATCCTCATCGCCGCCGGGGTCGTGCTCGCCGCCGTCGCGATCGGGCTGCTGCTCGGCCTGCGGGCGCGCGCCCGCACCGCGGCAGGAGAGCGGGCGCGCATCGCCCGCGCAGAGCGGCTGAGGTCGCTGCCCACGTTCCGTTCCGCCCTCCGTCGGCGGGTGCTCGGGCTCTCCGGCATCCTGATCCTCGGCGCGGTCGCGACGCTCGCCGCCGGCGCCGTCGCGGCGAGGCCGATGTCGTCGCAGACGATCCAGCCCGTGAACACGAGCCGCGACATCATGCTGTGCCTCGACGTGTCCGGGTCCATGAGCGAGGTCGACGTCGAGGTCCTCAGCGTCTTCGAGGAGCTGCTCGACGGCTTCAAGGGCGAGCGCATCGGACTCACGATCTTCAACAGCTCCCCGGTGCAGGTCTTCCCGCTCACCGACGACTACGCGTTCATCCGGGAGCACCTGCGGAGCATCCGCGAGAGCTTCGACTACGCCGACGAGATCCCCGAGCACTGGGTCGGCACCCTCAACGGCGACGGCGCCTCGCTCATCGGAGACGGCCTCGCCGCGTGCGCCATGGGCTTCGACCACCCCGACGACGAGCGCTCGCGCTCCGTCATCCTCGCCACGGACAACGAGATCAACGGCGCCTCGATCGTCACCCTCGATGAGGCCGCTGCCTACGCCGGCTCGAACGGCGTGCGGGTGTTCGCCCTCAACCCCGTCGAGGGCAAGGACGCCGACGTGAGCGCCCAGCTCGCGCGGGCCGCCGAGAGCACCGGCGGCCAGGCGTACGGCCTGCGCGACACCACCACGGTCGGCGACATCATCACCCAGGTGCAGAAGCAGGAGGCGACCGCGCTCAAGGGGCAGGCCAGGGTCGTCTGGACCGACACCCCGAACCTGTGGATCGTCGTGCTCATGATCCTGACGCTCGCCTTCGTCGTCGTGGTCTGGAGGGTGCGACTGTGATCTTCCAGCCCGTCCTCAACGTCTTCCTGCTGCTGCTCTTCTTCGCGCCTGCCGTCGCGCTCGTCATCTGGGTGCTGACCCGGCGGAGCGAGGAGACCCGCGCCCCGCGCTGGCTGTGGGTCATGCGGCTGGTGATGCTGCTCGCGTGCTTCGCGATGCTGCTGCGCCCCGGCATCCCCGGGGGCTCGACGCAGACCCTCGCGACCGACACCGACATCGTGCTCGTCGTCGACACCACCGCGAGCATCGTCGCGGAGGACTGGGACGGCGGTGAGCCGCGCCTCGACGGCGTGCGCGCCGACATCCAGGCGATCGTCGCGGAGTACCCCGGCGCGCGCTTCGCGCTCATCACCTTCGACGCGGCCGCCGATCTGAGGATGCCGCTCACCACCGACACCACGGCGCTGATCTCCTCGCTCGACGTGCTGCGCCCCGAGGTCACCAGCCAGTCGCGCGGCAGCTCGGTCGGGATCGCGAACCGGATGCTCGACGACACCCTCTCGCAGGCCGCGAAGTCGTCTCCCGACCGCTCCCGCATGGTGTTCTACTTCGGCGACGGCGAGCAGACCGACGGCGGGACCCCCGAGTCGTTCGCCAGCAGCGCGAAGCGGACGGATGCCGGCGCGGTCTTCGGCTACGGCACCGAGGAGGGCGGGCCCATGCGCCTCACCACCGGCGGGGTAGACCCCTCGGCCGACGGCGGGTACATCCAGTACCAGGGCGAGGACGCGACGTCGGTGATCGACGAGAAGAACCTCACGACGATCGCGGAGCAGCTGGGCGTGCCGTACGAGCACAGGACGGCGGACTCCGCACCGACGCTCCCCGCGGCTCCGTCGACGACCACGAGCTACGCGGCCTCGGGCGAGACGGGGAACGTCACCGAGCTCTACTGGATCGCCGCGCTCGTCCTGATGGCGCTGCTCGCCGTCGAGCTCGCGCGCGCCACCATGCTCGTCGCCCGACTCCGGCTGCTGAGAGCGCCGGGGACTCCCCGGTCGCCGAGCGACCGCAGCGGGACGACGCGCCCCGACCAGAGCACGGGCGGTGAGTCATGACCGACGCACAGGCGGCGGCATCCGCTCTCCTCGCGGCCAACCGGCGACGCCGACTCGTCCGCCGGTGGGTCGCTGTCGGAACCCTTCCGCTGGTTCTCGTCGCGCTGCTCTTCGTGGGCAAGCTGCTGAGCATGTACGCCTTCGCCCACCAGGCGATCAGCTCGTACGTCGTCGACGACTACGCGGGCTCCGAGGCATCGGCCCGCAACCAGGAGTTCCTGAACTGGTTCGAGCCGTACAAGGCGCCCTTCAACGTCGGCACGGCGCTCGCGGGGGCAGAGAAGCTCCCCGAGGCCCGCGCGAAGCTGGAGGAGTCGCTGACCCTCGCGCACGGCCTCGAGGTGTGCACCGTGAGGATCAACCTGGCTCTCGTCATCGAGCGCCAGGGAGACGCGGCACGCGAGGGCGGCGACGGCGCGGCCGCTGCCGAGTTCTACGGCGAGGCGCTGACCGTGACCGCGGAGACGCCGGCGGAGTGCGACAGCGAGGATGCGCAGAAGCAGTCGTCCGACCCTGACCGCGACATGAAGAAGACGACGGACGACCTCGAGGACCGCCTGAAGCAGAAGCAGCAGGAGCAGCAACAGCAACAAGAGCAGGAGCAGCAGCCGAAGCCGGAGGAGCAGCCCCAGAAGCCGCAGCCCTCGGAGGACAAGCTCGACGACCTCAAGGAGAAGCTGGAGCAGGGCACGCAGGAGCGCGACCAGCAGCAGAACGGCGACGAGCCCGGCGGCTCCGGGACAGACAGGCCATGGTGATGGACCGGGAGAAGCAGCGCCAGCGCTACATCGCCGGCACGGAGGGCGCCCCTCCCGTGCCGCCGCCCGGCGGGTACCGCGGGGCACGGCGTCAGCAGGGCCCCGCGGTACCCCCCGGCGCGCCGTATCCGGCCGTCCCTCCGGCATCCCCCGCGGGGGCGACCGCTCCTGGTGAGGAGAAGAGACCGGCCTCGGCGTTCGGCTGGGTCACGCTCGGCGTCGCCGCCCTGTTCGCGGTGATCCTGCTCGGCACCTTCCTCGCCGGGGCGACGGACGCCCTCTACGGCATCACCATGATCGCGCTGCAGCTCGCCGTCCTCGGCGTCGTGATCGCCTCCCTGTTCTCGGCACGCGCGCGGATGCTGGGCGGCATCGCCCTGATCATCACCCTCTTCTTCAACGTCGCCACCGTCGGGGGGATCAGCGCCCTGCGGACCTCGGCTGCCGGCACCTACGACGGCGTGAAGAGCGACGCGCAGAAGCACGAGGAGGCGTACCCGGGCATCAAGGGCACCGACCCGCAGGATGCTCTGAACCAGCAGTCCCTCGAAGAGGTGCGCGCCTCGGCGGACAGCCTGTTCACCGACATCCGCACGGCTCTGACGGAGGAGTTCGGCTACGAGTGGGTGCAGGTCGGAGACGAGGACATCCGCCCGGAGCGCAACGGCTACGGCGGCGAGTCGATGCTCAGCGAGTACACGACCGCGAGCTGGGCGACCACCGAGCCGATCCAGGACTACGACCGCAAGACGGCCGTGATGGGCGTGATCCAGAACGTCGTGATCCAGCACGGGATGTACGGCCTCTACGCGTTCAACGACCCCTCGACATCGAGCATCGACCCGTCGATGATGGCGAAGCTGTACGGCAGCGACGACCCGCGCACCCAGCACACCTGGGAGTCGTACTCCGAGAACTACCCGGAGCCCCTGCGGTTCTACGCCGACATCTACGACCTGTCGAACGATCAGGACGGCAGCTTCCTCACCACGAGGCAGGCGCAGAACGCCCGCACCGGCGAACCGCTCGAAGGGCTGCAGCTGACGGTCATCGCGAGCGGCGTGCTGAGCGACGCCGACCGCGACGCGTTCGTGAAGAAGCTCGAGGAGTACCCGGGGTTCCCCTGAGTCGGCCTCAGCCGGTTCAGCGGGAGAGGGTGAGGAGCATCCGAGCGAGGGCGTACCGGGTGTGGCCCCGCGGTGCCCTCGGGTCGTACCCCAGGACGTCGATCAGCGCCGTGAGCCGCTCCTGAACGCTCGAGTGATGCCGGCCGAGCCGGACCGATGCCGCACGGACGCTGCGCTCATCGGCGACGGCGTCCAGCAGTTCCAGGCTGCGAGCATCGAGGCAGGCGAGCGCTTCCGCATCCGGATGCGGCGGGGTGGAGTCCGCCGCCTCAGCCAGGAGCAGCGCCGCGCCCAGATCGGCGGCGTCGACCACCGGGTCTGCCTCGCTGGTCAGGCGCACGGCGATGAGCGCCGCCGACCACGACGTCGGCAGAGTCGACGCAGCGCCCGTGGTCAGCCCGATCCCGAGGCGCGGGGCCATACGATCGCGCCACGCCTCCATCGGCTCGATGCCGGAGTGCAGAATCGTCGCCCTGGTCAGGCCATGCCTGGTGGCCACGACGGCTGACGGATGCTGTGGCAGTGGCGCCGGATCCGGCGGAGAGGCGACCACCCGCAGCGGGGCCTCTCCCAGGCGGAGACGCGACACGGCTCCCGCGCGCTCCTCGTCGCCCGCGTAAGAGCTGATCGCCAGCTCGACAGCGCTCTCCTGTCCGATCGTCCGCCGCGCTCGGATGATTCCGAGTGCGAGGACGAGCCGTTCGAGGATCATCGCGTCGTTCGAGTGCGGCTCTCCCTCGCGCTCGATCCACGCCACGGCATCCGGTCCGCTCTTCCGCGTCGGCCACGGCTCGCCGAGCCCGTCAGGGTCGATGCGCACCCCGTCCGCACGCACACGCACGGTCTGATGGCCGTCGCGGTGGCCGACGGTCGCGCCGCTGAGCACCGCCGCGCCACGCAGCATGCTCTCGACACCCACCGAACGCGCGACGAGTGCATCGAAGTAGGAGACGACCTTGAGGGTCTCGCTCGCATCCGGATCGAGGGCGGTGAGCCGCCCCAGCAGGTCTTGCATGTCGGGCTCCATCGCGCGGGGATTCCACCCTACGCCGGTCACGACGACCGACGCAGGGTGATGATCACGCTCCCAGCAGGCGGTTCATCCAGTTGTCGCGAGCCGCGAGCATGGCCTGAGCCACGGCGCTCTGGGGGGCGAAGGCCTCGAAGGCGTGGAATCCGCCGGCCCAGACGTGGAGCTCGGCCTGCACACCCGCCTCCCACAGTCGGGTGGCGTAGGCGACGTCCTCGTCACGGAACACCTCGGCGCTGCCGCAGTCGATGAAGGCGGGCGGGAGCCCTGCGAGATCGGCCGCCCGCGCCGGAGCGGCGTAGATCGACACCTCGGCCGTGCCCTTGCGATCACCGAGCAGCGCCGTCCATCCCAGGACGTTCGATCCGCGATCCCAGAGGCCCACGCCGTCGATCTGCCGCGTCGAGACGGTCTCATCGCGGTCGTCGAGCATGGGATAGAGGAGCATCTGGCCGAGCAGCGCAGGGCCGCGGCGGTCCCGCGCCAGAAGCGCCGCACCCGCCGCGAGTCCACCGCCCGCGCTGCCCCCGGCGATGACGATCCGGCGCGGATCGATGCCGAGCTCGTCGGCATGCTCCGCGGTCCAGCGGAGGCCCGCGTAGCAGTCCTCGACGGGGTACGGATCGGGGAACTCCGGTGCGAGCCGGTACTCGACGGTGACGATGACACCGTTGAAGCGCTCTGCCCAGTCGAGGAACCCGTCGACTCCGAGCCAGCGGTTGCCGATGATCATCCCGCCGCCGTGCGTGTGGAAGATGCCGGGGCCGACACCGGTGCGCCCCTGCTTCTGCACGACGCTCACGACGATCTCGTCGCCGCCGTGCCCCGCTATGGTGACGTCGCGCGAGACGAAACCTCGCGAAGCGAGAAGGTCGGCCATCTGGTCCTCACCGCTGACGATGGACTCGCGCATGAACGGGATCATCTCGAGGTTGAGCGTCGTCGGGATCTCTCCCCCCGCGAGCAGCAGCGCCGCCTCGAGCTCGGGGTCGAACGGCGGTCGCGCGATCGTGTCGGTCATGTGAACTCCTTCGTCCTCACTCGCCACCTCGGCGGTGTTCAGCCAGAATCCTGCCCATCCTCGCCACGCGGAACCCGCCAACCGGGGCGGATCCGCAGGGCTCTCACCGCCGTCTGGCGGATGCACGCCCCTCCAGGAGCCGAGCGGCTCAGACCGGGTCGGCGTCCGACAGGTCCTCGACCGCGGTCGCGGTCGTCCCCTCGAAGCGCACCCCGATGCCGAACGGGTCGGCCATCTCCAGGCTCGACTCGGCGAAACGCAGCATCCAGGATCCATCGCCCCAGATCACCGCCTCAGGCGCGTCGAACGGGGGCTCCGCGGGGTCCAGCTTCACGAGCTCGGAGGGTTCGAGGGCGAACTGCGGCTCACGAAGCCGTTCGAGCAGGTAGTCGGCGGCGATCTCGACGTACTCCTCCCAGCCCGAGCACACGGTCGCCGCACGCTCGCGCACCGCGGCATCCGGCGCGGCCGCGGGCTCGATGACGATGCTCACCGACCAGGACCTGCTCCCGTCGACATCGCTCGTCGACGTCCAGCACGCGATCGAATCGTCGGAGTCGACACGCGAGAACTCTGCGCCGCCGATGACGACGCTCTGGGGAAGATCATCCATGAGCCCAGTCAAACATGCACGTCGCCTGGCGCGCAGACGCCCGATCCGACGGCATCCACCCGCCCGCCGAAACAGCCGACACGCCGCCGATAGACTGGGAAGCATGTCCAAGGTTCTCCAGTCCCTGCCCGTCGGCGAGCGCGTCGGCATCGCCTTCTCCGGAGGACTCGACACCTCCGTCGCCGTCGCATGGATGCGCGACAAGGGCGCCGTCCCGTGCACCTACACCGGAGACCTCGGACAGCCCGACGAAGACGACATCGAGTCGATCCCCGGGCGCGCGCTCGAGTACGGGGCAGAGGTCGCCCGCCTCGTCGACGCCAAGACCGCGCTGGTCGAGGAGGGCTTCGTCGCCCTCGCCTGCGGCGCGTTCCACATCCGCTCCGGCGGCAAGACCTACTTCAACACCACGCCCCTCGGCCGCGCCGTCACCGGCACGATGCTCGTGCGCGCCATGAAGGAGGACGGCGTCGACATCTGGGGCGACGGCTCCACCTACAAGGGCAACGACATCGAGCGGTTCTACCGCTACGGCCTGCTCGCGAACCCGCGCCTCCGCATCTACAAGCCGTGGCTGGACGCCGACTTCGTCACCGAGCTCGGCGGCCGCAAGGAGATGAGCGACTGGCTCGTCGAGCACGGCTTCCCCTACCGCGACTCCGCCGAGAAGGCGTACTCGACCGACGCGAACATCTGGGGCGCGACGCACGAGGCCAAGACGCTCGAGCACCTGAACGTCTCGCTCGAGACCGTCGACCCGATCATGGGCGTCAAGTTCTGGGACCCTTCGGTCGCCATCGAGACCGAAGACGTCACCGTCACCTTCGAGGCCGGCCGCCCCGTCGCCATCAACGGCGTCGAGTACACCGACCCGGTCGAGCTCGTCCACGAGGCCAACCGCATCGGCGGACGCCACGGCCTCGGCATGAGCGACCAGATCGAGAACCGCATCATCGAGGCGAAGTCGCGCGGCATCTACGAGGCCCCGGCCATGGCGCTGCTGTTCATCGCCTACGAGCGCCTGGTCAACGGCATCCTCAACGAGGACACCCTCGCGACGTACCACGAGCAGGGTCGCCGCCTCGGCCGCCTCATGTACGAGGGCCGCTGGCTCGAGCCGCAGTCGCTCATGCTGCGCGAGTCGATCCAGCGCTGGGTCGGCCTCACGATCTCCGGTTCCGTCACGATCCGCCTGCGCCGCGGCGACGACTGGACCATCCTCGACACGGTCTCCCCGAACCTCTCCTACGGCCCCGAGAAGCTGTCGATGGAGCGCGTCGGCGACGCCGCCTTCGGCCCCGTCGACCGGATCGGCCAGCTCACGATGCGCAACCTCGACATCGCCGACTCGCGTGCACGCCTGGAGCAGTACGCGGGCCTCGGCCTCGTCGGCGGTGCGACCGGTGAGCTGGTCGGACGCGTGACCGCGGGCGAGTCCACCGAGATCACCGGCGCCGTCGAGGGCTCGGTCTCCGAGGCCGACGAGACGCTGGCTGACGCCGTGGACACGGCGTCAGAGGGCGCCGCCTTCGACTCCGGCACCGACTGACACCTCAGTCGCTGAAGAGGGGGCGGATGCTGCGGCATCCGCCCCCCCCTCTTCAGCGTCGGCTCCGCGATCGGGCCGCCAGAACTCCGGAGATCTGCCTGACCTCCGCCACCGGCGGCTGGTCTCTCCGCGGAGAACGCGCCGAACGGCCCCGCCGAATCCACGATTCTCCGGAGTCCTGGACGGCTCAGGGTCAGCGCGCGGGGTCGGCGTCGACGACGACGTGTCTGTGGTGCGTCCCCTCGACGTCGAGCACGACCGTGACCGCGTCCTGCTGCTCCCCTCCGACGGTGATCACCGCCGTCGCACCCGACGGCGCCTCCGTCACCAGCTGCGCCACCCTGGTGGCCGCGGCATCGCCGAGAACGCGCTCGTCCTCCGCATCGGAGAGCATCGTGATCGACACGGCACGAGCCCTGGCCTGGGCCGCCGCCGCGTTCAGCGCGGGATGCTGCAGGCGCGGAGAGCGGATGCGGTCGCGGATCGCGCCCTCCAGGATGCGGATGCCGGTGAGCGCCTCCTCCGTGAGCTCGCCGCCGTCGCGCAGCATCCTCAGCGTGGGCGAGACCTGCGCACGGATCGCATCGAGCTCGCGCTGCAGGTCGCCGGACGCCGCATCCAGCGCCCGCGTCATGCGCTCCGACTCGGCAGCCGCCGAACGATGCCTCCTCTCGCGGCCGACCATCCCGCGCAGGATGCCCCGCCACAGGAGCCCGAGCACGGCGACCGACACCGGGATCGCGAGCATGTTGGCCACTCCGCCGGCGTCCTGCCCTCCGATCTCCGCCCAGATCAGCACCGCGGCGACCTGCAGCGCCGTCCCGCTCAGACCCGTCACGAGGTTTCCGCGGGCGACCTGGAGCGCGACGAGGTATGCCGCGTAGTCGATGAGCCAGACGTCCTTCGCCGCGGTGCCCTCGATCAGCACGAGGAGCGTGATCGACAGCGTCGCGGCGGGGATGCTCAGCGCCCTGAGCCCCGTGAGCGGACGGTCCCGCGGATCCGTCAGCAGGACGGCGCCGGCGAGCGCGACGAGATAGGCGAGCATCAGCAGCGGGCGCGGCGGCGAGAAGTGACCGGCGAGGACTCCGCTGGCCACACCGCTCGCCCATACCGCGACCATCACCCAGCGGGCGGCGCGCGATGCGAGCCCCGACGCCCCGGTGCCCGTCGTGTTCACGGCATCCACGTCAGGATCACCTCCGTCCCGTCACCCGGCGCCGACCTGACCTCGGCGCTCCCGCCGGCGACGTCGCTCATCCGCCCCACGATGCTCCCGGAGAGGCCGAGACGGCCGGCGGCGGCGCTGGCCGCGTCGAATCCGACGCCGTCGTCGCGCACCACCGCCCTGATCGCGCCGCCCTCGACGCGGACGTCCACGTCGATGTTCTGCGCCTGCGCGTGCCTCACGGCGTTGCGCAGCGCCTCGGCCGCGGCGCCCATCACCGCGGCGAGCGCCCGCACCGAGACGACCTGATCGTCACCGGACGCGACCATCCTCGCCGTCGGCGCCACCCGCTCCAGGCGGACGCGCAGCTGATCGGATGCCGCTCGCCCGTCGACCTGGGCGGTGTCGGCATCCGATGACGCCGCATCCAGCACGGTCAGCGCGTGCAGGGCCTCCTGCCGGAGGATGTCGGGCGCCGGACCGCGGAACAGGAGCGCGGCGGTGAACACCGACAGCACGTCGTCGTGGACGAAGCGGCTCAGCTCGGCCCTGCGGTGGGCTCTGGCGTCGCTGCGCGCCTGCAGCTCGGCGGCCTCGCGCGCGGCGGTCTCGGACTCGTGCAGGTTCGCCAGGGCGTTGCGGATGCCGTAGAGGATCACCGTGAATCCGATGTTGCTCATGTGCACCGGGGTGGCGACCGCGACGGCCTCGGAGACGCCGCCGGTGAAGATCCACGAGGAGAGGGCGACGGTCGCGCCGGATCCGACCGACAGGGAGAACGCGAGCGGGGCGCGGAAGGAGACGGCGAGCAGGCTGACCGCCGTCGGCTCCAGCAGCCACACCCACGGGATCACCGCAGGGTCGGCGCCGCGGTAGGCCGCGAAGGACAGCAGCTGCAGTCCGATCACGAGCAGGGAGGCGCTCGGCCAGGCGACCCGCAGCACGCTCATCGGGAGCACCCGGCCCAGCGCGGCGAGCAGGAGGAAGGCGACGACCGCCAGCAGGCCGAGGGCCGTCCACCACTCGGCGAAGTCGTCGAACTGCGCGACGAGCGGAGGCTCGGGGCTGCCGACGAACAGGATCGAGATCACGGCGAGCGCGGAGCACAGGGTGATGAGCCACCCCACCTGACGATTCGCCCGCACCGTCGCCGCGGAGGCGCCCCGCATCAGCCGTCTCGCTCGACCAGGCCGTCTTCGACGGCGCGACGGAAGAGGTCGACCTTGGTCGGCGCCGCGCGATCGACGGATGCGTACTTCGTGCGGATGCGGCGGATGTGATCGAGCACCGTGTCGCGGGAGATGAAGAGCGCCGCGCTGACGCGATCCGCGGTCTCACCCGAGGCGTAGAGCGCGAGGACCTCCGCCTCCCTGGCGCTGAGATGGGCGCTGACGAAGGCACGGTCCTCGACGAGAGCGGCCGCCCAGTCGGGGGTCGCCACCTGGCCCCCGCTCAGCACCGTGAGCACCGAGCGCACCAGCGCGACCGGCACCTCCGACTTGCGGATCATCCCCGCGACGCCCGCCTTCGCCGCCTCGCGCACGAGCCGCGGCTGCTCGCCGCTGGTGTAGGCGAGGACAGGAGCCCCGGTGCGGGAGAGCAGGCGCATGTTCTCGGCCGGCGTTGAGCCGTCGGCGAGCTGGAGGTCGAGCAGGATCAGGTCGATTCTCCCGCCCCGCGCGAGCACGGCGGCCGCGGTGGATGCGCTGGCGACGACGTGCAGGTCGGGATGGGAGTTGATGATCGCCGTGACCCCCAGGGCCACCGCCGGGTGGTCGTCGATGATGGCGATGCGCGCTTTCATGCTCTCGAACTCCCCAGGTGGATGCGTGCGGCACTACGCCCCCCACGGGGAAACTACCGCATTCGGATGCCGCTCCGCCACGGCGATATATCAAAGCGGGATCGTCCGCCCTCGGCTCGAGGATCCTTCGCCCGACCTGCCCTCTCACTGTGGCACGGCGCCACGCTCGGCACCCCTCGAACCGACTGCCCCGATACCGTTGACCCGTCAGAACTGACTGCCTGTGAGTCCACCCCATTAACTTGCACAAGACTGTGCACTATAAGTTACGATAGTGACATGACCACCCGTGCACCCCGCCGCGATGCCGTGGAGAACCGCGCCGGCATCCTGGACGCCGCCCGCTCGACGCTGGCGAGCGACCCGCACGCCTCCGTCGACGTGATCGCCCGGAGCGCCGGCCTCTCGCGTCGCACCCTCTACGGGCACTTCGACGACCGCGACGCCCTGATCCGCGAGATCATCTCCAGCGGCGCCCAGCGGTTCAACGCGATCGCCGAATCGGTGTCGGACCCCGACTGCCGCATCGCCCTCGCCCGTCTCGCCGCCCGCCTCTGGCGCGAGGCCGCGCACGTGCAGGTCGCCGCGGCGCTCGCCCTCGACGAGGCCCACGTCGAGCACACCGCCGACGCCCTCGTCCCGCTGCGCCGCACGGTCGCGAACCTCGTGACACGCGGGCAGGAGGACGGGAGCTTCCGCACCGACCTCGCCGCCCCCACCCTCGCGCGGCTGATCGAGGAGACCGCCCGCACGGCGATCGCCCGCACGGACGCCACGAGCGAGGGCGCATCGAACCTCGCCGTCCGCGCCGTCCTCAGCATCGCCGGGCTCTCCTGGCGAGAGGTCGACGCCCTGCTCGCCGCTCATCCCGACATCATCACGACAGAGGCCCCATCATGAGAGATGTCACGTGGAGAACTGCGCTCGACACGACGATGAGCGCACCGGAGGGGGCACGATGCACAACTCGCTGAGCGTCTTCCGGCGCGACGTCCGCCGCATCGCACGCGTGAGCAAGGCGTGGATCATCATCGTCGGCGTCATCGTCACGCCGTCCCTCTACGCGTGGTTCAACATCATCGCCTTCTGGGACCCGTACTCGAACACGCAGAACGTCTCCGTCGCGATCGTCAATCAGGACGAGGGCGCGACCTCCGACCTCACCGGACACATCGACGTCGGTGGCGAGCTCGTCGGCCAGCTCAAGGAGAACGACCAGCTCGGGTGGGAGTTCGTCGACGAGGACGAGGCCATGGATGCCGTACGGAGCGGGAAGAGCTACGCGGCGATCATCATCCCCGCGGACTTCAGCCGCGACTTCGTCAGCATCACCACCGGCGACTTCCACCGCCCCGCTCTGCAGTACTTCGTCAACGAGAAGGCGAACGCGATCGCCCCGAAGATCACCGATGTCGGCGCCTCGACGCTCGACACCCAGATCAACAGCACCTTCGTGTCCGTCGTCGCCGAGGCCGTCACCGAGCAGCTGAAGAACGCGGGAGGAGACGCCGAGGCCAGGCTCGGGGATGCACGCGACGGAACGGTCGCGGCCCTCGACGACGCCGTCGGCAAGGTCGACACCGCCCGCCAGCGCATCACGGAGTTGCAGACCGGCCTGACCGGCGCCCAGTCCGGAATCGACAGCGCCGCGGTCGCGCTGCGCGATGTCGACAAGACCCTCGGAGAGGTGCAGAGCGCCGTCGCCCAGGCGCAGAAGATCGCCGCAGAGGCGCAGCAGGAGCTGCTCGCGTTCACCGATGAGGTGACCTCCGCCTACGTCTCCGGCGCCACCCTGCTCGCCGACGCGTCATCGAAGATGAACACCTCGATCGCCACGCTGTCGACGGGCCTGCACAAGGCGAACGTCGCGGTGGGCGGGGCGATCAGCGACCTCTCCGCGGTCATCGACTCCAACGCCAAGGCCCTCGACGAACTCCAGGCGGCGCTCGACGAGACCACCCCGGGATCCGACGCCGCTCAGCGGCTGAGCGAGGCGATCTCCGCCCTGCAGGAGCGCAACACCGCAGACGCGCAGGTGCTCGCACAGCTGAAGCAGCTGAACACCGACGTCTCCTCCACGATCGACTCCGTCACGGCCTCGGCGGATGCCGTCGACGCCGCCGTCGGCACGGCGGCGACCTCGGCCGGCGCCATCCGGGATGCGCTCACGCAGAGCATCCCTCAGCTCAACCACGCGATGTCGGTGCTGTCGTCCAGCGCGGATTCCTTCTCGGCCGCTCTGGGCGCCCAGCGCACCCAGTTGACGCAGGCGCAGGGCCTGCTCGCCGGCCTCAAGACCCAGCTCACGTCGACCACCGCGGCGCTCACCGCTCTCGACGACAACCTCGCCGCCGCGCAGTCCGGCCTCGGCGGGGTGCGCACCGACATCCTGGCGCTCAGTGCCGCCGACATCTGGAACAGGCTCAGCACGATCAGCGGACTGGACGCCGACCAGATCGCCCGGTTCATGGCCTCACCCGTCGAGGTCGAGGAGAACGTGCTGTTCCCGACGAAGTCATACGGATCGGCCATGGCCGCACTGTTCACCAACCTGTCGCTGTGGATCGGCGCGTTCGTGCTGATGGTCATCATGCGGCTCGAGGTCGACACCGAAGGGGTCGAGGGGGTCTCGGTGCGGCAGGCGTACCTCGGGCGCTGGATGCTGCTGGCGTCGATCGCCGTGTTCCAGGCCGTGCTCGTCTGCGTGGGCAACCTCGTCATCGGCGTCCAGACCGCGAACCCGTTCGCCTTCGTCGGAACCGGCGTGCTGATCGGCCTGGCCTACCTCAGCATCATCTACGCGCTGTCGGTGTGCTTCGGCATCGTCGGCAAGGGCCTGTGCATCCTGCTGGTGATCTTCCAGATCCCTGGCGCATCGGGGCTGTACCCGATCGAGATGATGCCGGACTTCTTCCGCGGGCTGTACCCGTTCCTGCCGTTCACGTACGGCATCGACGCACTGCGCGAGACAATCAGCGGCTTCTACGGCGGCCACTACTGGCGGTTCATGGGAGCGCTGGCCGTCTTCGTCGCACTGGCCTTCGTGCTCGGGCTGTTCCTGCGCCGCCGGCTGGGCAACTTCGCGCTGCTGTTCAACACCCGCCTCGCCGAGAGCCAGCTGTTCGTGAGCGAAGACGTGCAGATCACCGGCCGCCGGCGCACGCCGGAGATCATCCGTGCCCTGACCGACGGCGACGGCTACCGCGCGGAGGTCGCGCAGCGCGCCCGGCGGTTCACCGATCGGTATCCGACGGTGCTGCGCCTCACGCTGATCGTCGGCGTCGGAGGGATGGCCCTTCTCGGCCTCGCCGCGTGGCTCACCCCTGGCGCGAAGGCGACGATGCTCGGCCTGGGCGCGCTGTGGTGCCTGATCCTCATCGCCTTCCTGGTGACGCTGGAGTACGTCAAGCAGAGCATCCATCAGGCCGCCGAGGTGGCCGACCTGCCCGAAACAGACCTGCGCGAGGCTCTCGTCGTCGAGAACGGCCGCGGGGCGCTCCTGCTGGCCGACGCCGTCCCCCACGCGGGCGCAGAGGCCTCACCCGCTCGCACCGCCGTGCTGGAGCGGCCGGATGCCGTCGTCGATGACGCGGCCGACGACACGGCCGTCCTGGAGGAGCTGTTCATCGCCGACGACATCGATCGCGAGCCCGACGCCGAGGCTCCCCCCGCCGAGACGCTCGACGCACAGGCAGAGGCAGACGCCGACGCGGACGCGGAGCCCCTGCAGACCGAGACGGATGCCGGACCGATCGACGCCGAGAAGACGGACCCGCCGGAGACCGGCCACGACGCGCACGACGGGGAGGACGACAAGTGAAGAACATCCTGAGCGTCTTCCTGTTCGACCTGCGGCGGGCGACGAGCAACGTCATGACGGTCATCGTGCTGTTCGGCCTCGTCGTCATCCCCTCGCTGTTCACCTGGTTCAACGTGATCGCGAGCTGGAACCCGTTCGACAACACCAAGAACCTCACCGTCGCCGTCGCCAACACCGATGACGGGTATCAGAGCGATCTCATCCCGCTCCGCATCAACGTCGGCGAGCAGGTGCTGTCGGCGCTGCGGGCGAACGACGATCTGAACTGGGTGATCACCTCGGAGGAGAAGGCGATCGACGGCGCGAAGTCGGGCGAGTACTACGCCGCGATCGTGCTCCCGCCGAGCTTCAGCGCCGACATGATGACGTTCTACTCGAACGGCTCCGAGCGCACCTCGATCGAGTACTACACCAACGAGAAGAAGAACGCCCTCGCCCCCAAGATCACCGAGCAGGGCGCGGGGGAGGTCACGACGAGCATCAACGAGGTGTTCACGGAGACCCTCAGCGAGGCGGCGCTGAACATCATCACGTCGCTCTCCGGCTACCTCGACGACGCCGACACCCAGGCGATGCTGTCCCGACTGCAGGCCCACGTCAGCCAGGTCGCCGCGCAGCTGCGTTCCGGGTCGGCGACGGCCGACATGTTCACCTCCCTGATCGCCTCGAGCCGGCCGCTGGTCGACAGCGCGTCGGCGCTGGCGACGGCATCCGGTGATGCGCTCCACGACGCCACCGGCGCACTGGGCGGAGGAACGGATGCCGCCCGAACGCTGAAGGACGTCCTCACATCCACCACGGCGTCGCTCGGCGACGCCCTGTCCGGCACGGCCGACAGCTACCAGGCCGTCGCCGACAGCATCGACGACGTGTTCGCGTCGATGAGCACCCAGTCGGGCGACGCCGCCGGGGCCGTCGGCGCCGTCGCGACGCGGGTCCAGACGCAGATCGACCAGTACCAGGCCCTGCGCGACACCCTCGTGAACGACGTCCGTCCGCAGCTGCCCCCGGCGACGCTGGACGAGTTCGACCGCGCCGTATCGCGGATCGAGGCCGCCATCGTCCGGCAGCAGGACCTGCACGACAGCCTCGTGCAGACCGCGACGGACATCACCGACACGAACGCCGACGTCCAGGGCCGGCACCAGGAGATCACGGCGCTGATCGCGAGCGCGAAAGCGGCCGTGGAGGATGCGCGGAACGCGTACACGGGCAGCCTGCGGCCGAAGCTCGACGCCCTCGCCGACACCCTCTCGACCATCGGCGGCAGCATCGACTCGATCGAGTCCGATCTCTCCTCCGTGGCCGACTCGCTCTCCGGCTCGGACTCGCTGCGCACGGCGCTGACGAACGCCGAGTCGTTGACGACCGAGATCTCGGGCTCGCTCACCGAGACCGCCGATCGATTCGACGCTCTCGCCGCCGCGTTGACGAAGGCCATCGACACCGGCGACCTCAGCGAGCTCACCGCGCTGATCGGCGCGGACCCGCATGCGCTCGCCACCCATCTCGCCGAGCCCGTCGAGCTCAAGCGGCTGCCCGTCTACTCGGTCGTGAGCTTCGGCGCCGCCATGACCCCGCTCTACACGACCCTCGCACTGTGGGTCGGAGCGCTGTTGATCTCGGTGTCGATCCGCGTCGACCCTCCTCGTGGCGAGGGCTCCGGCCTGCCGGCGCTCTCCCCCACCCAGACGTATCTCGGCCGGTTCGGCATCTTCGCGGTCGTCGGGTTCCTGCAGAGCTCCCTGGTGTGCCTCGGCAGCGTGCTGTTCACTCAGGTGGAGCCGAAGCATCCGTTCCTGCTCATCCTGACCGGCTGGGTGATGTCGCTGGTGTTCACCCTGATCGTCTACACGTTCGTGGTGACGTTCGGGAACGCGGGGAAGGCGCTGGCCGTGCTGATGCTCGTCGTGCAGATCTCCAGTTCCGGTGGCGCCTACCCGCTGCAGGTGCTCCCGCAGTGGTTCCAGAACATCAGCCCGTTCCTTCCCGCGACGCACGCCGTCAACGCGATGCGCTCTGCGATCGCCGGCATCTACCACAACGACTTCTGGGTGTCGCTGGGCTGGCTGTCCGCCTTCATGCTGCCCGCTCTGCTGCTCGGTCTGGTGCTGCGTCTGCCGCTCATCGGCTTCAACCAGAAGCTGCTGCGCGCGCTGGCGTCCACGAAGCTCATGTGAGTCCCTGAGGGCCCCGGCCCTGGGTATGATGCGAGAACGCGTACTGACACGCGTCCTGGGGCTCGTGGGACTGAGTCTCACGACGCCACCCGAAAGAGTTCTCGACGATGACAACCGATTCGCCGGCTGCGGCCGCACCCTCGCGCCCCTCGCTGCCCGTCCGCATCGGGCGCATCTCGTTCCTCGTCCTCGCCGGCGTCGTCGTCATCGCGGTCGCCGCCGCCTTCTTCCTCACGTGGACGATCCAGCGCTCCTTCCCGCAGACCGACGGCTCGGTCGAGCTCACCGGGCTCAAGTCCGAGGTCACCGTGCAGCGCGACGAGCGCGGCATCCCCACCATCACGGCGGACACGACGGATGATCTGTTCTACGCCGAGGGATTCGTGCACGCGCAGGACCGGTTCTTCGAGATGGACTTCCGCCGCCATGTGACGTCCGGCCGCGTGGCCGAGATGTTCGGGGAGTCCCAGGTGGGCACCGACTCCTTCCTCCGCACCCTCGGCTGGCGCGAGGTCGCCGAAGCCGAGGTCGAGGCGATGGACGACACCACCCGCGGCTACTACGAGTCCTACGCCGATGGGGTCAACGCGTACCTCGCCTCGCGCTCCGGCGCCGACCTCTCCCTCGAGTACGCGGTCCTCGGTCTGCAGAACGCCGACTACTCGCCCGAGCCGTGGACGCCCGCCGACTCGGTCGCCTGGCTCAAGGCGATGGCGTGGGACCTCCGCACCAACGTCGAGGACGAGACGGAGCGGGCGCTGCTCGCCTCCCAGCTCGCCGACGGATCCGCGACCGACGCCGAGGTGTCGTCGACGCTCGATCAGCTCTACCCGCCGTATCCCTTCGACGAGAACCCGGTGATCGTGCCCAAGATCTCGACGGTGCCCACGGTGGGGACGGACGCGGATGCCGTCGCCTACACCTCCGACGGCGCCGGCGACGAGGTGCAGCGGGCGAGCACGACGATCGAGTGGCAGCAGGCGTCCGACGTGATCGAGGCCGCCAGCCTCCTCGTCGGCGACGTGGGCGAGGGCATCGGCTCGAACTCGTGGGTGGTGTCGGGCTCCCTCACCGAGGGCGGCCTCCCGCTGCTCTCGAACGACCCCCACCTCGGCTCGGCGCTCCCCTCGGTCTGGTACCAGGTGCAGCTCAAGTGCGCCAAGGTCACCGACAGCTGCCCCTTCGACGTCGGCGGGTTCTCGTTCTCCGGACTCCCCGGCATCGTGATCGGGCACAACCAGCAGGTCGCGTGGGGCTTCACCAACCTGACCACGGATGTCACCGACCTGTACATCGAGAAGATCGACGGCGATCAGTACTGGCGCGACGGCGCCCTCGTGCCCCTCGAGGAGCGCACCGAGACGATCAAGGTCGCGGGCGGAGACGACGTCACCCTGAAGATCCGCTCCACCGTGCACGGACCGATCATCTCCGGGCTGGTCGACGACTTCACCGCCCTCGCCGACGACCCCGACCCGGCTCTGAGCGCGGGCGGCGCCGCGGCATCCGACCCGTCGAGCGAGACCGAGTACGCCGTCAGCCTGCGCTGGACCGCCCTCGACCCCGGCACGGCTTCGACCGCGATCTTCGCCCTCTCGACCGCGAAGGACTTCGACGACTTCCGTCGTGCGGCATCGCTGTTCGACGTGCCGGCGCAGAACCTCATCTACGCCGACACCGAGGGCAACATCGGCTACCAGGCGCCCGGCCGCCTGCCGATCCGCGGGGCCGGAGACGGATGGATGCCGCAGCCCGGCTGGGACAGCACCTACGACTGGACCGGATTCATCCCGTTCGAGGAGCTGCCGGTGTCGTACAACCCGAGCTCGGGGTACATCGTCACGGCCAACAACGCGATCGTCACCGACGACTACGCGCACTTCCTCACCAAGGACTGGGACTACGGCTACCGGGCGGGCCGCATCGCGCATCTGATCGAGCGACGAGCGGCTGAGGGCCCGCTGTCGGCCGCCGACATGCGCGACATCCAGATGGACAACGAGATGTGGATCGCGAAGAGCCTGACGGCCGCGATCGCCGACGTCGACGTGAAGGGAGCGGGTCCGAAGAAGGCGGTGGCGCTGCTGGACGGCTGGGACGCCCAGAACGACGCCACCTCCGCCGCCGCCGCGTACGCGAACGTGCTGTGGTCGAACCTCGTGCAGAACATCTTCGGCGAGCGCGAGCAGCCGCTGCCGATCGACGGCCAGGGGCGCCTGTTCACCGTCGTCGCCGCCCTGCTCGACGACCCCGCGGACCCGCTGTGGACGAACCCTCAGCTGAAGGTCGACGGCATGGACGAGATGCTGGCCCTCTCCGCCGAGGAGGCCTACGACGAGCTCGCCGGGCTGCAGGGCGACGACGTCTCCCGGTGGAACTGGGGCGACCTGCACGCGCTCAGCCTCGCCACCTCCACGTTCGGCTCCTCCGGCATCGCCCCGATCGAGTGGCTCTTCAACCGCGGGCCCTACCCCGTCGGCGGCGGAGGGTCCGTCGTGAACGCGACCGGCTGGAAGCTCGGCACCTCCTACGCCACGACCACCGTGCCGTCGATGCGCATGGTGATCGACCTCTCCGACTTCGACTCCTCGACGTGGATCCACCTGACCGGAGCATCCGGCCATGCCTTCGACGCGCACTACACCGACCAGACCGCCGACTGGGCCGCAGGTGTGCAGAAGCCCTGGGCCTTCTCCCCGAAGGCGGTGGATGCCGCGACCGTGAACACCCTCGTGCTCACCCCGACCGGCTGAGCTCAGCCTGCAGTGGAGTCGGATGCGGTGGCGGCACGACGGGCGATGACCCAGGTTCCTGACGCCGCGGCGAGGAAGATCACGGCCAGCATCGCCCACCCCGCGAAGCCGAAGGTGATCGCCGTGGCGTTCACCACGAGGGGGGCCGCGAGCGATCCGAGCGAGAACCCCATCCCGAACACGCCCTGGTACGCCCCCGCGCGCTTCGGGTCGGCGAGCTCGAAGCTGAGCCCCCAGCCGCCCGCCTGAGAGAGGATCTCCGCGAACGTGTAGGCGACGGTCGCGGCGACCAGCAGCAGGATCGCCACCCACGCCGGCACCCCCGCCGCCAGCGCGTAGACGAGGCAGGCGGCGACGATCAGGCCACCCGCGATCAGGGTGACACGGCCGGCCGTGCGCAGGTCGTGGGTTCCACGCGACGCCCGCACCTGGAACATCACCACCAGGACGGTGTTCACGATCAGCAGCACGGCGAACGTCACCTCCGGGGCGGCGGTCTCGCGAGTGATCCACAGGGGCACGCCGACCTCGAAGACGCCGAACTGCATCGCGAAGACACCCGTCAGGACGGTCAGCGCCAGGTACCGCGGGTTGCGCCAGGGAGAGCGTCGGCTCCAGTCCGTGCGCTCGGCGAGGGCGGCGGCCGCGGCATCCGTGTCGATCGAACCGGTGGCGGTGACCGCGGGCTGCGGGGTCGCACGCGCCGGCGCATCGACCTCGGCCGTCAGACGCAGCAGCGGCAGAGAGCCGACCGCGCACAGCAGTCCCGCCCCCACGATCACGATCCGGTAGGCCTCGGCCGTTCCCAGCGCGAGCGCGAACGCGCCGATCGCCGACCCCACGGCGATCGACACGTTGGTGACGGTGCGCAGCACGGCACGGGCATGCACCCGCCGTTCGGCCTGGAAGCCCCTGGCGATGATCGCCGACCGCGCCGAGTACCCCATCGAGTCGAAGAAACCGGAGAGCGACGCCAGCAGCAGGGCCGAGGTGAAGTCGCCTGCGAACGCGTAGGCGGTGAGCAGCAGACCGCCGAGAGCCTCGAACACGAAGGTGAGCCGACGGGCGCTCCAGCGGTCGGCCGACCATCCGCCGAGGAAGGACGCCACGACGCCGCATCCGCTCGACACCGCGAGGACGATCGCCGCCTCGCCCGCGCTCAGACCGACGATCTGCGTGAAGAACAGGACGGTGACCGCGA
This sequence comes from Microbacterium sp. LWH10-1.2, assembly GCF_038397765.1. Classification (NCBI taxonomy): domain Bacteria; kingdom Bacillati; phylum Actinomycetota; class Actinomycetes; order Micrococcales; family Microbacteriaceae; genus Microbacterium; species Microbacterium sp. LWH10-1.2. The sequence continues at coordinate 3,479,484 of NZ_CP151638.1, forward strand.
GGAAGACGCCGCGGCCGATGCGAGACACGGCCACCGCCGTGACGAGGGCGCGGAGCACGGGATCGCTGAGGCTGTGGGCGATGCGGGCGGCGAGGCCCTTGGCCCCCTCCTCCGTCTGCACCTGGTCGGCGTCTGGGCTGGATGAGGGCACGATTCATCCTCGCACGGAGGGCGGCCGACCCCGCCGTTCCGGCCTGCGCCTTGTACATCTCCCGCGCGGGGAGGGGTATCCGGGCTGCGGGAGCGGCGGCCGGGTCGTCGATGGCGATCCGCGTCGACTAGCGTGGACGGGTGCCGAATCGCCTTCTCGCTCCTCAGGACGTTCCGGCACTGCTCGCCGAGTTCGAGCACGGAGGCGCGACCCTGATCACCGAGACCTTCGGGACCGGAGAGCGCACCTTCATCCTGCTGCACGGCATCGGCATGGGGCGCAGCGTCTACCTCGACGTGGTGCAGCGGCTGCGCGGGCGGGTCATCGCGGTCGACCTCCCCGGTTTCGGCGAGGCCCCCGAGCCCACGCGCACCCTCACCATGGAACGGCACGCCGATCTCGTCGCCGCCTACCTCCGCCACTCCGACGAGGCCCCGGTCGTCGTCATCGGACACTCGATGGGCAGCCAGATCGCCGCTGAGCTCGCGGCCCGGCATCCGTCCCTCGTGTCCGGCGTGGTGCTGGCGGGTCCGACGGTCGACAGCGCCTCACGCAGCATCCGCGCCCAGGCCTCGTACCTGCTGCGCGACCTGCTCGGCGAACGGCCCATCGTGCTCTGGCGCGGTGCCCGCGAGTACCTTCGCGGGGGACCGAACCTGCTGCGGAAGATCCGGGCCACCATCGTGCACGAGCCCGAGAAGGCCTACCCGCGCATCGACCGCCCGACCCTCGTGCTGCGCGGCGAGCACGACCCGCTCGCGCCGATGAGCTGGTGCCAGCAGATCCTCACGCACATCCCGGGTGCCGAGCTCGAGGTGATCCCCGACCACGGCCACGGCACGCTCATCAGCGACGCCGGCCCCGCGGCATCCTTCATCCAGCGCTTCGCCGACCGGCTCTGATCCGGCCCTGGTCCAGGCCTGGCGCGGTTCCGATCCGGGTCAATTGCGGTCTGCTTCGGGTCTGGTGCGGTCTGCTTCGGGTCTGGTGCGGGTCCGGCCCGATCCCGGATCTGCTCCCGGTCCCGTGCGAGTCTGGTCCCGGGTCTGATCCCGGGTCTGCTCCCGGTCCCGTGCGAGTTTGATCCCGGGTCTGAGGCGACCGGGCGGCGCGCTTCGGCGTTCACAACTCCTCAAAAAATGCTCAGGAGAGCCGGATGCCGGGGGTTTTGACCCTGTTCACCTCAATCTGTGAGGAGTTGTGAGCGGCTGGCGGCTGCGAGATTCGTCCCGAGAACACTGATCGCCGTCGCCAGCGACCGGCGCACCTGATCCGGAGCGTCCATGATCTCGCTCGCGAGAGGCCTCAAGGTCACGTAGCCGAGCTCTGCCGCAGCCATGTCACGGCGCCGATCCTCGACCTGCTTGTCCCATCCCTCATGGAACTCCTTGCTGTCGCACTCGATGATCAGCCAGCCCTCGACGACGAAGTCGACACGGCCGACACCCGCCAACAGCATCTGCGTCTCAAACCGCACGCCCAGCGAGCGCAGGATGAGCCGCATGTACGTCTCCGGCCCTGACTCCGCTGACGGATCCACAAGCGCGAGCAGGGATCTGTACCGAGACGGCAGCTCCGCGAAGACCTCCTCGAGCTGGCGCCGAGTCATCACACCGTGATGCAGCACGCTATCCAGGGTGGCCAGCGCCGCGCGAGGGTGCTGGCAGCGGATCCCCTCGCGCACCGCATCGAAGACGGATGCGGCGTGCAGAGATCGTTCGCCTCCTCCGGTGTACCAGTGCACACGGGTACGCGAACTGAGCGGCATCCGAAGGCGTGAGGCCCCCTGTGCGACCTGCACGTGCAGCCGGTCGCAATGATGGACGAACACGCCGAAAGTACGGAGCAGCGAAAGGCACGATAACCGTCCCCCGATCCGCACTGCCTCGATGACGTCGTCATTCGTGCTCGGATCCGCGTACCGGTCCCTCCGGATTCGGCAGAGGATTCCGTTCCGCACGGCCGTCGCGATCTGACGTCCGCTCATGCCGTGCTCACGCAGTTCGGCTCGCCTGAAGACGACAGGGCGTACGCGTTCACGACGCGCTCTCTCACGGATGCTCTCGGTCGGATCATCGCTGAAGTCTGGCGACAGCGAAGAGATCGCGGAGCGCCGATTAGGCGATTGTGAACAAGTTCGCTCCGAGGACGAATTGGGGAGGAGAAGTGGCATCGATGTGCCGCGTTCACAACTCCTCAAGGATCGTCGCGGCCGGCGGCGGGAGTGGCGGGACTTCCTGCAGGGAGAGAGGTCCGGCAGCGAACTTTGAGGAGTTGTGAACAGACGCGCCGGATCCACACGCACGGATCGGCCGGTGCCGGATCGACCGGTCCGCCGGATCCACACGCACGGATCGGCCGGTGCCGGATCGGCCGGTCCGCCGGAACGGCCGGCCCCGGATCGGCTACCCGGCGCCGGGCGGGGTCTGCTTCGAGTCGGCGAGCTCGTCGACGACGAGGTGACGCTGGTCGATCGATCCGTTGCGGTACGCCTGGCGACCGACCATGTGCGCCGACAGGGGTGCGGTCGCGAACTGCATCAGCACGATGGGCGCCACGAGCACGAGGCCGAGGAGGATGCCGCCCACGGAGCGCTGCGACAGCGCGATCGCGATGCAGATCAGCAGCAGTCCGAGCACCTGCGGCTTGGTCGCCGCGTGCAACCGCGACGGCACATCGCGGAAGCGGAGGAGGCCGACCGCCGCCGACAGGCACAGCAGCGCCCCGAGCAGGATCAGCACGAGGACCGCCACGTCGATGACGGCATCCGGGATCATGAGACCGAACACGTTCATGGTGTCGTGTTGTCCCTTCTCGCGACGAAGCGGGCGACGGCGATGGAGCCGAACACCCCGATCGCGGCGATGATCAGCAGCACGGGGATGCTGCGGGTGTGTCCATTGATGGCCATCTCGGCGCCGAGCACGCACATCACCTCGGTGAGGAGCACATCGGACGCGACGGCGCGGTCGAGGATCGAGGGGCCTCTGACGATGCGGATGACGGTGAGCACGGCCGCGACGCCGAACACGACCATGATGACTGCGAGCAGGATGCTCATCGCGACGCCTCCGCCCTTTCGTCCTCTTTCAGCGCACGATACTGCGCCGGGTCACCGAGCGCACGGACGATCCGCTTCTCCCACAGGAGCACGCCGGCCCTCTGCTTCTCGACGTCGGCCATGCTGCGCACGCCGATCACGTGCAGGTAGAGGATCCGGCGGTCGCGATCGGCCTCGACCACGAGAGACCCGGGGACCAGCGATGACGCGACGGCGACGTGCGTCATCATGAGGTCGTCGGAGTAGCGCAGCTGCACGGCGATGATCGCGGTACCCGGCTGCCGGCGGAAGTCGAACACCTGCACGGCCACGGAGAGCGCGCCCCGCAGCACCGCGAACAGGAACTGCACGCCGAGGGTCACGGCGTACCAGACGTTGATGCGGCCGGAGAGCTCCACCGTCGGCAGCCGGAAGACACGGGTCACGAAGATCGCGACGACGAGACCGGTGACGAACGACAGCAGCGTGAACTGCGCCCACAGCAGCATCCAGAGCACGACGAGCCAGGCGAGGAACGGCAGCTGCACGCCGAGGTCTCGCCAGAAGTGCCGGCCGCTGTCGGGGCTCATCCGTCGACCTCGTCTTCCAGCTGCACGAGGCTCACCGGCTGCAGCAGCGCTTCGCCGATGCGGTCGCAGAGGGCGTAGAGGGGGCCGGCGAACACGGTCAGCGACACCGTGACGGCGACCATCCCCGCTGTCGCCACGGTCATGATCGCGGGGATGCGGCGGCGCTCCTGCTGCTCATCGGCGGCGGGGGCGTTGCCCAGGTGCGAGATGCGGCCCTCGGTCTCGGTGGAGTCCTCCTCCTCGCGCCAGAAGGCGAGGTTCCACGCGCGCATCAGGGCGTAGAGCGTGAGCAGCGAGGTCACGATGCCGCCGACGATCAGCACGATCATGAGCGGGGTCCCCACGGATGCCGCGGCCTCGAACAGCGCGAACTTGCCGATGAATCCGGAGAACGGCGGCAGTCCGCCGAGGTTGATCGCGGGGATGAAGTAGAGCACGGCGATCACCGGCGCGATCTTGAGCAGCCCCTTCACCCGCAGGATCGACGTGCTGCCCGCTCGACGCTCGACGAGGCCGACCGCGAGGAACAGGGTCGTCTGCACGATGATGTGGTGGACGATGTAGTACACCGTCGCCCCGATCGCCGTGGGCGTAGCTATCGCGAGTCCGAAGATCATGTACCCGACGTGGCTGACCAGCGTGAAGGACAGGATCCTCTTGAGCTCGGCCTGCGCCACCGCACCGAGCACGCCGACGATCATGGTCGCGAGGGCGATGATCAGCAGCAGCGTGTTGATGCTGTTGTCGGCGAACAGCTGCGTCTCGGTGCGGATCAGCGCGTACACGCCGACCTTCGTCAGCAGGCCCGCGAAGACGGCGGTGACCGGGGCGGGCGCCGTCGGGTAGGAGTCGGGGAGCCAGAACGACACGGGGAAGATCGCGGCCTTGATGCCGAAGGCGATCACGAGCATGAGGTGCAGGACGAGCTGCGTCTCCTGCGGGAGCTCCGTCATCCGCTCGGCGATCTGCGCCATGTTCACGGTGCCGAGGGCTCCGTAGATCATCGCGATCGACGCGAGGAAGAGGATCGACGACACGAGCGACACGACGATGTAGACGGCGCCGGTGCGGATGCGCGATTCGGTGCTCCCGAGCGTGATGAGCACGTACGACGCGACGAGCAGGATCTCGAATCCCACGTAGAGGTTGAAGAGGTCGCCGGCGATGAAGGCGTTGAAGATGCCCGCCGCGAGGATCAGATACGAGGGGTTGAAGATCGAGATCGGGGTCTCTTCGGCGCCGTCGGCGACACCCTGGCCGATCGAGAACAGGAGCACGGCGAGCAGCACGATGCTCGACACCAGCACGAGCAGGGCGGCGAGCCGATCGACGTACAGCACGATGCCGAACGGCACCGGCCAGCCGCCCACCGAGACCGCGAGCGGACTGCCCGCATCGACCGCGACGAGCAGGACGGCGGCGATCACCGAGACGACGACGAGGGTCACGACCGTGACGATCGACTGCACGCGGGCGTTGCGCCCGAAGATCAGGGTCACCGCCGCGCCGAGCAGCGGCAGGGCGACGAGGAGGGGGATGAGGGCGGTCACGTGCGGTCTCCCCCATCGTCGGATGCCGTCGGCCGGTCGACCGGGGCCTCATCGTCGATCGCGGGGTGGTCGCGCATGTGCAGCACCGTGATCGGGGCGGTCTGCACGCCGACGAAGTCGGTGGTGACGTCGTCGTCGGTGTAGTCGCCCTCGTCGTCGCCCATGAGGTCTTCCTCGGCATCCGTGCGTCCGCGGATGGCGATGTCGTCTTCGTCGTCCTCGACCGTGTCGGCCTGCCCCAGCTGCCAGGAGCGGTAGATCAGAGCGAGCAGGAACGCGGAGACGGCGAAGGTGATGACGATGGCGGTGAGGGTCAGCGCCTGCGGCAGCGGGTCGCTCATCTCCCCCTCCGTACCGAAGAACGGCGCATTGCCCGGCACTCCCATGACGATCAGCAGCAGCAGGTTCGTCGCGTTGCCGAGCAGCAGGAAGCCGATGAGCACGCGGGTCAGGCTGCGCTCGAGCATGGCGTAGACACCGCACGCGAACAGCACGGCCATGATGACGATGAGGGTCAGCGAGACATCCATCAGATGTTCACCCCTCTCTCGCGCATCTCCTGCGTCTGCCTGTCGACCTCGGCGCCGAGGCTGCGCAGCACATCGAGCACCAGGCCGATCACCACGAGGTACACGCCGATGTCGAAGATCGTCGAGGTGACGAACTCCATGTGTCCGAGACCGGGGATCTCCCACTCCCAGAACGTGCTGGTGAGCGGGGAGAGACCGAAGAACAGCGGCACGACGGCGGTGCCGACGGCCAGCACGAGTCCCGCCCCGAGGAGGCGTCCGGCATCCGTCGGCGCAGCCGCACCCAGCTCCCAGCGCCCGCCGGCGATGTACCGCATCACGAGCGCCATGCCGGCGACGAGGCCTCCGGCGAACCCGCCGCCCGGGAGGTTGTGGCCGGAGAACAGCAGGAAGATCGACACGACGATGATCGTGTGGAACAGCACGCGGACGATGACCTCGAGCAGGATCGACCGGTTCTCCGGTTTCATCTTCGACCCGCTCACGAGCCAGGCGCGCGGACTGCTGCGGTTCTCGGAGGTCTGGAAGCGCACGCCCTCCGTGGTCTCGACGAGCGGTCGACCCCGCGTCGCCCGCCGCGCGGACCTCGGGAGGGTCTTGGTCGCCGCGAGCAGATCGGCGCGATGCGTGACGAAGACGAGGGATGCGACGCCCGTCGCGGCGAGCACGAGCACGGACAGCTCGCCCATCGTGTCCCATCCGCGGAGGTCGACCAGCGCGACGTTGACCACGTTCTTGCCGTGCCCCAGCTCGTAGGCGAGCTTCGGGAACATCGCGGAGATCGGCTCGGCGACCCTGGACTGCGTGGCCACGACGGCGACCAGCGCCATCGTCACGCCCACGCCGATCCCGAGCAGCGCCCGCGGGATGCGGCCGACGGAGGCGTTGTGCTCGCCCATCCGCGCGGGAAGCCTCCGCAGCACCAGCGCGAACGTGACCATCGTCACGGTCTCGACGAGCACCTGCGTGAGGGCGAGATCGGGGGCGCCGCTGGTCGCGAAGAGGGCGACCATGCCCAGCCCGGTCACCGAGACGAGGACGACGCCGGTGTAGCGCTTCTGCGCGCGCACGGCGAAGATGCCCGCGACCGCCATGAGCGGGGCTGCGGCGATCTGCGCCGGAGTGTGCCACGCCGAGAGCTGGAACCGATCGATGTCGCTCGCGAGCAGCGCGGTGACCTCGGCGGCGACGAACACCACGAAGATCGTGCCGACGTAGACCGGCAGCGAGCCCCGCTGGGTCAGGGTCGTGCTGAGCACGGAGAGCCGGTCGATGCCGCGCATGGCGAGGTAGTAGGCGTCGGCGGCGGTGAACGGCAGCACGCGCGGCTTGCGATCCCAGCCGGTGCGACGGGTGAGCAGGAACAGGCCGATGCCGAGCAGGACCGTGAGGATCGAGATGCCGAGAGCCGGTTCGAATCCGTGCCAGAGAGCGAGATGACCGGGTCCTTCGACGGCCTCCCCCGCGTGATCGAGACCGGGGGTCGCGGTGACGGCGTACCCCTGCAGCGCGACGTCGAGCGCCGGGGCGCCGATGCCGGCGGCGAGGGTGAGCCCGGCGAGGATGATGGGCGCCGCGAGGAAGCCCACGGGCGGATCCGGCCATGCCGTCTCCGGCATCCGGTCTCCGCGCTGATCGCGCTTCGTGAAGAACGCGCCCCAGAGGAAGCGCGTGCCATATGCCGCTGTCAGCATGGAGCCGACGGCGATGCCGATGATCGCGACCAGACCCCACGGCGAACCGCCCTGGGCGTCGTCGAGGAGGGCCGTGAGAGTCGACTCCTTGGCGACGAATCCGATCGTCGGCGCGATGCCTGCCATGGACGCCACCGAGATGAACGCGGTCGCCGCGAGGATCGGGGCCTGTCTGCCCACACCGGAGAGCTCGGTGATGTCACGGGTGGACAGCTGGCGGTCGATGATGCCGACGATGAGGAAGAGCGCCGACTTGAACAGCGCATGGCCGATCACCAGGGCGAGGCCGGCGAGGGCCGACGCCTGCGTGCCGTATCCGACGACGACCGCGAAGAAGCCGAGCTGGCTGACGGTGCCGAAGGCGAGGATGCGCTTGAGGTCGGTCTCGCGCAGGGCCTGGATGCCGCCGAGCAGCATCGTGAAGACGCCGAGAGAGATGACGATGGGGCGCCACGGCCCGCTGAACGCGAAGATCGGGGCGAACCGGGCGATCAGGTAGATGCCGGCCTTCACCATCGCGGCCGCGTGCAGGTACGCGCTGACCGGCGTCGGGGCCGCCATCGCTCCGGGGAGCCAGAAGTGGAACGGGAACAGCGCCGACTTGCTGATCGCACCGATCAGCAGCATCACGATCGCGGCATCCACGATCGGTCCGGTCGGCGCCAGGGCGAGGATCTCGCGGATGCTCGAGGTGCCGGCGTCGACGACGAGGAGGACCACCCCGACGAACATGACCAGGCCGCCGAGGGTGGTGACCAGCAGGGCCTGCAGGGCGGCGCGTCGGCTGGCCGCGCGGCGGCGGTAGTGGCCGATGAGGAGGTACGAGAGGATGCTCGTCACCTCCCAGAACATCACGAGCATGACGAGGTCGTCGGTGAGGACGAGTCCGTACATCGCGCCGGCGAAGCCGAGCAGAACGCCGGCGAACTGGCCGATCCCTGCGGAGTCGTCGTGGAAGTACCAGCGGCAGTAGTAGAGCACCAGGGCGCCGACGCCGGTGACGATGAGGGTCAGGACCCAGCCGAGGACATCCATGTGCATGGACATGTTCAGCCCGAGCTGCGGGATCCAGGACAGGGTCTCGAAAGGCGAGTCGCCCGTGTCGAGGACCTGCGGCGTGAGCACGAGGGCATGGATGAATGCCGCGGCGGGAATGAGCGCGGCGACGACGAACGCGCGCGCGCCGATCCAGCGCACGAGAACGGGCATCAGGAGCGATCCGAGGAGGAACACACCGAGGAGGGTCAACATGATCGTGGCTCCCTCTGGGCTCGTCGGCCTTGCGGCACTGGCGGGCGGGTGTCCGTCCAGTTTACCTGGGTGAAAGGTGTGAGCGTGCGAGAGTTGTCCCATGCGACGCGCCTGGACCCGTGAGCTTCTCGGCTGGTTCGCCGCGCTCGGCGTATCGATCGCCGTCGCCGGACAAGTCGCGGCATCCGCTCGGTCCGAGCTCCTCTTCCGCGACGGGGACTCGCTGATCGTCGCGATGTTCGCCCGATCCGCACTCGCCGGAGGACCGCTCGACTGGGCCATGTCGAGCGTGCTGTTCCTCCCGGAGTCGGGCGTGTTCGCCGGTGTCGACGCCCTGCTGCCGCTCGATCTCGACGGTCTGCTCGCCGTGAACGCGGTCGTGAATCTGCTCGCCCTGTACGGCGTGATCCGTCTCACGGCCGGCCGCAGACGCGAGGGGAGCGCCCCTGTCGCGTGGTCCCTGGTCGCCCTGTGCGCCTTCGGGGTGCTGGCCGCGACGGAGACCTCGGCGTCGAGGGACGCCCTGGAGCTCGCCTCGTTGCAGCTCACGACGACCTACTACTCCTCGACCGTGGTCGCGGTCATCGCCGTCATCGGTCTGATGCGGCGCGCGCTCGATCGCCCCGGGTTCGTCTGCGTCGTCGCAGTCGCTCCGGTCGCCGCAGTCGCGACGCTGACGAATCCGCTCTTCGCGGTGTGGGCGACGGTTCCGCTCACGGCGCTCCTGGCGATCGGGTTCTTCCGATCGCGGGCGAGGGGGCGGATGCTGCTCCTGCTCGCCGTGCTCGTCGGCGGCACGGCCCTCGGCTTCCTCGCTCGTATTCCGTTCTCGGCATGGATCGCGAACACCGGTGCGGGTTACGCGCAGCCGGAGCTGTGGATGCAGTCGATCGGCTACTACGGCGGCCTGCTCGGCGAGCGCCTCTCGACTCCGCTGGGCCTCCTGGGCGCGCTCGTCACCGCCGCCCTCATCGTGCTCGCCGTGCTCAGGACCGTCCGCGCCTCCACCGACGCGGAGAGGTTCGTCGTGGCAGCGGGATGGATGCTGCCGCTGCTCGTCACGCTCGGTGCGATCGCCCTCGGCACCCACGCGGCGCGGTACCTCCAGCCCGTCGCGTTCGCCCCGCTGCTCGCTCTCGTCGCCGCACCCCGCGCCCTGCGCCTGCCGGAGCGGCCTGCGCGCCAGGCGGCCGCCGTCGCCTCGATCGTTCTGCTCGTGGCCGGCGGCCTCAGCATCCCTCGGCTTGCTGCGGCCGTGCAGGCGCCCGATCCCGATCTCACCTGCGTGACCGACTGGGTGAACGCCTCGGGACGGACCGGCGCCGGGCAGTTCTGGACCGTCCGGCTGCCGAAGGCGCACCTCGACGACCCTGCGCAGCTGGTGCAGGTCGACAACAGGCTGAACGCGTACGCCTGGCTGGTGAACCGCACCGACTTCGCGGTGGGCGAGGTCTCCTTCCTCGTCGAGGATGCGCAGAGCGTGCAGTGGGAGCTGCCGACGCCGGCCGTGCCGGAGAACGTCGTGCCGTGCGGCCGCTACCGCATCCTCGACTACGGCTCCACGACGCTCCCGCTCGGCCCGCCGCACAGCTGAGGCCGAGGCGTCGGCGTCTCGGTCGATCCGCTCCCTCGCTCGACGACCGAGCCCGCCGACCCCTGCGCAGCCCCGCTGGTCGTTGAGCGAGCGGAGCGAGACGAAACGTGGCGAGAGCCCGTGCGACCTCAGCCGCGCGGAGCCGCGGTCGTCGTGCCCTCGCGGAAGCGGCAGGTCAGGTGCTGGGTGATGCCTGGTTCGCCCCGGAGCATCCGCGCGACCTGCTCGCCCGCCGCACGCCCCTTCTCGACGGCGGGCTGCACGCTCGTGGTGAGCACGGGCCCGCCGAGCCCGTCGACGGCGATGCCGTCGAAGCCGGCGACGGAGAGGTCCTCCGGCACTCGCAGCCCCAGCTCCTCGGCGGCGCGGATCACTCCGACGGCGAGCAGGTCGCTCTGGGCGAGCACGGCCGTCGGGCGGCTCTCGGCGTCGGCGAGCAGCATCCGTCCGACCAGGAGACCCTCGTCGATCAGGCTGCCGGATGCCGAGATCGCCGGCGCATCGGGGAAGACCGATCTCATGCCCGCGAGGCGGTCGATCGTGACGTCGACCGTCGCGGTGCTGATCCGCTGCGGGGTCACCGGGAGGCGGTCGCGCGCGGTGTCGAGCGGGAGGGTGACCAGGGCCACGTCCTCATGCCCGAGATCCCGCACGTGGCGGGCGACCGCGGCGGCGGCATCCGCGTTGTCGAGCGTGATCCGCGGGATGCCCTCTCCGGCATCCCCCTCGATCACGACGACGGGAAGGCCCCGGCCGCGCACGATGTCGAGCGAGGCGCGGGTGCGCCCTGAGCATCCGATGAGCACCACGGCGTCGACCGGCGCGTTCGCCAGCGGAGACCCGTCGCTCTCGCCCGGGTCGTCGCGCATGAGCAGGATGCCGGCGCTGAGGTCGGCGAGGCCGTCGGTCAGCCCGTCCATCATGGCGGTGGTGACCGGGTCGAGGAAGGCCGCACGCAGATGCCCCTCGAGCACGACGGCGACGATGCCGCTGCGTCCCCTCCGCAGGGAGGCGGCACGCGGATCGGGGCCCGCGTAGCCGAGCTCGGCGGCGGCGGCGAGCACGCGCTCGCGCGTTCCCGCCGAGACCTTGGCCTTGCCGCTGAAGACGACGGAGGCGGTGGATGTCGCGACGCCGGCCTCGCGCGCGACGTCGGCGATCGTCGCTCGTCGCGGGCTGTCCTGACTGCTCATACTCCGAGGATACCTCCCCTGGTTTCGCGGGATCGAATCGATTCGATAGAGTGTCCGGCATGGACACCGCCCTCACTCGCCCCCAGTTCGTGCGCTGGCGCGCCGCGATCTTCGCGATCTTCCTCGCGAGCGGCCTGTCGATCGCGACCTGGGCCTCTCGCGTGCCCGACATCAAGCTCGCCCTCGACATCGACAACGCCCAGATGGGACTGCTGCTGCTCGGCATGGGCGTCTCGTCGATCATCGGCATCTCGACGAGTCCCGCCGTCATGGCGCGCACCGGTGCGCGGGTCGGGATGCTCGCGACGATGCTCACGTTCGCGATCGGGCTGACGCTGGTCGGCGTGGGCACGAACGTGATGGGCTCGGCGCCCGTGGTCGTCATCGGCCTCGTGCTGTTCGGATTCGGCAACGGCTCCCTCGACGTCATGATGAACGTCGAGGCCACGGCCGTCGAGCAGCAGATGGGCAAGACGATCCTCCCGGTGTTCCACGCCTTCTTCAGCTTCGGCACGGTGATCGGCGCGGGTCTCGGCGCCCTCGCCGTGCACCTCGGTGCGAACGTGTCGCTGCACTCCTTCGTCGTCGCCGGCGTCATCGCCGTCCTGGCTGTCGTGTGCTTCGCGAACGTCCCCGTGCGCGAAGCCGCGCTCGACCCGTCTCCCGCGGAGAAGCCGCACTGGCGCGAGCGGATGCACGTGGCGCTGGAGGCCTGGCGCGAACCGCGCACCTACGCGCTCGGCGTCGTGATGCTGGGCATGTCCTTCGCCGAGGGCGGGGCCAACGACTGGCTCGCGCTCGGCGTCTCCGAAGACCACGGCGCCGGCCCCGCCGCCGGCGCCGCCGCCCTCGCCACCTTCTCGGTCGCGATGACGGTGGTCCGACTCTTCGGCGGTCCGCTGGTCGACCGCTTCGGCCGGGTCATCGTGCTGCGCATCCTCGCGATCACGGCGGCGGGTGGCATCCTGCTCTTCATCCTCGCGCCGAACACGCCCCTGGTCTTCGTGGCTGCGGCGCTGTGGGGCATCGGGGCCTCCCTCGGGTTCCCCCTCGGCATGTCGGCGGCGGCCGACGACCCCGCCAAGGCCGCGGCGCGCGTGAGCGCCGCCGCGACGATCGGCTACGTCGCCTTCCTCGGCGGCCCCCCGGTGCTCGGATTCATCAGCGAGCACATCGGGCTGCTGAACACCCTGTACATCCTCGTGGTGCTCGCCGCGCTCTCCGGTCTCTTCTCGGCGGCGGCGCGGCCGCTCCGCGCCGACGAGATGACCGAGCCGGAGAAGCAGGGCTAGCGCAGGACGCCGCCGGGGAGCGAGCGCTCCCCGGCGGGCGTGCGCTGCGGACTACGCCTGGAGAACGCTGTCCGATCGGGCGCCGACCTCGACGGCGACCACCGCGACGACCGCCCCGGCGGCGACGAGCGCGACGGCCCAGAGTCCGGGGCGAGGATGCTCCTACCGCCTCGCCCGCGCCCGCGCCCGAACAACGTCGCCGTGATCATGCGGCGCACCGTCACAGTCGACCTTGTATGACCAACTGGTGACTACACACCACGTATCACGCGTCCGATTCATAACGAATGCGCGGCTCGACTCTGTCAGGAAGGGAGGTTCTGACGCCCTTCGGCTACTCAATTCCCAAGCGCATAAATGACCATTTATGCGTAAAACTTAGCGTCTGTATGTAGGTACTTTGGGGGACACCAATCGCCCTCTTGACAGACGAATTGTCGAGGGACATCATGACTCGCACCGGGCCCAGTCGACAGATCTGAGCCGACCACAACGGAGCGGACGGGAATATGGATGCAACACACCTCACTGGCAGGCGGCGGGCGCGATCGAAAGTCCTCGCGCTGCTCACCTCATGTCTGATCGTCCTCGGCGTGGTTCTGTTTCCCGCACCAGCCATGGCCTACGTCACGAACGGCTGCTCGTGGCCTCAGCGACCCGTGGCATGGAATAGAGCCACAACCGGCAGCTATGGGACCGCCGCCGACGGCGCTGCATCCTCCTGGTCCTCGTCCACAGACCTCAACATGACGATGAACTACTCGGCCAACCTGAAGTTCACTGACAAGAACAGTGGCGCCAACGGATACGACGGGTACTCGACATGGTCATGCCCGTTCGGAACGCAGATTAGCTCTGAGTCGTGGTTCAACACCTATTACGTGAGCGGGTGGACAGTAACCAAGCTACGGGCCGTTGCTGTTCATGAATTCGGACATGTCCTGGGCCTGAGTCATGTAACGAGCACCAACCAGATGATGTACAACTGCGCCGCCTGCGTCTACAACTCCTACGGCTACTACACCCCACAAAGTGATGACAAAGCCGGAATGAACGCCATCTATTGATTCGAGCCTGGAGAAACATTATGAAGAGAACAAAACTCCGTCACGGAGCCACTTTCCTCGCCGCGCTCCTCCTCGCCTCATCGGTCGCGGGCTGCAGCCCAGGGGTGCAGAAGCTCGACGGTTCACGGCACGAGATCTTCTCGTCAAACCAGGAGCTGATCGAAGCGAGCGAGGTCATGGTCACGGGCACCGTCCTCTCGCAGCAGGAGAAGACGATCGGCGATGATCTCGCTCCCACGACATTCTCCGAGGTCGAGGTCATTGCGAGCTTCACACCTGAGGGACTCGCACGGAACACGCCCGAGAACTCTGCTCCTCAGATCCGCGCAGGCGACACGATCACCGTAATGCAACTCGGAGGGAAAGGCTGGGACACACCCTATCCCCTCCTCGCCGAGAAGCAGACCTATCTACTCTTGCTCAACTCAAGCGGTGTCGAGGGCGTCGACGGGTACTACACAGCCGGCGGACCAGCGGGCATCTTCACGCCCACTGCGAGCGGATTCGAACCAACCTCCACCGATGGAGACAAGCTCACCGCCATCAGTAGCGCAGATCTCAAAGGACTTCCACAGCAGTAACCAGCCGAACCGAACCCTGAGGCCTCCCCGATCGTGTCGACCGGGGAGGCCCTCCTTTCGCGCCACACGGATCCACTCGGCAATCCAGAGCCGGGACCAAACTCGTACGCCCGTGCGGTGATCGTTGCGGGCATGCCAGTGCTGACGAAACTCATCGACAAGCGCTGTCCACACTGACCGACAGAATCACACCATCCGTAGAAATACGGTTACCCCGCCGCGGACGGCTTGTTACGTTGGCCGCGGGGAGTCACCCTCTCCACTCGAAGCGAACCGATTCTTGGAGGAAATCATGTGCAGAGACACACGCTGGGGCTTCGCCTTCGGACTTCTCGGCTGGGCGATCATTCACGACTACTGCCTCTACAGCTGATCCCGCCGCTGCCATCGCGGGTGCAGGTCACGGCCGTCTCCGGTCGCCGTCGCGCACGAGCGCGGCGGCGTGAGAGCGACTGCGGGCGCCCAGCTTGGCGAGCACGCTCGACACGTGCGTCTTCACGGTCGGCACGCTGATCCCCAGCCGCTGGGCGAGCTGGGCGTTGGACCACCCCTGGAGGATGCCGTCGAGCACCTCCTGCTCGCGCGACGTCAGCTCGGGCAGCGCAGGGGTCGCGATGTCGGGCGGACTCCCCACGCCCTGTGCCGCCGCGGCGAGCGCACGTCGCGTCACCCGGGGGTCGAGCGCCCCTTCACCCGCGGCGACCGCACGGACCGCGGCGACGAGAGACGACGCATCCACGGTCTTGAGCAGGAACCCGGCCGCACCGGCCCTGATCGCCCCGAACACCAGCTCGTCCTCATCGAAGCTCGTGAGCACCAGGACGTCGCTCAGGCCCTGCTCCACGATCTCGCGTGTCGCGGAGACGCCATCGCGCCCCGGCATCCGGAGGTCCATGAGCACCACGTCGGGGCGCAGGGCTGCGGCGTTGCGCACCGCCACGTCTCCATCGGCGGCCTCGCCCACCACGCGGATGCCGTGCGACTCGAGCATGATGCGCAAGCCCGCGCGGATCGCACCGTGATCGTCGGCGAGCAGCACGGTCGGGGCGCTCATACCGCCCTCGCGGGCAGCTGCGCCTCGACCAGCCAGCCATCGGCGTGCGGCCCCGCGGAGAACCTGCCGCCCAGCGCCTCCACCCGCTCGGCGAGCATGCTCAGGCCCCAGCCGCCGCCCTCGTAGCCGGCCGAGACGAGAGGCGCTCCACCCCGGGACTCCACGCGCACCGCGATCACGGCATCCCTCTCCTCCATCGTCACATCGACCTCCGCGCCTCCGGCGTGACGGAGGCAGTTCGACAGCGCCTCGCGCACGACGCGCACCACGGCCTGCTCGGTGGGACCCGTCAGCGTCGTCACGCCGTCTGCCGACACCCGCACCCGGAGTCCCGCGCGGCGCGCATCGTCGGCGAGCGCCTCGACATCGGCCAGCCGGGGCGTCGGCGAGAGCTCTCCGTCGCCCCTCCGCAGCACGGCGATCATCGAGCGCAGCGCTCCGTGGGCATCGATGCCGGCATCCCGCACCGCCTGCAGCGCCGCACGATCGGCCCTCTCGTCGGCCGGCGTCGACAGCGCGGCCTCCGCCCTGATCGCCATGGCCAGCACGTGACCGGCGACGACGTCGTGGAGCTCCTTCGCCATGGTCTCCCGCTCGCGCAGCACGGCCTCCGCACGATCCCGCACCGCCGCGGCCGCCGCCTCCTCTGCGCGCTGGCGGTGGAGGTCGGCGAGCTCGTTCGCCTGCGACACGGCGACCGCCCACCAGTAGTCGGTGCCGACGAAGGCCCCGAACTGGACCGCCACCAGGAACGCCATGGGGGCGGAAGCCTCCGACACGAGGAGCGCGACCACGAAGAGCACCACGACGCTGAGGATCATGGCGATGAGGATCCTGCGCCGCACCCGCGGGGAGGCCAGGAACGCCGCCGTCCACAGCACGTCGAGGAGCACGACGAGCGGGCCGAGCCCGCCGGTGGTGAACAGGTCGACCGCGAACACGACCGTCGCGGCGATCAGCGAGAGCCACGGAGCGCGGTGCTTGGTCAGGACGAGGATGCAGGCGGGGAGCGCCGTCGCCAGAGTCCACCAGGGAGAGGCATCCGCGGGGAGCACCGAGAAGATGCTCCAGATGCCGCTGAAACCGAGGAACGCGGCGAGCGCGCTGAGCAGGGCGATGAGGAGGGCATCGACCGGCCGCCGATGCGACAGATACCACTCGCGGATGCCGCCGACCCTCGCCTCCTCCATGCGTTCATGCAACCACGGCTGGCCGTTCCCCGCATCCGACCAAGGTATGAGGAGCCGCGGGTGCGACCGCGACCTTCGCCCGATCCGCGCGGGGGCGAGCGCGGAGAGGCTGATCGCATGGAACTCTTCGGCGGACTCCCGCTCCCCCTCTCCCTGGCACTTCTGGCGCTGATCGACGGGCTGAGCGTCGGCACGCTGCTCATCCCCGTGTTCCTCCTCCTCAGTCCGGGTCGCGTGCGGGCCGGACGCATCCTGCTCTACCTCGGCACCATCGCCGCGTTCTACCTCGTGGTCGGACTCCTCTTCCTCTGGGGCCTGGTCAACCTCGTCGACGTCGCCTCCGACTTCCTCTCCTCCTCGGCGGGGCTGATCGTGCGCCTCATCGTCGGCGCCGCGCTGCTCGTGGTCGCGTTCGCGATGCCGACCGACTCGAAAGCCCGCGAGGCCGCGTCGGCATCCGCGGCGTTGGGCGCCACGGCATCCGCGGCCTCCGGCACAGCGGCATCCGGCACCACAGCATCCGGCGCCACGGCATCCGACGGTGCCGTATCCGCCGCGCGCACCGATCCGCTCACCCCTCCTCCCGCGGCTGCCGCTCCTCCCGCCGGCGGCGCCGTCCCCGCGCCGACCCCATCGTCCGGACGCATCACGCGATGGCGCGAGCGCCTGCTGGACCCGCGTACCCGGGGAACGGCGGTCATGGCGGTCGCGATCGCCGCCGGCGTGGTGGAGGTCGCGACGATGCTCCCCTACATCGTCGGCATGACGATGCTCGCGGATGCCGGCGTGAGCACGCCGTTTCGCGTGCTCGCGCTGGTGGGCTACTGCGCGCTCATGGTCGCCCCCGCCGTCGTCCTCCTCGTGCTGCGCATGGTGGCCGCCCCTCTGGTGCAGCGGCCTCTCGAGCGCTTCGCCGCGTGGATGGAGCGCACCGGCGCCGAGAACACCGCCTGGATCCTCGGCATCATCGGCTTCCTGATCGCACGCTCCGCCGCGACGGAGCTCGGGATCTTCGAGGCGATCGGGACCATGCTCGACCGGTGACCGTCCCGACGGTCCGGCGCGACCGGACGCGGTCGCGACGAAGTAGGCTCGACGGGTGCGTCTCGTCATCGCCCGCTGCTCCGTGGACTACACCGGGCGGCTCAATGCTCATCTCCCTCTCGCCACGCGCCTGCTGGTGCACAAGGGAGACGGAAGTCTGCTCGTGCACTCCGACGGCGGCAGCTACAAGCCGCTGAACTGGATGAGCCCGCCGTGCTCGCTCTCGCCCGAGGAGCCCGGTGAAGAGGAGGCCAGCGCGGGTGTCGTCGAGGTCTGGCGCGTCACGCACAAGAAGACCGGCGACGCGCTGCGCGTGCAGATCTACGAGATCCTCCACGACTCGAACCACGACCTCGGCATCGACCCCGGCCTGCAGAAGGACGGCGTCGAGGCTGATCTGCAGCGGCTCCTCGCCGAGCAGGTCGAGCTCGTGGGCGAGGGGACCACGCTCGTGCGACGCGAGTACCCCACGGCGATCGGCCCCGTCGATCTGCTGGTCCGGGATGCCGAGGGCGCGGCCATCGCGATCGAGGTGAAGCGCCGCGGCGACATCGACGGCGTCGAGCAGCTCACCCGCTACCTCGAGCTGCTGGGCCGCGACCCGCACCTCGCCCCGATCACCGGCATCTTCGCCGCGCAGGAGATCAAGCCTCAGGCTCGCGTGCTCGCGGAGGATCGCGGCATCCGCTGCCTCGTCCTCGACTACGACGACATGAAGGGGATCGATTCGGGCGCGCCGCGCCTGTTCTGACGCTCTGCCGCCCGCATCGCGGTCAGGAGATCAACGCCCCTGTCCGTCCGGGCGCTCGGCGATGAACATCGACCTCTTGAGCTCCAGGACGTGCGCCCGCGCGGTTCGCGCGGCCCCGAGAGCATCCCCCTCTTCGATCGCCGCGAGGATGCGCCGATGCTCGTCGTTGCTGTCGCGCAGGTACGCGATCGGGTACGGCACGAAGTAGTCGTAGAGCTGGTCGGCGATGCGGCTGTGTTCGGCGAGAGCCCAGTCGAGGCCCGAGGCCGAGGCGACAGCACGATGGAAGGCGCGATCGGCGTCATGGAACTCCGCCCAGTCCCCGGCAGCCACCGCGTCCTCCAGAGCCTGCGCCGCCTCGTCGAGCGCCCGCGCTCTCGCTCCGTCGCGCACGGTTCCTGCCGCCTCCGCCGCCAGGGCGGACTCGATCAGCGCGCGCTCGTCGATCAACTGGATCACGGTCGACGTCCTGTCGCGGAATCCGCGCACGGAGTCGTCCTCCTGCCACGTCCGCGGATCGATCGGGTCGCTCACGAAGGTCCCGCCGCCCCTGCCGCGGCGGCGCTCCAGGATCCCCTGGTCGGCGAGTGTGCCGAACACGCGCCGAAGGGTCATCAGACTGACGTTCAGCGCCCGGGCCGTGCTCTCGTGCGGCGGCAGCTGCTCGCCGGGCTTGAGCAGTCCCAGCTCGATCGCCAACAGGATCCGTGCGCGCACCGCATCCGTCGCGCTGAGCGGCCGGACCCCGTCCAGCGGGCCCGAGGCCAGGACGTCGCGCTCCGCTCGTTCGGTCATCGGCGCCCCTCTGTGTCGATCCGTGCCCGCATCGGATCCCGAGCACTTCCACCGAGGGTACGCCCGCGTCGCCGGGCCCGCCTAACCCTCCTGCCGCGCCTCCGCGAGCCGGTTGCCCCCGCCGAGCGCGACCCCGAGGAGGAAGACCGCCGGCGGGAGGCAGGCGAGGAACACCGAGAGTCCGACGCTGCCTCCGGTCACGAGCGTGAAGTTCGACAGCACGACCCACCCAGCGGCGATCAAGCCGATCACCGCGGCGGCGGGCACCAGCACCGTCGTGACGACGTGTCCCTCCCGCAGTGAGGGATGCCGGCGGAAGAACACCAGGACCGCGATGCTCGTCATGAGCATGAGGAGCACCATCCCGACGGTCGCGACCCCCGCCATCGAGCCGAACACTCCCACGAGAGGCTCCACGCCTCCGATGATGAATGCCACCATGATGACCGTCGCCGTCACCGTCTGCACGAGCGAGGACACCGCCGGCGAGTGGTGCCGCGGGTGCACGGTGCCCCAGCGCGCCGGGAGGACGCCCTTGCGCGACAGGGCGAACTGGTAGCGGGCGATGACGTTGTGGAACGAGAGCACGCAGGCGAAGAGGCTCGTCACGAGCAGCACCTGGACGATGTCCTGGACCAGCCAGCCGAGATAGCGACCGGTCATGTCGGTGAGCATGTTGGCCTCTCCCGCCAGCGTCGCCGTCGCGAGATCGACGATCCCCTGCCGGCCCCCGCCCACGACCATCGCCCAGCACGACAGGCAGTAGAAGACGCCGATGATGATGACGGCGAGGTACGTCGCCCGCGGAATCGTCCGCTCCGGATCCCGCGCCTCGTCTCGGAACACCGCGGTCGCCTCGAACCCGATGAACCCGGTCAGCGCGAACAGCACGGCGACCGAGAGCCCCGGCGCGAACGCGTTCGCCGGGTCGAAGGTGTCCCACACGATCCCCTCCGCGCCTCCGGTCGCGAAGATGACGGTGTCGAGCACGATGACGACGCCGATCTCCAGGACCAGCGCGATGCCGAGGACCTTGGCCGACAGATCGATGTGCCGATACCCGAGCACGGCGACGAGCGCGACGGCGGCGAGGGAGTAGACGCCCCAGGGGATCGCCGGGCCGCCGAAGTGCTGCACCAGATCGTCCACCGCCCAGCCGAGATAGCCGTAGATCCCCACCTGGATGGCGGTGTACGCGAGGAGCGACACGAACGCCGTTCCGAGACCGGTCCGGCCATCGATCCCCTTCGTCACATAGGAGAAGAACGCGCCGGCCTCCTTCACGTGCGGCGTCATCTTCACGAAGCCCACCGAGAACAGCAGCAGGACCACGGTCGCGATCACGAAACCAACCGGGGCGCCGATGCCGTTGCCCAGGCCGATCGCGATCGGAGCGTTGCCGCCGATCACCGTCAGCGGCGCGGCCGCGGCGATCACCATGAAGACGATCGAGCCGGTGCCGAGCCTGCCGCGGAGCCGGTGCTCCGTGGTCGTCTGATCTGCACTCATGAACTGTCCCTCTCGGTCGTGATCCGGGTGCGGATGCCGGGCGTCCTGCCGGCTCCTTGGGGGTCGGGGGCGACGACGAGTCCTGGGCGCCGGTCCCGAAGATACGGATTGCGCGCCTGAGCGCTGCGCACCTCCGCCGGGTCGATCCTGGCGAGGAGCAGCGCGCGCTCCTCCGGGCCGGCGGCGGCGAGGACGCGGCCGGAGGGGTCGACGATCGAACTCAATCCGACGTAGTCCAGCTCCTTCTCGGAGCCGATGCGATTCGCGTAGGCCACATACACCTGGTTCTCCCAGGCGCGGGTGCGGATGACG
Organism: Microbacterium sp. LWH10-1.2; assembly: GCF_038397765.1. Lineage (NCBI taxonomy): Bacteria > Bacillati > Actinomycetota > Actinomycetes > Micrococcales > Microbacteriaceae > Microbacterium > Microbacterium sp. LWH10-1.2. Next base: position 3,500,672 of record NZ_CP151638.1, read on the forward strand.
TGCTCCGCGATGAACTGGTACGGCGCCATCTGGGCCGTGGGCACCAGCACGACGTCGGCGCCGGCGGAGGCGAGCGCGCGGACCGTCTCGGGGAACTCCACGTCGTAGCAGATGAGCAGGCCGATCCTCACGCCGTGCAGCTCGACGATCGGACCGAGGGCGTCACCCGGCTCGAAGAGCGAGACATCCAGATCGCCGAAGAGGTGGGTCTTGTCGTAGCGCGCCACGACATCGCCGTCCTCCGACACCAGGACGGCCGAGTTGGAGATGCCCGCCGCAGCGGGCAGTCCCGTGCCGACGAGGAGCGCGATCCCCTCGCTCCGCGCGATGTCGCGGATGCCGTCGACGAGCTCGTCCCGCACGACATCGGCCAGCCGCGCACCCACGTTGTAGCCCGTGAGGTACATCTCGGGCGTCATGAGGAGCTGCGCACCCTGTGCCGCAGCATCCCGCGCCGCCTCGCGGATGAGACGGAAGTTCGCCTCGACGTCGGCGCCGACGCCCTCCGCCTGGAGCACGGCGACAGTGAGTCCGTTTGAATAGCTCATTGCGAACACTTTAGCCACGCGCGGGCTTCCCGTCCAGGGTCAACCTCAGGCTCGCGCCCAGGGCTCGGCGAACGAAGAGACTCCACCCACGGCCATCCGGGCAGAGAAGGTGCCCGTAGGCTGGAGACATGCCCCACTCCCCCTATACCTGCGTGCTGTGGGACGTCGACGGCACCATCATCGACGCCTCGGTCGGCATCCTCCGCCGCCTGAACGTCGCGCTCACGCACTTCGGCCACCCGGCGCCGACGCGGGACGACCTGGTGCACTGGATCGGCCCGCCGATGTTCCAGTCCTTCCAGGTCCAGGCCGGCATGACCCCCGAGGAGTCCGCCGACGCCGTGGCCTTCTACCGCTCGCTGGGCAAGGCCGACGGGTACACCACCGACGTCGCGACCTATCCCGACGTCCCCGAGATCATCCGCGAACTCCACGCCGCCGGGGTGCCGCAGGCGACCGCGAGCTCGAAGCCGGAGAACCAGGTCGACGCCCTCGTCGACCACTTCGACCTGCGCCCGTACTTCCTCGCCACGGTGGGGGCGACACCGGATGAGGCGACGCTGGCGTCGAAGGCCGACATCGTCGTCGAGGCGCTGAAGCGGCTCCGTGAGCGCGGCGCCGACACCTCGCGCCCCGTGCTGATCGGCGACCGGCACCACGACGTCGAGGGCGGGAACGCCAACGGGGTGCCCGTGATCTTCGTCGAATGGGGCTTCAGCGACGAGCATGAGGGAGACGATGCCGCGTTCCGCGTGTCATCCCCCGACGAGCTGAAGGCCCTGCTTCTCGTCTGACTCCGTCGATGCACCGCCCTCTCGGAGGGAGACGGTTCGCCACCCGCTCGGAGGGAGACGGTGCGCCCGCCCGTTCAGGAGGAGAACTCCGCCTCGGGAGGAGGAATCCGCGCCGATCCTCAGCCCGAACGCGCGAACTCAGCCCGAACGTGCGACCGGTAAAGCCCCCAGAAAGCACACGACTCCCCGCCGGATGCCGCAAAAGCGGATCCGGTCGGGGAGTCGTCGAGTATTCCGACCTCAGAGAGGACGGATGTTCTCGGCCTGCAGGCCCTTGGGGCCCTGCGCTACATCGAACTCGACGCGCTGGTTCTCGTCGAGCGAGCGGTAGCCGGATGACTCGATGGCGGAGTAGTGCGCGAAAACGTCAGCGCCGCCGTCGTCGGGGGAGATGAAGCCGAAGCCCTTCTCCGAGTTGAACCACTTGACCGTGCCCTGGGTGCTCATGTACTGCCTGTTCTGCTGATGAAGAAGCCGACGCAGGTATGCCCCGACATCGCTAACGCTAGTGGAGCAGCGGCTGAGTGGAAGGGCCGGGGTCACCCCGTAACAGAAATGTTGCACGAGCCGTCACACCGCGTCACAGAGGATCCGCGGAAAACTCGCCCGGAAAATTGTGTGGCCCTCACCGCGGGGGGAGCGATGAGGGCCGAAGACGACCGGAGGGTGCGTCAGAAATAAGCGTACCCCCTCCGAAGAGGTTTTGTCCCCCATTTGGGGGACATTCTCGAAAAATCTCAGCGGAACGATAGCGGCCCCCTCGAGCAGCCCATTGGGGACTGAACTACTCGAGAGGGCCCAATCGCATGCACGGACCGTCTTGCCTCTGGGGAAGGCTTCCCGTCTTCTGGGGAAAGACGGAGACGATCGATTCCCCTGTGCACGCACCTACACCATAGGGGACGGACGACGATCCCGCCACGATCACGTCACCGGTGAGAACAGGCCTGGAATCCCCCTCGACGAAGGGGTACCCTGCGGACGCGACCGCCCATAAAATGTGGTCGTGCTGAGAGATTCCTCACCGCAGTTCCGCGAGGCGGGCGGCAACGCCGAGCGGCGGAGACTCGCGCTCATGCTGCGTGCCGCCATCATGCGCGGAGACTTCCCGGAGGGGAAGCTCCCTCGGGAGTTCGAGATCATGCGCGACTACGACGTCAGCCGCGCGGTCGTCCGAGACGTGCTGCAGCAGCTCAAGGAGACGGGCGTGGTCAGCCGCACCCACGGGGTGGGCACGCACGCCGACATCGGATCCGTCTTCGGTCTGTATGAGTTCCATGGCGTCGACGTCATCCCGGAGCAGTCGACCTATCCGCGCGTGGTCGACCGCACGATCATCCCCATACCTCCGGTGGCGAAGGAGCGGATGCCGGAAGCCGGCCCGCAGGTGCTGCGAGTCGAGTACCTCGCCGCCCCCGCCGACTATGCGAGCGCCGTCTCCACGAACTACTTCGCCCTGCCGAAGGCCGCGAGCCTCGAGACCGCGCCGTTCGGCCACAACATCTACCAGTTCCTCCACAACGGCGGACTGCGGCTCTCGTCCTCCGAGTTCCTGATCGGCGCGATGCTCGCGGACCAGTCGGTGGCCACGCGATTGAGCGTGCTGCCCGGTAGCCCGCTGCTGAGCCTGGAGCAGGTGATGTACGACGAAGACGGCGTGGCGTTGAGCTTCTCCACCGTGGCCCTGCGGGCCGACAGAGTCGCCTTCTTCTCCCGCGTCGGACGCTCCGACGGCGGCGATGCCCTCCGTCCCTTGAACGAGAGCGCGGTGCCCGACCTCGGTTTCGGCTGATCCGCGGAGACGCTGGCGGCATCCGGCTCAGATCGCCGCTGCGCGCGTCCGTCGGCGCAGCCGCCCCTGACTGACGGCGATGCCGAGGATCACCACTGCAGCTCCGGCCGGCTCGTTCCAGGAGATGTGCTCGCCCCGCACGAGGACGCCGAGAGCCACTCCGATCACCGGCGTGAGGTAGGTCACCGTGGATGCGCTGGTGGCACCCCACGCGGTCACGATGTTCGTGTTCCAGACGTAGGCCACGCCCGTCCCCAGAACGCCGAGGGCGAGCACCGCGACGATGACGGGGGCCGACAGGTAGACCTCTCCGCGAGCGACGACCGGAGAGAGCACCAGCATCACCGCCGCTCCGAGACCGACCTGCACCGTCGCGACCGGTATCGCTCCGAGCCTGCGCGGCGTGACGAACCGGCGGAGGTACACGAACGCGATGCCGTAGCTGAGGGTGGCGCCGAGACAGGCGAGCTGGGCGAGCACGGATCCGGCGCCGAGCCCCTCCCACGGTGCGAGGACGACGACCACTCCGAGGAAGCCGACGAGGATCCCGAGCAGGGTCGTCCTGGTCGGACGCTCCTCACGGAGCGCGATCAGCGCCACCAGCATCGTCATCAGCGGGGTCGTCGCGTTGTAGATGCTCGCGAGACCGGAGGAGATGTCCTGCTGCGCCCACGCGAAGAGAAGGAAGGGGATGACGCACAGCAGCAGCGCCACCACGAGCAGGTGCGCCCAGATCGTGCCCGGCGGCGGCAGCCGATGACGGCCGATGACGCAGACCGCCGCGAGCGCCAGCGCTCCGGCCACGAGCCGGCCGAGCACGACCTGCGCAGGGGAGACCCCGGTCAGCGCGATGGCGACGAAGAGGAAGCTCGCACCCCAGGTGAGAGCCAGCAGGATGAACGGCAGCAGCACGCCGCCGCGCCGGATCTGCGTGGCGCCCGTGGCTGCATCCGTGTTCGGCATCCGCTCTCCTCCGCATCGACGTCCCGCGTCGCTGCGTCCAGCCTGAACCGCTGCCGTGCGGAGCGCTGGCGGGTATCGGCCATCGCACCCGACGCCCGGGCTCCCGACGCTCCGGCAGTCCGACAGCCCCGGCAGCCCCGCAGCCCGGCAGCCCCGCCGCTCGCCTAACGGACTGCGGGGCGCGGCCGCGCGATCGTCACGGCGATGGCGAGACCGCCGATCAGGACGGCGAAGGCGCCCCAGGGCAGCGCGGGCGCGCCCGGCGCCGAGGGGAGGGAGATCTGATCCGCCTCCGCCGTGTGCGCGTCGACGCGTTCGCCGCGGACCAGCAGTCGGTGGGTGTTGACCCCGGTGGGCGTGCAGGTCAGCAGGGTCACGTAGTCGTGCCCGGGCGACTGCCGCAGCAGATCGCCGTCGTCGGGGAGCACGGTCTTGATCTGGTCGACGCGGTAGACCAGCGTCTCGCCGGCGACGTCGATCGCGAACTCGTCGCCCAGGTCGAGCTCGTCGAGACGCGTGAACAGACTCGCCCCGGGGATCCCGGAGTGGCCGGTCAGCACGGAGTGCGTCCCCTCCCCGCCGACGGGGAGGCCGGAGCCGTACAGATGGCCGATCCCGTGTGCGAGGGTGTCTTCGTCTGTGCCGTGATAGATCGGCAGGTCCACCCCGATCCCGGGGATGCGGATGCGCGCCATCGGAGCTCCGGGAGCGAGCGAGAGCTGCTGCAGGTAGTCCGCGCGTCCGTCGTCGACGTCGTCTGCCCCGCCCTCCGCATTGAGCGTGTAGGGATCACGGAGCGGTCCGTCGGGAAGATGCTCGTTGTAGTCGCGGGCCGCGTCGATCATTCCGCCGAGCTCGGAGGAGGTCGAGTCGGATACCGCCTGCGCATACCCGGAGACCGTGGACGCGTGGGTGAGGTCGCTGATCCAGGTCGCTCCGGAGGGGTAGGCGATGAGGCCCGCCCCCGCCATCACGATCACGGCGACGGCGATGCTCATCGGAGACCACCGACGCCCGACGGATGCACGCCGGGCACGACGCGTGAGCGGAGTCGCGTCCTGCGGTTCGGCGGTGACGATCATGAGGAAACTCCGAAGTCGAGGTGGGGGCGACCCGATAGGCGGGTCGCCCCCGAAGACGGTTCGGTTCGAGCCGATCCGCCCCAGAGGCGGGGGCGACCCGGGGAGGTGGGTCGCCCCCGAGGATGATCCGGTTCGAGCCGCATCATCCCCTGGAGAGGGGACAGCCGGGGAGAGGAAAAGGCTGCCCCCTCGATGGCGGCGGTGTGGGGACTCCGCCGTCTCGGGTGGTCAGGCGTTACGACGACGCTTCACGACGAGGAACACGACACCACCGGCGATGAGGCCGATGCCGGCCAGGTAGAGCAGACCGGTGCCCGTGCCACCGGTGAACGGCAGCTGGAAGCCGCCGTTGTGCGGCACGTTGGTCACGGTCAGATCGATCCCCGCTGCCGTCGTGGCGGCGGTGACGGTGAACTCGATCGGAGCGGCGAGCAGCTCGTAGCCGCTCGGCGCCTGCACCTCGACGAGGTAGTACTGCAGGTAGCCGGCGTCACCCGGTGCGACCGTGGCGCCGTTGGCGAAGTCGCTGTACCGCAGACCCTCGATCGTGAGGGTGCCGTCCGCGTTCACGACCTCGAACTCGGTGTCCCCGTTCAGGGTGACCGGGTTCGTCTGCGCCGCGGCATCCGCCGCCGAGGTGAACACCTGGAACACGGCTCCGGTGAGCGCCGCGCCGCCCTGACCGACCTTCGCGACGGTCAGACCGCCCCACCGGGTCTCGACCTCGGGGGTCGTGGTGGGTCCGCCGGGCTCACCCGGGTCGATGTCGAAGCTGGCGGCGTTCGGGTAGACGAGTGCCTGGTTTGCGATCTCGCCGATGGTGTTCACCGTGGTGATGATGTCGACGACGACCTGCGTGGTGTTGTTCGCGGCGAGGATCGCGCGACCCGCAGCGGTGAACTCGACCGTGACGGCGTTCGTCCCTGCGTCGTGGACGATCGTGTAGTCGGTGCCCTCGGCGATCGCGGTGCCGTCGGCGAGCGTGACCGTGGCGGCGACGTAGTCGAGCTTGGGGTCGAGCACGTCGACGATCTTGAAGCCGTCGATCGGGTTCGCGTTGGGGATGTCCGACGTGATCGTGAACGACACCTCATCGCCCAGCTGCACGGCATCCGCATCGTCGACGGTCTTGGTGGCCGTCGTGATCGCGTTCTTCGGGTAGACGTGCACGTCGTACAGCCAGTTGTCCCGGTTGTCGGGATCGGTCAGCGGCACCGAGACGAGGAACGGCGCCGACGGCGTCACGCCCGCGGGGAAGCTGGTCTCCTCGACGAGGTACAGGCCGACGGGGAGACCGGTGAACGACGCCTGACCTGCGGCATCCGTCACCAGCGACGAACCCGCCGCGAGCGTGTATCCCGCGCCGGTGATCGAGCCTTCGGGATCTGCGGCGTCGAACACGCCCGACAGCGTCGAGGCGTTCGCCCAGCCGCTGTTGGTCGACAGGTCGATGCCGGTGACCTGCCGCACCTGGAACTCGACCCCGGGGAGCGGAGTGAGGCCCGTGGTGTCCACGGCCGTGCCGTTGTTCGGCAGACCGGTGGGCGTGTCAGGCGCTTCGAGCTTGTGCACGGTGATCGAGCCGGTGGCGTTCGGGTCGACCAGCGGCGCCGCTGCCGCCGGTGCCGCGAGGCCGAGCCCCAGGAGCACCGCGGCGGCGCTCGCTGCGAGGCCGACGCGGAGTCCGCGTCGTGCCGGATTCATGGTCTTCATGTTTCTTCCCCCTTGGGTCGGGTCTTGCGTTTCTCGGGTATTCGGGTGGGCGCGCATGTCACGCCCGGGGACCGCGTGAGGTGACGGCGAGTGCTCGTCGTCGTCGCGCGAGGTTGAGGGTGCCGGCGGTGGTGCCGGCGAGGAGGAGGGTGAGGCCGATCAGGTAGATCCAGGCCGTGCCGGGTCCTCCGGCGTCGGGGAGATCAAGAGCGGGAACGTCTTCGACACGGATCGTGCGGATGCCGTCGACATCCACCAGCTGCACGTTCGAGGAGACACCGGCGTCGAGGGTGATCGTGCCGTCGGCGGCGACCGTGAACGGCACCCGCCCGGCCAGCAGCGCGAACCCGTCCAGCGCCCGCGTCTCCTCCAACCAGTACGTCCCCGCCGTCAGCGTGACATCACGGAACAGGCCCGTCACCGGAGAACCACCCGACACCGCCGCCGGCACCGAATCCACCACCGCCGTGCCCCCGGTCGCCGCGGAGAAGATCGCCCACGACGACCCATCCATCGGCACCACAACACCCGTCGACGCCTCACCGACCTTCTGGACCTGCACCGGCGTCGGGGTGACCTGCGACGTCGTGCACGCCGTCGTGCACGGCTGCGGCGGCGTCGGCTGCCCCGGCGCACCCGCCGTTCCCGACACCACGTTCCGCAACGTCGACGACCACGCATCCGCCGCCACCGTCACCCGATACGTCAACACCGCTGCCGAGGATGCCGGCAGAGTGAACGACGCGGTCGTCAACTGGGTACCCACCGGGTCCGGCTCGGCGACAGGGGGTCCTCCCGCGATGACGAGCTGGGCGGAACCCGCGACGAAGGTCGCGTCGTCGAGCACATCGGAGAGATCATCCGTCAGCACAGTCCCCGACACCGGCACCGCCGAGGTGTTCGTCGCCGTGACACGGTAGGTGATCACCTCACCCGGCTGCACTCTCGCACCTGCGGCGAGCGGGTCGGCGCCGCGCAGGGCTTGCTTCGCCAACGTCCAGGTCGGGATAGGGGTGTTCGTGAACACGCACACGATGTGGGAACCGGTGTTCGACCCCAACGGCATCGTCACCGACCCGCTCGCTCCGGATCCGGACGCGACCAGTGCGTTCCCGTTGAGTGAGTCGCGGCACTCCCACGTCGTTCGGTAATTCGCCAGCACCGCGCCGCCGCTCGGCGTCTCCGTGATCGTGTAGGTGCGGCCAGGAACCCCGACGACCGCACCCGCCGTCGCCGATGCTGCCGTCTGCAACCCCGTCGATGTGCCCGACGTCGTGCCCGCGTTTCCCGACGCCACACCGTTGCCGGTGATCGTGACCGTGAACTGATCCCCCGTCGCGTACCGCCCCACGAGGTCCTTCCGCAGCGTCAGCGTGCTGTTCAACGTGCACGAGCTCAGATCGCTGACCAGCGTGTTGTTCGTGCCGTTCGGGTTCAGGATCGTCGCACTCGACACCTGGGCTCCCGAGTTCGGATCCACGCGCGACAGCACCCGCGTCGCCGCCGTGTGCTGCGTGTACAGATACCCGTCGCTGCCGAACGCGATCCCCTGGAACTGCGCCGAGGCGGGTGCAAGATTCGCCAACAACCGCGACCCTACGAGACTCCCGTTGCTCGGCGGGGAATCCACAACCACCAGACGGTTGCCCGCTGCCGTTCCATTCGACATCACGATGAACGCCCGCCCCTGGCTGTCGAAGACCAGATCACCGTTCGCGCCGCTCCCGGTCGGCACCGCCACACGGAACTGCAGACCCAACGACGTGTTCGCAACGGGATCGAAGGCGAAGAACACGTACTCCGTGCCGGAAACCCCGCCGATGTAATACAGACCGTTCACAGGATTAACCGCACCCATGAAGAGATTGAAGGTCGCTTCCGGAATCGTTCCCGCCAGCGACGCCACACCCGTCGTCGTGTCGTAGCGATACACGTTCTTGGTACCCGACTGCGACGCCGCGTACGCATATCTCCCGTCGGCGGTGATCGCGAGGCTGTTCATCAGAGCGGAACCACCGGCCGGGAAGAACCCCTCCTGCACCGATGCTCCCGTTGCCCGGTTGATCGCCAGCACTGCACCGCTCGTGTTGAGGCCGTAGACCACATCAGCCGTGCACCGGAACCCCGCGGAGAAGGCGGCGGTCGTCGTGCTCTGATCGTTCGACGGATTGGGGTCGCGCTCGTTGCCGATCACTCGCGCCGCGTTCGTCAGCAACCCCGTGGTGGAGGCTGCCACTGTGCCGTTCACCGTGATGGTCCTGGTGGCTCCGACCGCCAGCCCTGCCAGTGCGCACCGGAGGACGCCGGTCACCACCGTGCACCCCGCGGTCGGCGAGGAGGCGCCCGTGATGCCGGCGGGCAGAGTGTCGGTCACCTGGTAGCCGGAGGAGACGCCGGGGCCGTTGTTGGTGACGGTGAGCGTGTAGGTGATCGCCGCACCAGCGGTGTAGACCGCCGGACCGGTCTTCACGATTCCGAGGTCGACATCGAGCCCGGGTATCGCGGCGCCGTCGTTGTTGCCCGAGGCCGGCCCTGCCGTGGTCGACACGAGGGTGAAGGTCGGCGTCGCCGCCGTCGGGTTGGCGATCGCGACCTGATAGATGTTGCCGGTGGCGTTGTCGGACAGGCCGATGTTCCCGTTGCCGTACAGCCACTGCGCACCGAAAGCCGCGCTCACGCCCAGCCCCAACGCCCATGAGCTCACCTGCCCCGTCACGGGGTTCATCCGGTAGATCCGGTCGGCCTGGCTCACCCCCCAGAGGAAGCCGTCCTTCCAGACGATGTCGGACAGGTTCGGAACGGCCGCCTGCAGAGTGATCCCGGTCGCGGTCCTCGTCGCCACGTCGATGGCGCCGATGTAGGTTCCCGCTCCACCCGTGTAGCGCACGTAGAGCACCCCGGCCGTCGCGCCCTGCCCGAAGGCGCCCTCGTTGTAGATCTGACCCGCCGGGGGAGTCGCGAGGCCGGAGATCGCACCGAGAGACGTGATCACCCCGCCCTGACCGATCCGGATCAGCGTCGTTCGGTTCGCCGTGTCCCGCTGGACCCCGTAGAGGTAGTTGTCTGTCGTGTTGAATCCGATCGCGTTGTAGCCGATCGCCGCCGTCGCGCCGATCGGAGTGAACCCGACGGACCCCGCCGTCTGCTGCGCGGCGTAGAGCCTCGTGGGGACGTCCTGCGCGATGAAGACCGTGGGGACGTTCGGATCGAACGGGTCTCCCGGAGCGGCAGACGCCTGAAGTGGCCGCGACAGCGGCACCAGCGCCACCGACATGAGGATCGCGATCACGACGAGCGACAGTGGTCTCCGCCAGCTCCCCGGTCGATCGAGAGCCACGATGTCTCGTGATACGCGCACGGTTCCTCCCCAGATTCGGCTCGCGCCGAGGGGCGTCAACCAGAGGACTCGGGTATCACGGGAACGCTCCCAGCGCGTACCAGGGAAAGCTAGTGAGCAGCCGGTGTCGAACGACAAGGGGCTCTGTCTCGTTTTGGTTACGCCGGAGAAAGTACCGGAAACAAGAGCCGTCATCTCTCGTTCCGCCGATTCTGCGAGTCAGAGATTCCCTCAGTACTGGGGATTGCCGCACGCCTCAGCCGCTTCGATCGCACAAAGCCGGCGGTGGTGCCGGCGAGGAGGAGGGTGAGGCCGATCAGGTAGATCCAGGAATCGCCGGGCCCTCCCGCGTCGGGGAGGTCGAGAGCGGGAACGTCTTCGACACGGATCGTGCGGATGCCGTCGACATCCACCAGCTGCACGTTCGAGGAGACACCAGCGCCGAGGGTGATCGTGCCGTCGGCGGCGACCGTGAACGGCACCCGCCCGGCCAGCAACGCGAACCCGTCCAGCGCCCGCGTCTCCTCCAACCAGTACGTCCCCGCCGTCAGCGTGACATCACGGAACAGGCCCGTCACCGGAGAACCACCCGACACCGCCGCCGGCACCGAATCCACCACCGCCGTGCCCCCGGTCGCCGCGGAGAAGATCGCCCACGACGACCCATCCATCGGCACCACAACACCCGTCGACGCCTCACCGACCTTCTGGACCTGCACCGGCGTCGGGGTGACCTGCGACGTCGTGCACGCCGTCGTGCACGGCTGCGGCGGCGTCGGCTGACCCGGCGCACCCGCGTTACCGGTGACCACGTTCCGCAACGTCGACGACCACGCATCCGCCGCCACCGTCACCCGATACGTCAACGTGGCAGTCGCGCCGACGGGAAGCGTGAAGGGCCCCGCCGTCAAGACCGTCCCGGCAGGATCAGCGACCGCGACCGGGGCGCCCCCGCCGATGACGAGCTGCCCTGACCCCGGAACGAACGTCGCGTCGTCCAGCACGTCGGCGAGGTCATCCGACAGCGCCACGCCCGTGATGTCGACCGTCGCCGCGCTGACCGCGGTCACGGTGTAGGAGATCTCACTCCCGGGGTCGACGACGGCCCCCTGGGCGAGCGGGACTCCAGCGACCGACGCGGACTTCGACAACGACCAGGTCAGAACGGGCTGGATCAGCACGGTCGCCGTCGCCTGGTTCGAGATGACCCCGCGACCGTCCTGGGTCGTCCCCGCCGCGGTCGCCGTGTCGTCGATGCGACCATGGCCGACGTCCGCGTTCGTCGCGACATACGTACCGGTGCACACCGTGCTCTGCCCCGGGTTCAGCGCCGTGACCGGGCAGGTCGGACCAGACGTCAACGCCCCCGCAGGCGCCTGCTGCACATCGGTCACCACGATGTTCTGGATGCGCACGTCAGAGATGTTCTTCACGGTGAAGCTGTAGGTCACGGTCTGCCCCGCACCGGTGATCACCGCCGGACTCGGCGCCTTCGTAATCGTCAGACCGACGCACTGACCCGCATCCTGAACAGCGCTCGCCCCGTAGAACTGCGGTCCTCCCGACAGCACCGTCGTGTAGGAGAGCATCGCCGTGCTCGCCGCCGTGGGCAGAGTCGCCAACGGGATCCGGTTGATCTGTCCGCTCGGCGCGGCCATGAAGAAGTTGCCTCCGGACTGCGCGCCACCCCACATCGCCGGAACGGTGCCGATCTGCGTCATCGAGCCGTCGGGATGAATGCGGTAGACCCGCGAGTTCGACAGGTTTCCATCAAGAGGGCGCACACCGAAGGCGAGGATGTCGCCGTCCGGCAGCACCGTGAAGTCGCCCGCAGAACTGATCTCGTTCGGGAACTGCGTCCACAGCGTCGTGACCCCTGTATTCACATCCAGCCGATAGATCGCCCTCGACGAGTACGACCCCACCAGCAACGTGTTCGCGTCCAGCGCCGCCAACGCGTTCAGGCTGTACAGAGTCGCACTCGGACCCGGAACCGTCGCCTGCGTCAGAATCGGCCCCGTGATCGCGACCGACGCGAGCTCGGCGCCCGTCACAGGATCGATCCGCCGCAGCACCGGCGTCTGACCCGTGCCACCGTCGTAGTCCACCCCGTACAGCGCGCTTCCGTTGCTGCTCCACGCGATATCGCCGTACTGGCGGATCAAAGGCGTCGACGAGACGAGCTGGAACGTCGTGGGGTTGTATTGCTGCAGAGCATTCGCTGTGTTCGTCCACACCGGCACCGCCACACATGGATCGAAGGAGAAGAACCTCACCGCAGCGCAGGCCGGAAGGTCGATGCCCAGATGGGCGGTGATGTTCGCGGCGCAGTTGGTGTACGTCCCCGCGGTGTTCGAGGTGACATCCAGGGTGATGGTGCACGACGCCTGCCCGGCGTTGAGCCTCCCGTTCGACACGACGACGGATGACGCCCCTGCGGCCGCGGCGACCGTCGCGGTGCACGTGCCCCCCACGTTGGCGGGAGAACGCACGACCAGGCCGGCGGGGAGGGAATCCGTGAACGACCAGCCGACCTTCTCCGCGAGCTCACTGGTGTTGGTGACCGTGAGCGTCAACGTCGAGACGCCGCCCGTCGGCACCGAGGTCGGACTGAACGACTTGTCGAGCTGCGGGGTCACGTCCAGGACGCGGATGTTGTCGAATGCGCCGTCGTTGCCGATCCCGTTGCCCTGGACATTGCGCATGGTGATGCCGAGGGTGGCGCTTGTATAGAGCATCGAGCCGTTCGCCGGGAAGCGACCGTAGCTGACAGAGCCGCCGAAGGCGGTCGTGGTCAGCCGTCGCGAGTCCGTGCAGGGGTTGATGGCCGAGCTGGAGACCGGTGTCTCCGTGCCTGCCGCGTTCGTCAGGTAGAACCGGAGCGACGGCTGGTTGCCGGCGCCGCAGTTCGTCGCCGCCGCATCCACGGAGAACGTGATGAACCGTCCGTTCGACGGCACCGAGAGCTGAGAGCTGATGAACTGGCGGGCATTGGCCGGGCCGTTCGAGGACGTGTTGCTCGATACGGCGCGGTTGGTCGTCGTGTTCTGCGGGCTGTTCAGCAGTCCGAGGGCCGCCGCTTTGCGCTGCACCTCGGTCCACTCGGTCGCACGGCCTGCGCAGACGCTCCCACCGGGGAACGCGTTGGCCTGGCTCAGGATGAAGCCGTTGCACGCGGTGGCGTCGAGCCAGAACGGATCAGCCGAATAGGTCGCTCCGGATGCGGAGACGTAGCTCTCGAGTTCTGTGACGCCCGTCCCCTGTTGGAAGTCCTCCTGGAAGAGGACGGACGGCGCTCCGGGCACACCGGGAGAACCGGGGGCGGCCGATGCGGTCTGAGTTCCGGTGGTCGCGTCGACCACGCCGAAGAATGCGACGAGCATCGCCACCACGGACACCGCAGCACTGACACGGGTGGTCCGCGAACGACGGATGCCGGCGCTGCGGACGGGGCCTCTCAACGGGTTCACGAGCGTCCTCCCCAGAACGGTGCGGCAGAGCCTTCGACCCTCGGGTGGGTCGGAGTCGGGTTCTCTGCGATCGCAGGGGAAAGCTAGCGACGGCCGTCGTCTCGCCACCAGAGTGCCGGGGTTGCGCTAGCGTTGCGCCTCTCGGAACCCCGAGATTTCCAGGGTCTGATCAACGTTCCGCCGTTTTCGGCCAGGCGCGGTTCCCCCAGTTCGAGGGGTTGCGTTCGTTGCGCCGGTCATGCGCTGGTGTTCCGTCGGCGGCTCCGCAGCGGCCCGAGTAGCCTGGTGCGGTGACCATGCTGAACAAGGACATGACGCTGTGCATCTCGCTCTCGGCGCGTCCGAGCAACAACGGGACCCGGTTCCACAACTTCCTGTACGAGGAGCTCGGTCTCAACTGGATCTACAAGGCGTTCGCGCCCACCGATCTCGCCCAGGCGATCGCGGGAGTCCGCGGCCTCGGCATCCGCGGCTGCGCGATCTCGATGCCCTACAAGGAAGACGTGATCGCGCTCGTCGACCGCATGGACGCATCGGCGACGGCCATCGACTCGGTGAACACGATCGTGAACGACGACGGCGTGCTCACCGCGTACAACACCGACTACTCCGCGATCGCCCAGCTCATCGAGCGCAATGCCCTCGACCCGGCCTCGTCCGTTCTGCTGCGGGGTTCGGGCGGGATGGCCAAGGCCACGGCGGCCGCCTTCCGCGACGCGGGCTTCTCCCGCGTGACGATCATCGCCCGCAACGAGCAGAACGGGCGGGCCCTGGCCGACCTCTACGGCTTCGCGTGGACGGCGGATGCCGCAGCCGCCACGGCCGACGTCATCGTGAACATCACGCCCATCGGCATGGCCGGAGGCGCCGAGGAGTACTCGCTGTCGTTCACCGAGGAGCAGATCGCCGCGGCATCCGTGGTCTTCGACGTGGTGGCGCTGCCCGCTGACACTCCGCTCGTGAAGGCGGGGCGCGCCGCGGGCAAGACCGTGATCAGCGGCGCGGAGGTCGCGACGCTGCAGGCGCTCGAGCAGTTCGTGCTCTACACCGGCATCCGCCCGACACCCGCGCAGGTGCAGGCGGCCGAGGAGTTCATGCGGGCGCAGTAGCACCCCGCGGAGCACCTGTTCAGGTCGCGAACCTGGTCGCGATCCGAGCCGATTCGCGACCAGGTCTGCGACCTGAACGAGCGCGGCGGCTCGACGAGGGAGGCGTCAGGCTGCGATGGTGCGCAGGGTCGCGGTGGTGGCCGACGGGGTGGAAGAGCGCGCGGTGAGGGCGGCGATCCCCATCACGACGAGGCCGGATGCCGTGATCGCGGCGCCGATCCAGATGGGCGAGGTGTAGCCGAGACCCGCCGCGATGCCGAGACCGCCCGCCCAGGCTCCCAGCGCGTTGCCGACGTTGAACGCCCCGATGTTGGCTCCGGAGGCCAGCGTGGGCGCCCCGCCGGCGTACTGCATGATGCGGCTCTGGAGTCCGGGAACCGTGCCGAAGCCGAAGGCCCCGAGGAGCACGAGGACGGCGATCGTGGCCGGCTGCGACCAGGCGAGCAGCGCGAAGGCGACCAGCACGACGAGGAGCGCGGCGGTGAAGCCGAGGAGCGTGCGGTCGATGGAGCGGTCGGCGAGCCGGCCTCCCACGACGTTGCCCACGACGAGGCCGACGCCGAAGAGCACGAGCAGCCACGGCACGGCGGATGCCGCGAAGCCGGTGACCCCGGTGAGCGTGTAGGCGATGTAGGTGAAGGCGCCGAACATGCCCCCGTAGGCGAGCACGGTGACGGTGAGCGAGAGCCAGACCTGTCCTGAGCGGAAGGCGCGGAGTTCGTGCCGCAGGCTCACAGTCGCCCCGCCGGCACGCGGGACGGTGACGAGAGCGGCGATGCCGGCGAAGGCGAGGATGCCGATGGCGGAGATCGCCCAGAACGTCGCCCGCCACCCGAACTGCTGGCCGATGAAGGTGCCGAACGGCACACCGAAGACGTTGGCCGCGGTGAGTCCGGTGAACATGATCGCGATGGCGCGTGCCTTCTTGTCCGGGGCGACGAGGTCGGCGGCGACGACCGAGCCGATGCCGAAGAACGCGCCGTGGCACAGGGCGGCGATGATGCGGCCGATCATGGCGGTGGTGTAGTCGGGCGCGAGGGCCGTGAGCGCGTTGCCGGCGATGAAGAGGACGACCAGTCCGAGCAGCACCGGCTTGCGGGGCAGCCTCGTGGTCGCGGCCGTCAGGCCGAGGGCTCCGACGACCACGCTCAGCGCGTAGCCGGAGATGAGCCAGCCCGCGGTGGCCTCGGTCACGCCGAAGCTCGCTGCGACCTCGGGGAGGAGGCCCATGATCACGAACTCGGTGAGTCCGATTCCGAAGGCGCCGATGGCGAGTGCGATGAGTCCGAGTGGCATGGGTTGCTCTCTGCTAAAGTAGTTGCATACGCGGGATATTGCGTTGCGAGCACTAATCATTGCACACGCAACTATCCCGCGCAAGCAACTACTTTGGAGGACACATGGGCATCTCCGACGACGCCGTCGAGATCCGCGCCCGCGGATGGCGCACGCTCGCCGCCCTGCACGGCATCATCGAGGCCGAGCTGGAGCGCGCGCTCGGCGCCTCCGTCGACCTCTCCGTCGTCGAGTACACCGTTCTCGACGCGCTCAGCAGGCAAGACGGCTGGCACATGCGGATGCAGCAGCTGGCGCGCGCCACCGCACTGAGCCCGAGCGCCACGACCCGCCTCGTCACCCGCCTCGAAGACCGGGGCCTGCTGACCCGCATCCTCTGCGCAGACGACCGCCGCGGCATCTACACCGAGCTCACCGCGGCCGGTCAGTCGCTCTACGAGAAGGCGCACCCCATCCACGACGAGGCCTTGGAGCGCACGCTCGGCGAGGCCGCGGATCAGCCCGAGCTGGCCCCCGTCGTGCACGCGCTGCAGGGGAGCGTCGCGCTCGCCTGACGCCGACCAGTGATCGGGAGGCGATTATCTGGATACCCTAGGCCCATGAGCGCGCCTCGCACCGCACGAAGATTCCTCGGCCGACGGACCCCGGCGGTCATCGCCATGTCTGCGATCGTCGCACTGACCCTTTCCGCCTGCTCGTTCGGCGGAGACGACGGCGGCGGCACGAACGGCGAAGGCCAGGGCTTCCCCGACGACGGGTGCACCCACGTCACCATCGCGACCTCCTCCGAGAAGGTCAACATGCTCGACGCGCTCGCGACGGCGTTCAAGGACTCGCCCGAGCACAAGAAGCTCGGCACCTGCGCGACGGTCCGCCCGATCAACGTCTCATCCGGCAACGCCGCGCGGTATCTCACCTCGGGAGAGGACTGGCCGAGTGACGACCACGACCTGTGGCCCACGCTGTGGTCGCCGGCATCCACCGTGTGGACCGACCGCGTCGCCGCGGCCGCCTCCGCCAACCTCGTCGGCGACCCGAAGTCCTTCACGCGCACGCCCGTCGTGTTCGGCATGCCGGAGCCGATGGCCAAGGCGCTCGGCTGGCCGAACACGCCCATCAGCATCACCGACCTGTCGAAGCTCTGCCAGGATCCGGACGGCTGGGGCAGCGTCGGCAAGGACATCTGGGGCGCCTTCAAGATCTCCAAGACCAACCCGAACACCTCGACGACGGGGCTCTCGACGATCCTGATGCAGTCGTACGAGGCGTCCGGCAAGTCCGCCGACCTGACATCCGCTGACGTGGATGCCGCTGCCGACTTCTCTCGCGTGTTCGAGGAGTGCGTGATCCACTACGGCGACACCACCGGCAACGTGCTGTCGACCCTGTATGACGAGACGCAGAACGGCTCCAACGGCTCCGCCTATGTCTCGGCCGTCGCCCTCGAGGAGACGTCGCTGCTCAACTACAACCAGGGCAACCCCGACTCGCACACGGTGCAGCCCGGCGAGACCCTGGTCCCGCCGAAGACCAAGCTCGTCGCGGTCTATCCGGCAGGGGGCTCGATGTGGTCCGACAACCCGGTGACCGTGCTCGGCGCGGACTGGGTGACTCCGGAGCAGCGCACGGCGGGCGAGGCGTTCGCGGCGTTCCTGCAGACCACAGAGGCTCAGAAGATCCTGCCGACGTACGGCTTCCGCCCGCTCGACGAATCGGTGCCGCTGGGCAAGCTCTTCACCGCCAACTACGGCGTCGACCCCGACCAGCCCGCGGTGACGCTCCCCAAGCCCGACGTCGACGTGATCTCCACCGCCATCGATCAGTGGACGCAGGTGCGCAAGCCCTCGTCCGTCCTGGAGCTCATCGACATCTCCGGCTCGATGGACGATCCGATCGGCGACGGCCGTTCGCGGCTCGACGGCGCCATCCAGGGCGCGCAGACGACCCTCGACCACTTCCGCCCGACCGACGAGGTCGGCGTGTGGGCGTTCACGACCGGGATCTCATCGGATGCCGGCGATGGCATACAGGTGCTGCGCGACGTCACGGCGCTGGGCGCCGACGGCGAGAAGCTCGACTCCTCACTGGATGACCTGCACTACGCACAGCGCAACGGGACCCCGCTGTACGACGCGATCCTCACGGCATACGAGGCGATGAGCAAGCGCGCCGAACCCGGTCGCATCAACGCGATCGTCGTGCTCTCCGACGGTGAGGACACCGACTCCACCACGTCGCTCGACTCCCTGATCGCGAAGATCGGGAAGAGCACGAAGGAGGGCGGATCCGACGCTCCTGTTCGTATATTCCCGATCGCGTACGGAGAGGGCGCCGACACCTCCGCTCTGCAGCGGATCGCGGATGCCACGGGCGGACAGCTCTTCGACGCGTCGAACGCCGAGCGCATCGACCTCGTGTTCGCATCCGTCATCAACAACTTCTGAGAGTGGTCATGATCATCGCTGCGGCATCCGGTGGGGGGTGGATCGACGACGCCATCGCGAGCCTTCATGCGGGCAATGTCTACGTCGATCCGACCGTGAAGGGCTCCGGGTCGTTGACGGAGGTCCTGAACGGCATCGTCCCCACTGACGGAACGGTGGCCGTCGTGGTGCTCCCCGCGAATGCCAACATCGGCCTCGACTACGCCGACCAGCTCCTCGATGAGCTGACCAAGGCGGTCGACCAGCAGACGGTCGTGCTCGCTGTCGGAGATGACCTGCAGGCGGCATCGGTCCCACTCGGACAGGACGCCGTGCGGATCGCCAACGAGGCCGAGCACGACGCGGGGGGAGACCTTCAGGACTCACTCACCACGGCGGTCACGGAGATCTCCGCTCAGCTCCCCGACGCCGGCGGCTCCTCTGGCGGCACGGGCGGCGCCGACGTCCTGATGCCGGTCGTCATCGGCGGCGTCGTGCTGATCGCCGCCGCAGGGACGGCCATCGGACTCCTCGCCCGTCGCCGCCGCCGCGCACCCGCGTCGCCTCCGGTGAACACGGACCCCGTGCCCGCCGGCATCCGACTGCGGGTGAGCCGCCTGCGCGAACTCGCCCCTTCGTATGCGGCGGTCCCCGGCAATCCGGTCGCGGCGGAGACGGCTGCGAGCATCGACGCCCTCGCCTCGCACATCGAGCAGCTGTTCGCCCGCCTCGACGCCAAGGCCGGTGAGGACCAGAGCGCGATGGCGGAGGCCGAGTACTCCGACAAGCTCGCGCGACTGGTCGCGGCGCTCGACCGGGACTACCTGCTCGACCTGCTCACCCGTCCCGATCTGTGGGACGACCCGGAGGAGCGCATCGGCGAGGTCCGTGAGGCGCTGAACGCCGTCACCACGCAGATCGTCGACAACATCAAACAGGTCAACGCCCGCAAGGGTCTGCTCTTCCAGGTGTCGCTGGACTCGCTGATCGGCCGCAGCGAGCTGCGCGACTGGGAGCGTCAGTTCAAGCAGAGCTCGGGCGACTGACCTGCAAGACTGTGTCGGCGAGCTCGTTCGAGCGAGCTCGCCGATCCCGGACATGCAATGAGAGAGGACGGGCATGGACCTCAGTGCCGTCGCCGACGACCCCACCTTCTTCGCCATCGTGGGCGGTCACCTGCTGGTGCTCGTCCTCGCCGTGCTCTTCACGGTGCTGCGCAAGTACTCCGTCGGGGGCTTCTTCGCCTGGATCGCGACGGTCGTCTCGCTGCTCTTCGGGCTCTTCTGGTTTCTCGTGCTCGGCGGAGGCCGCGGCAACTCGCGGGCGAACGAGTCGGTGCAGTTCGCTCTCGACCCGCAGGGCGGCCTCTGGGTCACGCTGTACATCGTCGCCGCTCTGGTCATCGCCTACGTGCTGACCTGGATCTGCAAGAAGGGGAAGGCGCGCTCCTACGCGTCGACGGGCCCGTTGCCCCGACGCGACACGACGGACACCCCCGCCGCGGGCTGAGTCAGCGCCGCGACCGTCGAGAGCCGATCAGCGTCGCGATGCCGAGGACGGCGCAGAGCGGACGGTAGTACCGCGTGTCGAGCTCTCGGAACCGTTTGTCGGCGGGAGGAAGACCGAGCGCCTTCAGGGCGACGTCGCCTCCGACGACGGCCCGCGCGAGCAGAGCCGTCGCGATGATCCGACGCACGACGACCGCCATGCGCCCCTCGCCCAGCGCTCCGGCCGAGACGGCCCCGGCGGCGAGCGCGGCGCCCGCGACGACAGCCGTCGCGGCGGCATCCGGCATCGCGGCCGCGTTGCCGACGGTGGCGGAGGCGAGCCGTCTGCGGTTCTTCGCCGGCCAGCTCGATCCCGACGCCCAGATGAGATGCAGACCGCCGACCGCCGTCAATCCGGTCCAGCTCACGAGTCGTGCGGCACCCCTGATAACGCTCACCCGTCGAGCGTATCGCCGGGGGTGCTCAGGGGGCGGACGGGACGGACCGTTCCCTGATGGCTCCCACCGCGACGGCGAGGATGCCGAGTGCACCGGCCGCGACGAGGAGCGCCCACCCGTGGAGCAGTCGCTCGCCGCCCGCGCCCACCACGGCGCCGGCGGCGAGGGAGCCCCACAGCAGGAGGGGCCGTCGCCATGCGGTCCGCGAACGCCCCGTGATCAGGTCGGCGAGTGCCACGCCGAGGCTGACGAGGGTGCCCGTGGCGTAGGTGATGGCGATGCGTGCACGCCCCTCCGACAGATACAGCGTGTTCAGCGCACCCATGGCGGCGGCGAGCAGCGCGAACCTCCAGAAGGCGCCGGGCTGCAGGAGGCCCACGATGCCGCAGATCGCCACGGCGACCGCCGCCCCCGCGACCACGCGCCACCGCCTCGTGCGGACCGGTCCTCGTGACAGAGCTCCCGCCGCGACCCCGATGACGAACGCCGCGACGAGCCCGAGAGGAAGCAGTGCATTCGCTGCACCCTGCGCCCACAGCTCGGCGCCGGCCTGGGTCGAGTTGCCGCTCATGAACGAGACGAACAGCCCGCCGGTCTCGATGAAGCCGATCGCGTCGATGTACCCCGCGATGAGCCCGAGCAGCAGCGTGAGCGCCAGGCCGCGCCGCGAGACATCCTTCACTGACCGACCTCCGCCCTGCTGACCTCCTCATAGTGCTCACGATCGCCGGTCGAGAGCAAGCCGGGCGACCGAGCGCGGCAGAAGGAGGCCTCGGTCAGAGCCGCCGCACCCCTCCCGCGCCGAGCATCCGCAGGACGTGCACGGCGATCTCGAACTGACCATCGGCGCTGGGGTGCACACCGTCGTCGAGGAGGGCGATCGGATGCTCGGCATCCGCCGGGTCGATCACCGGGTCGGATGCGGCGACGTCCGTGATCGCGCGGGCGGTGTCGCTCCTGTCGTGCTCGGTCCAGTGGATCCCCGCCCCGCCGAAGTACGGGTAGCGGGCGATCGCGTCCTCATCGACCGGGACGGGCGCCAGCCACACCCGCGGCACCCCCGCCACGGCATCGCGGATCAGTGCGAGGTTGCGTCTGGTCTCCTCGGCACTGACCAGGCGAGCAGCATGGGAGCCCCCCGTGCGGCGGGCGTCGTTGGCGCCGATCATGCAGAACACGATCGACGGGTCCACCCGGCGGAGCATGCCGAGGCCGCCGAGGAGCTGGGTCGTCGTCGAGCCCGACACCGAGAGGTTCACGAAGCGGAGACCGAGATCAGGGCGCTCTGTGGCGAACAGCGCACCGATCAGCTCGAACCACGACTCGCGGTCGGCGGTCGTGCTCTCACCGATCGCGACGACGGTCTGCCCCGCGGTGAACGGAGGGTCGGCGAGGATCTCGCGCACGTCATCGCGCTGCGCGAGGCGCTGGACAGCAACGTCGCGCCGCTGTGCGAGCTCCCCGACCGCCGTGTCGTACTCGTCGAGGGTCGCGCCGAAGACGGCGGCTCTGGTGGCGGCATCCATCCCGCCCGCATAGGGGAGGGACAGCTCGGGGCGCTCGAAGCGGACGAGCTTCGCGAGCACGGCGGCGCGGGAGGCGTGAGTCTGTGTCATGAATCATTCATAGCACAGAAGTAATTACGGCGCTCACCCACCGGCCACTCGGCCGGGGTGCCATCATGTGTCGATGGGAACCATCGACGACTACCTCGCGACCCTCGCCGACGCCGACAGGTCGGCGATCGCCCGGGTCTACCGCATCGCGACGGATGCCGTGCCCGAGGCCGAGCAGGGCACCGGATACCGGATGCCCGCGCTGCTGCTCGACGGCAAGGCGCTGCTCTCGGTGATGCGCACGAAGACCCACCTGGGCGTGTACCCCTTCAGCGCGGATGCCGTGGCCGCCGTGCGCCCGCGACTGGACGGCTTCGACGTCAGCACCGGCACGATCCGCTTCACGCTCGAGCATCCCCTCCCCGACGACGTCGTGCGCGACCTCGTGCTGTTCCGGCGCGATCAGATCATCCGGCGCTGAATCCGGCGATCGAGGCGAGCCGTCAGTGCCGCGGCGCCGCGTCGTGGGCCAGCGGCAGGTGCACGTCGACCCGCAGACCCTCACCAGGCGTGTTGACGAGAGACACCCGGCCTGAGGCGTTCGCCGCGATCCCGGCCACGATCGAGAGGCCGAGACCCGCCCCGCCGCGGGTGCGTGCGTCGCTCTGCCGGGCGAAGCGGTCGAGGGCAGACGGAGCGAACTCCGCATCCATGCCGCCGCCGTCGTCGGACACCGAGAGGACGACCCCGCCATCGTCGTCCGAGAGGACCAGTTCGATGACCCCCTCGCGCCCGATCGCGTTCACGGCATTTCCGATGAGGTTGTCGCACAGGCGCCCGAAGTCCTCGACGCTCACGGCGACGAGCGCCGTGGGGCGCGCGGTCCCGTCCTCGTAGTCGACGCGGATGGCGCGGTCGGCGACTCGGAGGCGCCAGCGATCAGCGGCATCCGCCATCTCCTCCGCCAGGCGATCGACGCTCGCGCTGCCCGCCGTCTGCTGCGCATCGATGCGGGAGAGCTCCAGAAGCGAAGTCGCGAGAGAAGAGAGCCTCGCCACCGTCTGCTGCGCGGCGGCGACGTCGCGCCTCATGTCCTCCAGGCTCGTCGCCTCGCGCTGCGCGAGCTCGAGTCTCGTCTGGATGATCGCCAGCGGGGTGCGGAACTCGTGACTCGCGTCGGACACGATCTGCCGCTCCCGCTCGGCCGACGACCGCAGCTGCACGACCAGTTCGTTCAGCGTCTCGGCGAGCTCAGCGATCTCGTCTCTCGCGGGCCCGACGGGCAGCAGGTCGGCGCCGGGTTCGGCGATGAGCGCCGCCGCGCTGCGCCTCAGACGGGAGACCGGGCTGAGCGCTGCGGAGCCGATCAGCCAGGATGCCGCCCCGAAGGCGATGTTGATGACGGCGATGCTGGCGATGAGCAGCGCGGCCACCTCGTTCAGCACCTGTGCATTGCTGTCCGTCGCGGTGATGACGTGCCAGTCACCAGTGCCGGCGGTCACGGTGGTCGCGCGCACGACGTAGCTTCCGACCGTCGTGTGGCCATCCGGTCCTGCCGCGAACTCCTCCGCTCGACCGGAGAGCCCGTCGGGCAGGGTGTCGACTCCGATCGCTCCGGACGGGTCGATGACGGCCACGAACTGACCGGACCCCGGGAGATCCATCTCCTCCGTGTCGCCCGTGGTGATGGCGGTGACGTACTGGCCCTCGACGCCCTCCAGCAGACGCACCTGGCCCTCGCCGACGATCCGTGCGACCTGGGAGTAGACGATGATCCCGGCGACGACGGAGATGAGGATCGCGATCAGCAGACTGCCTCCGGTGATCCGGACGCGGATCGTCAGCCGGGAGAGGTTCACGTCTCACCCTCGATCAGCTGGAATCCGACGCCGCGCGCCGTCGCGATGCGCACGGGCGCGCCGACCGCATCGAGCTTGCGGCGGATGTAGCTGACGTACTGATCGACGATGTTGGGGTCGATGTAGTCGGTCGATCCCCAGATCGCGTCGAGGATCGCGGCCCGCGGCATCACCGCGCCGACGTTCGCGGCGAGCAGCCGGAGGAGGTCGAACTCGGTCCGGCTCAGACTCAGCTCTCCCTGCTCCGTCGCGATCCGATGCCTCGTCATGTCGATGTGCAGGCCGCCGATCTCCATCCGGGTCGTCCCGATCGCGTCGCGACGGCGGAGCGCCCGCAGCCGGGCGGCGAGCTCGACGAACTCGAACGGCTTGGTGAGGTAGTCGTCGGCGCCGGCATCCAGCCCCTTCACTCTGTCGTCGACCGCGTCGCGCGCGGTGAGGAGGATGATCGCCAGTCCCTCGTGCTGGCGACGCAGCCAACGACACAGCTCGAAACCCGACATGCCGGGCAGCATTACATCGAGGATCGCGATGTCGTAACCGGCATCCTTCGCGAGGGCCATCGCGTGCACCCCGTCTTCGGCGACGTCGACGACGTATCCCTCGCCGCGGAGTCCGCGGGCGATGAGATCCGCCATCTCCGGTTCGTCTTCGACCGTGAGGATGCGCAGTGCCACCAGTTCGACCTCCTGCGGCGATCCTATGCCGCGTCGACGAGCCGGGCGTCCTCGATCAGCGCGGTCGCCTCCCGCCGCTGCCGGTTGACCTTGACACCGAGATAGGCCGCGACCGCGACGATGACCGCCAGGAAGACGACGCTCGTGATCGTGGTGCCCAAGCCCATACCGCCGTCGGCCGGGGCCTGCGAGAGGAGATCGCCGATCGATGCGCCGAGCGGACGGGTGAGGATGTACGCGGCCCAGAAGCAGAACACCACGTTGGCCTTGAACGCGAACCGCGCGATCGCGATGACGCCGATCAGAGCACTGAACAGGATCGTCCCGAACAGGTAGCCGAGCCCCAGACCCTCGGAGATGAGGTCGCCGGCGGCGGTGCCCAGCGCGAAGGTGAACAGGATCGCGATCCAGTAGAAGGCCTCGCGGCGACGCGTGAAGATCGTGTGGATCGACAGCGTGTGCTCGCGGGCGAACCAGATGCCGAAGGTGATCGCGAGCACGAGTGTGAAGATGAGAGTGCTGACCCACAGCTCGACGCCGAGGACGTCGGTGAGGTTGTCGGTGAGCAGCGTGCCGACGATGCTGATCAGCACGACGACCGTCCAGTACACGCCGGAGTTGTAGCGCTTCGTGGCGAACTGGGCGATCAACGCCGCCACGAGCAGCGCGCCCATCACCGCAGTGGTGAGGCTGAGCCCCCACCCGAGATCGGCGTTGAGGTAGTCGGCGAAGGTCTCGCCTGTCGTGGTCGAGAGGATCTTGATCACCCAGAAGGCGAACGTGACCTCCGGCACCCTGTTGAACAGGATGGTGCGGACGTGCTCGGGGAGTGGATTCGTCATGGCCACAGACTCTCGGCGGATCCTTGACGTTCACCCCCTCGGAGAGCACCGCGGAGTGAGCGTTCTTTCAGAGAAGGTGCGGACCTCGGTGATCCTGAGAGCATTTTCACGCGCTGACGGCCGATACCGGGATCGCTCGGATGTCGGGGCGGCAGTGTGAGGGAATGCTCCGCACCACAGATATCCCGCCGTCACCGACGCGGGCGACCTCCATCCGCAACCTCGGGCTGCTGGGTCTGCTCGGCATCGCCGGGGTGCTCGCGCTGGGGATCGTCATCCGCAGCTCCGGCAACGGCCCATCGCCGCTCGACTCCTGGTGGCACGACCTCCAACGAGGCTGGCGGACGGATGCCGGGATCCGCGTCGCCGAGGCATTCGATCTCGTCGGCGGCGTCGGCATCGTGATCGGGGTCACGGTCGTGCTCATCGCCGCCTTCCTGATCGCCCGGCGGTTCCGCAGCGCGATCACTCTCGCGGTCGCGATGGCGGTCTCTGAGACCGTCACCGCAGCGATCAAGGTCGTGATCGCGCGTCCCCGTCCCGCGGACTCGCTCTCCGATGTCGACGTCACCTCGTTCCCCTCCGGGCACACCGCCGCGGCGGCCACGCTCGCCGTGACCGTCGCCCTCCTGATCGGACGTCGGTTCTGGGCGCCCGCGATCGCCTGGATCGTGCTGATGGCATGGAGCCGCACGTTCCTCGAGGCGCACTGGCTCAGCGACGTCGTCGCCGGCGGGATCCTCGGCGCCTCGGTCGCCCTGCTCGCGCGATGGCTGGTGGTGACCGCGACGACGACCGCCGCTACTCGACTCCGGCGATCAGCTCCCGCAGCGCGGCGACGTGCGCGCTCAGCGCCTTCCGCCCCTCCGTCGTGAGGGAGATCCAGGTGGTGCGGCGGCTGTCGAGGACAGCCTTGCGGCTCTTCACGTACCTCTCGGCGGCGAGCGCGCTGATGTGCTTGGAGAGCACGGAGTCGCTCACGTCCAGGTGGTCCCGCAGGGTCACGAACTCGATCTCGCTCACGCCGGTGAGCATGGTCGTCAGTTTCAGTCGGATCGGCGACTGCAGCGCCGGGTTCAGCTCGACCATCAGTGGTTGAGGAAGAGGAGGGCGATGCCGCACGCTGCGAGGACGCCGAGGACGAGGAGGAACGCGACGGATTCGCCGCGGGCGTGCTCTGCGGGGTCAGCGCGGTACATGCGCACCCATCTCGCCCCGCTGAGCGCGAAGCCGACGCCCCCGGCGAGCGCGCACACCGGCACCAGCCACCAGACTCCGGCGAATCCGGCCCACATCGCTCCGGCCAGCGCCAGGAGGTACGACATGGTCGCCTCGGTGGCCGTGCCTCCGACGACCCTGCTGGCGAAGCCGCCGACGGTCACGCCGTTCACCCGGCGGAAGCGGCGGAGCTGCAGGAGCGCGACGGCCACGTAGAGCAGCGCTCCGGCGATCGTGAACCAGTAGCCCCTGCTCGTCCACACCACGGCGGTCGAGGCGATCTGCACGGCGATCGCCGACCCGAGGGCGAGGAGGAGGAGCGGGGGGAGCACGAGGCGGTTCGCCAACGCGGTGCGGGATGCCTCGGCATCCGCCAGCTGTCCGAGGGCCTGTTCCGGCGTCGGGTCGTCGCTTTTGCTTTCCATGTTGGAAAGTATGCTCCGAACTTTCCATATCGTCAAGTAGTGAGCGCCCTCCCCCGCGGAGGGCGCCCGTCCGTCACTTGATCGATCCCCGTGTGACCCCGGAGATCACCCAGCGCTGCGAGAAGATGTACACGATCAGCAGCGGGGCCATCGCCATCAGATACGACGCGAACGCCACGGTGTAGTCGGTGTTGTACTGCCCCTGCAGCACGTACTGCGCGAGCGGCAGCGTGCGGGCGCCCGGGTCGGTGAGCACGACGAGCGGCAGGATGAAGTCGTTCCACGCCCACACGCAGGTGAGGATGCCGACCGTGGCGTTCATCGGAGTGAGCAGAGGGAAGATGACCTGCCAGAACACGCGCCAGGTCGATGCGCCGTCCATGCGGGCGGCCTCCTCGAGCTCGATCGGGATCGAGCGGATGTACGCCGAGTAGATGAACACGTTCAGCGACAGCCCGTAGACCGTGTAGAGGATGATGACGCCGACCTGATTGTCGAGCCCGAACATCGCCGTCTGCTTCACGAGCGGCAGCATGATGATCGGGAACGGGATGAACAGAGCCGCGAGCAGGTAGTAGAACACGCCCTTGAAGAAGGGCCGGTGCATGTTGCGGGCCAGCGCATAGGCGACGACCGAGCTCGTGAACATCGTGAACACGACCGAACCGACCGTGATCAGCGCGGTGTTCAGGAGCGCCTGCGGGAACTGCGTGCGCTCCCAGGCCTCGGCGAAGTTCTCCCAGCGCACCGGGTTCGGCCATTCGAAGCCGGTTCCGCTGACGAGCTGATCGGGCGTCTTCACCGCGACGACCACGGCCAGGTAGAGCGGGATCAGAACGGTCAGAGCGCACACGGCGATGACGGCGGTGGCCCACCAGTTGGTGCGGCGGGTGTCATCCTCCCGATCCGCGCCGCCTCGACGGCGCCTGCCGCCCGTGACGATGGACGTGGTGGATTCGGTGGGGGCTGCGACAGACATCATGCATCCACCTCTCGGCGCTGGAGGACTCGGAACTGCAGGAGGGAGACGATCGTGATCACGATGAAGAAGACCACCGCGTTGGCCGTCTGGTAGGCGAACTCGCCACCGCCGTAGCCGCCCTTGAAGATGAGCATCGTCACGGACTCGGTGGAGGTGCCGGGGCCGCCGTTGGTGAGGGCGACGATCGGGTCGAACACCTGCAGGTACCCCTTGAGGCTCAGCACCACGTTGATGGTGAAGAAGGCGCTGATCAGGGGGAACGTGATCGCCCAGAACTGCCGCCAGCTCGAGGCGCCGTCGAGCGACGCCGCCTCGTAGAGCTCCGACGGGATCGTCTGCAGACCGGACAGGTAGATGATGATCGTGAACGCGCAGCCCTGCCAGACCGCGAGGGAGACGATCGCCAGCCAGGCCCAGTCGGGGTTCGACAGGATGTTGTCGGCGATCAGCGGGATGCCGGGGAAGAGCTTCGGCAGCGAGTTCGTGAACAGGTACTGGAAGACGTAGCCGATCACCAGCATCGCGAGCACGTAGGGCACGAAGTAGACGCCGCGGAAGAAGTTGCGCGCCTTGATCTTCGCGTTGAGCCCCATCGCGATCGCGAGCGAGATCGCGTTCGTGAGGATGGTCGCGACGATCGCGAACAGGAAGGAGAACCCGTACGCACCCCAGACCCGGTCGTCCTTGAACAGGTTGAGGTAGTTCGAGATCCCGACGAAGTTCCAGTCGCCGTAGCCCGCGTAGTTCGTGAAGCTGAAGAACACGCCCACGAGCATGGGGACGGTGTGGAACAGCGCGAAGGCGATGACGGCCGGCCAGACCATCCAGTAGTAGGCCGAGAGCGCACGCGGCGACGAGGAGCGGATGCGGTCGGCCCGCCCGCTGCGGGAGCCGCCGGATGCCGACGACCTGACCGCTTCGGTGAGTGTGCTCATGATCGGTCCTCCGTCACGGGGATGGTGCGGGCGGCGATCTTGCGCCACTCGTTGTCGAGGGTGGCGAGCGCGGCCCCCGCGTCGCCGGTGAAGATCGACTCCTGCACGAACTCCGCGAGCGGGATGCCCGGCGGGATCTGGTGATCGAGGAAGCCGGTGATGCGCCCGTCGTCGAAGAACGGCTTGACCGACTGCAGCGCGAGATCATCGCTGAGCTCGGCGCCCTCGACCGAGGGGATCATGTTCTGCGAGGCCGCGAACTCCTCGATGACGTCGGGGCGGAACATGAACTCGATGAACCGCAGCGCCTCCTCGCGATGCGGGCTGTTGCGGCCCATCGTCACCGTCACGTCGACGCCCGAGACGATCACGCGGTCCTTCCCGGCATCCGTCGGGTACGGGAAGATCGCGGCGTTGATGTCGGGGTTCACCTGCTTGATGCCGTTGACGGCCCAGATGCCCTGGAGCAGCATCGCGGCCTCGCCGCGAGCGAACGCGGCGTTGCCTTCGTCGTAGGTCGCGCCCCGGTAGCCCTCCTGCGCGTAGCCGTACAGCTGCAGCTCGCGGTCGAGCGGCTCGGCGAAGTCCCGCTCGAACGAGGCCTTCGAGTCGGGGCCCACGTTCTCGCCCTCCGCGCGCATCTCGTCGAAGAAGCCGTCCTGCACCGCGTAGGCGCCGAGGCCGTTGAACGAGGGGACAGAGGTCCACGAGTCGGCGAGGGTGGCGTAGATCGGCTGGATGCCGGCATCCTTCAGCTTCTCGCAGGCTGCGATGAGCTCGTCCCACGTCTCGGGCACCTCGATGCCCTGCTCCGCGAAGATGTCGGCGTTGTAGATGATGCCGTTGGCGTTGTTGACGTAGCCGAGGCTGTTCACCTCGCCGTCCTTGTTTCCGAGGTCGGCGAGGATGTCCTGCACCGCGGGGTTGATCGTGTCGAGCACCGGCTCGTCGGAGAAGTCGTAGAAGACCCCTGCCTGTGCGAGACGGCCGAAGTTGCCGTTGCCGTTCAGGGTGATGACGTCGGGCGCCTTGTCCTTCACGAGCAGCGTGCGGATGATGGTGTCGGCATCCGCCACCTGGTTCTGCACGACGTGGATGTCGGGGTTCTCGGCCTCGAACTTCTCGATGATCCTGTCGAAGTCCTCGCGGGCCTCTCCCTTGAACTGGAAGAAGTTCAGCGTGGTGACGCCGGGGTCGGCTCCGGAGGAGCAGCCTCCCAGCGTTCCGGCGAGCGCGACGACGACGACGGCCGCCGTCGCTCCGCGGAGCGGATGGTTCGATCTCATATCTGCGCCTCCTTGCGCGAGGGATCGGCGATGCCGATCAGGATCAGTGCTGTGCGGTGAGCTCCACGAGGGTCGCTCGCCCGGGATGCTGCACGGGGGGACGGATGCCGGTCGTCGCCAGCTGTCGGCCGGTGAGGATGACGCCGTCCTGGATCCACCGGAGCGGGGACTGCCCTGCATCCTCGTGGGCGCCACCGGGCGTCACGACGCGGAGACGGTACTCGCGCTCCGGGTCGAGTCCGGGGAACCGCACCCGCCCTGCGGGATAGGCCACCGAGGTCGCAGCCTGCGTGATCGTGAAGACGGCGTCGGCACGATCGGCCGAGACCATGCCGCGCACGTCGATGCCCGGTTCCACGCCGTCGACGTTCACGACGCGACCGGTCGCGACGAGAGGACGCAGCGTCTTCGCGAGCCCCACCCAGGCGCGGATGCGGTCGCGATCGGCATCCGTCTCCCGGCTGATGTCCCGCTCGATGCCGAAGTGCCCGAACAGGGCGATCGCGGCGCTCAGGTCGAGGTCCGTCGCCCTGCCCGTCGAGTGGACGACGGCGCTGGTGAGGTGCGCGCCCATGAGCTCGGGCGGCACGACCAGGCCGGTGTAGCGCTGGATGTCGAGCCGTTCGAGCGGGTCGATGCAGTCGCTCGTCCAGATGCGATCGGTGCGATCCAGGATGCCGAGGTCGACCCGGGCGCCGCCCGATGCGCAGCTCTCGATCTCGAGCCCTGGATGCTGCGCCTTGAGCTCGTCGAGAAGACGGTAGACGGCGAGGGTATGCGCGTGCACGTGGGAGCCGCCGCCCGGGCCGGAGCCCGCGTCGACGAGATCGCGGTTGTGGTCCCACTTCAGGTAGGCGATCGGATACTCGTCGAGCAGGGCGTGCAGGCGCGACGCGATGTGCGCGTACGCGTCGGGGTGCGCGAGGTCGAGCACCTGCTGCTGCCGGGCGGCGGGCGGCAGATCGAGTCGAGAGCGCAGGATCCAGTCGGGATGCTCACGGGCGAGCTCGCTGTCGGGGTTCACCATCTCGGGCTCGACCCACAGCCCGAACTCCATGCCGCGCGAGCGCACGCGGTCGACGAGCGGGTGCAGCCCCTGCGGCCACACCTCCGTGTCCACCTGCCAGTCGCCGAGTCCGGCGGTGTCGTCGCGACGACCGAGGAACCAGCCGTCGTCGAGCACGAACCGCTCGACGCCCGCATCGGCCGCGGCATCCGCGAGCGCGGTCAGCCGATCGAGGTCGTGATCGAAGTACACGGCCTCCCAGGTGTTGAGGGTGATGGGGCGGGGCCGATGCGGATGCTGCGGGCGCGCGCGGAGCTCGTCGTGGAACCGCGCGGAGAGCTCGTCGAGGCCGTCGCCCCAGGAGCCGATGACCCAGGGAGTGGTCACGGTCTCACCAGAGTCGAGGATGATCTCGCCGGGGCCGTACAGCTCGCCACCCGCGAGGAAGGCCTCCCCGGCGATGGTCCGTTCGGCCAGGACGGTGTGGCTGCCGCTCCAGGCGACGTGGATGCCGTGCACCCGTCCCGACTCGAACCCGAACCCGGGGCGGCCGGCGCAGAGCAGCAGCGTGGCATCGGCGCCCGGGCGTCCTCGGCGGCTCTCCCGCACCGAGGTGCCGACGGTGAAGGCGCGGCGCTGCGGCGAGCGTTCACGCAGATGACGCCCCGTGGTGTCGAGGATCTCGGTCGCGTCCCACGGAACGGGGAAGGATGGTGCGAGACGTTGCACCGTGTACGCGCCCGTTCCGCTGTTGCGGAGCGTGATGCGCTGCCGGAGGAGACCCGCGACGCCGAGTTCGAGCTCGACGGTGGCGGCGAGACGCGACTCCTCGTCGACGAGCGAGATGCGGGCGCGCTCGGCGGTGGCGTCGACTCCGGCCAGGTGCCAGCGGACGCTGATGCCGTGGCCTGCCCTGTGCCCTTCGAGCCCCGGCGTGCCGAGCCAGCCGTGCGCGGGCGTCGGCAGGATGCTGAGGACGGGGGTGACGTCGAGTCCACCCGAGACGCGCTGGGGCGCCGCGGCCAGTGCGAGGCCGCCGAGGGCCTGCGTCGAGAGGTGTCCGAGGTCTTCGCCCCAGTGCACGATGGCGGGCGGCGTCGACATCTCGACGACCACGCTGGTGCCGCCTCTGCGGAGGTGCAGAACCTCCGGGGAGAGCCCCTCGTCGATGGCGGAAGGTTCGCTGCTCACATCGCTGGAATGCATGAATTAGTTTTAGCATGAAAATAATCCAGACGTCAACGGCGTGATCTCGCCGGTCCGCCGCGTCTTTATGTGCCAAGATGAAATCAATGGAGGTGTCATGAGCACGGAGGCCACCGTCGCGCGCACGGTCCTCATCCACGGCCCGATCTCCCGTTCAGCCCTGGCCGTGCGGATGCGGATGTCTCCGGCGAGCCTGACCCGCCTCACGAAGCCGTTCGTCGACCGCGGCATCCTCGTCGAGCTCGACGACGTGGTCGACGGCGTCGGCCGCCCCTCTCGCCCCCTCGACGTCTCGCCCGCCGTCGGCACCTTCCTGGGAGTGAAGCTCACGGGCGGCGACGCGCACTGCGTGCTCACCGACGTCCGGGCGCAGCTGCTCGGCGAGGTGGTGCTGCCGCTGCGGTCGCACGCGCCCTCCGACGTGGTCGACACCATCGTCGAGGCCATGACGCGGCTCGTCGGCGACAGCGACGCCCCCGTCGGCGTCGGCATCAGCGTCGGCGGGATCACCGACGGCAGCACCGTGGTCTGGGGGCCGTTCCTCGACTGGGAGGACGTTCCTCTCGGCGAGCTCGTCACCGCGGCCACCGGCCTGCCAACGCGCATCGAGAACGATCTGATCGCCCTGACCGAGGCCGAGCGCTGGTTCGGCGTCGTCCGCGGGCTCGACGGCTTCGCGGTGATCACGATCGGCGCCGGCGTCGGGTACGAGGTCGTCTCCGGCGGCGAGGTCGTGCGCAACGCGGACTCGGGGATCAGCCTCGCCGCTCACGTGCCGCTCGAGCCGCACGGACCCCTGTGCTCCGAGGGGCACAGGGGCTGCGCGCAGGCGATGCTCGGCTCAGCATCCATCGCCGCACAGGCGACGACCGCCCTCCAGCGGCCGGTGGGCTACGACGAGGTCCTCGCTCTCGCCGCCGACGGCGACCCCGCGGCCGCGTCCATCGTCGACGCCAGCGCCCGAGCGCTCGGGCGCCTCGTCGCCCTGGCCGCCAACCTCACGACCCACGCGGACATCGTTCTCGCCGGCGAGGGCATGGGGCTGTTCGCCGTGGCGGAGGGTGCCGTGCGCGCCGAGATCGCCGCTGGTCGTGACCCGCGGGCCTCTCCGGTGCGGCTGCACGTGGACGACAGCGGCTTCACCGCGTGGGCGCGCGGAGCGGCAGCCGTCGCCGTGCAGGCGGCGTTCGAGCGGTTGTAGGACGCGGATCAGTCAGCGGAGGGGCAGCCGCCCGGACGCCGCAGCGCAGGGAACCCGCCGTGCCTCACTCCGCGCGGATGCCGGTCCACAGCAGGTCGCGAGCATCGGCGACCAACTCGGCGGCCGGTACGCCGTCGAGGAGCCCCCCGGAGGCGAGAGTCGCGATGCCGTGGAACGTCGCGAACGCCGTGAGCGCGATGCGATGGGGATCTCCCGCGCGGATGATCCCGCTCTCCTGCGCCGCGATCACGACCCGCACGGTGACCTCCATCGACGCCTGACCAGCCGCGATGAGCTCTGCGCGCGCGTCGGGCGCGTGCTTCATCCCGAACATCAGGCCGAGCAGGATCGGCTGCTCGAGGGCGAAGTCGACGTAGGCCGCGGTGAGAGCGTCGAACCGACCCCGCACCTTCTCCCCCGTCGTCGCCTCCACGCCGGCGGCCTCGTCCAGCACCGCCGCGAGCCGGGTGAACCCGTCTTCGGCGAGAGCGTCGAGCAGGGCCTGCTTGTCACGGAAGTGCCGGCTGGGAGCCGCATGGCTGACCCCGGCCTCGCGGGCGAGCTGCCGCAGCGACAGGGCCTCGACGCCGTCGCTCTCGATGCTCGACCTGGCGGCCTCGAGGAGCGTGCGGCGGAGATCGCCGTGGTGATAGGGCTGCGGGGGCACCCGTCGATCCTATCTCGATGTAGGCATTGACAACAAGAGAGAGCGCGTGCACAATGATGTCACTGCCTACATTGTCGACACGACCGAAGGACTGCACCATGACACTCGACCTCCGCGGTGGAACCACCCTCATCACCGGCGCCAGCGCCGGCCTCGGGGTCGAGTTCGCCCGCCGATTCGCCTCCCGCGGCTCGAACCTCGTCCTCGTCGCCCGCCGCGTCGACCGCCTCGAAGCCCTCGCCGCCGAGCTGCGCGCCTCCGCCGGAGTCGCGGTCGAGGTCGTCGCCGCCGACCTCGGCGTCGCCGGAGCAGCAGCAGCCCTGCACGCGGAGCTCGACCGCCGCGGCATCCGCGTCACCTCGCTGGTCAACAACGCCGGCTTCGGCACCCACGGCGCCTTCGACACGGTCGACCCCGAGCGGATGACGAGCGAGATCCAGCTCAACGTCGGCACGCTGGTCGAGCTCTCCCGCCTCTTCATGCCCCAGCTGCTCCGGGGCCGGGGCGCCCTCGTCACGGTCGCGAGCACCGCGGCGTACCAGCCGACGCCAGGCATGGCCGTGTACGGCGCGACCAAGGCCTTCGTGCTGAGCTTCACCGAAGCGCTCTGGGCCGAAGCACGGGGCACCGGACTGCGCGTGCTCGCGGTGAGCCCCGGAGCGACGAAGACCGAGTTCTTCGACGTGGTCGGCACCGACGCCGCCTCCGTCGGCCGGCAGCAGACCCCCGAGCAGGTGATCGACACCGCGTTCCGCGAGCTCGACCGCAGCAACGGCCGTCCCAGCGTCATCTCCGGCCGCGTCAACCACCTCATGGCACTCGGCATCCGCCTGCTGTCCCGGCGAGCCACCGCGCTGACGAGCGCACGCGTGCTGCACGACGTCAGGATGCCGGGCTGACCGCAGCCACAGGCACGGATCCGCAGGCGAGCGCACCCCGCAGGCGATGAGCGCGAGCACAGGGATGCCGCGGCAGCGAGAGCAACCTCTGCCGCGGCATCCGTGTTCTCTCCGCGGTCAGCGGAGAACCGTCTCCCCGATGAAGCCGCCCTCCGCGCATCCGGGCGGGATCGCGAACACCGCGGACCCGATGGGCGTGGTCCACTCGTTGAGCAGGTCGAGCTCGGCGAGCCGCTGCTGCATGGGGGTGAACTGCCGCTCGACGTCGGCCTGGAACGAGACGAAGACGAGCCCCGACTCCGAGATGCCGCCACCCGACGGCCTCTCGTCGTAGTTGTACGCACGCCGGAAGATCTTCTCCCCGTCGTCGCCGCGGGCGCGGCGGATGTGCGCGAACTGCGGGATCACGGGGAATCCGATCGTGGTCTTCGCCTCGAAGTCGGGTTCGTCGTGCTCCGCGGTTCCGGTGAGCGGGGCGCCGTTCCCCAGTGTCCGGCCGACGGAGGCCTCACGGCCCCCGCGGTCGAGGCGGTCCCACTTGTCGAGGTCCATTCGGATGCGGCGGATGACGAGGCCGGTGCCCCCGGACAGCCAGCCGTCGTCCGCCCACACGACCCGGTCGAACTCCGCCGTCCCCGGCTCGGGGTTCGCCGTGCCGTCGACCTGACCGAAGAGGTTGCGCATCGTGGTGCCCGGTCGCTCGGTGCCGTACGCGCGGCGGAAGCCGGTCTGGGTCCACCGCAGCGCAGCGAACGAACGCGAGTCCTTCAACAGCATCCGTGCGGCGTGGGCGACCGTGAGCGGGTCGTCTCCGGCGACCTGGAGCAGCAGGTCGCCGTCGGAGAACTCGGGCTGCAGCGCGTCGATCCCGAACGCGGGGAGCGGCGCGAGCCAGGTCGGCGCCGGGCCGCCGGCGCGCGCGACCAGCCGCGGGCCGAAGCCGAAAGTCACGGTCAGACGAGCGGGGCTGGCGGCGAGCTCCGGCTCCGAGTCCGCGAGCGCGGGGGCGCCCTGGGTGAGCCGGGCCGCGTCGTCGGTGAGGATCCGCATCAGCCTGGACACCCCCTCGCGGTCCGTGGTGTCGTGCAGGTCGAGGGCGAGGAACATGCCGTGGGCCTGCGCGGGCGTGTCGATGCCGGCCTGGTGGATGCCGTGGAACGGGACCTTCTCGTCGCCGTTCATCGGCGCGGACGGCGTGACGGCCGGAGCCGCCTTCTGATTCAGGGCGATGTCGATGCCGACCGCGGCAGCGGCGCCCACACCGGCGACAGCCCCTCCGAGGAGGAACTGCCGCCGGGTGGAGCCGGTGCGGCCGGCACGAGCGCCCTCAGCGGGCGCGCGCATCAGTGGTTCATGCTGCCGTCGTCGTCGCCGCCCTCGTAGTTCTCGTTCGCGCCGGTGTAGTCCTTCACGGGTGCGGTGAACTCGTAGGTCGACTTGTCGGAGAAGGTGAGGGTGAACGTCACCTCGTCGCCCGCCTTGAGCGGCGCCGAGAGGCCCATGAGCATGATGTGGTTCGCGCCGGGCTCGAGCGTCAGCGTGCCGCCGGCGGGGATGACGAAGCCGCCGTCCTTCTCGCGCATCACCATCTCCCCCGACTCGTTCTCGACGGTCTCGTGCAGTTCGACCATGCCCGAGGCCTCGGTCTTCGCCGAGACGACGGTGACGTCCTTCTCGCCGCTGTTGGAGAGCTCGCCGAAGGCCGCCGACATCCCCTCGTCGGCGGACTTGACCCAGGCGTCCTCGATCGTGACCGAGTCGCCGGCGAGCGCCGTCGACGACTCCGCCGAGGGCGCGGTCGAGGCGCAGCCGGTGAGAGCGAGGAGCGCGGCGGCGATCAGGGCGGTGAGACGGACGGTGGACTTCTGTGCGGTGTTCATGGAATGGCCTTTCACGGTTGCGTGTCCGCAGAGTCGCCGGACTCCGGCGCTGCGGCCGCCGCCCGGGGGCGACGGAGGAATCTGTAGAGGAGGAAGGCGGCAGCGGCGATGGCCGCTCCGCCGGCGCCGACGAGCAGCGTCCGCTGCATCCCGTCGGCCTCGTCGGCCGTCCGCGCCGCGTCATCCGCTGGTGCGTCGGTGGTCGCGGCATCCGTCTTCGCGGTCGCCATCGGAGACGCATCCCCGACGGTGAACGGCACGACGCCGGAGATCGGATGCCCGTCCTCCGAGACGACCTGCCACCGCACCTGGTAGCCCGCGTCGGGCATGCCCTCTGCGACGGCGGCCGTGACGGTGTTCCCGTTCACGACCGGGTCGCCGGACACCCAGTTCTTCCCCTCGGCGTCGACGAGGAGCACGACGGCTCCCGTCGTCGAGTCGCCGAGCATCAGCAGCTCTCCGGAGAACGTCAGCGTGACGGACTCCGGAGGGGCGGCGAGACGTTCGTCGGTTCCGGGGGTGCTCTGGGTGAGCTGGTCGTGGGCGGATGCGGGCAGGGCGGTCGCGAGGATCACGACGGCCGCCGCCAGTGCACCCGCCGCGAATCTGCGGACAGGGGACATGGATGACAGACCTCTCGACGGGCGTCGGGAGTCGACGCCGCGGACGCGGATCGCGTGCCCGGCGGGCCGGTGCGCACGCGACAGTGCCGCCGTCACGGGCCCGAGAGGGCGGACGGCGCGGATCAGACGGCGGTGAGAGCCGGCGGGGCGCGTCCGTGGAGAGGAGAGCGGAGGGCGAGGTCGCGGAGCGCTTCGGGTCCTTCGGATGCCGGAGAGGCCAGCGGGCTCAGGGGCGCGGGCGCGGCGACGAGCGCGTCGACACGACGGCGCAGCCAGCGGATGCTGAGCTCCGCCAGTTCGCGCAGGCCCAGCAGGAGGCGTTCGCCCCGGTGCAGTACGAGGATCGTGACGACCGCGGCGATCGCGTGACCGAACCACATGAGTCCGTCGGCGGCGACGGCGTCGGAGAGTCCGTCGGTCGGCGAGAGCTGCAGCGGAGCGCCGTGGACGTGGCCGCCGACCGCGCCGGTCGGCGTGATCGTGCCCAGCACGAACAGCACGTGGAACAGGAGCTGGCTGATCGCGACCGAGAGGCTCAGCCGCACGATCGACAGCCGGCGCCCCGCGAGGAGCACGCACACCATGAGCGACAGCAGCCAGGGCACGAGGATGCCGAGGGGTCCCGGCATCGTTCCGCCGCCGGTCAGGTGACCGGCGAGAGCGGCGAAGATCGCCAGCGACGACGCGGCGAAGCCGCGCAGAACCGCCGGCTTCCTGGACTCGTGCACGGGTCCATTGTGTCAGGAAGCCAAGACGCCCGTCCGGGCGGGGTCGGTGGGCGCATACCTCCCGCATAGACGCTGCACAGCATCCGCACTCGATTTGAGACCTGCGGATTCTTCGCTTATGGTTACAACTTGATAACGGACGTGTCCGTCTCCCGAGGAGCTTCACCATCACTTCGCGATCACCCGAAACCGCGCTGTCTTCCACGCCTCTCACCGAGGTGTCTTCTGCAGACCCCGTCGTCTCGACGGGCATGCTGCGACGAGACCGACGCAGGGCCCAGGCGACGCCGGATGCCGCAGACGTCGTGACGGAGCAGACCCCGATCGTCGAGCAGGCCGCCGCCGTGGAGCAGGCCGCCGCCGTCGTGACGCTGGCCGCGACCATCGCCGCCGAGTCCGCAGAACCGCAGGAGACTCCCGCGCCCGCCGAGCAGGACGTCATCTCCGCACCGGCGGATGCTGTCGATGAGCCCCAGGCCGTGGATTCTCCCGCGATCGATGAGGCGCCCGCCGACGCAGCGCCCTCGGTCGACGAGGCACCGGCAGATGAGGTCGCCGCAGACGACGAGGCCCCCTCGGCCGACGAGGACGCCTCCTCCCCCGCTTCCGACGCCACCGAGCCGGCCGCCGCCCGCAGCCCCCGCGGCCGCAAGGCTCGTCCGCGCCGCGTGCGTGCGACGGCATCCGCGGCTTCCCGCCCGGCATCCGCAGCTCCCGTGGCCGCGCGCACAGAGCGCAGCTCGTCTCGACGCCGGATCGGCCGGATGACCACGGCCGCACTGGCCGTCGCCACCCTGGTGTGCGGCGTCGCGCTGCCCGCCGTCGGCATGGCGCAGTCGGGCACCGCCTCCGCAGCCTCGTCGGTGATGGCCGACATCCGCGCCGAGGCCCAGACCTACACGGCCAGCGCCGACGTCATGCCCGACGTCGTGGTGAGCGGCGACTTCTCCGCGACCACCCCGGACGAGATCGAGAAGATCCGCGTCGCCAGCGCCGCCTCCGCGAAGAGCGGCATCGTCCCGATCGCGCAGCCCGGCCAGGTCATCATCCCCATGGCGGCCGGCTCGTACACGATGACCGACGGCTTCGGCGCGAGCCGCCCCGGTCGCAGCCACATGGGCCAGGACTACGCCGCCCCCGTCGGAACCCCGATCTACGCGGCCGCCGACGGCGTCGTGACGATGTCGCAGGACAGCTACGGCGGCTACGGCGTGACCGTCCAGGTGCAGCACGAGTTCGGCGGCAGCTCCGCCGTATCGACCCTCTACGGGCACATGGACTACGGCACCCGGGCAGTCCAGTCCGGCGACCGCGTCGTGGCCGGTCAGTTCCTGGGCCGAGTCGGCACCACCGGCTACACCATCGGGTCGTGCCTGCACTTCGAGGTGCACATCAACGGCACCCCGATCAACCCCGTCCCCTGGCTCGACGCGAACGTCCGGTAGAAGCACTCGGCTGCGGCTCTGTCGCGGCTCTCGAGAACCCCTCGCACAGCGGGGATCGCACGGCCTAGAGTCGTCGCATGGGCCTCCTGACCTTCAGTCTCAACATCACCTTGGACGGCTGCGTCGACCATCGGGAGGGCATCGCCGACGACGAGACGCACGCCTACTTCACACACCTCATGGACGAGGGCGGCGCCATGCTCTGGGGTCGAACGACCTACGAGATGATGGAGAGCTACTGGCCGGCGGTCGCCCGCGGCGAAGAGGATGCTCCTCCGGCGCTGCGCGAGTGGGCGATCAAGCTGGACGCCAAGCCGAAGTACGTCGTGTCGTCGACGCGCAGCGACTTCCCCTGGGCCAACAGCCACCACCTCACCGGCGACCTGCGGACCGCCGTGCAGGAGCTCAAGGATGCGACCCCCGACGGCGTGCTCCTCGGCAGCGGTGCGCTCGCGACGCAGCTCGACCGGCTGGACCTGATCGACGAGTACGTGTTCCTGCTGCATCCCCTGATCGCGGGGCACGGCCCCACGCTGTTCCAGGACGGGCTGCCTCAGACTCGACAGCTCGAACTGATCTCGGCGCAGCCGCTCAGCAACGGCTCTGTCGCGATGCGCTATCGACGGAGCGAGTGAAGGCGCGACCCCTCAGCGAGGGATGACGACGGCGGTGAGCAGCAGTCCATTGCTCCGCGTCCACCGCCCGTCGATCTCCGAGACGCTCCGGCCCTGCAGCCGCCACGGCTCCCGCAGCAGGCGCGCCAGGAAGACTCCGGAAGACGGATCGATCTCGACGCTCACCTCCTCGAAGCCGAGCCACTCGTCGGTGATCGGAGACCAGGCCTTGTAGACGGACTCCTTCGCGCTGAAGAGCAGCCGGTCCCAGTGCACGTCCGACGGGGCCGAGGGCAGTCGCCTGAGCGCGTCCTTCTCGTGTGGGGAGGACACCAGATCGAGCACGTCCTCCGGAAGCGCCGCGTCCGGCTCGGCGTCGATGCCCAGAGTGAGGATGTCCGTCGTCCGGGCGACGGCGGCCGCGCGATACCCCTCGCAGTGCGTGATGCTGCCGACGAATCCCTCCGGCCACACGGGTCGTCGCCCCACGCGGTCGATTGGCGCGTCGGGCACCCCGAACTCCCGCAGCGCGCGGCGTGCGCACTCGCGCCCGGCGAAGAACTCCGACCGACGGCCCGGCACGGCATCCGCGACGAGCAGCTCCTCCTCCGCGAATCGCGCGAGGACCGTCTCATCGCCGCTCTCCGCGCAGGCCACCCCGTCGGGGAGGATCGCGGCAATCGCCCGGGTCATCGGAGCCTCACGACCGAGCGGGTCCGATTCGTCGTGCGGCATAGCTCCCTTGATAGCAGATGCCCTGCCGGCCCCGACGCGCCCGGGCTACAACGCGAAGAGCCCCGATCGTTTTCGATCGAGGCTCTTCATCTCGCGTGCGCGAGGGGGGACTTGAACCCCCACGTCCATACGGACACTGGCACCTGAAGCCAGCGCGTCTACCATTCCGCCACTCGCGCGAGTCGTCTCATTCCGAAGAATTCAACTCCGCAAGGCTATCACGGCATCCACCCCGCGAAGAAACCGGCCCGACCGAGCCCGTCCGCAGCATCCGACCGAGCCCGTCCGCACCATCCGACCGAGCCCGTCCGCAGCGTCCGTCCTGGTCCATTCTGTCGGCGCAGATCACGGGTGCCTGCGGAAACAAGCCGGTGCGCCGACATCCGCGCACCGGCGCCGACGAAGCGAGCCTGGCTCCACACCACACCGCCGCCGCACCCGCGCACCACACTCCCCCGCCGCACCCGCAAACCCCCGCAACATCCCTGCGAATCCGCCATACAACGGCGTTCACTCAGCACACCTGGCTACGATGTCCCTACCGGTCGGCATGCCAGAGGAGCCCAGTGGGACTACTTGACAGCTTTGAGAAGGGTCTCGAGCGCGCTGTGAACAGCGCCTTCGCGAAGACCTTCCGCAGCGGCATCCAGCCCGTGGAGATCGCCTCCGCCCTGCGGCGCGAGGCCGACACCAACGCGGCTGTGGTGAGCCGCGACCGCATCATCGCGCCCAACAGCTATGTGGCACGGCTCAGCCCCGACGATGCGGAGCGGATGCTCGGTCTCGGCGGCGCCCTGACCGATGAACTGCACGCGCTGCTCACGGCGCACGCGAAGTCACAGGGCTACAGCTTCGCCGGCCCGCTCGCGATCACGCTGGAGGCCGACGAGAGGGTCGCGACCGGCACGGTCCGCGTCGACTCGGGCACGGTCGAGGGCCGTGTCAGCTGGCAGGCCGTCGTCGACGTCGACGGGCGCCGCCACTCGATCACCCGCGCGCGCACCGTGATCGGACGCGGATCGGATGCCGACATCACGATCGCCGACGCCGGATCCAGTCGCAAGCACGTGGAGATCCTGTGGGACGGCGAGCGCGCCATGATGCGCGACCTCGGCTCGACCAACGGCACGAAGGTCAACGGCACGAAGGTCCGCGAGGCCGCGCTTCCGACCGACACGACGATCACGATCGGACGCACCGACCTCGTCTTCCGCATCATCCCCGTCGCCGCCCCGTCCCGCCCCGCGCGGCCGCGCGACGACGACGCCACCCGCGCGTTCGGGGCACTCGGATGAGCGCTCGCATCCCGGCGGGAGGGACGATCTGATGGCAGAGCTCCCTCTCCTCCTCCTGCGCCTGGGCTTCCTCCTCCTCCTGTGGTTCTTCGTGTTCGCCGTGGTCTACTCGCTCCGCGCCGATCTCTTCGGCGTGAAGGTGCGCAAGCTCCCCGCCGAGCAGGCCGCAGCCGCGGCATCCGCTGCTCCGGCGCCCGCACCCGCGGCGAAGCCGGCATCCGCGAAGCCCTCGACCGGCCCCGCGACGATCGCCACGGCCAAGCGCCTCGTGATCACGTCGGGTCCCAAGACCGGTCTCGAGCTCCCGCTGAACGGCGAGAGCCTGTCGATCGGCCGCTCCAGCGAGTCGTCTCTCGTGATCCGCGACGACTACACGTCGAGCCACCACGCGCGCCTCCTGCTGCGCGGAGACAACTGGGCGATCCAGGACCTCGACTCCACCAACGGCACCTTCGTCGGCGGCACGCGCGTGACCGGCTCCTCGGTGCCGCTGTCGCTCGGCACCCCCGTCAAGGTGGGCGCCACGACCTTCGAGCTGCGGGCCTGACGCGCGTATGGTCTTCGAGGGCTCGAGCGCCGCGATCTCCCACACCGGGAAGGTCCGCTCCAACAACCAGGACTCCGGATACTCCGGAGCCAACCTGTTCGTCGTCGCCGACGGCATGGGCGGACACGCGGGCGGCGACGTCGCATCGAGCATCGCGATCCAGCGCATGGAGCCCCTCGACCAGGCGTACGCCTCGACCGACGACGCGCAGGCGTCGCTGCAGGCCGCGGCCACGACGGCCGCCGGCGACCTGATCCGCGCCGCGAAAGACCGCCCCGAGCTCGCCGGACTCGGCACCACGCTCAGCGCGATCATCATGGTCGACGACTACGCCGTCATCGGCCACATCGGCGACTCGCGCATCTATCTCTTCCGCGACGACGCGCTGACGCAGATCACGGCCGATCACACCTTCGTGCAGCGGCTCGTCGACTCGGGCCGCATCACGCCGGAAGAAGCCCGCTACCACCCGCGGCGCTCGGTGCTCATGCGCGTGCTCAGCGACATGGACGCCGACCCCGAGCTCGACATGTTCGTCATGCACACCCAGCCGGGCGACCGCTGGCTGCTGTGCTCCGACGGACTCTCCGGCGTCGTCGACGAGACCCACATCCTCAAGGCGATGCGCCTCGGCATGGCTCCGGGCCGCACGGCCGACAGCCTCCTCAAGCAGGCGCTCGACGGCGGCGCGCCCGACAACGTCACGATGGTGCTCGTCGACGTCGGCGGACAGCACGCGATCTCGTCTGGCACGCCGACCATCGTCGGATCGGCCTCCAATCCGTCGAACATCGCGATCCCGGCCGCCCGTTCCGCGCTCAGCAACTGGCTGCACCCGGTGCGCCAGGCGGCGAACGAGCCGAGCCACTTCGAACCGGCCCCCGAGTACCTCGAGGAGCTGATCCAGGAAGACCGTCGGCGCGCACGTCGCCGCCGGTTCGGCTGGATCGCCGGGATGCTGCTGGTGCTCGTCATGCTCGGCATCGCCGCCTTCGCCGCCTACAGCTGGACCCAGACGCGCTACTTCATCGGCGCCGACGAGGACAGCGTCGTGATCTTCCAGGGCGTGCAGCAGAACATCGGGCCGATCACGCTGTCGACGCCGGTGCGCGACACCGACATCCTGCTCGCCGACCTGCCCGAGTACCAGCGCGCATCGGTGGAGCGCACGATCAACGCCCGCTCCCTGTCGGATGCCGACGCCATCGTCGCGCGCCTCCAGGCGGGAGCCGACGCGAACGCGATCCAGCAGACGCCCCTGCCCACTCCGATACCCACTCCGACGGAGGGCGCAGGATGAGCGTCGACGTCGCGGCTGATACCAGCGTCATCAAGGCGCTGCGCGGGATCCGGATGCCGCAGACGCAGCGCAACCGGGAGTTCTGGCTGCTGCTGTTCGCCATCGTCATCAGCGGCGCATCGCTGACCCTCGTGCAGCTCGGCGCCCTCGGCACGGTCGACCCGATGATCCTCGCGATCGGCGGCGGGCTCGCCGTGCTCGCGTTCGCCCTGCACTTCGTGCTGCGCGCCGTGGCCCGCGACGCCGATCCGTTCGTGCTCCCGATCGCCACGCTGCTGACCGGACTCGGCATCGCGATGATCTACCGGATCGACATCGCCAA
This sequence comes from Microbacterium sp. LWH10-1.2, assembly GCF_038397765.1. NCBI lineage: Bacteria > Bacillati > Actinomycetota > Actinomycetes > Micrococcales > Microbacteriaceae > Microbacterium > Microbacterium sp. LWH10-1.2. The sequence goes on from NZ_CP151638.1 coordinate 3,545,392, forward strand.
GGCCTACACGGGCTGGGGAGCGTTCTCCACAAAGCAGCTCGCGTGGGCGGCGATCTCCCTTGCGGGGGCGATCGCCACCGTCATCCTGCTCCGCAACTACCGCGTGCTCTTCCGGTACACGTACATCTTCGGCCTCACCGGCATCGTCCTGCTGCTGCTGCCGTTCGTCCCCGGCCTGCGCATCCCCGACGCGAACGCGGCGGTGTGGGTGTCGCTGGGCGGCAACTTCGCCTTCCAGCCCGGAGAGCTCGCCAAGATCTGCCTCGCGATCTTCTTCGCCGGCTACCTCGTGCGCACGCGGGAGAGCCTGACCTCGGTCGGCACGCGCGTCCTCGGCATCACCTGGCCCCGCATGCGCGAGCTCGGACCGGTGCTCGTGGTGTGGGTGATCTCGCTCGGCATCATCGTGTTCCAGCGCGACCTCGGCACCGGAACCCTCATCTTCGGCATGTTCGTGGCGATGCTCTACGTCGCCACAGGGAAGACCAGCTGGGTGCTGATCGGCCTCGGCCTGGTGCTCGCCGGAGCCGTCGTCGCCACCCAGGTGCTCAGCTACGTGCACGGCCGGTTCATCAACTGGCTGTTCCTGTTCGATCCGGGCCAGGTGAACCCCGAGAAGGAGGGGTACCAGCCGATGCAGGGGCTGTTCGGCCTCGCCCACGGCGGGCTCATCGGCACCGGCTGGGGCCAGGGCCGCCCCGAGGTGACCCCGCTCGCGCACAGCGACTACATCATCACCAGCCTCGGCGAGGAGATCGGCCTGATCGGGCTGTTCGCGATCCTCTGCCTGTACATGGTGTTCGTGAGCCGCGGCATCCGCATCGGCCTCGCCGGTCAGGACGACTTCGGCAAGCTGCTCGCCACCGGGCTGTCGTTCACGATCGCGCTGCAGGTGTTCATCATGGTCGGCGGCGTGACCCGCGTCATCCCGCTCACCGGACTCACCACTCCGTTCCTCGCCGCCGGCGGCTCCTCGCTGGTCGCGAACTGGCTGATCGTCGCGCTGCTGCTGCGGATCTCGGATGCCGTGCGCTCCCAGCCGAGGACGGTGATCGGATGACCAAGGAGCTGCGCCGCCTCAGCATCGTCATGCTGTTCATGTTCATCTCGCTGTTCGCCGCGACCAGCTGGATCCAGGTCATCGACGCCGACGCGCTCTCCCAGAACGGCAACAACAAGCGCACTCGTCTGGACAGCTACGAGATCCAGCGCGGTTCGATCATCGTCGACGGGGTCGCCATCGCGTCGTCCGTGCCGAGCGACGACATGTACCAGTTCCAGCGCGTGTACACGGATGCCGCCATGTGGGAGCCCGTGACCGGCTACTTCAGCGCACCGCTGGACTCCCGCACCGGCATCGAGAAGGCCCTCAACGCCGACCTCTCCGGCACGGGCTCGAACGCGTTCTTCTCGGAGATCGAGCGGATCGTCAGCGGTCAGCCGCAGACCGGCTACAGCGTGAAGCTCTCGCTGAACACGGCAGCGCAGCGCGCCGCCTACGAGGGACTGCAGGGACTCAAGGGCGCCGTCGTCGCCATCGAGCCCAAGAGCGGACGCATCCTCGCGATGGTGTCGACGCCCGGCTTCGACACGAACCTCCTCGCCACGCACGATGCGGATGCCGCGAACGCCGCGTTCGCGCAGCTCGAGCAGGACCCGTCGAAGCCCCTGTCGAACCGCGCGATCGCGGGAGACCTCAACCCCCCGGGGTCGACGTTCAAGATCGTCGTGGCCGCGGCCGCCTTCGCGAGCGGCGACTGGACGCCGGAGTCGACGCTGCCGAACCCCGCGCGCTATCAGCTGCCCGGCTCGGACAACACGGTCTCGAACGCGTGGGGCGGCACGTGCGGCGGCGACGGCCCGACGGTGACGATCGCGGAGGCCGTGCGCCTCAGCTGCAACATCCCGATGGCGGAACTCGCCGTCGCCCTCGGCGACGACAAGATCCGCGAGATGGCCGAGAAGTTCGGCTTCAACCAGAGCTTCGACACCCCGCTCACCTCCACCCCGTCCAGCTACCCCCGGGGGCTCAACGACCCGCAGACCGCGCTCAGCGGTTTCGGTCAGGGTCAGGTCACCGCCACGCCGTTGCAGATCGCCATGGTGGCGGCTGGGCTCGCGAACGACGGAGTGGTCATGAACCCCCACATGGTGGATGCCGTGATCGGAAACGACCTGTCGGTCATCCGGTCGTACGACGACAGCGAGTTCGGTCGGGCAGTCGACGCGAGCGTGGCCGATCAGGTCACCGCCGCCATGGTGGCGAGCGTCGCTACGGGAGCGGCACAGGGTGCAAGAATAGACGGGATCGACGTGGCCGGTAAGACCGGTACCGCAGAGAACGGAAACAAGCCGCACACGTTGTGGTTCACCGGCTTCGCGCCGGCGGACGACCCCGCGGTGGCAGTTGCGGTCGTCGTCGAAGACGGCGGCGGAAAAGGGCAGTCCGGAAGCGGTGACACCATCGCCGCTCCGATTGCGAAGAAGGTCATAGAGGCGGTGCTGGGCAGATGAGACCGACGCAGGGTGTGTCGTTCGGTGGTCGCTACGAGCTGCAGTCGCGTATTGCGATCGGCGGCATGGGCGAGGTGTGGGAGGCGACGGATCACGTCATCGGACGCACCGTCGCGATCAAGATCCTCAAGGACGAGTACATGGGGGACCCCGGGTTCCTCGAGCGGTTCCGCGCGGAGGCGCGCCACGCCGCTCTCGTCAACCACGAGGGCATCGCGAGCGTCTTCGACTACGGCGAGGAGAACGGCAGCGCCTACCTCGTCATGGAGCTCGTGCCCGGCGAGGCTCTGTCGACCATCCTCGAACGCGACGGCGCGCTGAGCGCCGACAAGACGCTCGACATCGTCGCGCAGACGGCATCCGCTCTGCAGGCCGCGCACGCGGCCGGCCTCGTGCACCGCGACATCAAGCCGGGAAACCTGCTGATCACGCCAGACGGCCGTGTCAAGATCACCGACTTCGGCATCGCGCGCATCGCCGACCAGGTGCCGCTCACCGCCACGGGCCAGGTCATGGGCACCGTGCAGTACCTCTCTCCGGAGCAGGCCTCCGGCCACCCGGCGTCTCCGGCGACCGACACCTACTCGCTCGGCATCGTCGCGTACGAGTGCCTCGCGGGCAAGCGTCCCTTCACGGGCGAGTCGCAGGTCGCGATCGCGATGGCGCAGATCAACGAGCAGCCCCCGCCGCTGCCGCCGACCGTGCCGATCCCCGTGCAGAACCTCGTCATGGCGATGATCGCGAAGAAGCCGGCGGATCGCCCGTCGTCCTCCGCGACCGTCGCCCGCGCCGCACAGGCGCTGCGACGGGGCGACCTGAACTCGGCCGCCATCGCCGTTCCCGCCATCGCGAACGGCGGCATCGCCGACGACGCGACCCGGATGCTGACGGCATCCGGAGACGACGGCACGACGCGCATCCTGCCCACCACGGCGACCCTCCCCACCGGCGACGAGGTTGCCGAGGAGGAGGAGGGGAAGAAGAAACGCAGCCCCTGGACGTGGCCGCTGATCGCGCTCATCGCACTGCTCGTCATCGTCCTCGGTGGTGGACTCTGGGCGCTGTTCGGCCCGAAGGGCGGCGGAGACGCCGACCCGTCGAAGTCGCCTTCGACCTCGGCGAGCCAGACGCCGAAGCCCACGAAGACGCCGCCGACACCGACGCCCACGACGGCCCCGGTCGACGTCGCCTCTCTGGGCCTCATCGGTTTGAGCTGCGACGAGGCGATCGGGATCGCCACACAAGCGGGACTCGTCCCGTCGTGCGACGTGGGGACGACCCCCGCTCCCACTGCTGAACAGGTCGGCACGGTCGAGCAGGTCAGCCCCAGAGGTCTGCTGGAGCCCGGATCCGCGATCAGCATGACCGCGTACGCAGACCAGACGCCGATCGGCCAGCCCAAGAACGCTCCGACGTTCTCGGCCGCGACGACGATCATCGAGGGCGGCACGGCCACGCTGAACTGGACGAACTTCACGTGCCCGTCCGGCACCCCGAACCTGTCGTCCTACGAGGTCACCCTCACGAACGGCACGTTCACGGGCGGCAAGACGACGAGCAGCTTCGACCAGAACACGCGCAGCACCACGTTCACGGTCGACACCGGCAAGGCCGGTCAGGTCGTGACCGCGACGTATCGCGCGTTCTGCGGAGACCGTCCCTCCGACGTCTCGCCGCAGGGCCAGTCCACCGTGATCCTGCCCGCGGCGGAGACCGGCGGCAGCGATTCAGCAGGTTGACGGCTAGCGCATCGTAGGCTGAGAGCAGTTTCATCAGGTCGTATCAGGGGGTCAGTACGTGTCCACAGAGCCACGTGTTCTCGCGGGTCGGTACCGCGTCGACGAGCTCATCGGGCACGGCGGCATGGCCAAGGTGTACCGCGGCTATGACCTGACGCTCGGTCGCGACGTCGCGATCAAGATCCTCGACCCCGAGCTGGCGCGCGACACGGCGTTCCGCACGCGGTTCCGGCTCGAGGCTCAGGCCGCATCGCGCATGTCGCACCCGTCGATCGTGCGCGTGTACGACGCCGGAGACGAGACCGAGGGCGACGGCTCGCTCGTCGTGCCGTACATCGTCATGGAGCTCATCAGCGGCACGCTGCTGAAGGACATCATCTCCGCAGGCCCTGTGCCCGTGGACGACGCGGTGCGCTACGCCGACGGCATCCTCGAGGCCCTGGACTACTCGCACCGCGCCGGTGTCGTGCACCGCGACATCAAGCCGGGCAACGTCATGGTCACCGACAAGGGCCAGGTCAAGGTCATGGACTTCGGCATCGCGAGGGCCGTATCCGACTCCTCGTCGACCGTCGCCGAGACCACGCAGATCATCGGCACCGCCGCCTACTTCTCGCCGGAGCAGGCCAAGGGCGAGCCCGTCGACGCCCGTGCCGACCTGTACTCGACCGGCGTCGTGCTCTACGAGCTGCTCACCGGACGTCAGCCGTTCCGCGGTGAGTCCCCCGTGGCCGTCGCCTATCAGCACGTCAGCGAGACCCCCGTGCCGCCGACCGAGGTGAACGAGGACTCCCCCGGCGCCCTCGACCCGATCGTGCTCCGCGCCCTCGCGAAGGACCCGTATCAGCGCTACCCGGATGCCGCGCACTTCCGTGCCGCGCTCGACGCCGCCGTCGCGGGCCGTGCCCCGAGCCGCAAGGAACTCGGCGCGCTGACCAGCGAGCTGTACGGACCGAGCCCGAAGCAGGCGCAGGAGACCGCGCGTTCGCTCCGCCAGCTCAGCACCGACACCACGATGGCCCGCACGCAGTCCGGACCGCCGGTCGCGTGGATCTGGGCCGGGGTCGCGCTGCTCGCCGTGCTCCTGGCATCCATCCTGTTCTGGGTGATCACGATCAGCCGCACCGACGACACCCCTGTGACGGCGCGCACCGTGCCGAACCTCATCGATGTGGCCTCGGAGCGCGCTCAGGATGCACTGAGCGATCTCGATCTGACAGCCAAGGTCGTGCTCGAATCGAGTTCCGAGATCGCCGAGGGCAACGTCATCCGCACCGATCCCAAGGCGGGAGTGGCCGTCGCCGAGGGCGACGAGATCACGCTCTACGTCTCGTCCGGCAAGGAGACGGTCGTCGTGCCGACCCTGAAGGGCCTGTCGCTCGCGGCCGCGAAAGACGCCCTGTCCGCTGCCGGCCTGCAACTCGGCACGGTGATCCAGCGCAACGACAAGAGCCTCGCCGCCGACACGGTGATGGAGGCCAGCGAGAAGGCCGAGTCGGAAGTGGCCCCCAAGACCGTCGTGAACCTCGTGGTCGCGAGCGGTCGGGTCACGCTCACCGATGTCACCGGCTGGACCCTGGATGCCGCGAAGACGCAGCTCGAGCAGATCGGACTGACCCCGACGGGCGTCGAGCTCTCCGACTGCCCCGCGACGGATCCGCCGACGGTCGTCTCGATGTCCTCCGCGCCCGGTGACGTGGCCGTCGGCTCGCCGATCGAACTGCGCTACTGCACGGGCTCCGCGGGCTGATCGCGCTGCCATGACCGGTCGCTGAGCGAGCACACCTGCAGACGCGGCGCCTCAGCGCGAGGACTGCGGATGCAGCAGTTCGGCGCTGGCGACGGCATCCGCGTCGCCGAGCGAGGAGAGCCAGTTCGCGAGCAGCCGGTAGCCGCCCTCGGTGAGCACGCTCTCGGGGTGGAACTGCACGCCGACGATCGGCAGCGCGACATGGGCGATCGCCATGACCGTCCCCGAATCGGCGTGCGCCATCGCCCGCAGTTCACGGGGCAGTGCGGACTCCGCCACGGCGAGCGAGTGATAGCGCCCGACGTCGAACGGAGAGCGGATGCCGTCGAACAGCGCCGAGCCGTCGTGCACGACCGGCGACACCATGCCGTGCATGAGCTCCGGGGCCTCCGTGACCGGCGCACCGAAGGCCTCGGCGATGCACTGGTGCCCGAGGCAGACGCCGAGCAGCGGCATCCCCGTCTTCGCGGCGATGCGCACGGCGTCGATCGAGGCGCCGGCGTCGGCGGGCGCACCGGGCCCGGGGGAGAGCATCACCCCGTCGAACGCGAGCATGAGCGACTCGAGCCCTGCCGCGTCGACCGCGTCGGCCTCGATCATCTCGACGTCGGCGCCGAGCTCTCGCAGGTAGCCGACGAGGGTGTGCACGAAGCTGTCGTGATTGTCCACGACGAGCACGCGCGTCATTCGACGTCGACCTCGCCCGGGGTGATGAAGGGGCTGACCCACGGGAACACGAACCAGAACAGCGCGTACAGGACGGCCGCGACGAGCACGAGCAGGATGAAGAGCCTCAGCCACCACGGACCGGGCAGCAGGCGCCAGAGTGCGGCGTACATGATTCCTCTCGTTCCCTACACCGACGGCGCGGCCGGGGGCGGCGGCGGATCGGTCAGAGCCTTGGGCGGACCCTCGGCGCGCGGCTGGAAGCTCTCGAAGACACCGTAGGCGACGATGCGCTCGGCGAGCGAGTACAGAGGGGAGCAGGCGGTCAGCGTGATGTACTGCTCTCCGGTCTCGACGCCGGGCACCTGCGGCACGTCGAGCAGCACGTCCGTCTGCGTCGGCTTGACGTACTCGAGCGTGCGGAAGCGGTAGGTGAACCAGCCGTCGGGCGTCTCGACGACGATCGCGTCGTTCAGCTGCAGCTTGTCGAGCTGGTTGAAGGGCTTGCCCCACGTGGTGCGGTGCGCGGCCATTGCGAAGTTGCCGATCTCACCCGGCATCTTCGAGTCGGTGTAGACGCCGATGCCGAGCTTGTCGAGGGTTCCCGCGCGGGTGGTGCCGCCGTAGATGCCCTTGTTGTAGTCGGCGCCGAAGCGCGGGATGTGCATCTGACCGAGCTGCTCGGTGTTCGCAGGCTTCGCGGGTACGACAGGCGCGTAGACGGTCGTGCCGTCATCCTTCTCCACGAGCGGCGGAAGCTCGGGAGCCGGCGCCTCCGCCCATTCCTTGGAGATCGCCGCGCCCTGATCGTTCTTCTCCGCGCTGATGATGATGTCGCCGATCCACATCTGCCAGGCGACGAAGAGCAGCACGAGGACGCCTGCGGTGAGCAGCAGCTCACCGAGCACGCTCGTGAACGTGGCGCGCGAGCGGGGACGGCGATGACGCCTGCGTCGCTCCCCCGAGACGACGGATGCACTCATGCCGCTGATACTATCCGTGATTCCTGTGCGGATGCCGCGCTCTCGCCCCCCGGATTCTCGGCGCTGCGAGGAGTCGTGGGTAGAATGACGGCATGGCACGAGACCGCAAGACAGAAGAACCCGAAGTGACGCGCGCCGAAGGCGACGCTGCGCCCAACGCGGTGTGGTTCAAGCCCGTGATGATCGGCTTCATGCTGCTGGGTCTGGCCTGGATCCTCGTGTTCTACATCTCCGGCATGGCGTTCCCGATCCCCGGTCTCGGCAACTGGAACCTGGCCATCGGCCTCGGCATCGCGCTGATCGGCTTCCTCATGACCACGCGGTGGCGCTGACCGCATCCTCTTCCTGAGAAGAAGGCCCCCTCGATGACGAGGGGGCCTTCTTCGTTTCCGCCCGACCGCCCGAGCACGCAGCGCCGCCCGCATGCGTGTGCGTACCGACGCTGAGGAGTCACAAACTGCCGCATCCCGGCACCTAGACCCGACACTTCACGACCCCTCACCCGATCTCCCCACGCGAGCAGGCGAAGCGATGCGTCCCCAGCGAGCGAGTGCAGCGATGCGGCGTAAGGGCGCAGGGATGTTCCCGGAGCGAGCATCGGGAGGGGCCCGCCAGGCGGGAGGGATCCCGCTCTGCGAGCGAAGGGAACATCCCTGCGCCCGTCCCCCGCAGAACTCAGGAGTGAGAGTTATCCACAGATCTCTCCACAGCTGGGGAGAATTACACCGGTGTTATTCACAGGGGTTAACAACCCTGTTAACAACTCTCGATCAGGCCAAAAGCACGAGCGGTGGAACGATGAACACCACAACGATCAACAGAATGGTGATAACTGCGAGCAGAACGATCTGCCATACGCGCTGCTCGCGGCGACGCGTCCGCGTGTACACGAACGCGACGAGAGCGCCGATGATCGCGCCGCCCAGGTGCGCCTGCCACGCGATGCCGCCGACGAAGAAGCCGAAGGCGAAGTTGACTCCGAGGATGATCAGAATGCCGGTGACGTTGGCGCCGATGTGGCGCCCGACGATGAGCAATGCGGCCATGAGGCCGAAGATCGCTCCCGAGGCACCGACGGTATAGATGCCGGGTGCGATGACCGCGACAGCGACCGAACCGCCGAGTCCGCTGATCAGGTACAGCGCCAGATAGCGCGCTCTGCCGAGCATCGGCTCGAGGATCTGCCCGAGCATCCACAGCGCGAGCATGTTCAGCGCCAGATGGATGAAGCCGCCGTGGGCGAAGACCGCGGTGAGCAGACGCCAGGGCTCGAAGGGGAAGACCGACAGGTTCGGGTAGAGGTAGACCGCGTTGAACCGCAGGGCCTCGGTGATCTGGGGACCGAGGCCCGGGATGAGCTGCAGCAGCCCGATGAACGACGTGACCGCGAGGAGCGCGTAGGTCACGACCGGCCTGCCGCTGCGGGTGGCGGTCGCGATCGCGCCGCCTCCGCCCCAGCGCCGCGCAGCCTTCTTCTGCGCGGGGGTGCGGTTCTTGCGATCCTCTTTCATGCACTCGGGGCAGATGACCCCGACCGCGGCCTGGGTCTGGCACTCGGGGCAGACCGTGCGCATGCACCGCTGGCAGAGCACGAAGCTCTGCCGATCCGGATGCCGATAGCAGTAGTTGTCGCGATTGCTCGTGAACTCGGAGCTCGTCATCCGGATCGGCTCGCTCGGCGTCAGGCCGCGACGATGTCGATCGACTGCAGCACGACCGGCTCGATCGGGCGGTCGCCCGCTGCTGTCGGCACGGCGGCGATCGCGTCGACGACGGCCTTGGAGGCGTCATCGGCGACCTCGCCGAAGATCGTGTGCTTGCCCTGCAGCCACGGCGTCGGGTCGGTGGTGATGAAGAACTGCGAGCCGTTGGTGCCCTCGACCTCGCCGGTGATGGCGTTGCGGCGCAGGCCGGCGTTGGCCATCGCGAGGATGTAGGGCTCGTTGAAGTTGAGCTCGCCGTTGATCTCGTCGTTGAAGTTGTAGCCGGGACCGCCGACGCCCTGACCGAGCGGGTCGCCGCCCTGGATCATGAAGTTCGGGATGATGCGGTGGAAGATGACGTCCTTGTAGAGGGGACCCTCGCCCGGCTTGCCGGTGGCGGGGTGCGTCCAGTCCTGGGTGCCGTCGGCGAGGCCGACGAAGTTCTTGACCGTCTTCGGAGCGTGGTCGCCGAAGAGGTTGATGACGATGTCACCGTGGTTGGTGTGGAGGGTTGCGACATGAGAAGCGTGAGCCATGCCCATATTCTCGCAGAGCTTCCGGTGAGTTTGCCCGGGTTTCATGCCGCTTCCAGCATGGCGTGGCAAGATGGTGAACCCGTACTCCAAACGACAGGAGAGCATCGTGAGCCTCAGCCGCAAGCGGAAGAAGGAACTGCGTCGTCTTCAGAACGACGCGAACCAGCTCTGGGAGAACCAGCAGGTGCTCGTCGGCCACGCCGCCGACGTCGCCCGTGAGGCCGGTCGTCAGCTCGGCAACTTCAATCGCGAGCAGGTGGTCCCCGTCGTTCAGGACACGTACAACCGTCGCGTCGCACCGGTCGTCGACCAGGGTGTGCGCTTCGGCAAGCACGTCGTCGACGACAAGGTCGTCCCGATCGTCGGCGGAGTCGTCGGCACCGCTCTGAGCGCCTGGGATGTCGCGAACGCGAAGCGTCACGGCCTGAGCGCCCCGCGCGGCCGCGCCGTCGTCGTCACCGAGAAGAAGGGCCCGGGTCTCGGCTCGGTCGTCGCCCTGATCCTCGGCGCCGCAGCAGCCGTCGGCGTGCTCTACGCCGCATGGCAGGCGCTGCGCGCAGACGACGAGCTGTGGGTCGCCGACGACCCGCTGTCCGCTCCCGACGCGTGACTCGGACAGGTCGTTGAGCGAGGACGCCGCAGGCGACCGAGACGAAACGCCCCATTCCCGGGTGCGGGATGCCGCGGCATCCCGCGGTCTCGACATCGAGATCCGTGAGCGCCCGCAGGCGAAGAGCCTGTTCGAGGCTGCGGAGCTGCTCGGACTCGACCCTTCGGGGATCGTGAAGACGCTGGTCGTGAAGCGGTCGGACGACACCTACCTCTTCGCCCTGGTGCCCGGCGGCCGGTCGATCTCGTGGCCGAAGCTGCGCGCCGTCGTGGGCGTCAACAAGCTGCGACTGCCGGAGCCCGAACTGGCTCTGGCCGCCACCGGATACGAGCGCGGCACGATCGTGCCCATCGGCAGCACCACGGACTGGCCGATCTACGCGGACGAGTCGATCGTCGGCCGACGCATCGCGATGGGTGCGGGCGCCCACGGCTACAGCCTGTTCGTCGAGGCTGATGACCTCATCTCCGCGTACGGCGCGACGGTCGCCGACATCACCGTGCCGGAGGAGCCGCGCGGCTGATCGGCGCGGGGAGTGCGTGTCGTCTCGCTGCGCTCGCTCAACGACGAGGGAAGGCACCACTGGTCGTTGAGCGAGAGAGCGCCAGCGACCGAGACGAAACGCCTCACCCGTCCGCGCGACCTCGGAAGGCGCTCAACGACGGGTCAGAGGATGCCGGCCATCCTCAGCGCGATGTCGACGAGCTTCACCCGCTGGAGCCCTGCGACGGCGTCACGGGGGAACCACTCCGCCATGTCGGTCGAGCCCTCGGTCTCGAAGCGCAGCTTGCCGCCGGTGACGCTCGCGCGGTAGACGATGCGCAGGGTGTGCAGCGGCGAGTCCGACTTCTGCACACGCTGGGTGGCGGGGATCACGCGGGAGTGGATGCCGAGCAGCTCGCCGACCTTGACGGAGTACCCGGTCTCCTCGCGGAGCTCGCGGCGCACGGCCGCCTCGGGGTCCTCTCCGGCTTCGAGTCCGCCGCCGGGCATGGTCCACGCGACGCGGCGTCCGTCGATCCAGCGCGCCAGAAGGATCCGGTCATCGTCATCGGTGACGACCGCGTATGCCGCGACGCGCATGTCCATGGCTCACACCCTATCCGCTCGTCGACCGGGCCAGCCGTGAGAAGTCGCACCCGCGACCTCGTCCGTCTGCGCACGCCTCGACCGCCTGCGTGATCGATCAGGAATCGAGAAGCGCAGCCCTCGTCGGCATCCCTACGCTGAGGTCATCACCGATCGAGAGGACACTCCCATGGCCGACAACGAGAAGAACTTCACCGCCGAGGAACGCGACGCCATGAAGGCGGCCGCCGCCGAGAAGAAGACCGCGCGCTCCCGTGCGAAGAAGACGCCGGAGGAGGCTCGGGCCGAAGGGGAGGCCGACCTGCAGGCGGCGATCGCGAAGCTCTCCGACGACGATCGGGTGATCGCAGAGGGCCTGCACGCCCTGGTGTTCGAAGCCGCTCCTCACCTCGTGCCGCGGACCTATTACGGCATGCCCGCGTGGGGCAAGGACGGCAAGGTGCTGTGCTTCTTCCAGCCCGCGAGCAAGTTCAAGACCCGCTACGGCACGTTCGGCTTCGAGCAGCCCGCACAGCTCGACGACGGCACGATGTGGCCGGTGGCCTACGCCGTGCTCGAGCTCGACGAGGCCAACCGCTCGTTCCTCGCCGAGCGGATCCGCCTCGCCGCCGGATGACCTCTCCGCATGGGGTAGGGTCTTCTCCATGACCAATTGGTATGCGTATTTCGAGTCGGCTCTGGAGGGGCCGTCGCGACACTGACGCGTACCGACACCTTCAGAGCCGACAGGGCAGAGCATCCGCTCTGCCCTTCGCCGTTTCGGCGGGCTCTGCATCGGGTCCGCCCTTAGTGGACAGGACCCACCCCGTGAACGACACCACCACCGTCGACGCCACCGCCGACCTGCACGTCGCGAGCTTCACCACCATCCCCGCGCCCGGCGAGATCGCCGCGGAGCTGCCGGTGGGCGACGAGCGCTCCGCCCTCGTCTCGCGCACTCGCGACGAGGTTCGCCGCATCATGACGGGGGAGGACGACCGTCTGCTCGTCGTCGTCGGCCCGTGCTCGATCCACGACCCCGACGCGGGGCTGGAGTACGCCGGACGTCTGGTGCGCGAGGCCGAGAAGCACAGCGGGGAGCTGCTCGTCGTGATGCGCACGTACTTCGAGAAGCCGCGCACCACGGTCGGATGGAAGGGTCTGATCAACGACCCGCACCTCGACGGCAGCCACGACATCGAGGCCGGACTGCGGATGGCGCGGGCCTTCCTGCGCGATGTGACGGCGCTGGGGATGCCGTGCGCCACCGAGTTCCTGGAGCCGATCAGCCCGCAGTACACCGCGGACCTGGTGACCTGGGGCGCGATCGGTGCGCGGACCACCGAGAGCCAGATCCACCGCCAGCTGGCATCCGGGCTGTCGATGCCGATCGGGTTCAAGAACGGCACGGACGGCGGACTGCAGGTCGCCCTGGATGCTGCGGCCGCGGCATCCGCTCCGCAGGCCTTCCTCGGGATCGGCGCCGACGGACGTGCGAGCCTCGTCACCACGACGGGCAACCCCGACACCTCGGTGATCCTCCGCGGCGGGGCGGACGGACCGAACTACGAGGTGGAGCACGTGCGGCGCGCGTCGGAGCGGCTGGCGGCATCCGGACTCACCGACAGGCTCGTGATCGACGCCAGCCACGGCAACAGCGGCAAGGACCACCTGCGCCAGGCCGAGGTCGTGACCGAGCTCGCCGCGCAGATCGCCGCCGACGGGCGGGCGATCGCCGGCGTGATGCTGGAGAGCAACCTCGTCGCGGGCGCCCAGAAGCTCGACGTCGCCGCCGGTCCTGCCACCCTGGTGCGCGGTCAGAGCGTGACGGATGCGTGCATGGGCTGGGACGCCACCGTCACGGCCCTCGCCGAGCTGGCCGCCGGCGTGCGAGCGCGCTGATCGGGTGCTCCCGCCGGCCTGTTCCGGTCGCAGACCCGGTCGCGAACTGCGCGGATTCGGGACCCGGTTTGCGACCGGAGCAGCCTGCGAGTCGAAGGAGAGGCGTCAGGCGACGCGGACGTTCAGGAGCTGCCAGCCCTCCGGCACCTTCGCGTGCAGGGCGTCGAGGTCGTCGGCCTGCACTTCGGTGACCTGGTCGCGGCGAGCGAACGTCCCGACGGACTTGAGCACCGCCGCCCCCTTGATCATCTCGACAGGGGAGGAGATCAGATCGAAGCCGGCGGGCCGGTGCGCCTCGAGCAGAGTCTGGATCTCGGCGAGGTCGGCGCCCTCCACCCGGACGGAGGTGGTTTCGACGGGACGCATCAGACCGATCAGCACCCTCTGATCCTACGTCGCGAGAACCACGGGGCCGCACCCGCCGCGCACCGTGAGGAGTGCGCGGCCGGGTACGGCCCCGAGCCTCCCGCTATGCGCGCCTGCGTCGGACGACGATGAGCGCTCCCGCGGCCATCAGCGCCAGAGCGGCACCGGCGACGCCGGTCCAGAGACCGGCATCCGTCCCGGTAGCGGCGAGGCCGCCTGAGGTCCCGCCCGCCTGACCCGGCGTCCCGGGGTTCGACGTGCCAGGGCCTGGGGTGCCCGGCTGCGAGGCGGCGGTGACCGTCAGGACGGCCTCGGATCGGAGATCGCCCTGGGTGAGCGCGATCGGATGGTCGCCGGGCGCGACGCCCGCGCGGCGGAGGGTGAAGGAGACGGAACCGCTGGCATCCGCGAGCGCGGCGCCGACCTCCTGACCGTCGAAGAGGACCGCGACCGCCTGACCGGGGGTGAACCCGGTGCCCGCGAGCTGAACACCCGTGGCGGCCAGCGAGTCGGTCGCGATCCGCGAGACGCTCAGCACGAGTCCGGGGGATGCCGGATCAGCGGTGACCTGCAGTTCGGCCTCGCCGAGGACGTCTCCCGGTGCGAAGGCGGCGAGCGCCTCGCCCCGCGGTGCGAAGCCCGGCCCCTGCACGAGCTGCACGGTGTGCCTGCCCGGTGCGACATCGGGCACCGTGAACGACGCCGAACCCGTGCCCGTGGCGGAGGCGGTGAACGTCGCGACCTGGGTGCCGTCGAACAGGACGCGGACCGGGACCTCAGCCGGCAGGCCCTCGGCCGTGAGCGCGATCCCGTCGGCCTCCAGCGCACCGCTCGCGATCTCCGACGGAGTGAGGGTGACGTCGGCCGGATCGATCGGGTCGGCCGTGACGACGACCGTGTCGGATGCCTGCCACTGACCGCTGCGCACGAGCACCGTCGATGTGCCGGCCGCGACGCCAGAGCGGAGGACGGACGTCGCGACCGCTCCGGTGTCGCTGGTGATCGCGGTCGTGACCACGGCGCCGTCGAAGAGCACCTCGACCGGCGCGTTCTCGGGGAAGCCACTGCCCTGCACCTGGATGCCCGCCGACGCGAGCTCCGACTGCGAGATCGTGTCGGGGGTGACGAGCACCGCCGGGTGGTAGACGACCGGGTCGGCCTCGACGGTCAGCACGGCGGATGCCGACCACTGCCCGCTGGTCAGTGTGATCGTGTGAGCCCCCGGTGCGACGGCTGCGCGGGAGAGCGCGTAGCCGACAGAGCCGTCTGCGCCGCTGTCGACGGTCGCGACGGTGGTGCCGTCGAACGCGATGGTGACCGCCGCGGACGGCGGGAACCCCGCGCCCGTGACGGAGACGCCGGCGCCGGCGAGCGCGGAGACCGTCGTGGTCGACGGGCTCACCGCCGCCGTCGGCGTGTAGGTCGGGTCTGCCACGACGGTGAACGTCGTCTGGGCCGTACGCGCTCCGCTCGTGAATTTCACGACGTGGTCGCCGACCGTGGCGTTCGGCCAGTGCAGGATGACCTCGACGGACCCGTCGGCGCCCGCCGTGCGCGTCGCCGCCTGCTGGCCGTCCACGAGGAGAGCGACCGAGCTGTCCGGTGCGAAGCCGGTGCCCGTGAAGCGCACGACACCGGCCGGATCGGTGATCTGCGACAGCGTCGCGGGGTTCGGATTCACCGTGATCTGCGGCGCAGGGGTGCCGTCGACGGCCGCGTCGTAGGTGAACTGCGTGCCCGTGCACTGCAGCCCCGCGCCGACCATGTCGGCGGCGTTCGATCCGGAACTCGTGACCGTGCCGTCGTCGTGGAAGGTCCCGCCCAGCCAGTACTCGGCGTGATAGTCGGCATCGATCTGATAGGTCCAGTTGGCCTGGAAGGTGCCGTCCGCGCCGATCACCGTGTCGGGGATGTCGTTGAACGTGAGCGGAGAGGGGATCGGAGGGTTGAGTCCGCAGAAGATCGTTGAGGTGGTGGCGACGTCCGTCACCTTGCCGTCCGACACCGTGATCGTGATGTCGTACCCGTGGCTGTTCTCCCCGACGTAGACGCCGTCCTGTGTGGCGGCCTGGGCGGGCGCCGCGATCACGACGGCGCTGAGGCCGACGGCGAGGGCGATGCCGGTGCCCGCGCCGAGGAGGCGCCTGAGGCGTGTGCGTAGCTGCGATGTCATCGAGTGGTTCCTGTACTGGGGTCGGCGGACACAATCATGCACAGGCTATGAATCGGGCTGAAGAGCGCGCATCCGTAGAAACACGGCAATTGATCGAATGGTTCGAGAAAAGCCCCGTGGGAAGCGATATCCCACTATTCTCATTCTGTGCGCGGAGGGGAGAGCACATGTTCATCGGACGTCGAGACGAGCTCGATCGCCTGATCACGCACGCCGAGACGTCCGCCGACGCTCCCCACCGGATCATCCTCATCGAGGGACCGATCGGGATCGGCAAGACCGCTCTCGTCGGAGAGTTCCTGCGTTCGGGTCCTCCTCAGCGCACGCTCTTCGCCCGCCCTGATGAGATCGCGACGAACATCCCCCTCGGCGGCATCCGAGCGATCGTCGAGGATCTCCTGCAGGCCGACCTCGCCCTGCTTCTCGCCCGGCGCGCACCGCGTGCCCTGCAGCGCGATGTCCGCGACGCGCTGTCGAGCTCACCGACCGTGCTGGTGATCGACGACGCCCACTGGCTGGACGACCCGGCCGCAGAGCTGATCGAAGGGCTGCTGGCCGACCCCACGACGACGGGTCTCGTCCTGGTGCTGTGCTTTCGAACCGGCACCGTACCGGACACGCTGCTGCACGCGGTCGCACGCGGAGGCGCCCAGGTGCACCGCATCGGCCTCGCACCGCTCGCCGACGACGAGGCCGCTGACCTCCTCCGTCAGCACGGCGCCGATGACGATGCCCTCGTGGAGCTCGCCGGCGGGAACCCGCTGTTCCTCCGCCTGCTCGCGGATGCCGCGCGGGATGCACCCGCCCGGACCGACGCGCGCGAACCGCTCGAGATCGGCGACGCTCTGCGCGGGGAGTTCAGCACACTGGATGCTCCCGCGCTGACGCTGCTGCATGCCCTTTCGCTCACCCCGGCGGTCGCCCCCGCCGCGCTCGCACGACTCGTCCGGATGGATGGCGCTTTCTCTGGCGACTCCCCGACCGATGACGCCCTCGCCGACGCGGCTGACCGCCTGGCCCGCCGCGGCCTCATCGACGCGGACGAGCTGAGGATCGTCCATCCGTTCATCCGTGCGGCCGCCTATCGCCACATGCGGGCCGGCGCTCGGCGGCGAGCGCACCGCCTCGCCGCCGAGAGCGCGTCTGACCTGCTGGAACGCGCCTCCCACCTGCAGCAGCTCGGCTCGCATCTGACCGCGGACGAGATCCAGACGATCGTGGATGCCGCGGAGATCGTGACCTCGACGTCTCCGCGCAGCAGCATCGCGATGCTCATGCGAACGACGAGGATCCCGCATCGCGCACGGGACCTGGGGCTGGCGCGTGCGCTGCTGCTCGACGGGCGGCCCGTCGAGGCCGAGCGGGTGCTGCGCGAGGCGCACGTCTCCGAGCAGCCGACGGGGGAGGCCCTCTCCCTTCTGATGCAGTCGCTGCGCATCCAGGGCCGACCCGACGAGGCGTTCGAGCTCGCGCGGGACATCGGAGCGGCGACGCTCGCCCCCGAGGTGATCGTCGAGCTGGCGACCCTGGCCGTCATGCACGACGGCGACTACGAGATCGATGCCAGGGCCTGGCTCAGAGAAGACGACGAGCGGCCGGGGCACGCCACCGCCCTCGCCGGGCTGCGCGCGCTGTCGCACCTCAGGGTGGGGGATCTCGATCGCGGCCGGGAGGCATACCGCATCGCCAAGGACGGCTTCGAGACGCTCACCGCGTCGGAGCTGCTGCCCGTTCTCGACGTCGTCACGGCGATGGGGTGGTGCGCGCACTTCCTGGCCGACTTCGACGACGGGGCTCGCCTCGTGGAGCGCGGCATCCGCCTCGCCGAGTCGCACGGGCGCTTCCACGTGCTGCCTCACCTCTACCTGATCCTCGCCTTCCTCTGCATCCCCCTGGATCGGTGCGCCGAGGCCGAGGAGCTCAGCGAACTGGCGATAGCGGCGTCGGAGAAGTACAACTGGCCGGATGCCGTTCCGCTGGCGCTCACCGCGTCGCTGGTCGCCGCGCCCGGTCGGGTGAGCGCGGAGGAGTTCGCGACCCGCTACCGGAGACTCGTGGAGGCGGGGCTGCCGCAGATCCTGTGGTGGCGTCGTGTCGTGCGCCTGTTCATCTGCCGCGGTTCGATCGTGCTCGGCCAGCCCGCCGATCTCGAGGCTCTGGAGATCGACCGCCACGACATCTTCGCCTCGCAGAAGCACATCGGTCTCGGTGAGCTCGCCGTCGCGCGGGGCGATCTCGACGAGGCGCTCGCTCACGCCGAGGCGGCCATCGAGTGGGGGAGACGCGCGGACCACCCGTCCCAGAGCGGGCACGGAACGATGTTCCGCGCCCAGCTGCGCGTGCGCCAGGGCAGGATGGCGGATGCTCTCGCCGACGCCCGCGAGGCCGCGGACCTGTTCGATCGAGCGGGCGCCGTGCTGTATCGGCGCTTCGCGGAAGCCGCGATCGCCCGGTTCGGCGCTCCCACGGCCGAGGAGGATGTTCCGCTCGACGCGCTCACTCCGCGGGAGCAGGACGTCGCGGAGCTCGTGGCCGACGGACACACGAACCGCATGATCGCCGAACGGCTGCATCTGAGCCCTCGCACCGTGGAGAGCCACGTCGCACGCATCCTGCAGAAGACGGGGCTGCGCTCGCGCGCGGGCATCGCACGCCATCTCGATGGCGCGCAGCCTTCCGTTCCGCCGGGCCGACCTGCGCAGTAGCGTTGACGTCGTGAGCACAACGCCGTTCCCCGCCTCCGTGTACGCCGACCGACTCGACCGGGCTGCGGCCCTCGCCGCGGATGCAGGGATCGACGGCATCGTCGTGGGCCCAGGACCCGACCTGCAGTATCTGGTCGGGGTGGAGGGCGACACGATCGAGCGCCTCACCGCCCTGGTGGTGCGTCCCGGCGCCGCCGCGACCATCGTCGTGCCGCGCATGGAGCTCGCCAAGGTCCGCAGCACCGCGGTCGGCGAGCTGGGGCTGGCCGTCGCCGACTGGGTCGACGGCGAGAACCCCTACGACCTCGTGGCCTGGGCCCTGGGCGCGGTCTCGCGGGTGGGGGTGTCGGATGCGCTGCCCGCACTGCACGTGATCCCGCTCGCCGAACGCCTGGGGGTTCGGCTCGAACTCGCCACCCCGGTGCTGCGCGAGAGCCGGATGATCAAGGATGCCGCCGAGATCGTGGAGCTGCGACGTGCCGGCGCGGCGATCGACGCGGTGCATCGGCGGGTGCCGGAGTGGCTGCGCGCAGGTCGCACGGAGCGGGAGGTCGCCTCGGACATCGCGGAGGCGATCATCGCCGAGGGGCACCGCACCGTGGAGTTCGTGATCGTCGGCTCAGGGCCGAACGGGGCGGATCCGCACCACGAGGTGTCCGACCGCGTGATCGAGGACGGCGATGTCGTCGTGGTCGACATCGGCGGCGCCGTGCCCAGCGGCTACAACTCCGACAGCACCCGCACCTACGTCGTCGGACGTCCCTCGTCTCCCGACGCGGCCGAGCGGATCGCCGTGCTCGTGCGCGCCCAGCAGGCCGCCGTCGACGCGGTGCGACCGGGAGCGACGGCCCAGCAGGTGGATGCCGCCGCGCGCGACGTGCTGACGGATGCCGGCTTCGGCGAGTCCTTCCTGCACCGCACCGGACACGGCATCGGCGTCTCGGTGCACGAGGAGCCGTACATCGCCCCCGGCAACGACCTGGTCCTGCGCGAGGGGATGGCCTTCAGCATCGAGCCGGGCATCTACTTCGCCGGGTCCTGGGGCGCGCGCATCGAGGACATCGTCATCGTGACCGCCGACGGCGGCGAGCGCCTCAACCTCGCGCCGCACGACCTGCGCTCGGTCGGCGGCTGACGCCGGGCGTCCCGGCGGGGCCGATCGAGCTCGCCGGGTGCGCGGATCGAGGCCCGTCAGACCCCCATGCGGTCGAGCGCGGCTTCGAGCCGTGCGACCGCGCCGTCGACGTCGGTGAGCTTGTCGAGGCCGAAGAGCCCGACCCGGAAGGTCGAGAAGGCAGCGGGCTCGCCGCAGTGCAGGGGCACCCCGGCGGCGATCTGCACGCCCTCCGCGCGGAAGCGCGCGCCGCTGCGGAGCCCCGGGTCGTCGGTGTGCACGACGACCACGCTCGGTGCGGCCACCCCCTCCGCCGCCACCGACGGCAGACCCCGTGCGGCCAGGAGCGCCCGCACTCTCGCTCCGAGCTCGCCCTGCGCGTCTCGAAGGGCGGCGAAGCCGAGCCCGCGCGTCTCGATCATCTGCGCGAGGTTGTGGGCGATCGTGTCGGTCGGCATCGTCGCGTGATACCCCGCTGTTCCGTCGCGGTAGCCGTCGGAGATCGCGAGCCAGCGCCCGAGGTCCAGAGCGAAGCTCGTCGTGGCGCCGGCGGCGACGGCATCCCGTCCTCGCTCTCCGAGCATGACGTAGCCGACGCCGGGGGATCCGCTCCAGCCCTTCTGCGGGGCGCTGATCAGCACGTCGACGTCGAGCGCCGTCATGTCGACCCACATGGCCCCAGAGGCGATGCAGTCCAGCACGAGCACTCCGCCGACCTCGTGCACGGCGTCGGCGAGGGCTCTGACGTACGAGTCGGGCAGCATCATGCCCGCGGCCGTCTCGACGTGCGGGGCGAACACGACGTCCGGCCGGGACGACCGGATCGCGGCGACGACCTCGTCGATCGGCGCGGGGCTCCACTCCGCCTGCGCATCGTCGCCGTCGGGGCGCGCCGTGCACACGACGACGGATGACGCGATGCCACCGGTCTCGAGGATCTGCGACCACCGATAGGAGAACAGCCCGTTGCGGACGATGAGCGCGCGGCGCCCCGTCGCGAGCTGCCGCGCCACCGACTCCATCGCGTAGCTGCCGCCGCCGTTGACCACGACCGCGTCCTCCGCGCCGTACGCCTCGCGCAGGATCTCGAGGGTCTGCTGCATGACCGCGACGAAGCGGGCGGACATGTGGTTCAGCGACCGATCGGTGAAGACCACCGAGTACTCCAGCAGTCCGTCCGGATCGATGTCGTCGTGAGGAAGGCTCATCGCCCCAGTGTGTCAGGTGGGCTGCGCGGAGGGGAGGGGAGAGCGGATGCCGCGGCATCCGCTCTCCGTCGCCGTCGCGTCCGACGTTGTTGCTATCGTGGCGGCGTGCGATGGCTTGCGAGCGAGGCGGGTGGTTCACGCGGTGAGCCATCCTCTCCGGGGATACCCCGGGGCACGCAGGCCGATCTGGAACGAACGCCGCAGGCGCCTCCCTGCGCTTCGCGCAGTACGGTGCCCGCACTGATGGACGAGTCGCGCGCAGGCCATCGCACCCTCTTCACCGTCCGACGAGCTGATGGCCGGACGGTCTCCACACGATGACGGAGGCGCCGACGCCCGCGACGCGCGTGCTCGCCCGGACGCCCCGCCCTGAGGCCTCGGCGATCGCCACGGCGTTGGCTGACGCCTTCCTCGCTGCGGACGCGTGGACGGCTCCGCACCTCGTCGACGCAGGATCCTTCGTCCTCGGCGCGCGCCGACGCTGGCTCCCGCGGGTGGTCGACGACGTCATGGTCGACTTCGTCAGAGCACCCGTCGATTCCCCCCGGTTGCTGATCACGGTGATCGGCGATTCGCCGGCGTTCCGCGCAGCGATCGAGAAGGCCGACGCCGCCAGGACTCCGATCCGCATCCACCACCACGTCGTGGCGACGACGCGCTCGCGGGAGCCCGCAGCGGGGCTCCCGCGCATCGACGACATCGCCGCCCTCGCGAAGCTGCTCGAACTGACCGATGGGCAGCTCGCGTGGTTCGCCGACACGAAGCGGTGGAACCGTCGAGCGCGCCCCGGTCCGCTCCACCATTACCGCTACGAATGGCGATCGCGACCGGGGCGCGTCCCGAGACTGCTGGAGGTCCCGGAGGAACGGCTGCGCCGGGTCCAGCGACGCCTGCTGGAACGCGTGCTCGGCCTCATCCCCGCGAACGATGCGGCCCACGGCTTCATGCAAGGACGGAGTGCCGTCACGGGCGCCGCTCGGCACGTGGGTGCGGACATCGTCGTCTCGGTCGACCTCACGACGTTCTTCGCCCGCGTGTCGGCGGGGCGCGTCTACGGCACCCTCCGCCAGTCCGGGTACTCGGAGTCCGTCGCTCACACGATCGCGGGGGTGTGCACGAGCGCCGTGCCTCCTCGCGTGCTCGCCGCGATGCCTCCCGGCGGGACACCGGAGGAGCGATTCGCTCTTCGTCGGGCTCTGGCCGCGAACCATCTCCCCCAGGGAGCCCCGTCGTCTCCGATGATCGCGAACCTCGCCGTGCGCCGGCTCGACTCGCGTCTGACCGGTTGGGCCGCCGCCGTCGACGCCGCCTACACGCGCTACGCCGATGACCTCACGTTCAGCGGCGGACCCTCGCTCGCCGCGCGGCCGGACGCCTTCATCCGCGGAGTGCGGCGGATCGTCGAGGGCGAGGGGCATTCCCTCAACGAACGGAAGACCAGGATCAGGCGACAGGCCACGAGGCAGGCGGTCACCGGGATCATCGTGAACGAGCGCCTCAACCTGGTGCGGGGCGACTACGACCGGTTGAAGGCCATCATCCACAACTGCATCCTGCACGGACCGTCGTCGCAGAATCGTGCCGGGGTCGCGGACTTCCGGGCCCACCTGCGGGGGCGCATCTCCTGGGTCGAGTCCCTGAATGCTCAGCGAGGGGCGAGGCTCAGGGCGGAGTTCGCACGCATCGTCTGGGCCTGACGCGCTTCTCCGGCATTCAGTCCGCGGACGGAGAGCGGATGCTGCGGCATCCGCGGCTCACAGCACGACCGCCCTCCCCGGAGTGCGGGGAGGGCGGTCGTGGGGATCCTGCGGGGGTCAGGACTCCCTGCGGCGGCGGGTCACGAGGACTCCACCGGCCGCGAGCAGCACCAGCAGCGCCACGATCAGCACGATCGGCACCGCTCCGCCCGTTCCGGCGAGACCACCGCCGACGACAGCCGCGGCCGTCACCTGCAGCGCGGCCTGGGCGGTGAGGCCCGTGTCGGCGCCGGTGGCGACGACGGTGTGCGCGCCGACCGGGGCGTTCGCGGGCACGGCCACCTGGATGCGGAAGGAACCCGCACCGTCGGCGACCACGTCCGCGAGGTGGATCGGGTCGGAGTGCAGCACGATCGAGACCTTCTCGCCCGCGCCGAAGCCGCGGCCGATGAGCTCGAACGAGCCGCCCTGGACGACGCTCTTCACGCCGACCACGATCTCCGCGTCGAGCACCGGGGTGCTGCGCACGTCGAGCGTGAGCGGGGCGGACGTCGAGCCGAGGTAGGCCTTCGGATCCGACGGCACGAAGCGCGCGATGTAGGTGTGCGCACCCGAGGTCTCGATGCGGATGTCGGCCGTCGCCGCTCCCGCCGAGACTCCGGCGGATCCGACCACGACATCGCCCTCGAGGAACTCGACCTGACCCGCCGCGCCTGCCGGCTTCACCGTGGCGGTGAGGGCGACGGACTCGCCGGCGACCGGATCGGTCGCCGTGGTCGAGAGCACGACGGTCGTCGCCGTGGCGCCGGTCGATCCGGTGACGACAAGCACCGTGGCCCGCGCCTCGACGTTCGAGACGCTGCCGAGGGCGATCACGGGGTGAGCGCCGTCCACGGCATCCGCGGGGACCGTGACGTCGGCCGACACCGTGCCGTCGTCGAGGGCCTTCACGACCACCGGCTCCTCGTCGTCGATGCGGATCGAGACGCTCTCACCCGGCGCGAAGCCCGTGCCGGTCACGTGCACCGTGTCACCCGGCTCCACCTCGGCGCCGTCCACCGTGATCACGGGCTCGTACTCCGGTTCCGGCTCGGCGACCACGATCTGCAGCTGCGCGTCGGCCGACTTCACGCCGTCGTCCGCCGTGACCGTGACCGTGTAGGTGCCGGCCGCGGCGTAGGTGTGCGTGCCGGTGACGGCGCCCGAGGCCACGTCGACCGTGGACACGGGAGACCCGTCGCCCCAGTTGACCACCGCGGTCGCCTCGCCGGAGCCGCCCGAGACCGCGGCCAGCGCGGCCTCGAACTCCTCGCCGGCGATCTGATCGGCCACGGTCGAGGCGGTCACCGCCAGCGGAGCGGCGGCGGCGCGGTCGCCGTCGGAGGCGATGGCGAACACGTGCACGCGTCCGTCGCGGAGCGTACCTGCCTCCTTCGGCATCGTGAGCGACTCCACGACCTTCGGCTTCCCGTCGGCGTCGAGGTCGATCGTGATCGGCGCGGTCGCGTAGATCGCGGTGTTCTTCACACTGGACTCCGCGCCGGTACCCGACAGGCGTCCCTCGGAGACCGCGACCACCGAGTTGCCGAACGCCGGGCTGCCGGATGCTCCCACCCAGTCGCCGAACGAGATCTGCACGCGCTGCTCGGTGCCGTCGGTGAAGTGCAGCACCGCCTCAGGCTGACGCGCCTTCTCCGTCGCCGTGCCGACGAACGCGAGCTGCGTCGCGCCGGTGCCGAGGTCGAGGCGGATCGTCTGACCCTCTCCGGTGAGGTTGTCCGGAGCGCCGGGGGCGACAGCGGGCAGATCGTAGGTGAGGGAGGAGCCGGGGAGCGTCAGGGTCTGACCCTGCACGAACCCGTCGGCGGCGAGCTTGTCGCGGTAGTACCCGTAGCCCTGGTCATCGCAGTTCGCGGCGGTCAGGTTGAGGTCGCCGATGCACACGCCGTTGAAGCTGCCGACGAGCGTCTCATCGCGGTAGACCGTGACGGTCGCCGCACCGGATGCCGTGGCGCCCGTCGAGTCGCGCACCACGACCGTCGCCGTGTACGTGCCCGGGGCGTCGAAGGTGTGCGGGGCGCTCACCTTCCAGCCGCCGAGATCGTCGCGAGTGAGCTTCACGCTCGGAACCGGGGTGCCGTCGCCGTAGTCCACCGTGACGGTGTAGCCGGCGGCATCCGTCTCCTCGCCGATGATGGTCCCGAGGCTGCCGGTGAACGACGTTCCCGCCGCGACCCGCTGCGGGGCGGCCGGGGTGATCGAGAGTCCGTCGGCCCCTGCGGCCTTCGCGAACAGCTCGACCTCGGACAGCGACAGGGCATCGCCCGCACCCGTGAGGCTCAGCTTGATGCTCGTGTAGCCGCCCTCGCCGTTCGCCGTGAACGGCCGGGTCTGGGTGTCCCACGCGAACGTCTCGCCCGTGCGTGAATCGAGCTCTGTCCAGTTCACGCCGTCGGTGGAGCCCGAGAGCGTCCAGCTCGACGGGGCGCTGCCCTTCGCGGCATCCGTCAGCGTGTATTGCCCGATCGAGACCGGACCGGACTGCGAGGTCCAGACCAGCTCGGCGGTCGCGCCCGCGAACGTCGTCTTCGAGTTCATGTTGTCGTCGACGAGCGCGCCGACCGGAGTGCCGTCGGCGGCCGTGAGGATGCCGCGTCCGGGCTTGGTCGCATCGACCAGGCTCGTCGGCACCGCGAGCGGCTCCGTGAGGTCCTTCGCACCCCACGCCGAGGGCTGCGCGCTCATCGTGAAGTCGAGCGTGCCGCCCGCACGGACGAGGTCGCCGTCGAACGTGGTGTCGGAGACGGCCGTGCCGTTGATGCTGACGCCGGCGACGTAGTCCTTGCCGCTGGACGCCCCGGGGGCGTTGATGACCAGGTCGGTGTCGCCGATCGAGAGCGTCGCGCTGTCGAACAGGGGCGTGCCGACCGTGTAGTTCCCCGATCCGACCTCCATCGGGTAGAACCCGAGGGCCGAGAACACGTACCAGGCCGAGAACTCGCCGTTGTCCTCGTCGCCGGGGTAACCCTGGCCGATGTCGGAGCCCACGAAGAGGCGGTCCTGGATGTCGCGGATCAGCTTCTGCGCACCGGACGGGTCGCCGGCCTCGGCGAGCACGTAGGGGATGTGGTGGGAGATCTGGTTCGACATGCCCAGCATCCCGAGGCGCACGTCGCGCGCCTCCCGAGCCTCGTGGATGCCGGAGTAGTCGGCCTTCTCACGGGTCGTGAGGAACTGGTGCAGGTTGTCGAGGAGCCCCTGCCTGCCGCCGTAGAGCGCGGCGAGTCCGTCGACGTCGTGGGGAGCGTGGTACCCGAAGGTCCAGGCGCTCGCCTCGGTGAAGGCACCGCCCCACGCCTTCTTGTCGAAGTCCGCGCCGGACGTCCAGGAACCGTCGGCGTTGCGCGAGGTGAACGTGCCCGCCTCGGGGTTGAACATCTCGACGTAGTGCTCGGCGCGGGCCTCGAAATAGGTGGCCTCGTCCTTCAGCCGCTCGATGCGATCGGCCGGGGTCTTCGGGTCCTCGGACAGCGCCTTCGCCATCTCCGCGATGCCGAAGTCGTTGATGAAGCCCTCCAGGCCCCACGATGCGCTCTCGTGCGTCGTCGCCTCGGTGTATCCGAGGAAGATCGACTGCGCGATGCCCTTGCGGCCGACGTCGTTCGAGGGCGGCAGCACGGTCGCGTTCTTGACCGCCGCGTCATAGGCCTCGAGGGCCGTGTCGGTGTCGAGGGATCCGGCGAGGTACGCCTCGGCGAACGCCACATCGGAGCTCGTGCCGGTCATCAGGTCGGCGTAGCCCGGAGACGACCACCGCGCCACCCAGCCGCCGTCGCGGTACTGCTGCACGAAGCCGTCGACGAGGTCCTCGGTGACGTCGGGATACAGCAGCGAGTACAGCGGCCAGGCCGTGCGATAGGTGTCCCAGAAGCCGTTGTTGACGTAGATCTTTCCGTCGACGATCTTGGCGTTGGTCTGGGTGTCGGTCGCGGATCCCGTCGTCGGGGAGACGGGGCTCGCGTACTTGTAGACCGGATCGGCCGCGCTTCCCGTGTTCTCGAACTGCGAGTTCGGGTACAGGTTCAGGCGGTACAGGCTCGAGTAGAGGTTGACCAGCTGCGCGTCGGTCGCGCCCTTGACGTCGTGCACGACGCCGAGGCGGTCGTTCCATGCGGCTTCTACGGCGGCATGGGCCTTATCGAAGGAGACGCCGGAGAGCTCGAAGTCGAAGTTCTTGCGCGCCTGATCCTGCGAGATGAACGAGGTCGACAGCCGCAGCTCGACGGTGCGGTCGCCCGAGGTGTCGAACGCCGCATAGCGTGCGGTGCCGTTGCGGTCGCCCTTGGTGGTGGCGCCGGATGCCGTGGGCTGGCGGTCGAACGTGCCGTACACGAACATCCGCGTGCGCCCCGGCCAGCCGGAGCCGCCGTCGACCCAACCGGTCACGGTGTCGCCGGTGACCGAGAGCTTGGAGGAGTTCACGAGCTGGTCGATGACGACCGAGCTCGCGTCGCCCGTGAACTCGAAGCGGTAGATGGCGCCGTGGTCGGTGGCGGTGACATCGGTCTGGATGCCGTTGTCGAAGCCGACGCTGTAGATGTCGGGACGGGCGATCTCGTTGTCGTGGCTGAACGCGAGCTTGCGGTCGTTCAGCGAGGACGTGGGGTTGCCGTTCGCGGCGGGCATCACGGCGAGCGAGTTGCGGTCGCCCATCCAGATGCTCGGCTCGTGCGAGATGCCGATGCCGTTGAGGGTCGGCTGGTTCTGCGCGTTGTTGGCGCGCTGGTACTGGTACAGCGTGCCCGCGTTGTCGGCGTTGGTCATCGGGGTGATGAAGTTGAAGCCGTTCGGCCAGGCCACCGCCGGGAAGTTGTTGCCCCGGGAGAAGCCGCCGGTCGAGTTCGTGCCGCGACGGGTGTCGACGAACGACACGAGGCCGTCGGAGATGTCGCGGGGCGCGACCTCGGCGATGGAGATGTCGTCGAGCCAGCCCGTGAAGGCCGTGCCCGCCGTGGGCACCTCGACGGCGTGCACGTCGGAGCCGGGGTGGTCGTAGGTGAAGAGGACGTCGTCGACCGTGCGGCCGGCGAACTGGCCGAGATCGACGGTCACCCTGTTCCACTGGTTCGGCCACAGGCTGTTCGACTGCCCCTTGGCCTTCGCGTTCGCCGCGTAGCCGTAGGAGTCGACGGCGCCGCTGGTGGAGAGGGTCGTGCCGTCGGTGAACCGCAGGTCGACCGCGACGAACGTGGCCGCGTACGTCTGCTCGCCGTCGAGCACCGGGAA
This sequence comes from Microbacterium sp. LWH10-1.2, assembly GCF_038397765.1. NCBI lineage: Bacteria > Bacillati > Actinomycetota > Actinomycetes > Micrococcales > Microbacteriaceae > Microbacterium > Microbacterium sp. LWH10-1.2. Next base: position 3,573,412 of record NZ_CP151638.1, read on the forward strand.
GACGGCGTACGAGAGGGCGGTGTCGTCGGCGACCGCGATGTCGACGTCGCTGTACAGGGTCGAGGTCGAGGAGGCGGGGCCCGCCTCGAGGGTGCGGCCCGTGTACTGCAGGGCCTTCACGCCGGTGAAGCCGACGCCGGTCTTGGCGGTGTCGGAGCTGGCGGGACCGGACCCGGTCGCGAGGAAGAGGTCGCTGGGCGGGGGCGTCGCGCCGTCGACGGCGATGGGCTCCCAGCCGGCGAGCTGCAGGATGTTCTTGCTGGGGTCGCGCACGGCCTGCACGTCGAGACGGTAGTAGGTGTACGCCGGGCTCGGCGTCGCGAGCGTGAAGCTGCGGGTCTCGCCGCGACCGGTGAAGAGCTCGCCGCTGCGCTGGTCGACCGTGTCCCAGTCGGTGCCGTTGTTGGAGCCCTGCACCCGGAAGTCCTTGGGGTCGCGCTCCTGGGCGTCGCCGCCGGAGGTGAGCGTGTAGCGCACCATCGGCTGCGGGGTGCTCAGCTGGTACTGCACCCACCCGGTGTTCTGGAACGCCAGCCACTTCGTGCCCGCGTTGCCGTCGGCGACGTTGGCGGCACCCTCGTTGGGGGTGTTCTGAGCGGATGCCGTGACCGCCGACACCTGGCCGAGCACGCTTCCGGGGGTGAAGCGGTCGCCGGTGACGTTGACGGCGGCGCCCGTGCCGGTGAGCACGGGCGCGGCATCCGTCGTCTCGAACGACGAACGGAACGTCGTGCCGCCGGCGGCGATCGCCTGCATCGGGGTCAGCATGGCGAGGGTCACGGCGAGGGCGACGCCTCCCGCCGCCCAGGCGCGACGGCCGGGTCGTGCGTTCCTCGGGGATGGAACGGTCATGGTTGCTCCTTGAACTCCACTGCGATGTGTCGTCTGCGGCCGACGGGTGTGCTGCCGCCGCGCCGTCCACTTCATGACAGCGCTGTCATATGATGAGGACGCTACCACAGCGACGGTGGAGCGCGGAAGACATGATCGACGCATCCGCCGCGATAATGGGGATGCCCGCCGACGACCACAGGGGAGACGATGACGAGATCGGATGCAGAGCAGCCGGCGCGTCCGACGCTCGCCCAGGTCGCCGAGCGCGCGGGAGTGAGTCTGAAGACGGCATCCCGCGCCCTGGGCGGCGAATCGTATGTGAGCGAGAAGACGCTCGCCGTGGTGCTCGACGCGGCGAGGGAGCTCGACTATCAGCGCAACTCCGCCGCCAGCCTCCTGGCCTCCGGGCGACTCGCCGACTCGATCGGACTGATCACCGGCGACTTCACCAACCCGTTCTACTCCGCCCTCGCGCAGGGAATCGAAGACGAGATCCGCCCGCGGGGGATGCACCTCTCGGTGACCAACTCCCGTGAATCGGCCGAGCAGGAGCGACGGGTCGCGCACGACCTCGCCGACCGGCAGACGAAGGCCGTGATCACCGTCTCGGCGATGCCCGACCACCGCGACTACGCATCGCTGCAGGCCCGCGGCATCCCCGTCGTGTTCGTCGACCGGCCGGCCGAGCAGGTCGAGGCCGACTCTGTCGTGTTCGACAACCGCGAGGGCGGACGGCTCGCCGCACGGCACCTCATCGACGCCGGGCATCGTCGCATCGCGTTCATCGGCGACTACGCGTGGCTCCCCACCTACCGGCAGCGCATGGCGGGCATGGGCGACGTGCTCGATCCCGCGGGCTCCGACTGGCGCGAGCTGCTGCGCGCCGACGCGCACGACGTGGTCTCGTCACGCGCCTGCGTGCGGGAACTGCTCGCCCTCGCGCATCCGCCGACCGCGATCGTCGCAGGGAACAACCGGATCCTGCTCGGCGCCATGGAGGAGCTCGCGGGGATGCCGGCATCCGCCCGCCCTGCCGTACTGGGCTTCGACGACCCCGAGTGGGCGCAGGTGCTCGGCATCACCGTCGTGACCGGTGAGGTCGAGGCGCTCGGGCGTCAGGCCGCACGCCTCGCGGTCGCCCGACTCAGCGACCGCTCGCGCCCCTTCGAGAACGTCGTGCTCCCGATGCGGCTGATCTCCCGCGGCTGAGCCCGCCCGCGCCGTCATAGGCCGCACCGCCTCGGTGAAGGGTCAGGAAACGTCGAGTCCGAGGGCTCAGACCCGACGTTCCGTGACTCCTCAGCCCCGAGCGGCGCATGACCTCTGCGTGACTGACCTACCGGACGCATGAACGTGGACCTGGCACGATGTGAACCATGGAGTCCTTCAGCATCCCGCACGTGATCGTTCTGCTCGTCGTGTTCCTCGTGTTCGCTGCGGTGGTCGTGCTGTTCATCCGCGCGGTCATGGGGATCATCAACAGCCGTGGAACCGGTGTGGAGAAGGCGGTGTGGATCCTGATCGTGCTGGCCTTCCCGATCCTCGGCCCGATCATCTGGCTCGTCACGAACAAGAACGGCTCCACGACCACCTGATCTGCGCCCCGCGCACGGCGTTGAGGGGTCACGTATCGTCGTGTCCGAGAGCGCTGACGCGACGTTAAGTGACTCCCCAGCACCGAGCGGCGCGAGTGACGCCGGATCAGGCGAGGGATGCCGCGCTGCGGAGCTCCTGCTCGCGCATCGCGCGCTCGACAGCCTCCACATCGCGCACCGCGCCGCGGTCGGCCGAGGTCGCCATCGCCGCGTACGCCCGCAGCGCGAGTGACACGGGGCGCTGCCGATCGACCGGGCGGTAGCCGCCGGCATCCAGCAGCCGCTCGCGGCGACGCTCAAGCTCCGACTCGTCGACGCGCAGGCTCATCGACCGGGAGGGGATGTCGATGTCGATGATGTCGCCGTCCTCGACCAGGGCGATGACGCCGCCCGCGGCCGCCTCGGGGGAGACGTGGCCGATCGAGAGTCCCGACGTGCCGCCGGAGAAGCGGCCGTCGGTGATCAGCGCGCAGACCTTGCCGAGTCCACGGCCCTTGAGGAAGGACGTCGGGTGGAGCATCTCCTGCATGCCGGGTCCGCCCTTGGGCCCCTCGTAGCGGATCACGACCACATCGCCCGGCTGCACCTTCTTGCCGAGGATCTTCGCGACCGCTTCCTCCTGCGACTCGCACACCACTGCGGGGCCGGAGAACACGAGGATCGACGGGTCCACGCCCGCCGTCTTCACCACGGCGCCGTCCACGGCGATGTTGCCGCGGAGCACCGCGAGGCCGCCGTCGACCGAGTAGGCGTGGTCGATGTCGCGGATGCAGCCGTTCTCGGCATCCTCGTCGAGAGTCGCCCAGCGCTCGGACTGCGAGAACGCACTCGACGACCGCACGCCGCCCGGAGCCGCGAGCCACAGCTCCTTGGCGGTCTCGGTGGCCTTGCCGCCGCGGATGTCCCAGTCGTCGAGCCAGTCGGCGAAGGAGGCGGAGTGGATCGTGCTGACGTTCTCGTCGAGAAGTCCGCCGCGGCGGAGCTCGCCGAGCACCGCCGGGATGCCGCCGGCCCGGTGCACGTCCTCCATGTAGTACATGCGGCCGTAGGCGGGGTTCGGGGCGATCTTCGCGAGGCAGGGCACGCGGCGCGACACGGCGTCGATCTCGTCGAGGCCGAAGTCGATGCCGGCCTCGTGCGCCGCGGCGAGCAGATGCAGGATCGTGTTCGTCGAGCCGCCCATCGCGATGTCGAGGGCCATCGCGTTCTCGAAGGCGGCGAAGCTCGCGACCTCGCGCGGCAGCACCGAGCGGTCGTCCTCGTCGTAGAAGCGATGCGTGATCTGCACGGCGACTTCGCCGGCCTTCTCGTACAGCGCGCGGCGGGCGGTGTGCGTCGCGAGCACCGAGCCGTTTCCCGGCAGGGCGAGGCCGAGCGCCTCGACGAGGCAGTTCATCGAGTTCGCGGTGAACATACCCGAGCACGAGCCGCACGTCGGGCAGGCGTTCTCCTCGATGCGCTGGATGTCGGCATCCGACACCGTGTCGTTCGCCGCCTCGGAGATCGCGTCGACGAGGTCGAGCGTGCGCACGCTGCCGTCGACGAGGGTCGCCCGGCCGGACTCCATCGGTCCGCCGGAGACGAAGACCGTCGGGATGTTGAGGCGCAGAGCGGCCATGAGCATGCCGGGGGTGATCTTGTCGCAGTTCGAGATGCAGACCAGGGCATCGGCCTGGTGGGCGTTGACCATGTACTCGACCGAGTCGGCGATGAGGTCGCGCGAGGGGAGGGAGTACAGCATCCCTCCGTGTCCCATCGCGATGCCGTCGTCGACCGCGATCGTGTTGAACTCGCGCGGGATGCCGCCGGCCGCGGAGATCGCGTCGCTGACGATGCGTCCGACCGGCTGCAGGTGCGTGTGACCGGGGACGAACTCGGTGAAGCTGTTCGCGACGGCGATCATCGGCTTGCCGAAGTCGGCGGCGTTGACGCCGGCGGCGCGGAAGAGCGCGCGGGCGCCGGCGGCGTTGCGTCCGTGCGTGACGGTGCGGGAGCGAAGAGGCGTGGGCATTCTTCCACCCTGGTGGCATCCCGATGTCGTCGGAAGACGGCGCTGATACTAGTAGTGAGAGCACTAGGTTTGATGCATGACCACCGACGACCAGCAGCGCACCGAGCTCGGCGCCTTCCTGCGCGCCCGACGGTCGCTGCTCGACCGGGCGGCGTTCGGTCTGCCCCCCGCGGGTCGCGGCCGCACGGTCGGCCTGCGGCGCGAGGAGATCTCCTTCCTCTCCGGCGTGAGCGTGACCTGGTACACCTGGCTCGAACAGGGCAGGGACATCAACCCGTCGAGGCAGGTGCTGGATGCGGTCGCCACCGCGCTGCACCTCACCGTCGCGGAGCACGACTACGTGCTGACGCTCGCGGGATTCGCCCCCAGTCGCCCGGGCTCGAGCGTCGCCGTCGAGACGGCTCCCGCTCACGTGCAGCGATTCCTCGACGCGCTCGACGAGCACCCCGCCTACGCGCTCGCCCCGGACTGGGGCATCGCCGGATGGAACAGCGCCTACGAGCGGCTGTACCCCAACGTCGCCACGACGCCCCCTGAGCAGCGCAACCTGCTGTGGCTCATCTTCACCGACCCCGCGGTGCGGTCGCTCCTCGACGACTGGGACGACACGAGCCGCCGGTTCCTCGCCGAATTCCGAGCCGAGGCCGGACCGAGGCTCGGCGACCCGCGCTACCGCGACGTCATCGGCCGGCTGATGGACGCGAGCCCCGAGTTCCGCGAGCGCTGGGAGAGCCACGGGGTCGGCGGCTTCGAGTCGCGCGAGCGGGTGTTCCTGCATCCGACCCTCGGCCGCCTCGTGTTCGAGCACCACCAGCTGCGTCCGTCTGACCTGACCGACGTGCAGCTCGTCGTCTACGTCGCCGATGCGCAGACGCGGGAGAGGTTCGCCGGGCGGCCGTCCGCAGAGTGATCCTGGTGCGGATCCGCGGCGGACCTAGACTGAGGCGAAATGCCATCAACCGGGGGTGTCGATGCTGTTCACACTGACCTACGAGCCGGATGAGGACGTCGACGCGACCGTCCTCGGCTACCTGCTGCACAAGCATCCGGCGAAGGTGCAGACCTTCTCCGCCCCCGTCGGTGACATCCACGTCTTCTATCCGGAGGCGACGGCCGAACGCACGACCGCGGCGGTGCTCGTGGAGGTCGATCCCGTCGGACTCGTGCGGAACAAGCGGTTCCGGGGCGACGCCGGAGCACTCGACCACTACGTCAACGACCGCCCGTACGTGGCGTCGAGCATGCTGGCCGTCGCGATCGGCACGGTGTTCCGCACGGCGATGACCGGCCGCAGCGACTCGTATCCCGAACTCGCCGAGTCACCCCTGCCGCTGCGCATCGACGTGCCGGTGGTCTCCACCCGCGGCGAGGAAGACGACCTGGTGCGTCGCATGTTCGAGCCGTGCGGCTGGGATGTCGTCGAGCAGAGCATCCCGCTCGATCCCGCCCACCCGGACTGGGGCGACTCACGCTACAGCTCGGTCACCCTGAGCGGGCGTGTCCGGCTGGCGGACGCCCTGCGACAGCTCTACGTCCTGCTTCCGGTGCTCGACGACACCAAGCACTACTGGGTCGGCGATGATGAGATCTCGAAGCTGGAGCGCGCGGGAGAGGGGTGGCTCGCCGATCACCCCGAGCGCGAGCTGATCACACGACGGTATCTCGTGCACCAGCGATCGCTGCTCGCCCAGACAGCAGACGAGGACGACGCCGTTCGGGAGACGCCGCTGCGGGTGCATCGAGCGGATGCCGTGATGCAGGCGCTCAGGGATGCCGGCGCACACCGCGTCGTCGACATGGGATGCGGTCCCGGTGCGCTGCTCTCGCGGCTCGCGAGCGATCGGTCGTTCACGAAGATCGTCGGCGTCGACGTGTCAGCGCGGTCATTGGAACGAGCGGCACGGATGCTGCGCCTCGACGCCGCGTCGGATGCCGAGCGGGAGCGGATCGAGCTGCTCCACGGCTCCGTGGTCTACCGGGATGACAGGCTCCGCGGCTACGACGCGATGGTGCTGATGGAGGTGATCGAGCACGTGGAGCCGCCACGGCTGCGCGCGCTCGAGGATGCGGTCTTCGCGGGTGCGGACCCCGCCTCGGTGATCGTGACGACGCCGAACGCGGAGTACAACGCGCTGTATCCGACGTTGGGATCCGGCGGTCACCGCCACGACGATCATCGGTTCGAGTGGACGCGTGAGCAGTTCCGCGGCTGGGCTGACGCCGTCGCCTCCCGCCACGGATACACGGTCGAGTATCGCCCGATCGGAGAAGAAGACGCCGTGCTCGGATCACCGACTCAGCTCGCACTCTTCCGACGGGAGGTGGCCGCATGACCGTGCTCGACATCCCCGCTGCATCGCTCGTCGTGCTCGTCGGCGCCTCGGGGTCGGGTAAGTCGACCTTCGCGCGCGACCACTTCGGCCCCTACGAGACCCTGTCCAGCGACTCGTTCCGCGGTCTCGTCGCGAACGACGAGACCGATCAGTCGGCTACGGCGGCGGCATTCGATGCGCTGCAGTACGTCGCCGGCAAACGGCTGGCCGCCGGACTTCTCACCGTGATCGACGCCACGAGCGTGCAACCTGACGCGCGTCGCAAGCTCGTGGAACTCGCCAAAGCACACGACGTGCTCCCCGTCGCCATCGTGTTCGACCTGCCTGAGTCGGTGAGCAGCGCGCGCAATGAGATTCGCGCGGATCGATCGATTCCGGCCGGTGTCGTCAAGCGGCAGACCGATCAGCTGCGCCGCGGCCTGCGTCACCTCGCGAAGGAGGGATTCCGCAAGGTGCACATCCTCCGCACTCCCGAGGATGTCGCGTCCGTGACGATCACGCGCACCCGGCTGCTCAACGATCGTTCGGATGAGCACGGCCCCTTCGACGTCATCGGCGATGTGCACGGATGCCGCAGCGAGCTCGAGACGCTGCTGGGGGCGCTCGGGTACGCGCTCTCCCGTGATGAGCAGGGCCGGCCCGTCGATGCGACGCACCCCGAAGGACGTCGCGTGGTCTTCGTCGGCGACCTCGTGGACAGAGGACCCGACGTCGTGGGTGTGCTCCGTCTCGCGATGGGGATGGTCGCATCCGGCACTGCGCTGGCCGTGGCCGGGAACCACGAGGCCAAGCTCGTCAAGGCGCTGCGTGGTGCCAAGGTCACGATCTCGCACGGACTGGAGGAGACGCTCGCCCAGCTGGCCGGTGAGTCGGAGGGGTTCCGGAACCGGGTCGCGACGTTCTGCTACGACCTCATCTCCCACCTCGTGCTCGACGACGGTCGCCTCATCGTGGCGCATGCCGGTCTCAAGGAGCAGTACCACGGCCGGGCGTCGGGTCGGGTCCGAGCGTTCGCCCTCTACGGCGAGACGACGGGGGAGACCGACGAGTTCGGTCTGCCCGTGCGCTACCCGTGGGCGCAGGACTATCGCGGCAAGGCCGTCGTGCTCTACGGTCACACCCCGGTGCCGACTGTCGAGTGGATCAACAACACGGCGTGCCTCGACACCGGCTGCGTCTTCGGTGGCGCCCTCTCGGCGATGCGGTACCCGGAGCGCGAGGTCGTCTCGGTTCCCGCGGAGCAGGTCTGGTACGAGCCGATCCGCCCCCTGGCGGCCGAGACCCCTGCGAGGGAGCCTGGCGTGCTCAGCCTCGCCGACGTGCAGGGCAAGCTGATCATCGAGACGGGCACCCACGGCAAGATCGGCATCAAGGAGGAGCAGTCCGCGGGCGGACTCGAGACGATGAGCCGGTGGGCGACCGACCCGCGGTGGCTCGTCTACCTTCCGCCGACCATGTCGCCGCCGAGCACCTCGGCGCGGGAGGGGTATCTCGAGCATCCCGCTGAGGCGTTCTCCTCCTTCCGCGACCAGGGCGTGACCGATGTGATCTGCGAGGAGAAGCACATGGGCTCACGCGCGGTCGTGCTCGTGTCGCGCGATCCCCGCAGGTTCGATGCTCCCGACGACTGGCGCGGGGTCATCCACACACGGACCGGACGGCCGTTCTTCGACCCCGTGACCGAACGGAGCTTCCTCGAACGGCTCGACACGGCACTGGAGCACGCGGGGGTATGGGACCAGGTCGCCGCGGACTGGGTGCTTCTCGACGGGGAGATCCTGCCCTGGTCGCTCAAGACGGGCGATCTCATCCGTGAACAGTACGCCTCGGTGGGCGCGGCAGGGGTGACCGCGATGAGCGCCGCCGAGTCCGTGCTGGCTCAGGCCGCGGCATCCGGCATCGACGTCGCCGAGCTCGCCGGTCGGACGCGCGCACGCGTCGAGGACATCGGTCTCTTCCGGGACGCATACCGGCGCTTCGTCGGCGACCCCGGGGAGGTGCGCTTCGCACCGTTCCAGCTGCTCGCAGCGGGGGATTCGACGTTCGAGACCCGCGACCATGACTGGCACCTCGCGATCGCCGACCGTCTCGTCGCGACCGCCCCGGACCTCATCACGCCTACTGCTCGGCTCCGTGTCGACCTCGGCGACGCGGATGCGACCGCGCACGCGATTCGCTGGTGGGAGGATCTGACGGCGGCCGGTGGTGAAGGCATGGTCGTCAAGCCGTTCGCGAACCTGAGCCGCACCGAGAAGGGTCTCGTGCAGCCGGGCATCAAGGTGCGCGGACGGGAGTACCTCCGCATCATCTACGGACCCGACTACACCGAGCCCGCGAGCCTCGCGCGCCTGCGCGACCGCGACACCGGCCGCAAGAGGTCCCTCGCCGGTCGTGAGTACGCTCTCGGGCTGGAGGCGCTGCGGCGTTTCACGTCCGGCGAACCTCTCTGGCGGGTCCATGAGGCGGTCTTCGGCGTGCTCGCGCTGGAATCCGACCCGATCGACCCCCGACTGTAGACGGCAGCTCCGCCCGATTTCCCGCGGGTGAGGGCGGCTCCGGAACGGATTCCGGAGCCGCCCTGCGGCCGCGACGACCGCACTCTCGCCTGCGGTTCAGTCGGCGTTCTTGCGCTGCCAGACTCCGAACCGGTTGCCCGCCGGATCGGAGAGGTGCGCGAAGATGATCGCACCGTTGTCCACCGGGGGCAGCACGATCTGAGCCCCGTTCGCGGTCGCCGCGGCGACGCTCGTCTCGACGTCTGCCACCTCGACGTAGAACACGGCCCACGTTCCGGATCCGATCCCGCTGGTGTCCCACAGGCCACCGGCGTTCCCGTTCACCATGGCGTATCCGGCGGGTCCGGCCGGTCCGAACTCCCAGCCGAAGACCTGTCCGTAGAAGGCCTTCGCCGCCTCGGGGTCCGGCGTGCCGACCTCGAAGTAGTTCACGGTGTTCATGCTCGACTCGCTCATCTGCGATCGTCCTTCCGGTCCGTGAGTATCGCCCGCTGCGATGCTCTCGGATCGAGTCTGAGATCTACCACTGTGCGAGGGTCAAGCCACGAGAGGCTGACCCCTCTGACGGGTCAGCCGATGGGGACGTTGACCTCGGTCACCCACTTGTCGGGGTCCGGCTCGCGACCCGGCCCGACGACGTAGACGGTGAAGAGAGGACCGACCTGCGTGCGACCCTGCGTCGCGATCCACGCGCCGATCGATTCGGTCGCCCGATGGATGCCGTCGAACCCGCCGTGGTGGGTCGTCCACGCCACCCTCTGTGCGGGAAGGTCGACCACCTCGAATCCGCCCTGCGGTGTGAAGGAGCCGCGATAGTCGCGCCAGATCGCCATCTCCACATCCTCGTCGCGATACTCCTCGTCGAAGTAGGTCGCGCCGACCAGGTCACCGAACCCGGAGGGGTCGACGCCGGCCGCGGAAGCCATCAGAGTCCGCAGATCCGCCCACAGCTCGCCCTCGGCCGGATAGCAGGCGACGGTGCGACGCAACTGCAGCACCCGCGCGGACGGGAACATCCGCTCGCTCACCACCGATCCGGTCGATCCGAGGTCTGCGGCCAGACTCAGCGCGAGGTCTCTCTGCGCCGCGAGCTGACGAGCAGCCTCCTCGAGACCGGCGATATGCACGTCGAGCCGATCCCGGAGCACCGCGGGAGACTCCTCGTACAGGGGCAGCAGCTCCATGATCAGCGCGATGCCGCACCCCGCATCGCGCAACGAACGGATGCGCCCCGCGATCCGCAGCTGTTCGACGGTGTAACGCCGATACCCGGTGAACGGATCGACCACGGCCGGGATCAGCACGCCCCGATCGTCGTAGTGCCGCAGCATCCGCACGCTCAGACCGGCGTACCGGGAGAAGGCCCCGATGTTCAGCAGCGGGGCCGAGCCGTCGTGCTCCGGCAACCGCACCCGATGCCGTGTCGCGTCGGCGTCTTCGTACCCGGTCATGGCTTCATGATGCCAGTCGTGGGGATGACGGGGCACCGCACGTCCGGGAGGAGAACGCACGCTCGGACGGAGAGATGACGCACGAACCTCAGCCCGAGCGTGAGATCTCCTCCCGTCGGGAGGAGAAGGTGCTCCGTGTGGAGCGGCCGAGGAGACTCCGTGTGGGGGGAGCCTAGGAGACTCCGCCCTTCCGCTTCGCTCCAGGGCTCCCCGAATCACTCAACCCGATAGATGCGAGAAGGCCCCCGGGCTGCGCTCGGGGGCCTTCTCGCATCTGTGGAGCCTAGGAGATTCGAACTCCTGACATCCTGCTTGCAAAGCAGGCGCTCTACCAACTGAGCTAAGGCCCCTCATGGGGATTTCTTGAGTTAAGGGTGGGGCTACCAGGACTTGAACCTGGGACCTCTTCATTATCAGTGAAGCGCTCTAACCGCCTGAGCTATAGCCCCGTCAACCTCCAAGACTTTACCGGAAGATCCGACAAAATCCGAATCGAGGCAGGTGTGCGGCGGATGCCGGGCGTTTCGGCCCGGCATCCGCCTCTCGATCATCTGCCCGGACGCAGCGTGACCGTGCCAGCGGCGAGGGTCACATCGATCGAGTTCCGTGAGCTCGAGGAGTGGTCGAGCCTGTTATCGAGCGTTCCCGCGCTCACGTTCTGGGTGATGTTGTACTCGCCGACGGGGACGGTCAGGTCGAGACCGCCCGCGCTCACGTCGATCGAGGTCTCGCTCGGAGCCGCACCGGTGAGCTCGACCGAGAGGTCACCGGCCGATACGGCGAAGTCGGCCTCGCGCACGCCGTCGAGGAGGATGTCGGCGCTGCCGGCGCTCACGTCTGCGTCGAGCGACGACGCCGACCCGGAGATGGTCAGGTCGCCCGCCGACAGCTCGGTGTCGAGCTCCCCGAAGCGCCCCGTGACGTCGAGGCTGCCCGCGCTCAGAGTGAAGGACGCGTCGAGCCCCTGCAGTTCGGACGGAAGGGTCAGCACGACCGAACGGTCGTCGTCGAACCAGCCGCCGAACCACCAGCCGAACACCGTCTCCGGTCCGCGGACGAGCAGCTCGTCCTCGTCGCGCTGCAGCGTCCATGCGCCGCCGCGGCCGCCGGTCACGGCGAGCTGCGCCTGGTCGACGTCGCCGAACTCGACACGCACATCGCTCGCGCTCGCGTTGAGGTCGAGTTCCGAGACGCCCGTCACGTCGAGCTCCAGCACGGTGTCGCTGCGAGACAGATCTCCGGATGCGGCGACCGCTGCCGTCGCCCCGGTGCCGGCCAGCGCGAGCCCGCCGATCACGGCGAGCGTGACGGTGATCCAGCTCGTCCCGCCCGGTCGCGGAGCCGCAGCCTGAGGCTGGGCCGGAGCCGGAGCCGGCGCCGGAGCCGGAGCCGGAGCCGGGGTCGATGCGGGAGGGGGAGTGAGGGGGTTCTGTTCGGTGCTCATCGTGCGGCTCCTGTCTGGCCTGCGGGCGGCGTCGGGCCGCCGGTGTTCTCGATGTGGGCGAGGGCGGCGAGCACACGGCGGTTGCCCGACTCGTCCGGCTCGAAGCCCAGCTTCTGGAAGATGGAAGTGATGTGCTTCTCGACGCTCGCCTCCGAGAGGAAGAGCAGCGCGGCGATCGCCTGGTTCGACTTTCCCTCCGCGATCAGCGCCAGCACGGTGCGCTCGCGCTCGGTGAGCCGCAGCATCCGGTCGTCCTTGTTGCGTCTCGTGAGCAGCTGCGCGACGACCTCGGGGTCGAGCACGGTCGCGCCCTCGGAGATGCGGGTGACCGATTCCAGGAACTCCGACACGTCGGCGACCCTGTCCTTCAGCAGGTAGCCGAGGGGGCCGCCCTGTGCGGCGATGAGGTCGGATGCGTAGCGCTCCTCGACGTACTGCGACAGCACGAGCAGAGGCAGCGCGGCGTCGGTGGCCCGCAGCGCGAGCGCGGCGCGGATCCCCTCGTCGGTGAACGTCGGCGGGAGGCGCACATCGAGGATGCACAGCTCGGGCGCGGCATCCGCCACCGCCTCGGCGAGGCCATCGGTGTCGGGGAGAGCGGCGACCACCTGGTGGCCGGCGTCCTCGAGCAGTCGCACGAGTCCTTCGCGCAGCAGGACGGAGTCCTCGCAGATCAGGATGCGCATGGCACGTTCACCTCCAGGCTGGTGGGTCCGCCCGCAGGGCTGTCGAGGCGGAACGTGCCCCCGGCGGCGAGGATGCGGTTGGCGATGCCGTCGAGTCCACCGCCGGGCTGCACCTGCGCGCCGCCCATACCGTTGTCTTCGACGCGAGCCCACAGCGTATTGCCCTCGCGAAGCCGCACGGTCACCCGCGCCTCGCTCGCACGGGAGTGCTTGGCGGCATTGGTCAGCGACTCGGCGATCGCGAAGTACACGGCGGCCTCGGCCTCACGGCTGCAGCGTCCGTCCATGCGGACGTCGAGATTCACGGGGATGTGGGAGCGGCTGGCGAGGGCCGACAGTGCAGCGTCCAGTCCGCGGTCGTCGAGGACCGAGGCGTGGATGCCGCGGGCCAGCTGCCGCAGCTCGGTGATCGCCGCCTTCGTCGAGGTGTGCGCCTCGGCGATGAGGTCCTTCGCGGCTGCCGGATCGTCGTCGATCTTCTGATGCGCGAGTCCCAGCGTCATGCCGACGGAGACGAGCCGCGGCTGGACGCCGTCGTGCAGGTCGCGCTCGATGCGGGTGCGTTCGAGGTCGGCCGCCCGCACGGCGCCCTCGCGCTGCGCGGTCGTGGTGCGGACGCGCTCGGTGAGCTCGGCCTCGCGGCTCTGCGCCACGATCGCGAGCGACAGCGTGCGGTGGAGCAGGGCGAGACCGACGATGCCGGCGGCGCTCAGCACGACGCCGAGCGCACCGATCACCGGAGCCCATGCCGCATCCACGAGGGACCCGAACGGACCGTCCACCTCTCCGTCGCCCGCGAGCGGTGCGAAGGAGATGATGCCCGACCAGACGAGGGTCCAGAACAGGCGCAGCACGATCACACCGGCGATGCACGCGAGCGCGAAGTTCGCGAGAGCCCTCCACATCCGGCCGTCGATGACCTGACGCCCGAGGGAGCGGGCCCATCCGCTGAAGCCGGGGCGGTCGCTCGTGCGGCGACGCAGCGGCGCCACCGGCACGCGGTACAGCGAACCGACTCGCGCCACCTCGAACCAGCCGAGGCCGAAGAGCGCGTAGACGAGGCCGATCAGCAGGAAGATGCCGATGCCGAAGGCGAAGAGGAGCCCGAGTCCGGCGCCGAACAGGCCGGTCAGCATTCCGAAGATGCCTGCGCCCAGAACGCCGAGCGCGGCGAGATGGAGGATCGTCAGGAGGATCCGCAACGGCGGTCTCGCCGTGTCCTCCTGCAGTGGGGTCGCAGTCTGTGTGGTCATAGTCCCAAGGTACGGTGACGCCGCGACCCGCGACACGGAGGCACCCGGACACTCGGCTTCGGGTTTTCCCTACCCTGTGCCGTCGACCTGTACACGGGTCTCTGGTTCACTGGCCTCATGACCACTCATGAAGGCGAAGCGCACGGTGCAGGACTCGGCCAGCGGCTGAACTGGCTGCGAGCGGGGGTGCTCGGGGCGAACGACGGCATCGTCTCGGTTGCGTCGCTCGTTGTCGGCGTCGCCGGCGCCACGACCGACAACGCGGCACTGCTCACGGCGGGGATCGCGGGGCTCGTCGGCGGCGCCATCTCCATGGCGCTCGGGGAGTACGTGTCGGTCAGCAGCCAGCGCGACAGCGAGCGCGCGCTCATCGCGAAGGAGAAGGAGGAGCTGCGCACCCTCCCCGAGCAGGAGCTTGCCGAGCTCACCTCGCTCTACCGGGAACGGGGTCTCAGCGAGGAGACCGCCCGCAAGGTCGCCGAGGAGCTGACCGCCCACGACGCGCTCTCGGCGCACCTCGAGGTCGAGCTCGGCATCGACCAGGACGATCTGGTCAACCCCTGGCACGCCGCCATGTCCTCCGCCATCGCCTTCACGCTCGGAGCCCTGCTGCCGCTGCTCGCGATCCTGCTGCCGCCGCCGGCATGGCGGGTTCCCGTCACCTTCGTCGCCGTGCTCGTCGCCCTGGCCGTCACGGGTGCGGTGAGCGCGAGGATCGGCGGGTCGAAACCGGTGCGCGCCTCGGTGCGTCTCGTGATCGGCGGCGGTCTCGCCCTCGCCGTGACCTGGCTGATCGGCACCCTGCTCGGCACCACGGGCATCGCCTGAGAACGACGAAGGGCGGATGCCGCAGCATCCGCCCTTCGTTCTCTGTGAAGATCAGTTCGACATGAAGCCGACGAGCAGTCCGCCCGTGACCTTGACCGCCAGGTTGTAGATGCCGGCGACGACGGCGCCGAGCACCGTCACGACGATCAGATTGAGGATCGACACGACCGCGGCGAAGGCCATGACCTGCGGGAGGCCGGCGACCTCCGACAGACGGACGCTGTTGTCGGTGAAGCTCGAGACGAAGCCGTCGACCTGAGCGAGGACGTTGGTCGCCTGCAGCACCATGTAGATCAGGAAGAACGACACCATGGTGACGATCGCGAGCGCGACGGCCGCCAGGAAGGAGAGCTTCACGGCCGACCAGAAGTCGATGTAGACCAGGCGCAGGCGGACCTGCTTGCCGCTGGTCTTGCGCGTGGACTTCTTCGCCAGCTTGTCGGCTACTGTGCTCATGCGTTTTCCTCAGGGGTGTCTGTCGTCTCGGGAGCCGCGGGGTCGGCATCCGTCTCGGCCTCGTCCTCGCCGAGTCCTCGTTCGCCGTTGCGGGCGATCGCGAGGATGCGGTCTGCGTCCGTGGTCCGTGCGAACACCACTCCCATGGTGTCGCGGCCCTTTGCGGGGACCTCGGCCACGGCAGAGCGTACCACCTTGCCGCTGGACAGAACCACCAAGACCTCGTCGTCCTCCGCGACCATCAGACCACCCGCGAGAGTGCCCCGATCGTCGTTCAGCTTGGCGACCTTGATGCCGAATCCGCCGCGTCCCTGGACCCGGTACTCGTCGATCGCGGTGCGCTTCGCGTAGCCGCCGTCGGTGACCACGAACACGTACTGGCCGGGGGCGGCGACGGATGCCGAGAGCAGGCTGTCGCCGTCGCGGAACTTCATTCCCTTGACGCCGGCGGTCGCACGGCCCATCGGGCGGAGCGCCTCATCGGTCGCGCTGAAGCGGACCGACATGCCCTTGCGGCTGATCAGCAGGATGTCGTCCTCGGCGTTCACCATGAGCGCCGAGACCAGCTCGTCGTCGTCGTTCAGACGGATCGCGATGACCCCGCCCTGACGGTTGGTGTCGTAGCTCGACAGGCTCGTCTTCTTGACCAGGCCGTTGCGCGTCGCGAGCACCAGGTACTCGGCGACCTCGTAGTCGCGGATGTCGAGGATCTGCGCGATCTTCTCGCCCGGCTGCAGCGCGAGCAGGTTCGCGACGTGCGTGCCCTTCGCGTCGCGCCCCGACTCCGGCACCTCGTAGGTCTTGGAGCGGTAGACGCGACCCTTGTCGGTGAAGAACAGCAGCCAGTGGTGCGTCGTCGTCACGAAGAAGTGCTCGACGATGTCATCCGCCCGCAGCTGCGCGCCCTTGATGCCCTTGCCGCCGCGGTGCTGCGAACGGTAGTTGTCGCTGCGCGTGCGCTTGATGTACCCGTCACGGGTGACGGTGACGACCATCTCCTCCTCGGCGATGAGGTCTTCCATCGAGACGTCGCCGTCGAAGCCGTGCAGGATGTGCGTCCGACGGTCGTCACCGAAGCGGTCGACGATGCCGGTGAGCTCCTCGCGGATGATGTCGCGCTGCAGCGCCTCGTCGGCGAGGATCGCGTTGTACTGCGCGATGAGCTTCTCGAGCTCCTCGGCCTCGTCGAGGATCTTCTGCCGCTCCAGAGCCGCAAGACGACGCAGCTGCATCGACAGGATGGCGTCGGCCTGATCGTCATCGATGTCGAGCAGCGCCTTCAGCCCCTCGCGTGCCTCGTCGACCGTGGGGGAGCGGCGGATGAGCGCGATGACCTCGTCGAGCGCGTCGAGCGCCTTCAGGTACGCACGCAGGATGTGCATGCGCGCCTCGGCCTTGGCCAGGCGGAAGCGGGTGCGACGGACGATGACCTCGAGCTGGTGGGTGATCCAGTTCGTCACGAACCCGTCGATCGCGAGGGTGCGCGGCACCCCGTCGACGATCGCGAGCATGTTCGCGCCGAAGTTCTCCTGCAGCTGCGTGTGCTTGTAGAGGTTGTTCAGCACGACCTTGGCGACGGCATCCCGCTTGAGGACGACGACGAGACGCTGACCCGTGCGGTCGGAGGATTCGTCGCGGATGTCGGCGATGCCGGTGATCTTGCCGTCACGGGCGAGGTCGCCGATCTTCACCGCGACGTTGTCGGGGTTGACCTGGTACGGGAGCTCGGTGATGACGAGGCAGGTGCGACCCTGGATCTCCTCGACGTTGACGACGGCGCGCATCGTGATCGAGCCGCGACCGGTGCGGTACGCCTCGTGAACGCCCTTGGTGCCGAGGATCTGCGCGCCGGTCGGGAAATCAGGACCGGGGATGCGCTGGATCAGTCCCTCGAGGAGCTCCTCACGGGAGATGCCGGGGTTGTCCAGCGCCCAGAGAGCCGCGGCGGAGATCTCGCGGAGGTTGTGCGGCGGGATGTTGGTGGCCATGCCGACCGCGATGCCGACCGAACCGTTGACGAGCAGGTTCGGGAAGCGGGCGGGGAGGACCGTCGGCTCCTGGGTCTGACCGTCGTAGTTGTCGGTGAAGTCGACCGTGTCCTCTTCGATGTCGCGCACCATCTCGAGCGCGAGCGGGGCCATCTTGGTCTCGGTGTACCGGGGGGCTGCGGCGCCCATGTTGCCGGGGGAGCCGAAGTTGCCCTGGCCGAGGGCCAGCGGATACCGCAGCGACCACGGCTGCACCAGACGGACGAGGGCGTCGTAGATCGCCGAGTCGCCGTGCGGGTGGTACTGACCCATGACCTCGCCGACGACGCGCGCGCACTTCGAGAACGACTTGTCGGGGCGGAATCCGCCGTCGTACATGCCGTAGATCACGCGGCGGTGCACCGGCTTGAGGCCGTCGCGCACGTCGGGGAGCGCGCGGCCGACGATCACGGCCATCGCGTAGTCGAGGTAGCTGCGCTGCATCTCCGACTGCAGGTCGACCTGGTCGATCTTGCCGTGTTCGTGTTCCGGCTCGGGGCGGATGTCGTCAGTCATGGTTCTCGTTCGATTCTTTTGTGGCTACCGGACTCCGGGATGCCGCTTCGCTCGCAGAGCGGGGATCCTCCCGCTTCGCGGGCCCTCCCGATGCTCGCTCCGCGGCATCCCTGCGTCCTCACGTCATGCGTGGCGGTAGCCTCCGATTCGCGTGTGTGTGTATGTGGGGATCAGATGTCGAGGAAGCGGACGTCCTTGGCGTTGCGCTGGATGAAGCTGCGTCGGGACTCGACGTCCTCACCCATCAAAACGCTGAAGATCTCGTCGGCCGCCGCGGCGTCCTCGATGGTGATCTGCTGGAGCGTACGCGTGGAGTGATCCATCGTGGTCTCCCACAGCTCCTTCGGGTTCATCTCGCCGAGACCCTTGTAGCGCTGGATGCCGGCATCCTTCGGGATGCGCTTGCCGTTGTCGAGGCCGTGCTTGAGCAGGGCGTCGCGCTCGGCGTCGCTGAAGACGTACTCGTGAGCCGAGTTCGACCACTTCAGGCGGTACAGCGGCGGCATCGCGAGGTAGACGAATCCCGCCTCGATGAGTCCGCGCATGTAGCGGAACAGCAGCGTCAGCAGCAGCGTCGTGATGTGCTGGCCGTCGACGTCGGCATCCGCCATCAGCACGATCTTGTGATACCGCGCCTTCTCGATGTCGAACTCCTCGCCGATGCCCGTGCCGAAGGCCTGGATCATCGCCTGGACTTCCTTGTTGCCCAGGGCCTTGTCGAGACGCGCGCGCTCGACGTTGAGGATCTTGCCGCGCAGCGCCAGGATCGCCTGGGTGTGCGGGTCGCGACCCTGCACGGCCGAACCACCTGCGGAGTCACCCTCGACGAGGAAGATCTCGCTGATCGACGGGTCCTTGCTCGTGCAGTCCTTGAGCTTGTCGGGCATCGCGGCCGACTCGAAGACGCTCTTGCGACGGGCCGTCTCACGCGCCTTGCGGGCGGCGAGACGAGCGGTCGCGGCGTCGATGGCCTTGCGGATGACGTTCTTCGCCTGGTTCGGGTTGCGTTCGAACCAGTCGCCGAGCTGGTCGCCCACGACCTTCTGCACGAAGGCCTTCGCCTCGGTGTTTCCGAGCTTGGTCTTGGTCTGACCCTCGAACTGCGGCTCGCCGAGCTTGATCGAGATGACCGCGGTCAGCCCCTCGCGGACGTCGTCTCCGGAGAGGTTGTCGTCCTTCTCCTTGATGATGTTGTTCGCCCTGGCGTACTTGTTCACGAGGGTGGTCAGCGCCGCACGGAAGCCCTCCTCGTGCGTGCCGCCCTCGTGGGTGTTGATCGTGTTCGCGTAGGTGAACACGTTCTCGGTGTACGAGGTGGTCCACTGCATCGCGACCTCGAGGGAGATCTTGCGCTCCGTGTCCTCCGACTCGAAGGCGATGATCTCGTCGTTGACGACCTCGGCGTGACGCACCCGGTTCAGGTACTCCACGTAGTCGACGAGTCCGCGCTCGTAGAAGAACACGTCGTTCGGCTGCTTCGTGACGGCCTGCCCGTCCTCCTCCGTCTCGTACGCGGAGTCGGGCCGCTCGTCGCTCAGCTCGATGCGGAGTCCCTTGTTCAGGAACGCCATCTGCTGGAAGCGGGTGCGGAGCGTGTCGTAGTCGAAGTCGACCGTCTCCTGGAAGATCTCGGCATCCGGCCAGAACGTGATGCTCGTTCCGGTCTCGTCTGTCGCCTCGCCCTTCTCGAGCTGCTGCTGCGGCACGCCGCCGTTCGCGAAGCTGTGGCGCCAGGCGAAGCCCTTCTGCTTGACCTCGACGTCGAAGCGCGTGGAGAGCGCGTTCACCACCGAGGAGCCGACGCCGTGCAGACCGCCGGAGACGGCATAGGCGCCGCCGCCGAACTTTCCGCCGGCGTGCAGGATCGTGAGGACGACCTCGACGGTCGACTTCGACGGGTCGGACGAGTGCGGGTCGACGGGGATGCCGCGGCCGTTGTCGACGACGCGGACTCCGCCGTCGCCCAGCAGCGTCACGAAGATCGTGTCGGCGTACCCGGCCAGCGCCTCGTCGACGGAGTTGTCGACGATCTCGTACACCAGGTGGTGCAGACCACGCGGACCCGTGGACCCGATGTACATGCCGGGGCGCTTGCGGACCGCCTCGAGACCCTCGAGGATCTGGATCGAATCCGCGCCGTACTCACCGGGCTGCTGCGCCTTGGGTGCGGGTGCAGTGGTGCCCTCGTTCTCGGGGGTTCCCCCGTTGGTCGATTCCGTCTCGTCAGCAGGGGATTCAGGCGTCATCAGAGGGCATTCTCCACATCGATATTACGAACTCCCATTCTAAGGGGTTTTCGTCTCGATATGTGCGCTAGAACGCCGTGTGTGCCCTTCTGAGCGATTCGGACCCCATATCTGGTCCCCTACCCGTAGGTATCGCGTGGACCCCGCCCTGGAACGGCTCTGGGACCCCATTTCCAAGAGGGGACGTCCGGTCCGATGAAGCGGAGGTTCTGGACGCCGGCATCCGGGTACCTCCTGCCGATCTCGGTCAGGATGGTCGCCCGCATGTACTGGAGGTTCTTCGCCCACGCCGTCGAGTCGCACTTCACGGTGAGGAGCCCGCGCTCGAGAGACACCGGTTCGGAGTGCTTGGCCGTGTCGGACCCGGCGAGCTCGGCCCACTGCAGCACCAGGTCTTCACGGGCCAGGGTCGTCTGCCAGCCGGAATCACGGGTGAGCTTGTCGAGCACCGCGCCGAGCGAACCGGGGTCGCGACCCGGCGTGAACGGCGCGTTCTCGTCGTCGTCCGCGATGCGCCGCTTGCGCTTCCAGTTCTTCGCGCTGGGCTTGAGGCCCCGCAGCCGCAGATAGGTGGCGACGGTCTCCGGAGTGTCGGATGCCGCGGCGATGTCAGTCATGGCTCTCCTCCCGCTCGTCGCTGATGGTCCCTGCGGTGATGCGCACCACGTGCGCGTGCAGCACCTCGGGGATATCCTCCTCCACGGCCGCGGTGACCACCACCTGCTCGTAACCGGACGTGAGGGAGGCCAGCCGTTGACGCCGATCGGCGTCGAGCTCGGCGAACACGTCGTCGAGGATCAGCACGGGGTCCCCCGCGGGCGATTCGTTGCGGAGCAGCTCGGCCGAGGCGAGACGCAGGGCGAGGGCGACCGACCAGGACTCTCCGTGCGAGGCGTAGCCCTTCACCGGTAGGTCGCGGACGCGGAGGACGAGGTCGTCGCGATGCGGTCCGGTCAGGGTGAGTCCGCGATCGAGTTCCTGCGTGCGCTTGGCCGCGAGAGACGCGCGGAACATCTCCGATATATCGCCGGTGGTCTCCGTGACGGCATCGTCCTGCCCGTCTTCGGGGTCGCCTCCGCGCACGGAGAGCGCCCATTCCAGCTGGGGACGGTGGTCGGCGCCGGCGATCGCCGCGTATGCATCGGCCACGGGCTGCTGCAGATCGGTCGCGAGCCGCTGGCGCGCGACGATGATCTCCGAACCGAGGGAGACCAGCTTGTCGTCCCAGACATCCAGGGTCGTGAGGGCCTCCCCGCGGATGCCGCGGGCCCGCGCCGATTTCAGCAGTGCGGTGCGCTGCTTGAGCACGCGGTCGTAGTCGGCGAGCACGGCGGACATGCGGGGCGTGCGCTGGATGAGGAGCTGATCGGCGAATCGGCGCCGCGACGAGGGGTCGCCGCGGACGATCTGCAGATCCTCCGGCGCGAACAGCACCACGTGGGCGTACCGCGGCAGCTCGCTGGTCTTCGACGGCGACCCGTTGATGCGCGCCTTGTTGGATCCCTGCCTGTTCAGCTGGACCTCGGCGAGGACCTTGCGCTCTCCGTGGGAGAGCCGGGCGCGGATGATCGCGAACTCCTGGCCGTCGCGCACCATCGGCGCATCCGACGACACCCGATGCGAACCGAGCGTGGCCAGGAACACGACCGCTTCGGCCAGATTCGTCTTGCCCTGTCCGTTGCGGCCGACGAGCACGTTCGGTCCGCGGTGGAGGGTGAGTTCTGCGGTCGCGTAATTGCGGAAATCGACCAGACTCAGGTGCTCCACAATCACGGAGTCAGCCTAGTCGCCCCTACTGACAGCGACTCCGGATGCTGCGCGGCGGCCGCCCCGACCTCGGCCAGGGCGACCGCCGCGCTCGATCACGGAAGCGGTCCGTACAGCGCGGGCGCCGTCCGGGCCGACGTCGCCTGCTCGAATGCGTACGCGAGGCCGAGCAGCGGTCCCTCGCCGAAGTCCCTCCCGAGAAACTCGAGGTTGACTCCGCTGCCCGGTGCCGTCTCGCCCGCGACCGTCTGCCCCATCGGCACCGTGACGGCCGGCATTCCGGTGTTCGGGCTGAGGCGCATGTTCGTGCCCTGCGTCCCGTACGCGTTCGTGCTCGGGTAGATGACCGCGTCGAGGTCGAGGTCGTCCATCATCGTCGTGACGAGCTCCTTGCCCGCCGCGAGCTGGAGCGTGTGCGATCCGCTCGGCCCGGCCCAGGCGTCGTAGACCTGTGGGGTCACCGCGGCGCGCGCGTCGTAGACCGACTTCCGCGACGTGACGTAGTTCCCCGTCGCGAGGATGTCGGGGAGTGTGCGCGCCTGGACATCCGGCCCGAGATGGGTGGCGATGTACTCGTCGAGGTCGTGCAGGAACTCGTTCGTGGACCCCGATCCTTCATTCAGCACCGCGGCGAAGCCCTGGGGCGGAGTGACCGGCACGACCGTCGCGCCCTGGGCCTCGAGTGCCGCCTTCGCCTGAGCGAACAGGCGGACCGTTCCCGGGTTGGATCCCACCATCGACTCCACGTAGCCGATGCGGGCGCCGGCGAGAGCGGTCGGGTCGAGGAACGACGTATAGGAATCCGGAACGAGGCCGGTCTGACGCGCGGTCACGGGATCCGCTTCGTCGACGCCCACCACGGCGTCGAGTGCAACGGCCGCGTCCATGACGGAGCGGGCCATCGGACCGCCGGTGTCCTGGGAGAGTGCGAGCGGGATGATCCCGTCGCGACTGGCGAGCCCCACGGTGGGCCGCACGCCGACGAGCTGGTTGTACGACGACGGGACGCGGATCGAGCCGCCCGTGTCAGTGCCGAATCCGACGGCGGCCAGGTTCGCCGAGACCGCCGCACCGGTTCCGCCGCTGGATCCACCGGCCGTGCGTGTCGTGTCATACGGACTCGCCACCAGCAGCGTCGACCCCGGCGCCTGGAAGGACGAGAACTCCGAGACGAATCCGTACGCGAACTCATCGAGACTCGCCTTGGCGAGGATCACGGCGCCGTCGGCTCTCATGCCACGGATCATCGCGGCATCCGTCGACGTCTGGTTCGTGTTCCAGCATCCGCAGCCGCCGGTGGTGACCATGTCGATCGTGTCGTAGTTGTCCTTTACCGCGATGGGGACCCCCAGCAGCATGCTCGTCATACCTTGCGTTCGTCGCGTCTCGTCCGCCGCGGCCGCCGCCTCCAGGGCATGCGCGCTCACCGTGATGATCGAGTTGAGGGGGCGGGATCCGCCCGGCACCACCACGCGGTCGTAGGCGGCGATCCGATCCAGGTACTCCTGGGTGATCTCCACCGACGTGACGACTCCGGCGTTCATCGCGGCCTGCATGTCGACGAGCGATGCCTCGACGAGCTCGAAGGGTCCGTCGTCGTAGATGATCCGGTGAGAGAGCGCCGACAGATCCGTGATCGTCAGCTCCTCGTCGTGGTCGACGTCCAGAAGTGAGAGTCGCGCCCAGTCCGGTGAACCCGACGTGATTCCGAGCGCGGCAGCGGCGACCCCGAGATCCTCCGTCGTCACTCTGGCATCGCCGGTGACGTCGAGCGCGGTGTAGTACGGCGCCAGCATGGGCGCCGCGGGTGCCGTCGCTGCGCCGGCAGCGGTCGAGAACGCTCCCGTCGCGACGACCAGTGTCGCGGCGATCGCGACGGTCGAACCGACTCGGATGGCGGTGGTTTTCACAATCGTGCCTCTCATGGTCTCTGCGTGCGTGCGGTGTCTCTGCGTGGTCACCGTGTCCTCCGTCGGAAGACGAACACGCTGCCGATGACGATGGCTGCGACGGCGACGCCGCCCATCACGAGCCAGGGGGCGGCATCCGCTCCGGTGGACGCGAGATCCTCACCCGTCTGGGGAGAACCGCCGCCCGTGCCCGTGCCTGATCCGCTGCCCGATGCTCCCGCACCGCCGGTTCCGGTGCCGGGGTTCTCGGTGGCCGCGATGGTGACCGACGCGGTGGTTCCCTCGGCGGTCGTGTCGATCGCCGTGGTGCCTCCGGCGGAGTCGACGATCTGGCCCGAAGCGAGAACGATCCGGGCATCTCCGGCGGCTCGCGCGGTGAAGCGGAGCGAGACGAGTGTCTGCGTCCCCGTCAATCCAGGAGACGTGCCGAGCCTCGACGCGACGGCGGTGATCTCCGTGCCGTCATCGGTCGCGGATCCGAAACCGCCCTCGGGCAGGATCGCGGTGTCGTCGACGTACTCGACGAGTTGCGGGTCGTAGCTCAGCGCCAACTGGTACGCGTAGGCGTCGACCACACCGGTGGCGGCGACGGTCACCGTGATGGTGTCGCCCACGTCGACCGAGGCTGGGTCGGCGGTCACGGTCATCGTGTCGTACGTCGCGTCGGCAGCGGATGCCGGGGCGGCTGAACCGATCAGGCTGACTGCGGATGCGAGGAGCGCGATGCTCGCCGCGAGGTATCGGGGTATGCGGACAGGGGGATTTTCCGGCATGCGAGTCGTCTTTCGTCGGGGAAGACGAGCGCGGCTGCACGGCTGTGCGGAGCAGCCGTGCTCTTTCGGGTACGGCTGACTCTCGCAGTCAGATGTTTCGGCTCGAGTGCGCGGCTATTTCCGGCACGTAACGGCGCAGAGCGGCAGAACTCAGCGCAGGAGAAGGTTCGGCTGGAGCAGGTACTTGAACGAGTCGAGTCCGGCCTGGTCGACCGAGGTCTGGCTGGTGATGAGCACCGGGCTCAGCTTGTTCGCGTTGTCGCTGGACGTGAACGTGACCCGCACGAACTCGCTCTTCACCGCGCCGAGCGCCTCGATGAGGTACTGCGGGTTGAGTCCGAGGGTGACCTCGTCGCCACCGTGCAGGATCGCGTCGACCGACTCCGATGCCCTGGCGTGCTCGCTGCCGGACGCGTCCATCGTCACGCTTTCGCTCGAGAAGGTGAAGCGCAGCGGAGCGGCACGGTCGAGCACGAGCGACACACGACGAACGGCCTCGATGAGGTCGGCGGTGTTGACGACCGCGTAGTGGTCGGTCTGCTCGGGGAAGAGGCGGCGGACCGGCGGGAAGTTGCCCTTGATCAGCAGCGACGTGACGGTCTTGTTGCCCGCGGTGAAGGCGATGATCTCGCGGTCGCCCGCTCCGGAGAACGCGACCTGGATCGTGCCGGCATGACCGAAGGTCTTGCCGACCTCGACGAGCGTGCGAGCAGGGACGAGCGCAGTGCTCTCGACCTCGGCGCCGTCCCACGGGACGTCGCGGAGCGAGACGCGGTACCGGTCGGTGGCCACGAGGCTGAGGATCTGGCCCGAGACCTCGAGCTGCACACCGGTGAGGACGGGGGTGACATCGTCGCGGGATGCCGCGAAGCCGACCTGCGAGATCGCGGTGCCGAAGTCGTCGGCCGGCACGACACCGGAGGAACCGGAGACCTCCGGGATCGACGGGTACTCCTCGACGGGCATGGCCGCGAGGGTGAATCGTGCAGAACCGCAGCTGACGGTGATCCCTCCGTCATCCTCGACGGCGATCTCGATCGGAGCGTTCGGGAGACGGCTGGCGATGTCGGAGAGCAGTCGGCCGTGCACGAGGATCGTGCCAGGCGTGTCGACGGTGGCCTCGATCGTGGTGCGGGCGGATGCTTCGTAGTCGAACGCCGAGAGCGTGAGACCGGATCCGTCGGCTTCGATCAGCACACCGGCGAGGATCGGCTGAGGGTTGCGCTGCGGGAGCAGCTTGACCACGAAGGAGACAGCCTCGCTGAAGACATCGCGGTTGACCTGAAACCTCACGGGTGCTCCTCGTCGTTTCTTGATGACTCGGTCGTTCTTGACAGCCACATCGTCGTCGAATGACAAGACGTGATCGCTCCTGCCGGTGCAGGGCTTCCCATGCTAGCCCCACAGTCGAACACTTCCCTACGACTTGTGATTCGCAGGGCCGCCGCGGCTTCTCCGCACCGTCTGGTGATCGGATCGCGCTTAAGACGGGTTAACTCCTTAACGGTGTTAACAGCTGTGGATACTGTGGATAACTCGGTGGAAAGCAGTCGCGAGTAAGGAACTACACGCTTGTCACTTGTGGAATCCCTGAGGAATCCGCGGGTTCGCAGCATCCGTCGACCTGTGGACACTCCCCTAGTTATCCACAGGTTCTCCCGTTAACCCCACATCCGTCCCGACCGAAACACGATTCATCCACAAGTTATCCACATGTGTGAAAACGTGATATCCGATCGCTCAGAGGGCTGTCAAGTCGGCAAAAAGGGGGACACAGCGTCCGAACGGATGCCGTGTCCCCCTTTTCGTCGGAAGACGTGTGTCGAGGCCGTCAGCGGCGGCCGAGCTGCGTGGTGATCTCCGTCACCTGGTTGTAGATCGAGCGCCGCTCCTTCATGAGCTCGCTGATCTTCTTGTACGCGTACATGACGGTGGTGTGGTCGCGGTTGCCGAACAGCTGCCCGATCTTCGGGAGCGAGAGGCTCGTGCGCTCACGGCACAGATACATGGCGATCTGCCGTGCGGTCGCGATCTGCTGCGATCGACTCGAGCCGTAGAGGTCGTCGACGGTGAGCTTGAAGTACTGCGCGGTGGCCGTGATGATGTCGGTCGGCGAGATGACGTTGTCCTCCGCCGTGTCCACGATGTCGCGCAGCACGGTCTGGGCGAGGGAGATGTCGAGCGCCGAGCGGTTGAGGCTCGCGAACGCCGAGACGCGGATGAGTGCGCCCTCCAGCTCGCGGATGTTGGAGGAGACGACGGTCGCGATGTACTCGAGGACCTCGTCGGGTATGTGGAGGGACTCGCTCTGCGCCTTCTTGCGGAGGATCGCGATGCGCGTCTCCAGGTCGGGAGCCTGCACGTCGGTGATCAGACCCCACTCGAAGCGGCTCCGCATCCGGTCCTCGAAGCCCGTGAGGAGCTTGGGCGCGACATCGCTGGTGATCACGACCTGCTTGTTGTGGTCGTGCAGCGTGTTGAAGGTGTGGAAGAACGCCTCCTGGGTCTCGGCGCGACCCTGCAGGAACTGGATGTCGTCGATGAGGAGGATGTCGACCTCGCGGTAGCGCGCCTGGAACGCGGCTCCGCGGTTGTTCGCGATCGAGTTGATGAAGTCGTTCGTGAACTCCTCGCTGGAGACGTATCTCACCTTCACCCCGGCGTAGAGGGACTGCGCGTAGTCGCCGATCGCGTGGAGGAGGTGGGTCTTGCCGAGCCCGGAGTCCCCATAGATGAAGAGCGGGTTGTAGGCCTTGGCCGGAGCCTCCGCGACAGCGACCGCTGCGGCATGGGCGAAGCGGTTGGACTGGCCGATCACGAAGTTGTCGAAGGTGTACTTCGGGTTCAGGCGCGATTCGTGGCGGAGCGGTGTGGGCTGCTCCATCGGCGACTCGGGGCGCTGAGACTCCTGACGCCCGTAGTCGGGGACCGCGATGGGTGCCGTCGGCTGCTCGGCGAGCTCGTGGTTCACCACGACCCGGTACGAGGTGACATCCTCGCCGACGTGGGCGAGGGCCTCCATGATCGGCAGCCGCAGACGCTTGTTGATCTGGGCGGCGGTGAGGTCGTTGGGCACCTCGAGATAGAGGGTCGCGGCCATGACGCCCGCCGGCACGGCGAGGCTGAGGAATCCCTGCAGCTGCGGCGTGACCCGGTCGTCCGCCTCCAGCAGATCCTGCACCGTGGTCCAGATCGGAACGTCGGGCTGGGCAGGTGAGGACATGACGCTCCGGGCAGGGGATCGAGGAGGGATGCTCGGAATCGCGTCCCCCCTGTGGATAACTTCGGATGCCACGGTAGTCACCTGGGCTGAGAACGGCAACCTGCCCTTGAAAATCCGCGGGCGTGTTGCGTCTCGCGAGGACGCACAGGTTGTGGATAATAGCTGTGCGGATCGTGGTCGCACCTTGGCCTCTGAGCGCGCAGATTTGCTCTGCGCGCCGTCAAGACGTACCCTTAGTCGGTTGACTTATGCCTGAACGGCAGTTCCCTATGTCTCCGGTCGAAATGGTTCCGGTGACAGCATTCCCGGAGTGATCCCATGAGCAAGCGCACCTTCCAGCCCAACAACCGCCGCCGCGCCAAGAAGCACGGTTTCCGTGCCCGCATGCGCACCCGTGCCGGCCGCGCGATCCTGTCGGCTCGCCGCGGGAAGGGCCGCGTCGAGCTCTCCGCGTAACCCGCTGTGCTCGCCCGCCCCTTTCGGTTGACCCGCGGGAGCGACTATCGACTGGTCGTTCGACGCGGATCCCGTTGTGGCGGGTCCCGAGTCGTGACGTCCATGTTGTCGACGGGCGAGAGCAGAGCCGCGAGGTTCGGATTCATCATCAGCAAGCAGGTGGGTGGCGCCGTGGTGCGCAACACCGTCCGTCGCAGACTCAAAGCAGTCTGCGCTGAGGCCCTGCCGCTGGTTCCAGAGGGCACGGATGTCGTCATCCGTGCCCTTCCTGCATCCGCGACGGCGAGCTACGCGGAGCTCAGCACCGAAGTGAACCGCTGTCTCGGACGCCTGAACCGGGTGACGGCATGAGCGCGCTTCCCGCCTCGTCGATCGGATCGGCGCACTTCGATGCGCATGACCTGATCCGCAGCATCCCGTTGATCCCTCGGAACCTCGTGCTCGGGTTCCTCACCGGATACCGCAGGGTGATCTCACCGATGTACGGCGACGTGTGCGCGTACTACCCCTCCTGTTCCGCCTACGCTGTAGGTGCGGTGCAACAGCACGGCGCCGCGCGGGGAACGCTCCTCTCGGCATGGCGCATCCTCCGCTGCAATCCCTGGACTCGCGGCGGCGTCGACGACGTTCGTCCGCATGAACACTTCCGCTACGACCTGACTTCACACGGTTTCGTCGTCCCTGCCCGAAAGGACTGAACAGTGGGTCTTGACCTCCTGCTCGCTGCGGCCACGCCGTCGCCGTCTCCGTCAGGAGCTGCGTCCGGCGGCTTCGACCTGCTCGGCACGATCCTCTGGCCGCTGAAGTGGCTCGTCGAGCTCGTGCTCGTCGCCTGGCACTGGCTCCTCACGACCGTCGGACTCCCCGCGGCATCCGGTCTGACCTGGGTGCTGTCGATCGTCGGACTCGTGATCGTCGTCCGCGCTGCTCTGATCCCGCTCTTCGTGAAGCAGATCAAGAGCCAGCGAAAGATGATGGAAATCGCTCCTGAACTGCGAAAAGTGCAGGAGAAGTACCGTGGCAAGAAGGACCAGCTCAGTCGTGAGGCGATGAGCCGCGAGACTATGGCGCTGTACAAGAAGCACGGCACGACGCCGATGTCGAGCTGTCTTCCGCTCCTCGTGCAGATGCCGGTGTTCTTCTCGCTGTACTCGGTGCTGAGCGACGTCAAGAAGCACGCCGAGGCCGGTCTGGGTGGTGTCGGTCTCCTCAGCCCGGAGCTGACGAAGGAGTTCTACGACGCCAAGCTCTTCGGTGTCGCGTCGCTGCACGAGACGCTCGGCAACGCGTGGGAGAACCAGAACACCACGGCGATCATCATCCTGGTCACGCTCGTCGTGCTCATGATCGGCTCGCAGTTCTTCACTCAGCTGCAGATCATCTCGAAGAACCTGTCGCCCGAGGCCAAGACCGGCCAGGCGTACCAGATGCAGAAGATCATGCTCTACATCCTGCCGCTGGGCTTCATCTTCTCGGGTGTCTTCTTCCCGCTCGGTGTGGTCGTGTACTGGTTCATCTCGAACCTGTGGACGATGGGTCAGCAGTTCCTGGTCATCCGTGAGATGCCGACGCCCGGTTCTGAAGCGGCGAAGGCCCGCGAGGAGCGACTGGCCCGCAAGGGCAAGGCGATCGACTCTTCCGGCAAGGTCGTTCCCATGGCGGTGTTCGAGGCGGAGCAGCAGCGTCTCGTCGAAGAGGTCGAGAAGGCCAAGGCCGAAGCCCCGAAGAGGCAGCAGCCCGTGGGTAAGAAGCGTGCGAAGAAGAAGGGATCCGGCGCATGAGCGAGAACCTGACCGAGGCGGTCGAGCCGACCGTCGCTCAGCTGGAGAACGAGGGCGACGTTGCTGCCGACTACCTCGAGGAGCTGCTGGACATCGCCGACATCGACGGTGATCTGAACCTCGACGTTCGTCAGGGCCGCGCCTATGTGTCGGTCGAGGCGGAGGGCGATGGTCTGTCGCTGCTCTCGGCCCCCGACACCGTGCAGGCTCTGCAGGAGCTGACCCGCCTGGCCGTGCAGAACAAGACCGGTGCGTTCTCGCGCCTGATCCTCGACATCGGCGGTTCGCGCGACACGCGTCGTCGTCAGCTCGAGACGCTCGTGAATGCCGCCGCCGCCAAGCTGGACGATGGGGCATCACAGGCCTCCCTGCCGGCGATGTCGAGCTACGAGCGCAAGCTCGTCCACGATATTGCCGCTGATCAGGGTCTTGTCTCGGAGTCGTACGGTGAGGGCGCGGATCGCCACACCGTACTGCGTCGTCGCTGAGACCTCACGTGATTCTGCGAGTCCAGTCATGAGTGACGTAGAGGTCGAGCCCGCGATCGCGGCCGAGCTGTTCGGCGATCGCCTCGATGTCGCCCGTTCCTTCACCGAGGCCCTTGCGCGTGAGGGGGAGGAGCGAGGTCTGATCGGCCCGCTGGAGCTCCCTCGCCTCTGGACGAGGCACATTCTGAACAGTGTGATCGCCGCACCGCTGTTCCACGGTTCGGTTGCGGACATCGGATCCGGCGCCGGCCTGCCCGGTGTGGTTCTCGCGATCGCCCGTCCGGATGTGCAGTGGACGCTCATCGAGCCGATGGAGCGCCGCGTGACCTGGCTCAACGAGCAGGTGTCGTCACTGGGCCTCTCGAACGTAGAGGTGCTCCGCGCTCGTGCCGAGGACGTGCGCCGCCCAGAGGGTTTCGACGTCGTCACCGCCCGCGCGGTCAGCGCACTGCGAACGTTGATCCCGCTGACTGCACCCCTGGTGCGTGACGGAGGAGAGCTCACTCTCCTCAAGGGGCTCAACGCCGCGAACGAGATCGACGCGGCGCAGAAGCAGATAAAGAAGTTCCACCTGGCGGATGTGCGCGTTGAGGTCCTCGGAGAGGGCGTTCTCACCGAGACGACCCGGGTCGTTCGGGCTCGCGTTCGCTGATCAGCGTCGATGTTTCACGTGAAACATCGACGGCGTATGGGAGCTGCGGTTCTCGTCGGTGGAGGAACCACGGACTGCGTTTGGTCTTCCCCTGCTTTGACGGCCTAGGTACTTGCGGTGAATACCGGAGCTAGGTGAGTTGGCACCTTCCCTCGAGGGGCGTGATCGTCGCCTCGCGCTGCGGTCGAGTCCGATGGATGGCTGTGCGTCCCCGGTGCGCTGTGGGCCGGTTGAACTGGGGCAGAGCTCTTGCGTCGGTGTGACTCTTCCCAGGAATGCGTCTTCCGGAATGTTCCCGCTGCGGTTCGACGTGAGCTGCGCCCTGAGATGTTGACACTGGAAATCTCTGTCGCTGGGACTCGTGCTCGCTGGATAGACCTGCCACTGATGCGGGAGTCTTGGTTGTGGAACATGCACCTGGGGGTGATTGCTCCGCGTTGTCTACGGAACTGGCTCCAGTGGTGGGGAAGGAGGCGGCGTGGTGGAGGGGATACGCCGAGGATGTTTCACGTGAAACATCCTCGGTTCACGGTTGTTTGGCGCACGGCGTAGGCGTAGGCGTAGGCGTAGGCGTAGGCATAGGCATAGATGTGGTTCGGTACGCCAGTTCGGATGCTTCCGGTCGATGCTGTGTCCTCGTGCGCGGTTCGGGGATGACTGCGCGCGACGAGAGTGTTTCACGTGAAACGCCGATGATGCCGTCACGCATTGCTCAGAACTTTGTGCAAACGGCTATGGCTACCCAGCCGGCGGTTCAGTCTGGGCGTAGGCATATTCGTGAGCTTCGCGGAGGACGTAGGTAGTGAGTGTACGTTTCACCTGAAACAAGGGACGGCTCCTGCGAAGAGACGCGGTGTCGAGGCGAGTTTCACCGGACCTTGCTGAGCTCGTCTGATTGCGGGTGAACGTCCTCACACAGCGAAGAGAGCTCCTCTGAGAGGTGAGAGCCGCGCGCTTGCCGAAACTAGTGGATGCGGAAGAGGCGTGCGAAGCAGCCGCTCTGAGCTTCTCGAACGTGCTGTGGTGATGATGACGGCACCGCGGGAAGGAGTCCGCTACCACGACAGGGGATTCTGCCAACCTCGCAGCCAGGCTTTCGTCCAGTCGGCGCGGTGTGACTCACGTACAAACGTCGCACTCGGAGTGTTTCACGTGAAACATGGTCCACGCGTGCACACTACGGTTGCTCCGTTGCTGGTGAGGAACCCGCCCCAGTGTCCGAAGGATCAATGAGATCTTGGGGCGGTGGTCGTGTCTCGGAGTCTGTTCAACCCCGATCCGCAGCGGATTGGGAGTACGTGCATCGATGACCGCACCGTGCTCTGGTCGCCTGTGGGGTGTACCGATGCACGAAGGATCACCACTCGTTGACTGGCGCTGGGTACTGCGCGCGGGCGAACGTGGCTTCCATGAATAACAGTGGGGGAGGATAGTGAGTCTTGCCCACGAGGCGAGGTGCAGTCCGTAGGCCTATGTTTCACGTGAAACGCCGCGCCTGTCGAGGGTGATGGCCGGTGTTGGGAGAGCTCGTTCCCGTCTAGCGGGTTCAGTGTGTGATCTATGACAGGCGATGTGTGCCCCGTGGGTGAGTGGTGAGTGGTGAGTGGTGAGTGGTGAGTGGTGAGGCGTGAGGGTGAAGTGGCGACGGAATGGACGGTGGTGGGGCGTGCGGCACCGGATTGTGTGATTTTACGCGCGGTCACGTATCCGGTGTCCGCTGTCCCGATGGCCCCGTGGCCCCGTGGCCCCGTGGCCCCGTGGCCCCGTGGGCGAGCGGCGAGCGGCGAGAAGTGAGAAGTTGAGGCGTGAGAGGTGAAGTGGCGACGGAATGGACGGTGGTGGGGCGTGCGGCACCGGATTGTGTGGTCTTACGCGCGGTCACGTGTCCGGTGTCCGCTATCGGGTTGGTGGATGGCAGTGGTCGACGGCCGGTTTCCGGCTTGATGTGGGGAAGAAGGCAGTCCTGGCGGCTGTGGGAGATGGGTGAGATAGCGAGATCGACCACAGTTTCACGTGAAACAACGCACGAGTCATCCTTCTCCTCTGCGCCTCACGGACCCCAGATGATCCTGGCCGGAGCGGCGAACGTGGTGCGACTGCGTTGAGCATGTTGGCTGATGAGGTGACACTTCACGTGGGCCACCCCTCTGCCTTGCGTCTACCTAGTCGCAGAGGCCGACGATCAGCGTGACCAACGCCCCTCGAACGTGCGGAGGGGGAGTACTTGGCCAACGTTTCACGTGAGACGCTCTTGTGATCCCCCATCCAGTCCTCGTCCACAAGCTCCCAGATGCCCGGCCGGCAAGACGAACGTGACGCGACAGTACTGAAGATGGTGGCGCCGACCACCGTTTCATGCGGGACCGACTTGTTTTCCCCATCCACTCTTCGTCCACAGGCTCCCAGGTGACTCTGATCGGCGTGACGAGAGTGATGCGACAGGCCGAAGATGGTGGCGCTGGCCACCGTTTCACGTGAAACATCACATGAGCGCCCCTCTCTGCTTCACATCCATCTAGTCGCAGAGGCTGACGATCGGCGTGACCAACACCTTGCGGGAGTGCGAAAGGGGAGGAGCTGACCACCGCTTCAGGTGAAGCAATCTTGTGAGCGTCGCATATGCCCTTCGTCCAGGGCTCCCAGCAGCTGCCGATCGGCGTGACCGGCGTCATGGGACAGTGTGGAAGGAGTGGATCCGGCCCCGTTTCACGTGAAACATCACAAAGAGACACCTCGCTACTCTTCGTCCACACATTCCCAGATGTGGCGTCACGAACGCGATACGACAGTCCTGAAGAGCGGTGGATTCGTCCACCGTTTCACGTGAAACGCCACAGGATTCGCCCCTCGGCTCTCCATGCATCGACTCGCAGACGGAGTCGGCCAACGTGACGAATGTGATGCAAGAGCGCGTAGGGGAGTGGTGCCGCATCATGGCGTCACGAACGTCGATGCAACGCGAGCGCACGGACATGCACCTGCCGAGACTGGAGCGACGCCGCAGCCACAGGCATCGGTGGGCGCCCTGCTGCGAGCACACCTTGGCGCAGGCAGAGACTCCGATCTCGCCAGAGCAACACACCTGTCAGTGACTTCTCACCAAGACGAGCAGCTCTGAAGATAACCAGGACAGTCCAGAAAAACACAGAGAGTAGTCCCCAGGCCCTACATCTCCGCTCAGCCACGTCGCCTGTAGCGATTAGACTCGAACCCGGCCCCGAAAGGAGTGGATGTTTCACGTGAAACAATCCGAAAAGGCATCACCGAACACCTTCGGGATGGATACGCCGCTCGCGCGGGAGCTCGCCGACCTCTCTGCCCGCCGCAGGGTTCTCGAAGACGTCTCGATCGACTTCAGCGGTGACACCCGCATCCTCACCGTCTCGAACCAGAAGGGCGGCGTGGGCAAGACCACGACGGCGGTGAACATCGCCTCAGCCCTCGCAGGACTCGGCGCCAAGGTCCTCGTGATCGACCTCGACCCGCAGGGCAACGCGTCCACCGCCTTGGGGGTGCCCCACAGTGCGGAAGTCCCCAGCGTCTACGACGTGCTGATCGATGAGTTCCCTCTCGCAGACATCGTGCAGCAGAGCCCCGAGAACGAGAACCTCTTCTGCGCGCCGAGCACGATCCACCTCGCCGGCGCCGAGATCGAGCTCGTCGCCCAGGTCGCTCGTGAGCACCGACTGCGTCGTGCTCTGCTCGACTACCTCGAGAGCAACCCGATGGACTTCGTCATCATCGACTGCCCTCCGTCTCTGGGGCTGCTGACGATCAACGCCTTCACGGCGGCGTCCGAGGTCTTCATCCCCATCCAGTGCGAGTACTACGCCCTGGAAGGACTGAGTCAGCTGCTCGGGAGCATCCAGATGATCCAGAAGCACCTGAACCCCGGGCTGCACCTGTCGACCATCCTGCTCACGATGTTCGACGGACGCACCCGCCTCGCCCACCAGGTGGCCGAAGAGGTACGCACTCACTTCCCGACGCAGGTGCTCGACACCGTGATCCCGCGCTCGGTGCGGGTCTCGGAGGCGCCGAGCTTCGGACAGACCGTGATCGCCTACGATGGGCAGTCCGCCGGTGCGATCGCGTATCGCGAGGCCGCCGTCGAGATCGCGTCGCGCACAGCGGCGCAGAGCAAGGAGAAATGATGGCGAAGCGCACTGGGCTGGGTCGGGGGATCAGCGCCCTCATTCCCACCGCTGATCAGGCAGAGCGTCCGGTGGATGTGTTCTTCCCCGGGGCATCCATCAAGAAGGTCGAAGAGGCTGCAGCGCAGCCCGTCGAGGATGCCGCGCCCGAACTCGAGGCGATCCCCGGCATCCACCTGATCCAGATCGACCCGCACGAGATCGTTCCCAACCCTCGTCAGCCGCGCACGCACTTCGACACGGAGCACCTCGCAGAGCTCGTGCACAGCGTGCGCGAGTTCGGTGTCATGCAGCCCGTCGTCGTGCGCAGGAACAGCGAGGGAGCTTACGAGCTCATCATGGGCGAGCGCCGTACGCGTGCGGCCCGCGAGGCGGGACTCACGTCGATCCCCGCGGTCGTCCGCGAGACGGCCGATGAGGACCTGCTTCGAGACGCTCTGCTCGAGAACCTGCACCGGTCGGAGCTGAACCCCCTGGAAGAGGCATCCGCCTACCAGCAGCTGCTCGAGGACTTCGGCATCACGCAGGAGGAGCTCGCGACCCGTATCGGACGATCGCGTCCGCGCATCAGCAACACGATCCGTCTGCTCAAACTGCCCGTCCCCGTGCAGCAGCGCGTCGCCGCCGGTGTGCTGAGCGCCGGCCATGCCCGCGCCATCCTGAGTCTGGAGACGCCGGAGGCGATGCAGCGGCTCGCCGACAAGGTCGTCAACGAAGACCTGTCTGTCCGCGCGACCGAGGTCGCGGCGAAGACCGAGCCGTCCACGCCCGCTCGCACCGCGAAGCCGACTCCCGGCGCGCGCCGCGCGTACCTCGATGAGGTCGCTGGAAAGCTGGGTGACAGGCTCAACACCCGGGTGAAGATCAGCCTCGGTGCACGCAAAGGCCAGGTCACGATTGATTTCGCATCCATCCAGGATCTGAATCGCATCCTCGATGAGCTCGGTGAAGAGGGCTACGGCCGCAGCTGACGACCGCCGAGACCACGAAGAACCCCGCGCTGCAGAAACCTGTGGCGCGGGGTTCTTCGTTGTGCAAGTGTGTTGACCACCGACGCCGTCGCCGGTGGTCATGACGGAGGGTGGGATCATGGCTGGACACGGGGCAGTACCCCAGGAGGAATCGGTCTTCGACGACGAGGGCGACTCGAAGAGCGCAGGAGTGATCAGGATCGCCGTGGTCGCCGCGCTCGGTGGCTTCCTCTTCGGCTACGACAGCGCGGTCATCAACGGCGCGGTGTCGGCAGTCGAGAAGACCTTCGATGCGGATCCGGTGTCACTCGGGTTCGCCGTGGCATCCGCTCTGCTCGGCGCGGCCGTGGGCGCCCTGATCGCCGGAAGGATCGCCGACCGGGTCGGCCGACTCGCGGTCATGAAGATCGCCGCGGTGCTGTTCCTGATCTCCGCCGTGGTCGCCGGCCTCGCGCCCGACCTGTGGGTTCTCATCGTGGGGCGCGTGATCGGCGGTCTGGGTGTCGGCATGGCGTCGGTGATCGCCCCGGCCTATATCGCCGAGATCGCTCCCGCACGCATCCGCGGACGTCTCGCCTCGCTGCAGCAGCTCGCGATCGTCACCGGCATCTTCATCTCCCTGCTCGTGGACTTCCTGATCGCCACCGCTGCCGGCGGCTCCAACGAGCCGTTCTGGCTGGGCCTGGGCGCCTGGCAGTGGATGTTCCTCGCCATGGCCGTCCCGGCCGTCGTGTACGGCGGGCTGGCTCTGACGATCCCCGAGTCCCCGCGGTTCCTGGTGGCTCAGCATCGCGTGGACGAGGCCAGGGAGGTGCTGGCGAAGATGCTCGGCCCCGACAAGATCGAGACGACCGTCATCCGCATCCAGGCCACCATGGAGCGCACCACCAAGCCCTCCTGGGCCGACCTGCGCACCCCGACGGGCAAGATCGCCGGCATCGTCTGGGTGGGCCTGCTGCTGTCGATCTTCCAGCAGTTCGTCGGCATCAACGTGATCTTCTACTACTCGAACATCCTCTGGGAGGCCGTCGGCTTCGACGAGTCGCAGGCGTTCGTCATCACGGTGATCAGTGCGGTGATCAACATCCTGACGACGCTGATCGCGATCGCGACGGTCGACCGCTTCGGGCGCAAGCCGCTGCTCATCATCGGCTCGATCGGCATGACCGTGACGCTGGCGACCATGGCCGTGATCTTCGGCACGGCGCCGGTCGTCGACGGCACGCCGGTGCTCCAGGGAGCAGCGGGACCGATCGCCCTCATCGCGGCGAACCTCTTCGTGATCTCGTTCGGCATGTCGTGGGGCCCCGTGGTCTGGGTGCTGCTCGGCGAGATGTTCCCGAACCGCATGCGCGCCGCGGCGCTCTCGCTGGCCGCAGCCGGGCAGTGGATCGCGAACTGGGTCATCACGGTCTCGTTCCCGGGCCTCAAGGACGTCTCCCTGGGCCTCGCATACGGCCTCTACGCGACCTTCGCCCTGCTGTCGCTGCTGTTCGTGTGGCGGTTCGTGCAGGAGACGAAGGGCAAGTCCCTGGAGGACATGGGGGAGACCACGCGATGAGGAGCGGATGCCGCCCGGCATCCGCTCCCGCCACGTAGGCTGGAAGCATGACCGAGCACGTTCCCCGCCGCGCCAGCCTCGAAGTGCTGCGTGCGGAGGCGTCGGACGAGCTGGCCGTGCTGATCCAGGAGCGGCTCCTCGGGGGAGAGGACCCCTGGGAGTTCATGGAGGAGCTGCCCAGCGTCGACGAGCTCGTCGTGTACCTGCTGCGTGCCGACAACATCGCCGCGAACGACGGCGTGCGGCCGAGCGAGGCGCGTCACTACCGTGTCCTGCGGCAGATCGCACTGGAGTATCCGGAGCTGACGCCAGCCGTATGGGGCCTGCTCGACGAGAAGCAGCGTCACCGTCGGTGGGATCCGACAGTGGCAGACGCCTCCTGAGAGGCGCTCCGTGCCCCGGATGCTCGTCGCCTACGACCCCGCCTGGCCGCAGCGCTTCGAGAGTATCGCGGCAGGGCTGCGCGCACTCGGCGACCCTGACTGGGTGATCGAGCACATCGGCTCCACGGCGGTCCCCGGACTGCGCGCGAAGCCGGTCATCGACCTTGCGATCAAGATGGAAGATGCGGCGGAGTTCGTCCGCCATCGACCCGCTCTGGAGAGCGCGGGGTGGCGTGCGGAGAGTTCTGTGCGCACGCATCCCGTCCTCGTCCTGAGCGACGACGGCACGCGCATCGCCATCGCGCACTTCTTCCCCGCGGAGGAGTGGGATGCCGCCAACCAGAGGATCCTGCGGGACTGGCTGCGCGCCCACGGTGATGACGCCGCGCTCTACGCCCACGCCAAGTGCGACGCGGTGGCGGCCGCGGCGCGGGGGAGATCGTCGTACAACGCGGCCAAGACCGAGGTGATCCAGGACATCGTGGATCGGGCGAGAGCATCCCTCGGCCTGCCATCGGTGCCTGTCTCCGACAAGTAGGGGATGCAGAAGGGCCGCCGCCCCGCGAAGGAGCGACGGCCCGAAGACTGCGTGCGGGAGGTCAGCCGATGAAAGCGGCGAGATCCTGCTCGAGAGCGAACTTCGGCTTGGCGCCGATGATGCTCGTCTTGACCTCTCCGCCGACGAAGACCTTCATCGCCGGGATCGAGGTGATCTGGTACTGCATCGCGAGCTGCGGGTTCTCGTCGACGTTCAGCTTGAGGATGGTGATCTTGTCGGGGTTGTCGGCCTGGATCTCATCCAGCACCGGCGACACCATACGACACGGACCGCACCACTCGGCCCAGAAGTCCACCAGCACCGGACCGTCGGCCTGCAGAACGTCCTGCTCCCAGGTCGCCTGGCTCGTAGCCTTTGCACTCATCAGAGTTTCTCCTTGATTCGAGGTTTCGTCCGCTACAACAGCGAACGATGCGATTGTGTTCCCGCTGCCTCAGGCGACGATGACCTCGGCGGCCTCCGCAGCGGGGACCTCCACCGAGGCGTCGTCAAAATCCGCGAGGAAGTGCTCCGCGTCGAGCGCGGCGACCGTGCCGGAGCCGGCGGCCGTGATGGCCTGACGGTAGGTGGGGTCGATCACGTCGCCGGCCGCGAAGACGCCGGGCACCGAGGTGACGGACGAACGACCGTCGACCCAGATGGTGCCCTCGTCGGTGAGCGTCAGCTTGTCGTGCACGAGGTGCGTGCGCGGGTCGTTGCCGATCGCGATGAACAGGCCGTCGAGGGGGAGGTCGCTGAGCGTGCCATCGACCGTGTTGCGCAGCTGCACACCGGTCACGGAATCGCCGCCGAGGACCTCTGCGACCTCGCTGTTCCACACGAACTCGATCTTCTCGTTCGCGAAGGCGCGCTCCTGCATGATCTTCGAGGCGCGCAGCGTGTCCTTGCGGTGGATCACGTAGACCTTGTCGGCGAAGCGCGTGAGGAAGGTCGCCTCCTCCATCGCGGAGTCGCCGCCTCCGACGACCGCGATCGTCTTCTCGCGGAAGAAGAACCCGTCGCAGGTCGCGCACCAGGAGACACCGTAGCCGGAGAGGCGCTCTTCGCCCTCGATGCCGAGCTTGCGGTAGGCGGAGCCCGTCGCGTAGATCAGGGTACGGGTCTCGTGCACGGCTCCGCTGCCGAGGGTGACCGTCTTCACGGGTCCTTCGAGGTCGAGTGAGGTGACGTCGTCGTAGAGGACCTCGGTGCCGAACTTCTCCGCCTGCTCCTGCAGCTTGGCCATGAGCTCGGGCCCCTGGATGCCCTCGGGGAAGCCGGGGTAGTTCTCGACCTCGGTGGTGTTCATCAGCTCGCCGCCGACCTCCACCGAGCTCGCGATGAGCAGCGGCTTGAGGCTCGCCCGCGCCGCGTAGATGGCGGCGGTGAATCCGGCGGGGCCGGAGCCGATGATGATGACCTGACGCATGTGCTCTCTCTCTTCCCTGAAAAGGGGTTCCGCTGCTTCAACCAATGGTAACCGCGGGGCATTCCCCGACCCAGCGCTCTCCTGGACGCGGAGTCCTCGTGCACTCGACGAGTACACGAGGACTCGACGGAGGGGACCGACGGACGAGGGACGGGCAGGGGGTCAGCGGCCGGGGAGGAACCTGCGGAGCATCCGCGTGGCGGCTGACAGCTCGGGGGCGCGGAGCAGGAGGAGCACGATCACGTAGACGACGACGGCGGCGAGGCCGATCACTCCCGTTCCGACGGCGCCCAGGAGGCGATCGAGGAAGTTGGATCCGCTGTTGCCGAGGGTCCAACCGCTCTCGGCGCCGAGAAGGAGATAGGCGCCCCATCCCGCGAAGCCGGCAGGTACGGCGGCGATGAAGAAACGGAGAAGGGAGAGAAGGGTCTTCGGGATCTCGAGTCCGCCGAGGCGATTGCGCAGGATCCAGATCGCGATGATCGTCTGGATGA
Organism: Microbacterium sp. LWH10-1.2; assembly: GCF_038397765.1. Taxonomy (NCBI): domain Bacteria; kingdom Bacillati; phylum Actinomycetota; class Actinomycetes; order Micrococcales; family Microbacteriaceae; genus Microbacterium; species Microbacterium sp. LWH10-1.2. The sequence continues at coordinate 3,614,188 of NZ_CP151638.1, forward strand.
TCCCGGCGATCGACTGCCCGAGGGCGATGGCGGCGGCGAGCTGCTCGATCGGGGCCACAGCGCCCGCGAGAAGCGAGAGCCCGATGATGAGCGCCACCTGCACGAGGGTGAAGTAGAAGGGCGTGCGGGTGTCTCCGTAGGCGTAGAACGCGCGCTGCACGATGAACAGCAGGGCGAGCGGCAGGAGGCCCACGAGATAGCAGATGAGCACGGGGGCCGCCTGGACGGCCTGCTCGGAGGTCGTAGTGAAGATCCGGGTGGCGGGCACGGCGGCGGCGGCGAGAGCGATGCCCGAGCCGACGACGAACAGTGAGATCACGCGGATGCAGCGGGCCACATCCGCACGGACGTCGAGGTCGCGCTTCGCGGCGGCGTGCTCGGCGATCTGAGTGAAGTACGGGGTTCCGATCGAGATCGCGAAGATCGAGTACGGGAGCATGAAGACGAGCCATGCCGCCTGCATGAAGATGACGGAGGGGTTGTCGCCCGAGGCGTCGCCCACGACGGCGGTCTGCACCCAGCCGGCGACCTGGCCGGCGATCACCATCAGGAACGTCCAGCCCGCCAGGGTGCCGACGCCGCGCAGACCGACGCCGCGCCACTGGAAGTCGGCGCGGAGCCGGAGTCCGGTGCGCCGCCAGGAGACGAGGAGCAGAGCGGCCTGCAGCGCGATCCCCAGCGTCGCCGTGCCGGCGAGCAGCGCGATCATCGTGGGGTTCCACATGTCGACGTGATTGCGGTCGCCGCCGAACAGCGCGATGAAGATGAGGAAGCCCGCGATCGAGACGATGTTGTTGGCGATGGGCGCCCATGTGTAGGGGCCGAACACGCGTTTCGCGTTCAGGGTCTCGCCGATCAGAGCGTAGAGACCGTAGAAGAAGATCTGCGGCAGGCACCAGTACGCGAAAGCCGTCGCCAGCGCCTGCTGGTCGGGCGTGAACTTCGGGCCGTAGAGCGCGACCAGCCACGGTGCGAGCAGCATGGCGAGGACGGTCGCCCCGAGGAACACCACGGTGCCCAGCGTGAACAGCTTGGAGATGTACGCCCGCCCGCCGTCCTTGTGGGCGCCGGCCTTCACGATCTGCGGGATGATCACGGCGGTCAGGATGCCGGTCTGGATGATGGTGAAGACGTTGTTCGGCAGCTGGTTCGCGACACCGAAGGCATCGCCGGGGCGGCCGAAGCTGCCGATGGCGGCGAGCAGCACGATCGTCCGGATGAGGCCGGTGACGCGGGAGACGAGGGTGCCCGCCCCGAGGAGGGCGCTGGCGCGGCCGAGACTGCTCACTGACGGTCCTCCGAGGGGTCGGCGGGATTGGCCGCGGCATCCGTCTCCGCATCCTGGGGCGCCTCGTCGCGGTTCTTGCGCTGGCGACGCAGGGTGCGGACGATGCCCAGCACGAGGAGGATGGCGATCAGGCTGCCGAACACGGCGAGTCCGATGCCCTCCCACTCGGCGCGCACGGCGACGCGGACGGTCTGATCCTGACCGATCGACACTCCGGTCGGGCTCTTGAGAGAGAGATGCAGGTCGAGCTCGCCGCTGCCCACCCGTGCCGAGACCGGTACCTTGACTCTGCCGGTGGTGCGGGCCTGGATCTCTGCGGTGGTGACGGGCTTCACCTCGAGGCGCGGGTCGCTGGGGCGCGTGTACAGCACGATGTTGACCGGCCAGGGGAGGTCGTTGCGCACGCTGAAGGGCAGATCCGCGTTGGCCGAGAGCAGCTGGATCGTGCTCGACTGCGGGATGTCCACCGCGGCCAGGGTGTCTTGCGTGGCATCCGTGTGGGATCGCAGGGCCTTCTCGAACTGCGCGGCGCTGTGCCCCACCCCGATCGTGCGCAGGATCCTGATGCGTTCGGGGCTGAGCAGTAGCTGAGGATCGCTGAGGATCGTCGAGAACGAGCCCAGTGTGACCTCGTCGGCGAGCATCCGGTGCAGGGCGGCACTGCGGTCGTCGTCGACGTCGGAATCGACGGATGCCGCGGCAGCCGGGGCCGCACGCACCGAGGCGAGATCGACCCCGGGGGAGTCCGCCGTGGTGACGGCGTCGCGCAGTGCATCGGCCGTGCGGTTCTCGTCGCGGTCGAGTCCGACGATCAGCGGCGACGCCGACTGCTGTGCGGAGAGGAAGAGGTATGCGTTCGCCGCGGCCAGGGACCGCGATCGTGCGGTCGCGTCGGGTTCGTTCGCCGCCGTGGAGAGGGCGTCGGATGCCGCGGCATCCGTGACCAGCACGTCAGCGTCTCCGACGGCGGCGTGCCCGGACGAGCCGGACGACAGCGACGTCGAAGGCAGGACGGTCGACGCCGTGCCGCCGAGATAGGTGCGGAAGTCGGCGAGGTCGTCGGTCGTGACATCTCCGCGCGGCCAGAGGATGCCGGGGGCTGCACCGTCGACGACCGACAGGGTCTCATCGTCGGGAAGCACGGGCCCGTCTGTCGGGGTCGGCGAGGGCGTCGCGTCCGGAGTCGGCGTGGCGGGCGCCTGGAAGTTCTTCGGGTCGAGGAACGGAGCGAGCGTCGTCGGGGCGAGCAGCGACGGAAGGTCGGCCTGCGCCTGCGTGGTGGCGTCGGCATCGCCGAACTGCAGGGCGAAGCGCTCGTTGGGCAGGGCATCGAGGCGGTCGAGCCACTCGGTCACGCTGGTCGGGGCCGACGTGCCGAGCACGCGGATCGCCGCAGGGATCGCCGGGTCGATCGCCAGCACCGCCGAGGTGCCGGAGACGCCGTCCAACTGGGCGGTGAGATCGCCGTCTGCGGCCGTGAGTTCGGTGAGCTCGTCGATCGACAGCAGGGCGCCGTTCTGCGGTGTGGCGGTGATCGGGACCAGCACGGCGACCTGGGGCCGCTGCACGGCCGAGACCACGAGCACACTCGTCGCCGTCGCATCCTCTTCGCTTCCCGACCCCGGGGAGGCGCCGGTGAGCTCGGCGCGCAGCGGGTACACGCCGGGGGCGAGGTCGGCGAAGAGCTCCTGCGGGAGCGGGACGCTGCTCGTGGCCGATGCGCCCGCGTTCACGGCGGCAGTGCTGTCGTCGGCGATGCGATCGAACGCCCCGTCGGCATCCTCGGACTCGAACCAGTCGGCGACAGCGTCGCGGTCGGCGAGGGCTGTCCGGTTCAGCTCCACGACGACGTGACCGGTGGAGAGAGCGTCGCCGGTGCCGTTCTGCACGGTCACCGAGGCGGAGGTGGAGAGACCGGGGGTGACGGCGCCGTTCGCACCCGCCGACAGGTGCAGTTCGACGACCGCGTCGTCGGTCTTGTCGGCGGCGTGGGCGCTGGTGGCGGCGATCCCGCAGACACCCAGAGCGATCGCGAAGACGGCGGCTCCGCTCGTCGCGCGCCGCAGGCGCGCACGGAAGCCGCTCTCGGGGATGATCACGGTCATGGGGGTCTTCCTCGAACGCCCGAGAACGGGCTGATCGTGAGTGCTGACCCTGTGATTCTAGGTGCGCGGGCGATGGAGAACCCTGAAGACGCGTAGAGTGACGGCCGTGTCCGACACCGCAGCACCCACGCCCGAGCCCCTCCTCTGCGCCGCGTTCGCCGCCGATCTCGACGCCGCCGACTTCCGCTCGGAGCCGCTCAGGAGCCTGTGGGGGAGCGAGGCGGACGACGCGCTCGCCCGCGGGACGCGCGAGCCGATCCTGCGTGCGATCTCCGGTGACGATGGCGTGCTCGCCACGCTCGGCAGGCTGCTTGTCCTCGGCATGCCGCAGCCGACCGCCGCCGTCGAGGCCGCGCTCCCGCAGCTGGGCGTGCAGGGACTCGTGAGCCTCGGACTGGCGACGCTGACGGAGGATGCCGTCACCCCGACCGCTCTGCTGCGACCGCAGTCGTTCGTCGACGCCGACGGCATCGGCGAGTGGTGGATCGCGAGCGATCTCGACGAGGTGGCCCTCGACGGTGCCCTCCCCGCCGACCATGTGCTGGGCGTCGGAGGCGCATCCCGCACGCTCGCCGAGATCGTGATGCCCCTCGAGGTCGACCGCGCCCTCGACCTGGGCACCGGCTGCGGCATCCAGGCCCTGCTGGTGTCGCGGCACGCGGCATCCGTCGTGGCGACCGACATCTCCGCGCGTGCCCTCGCTTACGCCGAGTTGAACGCGATGCTCAACGGCGCCCGCAACATCGAGTTCCGTCTGGGCAGCATGTTCGAGCCCGTCGAGGGGGAGGCGTTCGATCTGATCGTCTCCAACCCTCCGTTCGTGATCACGCCGCGCGTCGACGGCGTGCCCGAGTACGAGTACCGCGACGGCGGTCTCGTGGGCGACGCGCTGGTGGAGCAGTTCGTGCGCACCGCTCCGTCGTACCTCACCGCGGGCGGGGCGGCGCAGCTGCTCGGCAACTGGGAGTCGCGTGTCGTCGAGTCCGGGCTCGACCGCCTCTCGTCGTGGGTTCCCGCCGACGTGGACCTGTGGGTCATCCAGCGGGAGGAGCTCTCCCCGCTCGGCTACGCGGAGCTGTGGATCCGCGACGGCGGCACGACCCCGCGCGATGCGGCGTTCACGAGGCTGCTCGCCGCGTGGCTCGACGACTTCGAGGAGCGCGGCGTCTCCGCGGTGGGCTTCGGGTACATCCTGCTGCGCCGCCCGGCGAACCCCACGGCCACGTCGCTGCGGCGGATCGAGCGGATGCCGCAGCCGGTGTCGAACGTCGGCGGAGCGCTGCGTCAGGGGCTCGAGGCGCACGACCTGCTCGCCGACGGACTGCCGACGACGCTCTTCACGGCATCCGACGTCACCGAGGCGCGGCATCTCCTTCCCGGCAACGACGACCCGAGCGTGATCGAACTGCGCCAGGGAGGCGGGTTCGCCCGCACTCTCAAGGTCGACTCCGCACTCGCCGCCTTCGTCGGAGCCTGCGACGGCGACCTCACGGTCGTGCAGATCGTGTCGGCCCTCGCCGACCTGTTCGAGGTGCCGCTGGTCGATCTGTGGGCGGACCTCGAGCCCCGCATCCGTCAGCTCGTGCTCGACGGGCTGCTGCACGGCTGAGCGCGCAGCAGCCCGTCGTCGCTACGCCAAGCGCCGACGCGCGCCGCGGATGAGGGCGAGTCCGCCCAGCAGCGCGAACAGGGCGATGAGCCCGAGGCCGAGAGACGGAGCGGCATCCGCACCCGTCGCGGCGAGTCCGCCGGTTCCGGTGCCTCCGCCCGTCGCGGGTGCGACGACCGTCGTGGATGCCGTCAGCAGGCGCGCAGTGCCCTCGGCGCCGATCCCGACTGCGGCGATCGTGTGCGCTCCGAGGGTCTGGCCGGCGGGGATGGTGATGACGGCCGAGAACGATCCCGTGCCGTCGGCGACGGTCGTGCCGAGCATCGTCGGCACCGAGTAGATGCCGAGCTGGATCGTCGCCCCGGGGAGGAAGCCGGAGCCGCCGATCGTGAGCTGCTGGCCGCGGACGACCGAGGCGGGAACCCCGGTCAGCGCGCCGTCGGATGCGCTCGGGAGCACGGACGGCAGGGCCACGGTGGTCAGCACGGTGATCTGCACGGTGGTCTCGGCGGTGCCGAAGCCGTTCGCCGCGGAGACCGTGATCTCCACCGCGCCGGCGTCGGCGAGGGCCGGGGTGCCGGTGAGGGTGGCGGTGCCGTCGCCGGCATCCGTGAACGTCAGCCAGGCCGGGACACCCGTGGCGGTGAGCGTGCTCACCGGGAGACCGGTGCTCGTGATGTCGACCGTGACGGCGGCGCCCGCCAGCGCGGTGATCGGGTCGATCGCGTCGACGACGGGCGTCTGGCCGACCGTGAGCAGGACCTCGTCGCTCGTCGCCGAACCCGCCGTGTTCGTGAACACCGCACGGAACAGCGTGCCGTCGTCGCCGATCGTCGGCGTGAGCGTCAGCGTGGTGCCCGTGGCTCCGGCGACGTCGGACCAGGAGCCTCCGGTGAAGCGCTGCCACTGCACGGACGGCGCCGGGTACCCGGTCGCGGTCGCGGTGAACGTCGCGTCCGTGCCCTCCAGGACCGTCGCGGCGACCGGCTGGGCCGTGATGACGGGGGCTTCGTTCACCGTGAGCGTGAAGCTCTGCGTGACGCTGCTGCCGTCGATCGAGAGCTCGAAGGAGACGGTTCCGCCCGAGCCCGCAGGGGGCGTGCCCACCAGCGTCTGCGAACCTGCGACGCCGTCGAGGGAGAGCCAGGCCGGCGCCCCGCTGATGCTCACCGCGTTCTTCACGGGGAACCCGGGGCTGACGCTGACGGGGAACGATCCAGCGGAGCCGACCGTGAACGTGGTGTGGTCGGCGCTCGTGAAGCTCGGCGCCTCCCTGATCGTGAGGAAGAACGAGCCCGGCTCGGTGCCGTGGATGTTCGTCGCGCTCAGAGCGATCGAGTACTCGCCGGCCACTGCGGTGGGCGTGCCGTGCAGCCTCGCCGTCCCGTCTCCGTTGTCGTCGAGGGAGAGTCCGGCGGGCACGGGCCCGGTTGCGGCGATCGTCGGCGTCGGCACACCCGTCGTGGAGATGGTGATGTCGACGGGCTCGCCGCGGTCGACGGTCGCGACCATGGCGCCCAGGAACACCGGGAGCGAGCCGACCACCGTGACGTCCACCGTGATCTGATCCGTGCCGAAGCCGTTGTCGGCGGTCACCGCGATCTCCACCGCACCGGCGTCCGTCAGCGCGGGGGTGCCGGTGAGGGTGGCGGTGCCGTCGCCGGCATCCGTGAACGTCAGCCAGGCGGGCACGCCCGTGGCGGTCAGCGCGCTCACCGGGATGCCGGTGCTGGCGATGTCGACGGTCAGGGGCGTCCCGACCGGGGCCGTCACGGGGTCCACCTCGTCCAGCACGGGCACCTGACCGACCGAGAGCACGGCCTCGTCACTGGTGACCGTGCCCGCGGAGCTCGTGAACACGGCGCGCAGTCGTGCTCCGGCATCCGCGATCGTCGTGTCGATGCTCAGCGTGGTCGAGGTCTCACCCGCGATGTCGGTCCACGAGCCGCCGGTGAAGCGCTGCCACTGCACGGTCGGGGTCGGGTAGCCCGAGGCGGTCGCGGTGAAATCGGCGTCCGCGCCGGCGATCACGCTGATCGAGTCGGGCTGGTCGGTGATGACGGGAGCCTCGTGCACCGTCAGAGTGAACTCCTGGGTGACGGAGCTGCCCGTGATGGCCAGATCGAAGGTGTACGCGCCGCCCGCACCCGTGGGCGGCGTGGCCTGCAGCTGCTGCATGCCCGCCGCACCGAGCAGGGTGAGCCAGGCCGGGGCGCCGGTGAGGGTCACCGTGTTCAGTACAGGGAACCCGGCGTCGACGACGATCGGGAAGAGTCCGGGCGTGCCGACCGTGAACGTCGTGTGGTCGGCGCTCGTGAACGCCGGCGGCGCGGTGATCGTCAGGGTGAAGTCGGCCGGGGTGGTGCCGAGCGCGTTCGCCGCGGTCAGATGGATGACGTGCTCGCCGGGTCCGGCGGTCGACGTGCCGTGCAGGCGGGCCGTGCCGTCTCCGTTGTCGTCGAGCTGGAGACCGGCGGGGAGACCTCCCGTCGCCGCGATCTCCGGCACCGGGGAGCCGGACGCGGTGATCGTCACGTCGACGGGGTCGCCGTCGGCGACGGATGCCGTGAGCGATCCGGTGAACGACGGCGCGGCGCCGATCGTGACGGTGAGGGTCTGCTGCACCGGGGCGCCCCCGTTGGACGCGGTCAGGGTCAGGGGATAGGTGCCCGAGCTCGTCGGCGTGCCGGAGAGCGTCGCCGAGCCGGAGCCGGCGGAGAAGGTCAGTCCTGGAGGGGCACTGGGTGAGGTCAGCGAGATGTTCGGCACCGGGAAGCCGGTGGCGGTGACCGTGAAGCTGAACGGCGTGCCGACCGTGGCGGTCGCGCTCGCCGCGCTCGTGAACGCCGCGATCTGACGCACGGCGACGGAGACGGGAACGGATGCCGCCCCGAAGGTCGCCGTGGCGCCGCCGGGGCCGCCCGTGCTGCCGGAGGTGAAGGTCGTGGTCGCCTCGCCGAGGTGGAACGCGGAGGGCGAGACCGAAGAGCCGGACGGAGCGACGCCGGTCCACCCGACGGTCGCGCCCTCGAAGGCGGAGAGGTTCGCGCCGCCGATGGTGCTGCCGGCGGAGTTCGTGCGCAGCGATGCGGTGAACGTGGCGGTCGACGCGGTGTCGATCAGGCTCGCGCTCGTCGTCGCACTCAGCACGAGGTACGGGTTCGCCGATCCGCTGGCGATGCTCGTGGTGTCGCACCCCGCGGCGCCAGGACCGCCGTTGCAGCCCCACCAGCTGTTCGTCAGCGTCGCGACGGTCGTGGCGCTCGTGCGTACGGCGGCGGCGCCGGTGTTGCCCGAGAAGGAGTTGTACTGGGCGCTGAGGGCGCCGTCTGCGGCATCCAGTGCGCCGCCACCGGCGGATGCGCCGCTGGCGACGTTCGCGGTGAAGACGTTGCCGGTCACCGTCGACGGGCCCTGGAGCTGCTGGATCGCGCCGCCTCGCGCCGCCGTGCCGCTCGTGCCGTCGGCGACGTTGGAGCCGAACGTGCTGCCGGAGATCTGCGCCGTCCCGACGCCGTTCGAATCGATCGCGATCGCGCCGCCGCCGGCGACGATCCCCGCCGACGCGGTCACCCTGTTGTTCGTGAACGTGGAATCGGTCACCGAGAGGGCGTCGCCCGATGCGGACGCCTCGTAGTACACGGCACCGCCGTTGGCGGGACCGGCGTCGTTGCCGTCGAACGTCGAGTCCTCGATCGTGAGGTCGCCGCCGATGAACTGGATCGCGCCGCCGGGGTTGGCGGTGCCGCCGGTCGACCTGTTGTCGATGAACCGGGTGTCGCGCACGATGAGCGAGTCGGGGGAGGCCGCGGTGAAGCTGCCGGCGATGATCGCGCCGCCGCCGTAGACGGTGTCCCTGCCGCCGGTGAAGGCGAAGCCGTCGATCTCGACGGAGATGTCGCCCACGAGATCGGCGTCGATCGCGAGGAGCTGCGTCGTTCCGCCGCCGACGACGCTCGCGCGTCCTCCGGACGACGCCAGATGCACGTCGGTGCCCGACTGCGTGCCGAGCTTCAGGGCCCCGCCGGTGAGGGTGTACGTGCCACCGGGCACCGTGATCGTGCTCTCGCCGCCGAGGTTGCTCGCCACGCAGAGCGCGTTGCGCAGCGTCACGGGCGAGGCTGTCGTCGTGACGCTCGGCGTCGAGCATGCGCCGTTCGCATCGGCGTCGGTGAAGCTCGTGACGGTGATCGTGGTCGCGGCCGCAGCGGGATCGGCGACGACGAGCCCGACGGTGCTCAACGCGAGCACGGCGATGGCGGCGATGGCGCCGCGCGTCGAGAGGGGGGACATCCGGGGAGCAGACATCGAAGTCCTTCGCTCGGGCGCTGGGGGCACCGTGAGATCAACGGGAATATCGGAATGCTATCGGTTGGCCACGCCGGGTGATAGCGTCAGTTCCGCACCTCGCCTGATAAGGCAGACCCCAGGGTGCATCCGACTGCAGGAGCGCTCATGACTGCTGTGATCTCCCGCCGAGGCGTGCTCGGAGCCGGTGCCGTCGTGCTCGGCGTCGGCATGGCCGCCGGCGTACCCCCGGCCGTGGCCGCGACCTCCTCGCGGCCGATGACGGATGCCGCGGCATCCGCTCCTGGGACCGATCCCCTCACCCCCGTGCGTTCGATGTTCGCCGGGCGCGAGGGTGCCGAGTTCTCGGGCGCGTCCCCGTGGTCGGCCCACCGCCTGGTGCTGGCGAGCGTCGACGACCTGCACGGGGGAGGGGATGCCGAGAACCGTTTCCGTCTGGAGTTCACGACCGACGAGGGCGCCCGCGACGGCATCTACCGTCTCACGCAGGGCGGAGAGCTCGTCGCCTCGCTCTTCCTCGCGCGGGTCGGCGGCGATGCGCGGCTCGAGGCGGTCGTCGACAGGGCGGAGGGTGCGGCATGAGCGAACCGTACGTCGGCGAGATCCGTCTCTTCGGAGGGAACTTCGCACCGGTCGGGTGGGCCTTCTGCAACGGACAGTTCGTCAGCATCTCGGAGAACGAGGCGCTCTACGCGCTGATCGGCACGACCTACGGGGGTGACGGACAGACGACATTCGCTCTCCCCGACCTCCAGGGACGCTCTGCGGTGCATGCGGGGAACCGGCCGGGCGTCGGCACATACGTCATCGGGCAGAGGGCGGGGGTCGAGACGGTCACCCTCACGCAGCAGCAGCTGCCCTCGCACTCGCACACGGCGTCGTACTCCGCCGCAGCGGGCGGAACCTCCCCTGCGCAGTCACGCTGGGCCGCGCAGGCGTCGAACGCCTACTCCGATGCGGCGGCGAACGCGACATTGGCAGGAGACGCCCTCGCCCCATCGGGCGGCAGCCAGCCGCACGAGAACATGCCGCCCTTCGTGGCGATCTCGTACATCATCTCCCTCTACGGCATCTTCCCCACTCAGAACTGAGGCACCGATGAGCTTGCAATTCCTCGGAGAGATCCGTCGGGTCTCCTTCAACTTCGCCCCCAAGGGGTGGGCTCTGTGCAACGGACAGCTTCTGTCGATCCAGCAGAACGCGGCACTCTTCTCCCTGCTCGGAACGACGTACGGGGGCAACGGCGTCACCACCTTCGCGTTGCCCGATCTGCAGGGTCGTTCTCCGATCCAGCCGGACCTCGCCGGGATCCCGCAGGGGGCGGTCGGAGGGGAAGCCGCTCACACCCTGACGATCTCCGAGCTGCCCTCACACACCCATTTCGCTCAGGCGTCGTCGGGAGCGGCGGACACCGCGAACCCGCAGGGCAAGTACTGGGCCGCGGTGAGCGAACCCGGCTACGGCACGGCTGCGAGCGGAGCGATGACGGCATCCGCTGTCGGTCAGACCGGCGGCAACCAGCCCCATGAGAACCAGTCGCCCTACCTCGTCGTCAACCACATCATCGCGCTGACGGGCGTCTTCCCGTCGCGCAACTGACCACTCGAGCATCCGGAGCGCAAACATGGTGGAACCCTTCGTCGGCGAGATCCGCACCGTCGGCTTCAACTTCGCCCCCCAGGGGTGGGCGATGTGCAGCGGCCAGCTCATCCCGATCTCGCAGAACACGGCGCTCTTCTCGCTCCTCGGCACGTACTACGGCGGCGACGGGAAGGTCACCTTCGCCCTGCCCAACCTGAACGGCTCGTTCGTAATCGGCCAGGGCGCGGGGCCCGGTCTCACTCCGCGTGACCTCGGAGAGATGGGCGGGTCCTCCGCCGTCACGCTCCTCAACTCCGAGATGCCCTCGCACACGCACCCCGCCAACGCGGTCGCGGCCGCGGGCACCACCGGCAATCCGGCGGACCGGCGGTGGGCCGAGACCCGGTACGGCCGCGCGACTCGCAACGCCTACGCATCAACGAAGAACGCGATCATGGCTCCGGACGCCGTTGTGCCGTCGGGAGGCAACGCGCCGCACAACAACATGCCCCCGTATGTCGGCATGTACTACGTGATCGCGCTGCAGGGCGTCTTCCCACCGCGTGGCTGACGACGCCTCTCGACTCGAACGGGTCTCTCTCGACGACCTGCGTCTCCGCGCGATCGCCGCGGAGGAGCTGCATCAGCGCCTGCACGGCATCCCGGTGGCGGTCGCAGGGCCGCTCGTCGAGGTGCAGCTGACCTCGAAGTTCGCGGGACTGCTGGCACAGCATCCGGATGCCGTGGGCCTGCTGCTCTCGGAGAGCGGCGCTCCCGTCGCCTACGCGGTGACCGCGGATGTCGTGGACTCCGTGGCTGCCGTGCGCCTGTGCGACATCGCGGTGTCGGCGACGGCGAGGGGGAGAGGCATCGGCGGGCGGCTGCTGTCGATCATCCTCGGCGAAGCGGATGCCGCCGAGGCCGTCGTCACGCTGTCGGTGTGGCACGACGCCCCGGCGCGCGGCTGGTACGAACGTCGCGGCTTCGTTGTGGCCGGCGGAGACGGGGACGGCTACCTGGAGATGCGGCGGGAGCGCGCGGGGGAATACCCCGGCATCCATTCGGTTGCATAGACATATGAAGGCTTTCGGATTCCTCTCCTTCGGGCACTACGGCGATGTGCCCGGCTCGGCGACCCGCTCCGCGGGCGACATGCTGAAGCAGACGATCGAGATCGCGGAGGGTGCTGACGAGCTCGGCGTGAACGGAGCCTACGTGCGCGTGCACCACTGGGCGCGCCAGGCCGCGTCGCCCATGCCGCTGCTGTCGGCCATGGCTGCGCGCACGGAGCGCATCGAGGTCGGCACGGGCGTGATCGACATGCGGTACGAGAACCCGTTCCAGTTCGCCGAGGAGGCAGCCGCGCTCGACTTCATCGCCGACGGCCGCATCGCGCTCGGCGTGAGCCGCGGGTCACCCGAGACCGCTCTGCGCGGCTACGAGACCTTCGGATACCTCGACCAGGAGGATCCGGAGCGCGGCAGCGTGCTCGCCCGGGAGAAGTTCGACCTGTTCCTCTCGGCCATCGAGGGCGAACGACTCGCGCCGGGCGACCCTCGCATGGTCGGCGCCGGCCACTACCTCGCCGTCGAACCGCACTCGCCGACGCTCCGCGACCACATCTGGTGGGGCTCGGGTTCTCGCGCGACGGCGGAGGAGACGGCTCGCAAGGGCCTCAACATGATGAGCTCGACGCTCGTCACCGAGGCCACGGGGCAGCCGTTCCACGAGCTGCAGCGCGAGCAGATCGACCTGTTCCGCGCCGCCTACAAGGAGGCAGGGCACACGGGATCCCCGCGCGTCTCGGTGAGCCGCAGCGTGTTCCCGCTCGTCTCCGACATGGACCGGGCGTACTTCGGTCTGCGCAGCGAGGAGAACGCCGACCAGATCGGCGTGATCGACGGCTTCCGCTCGACATTCGGCAAGACCTACGCGGCTGAGCCCGACGTGCTGATCCGGCAGCTGCTCGCGGACGAGGCCGTGATGGCGGCGGACACGCTCATGCTGACGATCCCGAACCAGCTGGGGCCGGAGTACAACCTGCACGTGCTGGAGGCGTTCGCCGAGCACGTGGCCCCCGCACTCGGCTGGAAGCCCAACACCGAAGGACCCGTCCAGGGCGATCCCGTGTGACTACTCCGGAGCAGTCGCGGATGAGCGAGTGGCCGGAGGAGCGTTCTGGCCGATATCGGTCCACACTTCGGTGAGCCGAAGGATCCGACCCTCAGCCATGAGTGCGAAGCTCGCGCAGGCGAAGTGCTGGGTCCCGGCCCCGCCATGGCTGGTCACATGAGAGCGACACGCGGCGTCCGCTTCAGTCGCGACGAGCTCCTCGATCGTCAGGCGGTCGAAGTCCGGGTACTCCGCGTTGAACCGGATCCACTCCGTGCGGGAGAAGGTCTCGTTCGTGTGCACCAGGCGACAGAGGAAGTCGGGGTGAAGGTACTGCTCCAGGTCGTCCCAGCGATGCTCATCGATGGCCGTCATGAGTCCCCGTAGTGCAGTGCCGGCGTCCATGAGCTCAGAGTATCCAATGCTCTCACGCTGAGAGCGCGGCATCCGGCCCCGCGCCATGGTCGGGGCTCGACATTCAACATCGCCAACGTTCTGGCATATCGGTACGCTGGGCGCCATGCGTGTGTATCGGAGCGGGGTCATCGCCGGAGCGATCGTCGTCATCGCGGCACTGGTGGGGGCGATTCCCGCCGCCGCGGCGACGACCACGTCGTGGGCGGGGTGGCAGCCGCTGGCCGGAGCGCCCGGCGCCTACACGAGCGCGGTGCAGATCGCGGCGAAACCCGCGGTGACCGCGACGGTGACCAGTGACTCCCGTGGCGGCCAGGTCGGCGTCATCACGGGAGCCTCCACCTGGCTCTCGGAGGGCACGCCGGTCGGCGCGAAGTACGGCAGCAGCCTGAACCAGCCGTACCTGAACCTCCGTCCGAAAGCCGACAACGCCACCAGCCCGTCGACGACGACCTACTCCTTCGCAGCTCCGACCCCGGCATCCGGCTGGACCTTCGTGCTCGGCGACATCGACGCCGACGCTGTACGCATCCACGCCGTCGCCGCCGACGGACACGTGCTCGACGCGACGGAGCTGGGCTTCCGCGGCGGCTTCAACTACTGCGCCCCGGGTGTCGTCGGCAAGCCGTCCTGCACGGGCGATGCCGCAGACGTCCCGACATGGGATGCGGCCACCCTCACCCTCACGGGCAACGCGGCCGCCGCCGACACGAGCGGCGCCGCGGGCTGGTTCGAGCCCTCGACGCCGATCGTGTCGCTCTCGTTCGTGTTCACACGTCGCGCGGGTCTCCCCGTCTACCAGACGTGGTTCGCCTCCCTCGCCCGCGACGTCACCGGCACCGTGACCGACACGGCCGAGGGTCCGCTGGACGGCGTTGAGCTCACGCTCACCGATGCGAACGGCGCCGTCGTCGGCACGACCACGACGGCGGCGGGCGGCACGTACTCCTTCCCCGGTGTCGTGGCGACCGACGGCTACACCGTGCGCGTCGCCCCTCCGGCGGGCAAGATCTCCGAAGGGCCGAACGCGCAGACCGTCGACCTCACGGATGCCGACGGCGTCGCCGACTTCACGGTGCGCGACATCGTGCCCGTTACGGTGTCCGGACGGGTCACCGACACCGACGGCACGCCCATCGCCGGTCTCACCGTCACGATCGACGGGCGCACGACGACGACGGATGCCGACGGCCAGTACCTCTTCGACAAGGTTCCCGTCGGCACGCACAGCGCCACGATCACCAGACCGGACGGCTACACGATCGTCACGACTCCGCCTCCCTTCACCGTCGCGGACGGCAGCGAGACGCCCATCACCGGCGTCGACTTCCGTCTCGCCGAGAACCCGACGCTCAGCGGAACCGTGCGCGCGGGGGGCTCTGGCGTCGCGGGAGTGACGGTGACGGCATCCGGTCCGGGCGGCACCCCGCTCAGCACGGTGACCGACGCGAACGGCGACTACTCCTTCCCGCGGCTTCCGCTCGGGGAGTACACCGTCGCCGTCGAGGTGCCGGACGGGTACGCGGCATCCGGTGCGGTCTCGCGGGAGGAGAGCGTCATCGAAGGCGACGTCGACGACGTGGACTTCGCGCTGGTTCGCCTCGGCGCGATCGACGGCACCGTGCGCACCGACGGCGGCGCCGCGGTGTCCGGCGTCGCGATCTCGGTCTCCGGTCCCGCCGGCACGCAGCAGCTGACGACGGATGCCGACGGCGCCTACGGCCTCGGCACCCTCCCACCAGGCAGCTACACGATCACCGTGACGCCGCCCGCGGGCAGCACCGTGGTCGGCGCCGCCACCCGGACCGTCGTCATCACCGACGCCGGAGAGGTCGTCGTCGACCAGGACTTCACCCTCGCCGCCGCAGTCGTCACCCCGACCCCGACCCCGAGCGTCCCGTCGACCGGAGGCAACCGCCTGCCCGCGACCGGACTCGGCCCCGAGACGTTCATGTGGGCCGGCATCGGCGCCGCGGTGCTCATCCTCGGCGGTGTGCCCGTGGTGCTCTCGCGTCGACGCTCGAAGGGCGACTGACGAGGCAGCGCATCGGCGCGCCGACGCGAGGCGCTACGCTGACGCCATGTCGACC
The DNA here is from genome assembly GCF_038397765.1 of Microbacterium sp. LWH10-1.2. Taxonomy (NCBI): domain Bacteria; kingdom Bacillati; phylum Actinomycetota; class Actinomycetes; order Micrococcales; family Microbacteriaceae; genus Microbacterium; species Microbacterium sp. LWH10-1.2. The sequence continues at coordinate 3,629,695 of NZ_CP151638.1, forward strand.
CCAGGCGAGCCCCAGAAACCCTCGAAGCTGAGTCGCTTCGCCGAAAGAGGGCTGAGGAGCAAAGGCGTCCCGGAAGAGGCGTGGCACGACCCCGTGAAGTACCGCGAGTGGCAGCGCGCCCAACGTCCTCGCGTGATTCGCGGGGCGGTCCTGGGCCTCGTAGCGGGGCTCACCAACGGTGCCGTGATCTTGCTCACCTTCCGATTCCGAGTCATCCCAGAGCAGGCAGGCCTCGCGGTGATGTTCACGCTGATGGTTCTCACGATCGCTGCGGTGCTGCTGCTGCGGCGGAGAGACCTCCGCGAGGACCGCGACGGATCCTGACGCTCAGGGTGCCGGGGAGTCGGCGTCCGCGGCATCCGTCCGCAGGAGGAGCCGCACGCCGGCGCGGGCGAGGAGGAGCGCGAGGATCAGTCCCGTGACCGACCAGAAGCCGCCGAGGCTCACGCTGCTGCCGAAGACGAGGGCGATCAGCTCGAGCACGACGAACTTGCTCCCGACGAGCACGAGCCACAGCGTTCCGCCCGCGAGCACCTTGCCGCCGGTCGTCGTCGCGGCCGCGAATCGGCGCTTGAGACGGTTCTTCGCCGCCAGCACGATCTCCAGGACCACCTTGAGGAGGACGGCCGTGAGGAGCGACATCGTGAACGTCTCCGTGATGACCGTGGGCACGTACTCGACGGCGAGGTTGAGCACCACCACGTACACGAACACATCGACGACGTGCTCGGGTGCGAGCAGGCGTCTGCCTGTGCTGTCGGAGTCGGCCATGCGCCTACGCTAGCGTTCCGCGGAGCGTGCCGTCAGGCGGAGGGCACCGGTCAGAGCTCCCGCATCGTCATCAGCGAACGCCCGCGCTCGGGGTCGATCCGGTGGGGACCGGTCTCGGCGAAGCCGAGCCGCCCCAGCACCCGGCGTGACGCGGTGTTCCACTCCCACACCGAAGCGCGCAGCCGGGGTATCCCCGCGGCGCGGGCGCCCTCCACGATCGCCTCCGCGCTCTCGGTCGCGTAGCCGCGCCCCCAATGCCTGCGCAGGAACTCGTAGGCGATCTCGGGGTCGGGCTCGCCCTCGATCAGCCCGCAGTAGCCCAGCCGCTCGCCCGATTCACGCAGCTCGACGACCAGGGTGCCGATCGTGCCCTCATGCGGCGAGCGGCGGATCCGCTCGGCGAGCTCCTCGACCGTCGGGTGGCCGTCTGCGTCGATCCTGCGATGCGGCGGTACCCGCGGATCGCGTTCCAGCCACAGCTCGCGGTGGAACCCGGCATCCGCCACCGTCCAGGGCCGCAGCGTCAGCCGCTCGGTGACGATCATGCGCCGTCATCCGGCGGGCCGAAGAGCTCCTCGCCGTGCTCGTGCAGCAGGCGGTAGGCGTCGGCGAACGTCTCGGGTTCGGGTTCGTCCGGGCGGCCGTATCGTGCGATGAGGAGTCCGAGGAGTCCGCGAGCCGGCGGGGTGAGAGGGCGGTCGTGGTCGGCCGCAGCGGGTGGGGCCTGCTCGGGGTTCGGCGGCGTGTAGGCGGGCACCGTCACCGGCCAGTCGGACGGATGCCGCGGACGGTCGAGGTTCACCACGTTCTGCAGCGTGCGGGCCGAGGCGTCGCGCTCGTTCAGGGGCTTCAGGCCGTGCAGCCGGGAGAGCGTCGCGGTGACGGATCCGTGGTGCATCTCGTCGTGGATGACGGTGCCGCGCTTCGTGTAGGCCGACACGGCGATCGCGGGCACGCGGCATCCGAGGCGGTCGAAGGTGAACCCCATCTCCCCTGGACCGCTGTCGGGAGTGGGCTTCGTGGCCGCGGGCGGCGGCACGTGGTCGTAGCATCCGCCGTGCTCGTCGAAGGTGATCAGCAGCAGAGTGTTGACCGCGTTCGAGCCCTCGGGCGACGCGCTGGTGCGCACGGCCTCGTAGACGTCGTGCACGAGCCGGTCGCCTGCGCGCACATCGGAGATCGCGCTGTCGAGCACCGGCTCGCCGTCGACCTCCCCCTCCCGCAGCACGCCGAACGGCGGGTGGAAGTCGTTGTGGTCGTAGACCATGCGCGGCTCGATGAACGCGTATGCGGGGAGGGTGCCGTTCTTCGCGTCCGCGTAGAAGTCCTCCATCGTGCCGAAGCGATCGGTGCGCCAGTACTTCTCTAGGGCCGCGGCGTGCAGCATCCCCGTGAACGACACCAGCTGCAGCTTGTCGATGTAGACCTTCCAGCGCACGCCGGCGTCTTCCAAGCGGTTGAAGACCGTCGGCGCCTCCGGAGCATCCAGCCACTTCCGGTACCCGCCGCCGGCGACGTTCGTGACGAAGCCGTGCGAGGTCGACGCGTGGAAGAACGAACGGTTGCAGAAGGTCTGCGACGGCACCGCCGCGTACCAGTGGTCGAAGACGGCGAACTCCGTCGCGAGCGTCGACAGCACCGGCAGCATCTCCGGTGAGAACGAGCCCATGATGTGCCTGGCCTCGTCGATCCCCGGTTCGACACCGCGGCGCAGTCGGCGGACGTTCACGAAGTAGTCCTTCAGAAACCCCGACATGTCGGCCTTCTCACCGTGGGTCGGGGCGTTGAACGGGGCGCTCATCCCGTCGACGAAGAGGTCGGCGTTGCCCGGAGGGTCGATCGTGCCGAAGAGCTGGGTGTTGACGTGCGGGTACTCCTCGCCGGGATCCGGGTCGGGGAGGCTCATGATCCGGTCGGTGGGCCCCTGGTAGACGTGCGCCTCGACCACCGTGCCGTCCGGAGCCGTGTTGCTGTGTGAGCCGAAGGCGAGTCCGTCGAAGGTCTCTCCGGCCGGGACGGTCTCCGGCGTGTAGAGGTAGCCCAGCAGGTTGTCGAACGATCGGTTCTCGCCCATCAGGACGACGATGTGGTCGAAACCGGGCTCGCTGCGTGGACGAAGGGCCGAGAACGGGTCAGGATCCGAGGCGAATCCGTCGTCGCCTCCGCCGCCCGCGAGCGAGGCGCCGATCGCCGCGCCGCCCGCGCCGCCGATCACGGCGCCCGCCAGCGCCGCACCGCCGATCTTGAGGAAGCCTCGCCGGTCGGTGCCCGCAGAGGAATCGTCTTGTGCCACGAGCCGATCCTACGACCGGAATGCCCGACGCCGGCCGAGCTGCACGCAGAGGGCGCCGCCGGGGCCGAAGCCCCGACGGCGCCCTCCGGCGTGCGCGGCGGACTACTCTGCGGACTCCGCCTGCGTCAGGCGACGACGACGCAGCGCCACCAGGCCGAGGCCCAGAGCGAGCAGCACGACCGCCGTGACGATGTACGGCGTGCTGTCGGCGCCGGTCGTGGCGAGGTCCCCCTTCGCGGCGCCGCCGGTCGAGCCGCCGGGCGTGACGACCCCGCCGGTCGACGCTGCGGTGACCGTGAGCGGTGCGGTGACCTCGGTGCCGTCGGGCAGCACGGCGACGAGCGTGTGGGCGCCTGCCGGGGTGTTCGCCGGGATGGTCACGGTGCGGGTGAACGCGCCGTTCGCATCGGCGGTGACGGTGCCCAGGGACACAGGGTCGGAGTGCAGCTCGAGCGCCAGCTTCGCGTCGGCCGCGAAGCCGGTGCCGGTGACCGAGACGGTGCCGCCGGCGACGACGGATGCCGCGCTCAGCTCGACCTTCGCGGGGACCTCCGGCTCCGGCGTCACCGGGGGAGTGACACCCTTCTCGGTGACCCACTTCTCACCGGCATCCGACTTGGTCACCGTGAAGGTGTCGTAGACGGCGCCGACGGGAAGGTCGGTCGTGGAGCTCGCGGTCTTCTCGGCGACATAGGAGCGGTAGACGAGCTGGTTCTTGGACACGTCGATCACCTGATACGTCGTGACGCCCTGACCGCGCAGCACCTGCGTGGCGCCGTTGTTGGTCCAGACGTTCTTCTCCGGGGTCTCGAGGTCGTAGTACTTCGCACCCGAGTTCGACACGACATAGACCGGGCCGGTGGTGAGACCGGGGGTGTCTGTGGCATCGGCGTTCACGTAGCCGCGGGCGTAGACGTGGTCGTGGCCCATGAGCACGAGGTCGATGTCGTTGCGCTGGAAGATCGGCAGCCAGTCGGCGCGCAGCACCGGCTCGTCGCGACCCTCTGACGCCGAGAACACCGGCTGGTGGAACGTGACGACGTTCCACTTCGACGGGCTGTTCTGCAGCAGCAGGTCGACCCAGGCGCCCTGGAAGCGGGTCCACAGCACGTCGATCTGGTTCGCCGGGCACTCCGCACCGGTGCATGAGGGGAGTCCGGGCGGGGTGAGGAACGTCTTGTCGCGGGTCGCGTTCAGCGTGATGAAGCGCACGCCCTGGTAGTCCGTGTAGTACGCGGTCTCGGCGGCGAAGCTGCTCCAGTGGTCGAAGAACGCCCGGTACTGGCGCGCAACATCGGTGTCGCCCTGTGCGAGGTTCGCGAGCTCGCCGACCGAGCCGGTCGACGGGTTGTTGTGCGGGTACTCGAAGTTCGCCTTCCAGGCGGTGAGCAGCTTGTCGCCGGAGTACTCGTGGTTGCCGGGCGCGGCCATGACGTTGGTCCGCACGGCGGAGTCCTTCATGCCCTTGAACCAGTTGAGCCATTCGTTCTCGTTGCTGGACGTGTTGATGAGGTCGCCCGCGTGCACGGAGCCGATCGAGCGGGGAGCGTTCGCCTCGGCCTGCTTCACGACGCTCGGCCAGGTGGTGTCGAGGCCGATCTGCGCGTCGCCGTAGTAGATGAACTGGAAGTCCGTCGCCTTCGGGTCGGCCGTGCGGAACTCGAACCAGTCGCTCCAGCTGCCGGGGAGTCCGACGCGGTAGCGGTACGAGGTCGCCGGGGTGAGCCCGGTGACGGTCGTGGAGAAGTGGTGGTTCGGGTTGCCGTTCGCCACACCGGCGTCGTAGGCGTCGACCGTGCGGGTGGAGCCGCCGGATGCCGGTGCGATCTCGACCTGTCCCACGGCGTGGGAGGCGTCGCCGGCGAGCCAGGAGAACGCCTGCGAGACGTCGGGCTTCTCGGTCGGGGTGAGGATGACGCGGGTCGGCGGGGCCACGACGGGCGTGCCGGGGTCGGCCTTGCCCGTCAGGGTCAGCGAGGGCATGTCGAAGTAGATGTCCGAGCTCGACTCGCGGTCCTGGTAGAGGGCGACCGCGATCGTGTTCGTGCCGTCGCGGAGGACGTCGCCTGCGGCGGCGAGGGTGCTGGTCGCCGGGTCGCCGGCGGAGGCGCCGGCGTACTCGAGGTTGGTGGTGTCGGTGATGCGGGCGTCGACGTAGCGGCCGACCTCGGTGCCGTTGACCCACACGACGATCGCGTCGTCGTAGGTGATCGTGCTGGAGAGGGAGGCGACCTTCTCGGCGACGCCGCTGCCGAGCTCGAAGGTCGTGCGGAAGAAGTAGGTCGGGACGGTCGGCTTCGCCTGACCGTCGATGTAGTGGTTGAGCAGGGTCTTCGGCGTGACCGGGCCGACCGGTGCGAGTGCGCCGTTCTTCGCGCCGAACGAGCCCGGCGCGGTCTTCCAGGCGTCGTCGTCGTACTCGGGGAGGGTCCAGGCGCGCAGTGCCGCGGGCTTCGGCGACGGATCGGTGCCGTCGTCGAGATAGTGCCAGGTGGTGTCGGCGGTGATCAGTGAACCGGTGGGGACGGTCGGTGCTGCGGTCGCGGCGGTCGCCGCGGGGGCGACGACGGCGCCGCCGAACAGCGCGAGGAGCGCCACGGACGCCGTGCTCGAGCCGCACGGCGTCCTCAGCCCATCGAACCCGGATGACCTCCGGCTGACCGCCAGGAGGCGCGCAGGTGAACTCGGCGGAGGCGGCTACGGTTGACGGCATGAGCCCCGCTGACGACTCGTTCATCGCCGACCCCGTGGCCGCGGTGGAGAAGGACTACACCGCCCGTCTGGTCCGTACGTTCATCGTGTTCGCGGCGATCGAGGGTGGCCTTCTCGCTATCGTCGTTGTGCTCGTCTTGGTGTTCAAGATCGTCGACCGGGAATCCGGCAGAATCGTGCTCTTCAGCATCGTCCTCCTCGGCGGCTTCGCGCTCAGCATCATCCTCAACCGGCACATGCGCGCACGGACTCGCGCCGTCGCCCAGGCCCGCGCCGAGAATCCGCTGTTCTGACGGCATCCGGTTCTGACGGCATCCGCTTCTGACCGCCCGACGCACCGAGCACGGTTTCGGAGCTGTCGCACGACACGCCGCGGCCTACCGCCGCGGCGCGGCGTGTCGGAACCGGGATCCGAATCTGTGCTCGGCGGTGGACGATGACGGCGCCCGAAATCTGTGGCCGAGCCGAGGGACGCCGAACGCCCGCCCGGTACGCTGGAACCCATGCTCAACATGGCTGACGGCCTCGCTCGTCTCGGTGCGCTCGCCGAGAATCCGGTCGTCCGCACCCTCGCCGCGGCGTTCGACGCCGCCGGCTTCGACCTCGCCGTCGTCGGCGGTCCGGTGCGCGACGCGCTGCTGGGGCGTGCGACGCACGACCTCGACTTCACCACGAACGCGCTGCCCGACGACATCCTCCGCATCGTGAAGCCGATCTCCACCGCGCACTGGGACATCGGCCGCGCGTTCGGGACGATCGGCGCGCGCGTGCAGGGCGAGCAGGTGGAGATCACGACCTACCGCGCTGACAGCTACGACGGCGTGACCCGCAAGCCCACGGTCGAGTTCGGCGACACCATCGACGGCGACCTGATCCGCCGCGATTTCACCGTGAACGCGATGGCCCTGCAGGTTCCCGCCGTGAAGCTCGTCGACCCGACGGGCGGTGTCGAAGACCTCGTCGCGGGTCTCCTCCGCACGCCGACCGACCCGCATGTCTCCTTCGGCGACGATCCGCTGCGGATGCTCCGCGGCGCGCGCTTCAGCGCCCAGCTCGGCTTCCGCATCGAGGAGCAGACCACCGCGGCGATCACGGAACTGCGCGAGACGCTGAAGATCGTCAGCCCCGAGCGTGTCCAGTCCGAGCTCGTTCGGCTCATGCAGACCGACGATCCGGTGCGCGGCATCCGCGTGCTCGTCGACACCGGGCTGATCGAGGAGTTCCTGCCCGAGGTGAGCGCGCTGCGCCTCGAAGCCGACGAGCACCACCACCACAAGGACGTCTACGAGCACTCCCTCACCGTGCTCACCCAGGCGATCGCGCTGGAGCACGCGCGTCACCCCGGCGCCGAGCCCGACGTCGCACTGCGCATCGCGGCGCTGCTGCACGACATCGGCAAGCCCCGCACGCGCAAGCTGGAGGACGGCGGCATCGTCACCTTCCACCATCACGACGTGGTCGGCTCTCGCATGGCGCGCAAGCGGCTGCAGGCGCTGCGGTTCGACACGGGGACGACGGATGCCGTCGCCACGCTGATCGAGCTGCACCTGCGCTTCTTCGGCTACTCCGAGGGTGCGTGGACGGACTCCGCCGTGCGCCGCTACGTGCGCGACGCCGGCGACCTGCTGGAGCGCCTGCACATCCTCACCCGCGCCGACGTGACCACGCGCAACAAGCGCAAGGCCGCCCGTCTCTCCGCCGCCTACGACGACATCGAGTCGCGCATCGCCGCTCTCCGCGAGCAGGAGGAGCTCGACAGCATCCGTCCGGAGATCGACGGCAACCGCATCCAGGAGATCCTCGGCATCGCCCCCGGGCGCGAGGTCGGCGAGGCCTACCGCTTCCTGCTCGACCTGCGCCTCGACGAGGGCGTCATCGGAACGGATGCCGCCGAGCAGCGCCTGCGCGACTGGTGGGCCGCGCGGGGCTGATCACCGCAATTCGGGGACGATGATCTCGACCTCGTCCGCGACGAGGTCGAAGTCCTTGGGGTTGAACGTGAGAAGAGCGGCGCCGAGCGCGTACGCCTGACCGGCGAGCATGATGTCCTTGCTGCGGGCATGAGCCGGTCGGGCGCGGATCACACGAGCGGCCAGACGGGCGTAGCCGTCTGCGGACGCACGGTCGAAGGGAAGCCACGCGGAGTCGAACAGCGATGCGACGCGCGCCAGTTCTGTGCGTCGTGCGCGGCGGACGGCCGGATCGGTGCTCCGCTCGACCCCCAGCTGCAGTTCGGCGTACACGATCGCGCTCAGCACGACCTCGTCGGACGGCAGCAGGACGTCGTCGAGCCGGATGAGCACGTTGGTGTCAAGAAGGATCACGGCGTTCCCACGGGTCGTCGAACGGGTCGAGGAAGAACGGTTCCGCACGAGAGGCCTCGATCTCGGCAGCCCAGTCCGCGAGTACTCGACGCTGCTTCTCGCTCGGCGGGTTGGCGGCGACCCTGTTCATCAGCTCCTCCGAGGGGATCGACCAGCGCCGTGGCGAGAGGAGTTGCCGGGAGGCCTCGTGCTCGAGTCCACTGGGTGGGCTCTCACCGCTCGCAACCACGCGGATGAGGAGCTCGCGCACCTCGGCCTCCATGGAGCGGGAGTTGCGACGAGCGCGCTCCTTCAGAGCGGCGACGACCTCGTCGCTCAGGTTTCGAATGGTCACTGTGGCCACGGGGCACCTCCTGACAGCAGAATGCTAGCATCGCCCTCCGTGCTCAGCCCTGTTCGTCTTCGTGCTCCGGATGCTGCTGCTCCAGCGCCGCGATGACGAGGTGCGTGATGTCGATCGAGATGATCCGCTCGGCCATGATCGTCCTCACGGCGCCGGAGTGGCGGCGGGATCGGTCGCCGGATCGGTGACGGCATCCGTCGGCGCCGGGGTGGGAGTGGGAGTGGGCACCGTCGCGGCGACACCGGGGGCCCGCTGGAAGGGCGGAGACGGCTGACGGATGCTCGACTTCTTCGCCTCACCGGTGTTCGGGTTGAGCGTGCCCTCGTCGAGAGGGAACACGTTCCAGACCGGCTGATTGCGGAAGTCCCGGAAGGGGACCGTCAGTGTCTCGCCGTCGTCGAACAGATCGCCGATGGGTCGATTGGCGCCGTTCGCGCCGTAGAGATTGAGCGGCGTGCCCTTGCCCGTGTACAGCTGCACGTGCTCGATGGGATCGCCGTTCTCATCGAAGGCGAAGATGTTGCCGATCTGCACGCCGTCGAGCTGCAGCCCCTGGGGCATGTAGCCGCTGTCGACGTACTCCACACGGGGCGAGAGGAGAGAGCCGATCGCGAACGGCAGTGCGATGACAGCGGCGATGCTGACGACCGTCCGAATGTGGCGCAGGAGGTTCTTCGGCAGCCAGCGGTCTCGTCCCCACTGCACGCTGACGACGACGAACGCCAGCAGCGCCGCCCCCTCCAGCGGGGACCTCGGCAGCATCCAATCGTCCCGTCGATTGCCGCTGACCAGCATCGCCGTCATCGCGATGACGTAGGCGCCATAACCACGCAGCACCCACCACACCGGTCGCATCGCGACGAGGAAGTCGAGCAGCCAGGCTCCGAAGGGGCTGCGGCGGATGCGGTCGGCAAGGCCCGCACGCCACAGCGCGAAACGCTCGCGCAGCGGCAGACGAGTCGGCGTCTCTGCGCGCGGAGGGAGTCCGGCAGCGCTGCGCAGCTCGTCGGCGTAGGCCTCGGGGTCGCCGAGCTCGAGCACGCCGTCGTTGTCGGCGGCCTGGTCGGCGAGATCGGCGGTCAGGCCGGAGAGGATCTCGTCGAGCTCGTCCTCCGGAAGATCGTCGAGGTGCTGGCGCACGGATGCTGCGAACGAGCGGATCCGCTCGTCGATGGAGATGTCGGTGCCGTTCATCAGTTCTCTCCGTTCGTGGATGCGCCGCTGCGGTCGCCCGCGAGCAGGTCGGACATCGCTCCGGCGAAGTCCAGCCAGGTGATGGTCTGCGTCTCCAGGGCTGTACGTCCCTGGGGGTTGATCGCGTAGTACTTGCGGTGAGGCCCGCCGTCGGAGGGGACGACGTAGCTGGAAAGGCTTCCGGCTGCGTACAGCCTGCGCAGCGTGCCGTACACAGAGGCGTCTCCGACGTCGCCGAGTCCGGCATCCCTGAGCCTCCGAACGATGTCGTAGCCGTAGCCGTCTTCGGTGCGGAGCACGGCGAGCACGGCGACGTCGAGCACTCCCTTGAGTAACTGGGTGGTATCCATCCGACCTCCTTCGATGCACTGCACACTACCACGCAGTGCACAGTAGTGCGCGACGCGTGAGAGCGGCGCGTCGTGCCGCTCCCTCCGCCGCGCTGTGCCGCTCCCTCCGCCGCGCTGTGCCGCTCCCTCCGCCGTGCTGTGCCGTGCTGTGCCGTGCTCGCGCAGTGCCGCGCCCTGCCCTGTCGGCGCTGAGAGGTCACGAACTGCGGCGTCGGGACCACGGCATCCCGCACTTTGCGACCCCTCATCGGGCTGGACGGGCAGCGCGCGGTCGGGACGGCAAGGCAAGGGGGACGTGGGGGGTGGGGCGGCGGGGCGCCGGGGCGACGGGGCACGCGGGAGCGGGGATGCTGTTCCCCCGGAGGCCTCCGGCTCGTACACTGAGAATCGCCCCGTTCACGATGATCGGAGACCGCAGTGGCAGCGTCATGGAACGCGTCACGCGACGCGCTTCCAGAGGCGTCACGTCTTCTGATCGAGCGTGCCCACGAGGAGCTCATCGCAGGCAATCTCGACGACCGCCGACTGCAGCAGGTGCGCCCGCTGGTGCGTGCGTCGTGGGAGCGGTCGTGGCGCGGCCGCGTCGGCCCCGAGGGGGCTCCGTCTCTGGAGCTCGCGGAGGAGGAGCTGGAGAGGTACCGCCTCTCGCACCCTCTCGCCTCCGCGATGGATCTGATCCGGGCGCTGCTGCTGCCCGGCGAGTCAGAGGACTCCGGCGTCATCATCGCGGTCGGCGATCAGGCCGGCCGTCTGCTCTGGGTCGAGGGCGACCGCCGCCTCAGATCCCTCACCGGCGACATGGGCTTCGTCGCCGGCGCCAACTGGGCGGAGGATGCCGTCGGCACCGCGGCGCCCGGCACCGCGCTCGCACTGGGCGAGTCCGTGCAGATCCGCGGCGCGGAGCACTACAACCGCCTGGTGCATCCGTGGTCGTGCACGGCAGCGCCGGTGCGCGACCCGGAGACGCAGCGCGTGCTCGGCGTGATCGACATCACCGGCGGAGACGAGGTGGTCTCGCGTCAGGCGCGTCTGCTCGTCGACGCCACGGCCAGGGCCGTCGAGTCGGAGCTCATGGTGACCCGGTTGCGCGAGCGCGCCGAGGCGCCGCGCCCTCCGGCGACGCCGACGAGGACGACCGGCTCCGAGACGGCGAGGGGCGTCCTGCACGTCCTCGGTCGGGACCGCGCACGCCTGGAGACCGAGACCGAGCTCGGCGAGCAGGTCATCGAGCTCAGTGCACGGCACGCGGCGATCATGCTCATGCTCGCAGTCCATCGGCACGGTCTCTCCGCCGAACGACTGGCCGAGCTCGTCTACGGGGAGGGCGCGTCTCCCGACACGCTGCGGCCCGAGATGGTGCGGCTGCGCAGGGTGCTCGGCGGTGCGGCATCCGGGCTCATCCCCGAATCGCGGCCGTACCGGCTGCCGATGACGTTGGAGACGGATGCTCAGGACGTGCTGTCGCTCCTCGACCGCGGCGCCCACCGCGTCGCCCTCACGGCCTATCGAGGACCGGTGCTGCCGGAGTCGACGTCGCCGGGGGTGGAGGAGTTCCGCGACGCGGTCAGGGCGACTCTGCGCGAGGTGATGGTGTCGGAGGCCAGCCTCGACGTGCTGCTCGCGTACGCGGAGATCCCCGAGGGGCAGAACGACATCGAGGTGCTGCGTCTGGCGCTCGAGATGCTGCCCGCTCGTTCGCCGAAGCGGGCCGGTCTCGTCGCGCGCATCGAGCGGCTCGACGAGGGCTGAGGCCCCGCGCGCGGCTCTCGGGCACGGCCGCGTGGTGCCGGGTGCAACCGCACGCAACGGTGCGCAACCGGACCGCAACCCCGCGCGGCCTACCGTCGGAGCACAGCCGCCGAGCACCGACGCCGCGGCACCGTCGAAGGAGACCACGATGACCATCGTCGAAGAAGACGTGTCCACCGCCTACGCCGCGCCCGGCCAGCCCGGAGCCGTCGCGAACTACCGTCCCCGCTACGGCCACTACATCGGCGGGGAGTTCGTGGAACCGGCCAAGGGCCAGTACTTCGAGAACGTCAGCCCCGTCAACGGCAAGCCGTTCACGGAGGTCGGACGCGGCACCGCCGAGGACATCGACCGCGCGGTGGACGTCGCCTGGAGGGCGTTCGCCGGCTGGGGGAAGACGAGCCCGACCGAGCGCTCCGTGATCCTGAACCGGATCGCCGACCGCATGGAGCAGCACCTCGAGGAGATCGCGATCGCCGAGACCTGGGAGAACGGCAAGCCCGTGCGCGAGACGCTGGCGGCCGACATCCCCCTCGCGATCGACCACTTCCGCTACTTCGCCGGCGTGCTGCGGGCGCAGGAGGGCGGAATCAGCCAGCTCGACGAGAACACCGTGGCGTACCACTTCCACGAGCCGCTGGGAGTGGTCGGTCAGATCATCCCGTGGAACTTCCCGATCCTCATGGCGGTGTGGAAGCTGGCGCCCGCGCTCGCCGCGGGCAACTGCATCGTCATCAAGCCGGCCGAGCAGACGCCGGCATCCCTCCTGTTCCTGTTCGAGATCATCGGGGACCTGCTGCCCGCGGGCGTCGTGAACATCGTGAACGGATTCGGGATCGAGGCCGGCGCCCCGCTCGCGCAGCACAAGCGCATCCGCAAGGTCGCCTTCACCGGAGAGACCACCACCGGCCGGCTGATCATGCAGTACGCCTCGCAGAACCTCATCCCCGTGACCCTCGAACTCGGAGGGAAGAGCCCGAACGTCTTCTTCGAGGACGTCGCCCGCTCCACCTCCGATCCCTTCTACGACAAGGCGCTCGAGGGCTTCACGATGTTCGCGCTGAACCAGGGCGAGGTCTGCACCTGCCCCTCGCGCGCCCTCATCCAGCGATCGATCTACGACGGCTTCCTCGCCGACGGCCTCGAGCGGGTCGGCAAGGTCGTGCAGGGCAACCCGCTCGACCCCGCCACGATGATCGGCGCGCAGGCCTCGAACGACCAGCTGGAGAAGATCCTCAGCTACATCGACATCGGGAAGCAGGGTGGGGCCCGGCTGCTCGCGGGCGGTGAGCGGGTCGACCTCGGCGGCGACCTCAGCGGAGGCTTCTACGTCGCGCCGACCGTGTTCGAGGGCACGAACGACATGCGGATCTTCCAGGAGGAGATCTTCGGGCCCGTCCTGTCGGTGACCTCCTTCGACGATTTCGCCGACGCGATCTCGATCGCCAACGACACCCTCTACGGTCTCGGAGCCGGAGTCTGGAGCCGCAGCGGAGACACCGCTTACCGTGCGGGGCGGGCGATCGAGGCCGGCCGCGTCTGGACGAACACGTATCACCAGTACCCGGCGCACGCCGCGTTCGGCGGCTACAAGCAGTCGGGCGTCGGCCGCGAGAACCACAAGATGATGCTCGACCACTACCAGCAGACCAAGAACCTCCTGGTCTCGTACGCGGAAGGCCCGATGGGATTCTTCTGATGACCGTGTTCCGGCGGGTCGACGTGACGGATGCCGCGGCATCCCTCGTCCGCGACCTCACCGTGCAGCACGGACCGCTGATGTTCCATCAGTCGGGCGGATGCTGCGACGGCTCTGCACCCATGTGCTACCCGGTGGGGATGTTCCTCACGGGGCCGGGGGACGTGCTGCTGGGCGCTCTCGACGTGGGGCTGGATGCTCCGGTCGAGGTGTTCATGTCGGCGTCGCAGTTCGAGTACTGGAAGTACACGCACCTGACGATCGACGTCGTACCGGGCCGCGGTGCGGGGTTCAGCGTCGAAGGGCCGACGGGAATGCGGTTCCTCATCCGCTCGCGCATGCTCGACGCGACGGAGCTGGAGCACTTCGGCCTCCGCGCGGCGGCAGAGGTCCGGTGATGGTCGGTGGAGAACCGCAACCGGTTGCAACGTCGAACGGTATACCGTTAATGCATTCACGTGCAGTACGTCAGTCCCCAGCTGATCGCACGTGCGGACGGTCATGCCGTCCTGCGGAGGGAGAGTCGATCTTCTTCTGATCCCGAGGGGGGATGGGGTGGGCGGCTGGTCCCCAAACAGCACCCACCCCCACACCCGATGTCCGCTCAGCCGAGTGTTCGCATCCAGATCCAGGCGATGCCGATCACCACGGCGACCACGATCGGAACCCACGAGAACCGTCGCTTCAGTCGACGCCCCTCGTGCGCGACGCCCGGCGGCGGCGTGAGCATCCCGACCGGGGGAGCGAAGGGCAGCGCGACCGGAGTCGCAGCCTGCACCGCGCCGATGTTCTCCGCCAGCAGGCGCTCGTCCCGCCAGCGCGCCCACTGATCGAGCTTCGTGATCAGTGCGCCGACCGCGCCGAACAGCCACGCCCAGGTGGCGGGGTCGAGGGTCGACGCCTTGCGCTGCGTGTACAGGAACATCCAGTCGTCGACGATCTCCACGTCGAGCTGGGCCGCGTTGTCGATGAAGCGCGCCATGATGTCGGGCGTGAACAGGTACAGCGCGTCGCGCTCGTAGCCCTCGGGGCAGTACAGCGTGAAGTAGTCGTCGAAGTCGCCCTCGAGCGACAGCCGCTGCCTGCGCTCGAACGCCGCAGGCAGGTTCGTGCCGAAGGCGTTGTTGCCCTTCGCGTCGAGCACGATGTTGGGCAGCGGCACGTCGAGCTTCACCGCGACGTAGCCCCAGTGGTACGTGGTCGAGTTCTTCCCCGATTGCACGGTGTACTGGTAGTTCCCGAACTCGACGAAGCGGGGAATGGAGCCTCGGACCAGGTCGGTGGACATCCGCGACCGGCCGAGGCTGAAGATCATCCCCGGCAACGGAGGGTCGGCCACCCTCTCCTGGTAGCTCATGCCGTTCGCCTGCGCGAAGCGGTGCAGCCGGTAGGCGGAGACGCGCCGGTTGCGCCATCCGGCCCACGCCACGACCGCGATCAGGATGCCGCCGCCTCCGAAGAGCACGAGCGGGAGCGCGGCGAGCAGTGATCCGTCTCCTCCCGAGAAGGCGAGGCCCGCGAAGGCCACGCCGATCATCGGGATCATGATGACGCCGGCCACCACGGCGATGACGGTGCCGATGATCGCCGAGGTCGAGCCGCCGCCTGTCGTGCGGCGGGCGCGCAGCTCGGCGGCGAAGGCCCGCACCGCCTGAGGATCGACCGGCTCCCACAGGGGGCGCGCATCGAAACCCGGCTGCGGTGCGGGCGTCGTCACCGGTTCTCCTCGTCGGCGTCCTCGTGCAGGAGGGAGCCCTCAGGGACGGGGAATGCCTCGATCCGCTCGTCGGCGCAGATCGCCGCGATCAGGTCGACGGAGCCCGCGATCACGGTCGAGTCATAGTCGATCTCCGAGACCAGCACCCACGCGCGGTCATCGGGCCACAGGATCTGCGGACTGATCGCGTTCGGAGGGAAGCCGTGCTCCTCGGCGGGCAGATCCCGCCACGGTGCGTGCAGCATCCAGTCCAGCTCCGCGAACTCGCGGGCGGATGCCGAGAACTGCACGTACGCGCGCTCGGGCAGCTCGAGCCGCGGCCCCTCGGAGATTTCCCGCGACAGGATGCCCTCCTGCCAGGTGGGCTTGCGGAACACGTTGTTGAACGGGTCGTGGGTGCTGCGATCGAGCATCGCCCGATGGTTCGGATCCTCGTCGACCGTGAAGAACAGACGGGACGGACTGTGGCCGAGGAAGCCGAGGAGACCCCCGCGTCCCTCCCAGAGCGCGGCGACACCGGCATCCGGTGTCGAGGTGTGCTCGGCGAGGTGACCGGCGACGGACGAGAGGAGCTCGGAGCTCAGCTGCCCGAGCGCCGGCCCCGAGAACTCGCGTCCGTCGGGGGCGATCCTGACGTTCCCGTCCTCACCAGGAGGCGTGCGCACGAGGTGCAGCCACTGCGCGAGCGGATGCAGGACGGTGCCGAACGCGTCGGCGGCGTCGCGCCAGGTGGCGAGTTCGGTGACGAGCAGCTCCGACAGGCGCAGCCGCTCGCGATCCGGCATCCGCGTCCATTCCTCGGGAGTCGGCACCGCGCGGTCGGGCAGCGACTGCACGATCGTCGGGTGCAGCACGCGGGCGTAGGCGGGGTAGCCGCGCGGGACGACGCCGTGCATGCTGTCGAACGAGGCGTCGAGGCGGTCTCTCAACCAGGCTCCCGCGGTCGGATCGGCAATCCACTCCATGCGTCCACGGTACCCGTCGTCGTCGCGCCCGCATCGGGCGACGCCGGTGCGGCAGACTGGGCGCATGAGTCAGGTCTCCGTCGCGCCCGCAGAGCGCGTCTTCCGCCGGCATCCGCTCCGCACCGCCGGGGGATCGCTGCTCCTCACCGTCGTGTTCGCGGCCGCCGTGCTCTTCCTCCTGCCGAAGTTCCTGCCGCCGAACATGACGATCTCGACGCGCGGCACGATCGTGCTCGTCGTCGTGATCGCCATCACACTGGCGGTGTGGATCGGCGCGTTCTGGTTCCGCAACATCCGGGTGATCGTGCGGGCCGACTCCGTGGAGATCGGCCGTCCGGGCAGCACCGAGACCTACAGCCGTGCGACGACGGCCTTCCGCTCGAAGATCACCGAGCACCGCACGAACGGCTTCCGCACCGGCACCACCAGGGCCCTGATCGCCTGGACGGGCGGGCGCGAGACGGTGATCGAGCTGCCCGGCTTCACCCGGACCACCTTCAACGAGCTCATGGCGCAGCTCACGCCGATCAGTGCACCGCCCGCGGTCGACCCCGTCGAGGCGGCGCGCGCCAGGGCGAAGCTGCCGACGACGTTCACGATCGACGCCTCGAAGGAGCGCAGCCTCGGCCGCGGCTTCCTCATCGCCGCGATCGTGTTCGCCGCGGCGACCATCGGGACGGTGCTGATGGCGTTCACGCCCGGCTTCCTGGAGGGGGAGCTGTCGGCGCTCATCCTGATCGCGCCGATGGCGGGTGTCGCCGCCATCGGATTCGGCATCGGCGCCGCACAGCGGTACCGCGTCGCCCGGACGACCCCGACCCAGATCTCCCTCAGCCACCACGGCATCCGGATCGGCGAGGTCGACCACCCGTACGCGCAGCTGACGCGCATCTGGCTGACGCCGCCCGCATACCCGATCAGGAGGATCAGGATCGAGCGCGCCGCCGGTCGCAGCATCACCCACGTGCTCGGGTCCACGCGGATCACGATGACCCCCGACTATGCCGCGTTCCTCGAGGCGGTGCGCGCCGAGACCGCGCCGTGGCCCGGACTGCTCTCGCTGGATCTGGAGTGACGATGCTCGCACCGGAGTACCCGATCCGCACCGAGCGGCTGCTGCTGCGTCCGCTCCGTCCCTCGGACGCCGAGCAGATGGTCGTCTACAAGTCGGATGCCGACGCGGTGCGCTACGTGCCGTACGACCCGCTCACGCTCGCCGAGGTCGAGGAGCGGCTCGCGACGCGATGGTCGACGAGCCGGTTCGAGAAGGTGGGCGACGCGATCTGCCTCGGCGTGGAGGAGCAGGAGACCGGACGCCTGGTCGGTGACATCGTGCTGTTCTGGCGCAACGAGGAGGACCGCGAGGGAGAGGTCGGCTACATCCTCGATCCGGCCTTCTCGGGGCGCGGCTATGCGACGGAGGCGGTGTCCGCCCTGCTCGATCTCGGCTTCGACGGACTCGGTCTGCACCGCATCGCTGCACGCATCGACGAGCGCAACACCGCGTCGGCCAGGGTCGCTGAACGACTGGGTCTCCGCAGGGAGGCGAGGTTCGTCGAGGGCTCCTGGTTCAAGGGCGAATGGACGACCCTGCTCGTCTACGGCATCCTCGACCGCGAATGGCGCACCCGCTCCGATCGTCCATAATCAGGAGCATGAGCATTCCCTCCCTCGACGGCCGGCGCTTCCGGATGATCTCCTCCACAACCTCCGCCGTGGACCCTGAGGCTCCGAGCGAGTTCGTGTACTGGGAGCGCGACGGCGCGATCTGGGGCGACTACTCCGGCGACACCGTGACCTTCGGACGCTTCGTCGGAACCCGCACGGGCGACACGATCTGGGTGTCGTTCGTGCACGTGCTCGTCGCCGACGGCACGGTCGTGACCGGAGACGGCGAGAGCGACCTCGAGCTCACCGACGACGGACTCATCCGCCTGGTGGAGCACTACGAGATGCACGGTGCCCCGCAGCTCAGCGTGTGCGAGGAGATCGCCGCCGCCTGAGCGCCGCGCCCGTCCACGAGTGCGGTCATCTGACGGCCCTCGCGCTCTCGCGCTCTCTCGCGCTCTCTCTCGCGCGCTCTCTCTCGCGCGCTCGCTCCTACTCGCCGAGGGGTCATGAAGTGCTGAGTGTGGGGGTGCGGATGCCGCGTTTTGTGACCTCTCACGCCTGGTGCGTGCGTGAGCGTGTGCGTGCGTGTGGGGTGAGGGGTCGTGAAGTGTGGGGTGTGGGGGTGCGGATGCCGCAGTTGTTGGCCCCTCGCGCAAGTGCCGAGCGCACGAGCGCGCGACCACCGCGCGCAGAGCGTCAGCGCGGGGGGAGCGTGTCGCGGCCGGGGGACGCGGGGGTCCAGCGGGTCATCCCCAGGGGCACCTCGACGCTGCGCTCCGGCAGGTCGGACGGCAGCAGGTACGAGCGGCGGATCACCTCGTCGAGCACGACGACGCTGACGACCGTGCGGACCTCGGGGAGCTGGGCGATGACCCCGGTGGAGAACTCGTGCACGCCGCTGACATCGACGGCGCGGATCAGCAGCATCGCATCGTGCTCGCCGGTCGTGATGGCGCACCACTCGACGTCGGGCATCTCCATGATCCGCTCGCGGAACGACGCCCACGCCTGGGGCATCACGGTCACGAACACGAGGGCGCCGATCGAGAGTCCGGCCTTCGCGGGGTCGACCCGTGCGCTGAACCCGGTGATGACGCCGTCATGCACGAGCGACTCGACCCGGGTGTACGCGTTCGCCCTCGAGATGCCGACCTTCTCGGCGAGGGCGGCGATCGAGACGCGCCCGTTCTCACGCAGCACGTCGAGAATTCTGTACGCGATGTCGTCGAGTGGCATGGCACTTCGTCCAGATTGCTTCAGGACTTCTGCGTCACTGCTGGACATATTGCACCTCTCGGCTAGGGCTGGCATCAGATTGAGCCAGCGTTACGCATTCTTGATAGACAGATCGTCGCACATCATGGGAATCTGAACACGGTCGTCCATATCGGGCGTCCTACCCGAAATGTACTCCTCGCCCTTGGAGGTCACCATGGTGTCGCGTCGCAGCACCTCACTCATCGCTCTGGGAGCCGTCGCGCTCCTCGCCCTCGCCGGATGCTCCGGCGGCAACTCCGCCAACGGCGGCGGCAACTCCGCCGGTGGCGACTCGCTCGTCATCGACACCGCCTTCTCGATCGAGACGGGCGACCCCGGTCACACCTACGACCCCACCGGCAACATGATCGCGAAGGCGCTCTACGAGACGCTGGTCGACTTCAAGGGATCCGACGTCTCGACGCCGATCCCCGGTCTCGCGTCGTGGGAGCAGAACGACACCGCCACCGAGTTCACGTTCACGCTCGAGGGCGACCGCGTCTTCTCCGACGGCACGCCGATCGAGGCCAAGGACGTCGTGTTCTCGCTGCAGCGCATCCAGGGCATGGCCGACGCCAAGCCCAACTTCCTGCTCGGCGGGCTCACCATCGCGGAGGTCGACGACAAGACCGTCACGATCACCTCCGAGACGCCGCTGCTCCAGCTCCCCGCGATCCTCGCGAACCCGGCCCTGGGCATCGTGAACTCCGACGTCGTCATCGAGAACGGCGGCTCGACCGACGGCTCCGACAGCGCGCAGAAGTTCCTCGACGGCGCATCGGCGGGCTCCGGTCCCTTCGTCCTCGACACCCTCGACCTCTCCTCGCAGGTCGTGCTGAAGAAGAACGACAAGTACAACGGCGACGAGAAGGCCGGCTACGACCGCGTCGTCGTGCGCAACGTCTCCGAGAGCGCGACGCAGCTCGCGAACCTCAAGGGCGGCGACTCGATGGTCGCGATGGACCTCAACGGCGACCAGGTCGCCGGTCTCGGCGACAGCCTGAAGGTCGAGTCGGTCCCGTCCGGTCAGACGATCTTCCTGCTGCTGAACCAGTCGCAGGCCGTCGCGGGCGACCTCGCGAACGTCAAGATCGCCGAGGCGATCCGGTACTCCCTCGACTACGACGCTCTGCTGGAGCTCGCCGGCGCCGGAGCGGTGCAGGCCACCGGCGTCATCCCGCCCGGATTCGAGGGCGCGCTCAAGACGGGTGTGAAGCCCGACAAGGCGAAGGCCGACGCCGCGCTCGCCGCAGCCGGCTACACGGGTCAGACGCTCAAGCTGCAGTTCCCGAACGACTACCCGGTCGGCGGCGTGGAGTTCACCCCGCTCGCCGAGCGCATCCAGTCGCAGCTGGCGGATGCCGGCATCACCGTGGAGCTCGCCCCGCAGCCCTTCGCGACCGAGCTCGACGCGTACGTCAACGGCACCGAGGGCTTCGGCCTGTGGTTCTGGGGTCCCGACTACGCGGACTCCGCGAACTTCCTCCCCTTCGCACCCGGTCTGAAGGTCGGCCTGCGCGCCGGCTGGGCGGCCGACGCGAACCCGGAGATCGCGGGCATCGCCGCCGGTGCGGCCAGCGCCACGGATGCCGACACCCGTTCCGCCGCGTTCACCTCGTTCGCCGAGGCGATGCAGGAGGAGGGCCCGTTCGTGCCGCTGATCGTCCCCGGTCGCAACATCGCCACGGCGGATGCCGTCACCGGCGCCGTGTACAACTCCGTGTGGGAGATGGACATCGCCGAGATCACTCCCGCGGGCTGAGGCGCTCATGACGACAGTGGCGGTGCAGAGACAGGCGCAGCGGCGCAGGTCTCCGCTGATCGGCTACCTGCTGCGCCGGATCGGGACCTCCCTGCTCCTGCTGGTGGGAGTCACGATCGTGACCTTCGCGCTCACGAACCTGGTGCCGGGCGACCCCGTGTCGGCCGCGCTGGGTGAGGGCGCGTCGCAGAACCCGGCGACGCGAGAGGCGTTCATCCAGGCGCACGGGCTCGATCAGCCGCTGATCGTGCAGTACTTCATCTACATGGGGAACCTCCTCCGCGGAGACCTCGGCACGTCGCTGGTGACCGGACGCCCGGTCACCAGCGACCTCGCCACCGCGGTGCCCGCGACCATCGAGATCGCGATCGGCGCCATCATCCTCAGCCTCGCGGTGAGCATCGTGCTCGGCACGCTCGCCGCGTACCGCCGTGGGCTCGTCACCGACCAGGTGATCCGCGTGGTCACCCTGGTGGGGCTCAGCGTTCCGACGTTCTGGCTCGCGCTGGTCAGCTTCTACGTGTTCTTCCTGCAGCTGCACATCGCTCCCGGCTCCGGGCGCATCTCGCCGTCGATCCTGCCGCCGCCGAAGATCACCGGCATGTACACGATCGATTTCCTGCTGAACGGCGACGGCGTCGGCTACTTCGACGCGCTGGCGCACCTGGCGCTTCCGATCCTCGTGCTCTCGCTCGTGACGATCGGACTGCTCACCAGGTTCATCCGCACCTCGGTGCTGGAGGTGCTGGGCAGCGACTACGTGCGCGCGGCGAGAGCCAAGGGTCTGCCCGCGATGCGTGTGATCCTCGACTACGTGCTGCGCGGAGCATCCCTCCCCATCCTCACGGTCGTGGGCGTCGCGTTCGGCTCGCTGCTGTCGGGCACCGTGCTCGTCGAGTCGGTGTTCGCGTGGCCGGGCCTCGGCACCTACGCCTACAACTCGGCCGCCAACCTCGACCTCCCCGGCATCATGGGCGTCGGTCTGGTCGTCGGCCTCATCTACCTCCTCATCAACTTCGTCGTCGACCTGCTCTACGGCGTCCTGGACCCGAGAGTGAGGATCGCATGAGCCGCATCGAAGAGGCCGGCGGGCGGTGGCGGTTCCGGTTCCGCTGGCCGCGCGCCTGGCGCACGCCGCTCGGCGTGATCGGCACGGTCATCGCACTGGCCTGGGTGATCATCGCCTTCACGGCGCAGTGGTGGGTGCCGTTCGACCCGAACGCGCAGAAGCTCCCCCGACTGCAGCCGCCGGGCATCGACACGCTCCTCGGCACCGACGGCAACGGCCGTGACATCTTCTCCCGTCTGATGACGGGCGCGACCGTGAGCCTTCCGCTCGCGCTCATGCTCGTGATCGCGGCCATGATCATCGGCACCGTGATCGGCGCCGTCGCCGGCTACTTCGGCGGCTGGGTCGACGAGACGCTGATGCGCATCACCGACCTGTTCATGGCGTTCCCGACGGTGATCCTCGCGATGGTGGTCGCCGCATCCCTCGGCCCGTCCCTGTTCAACGCGGTGATAGCGGCGATCGTGGTGTCGTGGCCGCAGTACTCGCGCGTCACCCGCAGCATCGTGCTGGGTCTCCGCGGGCAGAACTACGTGATCGCCGGGCGCCTGCTCGGCCACTCGCCGCTGCGCACCCTGTTCGTCGACATCCTGCCGAACATCGCGGGCCCCATGCTCGTGCTCGCGACGCTCGACATCGGCGCGGCGATCCTGCTGCTCTCCGGGCTCTCCTTCCTCGGTCTCGGCGCTCAGCCGCCGACCCCGGAGTGGGGGTCGATGATCTCCGCGGCGATGCAGAACTTCGACGCGTGGTGGCTCGGGGTGTTCCCGGGTCTCGCGATCCTCACGGTGGTGCTGGCGTTCAACTTCCTCGGCGACGCGATGCGCGACGTGCTCGACCCGACCGCCGAGATGGCGCACGAGAAGCAGGCCGAGCACAAGGCCGACGCGAAGGTGGTGACGGCATGACCGCGCTCAGCATCCGCGACCTCACGATCGACATCGGCCGTCCGCTGGTGCGCGGCATCTCCCTCGACCTCGAGGCGGGGCGCATCCAGGGTCTGGCCGGAGAGTCGGGTTCGGGCAAGACGCTGACCTCGCTGGCCGTGCTCGGACTCCTGCCGCGGCAGGCCCGCACGGGCGGCTCGATCACCCTCTCGGGCGACGAGCTCATCGGCATGCGACGGCGCCAGCTCAACCGGGTCCGCGGCAAGAGGGTCGCGATGGTGTTCCAGGACCCCTCGGCGTCCCTGCATCCGCAGCTGCCGGTGGGTCGCCAGCTCACCGACCACATGCGCGTGCACCTGAACCTCAAGAAGGATGCAGCGAAGGCCAGGGCGATCGAGCTGCTCGAGATCGTGCAGGTGCCGAACCCGGCCGAGGCGCTGAAGCGCTACCCGCATCAGTTCTCCGGTGGACAGCGTCAGCGCATCGCGATCGCCTGCGCGCTCGCGTGCGACCCCGAGGTGCTGCTGGCCGACGAGCCGACGACCGCACTCGACGTCACGGTGCAGGCCGGCATCCTGAGGCTGCTGCGCGACCTCGCGATCGAGCGCAACCTGGCCGTGCTCCTCGTCACGCACGACCTCGGCGTGATGAGCGCCATCGCCGACGACGTCGCGGTCATGAAGAACGGCGAGATCGTGGAGCGGGCCGACCGCGAGACGCTCTTCCTCTCGCCGCAGCACGAGTACACCCGCACGCTGCTCGCCGCGCTGCCCGGTTCGAAGATCGCCGAGGCGGATGCCGAGCACCAGGAGGTCGCGGTGGAGACACCGCGCGAGGAGGAGGCGACGAATGAGTGAGGTTGCTGTCCTCGATGCCCGCGATGTGGTGGTGCGGTACCCCGGCACCCCGCCGGTGATCGCCGTCAACGGCGTCTCGCTGAGCGTCGCCCCCGGCGAGACCGTCGCGCTGGTCGGCGAGTCCGGCAGCGGAAAGTCGAGCCTGGCCCGCGCGGCCGTGGGCATCGAGAAGCTCGCCGCGGGGACCGTGCGGTTCCGTGACGCTCCGGTGACCCCGCTCGGGATTCGCCGCCGATCGACCGCGCTCACCGGCATCCAGATGGTGTTCCAGGATCCGTCCACCTCGCTGAACCCGCGGCGCCGCATCGGCGATCAGATCGCCGACGGCATCGCGACCGCCAAGGCGCGGGGAGCCGAGGGGTCGAGGGTCGAGGAGTGGCTGGAGAAGGTCGGCCTCCCCACCACGGTCACCTCGCGCTTCCCGCATCAGTTCTCCGGGGGCCAGAAGCAGCGCATCGCCATCGCGCGGGCGCTCGCCGCGCGGCCGTCGCTGCTCGTGGCCGATGAGCCGATCTCCGCGCTGGACGCCTCGACGCAGACCAGCGTCGCCGGTCTCATGCGCGACCTCGTCGCCGAGGCGGGGGCCGGGATGCTGTTCATCTCGCACGACCTCGCCGTGGTGCGCCGCATCGCCGACCGGACGTTCGTGCTCTACTCCGGCCGCGTGATGGAGTCGGGCCCCACGGACCGCGTGTGGTCGGACCCGCAGCATCCGTACACCCAGGCGCTGCTCGCCGCGATCCCGGAGCCGGACGGTGCAGGGCGTATTCCGGAGGCCCCCTCGACAGACGACCGCATCCTGTGGTCCGAGGTGCCGCCGGTCCTGGGCTGATCTCTTTTGTATCTTCTATCACTTATGTACATAAGTGATAGAATGTGTGCATGAACACGATCAGCCGCAGCATTGCTTCGAAGGATCTTCGCGACGGTCTGGCCGATGTCCTCGGAGGTGTCGCCTATGGTTCCGAGCGCGTCGGCGTCACCCGTCATGGCAAGCTGACCGCCGTGGTGATCAGTGTGGATGACCTGGAGCTGCTCGAAGAACTCGAAGCCGCGCGCGATGCTGCCGAGTTCGCAGCCGCGAGGGCAGTGGACGACGGGCAGCGCGTGTCTCTCGATGAGCTGCGCGACGAAGTCGCGTGACGGCCTATCGGGTCGAGTTCACTGCTGCGGCCGCCAAGGAAATCCGCAAGCTCGACACTCAGATCCGTCGACGGATCCTTGCCGGCGTCGCCGAACTCGAGCATGAACCCCGTCCCCACGGTGTCCGCAAACTCTCCGGCTACGACAACGCGTGGCGGGTGCGGATCGGTGACTATCGCGTCCTCTACGAGGTGATCGATGACCAGGTGCTCGTGACCGTGGTCAGGGTCGCGCACCGGCGCGATGTGTACGACTTCTGAGAAAGGTCCCATGAGCGCAAGGGAGAAGCGCACACCAGGCTGGGTGTACCTGCTGATGCTCGTCATCGGCGCGGCCTTGATCGCGATCGGGCTGTGGCTTGATGTGCGCGACGGTGTCCCGACGACGCGCAAAGGGGACCAACCCATCGAGGTGGTCGTGGCACTGGGCGTCGGCATCATGCTGCTGGGCAGCGGCCTGGTCGGGATCTGGCGTGCCTACAAGGGGTGGAGAGATCTCGACGGAGGGCCGCGAGCCTAGCTCCGTCGCGCGGATCCGGGCCTGTCGGGCTTCGGCGAGACGCGGGCGTCCGGTCGGGCGCGGAAGCTCTCAAGACTCGCAACTCGGAGGCAGCATCGATAGGGGCCTGTGGCTATCATGTCTCGGTGCCGGACCAGGAAGATCTGAGAACTGTTCCACCGCCGCCGCTGCAGGGGGTGCGCGTCCTTGACGTGTCCACGCTGTTCGCGGGGCCGCTGGCGGCGACCTTCCTCGGTGACTTCGGCGCCGACGTGATCAAGGTCGAGCATCCGACGAGGCCGGACGCCTCACGCGGCCACGGGCCGCAGAAGGACGGCGTGAACCTCTGGTGGAAGACGCTCGGGCGCAACAAGCGCACGGTCACGATCGACCTGAGCACGGATGCCGGAGCCGACGTGCTCCTTCGCCTCGTCGCCGACGCCGACGTGATGATCGAGAACTTCCGGCCGGGGACGCTGGAGCGCTGGGGGCTCTCGCCCGAGCGTCTGCACGAGGCGAACCCGCGCCTGGTCCTGGCCAGGGTCACGGCCTTCGGCCAGTTCGGCCCGTACTCCTCGCGGCCGGGGTTCGGGAGTCTGGCCGAGGCGATGAGCGGGTTCGCCGCCCTCACCGGGGATCCGGACGGGCCTCCCACGCTGCCGCCGTTCGGCCTCGCCGACGGCATCGCGGCGCTGGCGACGTCGTACGCGGTCATGGCCGCGCTGCGCGGCGCCGAGCGCGACGGGCGGGGGCAGGTCGTCGACATGGCGATCATCGAGCCGATCCTGATGCTGCTCGGCGGGCAGATCACGGCGTGGGACCAGCTCGGTCTCGTGCAGCCCCGCACGGGCAACAGGTCGGTGAACAACGCGCCCCGCAACGTGTACCGCTCGCGCGACGACGTCTGGCTCGCGGTGTCGACCAGCTCGCAGTCGATCGCGGAGAGGGTGATGCGGATCGTCGGCCGAGCGGAGCTCATCGACGAGGACTGGTTCGCCTCAGGCCACGAGCGCGCACGGCATGCCGACGAGCTCGACGACGCGGTGCAGTCGTGGATCGGCGCGCACGACGCCGCCGAGGTGGTCGCGGCGTTCGAGGCGGCATCGGCCGCCGTCGCCCCGGTCTACGACGTCAGGGGAGTCGTCGACGACCCGCAGTACCGGGCGTTGGGGACGGTCGTGAGAGTGCCGGACGAGGAGCTCGGCGACATCGCGATGCAGAACGTGCTGTTCCGGATGTCGCGCACCCCGGGATCGATCCGGTGGGCAGGGCGCCCGCACGGCGCCGACACTGACGAGGTGCTGGGTGAGGCCGGGTTCTCGGATGCCGACATCACGGCGCTGCGCGAGGCGGGTGCGGTGTGATGGACCTCTACCGGACGGGTCTTTACGTGCCGGGGGACCGCCCCGACCGCTTCGCGTCAGCCGAGGGAAGCGGAGCCGACCTCGTCGTCTTCGACCTCGAAGACGCTGTCGCGCCGGATCGCAAGGTTCTGGCTCGGGACGCGGTCGTGGAGTGGCTTCGCGGGGGTCGCCACGCGGCGGGCTCCGCGGCGACCGGCGCCGCGGATGCGCCGTCGGTCGCGGTGCAGGTGCGCGTGAACGCCGGGGATGAGGACGATCTCCGCGTCGTGTCCGCACTTCCCGAGGGGATCGGCATCCGACTCCCGAAGGTCGAGAGCGCTGCCGATGTCGATCGGGTGGCGTCGGTCGCGCCCGGGCGGCCGCTGATCGCGTTGCTCGAATCCGCGCGCGGGGTGGTGGACGCGACGGAGATCGCGCAGCATCCCGCCGTGTCCGCGCTGGCACTCGGCGAGAGCGACCTGCGCAGCGATGTCGGGGGAGGGGAGCGGATGCTCGAGCACGCGCGCCTCACGGTGCTGTTCGCGGCGCGGGCCGCCGGCCTTCCGGCTCCCATGGCATCCGTCTTCCCGGCGATCCGCGACCTGGAAGGCCTCGACGCCGACACCCGCCGCGCGGCGGATCTCGGTCTCTTCGGTCGGATGGCGGTGCACCCGTCGCAGCTCCCGGTGATCGCGGCGGTGTTCTCCCCGACGCCCGCGGAGGTCGCCTGGGCCGAGGAGGTTCTCGCCGCGCTCGCCGCGGGGGGCGTCGCAACCCTGGCATCGGGGGAGATGGTCGACCCCGCCATGCGAGCACGCGCCGAACGCATCCGCAGCCTCGTGGGCTGATCCGGCACATCGTTCTCGATCCCGACCCGACAGGCACAGCTTCGGAGTGCGGCTCCGGGGTGCGTGGGCACAGCTTCGGAGTGGGGCTTCGGGGTGCGTGGGCACAGCTTCGGAGTGCGGACGCGACACGCGGGCTCACGGCATCCATCGTCGGGGTGTCGGAGTCTTCACCCCGAAGCTGTGACCGGGGAGGGAGGACCCCGGAACCGAAGCTGTGCCCGGGGAGGGGGGGACCTCGGATCTGAAGCTGTGCCCGGGAAACCCCCCTTGACACCGGCATCCGACACCCCTAGATTCCCTGGAGCCCGACCAGCGCCGATTTGGAAACGTTTCCATGATCGGATGCTGGAAACGTTTCCACTCGAAGAGGAGCATCATGGGGACGAAGCCGACTCTGCACGAGGTCGCGGCCGCGGCCGGCGTCTCGCTGGCCTCGGCGTCTCGCGCTCTCACCGGCCGCTCGGCGAGCCCCGAGATGGTCCGCAAGGTCCGCACGGCGGCGAAGCGCATCGGCTACCTGCCCGACGCCACCGCGCGATCGCTGCGCCTCGGCGGTCACCGTCAGGTCGTGTTCGCGGTCGACGACATCGGCAACCCGAACTACGTGCAGATGCTGCGCGCGATCGAGGCCGAGCTGGGGGAGACCACCCGCATCAGCGTCTCGTCCACCGGCCGGCGCCCTGATCAGACCGTCGAGCTCGTCCGGATGCTGAGCATGGGAGCGGGCGACGGACTCATCATCTCGCCGCTGCGCGTGACCCCCGCGCTGCGCCAGGCCATCGCCGACACCGTCGTGCCGGTCGTCGTGATCGGCACCCTGCACTCCGACCTCGGCATCGACAACGTCTTCGTCGACTCCTCGGTCGCCGTCGGCATGGTCGTCGACCACCTCGTCGAGATCGGCCGCACGCACATCGCCGTCATCAACGGGCCGGGCAACACCAACCCCGGTGCGGCCCGTCGCGCGGGCTTCACCGCCGCCGTCGAGCGGCACGCGCTCCACCGCGCCGATGCGCTGCAGATCACCGCCGGCGACTTCACGGTGGGGGCGGGCGTCGAGGCGGCTGAGCGGCTGCTTGCCGCGACGCTCGACGACGGCATCCCCGTCGACGCGATCGTGTGCGCGAACGACCTCATCGCGATCGGCGCCATCAGCGCCGCCCGGCGCCGCGGGCTGCGCGTCCCCGAGGATCTCGCCGTCACCGGCATCGACGACACCGAGCTCGCCGCCCTCTACAGCCCGCCGCTCACCTCCGTGTCGCTGCAGTCCGAGCGTCGAGGGAGGATCGCGGCGCGGATGCTCAGCGAGAGGTTCGCCGATCCGTCCCGCCCGCCGCGGCGGGAGACCGTCGAGGCGACCCTCGTCATCAGGGCGTCGACGATCGGAGAAGCAGCATGAGCGTCGACTCCGGCATCCGGCGGCCCGCCGCCTCGCCCGCTCCGCGCACAGGCGGACTGGCTCGCTCACGGCGCAACGAGGCGATCGGCCTCGTCATCCCCACGCTGATCCCTATCCTCGCCCTCAGCGTCGTCCCGCTCGTCATCGGCGTCGCGACGGCCTTCACCGACTCGCGTCTCGCCCGCAACCACGAGACGCAGTTCATCGGCTTCGAGAACTTCATCAAGCTCGGGTCCGACACGCAGTTCTGGCAGTCGTTCGGCATCGGCATGATCTGGGCCGTGACGGTGACCGCGCTGCAGCTGATCGGCGGTCTGTGCCTCGCGCTGCTGCTGAACACCGACCTGCGCTTCCGCGGCATCACCCGCGTGCTGGCGCTGATCCCGTGGGCCATGCCGCCCGTGGTGGTGGCGGTGATGTGGCAGATGATCTACTCGCCGACCAACGGTCCGCTGAACTGGCTCATCGAGTCCCTCGGAGGGCCGACGAACATCAACTGGCTCGGCGACTTCGGACTCGCCCTCCCCGCCGTGATCCTCGTGGGGGTCTGGGTCGGGATGCCGCAGAACACGGTCGTGCTGCTCGCCGGTCTGCAGCAGGTTCCGAGCGAGCTGCTCGAGGCCGCGGCGGTGGACGGCGCCGGCACCTGGCGGCGATTCGTCAACGTCACGCTCCCCGCTCTGCGCCCCGTGATCTTCTCGATCGCCAGCCTGAGCTTCATCTGGAACTTCAACTCCTTCGGCATCGTCTACGTGATGACCGAGGGCGGCCCCGGCGGCCGGACCATGCTGCCGATGCTGTTCACCTACCTCGAGGCGTTCAAGACCCGCAACACCGGTGGGGCCGCGGCGATGGGCGACGTGATCGTCCTCTTCCTCATCGTGATCCTGGTGATCGCCCTGTGGCGCCAGTTCCGTCCTGAGAGGAGCGCGCGATGAGCGACACGACCGCGACCAGGAGCATGGTCACCCAGAACGCGACGAAGACGCAGCGGCGTCGGGCCGACCGGCGCGCGAAGAAGCCGCTCGTGCGCATCCTGCAGTACCTCGCGCTCGCCGGATTCCTCGTCTTCCTCGGCTTCCCGCTGCTGTGGCTGATCTCGACCGCGTTCAAGTCCTCGGCGGAGATCAACTCCCTCGCCGTGAACCTGTTCCCGCTGCAGCCGACGATCGACAACTTCATGGTGGCGCTCGAACGCCAGGGGCTCGTCCGCGCGGCGGGCAACAGCCTCCTGGTGGCGGTCGCGACGACGATCATCGTGACCCTGCTCTCGATACCCGGCGCCTACGTGATGGCCAGGTACCAGGGCAAGCTCCGCTCGATCGGCGTCGGATACATCCTGGTGAGCCAGATCTTCCCGGTCATCCTCATCGTCATCCCGCTGTTCTTCATCCTGCGGTCGCTCGGCCTGGTCGACTCGCTGCTCGGTCTCGTCGCGGTGTACTCCGTCTACACGCTGCCCTTCTCCCTGTGGATGCTGCAGGGCTACGTGGCGGCGATCCCCTACGACGTCGAGGAGGCCGCCGCGATCGACGGCGCCAACAAGTTCCGCACCCTCCAGCGGGTCGTCTTCCCGCTGCTCATGCCGGGGCTCGTCGCGACGGCGATGTTCAGCTTCGTGTCGGCGTACAACGAGTTCTTCTTCGCGCTGGTGCTCCTGCAGTCGCCCGAGAACTACACGCTGCCGATCGCGCTGTCCACGTTCGTCGGCGGTGAGGGCAAGGTCGCGGTCGGGCCCCTCGCCGCAGGCGCCCTGCTCTCCAGCATCCCCAGCATCGTGTTCTTCACCCTGCTCCAGAAGCGCCTGGCCACCGGTCTGCTGTCCGGCGCGGTCAAGGGCTAGAACCCGCAGTCTCCACGCAGTTCCCGAACACACAGAGAAAGAGGTATGAAGTGAAGAAGCTTCATCGCGCATCCATCGCGCTCGCCGCAGCGGCCGTCACGGCCCTGACCCTGGCGTCGTGCTCCCCGGGGGGAGGGGAGACGCCCGACGACTCCGGCGACGGCAAGCCGGTCTCGATCACGTTCCAGTCGTTCTCCGACCAGCCCGCCGCGATCCAGGCGACGAAGGAGATCGTCGACGCCTGGAACGAGGACAACCCCGACATCCAGGTCGAGATCGTGCAGGCCCCGACCGACAGCCTCGACGACAAGCTGACCACGCAGTTCGCCGGCGGCGTCGCCCCCGACATCATCCACTACGAGGTCCTCGGCATCGTGCCCTTCGCCCGAGACGGCTACGTCGCCGACCTGAGCGATCTGCTGAGCAAGAAGACCATCGACGACATCGACCCCGGCGTGCTGGAGTCGGTCACGGTCGACGACCAGATCATCGGCGCCCCCACGGAGCTGCAGACCTACGTCGTGTTCGCCAACAAAAAGCTGCTCGAGGCGGCGGGCGTCGAGATCCCGACCGGCGACTCGATGTCGTGGGACGAGCTGGCCGACATCGCCGCGGCCACCACCTCCGGCGACGTGCACGGCATCACGTGGGGCCTGAAGAGCCCGACGGCCGCGTTCATGAGCCTCGGCATGGGCTTCGGCTCGGAGTACTTCACCGGCAAGGGGGAGGACATGAAGGTCGCCGTCAAGGACGCCGACCTCGAGGTCCCGAACCGCGTGCGCGACATGATCGAGGCCGGCTCCGTCGACCCGATCGGCGTCACCCAGTCGGGCTCCGACGTGCTCGCGACGTTCTACGCCGGCAAGGCGGCGATGACCGTGCAGGGGTCGTACCAGGTCGCCAACATCGCCACGGACGCTCCGGCCGACATGGACTGGATCGTGCTGCCTCCGCTCGCCGGGTCCG
Organism: Microbacterium sp. LWH10-1.2; assembly: GCF_038397765.1. Classification (NCBI taxonomy): domain Bacteria; kingdom Bacillati; phylum Actinomycetota; class Actinomycetes; order Micrococcales; family Microbacteriaceae; genus Microbacterium; species Microbacterium sp. LWH10-1.2. The sequence continues at coordinate 3,661,295 of NZ_CP151638.1, forward strand.
AGGGGGCCGTCCAGGCGGCCAACCCGCAGACGCTCTCGATCAACATCGACTCGCCGCACCAGAAGCAGGCAGCGAAGTTCCTCGACTACTTCATGGAGACCGACAACCTCGTGAAGATGAACGTCGCCGACGGACTCATCCCGACCACGGTGTCGGCGCGCGAGGCGCTCGCGACGCAGACGGCCGATCAGAACGGCTGGCCCGAGATCGTGAAGTCGGCGGAGGGTCTGCAGGGGCCGGTGTTCCTGCAGGCGAACGGCTTCGTCCGCTGGAAGGACACGGTCGCGACCCCCGCGTTCCAGAAGTTCCTCGGCGGCGAGATCGACGACAAGGGCCTGGCGTCCGAGCTCGACGCCGGCTGGGCACAGGTCAACGGTTGACGACGAGCGGGGCGGATGCCGGGCATCCGCCCCGCTCCTATGAGAGGAATGGCATGAGCTGGATTCAGGAACGCACGGCGGCGGTTCTCGCAGGGTCGGCGATCGGAGACGCGCTGGGAGGAGCAGCCGAGGGCTTCAGCCCCGAGAAGATCAAGGAGCGCTACGGAGGGCGGATCGACGGGATCGTCCCGCCGTACCACCTGGACTGGCAGACCGCCCGGCCGGTGAGCCCGTACCACAAGGGCGACGGGCACATCACGGACGACACCCTCATGACGCAGGCGCTGATCCGCGTGTACGCGGAGCGTCGCGACCACATCGACGCGTTCGCCGTGGCGGAGCTGCTGGTGCCGCTGCTGCAGACCGAGATCCGCTGGATCCCCGAGCTGGAGCGGGAGTCGATCCTGCTGCAGCGCATCTTCCTCGCCGAGAAGTGGCTCGTCACCCGGCTGCAGTACGGCCACGTGGATCCGCGCGAGGCCGGCGTCGGCAACGTCGTCAACTGCGGGGCCGCGATGTACATGGCCCCGGTCGGCGTCGTCAACGCCGGCAACCCGCGGGCCGCGTACGCCGAGGCGATCGACATCGCCGGCGCCCACCAGTCCAGTTACGGCCGCGAGGCGGCGGGGGTCTTCGCGGCGGCGGTCGCGGCATCCGTCGCGGTGGGAGCGACCGTCGACTCGGTGATCGGCGCCGCACTCGACGTGGCGCACGACGGCACGGCGGCGGCGATCCGCGCCGTGGTGGATGCTGCGCGCTCCCTCTCCGCCGACGCCACGGACGACGAGATCGGCGCCGCGCTCCGCGACGCGATCCGCCCCTTCGACACGGTGGGCGACGCGTACCGCGAACCGCTCATGGACGCCAGAGTGCCCTCCCGCACGAAGTCGATCGAGGAGCTTCCCGTCGCCCTGGGCTTCCTCGTCGCCTACGACGGGGACTTCCTCCCCACGGTGCTCGGGGCGGTCAACTACGGTCGCGACTCCGACTCGATCGCCTCGATGGCAGGGAGCGTCGCAGCCGGCATCGGAGGGAACGCCGTCATCCCGGCCGACATGCTCGACACGATCGCGACGGCCAGCCGGGTCGACTTCGACGAGTACGCGACCCTGCTGTCGGACGTCGCCGTGGAGATCATGGAGAGGGACGTCGCCCGCGCCGAGGCCGACGTCCGCCGCGTCGCGGCACTGCGGGCGGCATGATGCGCCTGACCTGGGCACAGCCCGAAGACCTCGTGCCGCACGAGCTGGTGCAGGCGCGCGCCGAGGGCTCGGCGGTCGACGCGATCGCCGAGCGCTGGCGTGCGGCGGGCGGCGCGCTCGACCCGGTCAGGGGAGGGGCGACCCCCGACGCGGCATCCGACGAGCTGCGGGCGCTCGCCCGCGAGCTGCTCGTGGAGCTCGACGCCCTCATGGCACCGGAGCCGAGCGCCTGGCCGGAGCTGCGTGCGCAGCTCGACGGCATCCCCGCGCCCATCCCGGCGCCCGACGCCGCCGTGCTGCTCGACAGGATCCACGGGGCGTGGGCGGGCAGATCGGCGGGGTGCCTGTGGGGCAAGCCGGTCGAGAAGATCCCGCGCCAGGGCATCGAGGAGATCCTGCGCTCCACCGGACGGTGGCCCCTCGTCGACTACTTCACCGCACAGGGCCTGCCGGACGAGGTCGCGGCCCGCTGGCCGTGGAACCGCCGCTCCGCCGTCAACTCCCTGGTCGAGAACATCGACGGGATGCCGGAGGACGACGACCTCAACTACCCGCTCCTCAACCTCCGGGTTCTGGAGACCGCCGGCCGGGGGTTCACGACCGACGACACCGCGCAGGCGTGGCTGGCCGACCTCCCCGCCGGACGCACCTTCACCGCCGAGCGGATCGCGTACCGCAACCTGCTCGACGGCTACCGCGCCGACGAGGCCGCGCGCGTGCGCAACCCGTTCCGCGAGTGGATCGGCGCGCTCATCCGCACCGACGTGTACGGCTGGATCAACCCGGGCGACCTCGCCGAGGCGGCGCGCATGGCCTGGACCGACGCGCGGCTCAGCCACACGCGCAACGGTCTGTGGGGGGCGATGTGGGCGGCGGCGCTCACGTCGGCATCCCTCGTCGCCTCCTCGGTCGACGAGGTCCTCGACCTGGCCGCGACCGTCGTGCCCGCAGGCTCCGACCTCGCGGAGGCCATCGCGCACGGAGCCGACCTCGGCCGGTCGGAGCTCGACGACGCCGCCGCGATCGACGCCCTGCACGCCGCCTACGGACACCTGCACTGGGTGCACACGATCAACAACGCCGCCACGATCGCCTTCGCCCTCGCGCGCAGCGGCGGCGACATCGCACGGGGCGTGCCGCTCGCGGTCGTCACCGGATGGGACACCGACTCGGCGGGGGCCACCGTCGGATCGGTCCTCGGCGGTCTCTCCGGATCCGCCCGCCTTCCCCGCCGCCTCATCGATCCCCTCCGCAACCGCATCGCGACGAGCCTCCCCGGGCTCGACGGGGTCGCGATCGACGACCTCGCCCGCCGCACCGCAGCGCTGATCCCCGCGCGCTGAGCATTCCCCAAGAGACAAGGACAGTCATGACCCCTCCCACGCCCACCCTGCAGGACCGCGCGCGCGGTTCGCTCGCCGGGCTCGCCATCGGCGATGCGATCGGGCGACCGGTCGAAGGCTTCTCCGCCGCGGAGATCCAGGCCGCCCACGGACGTGTGACCGGCTACCTCGACCCGGAGCCCGCCGGCAGCGACGACACCGAGTACGCCCTCCTCACGGCCAAGACCATCCAGCGCGTGGGCGTCACGGCGACAGCCGACGACTTCGCGCAGACCTGGATCGACGACGTGCTCCCGCAGGCCGACGACTTCAAGGGCGGTGGGTTCAGCGAGATGGCGGCGATCGACAACCTGCGCCGCGGCATCCGGCCTCCGCTCAGCGGCGACACCATGCACGGCTGGAGCGACGGCCTCGCGATGCGGGTCAGCCCGCTCGGCATCGTCGCCGACGGGGATGCCGTGCTCGCGCAGCGCCTCGCCGAAGCGGACGGCGCGGTGAGCCACACCACCGAGGGCATCTGGGCGGGAGTGGTCGTCGCCGTCGCCGTGACCACCGCGCTCACGGGGGCCGACGCGGCCGCCTGCTACGAGGCCGGCCTCGCCGCGATCCCCGCCGACAGCTGGACGGCCCGCAACCTCAGGGACGCGCGCGACCTCGTGAACTCCGGTCTCGACGACGACGCGCTGGCCCTCGCCCTCCACGACCGCCTCGCCGTGGTCGACTACTTCTGGGCCGACCTCGCCCCGGAGGCCGTCGGCCTGGCGATGGCATCGGTCCTGCACGCCAGGGGGCGCGCAGCCGACAGCATCCTCTTCGCGGTCAACATGGGCCGCGACGCCGACACGACCGCGGCCATCGCCGGCTGCATCGGCGGGGCGATCTCCGGGATCGGCGATCTGCCCGACGAGTGGGTGGCGGGGCTCCGCCCTGTCGCCGGTTCGTGCATCCGCTCGATGGCGGGGATCCATCCGCTGGATGCCGCCGACACCCTGACCCGCATCGTCGAGGAGGCGCGCGCATGACCACCCCCCTGATCGACCTGTTCACCCGGGGCATCGTCGCCGGGGAGTCGGCGTCCTCCATGAACGCGGACTTCCGCGTCTACGCCCTTCCCCCCAAGCGCGTGAACCGCGTGCGGATCCTGGCGAAGCTGGGCGACGAGGACCGCACCACCACCGTGCCCCGCCCGTTCACCCACGCCGCCCCTCCGACCACCCTGCACCCCGGCGCAGGTGAGAACATCGAGTGGTTCGCGTTCTCCGCCCGTCAGCACGCCAGGGGTCTCGGCCTCACCGAGTGGCGGCATCTCGCCGAGATCGAGGAGGACCCCGCCTCGGGGTTCCGCGCTCGCATCGGCACGAAGCTCGCGCTGCAGAACCTCCGCCACGGAGCCGTTCCCCCGCAGTCCGGGCACGACAACGCGCACTACTTCGACGACATCGCCACCGTGCGCGCGCTCGCCGCGGTCGCCGTGCACCGCGGGAACGGTGCGGTCGACGCGGCGGAGGCGGATGCCGCCATCACGCACTCGCTCGACGGCGTCTGGTGCGCTCGCGCCTCCGCCGTCCTGTTCGAGTCGCTGCTCGACGGGGCCACGGCAGCGGATGCCGTCGCCCTCGCGGTCGAGGAGCTGCCCGCGGACACCTGGAGCCGGCGCATGGCCGAGACGTCGCTGCGCGTCGCGAGGGAGGCGAACGGTCCCCTCGATCGGGCGCGACGCCTGAGCACCGAGGTCGGCGACTGGGTCTACAGCTACCCGATCGCGGCGCCCGAGACCTTCGGCTTCGTGCTCGCCCACGTCGCGACCGCGACCGACGCCGACGACCTCCTGCTCGGCGCGCTCGCACAGCCGCGCAACGCCACATCGCTGCCCGCACTGGCGGGAGCGACGGCGGCCGTGCTGTTCGGCGAGGAGTGGATCCCCGCGGGGCTCGATGCCGACGGCATCCGGCTCACCGGTCTGGGGATCCCCGACCTGGCGGGACTCACCGTCGCGGAGGCCATCGCGCGATGACCCTGTGCTCGGGAGGATCGGGGGCGCCGACGTGGGAGTGATCGTGCTCGGCAGCGCCAACCTCGACACCTCGGTGTCGATGCCGCGGATCCCCGCCCCGGGGGAGACGATCCTCGCCACCGGGGCGGCGAGCGGCCCCGGTGGCAAGGGGCTGAACCAGGCGGTCGCCGCCGCCCGCTCTGGAGCCTCGACCACGTTCGTCGGAGCCGTGGGCGACGACGAGGCCGGTGAGCGACTCCGCGGAGTGCTCATCGACGAGGGGGTGCGCGCGGGACTCGACGTCTCCGAGCGACCAACGGGCACGGCGTTCGTCATGGTCGCCGACGACGGCGAGAACGCGATCGTGGTCGTCGCCGGGGCCAACGGCGACGGCGCCGCGATCACCGCGGAGGCGGCATCCGCTCTCGCGTCGGCGGGCCGGGACGACCTCGTCCTCGCGCAGCTGGAGGTGCCGCTCGACGCCGTGCTGTCGGCGTTCCGCTCGGCGAAGGAGCGCGGGGCGACGACCGTTCTCAACGCCGCGCCCAGCAGGCCCCTGTCGGACGATCAGCTGGCGCTCGTGGATGTGCTGATCGTGAACCAGCACGAATGCCTCGACCTCGCGGGCGCGCCGGTCGGCGGGGCCGCGGATGCCGCGGGGGCGCCGACCGTAGGGGTGACTGATGCCGCGGGGGTCTCGGTCGAGGGGGCCGCGGTCGAGGGGGTCGCGGATGACGCGGTCGCCGATGCTGCGCGCTTCCTCGCCGCACGCGTCGGGACCGTCGTCGTGACACTCGGAGCGGCTGGCGCGCTCGTCCTCTCCGCGGGCGAGGAGACGCGGATCCCCGCGTTCCCGGTCACCGCCGTCGACACGACCGCCGCGGGCGACACGTTCTGCGGGGCGCTCGCCTCCCGTCTCGCGGCAGGAGACGCCCTCGCAGCGGCTGTGCCGTTCGCCTCGGCCGCCGCGGCCCTGTGCGTGCAGCGACCGGGGGCCGCGGCATCCGCTCCCCGCCTCGACGAGATCACGGAACTGCTCGCGACCCGCGCCTGATGCGCCCGGCGCGGCGTTCACAACTCCTCAAGAATCGCGCGGTTCCGGTTCGCTCCGGCCCGGATCGGCCCGGACGACCCCGTTCTTGAGGAGTTGTGAACCGACGCCGATTCCGATGCCGATGCCGGCGCCGATGCCGATGCCGATGCCGCCGCACTCGGCTCCAGACGCATGCGCCCGGCGCGGCGTTCACAACTCCTCAAGAATCGCGCGATTCCTGCTCGCTCGGGTCCGGATCGGCTCGAACGGCCCGGATTTTGAGGAGTTGTGAACCGCCGCCGCCCGCGGCCCCGGACGATACCGCTGCCGCACGCGGCCCGAGCCACACCCGGCCCGAGCCACACCCGGCCCGAGCCACACCCGGCCCGAGACGCACGAAGGGCCGGAGCGTGCGCCCCGGCCCTTCGCTGTCGGCATCCGCTCAGAGCGGCGCGACGATGTCCTGCTTCACGTCCCACTCGGTGACGACGGTGACCGACTCGATCGACTGACCGCTGACGTCGGCGGTGCCGGTGGTCGCCAGCGGGGCGAAGTCCTTCGTGAGCTCCAGCACGATCGACGAGGCGACGCCCTGCGTCTCGATCGTCCCGGAGACGAGGAACACCTTCTGGCCCAGGCGCTCGCCCGTGCCCGTGACCGTGAAGTCGCCCGCGAGGAGCGTGGCGATGGCGGTGGGGCTCGATGCGGCGGCGGCCGTCGCGCCCATGCTGAGTCCGGCGATGATCGGGTCGCTGGACGTGGAGTCCGCGACCTGCCAGGCGCCGGTCGCCGACTTCACCCAGGCGTCGGAGCCGATCACGATGACCGAGCCCATCGGAGTGGTCGACTCGAGCGCCTTCTCCGAGGGGTTGTACCTGCCGGTGGTCTCCATGCCCATGACCGTCGAGGTGGCGGCGTACCCCGCGATGGACGAGGTGGCGTCGGCGATGCAGCCGCCGAGCGCGGCGCCGTCGATCTTCGCGCCCTCCGTGAGCTCGGGGCAGCCGGTCGTCGGCGCCTCCGCCTCCTGCGAGGCGCTCGCAGACGGCTTCGCGTCGGCGGGCTTGTCCGTGGCCCCTGCGGAGCATCCGGTGAGCATGACGGCGGCGGCGAGAACCACGCCGACCCCCCACTTGTTGACGCGCATGGCGTCCCCCCTCTGGTCGCGGCCGGTGGCGTTCACCGGCACGCTTCCAGCATGCCAAGTGGCCCGGAAGGGCTGTGGACGCGACTCCGAGCCGCATCAGGTAGACTGTGCAGGTTGTCTGCCCTCAGGCATCCATTCGGATGCACGGGCGGTCGACGTGCTACACACCCTCCTGCTTCCGGGAAAGTCCCGGAAGCCGTTCTAGTCCGAAGGAGGTGGGTAAGTGACGCACCAGTACGAACTCATGGTCATTCTGACCCCCGAGATCGATGAGCGCACGGTCGCCCCGACGCTCGACAAGTTCCTGAAGGTCATCACCAACGATGGTGGCTCGATTGAAAAGGTCGACATCTGGGGCAAGCGCCGTCTCGCTTACGAGATCCAGAAGAAGAACGAAGGCATCTACGCCGTCGTCAACTTCACCGCTACCAGCGAGGCCACGCAGGAGCTCGACCGTCAGCTCAAGCTGAACGAGTCGATCATGCGCACCAAGGTGCTGCGTGCCGAGGAAGCTCAGGCGATGATCGCTTCCGAGGCGAAGCTCACCGAGGAGAAGGCTGCTCGCAAGGCGGCCAAGGCTGCGAAGGCCTAAGTCTCATGGCCGGCGAAACAGTCATCACCGTGGTGGGCAACCTCACGGCCGACCCCGAGCTGCGGTACACGCAGAACGGACTGCCGGTGGCGAACTTCACCATCGCATCGACGCCTCGGAACTTCGACCGCGCCGCGAACGAGTGGAAGGACGGCGAAGCGCTGTTCCTCCGCGCGTCCGTGTGGCGTGAGTTCGCCGAGCACGTGGCGGGTTCTCTGACCAAGGGCATGCGGGTCATCGCGACCGGCCGTCTGCGTCAGCGCTCCTACCAGGACCGCGAGGGCAACCAGCGCACCGCGATCGAGCTGGAGGTCGACGAGATCGGCCCCTCGCTCCGTTACGCGACTGCGCAGGTCACCCGTGCGGCGTCGAACGGCGGCGGCCAGGGTGGCGGTCAGGGTGGCGGGCAGTCCCGCCCCGCGCAGCAGGTGTCGGAGGAGCCGTGGTCCACGCCCGGCTCGTCGACCAGCGCAGATGCGTGGAGCACCCCGGGCAGCTTCGGCGACGACACCCCGTTCTGATCAAGGATCTCCGGATGCTTCGGCATCCGTCTCATAACTAAGGAAAAACTATGGCTGGAAAGTCGAGCGGCGACCGCCGCAAGCCGCGGAAGGGTGGCAAGCCCACCGCTCCCGCGAAGTCGATCCGGGTCGGCGTCATTGACTACAAGGACGTCGCCACGCTTCGCAAGTTCATCTCGGAGCGTGGAAAGATCCGCGCCCGTCGTATCACCGGTGTCTCCGTGCAGGAGCAGCGTCTGATCGCTCGCGCGATCAAGAACGCTCGCGAGATGGCTCTCCTGCCCTACGCCGGCGCTGGCCGCTAAGGGGTACGGATATGGCAAAGCTGATTCTCACGAACGAGGTCGCCGGGCTCGGAAGCGCCGGTGACGTGGTCGAGGTCAAGAACGGGTACGCCCGCAACTACCTCATCCCCCAGGGCTTCGCTACGGCGTGGACCCGCGGTGGCGAAAAGCAGGTCGCTTCGATCCAGGCTGCTCGTCAGGCTCGCGCGATCCACGACCGCGACGAGGCCGTGGCCCTGAAGAACTCCCTCGAGGGCACCAAGGTCCGTCTCGCCGTCAAGGCGGGCGCCGAGGGTCGCCTCTTCGGTTCGGTCAAGACCGCCGATGTCGCAGACGCTGTCGCGGCTGCCGGTCTCGGTTCGATCGACAAGCGCAAGGTGCACATCACGTCGACCATCAAGTCGACCGGTGAGCACGAGGCCACGGTTCGTCTGCACGACGACGTGACCGCTGTCATCACGCTGCAGGTCGTCGCCGCCAAGTAAGGCGCGACGTCTGTCGAACGCCCCCTGTCCTCCGGGACAGGGGGCGTTCTGCGTACCAGGGAAGCCGCAAGACGGCGGCTGACGGATGCCGTCGGCATCCGTCCTGAGGGCATGGCGGATGCCCCGTGGTGAGGGCCACGGGGCATCCGCTGTATCGCGTGGGGCGCCGCAGACTGCGGGCGAGTGAGGGGCACCTATCCCGAAGTCTCTCGTCGGCGCACCCACGCTCCCGACGCGAGCGGCATCTCCTCCCCCGAGGATGACCGCTCCGCCGGGGGTATGGTCACGCCGTCGCGAGACGACGGCGTGAGAGTCCAGCGCCGAGGAGGAGCAGGAGAGCGGCGACCGCGGCGAGCCCGAGCGCCGGGGACCCTCCGGTGGTGGCGAGCGCGTCAGCGCCCGTCGCGGTCGCGGCGGCTCCGTGCCCGCTCGTCGCGGGACTCGTGGCCGGGGTGGTTCCGGGGTTGGTGCCGGGGTTCGTTCCGGGGTTGGTGCCGGGGTTCGTTCCCGGGTTGGTGCCCGGGTTCGTTCCAGGGTTCGTGCCCGGGGTGGTCACCGTGCTCTCGCCGATCACGGCGATGGCGTTGCCGCCGATCGTGATCGGGAGGCTGATCGGCAGCGCGAGCTGTGTCCCGCCGAGGATCGAGCCCGCTCCGGTGGTCAGAACCCCGCCGAGGGCCGGTGAGGTGGCGGGTGCGGGGGCGCCGGGTGTCCCGGTGACTCGGCTGGTGCCGAGGGCCGAGATGGCGTTGCCGAGCACCGACACCGGTGCGGTCACGGGGGCGACGACCTGGGTGCCGCCGGCGATCGACTCGCTGCCGCCGGTGGTGGGGCCGTTGCCCGCGGTGGAGGTGGCGGGTGCGGGGGCGCCGGGTGTCCCGGTGACTCGGCTGGTGCCGAGGGCCGAGATGGCGTTGCCGAGCACCGACACCGGTGCGGTCACGGGGGCGACGACCTGGGTGCCGCCCAGGATCGACTCGCTGCCGGAGGTGCCGGCAGCGACGGCCGGTGCGGATGCCGCCGGCGCGGATGCCGGTGCGCCCGTGACCGAGCTCGTGCCGAGCACGGACACCGCGTTGCCGAGCACCGACACGGGAGCGGTGACGGGTGCCACTGCCTGTGTGCCGCTGCCGAGCCCGTCGGAGCCGTCGGTGGATGCCGTGGCCGGTGCTGCGGGGGCCGGCGCCGGTGCTGCGGCGGAGGGACCCGTGACGCCGCTGGTGCCGAGCACCGAGATGGCGTTGCCCGACACGGTGATCGGGGCGTTGACCTGGAGCAGCGCCTGCGTGCCCGAGAGCACGCCGTCGTCGCCACTGGTCTGGACGGACGGCACCCCGGCCGTCGGCGGGGCCTGGGGAGCCCCAGTCTGGGGAACTGCGGCCGGGGTGCTGGTCGAGGACGTGCCGAGAACGCTGACGGCGTTGTTCTGCACGGTGACAGGGAGGTTCACGGTGACCACTGCCTGGCTGCCTGAGGCTGCGCCGGATGCGCCGCTCGTCTCCGCCGCAGGGGCGGGGGCTGGCGCAGGGGCCGCAGGGGCGGGTGCCTGGGTGGAGGAGGAACCGAGGAGGGAGATCGCGTTGCCCGCGACCGTGATCGGGGCCGAGATCGGCGCGACCACCTGGGTGCCGGAGAGGATGCCGTCGTCTCCGTCTGTCTCGGCCGCGTTGGCGACCGAGGCGCCGAGCAGGGTGATCCCGCCGGCGATCAGCGTGCCCCAGAGGGCGCGCTTCATGAATGTGCGCATGATTGAGCTCCTGACTGAGCTGTGTGTCGAAAGATGGGATGCGCGCGGGATTTGGGGTGCGCGCGCAGCACGTCATCTGCCGTCCTCACAGGGGAGGGCGGCTCGACACGGCGTCAGCCAGGGGAGACGTCGGTGTCGGCGACCGGAGACGCCGGCAGAGCGTCGTCGGGTGCGCCGGAATCCTGCTCCACAGCACGGAGCAGGGGGATGCCGTCGTCGCTGATGCGAGCGGTGGCAGCCGCTGAGCCTCCGCCGGTGCCGGCGGAGGAAGACGGGGAGACCGGCGCGCCGGGCGGCGCGGATGCCGGGTCGTTCGATGGCGACGGGACGCCGTTCTGCGGGCCTGCGGGGGCGCCGGCCGATGAGGGGACGCCAGGGATGCCGCGGAGGCCTCCGCGGTCCGGTGCGGACGCGGGGGAGATGCCGTTCGCCGTGGCGACGGCGGCGTCGACGGATGCCGCGGACTCACCGGGCTGGGCGGACGAGCCGGAGTCCGTGCCGCCGGGGGTTCCCGGGGTACCGGGTTCGCCGGGAACCACGGGGATCTGCGGCTCGAGAGCCTCGAGGACCGGCGGGATCGTCCCCTCGACGATCCCGCCGACGAGTCCGGTCGTGTCGTCGACGACGCCTGCGACGTCCTCCACGACACGAGGCACGCCGAGGTCGTCGACCAGGTCGCCGACGATCGGAAGGCCGGTCACGGCATCCACGATCGGCTTCGTGATCGTGGAGACCGGAGCGCCCGTGAGAACGCCGGTGACGGGGGCGACGACCGCCTGTGCGGTATCGGTGACCGTCGTGACGACCGGTGCGGCGGCGGGGCCGACGACCGGGGCCTGAGCGACGGTCTGCGTCACGGTGCTGACCACCGCGGGGACCGCCTGCTGCACGGGGGCGACGACGGCGGTGACGACGGGGGCAACGACCTGCGTGACGACGGGAGCGACCGGGGCGGTCACGGTGCTCACCGTGTTGCTGACGAGTCCGGTGAGTCCGTCGAGCGGACCCCCGTCCTGCTCGTCGGCGTGGGCTGCGCTGCCACCGGTGAGGATCGTGAGGGCGGCCCACGCGAGCACACCGAATCCAGCCCAGATGACGCCGGCTGGTATGCCGCGTCGGGTGGCCCGAGCGTCCACGTTCCACCTCCCCCTCTGAAGGCAAACGCACCGTCGACGCGGTTGCGTCGATGCGCTGACGATACACCCGCTCCGCCCACGTGTCCACCGGCATTCCGGTGCACTGCCGGGGCCCGGCATCCCGCGACGCGCCCGAACCGCGGTCTGGCTTGACTTTCCCCAGGTTCTGCACATGTGAAGCTCTGTGACCTCAACCTTCAATGCCCGCTTGAACCCGATTCTCATCCACAGGGTGGGGAAACTGGAAACCCCAGATCAAGGGCTAAAACTGGAGAGGGAATCTCGGTACTCCACCGGGTTATCCACATGCGTTCTGCACAGACACTCCGAGTTTCTCCGCATCCTTTCCACATAGTTATCCACAGGCTGTGTTGCACCCTGTTTCGGGCGTGAATAGCGTGGACGAGCGACCCGATGTCAGAGGGTCCTGGTTTGCTGTGCACCTGGCCCCACGGAGCCGGATCACACGTGGCACCGCCTGTCGAGACGGAGCAGCCGCACGCACGTTTCGTCGCATCGAAGGGAGCACTGTGTCGATCGCCGACATCTCGGAGGAGCGCCTCGGCGGGGGGCGTCCACACGAGCGCACGCCCCCGCACGACCTCCTCGCCGAGCAGAGCGCGCTGGGCGGCATGCTGCTCTCGAAAGACGCCGTCGCCGATGTGATCGAGACGCTCAAGGGCGCCGACTTCTACGTGCCGAAGCACGAGCTGATCTTCGAGGCGATCCTCTCGCTCTACTCGCACGGCGAGCCGACCGACGTCGTCGCCGTCACCGACGAGCTCATCAAGACCGGTGAGCTCGGCCGCGCCGGCGGCGCCGACTACCTGCACACGCTCACCTCGATCGTGCCGACCGCGGCCAACGCCGGCTACTACGCCGGCATCGTCTCGGAGCGTGCGATCCTCCGCCGCCTCGTCGACGCGGGCACGCGCATCGTGCAGCTCGGCTACGCCGGAGAGGGCGATGCGACCGACATCGTCAACAACGCCCAGGCCGAGATCTACTCGATCACGGGTTCGGAGACGGCCGAAGACTATGTGCCGCTGCAGATCGCGGTCGACGCGGCGCTCGAGGAGATCGAGGCCGCGAGCGGTCGAGACGGATCGATGACCGGTGTGCCGACCGGGTTCAGGGAGCTCGACGAGCTCACGAACGGCCTGCACGGCGGCCAGATGATCGTCGTCGCGGCCCGACCCGCGATGGGTAAGTCGACGCTCGCGCTCGACTTCGCGCGCTCGGCATCCATCGGCCACAACCTGCCCTCCGTCTTCTTCTCCCTCGAGATGGGCAAGAGCGAGATCGCCATGCGACTGCTCAGCGCCGAGGGGGCCATCCCGCTGCAGAACATGCGCAAGGGAAACCTCGACCCGCGCGACTGGACGACGGTCGCCGCAACCCGTGGCCGCATCAACGACGCGCCGCTCTACATCGACGACAGCCCCAACATGACCCTGGTCGAGATCCGGGCCAAGTGCCGTCGGCTCAAGCAGCGCGAGGGTCTGCGCATGGTCATCATCGACTACCTGCAGCTGATGACCTCGGGCAAGCGCGTCGAGTCGCGCCAGCAGGAGGTCTCGGAGTTCTCCCGAAGCCTCAAGCTCATCGCCAAGGAGCTCCAGGTTCCCGTCATCGCCCTGTCGCAACTGAACCGTGGTCCCGAGCAGCGGCAGGACAAGAAGCCCGCCATCAGCGACCTGCGCGAGTCGGGATCGATCGAGCAGGATGCCGACATGGTGATCCTGCTGCACCGCGACTCCGTCTATGACAAGGACGTGCGCCCCGGCGAGGCCGACCTCATCGTCGCGAAGCACCGCAACGGCCCGACCGCGACGATCACCGTCGCCTTCCAGGGCCACTACTCGCGATTCGCCGACATGGCCCCCGGCGGGGACTTCAACTAGGAGATCGACGACCTATGGATCTCGCCGTCTGGGTCGTGCTCTTCGTCGTCGCCGCCGCGGCGCTGTTCGCCGTCGGGACGCTGAGGCCGCGCTCAGCTACTGTGCTGCCATGAGCGATGCCGTGCTTCTGCATGTCGATGACGACGGATTCTTCTGCCTCGTCGCGCCCGATACGTATCGCGGCTTCGTTGATGAGGATTGGCAGCTTGAGCAGCTCCTGACCCACTTCGTCGGGCAGATGCGCGAGGGCTCCCTGTTCGTCGCCTATCCCGGCCCGGACGATGCTGACGAGGCGGTGAAGGTGGCAGACGATCGCCGTGACGCTCCGGTATTGCGTGAAGCGGTGAGCACAGTCGATGTTGGAGCTGGCGGACTGTGGCTCACGGACTACACGCAGCTGACGATGGCCGCTCAGTTCGACGACGAAGGGCCGATCGCCTCGGGTGCGATCCGGCTTCCCGTGCAAGAAGGCCCGCAACAAGTCATCCTCAGGCAGTTTGCTGACAGCCCGGGATACGTCCTCACCATCAGGCCGGTTGCGGACGACAACCACGAGCCGCTGAGCGCAGTTCCTTGGTTCTCTCTGGATTGAGCCAGCCACATGCCGTGTCCAGACGATGACCGAGGTCGACGCAGGAGACAGGCCGCGACAAGTGTCGGTTGGTTACGGTGGATATCGGGGCTTGGACCGCGGCTTCCGCGAGATGCTCCGACGAACTGATGGAGGTCATCGTGCCTGAGCCCACCGAACAGACCCGGACCACACCGATTCGGCGCCGTCGCCGGATCATCGGCGTATCGGTTGGTGCTGCGGTGCTCTTGGTCCTCCTCTTGGGCTGGCTCAGGCTGACTCTCGGGCCGCCGCCCGGGTACTCCACCAACGTGTCGATCGCCCTGCGATACGTCGCGGACGACGGCCGCACCTACTCCTGCACGTACGACTACAGCACGCCTGACGACATCCCCATGCCCGCATCCGTCGCCCGTCAGATGAACGAGAAGGACTGGTCAGAGACCGGCCAACTCATGTACGAATGGACCAGGGCCCATCCCACTGATTCCGCACAGCGTGAACTCGCCGCCGATGACCCTCGCGCGGATCCAGTGGCGACGTGGTCGGCCGCCATGGACACATTCATCGTGTTCCCTCCCTTGCCAGTGCTCAGATGGGAAGCGCGCGACGGCAGCAACTGCGAAGAAGGACTGCGGTAAGCCGTCCCTTCGGATCTCGTGCGTGGAAGCGTTCTGGAGAGCGACGTTCGGCGTGTCAGAGGATCTCGCCGTCCTTCGCTCCACCCGCTCATCTGCCGCATCCGGTGCGAACATGGGAGCGTGCTCTCACCACAATCGCTCAGCGAGACCGATCGGCGGCTGGTCGCGGCGTGGGCCGCGGATTGCGCAGAGCGGGTTCTCTCCTCCTTCGAGAGCGAAGCGCCGGGGGATGATCGCCCTCGCGATGCGATCGCGAGGGCGCGAGCGTACGCGCGAGGAGACCTCGACTCTGCGGGCGAGATCCGCCGCCGCTTCGTTGCGGGTCGTGCGGCGGCGTCGGTGTCGGCACCCGGAGCTGTCGCCGCCGCGCGTGCAGCGGCACAGGCCTCGGGCGTTGCCCACATGGGCGCTCACGCGCTGGGGGCGGCCGCGTACGCGGTGAAGGCGGTGAGCATCGACCGCCCCGATGGCGTCGCCGCGGAGATCGACTGGCAGGTGGCGCACGTGAGCGTCGACGTTCGAGCGGCACTGCTCCTCCTGCCACCGGTCGGTGAGGACTCCGCCGGTCCCCTGGCCGCCGGGGGGCTCTTGGCCAGAGGCATCCTCGGGACGACGATCCGAGCGCTGCAAGACCGGATCGCCGCGGGCCCGCCCTGAGGCGAAGCGTCTGATTGATCGCCCGTCTCGGCGCACTCGTGGGCACTGCGGTCTGACTCTCCGCCCCGAGCACCGCGGCCGGTGTGATCCACCGCTGCCGAGACGGTCCGGTGGGACTACGAGACCGGTACTCGCGCATGATGTGCGGACGTGACGTCGCGATCGACGATGGGAGCTCACCCTTCGTACGACAGGAAGCAGATCGTGAATCTCAAGGCCCGCTCGACCCGCACCGCCGCCGCGCTCATCGCCGGCATCGCTGTCGCATCCGTCGCCCTCGTCGGATGCTCGACCCCTCGCGCCTCGGCGCCCTCCACCAGCACCGACGCACACCAGCCTGACGCTTTCGACGCGGCGACCGTCAAGAAGCTCGACGCGATCATCGAGGATGCCGTGACGACGCAGAAGCTGCCGGGCGCGATCGTCGCCGTCTGGAGTCCTGAAGGCGACTACGTCACGGCCGCCGGGTACGCCGACGTCGACAAGAAGACGACGCTCACGACAGATGTCAATCACCGCATCGGCAGCGTCACGAAGACGTTCACGATCACGGCGCTGCTGCGCCTCGTCGATGTCGGTAGAGCCTCACTCGACGACCCGATCTCGACGTACGTCGATGGCGTCCCTGAGGGCGACCGCATCACTCTCCGCCACCTCGCCGGTATGCAATCGGGCCTGGCCGACTATTCGCAGAACGAAGAGTGGCAGATGTCGCTGCTCGAGGACCCGCGTCAGCCGGTCACCCCGCAGTCTCTTCTCGACGTGGTGAAGGACGAGCCACTGCACTTCGAGCCCGGTTCGCAGGTCGAGTATGTGAACACGAACACCATCCTCATCGGACTCGCGATCGAGAAGATCACGGGCCAGCCCCTCGCGGACGTCGTGAAGACCGAGGTGACCGATCCGCTGGGAATGGACCACACGTTCCTGCCGTCGGGCAGCGAGTTCCCCTCGCCGCATGCGGAGGGGTACACGAACCAGACGCTCGACGGCGCTGCCACCACGGCGACCGACTGGAACCCGTCCTGGGGTTGGGCTGCAGGAGCGATGATCTCGACGCTCGATGATCTGAAGGTCTGGGTGCCCGCACTCGCCAAGGGCGAGCTCCTCTCGCCCGGAATCCAGAAGGAACGACTCGATGTCACGCCGATGGTGCCGGGCGCCGAAGACGCCGGATACGGACTCGGCATCTTCAAGATCAACGGATGGATCGGCCACAACGGCAGCCTGCCGGGCTACAAGACCGTCACGATCTACCTGCCCGAGAAGGAGATGACACTCGTCGTCATGGTGAACTCGGATATCGAGGATAAGAAGTCCAACCTTGTCAGCGCACTCATGACCCCGCTGACCGAACTGCTCACACCGGACAACGTGTACAGCTGACCCCGGGATCGGCGGCCGAGGGGCCGGAGGGTCGTGTGTCCTGCGGCTCTCCGGCCCCGGTGGCGCGAGTCCGCCCGCGGATTCTCGCTCCCCGCCTGCGGGCGCTCGACCCTCCCGCGTCTCCAGGCACGGGCGCATCGAACCGCCTCGGCCCGCATCCGAGCGGCCTGCTATCGTGCGGATGGCCGCTCGGCGAGAGACCG
Organism: Microbacterium sp. LWH10-1.2; assembly: GCF_038397765.1. Taxonomy (NCBI): domain Bacteria; kingdom Bacillati; phylum Actinomycetota; class Actinomycetes; order Micrococcales; family Microbacteriaceae; genus Microbacterium; species Microbacterium sp. LWH10-1.2. The sequence continues at coordinate 3,678,520 of NZ_CP151638.1, forward strand.
CGGTGCCGTGAGCCCTGAGGAGGACTTCCGTGAGCCCTGATCTGTTCCAGATCGTCCTGTGGGGATCGACCGGACTTCTGCTGGCGGGTCTGTGCACGTTCTGGTGGCGGCAGGACGTCCGCGAGCGCCGAGACGCAGAACTGGTGAAGCGCTGGCGGAAGGGCACGGTGTGGAGCGCCGACACTTCCGCCAGGGTCGTCCGCGTCGCTCGGGTGGAGCCCGGGCGCGCGTGGCTCGACGGAGATCATGAGATCGAAGTGATCCTGCCCGCTCGCGTGACGGACCTCGACACCGGGTGGTATCTCCACGTCACGGGATGGGTCCCCGCGGCGCGCGCGGTATCGAAGGGCGAATCGGTCACCCTCGATGCAGACCACGTGCTCGACGCGTTCCCTCCCCACACTCCCGCGCTCGACGACAAGCTGGCGGGCAGAGGAGAGCGCAGGCCGAGATTCTTCAGCCGGCTGCTCGGACTGCGCGGGATGTAGGCGGCATCCGCGCTCAGGCGCAGATGGCGTGCCGTGCCGCAATGGCGGACTCGCGCTCCTCCAGAAGACGGCGGAAGTTCGCCTTGGCGCGCTGCGCGAGCGACGAGATCGCGGATGCCGGTCGGTCGAGCCGCACTTCGAGATCTCTCGGCTTCGCCCCCTCGATGTGCATGGCGGTCAGGACGATGCGCTGATCGTCGGGAAGCAGACTCAGGATCTCGTGGACGGCCGCGACGTCGCGCTCCAGATCGATCTCGGTCAGGCGGGGGTCGTTGTCGGCGGCGCGCTCCCACGACGAATCCAGGTTCCAGGTGCGCGAGCGGGGGGAGCGGAGCTCATCCGTCACGCGGTTCCGCATCGCACGTGCGAGATAGGCGGCCAGATGGGTGCGCGGCCCGGTGCCGCGGGCCCAGAGCGCCAGCACGGAGACGATGGCTTCCGACAGGAGGTCGTCGGCATCCATCACGTTCCCGGCGATGCGGCGCGCCATGGCGGTGAGCATCCGCAGGTTCTGGGTGAAGTACTCGCCGGCGGCGGCGCGATCTCCGTCGGCGGCCGCCGCGATGAGCGTGGCGTCGGTGTCGGTTCGGTTTCGGCGGACAGGGTGGGCGCGGGCAGCGTCAGGGCGACGAGAGTCGACGGCACAGGGGTCTCCGGGGAGGCGGGCGCACGGAGGCGGCGGGGGTATGGGGGGCGAGGAACGAGAGACGCGCAGGCCTTCGGGGGCGCGTGCGCAGAACGTCCTCATAAGAAGAGACGCCGCAGCGCGGATTGTGTTACACGAATCACCCGTCACGGTTGCATAACGGTGTATCGGTGGGGGTCGGATTTCGCGATCTCCGACAGATTCCACGCCTCGTCTCGTTCTCTTCTTCGGAACATCTCTGTCTTCTGGGGGCAGAGCATCGCACGCTGGGGAGAACACACGATGATTCGCACTATTCGGCGACGCGGCATTCTGCTGCTCGCACCCGCTCTCGCTCTGACGGGACTGCTGACGCTCACGGCCACGTCCGCGCAGGCGGCGACGACGACCGTCACCGACTGGACCGCTCTGGATGCCGCTTTCGACGCCGCCGCCGACGGCGACGTGATCGTCCTCGGCGCCGACATCGACGCGAGCGGAACAGCCGACTATCTCGGCGTCCCGTCCGGTGCAGGCGTCACCCTCGACCTGAACGGCCACTCGCTCACCCTGGCTCCGTTGACGGGGCCGGGTCTCCACGTCGGAAGCGCCTCGACGCTCACCGTCGACGACTCCGTCGGCACGGGGCGCCTCGAGGCGGTCGGCAGCGCGAACCCTGCCGACCCGTGGCCCTACTTTCCGGGGATCGGCAGCGACACCACCGACCTGACCGCCGGAGCGTTGACGATCCGCGGAGGTGACGTGATCGTGCGCGGAGGGCAGTACGCCGCCGGCTTCGGCGGGTCGCGATTCGTCGGCGGTGGAGCGCTCACCATGACGGGCGGCTCGCTGACTGCGCAGAGCGGCACGTTCGCCTCGGCGGCAGGCGCCGGCTACCTCGTGTCGAACGACTCCTACGCGGGGTCGGTCACGGTCGTCGGAGCCGAGGACACGACGGGTCTGCCGACCCTGTCGGGCAGCGGCAGCGTCGACACCGAGCCGTCGCCGGTCACGTACACGTCACCCACCAGCGGTGTCCTCGTCACCGGGCACGCGAACAGCGCCGTCCCCGACCAGGGCGCCCTCGTCCTCGCCTTCCACTACCGCGTGACCTTCGCCTACGCCGACGGGACCACCGCCGACTCGACGCAGATCGTCGACTGGGGCAAGACGCCGCTCGTGCCCGCCGACCCGGTGCGACCCGGTTACACGTTCGCGGGCTGGGCGTCGTCGGTGCCCGGCGTGACGCCGGCGGATCACGTCACCGCTCCCGTGACGTTCACGGCGCAGTGGATGGCTGCGCCCGTCGACGTGGTGTTCGACCCGGCCAACGGCGACGCGACGACGTCGCAGAGCGTCGCACCCGGCCAGACGCCGGTCGTGCCGGCCGATCCGGTGCGCGCGGGCTACACGTTCGCCGGATGGGCGTCGTCGATCCCCGGCACGACGCCGACCGACCCCGTGACGGTCGCAGTGACCTTCACCGCGCAGTGGACGGCCGTCCCCGTGATCCCCGATGCGCCCGACACGGGCGGGACGACCGGTGGGGCGACCGTCGGGAAGACGCCGAACGGGAGCGCCACGCTGGCGATCACCGGCGGTCAGGTGCCGTCGCTGTGGGCGCTGATCGGGGTGCCGCTCGTGCTGGGCGGCATCGCCCTGCTCGTCCGCACTCGTCGACGGGCGGGTTCCGCGACGTCCTGATCGCGGCATCCTTTCGCTGAGGTCCCGCAGACGTCCCGATGGCGTCGGCGGGACCTCTCGCTGTCACCGCCGGGGTCGCCCACGAGCTGCCGGTCGGGGCCCGGTGGGGTCGGTGCGCTAACGCGGGCACGTCTCCGGTCGGGGGATGCCGTGGATCTGCGCCCACTGCGCCTGCAGCTCCCCGCCGAACTGGGGCTCCGGGCCGGTCAGCTCCGGTGTGCATCCCGAGGTGCTGAATCCGCCGATCACCTGACCGGGAATCCCGGTCAGAGCGACCGAATAGGGGTCACCGCCCGGTGCGGCGGCGGCGAGGATGGCGAGGATGCCGTCCCACCCGGGGGTCTCCGTGAGCGGTCGATCGGGTGGCATGCTCGGGGCCATGCCGGTCGGGATCCTGAAGCGGAGCCGCGGAGGAGACCCCGTGAAGACATCGACGTCGAATTCGAGCTCATGGTCGGGGTCGCTCGCGACGAAGCCGAGGTAGGGCGCGTCGAGTGCGTGGAGCGTCGCACTCAGTGAGGCCGAGACGGGGGACTCGACGGTGGAGCCGTCTCCGATCGCGAGAGTGAGCCCGTCGGCGCGGGTCTGCATCGCGAACTCATCGAGAAGAGTCGCCTGCGCGGCGGGGGAGAGACCCTCGTTCGGCACGCGGATGGTGCGCCCGTCTCCTGCGGATGCCGAGATCGGCATCCCGCGCTGCGCCCGGCTGAGCCACTCCTCGACGAAGGCCACTCCCGTCGGCGGAGTCCCGGGAGCGAGGGAGAACGACGCGTCCTCATTGGTCGTGAGCGACATCCGCAGCGACGTCGCCCGCGAGCCGCTGACCTCGTATTCGTCGAATCCGCCGTCCTTCGACGACAGCCACGTGGTCATGATGCGGTGGGCCTCCTGCGCCGTCACTCCGGCCTCGAGCGTGACGCTCGTGTCTCTTGAGATGCCCGCGTCGAATCCGCCGTCGTCCACGACGCAGGATGCCGAGGCGACGCCGGGCAGCGGCTGGAGGACCTCGCAGGTCGCCGCTGCGGCGCGTTCCGCCTCGGAGACGTCCAGGGGCGAAGAGCAACCCGAGAGGGAGACGGTCACCACCGCGACGGCGAGGACCGCCCACACACGAGAACGCATACGGCGATACTTCCATGAGGTGATCGGCTCCTCGGTCCGCACCGCCCCAGCCGTGCCGTTCAGGGCGCGATGGCGCCGCGCCGCGCTCAGGGATCGACGACCTCGAAGATCCCCCCGCCTCCGCGCGGCCAGGAGGGGTCGCGGGTGGGGTCGACGACGTCGACCGGTGCGGTGATCCCCGGGCCGGAGTACCAGTCGGCGTCGATGACGGAGAAGGCGAACGGGTACCACCCGTCGGCGAGCATTCTGATCCGACGGGTCGCGTGGCCGGTCGCATCCAGGGTGATGGTCGCGTCGGTCTGGGGGGTGGAGGCCCAGATCGTGCCGTTCGGCGGCCCGGTGAGGGAGATGACGATCCCCGTGGTCCGGGCCTCCTCGAGCGGTATCGGCCCCTCGATCTGCTCGAACCCCTGCACCGTCGGGGTCTGCACGGTGATCGTCCCCGTCGTCGCGAGCGACTGCTCGGTGGAGGTGAAAGCCCACACGGCGTAGTCGTACGCCCCGGCGTCGAAGGCGAGAGGGCGGGTGTCGAAGGTCCACGATCCGTCCGGTGCGACATCGACCTCGTACCGTTGCGATGCGAACTCGATCGCGACGGAGTTTCCGGGGGTCGTGCGGCCGGTGATCTGGGGGGCGAGGTACGCCGTGACATCGGGTGGAGACGTGAGACCAGGGGTCAGCGTCGGCATCCCTCCGGGGTCGGTGCCGGGGCCGGGGACCTCGGGTCCGGCGGGCTGAGGCGCCGGGGGAACGTACTGCGAGACCGGCTCCGTGCGGAAGTCGACGAGCGGAACGTTCGGGTCCGAGTTCCAGCGCCCGAGCCGCGGCGGCAGCGGCACGGTCGTCACGGGGGTGGAGGTGGGTGTGGTGCCGGTCTGACCGAGTGACGCCCCGTCGGGCGTCGGTGTCGTGACCGGTACCTGCACGTTCGTGTCGGCGAGGGCCGGGGCATCGATGTCCCCTGGCTGGAGGAAGAAGGAGCCGAGCAGGATGCCGCCGACGGCCAGCACGCCGACACCGCCGGCGAGCAGGCTGGCGATGCCCGTGCCGGCTCCCGCGAGGAGGATGCTGGCGGCCACCGCCGTGCCGGGAGCGAGTGCGCTCGTCGCGGGCAGAGCGACGCCGAGTGCGCCGAAGCCCGCGGCGGAGAGGGTGACGCCCTGCAGGCGTCGGGCATCGGTGCGCAGGCTCACGAGCAGGTCGCTGCACATGTCGCACGACTCGAGGTGTGTCGTGATCTCGCGGGCGAGGAGCTGGTCGTCGGGCTCGGAGAGGTGCCGGGGGAGCAGGCGCGCGGCGTGGGTCTCATCCTCGCGCAGCACGACGGGCACCTGCCGCGTCAGCCACTGGAGTTTCAGCCCGGATCGTGCCCGGCGGTGCAGCGCTGAGACCGCGTTCGGCTTGATGCCGAGCTCGCGGGCGATCTCGGGTCTCGCGACGTCCGCGACCTCCGACAGCCAGAGCACCTTCTGCCAGCGCTCTGGCAGCTCCTGGAAGGCTCCGAGCAGCTCGTTGGCGTTGGACTCCCGCTCGACCAGGCTCAGCGCGTCGCGGAAGTCGACCGCATCCGCCTCCACGGTGTCGTCGAACCTGCTCGCCTCCTTGCGCCAGCGGATCGCGGTGTTGCGGATGACGGCCTTGAGGTAGGAGCGGAAGGCGAAGTCGGGGCCCGTGCCCGAGGTCGTGATCTGCTGGTAGATCGCGAGGAACGACTCGGAGGCGAGATCCTCGGCGCGGGAGGGGAGCATTCGACGGGCGTATCGCAGGGCCGCGCCGATGTGGCGCTCCCACAGGACCACGTAGGCGTCGCGCTCGCCGTCGCGCAGCTCTCGGAGCAGCTCGGCGTCGCTCCGGGGGTCTTCCATGCAGGCGACTCCGAACCGTCATATCGATATTTCCCACCCCATGATAGGAGAGCGCGGGGCCTCGCGGGGCGACTCGCCGCTACGCGAGTGTCAGCGCGGAGAAGACGACTCCGGCGACGGCGCAGAGCACGCCGACCGCGATGAGCACGCCGCCGTTCCATCGGAGCTGGGCGGGTTGGGATCGAGACGGGTCGGCGGGGTCGTACGCGACGACGCAGGTGCCGCCGTGCGGCGGACGGAACATCACCTTCACCCTGGCGACGCCGGAGCGGCTGACACCCTCGGCGGTGACGTAGTCGTACCGGGAGGGCGACCAGCGCAGCGACGGGCCGATCCACTGCCCCTCGACGCGCGTCCAGTGCGACGGCACGAGAGCGCGGACGCGGAAACCCGCGAAGGCGACGAGGGCGCCCGTGATCACGAGCATGAAGGCGGCGATGACCACGTGCCCCCCCGATCGGTCGTCCTGCACCAGTCGAGTGTAGAGGGAGCGCGCCGCCGGCTACTCGTTGGCCGCCATCGTCTGCGAGACCCAGTCGCGATACGCCGTGACGTCGGTGTAGAGCCCCGGGCCCTTCTCGCAGGAGGGCGACATGGCGCCCGGTCCGGACGTGACGCCGATCAGCTCCCAGCGTCCGTTGCTGCCGCGCTGGATCTGCGGGCCGCCGGAGTCGCCGTTGCACGCCATCGCATCGGCCTTGTGGCTCACCGTGCACAGACGCGTGGCGCCGGCGAAGCCCGGATCGCACTCGGACGCATCGCCGCGGACGGTCTCGAGCTGCCGCAGCTTCTTGGACATCTTCCACTTCGTCGGGTTCTGCTCGGGCGTGGTGAGACCGAACCCGAGGATGCGCGTGGCGCTGCCGGGGTCCGCTGCATGATCCGCGATCGCGATCGGTCGCTGAGAGACCGGCTCGTCGAGGCGGATCAACGCGATGTCGTTCTGATTCGGCATCCCCTGGGCGTAATCGGGATGCTGGAACACCTGCACCATGTCTCGGACGGTTCCACCCGAGGTGCGCTTGTCGCTGCCGATGCGCACCGTGCCCTCGGCGAACGATCCGATCTCCCGGTCCACGCAGTGCGCGGCGGTCACGACCCACTCCGGTGCGATCAGCGCCGCGCCGCAGCCGCCGTCGTCGAGCCCGGCGAGCGGCGCCGTGATCGGAATGCTCGCCATGAACGGGTACTTCTCGGACGCGGCGGAGCCTCCGACGATCATCTTGACCGAGGTCGGCGCTGCGCTCGCCGCCTGTGCGGAGGCGAGCGAGAGCACGAGGCCGCAGGCCGTGACGGCGATGGCGCCTGAGGCGCGGGTCAGCGTGCGACGAAGCGCGGTGTTCGAGGTCATGAGGGGTGCCTTTCCTGAGCGGTCGAGGTGACCGGACGTCATACCTCGACGTTAGAAAGGAACCCGCGGCGATCCCATACAGCGGGCTGCCGAAGCGGGGTGGAGCTGGCGCCACCCCGCGGTGCCGCGGGGTAGGTGTCGTGCCGGTGTCAGAGCACGATCTGGTCTGCCGTGGTCAGCTCGCGCCATCCGTCCGCGCGTGCCCCGGGGTGCGCGAGCACGTCGGCATCGGTCAGCACGCCGAAGTCGACACCGGTGACGCGAGCGATCTCCGCCACAGGCACCTGGAACGTGCGGAACGCCCCAAGCGGGGGAGCGGCGAGCAGCCCCTCGCTGGTATCGACGAGCGCGGACTGGTCGAGGATGAAGCCCGCGCAGGAGAGACCGCCTGCTCCGGACCAGGCTGCGACCTTCCAGAACCGCAGCGGGATGCGGATGCCGCGGTATGGCGGGTCGTCGTCGGCCAGCACGGGCGCGGTGAACACCGAGATGCGCTGGGCCGTGGCCTCGGCGTAGGCGAGCACATGGTCTTCGAGCCCGAGCCAGAGCTCCTTGGACTGGTTGAAGCCGGCGGCCTGCGGTGCGGCGTTCGTGTAGAAGAACGTGGCCTCCATCGCCGCTCGCGCCTCGGCCGCCTCACCCCAACCGGGGTCGCGGCGGCGCACGAGGTGACCACGGTCGAGGTCGTTCCGCGCGTACACGGCGGGGCCGGTCTGCGCGGCGTCGTCGACGCGCGAGTCGAGGCGCCACTCTCCCGCGCGCGGCAGATCGAGCAGGCGGGGGCCATCGATGTTCACCCCGGTCGCCGCCGCGAGTCGACGACCCCGGTCGAGCAGCACGGTGAAACGCGGGTAGTCGAGAGCGTGCACATCCTGGGCCGGATGCGGCAGCGGCACAGCGTTCGAGAGGAATCCGGGGTCGTAGCCGTCGGTCATGCGACCATCGTGCCCCATGCCGCCGACATGGTCTCCGGACGGCGCCCGACCGGGCGTGGCATCGGCGTGGGGGCTCCGTTCGCGACCGGTGCGGAGACGTCGGCGATGTCATAGCCTGGCGGGGTGATTCCCGCACCCCGCCGCATTCCTGCTGGACCAGAACTCGAACTCCTCATGCGACTGTACGGTTACCGTTTCACCCGCACGGGCGGTGTCGCCGGGGCCGAGGCGTCGCGAGAGGCCGCCGACGAGGCTGAGGCCGAGTCCTCGGGGTGGCCGATTCGTTCCGTCGAACGTTGCACACCTGTCGAGATCGTCGAGCGGTCGATCACCGCGGCGACCGCGCTTCACGAGGATGCCGTGCTCGGTGCGTTCATCGCAGGCCTCGGCAGCGCCTGGCACGGACGCCAGACCGTGATCTCCTTCGCGTGGGCACGGCACCTCGCGGCCGCTCCCGTGGCGGAGAACGGCGTGCCCGACTGCGGGCTGGCGGCGCGACAGGGGAGTGCGCTCGAGTTCGACTCGACCGAGGTGCTGCTCCGTCTCGCACTCGGCTGGGCCTGGAACGAGCAGCCGCATCACTATCTCCCCGATCTCGAGACCGCGGCCGCAGAGGGGCTTCCGGCTCCCACTGAAGATGACAGGGAGCGGCTGCGCACTCTGCTCGAGGTGATCTCTGCCCAGCCGGCTGGCACCCGGGCAAGCGAGCTCGAGCGAGCGATCGCCCGCGCCAAGGTGGTCGCGGGCGCGGACAAGTATCAGCGCTACGGCGTCCTCATCGGACTCGCCGAGTACGGGGTGCTGCCGAGCACCCTCTCGCCCAGCTGGGACAGGTTCGTCTCCCGCGAAGAGGTCGCCGATGCGTGGTCGGGTGGGCCCCGATCCGACATCACACCGCCTCTCTCCGGATGGCGCGGCGGCATCGACGCGGATCGCGCGGCGCGACTGCTGGCGATCTGAGGCCCACCGGGCCCAGGCGAGCTAGGACTCCGAGGGCTTCAGCGGCAGCTGCGGGCCGTGGTTCCAGGCGAGGATGGCGGGCTGCTCCCTGGTGTAGCCGAGAACCGACACCGAGCCGGCATCCAGCGTGATCTGCGCGCCGAACCGGGGCGCCTCGCGGAGGAACACCGCCGTGAGGATGCGCAGGTAGTGGCCGTGCGCGATCAGCGCCACGTCGCCGTCGGCCATCGCCGGCAGCACCCTCGTCAGCACGCGGGACGCCCGTGCGGCGACCTCCTCGACGGTCTCGCCAGGGGTCTCGCCGCGGATCACGCCGTGGTTGAACGCCGTCCAGTCGTAGCCGAGCTCGGCGCGGATGTCGGCGCTGGTCCGCCCCTCGTACCCGCCGTAGTCCCACTCGACCAGCAGCGGGTCGATCTCGGCGTCGAGTCCGGCGAGCTCCCCCGTCCGTCGTGCGCGCTGCAGCGGGGACGTCAGGATGAGGCCGAAGTCGTAGCCGCGCACCAGTCGGCCGGCCGCGGCGGCCAGCTCCTCGCCGTGGGCGGTCAGCGGGATGTCGGTGCGTCCGGTGTGGCGGCCGCTCTTCGACCACTCCGTCTCTCCGTGGCGCAGCAGCACGAGCTTGCCCTGCGGATTGTCGGGGGCGGGGCGATCGGGCAGGGGGTCAGGAGCATCCACACCGCCACCGTAACCCCTCGCGGACGCCCACGGGCGATCCCGGGCGCCGCGGCCGCCGGCCTCGGTCACCGGATGTCGAACCCGGACTCCTCCGCCTCGGCGATGAGGAGGCGGCTGATCAGGCGCACGAGCGTCGTGCGCTCGGGCTCCGGCAGATGCGCGAGCAGCCGCGAGGCCTCCGCGTCGAACTCGGCTTCGCCCGCTGTGGCGCGTGCGCGGCCCTCGTCCGTGAGGCGCACCTGCACCGCGCGACCATCGTCGGGGGAGCGGAAGCGCTCCACGAGTCCCCGCTTCTCGGCGCGGTCGACGAGCCCGCTGATGCTCGACTTGTCCAGGCCCAGGCGGGCGCCGAGCTCGCTCATGAGCGGCGTCCGGTCGCGCAGGATGCCGAGCATCCGCCCCTGCACCACCGACATCCCCTGGGCGGCCGAGCGCTCCTCGAGGATCTTCTGCACGAGGAAGGTCAGTTGTGCCAGGGCATCGGCCGGGGAGAGCGCGGCATCCGTCATGGGAACAGTCTAACCAAATGGTTCGCGATGCGTACTATTATAGTTCGTGACACGAACCAATAAGGAGTCATAGCCATGATCCACACCGATGCCGCCGTCGTCACGAGCTTCGACGAGCCACCGCACTTCCTTCCGTTCGACCTTCCCGAGCCGAAGGAGGGCGAGGTCGTCATCGATGTGCTCGCCGCGGGTCTCCACCCGCGCGTGCGCTCCGGTGCGAGCGGAGCGCACTACACGAGCACCGGAGCGCTTCCCGCTCATCCCCGGCGTCGACGGCGTCGGCCGCCGCGACGACGGCGCGCTCGTCTACTTCGCCGTCGATGACACCCGGCACGGCACGATGGCGACGAAGGCCGTGATCGATCCGCGGCGCACGATCGCCCTGCCCGACGGTGCGGATGCCGTGAGGATCGCCGCGGCGATGAACCCCGCGATGTCGTCGTGGGTCGCGCTCCGCCGTCGCGTCGCGTGGACGCCCGGCGCATCGGTGCTCGTGCTCGGGGCCACAGGGAACGCCGGAGCCATGGCGGTGCAGGTCGCCAAGCTGCTGGGCGCCGGCGAGGTCGTGGCCGCCGGGAGGGATCGGGGTCGACTCGCGCTGGTGGGCGAGTCCGGCGCCGACCGCACCATCGCCCTGGACGACGCCTCCGCGGATGCCGAGCTCGCCGACGCGGCCCGCGACGTCGATGTCGTCCTCGACTACCTCTGGGGCGCGCCCACCGAACGCGCGATCAGGGCGGTGCTGACCGCCAGGACCGACCGCAGCCGGCCGCTCGACTGGGTGGAGATCGGCTCCGTGGCGGGGCCCGACATCACGCTCCCCTCGGCGGCGCTGCGCTCGGCGCACCTGCGTCTGATCGGCAGCGGGCAGGGGTCGATCGGGCCGCGCGAGTACCTTGCCGAGCTCCCGTCCCTCGTCGAGGCGATCGGCGACGGCCGCATCTCCGTGCAGACCCGCACCGCCCGCCTCGCCGACGTCGAGTCGGTCTGGAACGAGCCCGAGGCGCCCGGCATCCGCACCGTGCTCGTGCCGTAGAGGCCTGATGCCGTGATCGACGTGGCCCGCACCGTCGGGCGCCGCTCCTTCCGGGGCGCCCGAGGGTGTGGTTTCATGAGCGCATGACCGATATCCGGGGGGACAGGTCGAGGGGTGGCATCGCCCTCCTCGTGTGCGCGATGACTCTGCTGTTCGCGGGATGCGCCACACCCGCGGCGCCGCAGTCGACGACGGCGACGCCCACCCCCACGCCGACCGCGGCCTGTCCGCAGATCGAGGGCGTCGAGATGCCCCCGGAGTGCGCCCCCTACGACCCGGAGAAGTCGATGGCGCAGAACGACCGCTATCGGGAGCGGATGGACCTCTCCCAGGAGGCCCGCGCGGCGGCCGAAGAGGCCATCGCGGTCGCTCAGCCGGCTCTCGAGGAGCTGCGGACCTCGGGCGCGCTCTCGACCACCGCGGTGCAGGATGCGCTGGCGGATGCCGGCCTCTCCGGCGCCTACGTGCGCGACGACTACGGCACTCTGCTCTTCGGTGCGGACGCCCCTGAGGGCGGGTGTGTGTTCGGCTCGGTGACCGCCGACGCCCTGTCGATCGAGGCGGGCGGCTACATCATGGACGGCGGGTGCCTGCCCGCGCAGTGACGCCCGAGAGGCTTCCAGTTCGAAATGATTGGGCCCCGGCGATCGATGAGTCGCTCCACCGAAGGTCTCTGACTAGAGTTGCGCCATGACCGCTTTCCTGCTTACAGATCGCGAGACCGCGATCCCTGGAGTGAATCACACCGATGCCGTTCGGATCTAAGAAGACGAAGTCAGCGGAGAAGCCTGCGATCGCTCCGCCCAAGAAGCCTGTCAAAGCCAACGAGGTCTTCACGCCGTCTGTGCCCGCCGGGCGCGGCTTTGTCGGTCGAGAGCTTGAGATGAAGGACCTTCGGAAGAAGGGGCTGCGCGTACCAGGGACTCAAGTTGTCGTGTGGGGAGAATCCGGAGCCGGAAAGTCATCCCTCGTGAACAAAGTGCTCGTGGATGAGGGACACACCGCGGTGAAGACTGCGTGCACGCCAGACTCGACCTACGAGCAGATTCTTGCTGCAGCGTTTGCGGGGACGGGTGCCTTCTACATCACGGAGAGCGCAGAACACACGGACGTGACCGTTTCCGTGGGGACTGTCCTGGGAAGTGAGCTGATTGGCGCAAAGACATCGGCCAGCGCGGAGCTGGACGTCGGGAAAGGCGTCACTCGCGAACCGATCGCCCGGCCACAGCTCAGCCCGCAACGACTCGTCGCTGAACTGGGGTCACGTGACTACTCATGGGTCATCGAAGATTTTCACAAGGTTGAGGAGTCTGAACGACTCAAGATCGCGCACGCCCTCAAGGTCTTCGCCGATGAGGGCGCCAAGTATCCTCTAACCAGAGTGATCGTCCTCGGCGTTTCCGAATCGGTCGATGAGCTGGTTGTCGAGTCGACCAACGTCGGCAAGCGACTGATCGATATCCCTGTGCCTCCCCTCGGTCACGACGAGCTCGGCAAGATTCTTGACGTCGGAGAACAGCTGCTCAATCTGGACTTCTCAGCCATCCGCACACGGCTGCTCTCGACGGCAGTTGGGACAGCAAGCATCACTCATGCACTCGCCCTCGCATGCTGCGACGAACGTGACGTCTACGAGTCAGGAACCGACAGAGTTCTTTTCACCGAACAAGACTTTGAAGAAGCCGTTCAGGGGTATGCACGTACACGATCAAGCACGCTCAAGGCGCGCTTCGGAAGCGCCCTTAAAGTCCATCGCAAGAGAACCTACGACAACACCAAGATCATCCTTCGAGCATTGACGCAGCTCCCCGAGAGCGGTGGGACCGTTGGAGAGATCCTCGCCGTTATCCGGCGAGAGCCAGCCCACAGTAAGTACCCGTCTGGGAACGCGGCGAAGTACCTGCAAGAGCTGCAGGAGGATCGCCGTGGATCACTTATTCGTAAGAGCTCGACGGGCGTCTATAGATTCGACGAACCGCTTCAACACGCCTACGCAAAGTCCTTTTTCGGGCTAACGTCAGCAACGAGCGGAAGTGAGCAGCCGGCCAAGAGTAGTGACTGGGAGACGTTGTTCACCACGACGATCTATGCCAAGACAGTCCATCTACTGCAGAGCGAGCTTGCGGCCAGCCTGGAGTCGATGGCCATTGACCCCCGGGAGCAGTGGCAAGACTCCGAGGATGAGGGAAGAGACGTTTCCTGAGCCGGTCATCAATTGGTAAGGGTGTTTCAAGATGCTTCCCCGCCCCTTGGGTGCATGTTGACTATGAGGCGCCAGGACCAGGAGGGCTTGACTTTCGGCGGGGGATCACCTTTGCGGCGCAGTACGCGTTCTCGCTGCGCTCATCGTCAGCAAAGGTCGCAACCGGTGCACGACCGTGATGAGGCAGTCGTATGCAGTTGCGCCGATAGGCGGCGAGGAGTTCGGAAGGGGGAGGCTATTGGTAGGCGTCCGAAGGACGTCAAGGACCGTATCTCCGAGACTGGTGCCTGGCCCCCGCGAACTCAGCGCCGGTTTGGAACTGCAGGTCTCAGTGGTTTGTAGTGGGTGGATCGCTCCGCAATCCCAAGATCGGGTGTCTCCTGTGTTCTGGGCCCGCGAGATTCCTGGGAGGGGACAACCAATCCGAGACCGCCGCCCAATCGCAGCCTATATCGCTCTGCGCTGCGGGAGTTCGGCGTCGCGTACCCTGCCATCGTCAGGATGGCGACGACCGCTCCGCACGCCGGAGCGGACTGTGATGACGACGTCGAGTTCGCCTTCGCGCTCGACCTTCTCCTCGACGGGCTCGAGCGTCGGCACGAGGCGGGGTGGTCGTCGGCCTCCGGATACGTCGCCGAGGACTGAGCGACCCGACCCGCGAACACAGGGAGGCTGCGCTCAGGGGCGCACGCGCACCGTGCGTCCCTCGAACGAGACGAGGTCGCCGTCGTGCAGCTGGCGCCCTCGGCGGCGTTCCTCCTCGCCGTTGACGTTCACGTAGCCGTCGATGATCGCCTCCTTGGCGTCGCCGCCGGTGTCGATGAGACCGGAGTACTTGAGGAACTGTCCGAGGCGGATCATCTCGCCGCCGATGGAGATGTCGTCGATCGAGGTGGCCATGAGCAAATGCTAGCCCGGGCGGGCTACGGCAGGCGCTCCTCGGCGGGCCCGACCGGCGGGGGAGCCGAGGATGCCGCACGCGCAGCCTCCTCGCGACGGGCGATCTCCGCGGGGACCGACAGCGACAGCGGCGCGAAGGGGATGAACGCTCGTTCGAAGGCGCGCGCGAAGAAGGCCCGCACCTCGGCGCGGGGGTTCCACACGCGCGTGGGGATGGTCTCGGTCTTCATGCCTTCAGTCAATCGCACCTCGGCGGGGCGGAACCAGGTTCTGCGAGGGCACCCCTCATAAGCAGGGGTCTCGTCGAGGGGCGCCGTACACGGAGCGCTCGGCCCGCCGCCCGAGCAATACGATTGAGCGGTGACCGACCCGACCACGTCCGCCGAGCGTCTCGTGCGCCGTTTCGCCCGCGAGACCAACCTGCTCGTCGCCGGTCGCACCTTCGCGGTGGAGGGCGCGGATGCCGTCTCGCACGAGCTCCGCCGCCTGCTGGCCGCTCTGGGCGCTCACCTGGGCTCCGATGGCGTGACCTTCGCACCGGGGCAGGATCCCGACATCCGCATCGACGGGACGGCCCTGCCCGCACGGGTGACCGCGGCCGACCGCGTCGACAACGCGGGCGCGCACATGCCGGTCTCGACACTGGTCGCGGCGCGCCTGCGCGAGGAGGGCGTCGTGCGCGGCATCCGGATCGGCATCGCGATGGTGCTGGAGCCCAAGACCGCCCAGCTCGCACTGCTGCTGCGCGACGCCGGAGCCGATGTCGTCGTGTACGCCCACCCCGACGAGATCGACGTCGAGGTGGCCGATGTGCTGCGTGCCCGCGGCATCCCCGTCGACGGAGACCCTGAGCTCTCGGGTGCGGAGGAGCGCGCCGCCGCCGTGGCGTTCCTGCGGCGCGGCTTCGACCTGCTGCTCGACGACGGCTCCCACCTGATCCGCCTCGCCCACGAGGAGGGGCTCGCCGCCGGTCTGCGCGGCGCCGCGGAGGAGACCACGAGCGGGCTCACCCCGCTGCGGCTGATGCAGAGCCGCGGACTGCTCGGCATCCCCGTCATCGCCGTGAACGACGCGGCCATGAAGACGTCGTTCGACAACCGCTACGGCACCGGTCAGTCGTGCGTGTTCGCGATCGCCGATGTGCTCGACGCCGCGGGCATCGGCGTGCGCGACCAGCTCGCCGTCGTGGTCGGCTACGGCCCGGTGGGCGAGGGGGTCGCCGCGCACCTGCGCGCGCTCGGCGCCGAGATCGCGGTGGCCGAGACCGACCCCGTGCGGGCGCTGCGGGCGGCGCACGACGGATTCCGCATCGGACCGCTCCGCGAGCTCGCGCCGGGTGCGCTGGTCGTCTCCGCCACCGGTGCGCCGCACACGGTCGACGCGGAGACGCTCGCCGTCGCGCGGATCGTCGCGGTGGCGGGCGGAGTGCCGGGCGAGGTCGACGTCGACGCCTCGGCGCTGCGACCGGTCGGCGCGCACCTCGACCGGGCGGGAGACGGCGCCCTCCTGATCGCCCGCGGCGGCTGTGTGAACCTCGCCGCCGCCGAGGGCAACCCGATCGAGATCATGGACCTCTCCTTCGCGGTGCAGCTCGGGGCCGTCGAGCAGCTGCTCGCACGCGAGCTCCCCGCCGGCCTCCATCCGTTCCCCGCCGAGGCCGATCGCGCCATCGCGCTCGCCGCCGCCGATGCGCGGGGCGACCGTCTCGACGAGCGCAGCGCCGCGCAGCGCGAGGCGCAGGACGAGTGGCGCTCCCGCCGCTACCTGGGGGTCTCGGCATGATCACCGTCTACTCCGCAGGGCTCGTCGTCCCGGTCACGGCGCCGCCCATCGTCGACGGCGCCGTCGCCGTGCGCGACGGGCGCATCATGCACGTGGGGGAGCGCGCCTGGGTGCTGCGCTCGCTGTCCGAGCGCGGACTCGCCCACGACGAGGTGCACTGGCCCGGAGTCCTCACCCCTGGACTCGTCAACGCGCACACCCACCTGCAGTACACGGGCATGGCCGTCGTCGGCCGCGGTCAGTACACCGGATTCGACGACTGGGTGCAGGCGTTCGACCCGGTCTACGAGGCCGGACGGGACTGGGGGGCGGATGCTGCGGCCGGCGCCGAGATGGCGCTCCGCTCCGGAACCACGGCCGTCGCCGACGTCGTCACCGATCCGTCGGCGGCATCCGCCCTGCACGACGCGCGACTGCACGGCATCACCTACTGGGAGGTGATGAGCTGGACCAACGCCGACTGGGCCCGCACCGGACGCGCGCAGGTCGAGCAGGCTCTCGACGCCCTGCCCACGCCTCCGGGCACCGGGCTCTCGCCCCACGCCCCGTACTCGCTCGACATCGAACCGCTGCTGGAGATCCCCGACATCGTCCGCGAGCGGGGCGGGCGCATCCACATCCACCTCGGCGAGGCCGCCTTCGAGAGCGAGTTCGCGCACGAGCATCCGCAGGCCTGGCACACGGCGGGGCTCGCGAGCTTCCAGGAGCTGCGCGAGGCCGGCTTCGGCACCAGCGCGACCGAGTTCGTCGACCAGCTCGGAGTGCTCGGGCCCGACTGCCACATCGCGCACGGCGTGTACATGAGCGCCCGCGACCGGGCGATCCTGCGCGAACGTCGAACGACCGTGGCGCTGTGCCCGCGGTCGAACGCCGTGATCGGGCTCGAGGAGCCGCCGATCGCCGCGTATCTGCGCGAGGGCAGCCCGATCGCCGTCGGCACGGACTCGCTGTCGTCGAGCCCGTCGCTCGACGTGCTCGCGGACGTCGCCGAGCTCGCGCGCATCGCCCGCTCGCAGGGCTACACGGACCGCGACCTGCACGCGCGGCTGCTCGGAGCGGCGACCATCGGCGGAGCCCACTCCATGGGCATCGACGTCGGCCCCGACCGCACCGGCTACCTCGCGGTCGGCGCGCTCGCCGACCTCACGTTCTTCGATGTGCCGGCCGGGCCCGATTCGATCCAGGAGCTCGTCGAAGACGGCGCGGGGCGTGCCGCGGCCACCGTCGTCTCGGGCGAGGTCCGATGGGCGAGCGACAGCTTCGGCGCCGCGGTCGTCGAGCGAGCAAAGCGAGACGACACGTCCGAGGATCCGCGCGAACGCTTTGAAGGAGCCGTCCAGTGACCGCTGACCGACCCGCCACCGCCGAGCGCCTCGACCTCGCCCCGCACCCCGAGGGCGGCTGGTTCCGCCGCACGTGGACGAGCCCGCTCGCCGTCGAGACGCCGAACGGCCCGCGCCCGGCCGGCACCTGCATCCACTACCTGCTGCAGCCCCACGAGCGCAGCGAATGGCACGTCGTCACGAGCGACGAGCTGTGGCTGTGGCACGGACCGGGCCGGCTCGAGCTGAGCCTCGGTGGCGACGGCGAGCAGCCGGGTGCGGCGACCGCGATCGTGCTCAGCGGGACGGATGCCGCGCAGGTGCTCGTGCCCGCCGGCGTCTGGCAGGCCGCCCGACCTCTCGACGACCAGGAAGTGCTGGTCTCCTGCTTCGTTTCCCCAGGTTTCGACTTCGCCGATTGGCGACTCGCCGAGTCCCCTACTCTTAACCAAAACCCGAACACTCTTCAGGAGTAAACGTGACCGTCTCCCGCACCCTTCGCCGCGCCGCAGCGGCCGCCATCGCGGTCGCCGCCGCCGTGTCCCTCGCCGCCTGCGCGAGCGGCCCGACCACCTCGCCCACGGCCGGCGCCGACGGCGAGCTGCAGACCGTCACCGCCGGCAAGCTCACGATCGCGACCGGCGAGCCCAACTACGAGCCCTGGTTCGTCGACGACGACCCCTCCAACGGCAAGGGCTTCGAAGGTGCGGTCGCGAACGCGGTCGCGAAGGAGCTGGGCTTCGACGCCGCCGACATCGTCTGGACCCGCACCGGCTTCGACGCCGCGATCGCCCCCGGGCCGAAGGACTGGGACATCAACATCCAGCAGTTCTCCGTCACCGACGAGCGCAAGAAGGCCGTCGACTTCTCGTCGCCGTACTACACGACCACGCAGGCCGTCGTCGCGCTGAACAGCTCGCCCGCGGCATCCGCCACGACCATCGACGCCCTCAAGAAGGCGAAGGTCGGCGTCGCCGCAGGCACCACCAGCTACACCGTCGCCAAGGCACAGCTCGGCGAGGCGAACCTCAGCGTCTTCAACACGGTCGACGACGTCGTGCTCGCGCTGCAGGCCGGCCAGATCGACGCCATGATCACCGACCTGCCCGGCGCGTTCTACGTCACCGGCGCCGTGGTCGACGACTCCTCCGTCACGGGCCAGTTCGCCAGCTCCGACGGCGGCGACGAGTTCGCCTTCGTGCTGCCGAAGGGCTCGGCCCTCACCCCCGCCGTCACCAAGGCCGTCGATGCCCTGCGCGCCGACGGCACGCTCGACGAGCTGCAGCAGAAGTGGCTCAGCGACGCGGTCGACGTCCCCGTCCTGAAGTGACGAACACCTCCGCCGAGACGGCGTGGCAGCCGAGCGAGCTCGAGCTGTCACGCCGCGCTCTGCGGCGCAGGGCGACGACCCGGTCGGTCCTGATCGCGTTCGTCAGCAGCGTCGTGCTGATCGGCGTCGTCGCGATCATCGTCGTCAACACCCCGGGGTGGGCGGTCGTCCGGCAGACGTTCTTCGACCCCGAGATCGCGCTCAAGAGCATCGGGCCGATCTTCCAGGGTCTGCTCACCAACCTCCTCGTGCTCGTCATCGCCGCGGTCGGCGTGGCGATCCTGGGCACGCTGCTCGCCACCATGCGCTCGCTCCGAGGTCCGGTGTTCTTCCCGCTGCGCGCGCTCGCCGCGACGTACACCGACTTCTTCCGCGGCGTCCCGCTGCTGATCGTGCTCTACCTGATCGGCTACGGCATCCCCGCGCTGATGATCTTCCCGCGCATGCCCCCGGCGTTCTGGGGAACCATCGCGATAATCATCGTGTACTCGGCCTACGTCTCCGAGGTGCTCCGCGCCGGCATGGAGGCCGTGCACCCCTCGCAGCGCGTGGCCGCGCGCTCCCTCGGGCTCAGTCACGCGCAGACGCTGCGGATCGTCGTGATCCCGCAGGGCGTGCGCAAGGTCGTGCCCGCCCTCATGAACGACTTCGTGTCGATGCAGAAAGACGTCGGGCTCATCTCGGTGCTCGGCGTGATCGACGCGGTGCGCGCCGCGCAGCTGCAGGTCGCCGACACCTACAACTACACGCCCTACGTCGTCGCGGGGCTGTTCTTCATCATCCTCAGCTGGCCGATGATCCGATTCACGGATGCCGTCACGGCACGGCTCAACAGGCGCGAGCAGGCCGGAGGCGTCGTATGACCGTTCCCGTCATCGAGGCCAGGGGCGTGCGCAAGCGCTTCGGCGACCACGACGTGCTCCGCGGACTCGACCTCGCCGTCGAGCCGCACGAGGTGGTCGTGCTGATCGGCGCCTCGGGCTCCGGCAAGTCGACGCTGCTCAAGACGATGAACCTCATCGAGCGGGTCGACGACGGGCAGATCTTCCTCAGCGGAGACGACATCACCGATCCGCGGGTGGATGCCGACAGGGTGCGCGCACGCATCGGCGTCGTGTTCCAGCACTTCAACCTCTTCCCGCACCTGACCGTGCTCGAGAACATCACCCTCGCGGCGCGCAAGGTGCACCGCCGTTCCGCGTCGGAGGCGCGCGCCCGAGGTCGCGAGCTGCTCCAGACCCTCGGCCTCGGCGACAAGGCCGACGAGTACCCCGACCGGCTCTCCGGAGGTCAGCAGCAGCGCGTCGCCATCGTGCGGGCGATCCTCACCGAGCCGGAGGTGCTGCTGCTCGACGAGATCACCAGCGCGCTCGACCCCATGCTCGTCGGCGAGGTGCTCGATCTCGTGCGCGAGCTCAAGCGCCGCGGCACCACGATCGTGATGGCCACGCACGAGATGTCGTTCGCCCGAGAGGTCGCCGATCGCGTCGTCTTCCTGAAGGAGGGCGTGCTGGTCGAGCAGGGTCCGCCCGAGCAGATCTTCGACGCCCCGCAGCATCCGGCGACGGCCGAGTTCCTGGCGCGCGTCCGGCACTGAGCCCCGTCGAGGCTAGGCGGTCTCCTCGGGGCGCTGCACCTGGGGCGCCGGGAGCAGTGTGTCGACCTGGGGTTTGTCGCCCTTCTGCGCCCGCGCCCAGACCACGAATCCGATCGCGGTGAACACCCCGTAGAACACGTACATGAACCCCGTGGCGTAGAAGCCCGAGCTGAACAGCAGCGGCACGCCGACCACGTCGACGGCGATCCAGATGAGCCAGAACTCGGTCCAGCCCCTCGCCATTCCGTAGGTCGCCATGAGCGAGCCGACGAAGGTCCAGGCATCCGCCCACACCGGCTCCCACGAGCCGAGCAGCCGGAACAGCGGCGTGAGCGCGACGGTGCCGATCACCATGATGAGCACGATGCCGATGCGCGCGCTCCACGGCGCCCACCGCGGCGTCACCTGGCCGCCGCCCGATGAGGCCTGGCGCCAGCGCACCCACCCGTAGATGGCGACCGCGATGAACATCACCTGGCGGCCGGCCTGTCCGAGCAGGCTCGGCAGCTCGTGCTCCGGGCTCAGGATCGAGCCGAGGAAGACCGTGAGCAGCAGCAGGTTCCCGATGATGCCGACCGGCCAGGCCCACACCCGGCGCCGCATCCCGCCGAGCGCGCTCGCCAGCCCGAAGACGTTGCCGACGACCTCGCGGATCAGGAGCGTCTGCCCGCCGGGGAGCGTCCAGTGCGAGTTGAAGACCTCGACGAGCCAGGTGAGGAGGTTCATGCGCGGGGCGCGGGGGCGTCGTCGAGGGTCAGCTGCAGGAACGTCAGATCGAGCCATCGGCCGAACTTCACGCCCACCTGCGGCATCCTCCCGGTCTCGACGAAGCCGAGCCGTTCGTGCAGGACGATGGAGCCGGTGTTCTCGCTCGCCACAGCAGCCACCATGACGTGCTTCCCGATCGCGCGGGCGCGAGCGATCAGCTCGTTCATGAGCGCGTTGCCGATGCCGCGCCCTCGCTGATCGCCGCGGACGTACACCGAGTGCTCGACCGTGTGCCGGAACCCGTCGTGCGGGCGCCAGTCGCCGAACGTCGCGTACCCGAGGACGCCGTCGTCATCGGACGCCACGAGCACCGGGTATCCGGCGCGGAAGCGGTCGGCGAGCCAGGCGGCGCGGTCGTCGACGTCGACGGTGCGCTCGTTCCAGATCGCGGTGGTGTTCTGCACGGCGTCGTTGTAGATCTCGGTGATCGTCTCGAGGTCGACGATCTCGGCGTCTCTGATGTGCACGTCGGTCTCCTCTGCGCTTTCGGGAGCGCGAGGCCGACGCTACCAGGATGCGACCGCTTCTCGACGATTCGTGTCAGCGGAGCGGGTGCGCGGGCTCGGACTCGCGCTGCTGATCGCTGTACACGCGGTCGAGATATCTGCCACGCGAGCAGCGAATCGCAGCGCGACGCCGCGTGGCGAGGGCGAGGGGCGAGGACAAGGGCGAAGGCGTGGCCTCGGTATAGGGTGTCGACCGCTCTACGCGCGCTCCACGGCCAAACGTCCGGCGAGCAGCACATAGGTCGCGGCGAAGGTGCGGCGCAGCCACGTCATCACGCGCGGTCGGGTGATGACGTGCGTGCGCATGGCCGCGGCGAAGGCGCCGTACAGGGCGAAGACCACGAAGGTCACCGCCATGAACACCAGACTCAGCCACACCATCTGCCAGGTCGCTTCCGGGGCACCCGCCGGCACGAACTGCGGCAGGAAAGCGAAGAAGAAGATCGTGAGCTTCGGGTTCAGCACGTTGATGAGCACGGCGGTGCGGATGACGCGCCACGACGACACCGGCTCGGCGCTCTTCTCGACGTCGAGCGCCGACCGGTCTCGGAGCGTCTGCCACGCGAGGTACAGCAGGTAGGCGACGCCCAGCCACTTGATGGTCTGGAACGCGATGGCCGAGGCGTTGAGGATCGCGGCGAGACCGGTGATGGCGGCGATCATGTGCGGGATGACGCCGAGCGTGCAGCCGAACGCGGCGATGACGCCGGCTCTGGTCCCGCGCGAGAGCCCGGCGGCGATCGAGTAGACCGCTCCGGTGCCCGGCGTGGCCACCACGACCAGGGTGGTGAGGAGGAATGCGATGGTCACAGGTTCGCCTTCGTGCTCAGGGCGTCGCGCACGACGATCGCGCGACGCAGGTCGGCCATGATCGGGTCGAAGAAGCGCTCCCGGTAGCGGGGCTCGCTCACCGCCGAGAAGATGAACGGCAGCGTCGCGATCAGCGAGAGCAGGGTCGCCGCCTTGATGAGGTTGACGGTGACGGTGAGCGTGGCGCCGCCGATCACGAGCGGCTCGACCGGTAGCGGCTGGGTGGCGCTGCCCGGTCCGACCCAGAGCTCGACGACGCCGAACGGGATCGCGACCGCCCCGATGACGATCAGCAGGGCGCACAGCAGCGCCGCGAAGAACAGCGCCTGCAGCAGCTGCGCGAACGTCATGACGAGCAGGATGTTCATCCGCTGCGGCCACCGGAGCGGATGCCGGGAGCCGGACGCCGCGCCGATGCGCTCGGCGGGAGTGTCGAGCAGGAGTGCGGCGCGCTGCTCGGGCGTCGGGGCGTAGGTCTCGTCGTCGATCTCGCCCGCGCTCACGCGCAGCACGACGATGGTCGCGAGGGCTCCGATGACCAGGCCGACGAGGGCGAGCGAGGAGCCGTGCAGCGCGGACGCCATCTGCCAGACCTCGGCGGAGAAGAACGCGAACACCACGAGCATCAGGATCACCGGGAGGGCGATCGACGCCATGTGGCCGATGGCGGAGGCGTTGCGCACGGCGAGGCGCGAGGCCCAGGAGATGAGGGCGCCGCCGCCCATGCCGGTGATGAGCACGCACACCGCGATGATCACCAGGGTCTCGAGCACCGGGCTGACCGTGGCCTGGCGGTCGACGGCGTAGCCGCCGGCGATGAGGGCCGCGGCGCACAGCACGATGACGGATGCCGCGACCGCCGTCCCGATGCCGACGGGCAGCCGTCGCACCGCGAACCGCACGAGCGCGAAGGCGAGCCAGGCGATGGCGAGCGCGAGCACGAGCAGCACGAGCACGAGCACGGCGATCACGGTGTCGTCTTCATCGTCGTCGCCGTAGAGCCCGATGGCGATGCCGAGCGCGAGGGTGAGCCCTCCGGTGAGGAGGAACCCGGCGACGGTGACCCAGGTGAGCAACGGGGCGACGCGTCGAGGCAGATCGGTGAACCAGCGACGCAGGGGCACGAAGGTCGGCAGACCCTGCTCGCGGAACCAGCGGTCGGCGTCGCGTCTCACGGTCGCGGCGGGCACGGAGGCCGGACGTGGTCGCGATCGACGGCGACGGCGTGCGGAAGACATGGAGCCGAGGATACGGCACACCGTCGCGGGTCGCGCCCCGGCTTCGGCATGTTCCCCGGCTCCGACGTGCAGGCGCTCGGTGCGTCGCGCCTGCTCTGCGATGATCGACGTCGAGGGTCTGCCCGTCGCGGCAGCGGCCGCCGGCATCCCGCCACCGCCAGGAGCCCTCGAGAGCCCAGCCGCAGCGCAGAAGGAGATCGCCATGACCAGGACGCGATGGGCCGTGCTCGGCCCGGGAGTGATCAGCGGGGACTTCGCCACGGGGCTCCGGAGCTCGCACCTCGGCGTGCTGCACGCCGTCGGCAGCTCCGCGCCGGAGCGGGCTGCGGCCTTCGCCGCCGAGCACGGCGCCGCGGCATCCGGCACCTACGACGAGATCCTCGCCAGAGAAGACGTGGATGCCGTCTACATCGGCACCGTGCACACGACGCACTCGGCTCTCGCGATCCGCGCGCTCGAGGCGGGCAAGGCGGTGCTGTGCGAGAAGCCGATCACCCCGACCGCCGCGGAGACCGATCTGGTGCTCGCGGCCGCGGCGCGCTCGGGGCGCCCGTTCGTCGAGGCGTTCAAGCAGCGCTTCGGTCCCTTCGCCGACCTGCTGCGCGGGCTGATCGCCGACCGTGAGCTGGGGGAGCCGCTCTCGCTCGTCGCGGGCTTCGGCTACGACCAGTCCCCGCGCACCGGTCGTGCGTTCGACCCGGCGCTCGCCGGGGGAGCGATCCTCGACGTGGGCTGCTATCCGGCATCCCTCGCGATCGAGGTGGCGACCGTGTCCGGACGCGGTGGACTTCCGGCCGCTTTCGGCGACGTGAGCGCCGAATGGGTGAACGGGGTGGATGCCGACACCACGGCGCACCTCACCATCGGCGACCTCGCGGTCGAGCTGCGCACGGCCGTCATCCGCGAGATGCCTGGGGCCGCCGTGCTGCACTGCGCCGACGGCGACATCGTGATGCCCGACGCCTGGGGCAGCCGCACCGAGAGCCCCTCCTCGCTCATCCTGCGACGGGGTTCGGAGGAGCGTGTGGTGACCGTCCCGGTCGTGCAGCCGATGGGCGCGGAGGCGGATGCCGTGTCGCTCGCGCTCGCCGAAGGGCGGGTCGAGGCTCCGGAGATGACGTGGGCCGACAGTGCGGCGATCGCCCGACTCTGCACGGGGTGGCTGGACGCGGCGCGTCGCCCCTAAGCGCCGACGTCACGTGCACTCGCCGAGTGCACACGATGTCGACGTCGACAAGCCGTGCTCTCGGCGACGTCACGTGATGTCGCCGTGGAACGGCGGGCGGGCGTCAGTGGCGAACCGCGCTCGGCGACTCCTCGCCCTCGTGGAACTCGACCTTCTTGCCCAGCATCCGTCCGATGCCGAGCACGATGCCGACGATGACGAGGCCGACCGCGAGGCCGGCGATCGCCGAGAACAGGGTGTCGCCGATCCACACGATCACCGGGCCCGCGGCGTGGAGGAGCTCCTCGATGCCGTGCAGGATGTCGGCGCCGAAGTGCACGCCCACCTCGGCGAGGTTCACGAGCACGAGGTGCCCGCCGACCCAGAGCATCGCGACGGTGCCCAGGATGCTGATGAACCGGAACACCGCGGGCATCGCGTTCACCAGGCGGGTGCCGTTGCGGCTGACCCGCTTGTCCGAGCTCTCGGCCATCTTCAGGCCGATGTCGTCGATCTTCACGAGCAGGGCGACCGCGCCGTAGACGACGCCGGTCATGACCAGGGCGATCACGGCGAGGATCGCGAGCGTCATCCAGATGTCGAGCCCCTTGTCGAGGCTCGCGAGCGAGATGAGCATGATCTCGGTCGACAGGATCAGGTCGGTCCGGACGGCGCCGAACACGAGTTTCCTCTCGTCGCGGGCGCCCTCGTCCTCATGGCCGTGCTGCACGCCGAACCACTCGAGCACCTTCTCGGCGCCCTCGAAGCAGAGGTAGGCCCCACCGAGGATCAGCAGGTACGGCAGCACCCAGGGGGCGAAGGCCGTGAGCAGCAGCGCCACCGGGATGATGATGAGGAACTTGTTCGCGAGAGATCCGAGCGCGATCTTGCCGACCACGGGCAGCTCACGGGCGGGCGTGATGCCCTGCACGTACTGCGGTGTCACGGCGGCGTCGTCGATCACGACGCCGGCGGCCTTGGCCGAGGCCTTCATCGCGGCGCTCAGGATGTCGTCGACGACGGCGAGCAGTCCAACGGACATGGGCGTCCCCCTGTTTCGAGTGTCGGGGAGCAACTCTACCGAGTCCGCAGAAACTCACAGCGCGCTCCCAGCCCCGCGGGACCAAAACGGCGCCGGCATCCGTTCTCCCTTATGACGCTGCAGCCAGCCGCGTCAGACAAGGAGCATCATGTCGCACGACTACCGCAAGACGGCCGAGGCGGTCAGCGCCCTCACCGACGCGCAGTACAAGGTCACCCAGCGCGACGGCACCGAGCCGCCGTTCCGCAACGCCTACTGGGACAACCACGACGACGGCATCTACGTCGACGTCGTCTCGGGCCAGCCGCTGTTCTCCTCCCTCGACAAGTTCGACAGCGGAACCGGATGGCCGAGCTTCACCAAGCCGATCGACGCGGATGCCGTCACCACCCGCACCGACCGCACACTGTGGATGTCGCGCACGGAGGCGCGCTCCACCGGCGCCGACAGCCACCTCGGGCACGTCTTCGACGACGGACCCGTCGAGGACGGCGGCCTGCGCTACTGCATGAACTCCGCGGCCCTGCGTTTCATCCCGGCATCCCGCCTGGAGGAAGAGGGCTACGGTCGATACAGCGACCTCTTCACCCACACCGACACCCCCATCGAGGAGCAGTCATGACCGACACCGGAACCATCACCCGCACCCCCGGCACCGAGACCGCCGTGCTCGCCGGCGGCTGCTTCTGGGGCATGGAGGACCTGATCCGCCGCCAGCCCGGCGTGCTCGACACCCGGGTCGGCTACACGGGCGGGTCGAACGACCACGCCACCTACCGCAACCACCCCGGTCACGCGGAGGCCGTGGAGATCGTCTTCGACCCGTCGAAGACGTCGTACCGCGACATCCTCGCGTTCTTCTTCCAGATCCACGACCCGTCGACCCTGGACCGTCAGGGCAACGACATCGGGTCGAGCTACCGGTCGGCGATCTTCCCGCTGTCCCCCGAGCAGGAGCAGGTCGCACGCGACACGATCGCCGACGTCGACGCCTCGGGGCTGTGGCCCGGCAAGGCCGTCACCACGATCGAGCCCGAAGGTCCCTTCTGGGAGGCCGAGCCCGAGCACCAGGACTACCTGATCCGCTATCCCAACGGCTACACCTGCCACTTCCCGCGCGCGGGATGGGTGCTGCCGAAGCGCGAGGAGAGCGCCGCTCTCTGATCCGCGCACCGAGGCCGACGCTCCTCCTCATGGGAGGGCGTCGGCCTCTGTCGTGTGGCGCGGGCGCCAGGCGCCGCGGTCAGCCCTCGGCGAGGAACGCCAGCGCCGCCTCCTTGAAGGCGCGCGAACCCGGGGCGTTGAAGTGGTTGCGGTCGGGGATCTCGAAGAAGCTCCCGTGCGGCGCCGCGGCCGCCAGGGCCCTCGACCCCTCGATGATCGCGTCCTTCGACCCTGTGGCGAAGAGGATCGGGCTCGACGGGGCGTCGGCGGGGTCGGGGTCGATCGTGCGGGAGGCGCGCATGCCCTCCGCGAGCGCGATCAGGGCGCGCAGGTCGTTGCCGGGCACCCGCTCGGTGAGGGCGATGTAGTTCTGCGTCGTGGGGTCGTCGACGGGGGTGCCGTCGGTGAGGAACGCACGCACCTGGTCGAGGTTCAGCCGGGCCAGGGGGATGCCGTCTGGAACGCCGCCGAGCACCCCGCGTCCGATGCGCTGCGGCAGGTCGCGGATGACCTCCCACCCCACGCGCGCGCCGAGCGAGTAGCCGAGGTAGTACGCGTCGTCGACGAGGTAGGCGTCCATCACCGTCTCGACGTCGGTGGCCAGGGTGCG
Source organism: Microbacterium sp. LWH10-1.2 (assembly GCF_038397765.1). Classification (NCBI taxonomy): domain Bacteria; kingdom Bacillati; phylum Actinomycetota; class Actinomycetes; order Micrococcales; family Microbacteriaceae; genus Microbacterium; species Microbacterium sp. LWH10-1.2. Next base: position 3,706,230 of record NZ_CP151638.1, read on the forward strand.
GATGCCGTAGTCGCCGGGCTCGTGCGGCTTCTCGCTGAGACCGTGGCCGCGTTGGTCGAGGGCGAGCACGCGGTAGCCGGCGCGGGTGAGGTCGCGGACCCACCCGGTGAGCACCCAGTTGTCGCGCGCGTTGGAGGCGAATCCGTGCACGGCGACGACGACGGGCGCGTCGAGGTCGCCCCACGTGTAGGTCGCGAGACGGGTGCCGTCGGCGGAGTACACCTGCTGCGGCTCGGGCATGCGGGTCAGGTCAGCGAGAGGAACGGCCACGCATCCATCTTGGCCCTGCGCACGGGGGCCTGGCGCGCGAGTGTGCCCGTGTGACGCCGGTCGGCGGCGCGCGAGCGGCAGGATGGAGTCATGAACACCGCCCTGCTGCCGTCCGATCGTCGGGACTGGGAGACGGTGGACGCCGGCGAGTCCGGAGCGACCGTGCTGCGGCACCGCTCGGGGGAGAGCTATGCGAAGCTCGTCGCCCCCGAGCAGGCCGATGCGCTCGCCGCGGAGCGCGATCGCATCGCGTGGCTGTCGACGACGGGCATCCCGACCATGTCCGTGCTCGACTGGCGGGCGGATGCCGTCGGCGCGTGTCTCGTGACATCCGCGGTGCCCGGGGTTCCGGCCGACGCGCTCGACCCCGTCGATCTCGCCGTCGTGTGGCCCGCGATCGCCGACACGGTGCGCGCGCTGCACGCCCTTCCCGCCGCCGACTGCCCGTTCGACCGGACCCTCGCGGTCATGATGCCCCTCGCCAGAGCGGTGGTCGCGGGCGACCGCGTGCAGCGGGACTTCCTTCCCGACGACCTCCGAGACGTGCCGGCCGCGCTGCTGCTCGCTCCGGTCGAGGCCGAGCTGCCCGCGCGCACCCGGCAGGAGGCCGATGACCTCGTCGTGTGCCACGGGGATCTGTGCCTGCCGAACATCCTCGTCGACGTCGAGCGTCGAGCGGTGACGGGCCTCATCGACCTCGGCCGCCTCGGACGCGCCGACCCGCACGCCGACACGGCGCTGCTGTTCGCGAACGCGCGGGAGACCTGGCCGGACGCCGCATCCGCCTCCCGCGCCGACGCCGACTTCGACCGCCTGTACGGGGTGCCGCGAGACCCGCAACGCCAGGAGTTCTACCTGCGGCTCGACCCGCTCACCTGGTAGCCGCGACCGTCGCCGCCGCTCAGAGCACGACGAGGAAGCCGAGCACGGCGCTCGCGACGGCCAGTGCCGCGAGGACGAGGGCCGGCGTCGCGGCCTCCTTGCGACGCAGGTGCACGACGACCGCGCCGATCATGATGATCGCGATGCCCGTGCCGGCGAGGGGTGTGAGGATCGGTGCGATCCCCGTCAGCAGCGGGAGGATCAGCCCGAGCGCGCCGACGACCTCGAGCGCGGCGATGGCCTTGACGGTTCCGGCGGAGAAATCCTCGGTCCAGGCCATGCCCCGCTCGGCGAGGGTCGCCTTGGGGGTGACGAGCTTCATGCCGCCTCCGCCGAGCATGGCGAGGGCGAGAAGCCCGTTGACGATCCAGAGTGCGACGAGCATCCGTGTTCCGTTCTGTGTGTTTGTTACGATCAGTAACCAAGAATGGAGCAAACGGATGACTGGTGCAAAAGGCACATCGGTGTCACCGACGCACAGCGATGGCTGCGATGCGGCGGGCTTCCCCGACTACGAGAACTCGTGCTCTGTCGACGAGGGGGCGGGCCGCGCGATCCGCGAGGTGCTCGATCGGGTCGGCGACAAGTGGTCGCTGCTGCTGATCGCGACGCTGCGCGGCGACCGGCTGCGCTTCAGCGAACTGCTCCGGCACATCCCCGGGATCTCCCAGCGGATGCTCACGCTCACGCTCCGTCAGCTCGAACGCGACGGGCTGGTCACCCGCACCGTGCACGCCGAGGTGCCGCCCCGCGTGGAGTACGAGCTCACGGAACGCGGCGAGACGCTCATCCCGATCGCCCGCACGATCGGCGACTGGGCCCTCGCGAATCACCCTGCGATCGAGGAGTCCCGCGCCCGCTACGACGCCCGCGCCTGACCCCGGTCGGTCAGAAGTCGGCATCCGATTTTCGGACGATCGCCGGAATCTCGGATGATCGACCCGAAACGGTCCGATTTCTTGAGATGCTTCCGAATTTCGGATGAGGGCGGATGGGTATGCGAGACATGCGACAAGGAGCCCCGGACACAGAGAAGGGGGACGGATGCCGTGGCATCCGTCCCCCTTCTGGGTCAGACGTGGGAGCGCAGTGCCTCGCCGAGTGCGGCATCCACGTTCGTCCAGTACTGGAAGAAGCGCTCGCGGATCGCGTCGATGGTGATGCTGCGGCCCTGACCCGTGAGGGTGTCCAGGAACCGGGCGCGCTGCTCGTCGTCGAAGACCGTGCGGTACAGCGTGCCGGCCTGGCCGAAGTCGTCGTCGTCCACGCGCAGCGTCGCCGCGGCGCGGATCAGCTCGCCGTCGGACTCCCAGCTCGCCTCGACGCCCGCAACCGGGTCTGCGGCGGGTCCACCGGCCGCCCCGTACGAGTTCGGCGTGTACACGCGGTGCTCGGCCGGGTTGAAGCGGTACTGCATCTGGCCCTCGTGCATGTAGTTGCGCACCTCGGCCGCGTGCGGCTGGTTGACCGGCAGCTGGTTGTAGTTCGCGCCGATGCGGTAGCGCTGCGCGTCGGAGTACGCGAACACCCGCGCCATCAGCATCTTGTCGGGCGAGATGCCCGTGCCAGGAACCTGGTTGCCGGGCGAGAACGCCGCCTGCTCGATCTCGGCGAAGAAGTTCTGCGGGTTGCGGTCGAGGGTGAACGTGCCGACCTTGATGCGCGGGTAGTCCTTCTTCGACCACGTCTTGGTGAGGTCGAACGGGTTGAAGCGGTAGGTCTTGCCCTCCTCGTATGGCATGACCTGCACGAAGACGTCCCACGAGGGGTTGTCGCCGCGGGCGATCGCGTCGAACAGGTCGCGGCGGTAGTAGTCGGCATCCGATCCCGCGAGCTTCTCGGCCTCGGCGGCATCCATCCGCTCCACGCCCTGCTTCGACAGGAAGTGGTACTGCACCCAGAAGCGCTCGCCCTCGGCGTTGACCCACTGGTACGTGTGCGAGCCGTAGCCGTTCATGTGGCGCCAGGATGCCGGCAGGCCGCGGTCGCCCATGAGATAGGTGACCTGGTGGGCGGTCTCGGGGGAGAGCGTCCAGAAGTCCCACTGCATGTCGGCGTTGCGCAGACCCGAGTCGCCGAGGCGCTTCTGCGAGTGGATGAAGTCGGGGAACTTCATCGCGTCGCGCAGGAAGAACGTCGGGGTGTTGTTGCCGACGATGTCGAGGTTGCCCTCCGTCGTGTAGAAGCGCAGCGCGAAGCCGCGCACGTCGCGCCAGGTGTCGGGGGACCCCTGCTCGCCCGCCACGGAGGAGAAGCGGAGCAGCGTCTCGCTCACGGCTCCGGGCTGGAACGCGGCGGCGCGGGTGTAGGCGGACACGTCCTCGGTCACGGTGAACGTGCCGAACGCGCCACCGCCCTTGGCGTGCGGGTTGCGCTCCGGCACGCGCTCGCGGTTGAACGAGGCGAGCTTCTCGACGAGGTAGCGGTCGTGGAGGACCGTGGGGCCGTCTGCTCCGACGGTCAGGGAGTGCGCGTCGCTGGCGACGGGCGTGCCGGTCTGGGTCGTGGTGCCGGGGAGATCTGACATGGTCATGCGTTCACTTTCGTCTCGTATCGGTGTTCAGTGGGGTCCCCGACGCGCGTCGATGCAGCGACGCCGGGGTGAGGGGTCGTTCGATGATGCCGGGGGATGCGGCGCACAGGTGGAGTTCTGACGAACCCGTAAGGTTCTAGGGCGCGGCGTCCTGGCAGCGGGGGCATACGCCCCAGAAGGTGACTTCTGCGGTCTGGACGGTGAATCCCCCCGTGTTCGACGGGGTGAGACACGGCGCCTCGCCGACGACGCAGTCCACATCGCCGATGGCGCCGCAGTGGGTGCACACGACGTGGTGGTGGTTGTCGCCGATGCGCCGTTCGTAGAGCGCCGCGGAGCCTGCCGGTTCGATCCGGCGGATGAGACCCGCCGTCGTCAGGTCCGCGAGGATGTTGTGCACCGACTGGATCGACGTGGTCGGAAGCACGTCGGACACCGCGCGGTAGACCCGCTCGGCATCCGTGTGGGCCATGGACTCCAGCGCCTCGAGAACGGCGACGCGGCCCGCAGTCGCACGAAGACCCGCGTCGCGAAGCGCGGAGTCGAGGTCGGTGTCCATGCCTCGACTGTACACGTTGTTTTTAGTGATTCAAAAGAAGTATCGGCATGCCGGTGGGTGTGTCATCCGTCGACATCCGGGACTCAGCCCGCGGGTGCTCCTGAACCCCGCGGGCTATCCGGGCCCTGCAGCTTCCACGGGCGACATAATCGTGACTGTGGCTTCCCTCATGACGATCGGCGACTTCTCGCGAGCCGTGCGCCTGACCGCCAAAGCGCTCCGCTTCTATCACCGCAACGGCGTGCTCGTGCCGGCTCATGTCGACGACCACAACGGCTATCGCCTGTACACCGCGGAGCAGATCCCGGATGCCCAGACCGTGCGGACGCTCCGCAGCCTGGACGTGCCTGTCGATGTGGTTCGCGAGGTGCTCTCCGCCCCCGACGTCGAGCGGCGTGCGCAGTTGATATCGCAGCATCTCGCGCAGATGGAGGACAGGCTCGAAGAGACCCGTAACGCGGTCGAGAGCCTGAGGGCGATGCAGGAGCGGCCTCGCCCTCTGACCGAGATCATCCACCGCAGTATTCCCGCGACCCGGGTGGTGGCGATCCGCGAGAGCATCGAGCTGCGCGACCTCGGCCCGTGGTTCCGCCGATCCGCGTCGACACTGCAGGGCATCGCCGACAGCGCCGACCCCGACATGATCGGGTCGTTCGGCGGCGTGTGGCCGGATGACCTGATCGTCGACGGCCGGGGGACGGCGACCCTGTACTTCGCGATCCAGGACGGCTTCGATGAGAGCATCCTCCACTCCGGTGCAGAGGTGCTGGTGCTTCCCGCCGTCGAACTCGCGGTCGCGCGGCATGAAGGGCCCGACGCGCTGGTCCCTCAGGTGTACGCGGCGCTGGGCGAACACGTTGCGCGGCACGAACTCCGCATCGACGCTCCCGTGCGCGAGACCTACATCGAGGGCCTCCCCGGCATCGATCAGCACTGCGTCATCGACATCGGATGGCCGATCTTCCGCGTGTTCCGGTGACCGTCCCCGCTGCCGCTTGACCTTCCCCCGAGGGGAAGGCCCAGTGTGGGGGAATGCACGAGAACACACCCCCTTCACGACCGGATCCCGGAGCCGGCTACCCTCCCGCCCTCGCACTCGTCGGCTCCCGCGCCCTTGTGGTCGGAGGCACGCGCGGGCTCGGCGCGGCCATCGTGCGACGGCTCGCCGCCGCCGGTGCAGACGTCTGGGCAGCGGGGCGCTCCGCACCTCCGAAGGCCCTACCCGCTCGTCTTCTCCTTCTCGACGCCGCCGCATCAGAGGCCCCGGCCCTCCTCGCTGACGCTGTCGCCGAGGCCGGCGGACTGGACATTCTCGTGCACGTCGTCGGCGGCTCCAGCGCTCCCGCCGGAGGTCATGCCGCGCTGACGCACGCGGACTGGCAGAGGGAGCTCGAGATCAACCTCCTCACGGCTGTCCGTATCGACCGTGCGTTGGTCCCCGCACTGACCTCAGCCGCAGGACGGGCGGCGATCGTGCACGTGGGTTCGATCCAAGCGCGGATGCCGATCCATGACGGCACTCTCGCGTATGCCGCGGCCAAGGCGGCGCTTCGCACCTACAGCAAGGGGCTCGCCAACGAACTCGCGCCGCGCGGAGTGCGCGTCAACATGGTCTCGCCGGGCGGCATCGAGAACGAGAGCAAGTCCGCCCTCGCGCTGCGGCTGGCTCAGGCGGCGGGCCTCTCGCCGGAAGAAGGAGAGCAGAAGATCTTCGATCTGCTCGGCGGAGTGCCGCTCGGTCGTTTCGCCGCGCCCGATGAGATCGCCGAGGCGGTCGGATTCCTGGTGTCGGATGCCGCGGCGTCGATCGTAGGGACCGATCTCGTCGTGGACGGCGGGACCGTCAAGACCGTCTGACCCCCCCATCCGAACCGCTGAACCATCACCCAGAAGAGAGAACACCATGACCGAATCCCACGACCTCCGCCCGTTCCAGCCCGCCGAGCTCCCATCGGCCGTCGCACGTTACCTGAGCGCGCAGGACTCCCGCACCGGGAGGGAGTCCGCCCTCGAGGTCTTCGGCTCCGAGGCGCACGTCCGTGATGACGGCATCGACTATCACGGCCATGCCGCCATCCACGGCTGGCTCACCACCGTCGCATCGGAGTTCACCTACACCACGACGCTCATCGGCCAGCGTCAGGTCGATGCCGAGCGGTGGGTCGTCGCCGCCCGTCTGGAGGGCGACTTCCCCGGAGGAGTCGCCGACCTCCGGTACCGCTTCGCCGTGCGCGACGGGCTCATCGACGATCTGGTGATCGCACCGTGAGCGCGTCGTCGGGAACCACGCTCAGCCGCGCGTGATCGTGAACCCCTCGCCGCGCACGCGGACCCGACCGCCCTGGGCGGCCTGACCGCGCTGCGATCCATCCGCGTCGTAGGCCCGGCCGCTGCCGGGCGCCAGCGGGGCGACCCGCTCGTCCGACCGGGAGCCGTTGGCGTAGAGCACCGCGGCCCCCGTCGTCGTCGCGTACACCGCGCTCACGACGCGCGGCTGGATCACCAGCGCGTCGAGCCGCACGTCGCCGCGACTCGTGCAGCGCACCGTGACCTGCTCGGCAGGCAGGTCCCCGCCGAGCAGCTGCGGCACGAGCATGCCGTCTGCCTCGGTGAGTCCGCGATCGCCGGTGCCGCCCGCTGGCGTCTTGGTCGTCCACAGGCGGCGTCGTCCGCGGAACACCTCCCACACGGCATCCCCGGCATCCGCTGCCTGTCGCCAGACGAGACCGTGCAGGATGCCGCCGGCCTCCGTCACGTCGAACTCCACCCACTCGCCCCGCGGGACCTGCACGTACGCCCCTCCCGACAGGTTGCCCTCGCCGGTCCAGGCCCCGCCGGCCGGTCCCACGACCGTGCTGCCGGGGGAGAGCCGGGCGGTCTCCGCGTCGATCACGCGCAGACCCGAGTGCGAGGTCAGCCCCGTGATCGAGGTCGCGATCTGCGCGATGTCGCGGTTCGCGTCGAGCAGCAGCATGGTCAGGAGTCCGTGGATCGTGGACTCCGCGCCGGAGTTGCGGTTCACGCGGCCGTCGGTCTCGACGCCGTCGAACGTCACGCCGGTCGCCGGGTCGTACGTCGGGATGCCGGCGGTGTTGGCGCCGAAGAACCATCCGGCGGCCAGGCCCGCGAGCACACGGTGTCCCTCGCCGCCCGCGGCGACCGCACCGGCCACGCGTCCGTGCGCGCCGTAGGCGATCTGCGCCTCGGCGGGAAGCGGGGCCCAGGCGTTGCTCGGCCCTCCCGCCGCGAGCACCTGCGGTGTGAAGCGCCCGGCATCGGCCGCGGCCGCCGCCGTCCAGTCGCGGCGGCGCAGCACGGCGCCCGCGCGGGCGAGCGCCTCCGGAGCGGCCGAGCCCCACGCGTGCCAGAAGCCGAGCGAGCCCGTCCACGGCAGCACGGCCCCGAACGGCCAGCCCGCCCGCGGATCCGTCGCCATCGCGGCCACACCCTCGCCATAGGTCTGCAGGGCACCGCGACTGCGGGAGTCACCCGCTTCGGCGGCTGCGCTGAGGCCGAGCATGGCCTCTGCCGTGGCATCCGCCCCTCCCGCGATCAGCCATGCCGGAAGCCTCCTGCCGTCGCTGCGCACCCACTGCCCGGCACGGCCGAGCGACTCGCGTCCGAGCGCGTCGAGGCACAGGTGCAGCCGCGCCAGCAGGAACTCCGCGAACGCGGCATCCTCCCGACGGAACGCGGCATGGCCCTCGCCGAACGCCCACACCGACCGGGCGAGCCAGTACGACTCCGCCGAGTCCGACGGATCGGGCAGCTCGACCGGGATCGCGCTGGGGTTCAGCGTGCCGTCCTCCTGCTGCCACAGCACCACACGGCCCGCGTTCGGTCCGGTCGCGGTCTGCAGGAACGCGAGAGAGCGCAGCAGGTCGCGCGCCTCGTCGCGGCTCTGCCCGTCGCCCGTCGCCTTCCAATCCCGCAGCAGCACGACGGCCGCTCGCGCGATGTCGTCGGCGTTGTACGCACCCTGACTCCAGTAGCCGGTCACCGCATCGCGGTTCCCTCCTCCGACGCGGCGGAAGCCGCCCGCGCCGTCGGCATCCGCGTAGGTCCACGGCGCCCGCACTGTCGGCCGGGTGTCGATGCCGAACGTGGTGTGCTCGGCGCTCGCGGTGACGGGAACGTCGGCGAGCAGGAAACGCAGGTGCGCGAGATTCGTCAGGCGCGGGCGTCGGGCGGCGTCGAGCGGCAGCGGACCGGCGAGCCCTGGAGCTGCGGTCGTCGCGCCGACGGCCGCGTCGACCGGGATCAGGGCGAGGGCGGATGCCGTCGCCGCGATGGTCAGGAAGGTGCGTCGTGAGGTGTCCATGTCATCACTTCTTCGTGCTGTCGGTGGAGCGGAGTTCGTGAGGGGTGATCAGGAGAGGTCGGCCGCGGGCTCGCGCAGCGCACGGCCCCACGGCTCCGCCGGATCGTGGATCGCGACGGCGAGCGTGGTGTCGGACTGGCCGTAGTACGCGAACCACCTGCCGTGGAACTTCACGAGCCCCTCGATGAAGGTCACGTTCGAGATGAGTCCGTGCAGGTCCTCGAACGACTGCGGCCGCAGCCACGGCTCCTGCAGCCGGGCGATGACCTTCGTCGGCTCGTCGGGGTCGATCGCGATCTGCCCGCAGCGGTAGTCGACGTCGACCGATCCGTCGTCGTTGATCGTGCGGGTCGCGCCGTTCGTGAGGAACACGAGCAGTCCGTTGTCGGCGAGCACGGGGGAGGCGCCGATCTCGACCAGGGCCTCGTCCCACGTGCCCGGCGTGGGGGAGTACATGGGGTCGGTGTCTGCGGTGCCCGGCGTCCAGTGGATGAGGTCGTCGCTCGTGGCCCAGTAGATCGCGCCCTCGCCGAAGTACATCCACCACTTGCCGTGCATCCGCTGCGGCACGATCACGCCGGCCTTCGACCAGTTGAAGCCGCGCGGATCCATGGTCTTGAACGTGTCGAAGTCCTCGAACAGCGGGCCGTGCTTGGTCCAGGTGCGCAGATCGGTCGAGGTCGCCAGGCACAGCTGGGCGCTGCGGCGGTCCCAGCCCGTGTAGGTGAGGTAGTAGGTGCCGTCGATCAGCGCGACGCGCGGGTCCTCGCAGCCGTAGCGCTCGTAATCCTCGGACGGGGAGAGGATCGGAGCATCCTCTCGCGTGAAGGTCACCCCGTCGCGGGAGCGGGCCATGCCGATGTGCGACACGATGTCGTCGGCGTGCGCGCGGTACAGCAGCACGACCTCGTCGCCGTCGACCAGCGCGGCCGGGTTGTACAGGTTGGCCGACTCCCAGCTCTCGCCGCGGGGGCGCAGGATGGGGTTGCCCTCGTAGGGGGTGAACGGTCCGAGGGGGAAGGATGCTCCGGTGAACATGGATGCCTTTCTGGGCTAGCCCTTGACGGCGGCGCCGAGGTCGGTGGCGGTGAAGAACCGCTGGAAGACGATGAACAGGATCACGACGGGGAACGCGAGGGCGGTGGCGCCCGCGAGGATCGCGCCGTTGGGGTTGGCGGTGGACTGCGCCACGTTCGAGATGTAGTTGGCGAGGGACACGGCGAGCGGCTGCAGGCTCGAGTCCTTGGTGATGAGGAACGGCCACAGGAACTCGTTCCACGGACCGATGAAGGTCACCAGCACGACGGTCACGAGCACCGGTCGGATCAGCGGGAGCGCCACCGAGGTCAGCAGGCGGATCTCACCTGCCCCGTCGATCCGCGCCGCCTCGAAGATCTCCACGGGCAGCGCCTTGAAGAACTGCGTGAAGATGAACACCGCGGTCGTGTTGATGAGGAACGGCAGGATCATGCCCAGATACGAGTCGCCCAGGCCGTAGCTGCGCGTGATCTGCACGTACAGCGGGATCATGAGCAGCTGGAACGGCACCATCTGCACGAGCAGCATGAGCACCCAGATCACCCCGCGACCGCGGAAGTCGAGCCGGGCGATCGCGTAGCCGGCGAGCAGCCCGAACACGACGGTGCCGAGCAGCACGCCCGCCGTGAAGATGAGCGAGTTCAGCAGGGAACCCGCCAGGTCGATGCGCGAGTCGATGGCGACGAAGTTGTCGACCGTCCACCCGCTCGTCGGGAAGAGCTCGTTCGGGGAGTTCGTGGGGTTCTTCTGGAACGCCCCCACGAGCATGAAGTAGAACGGGAAGGCGAAGCCGATCGCCGCGATCGTGAGCACGATGATGCTCAGGATGCGGGGGACTGAACGTCTGCGGGTCATCATCGCTCCCTGGTCGCGCGGTTGGCGGCGAGCGACAGCATCCCGACCAGGACCACGAGGATCATGCCGATCGCCGCTGCGGTGTCGGGGTTCTGCTGCTGGATGCCCAGCTGGTAGATGAGCAGCACAGGGGTGGACGAGGCGCCGTCGGGGCCGCCGCCGTTCGTGAGCAGGTAGGGCTCGGTGAAGAGGTTGGCGCCGGTGATGATCGAGAGGATCAGCACGAGGGTCGTCGCGCTGCGGACGCCGGGCACGGTCACGTGACGGAAGCGGGAGAGGATGCCGGCGCCGTCGGTCTCGGCCGATTCGTACAGCTCCTTCGGCACGTTCTGCAGTGCTGCCAGATACAGGAGGATGTAGAAGCCCAGCTGCTTCCACGTCACGTACAGCGCGATCATCGGCATCGCGAGTCCGCTGTTGACGAGCCATGAGGGGTCGGGGGCGAGCGGGCCGAGGATCGTGTTGATCAGTCCGTTGCCCGAGAACAGCAGCATCCACACGCCCACGAGCGAGACGCTCGCCGTCAGATACGGCACGTAGAACGCCACGCGGTAGGCGGCGACCCAGCGGATGCCGGTGTTCAGCGCCGCCGCGAGGATCAGCGACAGCACCGCGGTCAGCGGCACGTTGATCACGAGGAACACGAGCGTGTTGCGGAACGAGCCGATGACCCGCGGGTCGGTGAGCACCGTGACGAAGTTGTCGAAGCCGACGAACGGGCGCTCGACCTCCGTGCCGGGGGCGGTGAAGAAGTAGTCGTGGAAGGCGATGTAGACGGCGAAGGCGAGCGGATAGGCGAAGATCGCGATCACGAAGACGAAGTACGGCAGCGCGAAGAGGCCGCCGATCGGCTGCGCACCCAGCCATCGGGTGCGCAGCCGCCGGTTGTCGGTCATGACGTCACTCGGCGACGAGCTTGTCGATCTTCGAGGCCGCCGTCTTCAGGAACTCGTCGATGGAGGTCTTGCCGAAGATCACGGCCGACGAGTACTCGTCGCGGAAGGCCTGCCAGGCCTCGACGGAGTTCGGGATGCTGGGCACGTCCGCCGTCGCCTCGACCTGCTTCGCGAAGGCCGTGTAGTCCGGGTTCGCGGAGAAGTAGTCGGGGTAGGTGCCGGCGAGGTCGGTGCGCATCGGCATCTGACCGGTGAGCTCCAGCAGCTGGCCGTCGCTGTCCTCGTTCGTGGAGAACTGCAGGAAGTCCCACGCGGTGCCCTGGTTCTTGCACGCCGTGAACATCGAGACGCTCTTGGAGTCGGCGAAGGTCGTCGGGTTGTCGCGACCGTCGCTGGTCGGCACCGGCATGAAGCCGACGTCGACGGTGTCGGCGTACGACGGGATGGCCCACGGGCCGGCGAGCTGCATGGCCGTGGTGCCCGCCGACATCGCGTCGTCGGTCGAGGCCTCGTTCGGGGCCAGCTTCTCGTCGTAGATCGTCTTCCAGAACTCGGCGACCTTCTTTCCGGCATCCGAGTCGAACGTGGCCTTGCCGTCTTCGACCAGCATGGTGCCGTCGGTCTCGGCGAGGTACAGCGGATAGAAGTCGAACCACGGCTGGTAGAACTCGCTCGTGGGCGCCGGCCAGATCGCGCTCTGCACACCCGAGGCCACGATCTTCTTGGACCCCTCGAGGAAGGCGTCGTAGGTGTTCATCTGCGGGTCTTCGGGGTCGATGCCCGCGGCCTGGAAGAGCGCCTTGTTGTACATGACCATCACCGGGTTGGACTTCCACGGCAGCTGGTAGAAGCTGTCGTCGGTCTTGTAGGCGGCGAGCTCTCCGCCGCGCGAGGTGATGTAGTCGTCGCCGCCGTCGAGCTTGCTGAGGTCGACGAGGCCGCCCTGCTTGACCCATCCGGAGACGGCGGCCGGGGCCACGTTGTACACGAGGCACGGTGCGGTGCCGGCGGTGATCGCCGCGGTGATCGCCTCTTCGGAGGAGGATCCGGCCGGGATCTCCTGCGCGGTCACCTTCTCGTCGGGGTGCTCCTTGTTCCAGGCGTCGACGACGGCGTGACCCCAGGCCACCTCCTGCTCGTTGTTCGACAGCCAGACCTTGATCGGACCCTTTCCGTCGGCCGAGCCGGCGGTGGTGCCGGCTCCTGCCGAGCATCCGGTCGCGACGAGCGCGAAGGCGCTGACTGCGCCGACGAGTGCTGCTGCACGGATCTTCTTCATGGTGTCCTCCTCGACACGGTGGGTGTAGCTGCCGACGGCGCCGCTGTGCTCTCGCGGAAGTGCACGACGTTGCAGTCGACGATCTCGGTGCGCGGCTGCGCTCCGAGGATGTCTGCCCGCAGGAGGCGGGCGGCCGCGCGACCTCGCGCGGCGGGGTCCGACGAGACGCTGGTCAGCGCCGGAGAGAGGTGGGCGGAGAGGTGGTCATCGTCGAATCCGGCGATCGCGAGGTCGTCGGGGATCGAGAGGCCCTGCGAGCGTGCGTAGGACAGGCCGGCGATCGCCATCGTGTCGTTCGCGTAGACGATCGCGGTGGGGCGCTCGGGAAGAGCGAGCAGCTCCTCGGTCAGCGCGCGTCCGCTCGCTGCGGTGAAGTCGCCCTCGCGCAGCAGCTCGTCGCCGCCGATCTCGTCGGTGTAGGCCTCGGCGCGGGCTCGGGAGTGCACGTAGGCGAGCGGGCCGGAGATGTGCGCGATGCGCTCGTGACCCGCGTCGCGCAGGTGGGCGATGATCTCGCGCACGGGGGTCGCGTCGTCGGTGCGGACGCACGAGAACGAGTGCGGCTGGTCGTAGGCGCCGACCAGGACCGTCGGCAGCTCTAGCTCGTCGAGGAAGGGCACGCGCCAGTCATCGTCACGCAGGTCGAGCAGGAGCGCTCCGTCGGCGCGGCCGTGGGTGAGCGAGCGGTAGGCGCGCTCCTCGGCGTCGCGGTCGGGGACCACCTGCAGGATGAGAGCCGTCTCGGTCTCGGCGAGCACGGACTCCACGCCGGCGATGAAGGCGGGGAAGAACGAGTCGTTCGCGATGACCTCGGGGTCTCGGGCGAGGACGACCGCCACGGCGTTGGCGCGGCGGTTCGCGAGGGCCCTGGCGCTCTGGCTGGGCGCCCAGTTGAGCTTCTCGGCCGCCGCGAGGACCTTCGCGCGGGTCTCCTCGGAGATCGGGCGGTTGCCGCTCAGGGCGTGCGACACCGTCGCCTTCGTGACGCCGGCCTCGCGGGCGACATCGGCGATCGTCGTGCGGCTCATGCCACCTCCTCGTGGAAAGACCGGAGTGAACCGGTTTGATGAGTGTAAACCGGTTTGATTGACCGCGTCAATGCTCGGCGCGGATCCCGTCAGTTGTGAGGGGAGCGGATGTCGCTACGCCAGTCGGTTCCCGAAGAGAGGAAGGGTCAGCGCCTCACGGCCCGCGACGTAGGTGATCACCAGCAGTGCCATGAGCAGGACGATGCCGATGAGCGGAGCGAGCACCACACCGCGACTGCGCCGCAGCAGGAGGATCGCCGCCCCCGAGACGATCAGAAGGACGAGAGCGCCGATGTAGAGGGTGTTCACGATGGCGGCGTAGGCGGCGTAGTCGCACGACGTCGCCGTGCAGCTGGCGATGCTGAGAGTCTCGAGGAGCGTCGTGCCGGCCGCGAGGACACTGAGGAACAGCTGCACGATCCACACCAGGAATGCAGTTGTTGCACGGCCGGTCGAGTCGCTCATGCCTGTAACGTAGCGCGCCGCTCAGACGAATCGCACGGTCTGCTGCAGGCGCGTGCGGACGTCGAAGAGCTCGTTGCCGCCGATCGCGCGCACCCCCGGCACGCCCTGGCGGAGCACCATGCCCAGCGCGCTCCGGCGCACGACGACGACCGGGATGCCGCGCACGGTGCCCAGCGGAGTGACGGCCTGCACGAGGTCGTCGTCCGGCAGCACGACGATGGCGCCGCCGAACCGCACCCGTGCGGCACGTGCCGTCACGCGCATGCGTCCGAGGAGCGCGGTGACGGGTGCGCGGACCCCGACGGTCGGGCCCGTGATCTCGCCGCGGCGGAATCCGACCACCCCGCCGAAGTCCTCCGACATCACGCCGTAGAGACCGGACGGGCTGAGGACGACGTGATCGAGCTTGTCGTCGGCATCCGCCCCCGTGGCCACGTCATGCCAGATCGTGAAGCCCATGCCGAGGTCGGAGACGGTCCGGGCCGTCTCCTCCTCCGCCAGCGCATCGGCGAGCAGCCGGCGAAGTTCGCGCGGCGCCTGACGGACCAGCGCGGGGTCGTAGGGATCGGGGACCTCCACGCCGACGCCCGCCCACTCGCGGATCAGCGTGATGTAGCGCTCTCGGCGCCATCCGCCGGGGTGTCCGTAGGAGCGGGCGCGCGGCCGTGTGTCCGGACGGGCGGTCTGCACGCGCCATCCGCTCCACTCGCTCTCCGCGACGAAACCGTGCCCGCGGTCGTACGCGGCGCGGCCCTCGGGGGTGCCGATGAGCTCCCACGCGTACTGCACCTGGATGAACACGGCGGCGTCGCCACCCGTGTCGGGGTGCGTCTGGCGCAGGCGCAGCCGGTAGGCGCGCCGCAGCTCGTCGTGGTCGACCGTCGGGTCGACGCCGAGCACCTCGTACGCCGACGCCGAGAGCGGGCTGTCGAACATCTCGCTCCTTCCGGCAGCTCTGATCCAGCGTATCCGCCGTGCCGGGGTGCGGACGCCCCGCACCGATCGCACCCCGTTCGCCGGGGAGAAACCCAGAGCGTCGGATGCCGGCGCGGCGTGCCACCCGGTCGACACGCCGCGCCGCGTGCAGATGCTCTGGGGTTTCCCGCAGAGCCTGGCGGGATGCTGCCGTCGTGAGGCCGTGCACTCGGCGAGGTAACGCGAGGGCGATGGGCGATGGATGGCCGACGGACTCCGGCGTCGGGCGGGAGCGGCCGGACGGGACTTCGGCGTCGGGCGGGCGCGGGTGGACGGGAACGTGGATGCGGGGGCGGGCGGTCAGCCGGGCACGTCGACGATGCGCTCGGCGCCGAAGACGGGCGTCACAGCGCCGGCGGATGCGGCGGCGAGGTCGTCGGCCAGGGAGGCGAGCGCCGCGGCGGGCGCCCAGAGCTCGAGCGTCGCCGCCGCGCCGTAGCTCGGTGCGCCCAGCGTCGCGCCGTGGTGGCCGGCCCAGTCGCGCAGCAGGTTGTCGTAGCGGCCGGCATCCGCGTGGGGCACGACCACCGTCGCCTGCGTGAGCGACTCCCGCCGCACGGGCGACGCGAGATCCAGCGCCTCCGAGACGGCCGTGGAGTAGGCGCGCACGAGTCCGCCGGCTCCGAGCTTGACGCCGCCGAAGTACCGGGTGACCACGGCCACGACGTCGGTGAGCTCCCGGCGCCGCAGCACCTCGAGCATCGGGATGCCGGCTGTGCCAGACGGCTCTCCGTCATCCGATGACCGCGCCTGGTCGCCGAGCAGGCCGGTGACCATCGCACTGCAGTTGTGCCGTGCGTCCCAGAACCGTTTGCGGATGCCGGCGATGACGGCATCCGCCTCCGCCACCGAGGCGACGGGCTCGACGTGGGCGATGAACCGCGACTTCTTGATGACGAGCTCGTGCTCCACGCCCGCGGCGATCGTCGTCGGGTAGCTGCGGTCTGTGCTCACCCCGCCACGCTAGCCCCGCCGCGTGCGCACGTGAAGTCGCTGAGTGCACGGCATCCCGCCGAGTGCACGTGAACCCGGCCTGTGGGCGTGACGTCGCCGAGTGCGCGTGAAGTCGACGGCGATCCTGACGGCGACTCCGACGCGACCCGACGCGACCCGGCCGCGGGAAGTGCGGGGTCAGCGGTCGATGAAGGACATCTGCTGGGGGTTGTAGCGGGCGCCGTGGACCCGCGTGGCCAGCTGATCGAGGGCGGACATCTCGTCGGCGGACAGCGCGACGGCGGTCGAGCCCGCGTTCTCGGCGATGCGCGCCGTGCGGCGCGTGCCGGGGATGGGCACGATCCACGGCTCGCGGGCGAGCAGCCACGCGAGGGCGATCTGTCCGGGGGAGGCGTCCTTCGCGGCGGCGAGAGCGGCGACCTGACCGACGAGCTCCTGGTTCGCGGCGCGGTTCTCCTCGCTGAAGCGCGGGATCGTTCCGCGGATGTCGCCCTCGGTGAAGGGCGTGCTCTGATCGACCGTGCCGGTCAGGAAGCCCTTGCCGAGGGGGCTGAACGGCACGAAGCCGATGCCGAGCTCGGCGAGCACGGGAAGCACGGACGCCTCGGGCTCGCGCGTCCACAGCGAGTACTCGCTCTGCAGGGCCGTCACCGGGTGCACGGCGTGCGCGCGCCGGATGGTGTCCGCCGACGCCTCGGAGAGGCCGAAGTGCCGAACCTTGCCCTCGGCGATCAGCTCGCCGACCGTCCCGGCCACGTCGTCGATCGGCACGTCCGGGTCGACGCGGTGCTGGTAGAACAGGTCGATCGTGTCGGTGCGCAGCCGTCGCAGCGAGGCTTCGGCGACCCGTCGGATCTGCTCGGGCCTGCTGTCGAGGCCGACGCTCTTGCCGTCTTCGATCTTCCAGCCGAACTTCGTCGCGATCACGACCTGGTCGCGGATCGGCGCGAGGGCCTCTCCGACGAGCTCCTCGTTCACGTAGGGACCGTAGACCTCCGCCGTGTCGAAGAAGGTGACGCCGAGGTCGAGCGCCGAGCGCAGCACGTCGATCATCTCCTCCCGTGTGCCGGGATTCGGCCCGTAGCTCTGCGACATGCCCATGCAGCCGAGTCCGACCGCCGAGACCTCGAGGCCCTGTCCGAGTGTGCGCGTGTGCATGGGGTGTCCTTCCGTCGGCATCCTGTCGTTCCGACGCTACGCCCGCCTCCCCCTCCCGAGGGAGGCCCTGCCGCACCCCCTCTTGGCAGGCCCTCCATCGCCGTCGAGCGCACATGATCTCGCCGAGCGCACGGACTGTCGGCGCGGGGATGCCGTGCACTCGCCGAGTGCACGTGAACTCGACGGCGGCAGGCAAGGGCGAAGGGGCGGTCAACCGAAAGGTGGAGGCGTGCGAGGGGGTGGGGAGGAAGAATGTGAGGATGCCGTCTCCTGATCACCCCGCCGCCGAGCCCGTGCGCGTGCGCACCTGGGCGGGGCTGATCGGCTCCGTGCGGGTCGGGCAGGCCGTGATCACCGTGGTGCTCGTCGCGATCGGTTCGTGGCGGGCCGCGCTCGACGGCGTGCCCCTGCCGTGGGTGCTGGCGATCAGCCTCGTCTTCCTCGGCTGGTACGGCGGCGGCCTGGTGCTGAGCGAGCGCACCGCGGACCGTCGCCTCGCCGCCGGCTGGCTGCTCGGGCTGACGCTGATCTGGCTCGGCGCCGTCGCGCTGTCGCCGGAGTACGTGTGGCTCGCCTTCGCGCTCTGGCTGCTCTCCGGTTTCGTGCTGCGGATGCGGTGGGCGGCTCCGCTGAGCATCCTGATCCTCGCCGTCGTCATCGCGGCTCCCGTGCTGCACCACGGCACCACCAGCTACGCCAACGTGATCGGCCCGCTGGTCGGCGGGGTCTTCGCGCTGGGGATCTCGCGCGGATACCTCGAGCTCGTCCGCGACGCGCGCGAACGGCGTCGGCTCATCTCCTCGCTCGTCCAGGCGCACGAGGAGATGGCGGCCCTGCAGGACGAGCTCGCGCGCACGCAGCGCGAGTCCGGAGCGAGCGCCGAGCGCACCAGGGTGTCGCGCGACATCCACGACACCGTCGCGCAGAGCATGGCGTCGATCGGCATGCTGGCTCGGACCGGGACGGAGCAGGATGCCGACCCCGACCGCGCGCTCGAGCAGATCGCCGCGCTCGCCGCAGAGGGACTGGCCGACGCCCGACGCATCGTGAACGACCTCATGCCGGCGGAGCTGGAGCAGGCCGCCCTCGGCGACGCGCTCGGACGGATGCTGCGGCGCCTGTCGGACGAGACCGGGATCTCGGCGACGCTGCAGGCCGACGACCTCCCCGCGCTCGGCCTCGACGCCGAGGTCGCGCTGCTGCGCACGGCCCAGTCGGCGCTCGCGAACGTGCGCACGCACTCCGGCGCCTCGCGGGTGGTGGTGACGCTGGCGGATGCCGGCGACACGGTGCGCCTGGACATCGTCGATGACGGACGCGGCTTCGATTCCGCACGACTCGACGCGCCGGGGCCGGACGGCGGCTACGGCCTGCGCGCGATGCGGGCGCGGCTCCGCGAGCTCGGCGGCGGACTCGACGTGGAGAGCGCCCCAGGCGACGGCACGGCGCTCTCGGCCCATGTGTCGGTCGGAGGGTGCCCGTCGCCCCGCGGCGAGGGGAGAGCGTCATGACCGCGCTGCGCGTGCTGCTCGTCGACGACCACCCCATCGTGCGGGCGGGCGTGCGCTCGTTGTTCGACCGCCGCGACGACATCGAGGTCGTGGGGGAGGCCGCATCCGGTGAGGAGGCGGTGGCGCTGTCGCGGCATCTGCACCCCGATGTCGTGCTGTGCGATCTGCGCCTGGGCTCCGGCATGGACGGCGTCCAGACCACCGCTGCACTCCGCGCGCAGGAGCCGGCCCCCGCGGTGATCATCCTCACCACTTTCGATCGAGATGCGGAGATTCTCGGGGCGATTGAGGCAGGTGCAGCGGGATATCTGCTGAAAGACGTCGCTCCTGACGTGATCGTGCAGGCGATCCGTCACGCCGCCGCAGGAGGGCTCGTGCTCACCCCCGAGCTCAGCGAACGCGTCGTCGAGGTCATGCGGGCACCGCGGGTGCGGCTCACCGAGCGCGAGCTCGACGTGCTGCGGCTCCTCGACACCGGCTCATCGAACCGGGAGATCGCGAAGACGCTGTTCGTCACCGAGGCGACGGTCAAGACGCACCTCGTGCACGTGTTCGAGAAGCTCGGCGCCGACAGTCGCGCCCGGGCGATCGCGATCGCCCGGGACACCGGCATCCTCTGACCTCTCTGATGTCTCGCCGGTCGCAGATTCGCACGGCGCTGCCGTTCCGTGCGGGTGTAAGGCCGTGCGGGCTGTGCCGCGCCGTGCCGCGCACTGCCCGTGCATCTCAACCGAACGATGGATCCGGTGCGGGTGCCGCGGCGCGAGGCTGGAGTCAGCCTCGAAAGGACACCCCTCATGCGCAAGCTCTTCTACGCCGCGTTCGCCTACATGCTCGTCGGCGTGCTCTCCGGACTCTTCTACCGCGAGTTCACCAAGGCCAACGGCTTCCCCGAGGGGCAGTTCACCCAGCTCGGTCTCGTCCACACGCACGTGCTCGTGCTGGGCTTCGTCGTGCTGCTGATCGTGCTGCTGCTCGAGAAGGCGTTCGCACTGAGCGAGAGCCGCCTGTTCGGCTGGTTCTTCTGGATCTACAACGCCGGACTCGTGCTCACCTCGGCGATGCTCGTCTGGCACGGATGCCTCACGGTGCTCGGTCGGGAGTCGTCCGCCATGATCTCCGGCATCGCGGGGCTCGGTCACATCCTGCTCTCGGCGGGCATGGTGCTGCTGTTCCTCGCGCTGCGGAAGCGCCTGTTCGCTGCGAAGCCGGCCGCGGTGGCCTCCGCCTGAGCCGGGTCCCGGGTTCCTGGTTCACAACTCCTCAAGAAACAGGGCCGACAGACGAGGATCGGCCGATTCCGGGCGGAATCGGCCGATCCTTGAGGAGTTGTGAACGCGTTACTCCGCGGAGTCGTCGCGCAGGTGCGCGATGTGGGCCTCGTGACGGGAGATGTGGTTCGGAGACCTGCGCACGAAGAGCCACGCCACGACGAGCAGCGCGAACCAGATCGGCGTCACCGCCAGCGCGGTCAGGGTGTCGGGCTGCGTGGTCAGCGCCCACAGGATGAACACGAAGAACGCGAGCACCACGTAGGGCATGAACAGACCGCCCGGCATGCGGAACACCGAGCCCGCGGCCTTCTCCTTGCGCGTGCGGCGGTAGACGATGTAGCTGATCAGGAAGATCGTCCACACGAACATGAAGCACACGGCCGAGACCGTGGTCACCATGTCGAAGGCGGTGCCGATGTCCTTGCCCGCGTACAGCAGCACGACGCCCGACAGCAGCAGGATGCAGGAGAGGAACAGCGCGTTCTGCGGCACCTTGCGCGACGACAGGCGGCCGAAGATCTGCGGGGCGTCGCCGTCCTGCGCGAGTCCGAACACCATGCGCGAGGTGGAGTAGATGCCCGAGTTCGCGCTCGACATGGCCGAGGTCAGCACGACGAGGTTCACGACCGTCGCGGCGATGCCGAGGCCCGCGAGGGCGAACATGGCGATGAAGGGACTCTCGCCCGCGACGTACTCGGTCCAGGGGGTCACGGCCATCAGAACGATGAGCGCGCCCACGTAGAACAGCAGCACGCGGATCGGGATGGCGTTGATCGCCTTCGGCAGGTTGCGCGTCGGGTCCTTCGTCTCGGCCGCGGCCGTGCCGACGAGCTCGATGCCGACGAACGCGAAGACGGCGATCTGGAAGCCGGCGACGAAGCCCATGAAGCCGTGCGGGAACATGCCGCCGTGGTCCCACAGGTTCGCGAACGACGCGGTGCCGGCGTCGTGCTGGAAGCCGGTGAAGATCATCACGAGGCCGGTGATGATGAGCGCCACGATCGCGACGATCTTGATGAGCGCGAACCAGAACTCCATCTCGCCGAAGGCGGCGACCGTGGGCAGGTTCAGCGCGAGCAGGATGATGATGACGAGCAGGCCGGGGATCCACAGCGGGATGCCGGGGATGAGCGCATCCGTGTACCCGGCGATCGCGATGACGTCGGCGACGCCGGTGACCACCCAGCAGAACCAGTAGGTCCACCCGGTGAAGAAGCCGGCCCAGGGGCCGAGGAGGTCGCTGGCGAAGTCGCTGAACGACTTGTACTTGAGGTTCGACAGCAGCAGCTCGCCCATCGCCCGCATGACGAAGAACAGCATGAAGCCGATGATCATGTAGACGAAGATGACCGACGGGCCGGCGACCGAGATGGTCTTGCCGCTGCCCATGAACAGGCCGGTGCCGATCGCCCCGCCGATCGCGAGCAACTGGATGTGGCGGTTGCTCAGCGCCCGCCGCAGGTGCTCCTCCTCGCCGGTGCCCTTCGTGGTGCCCCCTGAGTGCTGATTCGTCACTGTTGATCCTCCGGTCGTCGTCGACTGCGCCCGCGCGCGGGCACGGTGTGCAGGCTAATACAAGCGGATGCCGTCGCCCGGACGATCCGCGGAGGGTCAGCCGGATCGGCTACTTCGCGACGAGCGTGGTCTCGAAGCTGTACATGTCGGGGCGGTAGCAGTGGTGGCCGTACTCGATGGCCCTGCCGGAGTCGTCGAAGGCGATGCGCTCCATCGTGAGCACGGGGCCGCCGTCGTCGATGTCGAGCAGTGCGCTCTCGTCTCCTTCGGCGCGCCGGGCGCCGATCTTCTGCTTGGCGATCCGGATCGTCACGCCCCGGGCGCGGAGGATCTGGTAGAGCCCGCGGGTGCCGAGGTCGTCGGTGGTGATGTCGCGGAACTCGCGGGGGAGGTAGTTCTCCAGCACGGCCACCGGCATCCCGTCGGTGCTGCGCTGGCGGCGGATGTAGACGACGTCCTCACCGACCGGCACGCCGAGTCCCACGGCGACGGCGTCGGTCGCGGGGACGACCTCGTGCGCGAGCACGCGGGTGCCGGGCTCGTGGTGGGAGCCCTGGAGGTCTTCGTAGAGGCTGGTCAGCTCGACCTGGCGGGTGACCTGTCCCTGCACGACCTGCGTGCCGATGCCGCGGCGGCGGACGAGCAGTCCCTTGTCGACGACCTCCTGGATCGCGCGACGCACGGTGGGGCGGGAGAGGCCGAGTCGCTGGGCGATCGCGATCTCGTTCTCCAGGCGGGCGCCGGCGGGGATGGCGCCGGAGTGGATGGCCCCTTCGAGGCGGCTGGAGACCTGGTAGTACAGCGGCACGGGGCCGGTGCGGTCGAGGTCGGCGAACAGCTCGTCCGGCCAATGGGGCTCGTCGCCGGCCATCGTTCCCTCCCCGGCCCGCGTGGTCGCGGGGTCCATGTTCCGACAATCTTACGTCTGCAACTTCGGCGGGCGGGATCTCTTGCGCGGACACACCTATGTGCTATTGTTAGGACATTCGAGCATCGAAGTGGATGCCGACGTACAGAGAGGTGTTCGCGCGCATGACCGAGACGCAGGACGCACCCGAGATCATCGCCTTCGGACGCCTCGGAGTGGACCTCTATCCGCTGCAGAGCGGGGTCGGCCTCGAAGACGTGACGAGCTTCGGCAAGTACCTCGGCGGCAGCGCGGCCAACGTGAGCGTCGCCGCGGCGCGGCACGGGCGCCGCTCGGCCCTCGTCTCGCGCGTGGGCGACGATCCCTTCGGCCGCTACCTGCTCCGCGAGCTCGACCGCCTCGGCGTCGACCCCTCCGGCGTGGCCGTCGATCCGCTGCTGAAGACGCCCCTGACGTTCTGCGAGATCTTCCCGCCCGACGACTTCCCGCTGTACTTCTACCGCGACCCGAAGGCGCCCGATCTGAATCTCGACGCCGACCAGATCGACCTCGACGCCGTGCGTGCGACCGATCTCCTCTGGCTCACGGTCACCGGCCTCAGCCAGGAGCCCAGCCGCTCCGCCCATCTCGCAGCGCTCGCTGCCAGGGGGCGCGCTCGGCACACGGTGCTCGACCTCGACTACCGCCCGATGTTCTGGAGCGATCCGGCCGCAGCGTCCGCGCAGGTGGATGCCGTGCTCGACGCCGTGACCGTGGCCGTGGGCAACCGCGAGGAGTGCGAGATCGCCGTCGGCGAGACCGACCCGCACCGCGCAGCCGACGCGCTGCTCGACCGCGGCATCGAGCTTGCGATCGTGAAGCAGGGGCCCAAGGGCGTGCTCGCCAAGACCCGAGACGAGACCGTCGAGGTGCCCCCGCTGGTCATCGACGTCGTCAACGGCCTCGGCGCCGGCGACGCGTTCGGCGGCGCCCTGTGCCACGGCCTGCTGAGCGGGTGGGAGCTCGAGCGGATCATCCGCTTCGCGAACGCGGCGGGGGCGATCGTCGCCTCGCGCCTGGAGTGCTCGACGGCCATGCCCACGACGGCGGAGGTCGACGAGGCGATGGCAGGGGGGAACTGACATGGGCATCCTGACGGCATCCGACTTCGCGCGGCTGCGGGAGATCCGCTCGCGACGTCCGCACGAGATCACCGAGGCGCTGCGGGCGCGCACGCGGCGCGAGATCCTGGGAGCCGACGACCGCATGTTCATCGTCGCCGCCGACCATCCGGCCAGGGGCGCGCTCGCGGTGGGACCGGACGCGACGGCCATGGCCGACAGGTACGACCTGCTCGACCGGCTCGCCACGGCGCTCTCGCGACCGGGCGTCGACGGCGTGCTCGGGACCCCCGACATCATCGACGACCTCGCCGCTCTCGGCCTGCTCGACGGAAAGGTCGTGGTGGGCTCGATGAACCGCGGCGGCCTCCGCTCGGCGACCTTCGAGATGGACGACCGCTTCACGGCCTACGACGTGCCGAGCCTCGTCGACTCCGGGCTCGACTTCGCGAAGACGCTCATGCGCATCAACTTCGACGACGAGGGCACCTCGGCGACGCTCGAGGCGACCGCCCACGCCGTCACGCAGGCCGCCGCCGCTCGACTGCCCATCATGCTGGAGCCGTTCGTGAGCCAGTGGAAGGACGGGCACGTCGTCAACGACCTGACGCCGGATGCCGTCATCCGCTCGATCGCGATCGCCGCCGGCCTCGGTGGCAGCAGCGCGTACACGTGGATGAAGCTGCCCGTCGTGGCCGACATGGAGCGCGTGATGGCGGCGACGACCATGCCGACCGTGCTGCTCGGCGGCGACTCTCCCGACGACCCCGACGAGACCTTCGCCGCCTGGGAGGACGCGATGTCGCTCCCCGGCGTGCGGGGCCTCACCGCGGGTCGCACCCTGCTCTACCCGCCCGACGGCGATGTCGCCGCGGCCGTCGACATCGCGGCCCGACTCGTCCACCCCACGCTGATCTGAGGAGCCCGCATGACCATCGACACGACAGCCGCCCTCGCGGGTGTGCAGGAGATCGGCCACTGGATCGACGGGGCGCCGCGCCCCTCGACGAGCGGCCGCACCGCCGACGTCTTCAACCCCGCGACCGGAGCCGTGATCGGCCGGGTGGCGCTCGCCGACGAGGCCGAGATCGCCGAGGCGATCGCGTCGGCAGAGCGTGCGCAGAAGGCCTGGGGCGCCACGTCGATCGCGAAGCGCCAGGCGGTGCTGTTCGCATTCCGCGAGCTGCTGAACGCCCGCAAGGGCGAGCTCGCCGAGATCGTCACGCGTGAGCACGGCAAGGTGCTCTCCGACGCGATGGGGGAGATCCTCCGCGGACAGGAGGTGGTGGAGCTCGCCACCGGGTTCCCGCACCTGATCAAGGGCGCCTACTCGGAGAACGTCTCGACCGGCATCGACGTGTACTCGATCAAGCAGCCGCTGGGCGTGATCGGCATCGTCAGCCCCTTCAACTTCCCGGTCATGGTGCCGATGTGGTTCTTCCCGATCGCGATCGCCGCCGGCAACGCCGTGGTGCTCAAGCCCAGCGAGAAGGATCCGTCCGCCGCTCTCTGGATGGCCGAGCTGTGGCGCGAGGCCGGGCTCCCCGACGGCGTCTTCACGGTGCTGCAGGGTGACAAGCTCGCGGTCGACGGCCTCCTCACGAGCCCCGTCGTGCAGTCGATCTCGTTCGTCGGCTCGACCCCCATCGCGCAGTACATCTACGAGACGGCATCCCGTCACGGCAAGAGGGTGCAGGCGCTCGGCGGTGCGAAGAACCACATGCTGGTGCTCCCCGACGCCGACCTCGACCTCGTCGCCGACCAGGCGATCAACGCGGGCTACGGCGCCGCGGGCGAGCGGTGCATGGCGATCTCCGTCCTGATCGCGGTGGAGCCGGTGGCGGACCGGCTCATCGAGAAGATCACCGAGCGGATCTCCCGGCTGCGCGTGGGCAACGGCGCGGGGGATGCCGACGGCGAGCCCGACCTCGGCCCGCTGATCAGCGGCGCGCACCGAGAGAAGGTGTCGGGCTACGTCGACATCGCGGCCGCCGATGGGGCGCGCATCGTGGTGGACGGCCGCGGCTTCGTCGTCGACGGGCACGAGGACGGCTTCTTCTTCGGACCGACGCTGATCGACGAGATCCCGCTCACATCGCGGGCGTACCGCGAGGAGATCTTCGGCCCGGTGCTGTCGATCGTGCGCGTCGAGACGTTCCAGGAGGGGCTCGACCTCATCAACTCCGGCGAGTTCGGCAACGGCACGGCGATCTTCACGAACGACGGCGGCGCCGCGCGGCGCTTCCAGACCGAGGTGCAGGTCGGCATGATCGGCATCAACGTCCCGATCCCCGTCCCCGTCGCGTACCACTCCTTCGGCGGCTGGAAGGCCTCGCTGTTCGGCGACGCGAAGGCGTACGGTGTGCACGGGTTCGAGTTCTTCACGCGGGAGAAGGCGGTCACCAGCCGCTGGCTCGACCCGGCGACGCACGAGGGCATCAACCTCGGATTCCCGCAGAACCGCTGAGGCGCGCATGAACGACGAGACCGGATGGTTCCATCGCCGCGGCGCGCTCGCCGGCGAGGGGTGGGAGAGCGTGGTCGACGACGGCATCCCCGGCTGGCAGCACACGGGTCTGCGCGTGGGCGTGCTGACCGAGGGCGAGTCCCTCGCGCTGGACGGCGGCGGGCAGGAGCGCATCGTCGTGCCGCTCGCCGGGAGCTTCACGGTGGAGGTCGTCGAGCGGGGGTCCGCGTCGACCGTGGACCTCGCGGGCCGCGCGTCGGTCTTCGACGGTCCGACCGACGTGCTCTACCTCTCCACCGATGCGACGGCGATCGTGCGGGGGAGCGGCAGGGTCGCCGTCGCCTCGTCGCCGACGACCGAGGTCCGGCCGACCAGACGCATCGCGGCGGCAGAGACCCCCGTCGAGCTCCGCGGTGCGGGTGCGTCGAGCCGCCAGGTGCACAACTTCGGCACCCCGCAGGCGCTGGATGCCGCCCGGCTCATCGTGTGCGAGGTCATCACGCCAGCAGGCAACTGGTCGTCGTACCCTCCGCACAAGCACGACGAGAACGTGCCCGGTCACGAGTCGCGGCTCGAGGAGATCTACTACTTCGAGGCGGCTCGCGCCGACCGGTCGACGCAGGGGGCGGATGCCGCGTTCGGGCTGTTCAGCACCTACTCCTCTCCCGCCGGCGACATCGAGATCGACGCGATGGTCCGCACGGGCGACATCGCCCTCGTGCCCTTCGGCTACCACGGCCCTGCGGTCGCCGCCCCAGGCTACGACCTGTACTACCTGAACGTGATGGCGGGGCCGGACCCCGAGCGCGAGTGGCTGATCAGCGACGACCCCGCGCACGCGTGGGTGCGCGACGCGTGGGCCTCGCAGCCGATCGACCCGCGCCTGCCCTTCCCCGAGGGCGCATCGGCGCACGACGACGAGCACGACGAAGGAGGGCCGCGATGACGGCGACCAGGAGGATGTCGGTCAGCCAGGCGCTGATCGGGTTCCTTGCGAACCAATGGACGGTCGACGGGGAGATCCGCGAACGGACGATCCCCGGCGTGTTCGGCATCTTCGGACACGGCAACGTCGCCGGCATCGGCCAGGCGCTGCGCCAGCTCGACGTCGAGAGCCCCGGCCTCATGCCGTACCACCAGGCCCGCAACGAGCAGGCGATGGTGCACCAGTCCGTCGGCTTCGCGCGGATGCACCGCCGAAGGGCGACGTTCGCCTCCGCGGCATCCGTCGGCCCCGGCGCGACCAACATGCTCACCGGCGCCGCGCTCGCCACGACGAATCGGCTGCCGGCGCTACTGCTGCCGAGCGACACCTTCGCGACGCGCGTGGCCGACCCGGTGCTGCAGCAGCTGGAGCAGCCGTGGGACATCGGGCTCACCGTCAACGACGCGTTCCGTCCGCTCTCGCGCTTCTTCGATCGCGTGCAGCGGCCGGAGCAGCTGTTCTCGATCGCGCTGAACGCCCTTCGCGTGCTCGTCGACCCCGCCGAGACCGGCGCCGTCACGATCGCGCTGCCGGAGGACGTGCAGGCCGAGAGCATCGACGTGCCGCTGTCGTTCCTCGCCGAACGCGAGTGGCACGTGCGCCGGCCCGTCCCCGAACGCGGTGCGCTGGAGCGGGCCGTGCGGGCGATCCGCGCCGCGAAGCGCCCGTTCGTCGTCGCGGGCGGCGGCGTGATCTACTCGGGCGCAGAGGAGCAGCTGCGCGCCTTCGTCGAGGCCACCGGCATCCCCGTCGGCACGACGCAGGCCGGCGGCGGCAGCCTCGCCTGGGACCACCCGCAGTACCTCGGCGGCGTCGGGGCCACGGGCTCGACCGCGGCGAATCGGCTCGCCGCCGAGGCCGACGTCGTGATCGGCATCGGCACGCGCTACAGCGACTTCACCACGGGGTCGCGCACGGCGTTCCAGCATCCGGGTGTCGAGTTCGTCAACATCAACGTCGCCGCGTTCGACGCGTACAAGCACGGCACGCAGCTGCCCGTGATCGCCGACGCCCGCGAGACGCTGGTCGCGCTCGCAGAGGCGCTGCCCGTCCGGATCGTGAGCGACGAGTACGCCACCCGCATCGCCGGGGAGAAGGCGGAGTGGGATGCCGCGGTCGACGCGGCCTTCGCGCCATCGGGCCTCGCACGTCCCGGCCAGCCGGAGATCATCGGCGCCGTCCAGGCGGCCACCGACCCGGAGGACGTGATCGTCCAGGCCGCTGGTTCCCTGCCCGGCGACCTGCACAAGCTCTGGCGCGTGCGCGACCCGCTCGGCTATCACGTCGAGTACGCGTTCTCGTGCATGGGGTACGAGATCGCCGGCGGCCTCGGCGCCAAGCGCGGCGCCCTCGCCTCCGGCTCCGACCGCGACGTGGTCGTGATGGTGGGGGACGGCTCGTACCTGATGCTGAGCTCCGAGCTCGCCACGGTCGTCGCCGAGGGCATCAAGCTCATCATCGTGATCGTGCAGAACCACGGCTACGCCTCGATCGGCCACCTGTCGGAGACCGTCGGCTCGGAACGGTTCGGCACGCGCTACCGGATGCAGGACGATCCGGCGCACGCCGAGCGGCTGCTGCCGGTCGACCTCGCCATGAACGCGCGCAGCTACGGGCTGGACGTCGTGGAGATCCCGGCGACGGCATCCGCGATCGACGACCTGTCGGCCGCGCTCGCCGCAGCGAAGGCCTCGCCGCGGTCGACCGTGATCCACATCGAGAGCGACCCGCTGCTCTACGCCCCCGACGGGGAGGGCTGGTGGGATGTGCCGGTGCCGGAGGAGGCATCGCTGCCGACGACCCGTCGCGCACGCCGCGAGTACGAACAGCGCCGGACGGCGCAGCGCCCGCTGCTGGGCGCGGAAGACGGAGGAGAGGCATGAAGGCGACGGTGGCCGGCGCCCCGGTGAGCTTCGGCGTGTTCGAGCTGACCCCGGAGGGCGCCGAGACGATCAGCCCCGACGACCTGCTGGCGACGCTCGCCGAGTCGGACTACCGCGGCGTGGACCTGGGCCCGTCCGGCTTCTTCGGGCGGGGCGCGCGGCTGCGGCAGCGGCTGCGGAGCCACGGGCTGGAGCTCGCCGGAGGCTGGGTGCAGCTGCCGTTCTCCGACGACGACGCCTTCGAGGCGGCGCTCCCGGAACTGCACGAGGCGCTGCGCGCGTTCTCCGACGCCGCGGAGGACGGCCCCGATCGGCTGCCGCTGCCCACGCTCGCCGACGGAGGCTCGAGCATCCGCCAGGGTGCGCCGGGCCGCGGAGGCGAGGTCGACCCGCTCGCCGAGGCCGCGTGGGGGAGGCTGCTCGCGAACACCGAGCGCGCCGCGGGCATCGTGCGCGCGGCCGGCTTCGAGCCGACCTTCCACCACCACGCCGGCACGTTCGTGGAGTCGCCCGACGAGATCGATCGGTTCCTCGCGAACGTCGACGTCGATCTCACCCTCGACACCGGTCACCTCTTCATCGCCGGGGGAGACCCGCTCGACGCCGTGCGCCGCTGGGGAGACCGCATCAACCACCTGCACCTGAAGGACGTCGACCTCGGCGAGCTGACGCGCGTGCTCTCCGCCGGCGGCGGGATGCGCGAGGTCTGGTCGTCGGGTTCGTTCGTCGCGTTCGGCGCGGGCGACATCGACCTCGCCGCCGTGATGGATGCCGTCGACGAGCGCGGCTTCGACGGCTGGATCGTCGTCGAGCAGGACGTGCTGAACGGCCCCGACGTCTCCCTCTCCGAGTTCCGCGCCGCGCGCGGGGCCGACCAGATCCGCAACCGCGAGGCGCTGCGCCCCTGGGCGTGACCCCTTCTCCCCGACCCCTCTCCCCGAAGGACCGCACGATGTCACACGCTCCCCTCCGCTTCGGCCTGATCGGCACCGGACGCATCGGCCAGGTGCACGCCGCGAGCATCGCCGCCGACCCCGACGCGCAGCTCTCCTGGGTCGCCGATCCCTTCGTCGACGGCGCGCGCCGCGTCGCGGCGACGTACGGCGGCACGGCGACCGACACCCCCGACGAGGTGTTCGCCTCGGGCGAGGTCGACGCGATCCTCATCGCCTCGCCGACGCCGACGCACGTCGACCTCATCGCGCGGGCGGTGGATGCCGGCATCCCCGTGCTCTGCGAGAAGCCGATCGACCTCGACATCGCGCGGGTCGAGGCGCTGCGTCCCCGGGTCGCGTCGGCCGGGGTGCCGGTGGCGCTCGGCTTCAACCGCCGCTTCGACCCCGCGTTCGCGTCGGCCAGGGCCCGCGTCGCCGCGGGTGAGATCGGCGCCCTCGAACAGCTCACGATCATCAGCCGCGACCCCTCGGCCCCGCCCGCCGACTACGTCGCCGTGTCCGGCGGGATCTTCCGCGACATGACGATCCACGACTTCGACATGGCACGGTTCTTCCTGCCCGAGATCGTCGAGGTCTCGGCATCCGGGTCGACGACCTTCGACGCCGGCGCCGCCCAGCACGGCGACTTCGACACCGCCGTGACGACCCTGCGCGCGGCATCCGGCGCCCTCGTCACGATCGTCAACTCACGGCACAGCGCCGTCGGCTACGACCAGCGCATCGAGGCCTTCGGCGGCACCGGGATGCTGCAGGTCGCGAACGCGCCGACCAGCCTCGTCAGCCTGTCGACCGCGGATGCCGTCGAGGCGAAGCCCCCGTACGAGCCGTTCTTCCTGGAGCGCTATGCCGCCGCCTACGCCGCGGAGCTGCACGAGTTCATCCTGCTCGCCCGCGGAGAGGAGTCGACGAGCCCGACGTTCGAGGACGGCCGCGCGGCGCTGATCCTCGCCGACGCCGCGCAGCGTTCGGCGACCGAGCGCGTCGTCGTGCCGGTCGACCTGCGATGAGCGCCGTCGAGCAGCCTGCCCGCTACCGGCTGGCCGCGTCGGCCGAGATGCTCTACACCGACCTCGATCTGGTCGAACGCGTCCGCCGTCTCGACGAGCGCGGCTTCGAGGTCGAGATCTGGGACTGGAGCACCAAGGACCTCCCCGCGCTCGCCGCCACCGGCGCGGTGTTCTCGTCGATGACGGGGTACCTCCGCGGCGACCTCACGACGCCCGAGGGCATCGCCGACCTCCTCGCGACGGCGGAGGAGTCGCTGCGGAAGGCGGAGGTGATCGACTCACCCCGGCTGAACCTGCACGGCACGGGGCTGGCGCCCGGCGGCCTTCCGGTGCGCCCGCAGACCGAGGTCGCCCCGCACGAGTGGGAGATCGCGGCGGACACCCTCGCGCGACTGGCCGCGCTGGGCGCGCGTGAGGGGCGCGTGTTCACGCTGGAGAACCTGAACACCGCCGTCGACCACCCCGGAACCCCGTTCGCCCGCGCCGCCGACACGCTGCGTCTGGCGCGGGCCGTGGACTCCCCGTGGCTGCGCCTCAACCTCGACCTGTACCACGCGCAGATCGGGGAGGGGAACCTGATCGAGCTCGTGCGGGAGGCGCTGCCGTGGGTCGGCGAGATCCAGGTCGCTGATGTGCCTGGTCGCTGCGAGCCGGGCACGGGGGAGATCCGCTACGAGGCGATCGCCGCTGCGCTGCGCGACCTCGGCTACGACGGGGTGATCGGCCTCGAGGGCTGGGCGCGCACCGACACGGATGCCGCGCTCGACGCGTTCCGGAGCGCCTTCGGGGCCTGAGCCCCCCCGCACCCTCGCGCCCTCGCTCGCGCCCTCGCTCGCGCCCTCGCGCCCTCGCGTGAGGGGTCATGTTGTGCGGGGTGCGGGCCCTTTGGCGCGACGTTTTGTGGCTCTTCACGCGGGTGCTCTTTGTGGTGCTTGGTGTGAGGGGTCATGTTCTGTCGGGTACGGGGCCCATGACGCGACGTTCTGTGGCCCCTCACGCGTGTGCTCTTGTGGCGCCTCACGCGTGCGTTGTGCGACACCTCGCGTGAGCGTGACTCACACGCGAACGGCACACGCGAGCGGGACCCACGAGACGAGAGGAGCGGAGGGTCACGCGTCGTACGTCGTGGGGCCCGTCACCTCGGGCACGGACTCCCAGGCTCCGGATGCCGTGCTCCGCAGCGCGGCATCCACGATCTCCGCCGCCGACCACGCATCGGATGCCGACGGCGCGAGCTGCCTGCCCTCGGCGACGGAGCGCAGGAACAGCGAGGCCTCGATGGTCTTCAGGTCGTCGAAGCCCATGCCGGTGCCGGCCCCGGGCTGGAAGCGCGCGAAGTCGCCGTAGTCGGGCCCGGCCATGACGGTGCGGTAGCCGGAGGCGTCGTCGGCCAGCTGGAGCTCGTTCAGGCGCTGGAAGTCCCACCGCAGCGAGCCCTTCGTGCCGTACACCTCGATGCGGTACTCGGCGCGGGGGCCGATCGCGACGCGGCTGGACTCCAGCACGGCGACCGCGCCGGAGTCGAAACGGGCGAGGATCGCGGCGTAGTCCTCGTTCTCGACGTCGCCGCGGGGGCCGTCGTCGGCGCCCTTGCTGAAGTGGCTGGCCGCGCCGGCCGACGGCAGGGGACGGCTGCGGATGAAGGTCTCGGTGAGCCCGCTGACGGAGCTGATCCGGCCGACGATGTACTGCGCGAGGTCGGCCCCGTGCGAGAGCAGGTCGCCGAGCACGCCGCTGCCCGCGCGATCGCGGCTGAACCGCCACGTGAGGGCGCCGTCGGGATCGGCCGAGTAGTCGGCGAGCAGGGCGACGCGCACGTTCGTGATCGTGCCGAGCGCCCCGTCGCGCACCAGGCGCCTGGCGTGCGCGATGGCGGGGGCGTGCCGGTAGTTGAAGCCCACCGAGGTCACGAGACCCGCGTCGAGAGCGCCCTGTGCGATCTCTCGCGACTCGCCGGCGCCGCGGCCCATCGGCTTCTCGATCCAGAACGGCTTGCCCGCAGCGATGGCGGCCAGGGCGATCTCGTGGTGGAGGAAGTTCGGCGAGCAGATCGAGACCACGTCGACGTCCGGGTGGGCGATCAGCTCGCGGTAGTCGGAGACGGTCTCGCGGTAGCCGAGCACGTCGGCGGCGTGTTCGCGGCCCCCGGCATCCGGGTCTGCGGCGACCGTGAGGTCGGCGACGACGGGCAGGTCGGGGTAGTGCCTGTGCGCCTCCAGATAGGCGCGTGAGTGCAGGCGCCCCATCCATCCGACCGAGACCAGACCGACGCCGATGTGCTTCTTCGTCACCACGGGCGACTCCTTCCGTTGGACACAGCGTATACCCCGAATGGAGATGTTGACAGAATGTATTGACATTTGGACTCCACGGTGTCAGGATCGCCCTGACACCGACGTCACCAGGTGGGACGTGTCGACGTCGACAGGATCCGCATCGAAGGGAAACCGAAATGAAGAAGCGCCTCATCGGCGTTCTGGGGATCGCCGCCGCAGCCGCGCTGCTGCTGTCGGCGTGCTCTGGAACCGGACAGGAACCGACGACCGACTCGCAGGGCGGCGGCGACACCAAGTCCTCAGGGCTGAGCTACGCCGTGGTCACGCACGCAGCGCCCGGCGACGCGTTCTGGGACCGCGTCAAGTCCGGCGCGGAGAAGGCCGGAGCCGACTACGGCGCCGACGTCACCTACAACTCCGACCCCGACCCCGCGAAGCAGTCGCAGCTCATCGACAACGCGATCGCGCAGAAGGTCGACGGCATCGTCGTCTCCATGGCCAACCCCGACGGCGTCCAGGCGAGCGTCGAGCGCGCCGTCGCCGCCGGCATCCCGGTCGTGACCATCAACTCGGGCATCGAGAAGTTCAAGGAGTTCGGCGCGATCACCCACGTCGGGCAGAGCGAGTCGATCGCGGGAGCCGCTGTCGGCGAGCGCCTCAGCACGGAGGGCGCGACCAACGCCCTCTGCGTCATCCAGGAAGCGGGCAACATCGGGCTCGAGGAGCGCTGCAAGGCCGCGGCCGGCGCGTTCGGCGGCACCATGGAGAACCTGCAGGTCGACGGCACGAACGATGCCGAGGTCAAGGCGACCATCAAGTCGAAGCTGCAGGCCGACCCCTCAATCGACGCCGTGCTGACCCTCGGCGGCCAGTACGCGATCGACGCGGTCGGCGCCGTCGAGGAGTCCGGCAGCGCGGCGAAGGTCGCGACCTTCGACCTGTCGGAAGACGTCGTGGCCGCAGTGGCCGACGGCAAGATCCTCTTCGCGGTCGACCAGCAGCCGTACGTGCAGGGCTTCCTCGGGGTGACCGCGCTCTACCTCAAGAGCATCAACGGCAACGACATCGGCGGTGGGGAGCCGATCTACTCCGGACCGGCGTTCGTCACGAAGGACAACGCGGCCCAGGTCGCGGAGTTCGCCAAGAAGGGCACGCGCTAACACCGGCGGAGGGGGCGGGATGACACCCGACCCCTCGTCCGGCGAAAGGACTGAAGATGACAACGACGGACATCGTCACGGTGGGCAACAGACCGCGACTGGAACGGCGGCCGCTGCGCACTCTGCTCGTGCGGCCCGAGATGGGAGCGCTCGTCGCAGCGCTGGCGGTGATGATCTTCTTCTCCGTCTACACGAAGAGCTTCATGACCACCGCCGGAGCGGGCGTCTGGCTCGAATCCGCATCGACCTTCGGCATCATGGCCGTGGCGGTCGCCCTGCTCATGATCGGCGGGGAGTTCGACCTCTCGGCGGGTGTGCTCACCGGCTTCACCGCTCTCGTGGTCGGCATCCTGACCACCCGGTACGGGCTGAACATCTGGGTGGCCGTGCTCGTCTCGCTCGTGCTGGCCCTCGCGATCGGCGCCCTCAACGGCCTCCTCGTGATGAAGACCGGGCTGCCGAGCTTCATCATCACCCTCGGCACGTTCTTCGTCCTGGCGGGCATCGACCTCGCCGTCACGAAGCTCATCACCGGCCAGGTGGCCATCCAGGGCATGACCAAGGTGCCCTACTACGACAGCATCCAGCCCCTCTTCGGCTCGTCGATCGAGATCGGCGGCGGCACCTTCTACATCTCGGTGCTCTGGTGGTTCGTCGTCACCGCCGTCGCGACCTGGGTGCTGCTGCGCACCCGGCCGGGCAACTGGATCTTCGCGGTCGGCGGGGCGGTCACGTCATCCCGCCAGGTGGGCGTTCCCGTGCTCAAGACCAAGATCGGCCTGTTCATGGTCACGGCCGGTGCGGCGTGGCTGGTCGGCATGATCTCGCTGTTCCGCACCTCGACGGTGCAGGCGAACACGGGCGTCGGGCAGGAGTTCATCTACATCATCTGCGCGGTCGTCGGCGGCTGTCTGATGACGGGAGGCTTCGGCTCCGCGATCGGCGCGGCGCTGGGCGCCCTCATCTACGGCATGGTCTTCCAGGGCATCACGTTCGCCCAGTGGGACACGAACTGGCTGCGCACGTTCCTCGGAGCGATGCTGCTGCTGGCGGTGTTCCTGAACCACTGGGTGCGACTCAGGGCGGGAGGAGTGAAATGACCGCGGTCAGCACGACGGCGCCCGTCGTCGAGGTGCGCGACATCGGCAAGAGCTACGGTCCGGTGAACGCGCTCGCCGGAGTCAGCACGACGGTGAACGCCGGACAGGTCACGTGCGTCCTGGGGGACAACGGCGCCGGCAAGTCCACGTTCATCAAGATGCTGGCCGGGGCGCACACCCCCTCCAGCGGCGAGCTGCTCGTCGACGGGGTGCAGGTGACGTTCTCGTCGCCGAGGGCGGCGCTGGATGCCGGCATCGCCACGGTCTATCAGGACCTCGCTGTCGTGCCGCTGATGCCGGTCTGGCGCAACTTCTTCCTCGGGTCGGAGCTGACGAAGGGCTGGGGGCCGCTCCGTCGGCTCGACGTGAAGCGCATGAAGCAGATCACGTACACAGAGCTCGCCAACATGGGCATCGACCTGCGCGACGTGGATCAGCCGATCGGCACGCTGTCGGGAGGAGAGCGCCAGTGCGTCGCGATCGCCCGTGCGGTGTACTTCGGCGCGAGGGTGCTGATCCTCGACGAGCCGACCGCGGCGCTGGGTGTGAAGCAGTCGGGCGTGGTGCTGAAGTACATCGCCAGGGCCCGCGATCGCGGTCTGGGCGTCGTGTTCATCACGCACAACCCGCACCACGCGTACCCCGTGGGCGATCGGTTCCTGCTGCTGAACCGCGGCACCAGCATCGGCAACTTCGAGAAGGAGGAGATCTCCCTCGCGCAGTTGACGAGCATGATGGCGGGCGGCGCGGAGCTCGACTCGCTCGCCCACGAGCTGCAGCGGGAGATCGGCGACGACTCACCGGTCGTCGAGGAGATCGTGCGCGAGGCCGAGCAGGCGTCGGAGCTGGGGAGCACCGACGCGGAGTCGCCGTCCGGCGGCCCCACCCCTGCATCCGCCTGAGCGCGCGGAAGAGATCGGCCGGCATCGCCCCCGCGATGCCGGCCGATTCCGCGTGTCCGGGGATACCGCTCTCCGAATCGATTCGATAAACTGGTCGGACCCCCGATCCACCCCCCAGTTCTGCGAGCCGCTCCTTCATGGCCACCTCTCTCACCACGGGCCGTCCGTGGCGTGTCATCCTTGCCTTCTCCATCCCGCTCCTGCTCGGCAACGTCGTCCAGCAGCTGTACCAGTTCGTCGATGCGATCGTCGTCGGCCGCCACCTCGGCGTCGGCTCGCTCGCCGCCGTCGGCGCGACCGGACCGCTGCTGTTCCTGCTGCTCGGCTTCGCGTGGGGTCTCACGAGCGGCTTCGCCATCCCCATCGCGCAGGCCTACGGCGCCGGCGACGAGGTCGCGGTGCGCCGCTCCGTCGCGACCGGGGTGATCCTCACCGGCATCACGAGCGTGATCCTCACGGTCGGGGCGCCCCTGATCTCGCACCCTCTCCTCGCGCTGCTGCAGACGCCGAGCGAGCTGATGGCCGAGGCCACCGTGTTCACGCAGATCAGCTTCATCGGCGCCGGCGCGACCATGTTCTTCAACTACCTGTCGGCGATCATCCGCGCGATCGGCGACTCCCGCACGCCGCTGGTCTTCCTCACGGTCTCGTGCGCCCTGAACGCGGGGCTCGTCGTGCTCATGGTCGGACCGCTCGAGTGGGGCGTGGCCGGGGCGGCGCTGGCGACGGTCGTCGCGCAGGCCGTGTCGGTGCTGCTGTGCCTGGAGTTCGTGCGCCGCCGCCTGCCTCTGCTGCACCTGCGCCGCAGCGACTGGCGCGTCACGCGCGCCGATGTGGCCGAGCACCTGCGTCTCGGACTGCCCATGGGCTTCCAGGCGTCGATCATCGCGATCGGCACCCTCACCGTGCAGGTCGCGCTCAACACCATCGGCGCCGAGGCGGTGGCCGCGTACACCACGGGTGCCAGGGTCGACAGCCTCGGCGTGGCCTTCCTCTCGTCGCTCGGCCTCGCCGTCTCGATGTACACGGCGCAGAACCTCGGCGGGCGCCGTCCCGACCGCATCCGCCGCGGCGTCGTGGAGGCGACGTGGATGGCGGTGGCCGCCGGTGCGGTGATCGGCATCGTCATCATCGCCTTCGGCGTGCCGATGGTGCGGCTGTTCATCGGCGACGGCTCCGACGAGGTCGTGAGGCTCGCGCACCTCATGCTCATCGTGAACGGATGCGGCTACTGGGCGCTCGGCGTGCTGTTCGTGCTCCGCGGCGCGCTCCAGGGCCTCGGGCACACGCTCGTGCCCACCGTCACCGGCGTCATCGAGCTCGTGATGCGCGTCGCCGCCGCGGTCGCCCTCGGCGCGTGGATCGGATTCCCCGGTGTCGCGCTCAGCAACCCGCTCGCCTGGGTGGGGGCGATCGTGCTGCTCGTGCCCGCGTACATCAGCGCGCACCGCGCCCTCGGACGGATGCCGGTGAACCCCGCGGAGGCCACCGAGACGTCGGCGATCGCCATCGTCGGACCGGTCGACGGATCGATGGTGGTCGACGCCGTCGTCACGCAGCCGGTGCGCGTGGTGAAGAGGTCGCCGCTCGCCCGCCTGAAGAGGCGTTAGACCGCAGGAGTACGAAACATCATCCTTGAGACGGATGCGTTCATCCAGACACTTTCCTAATGTAGAAGGTGCGGAGATACCGCTGACGGGGGGTCGTCATGACGACATCGAGGGTGGCCAGCGATCTGGCCCAGATCATGGTCCCGATCGGAGTGGTCGGCGCGGTGCTCGCGACGGTCTGCGCGATCGTCGCAGCCGTCGCGATCACACGCGGCGCGAGCGGTCTGAGCGGAGGCGCGGTGGGGCTCTGGATCCCCAGCGCGATGATCAGCTCCATCGCCGGATTCGCCAGCCAGTGGATGCCGCTGCTGGCCTCCGTCGCGGCGCTCGTCGGCCTGCTGGTGATCGGCGGCGTCGTGCGTGCGATCATGAACGCATCCGGCGCCGAGTGGCCGACGCGGACGGAGAAGGCCGAGGCGGCGGCCGCTGCACCGGCCGTCGTGGCTCCGGCATCCGTCGCCCCGGCGACCAGCACGATTCCGACGCTCACGCGGCCGAATCCGGTCCGCGCGGCCTGACCCAGTCCGCGCGGCCTGAGCCGCGCGACTCAGCGGTAGTCGCGGTCGCGGTGCTGCCCGGTCTCGTCTCCGGACTCGACGCGTGCGGCCTCGCGGGCGCGCAGCTCGACGCGACGGATCTTGCCCGAGATGGTCTTCGGCAGCTCTGGAGCGAACTCGATGATCCGCACCCAGAGGTGCGACGACAGGCGGTCGTGCGCGTAGGCGAAGATCGATCGTGCGGCCTCCGCCTCGTCGGCTCCGGCATCCGTCCGCAGGCACACGTACGCCTTCGGCACCGCCAGGCGGGTCGGATCCGGGCTCGGCACCACCGCCGCCTCGACCACGAGGTCGTGCTCCAGCAGCACCGACTCGAGCTCGAACGGCGAGATCTTGTAGTCCGATGCCTTGAAGACGTCGTCCGCCCTGCCGACGTAGGTGAGGTAGCCGTCGGCATCCCTCGTCGCGATGTCGCCCGTGTGGTGGAACCCGCCTGCACGCGACTCCGCCGTCTTCTCCGGGGCGTCGTAGTACCCGGCCATGAGGCCGAGGGGCGGCTGCGACAGGTCGAGGGCGATCTCACCCTCCCCGTCGGTCACGGCGCCCGTCACGGGGTCGAGCAGCACGACGGGGTAGCCGGGGAGCGGTCGTCCCATCGACCCGATCTTGATCGGCTGGCCGGGGGAGTTGCCGATGCACGCCGTCATCTCGGTCTGACCGAATCCGTCGCGGATCGTCCCTCCCCACGCGTTCCGCACGCGCTCGATGACCTCGGGATTCAGGGGTTCGCCGGCGCCGACGAGCTCACGCGGCGGATGCGTGAGGCGTCCGAGGTCGGCCTGGATCAGCATGCGCCACACGGTCGGCGGTGCGCAGAACGTCGACACGTGGTGGGTGTCCATGACCTGCATGAGGGCGTTCGCGTCGAAGCGGTCGTAGTTGTAGACGAAGACGGTGGCCTCGGCGAGGAACGGCGAGTAGAAGCTTGACCACGCGTGCTTCGCCCACCCGGGCGACGAGATGTTGAGGTGCACGTCGCCCGGCCGCACGCCCAGCCACCACATGGTCGACAGGTGGCCGATCGGGTAGGAGGCGTGGGTGTGCTGCACGAGCTTGGGACGACTGGTGGTGCCGCTGGTGAAGTAGAGCAGGGCGGTGTCGGATGCCGGGGTCGGGGCATCCGGCTCGAACTCCGTCGGGGCGTCGGCGGAGTCCGCGAAGCGCTCCCACCCAGCGGGGATGCCGTCGCCGACGCCGATCCGCAGGGTGTCGATGCCGTCGAGCCGCCCGGCGAGTGCGCCGAGGGTCACGACGGCGCGGGCGCGGCCGTGCTCGATGCGGTAGGCGAGGTCGGATGCCGACAGCAGCGTCGAGGTCGGGATCGACACCGCGCCGATCTTGGTGATCGCGAGCATCACCTCCCATAGCTCGATCTGGTTGCCCAGCATCACGATGACGTGATCGCCGCGGCTGATGCCGAGACCCGTGAGCCAGGCGGCGACCTGGTCGGAGCGGGCGGAGAGCTGCCCGTAGGTCCACTCCGCGAGCGACAGGTCGGCGGACACGATCTGCACGGCGGGGCGGTCGGGGTCCTCTCCCGCGACGACGTCGAACCACTCCAGCGCGAAGTTGAACTCGTCGGGGTGCGGCCAGGAGAAGCCGGCGCGTGCGGCGTCGTAGTCCGTGGCGTTCGCGAAGAGGAAGTCCCGCATCTCGCGGATCGTGTTCGTGGCTGCGGTGGCGCTGCGGCTCATTCGGTGCTCCCTTGCTTCACGTGCCGTTCCATCCTCGCGCTCTCGGGCCCTGCGCGCGAGTGCGGGCCGGGCATCCGTCGAGCGCGCGGCTATCGGCCGAGCAGTCCGCTGCCGTCTCGGAGCTCGAACACCAGCTGGGTCTCGGTGCCCCGCACGACGGGGTGGATCGTGATGTGCTCCAGCACGATGTCCCGCAGCGCCGTCGCATCCTGCACGGCGACGTGCACGAGGAAGTCGTCGACCCCGGCGACGTGGAAGACCTGCAGCACGCGGGGGATGCCGACGAGCGCATCGAACAGCGCGGTGACCTTGGGGCCGGTGTGGTTCGCGAGGCGCACCTTGATGATCGCCTGCAGCGGGAAGCCCAGGGCGGCCTCGTCGACGCGGATGCGGGTGTCGCGGATGACGCCGCGCTCGCGCAGCGCCCGCACGCGGTGCGCGCACGTCGACTCGGCGAGACCCAGACGGGTGGCGAGCGCCTTGTTCGTGACCACTGCATCGGCGGTGAGGGCGGCGAGCAGTTCGAGGTCGAGCTCGTCGAGTTGCGGTTTCGCCAAGATGGCTCCTCTTCGAAGGTCGCTTTCGGCACAGAATAGCGAATACGGCGGAAGAACTGGCGGATGCTGTCGAATCCCTGCGCCCGGATCGGGATTCGGGCAACGTGGAGACATGACTGCACCGTTGCATCCCGACACCGTCGCCGTCCACAGCGGCCGCTCCGACCTCGAGGGTCTCGGGGTCCACGCGCTGCCGATCGACCTCTCCACGACGAACCCGCTGCCCGACATCGAGCGCGGAGGGGACTCGTACGAGGCGATGGCCACGGGCGGCCGCCCTCCCGTCGACGGCAGCATGGTCTACGCCCGCCTGTGGAACCCCACGGTCGCGCGCTTCGAGGAGGCGCTCGCCGAGCTCGAGCACGCCGAGGCCGCGGTCGCGTTCGCCTCGGGCATGGCGGCCATGACCGCGGTGATCCTCGCGCACGGCCCCGCGACGGGCATGCGCCACGTCGTCGCGGTGCGCCCGCTGTACGGCGGAACCGATCACCTGCTGGGCTCCGGACTGCTCGGCGTCGAGACCACGTACTGCCACCCCGACGAGGTCGCCGCCGCGATCCGGCCCGACACGGGGCTCGTCGTGGTCGAGACCCCCGCGAACCCCACGCTCGACATCGCGGACATCGCCGACGTCGTGCGTCAGGCGGGCGGGGTTCCGGTCGTGGTCGACAACACGTTCGCGACCCCCGTGCTGCAGAACCCGATCGACCTCGGTGCGGCCATGTCGCTGCACAGCGCCACGAAGTACCTGGGCGGTCATGGAGACGTGATCGCAGGCGTCGTCGCGTGCAGCGAGGAGACCGCCGAGGCGCTGCGTCGCGTGCGCGCCGTCACGGGAGGGCTGCTGCATCCGCTCGGCGCGTACCTGCTGCATCGCGGACTCACCACCCTGCCGGTGCGGATGCGCGCGCAGCAGGAGAGCGCCCGCCGCATCGTGCAGTGGCTGATCGATCGGCCCGAGGTCGCCGAGGTGTTCTACCCGGGGCTGGACGGCGATCCGCGCGGCATCCTCGGACGGCAGATGCGCGGCACCGGCGCGATGATCGCGATGCGGATGCGGGGCGGCTTCGCCGCGGCATCCGCCATCACCACGGCGACCGAGCTGTTCACGCATGCGGTCTCGCTCGGAGGAGTCGACTCGCTCATCCAGCATCCGGCGGCCCTCACGCACCGCCCGGTTCCGCCCGAGGCCCGGCCGGGCGCCGACGTGCTGCGCCTCAGCATCGGACTGGAGAACGTCGACGACCTGATCGCCGACCTCGCCACCGCGTTCGCCGCCCTCCCGCAGCACGCCCCCGAGCTGCACGCCGCCCGCTGACCCCCGCCCTCACCCCGAGGGTGGCGTCGAGATCCCGTGCACTCGTCGAGTGCACGGGATCTGCGCGTGAAGATCTCGTGCGTTCGAGAGGATGCCGTGCACTCGCGCGGCGCGTTGCCACGAAGGGCAGGGTGGCGGGCGCTGTTGACTCGGGGTCAACGGGAATTGTGAGATCGCTACAAGGAACCGAGTATCAGTGCTCCTGAGACTTGGTCCCGAGCGGCAAAGCTGTGCGGAGGCTGGGAAAGCCGCCCATACACTCGCCGGTGGCAACGACGCCACCGACCCCAGGAGTCCTCAATGACGAGTGCTAGACCCCATGCCCACGGACTTGGAATGCGCATCGCCGTGATCGTGCTCAGCGTTCTGCTGGCCGCGATGGTGATCCTGTTCTTCATCGTGACCGGCAAGATCGCCGCCGGTGCGGCCGAGCTCGCCGGCGGAACGACGACGGCCGAAGACGGCTCCGCCGCGCTGGCCGACGGGGCGGGAGACCTCTCGTCCGGCGCAGACAAGCTCGCCGCAGGCACCGAAGACCTCGCCGCCGGAGCGACCACCGCACACGACGGCGCGCAGAAGCTCGCCGCCGGAGCGCAGTCGGCCGCCACCGGTGCGGCGACGCTCTCCGAGGGCGCCGGGGCCCTCGCCGCAGGAGCGTCGAACGCCGTGGCCGGTGCGGGCAAGCTCAGCGCCGGGGCCCAGACGGCCCTCAGCGGCGCCCAGGACCTCCAGGCCGGGACCACGAGGGCGGATGCCGGGGCGCAGTCCGTGCTCGACGGCGCCACCAAGCTCTCCGCGGGCGTGTCCGGTGCTCACAAGATCGCCAGCGATCTTCTCGCCGGCGCCGCCGAATTCACGTCCAAGATCGACGCGGCCGTGCCCGCGGCGATGATCCCGAAGCTCCAGGCGCTCTCCGACCCGACGGCTGCCGCGGGTATCAAGGGTGCGGCCGCGGGTGCGCCGGCGAACTCGCAGATGCTCGCCGACAAGCTCGCCCTGCTCGCCGCGAACGACGGGGTCACCGGTTCGGACATCGACCAGCTCGCCCTGCTCGCGGCAGGCCTCGACAAGCAGGTCGACGGCATCGCGGGCGCCGCGGACGCGGCTCCGGCACTCGCCGCGGGCACGCTCGCCACCGTCGACGCGTCGAAGAAGCTCGCAGGAGGTGCGAACGCGCTCGTCAACGGCGAACCCAGCCTCGGCTGGCCGGGAACCGTCGGCCTCGTGGACGCGCAGAAGGGCGCCCCGGCGCTCGTCGCCGGCGCGCAGACCCTCAAGGACGGCACGTCCCAGCTGTCCGCGGGAGCCGCCAAGCTCTCGGGTGGCCTCCAGGCACTCTCGTCCGGCGCCTCCACGCTCCACTCCGGAACGATCAAGCTCGACTCCGGCGCGACCTCGTTGAGCCAGGGCGCGGTGTCCCTCGCCGAGGGGGCGGCGACGCTGCAGTCCGGAGCATCCGACCTCAGCTCCGGCGTCGGCGACCTCTCCGAGGGTGCGGCCACCGTGGCCGAGAAGACCGGGGAGCTCGCGGCGGGCGGCGACAAGATCGAGGCGGGCGCGACCGATCTCGCCGAGGGCACCGGCCTGATCGCCGACGGCTCCGGCACCCTGGCATCCGCCACCGCCGGTGCGGCCCCGTCGACCCTTCCGTGGATGCTCGGCATCGGACTCGTGGGCCTCATCGCCCTCGGATTCTGGGTCGGTCACCGCATCTCCCACCGCCGCGCGCTCGCCGCGGCCTGAAACCCCACTCCCCACCCCACCCCCGCAGACCGCCCCCTCGACACGACGTCGAGGGGGCGGTCGGTGTGTGGGCGCCGCTCAGGGCAGAACCGCCCACAGCAGAAACCGGTCAGCGCAGAGACGGGGCGGCGGATGCTGGGGGCATGAGCGAAGACACCCCCATCCCGCAGTTCGGCCCCGAAGCGCGGCGTGCGCTGTTCCACGACCGCATCCTCGTGCTCGACGGCGCCCTCGACGACGACAACGGCACGCTGCTGATGACGCAGCTCCTCACCCTCTCGGCCGAGGACCCCGTGGCCGACATCGCACTGTGGATCCACTCGCCCGGAGGCTCGGTTCCCTCGATGCTCGCGATCCGCGACCTCATGAGGCTCGTGCCGAACGACGTCTCGACGCTCGCCCTCGGCCTCGCCTGCAGTGCCGGGCAGTTCCTGCTCTCCGCGGGCACGAAGGGCAAGCGCAGAGCCCTGCCGCACGCGCGCATCCTCATGCACCAGGGGTCGGCGGGCATCGGCGGATCGGCGGTCGAGATCGAGACCCAGGCCGACGACCTCCGCCACATGCGCGACACCGTGCTCGGGCTCATCGCCGGCGACACCGGTCAGCCCCTGGAGCGCATCTTCGAGGACTCTCTCCACGACCGTTGGTACACGGCGGAGCAGGCGCGCGACTACGGCTTCATCGACGAGATCGTCGGCTCGTTCGCCGAGATCATGCCCCGCAGACGCGCCCGCGTCGGGCTGGGGGCG
The DNA here is from genome assembly GCF_038397765.1 of Microbacterium sp. LWH10-1.2. Classification (NCBI taxonomy): domain Bacteria; kingdom Bacillati; phylum Actinomycetota; class Actinomycetes; order Micrococcales; family Microbacteriaceae; genus Microbacterium; species Microbacterium sp. LWH10-1.2. The sequence continues at coordinate 3,750,675 of NZ_CP151638.1, forward strand.
GACGCATGAGCAGCTACACGATCCCGAACGTGATCGCACAGCATCCGCGGGGCGAGCGCGTCATGGACGTCTATTCGCACCTCCTCGCCGAACGCGTGATCTACCTCGGCACCGGCATCGACGCCGGCGTCGCCAACGCACTCATCGCGCAGTTGCTGCACCTCGACGCCGACAGCCCCGAGAGCGGCATCCAGTTCTACATCAACAGCGAGGGCGGCGATCCAGGGGCCGCTCTCGCGATCTACGACACCATGCGGCACATCCGTCCGGTGATCGCGACGACGTGCGTCGGCCAGGCGATCGGCCCCGCGGCGCTGCTCGTCGCATCGGGAGCACCGGGTCAGCGGTCCGCCCTCGCCCACGCCCGCATCGTGCTGCATCAGCCCGCCGGGCAGTCGCGCGGCGCGATCCCCGACCTGATCCTCGCGGCCGACGAGGTGGTGCGGGTGCGCGCGGACATGGAGGAGATCCTCGCCAGGCACAGCGGCCGCACGGTCGCCGAGCTGCGGGCCGACACCGACAGGGACCGCGTGTTCGCGGCATCCGCTGCCAGGGACTACGGCCTCATCGACACCGTGCTGGGGGAGCGGGGCTGACCCCGGACGCCGTGCGGGGCGCCGGTGCGATAGGGAACGTGTCGGATGCGCGGTCGCGGTTCCCGCGGTGCCCTGACGTTCTGTCGGCCCCGACCCCGTTCTGTCGGCGCGCGTGCACGCACCGCGCCGACAGAACGGCACCTGCGCCGACCGAGTGCCGGGCCGTCGGGCCGTGGGGGAGACACAGGCGACGGATGCCGGATTCGCGCCGACAGAACGGCACCTGCGCCGACCGAGTGCCGGGCCGTGGAGGTCGAGGCGACGGATGCCGGTTTCGCGCCGCTCCTCAGGCGGCGAGGGCGAAAGCTCCCCGCGCGGACGAGAGGGCGGATGCGGATGCCGGCTCCGACCGCAGCTCGTCGGCGACGGCGCTGGTGAGCTCGATCAGGGACGTGTCGAGGGCGCCGGCGATCGCGGCGATCATCTCGCTCGACGGCTCCTTGAGTCCGCGCTCGACCTCCGAGAGGTACTGGGGCGAGACGCCCGCCTTCTCTGCGGTCTCCGTGAGGGTCTCGTCGCGGTCGTGGCGTCGTCGGCGCAGCTGGTCGCCCAGCAGCTGCCGCCACAGCGGCTCGGGCTCGGAGGGGCGACGCGGTGCACGGGGGAAGGGGACGAGTGCGGCCATGCCTCACGGTACGTCGGGCCGTGGCGCGGCATCCATCGATTCTGCTCTGAGCAGAACGACCAGGATGGCTCTCACGCGGAGGAGCGTCAGGCCTCCGTGGTGAGGCGGACGGATGCCGCGGCATCCGTCGCCGCCCAGCTCGCCAGCAGCCCCAGCTTCTCGGCGGACGCCGAGCCGGGCTCCGCGGTGTACGCCGACAGTTGGAGTCCGGGGTCGGCGGGAAGCTCGAACGCCTCGTAGGTGAGCTCCATCTCGCCGACGACCGGGTGGTTGATGCGCTTGCGGCCCGTGCGATGGAAACGCACGTCGTGCGCCGCCCACAGGGTGCGGAACCGGTCGCTGCGCGTCGACAGCTCTCCGACGAGATCGGTGAGCTTCTTGTCGAAGGGGTTGCGGCCGGCCTCGCCGCGCATCGCGGCGACGAGCTCCTGCGTGTTGCGCTCCCACTCGGGGTAGAACTCCTGGGCGGCAGGGTTGAGGAACGCGAAGCGCGCGCTGTTGGGCCGCGGCTCCGCGAACACGGGGGCGTACAGCGCCCGGCCGAGCGCGTTCGCCGCGCGGTAGTCGAAATGATTGTCGCGCACGATCGCCGGCGCCTCGGTCATCGCGTCGAGCAGACGCAGGATGCTGGGCCGCAGCTGTCCAGGCTTGGTGCGGGGCGAGCGCGGAACGGGGCCGGCGTTGGCGGAGCGAGCGAGGTCGAACAGGTGCGCGGTTTCGGCCTCGTCGAGCTGGAGCGCGCGGGCGAGGGCGTCGAGCACGCTCTCGGACGCCCCGGACAGGTCTCCGCGCTCGAGGCGGGTGTAGTAGTCGACGCTGACGCCCGCCAGCAGCGACACCTCCTCGCGCCGGAGCCCCGGCACACGCCGGTTGCCCCCATACACGGGGAGTCCGGCCTGGTCAGGGGTGATGCGGGCGCGCCTCGACGAGAGGAACTCGCGCACCTCGCTGCGGGTGTCCATGCCTTCGACCGTACGCCCTGTCGGCTCCACGAGACAGGTACTGACGGTACCTCGCACGGCGGGCCGCGCGTTCGGGCTGGGTTCGCACGTTCGGGCTGAGGTTCTCCCGGCATCCGTCCTCCCGAGCGTGTTCTCTCCTCCCGAGCGTGCTCTCTCGTTCGGGGCCTGAGGGCGTGCACGCGGGCCGCACGTTCGGGCTGAGCGTGAGGCGTGCACGCCGCGCCGCACGCTCGGGCTGAGTTCGCACGCTCGGGCTGAGTTCGCACGTTCGGGCTGAGGTTCTCCCGGCATCCGTCCTCCCGAGCGTGTTCTCTCCTCCCGAACGTGCGGGCGTGCGAGGCCGCACGCGTCAAGCCGCAGCGCACCCGCACCCCCCCAGCACGACCCCGCACCGCACGACCCTGCACCGCACCCCCGCACCGCACCCCCCCGAAGCACGACCCCCGAAGCATGACCCCCGAGGCTCGCGCGCTACAGGGCGGCGGTGATCCCGGGCAGGAGCTTCGAGAGGATGCCGCCCAGCTGGTCGCGCTCGTGCGCGGTCAGCGGATCGAGCACCAGCTCGCGGATCTGCGCCACGTGCACGGGGGCCGCCGAGCGCAGCAGTTCGCGTCCGGCATCCGTGAGTGCTGCCGTGAGGGTGCGCTTGTCGCTGCTGCAGCTCGTGCGGGTCACCCACCCCCGCTCCTCGAGCGAGTCGATGGCGTGACTGAGGCGTGAGCGGCTGAGTCCGGCGATGTGCGCCAGCTCGGTCATCGGGATCGCCCTGTCGGCCTGACCGGCGAGGGTGACGAGGATCGCGTAGTGCGCGTGGTTGAGTCCGGTCTCGGCCTTCAACGCCCGGTCGAGCACCTGCGGCAGCAGCTGCACGAAGCGGATGGTCGGCAGCCAGGTCGCCATCTCGGCGTCGTCGAGCCGCCGCTCGCTCATCAGGCGGCCGACAGGTCGAGCGTGTGCGAGGTGTGGTCGCGCTTCGCCTGCAGGTACCGCGTGTTCGCCTCCGACAGGTGGACGCCGGTCGGGATGCGCTCCGCGACGCGGATGCCGAGCTCTTCGAGCTGCACCGCCTTGTCGGGGTTGTTGCTGAGCAGGCGGATGCCGTCGACGCCCACGGCGCGCAGCATCTGCGCGGCGACGGTGTAGTCGCGCTCGTCCTCACCGTGACCGAGGGCCACGTTCGCCTCGTAGGTGTCGAGTCCCGCGTCCTGCAGCGCGTAGGCGTCGAGCTTGGCATACAGGCCGATGCCGCGTCCCTCCTGGCGCAGGTACAGCAGGAAGCCGCCCTCGTCGGAGATCCGCTCGACCGCTTCGCGCAGTTGCGGACCGCAGTCGCAGCGCTCCGAGCCGAACACGTCGCCCGTGAGGCACTCGCTGTGCGGGCGCACGAGGGGTGCGTCGCCGCCCTCGGCCGCGCGCTCCATCGCTCCGCGCCAGTCGCCGAGTCCCAGCAGCAGGTGCTCGCGTCCGTCGACGAGACCGTCGAAGGTGACAACGTCTGCGGTGGTGGAGAAACCGTCGGCGAAGCGCATCGGCACGCGCACACGGGTCCGCTCTGTGGCGATCGGAACGACGGTTGAAGTTTCAATCATGACTGGTGCAACGCGGACGCCCCGTCTCTATTCCCGGCATCTCCCGGTCACGATCGGGTTGCGGAGTCGCGGCGTTCTCAGCGTGTGGCGTAGAAAGGGAGGATGACGAAGGGGGCGAAGAGGGCGCTGTGGATCGTCCTCGGCTGTCTTCTCCTGACCACCGTGCTGTTCGCCCCCGTGTTCGGGGCTGGCATGTGCGTGGACGCTCAGGACTCCGCGAACTCGTACTGCCGCGAGTGGCAGACCTCGCTCATCGGGCTCGAGACCACGCCGTGGATGTGGCTGGCACTGAGCGCTACGGCCGTGGTCGTCGCGCTTCTCGTGGTGCGTCCGTTCCGCGCGAACGACTCGACGCCCCCGGAGAGCCCGCTCCCCGGCGACGACCTCACGTGACGTCGACGAGTGCACGGCATCCTCGCGTCGACAACCCGTGCACTCGCCGAGTCCGCGTGACGTCGAAGGCGGCCGCGGGGGACAGAAGGGTCAGGGCTGTCTGCGGGGGCGGATGAGCTTGAGCTCGCTGGCGAGGATGCCCAGCACGACGAGCCCGCCGCCGATCAGCGCGGTGACGGGCAGACGCTCGCCGGCGATGCGTCCGACGACGGCCGCCCAGACCGGCTCCCCGGCGTAGATGATCGTGGCGCGGGTCGGCGACACCGACTTCTGCGCCCAGTTCATGGTGAGCTGGATCAGGCAGCTCGCGGCTCCCAGACCGATGGCCGCCCCCACCCACACCCATGAGAACGCGGGAACGCCCTCGCCGACGATCGGCATGGTGAGGATGCCGAGCACCCCGGCCGTGAGCAGCTGCACGATCGTGACCCTGCCGAGGTCGACGCGGGTCGCGAAGAAGCTGATGAGGATGATCTCCGCCGCGATCGGCAGCGTGCTGATCATCGTGGCGAACTCGCCGGGGCCGAGCGTGAACGTGAGGGCGTCCGGCCCCGCGATCAGGAGCAGTCCGACGAACGCGAGCCCCGCCCCGACGAACGCCATCACGGGCGGACGCCTGCGGAACACCGCCCACTGCGCGAACGGCACCAGGGGCACGTACATCGCCGTGATGAATGCCGAGGTGCTGGAGTCGATGGTCTGCAGTCCTACGGTCTGCAGGCCGTAGCCGAGGTGGATCATCACGCCGATCGCGGCGCCCGCGCCGATGTCGCGCCAGCGGATGCCGCGCAGCGACCTCCGGAAGATCACCACGCTGATGAGACCGGCCACAAGGAACCGGATGCCGACGAAGAACCACGGCCCCGAGTGCTCCATGGCCCAGTGCACGAGCAGGAACGTGCTGCCCCAGACCGCGGTGATCGCGACGAGCGCGACCTCCTGAGGGCGGAGACGCATCCAGCGGAGACGAGCGGGCATTCGGTGCCTTTCTCGATCTGCCTCCCCGAGCCTATCGCCGACGCGGCGTCCGTCACCGGCATCCCCTTTTCGCGTTCACAGCGTTCGGACGGCGGGCGAATCGTCGGCGGGGAGGCCGGTGTGCCGGCGGGATTCTCCGGATGCTGCCGACACACCGCCGACCGCGCCGACAGGATGACCCCGTCCGCGGTCGGAGGACGCCGCCGCGGCCCATGACGGAATGCGACCGGATCGGCGAGCCGAGGGTCGCCGGCGGGTAGCCTCGCCCCATGAGCAACTTCGTGACCGCCGCCGAACTCCACGACCTGCTGACCACGGGCGCGCCCGTGCGCGTGATCGACGTGCGCTGGCGGCTCGACCGTCCGGACGGACGTGGCGAGTACCTGGAGGGGCACGTCCCCGGTGCGGTGTACGTGCCGCTCGATCAGGAGCTCGCGACGCACGGGGAGCCGTCAGAGGGCCGGCATCCGCTCCCATCCACCGCGACGCTGCAGGCGGCGGCCCGCCGCTGGGGCGTGCGCCCTGGCGACACGGTGGTCGTGTACGACGACGCCAAGGGCATCGCGGCGGCGCGCGCGTGGTGGCTGCTGCGGCAGGGCGGGGTCGACGTGAAGGTGCTCGAGGGCGGCATCCGCTCCTGGAAGGCGGCCGGTCTCGACACGACGACCGACGACGTCGCGCCGGAGGCCGGAGACGTCGTGCTCGCCGAGATCGGGGCGGACGCGATCTCCATCGACGAGGCCGCGGCGTTCCCGGCATCCGGAGTCCTGCTCGACGTGCGCGCGCCCGAGCGCTACCGCGGCGAGACCGAGCCCCTCGACCCGGTGGCCGGCCACGTGCCCGGCGCCCGCAACCTGCCCACCGTGCTGCACTTCGACGCCGAGGGGCGGATCCTCGATCACGACACCGTGCGGGCGACCTTCGCGTCGGTCGGCGTCACCCCCGGCACGGCCGTCGCCGCGTACTGCGGGTCGGGCGTCACGGCCGCGCACACCGTGCTGATCCTCGACGAGGTCGGCATCCCGGCGAAGGTGTTCCCCGGTTCGTGGAGCCAGTGGTCGAACACCCCCGGCCGCCCCGTGGCGACCGGCGATCAGCCGGGCTGATCCGTCCGCTCCCCGAAGCCCCAGCGCAGCTCCACCGTGCCGGGGCCGAACGCCCTGCGCACCTGATGGATCGACGACCGGCCCTCGAGCGACAGCGGGGCGAGGTGGATGCCGGTCGGCGTCTCGATCTTCTCCTCGATCCAGTCCGGCAGCGCGTCGGGGTGGAATCGCGTCCAGACCATCAGCTCACGGCACTGCCGGGCGACCGCATGACCCGTCTCGCGCGTGGGCGGATAGTCGTCCGGGTAGGCGATGGACCACTCGATGACCGCGGTGCCGGGGGCGGTGAGAGGGCTCTCCAGCTCGAACAGCGCGCCGTGGACCTCGCCGGTCGGGTGCGAGTACCGCGCCGAGATGCTGCCGCCGGAGACCGCGTCGAGCAGCGGCGCCGGAGTGCTGATCCCGGGGCTCAGCTCGAGGAAGGGGATGGCCGACACCGTGCCGACGGTCGACTGCACCACGCTGCGGGTGATGCAGCGGAAGACGTTCCCGTCGGCGTCGACGTCGGTGACCGAGTGCGTCGTGAGCTCGCGGCTCGTGTCGGGGTAGGGGGTTCCGAGGGCCTCGAAGGTGTCCTTCACCGCCTGTTCGAGCTCCTTCTCGTCGAGGGGGAACTGGTTCGGCCCCAGAGGACCCGTGCGGTTGGTGCGGCCGAGCAGAGCGGTCAGCGCCCCATCGGGGAGGTGCAGCAGCTCCTCGATGTCGTGCAGCGCCGCCATCGACTGCACACCCTCGGGGCGTCGAGCCCCGGACCGCCAGTAGCTCAGCGTCGCCATCGACACCCTGTTGCCGCGGACGCGGAGCTGCTCGTGCAGCCACGCGAGGGTCACGCCTCTGGCGTTGATGCCGTCGCGGAGAGCGGCGGCGACAGCATCCGTCCCGGACGTGCGGAGAACTTTCTTCGAACTCATCACAGGCCCCCTCCGGTATGTGAAGATCTTCGTCCTAGAGTGAGCTTACGACCGCGCACGTGCACCTCAGGGGACGGAGGTGCCGGAGTGGGGTCACTTGGCTGTGTCGCCGCAAGCAGGGTGCCCGACCTTGCACGACCAGCCTGGCGCAGTGATGCCCCCCTCGCTGCGTATGTCGTGGGGCCTGGTGATCGATCTGGGGAGATCCACCCGGCCCCACGAACGTCTCCGGGCACGGCCACAGCTCTCCGCGCCCGCGCGTAGACTGGGTGAGACACCTCGGAGGACCCTGCTCGTCATGTCTGCCCCTGCTCGCACGTTCACCGTGCGCCACGTCCAGTTGGTGCGCGCGCTGTTCGCCGCGGCCGCTGCGCTGATGATCACCTTCTCGCCCGACCACTCGGCGGCGGTGGGACTCGCGGTCTTCAGCGGCTTCGCCCTGACCACCGCCCTCGTGCTGGCCCTCTCGGCCTGGCTCGTCTTCCCTGCGGGATCGCGCTGGCCATACGTGCTGCTCGCGGCCCTCGGGTTCCTGTTCGGCATGGCGGGCGGCGTGCCCGCCTGGCGCACCGACGACCTGTTCTTCGTCATCGTCGTCGCCTGGGGTGTCACCACCGGGGTGGTCGAGCTCATCGCGGGTCTGCGAGCACGGCGTGCCGGAGAGTCGACCGCACGCGACGCGATCACCGTGGGCGCGTTCGGCATCCTGCTCGGCATCCTGCTGCTGGCGATCCCCGCCGGGTTCACGCAGCCCTACGCGATCAAGGACGCGGGGGAGTTCGTGCTCACCGGCATCATCCTCGGCGTCGGCATGTTCGGCGGGTACGCCGCGATCGTGGCGGTGTTCCTCGGCATCGCGGGTCTCACCCCGAAGCGAGCGGATGCCGTCGCCACGGCATCCGATGACGGACTGAGCGCGGCCGAGGCCGCGCGCGGAGGAGAGCGATGAGCGACGAGAAGCCCACCAGACGGGACATCCTGCGCCCCCTCCACCTGCTCGGCATCGCGCTCGGGTGCGGTGTGTTCGCCGCGCTGGTCACGCTGATCTCCACCGGCGCCTTCACGTCGCGCGTCAACACCGCGATCGCCAACGGCACCTATCAGGGGCTCACCCCGATCGCGCTGGGCCTGGTCGTCGGCGGGGGCGCGTTCATCGTGACGCTGCTCGCTCTGGCCATGCTGATCCTCGCGGTCGACCCCGCCGACGTCACGAAGACGGTCGATCGGCCCGTGCTGTACGACCCCGAGACCGAGGGCGACGCCGAGTCCGAGTCGCCGAAGGGCACCGCCTCCTCCTGACCGGCATCCTCCGCCGACTCGGAATAGTCCGGCACCGCGGGGACTTGTCCCTGTGGTGACTGCCTCGATCGACCGCGCCTCCATCGGACTCCGATCGGAACGCGGACCGGTCCTCGCGGCGCTCATGCTCTCGACCGGTCTCATCGCGATCGACGCGACGATCCTCGCCACCGCGGTGCCCAGCATCGTGCGGGATCTCGGCAGCTACCAGCAGTTCCCCTGGCTGTTCTCGGTGTACCTGCTCGCCCAGGCCGTCAGCGTGCCCATCTACTCGCGCTTCGCCGACACCGTCGGACGCAAGCCGATCATCCTGCTCGGCATCGGGCTCTTCCTCCTCGGCTCGATCCTCTGCGGCTTCGCGTGGAGCATGCCCGCGCTGATCCTGTTCCGCATCATCCAGGGACTCGGCGCCGGCGCGGTCGCCCCGATGTCGATGACGATCGTCGGCGACATCTACACGGTCGCCGAGCGCGCCAAGGTGCAGGGGTACATCGCGTCCGTGTGGGCGATCTCCTCGGTGGTCGGCCCCGCCCTCGGAGGTATCTTCGCCCAGCTGGACGCCTGGCGGTGGATCTTCTGGGTGAACATCCCGCTGTGCCTGATCGCGGGGTGGATGCTGCTGCGCAACTACGAGGAGAAGAAGCAGACCCAGCGCCACCGCATCGACTACGCGGGGGCCGTGCTGCTGACGGTCGGGCTCACCGGTCTCATCCTCGGGATGCTGGAGGGCGGCAACGCGTGGGCGTGGCTGTCCCCGCAGAGCGCGCTGTGCTTCGGCATCGGCGCGCTGGCCCTCGTCGCTTTCGCCCTGGTCGAGCGCCGGGCCGCGGAGCCGATCGTCGACCTGCGGCTCGCCGCACGCCCGCTCATCCTCACGACCACGATCGTCTCGCTCGGCATCGGCGCGCTCATGACCGGCGTCACCAGCTTCGCTCCGGCCTACCTCGAAGGATCGATCGGCATCGCTCCGCTGTTGTCGGGGCTCGCGGTCGCCGCGCTCACGCTCGGCTGGCCGATCTCGGCGGCCAACGCGGGGCGCCTCTATCTGCGGATCGGATTCCGCCGCACGACGCTCACCGGCATGAGCATCACGACCGTCGCCGCGATCGCGCTCGCCGTCGTGTCGCCGTGGCCCAACCCGTTCTCCGTGGCCGCGATCGCCTTCGTGCTGGGCTTCGGTCTCGGCTGGAGCGCGGCGCCGACGCTGATCGCCGCCCAGGCGTCGGTCGGCTGGGGCGAGAGGGGCGCCGTCACGGGCATGAACGCCTTCGCCCGCTCGGCGGGAAGCGCACTGGGCGTCGCCGTGTTCGGTGCGATCTCCAACTCCGTGATCGCACAGGGAGCCGGCCCCGACGACCCCGCGACGATCATCTCGGCATCCGTCTGGGTGTTCGTCGGCGCCGCGGTCGTGGCCGCGCTGACCCTGGCCGCCGCGTTCTTCATGCCCCGCGACTCCGTGGAGGAGCACTCCGGCGAGGCACGCTAGCCCCCTCTCGTACGCCTCAGCGTCGCGTCGACTTCGCGTGCACTCGTCGAATGCACGGGTTCTCGACGCGAGGATGCCGTGCACTCGACGAGTTCACGTGCACTCGACGGCGGCGGTGCGACGCAGGGGAGAGCGGGTCAGCTGCGGGGGCGCTTCTCGATGTCGTCGAGCATGGCGCGGAGCTCAGCTTCCTGCGCCTTCTCCTGCGCCGACTCCGGGTCGTATGCGCGCAGCCGCACGCTGACCTCGTCGAGCAGGTTGTCCACGGCATCCGCGTCGTAGCCGGTGCCGAAGAACGGCACGTTCCGGAACTGCGCGAGCACGATCTCATCCACGCGGAGCGCGGGGCGGAACCCGCGCTCCCCGGCCCTCAGCGCCTCCCCGCACCGCGCGAGGAACGCGTCGACCTCCTCGACGTCGTACCGGCTGCCGGTGCGACGCAGCGGCAGCGTCGCCGCCGCGAGCTGTGCGCTGTCCATCCGGGTTACTTCGCCAGCTGCTCGGCGATGCCCGTGTAGGTCGCGGGGGTCAGCGCGAGCAGTCGCTGCTTCGCGGCATCCCCGATCTCCAGCTTCTGCACGAACTCCGCGAGGTCCGCAGCGCCGACGCGGTGGCCGCGGGTGAGCTCCTTGAGCAGCGCGTACGGGTCCTGGATCGTGGAGCGCCCGGCGACGACCTCCGCGCGGATCACGGTCTGGATGGCCTCGGCGAGCACCTCCCAGTTCACGTCGAGGTCGGCGAGCAGCACGTCGCGCGACAGCGAGATCGCGTTCAGGCCGCGGCGCAGGTTGTCGAGCGCGAGCAGCGAGTGCCCGAACGCGACGCCGATGTTGCGCTGCGTCGTGGAGTCGGTGAGGTCGCGCTGCAGGCGGCTCGTGACCAGGGTCTGGCCGAGCGAGGCGAGCAGGGCGCCCGAGATCTCCAGGTTCGCCTCGGCGTTCTCGAAGCGGATCGGGTTGATCTTGTGCGGCATCGTCGAGGAGCCGGTGGCGCCGGCGACGGGGATCTGCGCGAAGTAGCCCAGCGAGATGTAGGTCCAGATGTCGGTGGCGAGGTTGTGCAGGATGCCGCCGGCGTGACGCACGCGGTCGTACAGCTCGACCTGCCAGTCGTGCGACTCGATCTGCGTCGTGAGGATGTTGAAGCCCAGCCCCAGGCCCTCGATGTACTCCCGCGCGATGGTCGGCCAGTCGGCGTCGGGGTCGGCGGCGAGATGCGCCGACCACGTGCCGGTCGCGCCGGAGAACTTGGCGAGGTAGTCGGATGCCGCGATCTGGCCCCGAACGCGCTCCAGGCGCCACGCGAAGACCGCGAGCTCCTTGCCCATGGTCGAGGGGGTCGCCGGCTGCCCGTGCGTACGGGAGAGCATCGCGGCATCCGCGTGCTCGACGGCCAGCTCGCGGAGCGTGGTGATGATCGTGTCGAGCGCGGGGAGCCAGACCTCCTCGACCGCGCGCTTGACGGTGAGCGCGTAGGAGGCGGAGTTGATGTCCTCGCTCGTGCAGGCGAAGTGGGTGAGCTCGGCGATGCGGTCGAGTCCGAGCGTCGAGAGACGATCGCGCACCAGGTACTCGATGGCCTTCACGTCGTGCTGCGTGACGGCCTCCTTCTCGGCGAGCCAGTCGATCTCGGCCTGGCCGAAGTCGCGGTAGAGGGCGCGCAGGCGCTCCTTGTCGGCATCCGACAGGGGAGAGGTCTCGAACAGCGAGCGGTCGGTGAGGGCGATCAGCCACTCCACCTCGACCTCGACCCGTGCGCGGTTCAGGCCCGCCTCGGAGAGGAAGTCGGCGAGACCGGTGACGGCGCCGCGGTAGCGGCCGTCGAGGGGGCTCAGGGGCTGGGGCGGGAGCGAGGGCTGGAAAGTCAGGGGAGTCCTCCTGATCGGGCCCCTATGCTCGGGGCGTGCGAGGGGCGCGAAGGGCCGGTTCGAGCTGGCGGAACAGGCCGCGCGTCGCCGCCTCAATCATACCGAGCACGGCATCGAACATCTCCGTGCCGGCGTAGTAGGGGTCGGGCACGTCCTGGGTCGAGGCGTCAGGGTCGAACGCGAGCAGCAGCGTGACCTTGCCCTCCTCGTCTTCATCGTGCGCCCACTCGCGGAGGATGCGCTCATGGGTGCGGTCGAGCGCCACGACCAGGTCGTTGTCGGCGAAGGATGCGGTCGTGAACTGCTTCGCTCGGTGCTGCGAGCCGTCGTAGCCGCGGCGGGTGAGGGAGTCGATCGTGCGCTGATCGGCCCTTTCCCCGAGGTGCCAGTCGCCCGTTCCCGCGCTGCGCGAGACGATCCGCGACCCCAGACCCTGGCGCTCTGCGAGATCGCGGAAGACGACCTCCGCCATCGGGGAGCGGCAGATGTTCCCCGTGCACACGAAGATCACGCGGAAGGGATCCGGGGATGTCACCGTTCCATTCTGCCGGTCTCCGGCTCATCCCGCAGTCTCATCCTCCACATTCAGCCTCTGGAGCGACCTGTCCACCGTCGTCGCCGTTCTGCGGATCGCGGCCCCGCACGTCGATCACGGATCGTGGATGCTGGCCGCATGTACGCATTCGCCATCGCAGACACCGGCGGCTCAGAGGCGGCCTGGGCCCTGATCCTCGCCGGTCACGCCGTCGACGAGGCCGTCCAGGCGCTGGATGCCGTCGGGGCCGCACTCGGCCCGCTGATCGCCGACACCGAGTGGGAGTCCGAGGGTGTGCGGGCCCTCCGACGCGAGCTCCTCGGCTATCGCGACGGCGCGGCTGCGGAGGTCGCGCGTCTGCACGAGAGGTCTCGGGAGATGGAGAGGGCCCTGGCATCGTGAGCGGCGGGATGGAGATCGACCACGGCGGAGCGATCTGCGTCGACCCCGAGTCGCTGCGGGAGGTCGCGGCGCGGCTCGCGGCGCTCGCGACGGACATCGACGGAGCGCGCTCCTCGATCATGCGGGCCCATCGCATCATCGTCGACGCCCCTGGGGCGGGCGAGCAGGTCGACACCGTGGCGCTCTGGGCGAGTGGAGAGCGCGCGGAGGAACTGCGGTCTGAGTGCGATTCGGCCGTGATCGGGATCAGGCTGATGGCCGATGTCTACGAGTACGTCGAGCTGCAGGCAGAGGCCGACGCGCTGGCGCTCGCCCACGACGCCGGGGCCGATGTGCTGCGCCGGAGGATGGAGCGGCTCGCCGACGCAGACGCCCGCATCCCCGACATGGCGACTCTGCTCGTGCAGGGCTGGAAGGACGAGCGGTTCCGAGGGCTCGACAGCCAGTTCGACCTCGGCGGGCTGCTGGCGCCGCTGTTCCTCGGGGCCGGCGCGGTCGGCGCAACGGGCCTCGGGGTGATCCCGGCGGGGTCGCGCCTCACGGGCACGGCCGATCCCGTCTCGGTGACGCCCGTGCGCACCTCCTCGCCGTCGGGCGCACCCGCCGGGGCCGCCGATGCCCTCCGCAGGATGCCGAGTGCGGCGGGCGCGCAGATCGCCGTCGAGAAGTACACGATGCCCGGAGGGGAGGCGAGGTACGTGACCTACCTCTCAGGCACGCAGAACGCCTGGCCGCAGTCGCTGCTCGGCGGGAAGGAGCCGTGGGACATGAAGTCCAACCGGGAGCTTTACACGGGCCGGCGGTCATCGTCCTATCAGGCGACGCTCGACGCGCTCGCGGCGGCCGGGGCGAAGCCGGGCGACGAGGTCGACGTCGTCGCCCACTCGCAGTCGGGCATGATCGCCGCGCACCTCGCGATGGAGTCGGACTACGACGTGAAGGTGCAGATCACCGCGGGGAGTCCGGTCGAGCCCGCTCTCGGCGACGATCAGACCATCGTCCAGTTCCGGCACACCGACGACCTCGTCTCGAGTCTCGCGGGTGGCGGTTCCCCCGGGGGCACGGGCTCGGCCGACAGCGTCACCGTCACGCGCGAGGGCGACCCGCGCGACGGCATCCAGGACGCGGGGCTGGAGACCCATCAGCTCCGCACCTACATCGAGACGGCGGAGATGGCCGATGCCTCCGGCGACCCGCGGATCGAGGCGCTCGGCGAGTTCTGGGCAGACCTCGACGAGGCCGTCGAGGTCGAGCGGACCGAGTACCGGGCGACGCGGGACTGATCGATGGCGCACACGAGAGGAGCGCGCCGACCGGTCAGGGCGGGGGAGTCAGTCGCGGCGGGACTTCTTGGTCTGCGGGCGGAGGATGAAGCCGAAGACGCCGTTGATGACCGAGATGATGAGCGCGGCGAGCACGCCCCACCAGAAGTCCCCGACGGTGAGACCCCAGCCGAATCCGCTCGTGATCCACGCCGTGAGCCACAGGAGGAACCCGTTGATCACGAAGCCGATCAGGCCGAACGTGATGATGTAGAGCGGGAACGCGACGATCTTCACGATCGTGCCGATGATCGTGTTCACGAGGGCGAAGATCGCCGCCACCGCGAGCAGGGTCAGCACGAGCTGCAGGGTCTCGCCGGGCGCGAAGGCCTTGATCTGCACCTGCAGCGCGGGGATCAGCGTCACCACCCACAGGGCGAAGGCGTTCACGACGACACGGATGATGAAGCGCATAGTCCCTCCAGTCTCACACGAGGACGCCGAGATGTCAGCGGGGTGCCTCAGCGGTCGTGGCATGGACAGCGGCACTCGGCATTCTCCGGGGAGGTAGTCGGAGACCGATCGCACCACGGATCTCGACACGTGCGGTTAGCGTAAGGCCATGGATCCCGAGCAGACGACACAGGTGGAGTTGTACACGACACCGGATGGGGTGACGAACCTCGAGGTGCGCACTGACGGGACGACCGTGTGGCTGACCCGACAGCAACTCGCCTCCCTCTTCGGCCGTGACGTCAAGACCATCGGCAAGCATGTCGTCAACGCGTCGAGGGAAGAGCTCGAGTGGATTCCAACTGTCGCAAGATTTGCGACAGTTGGAATCGAAGGGGCTCATGATCGCGCTCATCACGCGGATGATCGCTGAATCCCTAGACTCGTGACCGTGACCGACCCGATCCTGCCCCGCATCCGTCCCGCCATCGCCGCCCTCGCGCCGTACCGCCAGGGCAAGCAGGCCGGCCCCGACGCGTACAAGCTGTCGAGCAACGAGAACCCCTTCGAGCCGCTGCCGTCGGTCCTCGACGCGCTCCAGCACACGACGCCGATCAACCGCTACCCCGACGCCACCGCCGGACGCCTGCGCGAGCGCCTCGGCATCCGCTTCAGCGTCGACCCGAACCAGGTCCACGTCGCCGCCGGAAGCGTCTCGATCCTGCACCAGCTCATCCTCGCCACGGCATCCGTCGGCGATGAGGTCATCTACGCGTGGCGCTCCTTCGAGGCCTACCCGAGCCTTCCTCTGGTCGCGGGGGCGACCGGTGTCCAGGTCCCGCTGACCGCCGACTTCCGCCATGACCTCGACGCGATGGCGGATGCCGTCACCGACCGCACCCGCGCGATCATCCTCTGCACGCCGAACAACCCGACGGGCCCGATCATCACGAGCGACGAGTTCGCGAACTTCGTCGCCCGCGTCCCCGGAGACGTCCTCATCGTCCTCGACGAGGCGTACGCGGAGTTCGTCACCGCCCCCGGCGCGGTCGACGGACTCGCCGAGCGCGTCTTCGAGCGGCATCCCAACGTCGTCGTGCTGCGCACCTTCTCCAAGGCGTACGGTCTCGCGGGGCTGCGCATCGGCTACGCGATCGGCAACGAGAAGGTGCTCGACGCCGCCCGCAGCACCGGCATCCCCCTCTCCGTGACCTCCGCGGCCGAGAACGCCGCCATCGCCAGCCTCGACGCCGAGTCCGAGCTCCTCGCCCGCGTCGCCGAGATCGTCGAACGCCGCACGCGCCTCGTCGAGCGTCTCCGCGCCCAGGGGTGGGACGTGCCAGACGTTCAGGGCAACTTCGTCTGGCTGCCGACGGGCGAGCGGACGGATGCCGTGGCCGCGCTCTTCCTCCAGAACGATCTCGTCGTCCGGCCGTTCCCCGGCGACGGCATCCGCATCTCCGTGGGCGAGGAGGGCTCCATCACCCGAGTCCTCGACGTCGCCGCGACAGCCCTCTGACCGGGGATTCTTCGGGTTCCCGACAGATACAAGGGCGTCCTAGGTATGCGTGCCGGGGCATGCGGGCGCGGGTAGCGTAAGAGCCGTGACTACCTCCGAGACCCCCCTCGTGCGCGTCCTCGACGCGACCGGACGGTTCGCCCCGTCGGATGCCGCCGAGCGCTACCTCCCGCTGATCGAGAAGATCAGCGATGCGGAGCTCGAGCAGTTCTACCGTGACATGGTCGTCATCCGGGCCATCGACACCCAGGCGACGAACCTGCAGCGTCAGGGCCAGCTGGCGCTGTGGCCGCCGAGCCGCGGTCAGGAGGCGGCCCAGGTCGGCTCCGGTCGCGCCGCCCGCGCGCAGGACACGATCTTCCCGTCGTACCGCGAGCACGCCGTCACCCGCATCCGCGGCGTCGATCCGGTCGACATCATCAAGCTCATGCGCGGCGTCTCGCACGGCGGCTGGGACCCGACCGACCCGAAGAACGGCAACACCCGGCTCTACACCCTCGTGCTCGGCTCGCAGGTGCTGCACGCCGCGGGCTACGCGATGGGCCTCTCCTTCGACGGCCGCACCGGCACGGGAGACCCCGAGCACGACGAAGCGGTCATCGTCTACTACGGCGACGGCGCGTCCAGCCAGGGTGACGTGCACGAGGCGATGGTCTTCGCCGCCAGCTACCAGGCCCCGACGGTGTTCTTCCTGCAGAACAACCACTGGGCGATCTCGGTGCCGGTGTCGACCCAGTCGCGGGTGCCTCTCGTCGAGCGCAGCGCCGGCTACGGCATCCCCAGCGTCCGCGTCGACGGCAACGACGTCCTCGCCAGCTACGCCGTCTCGCGCGTGGCCCTCGACGAGGCCCGCGCCGGCGGCGGACCCCGCGCGATCGAAGCCGTGACCTACCGGCTCGGCGCGCACACCACCAGCGACGACCCCACGAAGTACCGCGGCTCCGAAGAGGAGCAGTCGTGGGCCGAGCGCGACCCGATCGTGCGGATGCGCGCGTTCCTGGAGAACCGCGGAGCCTCGGCGGAGTTCTTCGCCGACGTGGACGCCGAGGGCGCCGACGCCGCGGAGGACCTCAGGGCGCGCACCGTGGAGCTGGGCCCGCCCAGCGCCGACAAGATCTTCGACCACGTCTACAGCGAGCCGCATCCGCTGATCGCCGAGCAGAAGGCGTGGCGCGCCAGGTACGAGGCGTCGTTCGACGGAGGCCAGTCGTGAGCGGAATTCGGACGGATACCGTTTTCTCGGACGATCCGTGCCGCAGCATCCGATATTCCTGCAATCGTCCGAATTCCGTGAAGGGGCACCAGGCATGACTCTCGAGACGATGCCGTTCAGCAAGGCCCTGAACGCGGGGCTCCGCGCGGCCATGGAGAATGACGACCGGGTCCTGCTCATGGGCGAGGACATCGGCAAGCTCGGCGGTGTCTTCCGCGTGACGGAGCACCTGCAGCGCGACTTCGGCGACCGCCGCGTGCTCGACACCCCGCTCGCCGAGTCGGGGATCGTCGGCACCGCGATCGGACTCGCCATGACCGGGTTCCGGCCCGTCATCGAGATCCAGTTCGACGGCTTCGTGTTCCCGGCGTTCGATCAGATCACCACGCAGCTCGCGAAGCTCACGAACCGGCACGAGGGCAGGCTCTCGCTCCCGATCGTGATCCGCATCCCCTACGGCGGGCACATCGGCGCGGTCGAGCACCACCAGGAGAGCCCCGAGGCGTACTTCACGCACACCCCGGGTCTGCGTGTGGTGTCGCCGTCGACGCCGAACGACGCGTACTGGATGATCCAGGAGGCGATCGCCTCGAACGATCCCGTGATCTTCATGGAGCCGAAGAGCCGCTACTGGACCAAGGGCGAGGTGGCGCTCGACGCGTCCGCGGCGCCGCTGCACTCGTCGCGCGTCGTGCGCACCGGCACCGACGTCACGCTCGTCGGCCACGGCGCCATGGTCACGACCCTGCTGCAGGCCGCCGCGCTCGCCGAGGCCGAGGGCACCAGCTGCGAGGTCGTCGACGTGCGCTCGCTGTCGCCCATCGACTACGAGCCGATCCTCGACTCGGTGCGCAAGACCGGCCGCATGGTCTACGCCCAGGAGGCGCAGGGCTTCACGAGCCTCGGCAGCGAGGTCGCCGCGACCGTGATGGAGCGGGCGTTCTACGCGCTGGAGGCTCCCGTGCTGCGGGTGTCGGGCTACGACACCCCGTTCCCCCCGGCGAAGCTCGAGGGCGCGTACCTCCCGGATGCCGACCGCATCCTCGAGGCCGTCGACCGTTCGCTGGCCTACTGATGTACAACCGGCGCTCCAGAACTCCGGAGAATTGCGCCCCTTCGCCGCTGAATCTGCGTCAGAGTGGGGATCAGGCCGTGGATCTCCGGAGTTTCGGACGAGGCGCCAGCCGAAAGGACTCGAAATGAGCACGCAGAACTTCACCCTCCCCGACGTCGGCGAAGGCCTCACCGAGGCCGAGATCGTCGCCTGGAAGGTCGCCCCCGGCGACGCCGTCGCGATCAATGACGTCATCTGCGAGATCGAGACGGCCAAGTCGCTCGTCGAGCTCCCGTCCCCGCACGCGGGGGTCGTCGGCGAGCTGCTCGTCGCCGAGGGGACGACGGTCGAGGTCGGCACCCCGATCATCAGCTTCGTGACGGATGCCGCACCCGCTGCGCCCGCGGCCCCTGCCGCCCCGGCGGCCGAAGAGGGCGGCGGCTCCGTGCTCGTCGGCTACGGCTCAGGCGGCGGCGCCACGTCGCGCCGCAAGCGTCCGGCCGAGCGTCCGGTGCGGTCGTCGGTCGGCGTGATCGCGAAGCCGCCGATCCGCAAGCTCGCCCGCGACCTCGGCGTCGACCTCACGACGGTCACCCCGACGGGAGCCGACGGCGAGGTCACCCGCGACGACGTGATGAAGCACGCCTCGCAGGCGAGCGTGTTCCGCAACATCGAGACGCCCGAGTGGGGCGCCGTCCGTGAGGAGACCGTGCCCGCCCCGCAGAGCGCACCGGTGGGCCTCGCCCGAGGTCTCGCTCCGGCTCCGGCATCCGCTCCGCACGTCGACGAGCCGGGTCGCACCGAGTCCATCCCGGTCAAGGGCGTCCGCAAGGCGACCTCCTCGGCCATGGTGCAGAGCGCCTACTCGGCCCCGCACGTGACGGTGTGGAAGGAGATCGACGCGAGCCGCACGATGGAGCTCGTCAAGCGGCTCAAGGCCTCGCCGGACTACGCCGACATCCGCGTCTCGCCGCTGCTCATCATGGCGCGCGCCGTGATCTGGGCGGCCCGCCGCACCCCGATGGTGAACGCGGCGTGGGTCGAGACCGAGAACGGCGCCGAGATCGTCGTGCGGCACTACGTGAACCTCGGCATCGCCGCGGCCACCCCGCGTGGGCTCCTCGTGCCGAACATCAAGGACGCGCAGGACCTCGGCATGAAGGACCTCGCCCGTGCCCTGAACCGCCTCACCCTCACCGCGCGCGAGGGCAAGACGAGCCCCGCCGACCAGCAGGGCGGCACCATCACGATCACCAACATCGGCGTGTTCGGGATGGATGCCGGCACTCCGATCATCAACCCCGGCGAGGCCGGCATCGTCGCCATGGGCACGATCAGCCAGAAGCCGTGGGTTGTCGACGGCGAGGTGCGCCCCCGCTGGGTGACCACGGTCGCCGGCTCGTTCGACCACCGCGTGATCGACGGCGACGGCATGAGCCGCTTCATCGCCGACGTGGCGAGCGTGCTGGAGGAGCCCGCGCTGCTCGTCGACTGAGGTATGAGATGACCTTGAACCCGCGCCAATGGAGCCTCCAAGTTGCTCCTGAAAACCAGATCTGCTCCAGATCCGGTAGTTGCTCCATGGGATCCCTGGGATCACTGGGATCGCCACCAGCCGCCACAGGAGGGCGCTGATGACAGAACGAGTTCCTCGTAAGCCGCCCGCGGCTCTCGTGGATCAGTGGCCGGACACGCCGACCTCCGATCCAGCTGGTGAGGCAGTGCGACGCTTCGTAGTCAACCTTCGTGATGTACTCGGAGATCGAAGCGTACGAGCCGTGGCACGCGATGCGGCTTGGACGAGCGCACCATCCGGCACGTGATGGCCGGATCCGTCTGGCCCGACCTCCTGACGGTGTCGCGATTTGAACACGTTCTTGGCGTGAACCTGTATCCCGGGGCCAACTAGCTGCGCTTCGCCCCCGAGTCGCCTGCGGTTCCCCTTGGTCCTTGCGTTGGAGGCTTGGCGGACTGGTTCGGCTTCATCATGGTGGGCTTCGCGCCAAACTGACCGTCACTCTTCGGCGGTCGGCCCTGCTGAGGATCGTTAGCCATGGCTGTTACTTCTTGGAAGCGCCAGAGTCGCCGGCTCCACCGGAGGGCCCACTCGACGGAGGTTTGACTGCTTGGTTGGGGTTGCTGCCGTTCGTCGGCTTTGCGCCTTCACCTCCACGGCGGGGCGAGCTGCCTTTCGAGAACGGCTCTGACTGGCGACCTTTGTCGGGCATTGCTATCCCTCTTCCTTCTGTGGTGGAGCTGCAATCCACTCCACGTGGCAATCGTCGGTGATCGGAACCCATACGCCGAGTGAGTCGTGAATGGGTTCCAGGAACTGCCCCCGTTTGCCCATGCGCCATTGATGCGCGATGAAGATGTCTCTCTCATACGGATACGTGCTCACGTACCCTTCGACATCGAACCATCCACCTACATAGACGCCGGAGCTGGTCTTCACCCGGACAAATCGCGGTGTCTCGGCGCCGTACGCCGACAGGTCCCATGCCCTGGGCAGACTCTGGTTTCGATTCACGCGACGTCGCTTGCGGGTGACCTTGCCGTCGTCGTCCACTTTCGTGATGAGTCGGCTCCAGCTCATCAGTGCCGCTACGCCACCCGGGATCACGACGAGCAGCACGACGGTGACGAGCCCGATCCACCATGCGGGTGTATCTCGCCACCCATCGTTGACCCAGCGTTCGAACGATCCAAGCGTGACCATCCGGGTCCACTCGCTCGCGAGTCCGAATACAGCGAGTCCCAGTCCTACGTAGACGATGACGAAGATCGCGCTCACGTACAGCGCCTCGAGAATACGAGAACCAGCTCCATAGTCCGGGGTCCGCCACCCGACGTACCAGGTGCGGACACTCACGAAGCTGACCCCCGGCACCAGCATGGCGATGAAGATCAGCACCTGCGGCAACGACTCGGGCACGGTCACAGCGTCAGGGTACACGCGACCGACGACGTTTGGTCTCAAGGTCATAGGCGCCCCTGAGTTCACGCGCTGCGTCGAAACGCAGGGGCCTTCTCCAGCGGAGATCTCGCTGGTTGCACCTGAATGGTTGCCGATATAGACACAATTACTGGATATGGGTGTATTCTGACCCTGTGCTGAACCGAGACGACGTCCTAGAAGCCCTCCACGGCACCAACGCTGTCGCTGGCCTCTCCTGGGCCTTTGGTGTCGCATGCGAGCAGATCCTTGAAGACTTCACCCGAGGCTCCGGCTACGGGGCACTCACTGCTGGTGTCGGCCGTTACGAGGTGCTCGCCAACCGGCTCGACCGTGTCTTCTCTTGCGGTGACTACTCAGTCGACGCAGGCATGGAGTCCACCGGACTGGACTTCCTGTTCGAAGGGCTTTCTGAAAGGGCCCGCACGACGATGCCCCTCATCCCGGCAGGCGTCGTGGCTCGCTCCAACCTCAACGGGAGCAACGGTTGGAGTGTCGGAGGTTTTCGGTTCATCACCCACGCCTTCGAAGTCGGAGAGCGAGCCAAGCTCGACTGGACTCGTGCGACCCCCACCGTGAGAGCCGTGTCGCGCCAGATGCCCGGGGTGTTCGTCCCTTCCACGCTGCTCGACCAGATTCTGCCGGCCGATGAGCGAGAAGAACTCGCAGCGCAGGACGTGCTCCCCGTCATCGGGATGCCCACCTACGTCCTCGGCCATGCACTGAATCTCGCGACGTTCGAGCGGGAGCTCATCATCGGGCATTCCCGATACAACGACGATCTCGGTAACCCCTGGCACTGGGCAGAGCCGCTGAGCGGGGGCGTTGACGGAGACCCCATCGCCCGCCCGAAGCCCGGGTCAGTTCCGCCTCGTGTCGACGAGCCCGACGTCGCGGTTCGTCTGCGCCCGGCCGCCGCGTCGGAGAACACCAAGTGACGCTCTTCGCACCAGAACGACTCACCCTGGCGCGCCAGCTCGAAGGTCTCCGTAAGAGTGAGCTGGCGGCGCAGATCGGCAAGAGCTCGACGGCTCTTGCTGCCTGGGAATCGGGGGCGAAGCGTCCGACACCGGCCAACGTTGCTGAGCTCGCCATGAGCCTGGGCGTGACCCCGGACTTCTTCAGTCCTCGAGGCGCGTCCAAACAACATGAAACCGCCGTTCCGCACTTTCGGTCTCTGCGCTCCACGAGCCAGCGGGCCCGCGACCAGGCGTTCGCGTTCGGTCTTCTTGCCGTCGACATCGCCGAGGCGGTGGAGAAGCACGTCGAGTTCCCCGAAGTGAACGTGCCATCCTTCGAGGTGTCTTTCGATGATGAGGCCGATGCGCCAGAGGAAGCGGCTCGCCGTCTGCGTCGCGAGTGGGGTCTGGAAGCAGGCCCGCTGAAGCATCTGGTCCGCCTCCTCGAGTCCCACGGTGTTCTTGTCGTGTTCAGCCCGCCGCAGACCTCGGCTGTTGATGCGTACTCGTTCGAGTCCACCGAGCGGCCGGTGGTTGTCCTCAACCCGACAAAGCGTGACTACTACCGTCAGCGGTTCGATGTAGCTCATGAGCTCGGGCATCTCGTCATGCACCGGGATGCGGAACCGGGAGGTCGAGTCGTCGAAGACCAGGCCAACAGGTTCGCCGCTGAGTTGTTGATGCCGGAAGTTGAACTTCGGCCGCTACTTCCTACCGCGATGAACGCGCGCGCCTGGGACACACTCGGGGCGCTGAAGGAACAGTGGGGTGTCAGTATTCAGGCCCTGCTGTTCCGTGCTCGGCGACTTGGATCCATCAGCGATGTGACCTACCGGAACGCAGTCATCACGCTGACGCAGCGTGGTTGGCGGCGGCAAGAGCCTGGTCTCATCAGTGCGACGGAGCAGCCTTCGATGCTGCCTCGGTCGGTTGAGCTGCTGGATTCCGCTGGCATCGAACGTGAGTTACTCATCGACCAGGCTCGCGCCCCGCGGGACCTCTTCGAGGTTGTTGTCGCGCGAACGCCTTCGGCTGCGGGGGGTGCATCGTCGGAGGCTGTGCGACCGTCGAATGTGATCCCACTGCTCACCGGTTCACGGACGTAGACGGCGCGCGGGGCGCCGAGGGCTAGACCGCCCTTGCTCGCCCGGCTCGAGCGGACGTCTCGGCGACGCTAGCCGCCGTGCCGTCTCCATCGCAGATTGCGGTGGAGAAGTGCCCAAGAGACGAGCAGGAGTCCGGAGAACAGCACGAGTTGAATCCAGTGCAGCGCGATGGGCGTTTCTGAATCGGGATTGGTGTACGGGTCGACGATAGCGGCGGTGAGGGCGACCACACTCACTGCGAACACGAACCAGGAGATTGCGACGTCGCTGCGGGAGGGTTTACTCGACACGTTTACAACGGGCACGTCGATGAGCGGGGAAGAAACAGAGATCGTCGGAGGTCCGCTTGAGATGAAGTCGAGGCTCAACGTCGACCCGCTACGGATCAGCTGCGGGCCGATATCGAATTGCGCCCATTCACGCCCGTTGCCGTCACCCCCCCCGTGGTCATGATCCCTTTGTCGGCGACGTCCCCGACGACGACCGCGCTGCCGGGTTCCACCCGGATCGTCAGGCTTCGACCTGCATCGAAGGCTGCGCTCGGGATGTCCGCTCGGCTGTTCGATACGAGCTGGAACTCGACTAGATAGGGATCGCGCACCTCTATCCCGTTGGCCTTGACCTCGAGCGTCGCCTGCGGGGTGCTCTGAACGAGGCGTCTTTTGCGAACTCGGTATTCGAGCTGACGTTTGGGATGGTCACGGTAGTAGCCGACGACGGCGTAGACGACCCCGACCAGCGCGAGGACTCCGACGATTGCAGCAACAATCGTTCAGGCGAGCGACCAATCGAATTGGTTCAGCTCGGTAGCCGCTGCGGTCGTCCAGGTCATGACGCCCACTCTAACGATGAACTGCGATGTGCTATTTCGTGGTGTCAGAGGCTATTGCGGGTCGCCACCGTACGATCCCCGCGGCGTGGCCAGCCGTCGCCGCTTCCGTGAGGTCAGATCGGGTCTCGAAGCAGGTTGCCACCGGTTCGGCGTCGCTGCGACCCCTCGCTTGGAGTCGCCGAGCGGCTCGTCGACCGTGCTGGAGCCTCATCCGCGCTACACGGATGCGCCAGCCCTCGACGATGTGTCCTCCTCCGGTGTAGGTCCTGGCTAGGCTCAATGCATGACGGACGATGAGGCGTCGACTGCCGACGAGTTAGCGGCGAAAGAACGAGAAATCTACGAGCATCCCGGCAGCCGTGCTCACCGTCGCATCACCAATCTGGCGCGGGTGTTCGAGGTGTGGCGTGACTTCACGTTCTCTCTCGACAACGTCCTCCTTCAGTGCGAGTCGGACGAGAACGTGATCCATGCTCTGATGAGACAATCGGAACCGCGCGGGCGCGAAGTAGTCGAACGCGAGCTCGACAAGTCGCTGCTCGCATACGTGGCGGGACTCGTTGCCGTCGTCGATCAGTCACGTCCGGTCATGAAACTCCTGACAGCCGACCTGCAGAAAGAAGCAGTTGAGCGTCTGAATGCGTTGAAGGGGGGACAGCCGGGCGCGATATTTCTCGCGAAGCTTCGCAACTATGTCCTCCACTATCTGTCGGCACCATGGTCGTTCCATGCTGAGTTGATCCCGGAGCCGGCGCGCGGTAGCGTCGGTGTCTCCACCGCGCAGCTTCTGGAATGGCCGGACTGGCCGAAGGACGCGCAGGAGTTCCTCAGAGGTTCGGGCGACCTCCTGCTCGTGCGACCGCTTGTTCGCGGGCATTACGAAGCTCAGGCCGCGTACGTCGGATGGCTGCACGATGCTGCGCATGACTCCCAAGCAACGGTCCGTGACGAGGTGAACGCCCTCATCGCGGAGCGAAACCTCATCCTCACGGGCGGGGTGAGTGATGGGACCGACTGGAGCGAACGGACGCAACACCTGCAGGAGAACGTGCGTCGACGGAGCGCCGGCGAGCCACAGATTTCCTATGATGAATGGCGCCAGGGGAGACAGCGCGGACCTCAGTAATCCGGCGCCCCTACCGCGAAGCGCGCCCTAGTATGCCAAGCCCCACTCCGGCTCGCGGCCGTTGACGAGCCGGTGTGGCAGCACCTCCAGCGTGGTCTCGTTGTATACGTTCTCGGGAGCCCAGCGGCGCGAGAGCCCGCCGCCCGACGCCGAGACATTGCTTCCCAGGAGGCCGCGATAGAAGGGGGCTGCCTGGTCGTCCTCCTGAGACAGGAAGCCGTACAGCGTGCTGATAAACATGGAGAGTGGAGATCCGGACGTCTGGGACCACGCACCGTTAGGTCCTGGATACTTCTCTGACATCGAGGTTTCAACGTCGATGAGAGTCGTGTCTACACTGAAGCCTTCTGGGACGAGATTGCCCTTCGCCCGCTCCTCTTCGTTCCAGACGGGCGAGTAGGTGGACGTCACCTTCTCCCATACTCCAAGGTCCGCGACACATATCAGGTCCAAAGACTCACGCGGGTGAGTGGAGAGCTCCAGGTCACTTCGGAAGTAATGAGTGGCGACGTTCGTCCGGGGGTTCACGCCGAACTTATGGGCGTGACCAAGCACCCCGTAACGGAACGTCGGCGTAGCCTCTTGGCGCGCGGTTCCGAGGCGGGGCGCGACGTGACGCCTGATGAGCGCCGCCTCTTCCACGGCCTCCCGCAGACCAGCCGGGTCCAAGGTCAGTTTCACCGAGAATGCTGCGGCGACGCCAGCGGCGAGCACCTCCTCTTGCCGTCTCAGTGCCCTCGGGTAACCGGGGCGGAACACCACGATGTCGGTCTCCCTCGGTGTGTAGTCCTCCGCGTCGACCTCCGGCAGGATGTACCGGCGGTAGGCAACCTCGTAGTGCGGAGGGAGCCACTCTTCGAGCAACTTGCCCCAGGCATGTTCTGCGGCGTGGCCCGTTTGTTGGATGCGCTTCGAGTCCCGGGCCTTCGCGTGGTTCTCTGCATAGCTCGCGCGCATCTCAGCGTCCGCCTTGTCGAACCATTCTTGAAGGCGGTTGTCCTCACTCATTGGTGCCTCCACTTCGCTCGTCGGCTTGGAGCTCTCTCCCGAACAGCGCGAACCAGCTTGTCGAGTCACCCCAGATCGAGTCGTCGTTCAAGTGCGGTCGCATGGCGTTGATCCACTTCTCGTCAGGATTCCCAGCTAGCGCGTCTTGCGCGCAGGCTCGCCCGACGCCGGCGAATAGGTCGGCAACTTGAACTCGAGGCTCGAGCTTCGAATCGACAGTGTTGATGCCGACAAGAGAGACGGGCGGGACTCCGAGCTCGGCCGTGGCGGCCGCGCTCAACCCCAGCATCAATGCCGCCTTCAACTCGGGTGTGATGGCCGGTGCCTCGTCGTGAACGATCCGGATATCGGCGTTGGTGCGCTCATGCCACGTCCGTGCAGTCTGGCCAACGGCGGCAACGATGGGGTCGAGGTTCCGAAGTACCTCCTTGCTCGTATCGCTGGCTTCTCGCGCGAGGTCGAGCACGTGAGACTCGCCTGCGTGCGCTATCCGCAGGATGTGCGCGACACGTCCGGTCGCTCCCGAGCGAGCATCTTCTAGCGCCGCCAGGAATGCAGACGTCTCTGAGGCCTTGCTCCGTCCAGGCCGCCGCCAGGTCAGTTCGTTGAAGGCGTCGAGCAGCGCGGTCCAGGCCGGGCCGAGCGGGAGCGTCTTGATACAGAATCCATGCCCAGGCGCGCGCGCGTCGATCTCGATAGATGTCTTCGCCTCGCTCATGCATCACTTCTTCCACGATTAGGTCGACCAACTTGCTCGCCAGGAAGAACCGCTTCTCCGTCAGATGGACGCTGACGCGACCTTGCAGGTCGGGGTTCTCGAGCAACGCCAGGAGAACGTCCTCGTTCCCCGGTGTCAGGAGAGTACGCGACTTGATCTCGGGAGCCTGGCTGCGGGTATCGGTGCGAACCTGGTCCATGATGGCCGCCGCGGTGACCGCATCGAGATCCGTACTGGCATGTACAAAGACTGTGCTCCCGGAGGCGAACAGGTTCTCGCCTTCGTTCCCGGACTCATCGCAGGCGACTTCGACTTCGGTGGTCTTCATCTGGCGATGATCTCAGATTCAAGGCAGCGCGCACGTCGACGACGTCGTGTCGGATGCGGAGTTAGAGTGGCACTGAGGTCCGAGAGAACCGCGAGTTTCAAGGTCTCGGCGGATTCCTTCACACTGGAGCACCTTTCGTGACGCAGTGTGGTTCTCCGCGATGCCGCCGATCTCAGTGCTCCCATGGAGCAACTGGAGCGGGTTGAAAGTCACCTCATATGAGGTCGGCCGCTCAGGTCCGACGCCCGCGTCGCCCGGAAAACGGAGACCGACGCGCGGATCTCCGGCGTGTCCCGGCACGAAACGCCGGGGCGGATCGAGTTCGTCTCTGTTTTCCCACCGCGTCACCGCGCCCGGGATGCCGGATGCCGGGGCTATCCCCGCGCCAGCCGCCGCTCGGCCAGCAGCGGCACGGCGCGCTCCCTCGCCGCACGCCGCGCCGTCGCGACGGCGCCGAGCGAGACCACCTCGGCCCCGAGTGACGAGGCGAGCAGTTCGGGGGCGGGGAGGTGCAGCTGTGACGGCAGCACGGCGCGGGCGGCGGCCAGCACGGGCTCGATGCTCTCGGCGACGGCGCCGCAGATGATGACGCGGGCGGGGTCGTACATGCTGCCGAGAACGCCGACGATGCGGGCGACGGTCTCGCCCAGCTGGCCGGCGATGAGCAGGGCGTCGGCGTCGCCCGCGGCGGCGAGGTTCAGGACGAGGCGGGGGTCGATCCGCTCGGCGTCGGCGAGCCGGCCGATCGGGCTGCCGGCGTCGACCTCTCCGGTGTCCACGGCGGCGAGCAGCTGATGGTGCAGCGCCGGCCCGAGGCCGAACGCCGAGCCGACCCCGATGATGTGATCGAACACGACGCCCTCGCCGACGCCGCCGTGGGCGCCGTGCAGCAGGTGGCCGTCGACCACCACGCCGCCGCCGAAGCGCTCGCCGGCGAGCAGGGCGACGTAGTCCCGGCATCCGATCGCCGCGCCCTGCGCGCCCTCGGCGACGGCGGCGAGCAGGGCGTCGTTCTTGATCTCGACGACCGGCGCCCAGTCGCGCAGCGCTGCGGCGAGCCCCGGGTTCGTACGCTCCCAGAACCCCTCCGGATGCGGGGGTGAGATGCCGTCTCGGGTGACGGGGGCGGCGACGCCGACGCAGATCGCGAGGAGATCGTCGCGGGTGCGACCGGCTTCGGAGAGGGCGTCCTGGAGGCGTTCGAGGATGATCGCCAGACGCTCCTCCGGTGTCTCCTCCGGGTCGACATCGGTGCGGTGCTGCACGAGCGTCGTCTGCAGCGGGTCGGCGACGGTCACGGCGAGGTGCGTGTCTCCCGCATCGATGCCCACGACGACGCCCAGATCGGGCATCAGGGCGAAGCGCCGCGCCGGCCGCCCCGCGCGGTAGGCGCCGACCGCACGGGCGTTCGGGAGCTCGCGCAGGATCTGCCCGCTGACCAGGGTGTCCACGGCGTCGATCGCGGTGGATCGGGTGAGCGAGGTGGCCGCCATGACCTCGGTCGCGGTGAACTCGCCGGCGGTCCAGGCGAAGTCGAGGACGGCCCCGACGCTCGCGCGTCCGGTGCCCAGATCTGCAGAAACTTCTGTCACGGCTCTTGACCTGCCTCTTCTCCAATGAGAGAGTACCGTCCGACGAAGTAAATTCGCTCACTAGATTTAGTCTACGGATCTACCAATCGGAAGGACGACGGTGTCTGTGAAACCCCAACGACTCGCGGCCGGTGCGACGGCGCTGATCATGATCGGCGCCGCACTCACGGGCTGCGCCGCGGGAGACGGTCGCGAGACCATCCGCTTCACCTTCAGCAAACGCGAAGCGATCGAGTTCATGACGAACCTCGTGGCCGAGTACAACGCATCGCAGAGCGACGTGCGCGTCGAGATCGACACCTCGGGCGTCGACGTGGTCTCGGCCAGCTTCGTGCGCGGCAACCCGCCCGACATCATGCTCGCCAACTACAACTTCGAGATCGCCCGGTTCGTGCAGCGCTGCGCGCTCACCGATCTCGCCGGGACGGATGCCGCGGCATCCGTCCGCGACGACCTCCAGCCCCTCATGGACCAGTACGGCTCGTGCGCCGGACGCACCAGCGCCCTGCCGTACTCGGTGATGGCGGCATCCGTCATCTACAACAAGGAGATCTTCGCCGCCCAGGGCATCGAGGTCCCGCGCACCTGGGACGAGCTCATCGCGGCGTGCGACCAGCTCAAGGCCGCGGGAATCACCCCGTTCTACGCGACCTTCAAGGACGACTGGACCGTCGGGCAGGGCTGGTACGACTACTCCCTCGGCGGCTCGATCGACGTGATCGACTTCTTCGACGGTATGAACGCCGAGGGCGCCGACGTCGGACCCGACTCGACCGTGTCCTTCCAGAACGACTTCGCCGAGCCGATGGACAGGATGCTTCAGCTGACGAAGGACTACGTCAACGAGGACGCACCCAGCCGCGGCTACGGCGACGGCAACCTCGCCTTCTCCCAGGGCGAGGCCGCGATGTACCTGCAGGGTCCGTGGGCGTTCAGCGAGATCGCGAAGACGGCCCCCGACCTGCAGCTGGGCACGTTCCCGCTGCCGATGACCGACGACCCCGACGATCTCGCCGTGCGCGTCAACATGGACCTCGCCGCCATGATCCCCGAGGGGTCGCGGCACCAGGAGGCCGCACGCGACTTCCTGGAGTTCCTGTACGAGCCGCAGAACATCGAGGCCTACAACGAGTCCCAGCTCGGCTTCACACCGACGAAGGATGCTCCGGCCCCGAGCGATCCGCGCATCGCCGGGATGATCGACTACTACGACGACGGCCGGATCTACCAGGGTCCGTCGGTGCTCGTCCCGAAGACGATCCCCGTCTTCAACTACGCCCAGGCGATGGTGCTCGGCGCAGACCCGAACACGACACTCCGCACGATGGATGCCGACTGGGCGCGCGTCGCCTTCCGCGCACCGGTCGTGAAGACCGAGACAGAGGAGTCCGGCGAATGAGCACCACGACCACGATCGTCACCTCGGGCGACCGCACCGTACGGCGCAGCTCGCGCCGCGTCGAGCCGATCTACTACCTGTTCCTGCTGCCGACGCTGCTGCTGTTCACGCTCGCGATCACGCTGCCGGGGGTCATCGGCATCTTCTTCAGCTTCACCGACTCGATCGGCATCGGCGACTGGAGCTTCAACGGGCTCACGAACTACATCGCCGTCTTCAGCGACCCGGCGATCCTGCAGAGCTATCTGTTCACGTTCGGCTTCTCGATCGCGACGGTCATCGTCGTCAACATCGTGGCGTTCCTGCTCGCGGTGGGGCTGACATCCCGCATCCGCTTCAAGACGGGGCTGCGCACGGTGTTCGTGATCCCGATGGTGATCTCGGGCATCATCATCGCCTACGTCTTCAACTTCCTGTTCTCGAACTCGCTCCCTGCGGCCGGCGCGGCCACCGGCATCCCGTGGCTGGAGACGAGCCTGCTCGCCAACCCCGACCTCGCCTGGGTGGCCATCGTGATCGTGACCGCGTGGCAGGCGGTCCCCGGCACCCTGCTGATCTACATCGCCGGTCTCCTGTCAGTGCCGGGCGAGGTCTACGAGGCCGCGTCGATCGACGGCGCCACCAAGACCCAGCAGCTCACCCGCATCACCGTGCCGCTCGTCGCGGGGTACGTGGTGATCAACATCATCCTCGGATTCAAGGGCTTCCTGAACGCCTACGACATCATCGTCGGCCTCACCAACGGCGGCCCAGGAACCTCCACCCGCAGCGTCGCCATGACGATCATCGCGGGCTTCAACGGCGGCGACTACGCCTACCAGATGGCCAACGCGACCATCTTCTTCATCGTCGCCATCCTCATCTCCCTGCTCCAGCTCTCGATGACCCGCGGAAGGAACGCACTCTGATGTCGACGCAGACACTCACCACCGTCACCGCCTCCGGCCGCACGCCCCGCATCAGGATGGAGCGGGTCAACTGGTCGGGCACGATCATCCTGATCCTGTGCGCGGTCACCGTGCTCCTGCCGCTGTACGTGACCATCTCGATGGCGTTCAAGACCACTTCCCAGGCCGTCGACGGGAACGCCTTCTCCCTGCCGGCGCCCGTCAGCATCGAAGGGTTCGTCGCCGCCTGGAACCTCACGAAGTTCCCCGTCGGCGCCGGCATCTCCCTGCTCGTCACCGCAGGCACCGTCATCGCGACCATCCTCCTCGCCGCGCTCGCCTCCTACGCGATCGTGCGCAACTGGGATCGGAAGCTCTTCCGGTACTCGTTCTTCTACCTGCTCGCGGCGATGTTCATCCCGTTCCCCGTCGTGGCCCTCCCGCAGATCCAGCTCACCGGACGCGTAGGGCTCGACAACCCGTTCGGCGTGATCATCCTCGCCACGATGTTCCAGCTCAGCTTCAGCGTGCTGCTGTTCACGGCGTTCCTGCGGTCGATCCCCATGGAGCTCGAGGAGAGCGCCCGCATCGACGGCGCGACGACGTGGCAGACGTTCTGGAAGCTGATCTTCCCGCTGCTCGCGCCGATGAGCGCCACGGTCGGCATCTTCGCCTTCCTGTACGCGTGGAACGACTTCATTATGCCGTCGCTGATCATCTCCGATCCCGCACTGCAGACCCTTCCGGTGCGGCAGAACCTGTTCCAGACTCAGTTCAGCAACAACTACAACGTGTCCTTCGCCTCGTACCTGATGGCGATGGCCCCGGCGATCCTCGCCTACCTGTTCACGCAGCGCTTCGTCATGGAGGGCGTGACCCAGGGCGCCGTCAAGGGCTGAGGTCGCGAGGACAGCCGCAGACCTCACCGCGTTTCGTCTCGCTTCGCTCGCTCAACGACCGGGGCGGGGAAGCCACCGGTC
Source organism: Microbacterium sp. LWH10-1.2 (assembly GCF_038397765.1). Classification (NCBI taxonomy): domain Bacteria; kingdom Bacillati; phylum Actinomycetota; class Actinomycetes; order Micrococcales; family Microbacteriaceae; genus Microbacterium; species Microbacterium sp. LWH10-1.2. The sequence goes on from NZ_CP151638.1 coordinate 3,782,816, forward strand.
GTTGAGCGAGGAGCGAAGCGACGAGACGAAACGCCCCACCGCCCGCAGAACCACCCACAAGAAAGAAGGAGCACGACCCCTCATGACCGACGCTCTCCTCGTCGAGACCCGCACCGCCGACACCGCCGCATGGTGGCGTCAGGCCGCCGTCTACCAGATCTACCCGCGGAGCTTCGCCGATGCGAACGGAGACGGCCTGGGCGACATCCCCGGCATCCTCTCCCGCGTCGACTACCTCGAGAAGCTCGGCATCGATGCCGTGTGGCTCAGCCCGTTCTACCCCTCGGCTCTCGCCGACGGCGGCTACGACGTGGCCGACTACCGCGACGTCGACCCCCGCCTCGGCACGCTCGAGGACTTCGACGCCATGGTGGCCGCCCTCCACGCCCGTGGCATCAGGGTCGTCGTCGACATCGTTCCCAACCACACGTCCGACCTGCACGAGTGGTTCCAGGAGGCGCTCGCCGCAGGGCGCGGCTCCGCCGCCCGTGAGCGCTTCATCTTCCGCGAGGGGAAGGGCGAGAACGGCGAGCTTCCTCCGACCGACTGGGTGTCGGTGTTCGGCGGCTCCGCCTGGGAGCGGGTCGAGGACGGGCAGTGGTACTTCCACAACTTCGCCGTCGAGCAGCCCGACCTCAACTGGGACAACCCCGAGGTGCGCGAGGACTTCCTGACGACGCTGCGCTTCTGGTCGGACCGCGGGGTCGACGGCTTCCGCATCGACGTCGCCCACATGCTCACGAAGGATCTCAGCGAGCCGCTGCCCAGCCGTGCAGAGCTCGACGCGATCCCGCAGGACGGCAACCACCCGCTGATCGACCGTGACGACGTGCACGAGATCTACGCCGAGTGGCGCCGCGTGTTCGACGAGTACGACCCGCCGCGCACGGCCGTCGCCGAGGCGTGGGTATCGACGCCGGAGCGCCGCGCGAAGTACGCCTCCGCCGAGGGACTGGGGCAGGCGTTCAACTTCGACCTGCTCGTCGCCGACTTCGACGCGGAAGAGTTCCGCACGATCATCGCCGACAACCTCGCGCAGTCGGACACGACGGGATCCTCGACGACCTGGGTGCTCTCCAACCACGACGTCACCCGTCACGCGACGCGCTACGGCCTGCCGGCGCTGAACGGACGACACGTCAAGCAGGGCACCGAATGGGTCGCCGCCGGGGGGCCGGACGAGGGCATCGACCGCGAGCAGGGCCTCCGTCGCGCGCACGCCGCGACCCTGCTGCTGTTGGGCCTGCCCGGCAGCACGTACCTGTACCAGGGCGAGGAGCTCGGCCTCCAGGAGGTCGCCGAGATCACACCGGAGGAGCGTCAGGACCCGACGTTCTTCCGCGGCGGCGAGTTCGACGGACTGGGCCGTGACGGTTGCCGCGTGCCGCTGCCGTGGACGGCATCCGGACCCTCCTTCGGATTCGGGGCCGTCGAGGCGCACCTGCCGCAGCCGGCGTGGTTCGCCGCGTTCGCCGCAGACGTCGAGGCCGCGGATCCCTCGTCGACGCTGTCGCTGTACCGCGAGGCGCTGCGCCTGCGTCGGGTGCTGCAGGCCGACGAGAGCCTGCAGTGGATCGAGACCGGCCGTGCCGACGTGCTGCGCTTCGCCCGCCCGAACGGCTGGCAGGTCGTGACGAACTTCGGCACGGAGCCGTTCGACCTCGGGAAGGATGCCGTCGACGTCGTGCTGGGCGCCGTCGACGGCGGTGCGGTGCCTGGCGAGTCCACGGTGTGGATCGCCCCGGCGGGCCTCATCGGCTGACCCCCGTCCGCTGCACGCGCTGCGGGCCCGCCGGTCGTCGAGATCGGCGGGCCCGCATTGCCCTGCGGGGCCAGGCGGCGCCGGTTCACACCACCGCGGTGTTCGGCAGCGAGCTCACGGTCGGCGTGACGTACGCGCGGCGTCGGGCGGAGATGTCGGTGGGGCGGGCGCTGCGCGGCACCGTGCGGTCGACGGCGATCACCTCGAACTCCTGGATCTGCGCGGGCTGCACGGGCGTGAGATGGATCATGCAGATCAGTTCGCCCCGGACGCCGGGGAGGGACCAGGTGACGTCGGCCGGCGTGGCGGAGGAGAGGATCTCGGGCGCATCGGACCCGTCGCGGAGTCCGCCGACCTGGGCGATGAGCTCGTCGATCGCCGCTCTGCGCTGGGCGAGTGGGCGGTCGAAGTCGATGTTGTCGGCGAAGATCTCGGCCGCGGCGCCGTCGTCCCACGAGCGGACCAGCCCGTCGGCCGCGGCCATCAGCCGACGCGTCTCCGGCCACAGCCGGACCACCCGCGCCGGGGTGGCGTTGACGGAGAGCGTGCGGAGCAGCGCATCCTCGGACAGCCCGACCGGGTTGCCGCGGTGGCTGTTGGTGAGCACGATCACCCCGGTGCCGGAGGAGGCGTGCCACACGATGTTCAGGATGAACCCCGGGAGCCCGCCGCTGTGCGACACGATCGACCCGCGGTGCAGGTCGTGGCGCACGAAGAGGCCGAGCGCGTAGCCTCCCGCCACGAACTTCCAGGTCCCCTCGGGCCGTGCCTGCAGCGACGGGATGTCGACCTGATGGATGCGCTGCAGCTCGCGCCGCGTCGCCCTGGCGACGATCGCGTCATCGCCGCCCGGACGGGTCGCCGCCGTGAGGAACGCCACCCAGATGCCGAGGTCGTTGATCGTGGAGTGCATGCCGCCGGCGGCGGCCATCGCATCGGAGACCTGGGGAGGGAAGGCCACCCAGTTCCCGTCGGCATCCAGCGAGTAGCCGACCGCGCGACGGAACCCGCCGTCAGGTGCGCGGTTGTCGAACCAGGTGCGGGTCATGCCGAGCGGGCGCAGGATCTCCTCCGTGACCCAGTCCTCCACGCGCATGCCGACGGCCTGGGCGACCGCGAGACCTGCCATCGTGAAGCCGATGTTCGAGTACTCGAAGACCGTTCCCGGGTGGTTGCTGTAGGCGAGACCCGGTCTGATCCGATCCACGAGCTCGGCCTCGCTCAGGCCGAGGAACGGATCGACCCAGGAGTTGTCCTCGGTGAGACCGCCGCTCATGCTGAGCAACTGTCGCAGGGTCGGCGCGGCGGCGGGCTCGTCGCCGACGGTGCCGTGCCACTCGGGGAAGAAGTCCGTGATCGGCGCCTCGATGTCGAGAAGACCGCGGTCCCTGGCCAGCAGCGCCCCCAGCGCGACGAAGCTCTTCGTGATGGACGCGATCGGGAACACGGTGTCGGCATCCGGCGCCCTGTGGTCGGCGTCGACGGCGCCGAATCCCCGGCTGTGCTCGAGTCCGTCCGGGCCGACGAGCCCGTACACGAGCCCCCGGGCCTGACCCGCTGCGGTGTACTGCCCGAAGAAGGCGTCGAGCTGATCGACGAGGGGGACGGCCAAGGTTTCACTGGACATGGGGCTCCTTCGGTCTGTTCGTCCAGGCTCCCGTGCCGCGGCGCGCGACACAATGTCCCGGACGACCGAGAATCGATGTCGGCGTGTGCACCACGACGAAGATTTGATAATGGTTCTCATTAGCGTTTAGAGTGGGAGCATGCACAAGCCCCTCACCGCTCTCGCCCTCGTCTCCGTCGCCGCTCTCGCGCTTTCGGGCTGCGCAGGGTCGACCTCGGGGGCTTCGCCCACGGGGGGAGCGGATGCCGACGGCATCCGCGTCGTCGCATCGACCAACGTGTACGGATCCATCGCCGCGGAGATCGGCGGCGACCGGGTCGACGTCACCTCGATCATCGACAACGCCGCGCAGGACCCGCACTCCTACGAGGCCACGGCCCGTGACCGCCTCGCCGTGCAGAAGGCCGACCTCGTGATCGAGAACGGCGGAGGCTACGACGCGTTCGTCGACACGCTGCTCGAGGACGCCAAGGATCCGGCCGTCGTCACCGCGGTGGAGTACTCGCACGACTACCCCGGCAACGAGGGACACGACGCGGATGCCGAGGACCATGCCCACGACCACGGCGATGAGGCCGACGGCCACGCAGGGCACGACCACATCGAGGGCTTCAACGAGCACGTCTGGTTCGACCCGCACACCATGACCCACGTCGTGGAGGCCATCGCCGAGGAGCTCACCGAGCTCGACCCCGATGGCAAGAGCGACTTCGAGGCCAACGCCGCGAAGATCACCGCCGAGCTGGAGGGCTTCGAGGGCGACCTGGAGACGCTGAAGACCGAGGCCGCAGGAGCAGAGGTCTTCATGACCGAGCCGCTGCCCGGCTACCTCGTCGAGGCCGCAGGACTCACCGACGCGACCCCCGACGGGTTCGCCGAGTCGGTCGAGGAGGGCACGGACGTCGCACCGGCCACCCTGCTCAAGGCGCTCGACGTGATCAAGGGCGGCTCGGTGCGCGCCCTGCTCGTGAACGCGCAGACCGGAGGCTCCGAGACGCAGCGCGTCGAAGACGCGGCGAAGGAGGCGGGCGTGCCCGTCGTGTCCTTCTCGGAGCTGCTGCAGGACGGATCGTCGTACGCTGAGTGGATGCGTGACGCGATCAAGAACCTCGCCGCCGCCGTCACCCCGTGAGCGCCGCCGGGGAGGGCGTCGCCGCGCCCGTGCTGGAGATCAGCGGCGCCGCTCTCCACCGCGGAGACCGAGAGCTGTGGTCGGGGCTCGACCTCACGGTGAACCCCGGCGAGTTCATCGCGGTGCTCGGGCCCTCCGGCTCGGGCAAGACCACGCTGCTGCGCAGCATCCTCGGTCTGCAGCCGCTGTCGGCAGGGGCGATCACCGTGGCAGGAGAGCCCGTTCGCCGAGGGAACCCGCGCATCGGGTACATCCCGCAGCAGCGGTCCATCCCCGCGGACACCAGCATGCGGGCCCGCGACCTCGTCGCCCTCGGCGTGCAGGGCAGCCGCTTCGGGCTGCCGCTGCCGCACCGCGGCGACCGGGCGAAGGTCGACCGGCTCCTGGAGGCGGTCGGCGCGGCGCACTACGCCGAGCGCCGGGTCGGACTCCTGTCGGGGGGAGAGCAGCAGCGGCTCCGCGTCGGTCAGGCGCTGGCCGACGAGCCCTCGCTGCTGCTGTGCGACGAGCCGCTCTCCGCCCTCGACCTCGCGAACCAGGTCGCGGTGACCGACATCATCGACCGCCAGCGACGCGACCGCGAGGCCGCTGTCCTGTTCGTCACGCACGACATCAACCCGATCCTCGGCAGGGTCGACCGCATCCTCTACATCGCCGGTGGACGCTTCGTGCTCGGCACCCCCGACGAGGTGCTGCAGACGAGGGTCCTCACCGATCTCTACGGCACCCCGGTGTTCGTGCTCAGGGCCGGCGACCGGCTGGTGGTCGTCGGGGTCCCTGACGTCGAGCCTCACCACGCGCACGACGAGGAGGGCGCCGCATGAACTGGGGTGACGTCTTCTCCTTCCAGGACTACGGCGAGCTCGTCGCCCTCCTCGCGAACTCGATCATCGCCGGCGCCGTTCTCGGCATCGTCGGCGGCCTGATCGGCGTGTTCGTGATGCAGCGCGACCTCGCCTTCGCCGTCCACGGAGTGAGCGAGCTCTCGTTCGCCGGCGCCGCCGCGGCCCTGCTGTTCGGCGGGAGCGTGGTGGCCGGATCCCTCGGCGGGGCGCTCGTGGCCGCGATCCTCATCGGGCTGCTCGGCGCCAAGGCGCGGGACCGCAACTCGGTCGTCGGCGTGCTCATGCCGTTCGGGCTCGGACTCGGCATCCTCTTCCTGTCGCTCTACGACGGGCGCAGCGCCAACCGGTTCAGCCTGCTCACCGGGCAGATCGTGTCGGTGTCGAGCCCCGACCTCGGCTGGCTGATCGGCATCAGCCTCGTCGTCCTCCTCGGCCTGCTGCTCATGTGGAACCCGCTGCGGTTCGACTCGCTCGACCCCGAGTCGGCGGCCGCGCGCGGCGTGCCCACGCGCGCGGTGAGCCTGATCTTCATGGTGCTGCTCGGCCTGATCGTGGCCGTGAGCGTGCACATCATCGGCGCCCTGCTCGTCATGGCGCTGCTGGTGACCCCCGCCGCCGCCGCCATGCGCGTCACCGCCGGGCCGCTGGCCGTGCCGCTGCTCGCGGCGCTGTTCGGCTTCACGGCGGCGGTCGGCGGCATCCTGCTCGCGCTCGCCGGAACCCTCCCGGTGAGCCCCTACATCACCACGCTGTCGTTCCTGATCTACGTCGTGTGCTGGCTCGTGCAGCGCGTGCGCGGGCGGGTGCGCCGGGCCTGACGTCCACAACTCCTCAAGGAAGGCGCGCGGCGGTGCGATCGCCAGCGGGAATCCGCTGCCGCTGAGTCGTGACCTCGCGTTTCTTGAGGAGTTGTGAACCGTGCAGCCCGCGACCAGGGAGTCACACCCGGGCGAGCGCCTCGATGTCTTCCAGGAACTCGGCCGCGGTCTCGGGGGAGACGGTGGTGCGGGTGCCGGCGATCGCCTCGAGGTAGTCCTGCGTGCTCGGTCCGTCGGGGGCGGATGCCGTGGCGCCCGACGCGATGGCCACCTCGAATGCGCGCTGCGAGGCGCTCCGCGCCGCGAACTCGATGTCGGCGGGGGAGAAGCCCTCCGTGCGGTCGACGAGGATGTCGATGTCGACGGCATCCGACACCTGTGCGGGGATGTAGCGGAGCCAGATCGCCGCCCGCGCCGCCCGGTCGGGCAGGCCGATGGGGATGACGTAGTCGAAGCGTCCGTGGCGGAGGAACGCGCTGTCAAGCGCGCGGATGAAGTTCGTGGCGCACACCAGGAGACGGCCCGGCTGCTCTCGGAAGGTCGGGATGATCTTCAGCAGCTCGTTCGTGACGCCCTGCAGCGGGGACGGCGGCTCGCCGGACCGCTGGGCGGCGATCTCCTCGACCTCGTCGATGAAGACCACGGCGTGCTCGAGCTCGGAGATCTTGGTGAAGGTCTCCCGCAGCGCGCCGGCGAGGCCCTTCGGATCGGCGGCCAGCCGCGAGGGGAACACCTCGACGAACGACCACTCCAGACGTGAGGCGATGGCCTTCGCGAAGGTCGTCTTGCCGGTGCCGGGAGGGCCGAACAGCACCACGGCACGCGGTGGCACGACGCCGAAGCTCTCCGCGAGGTCGGGTTCGGCGAGGGGCAGCACGAGCCGCTGCTCCAGGATCTCCTTCTCGCGCCGCATGCCCGACACCGACTCCCACAGGTCGCGCGGCATGAGGCGGCCGCCGAGCTCGGCGAGGGAGGTGAGCTCCTGCCGCTGCACCGGGATGCGCCGCTCGAAGTACTTCAGGTGGTGCTTCGACTCGAACCCCCGCGCCGCGAAGGCGGCGAGTCGCGTCTCGACCTCAGGCATCAGCGCCGAGAGCTTCGTCAGCCCGTGCGGCGCCATGCTCTTCTCCAGTGCGCCGAGGAGCGCCGAGCCGATGCCGCGGTCGCGCCAGGCCTCGTCGATCGCGAAGAACACGACCCAGCCCTGGTCGTGAGCCGCGCGTCCGACGACGGCGGCGATCACATCGTCTCCGTGCACCGCGACGATCGCGTGGTCCTTCTGGCAGGAGGCGACGACTTCGCTGAGGTCGTACACCGGCTCGATGCCGGCGCGCTTGAGCTCCTCCCACAGGTGCAGGATGCCGCCCAGATCGTCGTTGTGGAACTCGCGCAGTCGCCAGCCGGTCATCTGGACTCCCTCGTCTCGGATGCCGCAACGATACCGAGTCGCATGCACCCCGGCCGAACCCGCCCGTAACACTCCCCGCTCCCGCGTCTCTCGCCCCCACCGTCCCGGCATCCTCTCGCCTGCCGTCGAGTGCACGGGTTCTCGCCGAGTGCACGGTCTATCGATGTCAAGATCCGGTGCACTCGTCGACTTCACGGGAAGTCGACGGGGGCGACGGGAGGGCGGGTGACGGTTCCCAGGCCGGGGAGAACACCGGCGATTAGACTCTCCTTATGGCTCAGCGGAACACCTGGCAGCGCGAACGCGTGCGCGAAGCGCTCGCCGACGCCCGCGGATTCGTGAGCGCGCAGAGCCTGCACGCGAGCCTCCGCGACGACAACACCGGCATCGGCCTCGCGACGGTGTACCGCGCGCTCGCCGGACTCGCGGCATCCGGCGACGCCGACTCGCTGCAGAGCCCCGAAGGGGAGGCGCTGTACCGCGCCTGCACCACCCAGGGGCACCACCATCACCTGATCTGCCGATCCTGCGGTCTGACCGTGGAGATCGAGGCCAAAGACGTCGAGCAGTGGGCCCATCGCACCGCCGCCCTGCACGGATTCACGGATGCCGCGCACGTCGTCGACATCTTCGGACTCTGCACCCCGTGCTCGAAGAAGGCCGCCGCGGCTCGAACCGACCTCGAGGAAGCGAGCGCGTGAGCAGCTCCGCCACCGCGGCGCCGCCCGCTCCGCACGCGCACCGCTCGGCACGCCCGCCGCGCTCTCCGTGGATCGGCGTGGGCCTGGGCGCCGCGATCGTCGCCGCGCTGTTCCTGGTCGACCGCTTCCTGCCGACGCTGTACACGGCATCCCTGCCGCATCGCGCGCAGGACGGCCTGACCCTCGCGATGAGCGTCCTCATCGAGGCGCTGCCGTTCGTGGTGCTCGGCGTGCTGCTGTCGATCGTCGTGCAGGTGTGGCTGCCCGCCGACGTCATCCACCGCTGGCTGCCGAAGAGGGCGTGGGCTCGACGGGCCGTGCTGTCGCTGCTGGGGATGCTGATCCCGGTGTGCGAGTGCGGCAACGTGCCCTTCGCCCGCGGTCTCATGATGCGCGGTCTCGCCCCCGCCGAGGCGCTCACCTTCCTGATCGCGGCGCCGATCGTGAACCCGATCGTGATCCTCACGACGCACGCGGCCTTCGGCTTCGACGACGGCATCCTCGTCGCCCGCCTCGTCGGCGGCTACCTCATCGCGAACCTGATCGGCTGGATCTACAGCCGGCATCCCTCTCCCGACGCCCTGCTCACCCAGCGCTTCGTCGACACGTGCGAGCGGGTGTCGCACGAGCCCGGCACGCCCGTGCGCCGCAGTCTCACGCAGTTCCTCGTCGAGCTGCGCGCCGTGATGCCGGCGCTCGTGATCGGATCCGCGCTCGCCGGGGCCGTGCAGGTGCTGGTGCCGCGCGACGTGCTGCTCGCGATCGGCGCGAATCCGGTGCTGTCGATCGTGGCGATGATGGCCCTGGCCATGACGGTCGCGATCTGCTCCAACGTCGACGCCTTCTTCGCGCTGTCGTTCGCCTCGACGTTCTCGGCCGGCGCCCTCGTGGCGTTCCTGCTGGTCGGTCCTCTGGTCGACGTGAAGATGCTCGCGCTCATGCGCACCACGTTCACCACCCGCACCCTGGCCGGCATCGTCGGCGTCGTGGTGCTCGCCGCCTTCGCGATCGGGATCGGGGTGAACGTCTTTGTCTGAGTCCGCGCACACTCACGCACCGTCCCGGGCCCGTTCGCTGGGTTCCCGGTGGCTGGGCATCGGCCTCGCGACCGTGCTCGCCGTCGTGACCCTCGGGCTCGGCGTCACCGGTCGACTCACGCTCTACATCAGCCCGGAGTCGGTGTGGTTCGCATGTGCCGCCGCCGTCGTGACCCTGATCGGCGCGATCTGGTCGTGCACCCTGCCGCTCGGTGAGGAGGAGGGGCACGATCACGGCCACGAGCATGCGAGCCCCGGCGCTCTGGCGGCCACAGCCACGGTGACGGGAGGCGTGATCGCCTCCGGCGTCGTCGTCGCGGCGCTCGTGCTGCCCCCCGCCTCGCTCTCGGTCGAGCTCGCCATGTCGCGCGCGGGCGAGTCCTCCGCGCTGTTCGCCGGGGCCGACGACGTCACGCTCGGCGTCGCCGACACCACGAAGTTCGGGGTCGGCGACTGGGCCAGCGTCTTCGCGACCTCCACCAACACCTCCGCCTTCGACGGCACGACCGTGACCCTCACCGGCTTCATCACCCCGCAGGGCAGCAAGGGCGTGAACCTCACCCGGCTCGTGATCACGCACTGCGTGATCGACGCGCAGCCCGCGAACGTCCCGGTCACGATCACCGCCGGCGAGTTCAAGACCGGTCAGTGGGTCAAGGTCACCGGAGCCGTCAAGGCGGATGCCGACGGCGCACTGCACGTCGAGCCCACCTCGGTCGAGGCGATCGACGAGCCGGGGGATCCGTATGAGTACTGACGACGAGCGGCCGGACACCCCTGCGGTGCCGCGCACGCGCGCCGAGATGCGTGCGGCGCGAGAGGCGGAGGCGGCCGCTGCCGCTGCCGCTGATGCGTCGGGCGCGGATGCCGTCGACCCGAACCCCACCGCAGGCTCGTCATCCGTTGATGCGCCGTCGGTCGCGCCTTCCGCGGTGCCGTCCGCTGAGGCGGAGGCCCGTGGTGCCGGTGAGGCGCCGACCGCGCGCGCGTCTGCAGCGGCTCCCTCGGAGCCCAGTGCCCTCGCAGGCGGTGCTGCGGATGCCGATGAGCCCGCCTCCGAGAAGCCCGCCCCCGCTGCGTCGACCCGTGAGTCCACCCCGGATGCTCCGGCATCCCGCTCGCGCTTCGAGCCGGCAGACGAGCGCGAGGCGGCGATGCGGGCGGCGATGGTCGAGGCAGCCGCCGCAGCGGCCGCAGCGACCGAGGCCGCGAATCGACCTGCAGACGTGTCGTCTCGCTCCGCTCGCTCGACGACCGGTTCTTCCGCGATCGACCCGTTCGCCCGGTCCTCGACCGAGTTCGCCTCACGGTCGGCGACCGACTCTGCCACCCGGTCGACCGACACCGACTCCGCCACCCGGTCGTTGAGCGAGGAGCGCAGCGACGAGACGACACGCCCGTCTCCGGCATCGACGTCGGATGACGCCCCGGCCGAGGCCGCGCGCACGAGTGCGGGCGTTTCGTCTCGCTCCGCTCGCTCGACGACCGAGGAGTCCTCGTCAGCGACCGGCGCCTCCGCTCGCACAACGACCGGAGAGTCCGCCCCGACGTCCGAGAAGTCCGGTGCCTCGCGGCGCTTCGCCCTGGCACTGGCATCCGTGCTCGGCATCCTCGTGCTGGTCGGAGCCGGGCTCGGCGCCGTGAGCCTGACGCAGGGGCCGCGCATCACCGCGACGCAGGTCGACCCGATGCACGCGATCGAGTCGAGCGGCAGCCGCGTGATCCTCACGGCGAACCAGTCCCTCGCTCCGATCGACGACTCTCAGGTCACCGTGAAGCCGGCCGTGCCGTTCACGGTCGATGCCTCCGGCCGCGGCATCGGCGTCCGCTTCACGGTTCCGCTCGACGACTCCACGAAGTACACGATCACGGTCGCCGGGGTCACCGGCGCCGGCGGCGGGCCGACGACCACGCTCACGAAGAGCTTCACGACGCCGTCATCCTCGATCTTCCTGCTCAAGCGCGACGCGAAGAAGAAAGACACGATCTTCCGCACGGATCTCACCGGGGAGAAGGCCGTTCCGGTGTTCTCTGACGACAAGATCAACGACTTCCGCGCCACCTCGAACCTCCTCGTCGTCTCCGTCGAGGAGGACGAGGTCTCGAAGCTGTACGTGATGAACCGCGACGGCTCGAACAAGCGCGAGCTGAAGCTCCCCGGCGTCGGGTACATCGGCTCCATCCAGGTGTCCGACCGCGGCGGGCTCGTCGGCTACACCTATTCCGACCAGGAGCTCAGCGACACCGAGGGGCGCGCGAGCGTCCTGGTCACGCAGCCCCTCTCCGGCGGGGATCCGACGATCGTCAAGGTCGGCGACAAGGAGGCGAACATCCTCGTCTGGCAGTTCGTGCCCGACTCCGCCGCGATGCTGTTCATCGACTTCGACGGTGCGCTCTCGCTCATCGACCACTCCGCGGATTCGGGGGTGCAGTCCCTGGGTCTCGCGACCGACATCCAGGGCGTCTCCCGGGGCACGTACACGGCCGTCATCGAGCGCCTCGACGGCTCGGTCGTGGATCTGAATCTCGCCGACGGAACGGAGCAGCCGCTCGCGGCATCCGACCCCGACTACGGCACGGCGAGCACGATCACGCCGTTCCCCGGCGGCACGCTGCGCCACGTGGCATCCCTCGACGAGACGGGGATGCCGAACGGGCAGGCGATCGTCAGGGTCGGCGACGACGGCAAGGCCGTGAAGATCGCCGAGGTCGGGCCGAGCGATTCGATCCTGCAGGCGTGCGCCTCGCCGAGCGGCCAGTACGCCGCCGTCGCGATCGCCCCGAACCTCGCGGACACCCCCTACGATCAGATGCTGCTGCCGCTTCCGCAGACGGTCCAGACGCACCTGTTCGACCTCCGCACGGGCAAGGAGCTGGTCGCTCTGACCGGCTTCGACGCCTCGTGGTGCGCGACCGCCCCGCACTACTGATGCGCCGCGCGACCCGGGACGATCTGAGCGGTCTGCCGCTCGAGGTCGCCCCGCGTCTGCTCGGCGCCGAGCTGCGCACGGTCGTCGGCGAGGAGGAGGTGCGCCTGCGTCTCACCGAGGTCGAGGCGTACCACGGGCACGGCACGGGCGAGATCCCCGACCCCGGCTCGCACGCCCGCATGGGCCGCACAGCCCGCAACGCGACGATGTGGGGAGAGCCGGGTCATCTGTACGTGTACCTGAGCCACGGCATCCACTCCTGCGTGAACGTGGTCGCAGGGCCGGAGGGGCAGGCGGGCGGGATCCTGCTGCGCGCCGGCGAGGTCACGGGAGGCGCGGATGCCGCGGCCCTCCGTCGCGGTGCGAACCTTCCGCTGACGCCGCTCGCACTGCGGGATCTGGCGAAGGGGCCTGGGCGGTTCGGGCAGGCGTCGGGTCTGCGGCATCCGCTGCACGACGGCATCGATGCGGTCTCCGGCGATGGATGGCACGGGGCGAGGGCGCAGCTGTGGTTTGCAGAGACGCCGGTGGCCGACGTCGCGTCGGGGCCGCGGGTCGGCGTCGCCGGAGCGGCGGGAACGGATGCCTTCCCCTGGCGGTTCTGGATCGCCGGCGACCCGACGGTCTCGGCGTTCCGGTGGGGGAGAGGCGCGAGGGACGCTCAGGCGGAGGTGCGCCAGACCACGGGCGCGTCGAGCAGGATGCCCTCCCGCGGACGCTGATCGTCTCCCAGCTGGGAGAGGACGGATGCCGCGGCTGCCGCCCCCAGCCCCTCGGCCGGCTGGTCCACCGTCGACAGCGGCGGCGTCGTGCGGGTCGCCCACGTGCTGTTGTCGAAGCCGACGACCCCGACGTCCTCCGGCACGCGTCGCCCCGCTTCGCGGAGGGCCCACATGGCGCCGGCGGCCACCGCGTCTGAGGCCGCGAACACCCCGTCGACGTCGGGAGCGCGCTCGAGCAGGCGCGTCATGGCGGATGCCCCGTCGGCGTAGGAGTACAGCGGCACCTCTTCGACGAGGTTCTGGTCGAAGGCGTCGCCGAGCGCATCGGTGAAGCCGGCGAGGCGGTCGGTGCCCGAGTCCCTGTCGAGAGCGGCGGCGATCATGCCGACGCGCTTCCTGCCGGTCGCCACGAGCCGGGAGGTGATCGTGCGTGCGGCTCCGCGGTTGTCGATGCCGACCCAGGCGGCGTCGACGTCGGGCGGATGGCCGACGTAGGCCACGGGCAGATCGAGGCGCATCACGGCCTTCGTGATCGGGTCCTGCGTGCGCGCCGAGACGATGACGGCGCCGTCGACGAAGCCGCCGTTGAGGTAGCGCGCGACGCGTTCGGTGTCGCGCACGGAGTCGACCACGAGGCACACCATCTGGTAGTCGGCCTCGGAGAGCGTCTCGTTCGCCCCGAGCATGATCGCCCCGATGTTCGGGTCCTCGAGGAAGAGCGCGTGGGGCTCGTGCACGATGAACGCGACGGCCTGCGTGCGCTGCCGCACGAGGTTGCGCGCGGCGGTGTTCGGCACGTACCCGACCTCGCTGATCGCGTCTTCGATGGCGCTGCGCGCGGCGTCGGACACGTAGCCGCCGTTGAGCACGCGACTGACCGTTCCGCGCGAGACGCCGGCGACGCGCGCCACGTCGTGCACGGTGCTGCGACGGCGTCCGGACGAGGTCATGTGCACAGCCTATCGATCAGGACTTGACGTGATCCGCCGACACCTGCGACTATGTGTGCACGTTCACAGAAATCTGATCCTCTTTCTCGTCGGTTGAATCTGTGCACGTGCACACATCTCTCGCAAAGGAGCGTCACCGAATGGCCGCCGCCGTGTCCACCCGCATCTCCTCGCTCACCGAGGGGCGCGGACTCGTCTTCGGGTGCGACTACAACCCGGAGCAGTGGGACCGCAGCGTGTGGCCCGAGGACGTGCGTCTGATGCAGGAGGCGGGGATCGGCCTCGTCGCGATCAACATCTTCGGCTGGTCGTCGATCAACCCCGCGAAGGGGGTGTGGGACTTCGCCGCGCTCGATGAGATCATCGGACTCCTGCACGAGGGCGGCATCCGCATCAACCTCGGCACCGGCACGGCATCCCCGGCACCCTGGCTCACCGCCCGGCATCCCGAGATCCTGCCGGTCGGCGAGGACGGCACCGTCTTCCACCCCGGCGGACGTCAGGCGTACTGCCCCAGCTCCCCGGTGTTCCGCGCGTACGCCGCCGAACTCGTGACCCGCGTCGCGGATCGCTACGGAGATCACCCCGCCGTCGCGCTCTGGCACGTCTCGAACGAGCTCGGATGCCACAACGCCCTCTGCTACTGCGATGCCAGCGCCGAGGCGTTCCGCGGGTGGCTCCGTGCACGCTACGCCGACATCGACGCGCTCAACCGGGCATGGGGCACGACGTTCTGGAGCCAGCGCTACGGCGCCTTCGACGAGGTGCGGCCTCCCGCACAGGCGCTGTCGCTGCGCAACCCCGGCCAGGTCCTCGACTTCCAGCGGTTCAGCTCCGACGAGCAGCTCGCGCTCTACCGCGCCGAAGCCGAGATCCTGCGTGCGCGGAGCGACCGGCCGGTCACGACGAACTTCATGGTCACCGCCCACATCCGCAACCTCGACTACTGGACGTGGGCGTCCGACATGGACCTGATCGCCAACGACCACTACCTCGACCGTCGTCTCGACGACGCCCGCGGCGAGCTCTCCTTCGCCGCCGATCTCACACGCGGACTCGCGGGCGGTGCGCCCTGGCTCCTCATGGAGACCTCGACCGGCGCCGTGAACTGGCAGCCCTACAACCTCGCGAAGGCCCCGGGAGAGCTGCGACGCAACGTCGTCGCCCACATCGCCCGAGGAGCCGACGGCATCTGCTTCTTCCAGTGGCGGGCGTCGACGCAGGGCGCCGAGAAGTACCACTCGGCGCTCCTCCCGCACGCGGGTGAAGACTCCGCGCAGTGGCGGGAGTCCGTCGAGCTCGGCGGCATCCTCGACCGGCTCGGGGAACTCGCCGGCACCGAGGTCGTCGCTGACGCCGCCCTGCTGTTCTCCTGGGAGAGCTGGTGGGCGGCGGAGGGCGAGGGGCGCCCCAGCGAGGGGCTCGAGTATCTGCAGCAGGTGCACGCCGCGCACGCCGCGCTGGCCGATGCGGGGATCACCGCAGACGTCGTGCGCCCCGGCGGCGCTCTCGACCGCTACCGCCTCCTCGTCGTCCCGGCGCTGCACCTGATCAGCGATGCGGATGCCGCGGCCATCGCCCGCGCCGTCGAGAACGGCGCCACGGCCGTGATCACGTTCTTCAGCGGCATCGTCGATGAGGAGGACAGGGTGCGCACGGGCGGTTACCCCGGGGCCTTCCGCGACCTCCTCGGCATCCGCTCCGAGGAGTTCGCGCCGCTGCTCCCCGGACAGATCGTCGCCCTCAGCGACGGCACGACGGCATCGACGTGGAGCGAGCGCCTCACGACGACGGATGCCGAGATCGTCGCGTCCTACGTCGACGGTCCGGCTGCCGGCGGTCCCGCGATCACGCGCCGTCGGCACGGCGGCGGTGAGGCGTGGTACCTCGCGAGCCAGCCGAGCCGCGACGACTATCGACGACTGATCGCCGACATCGCGACATCGGCCGACGTCGCGCCGCAGCCTGGAGCCGGCCGCGACGTCGAGATCGTCCGCCGCGCGGGGGAGTCCGGCAGCTACCTGTTCATCATCAACCACGGCGTCAGCGACATCGAGATCACGGCCACCGGCCGCGACCTCGTCACCGGCGCTCCCACCACCGGAACCGTCCCCGCCGGGGCGGTCCGCATCATCAAGGAGGACGCATGACGACGACGCTCGCGTCACCGGTCGGCGCGCAGATGCGCCGACGCCGGATACCGCACAAGCGCGCGATCGCGATGCTGCTGGTGCCCTTCGGCATCCTGTTCACGCTGTTCTACATCGTGCCGATCGTGTACGCGTTCTGGCAGTCGCTGCTGGTCGTGAAGCGCGACGGCACCTTCGGCAAGGCCGAGCAGGTGTTCGGCGGTCTCGCCCAGTACGCGCTGGTCTTCCAGGATGAGGCGTTCTGGGCGTCCATGGGGCGCATGCTGATGTTCGGCGTCGTGCAGGTGCCGGTCATGCTGGGCCTGGCGCTGCTCTTCGCGCTCCTGCTCGACTCCCCGCTGGTCAAGGGGCGGCGGTTCTTCCGCCTCGCCTTCTTCGTGCCGTACGCGGTCCCCGGCGTGATCGCCGCGATCGTGTGGGGGTCGCTGTTCTCACCGAACCTCTCGCCCTTCACGGCACTGACGAAGAACATCGACTTCCTCGGCGCCGACCTCGTGCTGTGGTCGATCGCCAACATCGTCACCTGGGTGTTCGTCGGCTACAACATGCTGATCATCTACTCGGCGCTGCTCGCGATCCCGCAGGAGCTGTACGAAGCGGCCAGGCTCGACGGCGCCGGCCAGTGGCGCGTCGCCTGGTCGATCAAGATCCCGCTCGTGCGGCCGGCGATCGTGATGACCGCGATCTTCTCGATCATCGGCACGCTGCAGCTGCTCGCCGAGCCCCAGGTGTTCCGCTCGTTCAGCTCGGCGGTGACCAGCACGTTCACCCCGAACATGACCGTGTACGCCACGGCATCCATCCCGAACACCAACCTCGCCGCGGCCTTCTCGGTCGTGCTCGCGGTGACGACCTTCGTGCTCTCCTTCGGGTTCATGAAGTACATGCAGCGCAAGGAGGACAACGCATGAGCACCGCATCGATCGTCGCTCCGGGCGGAGTGAAGGCCTCATCCGGGAAGTCGCCGATCAGGGAGTCGGGGATCTCGCGCGCCGGGGCCATGCTGATCATGGTCGTCTTCACGCTCTACTTCCTGATGCCGCTGTGGTGGCTGCTGGTCGCGTCGAGCAAGGACACCGGCGACATCCTCACCACGGCGCCGCTGTGGTTCGCGGACTTCCGGCTGTTCGACAACATCGGGGCCGTGTTCGCGTACAACGACGGCATCTACCTGAGGTGGCTGTGGAACTCGATCCTGTACGCGGCTCTGGGTGGCGCCATCGCGACGCTGCTCGCCGCCATGGCGGGGTACGCGCTCGCCAAGTACCGGTTCCTCGGCCGTGACACGCTGTTCAACATCGTGCTCGGCGGAGTGCTCGTGCCCGCCACCGCGCTCGCGCTGCCGCTGTTCCTGCTGTTCAGCCAGGTGCAGCTGACGAACACGTTCTGGGCGGTCTTCCTGCCCTCGATCGTGAGCCCGTTCGGGGTGTACCTCGCCAGGATCTTCGCGGCGCAGTCGGTGCCGGACGAGCTGCTCGAGGCCAGCCGGCTGGACGGCGCGGGCGAGATCCGCACGTTCTTCACCGTCAGCATCCGCCTGATGACCCCCGCGCTGGTGACGATGTTCCTGTTCCAGTTCGTCGGCATCTGGAACAACTTCTTCCTGCCGATGATCATGCTGCGCAGTGAAGAGCTCTTCCCCGTCACCTACGGCCTCTACAACTGGAACACCCAGCTGAGCCAGATCCCCGAGCTGCGCAGCCTCGTGCTCGTCGGAGCGCTGCTCTCGGTCATCCCGCTCATCGTCGCATTCCTCCTGCTCCAGCGCTTCTGGCGCAACGGCCTCGGGGCCGGCGCGCTCAAGTGAGCAGGATGCCGGGCGGACCCGCCGCCCGGCATCGCACCACCACCCTCGCATTCACGAAAGGACAAGAAATGCAGCATTCGAAGAAGAAGGCGGCCGCCGTCGTCACGATCGCGGCGTTCGCGCTCACCGGCTGCTCCGCAGGCGGCGGAGACGGAACCTCGAGCGGCGACGGCGCCGCGTCGTGCACGCCCGCAGGCGGAGACGTGACCCTGGAGTTCACGACCTGGGTCCCCGGGATGGAAGACGTCGTCGCCATCTGGAACAAGGAGAACCCTGACATTCAGGTGAAGGTGCAGACCGGCCCCAACGGCAACGGCGGCACGTACCAGAACTTCTTCAACCAGATCAAGGCGGGAGACGCACCAGACCTCGGCCAGATCGAGTACGACGCCCTGCCGAACTTCCTGGTGCAGGACGGCGTCGAGGACCTCAGCGCGTGCAAGGACGTCGTGGCGGCGGAGGGCGACTTCGTCGACTGGGCGTGGGGACAGGTGACGCTCGGCACCGACGGCATCTACGGCGTGCCGCAGGACACCGGACCTATGGCGCTGTTCTACCGCGCCGACCTGTTCGAGCAGAACGGCATCGCGATCCCGACCACCTGGGACGAGTACCGCACCGCCGCCGAGAAGATCCGCGCGCTGGGCGGGTACATCACCAACTTCTCGCAGTCCGACATCAACCAGTTCGCGGGCTTCGCCTGGCAGGCGGGCGCCCAGTGGTTCTCGAGCGACGACGCGGGCTGGGACGTCACGCTGACCGATGACGCCACCACCACGGTCGCCGACTTCTGGCAGGGCATGATCGACGACGACCTGGTCGCCACCGTTCCGGCCTGGACCGACGAGTGGAACAACGCGTACAACTCGGGTCAGGTGTGGACGTGGAACTCCGCCGTGTGGGGCGCCAACTCCATCTCCAGCGGAGCCCCCGACACCGCGGGCGACTGGGCCGTCGCCCCGCTCCCGCAGTGGAAGGCCGGCGACAGCGCCGCCGGCAACTGGGGCGGATCGTCCACCGCCGTCCTCAAGGGCAGCGACCACCTCTACGAGGCGACGAAGTTCGCACTGTGGCTGAACACCTCGGACGAGGCGATCACCGCGCTCGCAGAGGCGGCCAACCTGTATCCCGCCACCACGGCGGGCCTGAAGCTGCCCGTGTACGCCGACGGCGTGGACTTCTACGGCGGTCAGAAGATCTACGACGTCTTCGCGGATGCCGCCGTGCAGGTCTCGCCCGACTTCGCGTGGGGCCCGACCATGACGCAGACCTACGCCGACGTCTCCGACGGGTTCAAGGCCGCCGTGTCCGGTGACGGCACGCTGGGCGATGCGCTGAAGAAGGGGCAGGAGAAGACCATCGACGCCCTGAAGGCGGCGTCGATCCCCGTCACGGAGTAGCACTGTCCTGAGGCCCGCCCGCTCGCGGGCGGGCCTCTCGCGTGTCCGTCGCGTGAACTCTCGCGTGCCTCCCGCGTGAGGGGTCGCAGAGTGCGGGGTCGAGCCATCGGCATCCGGCAGTTGCTGGCCTCTCGCGTGGAGCGTGGGGCGTGGGGCGTGGGGCGTGGGGCGTGGGGCGTGGGGCGTGGGGCGTGGGGCGTGGGGCGTGGGGCGTGGGGCGTGGGGCGTGGGGCGTGCTAAACTGTCTCCTTGTCTGCGCACACTCCTGTGCGCAGTTCGTGTGCTTCCCCCTTCTGCGGCCGAGGAATCGGCGGGTGGAGGGTTGCGCGCAGACAAGGGATCTTGGGTGAGGCCGTCCGGTCTCACGGTATAGAAGGAGTCACATCATGGCAGCAGTGTGCCAGGTGACTGGAGCTGTTCCCGGCTTCGGTCACAACGTCTCGCACTCGCACCGCCGGACGAAGCGCCGCTTCGACCCGAACGTGCAGAAGAAGACCTATTTCGTTCCGTCGCTCGGTCGTAAGATCACGCTCAACGTGTCCGCCAAGGGCATCAAGGTGATCGACGTCCGCGGCATCGAGAACGTGGTCAAGGACCTCCAGGCGAAGGGTGTGAAGCTCTAATGGCCAAGAAGGCTCAGGACGTCCGTCCGATCATCAAGCTGCGTTCGACCGCTGGCACGGGTTACACCTATGTCACCAAGAAGAACCGCCGCAACACCCCCGACCGCCTCGTGCTCAAGAAGTACGACCCGGTCATCCGTCAGCACGTCGAATTCCGAGAGGAGCGTTGATCAATGGCTAAGAAGAGCAAGATCGCTCGCAACGAGCAGCGCAAGGTCATCGTCGAGCGTTACGCAGAGCGTCGCGCAGAGCTGAAGAAGACCCTGGTCGACCCGAACGCCACCGACGAGGCCCGCGAGGCCGCACGCGTCGGCCTGCAGAAGCTGCCGCGCAACGCGTCGCCGGCTCGCGTGCGTTCGCGCGACGTCATCGACGGCCGCCCCCGCGGTGTCCTCACGAAGTTCGGCATCTCGCGTGTCCGCTTCCGTGACATGGCACACCGTGGCGAGCTGCCCGGCGTGACCAAGTCCAGCTGGTAAGTCTCAGCAGACCGTCGAAAGGGGCGGGGATCTTCGGATCCCCGCCCCTTTCGCGTACCCCCGGCGCCTGCGCCTGCATCTTGCATCCAGCCCCCGCGCCGAGCATCCCTGCTCCTGCCTCCTTGCCCCCGCGCCCCGCGCCCCGCGCCCCGCGTCCCGCGCCCCGCGCCCCGCGTCCCGCGCCCCGCGTCCCGCGCCCCGCGTCCCGCGCCCCGCGCCCCGCGTCCCGCGCCCCGCGTCCCTCCCCGGCCGACCCCTCGCGTGCTGGGGAGGAGTTCTCACGCTCGGGCTGAGGAATCCGGCAGAATCCTCAGCCCGAACGTGAGATCTCCTCCCGTCGTGCGAATCGCAGTCTTCCTCCACAGAGCCGGAAGTCCGGCATCTGTCCCCAGATCGTGGGTTCGGCGCCCAGCGAGGCCAGCACGGATGCCGCAGATGGGCATGATCGACGAATGGATCCGGTCGCCGCACTCATGAAACGCGACGGCGTCGCGCGTGTCGAGACTCTCCGCCGCGACGGCGTCGCGGTGTATGCCCTGCGTCGCGCTCGTGAGCGCGGCGAGATCGTCTCGGTGCGACGCGGCTGGGTGGCCATGACGGATGCCGATCCGCTGCTCGTCGCGGCAGCCCGTCGTGGCGTGGTGCTCAGCTGTGTGACGCTCGCCGCGCGCAAGGGGCTGTGGGTCCTCGACTCCTCCGAGCCGCACGTGGCGGCGCCGCCCACTGCGGGCCACGTGAAGACGATGCGTGGGGTGATCCACTGGAGTGTTCCGCTCGTTCCCCGCGACGTCGAGACCTGCGAGGACTCGATGGAGAACGCGCTGGTCCTCATCTCCCGCTGTCAGCCCTACGAGAGCGCCCTCGCCACGTGGGAGTCGGCTCTACGCGCGCGGGTGGTCGATCCCGGCATCCTGGAGCGCTCACCGCTCCCGCCGTCAGCGAGGCGTCTGCTCGCCGACGCCCGGCCGTTCGCGGATGCCGGCACCGAGACGATCTTCCGCACGCGACTGCGGTGGCTGGACATCCCGATCACACCGCAGGTGTGGATACTCGGGCATCGAGTCGACTTCCTCCTCGGCGACCGACTCGTCATCCAGATCGACGGAGGTCATCACGTCGGAGCGCAACGCGCAAGCGACATCGCCCACGACGCCCTGCTGAAGCTCCACGGGTACCACGTCATCCGCATCGGATACGACCAGCTCCTGAACCGCTGGGCCGAGGTGCAGCGGATGATTCTCGCCGCGATCGGTCAGCGCCTGCACCTCGCAGCCTGAGCGGGCCCCCTCCGGCGATGCCCCGCGGCGCTCCTTCGCATGCTGAACGCACTCACGGGAGGAGTTCTCACGCTCGGGCTGAGGAATCCGGCAGAATCCTCAGCCCGAGCGTGAGATCTCCTCCCGTCGTGCGATCCACGCAGCGCCCCGGAAACCTGCCCTGACCTGCCCTGCCCTGCCCTGCCCGTCACGCGGCGTGCGACACGGCCCAGTCGAGGGCGTCGTCGGCGATCTCCTCCCAGCCGTCCTGGCTGACGAGTCGGTGCGTGCGTCCCGCGTACTCCCGGTACTCGACGACGGCGGGGCTGCCCGACGAGTGGTACTTCTTGACGAGAGCGCGCCCGATGGCCGGCGGCACGACGTGGTCGATCTCGCCGGTGATGACGAGCAGCGGGGCGCGGTCGGCGCGGGCGTAGTCGACGTGGGTGACGCCGCCCTTCTCGTTGAAGACCGAGCCGACTCCCTCGAAGAACACGCGGTTGTACGAGTTCACGGCGTACTCCTCCCACAGGGCGTCGGATGCCGTCCGCGAGAGGTCGTTGCCGAAGGTGAAGTGGAAGTGCCGCTTCGACAGCGGCTTGGCGCCGTTGATGCCGAAGGGGTTGGAGAGGATCGGGGTTCCCGTCCACAGCGTGGAGAGGGGGAGCGCGACGACGCCTGCCGTCTGTCCGGGGGCGACGCCGACGTAGGCGGCCCCGACGCCACGGTCGGCGAGCATCTGGGTGATGACCCCGCCGAAGGAGTGACCCATGATGATCGGCTTCACTGAGAGCGCGCGGATGATGCCCTCGTAGTGGTCGACGATCTTCTTCAGTCCGATGCCCTTCAGCGCGGAGGGGTCGCGCCGGATGTCTGCGACCGTGCGATCGTCGATGCCGGGCCACCCGGGGACGATCACCTCGTGTCCCCGTGCGCGGAACCGCTCCGCCCAGGTGTCCCAGCTCTTCGGCGTCATCCACAGGCCGTGGATCAGGACGATCGGCGTCTTCTCGGTGGTGCTCATGTCTTCTTCTCCTGGCTCGGGTCCCTCGCCTGCTGCGGGGGCTATGCTGATAGTAGACCGAACGTTCTATCTACTGCAATCTATTCCCGATGTCGAGAAGTCGCCCGACGGATGCGACGATGAGGGAGGACCATCATGAACACCACTCCGAAGCGCCCGAGCCCCGCCCGCACCCGACTCATCGATGCGGCGACCCATCTCTTCTACGAGGAGGGCATCCATGCGGTCGGCGTCGACCGGATCATCGACGAGGCCCAGGTCACCAGAGCAACGCTCTACAAGCAGTTCGGCGGCAAGGAGAATCTCGTGCTCGCCTACCTGCGCAATGAGGACGAGCTGCTCAGGGGGATGTTCGCCGACGCGGGCGCCGCGGTGTCCGACCCCGACGAGCTGCTCGAGGCGGTGATCGCCGGCATCGCCGCCGACATCCGAGACCGCCACACCCGCGGGTGCCCGTTCATCAACGCGGCCGCCGAGTACCCGGATGCCGACGGCGCGGTGCGCGCGCTCATCGCCGAGCATCGGGAGTGGTTCCGCTCGACGCTGCAGAGCGTGGCGGAGGGGGCGGCGCTGGAGCGCCCGGCGGATGCCGCGGCATCCCTCGTCCTGCTGCGCGATGCGGCCCTGGTCGGAGGCTACCTCGATGGCGATGAACGCGTGAATCCGGCGTTCGAGCGCACGGCGCGGTCGGTCATCGCGGCTCACCGAGCCCGCTGAGCGTCGTGGCCGTCACTGTTCGGGGTGCGGTTCCGCCCCTCGAATCTGTGACTGAAGTGACAAATGTGACGCGACACGCCCTGAAAATGACCAAAACCCGCGAAATGACGCGGAAATGTCGGCTGTCGTTGATACATTCAAGGCGGTCACTCGACCAGGAGCATCCGCTCCGACTCACACAACGATGCGACGGGATCCTCGTCGCTGGAGGATGACATGGCTGACAAGTCCATCACCAAGACCGAGCTCGTCGCGAGCATCGCTTCCGCCACCGGCCAGAGCCAGGCCACCGTCTCGGGTGTCCTCGACGCGCTGTTCTCCTCGGTCTCCGACGCTGTTGCCAAGGGCAGCAAGGTCTCGATCCCGGGCTGGATCTCGTTCGAGCAGGTCGCGACCGCCGCTCGTACGGGCCGCAACCCGCAGACCGGCGCCGAGATCAAGATCCCGGCCGGCAAGCGCGTCAAGGTGACCGCTGGTTCCAAGCTCAAGGCAGCCGTCAAGTAAGACCGCTTCCTCACCGAAGGCCGCCGCCCCGCTCGGGGTGGCGGCCTTCGTGCGTCGGAGCCCCGCGCCGGTCGGGATGCCGCGCCGCGCGGCTTAGGCTGGAGGGGTGACTTCCCGCGCCGTGCAGCCCCCGACACTGTCGGCGTACCGTCTCGGCGGGGTCGGGCTGCTCCTCGCCGCGGGCGTCATCGCGGTGACCATCGCCCTCATGTACGGCGGGGGCGCTGAGCCTCTGCTCATCCGTGACCCGGGTCCGTTCGTGCGGTGGGCGCTCCCGCTGGTCAAGCTCGTCATGAACGTCGCGGCGGCGGCGATGCTCGGCTCCCTCGTCCTCGCGCTCTTCGCGCTGCGCAGCGGTGAGAAGTCCTTCGATACGGCGCTGAACATCTCCTCGATCGGCGCAGCCGTCTTCACGGTCACGGCGGGTATCACCGGCTTCCTCTCATTCATGAACGCCTTCGCGCCGAAGCTCAGCGCCGATGCGCAGTTCGGGGCGCAGCTCGGGAAGTTCCTCCTCGAGACCTCCCTCGGACAGTCCTGGCTGATCACGACCATCGTCGGTTCCGTCATCACGGTGCTCGCCTTCGCGTGGCGATCGTGGACGGCCACTCTGATCACGGCGCTACTGGCTGCGGCATCCTTCCTCCCGCTCGCGACCCAGGGGCACTCGGGCGATCTCGCCGGCCACAACATGGCGGTGAACTCGATCCTGCTGCACACCGTCGGCGCGGCGGTGTGGCTGGGCGGTCTGCTGCTGGTCATCCTGCTCCGCGGCCGGGGCGATGTTCCCGTCGCCGATCTGGTGCGGCGCTACTCGACCCTCGCGATCGCGGCGTTCGCGGTCGTCGCCGTCTCGGGCGTCACCCGGTCGATCGTCGCGCTCGGCGACTGGAGCGCGCTGTGGACGCCGTACGGCGGCATCCTGCTCGCCAAGGTCGTGCTGCTGTGCGCCATGGGCCTGCTCGGCGCCTGGTACCGGGTGCGGCTGATCCCCAAGCTCGAGGGTCCGCGTGCCGCCGGCTGGTTCTGGATGCTCGTGATGTGCGAGATCGCGCTGATGGGGCTCGCCTCAGGAGCGGCGGCCGCACTGGCGCGCACGCCTCCGCCGGTGGGAGACGAGGCGCCCTTCGTGCGCACGCCCGCGCAGAACCTTACCGGCTCCGAGCTTCCGCCCGAGTTCACCATCGACCGCTGGTTCACGCAGTGGGACATCGACATCCTGTGGCTGGTGGCCGCCGGGTTCGGGCTCTTCTTCTACCTCGCGGGCGTGCGTCGTCTGCGCCTGCGCGGCGACCGCTGGCCGATCCACCGGACGGTGTTCTGGGTGCTGGGTCTGCTGATGCTGGTCTGGGTCACCGGCGGTCCGATCAACGCGTATCAGGAGTACCTGTTCAGCGTGCACATGCTCGGACACATGATGCTGTCCATGGCGATCCCCCTGCTGCTCGTCGCCGGTGCTCCGGTCACGCTGGCGCTGCGCGCGATCCACAAGCGCGACGACGGCACCCGCGGCGGTCGCGAGTGGATCATGTGGGCCGTGCACTCGCCGTTCGCCCGCGTCGTGACCCACCCGTTCGTCGCGGCGGCGATCTTCATCCTGTCGCTGTGGGCGTTCTACTTCACCGATCTGGTGCGCTGGTCGATGTACGAACACCTGGGCCACGAGTGGATGACGATCCACTTCCTGATCTCGGGCTACCTCTTCGTGATGAGCCTGATCGGCGCCGATCCGGTGCCGTACCGCCTGCCGTACCCCGGACGCCTGATCACCCTGATCGCCGTCATGGCCATGCACGCGTTCTTCGGCATCGCCATGATGATGCAGGAGGGCCTGATCGTCGCCGACTGGTTCGGTTCGATGGGCCGCGCCTGGGGCCCAGACCCGATGCAGGATCAGTACATCGGCGGCGGCATCGCCTGGTCGATCGGCGAGATCCCCACGCTGATCCTCGCGATCACGGTCGCGATCCAGTGGAGCCGCAGCGACACCAAGCTGCAGAAGCGGCGCGATCGGCACGCGGACCGCACGGGGGATGCCGAACTCGAGGAGTACAACGCCAAGCTCGCCGCTCTCGCCGACCGCGACCGGCGTCAGGCCGAGCGCGAGGCCCGCTAGACCCTGAGCTTTCCGGCTCCTCGGCGTGCCGGCATCGCCTGTTCGGGAGGAGAACTCGCGTTCGGGAGGAGGTTCGGGCTGAGATCCTCAGCCCGAACGGGATATCTCCTCCCGAACGGCGGGGCCGAACTCAGGCACCGAGCACGAGAACCCGAACGCGAATCGCGGGAGTGCGGAGCGGATGCGCGGACTCGGAGGTCGCTCCTCCGAGGGCGGGATCACTCCTGCGGAACCTCGCCGGGGGAGCCGACGCGGATCGACGCCGACCCGTCGGGGAGGATCGTGATGGTCCCGTTGACCTGGAACGGGACGTCTTCGGAGACCTCCTCCACGCTCCCGTCGAACAGCGACTTGATGCCGACGTCGACGTGGGCGACGGCATCCGTCGGCGGGATCTGCCACTGACCTCCGTCGGGCACGACGGTGATCTTCGGCTGCGTCGCGATCGACCACACCGGCAGGGAGGAGAGGCGGTTGCGCACCTCGAGCCCGAACGGGCATGCGGTCGGCTGCAGCACCTGCTGGGTGGTGCACTCGGTGAGGAACTCCTCGACGCGCTGCTGCACGACGCCGATGAACTCGTCGGTCGGCGTCGTCTGCACGGAGACGGGGGTCGTGGCCAGCGGGGAGTCGGCGAGCACGCCCACGCCCTTCGAGGTGGAGATGGCCGTGTCGACCGTGATCGAGTAGAGCCCCGGAGTGAAGACGAGCATCGGCAGCGGATCCAGGGGTCGGGCTTCCGCCCCCGCGGCGGAGATCTGCCGACGGTCGACCTCGAACCCGTTGACCGCGTACTGGTCGGCGCCGCTCAGCGTGAGGTCGACGACGGCCAGGGGACTCGTCGCGAACCGCCAGTTCGGGGTGACTCCGGCCCACCCGTCCTGTGTCACCAGGAAGGTCGTCTTGCCCTCGTGCCCACCAGCCCGGTACGACACCGTGACGGCGGTGCCGTCGTCATCTGCCGGCTTCTCCGACACGACCTCGACATTCGTGAGGGCGGCGAGGGCGGTGGGCCGGAGCATCGCCTCCGAGGGCGTGCCGGTGATGCCGGCCTTCTCCAGCGTCGCGCGATCGAGGGCGACCCCGGGGACGTGCAGAGCATCGGCCGCCCGACCGCTGGAGAGGAGATCGAGATAGCGCACGACGAAAGCGGACGGACCGTAGTACGACGTGTAGAGCACGGATGCTCCCGCCCCGATGGCGGCGAGCAGCATCGCGCCGACCAGGGCCAGCAGCGCCAGGTCGACGCCGAGACGGGATCGCCGAGGCGTCGTCGTCTCCACCTGATCCATGCCGTCAGTCTAGAAGCGCGTCCTGAGACGACGCCGAGCGTGACGCCGTGAGGCGCGCGCGGGCACGTAGCATGGTGAGCGCCAGCATCCGTTCTTCTGCCGTGAGTGAGCCGTGTCCCTACCCGCCCTGTCCGAGGAGCAGCAAGAGCTGTTCCAGCTCATCGAGGACACCGGCGAGCACGTGTTCATCACCGGTCGCGCCGGCACCGGAAAGTCCACGCTGCTGCAGTACTTCGCGTGGAACACGAAGAAGCAGATCGCGATCTGCGCGCCCACCGGAGTCGCGGCGCTCAACGTCGAGGGGCAGACGATCCACTCGCTGTTCCGGCTGCCGATCGGTCTGATCGGCGACTCCGACATCGACCAGAACGACAACACGCGCCGCATCCTCAATGCCATCGAGACGCTCGTGATCGACGAGATCTCGATGGTCAACGCCGACCTGATGGATGCCATCGACCGGTCACTGCGTCAGGCGCGCGGACGCCGAGGCGAGCCGTTCGGCGGCGTGCAGGTCGTCATGTTCGGCGACCCGTACCAGCTCGCCCCCGTGCCCCCGCGCGGCGACGAGGCCCGCTACGTGCAGGATCACTACCGCTCGTTCTGGTTCTTCGACGCCAAGGTCTGGGCCGGCGGATCCGGCGGCATCGGGTCGTCCGACCAGCAGGGGCTCTTCGAGGTCGACACCCGCGCCGAACTGCACGTGCGAGAACTGGTGCAGATCCACCGCCAGTCCGACGACGGCTTCAAGGCGATGCTGAACGCCGTGCGCTACGGACGGGTGACCGCCGAGATCGCGGGAGTGCTCAACGCCCAGGGCGCACGCACACCCCCCGACCCCGAGCCGGGGGAGGTGCCGATGATCACCCTCGCCACGCGCAACGACATCGTGAACAGCATCAACAGCCGGCACCTCGCCGCGCTGCCCGGCAAGGAGCAGACGGCCCGCGCCGAGGTCAGCGGAGACTTCGGACGCGGCGAGGCGGCGCTCCCCGCGGAGTCGGAGCTGAAGCTCAAGGTCGGCGCTCAGGTCATGTTCCTGCGCAACGACACCGCGATGTCGGGAGAGCCGCCGCGGTGGGTGAACGGCACGATCGGCACCGTCATCCGCATCCTCGGTGAGAAGGTGCGCGTCGAGATCGACGGCGAGGAGGTCGACGTCGAACCCGCCGTCTGGGAACGGTTCCGGTACTCGTACGAGCCGACGACGAAGAAGCTCACGCGCGACGTCGTGGCCGAGTTCACGCAGTTCCCGCTCCGGCTCGCGTGGGCGGTGACGATCCACAAGTCGCAGGGCAAGACCTACGACCGGGCGATCATCGACCTCGGCTCCGGGGCGTTCGCGCCGGGGCAGACCTACGTCGCGCTGAGCCGGCTCACGTCCCTCGAGGGGCTGTATCTGTCGCGGGACCTGCGTCCGCGTGACATCAGGGTCGATGAGGACGTGCGACGCTTCATGCGCGAGGCGTGGGAGGCGCGGTCGACGCCGGAGCTGCCGAGAGCCTGAGCGCACCGCCCCGGTCGTTGAGCGACGCTTCGACTCGCTTCGCTCGCTCAGCGCGAGTCTCCGCGAGACGAAACGCCCCATCGGACGCGTGGCGGCAGTCGTGCGTTCCTCGCCGCGTTTCGTCTCGGTCGCTGCGCTCCCTCGCTCAACGGCCGGGTGGGTCGTCGAGCGAGCGTGCCTTTCCGGTCGTTGAGCGAGCGGAGCGAGACGAAACGAGCCGTCAGGCGGCGGCGCGCGCCCTGTCGAGGTCTTCGAAGAGCTCGGTGTTGAAGCGGTAGGCGAGCAGCACCTCGTCGATCACGCGCTCGCGCTCGGCCTCGTCCCACGGGGCGGAGTCGAGCTGCTCGCGGTAGACGTCCTTGAACGCCGACGGGTCTGCGATGTCGTCGAACAGGTAGAAGCCGATGCCGTTGGTCTCGAACCCGAAACGGCGGGCCATCACGCGGCCGATGAAGATGCCGCCCGACAGGTCGCCGAGGTAGCGCGTGTAGTGGTGGGCGACGAAGCCGCCGGCCCACGTCGCACCGACCTGGCGGATGCGGTCGACGTAGCGCTGCGTGGTCGGCAGCGCCGTGATCCGCTCGCGCCAGTCGGCGCCGATCAGGAACTCCAGGTCGGCCTCGAGGGCGGGCAGGCGCGTGAGCTTGTCGCTGAGGAAGACGGAGGCGATGGGGTCCTGGCGCATCCGCTCACCCGCGCTCTCCAGAGCCTCGTAGATGAAGTAGTGCTGCGCGACGAGGGAGATGTAGTCCTCGCGCGACCCTTCGCCCTTCAGCAGGTCGGACATGAAGCCCGCGCCCTCGCTCTGGGAGTGCGATCCGGACGAGCGCTCGCGGAGGGCGGCGGAGAAGGAGAGGATCTCGGACATGCGTCCAGTGTAAGGGTTGCCTTACCCGTCCGCCATGTCCAAGGCGAACGCCGCCTCAGGCGTGCGGGCGGGGCTCGACGCCGAGCCGCTCGCAGGCGAGGTCGTAGAGCGCCACGACCTCGCGGCGGACCGCTGGTCGCTCGGTGATCGGTCGACCAGGCCAGGGGACGCGGAGCTCGGATGCCTCACCGTCGCGCGTGATCGACCACAGGCCGCCGTCCCCGTCGAACCCGGTCATGACGGCATCCGTGATCTCGCCCCGGCCTTCGGGTGCGAAGGCTCGGGCGATGAGCAGGTTGTCGTCCACGTGGTCGCCGTTCATGTGGCGGAGAACGGCGGAGACGATGTCGGCGTCGAAGGCGAAGGTCACGAATCCACCCTAAGCGCCCGTACAGTGCGGGTTCTCAGCATCCGCGTTCTAGACTCGGGGAACACGTCTTCCGGGGGTCTTTTCCACATGCAGCTTCTCTCGTCGCGCCGGGTGCGCGCAGCCGTCGCGAGCGTCGTGGTGCTCGGGCTCTTCCTGACCGGGTGCACTGCAGACAAGACGTTCACGTACACGCCCCCTGAGCAGGTCGACGGCAGCCTTCCCGACGACACGGTCGCGGCGATGCAGGATGCCGTGTCGAACGCGCTCACGGCCTCCGGCGCCTCCGGGGCCGTCGTGGGCGTCTGGGTGCCCTGGAGCGGCACCTGGGTGACCGGCCTCGGAACGCAGGAACCCGGAGCGGGCGCGGAGATCAGCACCGACATGTCCTTCCGCATCGGAGACGTGACGCGACTCATGACGTGCGACGTGCTGTACGCGCTCGCCGACGACGACGTGCTCAAGCTCGATGCGCCGGTGACGGACTACGTCTCCGGTGTCGCGGGCCTCCAGGACATCACCCTCCTCGATCTCTGCAACGGCACGAGCGGACTCGGCTCCTCCGAGCCGACGGTGAAGTCCGCCTGGCTCAACACCCCGGGCCGCGAGTGGGCTCCGCTCGAGCTCGCCTCGTACGGGCTCGGCCAGGCGCGTACCCCCGCGCACACCGCATACCGCGACTCGGATGCCGGCTATCTTCTTCTCGGCCTCGCGCTCGAGCGCGCATCGAGCCTCAGCGCGTCGGAGCTGATCGCCAAGTACGTCACCACCCCGCTCGGCCTGAGCGGCACGTCCCTTCCCGCCGCGCCCGCGGCCGCACCGTCGACGGGGCCGGTCATGAACGGCCACTACCTGTCTGCGGTCGAAGGCGGCTACAACTGCGCGGCTCCCGTCGACATCACGAAGCTGTCGTCCAGCGCCGGGTTCACCGACTCGGGCGTCGTGTCGACCATCGAGGACCTCGGGCGCTATGTGCAGGCCGAGGCGGCGCAGAAGCTGCGGACCAAGAAGAAGCCCGAGCGCTTCAGCGCGCCGCTGCCCGCCTACGACGGTGCTCCCTCGTGGCTGCAGGCGACGGGCGGCGGCAACCTCGTGGGCTCCATGATCGGCCAGCAGGGATGGACTCCCGGCTATGCCACCGCCGCGTACTCCGACCCGGCGACCGGCTTCACCGTCGCGGTCGTGCTGAACGACTCGACGGGTAGCGGAATCTTCGCCTCGTACCTGGCGTGGGAGCTCGCGGCGATCGCCTCCAAGGCTCCTGCGGCGTCGGGCCAGACGGCCCCCGAGTTCGGTCTGCCGTTCACGGCTGAGCAGTACCACCAGGCGATCACGGATGCCGCGCTCGTCTGCGTCGAGCAGCCGGCCGCCTAGCACCGGAGCGGGGCCGCGATGACGATCATCGACAACGCGATCTACGTCGACGGGGTGCGCTCCGAGAACCCGAAGAGCCTCAGCGAGACGTTCGAGCGGATGCGGGAACGCGGCGGCATGGGCTGGATCGGCCTGTATCGGCCCAGCGAGGAGGAGATCCGCGCCGTCGCCGACGAGTTCGGCATCCACGCCCTGGTGGTCGAGGACGCCCTCGCCGGACATCAGCGCTCGAAGCTGGAGCGGTACGGCGACATCCTCTTCATGGTGCTGCGCCCCGCGCGCTACCTCGACGACGTCGAGGAGGTCGAGTTCGGCGAGGTGCACATCATCCTCGGTCCCGATTTCGTCGTCACGATCCGGCACGCCGAGTCGCCGGACCTCGGGCGGGTGCGCCGCCGGCTCGAAGGCGACCCCGCTCTGCTGAAGCACGGACCCGAGGCGGTGCTCTATGCGATCCTCGACGAGGTGGTCGACGAGTACGCCCCCGTGCTCGCCGGACTCGAGAACGACATCGACGAGATCGAGAGCCAGCTGTTCGTCGAGGACTCCGACGCGACCCAGCGCATCTACGAGCTGAGCCGAGAGGTCATCGACTTCCAGCGCGCGACGCAGCCGCTGGCGGGGATGCTGGAGGGGCTGCTGCGCGGCTCGGAGAAGTACGCGGTCGACGAGGAGCTGCAGACCTATCTGCGCGACGTGCTCGACCATGCTCTGCGGATCGCCGACAGGGCCACCACCTTCCGCACGCTGCTCGACAACGCGCTCACCGTGGAGTCGACGATCGTGGCCCGTCGTCAGAACGCGGAGATGCAGCGGATGACGGAGCTGAGCATCCGCCAGAACGACGAGGTCAAGAAGATCTCGGGCTGGGCGGCGATCCTGTTCGCGCCCACGCTCGTCGCCGGGGTCTACGGCATGAACTTCCACAACATGCCGGAGCTGAGCTGGGTGTTCGGCTACCCGATGGCGATCGGGTTGATGATCGCGATGGGCTACGGACTGTACTTCGTGTTCAAGAAGAAGGGGTGGCTGTAGGCCCTCCGACGCACGCTCGGCGTGTTCAGCCTATTCACAGGATCGCCGCGCGGCATCCTCTCCCTTCGGTGGACGACCCGATATTCTCGGTGACGCTATGGAGGGTGCGTCGGCCGGAGTGCGCGGGCGGTCGAAGTGCTCACCGCATTCCAATCTCAAGAAAAGAGCACTCTCATGACCGGGACAGCACGCAAGGCGCTCGCTGAAGCGATCGCCACATTCCTCTTCGTCCTCAGCATCATCGGCGCGGTGAACAGCGGCAGCCCGCTGACGCCGCTCGCGATCGGCCTCGCCCTCGCGGTCCTCGTCTTCTCGACGGGCCACATCTCGGGCGCGCACCTGAACCCGGCCGTGTCGGTCGGCGTCTTCCTGCGCGGTGGACTCAGCGCCGGCGACCTCGTCGCGTACATCGTGGCGCAGTTCGTCGGTGGCGCTGCCGCCGCCCTCGTCAGCTTCGCCGTGTGGCCGGCCGCCGAGAAGGCCGTCGAGATCGAGGTCGGCCCCGCTTTCCTCGTCGAGGCGCTCTTCACCCTCGCCCTCGTCTGGGTCGTCCTGAACGTCGCGACGTCGAAGGACACCGACGGAAACTCCTTCTACGGTCTCGCGATCGGTGGCACCGTCTTCGTCGGCGCCGTCGCGGTCGGCGGCATCTCGGGCGGCGGCTTCAATCCCGCCGTCGCGCTCGGCCTGTCGATCAGCGGCCAGTTCGCATGGAGCAACCTGTGGCTCTACATCGTGGCCCCGATCGTCGGCGCCGCGATCGCCGCGGTCCTGTTCCGCGTGCTCAACAGCGACGACGCCAAGAAGATCGGCGCCTGACCTCAGCTGCACCCGAATGCCGCGCCCTCCCCGAGGGCGCGGCATTCCTGCGTTCGGGGTGCGTGTGGGGCGGGTGCGTGGCGCTGGGCATCCGTTCGGGACGAGTTCGCGCGTTCGGGAGGAGTTCGCGCGTTCGGGAGGAGCTTTCCGCGGCATCCGTCCTCCCGAACGTGAGATCTCCTCCCGAACGTGAGTTCTCCTCCCGGGCATGAGCGGGGTGCCCGAGGCGTGTCGCGGAGTCCTCCTCGAGGGGGATGCCGGAGGCGGCGGGTGGGCTCTAGCCTGAGGCCATGCTGATCGTCGAGGAGCTCCACCTGCTGCTGCTGCGCCCGGACGGGCGGGTCGAGAGTGCGGTGAGCGTGCACCGCCTGTACGGGGAGATCGCCGCCGTCATCGTGGATCTCGCGCTGCACGGACGCGTCAGGATCGCCGAAGGCAAGAACCCGGTGCTGGAGATCGTGTCCGCCGAGCCCACGGGCAACCCGGTGCTGGACGTCGCTCTCGCGAAGCTCGTTCCGCTGCACGGCAAGAAGGTGCAGTCGCTCGTGATGCGCTCCGGCCTCGATCCGCTCGAGTCCGTCGTCGAGTCGCTGGTCGTGCAGGGCGTGCTCGTGCGCGGTGAGCGCGGCTTCTTCGGCTGGGGCTCGGAGCGCACGCCCGAGTCCGATCCGGGGCCGGAGCGACTGCTCCGCTCGCGCTTGGCCGCGGTCCTGGCGGGTCACGTCCCGCCGACCGCCGCCGACCAGGCCCTGCTCTCCATCCTGCAGGGGCTGGGGGCGGCCCATGCTCTCCTGCGCGAGGAGTCCGCCGGAATGTCGGCCGGTGAGCTGAAGAAGAGGATCGGGGCGCTCGCGGAGGATTCGGCCGCCGGAGACGCCGTCGCGAAAGCGGTGAGCACCGCGGTGAGCGCCGCGCTCATGGCGGCGATGACGCCGGTCATCGTGGCGGCGACCATCACCTGAGGTTCGGTTCAGCCGCCCTGGCGCGTGTACGTCCCGCGCATGAGCGGGGCGGGCTCGGCATCCGGTGGCGCAGCCGTGTCGAGCTCGATCGCAAGACGTTCGCCGTCTCGGCGCAGCCGCATGATCGTGCGCCCGCGCGCGGAGCGTCGGTCGAGCACGAGCTCGTCGCCCTCCCACGCGGCCGTGCCCGGGGTCTCCGGCACGAAACCGTAGGAGTCGAACCACCAGAAGCCGGCGGAGGAGATCACGGCGTGGGCGATGAGGTGACCGGCATCCTGGATCTCCACGTAGTCGAGGAGGATGCCGTCGGGTCCCGGCTCGACCGTGAGTGCTCCTCGCGCCGAACCGGCTGCGGTCCATGCGGTGGCGAAGAGCTCTTCGTCGCCCGACCAATCGCCGAGCAGGGACGTGTATCGCTGGTCAGGGGCCATGTGAAGAGCGTACTGACCTGACGTGTGGAAGATGCGAGGTGCCTCAGGGGGTCGTCGGACGTCGTGGACCGGCTCACAGATGTCTGCGGTGCTCCTCCATGATCTGAAGGACGTCTGGATGCCCGCTGCTCCAGTCACCGCTCAGCGCGAGAGTCGTGGTGACGGAGTTCGGCTCGTCGATCCCCCGCAGAGTCATGCAGCCGTGGCTCGCTGTCAGGGCGACAGCGGCGCCGACGGGTCGCAGCTCTCGGTCTATGGTCGCTGCGGTGTCCCGGCCGAGCGACTCTTGGACCTGCAAGCGCGCGGCATAGATACGTAGCAGTCGGACGAGCTTCGAAAGGCCTACGACTTCGCCACGCTCAGCATCCGGTCGATACGCGACAGTGGCGACGCCTTCGATTGGCAGAAGATGATGCGCGCACGTCGAGGAGAACCGAACGCCGGAGACGACCACCAGCCCCGGGTCTCCTTCTACCGGGAAGCGGGTTTCAAGCACGCGGGCGGGTTCTTCTCCGTACCCCGCTGTGCGGCGGACCCAGGCGCGGACGACCCGTTCCGGAGTATCAGCGGTGTGGGCTCCCTCGTCGAGGTTCATCGCGGACATGAACGACCTGATGGCCTCCGTCGCAGCGGTCAGGTCGATCCCTCTCGTGTTCATATCCGCGGCCGTACCCCTCGCTTCGATCATCGGTTCAATGGCCACGTTCTTCTCCCCAAGCCAATACATGCAGCCGGTGCGTCACGTTGACGCCCGCCTCAATCGCCCACGCGCAGACATCCGGCCAGCGGCGGTCGAGCGTCGCAGTGTCGACTCCTTCGGGCATCACCCAAATTCGTTGCCGGTTCCACCCTGACGAGGCGGCTATCGCGGACGCCTCGATCACATCGTCCCGGGTCTCTACGACGATCTTCAGGTGTGCGTTCGATCTCGATGCCACATCGCTCCAGCCGTTCGCTAGGGCCGGAGTCATCCGGCCCTTCTGCGCGTGGGCGTGCGCGAGCTTCGGCGACACGACGAATAGATCAACGAGGCCTTCGACTTCAGGGGTCGGTACTATCGTGCCGTTGGTCTCGATGTGCACCTGCGTTCCGCGGTCTCGGATCATGCGCAGCAGCGCCGGGAACGCAGCCCGTTCCTGATACAGCAGCGGTTCACCGCCGGTGACGACGCAGATGGGCGCGCTAGGCAGACGATCCATGATCGTAGGCACCTCCATTCCGGTGATCTGTTCCCGGAGGTCGAATCGAGAGCCGTCCCACGTATATGCGGAGTCGCACCAGGTGCAGGCGAGGTTGCACCCGCCCAGCCGAACGAAGGAACTTAGTTGCCCGGAAGCGGGCCCTTCCCCCTGGATGGTTGGCCCGAAGACTTCGACGATGGGCAGTTCGTTCACGCCAGCACCACCGTGGCCCAGGTCTTCGGCGTCTCAGAAACCGAGACGCTCACCTCCTCGATGTTTTCGCGTCCAGGGACGAGGATCATCTCGCCGGCACGTCTGGCGATGAACATCGCCAGACGTTCGGCGGTGGGGTTGGTGTCGATGACCGCGTTGAGATCTCGGTGGTCGAGTGTCGTATCGATCCAGGTCTTCACCGGGGCGAGGTCGCCGTAGTCGATCACGAACCCGGGCTCCACGACGGTGCCACGGACCGTGATGCGCACAACATAGTTGTGCCCATGCAGGCGAGCGCACTGGTGCTCTTCAGGCAGGCCGCTCAGGCGGTGGGATGCGGAGAACTCGAAGTCCTTGCTGATGGACGCCTTCATGATTGCTCCGCCGTTTCATAGACGGTCGGGTCTTCCACGCCCGCGAGGATGAACGATGCGCGTCGCTCCGCGCAGGTTCCGCATTCACCGCAATGCTCGTCGCCGCCTTCGTAGCAGGACCACGTCAGCTCGAATGGGGCGCCAAGAGACGAGCCCATACTCACGATGTCCGCCTTGCTCATGCTGACGAACGGAGCGCGAATCGTCACCGCTCCGTCGGTGCCCAAGTGCGCTGTCTGGGAAGCTGAGACGATGAACTCCGGACGGCAGTCCGCGTAGAGCGCATGATCGCCAGAATGTACTGCGGTCCACACCTCCGCGACGTCGTTCGCTTGTGCGATGCCGACCGCTGCCATCAGGAATGTGGCGTTTCTGTTGGGGACGACGGTGACCGCCATGTTCTCGGCGTCGTAGTCTCCATGCGGAACGGCGATGCTCTCATCGGTGAGCGCCGAGCCCCGTAACGAGCGTCCCCAGGATCGCAAATCGATGACGACGTGCGGAACGCCGTATCGCTCGGACACTGCGCGTGCCGCCGCCAGCTCTCGGACGTGCCTCTGACCGTAGTCGACCGAGATAGTGAGAGCCGGTTCGTGCTCACGAGCGGCCACCGCCAGTGCGGTCGTCGAATCGAGTCCTCCTGACAGGAGTATGGCGACGCGAGTCATTTTCATCCTCATTTCCGTGTTCGTGGACAACAGGTTCAGGTGGCGGCTCAGGGCGCCTCGCCGGCATCCTCCGGCACCGGTCGGTCCTCTTCGTGATCTTCTTCGCCGGGGCCCGGCAGGAAGCGGTTCGCGACGGGGATCCAGGTGAGCATCATGACCAGCAACACCGCGCCGATAGCGATGACTGTCAGGGCGGGGCTCGCGTCTGCTCCCCAGCCGATCAGCGGGTTGACGACGATTCCGACAATGCTCCCGACCGAACTCGCGACGTTGAGAACGGTGGCTCGCCGCGCGCGAGGGATCACGCGGTTGGCAACCGCCATCGTGATGGGACCCCGAGCATTCATACCCAGGACCACGAGCACGAATCCGAAGACGACGGCCACCGGGTGCGGTGTGGCCATCAGAAAGAAACCTCCTGCCCCGTAGCCCATTGCGAAGAGCAGCGCATACTTGCGGCCGATCCGCTTCTCGATCGAGCCGGCGAAGTGGTTGTAGCCGGCCGCGCACAGCTGGGCGAGGGCGCCGATCACTCCCCAGAGTGCGACGGGTATCTGAGTTCCCTCGAAGAGCGGCTGGTTGAGGGTGAAGGCAGAGTTGAACAGCACGAACGAGGCACTGGACGCTACCGCGACGTAGAGCAGAATCGGGGAGGTGAACAGCAGACGGATGCCGATGCCGAGGGCGGCGAACGCGGTCTCGGCATCGGCATCCGCGTCCTGCACTGGCCTCTGCGAAGGGATGAAGAATGCGACAACAGCCGCGGCGGCGGCGGTGATGGCGGCGGCGAGCGCTGGCCAGGAGATATCGATCGACGCGAGGTAGCCTCCGATGATCGCGCCGATGACTCCGGAGATCAGTTGAAGCGCACTGAGATGGCCCCACACTCCCACTGACTGAGAGTCCGCGTCCTCGCCCATCGAATCGTAGATGTACGCGTCCTGCGCGCCGGTGAGCATTGCGATACCGAAGCCGCTGACCATGAAGGACATCGCGAACATGAAGAACGTCGTCCCCCCGGCGAAGAGGATCTCCGCGATCGCGTGCAGGACGAAGCCGCTCATGATGACCCAGCGGCGATCGATGCGGTCGGAGATCAACCCCGCAGGCACCTCTGCGACGAGGATGCTGGCGACGAGGATGCTCTCAAGAAGAAAGATGTCCCCGAGCGACAGACCTCGCCCCTGAAGGAAGAGGGCGCTCACTGGGACGTAGAAGCCCAGACCCGCGATCATAGTGGCGAGCGCGATCGGCGCAAGCGCACGGTTTCTCCACACGAGCGCAGCGGGCGGGGTACTCGGCGTTGTCATCATGGTTCAACTCGCATCCAGGACGGTGACGTGGCGGTCAGCGAATCGCGAGCGCAGCAGACCGAGGTCGGCCGGATCGATGCGTCGGCGTTCGACTCGGGGGGTCAGAGACGTCGAAGCGCCGTCGAGCAGGCGGCGGCCGAGCCAGTTCGCACGCATCCGTGTCGACTCGAAGCCGATCGCGAGCGAGCCTTCGAGTGAGAGCGTGGCCTTCTCCACCGCGGTCGAATCGTTTAGGTCCTCATCCCAGGCCTTCTCCAGTGACGACTCGATCCTCCGTATCGTGTTCTCCACCGACGCCGGTGCGCACGATGCGTAGGCGGACCAGACGGCACAATCCGAGAAGACGGAACGGTAGGTGTGGCATGAATAGGCTCCCTCGGAACCTTCGAATGCTCGCTGAAGCACTCCATTGACGCTCCCACCGACGAGGCGATTCATCACCGCGAGCGGCAGATCGTCCGCGGGTGTCCTATCGGGAAGCAACCACGTCACGAGCACGTGGCTTCGGGGCGATCTGGAGCGGTGGTGCGCTGAGGTGGCTTGAGCGCGGGGAGGGATGAGACCGATGGCGGGATGATCCGGCACCTGTTCCGGCATGTCCAGACTGCCGAGCGCATCACGCGCCTCAGCGGGATCGACACCGCCGGATACGACGAAAAAGCTCTTGCTGCGTGACTGGCGCCGGTGTTCACGTGCGGCGTCTTCGACAGAAAGGTCTCGGATATCCTGCGTTCTTCCCCGGGCAGGATAAGCCAACGGGTGATCACCGAGGAGGCTGGACAGCGCCAGATCGTGGATGTGGGTGGCCGGGTCGCCGTGAGCCTGTTCGATCTCGTCTACGATCCTCGTCTTCTGGAGCTCGACGGCTTCGGATGTGAAGTCAGGAACGGCGAACCCCTGCTGGAGGAGACCGAGCACGTGCTTCCAGCGCCTGGCAGGAACGGTGGCCGCGTACAGCGTGTACTCCGGGGTGGTCACGGCCTCGGCGCGACCACCCTGCGTATCCGCCTCCATGAGCAGGCTGGAGCCTTCGCGGGTCCGGGTACTGGATACGAGATGCTCGACGAGATGTGCGCTTCCTCTCGCCTGTGGCGCTTCATTCCTGCTACCCGATGCCACCCAGAGCGATACCGTGACGGACTCCAGGTGCGGAAGAGGGTCCACCATCACAGTGCCTGCGGGAAACGTTGCGCTCGTCATAGGGGCACCGCGCAGAACGCCTCGACGTATGTTCCTCGGCCCGAGGTCGAGCCCCGGTATCTGTTCAGCCCAGTTGCCCCATCTGCATAGTCGCGTCTCGCCGTCTGCGACGCGAAGTACTCGATCGCTGCGCGCTTGGTCTCGATCTCCGTCGAGATGTCTTCGAACAACAGCGGTCGTTGCATCGGCGTCCACACCTCGTAGCCGAGAACGGTGCAGGTCGACCCTGTGGAGAGCTTTGCGCTGCCCACGATCTGCGCGACCGTGGCGTGGTCGGGATCCTGTTCCTCTGGGTGCGGGATGAAGACGATCTCGGGACGCATCGTGGTGAGCCACTCTCCCACGATGTCGACGACTGCCGCATCGCGGATGAGTGGATGAGCTCGTAGAGAGGCCCAACCTGCCTCACGTGCGCCCAGAAGCCCCCACGCTCCGCGGGCTTCCTCGCGCCGCAGTTGATGCGCCTCGTCATCTGGGTCCCGCGTGAGCACGCCGACGAAGACATCAGCGCCCTGGCGCGCATACTTCGCGATCATCCCGCCGCATCCGATGGTCTCGTCGTCGGCGTGCGCAGCGATCACCAGGCGGGACTTCACTCGCGTGCCTCCTTCTGCGACTGAGGGTGATGCTCTTCCACACCCGCGGTCGCGCGGGCGTAACCGGCGGCGAACGAGATGTTGGAGACGAGTCCGTACAGGGCGTCTCTGAATCCGTATCGCTTCGCGGTCGGCATCAATCCGCGCAGCGCGCCTAACCGAGACACGGGACGGTATCCCTCGAGGTGGAGCGACACGCCTTGGCGGTGACCCTGTCCGTAGCGGAATGACGACACGAGGTCGCGCCTGATGCTCAGCGCATCGTGGAGCACGACGGCGTCGCGCAGACGCCTCACGCCGAGCCCTGCCTTCTTGGCCCGCACCGTGAGGTCGAAGTCTTCCGTCCAAGCGAGGCGGTCGTCGAAGACGTAGCCGCCGATCCGGTCGCGGATTCTGCGGTCGATGAGCAGAGGAACCTTGAACACCATGTGCGGCGAGTTGGTGTGGCGCGCGCGCACCTTCGACACCAACCGCTCAGACGAGGTGTGGTGGCGGAAGAGAGTGACCCCGCGCACGAGGTCAGCGGATCCAGCCGCTCCCTTGAACGCAGCCAATGTTCCGGGGAGAAAGACGCAGTCGCTGTCCATCATCAAGACGTGATGGGTGCCGGCGGCTTCGATTCCGCGTTCGCATGCTGCAGGCCCGCCAGCATCGGGAAGATCGAGCGTGTCTACGCCCGCTTGTGCCACGGCACGTCTCACCGGCTCCGTGGCGTCGTTGAGAACGACAAGCGGCCGCGCGCCGTCGCAGTCGAACGAGCGGAGGCATCGCGTGATACGGAGGTCGTCGCGCACCGGCACCACGACAGTGATGTCAGCCATCTGCGCCGCCCGCCGCCGCGTCGACGGCCTTCAGCAGGGACTTCACGCGTCTCTCCAGCTCGCCCAGGGAATCAGGCGCGAACAGCGGAGCGTCGATGTCTCTATCGTGAGCGGCCGCTAGGGTCGCCTCGCGGTATGTAGCGGCCGAGGGTGCCTGGAATCCTGGCTTCTTGAGCTCCCGGGCCACGCGGCTCACCGTCTCCCAGTATCCGCCGCCGACCGGGTGCCCGAGCAACACTACTGCCGAGTAGTCGTCGGAGTGCGCGCGGAGGTACGCCTCGATGCGCTCACCAGTCACGGTGCGGAACTCCTCGGTCATCGCCCGACGCTGTTCGTCAGACTGATCCTGGGCCAGGTCGACGTAGTCGTAGCTGCAGAAGAACTCGTTCAGTTGATATTCGAAAGGAACGACTCCGACGTTGGAGATGATTGCGCGATGGATACGCGGGAACTGGTCGGTGATGCCTCGCAGCTGAGAGATGAAGTGCGAGAAGTCGTAGGGTTTCGCCCAGGAGCAGGGGTGGAGTAGGAGTATGTCTTTCCCGGGTGGGGGCGCGTAGGAATCGGATGCGAAAAAGCTCTGCCAACTGATCGCTTCCGGCTCGAGGATGTAGGCCCTGCCCACCCCGCGGCGGTACTCGGCAGGAGCGAATGTCCCGAGCGGCGTCCTTGCAAGCACGTACTCGGGGAAGTGCGGGTACGGCGACACCGCCTCGGGCGTGAACTCGCGTGCGTTGCTGCGGACTTCGGTTCTGACGGCCCCCAACGACGATGCGGCGGAGGAGAGGATGCCTGTCACGTCGGCTCCCCCAGATGTGAAGATCTCGAAGACGGCTCGGCTCTCGTCAGGCCAGATGTGGAGTGAGCAGTGGGAATCGTCGAGGATTGCGACGAGTGAGCGGCCGTGACGACCGAAGTCATACTCGGTCATGAGGCGTGCGGGCGCTCCCAGTGCCTCGCAGGCGCTGCCGATGATCGACCTTGCGCCGCTGCGCGATGAGAGCGCGTGAGGATCACACCTCTCAAAGACTGAGTGGACCGTCTTGGCTGCGATCATCTTCCCAACGCTCACGATCGGTCCGATCCGGAACCCGACCGCAGTTCTGCGACCCAGCCCTCTCCGGCGATCGCGTCCAGGCCCATCATGCGGGCGCTGCGGATCGCGTCCGCCGGCGAATAGACCATGGGTTCTCCTGCTGCGTTGAACGAGGTGCATGTCACGGCTTCCGGTCCGCTCGTGGCCTTCGCAAGCCGGCGGATCACGTCTCCATAGGCGTGCTGGTCGGGACGGGCGACGTGGGGACGGGCGGTCCCGTCCACGTGAGTGACCCCGGCGAGCCCCGTGGCTTCGGGGGAAACAGTGGCCGCCATGAGCATGTACGCATTGGGTACACCAACGAACGAGCGCGTATGCTCGACGTCGGTCACGGAAGGAGCGAGAGGGCGCCACGTCTCTCTGCCTTTCAGCAGATTCACCCTGTCTCTCGTACGCGTCGATGAGGGGCGTGCGAGGATCGCTCTCGCCCCGAGGGCACGGGGGCCGATCTCGGCCCGACCGTTTACCCATCCGATGATCTGTCCTTCCGCGAGACGGAGCGCGAGGTCGTCTGCGTCAGCGTCCTTGAGGGACAGCTCTGTCCCGGCCGTGCGCGCGAAGTCGCCGGCGGAGAATGCTCGTCCCTGCAGAGCGGAAGTCGTCGATCGAATCGCTCCGTGTCTGGACGCGGCAGAGGCTGCGGCGCCGATGGCGATTCCCGTATCGCTGGCGCAGGGGGGCACGATGAGGAGCTGACCTCGTTCGGCGAGCGACGTCGCCAGCCGACCGTTGTTGGTGCAGTTCAAGGCTGTCCCCCCGGCAAGGACCACGGTTGGTGCGTCGCAGTCGCGAACGAGGTCATGGATTCTCATCTCAAGGGCGCGCTGCGCCAGGGCAGCGAGTCGAGCCCGCTCGATGAAAGTTCGAGGGTGGTCGCGCCCGTCCAGGAGGTGGGAGTGCCAGCCTCGGATCACTTCCATGAAGTCGCGTGTGAGCTCGGGTAGTTCGTCTGCAGCATCCTCTGCGGCGAGAAGGGACGCCAGACGCGCGGCGGTCTCGACGGGTACGGCTTCCGGGTCGGCATAAGAGGCGAGTCCCATGAGCTTTCCCTCTTCGCCCCAGCTGAATCCCGCGAGGGTCGTGGCCGCTTCGTAGAAGAAACCGATGGATGACTCGAATGTGAAAGAAGTCTTATATTCAAGAGTGTCGTGCTTGAATATGAATCGTCCGCCTGACGTGCTTTCCCCTGAGCCGTCGACGACCACGACATCGCACTGTACTCGACGCTCCTCGGGAGTGAAGACGATACCTGACCACGCATGCGCCTCATGATGTGCAATGAATTCGACATGGACATTGTTCCGGACTTTCAGACCACATGACCTCAGATGCGCAATTATCCGGCGCTTCTGCTCGGCGGGGTCGAGTCGGAAGGGGGAGGGGCGCCATGGGTACGCGATCACGTCGATGTCATCGGCGGCATGGCCGCCGATGTCGAGTACTTCTTTCACGGAGAGTTCAGGCTTGGCGTGGATCGCACGTTTCGACCTGGTCAGTCGTTCCTCTTCGACCGCTGCGATGAGCTCTCCGTCTCGGAGGAGAGCACTTCCGGCGTCGTGGTCAGCGCCGAAGTAGCCGTTCACGCCGAGAACGAGCATGAGTCAACGCCTTTCTTCGAGCGGGGATGAACGGCCGGTGGCCGTTCATCCCCGCGGTTGTGCTTCGATCACAGCTTCGCGAAGGAGATTCCACCGAAGAACGTCGACTCCGTGTCGTCGACGACTCGAGTGTCCTCCCACGTGAAGTCAGATTCGAACGTTGCGAGATCCTGCGCATTTTCCTGCTTTGCCATGTCACACCTCCTTACGAATTTTCGTTTATGCAACGTAACAGACAGCAGTGAGCGGATTTGTCCCCCATTTGGGGGACAAATCCGCAATGAATATTGGTACTACAGCATTCAGCGACTCCCGTTTGGGCGTTTTGTGCCGAATGGTAGGCGGTTCAGGCGGAGGGCGACAGAAGTCGCGAAACTCGTGACCGCGAGTGTGGAGCCGGGAGGGCGAGGATGCGCAACCGAGAGTCGTGTCTCCGCTCGCGCATGCGGGGAGGGAATTCTTTTCGGTGCGACGCCG
Source organism: Microbacterium sp. LWH10-1.2 (assembly GCF_038397765.1). Classification (NCBI taxonomy): domain Bacteria; kingdom Bacillati; phylum Actinomycetota; class Actinomycetes; order Micrococcales; family Microbacteriaceae; genus Microbacterium; species Microbacterium sp. LWH10-1.2. Next base: position 3,827,016 of record NZ_CP151638.1, read on the forward strand.
CGGGCCGGGTGCACAGGGAACGAGACGACGGAGAAACCGCATCATCGCCGAATCTCACGTGAGCACTGAGGTGGAGGGGCTGACGGGAATCGAACCCGCGCTGTCTGCTTGGGAAGCAGAAGTTCTGCCATTGAACTACAGCCCCGGATCGCTCGCCGCGAAGTCGCGGGAACGGGGTACGGCCAGACTACCCGGCGCCCCGTGATTGGCAAAACGGCGCGGATGCCGTCGCCAACTGCGAGCCGTGGAGCCGCGTGGCGTGGTGGGGCTGTGAGCCGAGGGGGCGTCACGTCGACGGGGTGCGTCATGTCGACGGAGGCGCCAGAACTCCGGAGATTCGCGACCGACGGCGGGCTTTGGAGGCTGGAGAGGGCGGAGGAGGCCGAGACTCCGGAGTTCTGGCGACGGAGGCGGGGCCGAGAGGACGGCGTCATCGGTCGAGGACGTCCTGGTCCCGCCGAGTAGGCTGGTCGCGTGCTTCTCAGCGATCGCGACATCAGGGCAGAACTCGCATCCGGCCGGATCGGCCTCGAACCGCACGCGCCGGAGATGATCCAGCCGTCGAGCATCGACGTGCGGCTCGACCGCTACTTCCGCCTCTTCGACAACCACAAGTACCCCTTCATCGACCCGTCCGTCGATCAGCCGGAGCTGACGCGTCTGATCGAGGTCGCCCCTGACGAGCCGTTCATCCTGCACCCGGGGGAGTTCGCCCTCGGGGCGACGTTCGAGCAGGTCACGCTCCCCGACGACATCGCCGCACGCCTCGAAGGAAAGTCGTCCCTCGGTCGGCTGGGCCTCATCACCCACTCGACGGCGGGATTCATCGACCCGGGCTTCACCGGCCACGTGACCCTGGAGCTCGCGAACGTCGCGACCCTTCCGATCAAGCTGTGGCCGGGCATGAAGATCGGCCAGCTCTGCTTCTTCCGTCTGACCTCTCCCGCCGAGAACCCCTACGGCTCCGGCCCCTACGGCAACCGCTACCAGGGGCAGCGCGGGCCGACGGCATCCCGCTCGTTCCAGAACTTCCACCGCACGAACGTCGGGACCACCGACGTCGGGGCGCTCGGGGGATGACGGGGCTCGAGCGGCCGGAGGACGTCTACCGGCCGCCCGCAGCGCCGACGCCGCCGGTGGAGTCCGACGGCGATGAGGCCGAGGAATCGCAGGAGGTCGCCCGCGTCCGGCGGCGCAGCCGTGTGGTGGTGATCACGGTGATCGCCGCGAGCGCGACGCTGCTGCTCGGCCTGACGGTGGCGATCGTGATGCTGACCACCGGCCTGCTCAGCGCGATCGGTGATCGCGGAGGGGATGCCGACACGGAGAAGCCGGCCGTGGTCGAGCAGGAGCCCGACGAGCCGCAGCCCGTGCGCGCCGGAGCATGCGGCGAGCTGTGCGGTGCGCTGGAGTCCGAGATCGGCGTCGATGCAGGCACATGGACCGCCGAGGCCGGATGGTCGGATGCCGAGCCCGAGGTCGGGGCGACGGCCGCGGCGACCGCGGTCTTCACGTCGGACCTCGGCACCGGAACGCTCACGGTGCTGCAGTTCGACACCGACGAGCAGGCGGCGCAGGCCGTGAAGGACCTCGGGGCGCGCATCGGCGAGCCGGTGTTCCAGACCACGGTGTTCGACGACGGATCCGGCACCCGCTACGACTACGACGGCGCCCTGACCAGCCGGGTGCTGTGGCACCTCGATGCGCAGTCCACTCCGCACGAGGTCGGTCGGCTGTACCTGATCGAGGCTCCGGCCAACGACGCCGCCGACTTCTCCGAGCAGGCCGCGTACCAGCTCTACCTCGCGCTGCCGCTCTGAGTCTCCGCCGCCGCGCGACCCGCTCCCTGAAGCTGCTCGATGACCGCGTCGAGCACGGCATCCGCCCGAAGGATCCGCGTGTGCCCGAATCCCTCGGTGCGCAGCAGCCGCGAATGCCCCCGGTGTGCGGCGTGCAGACGAAGCGAATCGGCATCCGGCATCCGGCCGTCGGCGCGATCATGCACGACGAGCAGGTCGACGGAGTCCGGGAGCGGATGCCGCACGGCGTCGTATGTCTCCTCGAGCTGCCGTTCGTCGACGCCGAGGCGGTCGCGGAAACGCCGCTCCATCCGCGTCACCGCCGCGGCCGGAAGCCGGAACTCGCGCGCGAACTCCTCGACGAACGCCGCGGGGCTCGCGGCGCCGGAGACGGCGACGACCGTGTCGGTCGGCACGCTCGTGCGCGCAGCGGTCAGTGCGGCCAGGGCGCCGAAGGAGTGGCCGATGATCGCGTCGAAGCGTCCGTACACGGTCTGCAGCTGTTCGGCGGCCTCGATCCAATCGCGCATGTCGGTGCGGCGTCCGGCCGACGAGCCGTGCGCCGGAGCGTCGAAGGAGACCACGCGGAACCCTTCGGCCACAAGCTCGCGCACGAGCGGCGCGAACTGCGAGGCGCGGCCCCTCCAGCCGTGCAGCAGCAGGACGGCGCGCGCGCCCGAGCCCCACTCGTAGGCCGTGATGTCGGCGTCGTTCACGCGCAGGGTCGTGGTCTGCGCATCGGCGTGGGTCGCCGCGTCGCGGGGGTGCACGGGCATCTGCGGCGCCGTGCTGAAGAACGCGCGGTAGGCCAGATCGCCGCCCAGTGACGGGGAGACCGTGGATGCGAGGCGGATGCCGCCGGCGATGAGCTCGGACAGGGAGGGCATGGGGATCCTTCCGACGAAGAATACGAACGATCATACGTATAGTACGCGAACGATCGTTCGTATACTAGGAGCATGTCGGAGATCCTTGACGGGCGCAGGGCCCGCGGCGATGCCTCGCGGCGCGTGGTGCTCGCGAGTGCGACCGACCTCGCCTCGGTCGACGGTCTCGACGGGCTGACGATCGGCCGTCTCGCCGAGGCGTCGGGGTCGAGCAAGAGCAGCATCGCGACCCTGTTCCAGAGCAAGGAAGGGCTGCAGCTCGCGACGATCGCCGCCGCCAGGGAGATCTTCACGACGCGGATCGTGGATGCTGCGCGCACGGAGCCCCGGGGTGCACGCCGCCTCGCCCTCCTCCTGCGCAACGCGCTGAGCTACTCGCGCGACCGCGTGTTCACGGGCGGGTGCTTCTTCGCGGCCACCGCGGCCGACGTCGATTCGAAGCCGGGGCCGGTGAGCGACGCCGTACGCGCGGCGCTCGTCGACTGGTACGGCTATGTCGAGGCGCAGGTGCGGCACGCGGTCGCGGCGGGCGAGCTCGTCGTCGACGATCCCGAGGTGCTCGCGTTCGAGCTGATCGCGCTCAACGAGGAGGCGAACTCCCGTTCGCTCATGATGCGCGACGAGCGTCCGTACTCGGTCGCCGCCGCGGCGATGCGCGGACGGCTGACGGATGCCGGTGCGGATGCCGCGGTCGTGGGGCTGCTCGACCTCTGAGCCGCGCGCGGAACCGCCGCCGTCCCGTCGGAGGGGAGTTTCGTCTCGGCCGCTGCGCGTCGCGCTCAACGACCGGGATGCCCTGGTCGTCGAACGAGCGGAGCGCGTCGACACGGGGCGAGGCTCCGCGTGGGCATGGCGACGCCCCCCGTTCGACGACCGCGGGTCGCGGTGCGTGAGCGAGGGGCGTTGCTAGGCGGGGTCAGGCGTCGCGACCGCGGGAGTAGCCGGCGTCGAAGCCGCGCTCGTACGCGTGCTGCGCGGCGCGGGCCGCACGGTGGTCGCCGTGCCCGTGGTGAGGGCGGCCGTGGCCGAACTCGGGGGCGAAGCGGTGTCCGCGCCCTCCGTCGAAGCCGCGGCGGTGCTCCGCGGGGGAGTCGTGGCCGTGCTCGGCGTCGGCGCCGTGGCGGTGCGCGTGCGCGTGGCCGCAGTCGTCGCCGTGCTCGTCGCCGGGGCCGAAGCCGGGGCCGAACCCTGCGCGGAAGCCGGGGCCGAAACCGGGACCGAATCCTCCGCGGAACGGGCCGAATCCGCGACCGCGTCCGAACGGATGCCCGTGGCGACGGCCGAAGCCGCGGCCTCCGCGGCGACGGGGAAGGGGGGTGTTCTCGTCCCAGCCGAAGGCGCGGGCGATCTGCTCGAGAGTCGCGAGGGTGGTCGCGAGGTCGTCGGGGCTGACGGCATCCGTCACCGTGGCGCGGATGTTGTCGACCAGCGCTGCGAGGCGCTCCTTGGCAGCGCGGCCGTCGTCGGTGAGCGTCCAGCCGTCGGCGGTCTGCTCGACCCAGCCGCGCTCGACCAGTGCACGGACCTTGCCGGGGTGCAGCGGGCGCGGCGTGGGGACCGTGCCGTCGATCACGTTGAGCAGGCGCCAGTCGCGGCGGCTCGCTCCTTCGCGCTCGAAGGCGGTGGCGAACTCGGCCGCCATCAGGCGATCGGTCGCGGTGATCCAGTAGCCGAAGGGGCGTGGGTTCTGTGTGTTGTCAGAGGTGTTCATGGTGAAGTCCTTAGATGTCAGTGTGCATGTGCTTGTCACAGTGCATGTATATGTATGGTGACATGAGTTCTAATGCATGTCAAATCGCATGTAAAATCGAATCGTGAGCGCAGCAGAGAACGATCCGGCAGAGACCATCGCCCAGGCACTGTCGCGGCTGCGCGGCCGGCGACCCGGCGGGCGAGGCCCCGGCGGCTGGCACGGCGGACCCCACCCTGAGCACTTCGGCCACGACGACCACGAGGGCAGAGGCGGTCGCGGCGGACACCCCGGCCGCGGCGGCTTCCCCGGCCCCCCGTGGATGACCGACCCCAGCGGGCGCTTCGGCGGTCCCGCCCGGATGCGGATGCTGGAAGCGCTGGCCGCGGCATCCGCTCCGCTCAGCGTGAGCGACCTCGGCGCGGCGATCGGCGTCGATCAGCCGCGTGCCTCCCGCCTCGTGCAGCAGGGCGTCGCGCACGACCTCGTGCGCCGCGAGGCCGACCCCGACGACGCCCGGCGCACGCGCATCGCCCTGACCGATGAGGGCCGTCGCCTCGCACGGGGCATGAGGGGAGAGCGTCGCGAGGTCCTCGGCAAGGCGCTCGCCGCCTTCACCGACGATGAGCGCGCAGAGCTCGCGCGTCTGCTGAACAAACTCGCCGACAACTGGGGGCAGTGAGTCAGGCCCGCCAGGTCGGGGCTCCGGTCACCGGCCGGAGGTCGCCTCGACGGGATCAGGCGCTGGGAGGCCGGGCGTCCGGGTCATAGGCGGCGAATTCGCCGCGCACCCGATAGGGCGGGCCCAGCTCGTCCTGGATGTCATGGACCAGCGCTTCACCTTCGGCGATCCACTGTCGGCCCACGTCTGGATCAGGCCATCGGATCTCGGTGACGGGATCCAAGACCTCCTCCCAGATCTGGTTCCAGGCCTTGAGGCGGCGCCGGACGCCGATCGACAGCGGCAGCCAGCTCAGCATCATCCCGCCGCCGAACCATTCGGGGACGACGACGACGTCCCGCGAGGGGCCGTCCGGCACGGGCATGCGCCGATCCTACGAGCGGCCGGACTTGACCGGCAGCAGGAGCAGGAACCCGGCGATCAGCACGACGACGATGCCGAGGATGCCGAACGCGGTCTGCGAGGTGAGGACGATCAGCAGCGTCCACGCGCCGGACGCCATCCAGCTCGCCGCCCTGCCGGTCGTGGCGTAGAGGCCGAAGATCTCACCCTCGCGCCCCGCGGGGGTGACCCTGGCGAGGAAGGAGCGCGCTGCGGCCTGCGCCGGTCCGACGAACGCGCACAGGACGAGCCCGCCGATCCAGAACACCATCGTGCCGCCGTCGCGCAGGAAGAACACCACGAGGCCGGCGATCGTCATGGACCCCAGCGAGAGCAGGATGATGCGCTTGGGGCCGAACCGGTCGTCGAAGACGCCGGCGATGATCGTGGAGACGCCCGCGATGAGGTTCGCCGCGATGCCGAAGATCACGAGCTGCTGGAACTCGAAGCCGAAGACCCTTGAGGCGATCACGGCGCCGAACGTGAACACGCCGCTGAGTCCGTCGCGGAACACCGCGCTCGCGAGCAGGAACCAGAAGGTGTTGCGGGTCTCGGGGGAGCGGTAGAGGCCGGTCACGTCCTTCACGAGGAGGCCGTACGAGGCGAAGAAGCCCACCTTGCGCTCCGGGCGCCCCAGCGACGGCTCCGGCACGTTGAGGAAGATCGGGATGCTGAACACGATCGCCCACACCGCGCAGCCGACGGCGATCAGCCGGAACGGCAGGCCGTTGTCGGTCGACATCCCGAACCAGTCGAACGCGTCGAGCACGACCACGATCACGAGGGCGATGATGCCGCCGATGTAGCCGAAGCCCCAGCCGAGCCCGGAGATGCGGCCGATCGTCTTCTGGTTGGCGATGCCGATCAGCATCGCGTTGGAGTTCACCGCCGCGATCTCCTGGAACACGGTGCCCGCCGAGATCAGCGCCACCCCCACCCAGAACATGCTCACCTGCGGGGTCACGAACCAGAGCCCGAACATGCTGACGATGAGCGCGCCGGTGCCGATGCCGAGCCATAGCTTCTGCTTGCCCGCGGCATCCGCCCGCTGGCCGAGCACGGGGGCGAGCAGCAGGATCGCGAGCGCCGCGATGGTGCTGCCGAGTCCGAGACCCGAGGCGAGGTCGGCCTCGGCAGCCACGCGCACCGGGTCCTTCTCGCCGAGGGCGGCGATGTCGGAGGGCAGGAAGTCGGGGCCCACCAGATACAGCGCCGTGAAGATGAACGTGAGGATCACCGAGTTGAACGGCTGCGTCGCCCAGTCCCACAGCGCCCACGAGTAGACCTGCTTCTTCGGAGCAGGGGTGTCGCCGCGCAGGTCGAGGCCGATCACGCCGACGGCGCCGCTCCTCGCGGTCGCCAGGGGTTCGGCGCGCTCTTCGGGTTCGCTCATGAGGGAAGTCTGGCGGCGGCCGGTGAACGGGCGGTGACGGCGCGCCGTGCGGCAGGGCGCACTCGACCAGCGGGGTAGGGTCGACGCATGTCGAGGCGGATGCGATGACGCGAACGGTCGTGCTGTTCGAAGGGGCCAGCGACAGGCTCGCCTTCGAGGCCGCCTCGCGACGACTCGACGTCGGAGTCGACGCGCTCGACCTCGTCGACCTCGACGGGATCACCAATCTGCGCGCCGTGCTCCGCGACCTTCTCGCGCAGACGGACGACGTGCGGGTCCTCGGCCTCTACGACGCCGCGGAGGGCGCCTACGTGCGACGGGTGCTGTCGGACCTCGGGGTGCTCGACTCCACCGCAGACCCCGAGCGCGTCGGATTCTTCGGCTGCGAGCGCGATCTGGAAGACGAGGCGATCGCCGCCGCCGGCCCCGAACTCGTCGTCGAGACGCTGGACGCCCGGGGAGAGCTCGCCCGCTTCCGGGTGTTCCAGGGGCAGCCAGCGCAGCGCGAGCGCGCCGTCGAGGATCAGCTCCACCGGTTCGCGGGAACGGCGGCCGGACGCAAGGCGCGGTTCGCGGCCGACGTGATCGACGCCATCCCCCTGGATCGGATGCCGCGCCCCCTCGTCGCGCTGCTCGATGCCGCGCTCGCCGGATCACAGCGGCCATCTCCTGCGGTCTAGCGGCCCTCGACGCTGATGCGGGGGTCGCGCAGCGTGCGGGCGTAGTCCTCCTTGAGCACGGCGAGGTGCAGCCACGCCTCGATGCGGGTGACGCCGGGCAGGGCGCGCAGCCGTTCGAGGCTCGCGTAGAGGGCTCCGGCCGACGGCTCGACCAGCGTCGCGACGATGTCGAAGCGGCCGAGGGTGCGCGCGGCGAAGTCGACGCCGCGTCCGGTGCGCAGCTCCTGCACGATGGCGGTGTCGTCGTCGAGGTTCACGCCGACGCCCATCGACAGCTGCCGGTGCGCGAGGCCTCTCGCCTCCACGGCGCTGATCTTGATGACGCCGCCGTCGATCAGGCGCTGCACGCGGGTGGCGACCGCCGACGGGGAGAGCCGCACGGCCTGGCCGAGGGCGCGGAAGCTCTTGCGTCCGTCGATCTGGAGCTGCTCGATGAGGGCCTCGTCGATCGCGTCGAGGGTGATGTCGCCGTGGTACTCCGAGACGAAGAAGCCCTTGACGACGGTCGAGTAGATGATCGTGTTGATGTCGAGCACCCCGTCGAGGGCCCTGATGCGCGCGAGGAGGTCGTGCAGCTCCGCCATCGAGCCGAGGCGCACCTCGGTGACGAGGTCGTGCGCCCCGCCGACCGAGGAGACGAACACGGTCTCCGTCATGTCGCGCAGCGGCGCGGCGACGACGCCCGCCGCGCCCTCGGTGCGGATCGACACGTGCGCGAGCACGTGCTGTCCGAGGAACACCGGGTCGACGGCGGCGACGACGCGCACGGTGCGGTCGTCGAGCAGCACGCGCAGGCGCGCGGCCACGGCGGCGCGCGTCTGCGAGAGGCGGTCGGCGAGGGAGCGGATGCTGGCGCGTCCGTCCTCCTGCAGTGCGCGGATGAGATCGGCGTCGAAATCCATGGTCGTCCCGAAAGTGCTCGATTACCGGCGAACGCACGCGAGTGCGTACATGAATACAGTGCAGGATGGGCCACGCGTGTCGCAAGAGACACTTTTGCCTGTGATAGGTGACAGAACTTCAGTGAATGAGTCTTCTCGCTGGAGTTCTGACCTTGTCGAGGGGCTCAGACGCCCGTAGCATCCTTCGCTATCCGACATCTTCCGCAAAGGAGCGGGCTCCATGAACTCCACCACCACCAGGGCGCGACGCGCAGGCATCGCCGCCTTCGTCGGCACCACCATCGAGTGGTACGACTTCTACGTCTACGCGACGGCCGCGGCTCTCGTGTTCGGCCCCCTGTTCTTCCCGAGCGGCGATCCGCTCGTCGAGACCTCCCGGGCCTTCGCCACCTTCGCCGTCGCGTTCCTCGTGCGTCCGCTCGGCGGCATCATCTTCGGCCACATCGGCGACAAGTTCGGCCGCCGCGTCTCCCTCGTGATCACCCTGCTCATGATGGGCGTCGCCACGGTGCTCGTCGGCTGCCTGCCGACCTTCGCCGACATCGGCATCGCCGCCCCCATCCTGCTCATCATCCTCCGCGCCCTGCAGGGTCTCGCGGTCGGCGGCGAGTGGGGAGGTGCGGTGCTCATGAGCGTCGAGCACGCCCCCGCGGGCAAGAAGACCTTCTACGGCGGCTTCACGCAGCTCGGCAACCCGGCCGGCGCCCTGCTCGCCTCCGGCATCTTCGCGATCATGTCCCGCGGCGGCGACGACTTCATCCTCAACGGCGGCTGGCGCATCCCGTTCCTGCTGTCGATCGTGCTCGTGGGCGTCGGCTTCTGGGTGCGCTACCGCGTCGAGGAGTCCCCGGTGTTCGAGCAGAAGGTCGAGGGCCGCAAGCAGTCCATGCCCCTCGGGTTCGCGCTCCGCGCCAACTGGCTGCCGATCCTCCTCGGCATCGGCATCCTGCCCATCTCCACCGGCGGCTACTACCTCGCCACAACGTTCGCGACCGCCTACGCGACCGGCGAGCCCATCGCCATCAGCGAGCAGGTCATCCTCGACGCCATGACCATCGCCTCCTTCGTGGAGTTCGTCGTCACGCTCCCCGTGGCCTGGCTCGGCGACAAGTGGGGTCGCAAGAACATCATGTACATCGGCCTCGTGACCTCGGTGCTGACGTTCATCCCGTTCCTGCTCGTGATGCCGGGCAGGGTCGAGCCGCTGATCTTCCTGTTCGCCTCGCTGGTGCGCATCGCGATGAGCGCGACGTACGCCCCGATCGCCGCGATCCTCGCGCAGATGTTCCGTCCGCAGGCCCGCTACACCTCGATCGCGCTGTCGTACGGTGTGGGCGCGGCGATCTGGGCCGGGTTCTCTCCCTGGTTCGCCACCCAGCTCGTCGCCTGGACGGGCAGCATCTGGTCGGTCATCGCGATGTTCATCGGCATGGCCGTCATCGCCGGAGTCTGCACCAGACTCGCGCCGCAGCACTCCGACGAGGCTCCCGTCACGGCATCCTTCACCGCCCGCACCGACACGACTGCGAACCCGCTCCCATGAGAAAGCTCTCCCCCTTCGACCGCTCGGCCCAGACCGAGCCCCTCCTGATCACGGCCAGGGCGATCCACACGGCGGATGCCGTCGCCACCACAGCGTCCGCCATGCTGACCGACCGTGGACGGATCGTCGCGATCGGCACCGCGGCCGAGTGCGAGGCCGCCGCCGAGCGCGCCGGCCTCGCCCCGGAGCGGATCGACCTCGGCGATGCCGTGATCGTCCCCGGGTTCGTCGACGCGCACGCCCACCCGCTCATGTTCGGCCAGATGATGACCTGGGTGGACTGCGGACCCGACAGGGCCGGCAGCATCCCCGAGATCGTGGCGCTGCTGCGCGCGGCGGCGGCCGACGCCCCCGAGGGGCGGCCGGTGCGCGGCTACGGCTACGAGCAGCGCAACCTCGTCGAGCAGCGGCATCCGACCCGCTTCGAGCTCGACGAGGTGGCCTCCGATCGCGAGGTGTACCTCATGAACGCGTCGGGGCACGGCGGCGTCGTGAACTCGTACACGCTCGCCGCCGGCGGCATCGACCGCGACACCCCGAACCCCGCGGGTGGCGAGTTCTTCCGCGATGCGGACGGCGAGCTGACGGGCGAGCTCTCGGATGCCGCGTGCAACATCCTCACGGGCGTGCACGGCGTGAAGATCGGTCACCACGGACCGAACTTCCACCTCGCCGACGAGCCGGAGGAGCACCTGCGTCAGCTGGATGCCGCCACCCAGCGGTTCCTCGCCGGCGGCGTCACCTCGATCGGCGACTGCCAGGTCACCCGCCGCGAGTTCGACATGTACCTGCGTCTCGCCGAGGCGGGCCGCCTGGAGCTGCGCGTCTCGATGTACCTGCTGTCGCACCTGCTCGACGAGGCCCTGGAGATGGGGCTGGTCGGCCAGTTCGGCAACGCCCACCTCAGCTTCGCCGGCATCAAGTTCTACGCCGACGGCACGCTCGGCGGCTGGACCGCGTACTTCCCCGACGGCTACGTCGGAGACCCGTGCCGCACCGGACAGCTGTACCACCAGCCCGCCGCGTACGCCGAGCTCATCCGCAAGGCGCACGCCGCCGGCCTGCAGACGGCGACGCACGCGCAGTCCCCGACGGCGATCGAGATGGTCGTCTCGGCGATCGAGGCCGCGCTCGCCGAGCGCCCCGACGCCGACGCCCGGCACCGCATCGAGCACTGCGGGCTGCCCACCCCCGAGCAGATCGAGCGCATGGCCGCCTCTGGCATCCGCCCCGTCAACCAGACGCAGCACTACTTCAACTGGGGCGAGGGCGTGGAGCAGGCGATCGGCACCCCCGGCGAGCGGTTCAACCCGCTCGGCGAGTTCGAGCGCGCGGGGGTCGGCTTCACCATCTCCTCTGACGCTCCCGTGGCCGAGCCCATCCCGCTCGAGGCGATCCAGACCGCCGTCACCCGCGTGACGCGCCGCGGCCACACCCTCGGCCCCGACGACCTCCGCATCTCGGCGCTGTCGGCGCTGCGTGCCCACACCATCGAGGGCGCCATCTCGATCGGCCGCGAAGACGACCTCGGCTCGCTCGAGGTCGGCAAGTACGCCGACTTCGCCGTGCTGTCCGACGATCCGCTCGCCGTGGCCCCCGAGACGATCTCCGCGATCGTCGTCCGCGAGACCTGGGTCGACGGCACGCGCCGCCACTCGGCGGCGTGAGGGAGGATGCCATCATGACCGATCAGTACGCGGACACGGCGGGGCGGGCGGTCCTGGAGACCATCCGCGGCTACGGGGTGACGGCGGTGTTCGGCATCCCCGGCACCCACAACCTGGAGCTGTACCGCCCGCTCGCCGACCTCGGCATCCGCGCGGTGACGAACCGCCACGAGCAGGGCTCCGGCTACGGCGCCGACGGGTGGGCGCAGCAGACCGGACTCCCCGGGGTGGTCATCACGACCTCCGGGCCGGGACTGCAGAACGCCATGAGCGCGATCGGCACGGCCTTCTGCGAGTCGCGTCCGCTGCTCGTGCTCTCGCCGGGTGTGCCGCTCGGCTCCGAGTTCGCCGACGTGGGCACCCTGCACGAGACGAAGGACGCGACGGCGATGGTCGGCGCGATCGCCGAGTGGTCGCGCCGCGTCACCACGGCGGCGGAGGCGGTGGATGCCGTGCACGACGCCTTCGCGCTGTTCCGCACCGGGCGTCCCCGCCCCGTGCACATCGAGATCCCCCTCGACGTGCTGGAGGCGCCGGCCGGCGTCCCCGAGGCGCACCGGCTCCCCAGGCCGGCGCCGTCCCCTCACTCGGGAGACCCGGCCGGCGTCGCCGAGGCGGCGCGTCTGCTCGCGAGCGCGGTGACCCCGGTCATCGTCGTCGGCGGCGGATCGACGGATGCCGCGGCCGGCGTCACCGCGCTCGCCGAGCGTCTCGGCGCCCCGGTGCTGACGACCCTGAACGGCAAGGGCGTCGTCGACGAGCGGCATCCGCTGTCCCTCGGATCGAACCTGCGTCTCTCCGCGGCCCGTGCGGTCGCCGAAGACGCCGACGTGCTGCTCGTCGTCGGCTCGAAGCTGGGGGAGGCCGAGCTGTGGGCTCCCCGGCTGGAGGCACGGGGCATCGTGGTGCGCATCGACATCTCCGTCGCGCAGCTCGACAAGAACCTCGCGGCCACGGTCGGGATCGCTGGCGACGCCGCGGCGGTGGTCGACGCCCTGCTCGCGCACCTGCCCGCAGGCCTCCGCCCTCCGCGCGACCTCGCGGCCGAGCGCGCCGCGATCGACACGGAGATGCGCGACACGGCCCCCGAGACCGTCGCGCTCGCCGAGATCATCGCCGAGGCGCTGCCCGACGACGCGATCGTCGCCGGCGACTCCTCGCAGATCGTCTACATGGCGCTGGGGAGCGTGCTGCGGTCGCAGCATCCGCACTCCCTGCTCTACACGCCCACCTATGCGACCCTCGGCTACGGCCTGCCCGCCGCGATCGGCGCCCGTGTGGCCGACGGCTCCCGCCCGGCCGTCACCGTGATCGGCGACGGAGCCCTCATGTTCTGCGTCAACGAGCTCGTGACGGCGGTCGAGCAGCGTCTCGACGTCACAGTCGTGTGCGTCGACAACGGCGGCTACGCCGAGATCCGTCAGAACGAGGTCGATCGAGGGATGACCCCGATCGGCGTCGACCTCGTGCAGCCCGACTGGGCGGCCCTCGCGACCGCTTTCGGCGCGACCGGGCGCCGCGTCGAGCGCCGGGAGGACATCGCGGCGAGCATCCGCGACGCCATCGCCGACGGCGGCGTGCAGCTCGTGCACATCCCGCAGAACGCCCTCTGAACAGCATCCGACAGACAGGACCCACCATGACCGAGAACGTCGGACCCATCGACGCCTCCCAGAACCCGCGGTACTCCGGGATCGCCACCTTCGCGCGGCTTCCCCGCATCGAGGACGTGCCGCGCGCCGACATCGCCGTCGTCGGCATCCCGTTCGACTCCGGGGTGAGCTACCGCCCAGGCACCCGGTTCGGGCCGTCGCACGTGCGCGAGTCGTCCCGCCTGCTGCGGCCGTACAACCCCGCGCAGGACGTGTCGCCGTTCGCGATCGCCCAGGTGGTGGATGCCGGAGACATCCCGGTGAACCCGTTCGACATCACCGCGGCCGTGAACGAGGTGGAGAGCGCGGCGGTGGCCCTCGGCGAGCAGGTCTCGCGCATCGTCACGATCGGCGGCGACCACACGGTGGCCCTGCCGCTGCTGCGCGCCGTCGCGGCGAAGCACGGCCCCGTCGCCGTGCTGCACTTCGACGCCCACCTCGACACCTGGGACACCTACTTCGGCGCCCCGATCACGCACGGGACGCCCTTCCGCCGCGCGAGCGAGGAGGGCCTGATCGACCTCACCGCGAGCTGCCACGTCGGCACCCGCGGTCCGCTCTACTCCAAGCAGGACCTCGAGGACGACGAGCGCCTCGGCTTCTCCATCGTGTCGAGCGAGTACATCGAGGAGCACGGCGTCGAGGCCGGCATCCAGCGCATCCTGCAGCGCATCGGCGACCGTCCGCTCTACGTCTCGATCGACATCGACGTGCTCGACCCCGCGCACGCCCCCGGCACCGGCACTCCGGAGGCCGGCGGTCTCACGAGCCGCGAGCTGCTGCGCATCCTCCGTGCCCTGTCGGCGACGACCATCGTGGGAGCGGATGTGGTCGAGGTGTCGCCCGCCTACGACCACGCGCAGATGACCGGCATCGCCGCGAGCCACGTCCTGTACGAGCTGGTGACGCTGATCGCGGCGCAGCTCGCGCGCGACTGACGCGGGGCGGCGCCGGCCGTGTCCTCACACGAAGGATGCCGCGAGCAGCTCGGCGAAGAGTTCCTCGGCGTCGCAGTCCACGCGGCGCCGGGCGAACCAGTCGCAGATGTTGACGCAGTCGCGGTGCAGCAGGTCGAGGCCCTGCGGATTGGCGATGATGTCGACGATCTGCGGCAGATCGATCACCCGCACACGCTCCTCGTGCACGAGGAGGTTGTACGCCGACAGGTCGCCGTGCGCGAAGCCCGCCGCGGCGAACACCCGCATGATCTCCACGATCTGGGTGTAGAAGCCGGCGAGCTCCTCGCGTGAGGAGCGCACCTGCGCCAGCCGCGGCGCGGCCGTGCCCGACTCGTCGCCGATGAACTCCATCAGGATCTCGGTGCCGTTCACCTGGACCGGGTACGGCACGGGCGCCCCGAGCTCGTGCATCCGGCACAGGGCGTCGAACTCGGCGATCGACCAGGCGGATGCCGCGACCCCACGGCCGTGGGAGGACTTCTTGGCGAGCGCGCGGGCGTCGCGCGTGTTCTGCACGCCGCGACCCTCCGTGTACATCGCCGAGCGGTGGAAGCTGCGGGTCTCCTCGCCGCGGTACCGCTTCGCCGCGAGCAGCGTGCGCTGATCGGGGTCGTCGGGCACGGCGCGCTCCAGCAGGAACACGTCGGCCTCCTTGCCGGTCTTGAGGATGCCGAGCTCGGTGTCGAGCGCGCCGGCATCCGTCACGATCCAGGAGGGCCGCGGCAGTGGTCCGCGCTGCGTGGGGATGGTGGTCGGCCAGGTGGTCCAGCGCTGCCCGTCGCCGGGTTCGACGTCGGCGAAGGTGAGGGAGAGTTCGAGTGCGTCGAAGGACGCGAGGGGATCGGTCACTTTTGATTGCTCCGTGGTGGCCAGGAGGCCACACAGGCGGCGACCTCAGGGAAGGATGTCGGCGAGGGGCGCGACAAAGACGTTCGTCATCTTCTCGGCTCCTCTCGCTCGTTCTTCCCGGGCTCTTCCCGGTGCGCCGTCGAGCTTACCCTCGGCGGCGTCGGTTGTCACGACCGGGATGGCGGAACGAGACGCACCAGCACCCCGTCGCCTTCGCCCCCGATCGCGACGACCCAGGAATCACCGACCCGCGCGGCGGCGTTCGCCCCGCACAGGAACGGCAGCGGATGCTCGTCGCCGCCGGCGTCGGTCAGGAGCAGTGCATCCGCGCACCCCGAGCGCGCCTCGATGCTCGCGCGGGCCTCGGATGAGCCGCCGACGACCACACCCTGCTCGGCGGAGTCGCGGGCGCCTCCGCCCCACCAGAGGGCCGTCCCGTCGGCGGCGACAGCGACGTGAGGGCGCTCCGCGTTCTGCGCAGCCCGGGATCTCTCGGCGCCGTCGGGTTCGAGGACGACCCTGGCGGTGCGGGTGGCGAGGTGGACGGCGCCCGTCGCGTCGACGTCGACGTCGACGGGGGGAAGGTCGGGCGATGATCCGGGCGCATCGCTCCAGTCCAGCGGCTCGGAATGCAGCAGGGTCCGTGCGCCGTCGTCGAGAGAGACCCGCAGCACCTCGTAGCCGAGTGCGCCGTCGTCGCCCACCCGGTAGCGGATGACGATCGCCGCACCGGACTGGACCGCGACGTCGCCGAACTCGAAGTCGCCGAAGTCCGTGGGCCCGCCGGATCCGCTCGGCGCCTCGCCGGGCAGATCGCGCATGCTCATGGTCGAGGTGTCGAGAACCGCGAGCACGGGGGCGCCCTCGTCGCGCACCACGACGAGCTCGGTCGGGGAGAGCGTCGCCATCGCGGTGACCCGCGACAGGGGAGAGTCGAGCGGAGCGTTGAACCTCGCGACCGTCTCCTCCTCGGCGTCGACGTGCAGCCAGGACCCGGAGGACACGGCCCAGAAGCCGCCGTCGCCGTCGGGCGTCAGATGGGACATGCCATAGGCGATGTCGGCGCGCTCGGCGCCGAAAGGGATCGGTTCGAGGGTCCAGTCGGAGGGCCCCGGCTGCGGCGCGCACCCCGTCAGCGCCGTCGCCAGCACGGCGGCCACCGCGGCTCCCGTCAGCATCCATCCGCCGTTCCGCCGTCTCCTGTGCATGCGACCACCCTGCAGGGCCGACCTGGGAGGCTCCCGATCCCGACCGACCACGGACTGCCCCGGACGAATGGTCGGATGCCGTGGACGCGACGTCGGGCGACGGCATCCGGAGCCTGCGAAGGTGGAACCATGACGACGACCGCCCCCGTTCCCACCATCGGCTCCGCCCCCGTCGAGCGCATGCGCTACGGCGGGCTCATCGTGCTGATGCTGATGGGGTTCCTGCTGGTGACGGCGGAGTTCCTGCCCAACGGCGTCCTCACCGAGATGGCCGACGCGCTGGGGGTCACCCCGGGGCAGGCGGGGCAGACCGTGACCGTGACCGCGCTCGTCGGTCTCGTGGTGGCGCCGACCATCGGCCTCATCTTCCCTCGTCTCGATCGACGATCGCTGCTCGTGTGGATGGCGCTCGCCGCGGCCGTATCGAACCTCATCGTGGCGTTCGCGCCGAACCTCGTCATCGTGCTGGCGGCGCGGTTCCTGCTGGGCGCCGCCATCAGCGCGTTCTGGTCGATGTCGATCACGGTCGCCGCGGCCCTCGCCGGCCCCGACCGGCTCGGACGCGGGGTCATGTTCACGTCGGCCGGCGTCTCCCTGGCCACGGTCGCCGGGGTTCCGCTCGGCGTCATGCTCTCCGAGCTCGTCGACTGGCGCATGGTGTTCGGCATCGCCAGCGCGCTGATGGTGGTGCTCGCGGTCGCGCTGCGGTTCACGCTCCCCTCGGTGCCCGCGGCTCAGGCCTCCAGCATCCGCCTCCTCGTCGACACGCTGCGTCGCCCCGGCATCGGCCTCGGCATGGCCGGTCACATCTTCGTCGTGCTCGGGCACTTCCTCGCCTACACGTACGTGCGTCTCGCTCTCGAGCGCATCCCCGAGGTCGACGCCTCCACGATCGTCGTGCTCCTCGCGCTGTTCGGCCTCGGCGGCCTGGCGGGCAACATCGCCATCGGACTCGTGATCGACCGCACCTTCGCGTTCTTCGCGGTCTTCGCGCCCGTGGTGATCGCGGTCGCCGTGATCTCGATGATCGTCTTCTCGGGCTCGATCGTCGGCGTCGCGGTCGTCGTGCTCGTGTGGGGCTTCTTCTTCTCGTCCTGGCTGATCGTCGCGAACACCTGGGTCGGACACCGGATGCCGGATCGCCTCGAAGCCGGCGGCAGCCTCGTCGTCGTGGGCTTCCAGGCGGCAATCACGATCGCGGCCGGTGTGGGCGGACTCCTCGTCGACACGCTGAGCATCGAGCTCGTCTACGTGGTCGGCGCCGTGTCGCTGCTCCTCGGCGCGGTGCTCTTCGGCGCATCGAACCGGGCGCGGGCTCCACGTATCGCCGTCGCGTAGCCGCGCGCGCTGGCACGGCGTCGGAGTCTGTGACACCCTCCGTCTGCAGTCCCCCGTGAGCACAGCTTCGGAGCGGGCACGCCGAGCACAGCTTCGGAGCACGGCTGCGGGCACAGTTTCGGAGCAGGGATGCCGGCGGCGGCGTGTCGCGTCGTCCTGGCGGCGTGTCGCCTGGTCGGGTCCGAAGTTGTGCCCGGGGGAGGCCCGAAGCGCGCCGGGGGAGGTCCGAAGTTGTGCCCGGGGGGAGGCCCGAAGTGCGCCGGGGGAGGTCCGAAGTCGTGCTCGGAAGAAGCGGCTGCAGGGGCGAGGTGCGGGACTAGGCCGAGACGGGGAGGCGGGATGCCGCGCGCCAGGCGCTCGGGGTCAGGCCGGTGCGGCGGCGGAAGGCGCGGCTGAACCCCTCATCGGAGGCGTAGCCCAGCTCGCGGGAGGTCTCCGAGACGGAACGCCCCGCCTCCAGCATCCGCTTCGCCGCATCGACGCGCACCTCGGTGACGTAGTCGGCGGGGGAGCGGCCGATCGCGCTGCGGAATCGCTCTGCGAACGCGGAGCGCGACATGGCGCCGACGCCGGCGAGGCGTTCGACGGTCCACTCGCGACCGGGCTCCTCGTGGATCGCCTCGACGACGCGGTCGAGGAACGGATCCTTCGAGACCGACGGCCAGCCCTCGGGGGCGCAGCCGTTCGCCGCCCAGGCGCGGATGACCGACAGCAGCACCGTCGTCGCCATCATGCGGCAGATCAGCGGATCACCCTGGCGCACTGCGCAGGCGGCCGGGTCGGTCGGGCCCATGCTGGCGGCCAGCGCCGCAGCCGCAGGTTCGAGCACGTCGAATCCGGTGACGGTGATGTAGTCGGGCAGCACGGCGTCGAGCGTCGACGCCGAGTCGGCCCATTCCAGGTCGACGACCACCAGCGTGGTCTCGGCGTCAGCCTCGAGAGCGAGCGCGGTGCGGCCCACCGTGAGGAAGGCGTCGCCGGCCGTCAGCGCGGCGCGCGGGCCGGGGATGTCGACGGCGATGAGGTGCGAGGAGCGGTCGACGTCCAGCCGGCACCCGGAGTCCAGCGGAGGGATGCCGTGCACGGCGCCGCGGGCGATGTAGACGAGCGTCGCCGCACCCGGCGCGAGCGGAAGCAGCGCACCGGCATCCAGGATCCGGCGTCGACCGACGCCGACGCGGAGGTCGACGGCGCCGAGAACCTGCGAGAGGGCTTCGGAGTCGACGGTCACCATGCCTTCGGCAACGTCGGGGAACGCCGGGGTATTCCGCAGAGACGCGAATGTGACGGGCAGCACCTCCCGGGGGCATTCCCATCCGCGGGCAATAACGTTGATCTCGTGCAGAAGAAGCGTGGCCGTCGTGTCCTGAAAGTGATTGTCTGGGGTGTCGTCGCCGTCGTCGTGCTCGGGATCGTCGGCGTCGTCGGCTGGAGCCAGATCGGGGTGATGCCCGCCGAGAAGGCCCCGCTGGCGAGCGTTCGCGAGAACCCGGCGATCCACGTCGAGGACGCCGAGCAGGGCATCGTGCTCACGCCCGCAGACGGCGATTCCGAGCAGGGCCTGGTCTTCATCCCCGGGGCGAAGGTGGATCCGTGGGCGTACGCCCCGATCCTGCAGAGCCTCGCCGAGGAGGGCGTCACCGTGGTGATCACGCGCCCGTGGCTGAACCTCGCCTTCTTCGACCTGCGTGGACTCGACTCCTTCACCTCCGCCGCCCCCGACATCGACGACTGGGCCGTCGGCGGGCACTCGCTGGGCGGCGTGCGCGCGTGCCAGCTGGCCGCCGACGCGGAGGCCCTCGTGCTGTTCGGCTCGTACTGCTCGAACGACCTCTCCGACACCGATCTCGCCGTGCTGAGCATCTCGGGGAGCGAGGACGGACTGTCGACGCCGGAGAAGATCGATGCGGCCAGGGCCCTGCTCCCCGGAGACGCCGAGATGGTCCAGATCGAGGGTGCGTCCCACGCGTCGTTCGGTGACTACGGTCCCCAGGACGGCGACGGACAGCCGACGATCACGGACGAGGAGATGCATGCGCGCGTCGCCGAGATCCTGAACGCCTTCATGGCCGACCTCCCCCAGTCCTGAGCGGTCGCTCCACGCAACCGAGCGAGCACGACTCAACCATTCGATGGATCACGGATGCCGCGGAGCCGCCTAGCGTGGGGAGTACCCGATTCCTAGGAGCACTGTGTTCACCGAGCCCTCCCGTCTGTACCGCGTCCTGGCCATCGCCGAGGCGATCACCTGGACGCTCCTCATCTCGGCCCTCATCGCGCGGGCGGCCGGCGCTCCGGGGATCGTCGTCACGATCGGCGGCGGCATCCACGGGTTCGTGTTCCTCGCCTACGGGGCGACCGCGATCCTCGTGGCGCTGAACAACCGCTGGCATGCGGGCGTCGCCGTGCTCGCCGTCGCCAGCGCGATCGTGCCCTACGCGACGATCCCGATGGAGATCTGGCTGCACCGCACGGGGCGCCTCGCCGGCGCCTGGCGGCTGGAAGAGGGCCAAGACCCGCGCGACCGGCGCTGGATCGACCGGCTGATGCGCTGGTTCCTGCGGCGTCCGTGGGTGCTGGGCGGGCTGATCGCGATCGCGGTCGTGGCGCTCTACGTCATCCTGCTGCTCGTCGGTCCGCCCGGAGGCAAGTGACCTCGCCCGTCACGGGGTGATGATGATCGCGTTCTTCTCGACGATCTCGTCGAAGACCGCACCCACGTCGCCGCCCACGCAGTCGACGATCACGAAGACGCCGGCCCCCGTCGCCGTGAACGCGCGCGCCGTGATCGACCAGTCGTGCCCGTCGCGCGTCCCGGTCAGCTGACGCGCATCGACCAGCGGCGTTCCGCCGGTCTGGTACCCGAGCTGCACGGTCGTCGCGAGCAGCGTCACGGAGGCCGAGGTCGTGCCGCCGACGACCTGCGCGAGCACCGCGTCCGAACTGACCTCGTCGTCGCCCGGCGTCATGTCCACGTCGGATGCGAGCCCCTGCCAGAACCGCGCCGTGCAGGTGTCGTCGATCGTGCCGTCCGTCCATCCGCCGTTGCCGTCGTCGGGGGCGACCGACTTCCAGCCGTCGTCGAACAGGAGGCCGTCGCCCCACTGGATGTACGCGGTCGACGGCAGATCGGCGCCGTCGGCGAACGACATCGTCGCGGGGATGCCGTCTTCTGCGGGCTCGTCGGAGGGAACCGGGGTGATCGTCGGCCCGTCGACCACCGGCGGATCCGCGGGGATCTGCGCGTAGAGACAGCCGCTCAGTGGCAGCGCGACGACTCCGACGATGATCGCCGCGGCGAGACGGCCCCCCGATGTACGCGTCATGCCGGTCAGCCTAGCCCGGGGCGAGACGCGCGGGGAGTCAGTGCGCAGTGGCGACGCCGACGGCGTCATGCACGATCACGGCCGCGACGCGGGCTCCGGCGCCGGCCGCGACGATGAGCTGCTGGGGTCCGGGGGCGGCGGCATCCCCCGCGGCGTAGAGGCCGGGCACATCGGTGCGCCCTGAGCGGTCGGTGACGAGGTGCCCGTGCCCGTCGACCGCCGCGGTGAAGCCGTCGAGGAACGAGAGGTCGGTCTCCCACGCCGGCCGCACGAACCCGCCGCCGACCCTGATCACCTGACCGCCGTCGAGACGGATCGCCTCGAGCCTGCCCCGTTCGCCCACGAGCTCGGTGATCGGATGCCGCAGCACGGCGATCCCCGCGGCGGCGAGCTCGGCCTCCTCCGTCGTCGTGACGGCGTCTGAGCCGTTCGTGAAGACCGTGAGGCTCTCGGTCCAGCGGGCGATCAGCCGTGCGCGATCGGCGAGGTCGGCGGACTCCCCGATGAGCGCGAGGCGTCGACCGCGCAGCTCCCACGCGTCGCAGGCCGCGCAGCTGAACAGGCTCATGCCGTAGAAGCCCCGCAGGTTCGGCACCTCAGGCAGCGTCTCGCGCAGGCCGGTGGCGAGCAGCACGGCGCGCGTGCGGATCGTCTCCGTGGCCTCCGTGCGGCCGATCCCCGCGGCGAACCCGTCGTCCGTCTGCGACAGCGAGGCGACGCGCACGCGGGAGCGGATCTCGACGCTCGGGTAAGCGGCGAGCTCCGCCCGGGCGAGCTTGCGCAGCTCGTGCGGGGGCACGCCGTCGCGGGTCAGGAAGCCGTGCGAGTTCAACGTCGCCGCGTTCCGTGGGCGATCGGCATCCACGACGAGCACCCGCACCAGGGACCGGCCCAGGTTGAGGGCGGCGGAGAGGCCCGCAGGGCCCCCGCCGATGATCAGCACGTCGTACGGAGCCGTCTCAGCCATGCGCACCCTCCTGTGGGGGAAGGGCGGCGACCACCGGGTGGTCGAACGCGGAGACGCCGACCTTGGCGGCGCCGCCGGGCGAGCCGAGCTCATCGAAGAACTCCACATTCGCCTTGTAGTAATCCTGCCACTCCTCGGGCAGGTCGTCCTCGTAGTAGATCGCCTCCACGGGGCACACCGGCTCGCAGGCGCCGCAGTCGACGCACTCGTCGGGGTGGATGTAGAGGGAGCGCTCTCCCTCGTAGATGCAGTCGACGGGGCACTCGTCGATGCAGGCGCGATCCTTCACATCGACGCAGGGCAGCGCGATGACGTAGGTCATCGGACGAGAGCGCCGTCGCGCGACACCGCGACCTGCTCGTCGCGGGGCACGACCTTCACCCGCTCGCGGGCGTGCCGGTGCGTCTCGCCGAGGCGACGCTCGTGGGCGTCGAGGGCCAGCCAGCCGTCCCAGGTCGTGTACTCGGCGCCGTCCGCGTCGAGCACGTCGAGCACGTCCTCGTCGGAGGCGGGGTCTGCGAGCAGCCCGGCCTCCGCGTCCGCCACGAGGTGCGTGATGGTCTCCAGCGCGTCGGACTTCGTGTGCCCGATGAGGCCGACGGGCCCGCGCTTGATCCAGCCGGTCGCGTACAGGCCGGGCTCGTCGGCCACACGGCCGCCGTCGTTCGGCACCACGCCGCGCGCCTCGTCGAACGGCGCATCGACCACACGGGTGCCGTAGTACCCGACCGCGCGGTACACGGCCTGCACGGCGTAGTCGCGGAACTCCCCGGTACGCACGAGGGCGCCATCGGCATCCGCGCGCGTCCGCTCGAAGCGGATGCTCTCGACCCGCCCGTCGCCCTCGATCGCGACGGGGGCGTGCCAGAAGTGCAGGTGCAGTCGGCGGGATGCCGTCCCCGCCGGGCGGTCGCGCCAGCCGTTCAGCGTGCGCAGCATGACCTTGAGCTGGTTGTTCGTCGCGGCTGCCGGGTCGACGCCGTCGAAGTCTTCGTCGTGCAGCACGATGTCGACGTCGCGCACCTCGCCGAGCTCCCGCAGTTCGATGGGCGTGAACTTGATGTCGGCGGGGCCGCGGCGTCCGAACACGTGCACGTCGGTGACCGCGGAGGACTCCAGACCCGCCAGGACGTTGTCGGGCACCTCGGTCGTGCGGAGGTCCACGGCGTGCTTCGCGAGAACCCGGGCGACGTCGAGTGCGACGTTGCCGTTGCCGATCACCGCCACAGACGACGCGTCGAGAGGCCAGGTGCGCGCGACGTCGGGGTGGCCGTCGAACCACGCCACGAAATCGGCGGCGCCGTAGGAGCCGGGAAGCTCGACGCCGGGGATGTCGAGGGCCGCATCGCGGATCGCCCCGGTCGCGAGGATCACCGCGTGGTAGCGCTCGCGGAGGTCGTCGAGGGAGACGTCGCGGCCGACCTCCACGTTGCCGATGAAGCGGATCGTGCGCCGGGTGGGCGCGGGGTCCCCGTCGTCGACGACGGGGAACGCATCGAGCATCTCGTGCAGCGAGTTGACGATGCCCTTGATGCGCGGGTGGTCGGGGGCGACGCCGTAGCGGATGAGGCCGTAGGGCGCGGGGAGCGACTCGAACAGGTCGATCTCCACGCGGCCGGAGCGCTCGGCGACGGCGTTCGCGAGGAGGTTTCCCGCGTAGATGCCCGCGGGGCCGGCGCCGACGATCGCGACGCGCAGGGCCAGCGGACGCGGCGAAGACGAGGAGACGGGGGTCGATGACATGGCGGATCTTTCGGTGCGGGTGCGGGTGCGGGTGCGGGTGCGGGTGCGGGTGCGGGTGCGGGTGCGGGTGCGGGTGCGGGTGCGGGCGCGGTCAGCGGTTGAGGGAGGTCTCGACGACCTGGACGAGTCCGGTGTCGACGGCGAGCCCGGCGATGAGGGCGTCGCTCCAGTGGGTCCTGGGAGGCTGCGAGGAGATGGTCACGGATGCCGCGGCGTGCGGGCTCAGCCGCACGACGTCTCCCACCACGATCACGGCAGGGGAGCGCACCTGGCGGGAGGCCGCGAGCGAGGCGATCGTCCCGAGCGTGCCGATCGTGATGCGCTGGCTCTCGCCGAAGCCGTCTTCGATGATCGCGACGGGGCAGTCGTCGCCGCGGGCGCCGGCGGCGAGCACGTGGGCCGAGTGCCCCAGCGTGTTCACCCCCATCAGCAGCACGACCGTGTGGTCGGAGCCGCCGGGGATGCGCTCGATCTGGTCGTGCGCGCTGACCACGGTGAACGAGGCCGCCAGGCCGCGGTGGGTGAGCGGGATGCCGGCGACGGCGGGCACCGAGACGGCGCTGGTGACGCCGGGCACGACCTCGACCGTGACGCCGGCCTCCTCGCAGAACAGCTGCTCCTCACGGCCTCGGCCGAAGACGAACGGATCGCCGCCCTTCAGGCGCACGACGTCCCGACCGTCGCGGGCCAGGGAGACGAGGAGGTCGTTG
This sequence comes from Microbacterium sp. LWH10-1.2, assembly GCF_038397765.1. Lineage (NCBI taxonomy): Bacteria > Bacillati > Actinomycetota > Actinomycetes > Micrococcales > Microbacteriaceae > Microbacterium > Microbacterium sp. LWH10-1.2. The sequence continues at coordinate 3,851,392 of NZ_CP151638.1, forward strand.
ATGCCGTCCTGGGGCACCGGGTGGTGGCCGGGGAGCTTGCCGACGTCGACGACCTCCGCCGTCAGCACGACGCCCTCCTCCGCGAGCTGCTGCAGCACCTGCCGCGCGCCGAGGCGGTCGGCGACGATGACGTCGGCATCCTGCAGCGCCCGCAGGCCGCGGAGCGTGAGCAGGCCGGCGTCTCCCGGTCCCGCCCCGACGAGGGTCACTCTTCCGGTCATCGTGCACCTCCGAGGAGCAGTCCGCGATTGCGCAGCATCCGGCGCTCGAGCGGGGCGAACAGGACCAGCTCGATGACGATGCCGATCGCGAGGATGAGCAGGATCGTGCCGAGCACGCTCGCGAGGTCGGCGAGCTCGCGCGACTGGTTGAGCATCGTGCCCAGCCCGAATCCCATCGACCCGCCCATCGTGATGATCTCGGCCGCCATCAGGGAGCGCCACGAGAACGCCCACCCCTGCTTGAGGCCCGCGAAGTAGCCGGGCAGGGCGGCGGGGAGCGTCACCGCGGTCGCCAGCTGCCAGCGGCTCGCGCCGAGCACGATGCCGACGCGACGCAGCTGCGGCGGCACCTGGTCGATGCCGGAGAGAAGCCCGTTCACGATCGAGGGGATCGCCCCCATCAGGATCACGAAGTACGCGGTGCCGTCGGTCAGGCCGAACCAGATGATCGCGGCGGGGACCCAGGCCACGGAGGGCAGCACGGTGAGTCCCGAGATGAGCGGGCCGGCGGCGCGACGCAGCAGCTTCCACTCGGCGAGCAGCATCCCGAGAGCGGTGCCGCCCACGATCGCGATGAGGAAGCCGATGATGCCGCGTTCGAGGCTCGTGAGCACCGCCTCCTGCAGGCGACCCGACTCCCACGCGTCGCCGAGCGCCGAGGCGACGGCGAGCGGGCTCGGAGCCTTGTCGGGGCGGGGGTTCGCGATGACGACGTAGAGCTGCCAGACGGCGAGCAGCACGACGAGCAGCGTGACCGGAGGCAGCGTCTTGGCGAGCACGTCGCGCCACCGCGGTGTGCGCTGCACCTCGTCGGACTGCAGGCGGTCGAGGCCGGTCGACAGCGTGCGCAGGTCGCCGTAGGCATCGCCGCTCGTGGTGTCGTCCGCCGGCCGGAAGACGGTGGTCTCATGAGGCATTGCGGGCGATCTCCTTCCGCAGCTCGGCGGTGATCTCGGTGGCGAGGGCCGCGACCTCTGGCGACTCGATGCGGCGCCCCGAGGTGTTCGCGATGCGCCATTCGCCGGCGATGCGACCTGGGCGACTGGAGAGCAGGATGACCCGCTGGCCCAGTCGAGCGGCCTCTCGCACGTTGTGCGTGACGAACACGATCGTGCGGCCGGTGGCGCGCCACACGCGCTCGAGCTCCTCGTGCAGCAGGTCGCGGGTGATGGCGTCGAGGGCGGCGAAGGGCTCGTCCATGAGCAGCACGGCGCGATCCTGCGCGAGGGCGCGGGCGAGGGCCACGCGCTGGCGCATGCCGCCGGAGAGCTCGTGCGGCCGCTTGTCGGCGGCCTCGGCGAGGTTGACGGTGCCGAGCAGACGCTCGGCCTCCGCGCGTCGGTCGCGCCGGGGCACGCCGCGCAGTCGCAGCGCGAGCTCGACGTTCTGACGGGCGGTGAGCCACGGCATCAGCGCGGACTCCTGGAACATCACGGCCGCGCCCCCGTCGGGGGTCTCGATCCCGCCGCTGGTGACGGGCTCGAGCCCCGCGACGAGGTTGAGCAGCGTCGACTTGCCGCAGCCGGAGGCCCCGAGCAGGCAGATGAACTCTCCGGGAGCGATGTCGAGGGAGACGTCGTCGAGGACGACCGGCCCCGAGCCGTAGCGCTTGGTGACGTGCGAGAGGCGCACCGCAGGGTCGACGGAGGGCGCAGGCTCGGCCAGGGGGGTGACGCCGTCGAAGCTGGGCGTCAGCCTGGTCGCGGATGCTGGCAGGGGAAGGTCCCTGAGTCCGCCGAAGGGCCCCGCGGCGGCGCTCATCAGTCCTCCCCGAGCCCTGCGGCCGAGACGGTGTCCTCGCCGGCCTTCTTCAGGAGCGCGTTCAGTGGCGTCAGATCGAACAGCCCGTCGATCGAGCCCTTCTTCTGCGTGCCGGCGGCCAGCCCGTTCTCCACGAGCTTCGTGAAGGTCTCGGCGTGCGGGTCGACCGTGAACGTGACGTTCTCGAGCGCGCGGGCCAGCACCTCATCGGAGAGCTTCTTGCCCGTCGCCTTCTCCAGGGCGTCGTTGATGACGGCCGGGGCCTCGTCGGCGTGCTCGTCGAGCCACTGCACTGCGGCGATGTGCCCCTCCAGCAGCTCCTCGACGATCTTCGGGTGCTCCTCGGCGAAGTCCTTGCGCACGAGCAGCACCGTGGTCGGGAACGCGCCGTCGGGCCAGAGGTCGGCCTCGTCGACGAGCACGTGGGCTCCCGCCTCGACGACCAGTCGCGACACCCACGGCTCGGGGAGCCAGGCGCCGTCGAGCTGCCCGTCCTGGAACAGCGTCAGCGTCTGCGCGTTCTCGGTGGGCGTGATGGTGACGTCGCCCCCACCGGAGGTCGAGGTCTCGAAGCCCTCCTCGGCGAGCCAGCTGCGCAGCGCCACGTCCTGCGTGTTGCCGAGCTGGGGCGTCGCGATGTTCTTGCCCTTGAGGTCCTCCGGCTTGTCGATGCCGTCGCGCACGACCAGCGCCGCGCCGCCCGAGGTCGCTCCGGCGATGATGTTCGCCGACTCGCCGCCTGACTGGATGAACGTGTTGATCGCCGGGTTGGGCCCGATGTAGGTGGCGTCGATCGCTCCGGCCGAGAGGGCCTCGATCGCGGCGGGTCCGGCGTTGAAGACCTCCGTCTTCACGTCGACGTCGCCGAGAGCATCCTGGAACAGCCCCTCGGAGAGCCCGACCAGCGCCGGCGCGTGCGTGACGTTGGCGAAGTAGCCCAGACGCACTTCGGAGAGGTCGTCCTTCGCGGCGTCTGACGCGCTCGGCGCGGCAGATGCCGAGGCGCAGCCGGCCAGCATCATGGCAGCGAGTCCAAGGGCTGTGAGTGCGGTGGTCTTGCGGGTGATCTTCACGGTGTCGCCTCCTTAGCGAGTGGTGGGGTGGTGCGGGTCAGTCCCCGACGACGGTCGCTGCGGCCAGCGTCGCGCCGTCGGCGGGGTGGATGAGCACGAGGGAGCCGCCGGAGCGGCTCTGCTCGTACGGTTCGAGGGGGAGGTCGGCGGCGAAGCGCAGACGCACGCGGCCGATCTCGTTGACCGCGAGCGCGTCGGCGTCGAGGTGGCCGAGCGTGTCGAGGTCGCGGCGGTCGATGACCTCGGACACGAGCGCCTGCACGGTCAGGGTGCCGTGCTTGACCAGCACCCTGGTGCCGGCGGTGATCGTGCGCGGATCGAGCTGGAAGAGCTCGACGACCGCCTCCCTGCGCCCGGCGGGAACGGTGCCGGATGCCGCGATCACGGCGCCCCGCGCGGCGTCCAGCTCATCGGCGAGCGTCAGCGTGACCGACTGCGGAGCCGTCGCGGCATCCGCCTCCGCCCCCGCGACGTGGATGCCGGTGACCGTGGTGGCGTGCCCGCCGGGGAACACCTCCACGACGTCGCCCACGCGCACGGAGCCCGCGGAGATGCGGCCGGCGAATCCGCGGAAGTCCCGGTAGCGCTCGGCGTCGTCGGCGCTCACGGTCGGCGAGAGGCCGCCCTGGGGGCGCAGCACGAGCTGCACGGGAAGACGGAAGTCCGAGGCTGCGGCCTCCGACTCGTCGATGGTCGGGAGGGTCTCCAGCAGCTCGATCAGCGTCGGCCCCTGATACCAGGGCGTGCGCTCCGACCGGTCGACGATGTTGTCGCCTTCGAGCGCCGACACCGGCAGCACGTGGATGCCGGTGAGGCCCAGCTGCTCGGCGACCCTGGCCGCCTCGATCTCGATCTCCACGAAGACGTTCTCGTCGAAGCCTGTGAGGTCGATCTTGTTCACCGCGATGACGACGTGGGCCACGCGCAGCAGGGAGACCACGGCGAGGTGACGGCGGGTCTGCTCCACGATGCCCTTGCGGGCGTCGACCAGCACGATCACGGCATCCGCGGTGGCGGATCCGGTGACCATGTTGCGCGTGTACTGCACGTGGCCGGGGCAGTCGGCGAGGATGAAGCTGCGCCGATCGGTCGCGAAGTAGCGGTAGGCGACGTCGATCGTGATGCCCTGCTCGCGCTCGGCGCGCAGCCCGTCGGTGAGGAGCGCGAAGTCGAAGTCGCCGTGCGCGAAGCCGCGCTGGCGGCTGGTGGCGGCGACCTGCTCCAGCTGGTCGGCGAGGATCGCCTTCGCGTCGTGCAGCAGTCGGCCGACGAGCGTGGACTTGCCGTCGTCGACGGAGCCGGCCGTCGCGAAGCGGAAGAGGGTTCTCACGTCGGTCGTTGAGCGAGCGGAGCGAGACGAAACGTCCTCATCCGACCTCGACTGAGGGTCGATGCGTTTCGTCTCGGTCGCTGCGCTCCCTCGCTCAACGACCGGTGGGGTGTCAGTCATCAGAAGTACCCGTCCTTCTTGCGATCCTCCATGGCGGCCTCGCTGATCCGGTCGTCGGCGCGGGTCGCTCCGCGCTCGGTGAGGGTGGAGCGCTGCACCTCGGCGACGACGGATGCCGTGTCCGCGGCATCCGACTCCACCGCACCCGTGCAGCTCATGTCGCCGACCGTGCGGTAGCGCACCGTGCGGCGAACGACGTCTTCGCCGGTGCGCGGCTGCGAGAACTCGCCCACGGCCCACCACATGCCGTCGCGACGGAAGACCTCGCGCTCGTGCGCGTAGTACAGGGGAGGGAGGGCGATGCCCTCGCGCTCGATGTAGTTCCAGATGTCGGTCTCGGTCCAGTTCGAGATCGGGAAGGCCCGCACGTGCTGGCCGGGGAGGTGGCGGCCGTTGTACAGGCTCCACAGCTCGGGGCGCTGGTTGCGCGGGTCCCACTGGCCGAACTCGTCGCGGAGCGAGATGATGCGCTCCTTCGCCCGCGCCTTGTCCTCGTCGCGGCGGGCGCCGCCGAACACGGCATCGTGCTTTCCCGCGGCGATCGCATCGAGCAGCGGCTGCGTCTGCAGCGGGTTGCGGGTGCCGTCGGGGCGCTCGGCCAGGCGGCCGTCGTCGATGTAGTCCTGCACGCGCGCGACCTCGAGGTCGATGCCGAGGCGGGCGACCGTCTCGTCGCGGAAGGCGATCACCTCGGGGAAGTTATGGCCGGTGTCGACGTGCAGCACGGGGAACGGCACCTTGCCCGGCGCGAAGGCCTTCGCCGCGAGGTGCAGCACCACGACGGAGTCCTTTCCGCCCGAGAACAGCAGCACGGGACGCTCGAACTCGGCGACGACCTCGCGGATGATGTGGATGCCCTCGGCCTCGAGCAGGTCGAGGGCCGACAGCGATGTCGGGGCCTCCTGGTCGTTGAGCGAGGAGCGCAGCGACGAGACGAAACGCGTCGGGTTTGGCGTTTCGTCTCGCTGCGCTCGCTCAACGAACGAGGTCTGACGAGGTGTCTCGCTCATAGGTGGAGTCCGCATTCTGTCTTGGAGAGCCCGGCCCAGCGGCCGGAGCGCGGGTCTTCGCCGGCGGCGACGGGCTTCGTGCACGGCGCGCAGCCGATCGACGGGTAGCCGTTCGCGATCAGGGGGTTCACCGGCACCGCGTTCACGGTGGCGTAGTCGATGAGGTCGTCGAAGCTCCACGCGGCGACCGGGTTGACCTTCACGAGGCCGTTGCGCTCGTCCCACACGATCAGCGGCGTCTCGGCGCGCGTCGGCGCCTCCTCGCGGCGCACACCCGTGAACCACACCTCGTACTCGCCGAGCGAGCGCTGCAGTGGTTCGACCTTGCGCCGCGCGCAGCACAGGCCGGGATCGCGCTCGAACAGGTTCGCGCCGAACTCGGCATCCTGCTCGCGCACGGTCTGCTCCGGCTTCACGTCGACGATGCGCACGTCGAGCTCGCGCTCCACCTCGTTGCGCGTGAACGTGGTCTCGGCGAAGTGGTAGCCCGTGTCGAGGAACAGCACGTCGACACCGGGGAGGCCCTGCGCGACGAGGTGCGGCAGCGCGGCATCCGCCATCGAGCAGGCGACGGCCGCCTGCGAGACGTCGAAGTTCTCGGCGATCCAGGCGACGACCTCCGCCGGCGTCGCCTCGTCTGGCTGCCGACTGCGCAGCTCGGCCGCCCCGCGCTCGGCGAGGGCGCGCAGCTCGTCGACCGAGCGCCGGGGAGGTCGCGCGGAGCGGATGACGACCGGAGTGCTCACTGCAGCGCCTCCTCGTCGGCCCTGTGCGCCCACTGCGCGAAGCTCTCAGCCTCCTCGCGGTCGGCGAGGTAGCGGCGGATCACCCGCTCGGCGTAGTCGGCGATGCCGTCAGCGGCGACCTTGAGGCCGCGCACGGTGCGGCCGAGGCCGGCCTCCTCGCGGTCGACGCCCGCGAGGCCGCCGCCCAGGTGCACCTGGTAGCCGGGGACCTGCTCACCGTCGATCGACACCAGCTGGCCCTTGAGCCCGATGTCGGCGATCTGGATGCGGGCGCACGAGTTCGGGCAGCCGTTCACGTGCAGCGTGATCGGACGGCCGATCTCCGGCTCGAGAGCACCGAGGCGCTCCTCCAGCTGACGGATCGCGTCGGCCGCGTTCGCCTTGGTCTCCACGATCGCGAGCTTGCAGTACTCGATGCCCGTGCATGCGATGGTGCCGCGGCGGAACAGGCTGGGCCTGGCCGAGAGCCCGAGGGCGTCGAGGCCGGCGACGAGGCTCTCGACCCCGTCCTCCGGCACGTCGAGCACCAGCAGCTTCTGATGCGGGGTGGTGCGGATGCGCTGCGATCCGTGCTGCTCCGCGAGGTCGGCGAGGGCCGTCAGCGTGCTGCCGGAGACGCGGCCGACGAGGGGAGCGGCGCCGACGTAGAAGCATCCGTCCTTCTGCCGGTGGATGCCGACGTGGTCGCCGATCGTCGTGGGCGTGGGGGCGGCCGGCCCGTCGGGGAGGGGAGCGTCGAGGTACTCGGTCTCCAGCACCTCGCGGAACCTCTCGACTCCCCAGTCGGCGAGCAGGAACTTCAGGCGGGCCTTGTTGCGCAGGCGGCGATAGCCGTAGTCGCGGAAGATCTGCGTGACCCCGTGCCACACCTCGGCGACCCGCTCGGGGGCCACGAACGCGCCGAGGCGCTCGCCGAGCCGCGGCACCACCGAGAGCGCGCCGCCGACCCAGATGTCGTAGCCGATGCCGAGCTCTGGATGCTCGACCGCGACGAACGCGCAGTCGTTGATCTCGTGCACCACGTCCTGGCTCGGGTGGCCGGTGATGGCGGTCTTGTACTTGCGGGGGAGGTTGGCGAGCGACTGGTCGCCCACGAAGCGCTCCGCGATCTCGAGGATCTGCGGGGTGGGGTCGATGATCTCGTCCGCGGCGATGCCGGCGACAGGGGAGCCCAGGATCACGCGCGGCACATCGCCGCACGCCTCGGTCGTGCTGAGCCCGACCTCTTCGAGACGGCGCCAGATCTCGGGCACGTCCTCGACCTGGACCCAGTGCAGCTGCACGTTCTGACGGTCGGTGAGGTCCGCGCTGTCGCGGGCGAACTCGGTGGAGATCTCGCCGATCACGCGCAGTTGATGGGTGGTGAGCTGCCCGCCGTCGATGCGGACCCGCAGCATGAAGTACTCGTCCTCGAGCTCATGCGGCTCGAGCTGGGCCGTGCGGCCGCCGTCGATGCCGGGCTTGCGCTGCGTGTACAGGCCCCACCAGCGGAAGCGCCCGTGCAGGTCGGTCGGGTCGATGCTCGCGAACCCGCCCTGCGCGTACACGTTCTCGATGCGCTCGCGGACGTTCAGGCCGTCGTCGGCGAGCTTCCACTCCTCGTTCGCGTTCAGCGGCTCCGTGCCGTCGACCGCCCACTGCCCGTGGGGTTTGGTCGGAGTCCTCGTGGTGCGCGTGCGGGCACCACGGATCGGCGTCGGCTGCTGGATGGTCATGAACGGCTCCCTGGGATGGCTTCGCCTCACGGTAGGGAGTTGGACGGTGTTCAAGAACCTTGGATGACATGTGACGTCAAGGATCGTCACACAGCGTCATGCAGCACGGAATATGCCCGCAGGGTCTGGTGCGGGACGACGTTCTGTGCTGTGCGGCCGGCGGATGACGGCGGCGGTGCTCAGAAGCGGGCGGCGGCGTCCTCGTAGCGCGCGACCACCAGATCGACGAGGGGCTGCGGCACGGGCCCGCCGTCGAGCAGAGGGAGGCTGAGGGTGCGGCCGTCGCCCTGCTGCACGGCCAGATCGTAGAAGTAGCCGCGGGCGAGGAGGAAGGTCGCCACGGGGGAGCCCGGATGCTCGCGCAGCGCGGTCGGCAGATCGGGGTCACGCGCGGCGAGGTAGGCGAGCGCGACGTCGCGGCCCAGTCGCTCGGTGAGCAGGGACGCCATGCCCTCGGCATCCGTGAGCGAACGGGGGTCGCGGGATCCGGCGACGGCCAGGACCACGGGGCCGTCCACGGCCGCGTCGGCGGTCGCCGCGAGGCGATCCGCGAGCACGTCGGCGAGCCGAGCGTCTGGTCCCAGGGGGTCGGCGACGACGGCATCCTCCCGCTTCGCCGCGATGCCGTGCAGATCATGGTGCACGTGGAAGCCGCTCGACAGCAGCAGCGGCACGATGACGAGCTGACCGCCGATCGCGGGGGCGAGGTCGGCCGCATCGGGCTCCTGCACGTCGACGAACGCCTCCCGCACCTCGACGTCGGGCAGCGCCGCGCGTACTTCGGCGACGAGGGCGGCGATCGCGGTCGAGCCGTCGGCATCCGCGGTCCCGTGCGAGACGGCGAGCAGTGTCGGTCGGGGCATGCCTGAGACTCTAGCTCCCGCTCTCCTCGGCGCCGGGATCGATCAGGGATGCAGCCTCATGGGCGGGGGCAGCACTGGTGCCCGGTCATCGACGGTCGTCGAGAGCAGGGAGGGCGATCTGCGCGTCGAGGAGCGCCCGGCGCAGCGGCAGGACGCCGGTGAAATGGTGCGTCGTGATGCCGAGCTCGTCCGCCCCGGTGAGCGTGGACGGGGAGTCGTCGGTGAAGAAGACCTCCTCCGCGCGGAGCTCCAGCGCATCCAGTGCGTACTGGAAAGCGCGCGGATCCGGCTTGGCGTAGCCGATCTCGGCGGAGTTGACGATGCCGTCGAGGTGGGCGTCGAGCCCGCTGTCCCTCAGCTCCCGGGGGATGGTGTCGGTGCCGTTGGTGAGGATCATGCAGCGGATGCCGGTGGTCCTGAGCGCGTCGATCACCGCGAGCACCTCGGGGTCGAGGCGGAACGGCGTGCGTCCCCACTCCTCGGCGGCGGCGGGAGCGGTTCGCTCGGCGATGCGCGCGATCCATTCGGCGCGGGTGATGCGCCCGGTCGTGACCTCTTCTATGAGAGGGGAGGCGAAGGCGACGCGCGCGATGTCGCCCTCGTCGAGACCGTGTCGGCGTTCGAGGTCGGCGTCGTGGTCGAAGTGGCGCACGACCCCGTCGAGGTCGAAGAGCACGGCGCGGATCATGGACCCATCCTGCCGTCGGTCCGACTCAGGGGAAAAGTTGAGCCGATTCATATCAAGTTTGTTTGACAGCATCCGAGGGTCGGAGTACAGTTGAGTCATCGCGACTCAGGTTTCCCTGGTCGCCGCAGGTTTTTCAGATCACCACACACTTCGAACACAAGGAGAGAACACATGGCACGTGCTGTTGGAATCGACCTCGGAACCACGAACTCCGTCGTCAGCGTCCTCGAGGGCGGCGAGCCGAAGGTCATCGCCAACGCCGAGGGCTTCCGCACGACCCCGTCGGTCGTCGCATTCACCAAGGACGGCGAGGTGCTCGTCGGCGAGACCGCCAAGCGCCAGGCCGTCACCAACGTCGACCGCACGATCTCGTCCGTCAAGCGCCACATGGGCACCGACTGGAGCTTCGACGTCGACGGCAAGAAGTGGACGCCGCAGGAGATCTCCGCGCGCATCCTCATGAAGCTCAAGCGCGACGCCGAGGCCTACCTGGGCGACACGGTGACGGATGCCGTCATCACCGTCCCCGCGTACTTCAACGACGCCGAGCGTCAGGCCACCAAGGAGGCCGGCGAGATCTCGGGCCTCAACGTCCTGCGCATCATCAACGAGCCCACCGCTGCGGCCCTCGCCTACGGCCTCGACAAGGGCAAGGAGGACGAGCTCATCCTCGTCTTCGACCTCGGCGGCGGAACCTTCGACGTCTCCCTCCTCGAGGTGGGCAAGGACGACGACTTCTCCACCATCCAGGTGCGCTCGACCGCCGGTGACAACCGCCTCGGCGGCGACGACTGGGACCAGCGTCTCGTCGACTACCTCATCAAGCAGTTCAAGGAGACCACGGGCGTCGACGTCTCGGGCGACAAGATCGCCCTGCAGCGTCTCAAGGAGGCTGCGGAGCAGGCCAAGAAGGAGCTCTCCTCCTCGACCTCGACGAGCATCAACCTGCCCTACCTGTCGCTGACCGAGTCGGGTCCCGTCTCGCTGAGCGAGACCATCACCCGCGCGAAGTTCGAGGACCTCACGAAGGACCTGCTCGACCGCACCAAGAAGCCCTTCGAAGACGTCATCCGCGAGGCGAACATCAAGGTGGCCGACATCGACCACATCGTGCTCGTCGGCGGATCGACCCGTATGCCCGCCGTGGCCGAGCTCGTCAAGCGCGAGACCGGCAAGGAGGCCAACAAGGGCGTCAACCCCGATGAGGTCGTCGCCGTCGGCGCCGCTCTGCAGGCCGGTGTCCTGAAGGGCGAGCGCAAGGACGTCCTCCTCATCGACGTCACCCCGCTGAGCCTCGGCATCGAGACCAAGGGCGGCATGATGACCAAGCTCATCGAGCGCAACACGGCCATCCCGACCAAGCGCAGCGAGACCTTCACCACGGCAGACGACAACCAGCCGTCCGTCGCGATCCAGGTCTTCCAGGGCGAGCGCGACTTCACCCGCGACAACAAGCCGCTCGGCACGTTCGAGCTCACGGGCATCGCTCCGGCTCCCCGTGGCATCCCGCAGATCGAGGTCACGTTCGACATCGACGCCAACGGCATCGTGCACGTGTCCGCGAAGGACAAGGGCACCGGCACCGAGAAGTCGATCGTCATCTCCGGCGGCTCGTCGCTGTCGAAGGAGGACATCGAGCGCATGGTGCGCGAGGCCGAGGAGCACGCCGCAGAAGACAAGGCGCGCCGCGAGGCCGCCGAGGTGCGCAACCAGGCCGAGACGCTCTCGTACTCGATCGACAAGCTGATCTCCGAGAACGAGGACAAGCTGCCCGAAGACGTGAAGACCGAGGTCAAGGCCGACGTCGACGCGCTCAAGACGGCACTGGCCGGCGACGACGACGAGGCTGTGAAGACCGCGTTCGAGAAGCTGAACCAGTCGCAGTCCAAGCTGGGCGAGGCCATCTACGCGCAGTCCCAGGCTGAGCCCGCACCGGGCGCCGCCGAGGGCGAGGCCCCCGCGGGCGATGCCTCCTCCGACGAGGACGTCATCGACGCCGAGGTCGTCGACGACGAGGACGAGAAGAAGTAACCATGACCGACAAGAACTTCGACAACAACGAGGTTCCTGGGAGCGAGGGGTCGGATGCTGCGGCATCCGGCCCCGCGCCGCAGAACCCGGACTCCACCGAAGCCAGGGCCGCGGAGGGCTCCGACGAGGAGCTCACGGTCGACGACATCCTGGGCACCGAGCAGACCGGTGAGGCCGCGGCGGAGGACGCCGTGCTCGCCGACCTCGAGTCCACGCTGCTGAACGACCTCAAGCGCCTCCAGGCCGAGTACGCGAACTACCGTCGCCGCACCGAGGAGCAGCGCCAGGTCGAGATCGAGCGGGCGAAGGGCGAGGCCGCCAAGGGCCTCATCCCGGTGCTCGACGACCTCGGCCGCGCCGCCCAGCACGGCGATCTGGTCGAGGGTACGCCCTTCGCCGCGATCGCCGACAAGGTGCGCGGAGTCGCCGAGCGGCTCGGAGTCGTCTCCTACGGTGAGGCGGGCGAGGAGTTCGACCCGCAGCGCCACGAGGCGATCTTCCAGCAGCCCACCCCGGGTGCCGAGAAGACCACGATCCTCGAGGTCGTCGAGGTGGGATACCGCCTCGGAGACGTCGAGCTGCGCCCTGCGAAGGTCGTCGTCGCTGTACCGGCTGAGTAGGCAGGTGATCGATGGCTAGCCAGGACTGGTTCGACAAGGACTTCTACAAGACCCTCGGGGTCTCGAAGGACGTCAGCGACGCCGATCTCAAGAAGACGTACCGCAAGCTCGCCCGCAAGTACCACCCCGACTCCAATCAGGGGGATGCCGCGGCCGAGGCGAAGTTCAAGGAGATCAGCGAGGCGTACTCGGTGCTCTCCGATGCCGAACAGCGCAAGGAGTACGACGAGATCCGCGCCATGGGCTCTGGCGCCCGCTTCACGGCGAGCGGTCAGGGCGCAGGCGGCTTCGAAGACGTGTTCAGCCGGTTCGGGCAGCAGGGCCGCGGCCAGACGGCCGACTTCGAGGACATCTTCTCGATGTTCAATCAGGGCGGCGGGAGCTTCGGCACCGGTCGCTTCGGCCAGACGTCGGGCGGTTTCCGCGGCTACGGAGGCCCGCAGCGCGGCGCCGACGTGACGGCGCGCACCACGCTCGACTTCGCCACGGCCGTGCAGGGCGAGACCATCACGCTGCAGGGCGAAGACGGCAAGCCGTTCAAGGTGAAGATCCCCGCGGGCGTCGCCGACGGGCAGAAGATCAAGCTGCGCGGCCGCGGTCGCCCCTCGCCGGACGGCGGGGAGAACGGCGACATCGTCGTGCAGATCGCGGTGCGCCCGCATCCGGTCTTCACGCGCGAGGGCCTCAACCTCCGCGTCGTGGTGCCGGTGACGTTCACCGAGGCCGCGCTCGGCGCGACCATCGAGGTGCCGACGCTCGGCGGCGACACGGTCAAGCTCCGCGTGGCCCCCGGCACGCCGTCCGGACGCGTGCTGCGCGTCAAGGGACGCGGCGTCACCACCACCAAGGGCACAGGCGACCTGCTCGCCGAGCTGCAGATCGCCGTGCCGTCGCACCTCGACGAGGCGGCCCGCGAGGCACTCGAGAAGTTCCAGTCGCTGGAGCCGAACGAGAACCCGCGCGCCGACCTCATGGCGAAGGCGCGGCGATGAGATCCCTCCGGTCGTCGAGCGGGCGAAGCGAGACGGGACGTCCCACAGCGGGGCGTTCCGTCTCGTCGCCGCGCTCGCTCGACGACCTGGGGCGCGCCTCGTCGGGCCGCGCCTCGCTCTACGGCCGAGGGCGGGTGACGCGTCATGGCTGAGCAGCGCATGGATGCCGACACCCCGGTGTTCGCGATCGCCGTCGCGGCCGAGCTCGCCGGCATGCACCCGCAGACCCTGCGGCAGTACGACCGCATCGGCCTCGTCGTGCCAGGGCGCACCTCCGGCGGCTCCCGCCGCTACTCGACCCGCAACATCGAGCAGCTCCGCGAGGTCGCGCAGCTCTCCTCCGAAGGGGTGAGCCTGCCCGCCATCGCACGGCTGCTCGACCTGGAAGACGAGAACCGGATGCTGCGTCGCCGCGTCACCGAGCTCGACACGGCGCTGCGAGCCGAACGGGAGAATCGCCCCGGCGTCCGCGTCTTCGCCGCGGGGTCGGCCGGTGTCGTCCCGATGCCCGGCGGCCGGCGCATCCGACGCTCCACCGAGGTCGTGCTGTGGCATCCCGGGGGCGGGCGCGACTGATCCGTCAGCGGGCTGATCCAGCTCGATCGCGGGGACGGTGGAGTACACGTAGGCCTCGCCCCTGTGTGGACGACGGATGCGCGCGCGGTATCGTTGCGTCACGATGAGGATGACGCGTCGCACTCTGCTGATCGGCGCCGGAGCCGGCGTCCTGGGAGTGCTGCTCGCCTCCTGCACCCCGGAACCGGCGCCGTCTCCCACGCCCGATCGCTCCCCGTCGCCGCGCCCGACCGGCAGCACGATCGCTCCGCTCGCCTTCGCTCGCAGCAGGTGGGCCTCCGATCCGTTCGCCCTGGGGTCGGCCAGCTTCACTCCCGCCGGCGTGCAGGCGAGCGCGCGCGACGCCCTCGCCGCGCCCGTCGACGGGCGGCTGTTCTTCGCCGGGGAGGCGACGGATGCCGATGCTCCGGGAACGATGTCGGGTGCGCTGCGTTCTGGCACGCGAGCAGCGGAGGAGCTGCTGGCCGCGGCCGAGTACGGAGAGCGCATCGCCATCGTCGGTGCGGGCCTCGCCGGGGCGGCAGCGGCCGCACGGCTCTCGGGAACGGGCTTCGAGCTCACGGTCTTCGACGCCAGGGACCGTGTCGGCGGACGCGTGCAGTCCGTCGTCGATGAGGAGTCCTGGCCGGTGCCGGCTCAGCTCGGCGGCTGGCTCCTCGGCGCGCAGGACGCCGACGTCAGCGAGCAGCTGAACGCGCTCGACATCCGCACGGGGTCGCTGTCGGCATCCCTCTGGAAGTCGACGAAGGGCGACGTCGAACCCGTCGCCGACCAGGTGCTCACCGACGCGATCGCTTCGGCGCAGGCGCTCCCCGCCGACATCCCGCTGGCGCAGGCCCTGACCGACGCGGGCGCCGACCCCGCCGAGCCCGGCCTCGCCGCCCTGCTCGCCTCCCTCTCAGCCTCGTCCGGCTCAGACGCCGACCAGGCCTCGTCGTGGTTCCCTCCCGTGATCCCTCCCGCAGAGCGAACAGCGGTGCTCGGCGATCTCGGTGCGGTCGCCGCCCACCTGCTCGACGACGTCAAGACGAGCCTGTCATCGCCCGTCAGCCGCGTCGCGTACGACGACGCGGGGGTGAGTCTCGGCATCGCGACGGGCGAGTCGCTGTCGTTCGATCGCGTCGTGATCACCGTGCCGCTCGGAGTGCTGCAGAGCGACGGCATCGAGTTCTCGCCGAAGCTGCCCTTCGGTCAGCGCGGCGCGATCGCGGATCTGAGCATGGGCTTCATCGAGACGGTCTGGCTGCGTTTCGAGGAGCCGCTGCTCGTCACCGATGCCGCCATCTGGCATGTCGTCGGAGGCGACGCGACCATCCGCACCTGGTTCAACCTCGCGCCGCTCACGGGCGAGAACATCCTGGTCGGCCTCGTCGGCGGTGCGGATGCGGCGGACTTCGCCGACCTCGACGACGACGCCGTGCTCGCCGCGGCCGCGGCATCCCTGGCGCCGTTCCTCGCACCAGCGAGCTGAGCTCTGCTCACGCGGCGTCGGTGCGCCCCCGACGCGTCCGGCTGATGAGCACGATCGCCGTCGCGACCAGTGCGAAGATCGCGAGGGCGACGGCGCTGGTGAGCAGGAACTCCGGCGGCCCCGAGACCTGCCGCGGGTCGAGGAAGTAGTACGGATACCAGCCGACGAGCGGACCGCGCCACAGCGTCACGGCGCCCCACGCGAGGGGGAACGCGAGCGACGCGGGCACGACCCACCACGGCACCTCACGGTGCCCCGGGGTCAGCGCCCAGGCGAGCGCCGTGCACGCGGGGAGCCAGAAGTGCAGCAGCTGGTCGGACCACGGCACGTCCACGCGGATGCCGCGGATGCCGGCCTGCCACACGATCAGCGCGAACGCGAGGCCCGCGGTGATCGTCCACGTGAGGACGAGCGCCAGGCAGACGGAGAACCAGCGGGGGTCCGTCGCGCGGAGGAACGCCAGCGCTCCGCCGATCAGGAGCACCACGACGAGTGCGCAGTTCGACTGCACGGTGAGGTAGGCGAAGAAGTTCTCTCCGGCGATCGTGCGCGAGCTGAGGCCCCAGAACAGCCGGTGCACGAGGGCGACGACGCAGGCGGCCGCCGCGGCGAGACGCAGCACGCCGAAGACCGCTCGTGCCCTCACCTTCGCCTCTGCCCCTTCCCCGCGCGGGTTCGCGCCACCCGGCGAGTCTACGGAGTCGGGCTGAGGGCGCCGGTCAGCGTGACCGCTCTCCTCGGCTCACGCATCCGACCGGCCGCCGTGCACGGTCCACACGCGGGGTCTCCGCTCGTGGTGCCGCGTCCGCAGATTCTCGAATTCATCGACATGCAATAGATTCTTCATAGCGGGGGGCGCGAGAAGCCTTCTGCGTGACTGGAGGAGGACATTATGCGTACAGCACGCAAGGGCGCGCTTTTCATCACTGCGATCGCGATCGCCGTGGGACTGACCGGATGCTCCGGAGGGGGCCAGTCGGTGGCCGACGCCTGCAAGCTGATCAACGACAAGGGTCAGGAGATCAGCACCGAGGCCCAGACCGCCATGACCGAGGCGGCGACCGACCCGAAGGCTGCAGCCGAGGCGCTGGCCGGGGTCAATGACGAGTTCCAGAAGCTCGCCGAGAAGGTCACCAACACGGAGGTCAAGCCCGTGTTCGACAAGTTCACCGACGCCTACAGCGACCTGGCGACCCTCATGAAGGACGTCGCAGAAGACCCGTCCAGCGCCGCCAAGGCGACCGAGAAGCTCACGGCCTCGTCGACCGCGATCCAGGAGTCGGGACTGAAGCTGCAGGAACTCTGCTCCTGAGTCACCCATGACTGCGGCGGCCTGTCCTCGATCTCGAGGGCAGGCCGCCTTTCTCTGCGCCCCGGGCCGGGTCTGAAGGGGCCCGGGCCCGGCTTCGGATGCCCCGGTGGGCACAACTTCGGATGCCGCGGCCGACATGCCGCGGCATCCGAAGCGTCTCGCGGCGTGTCGGGCATCGGCTCCGCAGCTGTGCCCGGGATGGTGGGGCGACCCGGCGTCGTGATCAGTCCACGGGTTCGACCGAGAACCGGAGCGCGGCGCCCTGCCGGAACGGCTCCACGACCTCGACGTTCTCGTAGGCGGGACCGCCGGGGATGGGCGAGGCGCTCGCCCAGTACGACCACCGTGCGTTGACCAGCGCCTCGAGAGCCGGATGGGGGTCGTCGACGCGCCAGGACTGCACCGCCCTCCGTCCGAGGAAGCGCCAGTGGTCGGCCGTGTCGGCGGAGTACTCGACCGACCACGGGTCGTCTTCATCTCCGGTGGCGCTCACGATCGCGGCATCCCCGTCGCGCGTCAGGGCGTCGAGAGGGAAGCGCGCGTGCTCCGCGAACCCGGTGCCGGAGAATCCGGGCCACAGCTCGGCGGGTGCCACCACGCGCCCGGCGAGGTGCAGGCGGCGCAGGCGCGCCCAGTTGCCCATGGTCGCGGTGAGGATCAGGTGCGACAGCGGAGCGGATGCCGCGTTCGCGAACCCCGCGAGCTCGACCTCGTGCGGTCGGTCGGCCCGGAGCCGCACCCGCACTCTGACGTCGGCGCCGCTGTCGAAGCGCCCGACGCCGATCCACACGGTCAGCGTCTCGACGCCGTCGATGGCATCGATCACGCCGCGGGCCGGCGGGGCGTCTGGCTCCTGCTCGGCGAGGTCGGACGAGTCGGCCGACCAGAACCTCTTGCCGCGCTGGCCGGGGTCGAGGCTGCTCGCCTCCAGCTCGGAGAATCCGCGCTCCGAGCCGCCCTGCACGATCGGCTCGACAGCGACGAAGTTCACCAGCCGTTCGCGCGGGTGATCGAGGTACGGGGTGAACACGCGGAGGAGGCCGCGCGGCCCGGGGATCGGCGCGATGCCGATCTGGAGGCCGTCCGGGTGCCCCCACCGGGGCTCGGAGGAGGCGCTGCGGGATGGGCGCAACCACGGGGTCGAGTCGGAATCGGACATGCCGAAGACCCTAGTGTCTTGAAATCGATTTCGCTAGATTCGGGTCCATGACCGTCGCCGATCGAGGAGGATCATGTCCGTCACCGCAGCACCCCGCAGGACCGCCGTCGCCGCATCCGTCGTCCTCGCTCTGGCGCTCGCCGGATGCGCAGGGGGATCGGGCGTGAGCGTCGACCCGAACCCCGACAGGCCCTTCGTGCTCGACGGCGTCTCCGGCCTCACCGAGATCGCGCAGCTCACCGGTCCGGACGCCATGAACGACACGGCATCCGTGTCCGTCGCCGGCACCGATCTCGGATCCATGGTCGACGTCGGTGACCGCACACTCTTCCTGTTCGGCGACACGTTCGGGGAGCGCGACCCCGAGTCGATCGGCGGGCAGGGCGGCTTCTGGCGGTCGAACGTCGCGGCCTGGAGCACCGACGACGACCCCTCCGACGGCATCTCGTTCGATGGCTGGGTGACGGATGACGTCGGCCTGGCCGCCGCACTGATCGAGGGCGATCACGACGCCAACGGGGCGGGGGGAGAGGTGACGAAGATCCCGACATACGGCTTCACAGTCGGCGATGCGATCTACGTGTCGTACATGTCCGTGCGGTTCTGGGGAGAGCCGGGCGCCTGGGATGCGAACCGCTCGGCGCTGATCGTGTCGCGCGACGACGGCACGACCTGGCAGCCCGTCGAGGGCGTCGAATGGCCGGGGGACTCGAACTTCGTGCAGGTCGCCACGGCGCGCGTGAGCGAAGGGGGCGAGGACTGGATCTACTTCTGGTCGATCCCCTCGGGGCGCTTCGGCGGCGTGCAGCTGATGCGCGTTCGGGCGACGGAGGAGGCGGTCGAGGACCAGTCCGCCTACTCCTACTTCGCCGGCGCCGACGGGGCGATCCCGCGCTGGAGCAGTGATCTCGCGGACGCGGAGACCATCGTCGAGGGCACGATCGGCGAGCTCTCCGTGATGTGGTCGACGTACCTGGAGCGCTGGATCATGACCTACTCGGATGCCGGGAACGCCTACATCCGCGAGGGGATCACGCCGTGGGGGCCGTGGGGTGACCCGATCGAACTCGTGCCGGGCGCGGACTACCCGGGGCTGTACTCGCCCTACCTGAATCCGCGCTACGTGAGCGACGACGGCAGGACGATCTACTTCACGCTCTCCCTCTGGGGACCGTACAACGTGTTCTGGTTCTCGGCGGATCTCGAACGGAAGGGCTGAGAAGCACATCTGAGACCTTGCGCATGAAATCGATTTCGCATAATCTGACGCATACCCGGTCACCGAAGATCGACGGCGCGGCCGGAACCCTTCGGCGGCAGCCGAGCACACAGCAGCGACTCGACGAGGAGTCCGTTCCTGAGGAGGAACCCATGAGAATCACCACACGCACGCGCCGCACGGCGATCGCCGCTCTCGGCGCGCTGACGGTCGGATCGATGCTCGCCGCCTGCGGCTCGGGCACGCCGGGGGAGTCGGCGGGAGGCGGCGGCGAGAACGGCGTCACCACCGTGCAGTTCTGGCATCGCACGTTCACCCCCGTGGAGAACGAGTGGTACGCCGACATCGTCAAGAAGTTCAACGCCTCGCAGGACAAGATCAAGGTCGTCGACACCGAGGTGCCGGCGGACGCCTGGGACCAGAAGATGAAGGCCGCGCAGGCCGCAGGCAAGGCGCCCGACGTCTACACCAGCTCCGCCAACCTCCACGACCTCGTGAACGCGGGCTCCGTGCACGAGCTCGACTCCATCGTCTCGAAGGACGCGATCGGCGAGATCCTCGACATCGCCTCCTCCATCTCGGAGATCGACGGCAAGCACTACGCGTATCCGCTGCTCCTCGAGCCCCAGACCGTGCTCTTCTGGAACACCGACATGCTCGACGCCGCGGGCGTCGACTCCAGCAAGGCCCCCGAGACCTGGGACGACCTCCTCGCCGCCTGCGCGAAGATCCAGCCCACGCTCGGCGACGGCCAGTACTGCATCTCCCCGGCGCAGGATGCCGTGACGATGGCCTGGTCGACGGTCGGCCAGCAGTACAACTTCGCCGGACACCTGGCGCTCACCGATGACTGGTCGGCCCCCGACATCGACAACAAGGGCTACCGCGCCCTCATGGAGCAGTACAAGGTGCTGTGGGACAAGGGCTACATGCCCAAGCAGCCCCTCGCGGCCTACGTCGCCGGCGAGGACTTCGGACAGCAGAAGGTCGCGTTCAAGGTCTCCGGCTCGTGGATGATGTCGGAGATCGGCTCCGACTACGCCGACCTGCTCGGCAAGACCGGCGTCGGCCGCTTCCCGAGCTCGTCCGACGCCGACGGCCGCACCGCCACCACCATGGGCAACTTCACCTGGGTCGTCGACGCGAAGACCAAGAACGCGGATGCCGCCGGGAAGTTCCTCGAATGGGCCATCGCCGGAGACCCCGACAACCTCGTGCCGTTCTTCGTGAACACGCAGTTCACCAAAGTGCCCGTGCGGCAGTCGGTGCAGGATGCCGTCGCCGCGAGCGAGGAGGCCGCGAAGGCCCCCTGGTCGAAGGTCATCGTCGACGAGATCGCCCCCGACGCCATCGCCGGCTCCACCTACCCGTGGGATGTGAACCTGGCCGTCGGCACCGCGATGGAGTCGGTCATGAAGGGCTCCGCCTCCGTGGACGACGCGATCAAGACCGCGAACGCCGCGATCCAGACCGTGATCGACCGCGACGGGCTGCCGGACAAGGCCCCGAAGAACTGACCCTGCCCGCGTGACCGCCCGGGGCCCCAGCGGCCCCGGGCGGGACGACGCCCCGAGAGCACGACGAGGTGGATATGGCCAGCCAGGCTGTGGAGGAGCGCCGGGAGACCCGGCGCAGGAAGAACCGCTATCGATACCGCGACAACAGGACCGCCTACTGGTTCCTGCTGCCGGTCGTGGTGCTGCTGGGGATCTTCGTCATCTGGCCGGCGGTGTACGCCGGATACCTGTCCTTCCAGGACTGGAGCTTCTACAAGGATCCCGAGTTCGTCGGCATCCGCAACTACGCCAACGTCCTGAAGGATCCGCTGTTCCTCGCCACGATCGGACGCGGCTTCGCGTTCGTGCTCCTCACGGTGCCGGTGATGCTCGTGCTGGCCTTCTTCTTCGCGAGCCTCGTGGTCGCCGTGTCGCGTCGGGCGGCGAGCATCCTGAAGGTCAGCATCTACATCCCGACGATCATCTCCGCCGTGATCGCCTCGATCATCTTCGTGCTCATCTACAACTACTCCGGCGGACTCCTGAACGCGTTCCTCGGGAACTTCGGCATCGAGCCGATCGCCTGGATCGGCGACCCGAAGTGGGCGCTGATCGCCGTGGCCGTGCCCGCGATCTGGCTGGGCATGGGCCTCACCTCCCTCATCATGGTCGCCGCGATGGTCGACATCCCCGCCGAGTACTACGAGGCGGCCGCGATGGAGGGCGCCAACTGGTGGCAGAAGACCTCGTACATCACGATCCCGCAGATGAAGAACGTCGTGCTGTACCTGCTCATCACCGGCTTCGTCGCGGCGATCCAGCAGTTCGAGCTGCCCCTCGTCATGACCCAGGGCGGACCGCTCGACTCGACGACGCTGCCGAACCTCTTCATCTTCAACCACTTCCGCAACGACGTGAACGTCGGCTACTCGATCGCGGCGGCGCTGCTGCTGTTCGTCGTGCTGGGGACGATCTCCGCCCTCGTGTTCAAGTTCGTCAACTCCGAGAGGCTGGTGGACTGATGGCCGTCATGCAGGAGACCACCCGCATCGTCCTCGCCGGCAAGGAGCCGCGTTCGACGCGGACGCCGCGCAGCGCCGGAGGATGGCTCGTCCTCCTCGGCAAGGTGATCGTCGGCGCGCTGTTCGTGGTCGCGTCGCTGTTCCCGCTCGCCTGGATGGTGATCGCCGGCTTCAAGTCGAAGACCGAGGTCGTCGAGACGCCGTTCCAGTTCTTCCCCGAGGTCTGGCTGTGGCAGAACTACGCGCAGATCCTCGCCGACCCGACCTTCCTCCGGACGATGATCTGGACGTTCTTCGGGGCCGTGCTGTTCACGGTCGGCAGCCTCGCGGTGAACTCGCTCGCGGCGTACGCCTTCGCGCGGCTGGACTTCCGCTTCAAGGGACTGATCTGGGCGATCATCATCACGACCATGTTCATCCCCGGCATGACGATCCTGCTCACCAGCTTCATCGTCGTCACCCGGCTGGCGATGCTCGACACGCTCGCCGTGCTCGTGATCCCCGGGCTCGCGAGCGCGGGCATGGTGTTCTTCATCCGGCAGTTCTACCTGAACATCCCGAAGAGCCTCGAAGAGGCGGCGATGCTCGACGGCTGCGGCAGGTTCGGCATCTTCTGGCGGATCTTCCTGCCGCTCTCCAAGCCGCCGTTCGTCGTGATGGGGATCACCGCCTTCCTGGCCTACTGGAACTCGTACGTCTGGCCGATCCTCACGATCACCTCGCCGGAGAAGTTCGTGCTGCAGCAGTACCTCGCGACGTTCCGCTCCGAGCGCAGCACCGAGCTGGGACTGCTCATGGCCGGCTCCGTGCTGGCCGCGGCCCCGGTCATCATCCTCTTCCTGATCTTCCAGCGGCAGATCATCGGCAACATCAAGATGGCAGGTCTCAAGTAGCAGTACCCATGCGGTGACGAGAGGAGCGGTCGATGGAGACCGAGAGCACGAACGAGCGCGGCATCAGCCGCCGAGGACTCATCCAGGGAGCAGCGGTGATCGGCGCGGCCTTCATCGCCGCGACGGCCCCCGCGCCACCGGCATCCGCCGCCGGTCTCACCGTGACGAGGGTCAAGGTGCTGGCCGGAACCCAGGCGCCCCTGCAGTACGGGGTGGGGGCGACGGATCTCGGCATCCCCGCGCGCACGCCGGACGGACGGATGCTGTTCATGTTCGGCGACACCTGGGCCGACCACGTCGGCGGCGCGAACTGGCGCTCGCCGGTGGCGCTGTACTCGTCGACCACGAACCTCGTCTCCGGCGTCACGTTCAACGGCTGCGCGGGTGCCGGCGCGAACACGCAGGGCACGGCCCCGCAGCTCTGGTACTACCCGCACGACAACTACTTCACGACCGTCATCCCGTCGGACGTCATCACGATCGGCTCGCGGATGTACCTGCACGCGATCGTCAACGGCCCGCAGTTCGGCACGGTGCGCTGGACCGAGCTGTGGAAGTCCGACGACAACGGCGCGACCTGGCAGCACACCGGGCTGCAGTTCCCCGCGGATATGGCCGGCGGCAAGTTCCAGTGCATCACGTGGGGCGAGGGCAACGACGGCTACGTGTACATCTACGGCACCGGCTTCCA
The DNA here is from genome assembly GCF_038397765.1 of Microbacterium sp. LWH10-1.2. Lineage (NCBI taxonomy): Bacteria > Bacillati > Actinomycetota > Actinomycetes > Micrococcales > Microbacteriaceae > Microbacterium > Microbacterium sp. LWH10-1.2. Next base: position 3,874,401 of record NZ_CP151638.1, read on the forward strand.
GCGCGACAAGGGCATCGTGCTCTACCGGGTGCCGTCGAACAACATGACCACGCTGTCGGCCTACCAGCCCTGGGGATACGCGAACGGCTCGTGGGGATGGGGCAAGCCGGTCACCGAGGTGCTGGGCGGCACGTTCGGCGAGATGTGCCTGCGGCCCCTCGGCGGCAAGTGGATCCTCACGTGGTTCAACTCCGGCGCGTACCGGATCGACGCGATGGTGCTGAACACGCCCACCGACAACCTCTACACGGCCACGAAGACCACCCTGCTCACGGGGTCGGAGTGGAACCAGGAGGACGCCTCGCACGTGGCGCAGCTCTACGGCGGATACATCATCCCCGGGTCGACGCTGTCCGACCTCCACCTCAGCGTCAGCCAGTGGCGCACCGACAACAACAGCGTCTACCACTCCGAGCAGTTCCGGGTGCAGGGGCTCGTCTGAGTCCGCCGCGCGGTGCGCGTGGCGGGTGCGCGGCGAGGAGGGGCCATGGACAGTGGTTCGGCAGAGGTCGTCGTCAAGACGGGGCGTTCTCGCGAGCGATCCGTCAACGAGGCGCTGCACTATCTCGCCATGGAGGTCGTACCCCCGCCCTTTCGGGCCCCGCGACTCGTCTCCTGGGGGTCGGAGGGGATGGTGTTGCGTCGCCTCGACGGTGCAGTGCTCGGCGAGGGGAAGATCCTCGACCGCCACGTCCCGCCGACGACCGCGCAGCAGTGCCTCGACCTCGCGCTCTCCACCGCCGGGTGGGAGTCTCCGGTGGACGGACATCGGGTCGATTATCGCCGTCGACTCGGCTGGGGGCGCGAGCGCGGCCTTCTCAGCACGGCGGAGATCGACCTCCTCGGCGAGCACGAACGACGCGCAGACCGACGATTCCAGCATGGGGACCTCATCCCGTCGAACGTGATCGTCGACGCAGGCGGCGTCGGCGTGATCGACTTCGAGTGGTCGGGGCGGAGCGCCGTGAACGGCCTGGACTGGGCGACGCTGCTCGTGAACGGGTGGAGGGCCGAGTCGTTGCGGTCGACCTTCCTCGGCGCTCGGATGGCGATGACGGCCGACGGCATCCTGAACTGGGCGACGGCGATCTGCCATGAGCTTCGCCAGGTCGAGCGGGACGGAGGGCAGAGCTCGTGGGCGCGTGAGGCGCGCGACCTGTACGGGCAGCAGATCCCTCTTCTCCGGGATGCCATGGCGAGGTGGATGACGTGACGACGTGGAGCGGGCCGTGCGGGCGCGCCGATGGAGCGAGCGGTAACGGGGCGTCACACGCACAGGAGACGGATAGAACCGCTTCCTAGCGTGGTCGGCAGGGAACGACCCTGCTCCGCGCCTGGCGCGCGGGTGTCCTGCCACGAAGGAAGAACTCCTCATGACGAACACCACCGCCCCCTCCGCCTCCGCCTCGCTGGGACTCCTCGTCCTGCGCGTCGTGGTCGGCCTGATCTTCGCCGCCCACGGTGCGCAGAAGATCTTCGAGTACACCCTCCCGGGGACCATCGGCAGCTTCGCCGACATGGGAGTCCCGCTCCCCGAGATCGCGGCGCCCGTCGTCGCGTTCGTCGAGCTCATCGGCGGCATCCTGCTCGCCCTTGGCCTGTTCACCCGTCCCGTCGGCATCCTGCTGGCGATCGACATGCTCGTCGCGATCGTCGCCGTGCACCTCCCGGCCGGCCTCTGGGTCGGCGAAGGCGGCTACGAGTTCGTCGCCGTCCTCGGCGTCGCGGCCCTCGCGCTCGCGTTCACCGGCGCCGGACGCTTCTCGCTCGACGGCGCTTTCCTTCGCGGCCGCGCGCCCGCCTGGCTGGCCTGAGCCGGATCGCCCGTCTCACCGGGCACGGTTTCGGATGCCGCGGCTGACACGCCGCGGCATCTGTCGTTTTGCCGGGGTGTCGCGTCCGAGATCCGAAACTGTGCCCGGAGGCGGAGGCGGAGGCGGAGGCGGAGGGGCTCGGGGCGGGAGAGAGGTGGGGAAGGGCGGGTGATCACACGGCGGCGAGCTCGCGGCTCACCCAGGACTCGACGGATGCCGCGACCTCCCGCGGGGTCAGCGCGTCCGTGTCGATGATCTCGGCCGCCCACCGCGGGTCTCCCGGTTCCAGGTCGGCCCAGCGCTCCCACCGCATCGGCAGGGGGCTCGCGACACGGATCACCTCCGGGGCGTGCCGGGGGTCGAGGGTGTGCGCGCGGAACCACTCGCCGAAGCGGTTGTGGTGCACGATCGCCTCCAGATGCTCGCCGCGGTGCACCAGCCGCTCCGTGCGCACGTCAGGGGAGCAGTCGAGCAGGCACACGCGGATGCCGTCGAGCTGATCGGCCGAGGGCGCGGCGAGGAGCTCGCCCATCGGCACCTGGCCGCACAGCAGCACGTGGGCGCCGTCGGCCTGGGCGATCAGCGCCTGCTGAACCCAGCGCTCGACGGCGCCGTGCCGCCACGCGGTGTCCGCCCCGTCGGGAACCCCGATCGAGTCGAACTCCACGCAGCGGACCGGGACTCCCCAGTCCACGGTCTCGAGGTGCGCCAGCACGGTCGACTTGCCCGCGCCGCTCGCACCGGTCAGCGAGAACAGCATCCGCCCTCCGTCAGCTCCGCGGCTCGCGCGGCGGGGTCGCCCCGATGTCGGGCACCGGGGCCGTGCCTAGGTGCACCTCCAGGTCGTCTGCGGTCGGCGTCTTCGGCCGACGAGCCGTGGGGCGGTCGAGGTAGAACATCGCCGTGGAGGCGATGTCGTCGCGGAGCGGCAGGTAACGCCAGCCGCTGCGCCATCCGAGGGCCTGGATGTCGACCTTCGGGATGCCGGTCGCGAAGTGGATCGGGTCGAGCAGGTGCCAGCGGTACATGCCGAACCGCTGCTGGCTCACGTACAGCCCATCGGGTGTGATGACCTGCGGCATCCCGAGGTAGGGCGTGGAGAACTCGGTGTATCCCTTGCCGGGGATGTCGAAGTTCCACGCGCCGCCGAAGTAGTCCTCGGTGCCGGTTCCGCAGATGGTGGGGTACTCGGTGTCATCGTCGAGGTAGAACTTGATCTCGCCCTCGCCCCACCAGCCGTTGGAGTTCACGCCCCAGGCGACGTAGGTGCCGACGTACTGGCCCTGGCCCTCGATGCCCTCCAGGATGACGTGGGGTGTGAGGTCCTCGAGCGGGTTCGAGCGCCGCCACTGCGCGTGGAAGTACGCGTCGTTCGAGTGGTCGCCGCCGATCTCGTACGTCACCTGGTAGTAGATGCGCACGTCGACGTCTGAGGTGTTCTCGATCGTGAGGCGCGCGCCGTCGCGGAACGGCATGGGCCAGTACGAGTTGAAGCCGCCGTGCGGGTTCGCGGCGATGGCCTGCGAGTTCACCTGCGCGAAGACGCCCCAGCCGTTGCAGAAGAAGTCGCCGTAGGGGACCTCGACGGCCGGCTCGTCGGCGCCGTCCCAGTAGGCGCGCAGCAGGAGCGTGCGCCAGTTGTCGGTGTGGGTGGTGATCCAGATGTGCGTGATCTTGCCCGATCCCTGGATGCGGGCGAGGTCGAAGGTCTCTCCCGCCTTCACGTCGACGCTCGGCGAGATCTTCCAGCCGGGGCCGAGGTCGCGGGCGCACGAGGCCCCCGTTCCCTCGGTCGCCCGGCCCCCGCCCCCAGCGGATCCATCGAAGTTCTCCGGCGAGATCGACCGCGTCTGCACGGGGCGCAGCGCTGCGAGGGATGCCAGATCGGAGGGTGTGAAAGTCATGAGCGCCAATGTAATCGATTTCACTCCTGAACGCCATAGATCGCCCTCCTGCGCGCTACTGTTGCTTTCATCTCCGACGGGGTCGGGGCAGCAGTGAGGGTGGGCATGGCTACGATCTACGACGTCGCGGCGCTCGCGGGTGTCTCTCCCGCGACGGTCTCGCGCGTGTTCAACGGCACGAGCGTCTCCGACGAGAAGGTGGCCGCCGTGCGGGATGCCGCGGCGAAGCTGAACTTCACGCCGAACCGCACCGCGCGCACGCTCCGTCGTCAGAGCTCCGAGGTCATCGCCCTCGTCATCCCCGACATCGAGAACCCCTACTTCACCGAGATGGCCCGCGGCGTCGAGGACGTCGCCTCCGAGGCCGGGTACTCCGTCGTGCTGTGCAACTCCGATTCGCAGACCGTGAAGGAGGCGACCTACCTGCGCATCGCGGTCGCCGAGCACATGTCGGGCGTCATCATCGCGACCGCCGACGAGGGCACCAGCCTCGATGAGATCCTCGCGACGGGGCGGCCGGTGGTGGCCGTCGACCGCAGCACGAGCTACGACATCGACGGGGTCGTCATGGCCAACCGCGCCGCCGGCACCTCGGCGACACAGGACCTGATCAACGCGGGATACCGCCGTATCGCCTACATCGGCGGCCCCGAGCACATCGACACCGCCGCCGAGCGTGCGGCCGGGTGGCGCTCCGCCCTGTCGGCCGCGCAGCCGGATGCCGACATCGAGTCTCTGGCGCGCTTCGCGACCTTCCGCGTGGACGGCGGTCGTGCGGCGATGGAGGAGCTGCTCGCTCTGCCCGAGCCGCCCGACGCCGTCGTCGCCGGAAACAACCTCATCGGGGTGGGGGCGATCCAGGTGCTCACCGAGCGGGGGCTCACCCCGCCCAAGGTCGGCGTCGCCGTCATCGGCTCCCTGCCCTTCACCACGCTGTCGCCGACCGCGGTGACGGTCGTGCGGCTGCCCGCGCGCCACATGGGCGTCACGGCGGCCCGGATGCTGCTCGAGCGCATCGGCGGCGACACCCAGCCGGCCCGCACGATCGTGCTCCGCAACGAGGTGCAGCCCGCCTCGGCCCTGCGCGTCTGAGCCGATCCGGACGGATGCTCCCTCAGGCGCTTGCGCCTTGAAATCGATTTCGCGTACAGTGGCGCACAGGTTTCATGATTCGCGGCATCGGTTTCAAGGAGGACGCCATGCGCTGCACCCTCGGGGTGGACATCGGCACATCCAGCAGCAAGGGCGTGCTCGTGGATGCCGGCGGAGCGATCCTCGCCACGGCGAGCAGGACACACGACGTGAGCCGCCCGCACAGCGGCTGGGTCGAGATGGACGGACGCGTCTGGTGGGAGGAGTTCGTCTCCCTCGCCGGTGAGCTGATCGCCGCCGTCCCCGGAGTCGAGATCGTCGGCGTCGGCGTGAGCGGCATGGGGCCGTGCATCCTGCTCGCAGACGAGGAGGACGAGCCCGTGCGGCCCGCCATCCTCTACGGCGTGGACACCCGAGCCGGTGAGCAGATCGAGCGGATGACCGCTGAGCTCGGCGCCGAGGAGATCGCCAGGGTGGGCGGCTCCCTCCTCACCTCGCAGGCGGGCGGCCCGAAGATCGCGTGGATCGCCGAACGCGAGCCCGAGGCCTGGGTGCGGGCGCGTCGCCTGTTCATGCCCGCCTCGTGGCTCGCCAGGCGGCTCACCGGGGAGTACGTGCTCGACCACCAGTCGGCGAGCCAGGTGTCGCCCCTCTACGACATCGAGGCGGAGCGCTGGCACGACGAGTGGTGGGAGCGGTACGCGGGCCCGATCGAGGCCCCTGAGCTGCGCTGGGCGGGCGACATCGCCGGCGCGGTCACCGCCGACGCGGCATCCCTCACCGGCATCCCGGAGGGCGTCCCCGTCATCGTCGGCACCATCGACGCGTGGACCGAGGCCGTGAGCGTCGGAGCGCACGAGGTCGGCGACCTCATGCTCATGTACGGCACGACGATGTTCATGGTCTTCACGAACTCCGTGGCGACGGGGGAGCAGACCCTCCGCACCCCCTCGATGTGGACCACAGCCGGGGCCTTCCCCGGCACGCGCAACCTCGCGGGCGGACTCTCGACCTCCGGGGCGCTCACCGCCTGGCTGAAGGACCTCACCGGCGCCGACTATCCGGAGCTGCTCGCCGAGGCGGAGACCTCCGGCCCCGGCGCGCGCGGGCTGCTCATGCTGCCCTACTTCGCCGGGGAGCGGACGCCGATCCAGGACCCCGACGCCCGCGGTGTCATCGCGGGGCTCGCTCTGGAGCACACCCGCGGGGATCTGTACCGCGCGGCGCTCGAGGCCACGGCCCTCGGGGTGCGGCACAACGTCGAGACCATGCGCGCCGCCGGCGCCGACATCCGCCGCATCGTCGCGGTGGGCGGAGGCACGCAGGGGCGGCTGTGGCTGCAGATCGTGTCCGACGTCACCGGTCTCGTGCAGGAGGTGCCGGACAAGACCATCGGCGCCAGCTTCGGAGCCGCGTTCCTCGCCGCGGTCGCGACCGCCGAGGGAGAGCTGGCGGAGATCCGCGATTGGAACCCGATCGTCGAGAGCATCAACCCGGACCCTGAGACACGAGCGCTCTACGACGAGCTCTTCGACCGCTACCGGTGGCTGTACGAGTCGTCCAAGGACCTCGTGCACGAGCTCGCCGCAGACCAGAGAGAGGCATCCGCATGACCCGCAGGGCCCGCGGCATCCCGCACACCTCACATGCCACGGCCTTCCCCCTCGGAGGCATCGGCACGGGCAACGTCTCGATCGGCGCCCGCGGAGAGCTGCGCGATTGGGAGTTCGAGAACCTTCCGGACAAGGGGCGCGACAACCCGTACTCCTTCTTCGCGATCCACGCGGCCCCCGAGGGCGGCCCTGCGGTGACCCGCGTGCTGGAGGCGCGGCTCACAGGACGCCACGACGCCGACGCCGGCTACGCCTTCGACCGGCTCTCGGGCCTTCCCCGCCTGGACGCGGCCACGCTGCACGGCGAGTACCCGGTGGTCGACGTCGACTTCGAAGACGCGACGTTGCCGGTCGACGTCTCCCTGCACGCCTTCACCCCGCTCGTTCCCCTCGACGCCGACGCCTCCGGCATCCCCGCCGCGATCCTCCGCTACCGCGTGAGCAACCCCGGCTTCGCGCCCGTCGCCGTGACCGTGGTGGGCAGCGTCTCGCACACCGCCGGCCGAGGTGCGCCCGGTCCCGATGCGCCCTGGGGCATGCGCGCGACGCAGACCGTGCGCTGGCGCGAGGAGGGCGGAGTGCGCGGCCTCGACTTCGGCATCGACCTCCCCGCAGACGACCCCGGGTACGGCACGCTGAGCCTGACCACGACGGATGCCGCCACCACGGTGAAGCCGCAGTGGGTGACCAGCTACTGGCCAGACGGCGCACGGCTGTTCTGGAACGACCTCACCGACGACGGGCTGCTCGCCCCCGAACCGCGGCTGACCCTGGAGGACCGCCCGCGCGGGCTGTTCGCCGAACTCGACGCCGACCCCGACGCTCCGCCGCTGACCGAGGAGGAGATGCTCGCCAAGCTGCCCCGCATCCGCACCGGCTCCCTCGGCATCGTGCACACCCTCGCCCCGGGGGAGAGCCGCGACTTCGAGTTCGCCCTGTCGTGGAGCTTCCCCCACCGGCGGCGCGGGTGGCACGGGCACATCGTGATGGCGGATCCGCCCGGCGACGAGATCGTCCGCAACCGCTATGCGACACTCTGGCCCGACGCGTGGGCCGCGGCCTCGCACCTGCACGAAAACCTCGGTGCACTGGAGTCCGCGACGGATGCCTTCGTCGACGCGCTCTACGGCGGCACCCTCGACCCGGTCCTCGTCGATGCGATCGGCGCGAACATCGCCGCGGCGCGATCGACGACCGGATTCGTGCTGGAGTCCCCGAACCCCGAGCTGGGGGAGGGGCCCGTCTTCGCGGCGTGGGAGGGGTCCTTCGACCACGGTGGCTCGTGCGAGGGCACCTGCACGCACGTCTGGTCGTACGCCCAGACCCTAGCGTGGCTGTTCCCCTCACTCGAGCGCAGCGCCCGCCGGGTCGAGTACCTGCTCGAGACCGACGACGCCGGTGCGCAGAAGTTCCGCGGCAACCGCATCTTCGGCGGCCCCTCCTGGTTCATGGGTCCCGCCGTCGACGGGCAGCTCGGCACCCTGCTGCGCCTGCACCGGGAGTGGCGGTTCAGCGGTGACGAGGGGTTCCTCCGCGAGCTGTGGCCCGCGGCATCCCGCACCCTCGACTACGCGACCCGCGAGTGGGACAGAGACGGCGACGGCCTGCTCGACGGCGAGATGCACAACACCTACGACATCGAGTTCCACGGCGCGGAGCCGCTCGCGAACGGCGTCTACCTCGCCGCGCTGCGGGCGGGGGCGCGGATGGCCTCCCACCTCGGCGAGGCCGAGCGCGCCGCCGCATGGACCGCGCGCGCCGACCACGTCGCCGCCGCGATGGACGAGACGCTGTGGAACGGCGAGTACTACCGGCAGGTCATCGACGATGCCGACGCCCACCGCTACCAGTACGGCGACGGCGTGCTGTCCGACCAGCTGCTCGGGCAGTTCCACGCGTTCGTGAACGGACTCGGGCTCCTCCTCCCGGCGGAGCGCGTCGACTCCGCGCTCGCCGCGATCGCCCGCCACAACCTGCGCGACGACCTCTCCGCCCACGAGAGCACGCAGCGCGTGTACGCCCTGAACGACGAGGGCGGACTGCTCCTCGCGTCCTGGCCGCGCGGCGGGCGGCCGGCGATCCCGTTCGTCTACTCCGACGAGGTGTGGACGGGCGTGGAGCACCAGGTCGCGGCATCCCTCCTCTTCGCCGGCCGCTACGACGACGCCCTCCGCATCGAACGGGCGCTGCGCTCGCGCTACGACGGAGCCCACCGCAGCCCGTGGAACGAGATCGAGTGCGGCAACCACTACGCCCGCTCCCTCGCGTCCTGGGCGCTGCTGCTCGGCGCGAGCGGAGCCCAGTGGGACGCCCCGCTCGGCGTGCTCTCCTTCGCTCCGGCGACAGACGGTCCCTTCCGCAGCCTCTTCACGACCGGCGACGGCTGGGGCCGCGTCGAGATCGACGGAGACGCCCTCACCCTCCGCCTCGACGGCGGATCCCTCGACATCGACGATCTGCGGCTGCACGGCCGCAGCGTCGACCGCGGCATCCGACTCCGAGCCGGGGAGTCGCACACCACCCCCATCCAGACACCGGAGGCATCATGACCACCTACACCCTGCCGACGCCGGTCACCCGGCCGGCATCCGCCCCGAAGACCGCCTACCTCATCACCTCCGGCGATCTCCGCGAGTCGGCGAACGTCGCCGGCTGGCCCACCCAGGTCGAGCTCGAAGAGGGCGTCACAGGGGTGCTCGACGGCCTCGGCTGGACCGTCATCCGCCCCTTCGGCGTCGACCCGGCGACCGGGCACGGGTTCATCTCCAGCCAGCGCATGGGTCTGGAGGTCTTCAGGGACATCCCCGTCGACGCGCCGCTCGTGGTGGCCATCGCCAACTGGCAGTACTCCCACCACGTGCTCGCGGGCCTCCGCACGCACGAGGGGCCGATCCTCACCGTGGCGAACTTCGCGGGCGACTGGCCGGGGCTCGTCGGCCTGCTCGGTCTCAACGCGGGACTGACCAAGATGGGCAAGCCCTACGCCACCACGTGGTCGGTCGACTACACGGACGCCTGGTTCACCGACGCGATCAGGGAGTGGACCGAGACCGGCTCCATCACGCACGACGACTCGCACGTGCGCCCCCTGCCCGAGCTCCCTGACAGCCCGGAGAAGCGGCTCGGCGAGGCGCTCGCCGCCCAGCTGCGCGCGGAGAAGGCCATCATCGGCGTCTTCGACGAGGGCTGCATGGGCATGTACAACGCCATCTTCGACGACGAGCTGCTCAACGGCACGGGCATCTACAAGGAGCGCCTGTCGCAGTCCGCGCTCTACGCCGAGATGCTCGACGTCACGGAGCAGGAGGCGGATGCCGCCTACGACTGGCTCGTCGCGCACGGCATGACGTTCAAATACGGAGAGGATGCCGCGACCGAGCTCACCCGCGAGCAGGTGCAGTGGCAGATGAAGATGTACATCGCCGCGCTCCGCATCGCCGACGACTTCGGACTCGACGCCGTCGGCATCCAGTACCAGCAGGGGCTCAAGGACCTCGTGCCCGCGTCGGACCTCGCCGAGGGCATCCTGAACTCCACCGAGCGCCCTCCCGTGACCTCGCGCGACGGCTCGCGCGTGCTGCACGAGGGGCGGGCCTTCCCGCACTTCAACGAGGCCGACGAGGGCGTCGCGGTCGACGCGCTGGTCACCGATCGCGTGTGGCGAGCGATGGGGCTGGTGCCGGACAACACCCTGCACGACGTGCGCTGGGGCGAGGACTACGACGGCGAGTTCGTGTGGGTGTACGAGATCTCGGGCTCGGTGCCGGCCTCGCACCTGGGCGGGTGGCAGAACGCCGAGGGCTGGCGCCAGGGTCACGTGTTCTTCCCGGCGGGAGGGGCGACGATCAACGGCGTCTCGAAGCCGGGCGAGATCGTGCTGTCGCGGGTGTTCATCGCCGACGGGGCGCTGCAGGCAGACATCTTCCGTGCATCCGTCGTGGAGCTGCCGGAGGAGGAGACCCGGCGCCGCAAGGAGGCCACCAACCCCGAGTGGCCGATCGCGCACGTCGTGCTGCACGGGCAGACGCGCGATCAGTTCATGGCGCGTCACAAGGCCAACCACGCGCAGCTCGTCTACGCCCCCGACGCCGAGACCGCCGATCGGGCGCTGGTCGCGAAGGCCGCGATGTTCGCGGGCATGGGCATCCGCGTCAACCTCGTGGGGGACGTGACGTCGCTCTGACGCAGCAGTGAGGGGCCAGTGAGTGCGGCATACGGGTCTCTCGACCCCGCACTCACTGGCCCCTCACGTGATCGTCAGCGACGGAAGAGCACCGTCACGGGGGCGGATGCCGTGCCCTTCACGCTCTGCGTCACGGCGACGGACTGCGGCCGCGTCAGCTTGCGGTCGAGGACCAGCGCCCAGGTGCCGTCGGCGGCGACAGACGCGGTCGCGGGTGATGCCGTGCGCCCCGGGCCGCTCGTGAGCGCCGTGACCTCGGCGCCGGCGACGCCGGTGCCGCGGATCGTGATGCGGTCGCGGTCGAGCGCGGCGGTCGGCGCGGCCGGCGGCTGCGGGGTGACTCCCGCGGCCTCGTCCTGCACGGCGGAGAGGTTCGTCATCCACGTGAAGTCGGTCTTCGTGATGCTGTTGTCGCCGAACACCTTGCCGTCACGATCGACGGCGTAGGCGAAGAAGCCGCCCTTCGCGCCCTCCTCCGGCTGCCAGATCGCGTACTGGTATGCGGTCGACGACGGCGCCGTGGCCGGGTCGTAGATGCCCTCGGCGTCGCCCCAGTGGGTGCGGTCCTGCTCCTCGTAGAAGGAGAAGCCGGGGAGGAAGCGGCACGGCGCGATGTCGTCGGCGAACGTCTCCCACGTCGCCTGCATGCCGCCCGTGCCGCGCCCGTACGCCTGCAGCAGCACGTAGGAGACGGTGTCGGAGACCGCCTCGAACAGTGCGGTGTCTCCGTCCTGGTTGGTGTCGTAGATGAAGATCCGGTCGGTGCCGGACTTCGGCCCGATGAGCTCGCCGAGGGCTCTGAACACGCCGATCGCGCGGGTGAGCTCGTCGCCCTGGGGGTAGGACTCGACGTCGATGTCGATGCCGTCGAGCCCGTACGGCGTGACGTAGGTGTCGACGAGCTCCTGCGCGTAGGCGGCGTAGGCGGCATCGGTCAGGGGGATGTCGGCCTTGGCGAGCCGGTCGATCCACAGCGTGTAGACGACCTTCGTCCCGCGCGCGTGCAGCGTGGGCACGTAGGTGTCGCGGAGCGTCGGCCAGTAGTCGGTGCCGGCGGTGGCGCCGGCGTCGAACACCATCGCGACGTCGATCTCGGACGGCAGGTCGGTCATGCGCGTGACGTTCGGGTCGGGCAGGTTCGAGTTCGCGCTCTGCGGCACCGTGACGTCGCGCCAGGTGCGGTAGTACGCCATGGTCTGCGGAGTGCTCTCGCACTGCGCGGTGCTGGAGGCGGAGGATGCCGCCGGAGCTGCGGTCGTGTCGGCGACGGCGGGTTGCGCGGCGAAGGCCGCGAGTCCGGTCAGCAGTGCGCTCAGTGCGAGCGCCGTCGTTCGCTTCATTGCTCTCTCCTTCGAGGGGTGGGGTGCTCAAGAGCGGCGAGTCGGCCGCCGCTACTTAAGCGCTTTAGTGGCACCGTAGCAGAGCGCAACTGTTGTGCCCAGTCCAATTTCACGATCGGCCTTGATCGCTACAGTTGTGGAATGTCCAAAGCCAAGCGCGTGACCATCACGGACATCGCCCGTCTGGCCGGGGTCTCTCCCGGCGCGGTGTCCTTCGCGCTGAACGGGCGCCCCGGAGTCAGCGAGCAGACGCGCCAGCGCATCCTCGACATCGCCGAGGAGCACCAGTGGCAGCCCAGCTCCGCCGCCAGGGCGCTGGTCGGAGCCCGCGCGGGGGTCATCGGCTTCGCGGTGAACCGTCCAGCCGACACGCTTGGCAACGAGGCCTTCTTCACCGACCTCATCGCCGGCGCCCAGTCGGCCCTCGCCGCCCACCGCATCGCCATGCAGATGGTGCTCGTCTCCTCGATCGAGGAGGAGGTGGCGACCTACCGCCGCTGGCGCAGCGCCAATCAGGTCGACGGCGTGATCGTGATCGATCCGCGCGACGACGACCCGCGCCTCGCCGTGCTCCCCGAGCTGGACATGCCCGCCGTCGTGATCGGCAGCCGTTCCTCCGAGGAGGGGCAGCCTGCGTCCATCTGGCTCGACGACAGCCAGGTGGCCCACTCGCTCTTCGACTACCTCTCGGCGCTGGGACACCGCTCGATCGTCTACGTCGCCGGCCCCGAGGAGTTCCAGCACACGCGGCTGCGCATCGACGTGCTGGCCGGTCTCGCCGCCCGCGGCGTGACGGGAGAGGTGATCACGACGGACTTCTCGCCGCTCGCGGCATCCGCCACCATGCGCCGTGTGCTGAGCCGCCGCGATCGACCCACCGCCGTCGTGTTCGACAACGACGTGATGGCCATCGCCGGACTCCGCATCGCGCAGGAGATGGGCGTCTCGGTGCCGGGCGACCTCTCGATCGCCTCCTTCGACGACTCGGTCGTCGCAGGGCTCATGCACCCCTCGATCACCTGCGTCACGCGCGACACCTTCGGCCTCGGAGCGGATGCCGCGGCCTTCCTCCTCGAGCAGATCGAGGTGCCGGACGTGCTGCCCGACCGGGTGGGCGCGCTGCCCGTGCTCACCGTGCGCGAGAGCACGAGCGCCCCGCGCTAGCGGCTTCCCCTTCGGGACGGAACGGGCCGGAACGGCGCGGCGGCGGATGCGGTGCGGTCAGACGACCGTGTTCTGCGAGGCGTACGCGGGGCCGCCGACTCCGGGGCGCACGAGCTCGGTGATCCCTCGCGCCGCGAGGACCTCGGGCTTCTCGGCATCCGCCGACGTCACGAACGCGGGGTCGACGCCCGACTCGCACGCATCGACCCAGGCCTGGAACACCGCGCCGCCGGGACCCAGGGCCGCGCGGCTGACGGGGGTCTCGTCCTCATCGACCTCGACGACGATGCCGAGGGTCCGTGCCGGAGCGTCCTGACGCTCGCGCAGCTCGGGGATGAGGTCGGCGAAGCGGCGGCCGATCGGCTTGGCCGATCCGTCCTGATCGATCAGCCCGAGCGTGTACTCCAGCTCGGGGAAGTCGGCGAGGCTGCGGCTGACGTCGTGGGAGCACCACCACGTCACGCCCCACAGGTTCTCGGTGCGGGCGGCCGAGCGCAGCGTCGCCTCGAGGAACCCGGGCGTCTGCTCCGGAGTGAGGCAGTTGGAGGGCGCGCCGACCTCCTGCAGCCAGATGGGCCGCGCGGGGTCGGTGGCGAAGCCGCGGGCCAGCTCGATCATGTACTCGGCGTGGCGGTCGGATGCCGTGGATCGGCCGCCGTAGCGCTGCGCCGTGCCGTTGAAGATCCAGGAGTGCACGGTCGTGATGTCGCCGAGCCGCGACGCGAGCCGCGGGGTGAAGCCGTGACCGTCCATGTACCAGGCGGCGTCGTACTCGCTGTGCACGTGCTGCTGCGCGGGGGCCGCTGCGCGGGCGGCGTCGAGGAGCGTGGTGATCCAGTGCGCGGCCTCGGCCTCGGTCACCGGCCACGGCGACGGGTGCGTCTCCGCGGAGAACTGGTTGGTCTCGTTGCCCAGCGTGAAGCCGAGGAAGTTGCCCGCCTCGCTGAGGTTCGCGCCCAGCCGGGTGACGAGCTCGGCCTGGCCGCTCAGCGCGTCGGGGTGCGTGAACATGTTCTTGTCGTGCCAGGTGAACAGCCACGAGGGGATGAAGTCGAAGCTCGACAGGTGCCCCTGGATGACGTCGACGCTCGCGTCGAGCCCGAACTCCCCGGCCATCTCCACCACGGCGCGCACGTCGTCGATGGCGTCGCTGCGGATCAGGGTGCGGTTGGGCTGGAGCTGCGTCCACAGCGGGAAGATCCGCACGTGGTCGAGCCCGAGTCCGGCCAGCGCCTCGAAGTCGCGGCGGACCTCGTCGAGGTCGAGCGACATCCAGGAGTGCATCCACTGCGAACGCGGGGTGTAGTTGGCGCCGAAGCGCAGCGGGGCGACGAGACGGGGCATCGCTGTCCTTTCGAGAATCGACGCTGACACGAAGCATCCCGTGGCTGGACCGTCATGGCGACGGTGTGGCATGCTAAGGTCACTATACCGTTTTAGTACGGGTTGTGACAGCGACTCGAGCGAGACGCGCCAGCCTGGCCACTTCGAAGGAGAAGTCCATGAAGCACCGTTCCACAGCAGTCGCGGGCCTCGCGGTCGCGGCATCCCTCGTCCTCGCCGGATGCACCGGCGGCGGCGCCTCCGCCCCGTCGGGTGGCGACGGCGAGATCGGCGGGGAGATCACCTTCCAGACCTGGTCTCTCAAGAATGACAAGTTCACGCCGTACTTCGAGGACGTCGTCGCGGCGTTCGAGAAGGAGCACCCCGGCACGAAGGTGAAATGGATCGACCAGCCCGGCGACGGGTACGAGGACAAGATCCTGCAGCAGGCCGAGTCCGGCGAGCTGCCCGACGTGATCAACCTGCCGCCGGAGTACGCGTACTCGCTGGCATCCGCCGATCAGCTGCTCGACCTCGGCAGCGCATCGAAGGTCATCGACGACTACGTCGCCGGCGGCGTCGCGGCCTACCAGTACGACGGCGTCGAGGGCTCGTTCGCCTTCCCGTGGTACCTCGGGACCGAGCTGAACTACTGGAACAAGGCGCTGCTCGCCAAGGGCGGCGTGACCGAGGCGCCGAAGGACTTCGACGAGACCCTGGATGCCGCCGAGAAGCTCGCCGCTGCCGGCGTGCCGATGTTCTCCTCCGTGCCCAGCCCGAAGACGCTGCAGATCGTCGGCGCCTCGCCCGACATCTTCAAGGACGGCGAGTTCGTCTTCAACACCCCCGAGGCCGCGAAGATCGTCGACCGCTACGCCGAGCTCTACAAGGCGGGCGCCATCACGGCCGAGGCTCTGCAGGGCGCGGGAACGGCGAACTCGAACATCAACATCTTCAACACCGGCGGCGTCGCCTGGACCACGGCCGGCCCGAACTACATCGACAAGGACGTCGCGGTCAACGCGCCGAACCTGCTCCCCGACGTCGACGTGACCAACGGCTTCGGCAACCCGCCGCTGTTCGTGCAGGGCATCAGCGTCTCGAAGAACTCGAAGAACTCCGCCACGGCTCTGGCGTTCGCCGAGTTCGTCACGAACACGGAGAACCAGATCGCGTTCGTGAAGCTCGCCGCGGGCTTCTTCCCCGGGACGATCGCGGCGAACGCCGACCCGTCCGTGTTCGCCGAGGCCCCGGTGAACGAGCTGCAGGGCACGGCGACGACGCTCGCCGCCGCGCAGATGGCCGATGCGAAGCAGACCGGCGCCCCGCAGTACACCGAGGCGATGGAGACCTACGCCAAGCAGCAGATCGCCCTCGCCATCACCGGCGAGATCTCCGGCCAGGAGGCGCTCGACAAGGCTGTGGAGTACGCCCAGCAGAACCTCGTCGGCTGAACGACGCGGCGGAGAGGACGAGACCGTGAAGAGACAGAGATGGTTCACGCCGTATCTGCTGGTGCTGCCGGCGGTGATCTGGGTGTTCGTGTTCGCGCTGTGGCCGTTCCTGAACACCGTGATGCTGGCCTTCACGGATGCTCGTCCGCTCCGCCCCGCCGAGTTCGTCGGGCTCGCGAACTTCGCGAAGCTCTTCGAGGACGAGCGGTTCGGCTACGCGCTGTCGACATCGCTCGTCTACGTCGTCGTGTGCGTGCCGCTGCTGACGTTCCTGCCGCTGCTGCTCGCGATGCTCGTGCACAACAAGATCCCCGGCATCGGGTTCTTCCGCACGACGTTCTACTTCCCGGTGATCGCCTCGGCCGTGGTCGTGGCGATCGTCTGGGAGTTCCTGTTCTCCGGCAGCGGCACCGTGAACTCGGCGCTGAAGTTCTTCGGGCTCGCCGACCGGCCGATCGAGTTCCTCTCCGACCGCTGGCTGCTGATCGGCTGCGCGATCGGCCTCACGGTGTGGAAGGGTCTCGGCTACTACATGGTCGTGTACCTCGCGGCCCTCGGGAACGTCGGCCGTGAGCTGCACGAGGCGGCGGCGATGGACGGCGCCGGTCGCTGGCGCCGGTTCTGGTCGGTGACCGTCCCGGGGGTGCGCGGCCCGATGATGCTCGTCTCGGTGCTCGTCTGCGTGGGGGCGATGCGCGTGTTCACCGAGCTCTACGTCCTCTCCAACGGCTCGGGCGGCCCCGGCGGGCGCGCGATGAGCATGGTGATGCTCATCCAGTCGATGGGCAAGGGCCTCAACGGCCAGGTCGGCTACGCATCCGCCATCTCCCTCGTGCTGTTCCTGCTCACGCTCGTGCCGCTCGCGGTCGTCGGCATCCTCAACAACAGCGACACGATCAAGGAGGCGCTGGCGACCAGGCGCACGGCCAAGGCCGCGAAGGTCGCCCGCCGCGCGCAGGAGGTGGCCCGATGAGCGTTGATCAGAAGCTGCGCCGTGAGCGCCCGTACCGCACGAGCGGATCGGTCGACATCATGAAGCCGTCGCTCGGCGGCCTGATCGGCAAGTACGCACTGCTGCTCGTCGTGCTCGCCGTCATGGTGTTCCCGTTCCTGTGGCAGATGTCGACGTCCTTCAAGGGCGCCACCGAGAACATCTACGACTTCCCGCCCTCGCTGATCCCGCAGGCGCCGACGCTCGACAACTACGCCGAGGTGTTCCGCACCATCCCCGTGCTCGACTACGCCTGGCATTCGCTGCTGGTCGGCGTGGGCACGGTCATCACCAACGTCATCTTCGCCACCATCGGCGGCTACGCGCTGGGGACGATGCGCTTCCGCGGCAAGTGGATCGTGCTGGCGATCATCTTCTCGACGCTCCTGCTGCCCGGGGAGGTCACGCTGACCAGTCAGTACCTGACGGTGAAGTCGCTGGGGCTCGCGAACACGCTGTGGGGGGTCTTCCTCCCCGGAGCGATCGCCGCGATCAACGTGCTGCTGATGATGGCGGCGTGCCGCATGATCCCTCCGGACACCCTGGACGCCGCGACCATCGACGGCGCCAACACGATGCAGCGGCTGCGTCACATCGTGTGGCCGAACGTGCGGGGCATGGTCTCGGTCGTGGCGCTGTTCGCGTTCATCGGCGCGTGGGACGACTTCCTCTGGCCGCTCGTCGTGCTCTCCGACCCGGCGAACTACACCCTCACCGTCGGCATGCAGTACCTCAGCTCGAACTTCTCGGCGAACCCGCGCGTCATCGCGGCGGGCACGATGATCGCGCTCGTGCCGATCATCCTGCTCTTCGCGGCGCTGCAGCGGCAGTTCTTCAAGGGCGTCGAGGAGGGCAGCGTCAAGGGATGACAGCGGATGCCGAGAACACACCGCGCTGGCTGGCGCTCCCGCAGCCTCGGACGGCGACGCTGACCGGAGGGCTCTGGCGCCCGGCATCGGTGCGCGTCGTCGCCGACGACCCCGCGTTCGCGCGGGAGGCCGTGCGACTGGAGGCGGAGCTCGCCGCGCGGGGGATGCCGAGCGGCGACCGCTCGATCATCCGCCTGGTGGCCACCGCTCCGAGCGCGGCCTCGACGGAGGCGTTCGAGATCGACATCGCCGACGACGTCGAGGTGCGCGCGTCGAGCCCGGTCGGGATCTTCCGTGCGACCAGGCAGCTGCTGCACAACCTCCGAGCGCAGGGCGCCGTGCCGCACGGGGCGGTGCGCTCCGCGCCGTCGGTGGCGGAGCGCGGCCTCCACCTCGACGCCGCCCGCAAGCACTTCCCGACCGAGAGCATCCTCGCCCTCCTCTCCGCGCTCGCCGACGTCGGCCTCACCTCCCTCCAGTGGCACGTGTCGGAGCACGAGGGCTTCCGCATCGGATCGGAGGCGTTCCCGGAGGTCGTCTCGGCGGAGCACGTCTCGCGCACGGACGCGGCGGTCATCGCGGAGGCGGCGGCGGATCTGCACATCGACCTCATCCCGTCACTCGACATGCCGGGGCACCTCGGGCGCGTCCTCGCCGCGCACCCGGAGCTGCGACTCCCCGCGGCGGACGGGAGCCCGATCGAGGGAGCCCTGGACATCACCCGCGACGAGGCCGTGGCGTTCGCATGTCGGCTGATCGATGACGTCGCCCCGCTGTTCCCGCACAGCACGCGGTGGAACCTCGGCGGAGACGAGTTCGTCGACTTCACCCGCATCGACGACCATCCGGCCCTCGCGAGGGCTGCGCGTGAGCGCTTCGACGACCGCGCGACGGGCTTCGACCTGCTGACCGACTTCGTCAACCGCATCGCCGCGCACCTGCGCGATCACGGCTTCGCCGCGCGGGCGTGGAACGACGGGATGCTGCGCGGCGAGGTCGTCCCGCTCGACCCCGACGTGACGCTCACGTGGTGGACCAACTGGCACGTCGACATGCGCCCGCTCTCCGCGGCGCTCGCGGCGGGCGCCCGGCTGGTCAACTTCCACGACGGCCTCTTCTACTACGTGCTGGGGGAGAAGGCCGGCTACCGCTACCCGACGAGCGCGCGGATCTGGGAGGCCGAATGGCACCCCGGGCTGTTCCCCTCGCTGCCGGACGGGACGCGTCAGGAGATCGCGGCGCCCTACCCGGCGCTCCTGCTCGGCTCGTTCTTCTCGGTGTGGTCCGACGACTCCGACGCGCAGAGCGTGGAGCAGGTGCTCGACGGCATCCGCTCACCGCTGCGGGCGATGGCGGAGCGCGCGTGGACCGGCGGCTCGCGCCTCCGGCTCGCCGAGTTCGACGAGATCGACGCGCGGATCGGTGTCGCGGCTCCGCCCGCGTCAGCGGCCCGGTAGCGTCGAGGCGTCGAATCGATTCCGTGCGCTCCATCGAATTAATAAAGTAATCTGAGTAATCCCCCGACCCGTCAAACGGAGACACCCCCCTCATGCATGACGACACCTCTCTCACCGTCGGCCGCGTCAAGCGGGTGCTCGATGAGCGCATCCGCCCCGCCATCCACTCGGCCTCTGTGCCGCTGACGGTGGAGCGCAACGAGCTGCCGGGCGAGCCGATCGTGCCCGCAGAGGGCCTGGCGCTGCCCTTCGCCCCGGACTCCGTGCCGAGCGTGTGGGGACCCGCCTGGTCGACGACCTGGTTCAAGCTCACCGGTCGCGTGCCGGCGGAGTGGGCCGGCCGCAGGGTCGAGGCCGTCATCGACCTCGGCTTCGACATCAACATGCCGGGCTTCCAGTGCGAGGCGCTCGTCTATCGCGCTGACGGCACCCCGGTGAAGAGCATCAACCCGCGCAACCAGTGGCTGCCCATCACCGAGACCGCCGACGGCGACGAGCCGGTCGAGCTGTACCTCGAAGCCGCCGCCAACCCCGTGCTGCTCGATTACCACCCCTTCCTGCCGACGCAGGAGGGCGACATCCGCGCCTCCTCCACCGAGCCGCTGTACCGCACGCGCCGCATCGACCTCGCCGTCTTCGAGAGCGAGGTGTTCGAGCTCTCCCTCGACCTCGAGGTGCTGTTCGAGCTGCAGGCCGAGCTCCCCGCGACCTCCCCGCGCCGCATGCGGATCCTGCAGGCGATGGACGATGCCCTCGACGTGCTCGATCTGCAGCGCATCGCCGCCACGGCATCCGATGCCCGCGCGCGGCTCGCCGACGTCCTCGCGGCGCCCGCCGAGGCGAGCGCCCACCGCATCTCGGCCATCGGGCACGCCCACATCGACTCCGCCTGGCTGTGGCCCGTGCGCGAGACGATCCGCAAGGTCGCCCGCACCACGTCCTCGATGACGACGCTGCTCGAGGAGCAGCCCGAGTTCCAGTACGGCATGTCGAGCGCACAGCAGTACGCGTGGCTCAAGGAGCACCGCCCTGAGGTGTACGCGCGGGTCAAGGCCGCCGTCGCCGACGGCCGCTTCCTTCCGCTGGGCGGCATGTGGGTCGAGTCCGACACCGTGATGCCGACGGGTGAATCGCTCGTGCGGCAGTTCTCCTACGGCCAGCGGTTCTTCGAGAGCGAGTTCGGCATCCGATCGAAGGGCGTGTGGTTGCCCGACAGCTTCGGCTACTCGCCCGCCCTTCCGCAGCTCATGCGCAGGGCCGGGTTCGAGTGGTTCTTCACGCAGAAGATCTCGTGGAACCAGCAGAACGTCTTCCCGCACCACACCTTCCTCTGGGAGGGCATCGACGGCTCGCAGATGTTCACGCACTTCCCATCGATGGACACGTACAACTCGCAGCTCAGCGGCATGGAGGTGGCCAAGGCCTCGCGGCAGTTCAAGGAGAACCGCCTGAGCTCGCGCTCGATCGCCCCCGTCGGCTGGGGAGACGGCGGGGGAGGCACCACCCGCGAGATGACCGGCAAGGCCACCCGCCTCGCCGATCTCGAAGGCAGCGCCCAGGTCGTGTGGGAGCACCCCGACGTCTTCTTCGACGCCGCGCGCGCCGAGCTGCCGCACCCCGCGGTGTGGGTCGGCGAGCTCTACCTCGAACTGCACCGCGGCACGCTCACCAGCCAGCACGCCACGAAGGCGCTGCACCGCTGGGCCGAGCACGCGCTGGTCGAGGCCGAGCTGTGGGCCGCGACGGATGCCGTGCGCACCGGCGCCGCGTACCCGCAGGAGGCGCTCGACCGCCTGTGGCAGACGGTGCTGCTGCACGAGTTCCACGACATCCTCCCCGGCACCTCCATCGCCTGGGTGCACCGCGAGGCCGTCGAAGTGCTGTCCGGGGTGCTCGACGAGGCGCGAGCGCTCGCCGACGACGCCCGTCGCTCCCTCGCGGGGGAGGGCGACCGCGAGCTGCGCTTCGTGCCCAGCTCCGTCGGTGCGGGCGGTGCGGGTCGGGCGCTGGGCGCCGTGTTCGCCGAGGCCCCGGCCGCGGCATCCGTCTCCCTCGCCGAGGAGAGCGGCGGCTGGCGTCTGGAGAACGACCTCGTGTCGGTGCTCATCTCGGCCGACGGGCTGATCGTCTCCGCGGTCGACCGGGCCTCCGGGCGCGAGGCCGTCGCCGAGGGCGCCGCCGCGAACCTGTTCCAGCTGCACCAGGACTTCCCCAACATGTGGGACGCGTGGGACATCGACCGTTACTACCGCAACAGCGTCGACGACCTCACCGAGGTCTCCGAGATCACGGCATCCGTGGTCGACGGCGCCGCCGTCGTGAAGGTCGTCCGCCCGTTCTCGGAGTCGTCGATCGCGCAGACGATCATCCTCCGCCCTGGATCGCGCACGGTGCTCCTGCGCAACGAGATCGACTGGCACGAGACCGAGAAGCTGCTCAAGCTCGCCTTCCCTCTCGACATCCAGGCCGCGCACACCGAGGCCGAGACGCAGTTCGGGTACCAGTCGCGCGTGACGCACACGAACACCAGCTGGGAGGCCGCCAAGTTCGAGACGTCCATGCACCGGTTCGTGCTGGTGCGCGAGCAGGACTTCGGCGTCGCCCTGGTGAACGACTCCATCTACGGCTACGACACCTCGCGCGAGGTCCACGACGACGCGGTCACCACGACGGTGCGGCTCTCGCTGCTGCGCGCCCCGCGCTTCCCCGACCCCGACACCGACCACGGTCACCACGAGATCGAGATCGGCTTCGTGATCGGGGCGGATGCCGCGATCGCCACCGCCGAGGGCATCGCGTTGAACTCCCCGGCGACGGTCGTGCAGGGCGCCCGCGAGGTCGCGCCGCTCGTGTCGGTGCAGGGCGACGGCATCGTCGTGTCGGGCGTGAAGCTCGCCGACGACGGCTCGGGAGACGTGATCGTGCGGCTCTACGAGGCGCTCGGACGCCGTGCGACGGGTTCGATCACGGCGGACTTCGAGCACAGCGGGATCCGCGAGGTGAGCCTCATCGAGGACGCGCTGGACGAGCCGCGTCTCGGCGGCGAGCTGCGGCTGCGTCCCTTCGAGGTGCGCACGCTGCGCATCGTGCGCTGAGCCCTCGCGACGGGAGCAGGCGGCGTGTCCTCAGGAGGCGCGGAACGCCTCGAAGTCGGCGCGCGAGACGTCGGCGTAGGCGCGGGCCCAGTCGAGCAGCGCCGACGCGACGGCGCGGCCTCCGCCGATGTACCCCGCGACCTCGGATGCCGTGACCGACTGGCTGTGCGCGCGGGCGACGGTCGCCGCGCACGCCTGCGCGTAGGTCACGAAGGGGCCGTCGTCGAGGTCCTCGACCTCGATGCTGCCCTTCATGTCGTGGAACTGCCGCACGTAGAAGTCGGCGTTCGGCGACCGCAGGTGACCGAGGAACGGGTCGGAGAGCGCCTGCAGGATGCGCTGCATCGACACGACACGGGCCCCCTCTCCGTGAGCCTCGATCAGCTCCTGCAGCGCGGGCGGCTGCTCGACGCGGCCGTACTCGACGAGCACGCTCTGCGCGGCCTCCTTCGGCTGCATCAGCACGGTGCTGTCCTCGCCGTCCTGGAAGAGCACCAGGTAGCAGCGGGTGCCGACGCTGCCGACCCCGACGACGCGGCGTGCGACGTCGCTGACCGTGTAGTGCTCGAACAGCAGCGCCACGTCGGGGCTCGCCGTCCGGCGGTACTGGTCGACGAGGTCGTGCACGACGGCGAGCAGGCCGTCTGCGACGGGTGCGGTCGTCGGCTCCTGGTGGAGGAAGCGCCGGCGTCCGTCGGCATCCGCCTGCGTCAACCGCCGGACCGCGCGCTCGCCGGTGCGACGCTCGGCCTGCTTCACCGCGCTGCGGATCGCCTTCTGCGACGCCTTGTCGAGCATGCTGCGGGTCTGGTCGACGTCGAAGTGCGTGAAGTAGCGGTCCTTCGGGCTGAGCGCGGTGGCCCTCGCGATGCCGCGGGAGTAGGTGGTGACGGCGGCGAGGGCGGCCTGGTCGATCACGGCATCCGTGCGTCCTGACGCCTGACCGCCGATCACGATGCTCGCGACGAGCCGCTTCACGTCCCACTCCCACGGCGCCCAGGCGGCCTCGTCGAAGTCGTTGAGGTCGAACATGAGGCTGCGCTGCGGCGACGCGTAGAAGCCGAAGTTCGACACGTGGGCATCGCCGCAGGACGCGACGAGGATGCCGCTGTGCGGAGCATCGGCGAGATCGGCCGCCATGAGCGCCGCTGTTCCGCGGTAGAAGGCGAACGGGCTCGCCGACATGCGCTCGGTGCGCAGCGGCACGAGGTCCTGCAGCCGTGTGCGGTTCTGCCTCTCGAGGATGCCGAGCGGATCGCGAGCGCCCGTGGAGTGCTCAGCCAGCATGCGCCGCGGTGTGCTCTTGCGCGCCTCGGCTCCCTTCTGGAGGAGGGTGGCGTGCGAGGGCGGCGGTGTCCACAGAGCGACCATTCCGTCATTGTGGCAGGAGTCCGCGCGGAGGACGATGGCGGGATGGCGAACATCGACGACGTGCGGGAGATCGCGATGGCGCTCCCCGGGGTGGAGGAGCGCACCGGCGGTCACACGGGGGAGCCGGTATGGCGGCTGAAGAGCGGTCAGATCGCGTGGATCCGCGGGCCGAGGGCGACGGACCTGCGCCAGCTGGAGGAGCTCGGCCGCTCCTGGCCGGACGGCCCTGTGCTCGGGGTGCGCGTCGGGTCGCTGGAGGAGAAGGCGGCGCTGCTCGCCGCCGAGCCGGATGCGCTGTTCAGCATCCCCCATTTCGACGGGTACCCGGGGCTGCTCGTGCGACTCGATGCGATCGACCGCGACCGTCTGGCGGAGATCATCGCCGACGCGTGGCTGCTGCGCGCTCCGGCGCGGATCGCGAAGGAGTGGCTCGCGGAGCGCGGGCTGGAGTAGGGCCGCTCCAGGACTCCGGACAATCGGGCGGAATCCGGGCGGGAAGAGGCGCGGCCGGTGTTCTTCGGAGCCGATCTCCGGAGTTCTGGAGCCAGCGCGGGGCTACCGGGGCTACCGGGGCTGCCGGGGCTAGCGTCCGCCGCCGACTCAGGCCGGAGGCAGCCGCAGCACCTCGGGCGACTCCCCGCCGGTGAGGTCGTCGGCGATGCGGATGCTGCGCGCCAGCTCGTCGAGCGCGCCGATCAGGGTGCCGAAGCGCTCGCGCTCGCCGCAGATCGCCGTGAGCGTCACGAGATGCGTTCCGGTGTCCCACGTGTAGGACGCGAAGGGCGGAGAGGAGGGCGACGCCGGCATCGGCACGACGAGCTTCTCACCCCGGCCGAGCCAGCGGCTCTGGAACGACTCGGTGTCGTCGTAGTCCATCGGCATCGACGCCCGCGCGATGCGCACGTCGGGGGTGAGCGCCTGCGCCGTGACCATCGCGACGACGAGCTCGGGGTCGGCCTTCCACGTCCACACCAGCACGCGGCCGTCCGCGCGCTTCATGAGCAGCGGCGCCGCCTGGCTCATCACCCATGCGCCGAACTTCGACCCGGGGCGCTCGACGGCGCCCAGAGCGGAGTTCGCCTGACCCAGCAGCATCCGGATCGCGGCCTTGCGATGGCGGCGGCCCTTGAATCCGAGCGAGTCCGTCACGGGGATCCAGAGCTGGGGGTCGGCGTCGGCGATCAGTCGCATGACACCACGGTAGGGGGTGAGCCTGTGCGGATGCCGGTGCACGAACGGAACAGGACGCCGCTATCGTGACCGTGGGCGGAGTTCTGGGAGGGCAGCGCATGAGCGGGTTCGAGCGTCGGACGATCACGATCGATCGCCGCGATCAGCGGGCCGTGCTCGGCGGCCACCTCAGACAGTCGCGCAGGGTGTTCGTCCTGCTCGGGGTCGTCGTCGTGCTGTTCGCCGTGGCGGCCGGGCTCAGCGCCCTCGACGGTTCGCCGTCGTCCGTCTGGGGGATCGCCGTGGGCAGCGTGTGCCTCGTCGTCGCGCTGGTGGCGCTCCTGGTCGGGAATCAGGCCCTGATGGTCCGCCGGCAGCTGCCGCTCGGCGCCGAGTTCAGCCTCACGGTCTCCGATGACACCCTCGACATCGACGGCCCCGGCGGCGCCGATCGCATCCGGTGGCGTCAGCTGTCGAACCTGACGAGGATCGGCGGCGGCGTCTACGTCACGATCGCCCCGTCGAACGCGCGCCTCGGGCTACCGGGGCGACTCATCGACGATGAGGCGCTGGCGGAGGCCGTGGAGTCGATCCGCCTGGCCGACGGCGTCGGTGGTCGGGCGGACGACATCGCTTCCGCAGACGCGCCCGCTTCCGCTTCTGCTCGCGCGGACGCTCCCGCTCGCGCGGACGCTCCCGCTCGCGCAGACGTGCCCGCATCCGCTGTCGCAGACGCTGTCCCGTCGGCTCCCGCGCTCAGCGCCTCCATCGTGTTCGCGGCGGGCGACCAGCGCGTCGCGCGCGCCGCGCTGCTGCGTCGGTCGGGACCGCTCCTCGCCGTCTTCGGGGTCCTCGGTGCGGTCGGCATCGCCGGACTCGCGGCGGGAGCCACCGGCATCCTGCCTCGCGACACGATGGGGTTCTCGGCCGTCATCGCGGCGATCGCCGTCGTGTGCCTGATCGTCCTGGTCGTGGCGGTGAGCCGTGCGGTCACCCGGACCCTCGCGCTCGGTACGGCGCAGACCCTCACGCTCGCTCCGGACGCTCTCGAGCTGACAGGCCCCGGTGGCGAGACGCGACTGCTCTGGAATCAGCTGTCCGGGCTCAGGCGCGCGGGGCGCGCCGTGACGGTGAAGACGGCGCCGTCGCGGACGACGCTCCTGTTCGTCGGGCGCCTCATCGACGACGAGATGTACGCCGCGATCGAGCAGCGCATCGAGTCGGCGCAGAGGAGCGGAGCGGACTCGCACCGGGTCTGACTGTGCCGATGCCGGTACGCCTGAGCCGCGGGATCAGGGGCCTCCGGTAAAGTGGCGACCGCCCGACCAGGGCTTTCCTTGGCCGCCGAACCGTAAGGCAGCATGTCCTCTTCTCCCATCGATTCGACGAGTGCCCCCGCACCCGCGCCTCGCGCGCTGAAGATCCTCATCGGGTGCGACACCTTCTCGCCCGACATCAACGGCGCCGCCCGCTTCGCCGAGCGCCTCGCCGCCGGACTCGTGCAGCGGGGCCACGACGTGCATGTCGTCGCCCCCAACCAGGCCTACCGTCGTGCCGCTGCGCGCACCGAGGTCATCGAGGGTGAGCCCATGACGCTGCACCGTCTGCCGTCGGTCCGCTGGGTCGCGCACGACTGGATCCGCTTCGTGTGGCCGTGGCGCTCGAAGCACTACGCGCGTCAGATCATCGACCAGGTGAAGCCCGACGTGGTGCACATCCAGTCGCACATCGTCATCGGCCGCGGGCTCGCCCGCATCGCCCACGAGCGCGGCATCCCCGTCATCGCGACGAACCACGTCATGGCGGAGAACATCCTCGACCACTCGATGATGCCCAAGTTCATCGACGACCTCGTGCTCAAGTACGCGTGGGCCGACGCGAAGAACACCTTCGACCTCACCCGCGCGGTGACCACCCCGACGCGTCGCGCGGCGGACTTCCTCGAGAAGACGGTCGATGTGAAGGGCGTGATCCCGATCAGCTGCGGCATCGACCGCACGCAGTACACCCCGGTCATCGGGCCGCGCGAGAAGAACCGCATCATCTTCGTCGGGCGACTCACCGCCGAGAAGCAGGTCGAGGTCATCCTGCAGGCGATGACGAAGCTCGACCCGGGGCTCGAGGCGACGTTCGACATCGTCGGCGGCGGCGACCAGCGCAAGAACCTCGAGAACCTCGCGGTCAAGCTCGGGCTCGGCGACCGCGTCACCTTCCACGGGCGCACGACCGACGAGCAGCTGCGCGCACTGCTGTCGCGGGCCTCGGTGTTCGCGATCGCCTCGATCGCCGAGCTGCAGTCGATCGCGACGATGGAGGCGATGGCGTCGGCGCTCCCGATCGTCGCCGCGGATGCCGTCGCCCTCCCGCACCTCGTGCACGACGGCGAGAACGGCTACCTGTTCGAGCCGGGGAACGTGGAGGAGCTGGCCGCACGCCTCACCGACGTGCTGACCGCCGACAAGGCGGAGTACGAGCGGATGCAGCAGGCATCCCTCGACGGCGTCGCGATCCACGACATCAACCGCACCCTCGATACGTTCGAGGCTCTGTACCGCGACGAGAAGCTGCCCGAGTAGCGGGCGGCCCGGCGCGATGCACATCGTCTTCTTCGGCGATCAGCACCTCGACTCCCTCGGCGGGGCGCAGGTGTCGATGCGGCTGCAGCGCGAGTTCCTCGAACGCGCCGGTCACACGGTCACCGTCGTCGCGCCGAGGATGCACGGACCGCGCGCCGGCGGCTTCGACGCGGCGAACGTCGATCTGCCGTCGATGCCGATCACCGCAGACCGCGAGTACGCGATGAGCTGGCCGGGGCGCTCCACCGACCGCTTCCTCGACCGCGCGATGACGCGGCGTCCGCCCGTCGATCTCGTGCACGTGCAGGCCGACTTCTGGGGCGGCTTCATCGGACACAGGTATGCGGAGCGCCACGGCATCCCCGTCGTGCACACGATGCACAACCGCGTCGACGTCGGCATCCGCGCGGTCACGCCTCTCGCCGCCCCCGTGCTGGCCTTCCTGAACGCGTGGCGCCGTCGTGCGCTGCGCGGCTCGGGATCGGGGACCGACGGCTGGGCGTTCCTGCGGGGGCTCGCCGCCGGAGCCGCCGCGGTCACGGCGCCCTCGACGCACTTCGCCCGCAGGCTCGAGGAGCACGACGTGTTCTCCCCGGTCGACGTGGTGTGGAACGGCATCGACGACGACGTGCGCGAGGCGACCCTCGCGGCGGCGCCGGAGGAGCGGGCGCCCGGCCGGCCGCGCTTCGTGTGGCTCGGACGGATGAGCCCCGAGAAGCGGCTGCTCCCGTTCCTGGAGGCGTTCGTCGCCGCGGGAGTCGACGCCGACCTCGAGATCATCGGAGGCGGTGCGCAGCGAGCAGCCGCGGAGAAGATCGTCGCGGGGCTCCCGCACGTGCGGTTCGCAGGAAAGCTCAGCTACCCCGAGACGCTCGCCCGCATCGCGGCGGCCGACGCCCTCGTGCAGACCTCGATCGGCTTCGAGACCCAGGGCATGACCCCCTTCGAGGCGGCGACCCTCGGCACCCCGTCGGTGATCAGCGATCCGGACATCGCGGCAGAGCTCGGCGGCGGCCTGTGGGCGGTGCCGGATGCCGACGGCGACGAGCCGCGACGCATCGCCGCGCTCGCGGAGACGCTGCGGCAGGCGGCATCCGACATCGCGGGAGGCACCGCACCCGTGCCGCTGCCGTCCGTCGCCGAGGCGTTCCGTCAGTCGTCGCGCACGGCGGCGATGGTCGAGGTGTACGAGCGGGTGCTCGCCGGAGCTCGCTGAACCGGACTCGCGGTCGTCAGCTCTTCGCGCCGGTCAGGGCGAGTGTGCCGCCGAGGCCGATCATCATGACGCCGCCGGCGCCGGAGAGCGTCGACATGCGCCGCGGAGAGCGCCCGAACCACGCGCGGGCCGTGCCGGCCACGAGGACCCACATGCTGTCGCAGACCATGGCAAGGGTCTGGAAGATCAGCCCGAGCAGCAGGAGCTGCGCCCACACCGGCCCCGCGGCGGGAGAGACGAACTGGGGCAGAACCGCGACGAAGAACGCGATGGTCTTCGGGTTGGTCGCGCCGACGATGAAGCCCTGGCGCAGGAGCTTTCCGGCGGATGCGGGCTCGCGCGGGGCATCAGCGCGGTGATCGTGCCGGTGGCGGATCGCCTGGATGCCGAGCCACACGAGGTAGGCGGCGCCGACGATCTTGATGATCGTGAAGGCGAGCACGGACGAGGCGACGATGGCTCCGACGCCGAAGGCGACGGCGACGACCGCGGGGACGGTGCCGAGCGCGTTGCCCACGACGCTCAGCGCACCGGCGCGGCGGCCGAGGGAGAGGGAGCGTCCGATGACGAACAGCACGCTCGGGCCGGGGATGACGATGATCACGACCGAGGTGACGACGAACGCCACGAGGCTGTCCAGAGGGATCATGAGCTGACCCTACACCTCGGTTCAGAGGAGCGTGTAGGCGAGGTTCACCGCCCAGCCGCCGAGATGTGCGACGACCGTCGCCCCGGCGATGCCGACCGCGATGGCGGCGGCGAGTCGCGGTTCCGGGCGGCGCAGTGCGATGATCCCGAGGACGAGAGCGACCGCGCCCGCGATCAGCACGACGAGAGCGACGACACTCGACAGCACACTCACGATGCCGTAGCCGCCCCTGGTGATGAGGAAGGGGTAGATCAGGCCCGAGAGGGAGCCGATGCCGGCGGTGATCACGGCGATGAGCAGGGCGATCCGGCCGAGCGGGTTCCCGGGCTCCGTCAGACCGGCGTACATGGGCGAGGTCGGATACGGCGGAGTGAGGGGATGCGGGGGGCCTCCGGCCGACGTCGGGTACTGCGGCGGAGCGCCGTACGGCTGTCCGGGGCTCGGCTGGTGCGGATCGCTCATGAGGTCTCCCGGTCAGATGAAGGTGTAGACGACGGTGGAGAGCCAGGACACGATGGTGCCGAACAGCTTCGCGGCAGCGATGCCGATCGCGATGCCCGCGAGCACCCGCGGCCCCGGGCGCCGGAGCGCGGCCAGACCGAGAGCGAGAGCGACCCCGGCGGCCGCCAGGGTGATGACACCGATGAGTGCGGAGAGCACGCCCATGCTGATCGGCGTGGAGAAGTCGAGCAGGCTGCTCGCGAGCGGGTAGGCGATCGTGCTCAGGGTACCGACGGCGAGGCTGACCAGGGCGATGATGAACGCGGTGCGCCCGAGCGCGCCGCTCGATGTCGGAGGTGAGGGAGGGCCGGCGGGCCCCGAGGCCGGGAATTGCGCGGGATGCGGGGCGCCGACGGGGTGACCGACCCGCTGATACGGTGCGGTCTCGGGCGGATGGCCCTGCGGGCCGCCGTACGGCTGAGGAGGATCCGGTGTGGACTGCGGCTGCGGCTGATGCGGTGCGGACTGCGGCTGAGGACTCGGCTGTCCGTACGGCGGGACAGGAGGCTGCAGGGGCTCGCTCATGCAGTCGAGCGTAGCCCCGGCATCCGACGGACGGGGAGACCTACCTGTACACGTGCCCGAGCTCGGCCCGGTCGAGGGCATCGTGCTCGGCGACGCGGTTCCAGTCGGTGGGGGTGCGGCGGTAGCCGTCGCGACGCAGTTCGATGACGGTGGCGATGAGCCCCCACACGCTGAGGGCGATGAGTGCGAAGACGAGTATCATGGCAGAAACACTACGATCAGTGTTGATCCGCCACGAGTGGCAGAATAGACTATGAACGCATGAAATCTGCCAAAGAACGGACGTGTGCATGAAGACGGTCGCCTGCATCATCCAGGACGGTTTCGCCCCCTTCGAGTTCGGCGTCGCCTGCGAGGCCTTCGGTCTCGACCGCAGCGACGAGGGGGTGCCGAGCTTCGACTTCCGCGTCGTCGCGCCGCGGGCCGGTGTCGTGAACTCGAAGATGGGGTTCTCGGTCAACGTCGAGAACGACCTGTCCTTCGCCTACGAGGCCGACCTCGTCGTCTTCTGCCCGCTGCCGCGCGAGTACTGGGCGCAGATCGATCCGCTGCTGCTCGATGTCGCGCGCGACGCCGTGGCCCGAGGCGCGTGGGTCATGAGCGTGTGCAGCGGCTCCTTCATCCTGGGGGCTGCGGGCGTGCTCGACGGACGCCGGGCCACCACGCACTGGATGTACGCGCACCACATGGCGGAGATGTACCCGCAGATCGACATCGATCCCGATGTGCTGTTCGTGCAGGACGGCCGCATCATCACGAGCGCCGGCACCGCCGCCGGCATCGACGCGTGCCTGCACCTGCTGCGGCTGGAGATCGGCGCCGAGCTGACCAACCGCGTCGCCCGGCGCATGGTCGTCCCCCCGCAGCGCGACGGTGGGCAGGCGCAGTTCATCGATCGCCCGATCCCGCACGGCAACGGGGACTCGCTGTCGGCGGTCGCGGACTGGGCCGTCGAGAATCTGCGCGACGATCTGGGCGTCGAGAGGCTGGCCGCGAGGGCGCTCATGTCGCCCCGCACCTTCGCCCGTCGGTTCAAGGCCGAGTACGGTGCGACGCCCGCGGCCTGGCTCGGCCGACAGCGGATCATCCACGCGCAGCGGATGCTGGAGCGCACCGACCTCGCGCTCGATCAGATCGCCGACGAGTGCGGTTTCGGCTCCGCGGCCGTGCTGCGGCAGAACTTCACGCGCATGCTCGGCACGACGCCGACCGCCTACCGCGCGCGCTTCTCCT
This sequence comes from Microbacterium sp. LWH10-1.2, assembly GCF_038397765.1. NCBI lineage: Bacteria > Bacillati > Actinomycetota > Actinomycetes > Micrococcales > Microbacteriaceae > Microbacterium > Microbacterium sp. LWH10-1.2. The sequence goes on from NZ_CP151638.1 coordinate 3,905,941, forward strand.
GCGCGTCCGACGAGGCCTCCGCGGCGTAGCGCCGCATCCGTTCACGTTCCCGTCGCAATAAGTCCCGGTTTCCGCTTCTCGTAGCGGGATCTTTTGCGACGGGAGCGGACGCAGCGAGGCTCAGGAGGCCTTGGGGAAGAGGATGCGGAAGGCGCGCAGGTAGCGGTCGGTGCGCTCGGGCATGGAGAAGTCGGGGTCGATGTAGACGAGCGGGGACTCGCGGTCGTCGCGGACCTTCGGCGTCTGGTCGTCGTGCGTCATGTCGGTCACCTCTCCGTTGAGCTAGATTCCATGATTCGGAAGTTTACTTCTGATTTATGGAAGAGTAGCGCGACGGTCGCGATCCGGTCAAGGGGGTGCACGCCGAAGCGCCCGGGCCGGCAGGCGACCCGGGCGCTTCGTTCGGAGGATCAGCTGCAGGTCATCGACCCTGCGCGCAGGGCGTGGCCTCCCGTGTCGCCGTCATCCGCCCAGACGGCGTAGCGAGATCCGCTGACGCACTGCGGGGCGAGGGCGAATCCCTCGTTGTTGATGTTCGGCATCCCGCTCGGGCGGTCGTGGTGCGCGACCTCCGTGAACGAGCCGGAGGTGATCTTCAGCGCAGCCACCTCGCCATCGCAGGTGTCGTCGCACACGCTCCACAGCGTGTGCGTGCTCGGCTGGTACTCCAGCTCCATGACGGCGTCGAAGCCCGAGCCGAAGGTCGCGACCCTGGTGAAGCCGCCGCTGAGGTTCAGCGCGTAGGCGTAGACGTCGCCCGTGGCCTCCAGGCCGACGAAGAACAGGCCGCCGCCGTGGTTCGCGTAGGACGAGGGCGAGTACGCCGCCCCCGTGCGCTGGTCGATGAAGCCGTCTGCGACGAGGTCGGCATCCGGGATCCAGGCGATCGACTCGAGGCTGTCGTTCGCGCCCACCGAGGGCAGGTCGGACGTGAGGTTCCACTCCTTGACCGCCGTCAGCGATCCGGAGCCCGATCCCGGCTGGTAGCGCAGGATCGACGGGCGGCTCGTGCTCTTGCTCGATCCGTTGCGCTCAGAGGCGACGAACAGGTCGGTTCCGACGGCCGCGACGCCCTCGGCGTCGACCGTGCCCGAACCGCTCGGGAAGCGCAGGGTGCGTCCGCCCGACCAGCCGGAGGAGTCCACCCAGGTCGTGCCCTGGCGGACGAGGCGGTGCAGCGTGCCGGAGCCGTTGTTCACGGCCCACAGCACGGAGCCGTCGGCGGAGAACGACAGGCCGCTCATGTCGGTGTCGAACGTGTCGGTGGCGTCGGCGACCGTGATCTGCGACGAGCCCGGCCATGCCGGTCCGGTCGGCGTCGTCGGAGTCGGAGTCGGAGTCGGGGTGGGCGTCGGGGTCGGCGTCGGCGTGGGGGTGCCGCCGCCGGTGAGGCTGTAGGCCTCGACCTCGAACAGGGAGTACCCGTAGGAGGTGCCGCGTGCGGTGCCGTAGATGCGGAGGTAGCGGCCGGTGCCGTTGAGTCCGGTGAACTCGTCGGTGCCGCCGTTGCCCGCGGCCTCCGTGGCCAGGGTCGTCCAGGTGGTGCCGTCGGCGGAGACCTCGACGCGGTACTTCGACGCGTACGCGGCCTCCCACTTCAGGACGACCTTGTCGACCTTGGATCCTGCGCCCAAGTCGATGCGGATCCACTGCGGGTCCACGCCTTCGACGCTCGACCAGCGGCTCGTCGCGTTGCCGTCGACCGCCTTCGCGCCCTCGAAGCCCGAGCCCTCGACGGAGGATGCCGTGACCGGCTTGTTCTTCGAGATCAGCGTCGCGGTGCCGGGTGTGGGCGTCGGCGTCGGTGTGCTGGTCGGGGTCGGCGTGGGGGTCGGCGTCGTACCTCCGACGGGCCAGTGCGGGGTGGGGTTGGTGGGGATCGAGTACGGGTCGCCGTAGACCGACCAGTTCAGCGGGGTGTTGAGGTTGAGGTTGCCGGCGTTGAGCCAGACGCGCTGCGCGTTCTCGATGCGGCTGACGTCCTCGTGCGCCTCCTCCTTCTTCATCTCGACCACGCGCGCGTCGAGGAAGGCCTTGAGGTAGGCGGTCTCGGTGCCGCCTGCGGCCGGCGTCTTCGCCTTCTTCTTCGCCTGGGTGCGCACGTCCTCGAGTCCGGAGTAGCCGTGCACGACGGCGGCGTCGTAGTACGCGAACTGCCCGAGCGGACCGACGCCGTCGGCGATCGCGAGGTCGACCGCGGGGTCGAAGTACTGCACGGTGACCTCGTCGCGCTGCGCCTGCTGGAACGCGGGCACCGCACCCTCGGCGCGCCAGTCGGCCATGTACGCCTCGCCGAGCGGCGCCGTGTTGTCGGTGCCGTCGACCTGCTCCAACTCGTCGATCCACTTCGCGAGGCGATTGTTCGGGTACTTCTGGGTGTAGTTCTGCACGAGCACGAGCATGTCGTGGGTGCCGGACGTGAAGCCCACGATGCCGGCGGTGAGGCCGCGGCCGTCGGGGTAGGGCTCGATGTAGCTGTACTGGTCGTACCAGTTCAGCGAGGAGTTCTCAGCCGAGGTGATGATCTCCTGGGCGATCTCCCGCTTCACGGGGTCGCGCAGGGTGATGGTCGTCGTCGCCTGGGCCGAGGTGGCGATCAGGCCGGTGAGCGGTAGTGCGACTGCGGCTGCCAGCAGGGCCAGCAGTGGTCGACGGTGGCGCATTGTTCCTCCGGTGGGGTGGGGGCAGAACCTTTAGGAAACGTTCTTTACGAAGAGTTATACCCGAGGAACCCGCCCGGAGCAATGGGTCGAGGCGAGAAGGCGCGACGCGTCAGGACGTCGGCGCCGCCCAGTGCGCCGGCGTCGGCAGCGCGTGATAGTCCAGGTCGATGCCCCGGTCGGAGACGGATGCCGTGCAGTACAGCAGCGACTGCGTCGGATACCCGTGGGGTCGGTTGTCGCGGATGATGGCCCTGTCGTCTTCGGGGGAGAGGCGGGCGGATGCCGCCAGCATCCCCACCCATTCCGCTCGCCAGTCGGCGCTCGCGGAGGTCGGTCCGAGAGAGCGGAACTCCGGCAGCCACGCCGCGATGCGCGGCGTCTCCTCGTCGTCGAGATCGTCGTGCGCGATCATGTGCGTGCCGGGCTCGATGGGCGTCTGCCGCAGCGTCGCGCCATCCCAGCTGAGCACGCGGGCGCCCTCCGGACCGACCTCCAGGAGGTTGAAGCCGTGCATCCTCTCGGGGGCGACGGGCGAGCGCCCCATGACCGACTCCAGGGCGAGCGACCCCCGCGACAGCGCCTGATCCGCGGGCAGATCGAGCACGTCGGCACGGTTCAGCAGCACCGCGAGACGGCGCTCCGCCGGGTTCGCGGCGAGCCAGGCCCCTCCGGCGCGGCGGTCGCGGATGCCGATCACGCCCGGATGGCTCTCCGGCCACCAGGCGCCGGGCTCGTCCCAGTCGCGCTGCGGGTCCTCATCGCGCACAGCGAGCAGACGGACGGATGCCGCGTCTGCCGCGTCGACGATGACGGTGCACATCAGTGGTCCCCTCCGGAGAGCTGGTCGAGCACGTGGTCGAGCACGCCGTCGAGCACGGCGAGACCGTCGCGGACGCCCCCCGAGGATCCGGGCAGGTTCATCACGAGGCATCCGCCGGCGATGCCCGCCACGGCCCTGCTGAGCACGGCGGTCGGCGTCACGGCGGCACCGCGGCGCCGGACCTCCTCGACGATGCCCGGCAGCTCCGCATCGAGCAGAGCGCGGGTCGCCTCTGGAGTGCGGTCGTCGGGCGAGATCCCCGTGCCGCCGGTCGTGAGCAGGACGGACGGATGCTGCGACAGCAGCGCCGCGAGGGCATCGGCGACCCCGGCATCCGCCGTCACCTCGACCCGCACGTCGAAGCCGCGCTCACGCAGCCACTGCGCGATCACCGGGCCGGTGCGGTCGTCGTACACGCCGCTCGCGGCCCTGGTCGACACCACGAGCACGTGAGCCGTGCGGGTCACGGGCGCGACCAGTCGCCGCTCTTGCCGCCCGACTTCGCGAGCACGAGCACATCGGTGATGACGGCGTGCTTGTCGACGGCCTTGATCATGTCGTACAGCGTCAGCGCCGACACGCTCGCCGCCGTGAGGGCCTCCATCTCGACCCCGGTGACGCCGTTCGTCACGGCGGTCGCGACGATGCGCACCCGGTCGCCCTGGGGCTCCAGGTCGACCGACAGCTTCGTCAGCGGCAGCGGATGGCACAGCGGGATCAGCGTCGACGTCTGCTTGGCGCCCATGATGCCGGCGAGCCGCGCCGTGCCCAGCGCCTCGCCCTTGGGCAGCGAGCCGTCGGCGATCATCGCCACGACCTCCGGCGTCGTCACGAGCACGGCCTGTGCGGACGCCTCTCGGCGGGTCACCTGCTTCTCGGTGACGTCGACCATGTGCGCCGACCCGTCTGCTCGCAGGTGCGAGAGCTCACTCATCGATCCTCCAGACCTCGACCTCGGCGCCGGCGGGAAGCGCGGCGATGCCCGTCGGCACATGAACCAGAACCGTGGCGCGCGCGTAGTCGTGCAGCAGATGCGACCCCGGCGCCCCCACCGCGACACTGCCGTCGTCGCGCAGCATCCCTCGGCGGATCTGGTGCTTGCCCTGCGGGGACTCGATCGCGTGCGCGAGCGGCAGCCACGACACCTCGCGCCGTTCGCGCAGACCCGCAGCCCGCCGCAGCAGCGGGCGCAGGAACATCTCGAAGGACAGCAGCGCCGACACCGGGTTGCCGGGGAACGCGATGACCGGAAGGTCCGGGAGCCCCTCGCGTCGGAGGAGGCCCGCGCCCTGCGGCCCGCCCGGCTGCATGGCGACGTGCCCGAAGCTCACGCCGCGGGGTTCGAGGGCGTCGCGCACGACCTCGAAGGCACCGGCGCTCACGCCGCCGGTCGTGACCAGCAGGTCGGCCTCGGGGTGCGCGGCGACGACCGCCAGCAGGGCGGCCGCGTCGTCGGGGGCCGCCGCACAGGCGACCTCGGCGCCGACGTCGACGAGGGATGCCGCGAGCGAGGCCGTGTTCGCGTCGTGGATCTGACCGGAGTCGAGAGGTTCGCCCGGGGCGCGCAGCTCGTGCCCCGTCGAGACCAGGAGCACCCTGAGGCGCGGACGCACCGGTGCGGACGTGAGGCCGACCGCGGCGAGGGCGGCGAGCTGCGCGGGGCCGAGGCGCGTGCCCGCGGCGAGCAGCGACTGCCCCGCGGTGACATCGCTGCCGACCTCGCGCACGAAGGCCCCCGGCGCCACGGGGGCCGAGAACGCCACCCCGTCGCTCGGATCGCCCTGCGCGCCGCCGATGCCGAGGAAGCGCGGGGGATCCACCGCCTCGATCTGCACGACCGCATCGGCGCCCTCGGGGATGGCTGCTCCCGTCATGACCGGGGTCGCCGTGCCGGGCTCGTGCACGCCCGCGGCATCGCCCGCCGCGCGCACGCGTCCGATCGGGAGCCGCACCGGCCGCGCCTCGGTCGCCGCGGCGAGGTCGGCGGAGCGCACGGCGTAGCCGTCCATCTGCGAGTTGGTGAACGGAGGAACCGGGATCGGGCTGGCGATGTCGGCGGCCAGCACGCGGCCCCTGGCCGGACCTGCAGGAGCGAGCGGCACGGTCTCGGCGTGCGCGGGATCGGCGAGCGCGGAGAGCACGGGAGAGAGCAGCGCGGCGACGGCGGCTGCGTGTTCGTCGAGGGTCACGGTCATCGCGTCACCCGCCCGCGAACGGGGGGAGGATGTCGACGCGCTCGCCGGCGGGCAGTGCCGGGTCGCGGCGCACGACGCCGTCGACGAGGAACGACCCGCTCTTCAGCACGCGGGACATGGGGTCGCCGTAGCGGCCGATGAGCGCATCGCGAAGCGCCCCGAGGGTGTGGTCGGCCCCGAGGTCGAGCTCTTCCGCCTCGCGCCCCGCGGCCTCGGCGGCCGCGGCGAAGTACCGCAGCATCACGATCGCCATGCCGCTCATCCTATGACGAGCGGTGACGTCGATCGGTCAGGGGCGGACGCCGAACTGTCAGGGGGTTGGGGAAGGTGTCGGGGTGGGGGTGTCGGTCGGGGTGGGGTAGGTGATCGGGGCGGGGCGCGGACCCGGTGTCGGAGAGTCCGGCGCCATCCCGAAGAACGGCTCGGCCGACGGATGCTCGGACAACGGTGAGGTGTAGTCGGAGAGACCGCCCGGGAACATCAGGTCTGCAAGAGTGTCCACATTGCCGGGTTCGCAGGTGGTGGTGGCGTCGAGGGTGATTGCGTCGAGATTCTTGCCTGGGGAGATGGTGATGAGGAGGTCGTCGATGTGGGCGTCGGGTTTGCGGGTGGTGATGGTGACGTCGGTGACGCCGCCGGTGTAGGAGCGGAACACGATCCCGGTCCAGCCGTGCTCCTTCAACCAGGCTGTGATGTCCTCGGCCTGCGCGTCCACCGTTCCTTGCGGCAAACGCCACGGGTCATTTTTGGAACCGGCTTTTGACCGGCTGAACGAGAACCGATACCCGTCGGCGCCGCAGGATTCAGGGATCTCGCCGTAGGTGTCGACGTCCCAGTCGCCGTCGAACAGGTAGAGCTGCAGTTCGGCGACGGCGTGTTTCGCGGTGGCGTTCACTGTCTGCGCCTGGGTGAAGAGGTCTTTGCCGGTGGGGGCGCATCCGGTGGTGGTCATCATGATCGCTGCGAGCAGGGTCGTGGTGAGGGCGGCGGCTCGTGGGTGTCGGGTCGGTTTCACGGGTTCGGGGTCGGTGTGTCGGTCGGGGTGGGGTAGGTGATCGGGTCGGGGCGCGGGCCCGGGGTGGGGGAGTCGGGTGCCATGCCGAAGAACGGTTCGGCGGTCGGATGCTCCGACTGGGGTGTTGTGGCTCCCTCATACCCGTTCGGAAACATCAACTGGCGAAGACCATAGGCGTTTCCGGGTTCGCAGGTGGTGGTGGCGTCGAGGGTGATTGCGTCGAGATTCTTGCCGGGGGAGATGGTGATGAGGAGGTCGTCGATGTGGGCGTCGGGTTTGCGGGTGGTGATGGTGACGTCGGTGACGCCGCCGGTGTAGGAGCGGAACACGATCCCGGTCCAGCCGTGCTCTTCCAACCAGGCTGTGATGTCCTCGGCCTGCGCGTCCACCGTTCCTTGCGGCAAACGCCACGGGTCATTTTTGGAACCGACTTTTGACCGGCTGAACTTGAACCGATACCCGTCGGCGCCGCAGGATTCCGGGATCTCGCCGTAGGTGTCGACGTCCCACTCGCCGTCGAACAGGTAGAGCTGCAGTTCGGCGACGGCGTGTTTCGCGGTGGCGTTCACTGTCTGCGCCTGGGTGAAGAGGTCTTTGCCGGTGGGGGCGCATCCGGTCAGTGTCATGGTCACTCCTAGAACGGTCGCGAAAGCCCACGCGAGTCGTCGTGTGGTCGTCGTGCGGTGAGGCGTGGTGCGGTGGGTCATCCGTGTTCCTCGATCCGGGTCATGAAGTCCGCGACCGCCTGCTTGAACGACTGGCTGCGCGGGTCGAGATAGCCGACACTGTCACCAGGCATCGTGAGCACCCCGCAGAACGATCCGCCGAATTGTCAGGGGGTTGGGGAAGGTGTCGGGGTCGGTGTGTCGGTCGGGGTGGGGTAGGTGATCGGGGCGGGGCGCGGGCCCGGCGTCGGAGAGTCCGGCGCCATCCCGAAGAACGGCTCGGCCGACGGATGCTCGGACAACGGTGAGGTGTAGTCGGAGAGACCGCCCGGGAACATCAGGTCTGCAAGAGTGTCCACATTGCCGGGTTCGCAGGTGGTGGTGGTGCGGAGGTTGATGCTGTCGGTGGCTTCGCCGGGGCCGATGGTGATGAGGAGGTCGTCGATGTGGGCGTCGGGTTTGCGGGTGGTGATGGTGACGTCGGTGACGCCGCCGGTGTAGGAGCGGAACACGATCCCGGTCCAGCCGTGATCCTCCAACCAGGCCGTGATGTCCTCGGCCTGCGCCTCCACCGATCCTTGCGGCAAACGCCACGGTGCGTCGTAGTTGCCGATTGCGGACCGGGTGAACTTGAACCGGTATCCGTCGGCCCCGCAGGATTCAGGGATCTCGCCGTACGTGCCGATGTCCCAGTCACCATCGAACAGGTAGAGCTGCAGTTCGGCGACGGCGTGTTTCGCGGTGGCGTTCACTGTCTGCGCCTGGGTGAAGAGCTCTTTGCCGGTGGGGGCGCATCCGGTCAGCGTCATGGTCACTCCTAGAACGGTCGCGAAAGCCCACGCGAGTCGTCGTGTGGTCGTCGTGCGGTGAGGCGTGGTGCGGTGGGTCATCCGTGTTCCTCGATCCGGGTCATGAAGTCCGCGACCGCCTGCTTGAACGACTGGCTACGCGGGTCGAGATAGCCGACACTGTCACCAGGCATCGTCAGCACCCCGGCGATGGGGCCCACCGTCGCCACGCTCAAGGGGTCTACGCGGTGGATCCGGTAGAGGAGGTTGGTGCTCGCCCCCTCATTGTGCCCCTGTGTGGGAAGGCCTGTGTCACCACCCGGGCCGAGGTAGCCGTCGACGGGGCCGCCGTCGGATCCGAACACGTCGACACCCGGCAGATCGGCGGGGTTCACCGGGTGCTCGGACACCCCGGGCACCCGCCCCCACATCGCGATCCAGTCGAGGTCGGCGGACGTGGATGACACGGTGAGGTCGCCACTGGCGATCTGCTCGTCGAGATTGGTGCCGGCGCCCGGGGTGAGGCCGGCCGACCCGAAGAGGGTCACGTGATCGAACACGCCGGGGGACTGCAGCACGGCGTCGGCCGTGGTGGTCGTGCCCAGCGAGTGCGCCCATCCTTCCTGCCAGGCGGACGGGTTCACGAACCGGAATCCCTCGATCAGTGCGACCTCACGGGCGGCGCCGTCTTGCGGACGGTCCGCACCCTGCACCGTGACCATGTCACCCGAGTCCCACTCCATGAACAACACCACCGCCGTCGACGAATCCAGATGACGCTTTCCGGTTTGATCCAGAAGCGCCTCGGTGAGGTCGTCGCCGATCGTTCCCCAGTCCTCGAGTTGTCCGAGGTCGGTGGCGATGCCGTGCGTGATCGTGATGATCTGATCCGCCGTATCTGCGTCTCCCCACACGAGCGACGCCCGCGGGTCACCATCCGTGTCCAAGAACACGGACAACAGGGTCACGCCAGCGGCAGCGGCCTTGCGATCGAGGAGCTTCAGCTTGGTCTTCTGGTCACCGGTGAGGTTCGGGTCGGCGAGCAGGCGCTGCAGCTCCTGCTCCGCGAATGGGGAACGCTCCGAGACCTTCAGGCCGTTGAGGTTGCCGATCGCGCCGGGCGCGTTGCTCCACAGGGTGCCCAGTGGCCCGGTCGTCCACGCGCCGGACGTGTCTTGCGTCGACCGCGCCTTCAACGAGGCGAACAACGCCGCCGCAGCCGCGGGAGGCACGAACCCGACGGTCTCCATGAACTCCGGGTGATCGTTCAGCCACGCCTCGACCTTCTTCGGGGCGGCGTCCGCAAGCCACTGGATGCGTGTGTCGACCGACGAGGTCACCGCCTGCGCGAAGTAGTCCTCCAGGCTCAGCGGTTCGCGCCGGCTGTCGAAGCCCTGCGAACGACCCGGCGGGACGATCCCCCAGTACATCTGCGAGCTGTGCACCTCTGACCCATCCGAGCGCCTCACGGTGTCGCCACCGGTGATGCTCCTCAGCGTCGTCGCCAGCGCGGCCTCAGCCTCGTCGAGGTCTCGATGGAACCGGTCGACGTCGAGCGCCAACGTCTCCGCCTCGTCATCGAGGATCGACAGGTTCGCTTTCGCGTTGCCGTAGGCGGTGGTCTCGGGGTGATTGCGTCCTGTGATCACCGGATCGTTCGCGGGGTCGGCGCGAAACTCCGCGATCTCCTCGCGCAGCGCGGCCTGGTGATTCGCGTGACGCTGGTTGAGGTTGTCGATCCGCCCGAGGAGATCCGCGCGTCTCACCTCCAGCGGCCCGAAGTCGTGGAAGCTCGCATTGCCCAGCGCCGACTTCGCCGCCGCCATCGCGTCTGAGAAGTCAGACATCGAACTCTGCGGCGTGATCAGCATCCCTGACACCGGAACCGCAGGGATGAGCACGAACGCGTCGTCGAGCAGCTTCCACTGCGTGACCACCGCATCGAACGTGTCGCTCACCCTCTGACCGAGGGCTGCGGCATCTGTCGCGAGCGAATCCATCGCCGACGCCGACGGCACCGCCTTCAGCGAGAACGACACGAAATCTCCCGACGAGGTCACATCGAACCCCAGCCGTCGACGAAGGACTGCGAGTTCTTGGCCTGCCACTCCGCAGCCATCTCATCGTCGCCCGCGGCGATCGCCGTCGTTCCCTCCACGATCGCCTGCGCCGACGAGGCGATCACGTCGATCGCTTTTCCCGGTATCAGCGAACGCAGATCGAGAAAGTCGCTCCATGCATCAGACAGCACCGAGCGTCCACCGGCGACGAGATCGGCCTTTCGGGCGAGCAGGTCGCTCGCAGCGATCACCATCGCCTCCAACGGCTCGCCCTCGCGATCCACCGCCGCCAGCACCCCGACCACCTGATCCGGCGCCACCGACCAGCCATCCATCATCTTGCATCCCCCCGGATCCACGGGCCCGCTTGCCGACCCCGGGACGAGCCTAACCGAGCAGCCGACATGAGCGGGCGAGCGAAGGGCGGACATCGATGCCCGGTCGTAGACTCTCGGCATGACTCCGCCCGTCGACACAGAGTTCGTCCGTTCTGGGCTCATCGAACCGGGGCCGGCGCTGGAGCCCGACCGCATCACCCGGTACAGCCGTCAGCTCATGCTGCCCGGCTTCGGCGAGACGGCGCAGCGACGGCTCGCCGCATCCCGCGTCCTGGTGATCGGCGCGGGCGGCCTGGGGAGCGCCCTCGTCCCCGCGCTCGCCGGAGCCGGCGTCGGCACGATCGGCATCGTCGACGACGACCTCGTCGAGCTCTCCAACCTGCACCGCCAACTCAGCCACGGCGTGGCCGACATCGGTCGGGCGAAGGTCGACTCGCTGGCTGAGACCGTGCGGGCGATCGACCCCGCCTGCACCGTGCACCGGCACCGCGAGCGGGCGGTGGCGGCGAACCTCCCCGGACTCCTCGCCGACTACGACCTGCTCGTCGACGGGAGCGACAACTTCGCCACCCGCTACCTCGCGAACGACGCCGCGGAACTGGCGGGGAAGCCCCTGGTGTGGGGGTCGATCCTGCGCTTCCACGGTCAGGTGGGCATCGCGTGGAAGGGGCACGGCCCGACGTTCCGCGACCTGTTCCCCGCGCCGCCCCCGGCCGACGAGGCGCTCTCGTGCGAGCTCGGCGGAGTGCTGCCCAGCCTGTGCACGGCCATCGGATCGCTCATGGCGACCGAGGTCGTCAAGCTGATCACCGGCGTCGGAGAGCCGCTGCTCGGCCGCGTGCTGTTCTACGACGCGCTCACCGCCCGCACCCGGGAGATCGCCTACGCGGTCGACGAGACGCGCGAGGAGCTCACGGGGCTCGACGACTACGAGGTCCTGTGCGGTACGGCACCCGACCCCGGCGCCTCGATCTCCGCGGCCGAGCTCCTGCGCAGGCGGCGGGCGGGGGAGCGGATGCTGCTGCTCGACGTCCGCGAGGCCGAGGAGGCCGCGCTGCGTCGGATCCCCGGAGGGAGCCTCCTCCCGGTCGGACGGATCGACGCGGGGGAGAGCCCGGAGACCGCCCTGCCCGTCGTGGTCTACTGCGAGAAGGATCCGCGCTCCCGCCGGGCCGCTGCGGCGCTGCGCGAACGCGGATTCGACGCGGTCCACGTCGTGGGCGGCATCCGCTCGTACGTCGAGATCGGCGGAGAGGTCGTCGGCGACGCCGACCGCCTGACAGACACGTCCGCCGCGCGCGGAGAAGGAGTTCCCGCATGACCTTCGCCCTGATCACCGACGAGCCGATCGACGAGGCGGCCGTCCGCGGCGCCGTGGGCGGAGACGCCGACGGCGCGGTCGTGATGTTCTGCGGCGTGGTGCGTGACCACGACGGCGGACGGGCGGTGCGCGCGCTGGACTATCGGGCGCACCCCGACGCCGAGCGGTTCCTGCGCGAGATCGTCGAGCGCACGGCATCCGAGACCGGGATGAGGGTGGCGGCGGCGCACCGCATCGGCGATCTGCGCATCGGAGACATCGCGCTGTTCGCGGCGGCATCCGCCGGCCACAGGGCCGCCGCGTTCGAGGCGTGCGAGCGCCTGGTCGAGGAGATCAAGCGCGGCGTGCCCATCTGGAAGCGCCAGCACTACGACGACGGCGTCTCCGAGTGGGTCGGCCTCTGACCTCCAGCGGCTTCCCCCGTGGTCGTTGAGCGAGGAGCGCATGACGAGACGAAACGTCGTGTCAGCTGTACGACGCGGGGCTGCGCGTGCCGTGTCTGCGTTTCGTCTCGCTGCGCTCGCTCAACGACCGGGGGTTGGGGGTGGGGCGTGTCGTCTCCCGGCGCTCGCCTAACGACCGGGGCGGCCGCGGTCAGCCGCCGATGTAGCTCATCTCGATGCGCTGGCGTGCGGCGCGCAGCTCGGGGGTGAGGTCGGCGCGGATCTCGGAGTAGCGGTCGTCGCGCGCGGCCCAGATGCCCGCCATCGCCGCGGACAGCTCGTGGTCCGACGCGCCGCCGCGGAGCAGTGCGCGCAGGTCGTGCCCCTCGGTCGCGAACAGGCAGGTGAAGAGCCGTCCCTCGGTCGAGATCCGTGCGCGGTTGCAGGTGCCGCAGAACGTGTTGGTGACCGAGGAGATGATCCCGATCTCGCCCGAGCCGTCGGCGTAGCGCCACCGCTTCGCGGTCTCGCCCGTGGCCCTGGCTCCCACCGGCTCGAGCGGGAACAGCGCGCCGATGCGCTCCACGATCTCGGCCGCCGAGACCACCTCGTCCAGCTCCCAGCCGTTCGAGGTCCCGACATCCATGTACTCGATGAACCGCAGCGTGTACGGGGTGTCCTTGAAGCGGGCGGCCATCGCCTCGATCTCGCCGTCGTTGAGCCCTCGCTTGACGACCATGTTGATCTTGATGGGGCCGATGCCCGCCGCCCGCGCGGCCCCGATGCCCTCCAGCACCCGTGACACGGGGAAGCGGACGTCGTTCATGCGCTGGAACAGCTCGTCGTCGAGGGTGTCGACCGAGACGGTGAGCCGGTCGAGCCCCGCGTCCTTGAGCGCCTGCGCCTTCACGGCGAGGGCGGAGCCGTTCGTGGTCAGTGCGATCTCGACCCTGTCGCCGTCCGGCGTCCGCAGCGCCGAGAGGCGGGAGATGAGTTCCTCGATGCCGCGGCGCAGCAGGGGCTCCCCGCCGGTCAGCCGCAGCTTGCGGACGCCGTGGTCGACGGCGATCCGCGAGAGATGCTCGATCTCGTCGAAGCTCAGCAGCTCGTCGCGGTCGAGGAAGGCGTAGTCCCGCCCGAACACGGCACGCGGCATGCAGTACACGCAGCGGAAGTTGCAGCGATCGGTCACCGAGATGCGCAGATCGCGCAGCGGACGATCACGGGCGTCGAGGAGGCCGACGGAGGGCAGGCGCAGCGCTCCGGCGGTGCCTGCACCGGTTCCGTGAGACGGCGTGATCCTCATCGTCCACCCTTTCGAGTGGCTACGGTAGCACCGGATGCCGGGAGTGCCTCTCCCGCCCCCGGTCGTTCCGGTGGCGTTCACCGCCGTCCGCACCGCGGGGCGGCGACGGATGCTCAGGCGGGGGCATCCGCGTCGCGCCGCAGAGAGACATCGGCGGCATCGACGCGGAAAGCGAGGGCCGCACCGGGGCGGATGCCGAGGGCTGCGGCGGTCCCGGACGGGCAGTCCACCGCCAGCTGCGGATGCTCGGCGGTGAACAGGCGCACGCCGCCGGCGACGGCCTCCATGACCGCGACCGTCCCGAGCCAGGAGTTCTCTCTCGGGGGCGGGGCCGTGCCGGCATCCGCCGAGATCCGCACCGACGAGGGGGCGAACACCGCCGATCCCGCCTCGCCGACCGCGAGCGCGTCGCCGTGGCCGATGAGGCGGAGGCCGCTCTCGGCCTGCAGGGCGTTCCCGGTCGCACCGGATCCCGTGATGAGGTTCACCCCGGCGATGGCCGCGGCGAAGCGAGAACGCGGATGACCGAGCACCTCGGCGGTCGGCCCGTGCTGCACGACGCGCCCCTCGTCGATCACGACGGTGCGCGCGGCCAGCATCACCGCGTCGAGCGGATCGTGCGTCACGATCACGATCGGGATGCCGAGGCGGTCGCGCAACTGCGTGACCAGCCGGCGGGCCTGCGTACCCGTCTCGGCGTCGAGGGAGGCGAAGGGCTCGTCGAGCAGCAGCGCGAGCGGGTCGGCAGCGAGGGCGCGCGCGAGGGCGACGCGCTGCTGCTGGCCTCCGGAAAGCTCCGCGGGGCGGCGCCCCGCGATGTCGTGCAGGCCGACCCCGTCGAGGTGCACGAGCGCTCTGCGCCGTGCCTCGGGGGCGGCCACGCCCTGGGCGCGCGGGCCGAAGGCGACGTTCTCCAGGGCCGTGAGGTGGGGGAACAGCAGCGCGCGCTGACCCAGCAGGCCGATCCGTCGCCGCTCTGGGGGAGTCGACGCGGCGATCGGCGAGCCGTTCAACGCGATCGTGCCCTCGGCGTGCGGAGCGTGACCGGCGATGGCCGCGAGCAGCGTGGACTTGCCCGCGCCGTTGGGTCCGAGCAGCGCCAGCGCCTCGCCCGGCGCGACGGCGAACGCCGCAGCCACGCGGAAGGCACCGGCCCGAGCCGTGATGTCGACGTCGAGGGTCATCGCACGGCATCCGCTCGCCAGCCGCGCATCAGCAGGAGCACGGCCACCGCCACGAGGATCAGCAGCAGCGACAGCGCGATCGCGGTGTCCTCCTGCACGCCCGCTCCGTTGAACGCCGTGTAGATCGCGAGCGGCATGGTCCTGGTCACACCGGGCGCGTTGCCGGCGAACAGGGCGGTGGCCCCGAACTCGCCCATCGCCCGCGCGAAGCAGAGCACGGCGCCCGCGATGAGACCCGGTGCGGCGAGCGGCAGGGTCACCCGGCGGAACACGGTCAGCGGGCGAGCGCCCAGGCTCGCGGCGACCGCCTCGTGCCCCGTGCCGACGGCGCGCAGCGCCCCCTCGACCGAGATCACGAGGAACGGCAGCGCCACGAAGACCTGCGCGATCACGACCGCGGCGGTCGTGAACGGGATGCGGATGCCGAGCACCGCGAGAGCGCCGCCGAGAAGCCCGTTGCGGCCGAGGAGCGACAGCAGCGCGATGCCGCCGACGAGGGGCGGCAGCACCAGCGGCAGCGTGGTCAGGGTGCGCAGGACCGCGGCGAGGGCGCCCGAGCTGCGCGCGATCACGAGGGCGAGCGGCACGCCGAGCAGCACGCACACGGTGGTCGCGACCGCCGCGGTGGACAGCGAAAGGCCGAGGGCCTGCAGGGCCGCCGGTGCGGTGATCGCCGCGGGCACGGCCGTCCAGTCCAGGCGGATCAGGAGGGCGACGAAGGGCAGCGTCAGCACGAGGGCGCCGAGCACGGCCGGCACCCAGAGCCAGGGCGGCACCCGTCGATGGATGCCGCCGCGCCGCCCTTCGTCGTCGCCGCTCACGGAGCGCCGAAGCCGAGGGTCGTGAGCACCTTCTGTCCGGCATCCGACAGCACGAAGTCGACGAACGCCTTCGCGGCCTCCGGATTCTTCGTGCCCTTCAGAGCGGCGATCGGGTAGACGTTGGTCGCGGCATCCGCGCCGTCGATCGCGATGCCGGTCACCGCGTCGCCCGCGGCCTTCACATCGGTCGCGTACACGAGCCCCGCGTCGGCCTCGCCCGACTTCACCTTGGACAGCACGGCTGTCACGTTCTGCTCCTCGCTGGCCGGGGTCAGCGTCACGCCCGCGGCGTCGAGCAGAGTGCGCGAGGCGCTGCCGCACGGCACCTCGGCCGCGCACACGACCACGGTGAGGGCGGGGTCGGCGAGATCTGCGAGGGTCTCGACGCGCGTCGGGTCGCCAGGGGCGACGGCGATCTGCAGCACGTTCGTCGCGAACGCCTCACCGGACCCGGCGAGCCCCGCGTCGGTGACCTTGGCGAGGTTCTTCTCATCGGCCGAGGCGAAGACGTCGGCCGTGGCGCCCTCGATCAGCTGGGTGGCGAGCACCGAGGAGCCGTCGTAGCTGATCGGGAGCACGTCGACGTCGGGATGCTGCGCCTCGAACTCGGCGGCGAGCTCGTCGAAGGCCGCGGTGAGCGAGGCGGCCGCGAAGATCGTCAGCTCGCCGCTGAGGGCGTCGGCCTCGGTGGTGGCCGCGGGGGAGGCCGGAGCGGAGTCGGGCGCAGGGGTGCTGCAGCCGACCAGGGCGGCGAGGCCCACGGCGGCCAGGGCGGCGAGCGCGGAGGCGCGGATGGTGCGGGTCACGGAGTGTTCTCTCTCTCGGTCTCGACGACCACCATGGTCGCCTTGATCACGGCTGTCGCCTTGCTGCCGACCTCGAGCGCGAGCTCGCGGGCGGCCTCGGCGGACATCAGGGACACGACGCGGTGCGGACCGCTCTGCAGCTCGACCTGCGCCATGAGGCCGTCGATCTGGACGGACGTCACGAGTCCGGTGAAGCGGTTGCGGGCGCTGCGGCGGACGGGGTCGTCGTCGGCCGCTTCTCCGGCGAGCCGCTGAGCCTGCGCGGCGAGGTCGGCTCCCGCCACCACCTGGCGCCCCGAGGCGTCGGGAACGGCGGGCAAGATGCCGTCGCCCACCCAGCGGCGCACGGTGTCGTCGCTGACGCCCAGAAGATGGGCTGCTTCACTGATCCGGAAATGCGTCATGGCGATGACCATAGTTCCGCATCTGCGGAATCACAAGACACGATTTCGCATTGCGGAATGTGAATTTCACAAACTTCTGGACGTTCGGCTCTCACGGGGGTACAGTCGGTGCTGGCTGGACGACCGATGATGGTCGCCCGTCACGAAAGCACAACCTAGCGGTTCGACGTATATCTCGAGGCCGACCCCCACAGGGCCTGCCGGAAGCCGTATCACTGCGACGACAGCAAGGAAGCCTTCATGAGCAGCATCAGCGCGCCCGCCATCGACTCCCAGCCGACTCCGGCCGAGTACCTCTCCCGGGCCGTCGCCCTCGCCACCGAGAACGTCCGCGACGCGGGCGGTCCGTTCGGGGCGATCGTCGTCTCGGCGGACGGACAGGTCTTCGAGGGCGTCAACCGGGTCACGGCGAACCTCGACCCCTCGGCGCACGCCGAGGTCACGGCGATCCGCAACGCCTGCCAGGGGCTCGGCACGTTCGACCTCACCGGGGCCACTCTCTACACGAGCTGCGAGCCCTGCCCGATGTGCCTCGCCACCTCGCTCTGGGCCCGCATCGACCGGGTCTACTTCGCCGCCGACCGCCACGACGCGGCAGACGCCGGCTTCGACGACGCGGTGTTCTACCGCTACTTCGAGGGCGGCCCCGAGGACCGGGCCATCATGCCCGTCGGCCAGGAGGCCCTGGCCCCCGCCGAACGCGTCGCCCCGTTCACCGAGTGGAACGCCAACGTCTCGCGCATCGACTACTGACGCGCACCGCTGACGCGCGCCGAAGGCCGACGCGCACCGACCGCTGACGGGCCCCTGCGCCCGCGGCGACCACCGGGAGCCGCTCCTTCGGCGAACCCGAGCACCACCTCCGCACAACAAAACTGGAGCCGATGATGTCTTCACATGTCTTCAACGACCCCGAGACCGGCGCGATCCCCGCGCCGGAGCTCCCGCCCCTGGCCACCGGAGCGACCGCCACGGTCGACGCCGAGCCCAAGAACGCGTTCGACCGATTCTTCGAGATCACCCGTCGCGGGTCGACGGTGGCCCGCGAGATCCGCGGAGGCATCGTCACCTTCGTGACGATGGCGTACATCGTCATCCTCAACCCGCTCATCCTCGGCGGCGTCGAGGACGTCGCGGGCAACGCCCTGAACGGCGCGCAGATCGGGGCGGCCACCGGCCTCACCGCCGGCGTCATGACGATCCTGTTCGGACTCATCGCACGACTCCCGTTCGCGCTCGCCGCGGGACTCGGCATCAACTCCTTCCTCGCCGTGTCCGTCGTCGGACAGGTCACCTGGCCCGAGGCCATGGGGCTCGTGGTCATCAACGGCATCCTGATCGTGCTGTTCGGAGCCACCGGCATCCGGACCGCCATCTTCAACGCGGTTCCCGCCCAGCTCAAGGCGGCGATCACGGTCGGCATCGGCCTGTTCATCGCCTTCATCGGCTTCGTCGACTCGGGCTTCGTGAACCGCACGGCCGGCGGCCCGCCCGTGCAGCTCGGCGACGGCGGATCGATCACCTCGATCCCGACGCTCATCTTCCTCATCGGGCTCGTGCTCATCGGCGTGCTCGTCGCGCGCAAGGTGCCCGGCGGCATCCTCATCGGCATCGTCGCCTCGACCGTCCTCGCGATCATCGCGCAGGCGATCTTCAAGCTCGGCCCGAGCTTCGAGAACCCCGGCGGCTGGCACATGACGATCCCGGAGATCCCGACGGCGCTCGTCACGATCCCCGACTTCGGCCTCATCGGCCAGTTCGACCTCCTCGGATCCTTCGGCCGCATCGGCGCCCTGTCGGCCACGATGCTCGTCTTCACCCTCGTGTTCTCCAACTTCTTCGACGCCATGGGCACCATGACGGGGCTCGCGAAGAACGCCGGTCTCGCGTACAAGGACGGCACGTTCCCGCGGCTGCGCTCGGCGTTCGTCGTCGAGGGCCTCGGCGCCGTCGCCGGTGGTGCGACCTCTACCTCCTCGAACACGGTCTACGTCGACAGCGCCTCCGGCATCGGAGAGGGGGCGCGCACGGGTCTGGCCGCGGTCGTCGTCGGCATCCTGTTCCTGCTCTCGATGTTCTTCACCCCGCTCACCCTCGTGGTGCCGATCGAGGTCGGATCCGCCGCGCTCGTCGTGGTCGGCGCGATGATGATGGGGCAGATCAAGGAGATCAAGTTCACGAACTTCGCCGTCGCCCTGCCGGTGTTCCTCACGATCGTCACGATGCCGCTGACCTATTCGATCGCCAACGGCATCGGCGTCGGCTTCATCTCCTGGGCGCTCATCAACGCGCTCTCGGGTCGTGCCCGCAAGGTGCACTGGCTCATGTGGATCGTCGCGGCGGGCTTCGCGCTCTACTTCGTCCGCGGTCCGATCGAGGCGGCGCTCGCAGGCTGAGCCTCCTCTTTCTCTGCCGACGCCCCCTCTGATCTGATCTGCCGACGCCCCGTCTGGTCGTCCCGCCCCACCGGGCGGACGTCGCCCAGGTGGGGCGTCGGCGTGCGGGAGGGGCGTCGCGCTCACGAGGGCGTCGCGTTAGGAGGGCGTCGCCTGCAGGACGAGGAGCCGCAGCGGAACGGGCTCCGGAGCGCGGGAGACGGGACGGCTCAGCCGAGCTCGGGCCAGGCCGCGAGGTCGGCGGGGACGTCGATGTCGGCTCCCGAGCCGAGGTCTCCGCACTCGACGTCGTCGACGAGCTGCGGATGCATCGCCATCCACACCCTCGCCCCGGAGTCGCCGAGCGCGGTGTCGGCCGCGTCGAACAGGTCGTCGATGTCGAACACGACGGGGGTGCCCGGCACGCCGTCCCACGCCGCTCTTGTCGCTCGACCCGGCCTGTGCGCGTCGAGGAGCCGTCGGATGACCGGCTCGCCGACCCCCGGCTGATCGACGAGGAGCACGATCACCACGTGGGGCCTCTCGCCCGCCGACCGGAGATGCCGGGCGGCGGCGCGCAGCGAGGCGCTCATGCCGAGCTCGGCATCGTGCACGTACACGGTGATCGCCGACGATGAGCGCCGACGCAGCCAGCGCCGCACCGTCGCCGCCTCGGGACCGATCGCGATCGAGACGCTGCAGCCGGCGAGGGCCGCAGCCCGAGCGGCCCTGGTCGCCAGCACCTCGTCGTTCCAGGGCAGCAGCGCCTTGGGTCCGAGGCCGAGACGCGATCCGCGCCCCGCGGCCAGCACGATCGCGTGACGGTGGTGCAGCGTCATCCGTCCGTCCCCCTCGTCGCATCGCGCTCGAGGATCGCGGCGTGGATCACGTCCCGAGTGAAGGGCGTCGTCGTCAGGCGGATGCCGGTGGCATCGCGGATCGCGGCCGCCAGCGCGGGGGCGACGGGGTTGAACGGCGACTCGCTCATCGACTTCGCCCCCAGGGGGCCCAGCACGTCGCTCGTCGTCGCGAAGGAGATCTCCGACCGTGGCACATCGGCGAACGCGGGCACGTGATACTGCCGCAGGATGTCGCTGGTCACGCGGCCGTTCTCGTCGACGTGCACGATCTCGTGCAGCGCGGCGCCGATCGCCTGGGCGATGCCGCCCTCGATCTGCCCGCGGCACTGCTCCGGATTCACCACCACCCCGGCATCCGCCGCGTGGATCGAGCGGAGGATGCGCAGCTCACCCGTGGCCTCGTCGATCGCGACGCGGAACCCCTGCACGTTGAACGCCACCGACCGCGGGGTCCCGCCCCAGTAGCCGGCCGCCTCGAGGGGGCCGGCGGCGGCGAGGTCGATGAGCGAGACCGAGTCCCCTCCGCGCATGACGCGGTCGCCCGTGAGCAGGCACTCGTCGACGGGGGCGCCGAGCAGGGCGGCGGCGCGGGCGCGGAGCTTCTCGGCGAGCGAGGTCGCCGCGGCGTGCGTGGCGCGGCCGGCGACCACGGTGCCGGTCGAGCCGAACGCGCCGGTGTCGTGCTCGACGAGGTCGGAGTCGGCCTGACGCAGCCGCACCCTCCTCGTCGTGGTCTGCAGCACCGTGGCCGCGATCTGCTGGTGCACGGTCGAGGTGCCGTTGCCGAACTCCGCGGTGCCGACGTCGAGCCCGAAAGCCCCGTCCGCCTCCAGGCGGATCGTGACGTGCGAGTGGTGTCCGCGCGGAGGCACCGTCGCGATCATGGCGACGGCGGCGCCCTCGCCGATCGTCCAGCCGGGCGCGAGGGCCACGGCATCCGCCTCCCTGTTCCTCGCGAGACCCGCCTGCACGTCTCGCACGCACTCGTCGAGACCGTAGCTGCCGATGATGAGGTCGGGCTCCTCGTGCGCGGCGATCATCGCGTCGTCGGCGCCGATGAGGTTGCGGGTGCGCATCTCGAGCGGATCGAGGCCGAGCCTGCGGGCGAGTTCATCGACCGTCGACTCGATCGCGAAGATCATCTGGCTCAGCCCGTAGCCGCGGAACGCGCCGGACGGGATGGAGTTCGTGTAGACGACGGAGGCGTCGATCTTCTTCGCCGCGGCCCGGTAGACGGCGATCGACTCGCCCACGCCGTGGAACATGACCCCCGGGCCGTGGTTGCCGTAGGCGCCGGTGTTGGAGCGCACGTCGACGGCGATGCCGGTGATCGTGCCGGAGGAGTCGGCGCCCATGCGCACGCGCATGCGGAACGGATGCCGCACGGTCGTCGCCGTGAGCACCTCCTTGCGCGAGAACTCGATGCGGACGGGGCGGCCCGTGGCCCTCGTCGCGAGCAGGGCGAGGTCTTCGGTGAGCATCTCCTGCTTGCCGCCGAAGCCGCCGCCGACGCGGCCCGTGTACACGCGCACCTCGTCCTTCGACAGTCCGAACACGCGCGCGAGCGCCCGCCGCACGAGGAACGGCACCTGCGTGCTGCTGCGCACGACGTAGCGGCCGTCGGCATCCTGCCAGGCGATCGATCCATGGGTCTCCAAGGCCGTGTGCGAGACGCGGTGCGTGTGGAAGGTGCGGTCCTCGACGATGGCGGATGCCGCGAGTGCCGCCTCCAGGTCGCCGACCTCGGAGTCCATCCGCATCACGATGTTGCTGTCTCCGTGCAGGACAGGCGTGTCGGGGCGATCGGCGACCTCGGGGTCGAGGTTGAAGGGCAGCACCTCGTACTCGACCTCGACGAGGCGCGCCGCACGGTCGGCGGCCCGCTGGGTCTCGGCGACCACGAGGGCCACGCGCTGGCCGACGAAGCGCACGACGTCGTCGAACACCATCGTGTCGTCGGGGTCGTCTTCGACGAGCTCGTGCTGGGCGGTGGAGAACGGCGTGCGGGGCGCGTCGGCGGCCGTGAGCACCCGCACGACACCGGGGGAGGAGAGGGCGCGGGCCGCGTCGATGCGGACGACGCGGGCATGCGCGTGCGGACTGCGGACCACGGCTCCGTACAGCAGCGCCCCCGGCAGCTCGTCGGGGTCGACGTCCATCGTGTACCGGACCGTGCCGGTCACGACGCCGAGCGCCGCGGGGGTGCCCGTCGCGTGACCGACGCCACCCGCACGGTCGTCGATGTTCTCGACGCCGTGCACCGCGTCCTCGATGCTGCGGTAGCCGGTGCAGCGGCAGATGTTGCCCTTGAGGGTGCGGTCGAGGTCGTGCTCGGCGCCCTCCGGCATCCCGGCGACCGTGCACACCATCCCGGCTGTGCAGAACCCGCACTGGAAGCCGGCCGCCCTGCGGAAGCGCTCCTGCACGGGGTGCGGATGCTCGGGGGTGCCGAGTCCCTGTACCGTCACGATGTCGCGGCCCGCCGCGCGGTGCGCCGGATACACGCAGCTGTGCACGGGGTCGCCGTCGACGATCACCGTGCAGGCACCGCAGTCACCGCCGTCGCATCCCTTCTTCACCCCGTACGAGCCCTGGTCGCGCAGCCAGGTGCGCAGGCACTGACCGGGTTCGGGGGCGACGTCGACCTCGCGCCCGTCGAGCGTCGCGGTGTGCACGGCTGCGGCGACCGCGGCATCCGCGCCGACCCTGTTCTCGATGATGCTCATGCCGATGTCCTCTCCATGCGCAGATCGCCGGTGACGCGGCCTCTCGCCCCGTCGACCCCGGTCGCGCCGGGGAGCAGCTCGGCGAGGATCTCGTCGCCGAGACGGTGGGTCATCAGGCGGCGCCAGGCCGGATCACCGTGGATGTCGTCGTACCAGCCGCCCGTGCCCGCCGCGGCCACGTCGATCGCGGCGCGCCAGGCGGCGGCATCCGCGGGAGTGGGGCGGTCCGCGCGTCGACGCCTCGCCTGCCCGTCGTCGGCGTGGAGGTCGAGCAGGACGGGACGGAAGACGGATGCCGTGACCGAGAGCCGCAGCGAGCGATCGGACGTGCGGCGGCCGATCAGCAGCGCCGCCGAGCGGCCGCGCTCGGTGAGCGAGAGGCGACGGAACGCGTGCCGCTGCCGCAGCGCCTCCGCGGGGACGAGGAAGCTGCGGATGAGCTCGCCGTAGCCGAGACGCGTCCTGGCGGGGCCGACGACGAGGTCGGCGACGGCGGCGCGGCGACGGCGCCCGTCGGGGCGCAGGATCAGAGCGGTGGCGCCCCACGCGGTGAGCAGCGAGATCATGGGGCCGGCGGGCAGGGCGGTGGCGACGTTGCCGCCGACGGTGGAGACGTTCCAGATCTTCCACGAGGCGACGAAGGAGTCGCACGCCGGCGGGATGACGTCGAGCCCCGGCAGCTGGGCGCGGGGGATGCCGCCGGGGAGCGGGTCGTCGGCGAGGGCGCGCAGCTCGGCGATGCGGCAGGTGGCGGCGATCTCGAGGTCGCCGTCCGGCGTCCAGGCGAGGGGCGCCCAGCCGGCGCCCGTGATGTCGAGCAGGCGGGTCGGGGCGCCGCGGGTGATGTCGGTGCCGTAGGAGTAGATGACCGTGCCGCCGGCGAGCCAGGAGTCGCCGGGGCGCCAGCTGCGCGGATCCGCGCACATCAGGACCTCGTCGACGCTCGTCACGTCCATGCGAGCGCCTCCTCCGTGCTCCGGGGTTCTGCGCCGGGCCCTCGTGCGCCCTGCGGGTCGGGATGCTGCGGCGCGGGGCGCTGCGGGTCGTCGACGCGCAGGTCGACTCCGTGCGGCGCGACGAGCTGCGGCTCCGGCGCGCAGACGCGGCGCGCGTCATGGACATCGCCTGTGGTGTCGCGCAGCTTGCGCTGGGGCGACGAGGTGAGGCCGGTGCGCGCGGCGGTCTCGACGAGGATCAGCTCGGCGAGCACGGACACCGCCACCTCCGCAGGGGTGCGAGCGCCGAGGTCGAGTCCGATCGGGGAGTGCAGCCGATCGAGGTGCGCGTCGGCGAGGCCGCCCGCGCGGAGCTCCTGCAGGCGCTTCTCGTGGGTCACGCGCGACCCCATGGCGCCGACGTAGGCGAGGTCGGCCCGGAGCGCGCGGTCCAGCACGGGCAGATCGAAGCGGGGGTCGTGGGTGAGCACGACGATCGCGGTGCGGGAGTCGATGCGACCGGCATCCGTCTCCGCGGCGAAGTGCTGCGCCGGATGCGCGAGGACGACCTCGTGCGCGCCGGGGTGCCGCGCCCGGGTGGCGAAGACGGGACGGGCGTCGCACACCGTGACGTGCCGGCCGAGCACGGCGGCGGCCTGGGCGAGCGCGGCGGAGAAGTCGTTCGCCCCGTAGATGACGAGGCGGGCGGGCGTCGCGCTCGACTCGACGAGCAGTCGGCGCGCGGCCGGGCACTCCGGAACGGAGCGGTCGGTGATCTCCACGACGTGCGCGCCGCCCAGGTCGAGGGCCGCGCGGACCCGGTCGCCGAGGTCCGCCGCCGTGTCGCCAGGGAGGAGAACGCGCGCTCGGGAGGAGGCATCCGCCGCAATCGTCCTCCCGAACGTGAGAACTCCTCCGTTGCGGGCGGCATCGTCGAGCGGCAGCTCCCGCACGAGCCGCAGGGCGCGGTCCGGGTGAGCGAGGGCGGAGAGGATGCCGGCGGGCAGGGTGCGCAGCGGCTGCACGAGCACGCGCACGTCCCCTCCGCACATCAAGCCGACGGAGATCCCGTCGTCGTCGGCGTAGCCGAAGGAGTGCAGCTCGACCTCGCCGGTGTTCAGGCATCCGATCGCCGCGTCGACCACGGCGCCCTCGACGCAGCCGCCCGAGATCGAGCCGATCGTGCGGCCGTCGTCCCGCACGGCCATGGAGGTCCCAGCGGGGCGCGGGACGGAGCCGGAGACTTCGACGATCGTGGCGATCGCCCAGCGATCGGGGTCGGCCAGGCAGTCGGCGTAGTCGTGCAGACGGTCGAGCATGGAGCACCTCCGGGTCACAATCCGCGGCGTCTTCGCCGCTGGTTGCCCGGTAGATGGTTGTGAGAACCCGCCTAGGCCTGAGGAGATTCTAGATCAGGCTCGGGGAAGTGTCCATAGTGCGGAGTCAGGATTCCGGATGGTGGAGATCTATCTCTCTGAGTGCAGGATTCAGGCTCGAGCCGCACGCAACAAAGTGCATCTATTGCACCGCTAGTGCGATAGATGTATCGTAAATCGGGAGCACAGTCGCTCACACATCCATCGACACTGCGCCAAAGGAGCCTCATGTCGAACGTCGTCAGTCCTCCATCGACCGCGCTGAGTCGCGCAGTGCGCAAGGCGCGGTGGCGCATCCTTCCCCTCATCTGCGTGCTGTACTTCATCGCCTACCTCGACCGCAACAACGTCGGCTTCGCGCGAGAGGCGATGAGCGCCGACCTCGGCCTCACCGCCTCCGCTTTCGGTCTCGCCGCCGGACTCTTCTTCATCGGGTACACGCTGTGCGAGATCCCCAGCAACGCGGGCATGCACCGGTTCGGCGCCCGGCGATGGATCTCCCGCATCCTGATCCCCTGGGGGCTGTTGGCCATGGGCACGGCGTTCGTCGTCGACGAGACGTCCTTCGCCGTTCTCCGCTTCCTCCTGGGCATCGCCGAGGCGGGGTTCTTCCCCGCCGTCGTCTTCTACTTCACCCTCTGGTTCCCCGTGCGCGAGCGGGCGGCCGTCCTCGGGGTGTTCGTGCTGGCTCAGCCGATCGCGAACATGATCGGAGCGCCCCTGAGCGGTGCGCTCCTCGAACTCGACGGCCTGGCGGGTCTGCACGGCTGGCAGTGGATGTACCTCATCCAGGGGCTCCCGGCGGTGCTGTTCGGCCTCGTGGTGCCCTTCCTCCTCACCGACCGGCCCGCCGCCGCGCGGTGGCTGACCACGGAGGAGAAGGACGCCCTGGATGCCGTCATCGCCCACGACGACGCCCGTGTCACCGCCGCGGACCACAGGTTCCTTCCCGCGCTGAAGGACCTTCGGGCCTGGGCCTACGCCCTGCTGAACTTCGGCATGGTCCTCGGCATCTACGGACTCGCGTTCTGGCTGCCGTCGATCGTCGGAGAGCTCGGCGAGTTCCCGCCGTTCCAGCGCAGTCTCGTGGTGGCGATCCCGTACGCGGCGGCCGCGTGCTTCGTGCTGTGGTGGAGCCGACGCGCCGACCGCACGGGCAAGCGCGCCTGGCACGTCGCGGTCAGTCTCGGCGTCGCGGCGATCGGCCTGCTGAGCGCGGGCATGACGCTCTCCGTGTCGCCCTGGCTCGCGATGGTGTCGCTGTCCGTCGCCGCGACCGGCATCTACACGGCGATCGGCCCGATGCTCTCGATGTCTGCCAGCCTCTTCGCCGGCGCCGCTGCGGCCGCCGGCATCGGACTGGTCGGAGCCGTGGGCAACATCGGAGGCTTCGTGTCGCCCCTGGTCGTCGGATGGCTGACCGACGCGACCGGATCGACGAAGGCCGGAGTGCTGCTTCTCGCCGGCGCTCTCGCGCTCACCGCCCTCGGAACGTGGCTGTTCGCCGGCCACCGTCCTGAGGGGGACACGACATTGGCCCTGGGGCCGAACGACACCCGCACCGAATCGGAGGCATGATCATGACAGACACGCAGGAACACGACCGCGCGCTCGAGCTGAGCGGACGGACGGCACTCGTCACCGGGGGCGGCATCGGCATCGGCGCCGCCATCGCGGAAGAGCTCGCGCGTCGGGGTGCGCGAGTCATCGTCACCTATCGCTCCCACGAGCCGGACGGAGACGCTCTCGCACGGCTGCGAACTCCGGACGGTCGGGACGCCATCGCCCTCCGCGTCGATCTGACGGTCGAGGACGAGGTGCGGCAATTGCGCGACAGCGTCGCGGGCAGGGGGATGCTCGACATCCTCGTCCACAACGCCGGCGGGCTCATCGAACGATCGACGATCGCCGAGATGCCCTACCCGCTGTTCCGCCGCGTGCAGGCGCTCAACGTCGACTCCGTGTTCCTCGTGACCCACCACCTGCTCCCGCTCATGCGCGAGGGCGGTCGCATCGTCACGGTGGCCTCGCTGGCCGGACGCACGGGAGGGCATGCGGGGGCGACCGCCTACGCCACGGCGAAGGCGGCGCTGTTCGGCTTCACGCGCGGGCTCGCGGCGGAGCTCGCCCCGCAGGGGATCACGGTGAACGCGGTGGCTCCCGGCTTCATTGAGGCGACACCCTTCCACGACACCTTCACCACCGCCGACTCGAAGGCCGCGACGGTGCAGGGAATCCCCGTCGGTCGCGCCGGCAGCCCCGCCGATGTCGCATCGGCGGTCGCCTGGCTCAGTTCGCCAGGCGCCTCGTTCACGACCGGCGTCGTGCTCGACGTCAACGGCGGACAGCACTTCAGCTGATGCTGCGCACACCGATCACGCACCCGGAGGTGCTGAGGGCGCTCGCCCGGGCGGGACACGGGTCGCTCGTGCTCGTCGCCGACGCGCACTTCGCATCGGCGACGGCCGTGAACCCCAGAGCGGTCGTCGTGCACCTCGCCCTCGCGCCGGGCTCGCCGCTCGTGCCGTCCGTCGTCGCTCTCGTGGCGGCGACGATCGAGATCGAGGCGGTCACCTCGATGGCCGCCCCCGACGAAGAACTCGGAGCGGTCGGACGGGAGGCCGCGTCGGCGGTCGGCGCGGCGCCGCACGGGTCGGTGCCGCGTGCGGAGTTCACCGCGCTCACCCGCTCGGACGACCTCGCGCTGTGCATCGTCACCGGCGACACGCGGCGGTTCGCGAACGCCATCCTGCGGGTCGGCGTCACCGCTCAGCGCAACCCCGGGCCGGAAGCGGCATGATCGGTACATGAGCTCGACCGTCTCACGCGCGATAACCATCCTGGAACTGTGCAGCGCCGAGCCCCGGAGCGCCGGGGACATCGCGACGATCCTGGGCGTGCACCGGACCACGGTGCTGCGCACGCTACTCACCTTGCAGGATGCCGGGCTCGTACGACAGACGAGCCCCGGGGTGTTCGGGACCGGCTTCCGTCTCGCCGCCCTCGCGAAGTCGGCCATGGCGCACTTCGATCTGCGCGGCATCGCCCACCCGCACCTGAAGGCGCTCAGCGACGAACTGCGTCTCACCGTGCAGTTCGCGGTCCTGGACGGCGATCGCATCCGCTACGTCGACAAGATCGAGCCTCAGGACTCGATCGTGCTGAACACGGAGATCGGCGGCGAGGTCGTGGTCAGCACCGCGGGCGTCGCGAAGGCGATTCTCGCTCACGTGCCGAGCGGCACGCGTCGTACCGTCCTGGATCGCGTCGCGTTCCCCGCCTACACTGCACGGTCCCTCACCGATCGGGAGAGCTACGAGCGAGAGCTGACCCGGGTCCAGGAGCGCGGCTGGGCCGTCGACGACGGAGAGTACGACGATCTGTCGAACTGCATCGCCGCCCCCGTGCGCGATCACGCCGGCGAGGTCGCGGGTGCGGTGTCGGTCACTGCCTTCCGGAGCCGTGTCGACCTGGACCAGCTCCGAGGTCACCTCGACACGCTCCTGGCGACGACCGAAGCGATCAGCCACCAGCTCGGCTACCGGCGCGAGGTCTCGGGCGACTGAACGGCGGAAGGCATCCGCAGTGGGGGCCGAAGGGAGTGCCGTTCGCCGGGGAGACTCCGTCGCGCCGACCCGTCGGACTACGCGCGGGCGTCGTGCACCCAGGTGCGCCCGAGCTCGAGGAGGACGTGGTCCGCGGTGAGCAGCGGCATCCCGTCGGCGAACGACTGCGCGAGAAGGAAGCGGTCGAAGGGGTCGTGGCGGGCCAGCTCCGGCTCCTCGCGCAGTGCGTTCGCATGGCGGGATGCGAGAGGAAGTTCCAGGAGACCCGAGCCAGGCCCGCAGCTATCCGCTCTGCCGTGCCTGCTCGTCGATCAGCTGCAGCATCCGTGCGGCGACGCTGACCGCGATCGCCGCCGGCTGCTTGCCCGCCACCTCGGGGATGCCGATGGGCGTGGTGACGCGCTCCAGGTCGGCATCCGTCTGCCCGAGCTCGCCGAGCCTCTTGCGGAACCGCGCCCACTTCGACGACGAGCCGATCAGGCCGATCGAGCCGAGGTCCGGGGTGCGCAGCGCCATGTCGACCACGGCCAGGTCCTCGACGTGGTCATGCGTCATGACGAGCACGTGAGCCCCCGCCGGCAGCGCGGCCAGCGCCGACTCCGGCACGGGGGCGTGCGTGATGTGCACCCGGGCCACGGCATCGGCGAGCACCCCGCTGCGGCCGGGTTCGCCCAGCCGTGCGACGTCGAGCATCGCCGGTCGCGAGTCGATCAGGTGCAGGTCGAGCTCGTGCCTGGCGAGGATGCGGGCGAGCTCGATCCCCACATGTCCGATGCCGAAGACGGCGACGGTCGGGACGACCCTGATCGGCTCCAGCATCATGGTGACCTCTCCTCCGCAGCACTGCACGCCGTACTCGGTCACGGCCTTGTCGCTCAGGGTCAGCGTGAGCAGCTCGGGCTCGGCGGAGCCCGCGGCCAGCATCTCCCTGGCGCGATCGATCGCCGTCTCCTCGAGGTTGCCTCCGCCGACCGTGCCGAAGACGGCACCCGGGGAGACCACCATCTTCGCCCCGCCGTTGCGCGGGGCGTGACCTCGCACGACCGCCAGGGTCACGACGACCGCGGGGCTGCGTCGTGCACGCAGCTCCTGCAGGGCGTCGAGCCAGTCCATCCGGATCCTCAGACGGACGCGAGCGCGGGCTGCGCCGCCTGTTGCGCCGTGCGCACCGCCCAGAACACCGCTTCCGGTGTCGCGGGCGACGCGAGCTCGACCGAGTGGCCTGCCGGTCCGAAGGCGGCCACGGCGTCGCGGAGCGCCTCGCGGGCGCTGAACGCGAGCATGAACGGCGGCTCGCCCACGGCCTTCGATCCGTACACGGCGCCCTCCTCGCGGGCGTTCTCGAACAGGCGCACGTGGAACCGCTCCGGCATCTCCGAGAAGCTGGGCAGCTTGTACGTCGATGCCGACTGCGTCTGCAGGCGTCCGCGGTGCGGGCCGTCGCTGGTGTCCCAGCGCAGCTCCTCCAGGGTCAGCCAGCCGACGCCCTGCACGTACGCGCCCTCGATCTGCCCGATGTCGAGCATGGGGGAGAGCGAGTCGCCCACGTCGTGCACGATGTCGACCCGGCGCACCCGGTACGCGCCGGTGAACGCGTCGACCTCGACCTCTGTGGCCGCCGCCCCGTAGGCGAAGTACTTGAACGGGGAGCCCTGCATGATCTCCGGATTCCAGTGCAGGCCCTCGGTGCGGTAGTACCCGGCGGCGAACAGCTGCACGCGCTGCAGATAGGCGGCCTTGGCGACCTCGGCGAACGACACCTTCTTCACCGGGGCGCCCAGCGCCGTCACGTACCCGCCGCCGAAGCGCACGTCGCGCTCGTCGACGCCGAGCAGGCGTCCGGCGACCGCCGCCATCCGGTCGCGGATCTGCTCGCACGCGTTCTTCACGGCGCCGCCGTTGAGGTCGGCGCCGGAGGATGCCGCCGTCGCCGAGGTGTTCGGCACCTTGTCGGTGCGCGTGGGGGCGAGTCGCACCGCGTGCAGCTCGACGCCGAGGGCGGTGGCGGCGACCTGCAGCATCTTGGTGTGCAGGCCCTGGCCCATCTCGGTGCCGCCGTGGTTGATCAGGATCGAGCCGTCCTTGTACACGTGCAC
The DNA here is from genome assembly GCF_038397765.1 of Microbacterium sp. LWH10-1.2. Classification (NCBI taxonomy): domain Bacteria; kingdom Bacillati; phylum Actinomycetota; class Actinomycetes; order Micrococcales; family Microbacteriaceae; genus Microbacterium; species Microbacterium sp. LWH10-1.2. The sequence continues at coordinate 3,936,644 of NZ_CP151638.1, forward strand.
GAGGGCGCCCGCCTGGTTGAAGGCGGCGAAGTTGAACGAGATGCCGAACTTGATCGGCGTCATCGACAGCGCGCGCTTGGCCTGCGGGCTCGTCGCGTTGAACTGTGCGATCTCGGCTCGGCGCGCGTCCACCTCGGCCTCGGAGGCGAGCTGGTCCCAGATCGTCGACATGCGCTCGGCGTCCTTGACGACCTGCCCGTACGGGGTGGTCTGCCCCTGCCGGTAGAAGTTGCGCCGACGCAGGTCGAGCGGATCGATGCCGAGCTGCGGCGCGACGCGACCGAGGATGTCCTCGATGAGGAACACGCCCTGAGGTCCGCCGAAGCCGCGGTAGGCGGTGTTCGAGGTCTTGTTGGTCTTCGCGATCTGCCCGTAGGCGTGCACGTTCGGGATCCAGTAGGCGTTGTCGATGTGGCACAGAGCCCGACCGAGCACCGGTTCGGAGAGATCGATAGACCATCCGCCGTCGCAGGTGAGCACGGCGTCCAGCGCCTGCAGCATTCCCTCCTCGTCGACGCCGACCTTCCAGGCGATGTGGAACGGATGCCGTTTGCCGGTCATCGTGATGTCCTGCGTGCGGTTCAGTCGCAGCCGGACGGGGCGTCCGGTGAGCTTCGCGCCGAGGGCCGCGATGGCCGCGAAGCCGTGCGGCTGCATCTCCTTGCCGCCGAAGCCGCCGCCCATGCGCAGGCACTGCACGGTGACCTCGTTGGAGTGGATGCCGAGCACGTGCGAGACGAGCTCCTGGGTCTCGGACGGATGCTGGGTGGAGCACTGGATGAAGTACTGCCCCTCCGAGTCGCGGATCGCGAAGGAGGCGTGCGTCTCGAGGTAGAAGTGCTCCTGGCCGCCGAACTCGGTGACCCCCTCGAACACGTGCGCGGCGGTCGCGAGGCCGGCGGCGGCGTCTCCGCGCTGCACGGTGCGCGGCGTGCCCTGGAACGACTGCGCGTCGAGGGCGTCCTGCACCGTGATGACGGAGGGCAGCGGCTCGTACTCGACCGTCACCCGCTCGGCGCCGAGGCGGGCGGCCTCCTGCGTCTCGCCGAGCACCCACACGAGCGCGTGGCCGTAGAACATGGCCTCGCTGGGGAACAGCGGCTCGTCGTTGCGGATGCCGGCGTCGTTGAGGCCCGGCACGTCGTCGGCGGTGAGCACGCGCACGACGCCGGGCACCTCGTAGGCGCCGGAGACGTCGATCGTGACCTTCGCGTGCGCGTTCGTGGACTGCACCGGCCACGCGGTGAGCACCCCGGCGGTGTGCTCGGCGACGTCGTCGGTGTACATGGCGGCGCCGGTGACGTGCAGTGCGGCGCTCTCGTGGGCGGCGCGCAGGCCGACGACGGGGTTCTCGGGGCGGTCGGCGAGCGTGCTCATGCCGGCACCTCCTTCGATTCGATGACGGTTCGGCTGTACAGCTTCAGCAGCGCGGTGTTGAGCATCAGCGAGCGGTACTCCGAGCTGGCGCGGTGGTCGGACATCGGCGTGCCCTCGGCGCCCAGGACCTCGGAGGCCGCGCGCACGGTCTCCACGTTCCACGGTCGCCCGATCAGCGCGGCCTCCGTGGCGGTGGCGCGCAGCGGCGTCGCGGCGACGCCGCCGAGGCCGATCCTCGCGGCGGTCACGACACCGGTGTCGATGTCGAGGGCGAAGGCGACGGCGACGCTGGAGATGTCGTCGAAGCGGCGCTTGGCGATCTTGTGGAAGGCGGTGACCCCCGCCAGCGGGAGCGGGATGCGCACGGATTTGATGAGCTCTCCCGGCTGGCGGACGGTCTGCCGGTACCCGGTGAAGTACTCCGACAGCTCGACCTCGCGCTCCACGACGTCTCCGTCGGGCCCCGCGCTCGCGAGCACGAGCCGGGCGCCCAGGGCGAGCAGCGCAGGGGGAGTGTCGCCGATGGGGGAGCCGGTGCCGAGGTTGCCGCCGAAGGTGCCGCGGTTGCGGATCAGGCGGGAGGCGAACTGGGGGAACAGCTCGGCGAGCAGCGGCACGGCGCCGTCGAGGCCCTTCTCGACCTCCGAGAGGGAGAGGGCGGCGCCGATCTCGACCAGATCCTCGGTCACGGTGAGGCCGCGCAGCTCGGGGAGGTGCTCGATCGCGACGACGAAGGGGGCGCGGCGGCCGCGGATGTTCACCTCGACGCCCCAGTCGGTCGACCCGGCGACGAGGAGGGCGTCGGGCTCGTCGCGCAGCATCCGCACGGTGTCGCCGAGGGACGCCGGTCGCACGAAGCGCGATCCGCCGACCTCGACGTCGGTGGCGACGGCGGCGGGCGCGGGCTGTGCGAGGCGCTGCTGGAGGGGGTCGTCGCTCTCGGGTGCGCCGAGGGCGTACGCGGCGTCGCGGATCGGGCGGTAGCCGGTGCAGCGGCACAGGTTGCCGCTGAGCGCGTGCAGGTCGAAGCCGTTGGGGCCGTGCTCGGCGTCGTGGACGGGGCACTCCTCTTCCGGCGCGGCGCGATCCGCGCGGTAGTACTCGCCGGCCATGCTGCACGCGAAACCGGGGGTGCAGTAGCCGCATTGCGAGCCGCCGGCCTCGGCGAGCTTCTCCTGCACGGGGTGCAGGCGCTCGGGGTCTCCGAGGCCCTCGGCCGTCACGATCTCCTGCCCGTCGAGGGCGTAGATGGGGACGAGGCAGGCGTTCACCGGCGTCCACGCGGTGCCGCCGTCAGGCGCTGGCGTCGCGAGGAGCATGGCGCAGGCGCCGCACTCGCCCTCGGCGCAGCCCTCCTTGCTGCCGGAGAGGCCGCCTCCGCGCAGCCAGTCCAGGGCCGTCGTGTGCGTCGCGGTCTCGGAGAGGGCGCGACGCACCCCGTTCACGGTCACGGCGGAATCGCTCATGGGCGTCTCCTCTTCGTCGAGGGCGGGTCAACATTCCGAGATGCGGAACTCTGTTTCTGAGTTCTGAAAGTAGCATTCGGGGTTCTGAAAGCCTATGACCACGGTCGGAGGTGGTCAAGGCGACCCGCGCGCGCGGCTGCTGAGGCAGAATCGAGAGCGTGAACATCGTCGTCGGGGTCACTGGCGGAATCGCCGCGTACAAGTCCGTGCAGCTCGTCAGGCTGCTGATCAAGGCCGGACACGAGGTGACGGTCGTCCCCACGGAGGACGCGCTGCGCTTCGTCGGACTGCCCACCTGGGAGGCGATCAGTCGCAACCCGGTGACCACCAGCGTGCACGACGACGTCGCCAGGGTGCGGCACGTCGCGCTCGGCCAGGGCGCCGATCTCATCGTCGTGGCGCCCGCGACCGCGAACACGATCGCGAAGATGACCGCGGGCATCGCCGACAACCTCCTCGGCACGACGCTGCTCGCCACCGAGGCGCCGGTGCTCATCGCCCCCGCGATGCACGCGGAGATGTGGCGGCATCCCTCGACCCAGGCGAACATCGAGACCCTGCAGCATCGGGGCGTGCACATCCTCGGCCCGGCCGTGGGCGAGCTCGCCGGCGGCGACAGCGGGCCGGGGCGGATGGTCGAGCCCGAGGACATCGCGGATGCCGCGCTCGCGCTGCTCGCCCCGAAGGACCTCGCCGGTCTGCGGGTCGCGATCTCGGCCGGCGGCACGCGGGAGCCCATCGACCCCGTGCGCTACCTGGGCAACCGCTCCAGCGGACGGCAGGGCGTCGCGCTCGCCGCGGAGGCCGCGGCCCGCGGCGCGGAGGTGACGCTCATCGCGGCGAACATCGCCGGTGACGTGCTGGCCGGGGCGCGGCATCCGTCGATCCGCATCCGACAGGCGGGCACCGCATCCGAGCTGGCTCTGGCGATGGCGGATGCCGCGGAGACCGCCGACGCGCTGGTGATGGCGGCGGCCGTCGCCGACTATCGGCCCGTCGAGGTGGCGCATCGCAAGCTGACCAAGGAGTCGGGCGGGATCCCGGTGATCGAGCTCGTGGAGAACGAGGACATCGTGGCCGGGCTGGTGCGTGCGCGCCGGGAGGGTCAGGTGATCGTCGGCTTCGCGGCGGAGACGCCGGAGACCGCCGGCGACGAGGAGGAGCTGCTCGCCCGGGCTCGGCGCAAACGGCAGCGCAAGGGCGTCGATCTGCTGGTCGTGAACGAGGTGGGCTGGGAGCGCGGCTTCGAGGCGGGCGAGAACGAGGTGATGGTGCTCGGGCGCGACGGTCTCGTGACGGCGACGGCATCCGGCTCCAAGCGCGCGGTCGCCGCTGTCGTCCTCGACGCGCTGCGACCCCTCTGGACGGCTGGGCGCACCTCGGTTTAGACTTTTCGGAATGTAGAAAGTGATTTTCACAGAACGGAAATAGTTATGAACGCTCCTCTGGCTCCGCTGGCGCCGGTGACCGCGCGCGAGGTCGCGCCTGAGCTCGCCCGCTCCTGGCTGCTCGTCGCGGCCACCCGTCCGGAGACCTTCGACGAAGCCGCCGCGTCCCACGCCGACGCCGTCGTGCTCGACGTCGAGGACGCTGTCGACGCCAGTCACAAGGACTCCGCGCGTCAGGATGTCGTGGACTGGCTGAGCTCCGGCGGCAGCGCGTGGGTGCGCATCAACGACGCCACGAGCGAGCACTGGGCCGCCGACATCGAGGCGCTGCGCGCAGCCCCCGGCCTGCGCGGCGTGATGCTGGCCAAGACCGAGTTCGGCGGGCAGGTCATGGACACCTATAACCGCCTCGGCGCCAAGGTGCCGGTGGTCGCGCTCGTGGAGTCCGCGATCGGCATTGAGAACGCGACCGAGATCGCCCGCGCCAAGGGCGCGTTCCGTCTCGCCTTCGGCAGCGGAGACTTCCGCCGCGACACCGGGATGTCCGCCGACCGTGAGGCCATGGCGTACCCCCGCGCCCGCCTCGTGATCTCCAGTCGTGCGGCCGGCCTCCCCGGTCCGATCGACGGCCCGACCGTCGGCTCCAGTCATCCGCTCCTGCGGGAGCAGTCGGCGATCACGGTCTCGATGGGGATGACGGGCAAGCTGTGCCTGTCGCCCGATCAGGCGCCCGTCGTCAACGAGGTCATCAGCCCTACTCGCACCGACGTCGAGTGGGCGTTCGAGTTCCTCGAGGACTTCGAGGCCAGGGGCAGGATCGTCCGCGACGGCAGCGATCTGCCTCGCCTGGGCAGGGCCCGCAAGATCATGCAGCTCGCCGAGGCGTTCGAGGTCCACATCGTGGTGCGCTGAGGCGCGCCTCCTCTCATCGCGGCGCTCCTCGCTCGACGACCGGATGCGCACCGCATCCTCACCCCAGACCGGACACACAAGGAGAGATCATGACCGACACGCTCGCCCCGGGGGACACCGCCCCCGCGTTCACCCTCGCCGACGCCGATGGCAAGGACACGTCGCTCGCCGATTACGCCGGCCGCAACGTCGTCGTCTACTTCTACCCGAAGGCCGCGACGCCGGGGTGCACGACCGAGGCGTGCGACTTCCGCGACAGCCTGTCGTCGTTGAACGCCGCGGGCTACGCCGTGATCGGCGTCTCGCCCGACAGCGTCGACGAGATCCGCGCCTTCGCGGATGCCGAAGCGCTCACCTTCCCGCTGCTGGCCGACTCCGATGCCTCCGTGGCGAAGGCGTGGGGCGTCTGGGGGCAGAAGACCGTGGGTGACCGCACGTTCGACGGCGTCATTCGCTCGACCTTCGTGCTCGACGGCGACGGCGTCGTGCAGCGCGCCGAGTACGGCGTGGATGCCGACGGCCACGTCGCCCGCCTGCGCGCCGAGCTCGGGGTCTGACCGTCTGATCGAAGCGGCGGGGCGCGGTGCGTCCCGCCGCTTCGTCGTGTCGCACCGCGCCGAAATCTGGGAAAGTAGGCGGAGAGGGTTGACACGGTCGACCATCCTGCTCATACTGTTTACACATGCTGAAATAACAGTTCCGGCATACGGAAAGAGTAAGGCTCCTCGACAGGGGAGATTCCGTATAGTCTTACGCGCCGGATGCCAGTATGTGCTTGAGGATCAAAGATGTTGCTCGAGGAGTTCAACTCCAGCACCCGCGATGACGCTCTGAGCATCGCGAAGCCTGCACTGGACATTCCCCGCTGGTACGACGCGATCGTCGACGGCCGCCCCTACGCCTCGGTCGAGGCGCTCACGGATGCCGCGATGGCGGTCGCCGCGCCCCTCTCCGAGGGAGAGCTCGACGCCGCACTGGCGCATCACCCCCGCATCGGGGAGCGCGCTCAGGGCGACAGCGCCGAAGCGGCGCACGCCCGCAGCGAGCAGGCGGGCGTCGACGCCGGCGCTGCCGACGCCCTCGCCGCAGGCAACAGGGCCTACGAGGCGAAGTTCGACCGGGTGTACCTGGTCCGCGCAGCCGGTCGCACGGCCGACGACATCCTCGCCCTGCTGCAGGAGCGCCTGGGCAACACGCCCGCGCAGGAGCTGGTCGTCATCGACCAGCAGCTGCGCGAGATCGCCGCGCTCCGGCTCGCCGGCGCCATCGAGACAGAAGGAGCGCGCGCATGAGCGTCTCTCACGTGACCACCCACATCCTGGACACATCGATCGGGCGCCCCGCGCCCGGCGTCGCCGTCGTACTCGAGGCCCGAGTCGGCGACGGATGGTCGGGGATCGGTACGGGCCTCACCGATGCCGACGGGCGGGTGAAAGCGCTCGGCCCGGAGCGGCTGGAGAGCGGTGCCTACCGCCTCCGGTTCGACACCGCGGCCTACTTCGCCGGCATCGACACGGACACCTTCTTCCCGGAGGTGGTGTTGACCTTCCTGGTCGACTCTGAGCAGGCGCACTACCACGTGCCGCTTCTGCTGAGCCCGTTCGCCTATTCCACTTACCGAGGAAGCTGAGTAGAAAATGACCGAGATCATTCTGGGCAAGAACCAGTACGGCAAGGCCGAGAACCGCGTCGTCCGCATCACGCGCGACACCGCTCGCCACGAGATCGAAGACCTGAACGTCACCTCGCAGCTGCGCGGCGACTTCGAGGCGGTGCACTTCGAGGGCGACAACGCACACTGCGTCGCCACCGACACGCAGAAGAACACGGTGTACGCGTTCGCCAAGGACGGCATCGGCAGCCCCGAGGAGTTCCTGCTCCGTCTGGGTCGCCACTTCACGGGCGAGTTCGACTGGGTCACCGGTGGCCGCTGGGCTGCCGAGCAGTACACCTGGGCCCGCATCGAGGGAGATCACGGTCCCCACGACCACGCCTTCGTGCGCGCGGGCACCGAGACCCGCACCGCCGTCGTGCAGATCGACGGCGACGACACGGTCGTCATTGCCGGTCTGCAGGACCTCACGGTGCTCAAGTCCACCCAGAGCGGCTTCGTCGGCTACCCGCGCGACAGGTACACGACGCTGCCCGAGACCGAGGACCGCATCCTCGCCACCTCGGTCACGGCCAAGTGGCGCTACAACCGCAACGATCTCGACTTCAACGAGACCTTCGCGGACGTCCGCCGACTGCTCCTCGCAGGCTTCTCGCGCAACTACTCGTACGCGCTGCAGCACACGCTGAAGGAGATGGCGGAGGCCGTTCTCGAGGCGCACCCCGAGATCGACGAGATCCGCTTCTCGACCCCGAACAAGCACCACTTCGTCGTCGACCTGTCGCCGTTCGGCCTGGAGAACCCCAACGAGGTCTTCTTCGCCGCCGACCGTCCCTACGGCCTCATCGAGGCGTCGTTCCTGCGCGACGGAGCGGACACCGACCACTGGTCCTGGAGCGGCATCGCCGGCTTCTGCTGATCGTCAGGGCGGGGAGCCGCTCCGCTCCTCGCCCTGAACACTGCGCCGGATGATCGTCCGGCGCCGAGGGCGGGTCCGTTTCCCGACGCACCGGGCCCGCCCCCGACCCTCGCCATGCCCGCTCCCCCCGAGCGAGCATCATTCGTCATGCCCATCACGCCCATCATGCCCACCCCGAAGAGCGGGTCCCGGACAAGGAGGTCCACCAGATGTTCGCTGCACGCAGTTCCAGCAAGACCAAGACCAAGACCACTGCCACGACCGAGTCGGACCGGCCGGAGGACGAGCGCCTCGGTCTCGGCACCGCCTTCACGTTCGGGCTCCAGCACGTCCTCACCATGTACGGCGGCATCATCGCGCCGCCGCTCATCATCGGCGCGGCTGCAGGCCTGACCCCCACCGAGGTCGGTGTGCTCGTCGCGGCCTGCCTCTTCATGGGCGGTCTCGCGACGCTCCTGCAGACCCTCGGCATCCCCTTCTTCGGCTCGCAGCTCCCGCTGGTGCAGGGCGTCTCGTTCGCGGGGGTCGCGACGATGCTCGCGATCGTGAACCAGGGCGGCGGGCTGCCGGCCGTGTTCGGCGCCGTCATCGTCGCCTCGCTGATCGGCCTCGTGATCGCGCCGTTCTTCGCGCAGATCGTGCGGTTCTTCCCGCCGGTCGTCACCGGAACCGTGATCACGATGATCGGCCTCTCGCTCGTCCCCGTGGCGGCGCGCTGGATCACCGGCGCCAACCCCGAGGCCGACAACTACGCCGATCCGGTGTTCGTCGGCATCGCCGGGTTCACGCTGCTCGTCATCATGCTGCTGAGCAAGCTCGGCAACTCGACGATCTCGCGCCTGTCGATCCTCCTCGCGATGGTGATCGGCACCGTGTTCGCGGCCCTCATCGGCAAGGCCGACTTCTCGAAGGTGTTCGAGGGGCCGATCTTCGCCTTCCCGACCCCGTTCGCATTCGGCGTCCCGACGTTCGACCTCGCCGCGATCGTCTCCATGACCATCGTCGTGCTGGTGATCCTCACCGAGACCACCGCCGACATCATCGCCGTGGCCGAGATCACCGGCTCGAAGGTCGATCGCAAGCGCATCGCCGCCGGTCTCCGCGCCGACATGGCGTCCAGCGCCATCTCGCCGATCTTCAACTCCTTCACCCAGAGCGCCTTCGCGCAGAACGTCGGCCTGGTCGCGGTCACGAAGATCAAGAGCCGCTACGCGGTCGCCGCAGGCGGCGTCATCCTCATCATCCTCGGCCTGCTGCCGGTGCTCGGACGCATCGTGGCCGCCGTGCCCACCGCCGTCCTCGGCGGCGCCGGCCTGGTGCTCTTCGGCACCGTGACGGCATCCGGCATCCGGACGCTCTCGAAGGTCAAATACGACGGCAACATGAACCTCATCATCGTGGCGGCGTCGCTGTCGTTCGGCGTGCTGCCCGAGGTCAACCACGACATCTACTCGAACTTCCCGACGTGGTTCCAGGTGATCTTCGGATCGGGCATCAGCTCGGCGGCGATCATGGCGATCCTGCTGAACCTCGTGTTCAACCACTTCTCGAAGGGCACTCCCGGCAACCCGTCGGTCTTCGCCGCGAGCCCCGTCAGGGCCGTGAAGACAGACGTCATCCGGGTGCTCCGCGAGGGTGACCGCTACGAGGGCGGCACGCTCATCGACGCGAAGGGCACGCCGATCACGGTCGTCGACGAGGAGCCGGAGGACTCCGGCCACTGACGCGGTTCCCTGCGGGGTCCGCGCGGCTCGACGGGCGCACGGACCCCGCGGAACCTTGACAAGAGCTCCGCTGATCGACACACTAGTTACACATACTGAAAGTATTATTCCATAATACGGAATGTATGTACTCGGGGGTGCACCGGATCCGATGCCGGCGCATCGGGGGTGAGCTCGTTCGATGACGCACCGGGCTCACCCCGAACCCCGCAGCCACCCGATGCCGACACCGGCGAGAGGACGAGGAGGTCCCGAGATGAACAGGACCCCCGCGCTCCTCTCAGCCGCGGCCCCCGTAGGGCATGCCGGATGCTGCGACCGTGAGGCTCGCGACGTTCGCCTCCGCCGGCAGCTGCGCCATGAAGAGCACGGCCCGCGCGGCATCCGCGACGTCGAAGGTCGGCTCCACCCGACGCGAGCCGTCGGCCTGCAGGGCGCCGTCGCCCACGCCGATCTCCGACATGATCGACGTCCGGGCATTGCCGATGTCGATCTGCCCCGCCGAGATCCCGTGCCGCCGCCCGTCGAGGTCGATCGACCGGGTGAGCCCCGTGATCGCGTGCTTGCTCACCGTGTACGCGACCGACAGCGGCCGCGGCACCTGAGCGGAGATCGAGCCGTTGTTGATGATGCGGCCGCCCGACGGCCGCTGCGCGATCATCGCCCGCATGGCCGCACCGGCGCACAGCAGCGAGCCCGTCAGGTTGACGTCGAGGGTGCGCCGCCAGTCGGCCGGGGAGATCTCCGCCGCGGATGCCGTCGGCCCGAACGCCCCGGCGTTGTTGAACAGCACGTCGACGCGTCCCCACTCTGCGACCACACGGTCGAAGAGGGCCTCGACCTCGGACTCCACGGTGACGTCCGTCGGCACGACGAGAGCATCCGCATGCCCGTCCGCGGTCTCCCGCAGCGCCTCCTCCCGTCTCCCGGCCAGCGCCACGCGGAAGCCGTCCTCGAGCATCGCGCGTGCGACCGCCCGTCCGATCCCCGACCCCGCGCCTGTGACCACGGCGATCCGTCCCTTGTTCATCGCTGACTCCTCTCCTGAACTCGACGCATGACCCATCTAACAAGAAAGGCCGAATCGTGACCGACAATCGCGCCTCCGCCGCCCTCCCCGCCGACCTCGACCCCGAGGAGACCGCGGAGTGGCTCGAATCCCTGGACGCCCTGATCGCAGAGCGCGGCACCGACCGCGGCGAGCAGATCGTCCGCACGCTGGTCGATCGCGCCGGCATCCGCTCCGAGCCGATCGCGACCACCGACTACATCAACACGATCTCCGTCGCCGATGAACCCGAGTACCCCGGCGACGAGGAGCTCGAGCGCCGCTACCGTGCCTGGATGCGCTGGAACGCCGCCGTCATGGTGCACCGCGCGCAGCGCCCTGGCATCGGTGTCGGCGGGCACATCTCCACCTACGCGGGCGCCGCCACCCTGTACGAGGTCGGCTTCAACCACTTCTTCCGCGGCAAGGACCACCCCGGCGGCGGCGACCAGATCTACTTCCAAGGCCACGCCTCTCCCGGCATGTACGCCCGCGCCTTCATGGAGGGCCGCCTCAGCGAGGAGGACCTCGACGGATTCCGCCAGGAGAAGTCGCGCGAGGGTCACGCGCTCTCGTCCTACCCGCACCCTCGGCTCATGCCGGAGTTCTGGGAGTTCCCGACGGTGTCGATGGGCATCGGCCCGATGAACGCGATCTACCAGGCGCAGTCGAACCGCTACCTGCACGGGCGCGGCCTCAAGGACACGAGCGACCAGCACGTGTGGGCCTTCCTCGGCGACGGCGAGATGGACGAGCCCGAGTCGCGAGGGCTGCTGCAGCTCGCGGCGAACGACGGCCTCGACAACCTCACCTTCGTCGTCAACTGCAACCTGCAGCGGCTCGACGGCCCCGTGCGCGGCAACGGCAAGATCATCCAGGAGCTCGAGGGCTTCTTCCGCGGCGCCGGATGGAACGTCATCAAGGTCATCTGGGGGCGCGAGTGGGACGGCCTGCTCGAAGCGGATGCCGACGGCGCCCTGGTCGACATCATGAACACCACGGTCGACGGCGACTACCAGACCTACAAGGCCGAGTCGGGCGGGTTCATCCGCGAGAACTTCTTCGGCCGCGACGAGCGCACCCGCGCCCTCGTCGACGGGCTGACCGACGACCAGATCTGGGGCCTCAAGCGCGGCGGCCACGACTACCGCAAGGTCTACGCGGCCTACGAGCAGTCGATGCAGCGCAACGGCAAGCCCACCGTCATCCTCGTGAAGACCGTCAAGGGGTACGGCCTGGGGCAGCGCTTCGAGGCGCGCAACGCGACGCACCAGATGAAGAAGCTCACGCTGCAGGACCTCAAGGACTTCCGCGACCACCTGCGGGTGCCGATCACGGATGCTCAGCTCGAGGCCGACCCGTACCAGCCGCCGTACTACCACCCTGGTGCGGATGCTCCGGAGATCCAGTACCTGCACTCGCGGCGGCGGGCGCTCGGCGGCTTCGTGCCGGAGCGGCGACCGCACGCATCCGGCGAGATCGCCCTGCCCGATGCCAAGGCGTACGAGGTCGCCGCGCGCGGCTCCGGCAAGCAGCAGGCGGCGACGACCATGGCGTTCGTCCGCGTGCTGAAGGACCTCATGCGCGACCCGGAGTTCGGCAAGAGGATCGTCCCGATCATCCCCGACGAGGCCCGCACCTTCGGCATGGACGCGTTCTTCCCCACCGCGAAGATCTACAACCCGAACGGTCAGAACTACCTCGCCGTCGACCGTGACATCGTGCTGTCGTACAAGGAGTCGACGAGCGGGCAGATCGTGCACGTCGGCATCAACGAGGCCGGGTCCATCGCCGCGTTCACGGCAGCGGGAACCTCGTACGCCACGCACGGTGTGCCGCTGATCCCCGTGTACGTCTTCTACTCGATGTTCGGCTTCCAGCGCACCGGCGACTCGCTGTGGGCGGCGGCCGACCAGATGGCCCGCGGCTTCCTCATATCGGCCACGGCGGGGCGCACGACCCTGACGGGCGAGGGCCTGCAGCACGCGGACGGGCACTCCCCGCTGCTCGCGGCGACGAACCCGGCCGTCGTCACCTACGACCCTGCGTTCGGCTACGAGATCGGGCACATCATGCGCGCCGGCATCGAGCGCATGTACGGACCGGACTCGACCGACCGCAACCGCATCTACAACCTCATGGTCTACAACGAGCCGATCGTGCAGCCGGCGGAGCCCGACGGCGTCGACGTGGACGGCATCCTCGGCGGCATCCACCGCATCTCTGCCGTCGAGAACCCGCAGACGCACCTGCTCGCCTCCGGCATCGGCGCGACCTGGGCGCTCGAGGCGCAGCAGCTGCTGCGCGACGACTGGGGCGTGCGGGCCGACGTCTGGTCTGTCACCTCGTGGACAGAGCTGCGCCGTGACGCGGTCGCCGCCGAGGAGGACGAGTTCCTCGGACGTGGCGCGCGCACGCCGTTCCTCGTCTCGCAGCTGGCGGGGGCGGAGGGGCCGATCGTCGCCGTGAGCGACTACGCCAAGGACCTGCCAGACCAGGTGCGCCAGTTCGTGAAGAACGACTGGGCGACGCTCGGCGCCGACGGCTTCGGCTTCTCCGACACCAGGGCCGCCGCGCGGCGCTTCTTCAAGATCGACGGTCCGTCGATCGTCGTGCGGACCCTGCAGCTGCTCGCGAAGCGCGGAGAAGTGGATGCCACGGCCCCGGCCCAGGCGGCGGAGAAGTACCGCCTCCTCGACGTGAACGCCGGCACGAGCGGCTCCGACGCGGAGTAGCCGGCGCGCGCGTTCGGGAGGAGAAAGCACGTTCGGGCTGAGGATCTTCGTGGATTCGTCAGCCCGAGCGTGCGTTCTCAGCCCGGGCGTGCGGGGTCAGCCCCGGGGTGTGCGGGGGTGCGAGTGTCCCCGGTGCGGAGCGGTCGTCGCCGCCTCGGGAGGAGAAAGCACGTTCGGGCTGAGGATTCTCGTGGATTCGTCAGCCCGAGCGTGCGTTCTCAGCCCGAGCGTGCGGGGTTAGCCGGGTGTGCGGGGTTAGCCCGAGCGTGCGGGGTTAGCCGGGCGTGCGTTCTCAGCCCGAGCGTGCGAAGGCATCGGAGCTGGTGGATGCCGGTGCGGTGTCGCGCAGGGGAGTGCAGTGCGAAGCCGCGAGTGTCGGTCGGGCCTCAGTCGTTGAGCTCGGCGACGATCGCCTCGGCCGCGCGACGCAGCAGCGGCACGGCGCGGCCGCCGAAGGCCTCATCGACGCGCGAGATCGGGCCCGAGACCGACACGGCGGTCGGGGTCGGAGCATCCGGCACCGCCATCGAGAAGCAGCGCACGCCGATCTCCTGCTCCTGGTCGTCGATCGCGTAGCCGCGCTCGCGGATCACGTCGAGCTCGGCCAGCAGATCCTCGACCGTGCCGATGCTGTGCTCCGTGGGGGTCGGCATCCCGGCCCTGCTGACGATGCCGCGCACGGTGTCGTTCGGGAGCTGCGCGAGGATCGCCTTGCCCACGCCGGTGTCGTGCAGGTGCGCGCGGCGGCCGACCTCGGTGAACATGCGCATGGAGTGCAGCGACGGCACCTGCGCCACGTAGACGACCATGTCGCCGTCGAGCACCGCCATGTTCGCGCTCTCGCCGAGCGCGTCGACCAGGCCCTTGAGCTGGGGGCGGGCGAGGGCGCCGAACTGACGCTGCGCTCCCTCGCCGATGCGGATCAGCCTCGGGCCGAGCGCATAGCGCCGGTTCGGCAGCTGCCGCGCGTAGCCCAGCGACACGAGCGTGCGCAGCAGGCGGTGGATCGTCGGGAGGGGGAGATCGGTGGATGCTGCGAGCTCGCTCAGCGTGACATCGCCACCGGCATCCGTCACCAGTTCCAGGAGCTCGAAGACGCGCTCGACCGACTGCACTCCGGATCCGGCGCTCTTCGGGGTCTTGCTCTCAGCCATTGAAACCTCCCAGTGTCGCGATCATTCCATCATGCGAGAGCCCCGTGTCGAAAATCTCGTCTCGAATACCTCGACTCTTGCGTCGAACTTCCATAAAGTAGATAATAGACTCCACGATACGAAAATCGTTGAAGATTTCTGAAGGAAAGCATCTCGTGTGCCACGGCGACTCGGCCGGGCTCACCTCGACGAGGAGGAAACATGGCGAATCCCGGACCAGGAAACTCGATCACCCTGCGGATCGACGCGCCGTCCAAGTTCAGCGTCACCAGCGAGCTCGCCGCGGCGGCCGCGGAGGCCGGCGCAGCCGTCACCGCCCTCGACGTCGTGGAGTCGCACCCGACCACGATCGTCGTCGACCTCACCTGCAACACCACGGGCGAGGAGCACGCCGACCGCGTGCGCGCAGCCGTCGACGCCCTCGAGGGCGTCACCGTGCGCCTCGTCAGCGACCGCACGTTCCTCATGCACCTCGGCGGCAAGCTCGAGGTCAACCCGCGGGTTCCGCTGCGCAACCGCGACGACCTCTCCCGCGCCTACACGCCGGGCGTCGCCCGTGTCTGCCTTGCCATCGCCGAGGACAAGAACCTGGCCCGCAAGCTCACGGTCAAGCGCAACACGATCGCCGTCGTGACCGATGGCACCGCCGTCCTCGGCCTCGGAGACATCGGCCCCGAGGCCGCGCTCCCGGTCATGGAGGGCAAGGCCGCCCTCTTCAAGCAGTTCGCGAACGTCGACGCGTGGCCCGTCTGCCTCGACACCAAGGACACCGAGGAGATCATCCGGATCGTCAAGGCCATCGCCCCCGTCTACGGCGGCGTGAACCTCGAGGACATCGCGGCTCCCCGCTGCTTCGAGATCGAGGCCCGTCTGCGTGAAGAGCTCGACATCCCGGTCTTCCACGACGACCAGCACGGCACTGCGATCGTCACTCTCGCCGCCCTGCGCAACGCGCTCAAGGTCGTCGGCAAGACGATCGGCGAGGTCCGCATCGTCGTCTCCGGCGTCGGCGCGGCAGGCAACGCGATCATCCAGCTGCTCCTCGCCGAGGGCGCGCACGACATCGTCGCCGCCGGCCGCGACGGAGCGATCCACGCCGGCGGCGAGTACGCCGACGCGCACCGCACCGAGATCGCCGCGACGACCAACCCGCGCGGGTTCCAGGGCTCGCTCAAGGAGGCCGTGGTCGGCGCCGACGTCTTCATCGGCGTGAGCGCACCGACCGTCCTCGACGAGAGCGACATCGCCGCGATGGCCGACGACGCGATCGTGTTCGCCATGGCCAACCCGACCCCCGAGGTCGACCCGATCGTCGCGTCCAAGCACGCCGCCGTGGTCGCGACCGGACGCAGCGACTTCCCGAACCAGATCAACAACGTGCTCGCCTTTCCCGGCTTCTTCCGTGGTCTGCTCGACGCGGGCGTGTCCGACATCACGCCGCCTATGCTGGTCGCAGCCGCCGAGGCCATCGCCTCCCGCGTCGGCGAGGACGAGCTCAACGCGAGCTTCATCATCCCGAGCGTGTTCGATCCGCTGGTGGCCGGCGCGGTCGCCGAGGCGATCGTCCGCGTCGTCGAGTCCTCCGCCTCGAACGAGGAGTGAGCACCGTGGCAGCAGGAACCCTGGGTGACGCCGACCTCGTCGACATCGACGCGCAGCTCGCAGGCACCGACGCGCTGCTGAGGACCGAGTACCAGGGAGACGACGGCACCCGCCAGCCCGTGCACACCCTGTACGTGCCGGCGGACCGGTTCACCCCGGAGCTTCCCGCGGCGTACGGGGCGAAGGCGGCTGCGGCCGTCGCCGCGGTCGGCGGCACGGTCGCGCTCGCCGAAACGGTCGGCCTCGGGCGCCTCGCCTCCGAGCTCGCACCCCTGGTCGACGCGAAGCTCGTCGCCGAGCCGATCGAAGACCTCCGCCTCGACTTCGAAGACGGCTACGGCGCCCGACCGGACGCCGAGGAGGACGCGGATGCCGTGCTCGCCGCCGAGCGCGTGGCGGCAGCCGTGGCCGCCGGCGTCGCTCCGCCGTTCATCGGCATCCGCTTCAAGTGCTTCGAGGCGCCGACCCGGCGCCGCGGCATCCGCACCCTCGATCTGTTCCTGACGACCCTCGCCGGTCTCGGTCCGCTGCCCGCGGGGCTCGTGCTCACGCTGCCCAAGGTGACGACGGTCGCGCAGGTCGAGGCCATGGTCTCGCTGTGCGAGAGGTTCGAGGAGCGCCTCGGCCTGCCCGCAGGGCGCCTCCGCTTCGAGGTGCAGATGGAGACGCCGCAGCTGATCGTCGCGGCCGACGGGTCCGTGCCGGTCGCCACGCTGCTGCACCGTGCGAACGGACGCGTGTCGGCCCTGCACTACGGCACCTACGACTACAGCGCCTCGCTGCAGATCGCCGCGGCGTACCAGTCGATGGAGCATCCGGCCGCCGACTATGCGAAGCAGGTCATGCAGGTCGCCGTCGCCGAGACGGGGGTGCGGCTCTCCGACGGATCGACGAACGTGATCCCGATCGGGGAGAACGCCCTCGACGCCTGGAGGCTGCATGCGCGCCTCGTGCGGCGTTCGTTGGAGCGCGGCTACTACCAGGGGTGGGATCTCGCCGCCGAGCAGCTGCCCACCCGGTACCTCGCGACCTACGCGTTCTACCGCGAGGGCTTCGCCGCCGCGGCGAAGCGCCTCGACAACTACCTGCACGGCGGCGACGCCGCCATCATGGACGAGCCGGCGACGGCTCGGGCCCTCGCGCGCTTCGTCGTGCGCGGGCTGGAGTGCGGTGCCGTCACCGAGGCGGAGGTGCGGGATGCCGCGGCCGCCACGCCCTCCGAGCTGATCAGGCTCGCCCACCCGAAGCTCGCCGTCTCCGAGGAGGACAACTCATGAGCACCGACACCCGCACGTACTACACGCCCGCCGGCGGACTCCCGCCGCAGAGCGACCTGCTCACCGACCGCGCGGTCGTGAAGCTCGCGTACACCTTCATCCCGAAGGGCGTGCTGCGCGACATCGTCACCAGCAGCCTCCCCGGCTTCACAAACACGCGCGCATGGATCATCGCCCGCCCGACCCCGAGCTCGGCGACCACGTTCTCGCAGCTGATCGTCGAGATCGCTCCGGGCGGGGGAGCGGCGAAGCCCGAACCGGAGGCCGGTGTCGAGGGCGTCGTCTTCGTCACCACGGGACGGCTCACGCTCACGCTCGACGGGGAGCGCCACGTGCTGGAGGAGGGCGGCTACGCGTTCCTCGCACCGGGGGCGAAGTGGTCGCTCGCGAACGAGGGCGACGAGATCACCAGCTTCCACTGGATCCGCAAGGCCTACGAGTGGCTCGACGGCGTCGACGCCCCGGCATCCTTCATCACCAGCGACAAGGACATCGCGCCGGTCTCGATGCCCGACACCGACGACGTCTGGGCCACCACGCGCTTCTCCGACGCCAGCGACATGGCGCACGACATGCAGGTGAACATCGTCACCTTCAAGCCGGGCGGGTCGATCCCGTTCGCGGAGACGCACGTGATGGAGCACGGGCTGTTCGTGCTGCAGGGCAAGGCCGTCTACCGCCTGAACGACGACTGGGTCGAGTGCGAGGCGGGGGACTACATGCTGCTGCGCGCCTTCTGCCCGCAGGCGTGCTACGCCGGAGGCCCCGAGGACTTCCGGTACCTGCTCTACAAGGACATGAACCGCCAGATCACCCTGACCTGACGTCTTCCGTCAGCCTGAAGGCGCCGTCCCGCTGCTGCGGGACGGCGCCTTCGTCGTGTGTGACCCGGTCGTTGAGCGAGCGAAGCGAGACGAAACGCTGAGTTGAGATGCACGACGGATGCCGCGGCTGAAGTTGTACGCCCCGTGAGGCGTTTCGTCTCGGTCGCTGGGGCTCCCTCGCTCAACGAGCGACGGCAGGGGCGCGACGGATGCCGCGGCTGAAGCCGTACGTCCCGGGAGGCGTTCGTCTCGGTCGCTGGCGCGTCCTCGTTCAACGACCGGGGACTGCTCGATGGACGGGGGGCCGAACGTGTGAGAGGAGCGGGGCCCGGGGGCCCCGCTCCTCGACCTATCCGTCGGGTCAGGCCTTCGCGACAGCGTCGGCGGCGCGCTCCTCGACGGTCGGGATCTGCTCGATCCGGCCGAGCACCACCGTGTAGAACACGATGCCGATGACCAGCATGATGCCGGCGACGATGAACGCCCAGGCGAAGCTGCCGGTGAACTGCACGATGAATCCGGTGACGATCGGAGCGGTCGTGCCGATGAGGTTGTTCACCGTGTTCATGACGGCGCCGGTCGCGCCCACCGCGCCCTCGGGGGCGATCAGGGCGGGGAGCGAGTTCGTCACGCTGAACGTGATGGTGATGCCCGTGATCCCCAGGGTGATCCAGACGAGCGACCAGACGAGGTCGGTGGTGAACGCCGTCCCGACGATCGTGGTGGCGAGCAGCATCCCGCCGATGATGAACACCCGCCTGACCGCGGTGCTGGACCTGCCGTTGCGGACCATGCGGTCCAGCAGGTAGCCGGGGAGCAGGTACTGCACGACGACGGCGAACAGCCAGGGGACGGCGGTGAACAGGCCCGACTTCGCGACGTCCATGTGCATCTGCGACTGCAGGAAGCCCGGCAGCCAGGTGAGCAGCATCCACTGCACGTAGCCGGCGCAGCCGAGGCCGAGGGACATGCCCCACACCTTGCGCTGGCGCAGGATGTATCCGAGGTTGGCGAGCGGGTTCGGCGTCGGCGCGTCTTCGTGCTGCGCACCGCCGTCGAGGATGTGGTTCAGTTCGGCGTCGCTCAGCCGGCCCTTGCGGTTCATCTCCTTCGGGTCGCGGTAGAAGACGAAGAACACGATGAAGTAGACGAGGCTGAGCACGCCGATGGTGATGAACGCGCCGCGCCAGCCGAACAGGGCGACGGCGGCGCCGACGAGCGGGAAGCCGATCACGTTGGACAGGCGCTGGCCGCTGTCGAAGATCACGGTGGCCATGCCGCGCTCGCTGCGAGGGAACCAGTAGCTGGTGGTCTTCATGGCGCCGGGGAAGATCGGCGCCTCGGCGAGGCCGAGGATCAGCCGGGCGATGAGGAGCAGCCCCATGCCGCTGATCATGGCGGTGAGGAAGCAGGAGACCGCCCACAGCACGGTCGCCGCCCGCATGACCCACTTGATGCCGATCTTGTCCAGCAGCATGCCCATCGGGATCTGCATGAGCGCGTACGACCAGCCGAAGCTGCCCAGGATGATGCCGATCTGGCCCTCGGTGAGGCCGAACTCCATCCGCATGTCGTGTTCCGCGATGGACATCGAGCTGCGGTCGATGTAGTTGATCAGCACCGCGAAGAACAACAGGAACCCGATGGCCCAGCGGACGCGGCCGACCTTCTTCGCCTTCGGGACGATCAGTCCGGTGCGGGGGATCAGGTCGTTCCGCCCTGAGGGCGGCCCTGCGGGATCGCGAGGATCGGTGGATGACATGTGAGACCTCTCTTGCTCATCGTCGAGTTGAGTCTGGACGCTCCCAGACGGGGCGCCCGGTCACTGTATCCCCGCGGCGATAGTTTTCGGAAGAGGGAATTCAATATCCACATAGCGGAAAGGTTGGTATATCACTCGAGGCTCCGCATCGTTGACACGTCGAGCCTTCCCGCGTAGTCTTTTCATTGCTAGGAATTTTTCTTCCACGATTCGAAATCAAGGATGATCTCATGAGCTACACCGTCAACGCCTCGATCCTGCTGACCGAGTTGCCGATCACCGAGCGCCCCGCTGCGGTCAGGGCGGCCGGTTTCGACGCCGTCGAGTTCTGGTGGCCGTTCTCCTCCGCGGTTCCCGCGCAGGAAGAAATCGATGCCTTCGTCGCGGCGATCCAGGATGCCGGCGTGCAGCTCACCGGCCTCAACTTCTTCGCGGGCGACATGCCGGCGGGCGATCGCGGCCTCGTCTCCTGGATCGGCCGCGAGGACGAGTTCCGTGCCAACGTCGAAGTGGTCGTCGCCATCGGCGAGCGGCTCGGCACGAAGGCCTTCAACGCCCTCTACGGCAACCGCATCGAGGGCGCCGACGCTCAGGCGCAGGACGACCTCGCCGTGCAGAACCTCGCGATCGCGGGTGCCGCCGTCGCGAAGATCGGCGGCATCGTGCTGCTGGAGCCGGTCTCGGGCATGGACGCCTACCCGCTGAAGACCGCGGCTGACGCGCTCGCGATCATCGCCAGGATCGCGGACGAGCACGGCGTCGACAACGTGAAGCTGCTCGCCGACTTCTACCACCTGGCCGTCAACGGAGACGACGTCGCGGCGGTCGTCGCCGACCACGCCGCCGAGTTCGGTCACATCCAGATCGCCGATGCCCCCGGCCGCGGCGAGCCCGGCACCGGAGACCTGCCGCTCGCGCAGTGGATCGCCGACGCCCAGGCGGGCGGCTATGCCGGACCCATCGGACTCGAGTACAAGGCCACCCAGGCGGACCCCTTCGCCTGGCTCCAGAACTGACACCCCCTCGCGAAGGAGCGACGACATGACCAGCATCGCCATCATCGGCCTCGGCATCATGGGCCTCCCCATGGCCAAGAACCTCGTCTCGGCCGGCTACGACGTGACCGGATTCAACCGCAGCCAGCAGGCCATCGACACGCTCGTCGAGGCCGGAGGCACGGGCGCGACCAGCATCGCGGATGCCGTGAAGGACGCCGACGTCGTGATCACGATGGTCCCCGACTCCCCGGACGTCGAGGGCGTCGTGCGCGGCGAGGACGGCGTCTTCGCGAACGCGAAGGCGGGCGCCCTGTGGATCGACAACTCCTCCATCCGCCCCGATGTCGCCAAGACGCTGGCGGAGGAGGCCGTCGCGGCCGGCTTCGGCGCCGTCGACGCCCCGGTCTCCGGCGGCGAGCAGGGCGCGATCGACGGCGTGCTGTCGATCATGGTCGGCGGATCCCCTGAGGACTTCGCGAAGGCCGAGCCCGTGCTGAACGCGATCGGCAAGACCATCGTGCACGTCGGCCCCGCCGGCGCCGGTCAGACCGTCAAGGCAGCCAACCAGCTCATCGTCGCCGTCAACATCCAGGCGCTCGCCGAGGCGGTCACGTTCCTCGAGGCGTTCGGCGTCGACACGGATGCCGCCCTCACGGTCCTCGGCGGCGGCCTCGCCGGCTCCAAGGTCCTCGACCAGAAGGGGCAGAAGATGCTGAACCGCGACTTCGCCCCCGGATTCCGCCTCGCCCTCCACAACAAGGACCTGGGCATCGTCACCGCAGCCGCGCGCTCCGTCGGGGTCACCGTCCCGCTCGGCGCCGCCGTCGCACAGCTCGTGAACGCCCTCGTCGCCCGCGGCGACGGCGGCCTCGACCACTCGGGCCTCTTCAAGCTCACCGCAGAGCTCTCCGGTCGCGACTGAGCGACCCCACACCACGCAATCTCCCGTTCGTTGAGCGGAACCCCTCCCCGCTCGTCGAGCGGGACCTTCTACCCGGTCGTTGAGCGAGCGGAGCGAGACGAAACGCCTCATCCGGCGTTCGATGTCAGAACAAGGCGTTTCGTCTCGTCGCTTCGCTCCTCGCTCAACGACCGGTGGCGGACGCTCGACGACCGAAATGAAAAGGACACTCTCATGACCCGCATGCGCGCAGTGGACGCCATCGTCCAGATCCTCGTGAAGGAGGGCGCCACCGAGGCGTTCGGCCTGCCCGGCGCCGCCATCAACCCGCTCTACTCGGCGATGCGCCAGAACGGCGGCATCGGTCACACCCTCGCCCGCCATGTCGAAGGCGCCTCGCACATGGCCGACGGCTACAGCCGCACCGGCGACGGCCGCATCGGCATCTGCATCGGCACGTCGGGCCCCGCGGGCACCGACATGATCACCGGCCTGTACGCCGCGATCGCCGACAGCATCCCGATGCTCTGCATCACCGGACAGGCTCCGGTCGCGAAGCTCGACAAGGAGGACTTCCAGGCCGTCGACATCGCGTCGATCGCGAAGCCGGTGACGAAGTTCGCCAAGACCGTGCTCGAGGCGGGGCAGATCCCCGGTGCCTTCCAGACCGCGTTCCAGGTCATGCGCTCCGGTCGCCCCGGTCCTGCGCTGCTCGATCTGCCGTTCGACGTGCAGATGACCGAGATCGAGTTCGACATCGACACCTACGAGCCGCTGCCCGTGGCGAAGCCCGTCGCGACCCGCGCGCAGGCCGAGAAGGTGCTCGACATGCTCATCGCGGCGACGCACCCCGCGATCATCGCGGGCGGCGGCATCGTGAACTCCGGGGCCTCCGCGAAGCTCGTCGAGCTGGCCGAGACCCTGGGCGTGCCCGTGTTCCCGACCCTGATGGGCTGGGGTGCGATCGGCGACGACCACCCGCTCGCCGGGGGCCTCGTCGGCATCCAGACCTCGCAGCGCTACGGCAACGCGAGCTTCCTCGAGAGCGACTTCGTGCTCGGCATCGGCAACCGCTGGGCCAACCGCCACACCGGCGGCCTCGACACGTACCGCACGGGCCGCACGTTCGTGCACGTCGACATCGAGCCCACCCAGATCGGCCGCGTGTTCGCGCCCGACTACGGGGTGGTGTCCGACGCCGGTGCGTTCATCGACGCGCTGCTCGAGGCCGCGCGCGACCGCGTCGCCGAGCTGCCCGACTACAACGGCTGGGCTCAGGAGTGCCGCGACCGCAAGGCGCGTCTGCAGCGCAAGACGAACTTCGACGACGTGCCCATGAAGCCGCACCGCGTGTACCAGGAGATGCTCTCGGCCTTCGGCCACGACACCACCTACGTCACCACGATCGGCCTGTCGCAGATCGCGGGCGCGCAGCTGCTGCACGTCTACGGCCCCCGCCAGTGGATCAACGCCGGCCAGGCCGGACCCCTCGGCTGGACCCTGCCCGCAGCGCTGGGCGTCGTCCGCGGCAAGCCGGAGCAGCCCGTCGTCGCGCTGAGCGGCGACTACGACTTCCAGTTCATGATTGAGGAGCTCGCCGTGGGCGCGCAGCACAAGCTGCCCTACATCCACGTCGTGGTGAACAACAGCTACCTCGGTCTGATCCGCCAGTCGCAGCGTCCGTTCGAGATGGACTACGAGGTCTCGCTGGCCTTCGACAACATCAACACGCCGCAGGACTCCTCCAGCATCGCCACGGGCTACGGCGTCGACCACGTCAAGGTCGCCGAGGGACTGGGCTGCAAGGCGCTCCGCGTCGAGCGCCCTGAGGACCTCGCCGCGGGCTTCGCCGAGGCCGAGCGCCTGCGGGACGAGTTCCAGGTGCCGGTGGTCGTCGAGGTCATCCTCGAGCGCGTCACCAACATCGCGATGGGCGCCGACCTCGACACCATGAACGAGTTCGAGGACCTCGCGACGTCGCCCGCCGACGCCCCCGAGGCCGTCTACGCCCTGCTGGACTGAGACCGGTCCATGCGCATCCTGATCGCCTCCGACAAGTTCAAGGGCTCCGCCACCGGGGCCGAGGTCGCGGCGTCGCTCGCCGACGGCATCCGGACGCTGATCCCGGATGCCGTCGTCGAGGCGGTTCCCGTCGCCGACGGCGGCGAGGGTACGGTCGACGCGGCGATCGCGAGCGGGTTCGACCCCGTGACCGCGACGGTGACGGGCCCCGTCGGGCAGTCCGTCACCGCGCGGTTCGCGGTGCGGGGCTCCGAGGCGATCATCGAGATGGCGGCCGCGAGCGGGCTCGACCTGCTGCCGAACGGCGAGAAGGCCCCGCTGACGGCGACCAGCCGCGGCACGGGCGAGCTGATCGCCGCGGCCCTCGACCACGGGTGCACGACGATCGTGCTCGGCGTCGGCGGAAGTGCGAACACCGACGGCGGCGCCGGGATGCTGCAGGCGCTGGGCGTCTCCCTCCGGACGGAGGATCGTCCGGTGCGGGCCGGCGGCGCCGCGCTCGTCGAACTCGTCTCTGCTGATGTGTCGGGGCTCGATCCGCGGCTCGCCGAGGCGGAGATCGTGCTGGCGAGCGACGTCGACAATCCGCTCCTCGGGGACCGGGGGGCGGCCGCCGTGTTCGCGCCGCAGAAGGGGGCGAGCGCCGACGACGTCGTCGCCCTCGAGGCGGGCCTCGCACGATTCGCCGCCCTCCTCGAGCAGCAGCCGGGGGTGCGGCCCTCGGCATCCGACCCCGGCGCCGGCGCCGCTGGGGGCGTCGGGTATGCGGCTCTGGCGGTGCTCGGCGCACGCCGCGAACCCGGCATCGACGTCGTGCAGCGGCTCACCGGACTCGCCGATCGCATCGTCGGCGCCGACCTCGTCATCACGGGCGAGGGCAGTCTCGATGATCAGAGCCTCGGCGGCAAGACGCCCCTCGGGGTGGCCGCCGCCGCGCGTGCGGCGGGGGTGCCCGTCGTGGCCGTGTGCGGGCGGTCGACGCTGTCGGCGCAGGAGGCGACGGATGCCGGATTCCACCGTGTGCACGCGCTGAGCGCGCTCGAACCGGACCCTGCCACGAGCATCGCGAACGCGAAGACGCTGCTCGTCGAGGTCGGCGCCCTCATCGCTCGCGATCTCCTCTGATTCTGGTATGCCAAAGCATTGACACGACATCACCGCGTGTGGTGAAATTTCTTTAGTTGAAAACTAGATTCCATATTACGGAATTACCCTGCAACATCTCTTACCTGACGGAGCGGTCAAGGAAAGGCAATGATGTCCACCGAAGAGTTCGTCCACATCCCGAGCAGAGCGTCAGAGGGCCTCGACGAGGCGCCCTCCATCACCATCGCTGTGCAGGCCGGCATCAGCCCCCGCCTGTACAACACCGACCTCGCGCCCACGACCCGCGAAGGTCGCCACTGGAGCGCCTACAGCATCTTCACCCTGTGGGCCAACGACGTCCACAGCCTCGGCAACTACGCGTTCGCGATCGGCCTGTTCGCCCTCGGCCTCAGCGGCGGCGCGATCCTCGGCGCACTCGCCTTCGGAGCGCTGTTCCTGTTCCTGCTGCTCACCCTCTCCGGGTTCATGGGGGAGAAGACGGGCGTCCCGTTCCCCGTCATGAGCCGCATCGCCTTCGGCGTCCACGGTGCGCAGATCCCCGGCCTGCTCCGCGGCATCGTCGCGATCGCGTGGTTCGGCATCCAGACCTTCCTCGCCTCGCAGGTGCTCCAGGTCGTCATCCTCGCGATCGCCCCCGGCGCGGCATCCCTCCAGGAGGGGTCCTTCCTCGGGCTCTCCGCCCTCGGCTGGATCACCTTCGTCGTGCTGTGGATCGTGCAGGTCATCATCGTCAGCTACGGCATGGAGATGATCCGCAAGTACGAGGCCTGGGCCGGCCCCATCATCCTCGCCACCTTCGTCGCCCTCGCCGTATGGGTGCTCGTGCAGAGCGGCTTCCAGATCAACTGGGCCCCGCACGGCACCGCAGAGGGCGGGGAGCTGTGGCTCAAGATGCTAGGCGCCGCCTCCCTCTGGGTCTCGATCTACGGCACCTTCGTGCTGAACTTCTGCGACTTCACCCGCGGCGCGAAGTCACGCAAGGCGATCATCAAGGGCAACTTCTGGGGCATCCCGATCAACATGCTGTTCTTCGGCGTGATCGTCGTCGTCCTCGCCGGCGGCACCTTCCAGATCGACGGCACCGTCATCACCTCCCCGGCCGACGTCGTCGCCGCGATCCCGAACACGTTCCTCCTCGTGCTCGCCTCGCTCGCACTGATCGCACTCACGGTCGCCGTCAACCTCATGGCCAACTTCGTCGCCCCGACCTACGCCTTCACGAACCTGCTGCCCAAGCACCTGAACTTCCGCAAGGCGGCGATCCTCTCCGCGGTGATCGGACTCGTCATCACGCCCTGGAACCTGTACAACTCGCCGATCGTCATCAACGTGTTCCTCGGCGGCCTCGGCGCCCTGCTCGGCCCGCTGTTCGGCATCATCATGGTCGACTATTGGCTGATCAAGAAGCAGCAGATCAACGTGCCGGCGCTGTACTCGACGTCGCCGGTGTCGGAGTACGCGTACTCCCGCGGATTCAACCCCCGCGCGATCATCGCCCTCGTGGTGGCCGGTGGCATCTCGCTGCTGCTCACCTTCCTCCCGGTCTTCGAGTCGGTGCGCGAGTTCTCCTGGTTCTTCGCCGCGGGGCTCGCGGCCATCGTCTACGGTGTGATCGCCGACCGTCGCGGCCCGTTCCACGACGTCGACGCGGGCGACATCGCCGTCACCCCGACCCACTGACCCAGGGAGAACGATCATGCGCATCCTCGTCGCGAACGTGAACACCACCCAGACGATGACCGACGGCATCGCCGAGGCCGCGAGAGCGGTCGCATCCCCCGGCACCGAGATCATCGGGCTCACCCCCGACTTCGGCGCCGAATCGTGCGAGGGCAACTTCGAGAGCTACCTCGCCGCGATCGCGGTGATGGACAAGATCGTCCGGTACGACGGCGAGTACGACGCGGTCATCCAGGCGGGCTACGGCGAGCACGGGCGCGAGGGGCTCCAGGAGCTGCTCACGGTCCCGGTCGTCGACATCACCGAGGCCGCGGCATCCACCGCCATGTACCTGGGGCGCTCGTACTCCGTCGTCACGACGCTCGACCGTGCGGTGCCGCTCATCGAGGACCGTCTGATCCTCGCAGGGCTCCATGACCGCTGCGCCTCGGTCCGGTCCTCCGGTCTCGGCGTGCTCGAGCTCGAGTCCGACCCCGAGCGCGCGATCGAGGCCATCGCCGCCGAGGCGCAGAAAGCGGTCGAGATCGACCGTGCCGAGGTGATCGTGCTCGGCTGCGGCGGCATGGCCGAGCTCAAGGACCGCGTCGTCGAGCTGTGCGGCGTGCCCGTCGTCGACGGCGTGCAGGCCGCGGTGGCCGTGGCCGAGGGGCTCGTGCGTCTCGGTCTCACGACCTCGAAGGTGCGCACGTACGCGCCGCCGCGCCCCAAGCGCATCACCGGCTTCGGACCCGCCGCGCGCTGAAGCGCGCACAATCGATACAACGGACATCGTCGGCACCGCAGCCGGCAGAAGGGAAGCGACATGTCGCAGGAGAACGAGCACCAGGATGCCGGAGCGGTGTCGCTCGACCCGACGGGGGAGCACTACGACCTGGTGATCCGCGGGCAGCGCGTGCTCACCTCGGCGGGTGTCCGTCCCCGTGAGGTCGGCATCCGCCACGGCGTGATCGTCGCGATGCAGCCCCTGGGCAACAACCTCGACGGCGCCGAGATCATCGAGCTCGCCGACGACGAGACCCTCATCCCGGGCCTCGTCGACACCCACGTGCACGTGAACGAGCCCGGCAGGACCGAGTGGGAGGGCTTCGCCTCCGCCACGCGCGCCGCCGCCGCCGGCGGGGTCACGACCATCGTCGACATGCCGCTGAACAGCATCCCGCCGACCATCAGCGTCGAGGCGCTGAACATCAAGCGCGAGGCCGCGAAGGGGCAGACCCACGTCGACGTGGGCTTCTGGGGCGGCGCCGTGCCCGGCAACACCGCCGACCTCCGCCCGCTGCACGACGCCGGGGTCTTCGGATTCAAGAGCTTCCTGCTGCACTCCGGTGTGGACGAGTTCCCGCCGCTGGACGCCGACGAGCTCGAGAAGGATATGCGGGAACTCGCGACGTTCGACTCGGTCATGATCGTGCACGCCGAGGACTCCCGCGCGATCGACCGCGCCCCGCAGCCCGAGGGCGACGACTACGCGAAGTTCCTCGCGTCGCGCCCCCGCGGCGCCGAGAACCTCGCGATCGCCGAGGTCATCGAGCGTGCGCGCTGGACGGGTGGACGCGCGCACATCCTGCACCTGTCGTCGTCGGATGCGCTGCCCATGCTGCGCTCCGCCAAGAACGACGGACTCAAACTCACGGTCGAGACCTGCCCGCACTACCTCACGCTCACGGCCGAGGAGATCCCGCACGGCGCCACGCAGTTCAAGTGCTGCCCGCCGATCCGCGAGGCGGGCAACCGCGAGCAGCTGTGGCAGGGCCTGGAGGACGGCACGATCGACTTCATCGTGTCGGACCACTCGCCGTCGACCCTCGACCTCAAGGACCTCGAGAACGGCGACTTCGCCGTGGCGTGGGGCGGCGTCGCGTCGCTGCAGCTCGGCCTCTCGCT
The DNA here is from genome assembly GCF_038397765.1 of Microbacterium sp. LWH10-1.2. Classification (NCBI taxonomy): domain Bacteria; kingdom Bacillati; phylum Actinomycetota; class Actinomycetes; order Micrococcales; family Microbacteriaceae; genus Microbacterium; species Microbacterium sp. LWH10-1.2. Next base: position 3,965,036 of record NZ_CP151638.1, read on the forward strand.
GATCTGGACCGAGGCCCGTCAGCGCGGCCTCTCGCTCGAGACGGTCGTCGCGTGGATGAGCGAGCGCCCTGCGCAGTTCGCCGGGCTCACGGGCAAGGGGCGCATCGCCCCCGGCTACGACGCCGACTTCTCGATCTTCGCGGCGGATGACGCGTACGTCGTCGACGTGAAGAAGCTGCACCACAAGAACCCGCTCACCCCGTACCACGGCAAGGCCCTCGCGGGCGTCGTGCGCAAGACCTGGCTGCACGGCGAGGTCATCGACTTCGAGACCCCGCGCGGTCGTCTGCTTCGTCGCGGGATGACCGAGTAGCGGCATCCGCTTTTCGGGGCGGGTCCGGGCGCTGCGCTCGGGCCCGCCCCTTTTCGTGTGCGGCTGCTCTGTGTGCGGGTATCTCGTGGGACGGCGCCCCTGCTCTGCGTATCGGCGTCTGGAGTTGCGTGACGGCATCCGAGATTCGGACGGTTGCAGGGAATTCGGATGATTCAGACGCGTGCGTCCGAGGAAGGTGACGGCATCCGAAATTCGGACGGATGCGCGGAATTCGGATGATTCCGACGCGAGCGTCCGAAAATCCTGCGATCGTCCGAAAGGAAGGGGGGGATGGAGAACCGGGGAGAGTGTGGGCGGCCCGTCGGAGGGATGCCGTGGGCATTGACGGGAGGGAGGGGAGAGGAGTAAAGTTGAGCCAACACCACTCAACTTTGATCCATGACGGATCCGCCAGAAGGAGACTCCCCAGGAGGACGAATGACCACCCCTCAGACCGAAGACCAGCAGTCCGCACTCGAGCAGTTCGGGATCAACCTCACCGACCGCGCCCGCCAGGGCAAGCTCGACCCCGTGATCGGCCGTGACAACGAGATCCGCCGTGTCAGCCAGGTGCTCACCCGCCGCACCAAGAACAACCCGGTGCTGATCGGCGAGCCCGGCGTCGGCAAGACCGCCGTGGTCGAGGGGCTCGCCCAGCGCATCGTCGCGGGCGACGTCGCCGAGTCGCTCAAGGACAAGGAGCTGGTCTCGCTCGACATCTCCGCCCTCGTGGCTGGAGCCATGTACCGCGGCCAGTTCGAAGAGCGTCTGAAGAGCGTCCTCAAGGAGATCACCGAGTCCGACGGGCGCGTCATCACCTTCATCGACGAGCTGCACGTGCTCATGGGCGCCGGCGGCGGCGAGGGATCGGTCGCGGCATCCAACATGCTCAAGCCGATGCTCGCCCGCGGCGAGCTGCGTCTCATCGGCGCGACCACGCTCAACGAGTACCGCGAGTTCATCGAGAAGGATGCCGCGCTCGAACGCCGCTTCCAGCAGGTGTACGTGGGCGAGCCGACCGTCGAGGACACGATCGCGATCCTCCGCGGACTCAAGGGCCGCTACGAGGCGCACCACGGCGTCACGATCTCCGACAGCGCCCTGGTCGCCGCCGCCGCCCTGTCGAACCGCTATCTGCCCGCACGGCAGCTGCCGGACAAGGCGATCGACCTGATCGACGAGTCGATGTCTCGCCTCAAGATGGAGATCGACTCGTCTCCGGTCGAGATCGACCAGCTCAAGCGCCAGGTCGACCGCATGAAGCTCGAAGAGCTCGCCCTCAAGCGCGAGAAGGACGCCGCATCGAAGGAGCGCCTGAGCGCCCTGCGCGAGCAGCTCGTCGGCATGGAGAAGCAGCTCGCAGGGCTCGAGGAGCGGTGGGCGCGCGAGCGGCAGGGGCTCAACCGCGTGGGCGAGCTGAAGAAGCAGCTCGACGACGCGATCACGCAGCGCGACCTCGCGATGCGCAACGCCGACTACACGAAGGCGTCGAAGCTCGAGTACGAGACGATCAAGCGCCTCGAACGCGACATCGCGGAGGCCGAGCAGGCCGAGGCCACGACCTCGACCGAGCCCCGCATGGTCAACGAGCAGGTCACCGACGAAGACATCGCCGCCGTGATCGCCGCGTGGACCGGCATCCCCGTCGGCCGCCTCATGCAGGGCGAGAGCGAGCGTCTCCTGCACCTGGAGTCCGAGCTGGGCAAGCGCCTGATCGGGCAGAAGGATGCCGTGAAGGCCGTGTCGGATGCCGTGCGCCGCTCCCGCGCGGGCATCAGCGACCCCGGTCGCCCGACCGGCTCGTTCCTGTTCCTCGGACCGACCGGTGTCGGCAAGACCGAGCTGGCGAAGGCCCTCGCGGACTTCCTGTTCGACGACGAGCACGCCATGGTGCGCATCGACATGTCGGAGTACGGCGAGAAGCACTCCGTGTCGCGGCTCGTCGGCGCACCTCCCGGATACGTCGGCTACGAGCAGGGCGGTCAGCTCACCGAGGCCGTGCGGCGTCGCCCGTACAGTGTGATCCTGCTCGACGAGGTCGAGAAGGCGCACCCCGAGGTGTTCGACGTGCTGCTGCAGGTGCTCGACGACGGGCGTCTCACCGACGGCCAGGGTCGCACGGTCGACTTCTCCAACGTCATCCTGATCCTGACCTCGAACCTCGGCTCGCCGATCCTCATCGATCCGACGCTGTCGCCCGACGACAAGCGCGAGCAGGTCATGGCGCTGGTGCGTCAGGCGTTCCGGCCCGAGTTCCTGAACCGCCTCGACGACATCGTGATGTTCTCGGCGCTGAGCGAAGACGACCTCGCCCAGATCGTCGAGCTCACGGTCGACGCGCTGCAGAAGCGGCTGCACGACCGCCGTCTCACGCTCGCGGTCACCCCGGATGCGCGGACCTGGCTCGCCGAGCGGGGCTACGACCCGGTGTTCGGTGCACGTCCTCTTCGCCGCCTCATCCAGAGCGAGGTGCAGAACAGGCTGGCGACCGCGCTGCTGTCGGGCAATGTGCACGACGGTGACACGGTGCGGGTCGACATCGCCGCCGACGGGTCGGGCCTCGTGCTCACCGCCGAGACCCCGGAGCCGCCGGCCCCTGGCGCCCCGGCATCCGACGACGACGTGATCGAGGCCGAGCTCCTCGACGACTGAGTGCCGCACGCGGTTTGACGCGGGTGAGGGGTCAGAGAATGCCGCTGCGGGGATGCCCGTGGCGGCACTCTCTGGCCCCTCACCGTGTGCGGCGGGGGCGTTTCGTCTCGCTGCGCTCGCTCAACGACCGGGGGCGAAGCGGTCGGCGATCCAGGCGGCGGCCTGCGAGGGGGCGTGCTGCGGATGCATCGTTCCGGAGTGGTGGGTCGGCCACCACGCGGAGGTCAGCGCCACGCCCGTCGCGCGGTACCGGCGCAGCAGGCGCGCGGTCAGGGGCGCGGGGGCGACCTCGTCGAATCGCGCGGCGTCGATCCGCACCGGCGCGCGCAGCCCCGTGAGCGACGCGACCTCGTTCGCACGGAAGCTCGCGGCGAGACGTGCGAACAGCTCGTCGCCCGCGCGTCCTCCGATGCGGCCGGGGGCGATGCCTCCCCATGACGTCCGGGCCGCGAGCTCCGTCAGACACAGCTCGTCGAGGTCGGGCCAGAGCTCCGCGGCGCGAGGGCTGAGGCCGTCGGAGGTGATCAGCTCCTGCATCCGCTCGTCCGTCGTCGCGGCGCCGCGGAGCATCAGGGCGATCAGCGCCGACACCACTCCCGAGCCCGCGAAACGCGCGCCGATCCTGCGGGAGAGGCCGATGCTGAGGTCCATCCGGGTGACGGGGGCGAACGCCGCCGTGCCGACCAGCCGCGCACCCGCGACGGGGGCGACCGAGGCGTGCAGCGCGGCCACGGCGCCCTCGGAGTGACCGGCCGCCACCCACGCGTCACCGAGGTCGGCGTCGAACGACGCGCGCGCCCGCACCATCGCGTGCATCGATTCCGCCAGGGACGCACCGATCAGGTACGGATGGATGCCGGGGTCGCCGATGCCCTCGTAGTCGGGGCGCAGCACGGCGATGCCCCGCGCGACGAGCATCCGGCACAGGGCGTCTCCCTGCGACATCCGCCGCCACTCCGGATGCTCGGGGCTTCCGATGCTCGGCGCCGACCGCGGCGAGCCGCCCGTCGTCATGTGCCCGTAGACGACGACGGGTCGGCCGCCCGCGGGCGCAGGCCCGTCCGGAACGTGCAGCAGCCCGGTCTGCTCCTGCACCGAGCCGTCGATCCCCGCAGCGGGGAAGGTGACGACGCGACCAGGGATCACCAGCGCCCCCGCGGCAGCCTCCGCCGCAGCGCCGCGGGCATGGTGCCCAGCATCCGTCCGTTCCGCCTGTCGGCGTCGTCGACGAGGTCGGCGAAGAAGCGGGCGACCGGCACCAGCTGCGCGCGATCGATGCGCTCGATCGTGTCGGCGTCGTCATAGAGGTAGAGGGGGCCGGAGATGAGGCTGATCGTCGGCACCCCCGAGACGAACGTGAACGAGGCGTCGGTGGGGATTCCGCCGGCGAAGAACTCCAGCATCCCCGCGCCCATGAGGCTCGTGCCGTGCAGGCGATGGCGTCGGATGCTGCGGGCGATCCGCCACGTGAAGGCCGGGTTCACGTTCACGAAGATACCGCGCGGCTCGGTCTCGCCCGTGCTCTCGAAGCCGCCGTCGCGGCCCTCGACGGCCCGCAGCCCGATGTGCTCGATCGTGGCGTTGAGCACGACGTTCCACGGGGAGTCCGGCGACAGGACGTAGCGTCGGGCGAACTCGCGGTGCGCCTGATACCCGGTGAAGTGCGTGTCGAACGTGACGAACAGCAGCGTCTTCTCGCGCACGACCCCGGATGCCGCGGCGGCGCCGTAGTGCTCGGCGAGCGCGATGACCTCGGCGGTGCCCGAGGCGTCTTCGACCGCACCGGGGCCGATCGAGTCGTGGTGCGACTGGATCATCACGGCATCCGACGTGCGTCCGGGGAGGACGCCGATCACGGTGCGCGACACGACCTCCTCGCGCGTGATGTCGAGGGTGAGCCGTGCCGCGGGGTGCGCGGCGAGGAGCCGCCGCAGCCGCGCCCCCTCGGCGCGCGTGACCCAGGCGCCGGGGAGCGTGAACAGCGTCCGCCGGTAGTACTCGTTGTGGTAGTTGCGGGAGTCGGGGTAGTCGCGCAGCACCCCGATCACGCCCACGGCGCCCGCCGTGGCCGCGTCGGTGATCGTGCGGGCGAGGGACGTGACGTAGGGATTGCGGCTGCCGAGCACCTCGCGGCGCATCACCCGACGGCCGGGGTCGTGCAGGTACATGGTCAATGGCAGCGAGTGCGCCACCGTCATGTCGAACGTGAGGTCGAACAGCACGATCGCCCCGCGCACGTCGTGGCGCCGCACCCGGTCGGCGCCGATGTCGACCACGCGCGCGTCGATGCGGTGCTCTGCAGTACCGGTCCAGTCGTGCGCGGCGAGTCCGGAGTGCAGGATCGGCGAGCAGGCCAGATCCTCGTCGCCCACGCGGATGCTGCAGGCGTCGGCCCTCCACGAGAACGAGGGCACCTCCATCACCTGCGTCTCGAGACCCGCCCCCGCGAAGCGCTCCGAGACGTACGCGGCAGCGGACTCGCCGCCCGAGGTCCCGGTGGCGCGCGGTGCCATCGCGACGAGATCCTCGATGCTCGCCATGATCGACTCTTCGCTCATACCCATGAGGTGAGGCTAGGGAGAACGACGCGATACGGGAACAGTCATGCTGAATCCTTCACTTCTCATGGGGAGATGCTTACGATTCGTCACATGGACAGTCTCCGCGACCTCGGCGAGCTCGACCTCGCCATCGTGCATGCCCTGCAGATCGACGCCAGAGCGCCCTGGACGCGCGTCGCAGCGGTGGTGGGAGCGGATGCCGCGACCGTCGCCCGGCACTGGCAGGCCCTGCGCGAGGAGTCGCTCGCGTGGCTCACGGCCTGGCCGACGCCGGAGCGCTTCTCGTCGACCACCGATGTCGCGATGGTGCTGCTCGACCCCCGCACGAGCGCCGACGCGGTCGACGGCATCGCGCGGCTCCCGTGGGTGCTGAGCGCCGACGACACCTCGGCCGGCGTGCTCGTGCTGGTCGCGGGAGCAGGAGGCCTCGCCGTGCTCGGCGACCGTGTGCGCGCCGTCGCCGAGCGGGGGGCGCGCGTGCGACGGATGGACGTGGCCGCGGCGATCGTGGCCGAGGACTCGACGTGGCGGCTGCGCGTGCTCTCGCGACAGCAGCAGCGGGCGCTGCGGGATCCGTCGCGGCCCGACGAGGCCCGCCCGCCGAGGGCGGAGATCGTCGCGGAGGTCGCCGAGGCCCTCGACGAGGATCCGCGGATGCCGGCGGCATCCGTCGCGAAGATCCTCGGGGTCTCCGAGGCCACCGCCCGCCGCACGGTCGACAGGGCCGTCGCCGCCGGGCTGCTGCGACTCGGCTGCGACCTCGCGATGCCGGCCGCCGGGTACCGTCGGGGTGCGATCCTCTGGGCGCGTTCCGCCGACGCCGAGGGGGCCGCCGCACGAGCCGCACGCCTGCCGGAGGCGCATCGCGTCGGCATCCTCGTCGGGCGCGCTCCGCTGTTCGTGGGGGTGCGCGCGCGGTCGCTGACGAGCCTGCAGCAGATCGAACAGGCCTGGGGAGACGACATCGACGTCGTCGACCGCTGGACCGTGTTGCGCGGCATCAAGCGCAACGGCCACCTGCTCGACGCCTCCGGCCGATCACGTGAGCGCGTGCCGCTGCGCTGGTGACGCGGAGGGGCTGTGGGGGTGCCTGGGGTGCTGGGTGCTGCGGGTGCGTCACGGGGTGCCGCGTGGGGTGCGGGTGCAGCGGGTGCCGCGCGGAGATGCGTGCGTTCGGGAGGAGAAAGCAGGTTCGGGAGGAGAGTTCAGCCCGATTGCTCCTCCCGAGAGTGAGTTCTCCTCCCGGGCGGGTGGGCGTGCGGGTGAGCCGCGGGAGCCTCAGGAGCCGCAGTTGCCACGCGTGGGTTGCGTGCGTTCGGGAGGAGAAAGCAGGTTCGGGAGGAGGGTTGAGCCGGATTGCTCCTCCCGAGCGTGAGAACTCCTCCCGAGCGGGTGGCGGCTTCCGGCGCGGGATGAGCGGATGCCGCGGCGCGGGATGAGCGGATGCCGCGGCGCGGGATGAGCGGATGCCGCGGCGCGGGCAGGCCGTGTCGGTCAGCGTGTGGCGCGGTCGGCCTGCAGCGCAGGCAACCCCCGGCGTGGGCAACCCGGCGCGGTCAGGCGTCGGCGCGGGCCTCGGCGCGCAGGCGGGCGTCGAGGCGATAGCGCGAGAGCGGCACCAGGCTCGCGGCGCACAGGGCCGCGGGGATCACCGACACTCCCAGCACGATCGCCCACTGCGCGGCATCAGACTGGACGATCTCGTCGCCGGTCGTGGCGACGTAGCCGCCGACGCTCAGGACGAGCCCGAGCAGCGCGGGTCCGAGGGCGTAGCCGAGCAGCTCGAACCCCGACCAGACGCCCGAGATCATGCCGATGCGGTTGGTTCCGCTGCGTCTGGCGTCTTCCGCCGCGACGTCGGGGAGCATCGCGAGCGGGAAGAGCTGCGCCCCGGCGTAGCCGACGCCGACGATGCCCGAGGCGATCAGCAGCGGCAGCGGCTCACCTGATCGCGCCGTGAGCAGGGCGAGGAGCCCGATGGTCATCACGACCGTGGCGACGGCGAACCCGCCCTTCTTGCCGATCCTCCGCCCGAGCAGCGACCAGACGGGGGTCAGCACGACGGCGGGGCCCACGAAGCACACGAACGCGATCGTGGCGACGCCCGGATCGTGCACGACATGCCGCGCGACGTAGACGACGCCGCCGAGCACCATGCCGATGGCGACCGCCTGCAGCACGTAAGAGACGATCAGCGTGCGCGAGTCCTTCTCGCGCAGCACGATCGCGAGCTGTTCGAGCAGCCGCCCGCCGGCGACCTCATCGCGCGTCAGGGCGACGCGCCTCGTGCCCCACCACACCCCGATCGTGCCGACGAGGATCAGCACGGCCATCGCGCCGGCCATGATCCGGTACCCGGCGACGCCCCCGACTGCCTCGACGAGCAGGGGCGCCGTCGCGCCGGAGACGAGGATCGCGAGGGTGAACACGATCACCCGCCACGTGATGAGCCGCGTCCGCTCGGAGTAGTCGTCGGTGATCTCGGCCGACATCGCGAGGTACGGCACCTGGAAGAACGCGTACACGGTGGCCGTGGCGAGGAACAGCACGAGCACCCAGAGCGCGGCCGCGACCGGCGGTGCGGTCGGTCCGAAGAACATGGCGAGGAACGCGAGCGCGAGGAGGATGCCGGCGCGGAGGATGAACGGCCGACGTCGGTCGTGCGGATGCCGTGAGCGATCGCTGATGCGCCCCGCGATCGGGTTGAGGAAGAAGTCCCACGCCTTCGGGGCGAACACGATCATCCCGGCGATCGCCGCCTCCACGCCGAGCAGGTCCGTGAGGAAGGGCATCAGGATGAGCCCCGGCACCGTGCCGTAGGTGCCGGAGGCGATCCCGCCGAGGGCGTAACCGGCTCTGGTCCGCCGCGAGAGGGCTGTCATGCAGCCGATCGTAGGACCGGTCGCTCACTCCGGTCCGTGTTCTGCCCTCGTTCCGTCATCTGATCCGATCCTGTGCCCGGGATCGGTCAGAAGCGCATCCCGGATGCCGACGGCGGACGCGTCCGGTCCGATCGGCGCGGTCAGCGGAGAGCAGGCAGCGGACAGCGTGCCCGGCAGCGGGCAGCGGGCAGCGGGCAACGGAGAGCGGAGAGCCGGGAGCCGGCACCGGGGAACGGCGAGCGCGATGCACGCGAACCGATGCGCGCGAACCGAGGCCAGGGGAGGGTCAGAGGTGCGGCCAGGCGGCGGGGCCGGACGAACCGGCGGGGTACTCCTCCAGCGGGGTCTCGCCCCGGGCCCACGCGTCGCGCACCGGCTGGATGATGCGCCAGCACTCCTCGGCCTCGTCGGCTCGCACCGACAGGGCGACCTCGCCGTCGAGCAGCTCGTCGAGGACCTCCTCGTAGGAGCGTCGCTGGCCCTCGCCGAGGTCGGCCGTGAGGTCTTCGTCGCGGAGGGCGAACGGGTCGTCCCCGCCTGTCATGTGCAGTCGCAGCGCCAAGGTGTCTGGGCCGAGCGAGAACGTGAGGCGGCCGCCGTCCTCCGGTGTGCCGTGGAGTCCGGCCGGGATGTGCCGCACGCGCTTGAAGGTGATGACGACCTCCGACTTCTTGGCCTCCAGCGCCTTGCCGGAGCGCAGCACGAACGGCACGCCCTCCCAGCGGTCGTTCGCGACCTCGAAGGTCACCTCCGCCAGGGTCTCGGTGCCGCGCGCGGCATCCACGCCCTCCTCATCCGCGTACGCCGGCAGGTCGCGGTCCCCGACCCGCCCCGCGGTGTACCTGGCGCGGCGGGCGGCGTCGGCGATGTCCCCGCGCACGCGAGTGGCGCGCAGCACCGCGGCCTTGGCGTCGCGCAGGTCGCGCTCGCCGAGGGTCGCGGGAGGGTCCATCGCGAGCAGCGCCAGCACCTGGAGCAGGTGGCTCTGGATCATGTCGACCATCGCGCCGGCGCTGTCGTAGTACCGGGCGCGGCCCTCGAGCGCGAGCGACTCGTCGAAGCGGATGTGCACGGATTCGATGTGCTCGGCCGACCACACCGGCTCCCACATGCGGTTCGCGAGCCGCACGCCGAGCAGATTGAGCAGCGTCGACCGGCCGAGGAAGTGGTCGACCCGGAACACCTGCTGCTCGGGGACGAGCGTGGCCAGCTGCTCGTTGAGCTCTCTGGCACTGGCCTCGTCGTCGCCGAAGGGCTTCTCCATCGCGAGGAGCGTGCCCTCCGGCAGCGACATGCCCTGCATCGCGTCGATCGCCCTGCGGGTGACGGCGGGCGGCAGGGCGAAGTAGAGGACGGTCCCCGGCTGCAGCGACCCGACGATCCGGCCGACGGCGTCGCGATCGGTCACGTCGGCGGCGGCGTAGTCGCCGACCGTGACGCGATCGAGCGCACCGGGGGAGTCGGCGAACGCGGTCGCGACGACCTGCTGCCACTTCGCGGCAACCCAGTCCTCCGTGCCGGCGCCGCGCAGGGTGATCTTCCGCTGCGGCTGGCGGGCCAGCAGGGCGGCCAGCGACGGCAGCAGCAGCCGGGAGGTCAGGTCGCCGGATGCGCCGAGGATGAACAGGGTCGTGGGAGTGCTGGCCATGGGCGCGAGGCTACCGGGCATTGCCGGGGATTCCCAGCCTGCGGCTTGACTTTCGCATCTTGGAATTAAGCGTCCGAGATGTGAGATTAGTTCTTGACGGGCGTGCGGCGCGGCTGATAGACCTGAAGAGTCCCGATGAGGGGGCTCCTGGATCAGCAGACAGGACACAACTGAGCTGGCCCTGTGGGGCCGGCACGCGGCTCCACCGTACGGAAGGAGTCCACCATGTCGCAGCATCCGGCCACCACCTGGCTCAAGAATCCGCTCGGCGTCTACACGGGCACGGATGCCGACGCCTCGGGCGGAATCGTCGTCGAGGGCTCGCGCATCCGCGAGCTCGTACCTGCGGGGGGAGCGCCGAGCGCCCCCGTCGACGAGGTGCTCGACGCGTCGCGGCACGTCGTGATCCCCGGCCTCATCAACACGCACCACCACTTCTACCAGACCCTCACCCGCGCCTGGACGCCCGTCGTGAGCGCCGAGCTCTTCCCCTGGCTGAAGGGGCTGTACGGGGTGTGGGCCGGGCTCACGCCGCGCGACCTGGAGCTCGCGACCACCGTGGCGCTCGCCGAGCTGCTGCTGTCGGGGTGCACCACAGCGGCCGACCACCACTACCTGTTCCCGAACGGCCTGGAGGACGGCATCGACGTGCAGGTCGACGTCGTCAAGAGGCTCGGCATGCGTGCCACGCTCACCCGCGGCTCGATGTCGCTCGGCGAGGACGACGGCGGACTCCCGCCGCAGCGCACGGTGCAGGATGCCGAGACCATCCTCGCCGACAGCGAGCGGCTCGTCGGCGCCTACCACGAGCGCGGCGACGGGGCCTTCGTGCAGATCGGACTCGCCCCGTGCTCGCCGTTCTCGGTGACCACGGGCGTGATGCGCGACACCGCCGACCTCGCCGAGCGCCTCGACGTGCGCCTGCACACGCACCTCGCCGAGACCCTCGACGAGGAGGACTTCTGCCGCGAGACGTTCGGCCTGCGCACTGTCGACTACCTGGAGAGCGTCGGCTGGCTGTCTGACCGCACCTGGCTGGCGCACGGCATCCACTTCGACGACGCCGAGATCGCGCGTCTCGGCGCAGCGGGGACCGCCGTGTCGCACTGCGCGACCTCGAACATGCGCCTCGCCTCCGGCATCGCCCGCACCCTCGAGCTCGAGGAGGCCGGCGCTCCCGTCGGACTCGGCGTCGACGGCTCCGCCTCGAACGACGGCTCGAACATGATCCAGGAGGTGCGTCAGGCGCTGTACCTGCAGCGCCTCCGCTACGGCGCGGCCGCCGTCACCCCGGAGCGCGCGCTCGGCTGGGCGACCGCAGGATCCGCCCGTGCGCTCGGACGCAGCGACATCGGAGCCCTCGCCCCGGGGATGCAGGCCGACCTCGCCATGTTCACGCTCGACGAGCTGCGCTTCTCCGGCAGCCACGACCCCGTCGCCGCCCTGCTCCTGTGCGGAGCCGAGCGCGCCGACCGGGTCATGGTCGGCGGGCGCTGGCGGGTGATCGACGGCCTCATCGACGGCCTCGACATCCCCCGGCTCATCGCCCAGCACAGCGAGGCGGCGCGCGGCCTCCTCGCACGGCTCTCCTGACCCACCATCCGCACGACGACAGACAACCGGCAACAGACGACGAAGAGGTCGACATGAACACCACGAAGACGGCATCCCTCCGCCCGGAGGACGAGCGCCTGCCGCTCGGCTCCACCATCGCCTACGGCATCCAGCACGTGCTCACGATGTACGGCGGCATCATCGCCCCTCCGCTCATCATCGGCTCGATGGCGGGTCTCGACGGCGCCGAGATCGGCGTGCTGATCACGGCCTGCCTCTTCATGGGCGGGCTCGCGACGGTGCTGCAGACCGTCGGCATCCCGTTCTTCGGCTCGCAGCTGCCGCTCGTGCAGGGCGTCTCGTTCGCTGGTGTGGCGACGATGGGCGCGATCGTGACGAGTGGCGGCGGGCTCCCCGCCGTGTTCGGGGCGGTGATCGTGGCGTCGATCATCGGCCTCCTCATCGCGCCGGTGTTCGCGACGATCATCCGGTTCTTCCCGCCCGTGGTGACCGGCGTCGTCATCACGACCATCGGCCTCACGCTGCTGCCGGTCGCGGCGGGGTGGGCGATGGGCGGCAACAGGGAGGCGGCGGACTTCGGCTCGCCGCAGAACCTGCTCCTCGCGGCGATCACCCTGGTCATCGTGCTGGTGCTGAGCAAGGTGCCGGTGGGGGCGATCTCACGGCTGGCGATCCTGCTCGCGATCGTGATCGGCACGATCGTCGCGGCCCTCCTCGGCCGGGTCGACTTCGGCGCGGTCGGCGACGGTCCCATCTTCGCCCTGCCGAGCGTGTTCGGATTCGGGATGCCGACGTTCGAGATCGCCGGCATCATCTCGATGTTCATCGTGATCCTCGTGACGCTCACCGAGACGACCGCCGACATCCTCGCCGTCGGCGAGATCGTGGGCACGAAGGTCGACTCGAAGCGCATCGCCGCGGGACTCCGCGCCGACATGCTCTCCAGTGCCGTGTCGCCCGTGTTCGGCTCGTTCACGCAGTCGGCCTTCGCGCAGAACGTCGGCCTCGTCGCGATCACGGGAGTCAAGAGCCGCTTCGTCGTCACCGCGGGCGGCGTCGTGCTGGTCGTGCTCGGCCTCCTCCCCGTGCTCGGCAGGGTCGTGGCCGCCGTGCCGAGCCCGGTGCTCGGCGGCGCGGGCATCGTGCTCTTCGGGTCCGTCGCCGCCAGCGGCATCCGCACGCTCGCGAAGGTCGACTACCGCGGCAACATGAACCTCGTCATCGTCGCCACCGCGATCGGCATCGGCATGCTGCCCATCGCCGCGCCGACGATCTACGACCAGATGCCGGCGTGGTTCGTCACGATCTTCCACTCCGGGATCAGCTCGGCCGCGGTCGCGGCGATCCTGCTGAACCTCGTGTTCAACCACCTCGGCGCGCGTCCGAACAAGGATGCGTCCGTGCTCGCGGCGGCGCCGACGCGCAGCATCCCCGTCGCGTACCTCGACGCGCTCGAAGACGGCGACTCCGTCGTCGACGGCAGGATCGTGGATCGCGAGGGCAAAGAGGTCGAGGTGGATCGCACCGACCACTGACCCGCGAGCCTCCGCGCCCGTCCCGTTCGCGCGGGGCGGGCGCGGTGGCGTTCGCGGGCGCGTCGTGACAGGCTCGGGACGTGGCTGCGCGCATCGAGGACTACGCCCTTCTGAGCAACTGCCGGACCGCGGCGCTGGTGTCGGATCAGGGGAGCATCGACTGGCTGTGCCTGCCGCGCCTCGACTCGGCGTCGGCGTTCGGCGCGATCCTCGGCGACGAGGCCCAGGGCAGGTGGCGGCTGCGCCCCGCCGACCCGGATGCCGTGAGCTCCCGCCGATACGACGGCGACACGTTCGTGCTCATCACCCGCTGGGAGACCGCGGATGCCGTGGCCGAGGTGCACGACTTCATGCCGATCGGCCTCGATCCCGACGTGACCGTCGGCCGCACCGATCTCGTGCGTCGCATCGTCGGGGTGCGCGGCGAGATGACGTTCGCGCAGCGGCTGAGCATCCGCCTCGACTACGCGCGTGTCATACCGTGGGTGCGTCAGACCGGCACCGAGGAGGAGCCGTGCCTGGTGGCCATCGGGGGACCGGATGCCGTCGCCCTCCGCGGCGCGCAGCTGACGGCATCCGATCACCGGCACGAGGGTGAGGCGACCGTGACGGCGGGGGAGGTGCGCGACCTGCAGCTGACGTGGTTCCCCTCGCACCGCGATCTCCCGCCCGCGCTCGACGCCGACGAGGAGGTCGAGCGCACGAAGAGCTGGTGGCAGGAGTGGGCCGACCGGATCTCGCACGACGGCGCCCGCCGCGGCGACGTCGTGCGGTCGCTGCTGATCCTGCGCGCGCTCACGAACCACGAGACCGGGGGCATCGCCGCCGCGGCGACCATGTCGCTCCCGGAGGAGATCGGGGGCGTGCGCAACTGGGACTACCGGTACGTGTGGCTGCGCGACGCGGCCCTCACCCTCGAGGCCCTGTTGGATCACGGCTTCGTCGCGGTCGCCGGGCGCTGGCGGGAGTGGCTGCTGCGCGCCGTGGCCGGAGACCCCGGAGATCTGCAGATCATGTACGGGCTCGCCGGCGAGCGCGACCTCCCCGAGCGGGTGCTGCCCGAGTTCCCCGGATACGAGGGGTCGGCGCCCGTGCGCATCGGCAACGGCGCCTCGGCGCAGTACCAGGCGGACGTCGTCGGAGAGGTGCTGGTGACGCTGTCGGCCGCCCGCGCCGCCGGCCTCGGCGAGTCGGAGTTCTCGTGGCCGCTGGAGCGCCAGCTCGTGCGCTTCGCCTCGGAGCAGATCGAGCGGCCGGACCAGGGCCTCTGGGAGATCAGGGGCGAGCCGCACCGCTTCACCCACTCGCGCGTGATGATCTGGGCGGCGTTCGACCGGGCGGTGCGCGCCGTGGAGGAGTTCGGCCTCGACGGACCCGTGGAGCGCTGGCGCGGGCTGCGCGACCGCATGAGGGAGGAGATCGACCGGGACGGCGTCGTCGACGGGTGCTTCGTGCAGTACTACGGCACGACCGAGGTCGACGCGTCGCTGCTGCTCCTGCCCCAGGTCGGCTACTGCCGTCCGGACGACCCGCGGATGCTGGCCACGGTCGCGCGCATCGAGCAGACGCTGATGCCCGACGGCCTGGTCCGCCGCTACCGCACGGGCACCGGGGTCGACGGGCTGACGGGCTCGGAGGGCGCGTTCCTCGCGTGCTCGTTCTGGCTGGTGGAGCAGTACGCCGTCACCGGCCGGCACGAGGAGGCCCACGACCTCATGGACCGGCTGTGCGGGATCGCGAACGACGTGGGGATGCTGTCGGAGGAGTACGACCCGGTGTCGGGTCGACAGCTCGGCAACACGCCGCAGGCCTTCTCTCATCTCGCGCTCGTGCGCGCCGCCGACGCGCTGGCCCGTGCGGAGCACCGCCCCCGCTGACTGCTGGACCGCGGCATCCCGTGCATCGGCATCCCCGGCTGCGGCATCCCGTGCCCTGGCGCCCCTGACGCCCCGGCATCCCGTGCAACGCCGACGCCCCACCTGGCTGCCGACGCCCCCTTCGCAGGCGGCTGCGAGGTGGGGCGTCGACGCGCAGATGGGGCGTCGGATGGGGTGAGCGGATGCTCAGGCGCTGAGGATGACCGTCTCGGCGATCGGGCGGCGCACGCGCGGAGCGACCTCGCGCTCCTGCAGGACCTCGGGAAGGGCCTCGACATCGCCGAACTCGCCGACGGCGATGGCGGTGATGGCCGAGAAGCGCGGCGCCAGGTCGGCGACCTCGCGGACGACCTCGGGGTCGAAGCCGCTCATCTGGTGCACGTAGAGGCCGTCGTTGTGCGCCTGCACGGAGAAGTGCGCCACGGCCTGGCCGAGGTCGTACACGGCGTGGGTGATCGGGGTGCCGTCTTCGGTGGCGGTCTCGGCGACGGCGATGATCAGCACCGCGGCGTTGCCGGCCCAGGCCTGGTTGAAGCCCATGAGCGCGTCGACGATCTGCGCGTGCAGGGCGGTGCCGCGGCGGGCGACGATGAAGCGCCACGGCTGCGTGTTGTTGGCGGAGGGGGTCCAGCGGGCAGCCTCGAGGGCGGCGGACAGCTTGGACTCGTCGATCGCGGTCTCGGCGTCGAAGGCGCGCGGGCTCCAGCGGCCGGCGAGCACGTCGAGGACGGGGTGCTCGGTGGGGGCGGTGCGGTCGATCACGGGAGTGCTCATGGAAGTGCCTTTCAGAAGGAGCGGATCGGACTCCTTCGTCCGGGTACACGGGGGTGAACACATGTATGTGCATGCATATTCCCGCCCGAAATCGAGAAGTCGTTCCGTGTCCGTTCGCCCTCTGTTCATCTCCGCGGGCGCCTCCGACGGAACATCCGCGTCGTCCTGTCCGTTGCCCCGAGGGAGAGGAAGAGGTCGAACATGGAGACACGAGAGCGGATGGCTGTCGAGCACCGCAATGCAGAGGGTGCGGCCGTCGGGGGAGCGCTCCTTCGAGCATCCGGGCTGCTGTGGATGCTCGCCCCTCTCTGGTACGTGCTGAGCGAGGCGATCGCCGCGGCGGGATTCCGCGGGTACAGCTACGCCCAGAACTACATCAGCGACCTCGGGGTCCCCGGCACCGGTCAGCTCGACGGTCGCGACCTCGACTCGACGATGTCCGCGGTCATGAACGCGGGGTTCATCGGCGAGGGGCTCCTCGTGGTGCTCGCCGCGGTGCTGCTCTACGCGGCGCTCCCGCCGCTGCGCGGGCGCTCCGTGCTCCTCGTGCTGGTGCTCGTGCATGCGGTCGGCATCAGCATCGTCGGACTCGTGCACGGGTCTCCCGCCAATCTCGAGAACGGCCTCATGGCCGTGCACGGCCTCGGGGCCGTTCTCGCGATCGGCGCGGGCAATCTCGGGGCCATCGTCGCCGGGGCCTTCGCGCTGCGAGATGTGCTCCCGCTGCGCCTGCGCATCGCGGGCATCGTGCTGGGCGGGCTGGGGTTCCTCAGCGCCTTCCTCCTGACGGCGCACCTCTTCTTCCCCGACGGCGTGACCGAGCGGGTGGCCGTGTACACCGTGATGCTGTGGCACCTGGCGCTCGGCATCGCCCTGCTCGCCCGCACTCGTACTCGCCCGCTCGCGCGCCCCTGAGCGTGTGAGGGGTCAGAGAGCGCGGGGCGCGGAGGGGCGTTTCGTCTCGCTGCGCTCGCTCAACGACCGGGCGCGCGTCCTCGGTCGTTGAGCGAGGAGCGCAGCGACGAGACGAAACGGGGTCCCTGGCGTGAGGCGTCAGCCGGGGAGGATCACGGATGCCGCATCCGCGAGCGCGCGACGCACGGCCCTGATCGACGGCGCGTCGGCCGATACGCGCCGTGCGGACGAGAAGATCTCGCGCCGCGGCGAGCCGGGGAGCGCGCTGAGCGCCACGGTCGGGGCGTCGCCCGCCCAGACGAGCTCCGGAAGGAGGCCGACGGCGAGCCCGGCCCTGATCAGCCGGATGTGCGTCGTGAGGTCGGCGACCTCGAAGTGCACGTCGGGTTCGAATCCGGCGGTGCGGCAGAGCTGCTCCGCCCATGCGCGAGACGCCGTGCCCGCCGGCTCCAGCACCCAGGGGTCGTCCCGCATCGCCCATAGAGATGCCGCGGCATCCGCTCCTGACGGCTCGGAGGTCGCGTCCGCGCCTCCTGCCCGCCCGGCCAGGGCGATCGTGTCGTGGGCGAGGACGACGCGGTCGAGCTCGGCGACGATCGGCCGCGTGCGCCCCGGATACTGCTCGGCGAGCATGAGGTCGAAGTCGCGTCCCGCGACGCCCACGAGTCCGGTCTCGGGGTCGCACTCGGTGACGTCGACGCGGAGCGACGGATGCTGAGCCTGCAGCGCGAGCAGAGCCGGAGGCAGCAGCGCGTGGGCCGCGGTCTGGAACACCGCGACCCGCACGGTCCCGGTGACCTCGGCGAGGGATTCGGCCACGGCGACCTGGGCGTGCTCCAGCTGGTCGAGGATGCCGATCGCCTCGGCCACGAGCACGTCGCCCTGCGGTGTCAGCTGCACGCCGCGGCCGACCCGGCGGAGGAGCGGCACGCCGACGTCGCGCTCCAGCGCCGCGAGCTGCTGCGACACCGACGCCTTGCTGTACGAGAGGGCATCGGCGACCGCGGAGAGCGTGCCGCGGCGGCTGAACTCGACCAGCATCCGCAGTCGATGGACGTCGAGCATCCGGCCCTCCCTATTGTTCACTCTGGCTGAACGGAAATCACGCAAATCGGTTGATAGACGTAGCCTACCCGCGAGCCCGAGAATGTTCCGAGCCGCACATGATCCCGGGTGTGCGCTCCCCCTGGAAGGTTCCCCGCCAATGTCTGTCGTCGACACCACCACCCCGCGCACCGAAGAGGTCGCCGCCCTCGTGCAGCGCTGGCTCGCCGAGAGCGAGACCCACCCCGTCGAGCCCGCCGCCCAGCGCCTCTCCGAGGTGCTCAAGGACCCCAACGGCCTCGCCTTCACCGTCGGCTTCGTCGACGGCGTGATGCGTCCGGAAGACCTCAGCGTCGCCGGCCGCAAGCTCGCCGACCTGGCCGACATCACCCCGACCCTCCTGCCCGGCTACCTGCGCGCGGCGATCAAGACCGGCGGCTTCTGGGCGCCCAAGCTGCCCGGCGTCGTCGTGCCGATCTCCCGCCGCGTGCTGCGCGCCATGGTCGGCCACCTCGTGCTCGACGCGACGCCGTCGAAGCTCGGCCCCGCGATCGCGAAGCTGCGCAAGAGCGGCAACCGACTGAACCTCAACCTGCTCGGCGAGGCCGTGCTGGGCGACCGCGAGGCGGGTCGCCGCCTGAAGGGCACCTACGACTTCCTGGCCCGCGACGACGTCGACTACGTGTCGATCAAGGTGTCGAGCGTCGTCAGCCAGCTCTCGATGTGGTCGTTCGACGAGGCCGTCGCCGACGTGGTCGAGAAGCTCACCCCGCTGTACCGGCTCGCGGCCGACGCCGAGGCCAAGGGCACGGCGAAGTTCATCAACCTCGACATGGAGGAGTACCGCGACCTCGACCTCACGATCGCGGCCTTCACGAGCATCCTCGACCAGCCGGGGCTGGAGAACCTCGAGGCCGGCATCGTGCTGCAGGCCTACCTGCCCGACGCGCTCGGTGCCATGCAGCACCTGCAGGAGTGGGCATCCGCCCGCCGCGCGAAGGGCGGCGCCCCCATCAAGGTGCGCGTCGTGAAGGGCGCGAACCTCGCGATGGAGGAGGTCGACTCGAAGATCCACGACTGGCCCCTCGCGACCTACGGCACCAAGCAGGACTCCGACACCAACTACAAGCGCGTGCTCGACTGGGCCATGACCCCCGAGCGCCTCGACGCCGTGCGCATCGGCGTCGCCGGCCACAACCTGTTCGACATCGCGTACACCTGGCTGCTCGCCACCGCCCGCGGAGTGACGGATGCCGTCGAGTACGAGATGCTCCTGGGCATGGCCACCGGCCAGGCAGAGGCCGTCCGCAAGGACGTCGGCCGCCTGCTCCTCTACACGCCGGTCGTGAACCCGGCCGAGTTCGACGTCGCGATCGCCTACCTCGTGCGTCGCCTGGAGGAGAACGCGAGCCCCGAGAACTTCATGTCGGCCGTGTTCGAGCTCGCCTCCAACCCGCAGCTGCTGGCGCGCGAGCGGGAGCGCTTCGAGCGCTCGCTCGCCGCCCTCGAAGCCGACCGCAGCGTGCCGGCATCCCACCGCGTCCAGGACCGCACGCGGGAGCAGGCGGATGCCGTCACCACCGGCTTCCACAACCAGCCCGACACCGACCCCGCGCTCGCCGCCAACCGCGCCTGGGGCCGCGACATCCTGCAGCGCTCCGTGTCGACCACGCTGGGCGAGGGGGCCATCTCCGCCGCCCGCATCGACACGGCCGAACAGCTCGACGACGTGTTCGCCGCCGCGACCGCCGCCGCCGCGAAGTGGGCCGCTCTCCCCGCAGCCGACCGGGCAGCCGTGCTGCACCGCGCCGGCGACGAGCTCGCCGCCCGCCGCGGCCAGCTGCTGGAGATCATGGCTCACGAGGCCGGCAAGACGATCGCCGAGGCCGACCCCGAGGTCTCCGAGGCCATCGACTTCGCGCACTACTACGCCGAGCGCGCCCTCGACCTCGAGGCCGTCGCGGGCGCCGAGTTCGTGCCGTCGAAGGTCACCGTCGTCACCCCGCCGTGGAACTTCCCGGTCGCGATCCCCGCCGGTGGCGTGCTCGCGGGCCTCGCCTCCGGTTCCGGCGTCATCATCAAGCCGGCCAAGCTCACGCAGCGCTGCGGCGCGGTGATGGTCGAGGCGCTGTGGGCCGCCGGCGTGCCGCGCGACCTGCTCGCCCTCGTCGACCTCGCCTCCCGCGACCTCGGCACGCAGCTCGTCTCCAGCCCGTCGGTCGACCGGGTCATCCTCACCGGTGCCTACGAGACGGCCCAGCTGTTCCGCTCCTTCCGCTCCGACCTGCCGCTGCTCGCCGAGACCAGCGGCAAGAACGCGATCATCGTGACGCCGTCGGCCGACCTCGACCTCGCGGCCGCCGACGTCGCCCGCAGCGCCTTCGGCCACGCGGGGCAGAAGTGCTCCGCGGCATCCCTCGTGATCCTCGTCGGATCGGTCGCCGAGTCGAAGCGGTTCGAGCGTCAGCTCGTGGATGCCGTGCGCTCCATGCGCGTGGGCCTTCCCGACGACCCCGCCACGCAGATGGGGCCGATCATCGAGCCCGCATCCGGCAAGCTGCTGAAGGCGCTCACCACGCTCGATAAGGGCGAGCGCTGGCTCGTCGAGCCGAAGAAGCTGGACGCCGACGGGAAGCAGTGGACGCCCGGTGTGAAGACCGGTGTCGCCGCCGGCTCGACGACCCACCTGACGGAGTTCTTCGGCCCCGTGCTCGGCATCATGCGCGCGAAGGACCTCGACGAGGCCATCCGCCTGCAGAACGCCGTCGACTACGGCCTCACCGCCGGCCTTCACTCGCTCGACTCCGACGAGGTCGCCACCTGGCTCGACCGGGTCGAGGCGGGCAACCTCTACGTGAACCGCGGCATCACCGGCGCGATCGTGCAGCGTCAGCCGTTCGGCGGCTGGAAGCGCTCCGCGGTGGGCGCCGGCGCCAAGGCCGGCGGGCCGAACTACCTGTTCGGTCTGGGCGAGTGGGTCTCGGCCGAGCTCCCGGCCGCCGCCGCGGGCGCCGCGGTGACCCCGGCCGTCGAGGCGCTGCTGAAGGCGGCATCCGCCGACCTCGACGCCGTCGAGATCGAGTGGCTGCACCGTGCGGCCGCATCCGATGAGCAGGCGTGGACCGGCGAGTTCGGCATCGTGACCGACAAGTCCGGCCTCGGCGTCGAGCGCAACGTCTTCCGCTACCGCCCGGTCTCGGTCGACGTGCGCATCGCCGAGCAGGCTCCTCTGGTCGACGGCATCCGCGTGCTCGCGGCCGCGCTGCGCAGCGGCAGCCCGTTCACGGTGTCCGCCCCCGCGCTCCCGTCCTCGGTCGAGAAGGCGCTGCGCGCCCACGGCGTGACGGTGAAGCACGAGAA
Source organism: Microbacterium sp. LWH10-1.2 (assembly GCF_038397765.1). Lineage (NCBI taxonomy): Bacteria > Bacillati > Actinomycetota > Actinomycetes > Micrococcales > Microbacteriaceae > Microbacterium > Microbacterium sp. LWH10-1.2. Next base: position 3,986,172 of record NZ_CP151638.1, read on the forward strand.
GGACGCCGCCTGGGTCAAGGGCTACGCGAAGGCGCAGGCCAAGGCCGAGCACAGCTGGAACCGCGTCCGTCTCGTCGGCGGAGACGCCTCGGCGCTGTTCGAAGCTCTCGGTGGCACCCCCGACGTCGCGGTCTGGTCGCACGCGGTGACCGGCGCCGGCCGCGTCGAGATCCTGCCGTTCCTGCACGAGCAGGCCGTGTCGATCACGAACCACCGCTTCGGCAACCCCACCACCCTCTCCGAGGGTGTGATCTGACCCCCACGACACCCGGTCCCCACGGGTTCCCCGGATAGCGCCGAGTCTCCCCGCTCGGCGCGGAAGACCCCGCCTGCTGGTTTCCGCAGGCGGGGTCTTGTTCTTCGGCCTTCGGGAGCACGGGCACCGGTTCGGAGCGGAGACCCGGGCACAGGTTCGGAGCGGAGTCGTGGGCACAGCTTCGGAGCGGAGTCGTGGGCACAGCTTCGGAGCGGCGAGGATGACACGCCGCAGGAACGACGGATGCCGCGGCCTGTCGGCCGCGGCATCCGAAGCTGTGCCAGATCGAAGGGCAGGGGTCCGATTCGAAGAATCCGATTCGAGGAGTCGGGACGCCGGGTCAGCCGCGCAGCGCCTCCGCGAGCTTGACGCGCGTGCCCATGCGCAGCAGCGAGTTCTCGTAGATCTTCGCGCCGATCAGGATCGCCGCCACGCACGAGGCGAGCAGGATCACCAGGCTCACCAGCGGCTCCCACCACTGGGCCTCTCCGACGAACAGGCGCATCGGCATCCCGACCGGAGCCGAGAACGGCACGTACGACATGATCGTCAGCACCAGCGGGTTGTCGTTGAAGAAGATGACCAGGAAGTACGGCGCCATCACGAGCAGCATGATCGGCGTGGTGGTCGAGCCGATGTCCTCCATGCGCGAGACCATCGACGCGGCCGCGGCGTACAGCGCCGCCAGCAGCACGAACCCGAACAGGAAGAACACCGCGAACCAGATGATCGGGGCGCCGAGGCTCGACAGCACCTCCTTCTGACCCGTCACGATGAGTCCGACCGTGGCTATCGCGGCGAGGGCGATGATCTGCGCCATCGCGAGGACCGTGTTGCCGATCACCTTGCCGGCGAGGAGGGTGCGGGGCGAGATCGACGACAGCAGCACCTCGACCACGCGCGTCTGCTTCTCTTCGACGACGCTCTGCGCGATGGTGGCGCCGAACGTCGACGCGGCCATGAAGAACACCAGTCCGAAGCCGATCGCGATGAAGTACCGCAGCAGCGGGTTCGTCGTCGCCGGGTCCAGGATCTCGACGGACGGCGACACGGACAGGCCGCTCACGATCGAGCCCGGCGCGTCCTTGAGAGCGACGACCGTGTACCCGGTGGGGCCGTCGCCGGGCAGCACCGCCGCCTCGACCTTCTCGGAGCGCAGCAGCTCCTCGGCCTCGTCACGGCCGGTCACCTCGGTGACCTTGACGTTCGGCAGGGCCTCGACGACGGATGCCGTCTCGCTGGTCACCGCGACGGCCGTGGCCTCGGGGTTCTTGCTGGTGAAGCCGCCGATGAGGATGCCGACGAGCGCGAGCAGCAGCAGGATGCCCGTCGAGATCATGAAGGCCTTGCTGCGCAGCTTCGAGGAGATCTCGCGTTCGGCGACGAGCCAGATGCCGTTGGTCGCGCGGGCGGTGGCTGACGTGCTCACTGGATGACCTCCTTGAAGATCTGTGCGAGGGACGGATGCTTCGGGGCGAAGCTCGCGACATCGCCGCGCTCCACGGCGGCGCGCAGCACACGCTGCGCGGTCTCGGGACCGTCGGCGTCGAACAGGGCGTAGCCGCCCTCGAAGTCGAGCACCGTGACGCCGGGCTCGGTGCGCAGCCAGCCGGCGTCGCCGGCGGAGACGAGCTCGTAGCGATCGCTCGCGTGCTCGGCGCGCAGCGCGTCGCGGGACCCGGAGGCGCGGATGGTGCCCCCGGCGAGGATGACGAGGTCGTCGCAGAGACGCTCGACCACGTCGAGCTGGTGCGAGGAGAACAGGATCGATGCGCCCTTCGCGGCGCTCGACTGCAGCACCCCCGCGACCACATCGACCGCGAGCGGGTCGAGTCCGGAGAACGGCTCGTCGAGGATCAGCACCTCGGGGTCGTGCACGAGCGACGCGGCGATCTGCGCGCGCTGCTGGTTGCCGAGCGACAGCGACTCGATCGTGTCGCCGAGGCGGGCCTCGAGCCCGAGCTCGGTGAGGAGCGCGGTGGCGCGGGCCGTGGCATCCGCCTTGCTGAAGCCGTGCAGCCGGGCGAGGTAGACGATCTGCTCGAGCACCTTCATCTTCGGGTACAGGCCGCGCTCTTCCGGCATGTAGCCGAAGTGACGGCGGTCGTCGGCGGTGAGGAGGGAGCCGTTGAGCTCCACGCGACCTCCGTCGGCCGAGAGCAGCCCCAGCACGATCCGCATGGTCGTGGTCTTCCCCGCGCCGTTGCCGCCGACGAAGCCCGTGAGGCGCCCGGGGGCGACCTCGAAGGACACGTCGTCGAGCACACGCCGCGAGCCGTAGCTCTTGGTGATGCCGCTCAGTTCGAGCTTTCCTGTCGTCACTTCGCCTTACTCCGTTCGCTCAGCACATCGCATGCCTCTCACGCTACGGACGGCGGCGGCCCGGGGCATCCCCCGCGCGGCGGACTCGGCCGGGTCCACCGCGGGGAGGACCGGGGAGTGCGCGCCGTCGCTGCTCCAGAACTCCGGGAATCCGGGCTGGTCCGTCGCTGAGAGTCCCGGGACAGACGGATCCCCGCGCACAACTCCTCAAGAACTCCGGAGTTCTGGGGGCTGCGGCCCCTTTTCGGCGCTCGGGGGCCGATTCTTGAGGAGTTGTGAACCGCGCCCGGCGAGCGCGGGAGACGGGTCAGCGTCGGGCGTGCAGCACCGTCCGCACCAGGAGGCCGGCGACGAGCGCCCAGAACGCGGCGCTCACGCCGAGCACGGAGATCCCGGATGCGGCGACCAGGAACGTCACCACGGCGGGGAGGCGCTCGCCGGGGTCGTCGATCGCCTGCTGCACGGCCGACCCGAACGCCGCGAACAGGGCGAGGCCGGCGACCGCGGGGATGACGGCATCCGGCGCGAGGAGGACGAGCGTCGCGAAAGCGGCCGAGGCGCCGCCGAGCACGAGGTAGGACGCGCCCGTCGAGACCCCGGCGACCCACCGCCGTGCCGGGTTCGGGTCGGCGTCGGGGGAGGCCGCCAGCGCCGCGCTGATCGCGGCGAGGTTGATCGCGTGCCCTCCGGCCGGAGCGCCGAGCGCGGTGCCGATGCCCGTCACCAGCATCGCCGGACGCCAGGGCACCTCGTAGCCGAAGCTGCGCATGATCGCGATGCCCGGCACGTTCTGCGAGGCCATCGTCACGATGAACAGCGGCAGGGCGATGCCGACCGCCGCGCCGAGGGTGAAGGTCGGGGCGGTGAGCTCGATCCGCGGCAGCAGCAGGGCCGGATCCACCGGCGCCCCGTTCTGCACGAGCGAGACGGCGACGACGATCGACGCCGTGACGAAGGCCAGCGGCACGGCCCATCGCGGCGCGAACCGCGCGCACACGAGCCACGTGAGGACGACGGGGACGACGCCCCACGGGTTCGCGACGAGCCCGGTGATCGGCGCGAGACACAGCGGCAGCAGGACGCCGGCGAGCATCGCCTGGGCGATCGACGGAGGGATGCGGGCGATCAGCGCGCCGAGCGCCGGCCACAGCGCGGTCAGCAGGATCAGCGCGGATGCCAGGAGGAAGGCGCCCACCGCGGCGGGCCAGCCGCCGTCGACGGCTCCGGTCGCGGCGAGCAGCGCCGCCCCCGGGGTGGACCAGGCTGCGGTGATCGGCATCCGGTACCGCCACGCGAGGACGATGCACGCGAGCCCCATCGTCAGGCTCACCGCGAGCAGGCCGCTCGCCGCCTGGGCGGGGTTCGCGCCGACCGCGGCGAGTCCGGTCAGCACGACCGCGAACGAGCTCGTGAAGCCGACGAGGGCCGTGACGACGCCCGCGAGGATCGGTCGGGAGAGCGGTGCGGCCTCGGGCATGACTCAGAGGCTATCGTGCAGGCGGCGCGTGCCCCGGTGTCAGGCGAGGCCTCTCCGGTGGGCGATCACGACGGCCTGCACGCGGTCGCGGGCGCCCAGCTTCTGCAGGATCCGCGAGACGTGGGTCTTCACGGTGGCCTCGCCGATGAAGAGCGCCGTCGCGATCTCGGCGTTGCTGCGCGCGTCGGCGAGCAGCACCAGGACCTCCGCCTCGCGCTCGGTCAGCGGCTCGGCCAGCGGAGCGGTCGCCGTCGCCTCCGGCCCTCGGGCGACGGTGTTCGCGCTCGGGGCGGATGCCGCGGCCGGTGCTGCGGACGAGAAGCGCGCGAGCACCCTCCGCGTGACCTCGGGCGACAGCATGCCGTCTCCGGCGGCCAGCGCGCGCACCGCGGTGATGAGGTCTTCGGGGCCCGCGTTCTTCAGCAGGAAGCCGGCGGCTCCGGCGTCCAGCGCCTGGTGCAGGTAGTCGTCGCGGTCGAAGGTCGTCACGATCGCGATCGCCGCGGCCACCGCGGGGTCGGCGACGATCCGCCTGGTCGCCTCGATGCCGTCCATGTCCGGCATCTGCACGTCCATCGTGATGACGTCGGGGAGCAGAGCGGATGCCGCGGCCACAGCCTCGGCGCCGGTGCCGACCTCGCCGACCACCGCGATGTCGGGCTGGCTCTCCAGGATCGTGCGGAACCCGGCCCGCAGCATGGCGTGGTCGTCGACCAGCAGCACCCGGATCATGAGACCTCCGCCGTCGCGGAGGTGAGCGGCACGCGGGCGCGCACGCGCAGTCCGCCGAGCGTGCGCGGCGTCACCTCGAGGGTGCCTCCGGATGCGGCTGCGCGCTCGCGCATGCCGAGCTGACCGAGCCCGGGGCGCAGCTGGGCGACGTTGCGGCCGGTGTTCACGATCTCCAGCTCCACGCCCTCGTCGTCGTAGCGGACCCGCACGTCGGCGGTGGCGCCGACTCCCGCGTGGCGGCGCGCGTTCGTGAGCGACTCCTGGGCGATCCGGTAGAGGTTGACGGCGACCATCGGGGGCACGGGCACCGGGTCGCCGATCACGGAGTAGTCGGACGGCAGGCCGGCCTCGGTCGAGGCGGCCACGAGCGACTCGATGTCGGCGAGTCCGAGGGTGGAGGCGGCATCCGTCGTCTCCCCTCCCGGCGTGCGCAGCGTCTCGAGGAGCTGGTGCAGTTCGCGGATCGCGTCGCGCGCCGAGGTCTCGATGCCGGTGAGGAGGTTCTTCGAGGCGTCCGGGTCCTGCTCGATCATGAGCCGGGCGGCGCCGGCCTGCACGCCCATCACCGACACGTGGTGCGCGACGACGTCGTGCAGCTCTCGGGCGATGCGCACGCGGTCGAGCGCCACGGCCTGCGCCGCGGTGACCTCGCGTTCGCGCTCGAGCTCGACCGTGCGCTCCTCGAGGACCGACCTCTGGGCCGCGGCGAGCCAGGAGCGCTCGCCGAAGTAGTAGGCGCCGCCGAAGTAGAGGATGTTCAGCAGCAGCTGGATCATCATGTAGGCGACGTAGGGCGAGAACGCGCCCGCGGCGACGTCGGCCTTGTCGGCCTCGCTGATCGCGTCGCGGTACATCGTGATGAGCAGCCACACGAACATGCCGACGATGATGCCGATCCGCACGATCAGCGCGCGGCGGCGGTCGTTCATCCAGGCGCCGACCGTGTAGAGCCCGACGAACATGGCGATGTTGCCGACGTAGATCTCGGGGATCTTCAGCGTGACCGCAGTGAAGTAGGCCAGGGCGACGAGGACGGCGACGGTGGCGGGCCAGCGTCGGCGCACGGCGAGGGGAACCGAGATCACGACGGCGTAGACGAGCGCGGTCCACAGCTCCTGCGCGTCACCGCCGTAGACCTGCGCGATCGACGACAGCGCGGCGCTGAGCACGGCGCCGACGAACATGACGACGGCGAGCACCAGATCGCCGCGGTACTCGCGCTCGGTGGGCGTGCGGATGAAGGGCATGCTCCCCACGGTACGGGCAGGGGGATGCCGCGGCATCCCCCGTACGGCGGATGGGGTTCTGGCGTCGCCGAGAACTTGCTATTGACAAGCGTGCTTGTTTTTAACAAGCTATCTGCGTGAGGTCGGCGCCGCCGGCCGGCATCCGACAGAAAGACCGACAAGGGAGTCATCATGACCAAGGTGTTCGTCAACCTTCCCACCACCGACCTCGAGCGCTCGAAGGCCTTCTACACGGCCCTCGGCTGCGAGATCAACCCGCTGTTCACCGACGAGAACGCGGCGTGCATCGTCTGGAGCGACGATGTGTTCTTCATGGTCCTCAAGCGCGAGTTCTTCTCCACCTTCACCGACAAGCCGATCGCCGACCCCAACGAGGTCGTCCAGGTCTCGGTGTCGTTCTCGAAGGACTCCCGCGAAGAGGTCGACGCACTGCTCGAGAAGGGCCTCGCCGCCGGTGGCACCGAGCCCAAGCCCGCGCAGGACTACGGCTTCATGTACTCGCGCGACCTCGACGACCCCGACGGCAACTCGCTCGGCTTCCTGTACATGACGCCTGAGGCCGTCGAGAACGGCCCGGAGCACGTCGCCGAACAGGGCTGACATGGCCGCGCGCAGTTACGGCCAGTACTGCGGTGTGACGACGGCCGTCGAGCTGATCGGGGAGCGGTGGGCGCTGCTCATCGTCCGCGATCTGCTCGTCGGCCCTCGACGGTACACCGACCTCAAGCTGGGTCTGCCGCGCATCCCCACCAACATCCTCTCGACGCGTCTGAAGGAGCTGCAGGAGGGCGGGGTGGTGCGCCGCGTGCCCCTGCACAACTGCGGACTCGTGTACGAGCTGACCCCGTACGGCAGGGCGCTCGAGCCGATCGTGCTCGCGCTCGGCCGCTGGGGCTTCCAGACCATGGGCGACCCGCAGGAGGGCGACGTGGTGACGGCCGATTCGCTGACGATGGCTCTGCGGACCGCGTTCCGACCGGATGCCGCCTCCGATGCCGAGTATGAGCTCCACGTGGGAGATGTCGCGCTGCGCGCCTCGGTGCGCTCCGGGGTTCTGTCCGTCACCCAGCTCGCTCCACCCGCGCCCCCCGTGGGCGGCCGCCCCCCTGAGGGCGAACCGGATGCCGTCATCGTCGCGGGTCCCGGCATCCGCCGTCTGATCGCGGGGGAGATCACCCCCGATGAGGCGATCGCGCAGGACGTGCTCGCCGTGGTGCGCGGCGACGCGGGCGTGCTCGCACCTTTCGCCCGCACGTTCCACATCTCCCCTCTCGCCGCGCTCGAGAAGGAGGGCGCCGCGTGACCGGACGCACCGACCCGTTCACCACGATCGACGGCGCCGCGGGAGCATGATGGCCCGTCGATCCTCGGAGTATCTCCGGAGGATCGACTATTCACTTCCTGTGCGATTCCCAATAGATTCGGACAGCACCCCGTCGCATCGTCGGCGGATGGCCTGCTGTCCTGCGCCCCGGCGCCTTGAGTCCTGAGGAGGACCCGACGATGCTGTCACGACGATCGAACAGAGGCGCAGCGGCGCGGATGCTGCTCTCCGGGGCCGCGGCAGCGGCGCTCGTGTTCAGCGGCGCGGTGTCTGCCGTCGCGGAGGATGCACCCGAAGCCACGGTCTCCGGCCACGTCACTCGCGAGGACGGCGGCGCGCCGGTCGGACTCGTGACGGTGTTCGTCAACAGCACGGACGGCCTCCACAACGGGTCGGACGTCACGGATGCGAACGGCGACTACACCGTGACCGGGCTCGCTCCGGGCCAGTACACCGTCCGATTCTCCACGGAGCCGACAGGCACCGGACTCGCCTCCGAGTTCTGGGACGGGGCGACGACCTCGGCGACGGCGGAGCGCATCGCGATCGCGGGAGGGGAGTCGATCACCGACATCGACGCGACCCTCCGGGAGGGCGGCGTGATCGCCGGCCGCGTCACGCACGAGAGCGATGACTCACCGGTCGCCGGCGTGGTCGTCGCGGCGTGGAGCGACGGCGGGATGCCTGGGCAGACGACGACCGACGCGAACGGCGAGTACAGCATCGCCAACCTCGTGGCGGGCGACTACACGGTGCAGTTCGATGCGTTCGGCGACGACCTCGTCGACGAGTACTGGGACGGGGCGTTCGATCAGGCCTCCGCGGCGAAGGTGAGTGTCGGCGTCGGCGAGAGCCGTGCCGATATCGATGCGTCGCTGCGTGGAGCGGCGACGATCTCCGGCCACGTGACGCGGGCCTCCGATGGCACGCCGGTCGCCGGCTCCGTCGACATCTCTTCGACGGAGGGCCACTGGAACGTGGCGATCTCTCCCGCCGGGGACTACAAAGCGGTGATCGTCCCCGGAGACGTCACCATGAAGTTCACGCCGTTCGGATCGGGTCTGAGGCCCGAGTACTGGAACGACGCGGTCGCGGAGTCCGACGCGACCGTCCTCACGGTCGCACCAGGACAGAACCTGACCGGGATCGATCCGCAGATCGATCAGGAGGTGGCGATCACCGGCGTGGTGACCGCCGACGGACAACCGCTCGCGGATGCGGTGGTGGAAGCGTACGCCGACGGCGAATCCGCAGGGATGGCCTACACGAACGCGAACGGGGAGTACCGACTCATCGTTCCCGCGGGTGAGTACGTCGTCAGCGCGTGGGGTCTCGCGTACGACCCGGTCTACGCTCGCGAGTACTACTCCGACGCAGACAACCCGGCGGACTCGACGCCCGTGACGCTCGGCGCCGACACGGACCGTCCCGGAGTCGACTTCGACCTGTCGCGGGGTGGGAACATCCGCGGAACGATCGCAGCAGGCGAGGAGGGGCTTCCCGAAGGCGGAGCCATCGTCACCGCGTACCGGCTGGCGGACGACGGGTGGAAGGCGATCGCTTCGGTGGTCACCACCGGCGACTTCATCTTCGGCGGTGTCGACCCGGCCTTCCCCATCGAGGGTGGTCCGCTCCCCGCAGGCACCTACACCTTCGGTGTGGAGGCCGACGGATTCTGCACTCAGTACTACGGAGGGGTCACCTCGCTCGACGACGCCACCCGGTTCCCGCTCGCTTCGGGCGAGACCTTCTCCGCGATGAGAATGACCTTCGCCTCCGAATGCCCTGGGCCCAAGCCGACGCTGACGGTGGCCACGCGTACCGTTCGTGCGGGTGCAGAGATCTCCGTCACCGGAGTCGATTTCGCTCCCGGCGCGGATGTCGTGTTCGAGCTCTACTCCCACCCGGTGTACCTCGGCACCCTGAAGGCCGATCAGAACGGGCGTGTGACGGGGACGGTGAAGATCCCCGCGACCATGCCGGTGGGATCCCACACGTTGGGCGCTCTTGTCGCGGGCTCGCTCCAGGCGACGGTTCCGCTCGAGGTCACTGCTGCCTCCGACGGGCAGACGCCCGGAGGGACGGGCGCTTCCGGCACGGGAGGGGACCGGGCAGGTGGAAAGCTCGCGAGCACCGGTGCCGATCTTCCGATCGCGGCAGGTGTGACGGGTGCGTTCCTGGCAGGTGCGGGATTGCTCCTGCTGGCACGGCGTCGGCGCTCGATGAGCTGAGCGGGAGTGCCCTGCGGGGACGTGCCTTCTCGATGACGCGTGCGGATGCTCGGCTGCCCTCAGCCGAGCATCCGCTCGATCACCCGCGCCACCCCGTCGTCGTCGTTGGATCGTGCGACCTCGTCTGCTGCGTCTCGCACGACATCGTCAGCCCCGGCCATCGCGACCCCGTGGCCGGCCCAGCGGAGCATCTCGACGTCGTTGAGCGCGTCGCCGAAGGCGATGACGTCGGACCGTGCGACGCCGAGATGTGAGCACAGGCGCGCGAGCCCCGTGGCCTTGGTCACGCCCTCGGCCATGACCTCGACGAAAGGGGCACCCGACAGTGTGGCCTCGAAGCCGCTCAGCCCGAGGTCGCGGAGGGTGTCGTACAGCACGGTCGGCGTGAGCTCGGGATGCCGGATCACGAGCTTGAGCGTCGGCGCGGCGAGCACCAGGTCGAGCGGCACCCCGCCCATCGTGAGAGGGTCGCGCTTGTGGTCGGAGTAGTCGGCGACCTCGGCGTAGCCGTGCTGGGCGACGAAGGTCTCGCCGCCCTCGCGCACGCTGGCGAACAGCAGCCCGGGGATGCTGGACCGAAGAGCCTCCGCGAGCGTGCGGATCGTGTCGGGCGGCAGCTCCTCGGCGAACAGCATCCGTCCGTCGGCGAGATGGATCGCGTAGGCCCCGTTGCCGCACAGCGCCCAGCCGTCGAAGCCGGCGTCGGCCGCGATGGCCCGCAGACCGATCGGCTGCCGGGCGGTCACGGGCACGACGTGGATGCCGCGGGCTCGGGCCGCATCGAGAGCCGCGCGCGTGCGCGGAGTGACCGCGGGCGAGGAGTCGAGCAGCGTGCCGTCGAGATCGGTCGCGATCAGTCGGATGGTCATGGACGTCCTTCCTGTCAGCGTGCGTCGTCTCTGCGTTTCGTCTCTGCGTTGCGTCTCTGCGTTTCGTCTCGCTTCGCTCGCTCAACGACCGGGTTGCGAGTCTCGCTCAACGACCGGGTTGCGAGTCTCGCTCAACGACCGGGTTGCGAGTCTCGCTCAACGACCGGGTTGCGAGTCTCGCTCAACGACCGGTGTGGGCGACGACCGGGCGGGTCAGGAGAAGATCATCGGCAGGTCGCCGTCTTCATCGGCCGAGCCGAAGTCGAGGTCGACGACCACCGGGACGTGGTCGCTGGGCTGCTCGCCCTTGCGCTCGTCGCGGTGGATGGAGGCCCCGGTGACGGCATCCGCCAGGGTCTTCGATCCGAGGATGAAGTCGATGCGGATGCCCTCGTTGCGGGGGAACTTGAGGCGCTGGTAGTCCCAGTACGTGTACCCCTCAGGCAGCAGCGGCCGCACGACGTCGGAGACGCCGGCATCCGTCATCGCGAAGAACGCGTCGCGCTCCTGAGGGGAGACGTGCGTCGAGCGGCCCACGACGATGTCGGGGTCTCCGTTGTCGGCGTCGAAGGGGATGATGTTGAAGTCGCCCACGAGCGCCAGCGGCAGCGCCGGATTCGCCTGCAGCTCGGCGGCGGTGGACTTCTTCAGCTCCTCCAGCCAGTGCAGCTTGTAGGCGTAGTGCGGGTCGTCGAGCGCGCGTCCGTTGGGCACGTAGAGGCTCCACACGCGCACCCCGTCGACCATCACGCCGAGCGCGCGGGCCTCGAGCGGAGCATCCGGGCCCTCGTGCCCCTTCGCGAAACCGGGCATCCCGTCGAATGCCGTGCGGACGTCGGTGACGGGCAGGCGGCTCGCGATGGCGACGCCGTTCCACTGGTTCAGGCCGTGGACCTCGACGTGGTACCCGGCCTCTTCGAACGGCCCGTACGGGAACTGCTCGGGCTTGCACTTGATCTCCTGCATCGCCAGCACGTCGATGTCTTCGCGGACGGCGAATTCGACGGTGCGGGTGACGCGGGTGCGGATGGAGTTGACGTTCCAGGTGGCCAAGCGCATGAGAACAGCCTAGTTGCGGTGGCAGACATCGAACTCTCGAGCCGACGTTTTGAACTTTAGTTAGCTTTATGTCATTAAAATAAAGTATAGTAATCTCCGTAACGAGGAGCTCATCATGGACAGCGTGTCGAACCCCTACACCCCGAATGCGGGTGCGTCGCCGGACATCATCGTCGGAAGAAACGAACAGACGAAGGCGTTCGAGACGCTGCTCCGTCGACTCTCGCGAGGACGGACTCACCAATCGATGATCATCACCGGTCTTCGAGGAGTCGGAAAGACCGTCTTGCTCAATGAATTCGGTGATATCGCGCGGGTTGAGAGCTGGGAGGTGCTGGAGCTCGAAGCGAGCAAGCACGACGACGCACGGTTCCGACAGACGATGGCATCCCTGCTCAAGGCTGCGTTGCTGAGATTGTCTCCGCGCGTCAAGTGGACGGAGAGGGCGCGCAAGGCGGCTGCCGTCGTGACATCGTTCGCGCTGTCCGTAGATCAGCAGGGCACGTGGTCGCTGGCCTGGGACGTGGAGCCAGAAGAGGGATTCGCTGACCACGGCGATCTGGGTATGGACCTGACCGATGTCTTGGTGGCGATCGGGGAGATCGCGAAGGAGCGGGAACGCGGGGTCGCGATTCTCATCGACGAGGTGCAGTTCCTCAGCGCCAGGCAGCTGGAGGCTCTGATCCAAGCGATTCACAAGACCGTGCAGCGAAAGCTGCCCGTGACGTTCGTCGGCGCGGGGCTGCCGCAGATCGCCGAACTTGCCGGCGACGCGAAATCGTACGCCGAACGGCTCTTCCAGTTCCCGAAAATTGATTCCTTGGGCGACGACGATGCGGCGGAAGCCCTGACCGAGCCGGCGATGGCCGAAGGAGTCGTGTACGAACCCGATGCAGTGGCATTGGCAGTGGAGATCACGAAGGGATACCCCTTCTTCATTCAGGAGCTGGGCTATCAGGTCTGGGAGATCGCCGAACGCTCGCCCATCACTGCCGAGGACGTCGAGATCGCGCGGGAAGGATACGAAGCCAAGTTGGACAGCTCATTCTTCCGAGTGCGGCTCGATCGGGCCACGCCGCTGCAGACCGCCTACATGCGCGCCATGGCAGAGCTCGGTCCGGATGCGCAGAAGGCGGCGGATGTCGCGCGGATCATGGGGCGGGAGTCGACGCAGCTCGGCCCGACGCGTGCGGAGCTCATCGACATGGGGCTTCTTTACACTCCGGAGCACGGGTACGCGGCGTTCACGGTGCCCGACTTCGACAAGTTCATGCTCCGCGCCGTACCGAGTCTCGTCGTACCGGAAGTGCAGAGACGTAGGAAGAAGACGGCTGGCTGATCGGGTGAGCAGGCCGCGGAAGCGGCGCCGGGCGTAGCGCGCCTTCCGCGCTCGGTACCCCGCGGCTCAGGCCTGCTCGGCCTTCTTTTCGCGACGCAGGCCGTGCAGCAGCGGCTCGGTGTAGCCGCTCGGCTGGGCGGCCCCCTCGACGATCAGGCGGCGGGCCGCCGTGAACGCGATGCCGGGCTCCGCGCCCTCGGCGAACGCCAGCGGCTCGTAGTTCGGGTCTCCGGCGTTCTGCGCGTCGACGACGGGCGCCAGTCGGCGCAGGCTGTCGTCGATCTGCTCCTCGGTGATCACACCGTGGGTGAGCCAGTTGGCGAGCAGCTGGCTGGAGATCCTCAGCGTCGCGCGGTCCTCCATGAGGCCGACGCCGTTGATGTCCGGAACCTTCGAGACGCCGATGCCCTGATCGATCCACCGCACCACGTAGCCGAGGATCGACTGCACGTTGTTGTCGATCTCGTTCGCGACGATCTCCGGGGTGAGGTCGCCATCGCCCGCCAGCGGCGGGACCAGCAGGGCGTCCAGCGCGCTCTCGCCCACGGCGGGCAGCGTCGCGCGCACCGCGAACGCATCGACCCGGTGGTAGTGCAGGGCGTGCAGGGTCGCGGCGGTCGGAGACGGCACCCAGGCGGTGGATGCTCCGGACTGCGGGTGCGCGATCTTCTTCACGAGCATGTCGTGCATGAGGTCGGGCTCCGCCCACATGCCCTTGCCGATCTGCGCGCGCCCGTCGAGACCGGAGGCCAGGCCGATCGCCACGTTGCGGTCTTCGTAGGCCTTCATGAACGGCTGCGCCTTGATCGCTGCCTTCGGCAGGAACGGCCCGGCATGCAGCGAGGTGTGGATCTCGTCGCCGGTGCGGTCGAGGAATCCGGTGTTGATGAACACCACGCGATCGGATGCCGCGGCGATCGAGGCCGCGAGGTTCGCCGAGGTGCGACGCTCCTCGTCCATGATCCCGATCTTCATCGTGAGGGCGGGCAGCCCGAGCAGCTCCTCCACCCGGCCGAAGAGCTCGGCGGCGAAGGCGACCTCCTCCGGCCCGTGCATCTTGGGCTTCACGATGTACATCGACCCGGTGCGGGAGTTGCGCCCGGCATACGCTCCCTCGAGCTCGGGGAGGGAGCCGAGCGCGGTCATGATCGCGTCGAGGATGCCCTCGAAGATGGGGTCGCCGTCGCGGTCCAGCACGGCATCCGTGCGCATGAGGTGACCGACGTTGCGGACGAACAGCACCGAGCGGCCGGGAAGCGTGACCTCGCCGCCGTCGGCGGTGCGATACGTGCGGTCGGCGGCGAGCGTCCTGGTGAACGTGCGTCCGCCCTTGGTGACGGTCTCGGACAGGGTGCCGTCCATGAAGCCGCGCCAGTTGCGGTAGCCGAGCGCCTTGTCGTCGGCGTCCACAGCGGCGACCGAGTCCTCCAGGTCGAGGATCGCGGTCAGAGCGGACTCCAGGATGATGTCCTGCACACCGGCGCCGTCGGTGCGGCCGATGCGTCCGTCGTGGTCGATCACGATCTCGGCGTGCAGGCCGTTGTGCACCAGCAGCACGGCGGAGGGCGCATCCGCGTCGCCGGTGTGCCCGACGAAGGCCGCAGGCGACGCCAGGCGACGATCACCGGATGCCGTCTGCACGATCAGTCCGTCGGCGTCGACGCGATAGCCGGTCGCATCGCGGTGCGAGCCGGTCTCCAGCGGGGCGATCTCGTCGAGGAGCTCGCGGCCGAACGAGACGACGGCGGCGGCGCGGGTGACGTTGAACTCCGCACCGGGCGCGAGGTCTCCGGTCTGATCGATCGCGTCGGTGCCGTACAGCGCGTCGTAGAGGGAGCCCCAGCGGGCGTTGGCGGCGTTGATCGCGAAGCGCGCGTTCAGGAGGGGGACGACCAGCTGCGGGCCGGCGATGGTCGCGATCTCGGGATCCACGTCCACCGTGGTGACCGCGACCTCGGACGGCACGGGAACCAGGTAGCCGATCTCCGTGAGGAGCGCGCGGTACGCATCGCGGTCGGGCACGCCGGGATTCGAGCGGTGGAACTCGTCGATGCGCTGCTGCAGTTGGTCGCGCGTGCGCAGGAGCGCGGCGTTGCGGGGGACGAGGTCGTGCACGATCGCACTCGCCCCGGACCAGAACGCATCGACGTCGCGTCCGGCATCGGAGAGCGACGCCTCGGCGAACTCCACGATCGGGGCGGCCACCGAGAGGTCGGCGCGGGTGAGGTACTCGGTCATGATTCCATTCCTTCTACTCGTGCGCCGAGGCGCCTCAGAGTCTCGAGTGCGATGTCCGCATCCTGGGCGGGGCTGCCGCCGGCGACGCCGAGCCCGCCGACGAGGTCGTCGCCGAAGAAGATCGGCACGCCTCCGTCGATCGTGGTCAGCGCTCCGCCTGTGCCCAGCGGCAGGGTCGTCGTGAGCGCGTCGGGGATCCGCCCGGTCCGCCGGCGCGTGGACGCCGAGGTCGCGGCCTTGCGGCGGCTGGTCTCCGAGCTGTGCGGCGTCGCCCCGTCGGCCATGCCGTACGCGATCAGGGTCATCGACGGGTCGGCGACCGAGACCACGGTCTTCACTCCGTGCCGCTCACCGACCTCCATCGCGATGGACACGGCGCGCACCGCCGTCTCGTAGGTGATGGCGACGATCTGGCGGTGGGTAGACATCGGCGTCTCCTCGTGTCGGGCAGGTCGGGGGCGTGCGTTCTGATTCTTCACATAGCGAATATTTGATTTCGCATGATGGAATCATATGACATGACACCGAATCCTGTCCAGACGCGCGCCGCAGCACCGCCCTGCAGCATCGCATCGGGGCGGATGGGTCGTTCAGCGCTCCGACGGGTCGGCCGTCCCCACGAGGACGCCCCGGGCCAGCGTGTGGAAGTGCCGGTGGAAGCCGAGGGTCCCCGGGGTCTCGTCGCCGGTGAGGTCGAGGTGATCGACATCGAGCGCGTCCACCACGAAGAAGTAGCGGTGCACTCCCGTGCCCGCAGGGGGAGCGGCGCCGATGAAGCGCTGCAGCCGGGCCTCGTTCGGCATGACCTTGGCGCGGGTCGGAAGGCTCGCCGCCGTCCCGTCGATCGAGTCGAGCTCGGTCAGATCGGCGGGGAGGTCGAAGGCCGCCCAGTGCCAGAACCCCGAGCCCGTCGGCGCATCGGGGTCGAAGCAGGAGATCGCGATGCTCTTCGTCCCCGCAGGGGGAGTCGACCACTGCAGCCGCGGCGTGAGATCCGCGCCGCCGCGCTCCGACGACCAGGCGAAGACGGGCAGTGCGCCTCCGCCTACGAAGTCGGGGCTGGACAGTTCCAGGGCGGCGGTCGGACGCAGCTCGGCGAGGGCGGCATAGGGGTCGTATGCGAACACGGGGTCTCCTTCGAGTCGGTCACGGCCACGATAGGCGGATGCCGCCGGCGAATCCATACCCGCCGCATGCGGTTCTCGGCTCCGCTCCTTCTACACTGGATGCCGTGACCGCACTCGACGCAGACCGCCAGACACTTCTCGACCTGATCACGGACGAGGCGGTGTTCCACGGCGACTTCACCCTCTCCAGCGGCAAGAAGGCGACGTACTACGTCGACATGCGCAAGCTCACCCTCGATCACAGGGCCGCGCCCGCGATCGGCCGCATCATGCTCGATCTGATCGGCGACCTCGACGTCGTGGCGGTCGGCGGCCTGACCCTCGGCGCCGACCCGATCGCGAATTCGGTGCTGCACGCGTCGGTCGCCGCCGGAACGCCGCTCGACGCCTTCGTCGTGCGCAAGGAGCCCAAGGACCATGGCCGCGGCCGGCAGATCGAGGGCGCCGATGTCAAGGGCAAGCGCGTGGTCGTGCTGGAAGACACGTCGACCACCGGGCAGTCCGCGCTCAAGGCGGTCGAGGCGCTGCGCAAGGAGGGCGCCGAGATCGTGGCCGTCGCCGTCATCGTCGACCGCAAGACCGGTGCGCAGGCCGCGATCGAGGCCGAGGGCCTGGAATGGCGCGCGGCGTTCGATCTCGACGACCTCGGACTCGACCCCCAGTGACTCGCTACGCGCTGGCCGTCGATGTCGGCGGCACGAAGATGGAGGCCGCCCTCGTCGGCGAGGACGGCACTCTGGTCGACGGCAGCCGCAGCCGTCAGGCGACGGGGCGAGAGGCCACGTTCGCCTCGCTCACGGATGCCGTCTCCGCGATCGTCTCGCATGCGCTCGCCGTACTCCCCGCAGGCGCCGAGCTCGTGGGCGCGGGCGTCGGCAGCGCCGGCCCCATCGACCGCGCAGCGGGGGCGATCATGCCGGTGAACATGCCGCTCGCCCGAGGCTTCGGACTCGCGGAGGCCGTGCACGTCGCGGCATCCCGAGTGCTCGGACGTGAGGTTCCGACCGTGCTCGGGCACGACGGAGGAGCGCTCGCGCTCGCCGAGTCGTGGCTGGGAGCGACCCAGGACGCTGGTGCGTCTCTGTCGATCGTGGTCTCGACCGGGGTCGGCGGGGGGTTCGTCGCGAACGGCGCGTACATCCCCGGGGCCACCGGCAACGCCGGTCATCTCGGTCAGGTGCGCCGCGAGGGCGGGCTCACGCTCGAGGAGATCGCCTCCGGGCCGGCGAGCGCCGCATGGGCGCAGCAGCAGGGCTGGACCGGAGCGACCGGCGAAGACCTCGCCAGGGACGCCGCGGCCGGCGACACCATCGCGCGCGCGGCGATCGAGCGCTCGGCGCGCGCCGTGGGCGATGCGCTGGCGGATGCCGCGACCCTCGTCGACCTCGACACGATCGCGATCGGCGGAGGCTTCTCCCGCGTCTCCGCGGACTACATCGACCTCGTACAGCAGGCCCTCACCGCGAGCGCGGCACACGAGTACTCACGTCGCGCGCGGGTCGTGCGCTCGGGTCTCGGCGACGAGGGTCCACTCATCGGCGCCGCGGCTCTCGTTCTGCGCTAGCGGCTCGCTCGCCGCCGACGGTTCCGGCTCAGCGGCCTGCGACGACGAGGTGCCGTGGCGGGCCTTCGAGGCGCGCGACGGCGATCTTCACCTCGACGACATCGCTCGCGAGCGCATCGATGCGTGCGGTGAGTGTGGTCTCGACGTCGTCGATGCGCGCGGTGAGCTTGCTCTCTACGCCGTCGATGCGTGCGGTGAGTTTGGTCTCGACGTCGTCGATGCGCGCGGTGAGCTTGCTCTCTACGCCGTCGATGCGGTGGGTGAGTTTGCTCTCGACCCCGTCGATGCGGCGGACGATCCATCCCGCGCCGGCGAACATGCTGGCGCCGATGCTCACCACCGCACCTACGGCGCCGATGAGGACAGTCAGGGTGTCGAGGGACATCTTCGCCTCCGTTTCGAGATGGGTGGACGAGGACGAATCTACGGATCCGCGACTCCAGCATCCCTCCGTCTCGCGCCGTCGTCCACGATCTGGGGAGAGATCCGTCAGATCGATCGTTGAGGACGACAGGTCTCATCGGCCGGCGGCGGACGATTCCGTACGCTCTCCTTACAAATTCGTCGTACCCTCGTAGAAGACCCCGGAAGGAAGCGCATGCGCGTACTCGGCCTGCTCTCTGGCACCTCTCATGACGGCATCGACGTCGCCGTCGTCGACTTCGCCGCCGCAGACGGCGCGCTGCACGGCACCGTGCTGCACGAGGACAGCGTCCCGTACAGCCCCGACCTCCGTGCGCGACTCGTCGCCGCGCTCCCGCCGGCGCCCACCACACTGGCGGAGGTGTGCGAGCTCGACACCCTGATCGGGCAGGAGTTCGCAGAGGTCGCGGCATCCGCTGCGGCATCCGTCGGCGGAGTCGACGCCGTGTGCACGCACGGCCAGACGGTCTTCCACTGGGTGGATGCCGGCCACGCCCTCGGCACCCTGCAGATCGGCCAGCCCGCCTGGATCGCAGAGCGTGTCGGGGCGCCGGTCGTCTCCGACGTGCGGATCCGCGACATCACCGCGGGCGGGCACGGCGCGCCCCTCGTGTCGTTCCTCGACGAGCTGCTCCTGCGCGGCCGCCCCGGCGTCTCGGCCGCCGTCAACCTCGGCGGCATCGCGAACATCACCATCACGGGGCCCTCGGGTCTCGTCGCCTACGACATCGGCCCCGCGAACGCCCTGGTCGATGCGGTCGTCGTCGCCGAGGGCTTGAACGAGCGCGGCTACGATGCGGATGCCGAGATCGCCCTCGCCGGCACCGTCGACGAGACTCTCCTGGCCGCGCTCCTCGATGATCCGTACTACGCGCTGCCCACCCCGAAGAGCACGGGCAAGGAGCACTTCCACCTCGACTACGTGCGTGCGCACGTCGGCGACAGGGACATCGCGGACGCCGATCTCGTGCGCACCCTCACGGAGCTGACCGTCCGCACCGTGGCGCACGATGTCAGTGCCGCGGGCATCGGCTACCTCGCGGTGTCGGGCGGCGGGTGCCACAACCCGCTGATCATGAGAGGCCTGCGCGACGCGCTGCCCGGAGTGGAGGTGGTCCTCGCGGACGAGCTCGGGGCATCGGCTGACAGCAAGGAGGCGATCCTCTTCGCACTGATCGGCTGGTGCACCATGCACGGGGTCGCCGCGGTGATCCCCGGCGGCACGGGAGCGCGGGAGCCGCGCATCCTCGGAACGATCACGCCGGGTGCGGGCCCGCTGCGGATGCCGGAGCCGGTCGCCCGCGTGGAGAGTCTGACCCTGAGCTGATCGGCTCGCTCCGGGTCAGCGTCGTCGGTCGTCGTCGTCCCAGGGGCCTTCCCACCAGCCGGCGCGGCCGTCGTCCGACCCTCCGCGTCGTCGTGACCGCGCGAACTGCACGATGATCACCACGAGCGAGGTCACGAGGATCAGCGTGACCACGAGGAACAGCAGATCGCTCTGATTCACGGTCGCCTCCCTTCTGCGGCATCGGCCACGATCTTCGCGATCCGGGCGCGACGGGTCTCGTCCCGCTTGGCCATCGCGATGTTCGTGAGCCCGAGCTTCTTCACCGACTTCGGGAACGCGTCCCAGTTCTCCCTGGCGGCGGGAACGGCGTCCAGCGCCTGGGTGAGCTCGGGCGGCTCGATCCCGGCCTCCGGGCCGTCGAGCACGCTCCACGAGCCGTTCGCCTTCGCCGCCTCCAGCACGCGGATGCCGACCGGGGCGAGCAGCCCCTCGGCCTCGAGCTCTGCGATGCGCGCCTTGTTCGTCGCCGCCCAGCCGCTCGACGGCCGCCGCGGAGAGAACCACTGGCCGACGGTCCGATCGTCGAAGGTCCGCACGGGCCCGTCGATCCAGCCGAAGCAGAGCGCCTGGCGCACCGCGTCTTCATAGCCGACGCCGACGTCGTTGTTGCCCCGCACGCTCAGCAGCCAGACGCCCGCCGCGCGCTCGTGGTTCTCCTGGAGCCACGCGCGCCAGACGACGGCATCGGCTGCGGTGACGCGCTCACCTTCGTCGAGGACGCCCATCGCTCACTTCTTCGTCTTGACCGTCGTGATCGTCTCGGTGATGCGCGGGAGCAGGTCGGCCACCGACTGCACGATCTCATCCGGACGGAACGGGTACTTCTCGATCTCGACCTGGTCGCTGATGCCCGTGAGCACCAGCACCGTGTGCAGCCCCGCCTCGATGCCGGCGACGACATCGGTGTCCATGCGGTCGCCGATCATGCCGGTGCGCTTGGAGTGCGCTCCGATCTTGTTCAGCGCCGAGCGGAACATCATGGGGTTCGGCTTGCCGACGACGTAGGGCTCCTTGCCCGTCGCCTTGGTGATGAGCGCGGCGATCGCGCCGGTCGCCGGGAGCGGTCCGTCGGCGCTGGGGCCTGTGGCATCGGGGTTCGTGACGATGAAGCGCGCACCGTCGTTGATGAGTCGGATCGCCTTGGTGATCGCCTCGAAGGAGTAGTTGCGCGTCTCGCCGACGACGACGAAGTCGGGGTTGGTCTCGGTCATGATGAACCCCGCGTCGTGCAGGGCGGTGAGGATGCCGGCCTCGCCGATCACGAAGGCGGACCCGCCGGGCAGCTGCTGCTTCAGGAAGTCGGCGGTCGCGAGGGCGGACGTCCAGATGCGGTCCTCCGGCACGTTCAGGCCGCTGGTGCGCAGCCGCGCGGAGAGGTCGCGGGCCGTGAAGATCGAGTTGTTGGTCAGCACGAGGTAGGGGATGCCGGAGCTCTCCCATCCGGCGAGCAGTTCTGACGCGCCCGGGATGGCGTCGTTCTCATGGACGAGCACGCCGTCCATGTCGGTGAGCCAGCATTCGATGTCGTCGCGTTGGGCCATGTGCACAGCCTATTGGGCGCGTGTGTCGCGCAGGTGACGAGGTCTGCCGCATCGGGTCGGGGGAGTGCGCGGCGCCCGATGGTCGAAGGCCGCCCTCCGGGGGAGCGGAGGACGGCCTTCGTCGGGGAGGTGCGACGGCGGGCCGGGGTCGGCCGTCGCACCGGCTCAGTCGGCCCTGTTGCGGCGGTGGCGGGCAGCGGCGGCGACCGCTGCGGCGGCGGCGCCGGCGGCGAGGAGTCCTCCGCCGATCAGCAGGGCAGCGGTGGGCGCGGTCCCACCCGTCGTCGCCAGAGCGCCGTCACGGGAGGGCGACGAACCGCCGGCGCCCGTCGCCGGGCCTGCTGGACCCGCGGGATTGACCGGGTCGACCGGATCGACGGGGTCGACGGGGTCGATCGGATCCACCGGGGCGGCGGCGGCGACGGGAAGGCTCTCCACCGCGGCGGCGTCCAGCGCGGTGACGACCCAGGTCTCCCCGGCGGCGGCCGCGACGGTCGGCGGAAGATCGTAGCCCAGCTCGGCGGACCCTCCGGCCCAGAACGTGTCCACGAGCGTGCCGCCGGTCGCGACGACCTGCGCGGGAGTCCCGGTGCCGCGGTAGATCGCGTACTGGCGCGCCTCCGCGGCATCCCCGGCCTTCCAGGTGATCCGACCGTCCTTCAGCGTCACGTCGGTCGGGGCGGCGACGACGCCGTCCGACAGCCAGGGCTTGGCGGGGACGATCGTCGGCCGCGCGAAGGCCTCGGACTTCAGCAGGGCGATCGCATCGTTCTTCGCCTGGTTGCGCGGCTGCTGATCGGCCGGGAGCGCGGCGACGGCGCTCGGCTTCATGTCGTTGTAGCTGAAGAGCACGCTGCCGTCGATCCCGTCGAGGGTCTGGTTGAACCGGATCTGGTTGGGGACCTCTTCGGGGTTCATCCATGCGGGGTCGAAGCCCCCGTTGCTCACGTGCTTGTACAGGGCGTGGCCGGTGTAGATCTGCGTGCGGCTGTCGGCGGTGGTGTTGCTCCACCACTGCGCGAGCTCTCCGTAGGGGGCGGCTGCCTGGTCGAAGCTCCAGTAGATCTGCGGGGTGAGGTAGTCGACGAGCTCGTCCTGCACCCAGCCGCGGGTGTCCGCGAAGATCGACTTGCTGTAGCTCTGGGACGAGCCGGTCGGGGTGTGCGACCCCGCGGGGTCGAGGGCGCTGTGCTCCCAGATCCCGAACGGGCTGACACCGAACTGCACGGCGGTGCCGTCCTGGTCGTTGTGGTCGTCGATCGCATCCCCGACCTCGGTGATCAGCGCCGTGACGTTGTCGCGTCGCCACTGCTCGACGCCGGCGACGGTGTCCGCGTAGCCGGCGGCCAGGCCGTACTGCTCGAACGTCGCCCTGTCCTCCCCGGCGTCGCCGAAGAACACATTCGCTCCGTTGACGCTGATCCGATACGGATAGAAGTAGTCGTCGAAGTGGATCGCGTCGACGTCGTAGTTCGCGACGATCTCCGCCACGGATGCCGCGACGTAGTCCCGGACCTCCGGTCGCCCCGGATTCAGGAAGAGCTTCTCGTCGAACGACAGCACGAGGTCGGGATGCTGCACGGCGAAGTTGTCATCGGCCAGGACTCCGGCCGCGTTGAGCGCGGCGATGTACTCGGTCGTCGTGAGCGCCTTGACCTGATCCGCCGTCAGCTTCAGCGCCGACAGGATGCTCGCCGCCGTCATCTTGGTGTTCGTCACGCGGTAGGGGTTGAGCCAGGCGTGGTACTCCATGCCGCGGGCGTGTGTCGCCTCGACCATCCGGGCCAGCGGGTCGTAGCCGGGGTCCGTGCCCTGGGCGCCCGAGACGAACTCGGACCAGGGGTTGATCTCCGAGGGGTAGTACGCATCGAGGAGCGGGCGCACCTGGAAGATCACGGCGTTCATGTTCCACGCCTCGAAGTCGTCGAGCACCGCGTCGTACTTCGCGTCGAAGTCGGCCGCGCTCGTCGGCTTGCCGAAGTTCAGGTTGCCGATCGTCGCGACCCACGCGCTGGAGAAGCGACGGTTCTCCGGGGTGAGGGCGGTGGGGACCGCGACCTGGGTACCGGAGCCCGGATACGTGTACACCGGCTTGTCGCCGTAGCCGTACGTGCCGTCGGCGTTCTTGACGTAGGAGTAAAGGAGTTCCGTGTCGGGGGCTGCCGCCGCCATGGCAGCGGGCGCTCCGACCATCAGCAGCGCAGCTGTCGCGGCGACGAGGGGGCGTCTCTTCATCGAGTCCTCTTTCGAGCGGGGTGATAATTGTTTTCAGAGTCTTGCACAAAAGTGGAAACAATTGACACCCCCTGACCTGACGGTGCTCGGGGTTCTCGGGCGCGGTCTCAGGACGTGAGCCAGATCACATCGGCCGCGTGCGCGATCTCGGCCTCCGTGCCGTCGACGGAGAAGCCGCCGGCGGTCACCGACACCTCGACCCCCACCGCGACGCCCGCGGCCTCGACCGCGCGCAGGATCTCCGGGTCCTGGTCGCTCACCCGGAGGACGCGACCGACGTGGCCCTCGACGGCATCCGCGAGCAGGACGAACGGTTCGCGGATGACCGCGCCGTCGGCATCCGGGATCGCGTCGCCGTGCGGATCGAACCGCGGGCGTCCGAGCCGCGCATCGATGCCCTCGAGCAGCCGGTCGCTGATCGTGTGCTCGAGCACCTCGGCCTCGTCGTGGACCTCGTCCCAGCCGTAGCCGAACTCCCGCACCAGCCAGGTCTCGATCAGTCGGTGCCTGCGGATGATCGACAGGGCGCGTGCGGTGCCGGCATCGGTCAGCCGCACCGCTCCGTAGGGCACGTGCGAGACGAGGCCCGCCGCCGCGAGCTTCTTGACCATCTCGGTGACGGACGAGGGGGCGATCCCGAGCTTCGCGGCCAGCACCGACGGCGTGATGGGAGCATCCTGCCACTCGGTGTGCGCGTAGACGGTCTTCAGATAGTCGTCAGCTGCCGGGGATGCCACGGTCTCAGCCTACGCGTCGGCGGTCAGTTCGCGACGTCGACGAGGATGCCGAACGCGACCTGTCCGGCGAAGAACACCACGAGGAATCCGAGCAGTGCGGCCGCGAGCGACAGGCGTCCGTCGAAGCCCTCGATGTCGGCGATGCCGATCTTGCGCGCGCGGAACGCCAGCACGAGCGTCGCGATGCCGAGTCCGAGCTGCACCCACGGGCCGCCGACCGGGAGTGTCTTCGGGAAGGCGATGAGGAGTCCTCCGGCCAGGCCGGTCGCGATGCCGATCCAGGTGAGCAGGCGGACCTTGGCTTCGGCAGTCATGGCTTCGAGCCTAACCGCCGTGCGCGAGCCGGACTCACGCCCCCGTGAGCACCAGCCAGAGCAGTGCGCCGTTCAGCGCGATCAGGAGCACGGATGCCGTGACCCCCGCGGCCGTCGTCCACACGCGGTTGGCCCACGGGCCGAGGGTGCGCCGCTGCGCGGTGAGCGCCACCAGGGGGATGAGCGCGAACGGGATGCCGAACGACAGCACCACCTGGCTCAGCACCAGGGCGAGCGTCGGGTCGACCCCCGCCCACAGGATGGCGAGCGCGGGGATGAGCGTGACGAGCCGTCGGGCGAGCAGCGGTACACGCACGTGCAGCAGACCGTGCATGATCTCCGCACCCGCATAGGCGCCGACCGAGGTGGAGGCGAGACCGGAGGCGAGGAGCCCGACCGCGAAGAACGTCGCGACGACGGGGCCGAGGCTCGCGGCGAGGGCGGCGTGCGCTCCCTCGAGGGAGTCGGTTCCTGCGACGCCCGCGAGATTGGCCGCGGCGAGGAGGAGGATGCCGAGGTTCACCGAACCGGCGATCACCATCGCGATCGACACGTCCCAGCGGGTGG
This sequence comes from Microbacterium sp. LWH10-1.2, assembly GCF_038397765.1. NCBI lineage: Bacteria > Bacillati > Actinomycetota > Actinomycetes > Micrococcales > Microbacteriaceae > Microbacterium > Microbacterium sp. LWH10-1.2. Next base: position 4,011,122 of record NZ_CP151638.1, read on the forward strand.
CGGTGAGCAGCCGCCGGATGCGCGAGGTCTCGGTCCGGACCGCCTCGGTCTCGGCGTGCGACGCCGCGGAGCCGAACCGGTCGCGGGCGAGGGAGGAGTGCGCGTAGATCGCGTGCGGCATGATCGTCGCGCCGAGGATGGATGCGGCGAGGAGCACCGAGCCCGTGCCCTCGAACCGGGGGACCAGTCCGCCCACGACCCCCGCCGGGTCCGGGGGTGCGACGAACACGCCGGCGACGAAGCCGATGGTGATGATCGCCATGAGGCCGATGATCACGAACTCGAAGTGGCGGGGCCCTCGACGGCTCTGCACCGCGAGCAGGACCATCGAGACCGCGCCGGTGATGAGACCGCCGAGCAGCAGCGGCACGTTGAACAGGAGGTTCAGCGCCACCGCTCCGCCGATGACCTCGGCGAGATCGGTCGCCATCGCCACGAGCTCGGCCTGCAGCCAGTACGCGCGCCGCGCCCACGGTCGACGCAGGCGGGCCCCCAGCATCTCGGGGAGGCTCTGCCCCGTGACGACGCCGAGCTTGGCGGACAGGTACTGGATGAGCCACGCCATCACGTTGCCTGCGATCACGACCCAGACCAACAGGTACCCGTACTGGGCACCCGCGGTCATGTTGCTCGCGACGTTGCCGGGGTCGAGGTACGCGACTCCGGCGACGAAGGCGGGCCCGAGGAGCCAGAGGCTGCGCGGAGCGGTGGTCCGTACGGCGGGGGCATCGTCGATCGCGGAATTTTTAGGCATGCCGAAATCGTAGCGGATTTTTCGGTCCACCTAAATAGTCGGTCGTCGCGGGACGTCGACGGGCTCAGTGCCGGATAGCCTGGCGGGATGGACGAGCAGAGCGCCGAGACGCCGACAGGATCGGCGACGCAGCCGGGATACGGCGTCGGACCGTGGCCGGGTGGCGAGTCGGCGTGGCCGGCGGGGGAGCAGTACGACCCCGAGCTGCTGGCCGTCGGCGACACCCGCAACGTCGTCGACCGCTACCGCTACTGGCGTATGGAGGCGATCGTCGCCGACCTCGACACGCACCGGCATCCGTTCCACGTCGCGATCGAGAACTGGCAGCACGACATGAACATCGGCTCGATCGTGCGCAGCGCCAACGCCTTCCTCGCAGACACCGTGCACATCATCGGACGTCGCCGCTGGAACCGGCGCGGAGCCATGGTCACCGACCGTTACCAGCACGTGGTGCATCACGAGGACGTGCAGGCCTTCACCGCCTGGACCGAGGCCGAGGGCCTCCCGATCATCGCCGTCGACAACGTCGACGGCGCCGTGCCCGTCGACCACGCCGAGCTTCCCGAGCGGTGCGTGCTGCTCTTCGGGCAGGAGGGGCCGGGGCTCTCCGCCGAGGCGCTCGCCGCGGCATCCGCGCACATCGAGATCACCCAGTACGGCTCGACGAGATCGATCAACGCGAGCGCCGCGGCCGCCGTGATCATGTACGAGTGGTGCCGGAGGTACGCGGGCTGAGCCACCTCGCCGGAATCAGTCGCGGTCGATGCCGAAGGTGTTCTTCATGAGCGAGTTGACATCACGGTCGAGGGTGCGGATGTCGCCGCGCAGGGAGGCGATGTCGCCCTTCACCTCGGCGCGGAGCTCGTTCATGTCACCGCGGATCTCGGCGCGGAGCTCGTTCATGTCACCGCGGATCTCGCTGCGGAGTCCGCCGATCTCGGTGCGGATGATGCGGACGAACATCGTGGACATGATCGTCAGCATCCCGAACAGTCCGGCGGCGAAGACGCCGATCAGTGTCCAGACCTGAGGTTCGTTCATCGCGAGCACCCTCCCATTCTGTTGCGCTCACGACGAGCGTGCAGGGATGCGCGGTACACAGATGTGACGGATTCCGGACATCCGCGAGCGTGTGGAGAAGTCGTGCGTCGGCCCCGGCTGTGGGCGAGGAGTCGGGGACTCAGGCGTCCACCGCGACCCAGCGTCCCGACCGCACCCGCCAGCCCAGCGTGCCGAGGCGGGCGAGGAGGTAGACGCCGAAGAACGCGACCGAGAGCCAGACGAGCCCGGCGCTGCCGGCGACACCGCTCGCCGAGATGATCCACAGCGCGGGGAGGAAGGGCACGAGGTTGAGGCCGCCCGCGACCGCCAGATACCTGGCGTCGCCGGCGCCCATCAGCACGCCGTCGAGGACGAAGACCACCCCGGCGATCGGCTGTGCGACGGCGAGCACGATGAGGGCGGGCTGGACCAGGGATGCGACCTCCGGGTCGCCGGTGAACAGGATCCCGAGCACACCGGACAGCGCGCCGATCACGGCGCCGACGATCACGCCGAACCAGGCTCCCCACGCGACGGTGCGCGCGAGCACGCGATGCACCCTGCGGTCGTCTCCGGCGCCGAGCTCCTTGCCGATCAGGGCCTGAGCGGCGATCGCGAGCGCATCGAGAGCGAACGCCGCGGCCGAGAAGATCGTGAAGACGATCTGCCAGCCGGCGAGCTCCGTGGTGCCGATGCCCGTCGCGATGCCCACGGTGGCGAGCAGGGCCACCCGCAGGCTCACCGTTCGCAGGAACAGCCAACCGCCCGACCTGGCCGTGCCGCGGATGCCGTCGCGCTGCGCCCGCAGGGAGGCGCTGTGCCTCGTCGCGAGGCGCCGCACGACCAGCACGTAGGCGGCGACCATCCCCCACTGCGCGGTCACCGTGCCGACGGCCGATCCTGCGATGCCCCAGTTGAAGCCGTAGATGAAGAGGACGTTCAGCAGGGCGTTGGCGCCGAACCCGAGCCCCGCGATCCACAGCGGCGTCACCGTGTCCTGCATGCCGCGCAGCAGCCCGGTCGCGGCGAACACGATCAGCATCGCCGGCAGACCCCACATCGAGATGCGGAGGTAGTCGTCGGCCTGAGCCGCGACGGCGTCGCTCGCCCCGAACAGGGACACCAGCCAGGGCGACGACACGGCGCCGATCACGGCGAGCACGGCTCCGAGTCCGAGGGCCAGCCACATGCCGTTCACGCCCACCGAGACGGCGTCTCCCGGCGCACCAGCGCCGAACCTCCGGGCGACGGCGGGGGTGGTCGAGTAGGCGAGGAAGACCATGAGCCCGACGATCGTCTGCAGGACGGCTCCCGCGATGCCGAGCCCGGCGAGCGGTGTGGTGCCGAGGTGGCCGACGAGGGCGGCGTCGACGATGAGGAAGGCCGGCTCGGCGATCAGCGCGCCCAGCGCGGGCACCGCGAGCCGCAGGATGTCGCGGTTCAGAGAGGCGGGCCTGGTCACCCTCAGAGCCTAGGCGCTGGCGGGGACACCGCATCTCCGCGCCCTGACTGCGCGGCCGTCGTACGCTGGAGAGCAGTCGGAGGTGCGCATGAGCGATCCACGAGAAGCGGCAGCGAGATATCGAGCGCGTCAGCAGAGCGGCGAGGCGGACGCGGATGCCGAGGCTGACACCGGTACGCCCCCCGGAGCCGCCGCGGCGGTCGACCGGGCCGCCTACATCGAGAGCGCGATCCAGGTCGCGATCCGCCGGGGCGACTTCGACGATCTCCCGGGCGCGGGGAAGCCGATCGAGGGCCTCGGCGACCACCACGATCCGGACTGGTGGATCCGCCGGAAGATCGAGACCGAGAACCTCACGGGGCTCGGCCCTCCCGCCATCCTCCTCCGCGCCGAGGACCGCGAGCTGGACGATCAGCTCGACCTCCTCGGCCGCGAGGCCGACGTGCGCGACGTGCTCGCGGACTTCAACCGCCGGGTGCGGGAGGCGAGACGGCAGCTGCAGGGCGGCCCGCCCGTGGTCACGCAGCCGCGGGACATCGATGCGGAGGTCGTCGCGTGGGCGGACCGAAGGGCGGCGCGCCCGATCCCCCAGGCTCCCGCGATGCCGAAGCGCCGCCGCTTCGGCATCCGGCGCAGGGGCTGAGCGCTCAGTCCGGGTTCCGTCGAGAGGCGTTCCGACGTCTCCGCCACCAGCCGTCGACCCCGAACCGTCCCGCCGCCGGCAGCACGAGCACGAGCGCCGACAGCAGCACCATCACGGGATACTGGGCGATCAGCTGGTCCGACGCCCAGTAGAGCATCAGCGTCCCGATCGACGCCAGCGCGACGGGTCTCGTCATCAGGCCGACGAGGAGAAGCGCGCCGAGCAGCGTCTCGAGCGCCGGTATCACCACCCCGAAGAGGCCCGCCGCGCTGTCCATCGCGCCGCCGAGGGGCGCGAACCACCAGGGCGTCCTGCTGTTGCCTGCGGTGCTCCTGGCGACGAGCTCGATATCGGCCGCGCCGAACCCCGCGCGGTACTTCAGGATCCCCTCCAGGAGCCAGAGGACCCCGACGGCGACCCTCGCCGCGCCGCCGAGCAGCGACGAGGCGAGGGCGAAGGGCCGTCCGGCGCCGTTCATGACAGCTTCGCGGCGCCGAACACCGCCTTGGCCTTGTCGCAGTGGATCACGACGTAGGTGTAGTCGGCGACGTCGGCGTCCTTCAGCGTGAAGGTCTGCGATGCGGTGTCGAAGGACACCGCATCGACCATCACCCCTGCCGAGACGGCGGCCTCGTCGGTCCCCTTCGTCAGGTAGACGTGCAGGTCGGGTCCCTCGTCGGAGGAGAAGTCCGACAGGACGAGCATCCCGTCTGACACCGACACCGAGCCCTTCACGGTCTTGTCGTTGAGGCCGGCGAAGTCTCCGGTCCGCTCCATCCCCATGGAGGCGCTCTGCGACATCGAGGGCTCCGGCTTCGTTCCGCTGTCGGCGCCTGGCGAGCTGCAGGCGCTGAGCGAGAGGGCGAGGGCGAGTGCCGCTGTGGCGGCGAGAGCGGTCGTGCGCATGGGATTCTCCTGTTCGCTGTGCGGCGGGTGCCGCGGCTGATTGCACTGCCGAGCACGCTACGGAGCGAGGTCGCGCGAAAGGGGAGTCCTTTCAGGATCGTAAGGAACAGGCTGGCCGTGCTCGCCCCGCGACTAGTGTCGACCGCATGGAGGAGGCCGCCCGCGTCGTCGTCGTGGAGGACGACCCGACCGTCAGAGGAGCGGTCGACGCCTACCTGCGCGCCAACGGGTACGCCGTCGCCGCCTACGGCGACGGGATCGCCGCGAGGAGGGCCATCTCGGCCGGCCCTCCCGACCTCGTGATCGTCGATCGGATGCTGCCGGGCATCAGCGGCGACGAGCTCTGCCGTGAGATCCGCTCGATCTCCGACGTCCCGATCATGATGCTGACCGCGCTGGGGCAGGTGGAGGACCGCATCGACGGGCTCGAGGCCGGCGCCGACGACTACCTCGCGAAGCCGTTCTCCCTGCGAGAGCTGCTGCTGCGCGTGGGCGCGCTCGTGCGTCGCGCTCGCGTCGCGGGATCGGCGGCGGAGATCGTCGCCGGGGATTTCCGGGTCGACCCCGTGCGCCGTCGCGTGTGGGTGCGCGGGGTCGAGGTCGTCCTCACGGCGCGCGAGCACGACCTCCTCGTGTTCCTCGTCCGCAACCCGGACCGCGTGATCGGTCGCGACGAGATCCTGCGCGAGGTGTGGGGGTGGACCGTCGGCGACGGCGCCACCGTCACCGTGCACGTGCGGCGCCTCAGGGAGAAGATCGAGCCCGATCCGCAGAGTCCGCAGCACCTGCACACCGAGTGGGGCGTCGGCTACTTCTTCTCGCCGCAGGGGAGGGCGGGATGATGGGGCTCGCGGCGGGAGACGTCGCCCTCATCGTGATGACCGGCATCCTGTGCGCGGCCGTCGTGGCCGCCGTCGCGCTCCTGGCGCTCCGACTGCTGCGTCGCCGCACCACGACCGCCCAGTTCCTCGTGGTGGCGTGCGCGGGCACGGCGGCGATGACGGCATCCGTCCTCGCGATCTCGATCGAGATGTACATCTCCGTGCACGACCTGACGGTGCTCGTCGTCGTCCTCGGCGTCTCCCTCGCGCTCGCGCTCGCCGTGGGATGGATCGTCGCCCGCGCGGCGCGGTCGTCGCTCGGCAGGTTCGCCGCGTCGCTCGATCGCGTGGGCGGCGGCGACGTGGTGGAGGCGGAGCCGTCGGGGTGGATCGAGATCGACGATCTCTCCGCCCAGCTCGCGGCCGTGTCGGCGAAGGTGGAGGCTGCGCGCACGGAGCTGGAGCAGCTGGACTCAGCGCGGCGACGGTTCTTCGCATGGATCTCGCACGATCTGCGCACGCCGCTGACGGCCGTCCGCGCGCTCGCGGAGTCGGTCGAGGCGGGGGCCGCCGATGCTCCGGAGCGCTTCGCCGGAGAGGTGAGAGCGCAGGTGGAGACGATGAGCCGCATGGTCGACGATCTCTTCGAGCTGTCGAAGCTGACGGCGGGCGCGGTGCAATTGCGCACCGAGCAGGTGGGGCTCCTGGACATCGTGTCGGATGCCGTCGCCGATGTCCGCGCGGCCGCCGAGCGTCGAGGGCTGCGCATCGTCGAGCGGGGGATCGCCGGTCAGGTGCTGTGGGCGGATCCGCACCAGCTGGGGCGGATCATCGGCAATCTGCTCACGAACGCCGTCGCCCACGCCCCCGCAGGGACCGATATCGTCATCACGGCGTCGGAGGGAGCCGGCCGCGGCCTGGTGCTCGGGATCCTCGACCACGGGGCGGGGGTGGCCGTCGAGGATCTGGACCGGATGTTCGACATCGGCTGGCGTGCGGATGCCGCGCGCACGACGTCCGGCGACGGTCTCGTGTCGTCCGGGTCGGGGATCGGGCTCTCGATCGCCCGCGGTCTCGCCCGCGCCCACGGCGGGGACGTCGTCGCCGAGCTGACCGCGGACGGGTTCCGCATGAACGTGCTGCTGCCGTACGGGACGGCGCAGGAGCGGGACTGAACGGCGCCCGATGTCGGCGTCGCCGCATAGGCTGTTCGCATGACAGACGTCCTCCCCTCTGGCCTGGCCACCGAAGAGTTCAGCTCCGACATCCGTCCGCAGGATGACCTGTACCGCCACGTCAACGGCGCGTGGCTGTCCCGCACCGAGATCCCTGGCGACAAGGCGCGGTGGGGGTCCTTCCACCTCCTCGCCGAGCAGGCCGAGAAAGACGTCAGGGCCATCATCGAAGAGTCGCAGGATGCCGCCGACGGCACCCTCGCACGCAAGATCGGCGACCTGTTCGCGAGCTTCATGGACACCGACCGCATCGCCGCGGCGGGCGTGACCCCGCTGGCCGACACCCTCGCCGAGATCGACGCGATCGACGGCATCCCCGCGTTCCTGCGCGTCGCGGGCGCGTACGACCGCGACGGTCGCGCCCACCTGATCGGACTGTACGTCGACGGCGACCCCGGCGACCCCGAGCGCTACGTCCCCGTGCTGCTGCAGGGTGGTCTGTCGCTGCCCGACGAGAGCTACTACCGCCTCGACACCTTCGAAGACACGCGGGCGAAGTACCGCGAGCACCTCGAGCGCCTGCTCGCTCTCGCCGGCGTCTCCGACGCAGCGTCCGAGGCGGAGCGCTCCATCGCCCTCGAGACCGAGCTCGCGGGGCACCACTGGGACAACGTGCGCAGCCGCGATGCCGTGGAGACCTACAACCTCAAGACCTGGGCCGAGCTGCAGGAGCTCGTGGGCGTCGATCTCGGCGCGTGGCGAGACGCGGTCAGCCCGTCCAACCCGGTCGCGCTCGCCGAGGCGGTCGTCTCGCAGCCCAGCTTCTTCGAGGGACTCGGCGCGCTGCTGACCGACGAGCGCCTCGACGACTGGAAGGCGTGGCTGCGTGCGCAGGTCGTGCACGCGGCCGCCCCGTACCTGACCGACGACCTCGTGCAGGAGAACTTCTCCTTCTACGGCACCGAGCTGTCCGGCGTCCCGACGATCCGCGAGCGCTGGAAGCGCGGAGTGTCCGTCACCGAGGGCGCGCTGGGCGAGGCCATCGGCAAGGTCTACGTCGAGCGGCACTACCCGCCGACGGCCAAGGCCGCGATGGACGAGCTGGTCGACAACCTGATCGAGGCGTACCGGCAGAGCATCGCCGAGCTCGAGTGGATGACCGCCGAGACCCGTGAGCGCGCCCTCGCCAAGCTCGACGCCTTCACCCCGAAGATCGGACACCCCGAGGTGTGGCGCGACTACTCCTCCCTCGCGATCGACCGCGCCGACCTGTTCGGCAACGTCCGCCGCGCCGCGATCTTCGAGCACGACCGCCACATCAACAAGGTCGGTACGCCGATCGACCGCACCGAGTGGCACATGCCTCCGCAGATGGTGAACGCGTACTACAACCCGTCGATGAACGAGATCGTGTTCCCCGCGGCGATCCTGCAGTACCCCTTCTTCGACGCCTCGCGCGACGCGGCGGCGAACTACGGCGGCATCGGCGCGGTCATCGGCCACGAGATCGGCCACGGGTTCGACGACCAGGGCAGCCGCTACGACGGCGACGGCAAGCTCGAGGACTGGTGGACGGATGCCGACCGCTCGGCGTTCGAGGAGCGCACCAAGGCCCTCATCGCGCAGTACGACACGCTCGTCCCCGAGGGACTCGACGCCGAGCACCACGTCAACGGGGCGCTCACGATCGGCGAGAACATCGGCGACCTGGGCGGACTCGGCATCGCGCTGAAGGCGTACGAGCTCTCGCTCGGGGGTGCCGAGGCGCCCGTCATCGACGGGTACACCGGCGTGCAGCGACTGCTGCTGTCGTGGGGCCAGGTGTGGCAGCAGAAGAGCCGCGAGGCGGAGACGCTGCGCCTGCTCACGATCGACCCGCACTCGCCGAACGAGTTCCGCTGCAATCAGATCGTGCGCAACATCGACGCGTTCTACGAGGCGTTCGGGGTCACCTCCGACGACGCCCTGTGGCTGCCCGAGGGCGACCGCGTCACCATCTGGTGAACGCCCGCGTGCGCAGCGTCACAGACTTCTGACGCTGCGCGCGCCGCGCATGTGACGATCTGATGACCAATCTCCGGAGTTTGTGAGGGTTCCTCGCTCGCGGGGGTTACGATATCCGTGCTGCGGGGGAGTGCATCCCGCGGCTTCCCGCCAATCCACCCCCCGTAAGGATCACGCGTGGGCGCTCCCGAGCCTGTCGAAGGGCCGTCGCAGGCGATGCTGCGCCGCTCTCAGCGCACCAGTCGGCGCCTGCCGCGTCGTGCCGCCGCCGGTCGGCGGTCGTTCACCTCGACGCTGCGCGCGCTGGAGGCGCTGGCGGATGCCGGGGCGCAGGTGTCGGTGCACGTCGTCGACCTCGACAGCCACGTGCACGTCCTCTCCGGAGACGACCATGTGACGATGCCCGTGGCCGGGCTGGGCGTGGTGCCCCTGCTGATCGAGGTCGCCGCGGGGTTCGAGGCCGGAACGCTCGACCCGCTCGAGATCGTCGATCGCACCGCGGTGGATCAGGTGTCGACCTCGGGGCTGTGGCGTCATCTGCACGCCCCCGCCCTGCCGCTGGAAGACCTCGCCGTGCTCGCCGCCACAGCCGGTGACCCGATCGCCGTGAACGCGCTCCTGCAGAAGGTCGGACACGATCGGGTGCGCGAGCGCATCGAATCGCTGGGGCTGCGTCGCACGGCGCTGCTCGACCGGTTCCGTGATGAGCGGGGCCCCGATGACGCCCCGCATGTGTCCGTCGGCTCGGCGCGCGAGCTCGCCGGGCTCTTCTCGGCTCTCGTGAACTCCCAGGTGGTCGATGCGGCCGTCAGCGCTCAGGTGTCGGAGTGGCTCAGCCTCAACCAGGACCTCAGCCTCGTCGCTGCGTCGACGGGCCTCGACCCGTTCGCCCATGACCACGACGCGCACGGCCTGCTCTTCATCAACAAGACCGGGCGCGATCGCGGCGTCCGCGCCGAGGCCGGAGTCCTCGCGGGGCCCCGCGCCGGCGTCGCCTATTCGCTCATCGTCTGCTTCGACGATCTCTCGATCGCGCACCGGCTGAGGGCGCACGACGCCTTCCGCGTGCTCGGCGTCGAGCTCATGGAGTACACGCACTGACGTTCGGCCGGCCACGGCATCCGCGGATAGCATCGGGAGATGCCCTACGCAGACTGGACCCCGCACCGCCGCGACGACGGCGAGCTCCTCGGATGGATCCACCCCGAGGGAGACGACTGGGTCGCCGTCGACGTGCTGGGGCGCACGGCATCCGATCCCGTCGACTGGCTGGACGCCGAAGTCGCGCTGGAGGACCGGGGGATCGCCTGGCTCGCGGACCCGTGGATGCTGGAGGGCGAAGCCGACCGCCCGCTGCGGGTGCGGATCCTCGAGGTGACACCCGACGAGGAGGGCGCTCCGGGGCGGATCGTCGTGAAGATCGACGACTTCGGCGACATGACCCGTCCGGCGACGGCGCAGTTCACGCTGGCGTGGCCGATCCCCGATCGGCTGCGTCCACCGCGCGACGGCGACCCCGACCCGCGCACGATCGGCTGATCACCGACGCACGGCAGGATCCTTTCAGCCGGGAAGCGACGGATGCCGCTCTGCCGCGCGCTGTCGCGGGATGAACAGGGAGAGCACGACGGCCACGGCTCCGGCGGCGATCGCGAGCCAGAAGCAGACGTCGAAGGCCGCGCGGGTCGGCACCGCGACGCCGTCGACCTGCACGCTCATCGCGGCGAGCACTCCGCCCATCACCGCCGAGGCGCTGGACGTGCCGACCGAGCGGAACAGCGCGTTCAGTCCGTTCGAGGCGCCGGTCTCGTTGGCGGGCACGGAGCGCATGATGATCATCGGCATGGCCGCGAACGTGAAGCCGATGCCCACGCCGATGAGGATGTTCGCGACGAAGATGTGCCAGACCTCGCTCGACCACAGCAGCACGAAGACGTAGGCGAGCACGATCGCGACGGCGCCGACGGTGAAGAGCGGGCGAGGTCCGACGGTGCGTTCGAGCCAGCCGGACAGCGGGGAGATGACCATCATCACGAGACCGGCCGGCATGATCACGAGAGACGCCGCCACCATGTCGAGCCCGAACCCCGAGCCGGAGCCGACCGGCATCTCGAGAAGCTGGGGGAACGTCACGTTCGAGGCGAACAGCGCGAAGCCCATGCCGATCGCGGCGATGTTCGTGAACAGCACCGCCGGGCGGGCGGCGACGCGGAGGTCGAGCAGCGGATCCTTCGTGCGCAGCTGGTACCAGCCCCAGAGGAGCAGTACCAGGACGCCCCCGATGATGCAGGTGAGGGTGAGCGGCGCCGTCCATCCCCACTGCGCGCCGCGGGAGACGAAGAGGAGGATGCCGGTCAACCCGATCGCGAGCCCGACGGCGCCGAGGACGTCGAGTCGACCGGGGAAGCGGAGCACGTCCTGGGGGACCGTGACGAGGACGAGCACGAGGCCGATGGCGCCGAGCGCGGCGGCGAGCCAGAACAGCCAGTGCCAGTCGGCGTTCTCGGCGAGGACCGCGGCGACGGGCATCCCGATCGCGCCGCCCACTCCCATCGTCGCGCTCATCAGAGCCACGGCGGTGCCGAGTCGCTCGGGTGGCAGCGCATCGCGCATGACGGCGATGCCGAGCGGGACGACCCCCGTCACGGCGCCCTGCAGGGCGCGGCCGATGATGACTCCGACGATCGACCCGGACAGGGCGGCGATCGTGGAGCCGATGATGAGGAGGGCGAGCAGCACGATGATGACCCGACGCTTGCCGTACATGTCGCCCAGGCGGCCGGAGATCGGCGTGGCGACGGCGGCGACCAGCAGCGTGATCGTGACGACCCACGTCGTGTCCTCGCGAGAGGAGTTCAGCAGGTGCGGAAGCTCGGCCTGCAGCGGGACGACGAGCGTGAACATGAAGGACGAGCAGAGTCCGGCGAAAGCCAGCACCGCGACGATCGCCCACTTGGGCGGTGTGCGGGAGAGACGTTTTCGCGCGCGGTCGTCGTTCTCTCCCATCGGCTCAGGCTATCGGCGTTCGGCGGGGGCGAGGCGCGTCGTGAGCGAATCCGTCGCGGTCATTCCGGAAGCACGAACGCCCCCGTCTCGCCGGGGTTGACCGCGATCTCCCAGCGGAAGCCGTCGGGGTCGGTGAAGTAGCCGGAGTAGCCGCCCCACACCCGCTGCTGCCCGCGGCTCACCGGGGCGCCGAGAAGCGCGGCCTCGGCGAGCACATCGTCGACCTCGGCGGGCGTGGCGAGGTTGTGCGCGAGGGTGATCGGGGCGACCCCCGCGGCCGGGGCCTCTCCGATCTCGGCGGTGAAGCCCTCGACCGACCACAGCGAGAGGATCACCTTCTCCGCGACCGGGAACATGAGGACGTCGTCTCCGGCGAAGATCGGCTCCCAGCCGAGCCCGTCGACGTAGAACGCCCTGCTGCGGGCGAGATCGGCGACGGCGAGGGTGATGAAGCTGACGCGCTGTTGCATGACACGAGTGTCGCACCGGCATCCGACATCCGCCTGTCGTGTGTGGTCCGACGCTCGACGCGTGCTTGCATGTGGGGATGAGCGCAGACATCGAGCAGCATCCCGCGGACACCCCCTTCCACCGGCGCCTCGTCTACGGCGAGCGGCCGGACGGATCGTGGATGACGCAGGGCCCGGCCGGTGCGTACGAGTCCGTCGTCATGCGCCCGCTCGAGCCGATGCTCGTTCCCGAGAAGCCGCGCAGCGGCGAACTCGATCCGGAGAACTGCGGGAGCTGCAAGGCAGACGAGCACACGATCTGGCACGACGACCTGTGGCAGGTGCGCGCGGGCTGGGAGCCGGGTGGTCTGCCGTTCATCGGCGCCATCTCTCCGCGCGATCACTGGCTGCTGGAGGACGCCCCCGTCGAGGTGCTCGCCGCGCTCGGGCCTCTCCTGCAGCGCATCTCAGAGGCCGTCAAGAGCATCCCCGGTGTCGCGCGGTGCCACTTCAGCCGCTTCAACGACGGCTCGGCGCATCTCCACCTGTGGGCGTTCGCCCGACCGGAGGGCATGATGCAGGGGCGCGGCGCCGTGCTCTCGTTCTGGGACGGCATGCTCCCGGAGATGAGCGTCGAGATGATGGAGGAGTTCCTCGACATCGTCTCGGAGGCGCTCGCGGCGGGTGGCGGCACAGCCTTCCCGCGGGGCGCGGTTCCGCGAACCGCGTGAGAGGGGGCAGACTGGACCCGTGCGCAGCATCCGTGATCTCGACACCGTTGAACTCATCATCGACGCCCAGGGCCTGCTGGACTCCATCAGGGGCCCCGAACGCGTCGTCGACGCGGGCACTCTGCGTGCCCTGCAGCAGTCCGGCAACTACGTCGTCGGCCTCTTCGACGGCGACGGCGACGAGGAGCGCATGGTCGGAGCATCCATCGCCTTCTTCGGCGAGCCCGGTCGGCGCGCGATGCACTCCCACATCACAGCGCTCGTTCCGGAGTACCGCGGTCGTGGGTGGGGGCGCGAGCTCAAGGAGCATCAGCGCCAGTGGGCCTTCTCGCGCGATGTGGGCCGCATCACCTGGACGTTCGATCCGCTGGTCGCGCGCAACGCGCACTTCTTCCTGACCGTCCTCGGCGCCCGTGCGACCGGGTACTCGGTCAACGTGTACGGCATCTTCGGCGGAGGAGACGCGGGCGACGAGAGCGACCGCCTCGACGTCGAGTGGGCGCTCGCCGACATCGCCCGGCCGCCGGCCGCCGAGACCGTCGTCGAGACGCTGGCGATCCCCGCCGACATCGAGGGGCTGCGCGAGTCCGACCCCGCCGCGGCGCACGAGTGGCGTCTGCGTCTGCGCACCGAGATGGAGGCCCTGCTCGGCCGCGGTCTGCGCCTTGCGGGCTTCGACGTCGAGCGCGGCTACCTCTTCACCGCATAGGACTCAGCTGACGCCCTTCATGAGCCGCAGCACGGGCTTCACCGCGAGCAGCAGCCCGAGGCCGACGACGATCGCGATGCCGCCGAGGATCGAGAAGTAGGGCACCTCGTCGCTCGGGTCGTAGAACTGGACGAGCCATCCCGAGATCGCCGTGCCCAGCGCGATCGACAGGAAGAACAGCGCGACCATCTGCGTGTGGAACGCCGCGGGGGCGAGCTTGGTGGCCACCGAGAGCCCGACGGGCGAGATCAGCAGCTCCGCGACGGTGAACACGAACAGGATGCCGACGATCGCGAGCAGCGGCGTGGAGTTCTCGCCGCCCCCGGCGAACGGGAGGAACAGCAGGAACGCGGCGCCCATCACGATCGCCCCGAGCGCGAACTTCACGGGCGTGGAGGGCTGGCGGCTGCCGAGGCGCGTCCAGATCACGGCGAAGACGCCGGACAGGATGATGATGAACACCGGGTTGATCGACTGCACCCACGACACCGGCATCTCCCAGCCGAAGAGCGAGCGGTCGAGCCTCTTGTCGGAGTACACCGTGAGCACCGTGAACTGCTGCTGGTACAGCGACCAGAAGGCGACGCTCGTGACGAAGAGGGGGAGGAACGCCCAGACGCGCGACCGCTCCGTCCCGTCGATGCGGCGGCTGCCGAGGATCACGGCGAAGTACGCGACCGCGGCGATGATCGTGCCGAAGATCACGATCGTCGCGAGGTTGTCCGGCCGGATCGCGCCCACCAGCACCAGCACGACGACGAGCAGGATGCCGGCGCCGCCGATGATCCACATCAGCGGGTAGCGCGAGGCGGGGAGCGGGTTCGGCACGTGCCTGGCCGCGTCGGGGAGCTTCCGGCGTCCGAAGGAGTACTGCACGAGACCGAGGGTCATGCCGATGGCCGCGAGGCCGAAGCCGAAGTGGAAGCCGAGCGACGACTGCAGGATGCCGGTGAGGATCGGGCCCATGAAGGCGCCCAGGTTGATGCCCAGGTAGAAGAGGGAGAACCCGGCATCCCGTCGGGGATCCTCCGCGCTGTACAGGCTGCCGACGACGGACGTGGCGTTCGCCTTGAGCCCGCCGGAGCCGAGCGCGACGAGGACGAGGCCGACCCCCACGCCGAGCACGCCGGGGAGCGCGGCGAGCGCGATGTGTCCCGCGACGATGACGATCGCGCTGAGGAACAGCACGCGCTCGGAGCCGAGCAGGCGGTCGGCGACCCAGGCGCCGAGGATCGTCGACAGGTAGACCGATCCTCCGTAGGCGCCGACGATGCCGCCGGCGACCGCCTCGGGGATGCCGAGACCGCCCTGCGTCGCCGAGTAGTACAGGTAGATGAGCAGGATGCCCTGCATGCCGTAGAAGCTGAACCGCTCCCACATCTCCACGCCGAAGATGTGCACCAGCGCCCAGGGCTGGCCGAAGAAGCGGGTGTCCTCACGGCTGTTCTCGTCGGTCTGCTCTGCGGTGCTCATCCCTCGACGGTACTCCGAGCTCAGAAGCGAGTGCACGCCGGTGGTGGCGAACACGTAAGGATGGAGCGGCGAACACGCACGGATAGAATGGAGTGCCCGTGTTCACGGGCGTCCTCCCGCATCCGACCATTGGAGCCACCGTGGCCGAACAGTCCCGTCTTGACAAGGTCATCGCCCTCGCCCGCCACCGCGGGTTCGTCTTCCAGGCGGGTGAGATCTACGGCGGTTCGCGTTCCGCGTGGGACTACGGACCCCTCGGCACGGAGCTCAAGGAGAACATCCGCCGGCAGTGGTGGCAGACCTTCGTGCGCGGCCGCGGCGACATGGTCGGTCTCGACTCCAGCATCATCCTGCCCAAGCGCGTGTGGGAGGCCTCCGGCCACGTCGCGACCTTCACCGACCCGTTGGTCGAGTGCCTCAGCTGCCACAAGCGCTTCCGTGCCGACAACCTCATCGAGGACTTCGAGGCGCGCAAGGGCCGCAAGGCCGAGAACGGCCTCGCCGACGTGCCCTGCCCCAACTGCGGCACCAAGGGCCAGTACACCGAGCCGAAGGCGTTCTCCGGCCTCGTGAAGACGTACCTCGGCGTCGTCGACGACGAGTCGGGGCTGTACTTCCTGCGCCCCGAGACGGCCCAGGGCATCTTCGTGAACTTCTCCAACGTGCTCACCGCCTCGCGCAAGAAGCCGCCGTTCGGCATCGGCCAGGTCGGCAAGGCGTTCCGCAACGAGATCACCCCCGGCAACTTCATCTTCCGCACGCGGGAGTTCGAGCAGATGGAGATCGAGTACTTCACGCCGCCCGCCGAGGCGCAGGAGTGGTTCGAGCACTGGGTCGAGGCCTGCTGGGACTGGTTCATCGATCTGGGCATCGACGCCGACAACATGCGCCGTTTCGACGTGCCCGAGGAGGACCGCGCGCACTACTCCGCCGGCACCATCGACGTCGAGTACCGCTTCGGCTTCCAGGGCAAGGAGTGGGGCGAGCTCATGGGCGTCGCCAACCGCACCGACTACGACCTGTCGAGCCACAGCGAGGCCTCGGGCTCGTCGCTGTCGTACTTCGACCAGGCGTCCGGCGAGCGGTACACCCCGTACGTCATCGAGCCGTCGTTCGGCCTCACCCGCGCGATGATGGCCTTCCTCGTCGACGCCTACGTCGAGGAGGAGGTGCCGAACGCCAAGGGCGGCACCGATGTGCGCACCGTGCTGCGCCTCGACCCTCGCCTGGCTCCGGTCAAGGTCGCCGTGCTGCCGCTGAGCCGCAACGAGAACCTGTCGCCGTTGGCCCGCGAGGTCGCCGCGACGCTGCGCAGCTCCTGGTCGGTCGACTTCGACGACGCCGGCGCCATCGGCCGCCGCTACCGTCGACAGGACGAGATCGGCACGCCGTTCTGCGTCACGATCGACTTCGACTCCCTCGACGACCGCGCCGTCACGGTGCGCGACCGCGACACCATGGCACAGGAGCGCATCTCGATCGACGAGCTGCACCAGTACCTCGCGGAGCGCCTCAAGGGCGCCTGAGCATCCTCGTCGGGGTCGCCGCGACCCCCGCCCGTCCCGAGACCCCCGCCTGCGTTCACCGCAGGCGGGGGTCTCGTCGTCACGCCGGGGCGTCGACGGCAGGCGGCTTCGGAGAACCCGCGACCGCACGGGCGTAGCGCTCCGAGAGCAGCTGGAGGCGCGGGATCAGCTCCGGCGGACTCTCGACCGTGAAG
Source organism: Microbacterium sp. LWH10-1.2 (assembly GCF_038397765.1). Classification (NCBI taxonomy): domain Bacteria; kingdom Bacillati; phylum Actinomycetota; class Actinomycetes; order Micrococcales; family Microbacteriaceae; genus Microbacterium; species Microbacterium sp. LWH10-1.2. Next base: position 4,028,019 of record NZ_CP151638.1, read on the forward strand.
TCCATCATCAGCATCCCGATGTAGGTCGCGACCGTGTCGAGGCTGTCGGCGCCGGTGACGAGGATGCAGTGGCTGTCGTCGACCGGCTCCACGACGCCGACCGCGGCGTGGATGCGGTCGAGCACCGCCTCGGCCGGCGCGTCGATGCGGAGTCGGGCGTGCACGATCCAGCCGCTCACCGCGATGGTGCGCATCGCGAACGCGGTGTAGTCGCCGCCCGGCAGCGGCTGCGGGGAGAAGCGGCGGTGCGTCGCCATCCGCAGGCGCATCCGGTCGACGCGGTACGTGCTCCACTCGCCCGACTGTGGATCGCGCGCCACGAGGTACCAGCGTCGGTGCCAGGTGAGCAGGCGGTAAGGCTCGACCAGGACCGGCGTGTCGTCGAGGTCGAAGCGCAGCCACTCCTCGTCGCGGATCGCGCGGGCGATGGCCTGCAGCGCCGCGGCGTCGATCTCGGGGTCGGGAGCATCCGTGTCGTTGTTCTCCGGCGCCCTGTCGACGCTCGACCGCAGTGCATCGACGGTCGGGCGCAGGTGCGAGGGCAGCACCTGCTCGAGCTTGGCCAGCGCGCGGGCGCCGGACTCCGCGACCCCGGCGATCCCGGCTGCCGCGCGCAGCCCCACGGTCACCGCGACGGCCTCCTCGTCGTCGAGCAGCAGCGGGGGGAGCTTGCCGCCGGCGCCGAGCCGGTATCCGCCCAGGGAGCCGCGCGTCGCATCGACGGGGTACCCGAGCTCGCGCAGACGATCGATATCGTGACGGATGGTGCGCGTCGAGACGCCGAGTCGGGAGGCGAGCGTGCGTCCGGAGCGCTCCGGCTCGGCCTGCAGCAGAGCCAGGAGTGCGAGCAGACGGGCGGTCGGATCGGCCACAGAGATCCTCCGAAAAGAAGTTCTTCCATTAGGAACGAATCCAGCCTAATGCGTTCTTACAGTCGAGATATGGAAAACAACACCCTCTCCCTCAGCCCCTTCACCGTCACCGTCTCCGCCGCCGAGGTGGCCGATCTCCACGACCGGCTCTCCCGCACGCGCCTTCCCCAGCCGTCGCCCACGGACGACTGGGACGCAGGAACGCCCAACTCCTACCTCCGCGACGCCGTCGCCGCCTGGCGGGCGTTCGACTGGGAGGCCGCGCAGGAGCGGATCAACTCCTTCCCGCACTTCACGACCGAGATCGACGGACAGCGCATCCACTTCATCCACGTCCGCTCCGCTCACGAGGGCGCGACCCCGCTCCTCCTCGCGCACACCTACCCCGGCTCCGCCGTCGACTACCTCGAGCTGATCGACCTGCTCGTCGACCCGGTCGCTCACGGCGGACGCGCCGAGGACGCGTTCGACGTCGTCATCCCGGACGCCCCCGGATACGGGTTCTCCCAGCCGCTGTCCGCCGCAGGATGGACGACGGCGCGGGTCGCCGCGGCCTACGACACGCTCATGCGCGGCCTCGGCTACGACAGCTACGGCATCCACGGCTCGGACAACGGGGCGATGGTCGCCCGAGAGCTCGGCCTGCTGAACCCCGAGGGCTTCCTCGGACTCCACGTGCTGCAGCTGTTCTCGTTCCCCTCCGGTGACCCGAGCGAGTTCGAGCGTCTGGAGCCGCAGGACTACGCGGGGCTCGAGCACATGCAGTGGTTCCAGTCGGTCGGCGGCTACAACACCATGAACGCGTCCCGGCCGCAGACGGTGTCGGTCGGCATCAGCGACTCTCCCGTCGGTCTGCTCGCCTACAGCGAGCTGTTCAACTCCTTCGGCAACGGCACCTCCCTCGTGCCGCTGGAGAAGATCCTGCTCGAAGTCAGCGTGAACTGGTTCGCGAACGCGGCATCCGGCATGTCCCGCAGCTACCTGGAGAACGCACGCGCCGAGGCATCGGATGCCGTCAACGCGGCGCCGACCGGAGTCGCGGTGTTCGCCGACGACTTCCAGACGATCCGGGTGTTCGCCGAGCGCGACAACTCGAACATCGTGCACTGGAGCCGCTTCGACGAGGGCGGGCACTTCGCAGCCCTGGAGCGTCCGGACGTGCTGGCCGGAGACATCCGCGCCTTCTTCGCAGGACTGCGCTGATCATCGACCTGACGCCGAGACCCCCGCGTAGCCGTTCGGTACGCGGGGGTCTCGGCGTCGGATGCTGTGGCTCAGCCGGTGACGGTGAGCTGCACCTCTGGGGTGCCGCCCGCCTCGACCCAGGCGAGCGAGCGCTCCAGGATGCCGCGGAGCACGTCGAGGTCGATCTGCTCGAGGTCCTTGATGTAGAGGCAGCCGGCGCCGGTCGTGTGCGGTCCGAGCTCAGCGAGGGCCTCGGTGTGCGCGGCGACGCCGTCGAACAGGTAGATCGTCGTCGCGGCCTTGCGCGGGGCGAAGCCGAGCAGTCCGCTGTCGCCCTCCGTGCCGGTCGGGTAGCGGTAGTGACAGGAGCCGAAGCCGATGATCGTGCCCCAGGTCGCAGGTTCCCGCCCGGTGATCTCCTGCATCAGCGCGGTGAGGGTCTCGGCATCCCTCCGGCGGATCGCCGGACTGGACCGTGCGATGAGCCCGGCGACGTCGTCGCCTGTCGGCTTCACTTCTCCGCCTCAATGGGTTTCGACGCGCTTCGCTTGCTCAGCCTTGCCTCGGCAGGCATCAACGCTCCTCCGTCGCATTGCTCCGTGCCGCGGCAACCTTCATCGCCTTCTTGTGCTCGCGGACCTTCGTCAGCGACTCGGGCGAGACGATGTCGGCGACGCTGCGGTATGAGCCCTCCTCGCCGTACGGAGCCGACGCCTCGCGCCAGCCGTCGCCGGTGAAGCCGTACTGCTTGCCGAGCAGGGCGAGGAAGATCTTCGCCTTCTGCTCGCCGAAGCCCGGCAGGGTCTTCAGGCGCTTCAGCACCTCGGCGCCCGAAGGGTCTCCCTCGGTCCACAGCGCGGCGGCGTCACCGCCCCAGTGGTCCACGAGCTCCTGGCACAGGGTCTGCACGCGTGCGGCCATCGAACCGGGGAACCGGTGCACGGCGGGTGTCTGCTTGAACGCTTCGAGGAACTCGTCGGGGTTCAGGTGCGCGATGGCGGCGGCATCCGTCGCCCCGGTGCGCTGCTCGATCTTGAGGGGGCCTGCGAACGCGGTCTCCATCGGAACCTGCTGGTCCAGCAGCATCCCGACCAGCAGGGCCAGGGGGTTCTCGGTGAGCAGGGTGTCGGCGGCGGTGTCTCCGGTGATGTGAAGGGCCATGAACCCATCATCCCTCACGGCGGCCGTCGTGGTCAGAGCCGCTGCAGTCGGGGCAGCGGGCCCTCGAGTCGCGCGATGGAGAGCTTCAGGTCGCTCAGCTGACTCTCCAGCTCCTGGAATCGAGCGTCGACCTTCTCGAACCGCTGGTCGACCTTCTCGAACCGCTGGTCGACCTTCTCGAACCGTTCATCGATCTTGTCGAACCGCAGGTCGATCTTCTCGAACCGCGCGTCCAGCTCTCGCGACTGCCGCGCGAGCAGTCCGGCCACTCCGCCGAGCACCGTCAGGGTGAAGGCGAAGAGAGCGATGATCATTCCGATCACGTCCGGGGACACGAGCATCCTCCCATCCTGCGCCGATGACGCGGCGCTGTCACGCATCCGACCGTAGGACCGGCAGGGGTGGGGGAGGAGCGGCGGGCGCCGGGGGGGGGCAGCGGCTCTGTGGAGAACCGGTGCTCTCCCGGTTCCTGTGGAGAGCGGGTGGAGCTCAGGCGCTCGCCGCGTCGGCGATGTCGTCCTGCGCCGGCTCGATGCCGTACAGGGAGGCGAGAGCCGACGTGAACTCGTCGGCCTTGCCCGATGCGGCGAGCTCGTGGGCGCGCACGGTCGGCGTGTGCAGCAGCACCCCGGCGAGATGGCGCAGCGCCTGCTCGACCCTGCCGTCCTCGTCGCCGCGGGCGCGGGCGCGGTCGATCTCGGTGTCGAGCAGGGAGAAGATGTGCGAGCGGAGGGCGACGACCGCCGGAGTCACGCTCTGACGGGAGCCCACGACGTGGAAGGTGTCCGCCGCCTCGCGGACGACGCTGCGCGCGGCATCCGTCGCCTGCAGCTCCTCGAGAGGGGCGTGCAGGCGGATGGTCTCGAGGTCGAGCAGGGCGACGCCCTCGAGCGTCGCGACGGCGGGGTCGACGTTGCGCGGCATGCCGAGGTCGACCACGAGCCGGCTGTGCGAGCCGACAGGGCATCCGACCGCTGCGGCGCCGACCGGCAGCTGCAGGTGCTCGGGGCCGAGGACGGGCTCCGTCGCGGTCGTGCAGGTGATGAGGAGGCTGGAGCGTGCGGCCGTGCGCGCGTAGTCGTCGGCCGACACGGCGCGGATGCCGTGTTTCGCGGCGAAGATCTCGGCGCGCCCCGACGGCGAGTAGACGGAGATGTTCTCGGCGCCGCGCTCACGGAGCGTGGCCAGGGTGACGGCGGCGTAGGCGCCGGTGCCGACGAGCAGCACGCGCTCGGCCGACCAGTCGGCGATGCGGCTGTCGGCGAGCTCCAGAGCGAGGCGGACGAGCGAACGCCCTGCACGGCCCAGGGCGGTGACGTTCTTGACCTTGCGCTGAGCCTGGCTGGCGCGCTGGAACAGGCGCTCGAGCTCGGGAGAGGTCGTGCCGTCCTTGCGGGCGGACTTCAGCGCGCGGCGGACCTGGCCGGCGATCTCGCCCTCGCCGGACACGACGGATTCGAGCCCGGATGCCACGGAGAACAGGTGCTCGGCGACGCGTCGGCCCGAGTGCACGGCGTAGGCGCCGTCGAGCTCGGAGGCGGGAACACCGGTCGCGGACTCGACCGCTTCCAGCACGGCTTCGACGCCGACGGCTCCGGCCGCGGTGACCGGCTCGTCGATCTCCACGTACGCCTCGAACCGGTTGCACGTCGCGAGAACGACCGCACCCTGCACGCACGGCGTCAGCCCCACGAGGGTGGGTGCGACGTCGTCGGGGGTGCGGCTCAGGCGTTCGAGCAGGTCGAAGGAGGCGGTCTTGTGACTCGCCGTCACACACAGCAGCACACGACGATTCTACCCGAGCCGCGGTGGGCCGGGTTCGGCGGTCCTTTCGCGGCTCTCGGCCGGGTCGCGCCAGAACTCCGGAGAACCGTCCGCCCGTACGCCGGACAGCTCCGGGTGGGCGCGGGATCATGCACCCACCCGGGCCGGCACGGCCTCGGATCTCCGGAGTTCCGGAGCGCAGCCGGCCCATAGACCCCGGATGGGAGGATGGACGCATGGCCCTCTCTGACGCTCCGCTGCTGCGCGCCCTCGCCGGACACCGACCCGAGCAGACCCCGGTCTGGTTCATGCGACAGGCGGGTCGGTCCCTGCCCGAGTACCGCGATCTCCGCGTCGGCACGAGGATGCTCGACGCCTGCCTCACTCCGGAGCTCGCGGCGGAGATCACGTTGCAGCCGGTGCGCAGGCACGGCGTCGACGCGGCGGTCTTCTTCAGCGACATCGTCATCCCGCTGCGCCTCGCCGGCGTCGAGGTGGAGATCGAGCCTGGGCGCGGCCCGGTGTTCGCAAACCCCGTGCGGACCGCGGCCGACGTCGAGCGGATCACCGCGATCGACCCCGCCGACCTCGACGGATCCGCCATCGCCGCCGCCGTGGGGATCGTCACGGACGAGCTCGGCGACACCCCCTTGATCGGGTTCGCGGGGGCCCCGTTCACCCTCGCCGCCTACCTCGTGGAGGGAGGGCCGTCGAAGGAGCACCTGCGCGCCAGGGCGATGATGCACGCCGACCCCGAGTCCTGGAACCGCCTCGCCGGCTGGCTCGCCCGGGTCTCGCGCCGCTTCCTGGAGATCCAGAGGGATGCCGGAGCCTCCGTCGTCCAGCTGTTCGACTCGTGGGCGGGGTCCCTCAGCCCGGCGGACTACCGTGCCTTCGTCGCTCCGCACTCGCACGCGGCGCTGGCCGGCATCGGCATCCCGACCATCCACTTCGGCGTCGGCACCGGTCCGTTCCTCGCCGACATGCGCCTGGGTGGTATCGCCGACGGCGTGGGAGTCGACTGGCGCCAGCCGCTCGACGAGGCCGCGGCGATCCTCGGCGACGGCGTCACTGTGCAGGGCAACATCGACCCCGCGCTGCTGGGCGCCCCGTGGCCGGTGCTGGAGGCGCACGTGAGGGAGGTCCTCGAGCGGGGCCGCGCGGCCCGCGCGCACATCCTCAACCTCGGTCACGGCGTGCCTCCGGAGACGGATCCCGACCAGCTCACCCGCATCGTCGAACTGGTGCACGCGGTCTGAGGGGCTCCGCTCCGCCTGCCCGCGCGTCTCCCGGTGCGCGTAGGCGCGGAGCGCCTCGCACGTTCGGGAGGAGTTCGCACGTTCGGGAGGAGCCCTGCGCGTGATTCCTCAGCCCGAACGCGCTTTCTCCTCCCGAACGGCGGCGCGGCGGGGGGTCGGCACGGCGGCGCGACAGAGGTTCAGCACGGCCACGCGACGGGGGATCGGCGCGGCGGCGCGACGGGGATCAGCGGCGACGGGGGAGTGCGATCCTCAGGTCGCTCAGCCCGAACCGGCCCTCCGGGAGCGCGGCGCGGATCCGCTCGTCGGTGAACCCGCGCGACGGACGGATGCCCACGGGTGGCTCCGGTGCCGGCAGGGCGGCCTCGCTCACGCCCTCCGCGAGCATCCGGGCCTGCGCTCTCGCCACGAGCGGCACGACCATGAGCCGCTCCGTGATCCGCGCGAGGAGGCGGATGGTCCACACCGGCACGGGGAGGTAGGCGGGTCTGCGACCGGCGACGCGGGCGATGCGGCGGATCGCCTCGCCCAGAGTCACCTCGTCGACTCCCATCACGGCGACCGTGGGGTCGGGGATGCGGCCTTCGAGGGCCGCGACGAGGACGTCGACCGCGTCGTCCACGGGGACGGGGCGTGCGGTGCGCTCGCGGAAGCCCACGGTCCAGAAGAACGGCAGCGTCCGCACGGCTTTCGTGACGTGGTCGACCATGTGGTCGCCGGGTCCGTAGATCATGCCGGACTTGAGGATCGTGTGCGGGATGCCGGAGCTGCGGACGATCTCCTCGGCCTCCCACTTCGACTCGTGATAGCCGGAGCCGCAGTCGGGGCGCGCGCGCAGGAAGCTGACCATCACGATGCGGCCGACCCCTGCTCGCCGCGCGGCCTCGACGACCGCGCGGGTCCCTTCGACGTGCACGCGGCGGAAGGTCTGGTCGCCGATCTCGCGATTGATGCCCGCGCAGTGCGCGACGGCGTCGCACCCGCGGAACGCCTCGGTGAGCGCGTCGACGTCGGTGACGTCGACGCCGTTGCGACGGGAGACGACGACCGCATCGTCGAGGCGTGCGGCGAGGTTCCTCCCGACGAAGCCGGTGCCTCCGGTGATGGCGACGCGCATCTTCACTCCTTCGCTTGTTAGCTATCTGGCTAAACAGTAGTCACCACGCGTCCGGACGGCAAGAGGGAACGGTTTCCGACGGGCGGCAGCTCTCGTGACGCGCTCGCGATGAGCGAGGATGGAAGGCATGACCGCACGCCCTGAAGACCTCGCCGCCCTCGCCGCAGAGAAGCACGTCATCGTGATCGGCGGCGGCATCGGCGGGCTGATCGCGGCGCGCGAGTGCGTGAAGGTCGGCATGCGCGTGACGGTGCTGGAGGCGGCGGATGCCGTCGGCGGCGCGATCCGTCGGGCTGACCTCGGAGGCATCACGGTCGACGCCGGCGCGGAGAGCTTCGCGACGAGGGGCGGGCACGTCAGGGCGCTGCTCGACGACCTCGGCCTCGCCGACCGCATCGTCGCCCCCGCCGCGGGCGGGGCCTGGCTGGCCGGCATCCCCGGTGTGGGAGCGGCGCCGCTGCCGGTCGGCGGCATCCTCGGCATCCCCGCCAACCCGTTCCAGGACGACGTGCGCCGCATCATCGGCTGGTCCGGCGTCTGGCGCGCCTACCTCGACCGCGTGCGCCCGCCGCTGACGATCGGCCACAACCACAGCCTCGGCAAGCTGGTCTCCTCGCGCATGGGCGCGAAGGTGCGCGACCGCCTGGTCGCCCCGGTGACCACAGGGGTGTACTCGGCGCTCCCCGAAGACGTCGACGTCGACATCGCCGCCCCCGGTCTCAACGCCGCGCTCACCAGCGTCGGCTCGCTCTCGGGCGCCGTGCAGGCGCTGCGCGACGAGGGCGCCGCCCGTTCGGCGAAAGCGCCGGGGTCCGCGGTCGAGGGTCTCGACGGCGGCATGTCAGGGCTGGTCGATGCGCTCGTCGCCGACATCGAGAGCCTCGGTGGGGTGGTCCGCACCGGCGCGGAGGTCTCCGGCGTCTCCCGGTCGGGCGCGACGTGGACGGTGACGGCCGGGATCCCCGCGGCTGATACGGACGCGCTCGCCGCACCCGCCGACGGCACGAGCGAGGAGCCCGCCCTCGAGGAGCTCGACCTCACCGCGGATGCCGTGATCGTCGCGACTCCGGAGGCGACGGCCCGCGAGCTCCTCGCGTCCTCGGCCCCCGCGCTCTCGCGCACCGACGCGGCTGTCGCCCCCGAGATCGAGATCGTGACCCTGCTGCTCGATGCCGCAGAGCTCGCCTCCGCGCCGCGGGGCACCGGGGTGCTGACGGTGCCAGGCTCGCACACCGCGAAGGCGCTCACCCACTCGAGTGCGAAGTGGCGGTGGGTGCGTGAGGCGGCCGGCGAGCGGCAGGTCGTCCGGGTGTCGTTCGGCGCCCAGGGCGAGCCCGCGGCGACGTCGGCGCTGGACGACGCGGATGCGGCGAGGCTCGCGCTGCGTGAGGCATCCGCCCTTCTCGGAGTCCCCCTGGACGAGAGCGCCCTCGTGGCCTCGCATCGCGCCCGGTTCGTGCAGTCGCAGCCGGCGTCGATCATCGGATCGGGCGATCGCCGTGCTGCCGCCCGTGCGGCGGTGCAGGCGGTGCCCGGCCTCGCCGCCGTCGGCGCGTGGCTCGCGGGGACCGGCCTCGCCCAGGTGATCCCCGATGCGAAGGAGGAGGCCGACCGCCTCCGCCGCGCGCTGCTGTGGGGCTGATCGCCCTCCGATGAGGACGTCTTTCGTCATCTGCTTGTCCACCCCCTCACGTGTAGATGCCGAAATCGGCATATGGGGTTACGCTGGGTATCTGGTCGGCGGTTCCGAATCGCCGGTTCGCCCCAGGCGTCCACACCGGAACTACGTAGAGGAGACCCCATGAAGGGGAAGATCGGACTCGTCGTCGGACTCGGCGTCGGATACGTCCTCGGCACGCGAGCCGGGCGCGAGCGCTACGAGCAGATCAAGACGCAGTGGCTCAAGGTCTGGCACCTCGACCCCGTCCAGGAGCAGGTCACCAAGGTCAAGTCCTACGTGGGCGACAAGGCAGCGGCCGTTCCCGGCGCGATCTGGACCGGCGTCGTCAAGATCGCGAAGTCCGCCAGCGGCAACGGCACCCCCGGCCAGCGGCTCGACTCGGCGATCGCCACCGGCAAGGACGCGGCAGACGACCTCGCCAAGGCGACGGAGGATGCGGTGGCCGAGGCCAAGCGCCGAGCGGAGCACGACGCGAAGAGCACGACAGCGAAGAAGCCTGCCGCGGCGAAGAAGCCCGCGGCTCCGAAGAAGGCCGACGACTGACATGCCCCGCGGATATCGGGATCGTGCGGACGACAGTCTGCTGACTCTCATCGGCGACCTCCCCGACCTGGTCACGAACCTCGTCAAGGCCGAGATCGACGCGGCCAAGGCGTGGGTCGCGAAGACCTCGAAGGATGCCGGCATCGGCTCCGTGTGGTTCCTGGTCGCCCTGTTCTTCCTATTCTGGGCCGTGCCCGTGGTCCTGGTTTTCGCCATCGCCGGGCTCTCGTCCTGGTGGCCGGTCTGGCTCTCGGCCATCGCCGTGTTCGGCATCCTGATCCTGGCGGTGCTGTTCTTCGCACTGCTCGGCATCCTGAAGTTCCGCAAGGTGCTGGCGCGGGAGAACCCTGCTCAGGCGGTGGCCGCCGACATCAAGATCGCGAAGGGCTCAGGCGATGACGAACTCTGACAGCACCGGCTCGCTGCCGAAGACGGCGGTCCCGGCCGGCATCGTCGATCCCGTGGCCTCGGCGAGGGCCGAGCTCAAGGCGGCGCTCGCCGCGATCGAGGTCAAGGGCAACTTCCCCCGGCGCATCGAGAAGGCCTCGGTGCGCGCAGCGGCGAAGGCGCGGCGATTCGCCGACCGCAACCCGGTCGGGGCGATCGCGGGCGCCGTCGCCCTCGCCGCCGTCGCGGGCAGTCTCGTGTGGGTCATCGCGCGCGCAGCCTCGCGCTGAGCATCCTTCCCCGCGCCGACGGGGGTCGGGTTCCTCCGCGGGTTCGCACCCGTCCCGCAAAGGGGGCAGACTGGGTGCATGTCCGAAGAGCGCGAAGAGAACCCGTCCGGCTTCACCCTCTGGGCGGTCTGGCGACGCAATCCCGACGTCCCGGTGACCGAATCCGACTCCACTGAGCTCGAGACGATCGTCTCGTACATCGAAGACTCCGGCGTGACCGTGCGGGGCTTCTACGACGTCTCCGGCCTCAAGGCCGACGCCGACCTGATGGTGTGGCTCCACGGCGACACCGCCGAAGACCTGCAGAAGGCGCTGCGTCGTCTTCGTCGCACCGAACTGCTGCGCACCCTCCTGCCCGTGTGGAACGTCATGGGCGTGCACCGCGACGCCGAGTTCAACCGTCAGCACGTGCCCGGGTTCCTCCGCGGCATCGAGCCCAAGGACTGGCTCTGCCTCTACCCGTTCGTGCGCACCCCGGAGTGGTACCTCGCCCCCGAGGAGGAGCGTCGGAAGATGCTCGCCGATCACGGCCGCAAGGGCGCCGCGTTCACCGGGGTCATCGCGAACACGGTCGCCGCGTTCGCCCTCGGCGACTACGAGTGGCTCCTTCCCCTCGAGGCCGACGACGTCACCGAGCTCGTCGACCTGATGCGCGACCTGCGCTACACCGACGCGCGTCTGTACGTGAAGGAGGAGGTGCCCTTCTACACGGGGCGCCGACTGCGGTTCGACGAGATCGCGGACGTGCTGCAGTAGGCCCCGCCATGAGCACCCCGATCAGGTTGGGCACCCGCCGCAGCGCGCTCGCGCAGGCGCAGTCCGGTCATGTCGCCGCCGCCCTCGAGAAGGTCGCCGGCCGTCCTGTCGAGCTCGTTCCGATCACCAGCGAGGGCGACACCAACCGTGCGTCTCTGTCGGAGATCGGCGGACAGGGCATCTTCGCCACCCGTCTTCGTGAGGCTCTCCTCGCCGGGGAGTGCGATCTCCTCGTGCACTCCCTGAAGGACCTGCCGACGGCGATCCCCGAGGGCCTCGTCATCGCCGCCACGCCGGTGCGCGAAGACGCCCGCGACGTCGCGATCACGCGCGACGGCATCCCCCTGCACGAGCTGCCGCCGGGAAGCCTCATCGGCACGGGGTCCCCGCGTCGCATCGCGCAGGTGCGACGGCGGGCTCCGCACGCCAGGGTGGTCGACATCCGCGGCAACGTCGACTCGCGTCTGCAGCGTGTGGCGACGGAGGAGCTGGATGCCGTCATCCTCGCCGCCGCCGGGCTGTCGCGCCTCGGAGCGGATTCGCCCCTGCGGCGCGAGGAGCTCGGTCTCGCCGAGTGGCCGACCGCCCCCGGGCAGGGGGCGCTCGCCGTCGAGACGCGTACGGATGCCGCTCCCGCGCTGCTCGCGGCGCTCGCGGAGCTGGACGACGAGGCGACCCGTGTGGCGGTCACCGTCGAACGCGCGATCCTCGAAGGGCTGGACGCCGGATGCCAGGCGCCGATGGCCGCCCACGCGGTCGTCTCCGGCGCCTCGGTGCGCGTCAGAACGGTCGTCTACGCGGCCGACGGGGGCAGGAGAATCGGCCTCGACGTCACGGAAGACCTGAACGGGGAGTATATTCATCGGAACGGCAGTGGCAATGGAGCGGATGCTGCCGATGGTGCAGACCCGATGCACGCAGCGCGCGAGCTCGGGTTGACTGTTGCCCGTCGGCTGCTCGATCAAGGGGCGGCTGACCTCGTCTCCCGAGAGCATTCCTCATGACTGATTCAAAGCAGGACCGACCGCTGGACGGCTGGCGCATCCTCGTACCCCGCGGCGGACCGTGGGGCGACGGCGTCGCCGCGAGTCTGCGTTCCCAGGGCGCGGTGCCCGTCGTCGCGCCGCTCATCAACTTCGCCCCCACGACCGACCAGGCCGCGCTCGACGTGGCGCTGGAGCAGCTGGCAGCGGGCGTGTACGACTGGCTGACGATCACGAGTGCGACGACCGTCGACGTGATGTTCGCGCATCGCGCCGTCGTCCCCCGCACGACGAGGATCGCCGCGGTCGGCGAGACCACCGCCGCGGCTCTGCAGGCCGTGGGCTACGAGGTCGCGCTGGTGCCCGACGAGGACAACTCCGCCGAGGGCATGGCCGAGCAGCTGATCGGGCTGGAGACGGAGCCCCGTCGCATCCTGGCGCTGCGCAGCGAGATCGCGAAGCCGGTGCTGAGCAAGCTGCTGGAGAAGGCCGGGCACGACGTCGACAGCGTGGTGGCCTATCGCACCGTCGGAGTCCCGGTGACCGATCGCATCATGCGCGACGTGCAGAACGGCCGCATCAACGCGATCCTGATCACCAGCGGCTCCGTCGCTCAGCAGGTGCGCGAGCAGTTCCCCGACATCCCCGACGAGACGCTGCTGGCCGCGATCGGGCCCCGCACCGCCCGCGACGCCCGCAAGGCGGGGCTGCCGATCACGGTGGTCGCCGACCGGCAGACGGTGGATGCCCTCATCGACGCGGTGTCGCATTTCACGCTTCCGCACGCGGCCGACGAGTTCGCGCCGTGAGCTTCCCCGAGACCCGCCTCCGTCGGCTGAGGCAGTCGCCCGCCGTGCGCGACCTCGTGCGCGAGACGTCCCTCGAACCCCGTCAGCTCGTGCTGCCGCTGTTCGTCAGGGAGGGCATCTCCGAGGCCTCGCCGATCGGCTCCATGCCCGGCGTCCTGCAGCACTCCCTCGACTCCCTGCGGGCGGCCGCCGTGGACGCGGCCGAAGCCGGCGTCGGCGGAGTGATGCTGTTCGGCGTGCCCGCGGTGCGCGATGCGCGCGGCTCCGGGGCCGACGATCCCGCCGGCATCCTGAACGTCGCGACCGAGGCGCTGGCCGCCGAGGTGGGCGACGCCCTCGTGGTGCAGACCGATCTGTGTCTCGACGAGTTCACCGACCACGGCCACTGCGGCGTGCTCGCGGCTGACGGCTCCGTGGACAACGACGCGACCCTGGAGCGGTACACCGCGATGGCGCTCGCGCAGGCGCGTGCCGGCTCTCAGCTGCTCGGGCTGTCGGGGATGATGGACGGCCAGGTCGCCGTCATCCGCGCGGCGCTCGACGCCGAGGGCTTCCACTCGACGCTGCTGCTCGCCTACGCCGCGAAGTACGCGAGCGCGTTCTACGGGCCGTTCCGCGAGGCGGTGGACTCCCAGCTCACCGGCGATCGCCGCACCTACCAGCTCGACCCCGGCAACCGCAGGGAGGGCGTGCGCGAGGCGGTCGTCGACGAGGCCGAGGGCGCCGACATCGTGATGGTGAAGCCCGCCATGTCCTTCCTCGACGTGCTCAGGGAGGTGCGCGACACCGTGCATATTCCGGTCTGGGCATATCAGGTGTCCGGCGAGTACGCGATGATCGAGGCCGCCGCCGCGAACGGCTGGATCGATCGTCGGGCCGCCGTGCTGGAGTCGCTGCTGTCGATCCGCCGCGCCGGAGCCGACGCCGTGCTGACCTACTGGGCGACCGAGGCCGCGCGCTGGCTGCGCGGCTGATCGCCCCTTCGCCATCCGGAGGAGTTCTCATGACCGACCGCAATGACGATCTGTTCGCCGCCGCCCGCGCGGTGACCCCCGGCGGAGTGAACTCTCCCGTGCGGGCCTATGGCTCGGTGGGGGGCACTCCGCGCTTCCTGGCTTCGGCCAAGGGAGCGAGGGTGACGGATGCCGCCGGCATCGAGTACGTCGACCTCGTCGCCTCGTGGGGGCCCGCTCTGCTCGGTCACGCGCACCCGGAGGTCGTCGCGGCGGTGCAGGAGGCTGCGACGCGCGGTCTGTCGTTCGGCGCCCCGACGGAGGGCGAGGTGGAGCTCGCGACGCTGATCGCCGACCGTGTGCGGTTCGCCGAGGCGCGCCCGGTCGAGCGCGTCCGTCTCGTGTCGACGGGCACCGAGGCGACGATGACCGCGATCCGACTGGCGCGCGGGGCGACCGGTCGCGACCTGCTCGTGAAGTTCGCCGGCCACTACCACGGCCACTCCGACGGCCTGCTGGCGGAGGCCGGATCGGGGATCGCGACGCTCGCGCTCCCCGGATCCGCGGGCGTCCCCGCCCCGATCGCCGCGCAGACGCTCGTCATCGGCTACAACGATCCCGATGCGTTGGCAGCGGTGTTCGCCGAGCACGGCGACCGCATCGCCGCCGTGATCGTCGAGGCGTCGGCCGCCAACATGGGCGTGGTGGCGCCGGTTCCCGGTTTCAACCGCCTGATCGCCGACACCGCGCACGAGCACGGCGCCCTGATGATCCTCGACGAGGTGCTCACCGGATTCCGCGTGCACCCCGCGGGTTTCTGGGGCCTGCAGGCCGCGGCGGGCGAGGACTACCTCCCCGACATCATCACCTTCGGCAAGGTCGTCGGTGGGGGGATGCCGCTGGCGGCCCTCGGCGGCCGCGCCGAGATCATGGACCTTCTCGCGCCCCTCGGCCCGGTGTACCAGGCGGGAACCCTGTCGGGGAACCCGCTCTCGGTCGCCGCGGGGCTCGCGACGCTGCGCCTCGCGACGCCGGAGGTGTACGAGACGGTGGACGCGGCATCCGCTCGCCTGGTCGCGGCCCTCGAGGGCGCGCTGACGGAGGTCGGGGTCACCCACTCCGTGGCGAAGGCGGGGAACCTGTTCAACGCCTCGTTCCGAGCCTCGGCGCCGCGCGACTACGCGGAGGCCCAGGCGCAGGAGTCGTTCCGGTACGCGCCGTTCTTCCATTCCATGCGCGAGCAGGGAGTGGCGCTCCCGCCGAGCGTGTTCGAGGCCTGGTTCCTCACCGCCGCGCACGGCGACGAAGAGCTCGATCTCATCGAGCAGGCGCTCCCGGCCGCGGCTGCGGCGGCGGCTCGCGCGACTCGCTCCTGACGACTGCCCCTCCGCGCGCCTCGGCGGTCCCCGGACCCACCGAGACTCGAGTATGGTACATATATTCGAATCTCGGCGTGCGGGAAGGGGAGAAGTGGATCAACACGACAAGGGATCGTTGCGTTCCTGTGAGCAAGACCCAGACAACTGGGGGGATGCCGCTGGCAGACTGGTGGCATGGTGACGTTGCTGCTGGACCAGACGCAACTCGAGATCGTGCTCTCGCCGATCGAGCGTGCCGCGAGCTTCCACCGCGACAACATCCGCATCGAGCGCGAGACCATCGCCAAGGTGCAGCTCACCGATGACGCATGGACGTGGCTCCGTGGAGTGCCGAACCCTGGCACGCACATCCCGGGAGTGCTCGCCGCGGGAACGTGGAAGACCGCGGGCAGCCTCGACTTCGTCCTGATCCGCAGACGACGTCCGAGCGTCGTCATCGATCTCGACGGAGACCACGAGTACCGCCGACTCATCCTGACGACGAGCCACGGCCTCGCGCTGACCCAGGCGCTCCGTCTGGACGTGTCCGACGAGCCCGCCGACGTCGAGGAGATCGTCGCCACAGCTCCGGTCCCGGTGTCCAAGGGGAGCCGCCGTCCCGTGATCCGTCCGCGGCCCGCCTGACCTCGTCAGAGACTCCGCTTCACACGACGAACCCCTCCGTGCCCGCAGGCAGGAGGGGTTCGTCGTGTCAGCGGCGTTCAGCCGTGATGATGGTCGTGGTGCTCGCCGTGGCCTTCGCCGTGGTTCTGGCCCTCGTGGTCCTCGTGAGTCTCGCCCTCGTGGTGCTCACCCTCGTGGTGCTCGTGGTGCTCGCCCTCGTGGTGCTCGTGGTGCGCGCCTTCGTGGTGCTCGCCCTCGGGGTGCTCGCCTTCGTGGTGCTCGCCTTCGTGCTCGTGACCCTCGTGCTCGTGGTGGTCGGAGGCCTGGTCGCCCTCGGCGGGGTCGCCCGCGTCATCCGCAGCCTCTTCGGCGGAGCCTCCGCCGTCAGCGGTAGGAACGGTGTCGATCACTCCGGTCGTGGCGACCGCCCAGTGCGCGCCCTCGTCCTGGCCCTGCTCATCGCTGGTCGGCGCGTGCTCATCGCCCGTGGGCGCCTCGGCGAAGGGGTAGTCCTTCGGCTCATCCTCGTAGTAGGCGCGAGCCGCGGCGGCGAGCATCGACGAGACGGCTGCCGCCCGAGGGTCGGCATCCTCTTCGCTCGCGGTTTCCGACGCCTCGGATTCCGTGTCGCCCACAGTCTCCGACGCTTCGTCGCCCGTCGTCTCCGACGCTTCGGACTCCGTTGCTTCGGTGTCGGATGACTCGGACTCGGACTCGGACTCGGACTCGGACTCGGACGACTCGGATTCGGATGCTGCGGTCGTCTCCTCCGAGGAGTCGAGGCCCTCGAAGACCTCGAGGCCGGAGTGCTCGGCGTCCTCACCGGCATCGTGCGGCTCGGTGGCCGTCTCGCCGGTGTCGGCCGACGCGGTGCCGAACAGGATCTCGTCGAACGAGGGTCCTCCGGCGACGTCTGCAGCGGGTGCCTCTTCGGTCTCGGTCGACTCGGCGACCTCGCCCTCCGCCTCTGCGGAGCCGGTGTCAGCGTCGTCGTCTGTCGCGTCGTCGGCCGCATCGGCCGTGTCCTCGGCATCCGCTGCGTCTGCGGCGTACCCGAGCTCAGCGGCCGCGTGATCGACATCTGCCGCGGCATCCTCGGCGTCCGCTGCGGCGTCTACCGCGTCGGAGGCGGCATCGGCCGCATCCTCCGCAGAGGGGGCCTCGGCGATCGCCGCTCCCGCGCCGGCGGTCAGCACGGCGGCGGCCAGCGGGTCTCCGGGAACGGACTCGGCTTCCAGCGGCAGCACGTCCACGGCGGCGGGCGCGTCATCGAGGGGGGCTTCGTCGGTGGACTCCTCCTCGACGGGGGTCTCCTCGACGGAGGCTTCCTCGACCGGGGCTTCCTCGGCGGCGTCGTCCGCGGCCGACGCGGGCGCCTCGGGGAGCACGAGCTGCGAGGCGACGGCCTCGGCGTGCGGCGCGAGCTTGCCTCCGCGCACGAGCTCGATGAACACGTCCTCCAGCGTCGGTCCTCGCTGCACGAGGGTGCTCAGCGCGACGCCGGCGGCCGCTGCGACCGATCCGACGGTCTTGGCGTCTCCGCCGCGCACGGTGAGACCCGAGCGCAGCACCTCGACCTCGAACCCTGCGGCGGCGAGGGCGGAGGTGAGCGCGGCGCGATCCGCGGCATCCACCACCACCGAACCGGCTGCGGGGTCGGCGAGGCTCTCGATGCCGCTGGACAGGACCAGCCGGCCCTTCGACAGCACGAGCACGTGATCGGCGACCTGCTCGACCTCGCTCAGCACGTGCGAGGAGACGAGGACGGTGCGCCCCTCATCGGCCAGACGGCGCATCAGCAGGCGCATCCAGCGGATGCCCTCGGGGTCGAGGCCGTTGGCCGGCTCGTCGAAGACGAGGGTTCCGGCGTCGCCGAGCAGGGCGTGCGCGACGCTGAGGCGCTGCCGCATCCCAAGGGAGAAGCTGCCGATGCGGCCCTCGCCCTCACCGTCGAGGCCCACGAGCGCGAGCACCTCGTCGACACGGGAGAGGGGGATGCCGTTGGCCTTCGCGGCGATGGTCAGCTGCCTGGCCGCCGTGCGCCGAGGGCGGTAGACCGTCTCCTCGAGCACCGAGCCGATCGTGCGCAACGGGGTGCGCAGGTCTGCATAGGGCACGCCGCCGATCGTGGCCGTACCGCTGGTCGGGCGCACCTGGCCGAGCAGGATGCGCAGCGAGGTCGTCTTGCCGGCTCCGTTCGGGCCGAGGAAAGCGGTCACGACACCGGGCTCGACCCGAGCGGAGAAGTCGGACACCGCCGTCACATCGTTGAAACGCTTCGTGACGCGCGTGAACTCGAGCACCTGTCCGTCGGGCATCCGCGACCTCTCCTTGCATGGGCAGTTCTGTCTATCCTGCCGGAAAAGCCGCAGGATCGCGCATTTCCCGGTGAAAAGGCCGCCTCGGAAACGGGAGTAGCCTGGCTCTCGTGACCGATCCCACCGTTGCTCCGCGCGTTCTCGTCCGCACCGAAGGAGCCCTCGGGCGGCTCACACTCAACCGCCCTGAGGCGATCAACGCCCTCGACCACGACATGATCGTGCAGCTGACAGCGGCCCTCGACGCCTGGCGCGACGACACCGATGTGCAGATCGTCGTCCTGGACGGCGAAGGCGAGCGGGGCCTGTGCGCCGGCGGGGACGTCCGTGCGCTGCACGCGCAGATCGTCGCGGGGAGGGCGGAGGAGACCGCGCAGTTCTTCCGGGCCGAGTACGCCCTGAACGCGATGATCGCCGAGTACCCCAAGCCGGTCGTGGCGATCGCCGACGGCATCACGATGGGCGGCGGCATCGGCCTCGCCGGTCACGCGGCGATCCGCATCGTCACCGAGCGCTCGACCCTGGCGATGCCAGAGACTCGCATCGGATTCACTCCCGATGTCGGCGGCACCTGGCTGCTCGGGCGCGCCCCCGGCCGCTTCGGGGAGTACTTCGGCCTCACCGGCGGCACCATGAACGCCGCGGATGCCATCTACCTCGGCTTCGCCGACCACTTCGTGCCCTCCGACCGGCTGGAGGCGCTGCGCGAGGCCCTGGCCTACCGTGCCGATCCGACCGGGCCGGCGGAGATCGTGCTGCTCTTCGACGAGACGCCAGAGCCGTCCGTCCTGCCTGCATCGCGCGAGTGGATCGACGAGGCGTTCTCCGCACCGACGGTCGCCGAGATCGTCGAGCGTCTGAAGGCGCAGGGCACTGCGGATGCCGCAGCGATCGCCGACCTGCTGGAGGGCCTCGCCCCGACCGGTCTCGCCGTCACGCTCGATGCGGTCCGCGAGGCCAGGGACCTTCCTGGTCTGCGCGCGGCGCTGGAGGGCGAGTACCGCAGGGTGCTGTGGTTCGTGAACGAGCACCCCGACCTCGTGGAGGGCATCCGCGCGCAGCTGGTCGACAAGGACCGCAACCCGAAGTGGAACCCGCCGACCATCGCCGAACTGGCACCGGATGCCGGAGCCGACGCGCGGGCGTACGTGCCGGAGCACCCCCTGTTCTGAGTCTGGCCGCGCCTTCAGGTGGCGGCGATGCAGTCGCCCCGATCGTCGGAGTGGCGAGAGCTGCGTCGCGACGGTCGCGAGCGCCAGTCAGTCCTTTCGCATCCCGGACTCCTCCGTGGCGGACGTGACAAGACGCTCCTGCCAGACCGCACGGAGCACGCCTGCGACGTCGTCCGGGGCGGCGCCGTGCTCCTCGGCGGTGGCGATCAACGCGCGCACTTGGCGGAGCACGGGCGTCGGGAGAAGGGCGGCGGATGCCGCGACACGGGTACCGGCGGCCGTGCGGGTCACGACGAGGCCCTCGACCTCGAGCATCTTGTATGCTCTGGCAGCCGTGCCGGGGGCGACCCCAAGGTCACGCGCGGTCTGGCGAACCGTCGGTAGTCGTTCGCCCGCGCCCAGCCGGCCCGCGAGGATCAGTCCGCGCAGCTGCCGGTGGATGTCCTCTGCGGACACCGTGGTCGGTTGCGTGCTCACGATGCGACCGCTACCGCGGCATCCGGTGCCGTGTCGGCGATCCTCGCATTCCGAAGATGCCGAGTCGCCAGAAGGAGGAGCGCGAACGCGACGACCTCCGCCGCCGGTGCGAGCCAGCCGAGAACCGTTGCGATCTCGGAACCCCGCCACAGGATCTCGTACACCTCCAGCCGCCCATCGCCCTCGATGGAGAGTCGTGTCGTCGCCCCGGCATCGGCGATGAGACGCCACGCTCCGGCGAGAGAGAGGAGGGCCGATGCCGTCGCGACGTGCACGATGCCGGAGGCGATGCCGCGCCGCGCGTTCTGCTCCGCGACGACGGTCTCGGGGCGCATGAACGGCCTCGCCGCGTTCGCATGCAGGCACGCGACCGCCATCGCGACGAGTGCGACGAGCGCGACGAGCACCGGACCCCCGTATGCCCAGCCGAAGAACCAATGCCGGATCGGATCGACCGACGGCGCGTTCGGGATCGGAATCTCCAGATACGTGTAGTTGCCGTAGACGTCCACCGAGGAGAGCAGTCCCGCGAGCACGGCGGTCGCCGCCAGTAGCAGGACCACGACGCCTGCTGCCACTGCTCTCGCCCTCGGCGCGAACGTCAGCCAGGTGCGCCGGGCCGCGCCGACGACCGGATGCTGCGGCGCTCCGCTCCCCGTCGTGCAGATGAAGGCGAGCAGCGCCGCGGTGCCGAGGAAGGCGACGAACAGGGGAGCCGCGTAGCGCCACCAGGCGATCGCGCCGTTCATGTTCAGCGCGTAGCCGCGTACGAAATGATCGGCGAGGAAGAGGGCGACGACAGCGACCGCGGTCGCTCCGATTGTGCGCCGTTCCGGCGCGTAGCGGGCGTTCGCGGCGTCATCGTAGGCGGATGCCGGGCGTGCGGCACGGGGCATGGAGAAGGCGAAGGCGACGAGCGCTACGACAGCGCCGATGGTGAGTGTGGCCCATGGCTGCGTTATCGCGTAGCCGATCAGATCGCCCGGGGTGATGTCACGTTCGGACACGTCGCCTCCTCTTCCTCATTTGTGTCATCTTTCTATCACAAGTTGTATCTCTGTGCGGATACAACTTGTTCGCTCGACGATGAAGGCCGATGGGGGTGCGTGTCGGTGTGCGCGTTGTTCTCCCGAGTGCACAAACCGCAGACCGCAGCGAAATAAGGTTCGCTGTGAGCGAAGGTCCCCCCTCAGGGGGATGCGAATGTCCGTGGCACGTGACAATCTGTGATGCGGCTGATTGTCGGTCGGCATCCGCCAGCCGAGAAATCCGCTGTTCCAACCCCTCAAGGAAGTCCGCCTGTGCTGGGAAAAATCCTCGTCCGCTATCTCTCCCGATATCGATGGCTGCTCGTCGGCGTCCTGGTGTTCCAGTTCGCCAGCGCCCTCGCGTCGCTGTACCTGCCGAACCTGAACAAGGACCTCATCGACCAGGGCGTCGCGCAGGGCGATACCGCGTACATCTGGCGCACCGGCCTGTTCATGCTCGTCGTGTCGCTCGGCCAGATCGTCGCGTCGGTCATCGCGACCTACTTCGCCGCCAGGGCCGCCATGGGGGCCGGCCGTGACATCCGCGCCGACGTCTTCGCCAAGGTGAGCGGATTCTCCGAGCGCGAGGTGTCGCAGTTCGGCGCCGGTTCGCTCATCACCCGCAACACGAACGACGTGCAGCAGGTCCAGATGCTCGCCATGATGGGCGCGACGATGTTCGTCACCGCGCCTCTGCTCGCCATCGGCGGCATCATCATGGCCGTCGTGACGAACGCCAGCCTCAGCTGGCTGATCGCCGTCTCCGTCCCGGTCATGCTGATCATCGCCCTCCTGATCATCAGCCGCATGGTGCCGCTGTTCCGGAGCATGCAGAAGAAGATCGACAACGTCAACCGCATCATGCGCGAGCAGCTCACCGGCGTCCGCGTCGTGCGCGCCTTCGTGCGCGAGGAGATCGAAGAAGAGCGCTTCCGCGGCGCGAACACCGACATCATGGTGGTCGGCCGCAAGATCGGCTCCCTCTTCGTGCTCCTGTTCCCGCTGTTCATGCTCGTGCTCAACGTCACGGTCGTCGCGGTGATCTGGTTCGGCGGCATCGAGGTCAACTCGGGCACCGTCGAGATCGGCACGCTCTTCGCGTTCATGCAGTACATCGGCCAGATCATGATGGGCGTCATCATGTCGAGCTTCATGGCGATGATGATCCCGCGCGCCGCCGTCTCGGCCGAGCGCGTCGGCGAGGTCCTCGACTCGACGTCGAGCATGACGCGCCCCGAGCACGGCGTCAGCGACTTCCCCGTCCCCGGAGCCGTGGCCTTCGACGCCGTCGAGTTCACCTACCCCGGTGCGGAGTCGCCTGTCCTGCACGGCATCAGCTTCGCCGCGGAACCGGGGGAGACCGTCGCGATCGTCGGATCCACCGGTGCGGGCAAGACGACGCTCGTCTCCCTGATTCCTCGGCTCTTCGACGTCACCGGAGGCGCCGCCTTCGTGGGCGGGACCGACGTGCGTGAAGCCGACGTCGACGCGCTGTGGCAGAGCATCGGCCTGGTGCCCCAGCGCCCGTTCCTCTTCACGGGCACCGTGGCGTCGAACCTTCGCTACGGCCGTGAGGACGCGACCGATGAAGAACTCTGGCATGCGCTGGAGATCGCACAGGGGCGCGACTTCGTGGAGGAGATGCCCGATGGGCTGAACTCGCGCATCGCCCAGGGCGGCACGAACGTCTCGGGCGGTCAGCGCCAGCGTCTCGCCATCGCACGTGCGATCGTGCACCAGCCGCAGATCCTCGTCTTCGACGACTCGTTCTCGGCGCTCGATCTCACCACAGACGCCCGCCTGAGACAGGCGCTGTGGCGGGAGCTCCCGCACGTCACGAAGATCGTCGTCGCGCAGCGCGTCTCGACGATCACGGATGCCGATCGCATCGTCGTCCTTGAAGGAGGAACCATGGTCGGCGTGGGCACCCACGAGGAGCTGCTCGAGACCAACGACACGTACCGCGAGATCGTCGAGTCGCAGCTGGGGGTGGACGCATGAGCGCGCAGAACCCGTCGACTCCCGAGAAGCCGCAGAGCCGTCGGGAGCGCATGGCGGCGGCCAAGGCCGCCGCGACCGTCGAGCCCGAGCTCACCGAGGAGGAGAAGTACGAGGCCGAGCTCGCCGAGCAGGCCCGTCAGAACTCGGGGGACTGGGACAGCGTCGCGCCCGGCAAGGCCGACAACTTCGGACCGAGCTTCAAGCGGATGATCGGGCTCCTCAAGCCCTCCGCCGTCTGGTTCGTGTTCGTGTCGGTTCTCGGCGCCATCGGCGTCTTCCTCTCCGTGGCGGCCCCGAAGGTCCTCGCCGAGGCGACCAACCTCGTCTACGCGGGCTTCTTCTCCAACGAACTGGGACGCAAGACCGACACGTTCCCCGGGTTCCCCGTCGGGACACCGAAGAGCGAGGTCGTGGAGCAGCTGCGCCAGTTCGGCCAGGACGACTTCGCCAACCAGGTCGCCGCGATGCGCGACTTCAAGGTCGGCGACGGCATCGACTTCGAGGCAATGCGCTGGATCATCCTCGCGGTGCTGGCGATCTACGTTCTCGCCGCACTCCTCAGCTGGATCCAGGGCTACGTCATCAACGTCATCATGGTGCGCACCATGTGGCGCCTGCGCGAAGACGTCGAGGCGAAGATCAACCGTCTGCCCCTGTCGTACTTCGACAAGGTGCAGCGCGGTGAGCTGATCTCGCGGGTCACGAACGACATCGACAACATCACGCAGACCATGCAGCAGTCGCTGTCCGGTGCCCTCACCTCGGTGCTCACGGTGGTCGGTGTGCTGATCATGATGTTCTCGATCTCGTGGCAGCTCGCGCTCGTCGCCCTGATCGCGCTCCCGCTGATGGGTGTCATCTTCGGCGTCATCGGTCCGCGTTCGCAGAAGGCCTTCGGTCAGCAGTGGCGCAAGGTCGGACGCCTGAACGCCCGCGTCGAGGAGGCCTTCTCCGGCCACGCGCTGGTCAAGGTCTTCGGACGCGAGCAGGATGCTCTCGACAAGTTCCAGGTCGAGAACGAGGAGCTGTTCCAGTCGGCGTTCAAGGCGCAGTTCCTCTCGGGCATCATCATGCCCGCGATGACCTTCGTCGGCAGCCTCAGCTACGCCGCCCTCGCGGTGCTGGGCGGCCTCATGGTCGCCAACGGCCAGCTGCGCCTCGGCGACGTGCAGGCGTTCATCCAGTACTCGCAGCAGTTCTCCCAGCCGCTGGCAGAGCTCGGCGGCATGGCGGCGGTCGTGCAGTCGGGAACCGCATCCGCGGAGCGCGTCTTCCAGCTGCTCGACGAAGACGAGCAGGAGCCGGATGCCGCCGACGCCCCCACGGTCGTCGACGGCAAGGGCGTCATCGAGTTCGAGAACGTCGCGTTCTCCTACTCGGAGGACCGTCCGCTCATCACCGACCTGTCGTTCCAGGTCGAGCCAGGGCAGACCGTCGCGATCGTCGGCCCGACCGGCGCGGGAAAGACCACGCTGGTCAACCTGATCATGCGGTTCTACGAGCTCAGCGGCGGACGCATCCTGCTCGACGGGCAGGACATCGCGGACATGACCCGCGACGACCTGCGCTCGCGCACCGGAATGGTGCTGCAGGATCCGTGGCTGTTCGCCGGGAGCATCCGCGAGAACATCCGCTACGGCCGCTCCACGGCGGCCGACGACGAGGTGCTCGCCGCCGCGAAGGCGACATACGTCGACCGGTTCGTGCACGCTCTCCCCGAGGGCTACGACACGGTCCTCGATGAGGACGCGTCGAACGTCTCGGCCGGCGAGCGCCAGCTCATCACCATCGCCAGGGCGTTCGTCGCGCAGCCGTCGATCCTCATCCTCGATGAGGCGACGTCGGCGGTCGACACCCGCACCGAGCTGCTGCTGCAGCACGCGATGGCGGCGCTCCGAGAAGGACGCACGTCCTTCGTCATCGCGCACCGCCTGTCGACCATCCGTGACGCCGACCTCATCCTCGTGATGGAGCACGGCGACATCGTGGAGAAGGGCACGCACGACGAGCTCATTGCCGCGCAGGGCGCCTACTGGCGTCTGTACCAGTCGCAGTTCGAGCAGGCCGCGGCCGACATCGACGCCGAGGCGGCGCTCACCGGAACGACCCCCGTGGTCGTCACCGGCGACGCCGAGGCCGAGGCGGATGCCGCGCGCGTCGGCGCCTCGGTCGGCGCGCAGAGTCCGGCAGCGGAGGTCGCCTCGGCGGAGTCGCTCATCGAGCGATCGGACTCCGGCGACAACAGGGCCTGAGCTCACCGCGAAAGCCCCGCCCCGGTCACTCGGGGCGGGGCTTTCGCGTGCCCTGGGGCCGTGCGCCCTGGGCCTGTGTGCCTGGCTCCGACTAGCGCTTGTCGGAGGTCAGACCGAAGAGCTCCAGGGGGTGGGTGAGACGCCACCAGGCACTGGGCCCCTCGAGCTTCTTCTTCAGAGTGAGCGTCGTCGTCGCCGTGTCGAGGGGGCCGGCGACGGTCAACGTGCCGACCTCGGCGCCCGCCTTGCTCTTCTCGCCCAGGTCGAACTCGGGCGTCGCCTCCGCCGCGGCGGCGTCCCACAGCACGACCTCGGCGTCGGCATCCGTCACGATCTCGGTGGACGCACCCCACAGGGTGTCCACCTCTCCGACGACGGTTCCCTTCGCCACCGCGGGGGTCTCGGCCTGTAGCGCGTCCTCGACCTGCGAGAACAGGGATCGCGTCGACGCGAGACGCATGTCGTCATCGGCCTGCGTGAGCACCGAGGCGTAGAGATGCACGGTCGTGCCGTCGACGACCACGTCCTTCGCGGTGAGCAGATTCCAGCTCTCGTGAAGGGTGCCGGTCTTGATGCCGACCACACCGGAGTCCGACAGCATCCCGTTCGTGTTCTTCACGAGTCCGGCGCCCGGCAACTCGACCGAGGGCGTGCCGACGATCCCTGCGAACACGGGGTTCTGCATCGCCCGCTCCGCCACGGCGATCAGCGCCTCGGGGGTCGCCGTGTTGCGCTCGTCGAATCCGGAGGGCGAGAGGATCGTGATGCCCTGGATGCCGCGATCTCTGAGCCAGGTCGCCGCGGCATCAGCGAAGGCCTTGTCCGAGCCCCAGATCTCCTTCGCGAGGCGGTCGATGTAGTTGTTCGCCGAGCCGAGCAGGATGCCCTGCAGCATCTGGAACTCCGTCAGGGAACCCCCGACGGGCACGTCGAGCGCCGACTGGTCGCTGCGCTTGTACGCGAGATACGACTGACTGTCGGCCTTGGTGAACGAGAAGGACGGGCCCTGCTCGCCGACGGCGAGCGGCATCTGATCCAGCACCATGAGCACGCTGACCACCTTGGTGATGCTGGCGATGACGGCCGGATCCGGCGACGAGGCGACCGTTCCGATGCCCTGGATGCCGACCGCCGCGCTGCCCTGCGTCGGCCACGTGATGGCCGCTGCCGGAGCGGCCGTCGCCTGGAACTCCGCCGTCTTCACGGTCGGCGCGACCTCGTGCAGCGGCCACAGCAGGGTCGTGCCCGCGTAGGAGGCGGCCAGTGCGGCGAGGATGCCGATCGGCACGAGCACGCCTGGACCCGCCGCGGCGGGGCGCAGCCGGGCGCCCGTCCAGAGCGCGGCCCCTGGTTCGCGCACCTGATCGCCGTCGAGCGTCGCCGTCGGAGAGTGGTCGGCGACGGATGCCGCATCCACCCAGGTGAGCGCGGTCGCCGCTCCGCCCTCGCTCGCCCACTGAGCGGCGGGGGCCTCTGCGTCCGCGACCAGCTGCTCCAGTTCGGAGTCGTGAGCCGCGGCATCCGGGATCGCTGGGACCCGGTCGAGCTCCGCGTCGATGGCCGACGTGTCCGCGTCTGCGGCGGCGTCGATCGGGGCATCGCCCAGGGGAGCGGTGGCCTCGGCGGAGTCAGGAGCGGTCACCTGCTTACGGTACCGAACTCTCCCGTGAGAACCGCGGTGCCGCAACAGGGGAGCGCGGAGTGTCGGCACTGGGTATGATCGAGAGCACAACCACGGGAGTCCGGCGAGCCGGGCTGAGAGGGAGCGAATCGCGCTTCGACCGTCGAACCTGATCCGGATCATGCCGGCGCAGGGAGGAGTTCAGATGAGTACGTCCACGCACCGGTCGAGCACCGAAGCGGCATCCACGGCCACAGGCCTGCGCAACGCCCAGCTCTGGCGGTGGCGCGTCGTCGACATCGTCGTGGCCAGCGTCGTCGCCGTCGCCTGCGCGGCGATCTTCCTGCTGTGGAACGTCGGATACGTGACCCCGAGCGGGGCCCTCGAGGCGCTGCTCCCCGGCGTCCAGGGACTGCTCGCCGGTCCGTGGCTGATCGCCGGCGTCCTCGGCGGGCTGATCGTCCGCAAGCCCGGCGCCGCGCTCTACACCGAGCTGGTCGCCGCGATCATCTCGGCGCTGATCGGCAACGCGTGGGGGCCGCTGACCATCGTCTCCGGACTCGTGCAGGGCATCGGCGCCGAGCTGATCTTCCTCGTGTTCCTGTACGGCGTCTGGCGTCTGCCCGTCGCGATGCTGGCCGGCGCCGGCGCGGGGCTCGCGTGCGGCATCAACGACCGCATCCTCTGGTTCCCTGGTGCCGACACGCTCTTCACCGCCGTCTACATCTCCTCGACGACCATCTCCGGTGCGGTGATCGCCGGGCTCGGCGCCTGGCTGATCGCCCGCGGACTCGCCGCCACCGGCGCCCTGAGCCGGTTCGCGGCCGGCCGCGAGGTCACCGCACGAGTGTGATCGCCCGGGTGAACCCAGCCGCGCTCGATGCGCGCGGCTGGGGATGGCGCTACGCCACCCGGCTGCGCTGGGCCGTGCGCGAGGTCGAACTGCGAATCGAGCCGGGGGAGCGGGTGCTTCTGCTCGGCGCCTCCGGCTCGGGCAAGTCCACGCTGCTGCAGGGCTTCGGTGGCGTGCTCGGCGGCGCCGACGAGGGGGAGACGCACGGAGCGCTCCTCGTCGACGGCGTTCCCGCGACGGAGAGCCGGGGCCGCGTCGGGATGGTGCTGCAGGACCCCGACACGCAGACCATGCTCGCCAGGGTCGGCGACGACATCGCCTTCGGATGCGAGAACCTCGGCGTGCCCCGCGAGGAGATCTGGCCGCGGGTGCGCGAGGCGATGGATGCCGTCGAGCTCGACGTGCCCCTCGACCGCTCGACAGCGGCGCTCTCGGGAGGGCAGAAGCAGCGGCTGGCGCTGGCAGGCGTGATCGCCATGCGCCCCGGAGCGATCCTGCTCGACGAGCCGACCGCCAACCTCGACCCCGAGGGGGTGCGGGATGTGCGGGATGCGGTCGCCGCCGCCCTCGACGCGACCGGGGCGACCCTCGTCGTGATCGAGCACCGCATCGACGTGTGGCTGCCCCTGGTCGACCGGGTCATCGTGCTCGGCGCGGAGCCCGAAGGCACCGTCGTCCTGGCAGACGGGACTCCCGACGAGGTGCTCGGCGCGCGCGGCGCCGATCTCGCCGCCTCCGGGGTCTGGGTGCCCGGTCATCCGCCGGCCGTTCCCCCTCCGCCGGCGCACGGACCGGGTGAGCTCCTGCTGCGGGCGCACGCCCTGACTGTGGCGCGCAGCCGCGGCATCCCGGTCGCCGGTCCCTTCGACCTCGACGTGCACGCGGGGGAGGCGATCGGCATCACCGGCCCCAACGGGGCGGGCAAGTCGACCTTCGGGCTCACGCTCGCGGGTCTCATCCCGGCGGAGAGCGGGCGGGTCGTCGCCTCGGCGGCGCTGTCGTCGGGGTCGGGAGACGACCCCTTCCGCTGGACGTCCCGCGCGCTGCTCACCCGCATCGCGACGGTGCTGCAGACCCCCGAGCACCAACTCCTCGCGAAGACCGTTCGGGAGGAGCTCGCCGTGGGCCCCCGCGCTCTGCGGCTGGACGAGGCGGAGATCACCCGACGTGCCGACGAGCTGCTGGAGCGTCTGCGGCTGACCGCGCTCGCCGAGGCGAACCCGTACACGCTGTCGGGTGGGGAGAAGCGTCGTCTCACGGTGGCCGCCGCTCTCGCCACTCGCCCGCAGATGATCGTGCTCGACGAGCCGACGTTCGGGCAGGACGCCACGACCTGGGCCGAGCTCGTCGCGATCATCGCCGGCCTGAGAGACGACGGCGCCGCGATCGTCGCGATCAGCCACGATGAGGCCGTGCTGCGCGCTCTGCACGCCCGCAGGCTCGAGGTGGGCGCATGATCGACCCGCTCACCGCCCGCATCGAGCGCCGCGGTCCCATCGCTCCGCGCTCGGCGCTCGCCAAGCTCGCCGCGGCGCTGCTCATCGCGGTTCCGCTCATCCTCTCGATCGACGTGGTGTCGGCATCCGTCGCCCTGGTCCTGGAGATCCCGCTGCTGCTGCTCGCCGGCCTCGGCGCACGCGAGTTCTGGACCCGCACCGCGGTGCTCTGGATCGCGGCGCCGCTGAGCGCGGTCACGATCGCCCTGTACGGAGCGCAGAGCGGCGAGGTGCACTTCGAGTGGCTGCTGATGAGGGTGAGCGACGGATCGCTCGCGCTCGCCGCCGCCACCGCGGTGCGCGTGCTGGCGATCGGCCTGCCCTCCGTGGTGCTCTTCGTCACGGTCGATCCCACCGACCTCGCCGACGATCTGGCGCAGCGGCTCCGGCTGCCCGCGCGCTTCGTCGTCGGAGCCCTCGCCGGAATGCGGATGCTCGGACTCCTCGCCGACGACTGGCGGGCTCTCGCGCTCGCCAGGAGGGCGCGAGGCGTCGCCGATCAGGGTCGTATCCGCCGCACCCTCGGCATGGCGTTCGCGCTGTTCGTGCTCGCGATCCGCCGCGGCTCCTCGCTCGCCACGGCGATGGAGGCCAGGGGATTCGGGGGAACGGGTCCGCGGTCGTGGGCACGGGAATCGGTGTGGACTCGACGCGACACCGCGCTCCTGCTCGCGTGTGCGGTGATCCCGCTCGTCGCGATCGCCGCCGCCGTCGCGACCGGGTCCTGGAACTTCGTCATCGGCGCGGGCGGGGCGTCGTGACTCAGGTCCTGTTCCACAGCCGCCGGTAGTAGGCGAGCCGTTCCCGGTCGGGCTCCACGCCGTACGCCTCAACGAGGGTGTCGGTCCAGCCCGGGCCGGCGTTCCACTTCGTGCTCATCGCGGCGACGGCGATGTCCGCCCACCGGTCGGCGACTCCGATCGCGGCGAGGTCGACGTGCGCGACGGGGCGGCCCGCATCGTCGAGCAGCGTGTTGGGCATGCAGGCGTCGCCGTGGCACACCACGAGCCTGTCGACCGGAGGGGGCGTCCGCAGCTTCTCCGGCACGATCACACCGCGCGCGGCGGCGCCGCTGATGCGACCTGCGACGCTCCACTCCCACGGGCACTCGTCGACGGGAAGGCTCTCGTGCAGCATCCGGAGGCCCTCGCCGACCGCGCGCACGGCCCGTTCCGGATCGTCATGCCAGCGGGGATCCACGGCGCTGCGTGCATCGAGCGCCACCGTGACGAGCCACTCGTGCTCGGCATCCTGCCCCTGCTCGATCACCTCGGGGACGGTGATCCACCGGCGTGCCCAGCGCATCCGCTCGGCCTCGTCCCGCATGTTCGCCTCGGCGTCGTGCGGTCCCCACTTGATGTAGCGGCCGTCGTCGGTGCGGAAGGTCAGCCCGCCGATGCCGTTCACCCACACCGGTTCGAGACCTGCGCCGCCCGCGAGCTCGCGGACCCGTGCGGGCACGGGGAGATCGAGGGAGGGGATGCTCACGCATCCATCTTGCCCTGCGCCCGCAGCGCCTCCTCGAGCACGACGGCGTGGTTGTGCACCGGGTCGTGCGCCGCGTACACGAGGGTGACGACCGGATGCGGGCGCAGAGCGGCGGCGAGCTCGCGCAGCGCCTCCGCCGACTCGTGCGCGAGCTGCGCGCGGTACCGGTCGGCGTAGACGTCCCACTCGTCGTCGGGAGCCGCGTGCCAGTCGCGGCGGAGGTCGGGACTCGGCGCGGCGTCCTTCGCCCACAGGTCGACGGCGGCGCGCTCCTTCGAGACGCCTCGGGGCCACAGCCGATCGACGAGCACGCGGAAGCCGTCGTCGGCCGAGGCGGTGTCGTAGGCTCGCTTGCGACGCAGTTCCATGCGTCCAGCACACACCACCCACGGTCGCTTCGGCAAGGACGCCGACGACGGATGCCGTGACACTACGAGTCACGTACACTGAGACCGCGTATCACCAGCGGTTGCAACGACGTTCGAAGGAGAACTCCAGATGCAGATCACCGGACAGGGCGCGCTCATCACGGGCGGAGCCTCGGGTCTCGGCCTCGCGACGGCACGGCGTCTCGCCGCGGCCGGCGCCCACGTCACCATCGTCGACCTCGCCTCCTCGAAGGGCGCGGAGCTGGCGGAGGAGCTCGGCGGGCTGTTCGTCGCGGCCGACGTCACGAGCGCCGAGGAGGTGCAGGCCGCTGTCGCCGCCGCGCAGGCCGCTGCGCCGCTGCGCATCGTCGTGAACTGCGCGGGCATCGCTCCGCCGGCCAAGGTGCTCGACCGCGAGGGCAACCCCGCCGTCCTCGCCGACTTCGAACGGGTCGTCCGCATCAACCTCGTCGGCACGTTCAACGTGCTGTCGCAGGCATCCGCGGTCATCGCGAAGAACGAGCCCACCGAGTCCGGAGACCGCGGCGTCATCATCAACACCGCGAGCGTCGCCGCGTTCGACGGCCAGATCGGCCAGCCCGCCTACTCGGCGTCGAAGGGCGGCGTCCACGCGATGACCATCCCGGTCGCCCGCGAGCTCGCCCGCTACGGCATCCGCGTCTGCACCATCGCCCCCGGGATCATGGAGACCCCCATGCTGATGGGCCTGCCGCAGGCCGCGCAGGACTCGCTCGGCCAGCAGGTGCCGTTCCCCTCGCGGCTGGGTCGCCCCGACGAGTACGCCGCCCTCGCGCAGCAGATCATCGAGAACGGCTACCTCAACGGCGAGACGATCCGCCTCGACGGCGCGATCCGGATGGCGCCGAAGTAAACACCCCCAGAAGAGCTGTGCCGGTCGCCAAACCGGTCGACGTTCCTCCGGAACCTCGACCGGGTCTGCGACCGGAATCAGGAATCGAGGAGAGACATGAGCACACTGGCAGGAAAGACCATCCTGATGTCGGGCGGCAGCCGCGGCATCGGGCTCGCCATCGCGCTGAAGGCCGCGGCGGACGGCGCGAACATCGCGATGCTCGCGAAGACCGACACCCCGCACCCGAAGCTCGAGGGCACCGTGCACACGGCGGCGGAGCAGATCCGCGCCGCGGGCGGCCAGGCGCTGCCGATCGTCGGCGACGTGCGCGACGACGACGACATCACCGAGGCGGTGCTGAAGACGCAGGGCGAGTTCGGCGGCATCGACATCGTCATCAACAACGCCAGCGTCATCGACCTGTCGCGCTCGCTCGACCTGAGCGCCAAGAAGTACGACCTCATGCAGGACGTCAACGTGCGCGGAACGTTCATGCTGTCCCGTGCGGCGGTGCCCGTCCTGAAGGACGCCGCGAACCCCCACATCCTCTCCCTCTCGCCGCCCCTGAACCCGACGCCCAAGTGGCTCGGCGCGCACACCGGCTACACGCTCGCGAAGTTCGGCATGACGATGGTCACGCTCGGACTGGCCGCGGAGTTCGCCCGCGACGGCATCGCTGCGAACACGCTGTGGCCGCGCACGACCATCGCCACCGCCGCGGTGCAGAACCTGCTCGGCGGCGACAAGGTCATGGCCGCCAGCCGCACGGCCGACATCTACGCGGATGCCGCGTACGCGGTGCTGCTCAAGCCCGCGGCCGAGTACACCGGACAGACGCTCGTGGTCGAAGACGTGCTGGAGGCGGAGGGCATCACCGACTTCTCGGGATACGCCGCGGTCCCGGGCACCCCGGACGACCGTCTCTTCCCCGACATCTTCCTCTGAGCCTCGCGCTCGAGTGCGTGCGGGCGCGGACGCGCGTTTCTGGTGCTGAGGGGTCAGGAAAGGTTGGATGCAGGCCGCTGAACTCGACCGTATGTGGCCCCTCAGTGCTCGCGCGTGCGGGGCGTGCGAGTGCGCGGCGCGTGCCGGGCGTGCGGGGGCGTGCGAGGCGCGTGCTCGAGCGGGCGCGCTAGAACAGCAGGTACACGGAGCCGACGACCGTCAGGAGGATCACGAGGCGGTCGAACAGCGCCTGCGGAATGCGCCGCGCGATGCGGAGTCCGACCAGCGCGCCGACCACGACCAGCGGCGCGAGGATCAGGTCCATCAGCAGCACGGATGGCGTGAAGAGTCCGAGACCCGCGAGGAACGGCACTTTCACGAGGTTCACGATCGCGAAGAACCACGCGGAGGTGCCGAGGAACACCTGCACCTGGGTGCGCGTGGCCAGGAAATACATCGACATCACCGGGCCGCCCGCGTTCGCGACCATCGTCGTGAAGCCGCCGAGCGCGCCGTAGGTCGATGAGAGCAGGATGCCGCTGCGCGGGGCGGCGACGGCATCCCGGCGGTCCTCCCGCCGACGGCGCCACAGCGTGATCGCGATCATGACCAGCAGGATCACTCCGACGGCCCTGCGCACGAGGCCGTCGCCGGCCAGCGCGAGGAACGCGAAGCCGACGAGGAGACCGGCGATCACCGCGGGGGCGAGGCGCAGCAGCGTCGGCCAGTGCGCGTGCCGGCGGTAGGCGATCAGCGCGAAGACGTCGCCGACGATGAAGAGCAGCAGCATCGCCGCCGTGGAGGTGCGTGCGGGCAGCACTGCGGCGAACAGCACGACGGCCAGGGTGGAGCCGCCGGGGATCGCCGCCTTCGAGAGGCCGGTGATGACCGCGGCGAGACCGAGCGCGGCCCAGGCCCACGCGCTGAGGTCGGTCACCGGTCGATCTCGGCGACGATCGCGTCGTAGCCGCGGGAGGCGGCGAGGTCGCGGGGGAGCACGCCGTCGCCGTCGCGGATCGACACGTCGGCGCCGCCGTCGATGAGCGCCCGCACGACTTCGGCGTAGCGCGCAGAGCCGTCGCCGAGCACGATCGCCTCGTGCAGTGCCGTCCAGTTCAGGTCGTTGACGTGGTTCGGGTCGACCCCCGCGTCGAGCAGGATCTCGACGGTGCGGAGCAGCCCGCGCTCGGACGCGGGGATGAGCGCCGTGCCGCCGAAGCGGTTGGTGCTGCCCAGGTCGGCGCCGTTCTCCAGGGTCAGCTGCAGGATCTCGTCGTGTCCGCGGGCGCCGGCGTAGAGGTAGGCCGAGTCCTGGATGTCGTCTGCGGCGTTCACGTCGGCGCCGGCGTCGATGAGCGCACGGGCGGCCTCCACGTGGTTCTTCTTGGTCGCCGCGACGAGCGCGGTCATGCCGCCGTCGCCGCGGGCCTCGATCTCGGCTCCCGCATCGAGGGCGGCCTGCACGGCGTCGGCATCCCCCTCGGAGGCGGCGGCGAGGAGGTCGTGGGTGGCGGCGGTCATGGCGGATCCTTCGGCGTGCGTCGTGGACGGCGGAGCGGATGCCGTGCACGCCGTCGCGCCGAGGAGTGTCACCGCGGCGATCGTGAACGCCTGCAGCATCCGTCCGGTTCTCATGCTTCTGGTATACCAAATGAAGCTGACGGTGTTACCGTCCGGGAGTCCACGCCTCGATCGCGTCCTTGGCCTCCTTGAGGCCGACCCCGGTGTGCTCGCGGAGAGCCTTGATCGCGGTGATCTTCGCGCCCTCGGCGAGGAGCCTGTCGATGTCCGCCGCGACCGACGCGGGCAGAGAGGCGCGGATCGACGACGGCGTGATCGAGGTGCGGGCCGCGTTCGCGTGCGAGACGGCGGCGGCGTGCGGCGCGGTGGTGCTGATCGACCAGTGGTCGATGCGGTCCTTCGCCTCCTTCAGGCCGACGCCGGTGCTCTGGCGGTAGAGCTTGATCGCCTGGATCTTCTGGTCGGACGCGACGAGCCGGTCGATGTCCGCCACGACCTGCGGAGTGAGGCCCGACGTCGGACTCATCGACGAGGTCGCGGGGGCCGTGCGCGCCGTGGTCGGCGAGGGGCGGTACACCTGCGCCTCCGGCTCCTTCGGGCGCATGCCGCGCAGGGCAGCGGCGACGATGACGATGCCCACCACGACGACGGCCGCGACGACGATGACGACGATGATGGAGTCCACGGGCTCAGTCTATGCAGGCGAGTCTCGCGGCCCCAGGGCCTTCCCACCCGCCACCGCGTACCCTTGAGTCCATGACCGATACTCCCCGCACGCGCCAGACGCGACCGGCATCCGCGTCCCCGCAGGGAGGCATCCGAGAGACGAAGGCTCCGCAGGTGCGCCCCGCGACCGAGGGATGGACCCAGCAGAAGGATGCCGAGGGGCGTCCGCTGCTGCAGTTCGCGAGCCCCAAGCGCGGCAAGCCGCCTGTGCACCTCGCCGACCTCACGCCCGAGGAGCGCGTCGAGAAGGTCAAGGAGCTGGGGCTCCCCGGTTTCCGCGCGAAGCAGCTGGCGACCCACTACTTCCGCCACTACACCTCGGATGCCGAGCAGATGACCGACCTGCCCGCCGGCATCCGCGGCGACCTCGTCGCGGGCATGCTGCCGCCGCTGCTCACCGAGGTGCGCCGCCTGGAGACCGACCGCGGCGACACGATCAAGTTCCTGTGGCGCCTGCACGACGGCGCGCTCGTCGAGTCGGTGCTCATGCGCTACCCGGGCCGCATCACGCTGTGCGTGTCGAGCCAGGCCGGATGCGGCATGAACTGCCCGTTCTGCGCCACCGGTCAGGCCGGACTCACGCGCAACATGTCGACCGCCGAGATCATCGAGCAGATCGTGCGCGCCAACCGTCTGATCGCCGAGGGCGGCCTCGGCGGCAAGAAGGCCGACGACCACTCGATGGAGCGCGTCTCGAACATCGTCTTCATGGGCATGGGGGAGCCGCTCGCGAACTACAAGCGGGTGATGGACGCCGTGCGCATCATGGTCGCGCCGCAGCCCGACGGCCTGGGCATGAGTGCTCGCGGCATCACGGTCTCGACGGTCGGCCTCGTCCCGGCGATCAAGAAGCTCGCCGACGAGGGCATCCCTGTGACGTTCGCGCTCTCGCTGCACGCGCCCGACGACCACCTGCGCGACGAGCTCATCCCGGTGAACTCCCGCTGGAAGGTCGACGAGGCGCTCGACGCCGCGTACGAGTACTACGCCAAGACCGGTCGTCGCGTCTCGATCGAGTACGCGCTCATCAAGGACATGAACGACCACGCGTGGCGTGCCGACCTGCTCGCAGACAAGCTCAACGAGCGCGGTCGCGGCTGGGTGCACGTCAACCCGATCCCGCTGAACCCGACGCCCGGTTCGATCTGGACGTCGTCCGAGCCCTCGGTGCAGAACGAGTTCGTGCGGCGACTCAACGACGCCGGCATCCCGACGACCCTCCGCGACACCCGCGGCAAGGAGATCGACGGCGCCTGCGGTCAGCTCGTCGCGACCACGGAGGACGAAGCCGCGTCGGCCGCGATGGCCTGAGCCACGCGGCATCCCTCCCAGGTGTGCCGACTTCGCATGCAGTCGGCGAGTGCACGGGTCGTGTGCGTCAGGATGCCGTGCGATCGGCGAGTTCGCGTGAACTCGGCGCCGGCCTCGTCGACCCGCCGGTGAGAGGTTCACAACTCCTCAAGAACGGGCCGGATCCTCGCGGATCCGGCCCGTTCTGCGCTCGCACGGCGGAACTGTGAGGAGTTGTGACCCTCTGCGCGTCGTGTCGACGTCAGGATGCCGTGCTCTCGGCCAGTTCGGGTGGCGTCATCGCCGGGACCGTGCCCTGGGCCCGCGCCGCAGTGCGGGCGCCGTCGCGGCGGCCGAGGGCTGAGGCCTGGTCGAGCCAGGCGGAGATGCGGGCGGGTGTCGCGTCCTTGACCCCGAGCATCCGGTGCGTCCGCACCGAGCGGATGCCGCAGAACCGCATCGTGCCGCGGGCGACGTGGGTCTGCGCGGGGAGCCCGGTGAACGGTGCGAGGTACCACGGGGTGTCCGCGAGGAGGAACAGTCGCCCGGACGAGGCGTCGAGCAGCCCCTCCGGCAGGCCGAGCCGCGTGTAGCGGTACTCCTGCTGGGGCAGCAGCGCGCGGTCGAAGAAGCCCTTGAGGATCGCGGGGACCGATCCCCACCACAGCGGGGTGAACACCACGATCGTCTCCGCCGCGTGCAGTGCCTGCTTGGCGTCGACGAGATCGGGCTCGAGGGTCATGCGCTCCCTGTATCCGTAGCGCAGCGACGGGTCGAAGTCGAGGTCGCGCAGCGCGAGCACGCGGGCGTCTCCGTGGGCGGCGGCGTAGCGGCGGGCGAGTTCGGCCGTGAGGGATCGGGCGTCGGGGTGGCCGTCGATCACGAGTGCGGTGGACATCGCGTCTCCTATCTGGACAGTGTCAACTTGCTGGACAGTGTCAAGATAGGAGAGGATGTTGCTCGTGTCAAGTTCTCGGTCGGGTTATCACCACGGGGATCTCGCTCATGCGCTGGAGAGTGCCGCGATGCAGCTGCTCGCCGAGAAGCCGGCGCAGGAGATCAGCCTCCGCGAGGTCGCCCGTGCCGCGGACGTGAGCCACAACGCGCCGTACCACCACTTCGCCGACCGGCGAGGGCTGCTGAAGGTACTCGCCGAGCGCAGCATGGCCGAACTCGTCGACTCCGTCCGTTCCGCCGTCGCCGGTGCTCCGGATCCGGTCGCGGCGCTGATCGCCGGGGGCTCTGCCTACCTGCGCTTCGCGGTGGAGCATCCGCACGGCTTCGACGTCGTCTACGATCCGACCGTCTGCATCCCGGGGGAGCCCAGCGCGACGATGGGCCCGCTGATCGTCGAGCTCGAACAGCTCCTCGGGGCGGCATCCATCGCCGCCGGCCTCGCGGATGCCGAAGACGTCCTCGGCATCTGGGGCCTCGTGCACGGACTCGGCACCCTCTGCGCCGCTGGTCACTTCCCCTTGGACGCGGCGCTCGCCGCCTGCGCCGCCAGCATCCGCCGCATGCTCCCCGCCTGACCGGCCCCCGGGCCCCGGGCCGCGGGAGCTGGGTCAGGCCTCGCCGACCAGCACGCCCCTCACGTCGTCGAGGCGCTCGTGCAGGGCCTCCAGGAAGGCGGCGACGGAGCGCTGCTGCAGGGCGTCGGGCCGTGTGACGAGCCAATAGGGCAGGCGCTGCTCGATCCGCTCCGGCAGCACGCGCACGAGATCGTCGTGCTGATCGGCCAGGAAGACCGGCAGCAGCCCGAACCCGGCACCGCCCCTGGTCGCATCGACGTGCACGTACACGTTGGTGCTGGCGACGGCATCCGTCATCCCGGGCACCACGCGGCGGGCGTCGTCGAGCGAGTCGACGTGCAGCATCGACTCGATGAAGTACACGAGCGGCTGACCGACGAGGTCATCGGGGGAGGCGGGGGTCGGATGCCGGCGGAGGAAGTCCCTGCTCGCGTAGAGGCCGAGCGCGTAGTCGGCGAGGTGCACGGCCTTGGCTCTGTGCACCTGGGGTCGCCCGACCACGACCTCCAGGTCGGCGGCGCCGCGCTGCTGCGAGGCCTGTCGGGTGCCCGTGACGATCTCCAGGGCGATGCCCGGATGGCGCTGCTGCAGCGCCGCCATCGCCGGGGCTGCGACGAAGCCGCTGAAGCCGTCGGTCGCCGAGAGGCGGATGAGGCCCTCGATGCGATCACCGCCGCCGTCGTCGAGCCCGCCCAGCGCCTGCTCCACGGCCTCGGC
Source organism: Microbacterium sp. LWH10-1.2 (assembly GCF_038397765.1). Classification (NCBI taxonomy): domain Bacteria; kingdom Bacillati; phylum Actinomycetota; class Actinomycetes; order Micrococcales; family Microbacteriaceae; genus Microbacterium; species Microbacterium sp. LWH10-1.2. The sequence continues at coordinate 4,066,440 of NZ_CP151638.1, forward strand.
CGCAGCGAGCGCGCGGGTCCCGAGCGGCGTGACCTCCCAGCTGCCGCCGTCGCGCGAGAGCACGCGGCCGCCCAGCTGCGCCTCGAGTGCGGCGATGCGGCGGGCGATCGTGGTGTGGTTGAGTCCGAGGCGCTGACCGGCGGTGGTGAACCGCCCGCTGCGCGCGACGGCGAGGAGCACGAGGAGGTCGTCAGCGCTCAGCGGCGGTGCAGGGAAATGCGCCATCATCTGTGCAGTTTTGCACATTCGCTGGCCGACGGCACTGAACTACTCTGCACATGTGACGAAGAAGCTGGGGACCGCGCACGGCACCGTTCTGGGCGGGAGGACCGCGCTCGTGACGGGGGCTGCGAGCGGGATCGGTGCCGCGTGCGCGACGGCCCTGGCGGCGGCGGGAGCCCGGGTGATCGTCGTCGACCGGGATGCCGAGGGCGCCGCAGCGGTCGCCGCGGAGATCGGGGGAGAGCCGCTCGCGCTCGACCTCGGCGACCTCGACGGACTCGCAGCGCGGTCGTTCGACGCCGACATCCTCGTCAACAACGCCGGCATCCAGACCGTCGCCCCGATCGTGGACTTCGATCCGGCGACGTTCCGCCGGATGCTCGACATCATGGTCACCGCGCCCTTCCTCCTCACCCGCGCTGTGCTCCCCGGCATGTACGAGCGCGGCTGGGGCCGCATCGTCAACATCAGCTCGGTGCACGGCATCCGAGCCTCCGCGTTCAAGTCGGCGTACGTCACGGCGAAGCATGCGCTGGAGGGGCTGTCCAAGGTCACCGCCCTCGAGGGGGCGGAGCACGGGGTGACCAGCAACTGCATCAACCCCGGCTACGTGCGCACCCCGCTCGTCGAGACGCAGATCGCCGACCAGGCCAGGGCGCACGGCATCCCCGAGTCCGAGGTCATCGAGAAGGTGATGCTCGTCGAGTCCGCGATCAAGCGCCTGCTGGAGCCCGACGAGGTCGCCGACCTCGCACTGTGGCTGTGCGGTGCGACGTCGACGTCGGTCACCGGTTCGTCGTACGTGATGGACGGCGGATGGAGCGCGCGATGAGCGGACTCGCGACCACGTCGTACGGGCGCACGACCGACGAGCGGGCGATGCTGGCCGTGCACGGCATCACCGCGAACGGCCGCTCCTGGGGAGCCGTCGCGGCGCACCTCGACGAGCACACCCTCCTCGCTCCCGACCTGCGAGGGCGCGGACGCAGCAACCGACTGCCAGGGCCCTACGGCCTCCGCCGGCACGCCGAGGACCTCGCCGACCTGCTCGACGCCGACGGCGGCGAGCAGCGGATCGTCCTCGGGCATTCCATGGGGGCGTTCGTCGTCGTGATGCTCGCCGCGCAGCGCCCCGACCTCGTCGAGCGGCTCGTGCTGGTCGACGGAGGGTTCCCGCTCGCGCTCCCGTCCGGTGCGGAGAGCGCCGACGACCTCGACATCGCCGCGCTCCTCGGTCCTGCCGCGCGACGGCTGGAGATGGACTTCGCCGATGCCGACGCCTACCTCGGGTTCTGGCGACAGCATCCGGCCTTCTCGCGCGACTGGTCCGACATCGTGGAGGACTACGCGCGCTACGACCTCGACGGCACCCGTGCATCGACCGTGGCCGCGGCCATGATCGAGGACGGCGCGGAGCTCTACGGACCCACGTGGTACGTCGAGGCGCTCCGATCGCTGCGGATGCCGGTCACGGTGCTGCGGGCTCCGCGCGGTCTGACCGATGCCGAACCGCTGTACGCCCCCGGCGCTCTCGAGGGCTTCCATTCTCTCGTGCCCCAGCTGGAGGTCGTCGAGATCGACGACGTGAACCACTACACGATCCTGTTCGCCGACCGCGGGGCCTCCCGCGTCGCGGCATCCGCCCTGGCCACGCGATCCGCCTGAGCCGAAGACCACCGACGAAGGAGTCGACATGAGCACTGCATTCGAGGGCATCACGGCCCACCGCGTCAAGACCCCGCGCTACGTCGCGAACGTTCTCGAGCGGCCGGGCGAGGGGCCGGCGGTCGTCTTCGTGCACGGCAACGTGTCGTCGGCCGCGTTCTACCAGCCGACCATGCTCGCCCTCCCCGACGGGGTGCGCGCCCTGGCGATCGACCTGCGCGGGTTCGGCGACAGCGAGACGAAGCCGGTCGATGCGACCCGTGGGCTGCGGGACTTCTCCGACGACGTGCTCTCGGTGCTCGACGCCCTCGGGCTCGACGCCGTGCATCTCGTCGGCTGGAGCATGGGCGGCGGCGTCGTGATGCAGGCCGCGCTGGACGCCCCTGAGCGCGTGCTGTCGCTCACCCTGGAGGCTCCGGTGTCGCCCTACGGCTTCGGAGGCACGCACGGTCCTGACGGCATCCGCAACGACGCCGACGGCGCCGGCACCGGCGGCGGGGGCGCCAACCCCGACTTCGTGGCCCGGCTGGAGGCGGGCGACACGAGCGCAGACGAGCAGACCTCGCCGCGCACGGTCTACCGCACCGCGTACGTCGCGAAGCCCGAGCAGCAGGAGGCCCACGAAGACGCCTGGGTCGCCTCGATGCTCACCACGAGGACGGGCGTCGACAACTACCCCGGAGATGCCGCGGCATCCGAGAACTGGCCCGGCTTCGCCGCCGGCACCCGCGGCGTGCTCAACACGATGGCGCCGCAGCACTTCGACGCGTCGGGCATCGTCGACCTCGCGGTGAAGCCGCCGATCCTGTGGATTCACGGCGACAAGGACGCGATCGTCTCGGACGCCTCGTTCTTCGACCTCAACCAGCTCGGCCTGCTCGGGGTGATCCCGGGCTGGCCCGGCGTCGACATCGCCCCGCCGCAGCCCATGATCACGCAGACCAGGGCCGTGCTCGACCGGTACGCGAGTGCGGGCGGCGTCTACCGCGAGGTGGCGCTGGCGGATGCCGGTCACGCCCCGCATCTCGACGAGCCCGAGGTCTTCGTCGCGGAGCTCGTGCGCCACATCGGCGCGTGACGGGCGCGGGCGTTCTTGCGCGTCGACTTCCCGTGATGTCGACGAGTGCACGGCCTTTCGACGTGAACGTCCCGTGCGTTCGGCGGGATCCCGTGCACTCGCGGGGCGTCGTGGCGCGGGGACGGCGGGGCTAGTCGCCGTCGCGAGGGGTGCGCAGGCGCAGCAGGCGACCTGAGCCCTCGACGAGCTCGGCCCACGTGTCGACGTCGACGGCGCACTCCGCGACGGCGCACGTCGGAAGCTCCGCCCCGTCGCCCGTGAGCTCCGCGACCGCGTCGCTCATGCCGGGGTTGTGCCCGACGAGCATCGCGACGCTGCTCTCCTCGGGCAGCGCGGACGCGATCGCGAGGATCGAGCGGACGGATGCCGCGTACAGCAGCGGCTCCTCGATGATGCCGAGTCCGCAGGCCGCGGCGTACTCTGCGGCGGTGCTCCGTGCGCGCACGGCGCTGCTCGACACGACGCGGTCGAGCAGGATGCCCTCGTCGACCAGCCGCCGCGCCATGACGGGCGCGTCGCGGCGACCGCGGGAGTTCAGCGGACGATCGTGGTCGGACAGACCGGGTACGCCCCAGTCGGACTTCGCGTGGCGGGCGAGCAGCAGCGTCTTCACGCATCCAGCCTGGCACCGTCGCGGCCCCGGCGCACTCCCAACCTGAGAGCGCCTCGCAGGTATCGTCCGGGCGATGCACAGGCGGAGTTTCCTACCCTCGAAGGATGGCTTACTCTGCGCATCGCCCCGGGCAGATGGACTCCCAGGGGCGGATCTCGTTCGAGTCCGACGCCCCAGGGGGCTCGGTCACCGACGAGGACCTCGACTTCCTCCGGGCGTTCGAGCCGTCCGGCGGCGGTGCGTCGAGCGACGCCGCAGACACGGCGACGAACCCGACGGCCGTCATCGATCCGGCAGACGCGGAGCCTGAGCGCGACCCGGATGCCGCGGCATCCGCTCCTCGGGAGAAGACGCCGAGGGCCCCGCGGCCGAAGCGGGAGAAGAAGCCGCGCGTGCCCGGATCGCGCATGCGCACGCTCGCGATCCTCGGCGGGGCCGAGGGGGAGATCCTCGACCGGGTCCCCGGTGAGACCCCCCGCTTCGTGCAGATGTTCTTCGTGCTCGCCGGCACCGCCCTGGTCTCGGCGATCTCGATGCTCTTCGCCCTGACCACGGGTGTGCAGGCGGCGATCTGGCTGGCCGTGCCGCTCGCGATCGTGTGGGCGCTCATCATCTTCAACCTCGACCGCTTCCTCACCTCGACCATGGCGTCGACGAAGAACGTCTGGCGGCTCATCGGTCTGGCGATCCCGCGAGTGATCATGGCGGCGATCATCGGCTTCGTCGTCGCCGAACCGCTCGTGCTGCAGATCTTCCACAACGACATCGCCCGCGAGGTCGCGTCGACCAACATCACCCAGGCGCAGTCCGATCAGGACGCCCTGGAGTCCGGGCCTGAGAAGAAGGCGCTCGACGCGGCATCCGACCGCCTCGCCGAGCTGCAGAACCAGGCCGCGACGGGCATCGTCGCCGGCACCGATTCCGCGTCGGCGAGCGAGGCCGCCGCGCAGGCGACCGTCGACGACCTCACCGCCAAGATGACCGCGCAGCAGGCCGTGATCGATCAGGCGCGCGTGCTGTACCAGTGCGAGCTCACGGGCGAGGGCGCCGGCACCGTGCCCGGCTGCACGGGCGTGAACGGGGAGGGCGCGAGCTCGGATGCCGCGAAGGCCCAGCTCGCCGAGGCCCAGCAGACCTACGACGCGCTCGCCGCGCAGCTGCGCACGGCGAACGACGACCTCGCGACCGCGGGCACGTCGGCCAAGGAGAACACCGCGTCCTCCGAGAAGCAGAACCGCGAGGAGGCCGAGTCGCAGCTCCCCGCCGCGCAGAAGAGCTACGACGCCGCGCTCGCCGCCTACAACACGCGGGCGGATGCCGTGGCCCAGGGCAACGCGGGCGCCATCGGCCTACTGAGCCAGATCAGCGGACTGAACCGGCTCAGCGAGAAGGAGCCGACGATCCTGTGGGCGCACTGGCTGATCGCGGCGCTGTTCTTCATGATCGAGCTGCTGCCCGTGCTGGTGAAGGTGCTCACGAGCTACGGCGACCCGACCCTGTACGAGAAGGCCGCGGCGATCCGCAAGCAGGTCGCGCTCGACAAGGTGACGGCGGAGGGCTTCCGCGACCGTGCGGACATCGTGGCCGTGCAGTCCGCGGAGATCGCGACGAGGGCGGATGCCGAGTCCGCGCAGCAGCCGCTGACGCGGGCGGAGCAGCGCCGGGCCGCGCAGGCCGAATCCGAAGGCGCGCGTGCGGCCGAGGCGGCTGCGGAGGCGGTGACCGCGCCGGTGGTGGCGCGCGGGGCTGCGACCGCGCCGGTGGTCGAGTCTGAGACTGCCGTGGCGGGCGATCCGGAAGCCGATCCTGCCGCAGAGGCTGCAGCTCGCGTCGGGTGATCTGTTCCCGCGTCGGGTGATCGGTCTGGCGCGACGGCGTACCGCCTAGGCGACGAGCGACAGCTCCATCGGCGACGGCAGCAGGAGCTGGGTGACCGTGACGGAGCCGCGCGTGCGTGCGGCGGCGGAGATCGAGCGGATCAGGGCGACGGTGGACGGCACTCCCGACCAGGGTTCCGCGGTGAGGGCGCGCTCGATCAGGGAGAGCGGATGCTGCAGGCCGGGGTCGTGCTGGCGGGAGTCGTCGGCGAGCCAATCGACGAGCTCGGCGATGGTCCAATCGGGGCTGATTGGCGCAAGATCCGAGGATGCGGTGGTCAATGATGTGCTCATTGGTCCAGAATCGGGGCTCATGAGCATCGACGGCAGGGCCAATGATCGTCCGGTGGACCACCGATCGGCAGATGGACCCCTCGTGCACGCCGGCGACGTCTCCGCCGAGCGCCTGGCGGCGCGGCTGGGGCGCTGGACGCACGGCGAGGGCACTCTCGCCGCACGACTGTCGCAGGCCGTCGCCGCGCTGATCCACGGCGGCGAGCTGCGGCCGGGCGACCGCCTCCCCGCCGAGCGTGCTCTCGCCGCCACGACGTCCGTGTCGAGGGGCACGGTCGTGGCGGCCTACGCGGATCTCGCCGAGGGCGGTCTCGTCGAGCGCCGGCAGGGCAGCGGCACGCGGGTCGCGGGCGCCGCGGCATCCGCTGTCCCTCCGCACCGACCGGGGCGCGGTGAAGCGCTGTTCTCGGCGCTGCCCAACGCGATCGACCTGCTGCGCACGGTGCCGCAGATCCCGGAGCTCGCCGTGCAGCTCATCACCGAGCACACGCCGCGGCTCGAGCTCGCCCTGCTGCCGGAGACAGATCCGGCGGGGCTGGCCGTGCTGCGCGAGCAGATCGCCGACCTGTTCCGCGCGGAGGGGACGCCGACGACGCCGGAGCAGATCCTCGTCACGCACGGGGCGCAGCAGGCCATCAGCCTCGTCGTCAACGCGCTCGTCGGACCGGGCGACGTCGTGCTCGCGGAGGAGATCACCTGGCCGGGCGTCACCGACTCCGTCGGGCTGCGCGGCGGGACGGTGCACGGCATCCCGATGACCGCCGACGGTCTCGACGTCGACGCGCTCGAGGTGGCGATGGCGCGGCTGCGTCCCGCGCTCCTGGCGGTCAACCCGCACCATCAGAACCCCACGGGCACCCGGCTGCCGCAGGCCGCCAGACACCGCGTCGCCGAGCTCGCCGCCCAGTACGGTGTGCCCGTGATCGAGGATCGCGTGGTCGCCGGGATCTCCTTCGACGGCGTCGTGCCGCCCTCGCTGGCCGCCGAGCGTCCGGACGCCCCGGTGATCGTCGTGGAGTCGGTGTCGAAGTGGGCGTGGGCGGGTCTGCGCATCGGATGGCTGCGGGCCGACCCCGTGCTCGTGCGGCGGCTGCGGGGCGCCAGGCAGCTCGCCGACCAGTCGACGAGCGTGCCGGCGCAGCTGCTCGCGATGGACCTGCTCGCCCATGCCGACGAGCTGAAGCGGCAGAACAGCAGGATCCACCAGGAGCGCCTCCGGCTGCTGCAAGACCTCATGGCGACCCACCTGCCCGACTGGTCGGCCGCACCGCCCAGGGGAGGCCTCTCGCTGTGGGCGCGGCTGCCGGTCGGCTCGGCGGCGGCGCTCGCGAGGGTCGCGGCCACGCACGGCGTCTCCGTCGCGGGAAGCGCGGAGTTCGCGGCATCCGTCTCCCCTGACGATCACATCCGCATCCCCTTCACGGCGCCGGAGGAGGTGCTCGCCGAGGGCATCGCGCGGCTCGGGGCGGCGTGGCGGGAGTACCGCGCGACGCTGTGAGCCGAGCGCGGCGGGGAGCATCGTCGCGACCCGCCCTCGTGTCCCCGGTGGCCGGTAGCGTGGAGACATGGTCAACTATCGCTATCTCGGCAACAGCGGTCTCAAGGTCTCTGAGATCACCTACGGCAACTGGGTCACGCACGCTTCGCAGGTGGGCGACGACGCCGCGGTCAAGACCGTGCACGCCGCTCTGGATGCCGGCATCACCACGTTCGACACCGCCGACACGTACGCCAACACCGCCGCGGAAGTCGTGCTCGGCGACGCGCTCAAGGGCCAGCGTCGCGAGGGCCTGGAGATCTTCACGAAGGTCTACTTCCCGACCGGCCCCAAGGGGCCCAACGACACCGGACTCTCGCGCAAGCACATCATGGAGTCGATCAACGGCTCGCTGAAGCGACTCGGCACCGACTACGTCGACCTGTACCAGGCGCACCGCTACGACCACGAGACGCCCCTGGAAGAAACGTTCCAGGCCTTCGCCGACGTCGTCCGACAGGGCAAGGCGCTCTACATCGGCGTCTCGGAGTGGACGGCAGAGCAGCTGCGCGAGGGTCACGCGCTCGCGAAGCAGCTGGGCGTGCAGCTCATCTCGAACCAGCCGCAGTACTCCATGCTGTGGCGCGTCATCGAGGGCAAGGTCGTGCCGGCCTCCGAAGAGCTCGGCATCTCGCAGATCGTCTGGTCGCCGATGGCGCAGGGCGTGCTCAGCGGCAAGTACCTCCCCGGTCAGCCGGTGCCCGAGGGCTCGCGCGCGACCGACCCGCACAGCGGCGCGCACTTCATCAAGGACCTGCTCCGCGACGACATCCTCGAGGGCGTGCAGCGGCTGAAGCCGATCGCCGCCGAGGCCGGCCTCACGATGCCGCAGCTCGCGATCGCCTGGGTGCTGCAGAACCCGAACATCGCCGCGGCGCTGGTCGGAGCATCCCGCCCGGAGCAGCTCGCCGACACCGTCAAGGCCTCTGGCGTGAAGCTCGACGCCGACACCATGGCCGCGATCGACGTCGCCCTCGGTGACGTCGTGAACCGGGATGCCGAAGACACGTACACCGTGTCGCCGAAGACCCGCCTGGTCTGAGGGCGCGTCCGGCGCGGGGCGCTTCGTCTCTGCGTTTCGTCTCGCTGCGCTCGCTCAACGACCGGGGTTTCTTTCTCGTACCCCGGTCGTTGAGCGAGGAGCAGCGTCGGAGCGAAGCATGTTGACGCTGGCGTGCGCGGTCGGGTCGTTTGTCTCCCGGTCGTTGGGTGAGCGACGCAGCGATGAGGGAAATCGCGGTGACCGTCGCGAGCTTCAGGCGACGGTGATGTCGACCTGGATCTCCGAGGCGAGGCGCTCGAGGTCGGCGCGCAGAGCGTCGAGGTCGACAGATGCCGGCACCCGCGCCCGCACCGACGCCTCGAACAGGCGCCCTCCGGCCATCGCGGCATCCCGGGTCTCCGTCGCGAGCTCTTCGATGCTCAGCGCGTGAGCGTTGAGGACAGCCGATACCTCGCGCACGATGCCCGGGCGGTCGTTGCCCAGAACCTGGAGCTCCAGCACGCGGCCGTCCGCGTGCGCGGCATCCGATCCGGTGTGCACGGCCACGGTCAGCAGACCCTCGAGTCCGCGCAGCGCCTGCTCCAACTCGGCGGAGCGCTCGGCCGCGACCGAGACCTCGATCACACCGGCGAAGGTGCCGGCGAGTTCGGCGAGCTGGCTGTTCTCCCAGTTGCCGTCGTGGGCGTCGACCACATCGGCGACGGCGGCGACGAGGCCGGGGCGGTCGGCGCCGGCGACGGTGAGGATCAGAATCGTCATGGCCACAGCGTAGCCGGAGCGGGGCGGCGGGTCAGCGGCTCAAGCGGGGTCGCCGCGGCTTCAGAACTCCGGAGGAGCGGGGCGGATTCGGACCCACCGGATGCTGTCCGGCCTCTGAGCCCGCGGATCGCCGGAGTTCTGACGCAGGCGCGGTGCACAACTCCTCACAAACCACCCGGATCCCCGCCCAGAACGGCCGAATCGGGCACACGGCGCCGATTCGTGAGGAGTTGTGAACGTGCGACGGCGGTCACTCCACCCAGTCGCCGGTCTCCAGGAACCGTTCGAGCCGCGCGCGGTGCGGGGCGAGGTCCCACCCCTGCTCCGCCACCCAGGCGTCGGAGTAGTACGTGCCGGCATAGCGGATGCCGCTGTCGCAGATGAGCGTCACGACGCTGCCGGTCTCGCCCGCCGCCCGCATGCGGGCGATGAGCTGGAAGGCGCCGTAGAGGTTCGTGCCGGTCGATCCGCCGGCCCAGTGCAGTGTGCGCTCCTTCAGGAGGCGGATGGCCGCGACGGACCCGGCATCCGGGATCCGCAGCATCTCGTCGATGACGCTCGGCACGAACGACGGTTCGACCCGCGGGCGTCCGATGCCCTCGATGCGGCTCGGCCGTCCGGCCGGTGCATCCGGGGTTCCGGCCCAGCCGTCGTAGAACGCGGACCCCTCCGGGTCGACGACCGCGATCCGGGTCTCGTGCCTGCGGTACTTCACGTAGCGGCCGAACGTCGCGCTGGTGCCGCCCGTGCCGGCTCCCACGACGATCCAGTGGGGGATCGGATGCCGTTCCTGCGACAGCTGGCTGAACACGCTCTCGGCGATGTTGTTGTTGCCGCGCCAGTCGGTCGCGCGCTCGGCGAACGTGAACTGGTCGAGGTAGTGGCCGTGGCAGTCGGAGGCCAGGCGCTGCGCCTCGGGGGAGATGTCCTCCGCGCGGTCGACGAAGTGGCAGCGTCCGCCGTAGAACTCGATGAGGTCGATCTTCTCCTGGCTCGTCGAGCGCGGCACGACCGTGATGAACGTCAGCCCCAGCATCCGGGCGAAGTACGCCTCAGAGACGGCGGTCGAACCGCTGGAGGACTCGACGAGCACGGTGTTCTCGTGGATGCGGCCGTTGACCAGTCCGTAGAGGATCAGCGAGCGCGCGAGGCGGTGCTTGAGCGAGCCGGTCGGGTGCACCGACTCGTCTTTCAGGTACAGGTCGATGCCCCACTCAGCGGGCAGCGGGAACAGGTGCAGGTGCGTGTCGGCGCTGCGGTTGGCGTCGGCTTCCAGCAGGGCGATCGCGGTGCTGGTCCAGTCGCTCATGCTTCGAGGGTACCGGGCGGCGTCCGCGGCGTCAGGCGGATGCCGCCTGGCGCAGCCACCGCTCGACGCCGGCGATGTGCGCCGTGGTCAGCGAGGTGGCGAGCGACGGGTCGCGCTGGGCGATGGCGTCGGCGATCGCGCGGTGCTCGGACAGGGTCCGCTCCACGGCGCCGCCCTCGGTGAGCCCGCGCCACACCCGCGCGCGCACGGTCTGGCTGCTGAGGTGCTCGATGAGGCTGGCGAGGTAGGCGTTGCCGGCCATCTGGACGATGTCGCGGTGGAAGCGGATGTCGTGCTCGACGAGCTCCTCGATGCTCACCGAGGCGTCGACGCCGTCGACCTCGCTGATGAGCGCGGCGATCTCCTCGTCGGTGCCGAGGGTCGCGGCGAGACCGGTCGCCTGCGACTCCAGCATCCGCCTGACGGCGAAGATCTCGAGCATCGAGTCGTCGTCGTGCATGTCGACGACGAACGAGATGGCCTCCATCAGCAGGTGCGGTTCGAGGCTCGTCACGTAGGTGCCGTCGCCGCGACGCACGTCGAGCACACGGATGACCTCCAGTGCCTTGACCGCTTCGCGCATGGAGTTGCGGGAGAGTCCCAGCCGTTCGGAGAGCTCCTTCTCGGGAGGGAGCCGGTCGCCGGGGGCGAGCTCGCCCGACACGATCATCGCCTTGATCTTCTCGATCGCCTCGTCTGTCACTGCCATGGCGTCATCCTTGCACATTGATCGGATGTCTGGGGCAGGATGGTGGTATGCGCGTCGTGGACAGTCATCTGCACCTGTGGGATCCGTGGGAACTCGACTACGAGTGGCTCGACGGCGCCCTGCACGGCCGCTTCGCCGAGGAGGAGATCTTCGAGGAGCAGCTGCCCGGCGTCTCCGAGGAGGTGTCGATCTTCGTGCAGGCGGAGACCGTCGAGCGGCGCTTCCTCGACGAGGTGGCGTGGGTCGACCGGATCGCGGACGCCGCGGGAGTCGTCGCGATCGTCGCCGGCGCGCGGCTCGACCGCGGAGCGGCGACCACGGCGCACCTCGAGAGCCTGGCCGCGCACGAGCGGGTCGTCGGCGTGCGCCATCTCCTGCAGGGGGAGCGCACCGGCCTCGCGGCCTCGCCCGACTTCGTGGCGGGCGCGCGCGAGGTCGCCGAGCGCGGCTGGACCTTCGACGCCTGCGTGCGACCCCACCAGCTCTCCGACGTGGCCGCGCTCGCCGCGGCCGTCCCCGAGCTGTTCCTCGCGCTCGACCACCTGGGCAAGCCCGCGATCGGCACGGCGGAGTCGCCGCTGCGCCCCTCGGCCGAGTGGCTGCGCGATCTGCACGCACTCGGACGGCAGCCCCGCGCTCACGTCAAGCTCTCGGGCCTCCCCGCCGAGACCGGCGGGGACTGGACGGATGCGCAGGTCATCCCGTTCCTCGACGCCGCGCTCGAGGCGTTCGGAGCGGAGCGGCTCCTGTGGGGCAGCGACTGGCCGGTGTCGTCGGTCGACACGGCCTACCGGCCCGGTTCCCGCGCTCGCTGGTTCCACACGGTCGCCGACTGGGCGACGTCACGCGGCATCTCGTCGGACGCGCTGTTCTGGTCGACGCCTCTCGCCTTCTACGGCATCCGCTGATCGCCGTCTGAGGCGCTCCCGTCGCAGAAGATCCCGGTATCCAGGGCGGATACCGGGATCTTTCGCGACGGGAACACCCGAGCCGGGCGGGGCGGAGGTCAGCCGATCGGGCGCGCGTCGAAGGCCGGGTACGCGATGGTCCTGGTCTGCGGTGCGCCCGACCCGCGCACGTGGGTCCTCACGGTGGCGGTTCCGGATGCCAGGGCGAGGCCCTCTGCACGGAAGGTCAGCGTGCCGGTGTCTCCCGCGGCCAGCTTCGCGATCCGCTCCGCGCCCAGCGGGGTGGTGACTCGCACGTCGGTCTCGCGTCGGCCGTCGCCCTGCACGTTCACCACGAGCGCTGCTCCCTCGCCTTCGCGTCGGGCCTGGACGGTCACGCCGTCCGATGTCTGAGCAGGGCCCGCATCGGGCCCGTCGAGGAGCAGGCCCCGGTAGATCCGAGGAGCGCCGTCGAGCGTGAGCTGCACCTGCCCGCCGGTCGAGGGGATATGCGCGGTGCGTCCGAAGGAATCGGTCTCCGTGACCGCGGCGGTCGCCGGGAGGGACACCGACGTCTTCGTCGCCCACGGATCCTGCCAGATCTCGGGCTCAGGGAAGCGCCAGTCGACACGGGCGCCCTCGGTGTTCAAGACGTACCCGTCGGCACGGTTCCACAGCACGGCGAGCGGTCCGTCCGGAGTGGAGAACAGGAGTCCGTGGGTGGTGCCGTCGGCCAGATGCACCCAGCGCACGAACTCCGCCTCGTCCAGTGCGCGGGCCGCCGTCGCATAGGCGAGCAGAGACGGCTTGGGGCCGAGGTCGCGGTTCACGAGGCCGAAGTGGTACTCGGTGTCCTCCGGATCGGCCCCCATCGGACTGATCGTGTACGAGTCGAAGAACTGATACCAGCACACCGCGCGAACCCCCTCTGCCTTCGCGAGCGCCAGTGACAGCAGCACGTTCTCCGCCGCGTGCCGGTACGTGTCGTTCCACCATGCGTTCGGCCGCGTGCACGCGTAGGCCTCGGTGAGCCAGATCTCCTTCTCCCCGTACTCCGCCATCAGCGCCTTGAGCTGGCGCAGCCCGCCCAGGAAGTTCCAGTAGGTCCCCGTCGCCCCAGGACTCCACTCACCTCCGTCGCCGGTGGGGATGAAGTCCGGCGTGAAGTTCCCCCGCCCGGGGTGGAACGCGATCCCGTCGACGAGGTCCCACCCGCCCGCGGCGTGGAAAGCCTCGAGCCACGGGCGGTCCATGCCGGCGAGGCCGTTGTTCATGAGCTGGAACGTCCCGCCCTGCGCTGCGCGGGCCGCGTGCACTGGCTTGAGCACCCGCTCCACGTACCCGGGCGCGGCATCGCCGGTGTTGAAGGGCCGGTTGAGCTCGTTGCCGATCTCGAACCAGGACGCGCCCGCCGCGGTCGCCGTGGTGCAGCTCGACGATGCCCATGAGACCAGGGCCGCATCGGATGCCGTGAGGTCGGGCTGCAGTTCGAGGTTGTGGTCCATGCCCCTGGCGTCGTATGCCGAGGGCGGCAGTCCCGGACCGCCGTCGTAGGCGATGCGCACCCACTGGATGCCGATCTTCTGCCAGAGGTCGAGCGTCGCCTGCTCTCCGGCGTTCAGCAGCCAGGGGTAGTTGGCGATGCCGAACATGCTCGCCGACCCGGCCGTGTACGAGAACGGAGCGAGCGCGGCGAGCGTGGTCCTGGCGAATGCGGTGTCGCCCGAAGGGGAGTCGACCGCTGCCTCGAGCAGGACCATGCCCTGGGCGTCCAGCGGAACCGTGATCGTCGCGTCGGCGGTGGACAGCGCGGCGACGGTGAGGTCCGTCGTGCCGGACGACACGGTCGTCCCCTGGTCGGTCCGCGCCCACCAGGACAGCGTGACGACGTCAGCCGTCTCCGTGGCGTTCGTGACGGTCACGTTCACCGCGGCGTCCCCTGCGGCATCCCAGATGTTGTACGGACGCGCGGTGGAGAGCTCCACGGCGATGCCGTCGCCTCGCCCGATCGCGGCCCCCGAAGCGGGGCGCGCCTCGGTCAGGATCAGGCTCGCCCTGGTCACCGCGGTCGTCGCGTCGATCTGAGTGCCGGGGGCGTGCACCCAGGTCGACGTGGTCCAGGCCTTGCGCGAGGAGTCCAGCAGGAGGAGACCGTGCCCCGATGCCCAGGACGACCGGTACACGACACCGGTCGGCTCCTCGTAGGGGATGCCTCCGGCGGGGTCGCGCCTCCACTCCGAGGTGGGGATGTACTCGTCAGGGCCCGTCGGCGCGTTGACGGCGCGGCTGAACATGAATCCGGCCGGGTTGAGGGTCGTGGTGCCCGAGACGGTCCACTCGAGGTGGACCTGGGCGGTCTGCACCGTGATGAGAGCGGAGACGACCGCGCCCCCCGCACTCGCCGGCATCGTGTAGTCCATGCGGATCGCCGACTGGCCGTTCGAGGTGATGAGCGTCGGGGTCCCGCCGGTGGAGGTCTGGATGCCGTGGACGGTGTCCTTCGTCTGGAATCGGGAACCCGCCATGAGGAGGGCGCCGTTCGCAGCGTGCACCGCGATGCGGCCGCCCACCGATGCGACCACGCGGATGCCGTCGGCGGTGAGCGTCACGTCACCGGCGGCGGCCGTGGCGGAGACGGTGCTCGGCGGGAGCACGACGAGCGCGCCAGCGAGGAGTCCGGCGCCGAGGAAGTGGCGGCGGGACATGGTGAGGTGCAGAGGATCAGGGGACATCATCGTCCTTCCGTGATGATAGGGATTATCAGAGCACTATGCACCGGACGTCACTTCCTGCACAAGAGCTTGACAAGCATTCGCCGGGTTCTGTTATCGTCGTGTCAGGATTCTGATAATCCGAACTATCAGGAGAGGTCGATGACGACGAACAAGAACGGGCGAGTCACGCAGCGAGAGATCGCGAAGATCGCCGGAGTGAGCCAGGCGACCGTGTCGATGGTGCTCAACGACAAGGACTACTCCAACGTCCGCATCCCCGCGGCGACGAGGGAGCGCGTGATGCGGGCGATCGAGCAGACCACGTACGTGGCGGACCCCGCCGCGCGCCGGCTGGCAGGCCTCGACAACAAGATCCTCGGGATCTTCACCTACGAACCCGCGCTGTCGGCGGAGAGCATGGACTTCTACGGTCCCCTGCTCAACGGCATCGAGCGGGCGGCCGAACGACTGAGCTGCGACCTGCTCTTCTTCACCGCCTCTCCGCTCGTCGACGGCTCGCGCAGCCTCTTCCACAAGAACACCCGGTTCCGCCTCGCCGACGGCTGCCTGCTGCTCGGACAGCAGATGAACAGCGCAGAACTGGCCCGTCTCGTCGCCGAGGACTTCCCGTTCGTCGCCATCGGGCGCAGGGACGAGCCCGACGTTCCCTACGTGGGAATCGACTACCTCTCCCTCACCGGCGGGATCATCCGCCGACTCGACGAGCGCGGCCATGAGCGCGCCGTCTACCTCCACCGAGGAACCATCGCGCCGGCGGCCGCAGACCGTCGATCGGGGATCGCCCAGGCCGCATCGGGGCTCCGCATCGCGGTCACCTCCGTCGATGTCAGCGGGCTCGACCGCCAGACGATCGCCCGCCGGGTCATCGAGGCCGACGTCACCGCGGTGATCGCGGAGGACGCGTTCCTCGCCGAGGCGGCCGCGGACGCGCTCCGAGAAGCCGCACCGGATGCCGCGCACAGCTACGTGGCGCTCGCCGACGTCGCCGGGCACTCGATCGACGGCGCCGCGCTCAGCGGATTCGATCTGCGCCGCGAAGCCGTCGCCTCGCGGGCGCTCTCCCTGCTGCAGGACATCGTGCTCGCCGAACCGGACGAGCAGGCCGACCTTCAGAAGCAGGTGCTCCTCGCGGGCGAGCTCGTCGACGGGGCGACGCTCCGAGAGGTGCGCCGGTGACCCGTCTGGACACCGACGTCCTCATCGTCGGAGGAGGGCTCGGCGGCGTGGCCGCGGCGCTCGCCTCGCTGCGCCGGGGCCAGCGCGTCGTGCTCACCGAGCAGTACGCCTGGCTCGGGGGCCAGCTCACCTCGCAGATCGTCCCTCCCGACGAGTCCTACTGGGTCGAGCAGTTCGGGATCACCGCCTCATATCGCGCGCTGCGCGACGGCATCCGCGACCACTACCGCCGGCACTACCCGCTCACCGAGACGGCACGGGCCGCACGCGATCTCAACCCCGGTCTGGGCAGGGTCAGCCGGCTCTGCCACGAACCGAGGGTCGCCCTCGCCGTCATCGAATCGATGCTGGCGCCGTACCGCGCCAGCGGGAGACTCACGGTGCTGCAGCCCGCCATCCCGGTCGCGGCGTCGGTCGACGGAGCCGTCGTCACGTCGGTGACCGTCGACCACGCCGGTGCGCGGCACGAGATCGCGGCATCCTACGTCCTCGACGCCACCGAGACCGGTGACCTCCTCCCGCTCACGGGCGCCGAGTACGTGGTCGGCGCAGAGGCGCGTGCCGACACGGGTGAGCCGAGCGCTGCAGAGACCGCAGACCCCCGGAACGTGCAGGCCATCACCTGGTGCTTCGCCTTCGATCACGAGGAGGGCGCAGACCACACCATCGCCCGACCGGGCGGGTACGAGCGCTTCCGGCGGATGCAGCCGGACTTCTGGGGTGCACCGCTGCTGTCCTTCACCGCGCCGGATCCGCGCACCCTCGAACCGATCACCCGGACAATGCGCGTGAACCCGCCGCTCGACGAGCGGACGGCAGTGGATCAGCGCACGGATGCCGGAGACCGCGACCTCTGGGAGTTCCGTCGCATCCTCGCCAGGGAGAACTTCACCGACGGCTTCCTCGACAGCGATGTCGTCGTCGCGAACTGGCCGATGCTCGACTATCTCGACGGCTCCGTCATCGACGACCCGCAGGCGGAGATCCACCGGGAAGGCGCCAAGGAGCTCGCCCGCTCCTACGTCTACTGGCTCCAGACGGAGGCCCCGCGCCCCGACGGAGGCACAGGGTTCCCCGGCCTCCGGCTGCGCCCCGACGTCGCCGGAACCGACGACGGCTTCGCGCAGGCGCCGTACATCCGCGAGTCCCGGCGCATCGTCGCGAAGAGGACGATCGTCGAGCAGGACATCTCCGTGCAACTGCGCGGACACGGCGGCCCCGCCCGATTCGACGACACCGTCGGCGTCGGCATGTACCGCATCGACATCCACCCCTCCACCGGAGGGGACAACTACATCGACGTCGAGTGCGCGCCCTTCGAGATCCCCCTCGGCGCGCTGATACCCGTGCGGATGCGCAACCTGCTCCCCGCTGCGAAGAACATCGGCACCACCCACATCACGAACGGCGCCTACCGGCTGCATCCCGTGGAGTGGAACATCGGCGAATCCGCCGGCGAGCTCGCGGCGTTCTGCGCCGAGCGCGGACTCGCCCCGAGCGACGTCGCCGGCGACGGTCAGCTCGTCGCAGAGCTCCAGTCCCGCCTCGTCGAGGCGGGCATCGAGATCCACTGGCCCGAGATCATCGGCTACTAGAGAAGAGAAGAGCATGACATCAGCAAAGAAGCTGGGTGCGGCCGCTGCGGTGGCCGCGCTGGGCCTGACTCTGGCGGGGTGCGGAGCATCCGCTCCCGAACCCGTCGAGACCACCGCGGCTCCGGGCAGCGTGGACCTGCGCATGTCGGTGTGGACGTCGAACGAGGACCAGCTCGCGCTGTTCGACGAGATCGCCGACGCCTACAAGGCCGATCACCCGGAGATCGGGACGATCACCTACGAGTCCCTGCCGTTCGCGGACTACAACACCACGCTCACGACCCAGATCGCGGGCGGCAACGCACCTGACCTGGCGTGGATGGGCGACCTGTCGCGCGACCTGATCGACGCCGACGCGCTCGTGCCCCTCACCGACGTCCTGAAAGGCACGAAGGGGTGGGGATACGACGATCTCCTGGACAGCGTGACGGCGGAGTTCAGCGCTGACGGCGAGCTCTATGCCTACCCGTTCTCGAACTCCCCGTTCGCTCTCTATGTCAACAAGGACCTCCTGGCTCAGGCCGGAGTCACCCTCGACGCCGACCCCACCTGGGCGGACGTCAGCGAACTCGGCGCCGCCGTGCACAAGGCCACGGGCAGAGCCGGCTTCGTGATCCGCGACTTCGACTACGCCAACTGGGGGCAGCTCGCCACGGTGTGGACCGGGTGGGGAGCGAGCGCGTGGAGCGAAGACGGCGCCACCTGCACGTTCGACAGCCCGGAGATGGTGGAGGCGTTCACCTTCCTGCACGACGCCGCCTTCGTCGACCAGTCGATGCCGGGCCCCGGCACCACCGCGGACTTCTTCGCCGGTGATGCGGCGTTCACCGTCGCCCAGGTCTCCCGCGCGGCTCTGCTCGACGACTCGTTCGCCTACGACGTGATTCCCCTGCCGAACGGGCCCGAGGGGGACTACTCGGTGATCGGCCAGGCCGGTGTGGGCGTGCTCTCCTCGAGCGCGCACGTGCAGGAGGCGACGGACTTCCTCGCCTTCCTCACCGACCCCGAGAACGCCGAGAAGCTCGCCCAGTACTTCCCGCCGCCCCGCGAGTCCCTCCTCACGGGCGAGAAGCTCGCCGCGAACAACCCGAAGCTCGCCGCCGAGCAGCTGCAGACCGTGGTGGTCGATCAGCTGCCCGACGCGGTGACGCTGCCGAACCACACCGGTCCCGCCGAGATCAAAGCGGCAGGCAAGACCGCGCTCGACGCGATGTGGACAGCCGACGCGGATGTGAAGGCCGTGCTCGGCGCGACCTGCGACGCACTCGCGCCGCTGCTGTCGAAGTGACCGCTGCCGACACCGTGGCCGGGTCCCGGGGAGCGCACGCGCCCCGGGACCTGCACCGCCCGTTCTGGACGACGAGGCGCCGCGACCAGCTCACGGGCTACCTCTTCATCGCGCCTCAGCTGGCCGGGGTCGTGCTCTTCGTGCTCGTGCCCGTCGGCCTCGGCATCTGGTACAGCCTGAACGAGTGGAACATCTTCCGCGGCGAGCTCACCTTCGTCGGCGGGGACAACTATGCGGCACTGTTGAGCGACCCGCAGCTGCCGGCCGTGCTCGGCGCGACCGCGATCTTCTCGATCGGCATCGTCGTGTTGAACATCGCGCTCGGGCTCGGTCTCGCCGTCCTGTTGAACAGGCGCTTCCGCGGGGTCACCTTCTTCCGCACGATCTTCTTCTCGCCCGTCGTGGTGTCGGTGGTCGCGTGGACCCTGGTCTGGGGCTTCCTGCTGCAGGACAACGGCGGTATCAACGGGCTGCTGGCCGTCTTCGGCATCGACGGTCCCAACTGGCTGCTGTCGGGAGACACGGCGATGATCTCGGTGATCGTCACGCAGGTCATCCGCAGCGTCGGCGTCAACATGGTGCTCTTCCTCGCCGCGCTCCAGGGGGTGCCGTCCGAGCTGTACGAAGCGGCCCGCATCGACGGCGCAGGGCCGGGGCGTATCTTCTTCCGGATCACCCTGCCCCTGATCTCGCCGACCCTCATGCTCACGGCGGTGATCACGATCGTCGGCGCCCTGCAGGCGTTCGCCAACGTCGCGGTGCTCACCGGGGGAGGCCCGGGGCTGTCGACGACCGTGCTCGTCTACTACGTGTTCCAGCAGGCCTTCGAGTTCAACGACATCGGCTACGGGTCGACGCTCGCGCTCATGCTGCTGACGTTCGTGATGCTGCTGACGCTTCTGCAGTGGCAGCTGCGGAGGAAGTGGGTGTTCTATGAAGACTGAGGCCCGAACCCGCAGCGAGGGCCGCGGCATCCGTCAGGTGATCCTGTTCGCGGCGCTGATCGTCCTCGCCATCCCCTTCGCGATCCCGACGATCTGGATGATCACGTCGTCGTTCAAGCCCCTGGCGGAGATCTTCCGTTCTCCGCCCTCGCTCTTCGCGGAGAATCCGACCTTCGCCGCCTACGCCGAGGCGTTCACGTTCCAGCCCTTCGCGCGGCAGTACTTCAACAGCGTGTACATCGCCGTCGTCGTCACGGCGGTCGTCATGGTCGTGTCGAGCCTCGCCGGTTACGCCTTCGCGCGCATTCGCTTCCGAGGGGCGAACGCGCTGTTCCTCGTCGTGCTCGTCGGGCTCCTCGTGCCGGGGGAGGTGACGATCGTGCCGCTGTTCCAGATGTTCAAGAGCTGGGGGATGATCAACACCCACTGGCCCCTGATCCTGGTGACGGCGCTCGCGGCGCCGTGCGTGCTCGCGACCTTCATCATGCGGCAGTTCTTCCTGTCGCTGCCGGTCGAGCTCGAGGAGGCCGCGCGGATCGACGGACTGGGCAGGCCTGCGATCTGGTGGCGGATCTGCCTTCCGCTCTCCAAGCCCGCGCTCTCGGCCGTCGCCATCCTCACCTTCCTGGCGTCGTGGAACCTCTACCTGGAGCCGACCGTCTACCTGACCTCTCCCGAGCTGTTCACGCTCCCGCAGGCGTTGACGCGGTACACCGACGCCTACGGCGGGCAGATGTGGAACACGCAGCTCGCGGCGGCGACGATGACCGTGGTGCCGATGCTGATCGTGTTCGTCGTGGCGCAGCGTCAGTTCGTCGAGGGTCTCGCCCACTCGGGCCTCAAGGGCTGAGGCCAATCTGAGGCACTCCCGTCGCAGAAGATCCCGGTATCCAGGGCCGATACCGGGATCTTTCGCGACGGGAACACCCGAGCGGGGCGGGGGTCAGCTGCGAGCCCGCAGGGCGGCGCGCACTCGCGCGACGAGCTCGTCGGGAGTGCGGAAGAGGGCGGCGGTCACCTCGATCACGATCCACCCGGCAGCGCGCAGCGCCGCGATGCGCCCGACATCGGCGGCATAGCGATCACGGTGCAGCATCCCGTGATACTCGATCGCGACCTTGCGCTCGGGGTAGGCGAGATCGACGCAGGCGAGGAAACGGCCAGAGCCGTCGTACACGTCGTGGTTGAGCTCGGGCTCGGGGAGACCCGCGAGCACGAGGTGGCAGCGTACGGCGGATTCCCGATGCGACCAGGAATCCGTGCGAATCAACTCGATCGCCTGGCGGAGTCGACGGATGCCGACACGGCGGCCCGAGTCGACCGCGATGCGCAGCTCGTCCGGAGTCGCGGTCGACGGCATGCCTGCGTTCGGGCGGCCGGGGCCAGGGCGCCAGGCTCGGCAGAAGTGGTCTCCGAGTGCCACGAGATCGAGCAGCGCGAGTCCGCCGAGGCCGGCCCATGTGCTCGCGGCGGTCGTCGCGGGCATGCCGTCGATCACCGTGACGGCGGATGTGGCTGCCCGTGCGCGATGCGCCGCGACACCTCGGGTCCTGACCAGAGGCGCAGCGCCGAGGACGCTCACGTGCACGGGGATCTCCTCGCCCGTCGCGAGCCGCGGCCCGATGCGGGCAAGGGGGAGAGGGGCGCGCCAGAGTGCTGCCGCGGTCTCGTGAGAGAAGAACTGCCCAGGGCGAAGCCGCAGCACATACTCGCGTGCTCGGCGGCGGCGCTGCTCCGCCTGCGCCTCGAACGGATCGTCGGACTCCTCGCCATGCTCATGCAGGCGTCGTGCGCGCACCCCGTGGAACGGGGCGCGGAGGTCACTGCGCCCGAGACGCTCGCGGCTCACTCCTGCGGCGAGAGCCTCGGATACGGGGAAGACGTTCCCCAGTCTGTCCGGTAACCCCCGCGGTGCGCGTATCCGAGAACTGTCGCACGACCTGGGTCCGGGCATCCGCCGTTATCCACACCCGGCGCTCCCGCCGCAGACGATCCCGGTATCCAGGGCGGATACCGGGATCTTTCGCGACGGGAGCACCCGGGAGCGGGGCGGAGGTCAGCTGCCGGCGGGGCGGAGGCGCAGCTGCGCCATGCCGCCGTCGACCTCGATGAAGGTGCCGGTGGTCGAGCCCGCGGCGGGGGAGACGAGGTACGCGACGGCGGCGGCGACCTCGTCGGGGCTGACCAGACGCCCGTGCGGCTGTCGGGCCTCCAGGGCCGCGCGTTCGGCGGCGGGGTCGGATGCCGAGTCCAGCAGCCGCCCGACCCACGGGGTGTCGGCGGTACCGGGGTTGACGGCGTTCACACGGATGCCCTCGCGCAGGTGATCGGCCGCCATGGCGCGGGTGAGGGCCGAGACGGCGCCCTTCGATGCGCTGTAGAGGGCGCGCTGCGGGAGGCCGGTGGTGGAGGCGATGGATGCCGTGTTGCAGACCGCCGCGGCGGGCGACTGCCGCAGCCACGGCAGCGCCGCCGACGTCACCCTGGCGATGCCGGTGACGTTGATCGACAGCACGCGCGCCCACTCGTCGTCGTCGTTCGCGGTGATGTCGCCCTGTGCGCCGATGCCGGCGTTGTTCACGACGATGTCGATGCGGCCGAAGCGCTCGGCGACGGCGGCGACGGCGGCATCCACCGATGCGCGGTCGGACACGTCGGCCGTGAACGCGGCGAACGCGGCATCCGCCCCCGACGTGTCACGGTCGAGCACGGCGATGTGCGCGCCCTCGGCGTGCAGGCGGCGGGCGATGGCCGCGCCGATGCCCGACGCCCCGCCCGTGACGATCGCGACGAGTCCGCTCATGCCGGATCCATGCGTTTCGTCTCGCTCCGCTCGCTCAACGACCGTGTCGATGCTCACTTCTGTGCCTCCCATGCCACGAACTCCTGGCGCTGGTGCCCGAGTCCTTCGATCTCGATGTCCACGACGTCCCCGGCCCTCAGGTAGGGGAACTTCCCGCCGAACGCCACGCCCTGCGGGGTGCCGGTGAGGATGAGGTCGCCGGGCTCCAGGGTCACGTACTGCGACAGGTGGTGCACGATGACGCGCACGTCGAAGATCATGTCGTCGGTGTTCGAGTCCTGGCGCGGCTCGCCGTTGACCCAGCTGCGCAGGCGCAGGCGATCGACCTCGACCTCGTCGGGGGTGACCAGCCACGGACCCGTGGGGTTGAAGCCGGGGGCGATCTTGCCCTTCGACCACTGCCCGCCGGAGACCTCCATCTGGTACGCCCGCTCGGAGACGTCGTTGGCGGTGACGTAGCCGGCGATGTGTGCGTCGGCCTCCTCGGGGGAGTCGAGGTAGGACGCGCGGGCGCCGATCACGATGCCGAGCTCGACCTCCCAGTCGGTCTTCTCGCTGCCGCGGGGGATCGTCACCGCATCGTTCGGGCCGACCACGGTGTTGGGGGTCTTCAGGAACATGATCGGGATGGTCGGCGGCTCCGACCCGGACTCGCGTGCGTGCGCGGCGTAGTTCTGGCCGATGCAGATCACGGCGCTGGGGCGCGCGATCGGGGCGCCGATGCGCTGCTCCGCGGCGTCCGCCAGCTCGGGGAGCTCACCGGCGGCCAGGGCCGTCGCGACGCGGTCGCGGAAGTCGGAGGCGAGGAAATCCCCGTTCACATCGGATGTCACTGGGCGGAGGTCGAGGTAGCGGTCGCCGTCTACGAGGACGGGGATCTCTGCACCTGGGGCGCCAAGCCGCGCGAACTTCATGGTTCTCCTGAGTCGTCGGTGTTCGTCTGTCGCGGCCACCGGATGACCGCCTGTCTCGTTGACAGTATAGACATCGGATGTTTACACTCCAAGAGGTCGGTGCGAGAAGTCCGACCCGTGAGAGGAACCCCGTGAGCCGTATCGTCGCCCTCGACACCACCGACATCCGCTTCCCGACGTCCCTGAGCCTGGACGGCTCGGACGCGATGAACCCCGACCCCGACTACTCGGCCGCGTACGTGATCGTGCGGACGGATGCCGAGGACGGCATCGAGGGGCACGCCTTCGTCTTCACGATCGGCCGCGGCAACGACGTGCAGGTCGCGGCGATCGACGCACTGGCCGGACACCTCGTCGGCCGGGAGCTCGAGCCGCTGCTCGACGACATGGGCGGCACTTTCCGCGAGATCATCGGCGACTCGCAGCTGCGCTGGCTCGGCCCCGAGAAGGGCGTCATGCACATGGCCATCGGCGCGGTCGTCAACGCGCTGTGGGACATCAAGGCCAAGCGCGCGGGGCTCCCGCTGTGGCAGCTCCTCGCCCGGATGACGCCGGAGGAGCTCGTCGACCTGGTCGACTTCCGCTACCTCACGAACGCGCTGACCCGCGACGACGCTCTGGAGATCCTCCGCGCCGCCGAGCCCGGCCGCGCCGCGCGCGAGGCGGAGCTGCTCGCCACCGGCTACCCCGGATACACGACGAGCCCCGGCTGGCTCGGCTACTCCGACGAGAAGCTCGAACGGCTCGCTCGCGAGGCCATGGCCGACGGCTTCACGCAGATCAAGCTCAAGGTCGGCGCCGATCTCGACGACGACATCCGCCGCTTCCGCAAGGCCCGTGAGGTGTGCGGGCCGGACTTCCCGATCGCGATCGATGCGAACCAGCGCTGGGAGGTGTCGGAGGCGATCGAGTGGGTGAACGCGCTCGCCGAGTTCCGCCCCGCCTGGATCGAGGAGCCCACGAGCCCCGACGACATCCTCGGCCACGCGGAGATCGCCCGCGGGGTCGCGCCGATCCGTGTCGCGACCGGCGAGCACGCCCAGAACCGCATGATCTTCAAGCAGCTCCTGCAGGCGGAGGCGATCCAGGTCATGCAGATCGACGCCGTGCGCGTCGCCGGCGTGAACGAGAACATCGCGAACCTGCTGCTGGCGGCGAAGTTCGGCGTGCCGGTGTGCCCGCACGCCGGCGGCGTCGGTCTCTGCGAGGCCGTGCAGCACCTGTCGATGTTCGACTTCGTCGCCGTCACCGGCACGCGCGAGGGCCGCATGATCGAGTTCGTCGACCACCTGCACGAGCACTTCGTCACCCCGACCGACATCAGGGGCGGTTCGTACATGCCGCCGATCGCGCCGGGCACCGGCATGGAGATGAAGGCCGACAGCATCATCGACTACACCTGGAGGGGTGAGCATGTCGTCGTCGCCTGAGCAGACCCTGCCGACGCTCGGCTACGGTGCGGCCAACGTCGGCAACCTCTTCCGTCCGCTGACGGATGACGAGGCCTGGGCCGTGCTCGACGCGGCGTGGGATGCCGGCATCCGCCACTACGACACCGCCCCGCACT